>NZ_JAGJEC010000009.1 GCF_018100785.1 Maribacter sp. MMG018 | reverse complement strand
CTGTCTTTTACGACCAAAAGAAACAGGGCCAAAATGGCTTAATTGATTTCATAAATATTTTGATATTATTTTATTATTAATCTGAACAAAATTATTTAATGACCTCTTATCATAATAGATATCTACGTACATCATCTAAAGTTGGTAGCCTATTATTTGTTGTATAAGATGTTTTTGTTAGTGAAGTCATTTAGTTATACGATGTTTGAAGTTCGTATGTAAGTGATCGTTAGATAGGTCTCTTTTTGTAGGAATCAACTCAATATATCGATAAAGTGTACGAAATCATCGATGAAGTAAAATCGTTTTTGTAGGAAAACTTTTGTAGGAATGGTGTTATTGGTCGAAAAAAATGTATTTGGTCGGTAAATTTATACCGTTTGTCGAAACTGGAATTTAAAATTCAATAAGCGAGAGTTATATATTCACCAAATTAATCTACTAATGAAACCTACTCTTACTTTTATTTTTATGCTTGTTACCTGCATGGGAGTTTTTGCCCAGGCTCAGAAAAATGATGTTGAATCAAAAGTGGAAGCTTTTTCAATGCCAATTACTGAAACCATGGTCCAAACTAACTTGGGCAAAAGCATCCCGTCGGTTACAGGTGTATATATGTCAAAGCATTCTAGGGTAAAAAGGGCATTGTCCTTTAAGTCGAGAAAAAGAAGGCCTAGATTGGCTTAAACCGATATTGTTTCTACTTTATTTTGAGGAAACAACAGGTTCTAACACTTTCCATACATTGTTGGCGACAATTTTTTGTCCTTCCGCTGTAGGATGAATACCGTCCTCTAAGTTCAATTCAGGTATTCCGGCAACATTTTCTAAAAGGAATGGAATAAGCAAAACATCGTTTTTCTTTGCTAGGTCCGGAAACATAGTTTTGAATTCGGTGGTATAGTCTTGGCCCATGTTGGGGGGAATCTGCATTCCGGCCAAAAGAATGGTGGTTTCGCTATTTTTTTCTCTTACCCTGTCTATAATTTTCTGAAGGTTTTCTTTGGTTTCTGATAACGGTATACCCCGTAGGCCGTCATTGGCCCCGAGTTCCAGGACAAATATGTCTATTTTTTGGTTTAAGACCCAGTCCAATCTGTTCAGTCCGCCCGAGGTAGTTTCTCCACTTAGACCAGAATTGATCACCTTATAATCTAAACCTAAAGAATCTAAACGAAGCTGTATTCTATGCGGAAACCCATCTTCTGTTTCCAGACCATAAGCAGCGGTAAGGCTATTGCCGAAGAATAGGATAACCTTGCTTTCAGTCTCTTTTTCTTCCTTGTTTTCCGGTACTATAGATTCAGTAGTAGTATCGGTTTGCCTTTGTTTTTTACTTTCTCCACAGCCAATAAGCAATAAAACGAGAAAAAAATAACTAAACTTTAATAGTTTGTACATAGTGTATCCTTCTTAAAACCAAAATCATTTAGTTATTTTGTTAGCTTGTACTAAATGAGTTATGACAAAGATATTAAACGTAAAGAACCTAAGGAAAACTTATCGAAGCGGTACCAAGGATTTAACTGTTTTGGACGGAATCACCTTTGATATAGAAGAAGGGGAAACTTTTGCCATCGTAGGGCCGTCCGGAAGTGGAAAAACAACCTTGTTGGGGCTGTGTGCGGGTTTGGACCAGTTAGATGAGGGCACCATAGAGTTATGCGGTACAGAACTCAATACCCTTAATGAAGACCAGCGGGCTTTGTTGCGCAATAAAAAGGTCGGGTTTATTTTTCAAAATTTTCAGTTGTTGCCTACTTTGACGGCTTTAGAGAATGTGAGCGTTCCGTTGGAGTTGCAGGGTGCACCTGACGCCGCCAAAGAAGCAAAGGATTTGTTGGAGAAAGTAGGTCTTGTTGATAGGATCGACCACTATCCTTCACAATTATCGGGCGGTGAGCAACAGCGTGTGGCCTTGGCCAGGGCCTTTTCTACCAAGCCCTCCATATTGTTTGCAGATGAACCTACAGGAAACCTGGACGAGGAAACAGGTGAGAAAGTAATAAAATTATTATTTCAATTAAATAAAGAAATGGGGACAACCTTGGTCATTGTTACCCATGATCTGGATTTGGCCCGGTTGACCCAACGGGTGATTAAACTAAAGGGCGGAAAAATTGTTGGTAACCAATCTGAAACTTTAGTTTGAGCGATTTAAGATATACTTCAAAAACTCCTTTTGGCTGGTTGCTTAAAATGGCATGGCGAGATGGCAAGGCAAGCGGCAAAAGATTGCTATTGTTCATGGCATCGATTGTTTTGGGAATTGCAGCCGTAGTCTCCATTCAATCTTTCAGTGAAAATTTGAAAGACAACATTGGAAATCAGTCAAAGGCATTAATGGGTGCCGACTTTTTAATAGACAGTAATGAGCCGGCCAATGAGCGGGTGCTGTCTATAATGGATTCACTTGGCGGTGCGGATGCCATGGAGGTGAAGTTTGCCTCTATGGCGGCATTCTCCAAAACCGGAGCTACTAAATTAGTACAGGTTAGGGGAGTGGAAGGTGATTTTCCTTTTTACGGGGAATTAGAGACAGAACCGACCGATGCAGCAGTAAGATACCAAGCCGAATCCGGTGCTCTGGTAGATGCAACTGTAATGCTCCAGTTTAATTTAGAGGTAGGTGACAGTGTAAAGCTTGGTAATAAAACCTTTCCTATAATTGGCTCGTTGATCACGGCGCCCGGAAGTACTGGAATAGGAACCTCGGTCGCACCTCCGGTTATGGTTCCCTATGGTTTTATGGCGTCTAGTGGGTTGTTGCAGAAAGGAAGTAGATTGGATTATGCCTATTATTTTAAGGCCCCCGATGTTGATCTTCAAAAATTGGATAAGGAAATAGACCCCTTGTTGGATGAACAAAATGCCGATCTAGATACACATACCTCTACCAGTCAGCGACTAGGGAGAAGATACGATAATGTGGGGCGATTTTTAAATTTGGTCGCTTTTATAGCCTTGTTGTTGGGTTGTGTAGGTATTGCGAGCTCCGTGCATATTTATATAAAGGAAAAACTAAAGGCGGTCGCGGTTCTAAAATGCTTGGGGGCTACCAGAAAACAAACATTTCTTATTTTCTTGATACAAATAGCTGGAATGGGGTTATTGGGAGGCATCGTAGGAACAACGATCGGGCTACTTTTACAAGAATCCTTTCCCTTGATCTTACAAGAGTTTTTACCTTTTCAGGTTCAAATCTCTACCTCTTATCAAGCAATCGTCGTAGGGTTGGTCTTGGGTGTATTAATGTCTGTTCTTTTTGCGTTATCACCGTTGTTGAACACATGGTTTGTATCACCATTACAAGTGTTAAGGGTGCAAGAGAATGTCGGAAACAAATCTAGAAAAGCTCAAATTTACGTACTCTTGGCCATTGTACTCTTTGTGTTTTTGTTCGCATATTGGTTACTGGACAATTTTAAATATGCGTTTAGTTTTGTTGTAGGTATACTGGTGACTTTTACCATTTTATGGGGCATGTCACAATTGTTCATGCGATTGGTAAAACGTTATTTTCCCAAATCTTGGAGCTTTATTGCAAGACAAAGTCTTCTTAATCTTTATAGGCCCAACAACCAGACCGCCGTATTGATCCTTGCGATCGGTATTGGAACGTTCTTGATAGGAACGCTCTATTTTACCAAAGATTTTTTATTGGCAAAAACTTCATTGGAGACTAATGAAAAAAGTCCTAACCTGATTATGTTCGACGTCCAAAATGGACAAAAAGAAGACATGATCAAGGCAATAGAGGCAAAGAACCTACCTATTATAGACAACATTCCGATCATTACCATGCGTTTGGATCGGATTAAGGATAGAAGTGTAAACGCCATACGTTTAGATTCGACTACAACAATAAACAAATGGATATTGAACCATGAGTTTAGGGTAACCTACCGTGATTCTTTGATCGGGTCTGAAAAATTGATTTTTGGAGACCTGAACGCAAAAGTGCTTCCTGGCAGGCCGGTTCCTGTTTCGTTATCCGATAACGTGGCTAGGGATGCTCAGGTCGTGGTCGGTGATACCCTAGTTTTCAATGTACAGGGTATGTTGATGAAGACGATAGTAGGAAGTATTAGAGAAGTTGATTGGGGAAGAATGCAGATGAATTTTTCTGTGGTATTTCCGACCGGGGTTTTAGAGAGTGCGCCACAATTTCATGTATTGACCACCAATGCTCCCGATAAGTCGTCGTCCGCCAACCTTCAACGTGAATTGGTGGCAAAGTTTCCGAATGTCTCTATCTTGGATTTAAGACAAGTACTTACCTTGATCGAAGGTATTTTGGATAAGATATCATGGGTGGTCACATTTATGGCCTTTTTCAGCATCTTAACAGGAATAATTGTTTTGATAGGCTCTGTTCGAAACAGTAGATATCAACGGGTGCGGGAGAGTGTTCTTCTCAGGACTATCGGAGCTAAGAGCAATCAGATATTGAAGATGGCCGCTCTAGAGTATCTGTATCTGGGGTTGTTAGGTGCTGGAATGGGGATTTTACTTTCTTTGATCAGCAGTCAGTTGTTGGCGTACTTTGTTTTTGAAACTCCATTTGTGCCTTCATTGGTCCCGTTTTTTGTTGTGCTTCCGGGTATAGCGTTATTGGTCTTGTTGATTGGGTTGTCCAACAATATTAGTGTTCTTAAAAGTCCTCCTTTACAAGTGTTGAGAAAAGAGGTTAACTAATACATTTATCAAGTACATATCTCATGTTTAAAAGAGGGGGCGGTCCTTTTTAAAAGGGAAAAACTACCGATTATCTACCTATTTTTTCGGTGTGTTGATTGAGGCGCCCAAAACATTCATCGATAATTTTAAACCCTTTATCCAACCTTTGTTTTGTTATCGAAAAACCTTGTATTTAAACGATACGTAACGATACTTTTCGGCATCTGAAGTTAGCTTTATATAACCCAAATCAATGTTATGAAAGCTATTTTAACCTTGTCTTTAACTCTTTTTTTCAGTGCTATTTCTTTCGCACAAAGTACACATGTTGAAAACAAAGTTGATGTATCTACAACAGGTGTGGTACAAATGACAGAAACCATAAAGGTTGAAAACTTTGGTCATAAAGAAAGTATCGATACCAATAGTGTAGCTAGGTTATATCGTTATAAGAATTCAAGGGTAAAAAAGGCCTTGTTCTTCACAACAAAAAAGGATAGGCCAAAATTGGCATAACCTTTGTAATACTATTGTAGAGTGTAATTAAGCACTTTATTAAAACAAAAAGCTATGTTATTATTTATTACTGTAATACCCGTTGTTTTAGTTGTTTCACATTTATTGATGTTCCCTAAATCTAAGGGAAGTCTTAAACCTATAAAGGTTCCTGTTGATCGAAGAAAGTTCTAAGGGTCTATAAACTGTTTTTTATGTACCATAATGATATGGGGCGATATGCCAAAATGTCTTACGGTAACAGCTTGTAACGATTCTTAAATGGATCGTTAAAGATTTTTGTGGGGTGGTGAGGTGTTAAGGACTATATCAAATTTATGCAACAGGGGATAGTTGCTGTTTTACTTCTTGAAATTTAATGATGTAGTTTGTTCCTTTCTTACTATTATCTTTTTGAATAGTGCCTTTTAACTGTCTGGTAAGGTTATAAATTAATTTTAGCCCCAACGATTTAGTGTTTTTATAATTTATGGTGTCTGGAAAACCAATACCATTGTCACCAATGTTAAGAATGTATTGTTTGTCCAACTCTTGTTTTAGGGCAATATAGATTTCTCCTTCTTCATCATCCGTAAATCCATATTTTAAGGCATTTGTAACCGCTTCGTTAATAAGTAGGCCCAAAGGTATTGCCGTATCTATCCCTAATTTAATATCTGGAATATCTATCTTCAGATTAACTTTACTGTCCAATCCTTTTATAGATCGTATTAAATATTCACTTAATTCTTGAACATAGGATTTATATTCTATTTGGCTAATATCTTTTCTCATATAGAGCATTTCGTGAACCATTGCCATAGAAATAACCCTGTTTTGAGTGCTTTTAAGTAAATCTTTCATTTTTCTTTCAGAGACACTTCTGCTTTGTAGACTAAGTAAGCTAGAAACGGTTTGCAGATTGTTCTTTACCCTATGGTGCACTTCTTTCAATAACATCTCTTTTTCATACATCTGTATGGTCAATTCCTTTTTTGAAGTATAGAGAGAGTTGTGGGTCTTTAATAATACTTTACCAAAAATGTTGCCCAACAAGTACAACGAGAACAGAATGGATATTAAACTGAAAATGTTTCTAGATTCTGTTGGGATAACGTTTTCCGTAAAACTTAATTCAGGAAAACTTTGGGTGAAAATGAGAAGTACCAGGACAAAAATAAAGTTTAAATAGACTTGTCCGTTTCTTTGGGTATTAAGGTAGGCCGCAAATACTATTATGGCCAACATAAATATAAAAGGGCTATTGATGCCACCACTGTACAAAGTGATTATCAGGGCACTTATTAATGCAAGAAAGGAAGAAATGTTATACGTAAGGGTAAGGTTCTTTTTTTGTTTAAAGACTAGGATGTTGACGAAATTCAACAACCCGAAAAGCACCAGTACGTAGGGGATTATCTCCTTTATGTCGAGTAGAAAGAAACAAACTAATCCAAAAGTAATTGAAATGGCACTGGTGACATAATTTACTTTTAGAACTAACTTAATTTTATTTCTAAGACGTTCTTGTTCTATTAGAGAATCTGGCATAGTTTCAGTTTAGTAACCGGTAAACGCGTATTTTGGGTGTAAATCTAGTTATGTTTTTAACATAATACTAAGATTTTTTGGTTTACCTTATTTTTGGTATCCTATATATAACTTCTTTTGTACGTACGTCTATAAACTCTTGATTTTTATCGAGTTTAATTAGTTTTAATACATATTATAAGTATGACCGGGTAGTTTTTGGGTCGGTCATTTTTTTTGCTAACATTAAAAAGCGATGAAACCTATCGCTTTTTTACTTTTTTGTAACAAAGGATATATAAGGATTTTTTGGAATGGGTCGTCCTCGTACCAAGGGTCGAATTATGATTTTCTATTGAATTTTTCATTGTGTCTCGTTATAGGTTCTTTTTAAAGATATATAAAATTTGTAAATCACCCTATTCGGTAATATTACATATTCTATGTTTAGAACCATTAACAGGTGTATAATAAAAAAAAGACACTAAAGAGTGTCTTTTTTTATTGTAATTGAAACTGTAACCTAATCTTGGGTAATGACCCATTCGCCTTTAGCTATGAGAGGCTCCGCTTGCTTGTATTTAACAACTTTGCTTTCTCCGGACATTACATTTTTTATGGTTACCCGTTCGTTTCTACCAATTTTAGGTTGTTCCCTAGTAATTGTTTCGGTAACGGCGGGGCGTTGTCTTTGTGTTTGTCCTGCGGCCCTGTTCTGTGCGGCTAGTTCATCGCTGTTAGGAATCTCTTCTTTTGAAGTTTGTGTTTTTTCCCTTTTTTGTTGAACATTTCTAGCCTCCCTTATATCATTGGGGTTTCCAGAAGGAAGTTCTCCTTTGAAAAGAAAGGAAACTATTTCTTTGTTTACCTTCTCTATCATTGATTTAAATAGTTCAAAGGCTTCAAATTTATAGATCAACAAGGGGTCTTTTTGTTCGTGAACAGCCAATTGCACCGATTGCTTTAGTTCATCCATTTTTCTCAAATGGGTTTTCCAAGAATCGTCTATAATGGCAAGAGAAATATTCTTTTCAAAATCAGTGACCAATTGTTTACCATCACTTTCATACGCTTCTTGTAAGTTGGTAACAACGTTTAGTGTTTTAACTCCGTCGGTAAACGGCACAACAATACGTTCAAAGTTGTTGGCATTGTCTTCGTATACTTGTTTTATTACTGGAAAAGCGGCTGCGGCATTACGCTCCATTTTTTCTTTGTAATGTTCGTATCCGGCTTTATAGACCTTTCCGGTAATTTCTTGTGCGCTCATTTTTCCGAATTCATCTTCGCTTATAGGCGAGGTCATCGAAAAATATTTGATTAGCTCAAATTCGAAATTTTTATAATCGTTGGCCGCTTTGTTGCCCTCTACGATCACTTCACAAGTGTCATAGACCATATTGGCAATATCTACTTTTAAACGGTCACCTTGTAAGGCATGTCTTCTTCTTTTGTATACGACCTCACGTTGGGCGTTCATTACATCGTCATATTCCAATAGACGCTTACGAACACCAAAGTTGTTTTCCTCTACTTTTTTCTGGGCTCTTTCTATAGATTTGGTCATCATACTATGTTGAATGACCTCACCATCTTCCAATCCCATTTTGTCCATCATCTTGGCAACTCTGTCCGATCCGAACAAACGCATTAGGTTGTCTTCTAATGAAACATAGAATTGAGAGCTTCCTGGATCTCCTTGACGACCCGAACGTCCTCGTAGCTGTCTGTCTACACGTCTAGAGTCGTGGCGCTCGGTACCTATAATGGCCAAACCTCCAGCTTTTTTTACTTCTTCAGAAAGTTTAATATCGGTACCCCTACCTGCCATGTTGGTGGCGATGGTAACTACGCCCGGTTTACCGGCCTCTGCCACAACGTCCGCTTCTTTTTTGTGTAGTTTGGCGTTTAACACGTTGTGGGGTACTTTACGTACGCTTAAAAGTTTTGAGAGCAATTCTGAAATTTCTACCGAAGTGGTACCGATCAATACCGGTCTTCCTGCTTTGCTCAATTGGGTAACTTCCTCTATAATGGCATTGTATTTTTCCCTTTTGGTCTTATATATCAAATCGTTACGGTCATCACGAGCAATCGGTCTATTTGTCGGAATCTCCATAACATCTAGCTTGTAGATTTCCCAAAATTCCCCAGCTTCGGTTACGGCCGTACCTGTCATACCTGCCAATTTGCGGTACATTCTAAAGTAGTTCTGTAAAGTAACGGTAGCAAAGGTTTGCGTTAATGCTTCGATCTTAACGTTCTCTTTGGCCTCAATGGCTTGGTGAAGACCATCTGAATATCTACGACCATCCATAATACGACCGGTCTGCTCGTCAACGATCATTACCTTATTGTCCATAACAACATATTCAACGTCTTTTTCAAAAAGCGTATATGCCTTAAGTAATTGACTCATTGTATGAATACGTTCGCTTTTTACGGTGAAATCTTTAAAAAGCTCTTCTTTCAGTTCAGCTTCTTTTTCAATATCAAGGTTTTGCTCTTCGATCTTGGCAATTTCTGCACCGATATCTGGCATTACAAAGAAATCTTTGTCCTCTGCGCCTGAGATATAGTTTACACCTTTATCGGTCAACTCTATCTGGTTGTTTTTTTCATCGATAACAAACAACAGATCCTCGTCTACCTTTGGCATCTCCCGGTTGTTGTCTTGCATGTAGAAATTCTCGGTTTTCTGAAGTAGTTGTTTTACTCCTTCTTCACTTAAGAACTTGATCAATGCCTTGTTTTTGGGTAAACCTCTGTAAACCCTTAATAAAAGAAAACCTCCTTCTTTGGTGTCACCTTCGGCTATTAACTTTTTGGCTTCTGCCAATACGCCTGTTAAATGTTGTCTCTGTTTCTGAACTATTTCACTGACCTTCGGTTTTAGCTCGTTAAACTCATGCCTATCACCTTCCGGTACTGGTCCCGAGATAATCAATGGTGTTCGCGCATCGTCTATCAATACAGAATCCACCTCATCGACAATGGCGTAGTTATGTGGCCGTTGTACTAAATCTTTTGGGGTATGTGCCATGTTGTCCCTTAGGTAGTCGAAACCAAATTCGTTATTGGTACCATAGGTAATATCCGCATTGTAAGCGGCCCTTCTACCTTCAGAGTTTGGTTTGTGGTGATCTATACAATCTACCGACAAACCGTGGAATTCGAATATTGGGGCCATCCAGGCGCTATCCCTTTTTGCCAGGTAGTCGTTGACGGTTACAAGGTGGGCACCATTTCCGGTAAGTGCATTTAGGTATAACGGTAAAGTGGCCACTAAGGTCTTACCTTCACCTGTTTGCATTTCTGCAATTTTACCTTGGTGTAATGCAATACCCCCGATCAACTGAACATCGTAATGCACCATATCCCATGTAACTTCTTTACCGGCAGCATTCCATGAATTTTTCCAGATGGCCTTATCCCCGTCTAGGGTAACATATTCTTTCTCTCCGGATAATTTTCTGTCATTTTCCGTCGCGGTTACGGTCAAAGCTTCATTGTTGGCAAAACGCTTTGCCGTCTCTTTGACTACGGCAAATGCTTCTGGAAGAATCTTGTTTAAGGTATCTTCCGATATTTTATAGGCTTCTTCTTTAAGTTTATCTATTTCGGCATAGATATCCTCATTTTTATCAATGTCGGTAGATTCTTTGACCTCTTTTTCAAGAGCAGCGATTTGTTCGGAAACGTTCTTGTAAGAATCTTTTATGGTCTGTTTAAAAACAATGGTTTTGTTTCTGAGTTCATCCAAGCTTAATTTTTCGAACTCAGATTCGAACGACTTTATCTGATTTACTATAGGCTGTAATTCTTTTACATCTTTTTTTGACTTATCACCAACGAATGCCTTTAGTATGGAATTAATAAAATTCATATGTATTTGTAGTTTACATTGAAAATTTGCGAAACCTAAGATTCAATGTGTTTTTCAATAAATTGTTTTTAGCCGATAATTGACACCGGCACTTCAGTTAAACAAAAGGTGTTCCAGTATGGCCCTAAGCCAAAATTTCCTTTTAAGACTGTCAAAATTACATAAAAAAAAAGCCTCCGAGGAGACTTTTTAGTAGTTATTTATGATATCAAATATTAATATTCGTCCTCATTCCAGAGGTAATCTTCTTCGGTTGGGTAGTCTGGCCAAATCTCTTCGATAGACTCATAGATTTCACCACCTTCTTCCTCCATGGATTGTAAGTTCTCTACAACCTCTAAAGGCGCACCGGTTCTGATAGAGTAATCTATTAACTCATCTTTACTTGCCGGCCAAGGTGCATCACTTAAATAAGACGCTAGTTCTAATGTCCAATACATGGTAATAGTTTGATTTTAAATTTTTTGCAAAAATAATTTTTAAATATAAATAGCCAAGATAATTTCTGTTTATTTCAGCATAGTTATCAACATTTTTTTTGCATTGATAAGTTCATAACGCTTAAAATATGAAATTATTAGCTTTTTTTGTCAGGAATCCATTTGATTTCCTCGACTGATAAATTTTTCGACAATTTTCGTGCCAATACAAAAAGATAATCGGACAACCTGTTCAGGTACGAGAGCACCCTGTCGTCAAATGGTTCATTTTCGTATAGCAATACCGCCATTCTTTCAGCTCGCCTACAAACGGTACGTGCAATATGACAGTATGACACTGTTGTGTGGCCGCCCGGAAGAATAAAATGTGTCATTGGCGGTAGTTCGTTATCCATAATATCAATGGCCTTTTCTAAAAAGGCAATATCATCATCGTTTATTTTGTCGATGTTAAGACGTTCATTTCCATTTTTTAAGATACTCTTTTCGGGTGCGGTTGCCAAGATAGCACCAATGGTAAAAAGTTTTTTTTGTATCGCAATAAGTTGTTTTTTGCTTAAAGCATCGATATGTTGATCACCAATGAGCCCCAACCACGAATTCAGTTCATCCAAGGTGCCGTAACTTTCTATGCGAATATGATGTTTAGGTACCCTGGTGCCACCAAAAAGTGCCGTAGTTCCCTTGTCTCCTGTTTTGGTGTATATTTTCATTGATAACAATGGATTGATTTCTAGAAATGGATAAAGAGGTTATTTGTTAGAATCGTTTCTTTTGTAATTATCCATAAATTTTCTCGATTTCCTTTCTTTGGATTTTTTTCGGTTAATAATGGTGATTGCCAGGTATATGGCAAATACGACACCTAAAACTATGTAAATAGTGTTGTCCATAATTAAGAGCTTATATTATAAATTTAGGGGTTTATATCCGTATCTTAAAATGTTGTTTCGCCTGCTCTCTTCTAAAAAAAATCAAACCACAATAAAATAGGTCTATACTAACAGTGACTTCAGGGAGTTCTTTGATGGATTCCCACTGTTGGGTGCGTTCTTTTGAACTGTGAATACCTTCGAACAACAGGGCGCTATTATTATGATAAGTTTGCTTTAAAATATTGCCAAAAAGTTCTTTTTTCGAATTTACGTAAATAATATCGTAGGGTGTGCTGCCGTATTCCAGATAGTCGAATTTTGAGTTTAGGGTAGACTTTAAAGAATTGTTTAGAGGTACTAAACCTATCTTTTTGTATTTAAAATAAGAGATGCTTTTAAATAATACATCTTCGGTAATGGTGCATTTTTTGTTTCTTTTCTGGTATAAAGATTTGGTAATGAAGTTGTACACAAAAGGAGAATGTACTCCATGCTGGTTGGTAGACGATAGCAGAAACTTCAGATAGGCAAGTAAACGATACACCGGTTAACTTCTTGAGTAGAATTTGAGCCTGCCAAAGTATATAAAATTATTGGTTTTTTAAAGATGTAGTGTGGTAGGTTTAAATGAAAACCGTATTCTTTTAAGCCATTTTGGCCCTGTTTCTTTTGGTCGTAAAAGACAA
>NZ_JAGJEC010000008.1 GCF_018100785.1 Maribacter sp. MMG018 | reverse complement strand
ACAGATCGTCAGGGTACCATCGCTTCCCGCATTGGGCTTGGCCTGTTCGGTGACTACCACCTGTGCCGTATCGTCCACGGTACAGGGTGCGGTGGCGGGTACGGTATAGATATAGGTGCCCGCCACTTCGGTAGGTGAGGACCATGTTCCAGTGGTATCCGGGTCACCGCCGAGTTGTGCAAAAAGTTGTGCCTCGGTGACTGTAGCCCCTTCACAAATTGTAAGGGCTCCATTGGAACCCGCATTGGGCGCCACCTGCACGGTCACCACAACCTGTGCCGTATCGTCCAAGGTACAGGGTGCGGTGGCGGGTACTGTATAGATGTAGGTGCCCGCCACTTCGGTAGGTGAGGACCATGTTCCTCCCGAGTCGTAAGTGCCCAGCTGTGCAAAAAGTTGGGCCTCGGTCACGGTCTCGCCTTCACATACTGTTATAGCTCCGTCTGTACCAGCGTTGGGAGCTTTCTGCTCCGTAATCGTCACGGTGGCATGTTGGGTATACCCTTTGCCGTCCCTTATTCCATAGACAAAACTATCCGAACCGGAATAACCGGCGGCGGAAGTATAACTGATGTAGTCATCGATAGGGTCTGTTGGTGTGCCATTGGTATCGACGGTGACCGATCCTGCACTAGGGGAGCTCACAATAAAGATACTTCCGGACGAAGGTCCATTTCCTCCAAAATCATCATTGGAGAGAACATCAATGTCAATAGTTCCTTCTTCGCAGACCGAAGCGGTATCGTCTGTGGTGGTCGGAAAATAACTTATGGTAGGGTCATTTTCGGTATTTCCATCGGTATCGATACCATCATCCGATAGGTCGCTTACATCGTCGGTTCCGTACGGGCTGTCGGCCAGCACACTTACTTGATTTATAACGCCTCCCACTTGCAGTACCGGATCGGTAAGGGAAAAGCTGGCGGAATAGGTTGCCGTTTCACCAGCTTCGAGGCTGCCTTCTGAAGAACCCTCAGAGGCACTGACGAAGGTAGGTACGCTTGTTAGGGTTAAAGGGTTTGTGTCTATATCGGAAAAAGTGTCCGTTAGACTTATATTGTCAAGGGTCGTATTTCCCGTATTCTCTAAGGTAATGGTGTAATCTACCGTGTTACCTGAGCTGACGGGGTCGCTAAAGTTTTCGACCACGGTTTTGGTCACTTCGATTTCGGGTTCGGCAATAATCAGGTCGGTAAGAACGAACTCTACTTCATCGACGACAGGAATTATCCCTAATAGGCTAAGTAATCCCCCCGTTACGTCCGTATTCATTTCAATGGAATGGGTGACTTTATTTACACGTAAACTGCCTCCACCTGTTCCGGTATCTTCTCCATTTCCACATTCACCTAGGGAACTGAATAGGAGTTTGCCATCGTCAATATTAAAAAGGGTCGATGTAACTTGGAAGATAGATCCGTTGGAACTTAGCTTCTCCCAAGTACCGTTGGTAAGGTTGAAATTTCCAGTGGCAGTACCATTTCCAAGAAAAGGAACGACGTCAAAAGTTCCTACCTTATCAACATGCAGAATGGGCTCTACTATATATACTGGATCGCCGGTTACGGCATCAAAAAAATAGAAACTAATGTTTCCAGAGGTAGATGAGCTGGCGGATATTTCCAAGGAAGGGCTTTCGAAGACATTCGGGTCGCTATAAGTAGCGGCACTGGTACAGCCCATAATTTCAGGACCGTCGATAGAAGCTCCACCCGAAACCCTGGCTTCGACACGTACCAAGCTATCATTGGTTACCGACTCCCAAACGGTAGATGATACCGATGTCCATGTGGTGGTCTGTTGTGAAAACAGTGATGATGTTGTCATGAATATCAAAAACATGACAAATAACTTGTTTTGTATGATTTTAGAGGTTAGTCTAGTCAATTGCGATAAAGTCATTCCTTGTGAATCCTTGAATTCGTTCAAATATTTGAATTAATTATTGCTTTTGGGTGAATACATGAGTAGGTTGTTGTAAAAGTAATCTTACAAATTTTACTTATAAATAAATTGTTGTAAATAGCAGGAAACCTATAGTAAATAGGGCATTATTTGTGGATAGTTATTTAATATAGGTAATGATATTGGGCGATTTTCAAGATTTTGTGTCGGAGAAAATTATTGAGGTACAAGCCCAAGAGATTTGCCCTTCATTATCATATACGCTTTGGCCGCAGTGTATTCATTAGGAATTTCACCTTCCAAAATAGCCTCTTTTATGGCTTCTTTTATGATTCCGATTTCTTTTGAAGGCTTTAGGTCAAATGTCTGCATAATCTCCTCCCCAGTTATAGGGGGTTGAAAATTACGTACCCGATCACGTTCTTCGACTTCTTCTATTTTTTCCCTGACAAGTTTAAAGTTGTTTTTATACCTGCGCTGCTTTTTTGGATTTTTTGTGGTGATATCTGCTTCGCATAAGGTCATCAAATCATCAACATGTTCTCCTGCATCGAAAATTAATCTTCTGACCGCAGAATCGGTAACGAATTCTTCTGCAAGTACAATAGGTCTAGAACTCATTAGAACCAATTTTTGTACATACTTCATTTTATCATTAAGAGGCATTCTTAATCTTTTAAAAAGTTTGTACACCATTTTGGAACCGACAAACTCATGACCGTGAAAAGTCCATCCTATTTTTTTATGAAAACGTTTTGTTGGGGCTTTGCCGATATCATGCAGCAGTGCTGCCCAACGAAGCCATAGATTGTCCGTTGCCAAAGAAATATTATCCACAACTTCCAAGGTGTGCCAAAAATTGTCTTTATGGCGTTGCCCCTCTATCTCTTCAATACCTTGCAGTGCGGTAAGTTCGGGTAAGATAATTTCTAAAAGTTCGGTTTTGTGAAGTAAAGAAAGTCCAATAGAAGGCTTTTTACAGCACATTATCTTATTGAGTTCGTCAACGATGCGTTCTTTTGATATTATCTTTATTCGGTCTTTATGAGCCGTAATCGCTTGTAAGGATTCTAATTGGATATCAAAATCGAGTTGGGTGGCGAACCTAATGGCCCGCATCATTCTTAATGGATCATCAGAATAAGTGATACCGGGCTCTAAGGGTGTTCGGATCAATTTGTTCTTTAAATCTTCTAAACCGTTAAAGGGATCCAATAATGTGCCCCAAGTTTTTTCATGTAAAGAAATAGCAAGGGCATTGATGGTAAAGTCCCTTCTTTTTTGGTCATCGTCCAAGGTACCATTTTCTACCACTGGTTTTCTACTGTCTCTATGGTAGCTTTCTTTTCTCGCTCCCACAAACTCAAGCTCTAAGTCTTCGTGTTTTATCATGGCGGTGCCAAAATTTTTGAATACCGAGACCTGTGGTTTGCCCGGTAGAAGTGAGGCAACTTTTTCGGCAAGTTCAATTCCACTGCCAACTGCTACGATATCTATATCTTTTGCAGTGCCCCTTTTAAGAATATAATCTCTGACAAAACCACCGATTACGTATGAATCTACGTTCAGTTCATCGGCAGATTGACCAATGATCTTAAAAATTTTGTTGTTTATAGCTTGTTTGTAGTCCATTAGATTTTCTCCACCATTATTCCCTAATCACCTTTACGAGTCCGTCGGTTCCCAATTTTATGATAGAGGACGGAACAGGCTGCTGATTTTCAGGCTGCAAATTTACCACATAGTCTACACCTGATAAAATGGCCTTGTCAATTTCTTTGAAACTAGTGGGCGTTTTGCGGCCGGCTATATTGGCAGAAGTTGAAACTATGGGTTTTTTAAATTTACCGATTAGATATTTACAAAACTTATCGGAAGCTACCCTTATTGCTATGGTATTGTCTTGGGCTATAAGGTTTTTGGCAAATCCTTTCGGGTTGTCATAAATAATTGTAGTCGGCTTTGTGGCTATATCCATAATATCATAGGCCAGCTCCGGAACATGTTCTACATGTTTTTCTAGCATAAAGTCGTTGGCGACCAAGCAAATCAATGCTTTGCTATCGGCTCGTTGTTTTAAGTCATATACTTTTTGTACCGCCATGGTATTGGTGGCATCGCACCCGATACCCCAAACCGTATCGGTAGGGTAGAGTATGAGTCCTCCATTTTCCAGAACTTCGATACATTTATTGATTTCTGTCTGCTCAGGTTTCATGTTGAACTATATTGAGGTGATATATTTTTGACCTTCTGGAATTTTGGGCAGTACAAAATAATCGCCTATTATTTTGTTATACTCTTCGGGTAAAAATCTTTTTCTTGCATCGGTAGGATAAAATGTCATTTCACCAAAAACGGTCTTTCCCTCTATAGAATACAGGTCTACCCTTACAAAGGGAAATTTTTCGGCGAGTTTTATGGCAACCTCTTTCATTTCGCCAAAGTTGGATGGTTTTTGCACCTCACCGGTGTAAAACGGATTTTGCTCTGTATAAAATTCCTGTTTGTTCCAATCCATATCATAATAACATCTGTAATTATTGATGCCTCTTTCTAAATCAATTTGTACAAACTTGGGTACACCATCAAAACAAAAAAACTTATAATCGTTGATGATGTCTTGCCCCATCTCCTCTAAATATTTTTCGACCAGAAGTAGGGGTTTTACATCTTTGTAGGCCCATTCCATACCTCCTCTGTAATACTGGTTTTTATTCATCCATTTTTTGAGTAAGTACTTAGATTTTAATAGATTGAGTTTTGACTTGTCTTTTACGATCAGGTTAAAATGAAAACCATGTACTCCCTTGATTACGAACTGGTTGGGCAACGAGTCAAAATCTATTTTCGAAACACTATCGTAGACACCAATGGTGTCGTTTAGTATATGGTTACCGACTTTTTTTTCTACATATGACTTTACGTGGTACTTATCTACCAATTGGTTTAAGATCTTTGGCCTGAAAAATACTTTGTACCACGAAATTTTTTCATTGAAATCTTTAGGGTTGTCATAATCAAGTTTATTGCCCGAATAATATTCGTAATAAATTTTGACATAAAGTTCTTGTGGTAAGAACTTCATTTTTTTGAGAAGGCCGTAAATTATCTTTTTCAATGTGGTTGCCATAAAAATTGTGAAGAAAGCAAAGATATACAATAAGACTTTTATATTTTTGTTCGACTATGGAGATTCCTAAAATATCTGTAATTGTTAGTACCTATAATTCGGAAGAATGGTTAAAGAAGGTACTTTGGGGGTTTAATTGCCAGACTTTTAAAAACTTTGAAGTTGTTATTGCGGACGACGGTTCTGGGCCAAAGACCAAAGAACTTATCGAAGAATACAGCAAAAAGGTATTTTATCCTATAGTTCATGTTTGGCAAGAGGACGATGGTTTTCAAAAATCGCGTATTCTTAACAAAGCGGTAGTTGCCTGTAATGCCTCGTATATAATTATGACCGATGGGGACTGTATTCCCCGAGAAGATTTTGTTCATGTACATTATTTGAACAAAGAAAAGGGGTATTTTATATCTGGAGGTTATTATATGTTGCCCATGAACATCTCTAAGCAAATTACCCTTGAAGATATTGAAAAACAGAGATGTTTTAATATTAATTGGTTAAAAGAAAAGGGCATACCGAAAACTTTTAAGAACAATAAATTGACGGCCCACGGGTTTTTGTCAAAATTTTTGAACTGGGTTACACCGACCAATGCAAGTTGGAACGGTCACAATTCATCTGGATGGAAAGCCGATATAATCAATGTCAACGGTTTTGACGAACGTATGCAATATGGTGGTCAGGACAGGGAGCTTGGTGAACGTCTGTTTAATTTCGGAATAAAGTCCAAACAATTAAGGTATAGTGCTGTTTGTGTGCATCTAGATCATAAAAGAGGATACAAGACCCCTGAGTCTATAGAAAGGAATTTAGGAATACGAAGGAAGACAAAACAAGAAAAGAGGGTGTGGACTTTTTATGGCATTACCAAATAGTAAGCTAATTTGTTTTTTAGTTCCAGTCTTTTTAGTTCTTTGAATCTTTCCAATACACCCAAGGCATTTAAATAGCAGATTATAAATCCTTTTTTACCGTCAAGGAAACCCAATCTTAAAAAATAGTGGTTAAAGAACTTCCAACCGGTCTTTATGTACATAGAGATATAGTTGAACTGTTTTTCCTTATAAAAACATTCGATAGCCTTTAATTGGCCATATTTAAGCATTTTAGATTTATAGTCTTCGTAGTTTTTGTAACAGTAATGTGTTAGTTTTGACTTTAAGATGCCAGATTTTCCATCAACATCCAATGTCTCATGAACTATTTTTCTATCTGAAAATTTAGCTTTACTTTTTCTAAAAAGTCTATAGTTTTTATCGGTTTGCCACCCACTATATTTTAGTTTTTCATTTTTGAACATGAACTGTCTATAGAACCAATAGGCGACTTCGTCCTTATTGGATGATATGGTGTCCTTAATTTCATTTTCCAATTCATTGGGTACCACTTCGTCGGCATCTAAGAAAAGTACCCAATCATTTGATGCCTGTTTCAGGGCAAAAGATTTTTGAGCCGTAAAATTTTCAAAAGGATTTTGAATAACCTTTACTTTCGGATGTTCTAAAAGATATTCGTACGTACCATCTGTACTAAAAGAATCTACGACAATAATTTCATCGGCAAAAGAAATAGAATCGATACATTTTTGTATGTATCCCATTTCATTGTAAGTAATGATAAGTGCTGTTAACGATTCTTTTTGTACGCTCATTTTATTGACTTTAATTAAATCAACTTGGTGGTTGACAAAGTTATAACAAAAAAGAAATCAAAAAATTGTAAAAAGAGGTATTTTTCTTACAAAATTTATTTTACGTTTCCTATATAATTTGTTTTTATTAAGATTATAAATAATAGAAAGGTTGCGTCTAATTTTCAAAAAGATTTTTAGTTTTTGTCAAGGCGGCCGCTATTACCTGATGCATGTCATAATACTTGTATTCGGCTAACCTGCCACCGAAAATTATAGAGTCTTTGCTAGCCTTCTTTTTGTATTCTAAATATATTTTATTGTTTCTGTCATCGTTAATAGGGTAATAGGGTTCCGATTCTGTAGAAGCTTCTAAAGGAAACTCTTTGGTGATGACCGTTTTTTTCTGTTGACCGAATTCGAAATGCTTATGTTCTAGAATTCTTGTGTATGGTATTTCGTTTTCTGTATAGTTGATTACGGCATTGCCTTGGTAATTATCCGTATCTAAAATTTGGTGGTCAAAACGTAGTCCTCGATACTGGAGCTTGCCAAACTCATAGTCGTAATATTCATCTATTTTTCCGGTAAAAACAATTTTGTGGGCTTTATCGTCAAGTGCTTTCTTGTGCTTAAAGTAGTTGATGCCGAGCTGAACATCGATACCTTCCAATAATGCTCCCGTTAACTCGTTATACCCTCCTATAGGTATGCCTTGATAACTATCGTTAAAATAGTTGTTATCGAACGTGAAGCGCAACGGTAATCTTTTTATAATAAATGCAGGTAGTTCGGTCGCTTTTCTTCCCCACTGTTTTTCCGTATAACCTTTGATCAATTTAAAATAGATGTCTTCGCCCACAAGAGATAAAGCTTGTTCCTCTAAATTTTCGGGCCTGGTTTTTTTGTATTTATTACTTTGTTTTTCAATAATCTCTTTTGCCTCCAAAGGCGTTTTTACTCCCCACAATTGGTAAAAGGTATTCATGTTAAAAGGTAGGTTGTACAATTTACCTTTATAATTTGCGACAGGGGAATTCGTGTATCTGTTAAAGGGGACGAAATCATTTACATAGTCCCAGATTCTCTTGTCGTTTGTATGAAATATGTGGGCGCCATAGGCATGTACGTTAATGTCTTCTATTTTTTTACAAAAAGTGTTGCCCCCAATATGTTCTCTTTTATCTATTACTAAACTAGTCTTTCCGTGTTTTTTAGCTTCGTGGGCAAAGACCGCACCGTATAATCCGGCACCGACAATAAGAAAATCATACTTTTTGTTTGCTGGCATAATTCAATATTTGTGGTGCCAAAGATACGGTTTGGAATATTTATTTTTGGAACCGCAATAATTATAAAATTAATATGGGAGTAATATGTTTGTGCTTCAAATATGCTAAAATTGCAATTCTTGAATCTTAGAAAGTCTTTAAATGAACTCTAATTATTATATATCTAGAAATTATAAATTCTCTAAAAATGCCGCATCCAAGCCAAAGATGGATTGTGAGATGGTTTTGGAAAAGAACGGTTTTAAAAATTTGGGTTTTAGACAAACCAATCACCCAAGTTCTGCCTTAGGGGCGATCATTAGTTTTTTTGGTATTACCAAGGGGCTGTTTTTATTGCCCCGAAAGTCGGTTTTTTGTATGCAATATCCACTGAGTAAGTTCTTCGGATATATTACGAATATCGTGGCCTTTAAAAAATGTAAGCTTATCATTATTATACATGATGTAAAGTTTTTGATGGGGAAGAACTCTAATCTCAAAAAAGAAATGGCCAAATTCAACAGGGCCGATTTTTTAATAGTTCATAATGAATCTATGAAAAAATGGTTTCAAGAAAACGGGTGTACTGCCCAGTTGGTGAGTTTAGAACTGTTCGACTATTTACATAAAAGTGAAAAGCATGCTACCTTGAATACCCCCTATGATGTGGTTTTTGCGGGTGGATTGGGAAAAGAGAAAAGCGAATTTTTGTACAGCGTAGACCAACTGAAGCCATCTAGTTACAAATTGAAGTTGTACGGAAACGGTTTTAATGTTTCAGATGCAGAAAGGTCAGATTCTATTTTAGATTACCAAGGCGTTTTTTCGCCCGATGAAGTCATCGATAAGATAGAAGGGTCTTTTGGGTTGGTCTGGAACGGGAATGCCCTTAATGAATGCTCGGGCGATTTCGGAAAATACCTACTATATAATAATCCGCACAAAACATCATTATATCTTTTGTGCGGATTACCGGTCATAGTCTGGAAAAAGGCCGCGATTGCCAAGTTCATAGAAAAGGAACGAATAGGTATTACCTTAAATTCTCTGAACGAGATGGACGAGGCCTTGGCGAACATTGATCACCAAACATACAATGCCATGGTAGATAGGGTCGAAAAGATAAAGTCGAAAGTATCCTCTGGCCACTACCTATCTGTGGCGATACAAAAAGTATTGGAAAAGATTTAAACCTTAAACCGCTACATCATATTCCCTTAGCGCATCGTTCAACGAAGTCTTTTTGTTAGTGCTTTCTTTTCTTGTTCCAATGATCAGTGCACAGGGTACCTGATATTCGCCTGCAGGAAATTTTTTGGTATAGCTACCCGGTATTACTACCGATCGCGCAGGTACCACACCTTTTCTTTCTACGGGTGAGTCTCCGGTAACATCAATTATTTTGGTAGATGCGGTAAGTACTACATTGGCTCCGAGTACGGCTTCTTTTTCGACCTTTACGCCTTCTACAACAATACATCTAGATCCGATAAAAGCATTGTCTTCGATGATAACGGGCGCCGCCTGTAATGGCTCCAATACCCCCCCGATACCAACACCACCACTTAAATGCACATTTTTTCCGATTTGGGCGCAACTACCGACGGTGGCCCAGGTGTCTACCATAGTGCCTTCGTCCACATAGGCTCCAATATTCACATAACTGGGCATTAATATGGTACCCGGAGATATGTAGGCCCCGTGTCTTGCGACCGCATTTGGTACTACACGTATTCCTTTTTCTTTATATCCTCTTTTTAAGGGCATTTTATCATGGTACTCAAAAATACCGGCTTCCAAGGTTTCCATTTTTTGGATAGGGAAATATAAGACTACCGCTTTCTTTACCCATTCATTTATTTGCCAACCATCTGCAGTAGGTTCTGCACAACGCAGCTTTCCTAAATCGATCAGGTCGATAACTTCTCTTATGCTTTTTTGGATAGCTTCATCTTTTAACAACTCTCTGTTCTCCCAAGCTTTCTCTATGGTATTTTTTAATTCTGTCATTTTTATAAAAAATTTTATCAAATATAAGTGGAAGTGCATGAATTCCCCATCCGTAAAACCACATATAACAAATTATACTTTATTTTTGCCAAAAATTAAGTTTGGGAAGGGTTCTTGCATTGGATTATGGACAAAAGCGGACGGGTATAGCCGTCACGGACGAGCTTCGTATAATAGCTTCTGGTTTGACTACGGTTCGTACAGAGGAGGTAATTTCTTTTTTGACCAAGTATCTACAAGAGGAAAATGTGGACGAGTTGGTCATAGGGGAGCCAAGACAAATGAACAATGAACCATCGGAATCGGAGGTTTTTATTGGTCCGTTTATTAAAAAACTAACAGAACATTTTCCGAATATCCCGATCAAACGCCAAGATGAACGATTTACCTCAAAGATGGCGTTTCAAAGTATGATCGATGGCGGACTAAAAAAGAAACAAAGAAAAAATAAGGCATTGGTAGACGAAATCAGTGCA
Source organism: Maribacter sp. MMG018 (assembly GCF_018100785.1). Taxonomy (GTDB): domain Bacteria; phylum Bacteroidota; class Bacteroidia; order Flavobacteriales; family Flavobacteriaceae; genus Maribacter. The sequence goes on along the minus strand of NZ_JAGJEC010000008.1, from coordinate 24,473 downwards.
ACGATTATTTTACAGGATTATTTAAAGAATATATAGATGATATTACCGATAATAGCCTATGGAGACCCTGTTTTAAGGAAAGTAGGTAAAGATATAGATAAAGATTACCCCGATCTAAAGGGGCTTGTTGCCAACATGTGGGAGACCATGTACAATGCCAGTGGGGTAGGGTTGGCAGCACCTCAAGTAGGTCTGCCCATTCGCTTGTTCGTAATAGATGCATCCCCTTTTTCAGATGATGAGGATCTAACGGCAGAGGAACAAAAACAGCTGAAAGGTTTTAAACAGGTGTTTATAAATGCATATATAGAGGAGGAGTCCGGTGAAGAATGGGCGTTTAACGAAGGTTGCCTGAGTATACCCGATGTGCGTGAAGACGTAAATAGAAAGGATACCATTAAAATAACTTATTTTGATGAAAACTTTAAGAAGTATACAAAGACCTATGATGGTCTTTTGGCCAGGGTAATTCAGCATGAATACGATCATATAGAAGGTATTCTCTTTACCGATAAGTTATCTTCTTTAAAAAAGCGCTTGTTAAAAGGAAGATTGTCCAATATATCCAAGGGAAAAATAAGGGTAGATTACAGAATGCGGTTTCCCGAACAAAAAAAAGGACGTTAAATAGATTACATAATCAATAGAAAAATGTAATCTTTGTCCACTAAAAATTTTAAATAAAGCATATGGGATTGGAAAAAATATTGTCAGTTGCCGGAAAACCAGGTTTGTATAAGCTTATAACCCAAACCAGGACCGGTTTTGTAGCTGAGTCTTTATTGGATGGTAAAAAGATAAGCGTAGGTTTAAGAAGCAATGTCAGTGTACTTTCCGAGATTGCAATCTATACATTGGATGAAGAATTGCCTCTTAGAGAGGTATTCGTAAAAATTCAAGAAAAAGAGGACGGTAAAAAAACATCTATAAGCCATAAAGACGAAAAGATAAAATTAGAGGAATATTTCTTTGAAGTTTTACCGAACTACGATGAAGATAGGGTATATGCCAGTGATATAAAGAAGATTATTCAGTGGTACAATATATTGGTAGATAAGGGAATCACAGATTTCTCAAAGAAAGAAGAAGAGGCTGAGGAAACCAAAGAAGAGGTTAAATCGGAAGTGGAGGCCAAAGATAAATAGCACATAGATCTTATTACAAGATAAAAAAGCCCCGATGTACATCGGGGCTTTTTTATGCGCTTATAATTTTACGATCAGTCTTTTTCGATAGTTTTATAACTAAACCTGCTCTGCTTCCAATCTATTAAAGGCGATGGGTAGTATTTTACGTTCATTCTATCTAAGAAAGGAGCTTGCTCGGCAAGACGTATTTTATAATTGTCCCAATCCCTATTTTCAGAAGTACTCCAGCTTAGTTCGGAGTAACCTATAATTCTTGGGAAAGCCAAGTATTCCAACTCATCAATATTGCTAATGGTCTCTGACCATAAAGGAGCTTCGACACCAAGAATATTTTCCATAGGTATGCCATATTCTTCCGGGGTCCATTGATAGGCGGTATCCACGGGAATATAGGCGGCCCAATGTAAGCCCAGTTTAGATAGGCTATCATATTGCATATCTAAATATGCTTTTTTAGCAGGAGATAGTATCACTTTCATATTTTTCTCAACCGCTTTTCTTGCGTTTTCTTCACTGGCCCACCATTGCGATATGGATGTGGAGTCAATATCGGCGTTGGCTATTTCGTCCCAACCGATCATACGTTTGCCATATTTCTGTACGATTTTTTCGACTTTGTTTACAAAGTATATGTAATCATTTTTCTTTGTTACATGGCTTTCGTCACCCCCCATATGAAAATAAGGGCCAGGTGTCATTTCAGATATTTCCCGTACTACATCGTCAATAAAGGCATAGACAGTGTCTTTTCTGGTGTCAAAGGTGCTGAAGCCCACACGCATACCTTCGTAAAGTTTTGGGGTCTTTCCGTTTCCATTTAAAAAGGGATAAGAGACCGATGCGGCATTGGTATGGCCGGGCATATCTATTTCTGGTATAATGGTCATATATCTTTCTGCGGCATACCGTACTATTTCTTTGTAATCTTCTTGGGTATAGTACCCGCCACTTTCTCCACCTACTTCCGTACTTCCGCCTATTTCTGTAAGTCGTGGCCATGATTTTATTTCAATTCGCCATCCTTGGTCATCGGATAGGTGAAGGTGAAGTATGTTTATTTTATAATAGGACAATAGGTCTATATATTTTTTTACATCTTCTACGCTAAAAAAATGACGGGCAACATCCAACATAGATCCCCTATACGAAAAATTAGGGTTATCTATAATTTTGCCTGACGGTACGGGCCAAATTTTCTGTGCAGCCAAGGTGTCATTACTTTCATGGGGTACAAGTTGTCTTAAAGTCTGAATTCCCCTAAATGCACCTTCTGCCGTATTTGCATTCAGTATAATGGAATCTTGGTTGATATAAAGTTGATATGCCTCTGCACCGTCCAATTCTAAGCTATCCGATTGGTTTATGTAAATGATACGTTCTATCGTATTCGAGTTTTGTCCGTTTACAGGAATATCCAAGGCCGTTTTAGCCTTTAATTTATCGGCTAAAAAATGTGCGACTTCTTCAAAACCCGTAGCACTTTTTGGAGTGTAGATAGCCGTGAACTGATCTAACGCAAATGCCGAGTTGGTAGGTACCATCTTTAAAGGTTTTGGTATTAGGCTTGCCTTTGACAAATCTGTAGAAGGCATGGGAATACGTTTCTTTTGTTCTTCTTGGCACGATATGGCAATCAAACCAAGGGTGAAGAAAAAGGTGATTCTGATAATAACAGTTCTTATCATTTTATGGTTTTATGGGTTGTTTACAAAATCTTTTATGGCCATGTACCATAGGTCGTATCCCTTTTGGTTCATATGTAGGCCATCCGATATAAAAATATCGTTCTTTACTTTTTTTCCGTCCAACATGGGGGTCCAAACATCTACAAAGGCCAAAGATTCATCTTTTAGAGTTAACCGTCTTAGCTTTCTGTTCAGTTTTTTATATTTCCCTCTCAATTTCCATCTACTCAGGCTGGGTTTTGTGGAAAGCAATACGATTGTTACCGTAGGGTCGGTTTGTTTGATACGAGCAATAATTTGTTCTGTTGTCAATACAACCTCTTTGGGTTTTTTCTTCGCGAAGATATCATTGTCACCTTCATATATAAACACTTTTTTCGGATTGTACTTTAATACCAAATCATCTAAATAGTATAGCAGATCGGATGCTTGCGAACCACCAAAACCTGTATTTAAAATCTGATATTTAGGGAATAGGGCAGGGAGGTTTTTCCACATGCGTATAGAAGAACTTCCTGTAAATATTATAGTTTCTTTCGTGTTGTCCCAGATAGAGTCATATTTTTTGGACAATTCTTGTACTTCGTTAAAAAATGGAGCGGCCTCTTGTGCGCTTACCTTAATGGTGGTGGTAATAAAGAGCACGAGCAAGACCTTGATCAAATGTATTCTATTGTTCAATTTATGGATGTTTTTTAAAGTTTGAAATTATAGATAAACATGAGAATAATACAGGGTAAATCCTTAATTATATTTTATTATCCTTATCTATTCGACTGGTATTTCCAATTGGGACCATTCGTAGAAACGTTGGATCCAATTGTCGGAAGGTAGTCCTTGTTTTTTCATACCAAAACCATGACCTCCTTTAGAGTACATATGAAGACCGGCCGTTTTATTCGCCTTTAACCATGAGGTATATAGTTCTATGCTGCCGGCAGCGAGGCCCAATGGGTCGTCAGTAGCACAGATAACCAGCATTGGCGGGGCATCTTCAGGCGTTTTTTGTACAGGTAGGGCAGTAGTCCAAGGATAAACGGGAACAATAAAATCGGGTCTGTTCTTTTCGTTGTAATTGTACGCTACTCCCATGGTTACGGCTCCGCCGGCCGAGAAGCCCATAAAGCCTATTTTTTTAGGATCAAGGTGCCATTTAGAGGCGTGGGTACGAACATATTCGATAGCGGAAAGACCATCTTCAATAGAAAGAGGTAATACGGGTCTTATTCTTTCGGCAATGCGTTGTGGGTTTGTGGAGCCTTCTACGGTAATTTCTTTTACACCGTCTTCACCAGTGGGTACAAGTCTATATTTAAGCACAAATGCGGTGATTCCTTTCGTATTCAGCCATTTGGCAACATCGGTGCCCTCACTTTTTATACTTAGGGCATACAGGCCTCCCCCAGGGGCGATAATTACACTTTTTCCATTTGGTTTCTCAGGTGCAAAGACTTGCATTGTCGGTATGGATACGTTGGTAACAACTTCGTTTTGCCATATATCAGAAAAATATTCTTTTTCACCACCTTCCCATGTTACATTATTATTGGTCTCAACAGGCAGTTGAATTACGGTCTGGGCGAAAATAGAAGTGGTCATACAAAGAATAAAGCTTAATAATATAGTTTTCATAATTGTTGCGGATTAGTTTAAAAAGGTAAAAACAAAAGCGGCTAATAAAGCTCCTAGGACAGGGCCTATAATAGGAACCCAAGAATACTGCCAATCACTTTTTCCTTTGTTTTTTAAAGGCAAGACGGCGTGTAAGAGTCTTGGGCCAAAATCCCTTGCCGGATTAATAGCATAGCCCGTTGGACCTCCTAGTCCAAAGCCAATACCCATTACCAATAAAGCCACGGGTAGGGCATCTAATGATCCCAAAGAAATGATTTCGTCGCCCATTGCTCCCCCTGCAATATAAAAAACACCGAATACCAAGACAAAAGTTCCGATCAACTCGGATACCAAATTCCATCCAGGATTCCGCATGGCCGGCGCTGTACAGAAGGTAGCCAAAAGTGCCGCTTGGTCTTCTGTGGCGTCATATTGTTTCTTGTATGTTAGCCAAATTAATAGATTGCCCATCATTGCCCCTAAAATTTGAGCTATGACATAGCCCGGAACCATGGTCCATGAAAATTTACCGGCCGTTGCCAACCCAATCGATACAGCCGGGTTCAAATGGGCGCCACTGCCCTCCGCGGAAACAAAAACGCCTATAAAAACGGCAATTCCCCATGCTAGTGATATGCCTGTCCAGCCTGCATCGGCACCTTTTGTTCCTTTTAATACTACATTGGCAACAACTCCGTTTCCTATTAATATTAACAATGCTGTGCCAATGAATTCGAAAATGTAAGAGGTCATTTGTTTTTTTTGGTTTTAGCTGTTTAAGATAAAAAAATAAGAGGATTTTATAGTGTTAAACATCAAATTGCTGTAGGTGGTGGTCTAGGTGCTTAGAGAACAGAACGTTCCATTCCTTGTCGTTTAATTTACCAAAAGCGTGTGATTCTTTACCGTTAAAATACTCACTTCCCAACTGTTGCGTTTTTTGAATATGGGCAATAAGCCTATTGCGCTCACTTTCAAAATCCCTTTCATCGTTAATAATAAAAATAGGTGAGGTTCGACTATTCTTTTTATAGGGTTTTGGCCCAACTACGATATTTTTTGCGAATAGTTTTATCAAAAACTTCTGAAAACCCTTTGGCTTTTTGTGTTTGTCGGTATATACCAGTTCATACGAAACATTGCAGTGCGCCAACATTTGGGAAGCATTCATTTTGCCCCATTTAGGATTTTTTTCGGGAGTTAGCGAATTGATCCGTTCAATAGTTTCTTCGGATGCTGTTTTGTCGAATAGATTTTTCCAGGCCATAATATTAATTGTGATAGGGTTTTTATTGTTTTTTATGGAGCTACCTAACTCCGTTAACGGCCATTTTTAAGGTGTAAACAGCGTCCATTGCCGTAATGAACAATATGTCTTGCGATGGTCCTCCGAAAGTTACATTGGCGGTCCATTTTTCAGGTACCGGAATATGTTGGATCTTGTCTCCATTTTTATTGAAGATGGTTACTCCGTCCCCGGTTAGGTATACATTTCCTTGGTTGTCAATGGTCATACCATCGGATCCCATTTCGCAAAAAACTTTTCTGCCCGAAAGGCTGCCATCTTTTTGAATGGTGTATTGGTAGGTTTTTTTATCACCGATATCTGCTATGTACAACACCGTACCATCGGCGGAACCTATAATCCCGTTCGGATTTATAAAACTGTCGGTAACTATTTTTATTTCTTGGGTTTTAGGAATGTAGTAATAAACACGCCTTTCCTTTATTTGCTCTTTTGTATGTTTCCACCACGACCGTTCGTAATATGGATCTGTGATATAAATACCACCTTGGGCATCTATCCATAAATCGTTAGGCCCGCCCAATAATTTACCTTCATAAGAATCTATTAAGACGGTAACACTTTTTTCGGTATCTATTTTCCATAGCTCGTTTTTTTCGTCTGCGCAAGAAATTAGATTTCCTTGATGGTCAAAGTATAGACCATTTGAACGGCCGCTGGGTTTCATCCAATCGCTGACCTTATTGTCTTTATAATTCCACTTTACTATTCTGTCATTGGGTTGGTCCGTAAAATAAACATCCCCGTTTTTGTCAACTGCAGGTCCTTCGGTAAACTCAAAACTGTCTGCGACCAAAGTCAGTTTTGCCCCATCGGCAATAATATTTTGGGCAAAAATTGTGGTATGAACCATAAAAAAAGAAAGTAATGGTAAAAGAAATTTCATGAGGTCTTTAGTTGGTTAAAGAGTTGTACGTTGGTTTTCGATGATATTCAATAATAAGAAATACTATAATCGTTTTAAATATGCCATATTATGTTTCATACTTTCTAAAGGGGTACTGGCATATTCTTCCTGTTCTATTAATATGTGTTTCACCCCACTGGCTTTTTGGTTCTGCATCATAGTTTTAATGTCAAGAACTCCTTTCCCGAATTCGGTGCTTTCTTTCTTTTTCATGTCCATGTCTTTTAAATGCCAAAGAGGAAAGCGTCCAGGGTATTTTTTAAAATAATGTAAAGGGTCCTTGCCGGCGACCACTACCCAACCAAGATCCAGTTCCATATGCACAAGATCAGGTTCTGTATTGTCCATTAAAACATCATAAAGTACTTTTCCTTGGTCCGATTCAAATTCATATTCGTGGTTGTGGTAACCAAAGTGTATGCCGAGAGATTTACATGCCTCACCTGCATTGTTGAATTTTTCGGCGACTGCTTTATAGTTGTCAACGGTTTGTCCTTTTGAAGGCATCGATGAGCAAATAAGATATGCTTGGCCTGTCTCGGCTGCCTCGTCCATAGTGCGTTCAAAGTTCTTGTCCAAATGTACATGGCCGCTCACAAGTTTCATTCCTAGGTCTTCACATGCCTTTTTCATGTCTTTTGGGGATAGGCCATAGTAATGTCCCTTTGCACTTTTTGCGGATTCTATTTCCTTGATCCCTATAGCTGCGATCTGTTTTAAGGTACCCAAAGCATCTTTGGCCATGGCATCTCTGAAACTATATAGCTGCACCCCGAATTTTTGTTCCTCTATAGAAGGTATTTTAAATGAGGGCAGTAACATAGTACCTGCGGATAGCATACCGGACCTAATCAAAAAATCTCTTCTCTTCATATCATTGGTTTGTTGATTGAAATGCTGTTTAAAAAAATACAATTAACAGCAACTAGTTTGGTAAGTTACTAAATATAACGACACTTTCTGTGCGTATAGATTTGTACTTTTGCGGCATGAATACGAGAAAGGAAAAATTAGAGGCTTTTGGTCGGTTATTGACAATAATGGACGAGCTACGTACCCAATGTCCATGGGACAAAAAACAGACCATGGAGAGTTTAAGGCATCTTACCATCGAAGAAACATACGAACTTGGTGATGCTATTTTAGATAACGACATGAACGACATAAAAGGTGAATTGGGCGATTTGTTGTTACATATAGTTTTCTATGCAAAAATTGGATCGGAAACCAATGATTTTGATATAGCGGACGTAGCCAATGGAATTTGCGAAAAGTTGATAAACAGGCACCCGCATATATATGGTGACGTTTCTGTAGAGAATGAGGAAGAAGTAAAGCAAAACTGGGAAAAAATAAAATTGAAAGAGGGCAAAAAAAGTGTGTTGGAAGGTGTTCCAAGAAGTTTGCCTGCATTGGTGAAGGCCAATAGAATACAAGATAAAGTGGCCGGTGTAGGTTTTGACTGGGAAGAGCCAGGGCAGGTTTTTGAGAAGGTTCAGGAAGAGTTGGGCGAATTGCAAGAAGAAGTAAGGTTAGGTGATAAGGATAAGATGGAATCGGAGTTTGGCGATGTGCTTTTTTCAATGATAAATTATGCGCGATTTTTGGGCATAAATCCAGAAAATGCATTGGAGCGAACCAATAAAAAGTTCTCAAAGAGATTTCAATTTTTAGAGGAAGAGGCAACCAAGCAAGGTACTTCCTTAAAAGATATGTCCTTAGAGGAAATGGAGGTTTACTGGGAGAAGGCAAAAAAAATGGACTAGTATAATATTTGCCGTACAGGTGAAGTATGTTCTTCATTAAGAACCTTTTGATAAAAAACGGTTCATAACTATTTTAAATCGATAACAAGTTAATAAGTTGCAATAGGGTAAGGTAGAAAAGGAATGCTTATGGCATTTTTAAAGGTATCTTTACCCCTTTAAATTTTTAGTCAATTGTTTAAGAATTATACAAAAGAGTTTGGTTACAATATAAAGCTCTCTGTTCCCGTAATTTTAGGAATGCTTGGGCACACCTTTGTACAGTTTGCCGATAACATAATGGTGGGTCAGTTGGGCACGGCAGAACTAGCGGCCGTATCTCTGGGCAATAGTTTTGTGTTCATAGCCATGTCATTGGGCATAGGGTTTTCGACGGCTATTACACCCTTGGTGGCAGAGGCAGATGGTGCGGGTAATAAGTCCGATGCCAAAAGTGCGCTGAAACATGGTTTGGTACTTTGTGCTATTTTAGGTCTTTCGTTGTTCTTGTTGATTTTGGGGGCCAAGCCTCTAATGTATTTTATGAAACAGCCGGAAGAAGTGGTTACCTTGGCCATGCCCTATCTTGATCTGGTGGCCTTTTCGTTGGTGCCGATGATCGTTTTTCAGGCCTTTAAACAGTTCTCCGAAGGGTTGTCGCAGACAAGATACCCCATGTATGCCACTATTTTGGCAAATGTGGTGAACATTACTATAAACTATTTGTTGATTTTTGGTGCTTTTGGTTTTCCGAAACTAGGTATAGTGGGGGCAGCCATAGGAACCTTGGTGTCGAGATTGGTTATGGTACTTTATATATGGATGCTACTTAAAGGCAAGAAAAAGTTTCATGATTATGTGACGGGTTTCAATTTCGGGAATATTGAGAAAAGAGTGATGAAAAAAATCATCTCATTGGGGTTTCCTTCTGCATTGCAAATGTTTTTTGAGGTGGCTATTTTTACGGCTGCCGTATGGTTAAGTGGTGTATTGGGTAAAAATCCTCAAGCGGCCAATCAAATTGCCTTGAACCTTAGTAGTATGACGTTCATGTTCGGAATGGGGTTGGGGGTTGCTGCAATGATCAGGGTCGGCAATCAAAAAGGACTACGAAATTTTACCGAATTACGTAGAATAGCACAGTCTATCTTTTTTCTCACCTTTTTGTTGGAAATAGTTTTTGCCGTTCTTTTTCTTGTGGGGAGAAACTGGTTTCCGACCTTATATTTAGATCTTGACGATGCCGTGAATTTTGTAGATAACACAAAGGTAATAGCCATGGCCGCCCAATTATTGTTGGTAGCCGCATTTTTTCAGATTTCGGATGGAGTTCAAGTTGTTGTACTGGGGGCGCTCAGGGGATTGCAAGATGTTAAAGTGCCCACCTTTATTACATTTGTAGCATACTGGTTAATAGGTTTTCCTACGTCTTATTTCTTAGGCCTGCATACAGGGTTAGAGAGTATGGGAATATGGGTAGGACTGCTCACCGGGCTTACGTCATCGGCCATTATGTTGTATCTTCGATTTAATTATTTAACCAAAAAATTAATACAAAATTAAAGTGTCCCATCTGTAATTAAAGAAGGGGTCTTATATAAAAACATTATCAATGGAGCTACCCAAATTTTTATTAGGAGACAATACAGATTATCCGAATGCCATATTTATTGTCCACACAGATTATCCTCGTTTTGTCATTAATCTGGAAAATGATGAAGTGGAATGGTTAGAAGAATTTTCAAAGGAAGACGAGAAAGAGCTAGAGACCGAAGCGGAAAATCTTATTGAGGCGGCAACAGCTTTCTATGATAGGGAGGTGTCCAGGTATGAAGAATAGTATATGCTTGAGGAATTAGTACATATAGACAAACAGGTTTTTATCTATTTGAACGGATTGGGCAGTCCCGCTTGGGACAACTTATGGCAATATATATCCAGTAAGTATAGTGCCATTCCCCTTTATCTTTTTTTATTGATACTCTCGTATCAAAAATTAGGGCTAAAAAGAACCTTTTTATTAGTGGTTTCGGTGGCTTTAATGATTACCGTTTCCGATCAGCTAAGCAATTTTTTCAAGTATGGTGTAGCTAGGTTAAGACCATGTCATGATCCCGATACCATGAATGTAATGCGTTTGGTCAAAAGTTATTGTGGCGGTAAGTACGGCTATTTTTCGGCCCATGCCTCAAATGCCTTTGCCTTGGCAACCTTTTTTGGTATCATCTTAAGGTCCCAATTAAGATACATAGGTGTATTTCTTCTGCTTTGGGCCTCTTTGGTGGCATATAGCAGAATTTATATAGGAGTACATTTTCCTTTAGATGTGCTTACAGGTTTGCTCATAGGAACATTGTTTGGGTGGGTATTTGCAAAGTTGTATATATTTGTACTTCCGAAATTTCCCCTATGATATTCAACTTAAGGTATTGGTTTTTAGTGTCTCTCGTGGTATTGGTGTATATCGCGGGTTCTTTTGTGACGCTGTTTGAAAACGATTCTGCACAGTTTGCAGTGATGGCCATGAGAATGGTTCAAGAAAATGATTTTATTAATCTTTTTAAGGGACCTAATGAGTATTTAGACAAACCCCATATGCATTATTGGTTGGCCGCCCTATCGTATAAAATATTTGGTATTCATGATTGGGCTTACCGTATACCGGGGATATTGGCAACTCTTTTAGGGGCTTACAGCTGTTTCGGGCTGGGTAAACTTCTTTATAACAAGAATACCGGTAAACTGGCCGCATTGATTTTTATGACGGCCCAGACCATTGTTCTGGGTGCTATTGATGTTCGTACAGATGCGGTTCTCACCGGATTTACCATTTTTTCTATTTGGCAATTGGCCAAATATGTAGAAGAAGAAAAATTAAGTGCCATACTTTTGGGGGCCTTTGGGGCCGGAATGGCCTTTTCTACAAAAGGGCAAATAGCACTTTTGGTTATTGGGCTGCCTTTATTGTGTCATATCGCCTATGCTAGAAAATGGAAACGGTTTTTAAGTTGGAAGGTTGTATTGGCCTTGGTAGTCTTTGGTTTGACCATAGCACCTATGCTGTATGCCTATTATCTACAGTTTGATCTACATCCAGAAAAAATAATTCGTGGTAAGTCTAACCGCAGTGGTATCTTTTTTATTTTTTGGGAACAGAGTTTTGAGCGTTTAAGTGGTGAGGGTATTGGAAAGAACAGTAGTGACTATTTTTTCTTTTTCCACACATTTTTATGGGTCTTTCTTCCATGGACCATTTTGGCGTTGACCGCTTTTTGGTTCAAGGCAAAGGCTTTTGTAAAAAGTAAGTTTGCCTATAATCCTACATACGAATTTTTGACACTTGGGGGTATTACCTTGGTGTTTATTCTTATCAGTTTTGCGCAGTTTAAACTGCCGCATTATTTAAATGTTACCATTCCTTTATTCTCTGTACTTACGGCTTCGTTCGTGTACGACCTTTATGCATCTGACAAAAAGAAGGCGACAAAGATACTATTGAGGGCACAATGCTTTGTTTTGGGTATTGTGTTCATTGCCTCGGTTCTGATCTGTTTTTTTGTATTTAAGATTACTCAGGTGTATGTTTATGTTTTGTTGATGGCTTTTGCAACCATTACGGCATATTACACCGTAAAATCTGAGGATAAGAATAAAAGGTTGATTACTATTTCTGTATGTGCCTCTCTGCTTTTGAATGCGGTTTTAAACCTTCATTTCTATCCAAACCTTTTGCAGTATCAAGGAGGTTCTAATATGGCCAAGCTTGTTAAGGAAAACAATATATCCGTAGAAAATATTTATAAGATAGGAACCGATTATACTTGGTCTTTGGATTTTTACAATCAGGCCCCTGTTAAGATCAGCACAGTAGAGGAGGTAAAGAATAGAAAAAATATTTGGGTATATGCCACCGAGAACGAGTTAGAGCAATTGAGAACTTCAGGGTTGGATTGGGATAAGGAGTATATTGTAAACCAATTTAGAATTACCCGTTTACAAGGAAAGTTCTTGAATCCGAATACCCGAAACCGCGTTATCAACAAGAGGTATTTGGTACACGTATATTAAGGTCGTTCTTCTTTATGTGATACTTCTAAGGGTATCTTTTTAAAATGATATTGGATTCCTATAAGGGAGACGACAGCGGTAATTAGAAAAAAAACAACGCTGATGCCAACAGCGGTATTTTCATCAAGATTTAGAAAGGCGGCACCATAGAAAAAGGTAACCTCTCGGCTTCCTACGCCTCCTATGGTCAATGGCAATACAGATACGATAGACGAGATCAGAAATATGACCATATAGGCGATATTGTCCATTTGAATGTTCAAGGCCTCCATTATAAACCATACGCAGATAAGTTGTGCCAGTTGCACTAAAGAAGAATATCCTAACGACTTCCAAAATACGGATAGCACATAACCGAAAAAGTATCTGTTCAGTATATAAAAAACCGATATCGAAAACGGAATTCCCAATGCGAACAAAAAACGATAGGCTTCCAGTTTGGGGTTGGTGAGCAGTATGATCAAAGAACAGGCATAGATGAACAAAAGTAAAAGACCACTTAACCGGTCTAGTACAAGTACACTGACGACCCTTTTTGTGGGTACATCAAAGTTTTTTTTGATGAGGTACCCTTTGTAGGCATCGCCGCCAATGCCCCCAGGAAGAAAAAGATTATAGAACATTCCCAAATAATATAATTTTAGGTTGCTTTTTTGGGTAAGCCAAACGTTAAGTTTATGAAGATATCCGTTAAGCCTTACGGCAGAAATAATCTTTGAGATAACAAAAAACACCAAAGCTAATATAAGGTACCATATATTGCTTTTTTGTAATGTCTTGCCTATTTCTTGAATATCGATCTTTGTCCATATAAAATAGATAAGCAAAACGCTTATGACAATTTTTAGGGCAGTAGTAAAAGTCTTGCGCCTATTTGCCACCGATGGTCACTTTTTTAATGCGATAAGGTCTTTTCTGTTGAGACTCATAATAGGTTCTTATTAATAATTCCATTACAATACCAATGGTAAACAACTGTATTCCTCCTAATATGAACATCATTCCGAACATTAACAAGGGGCGGGTGCCGATGTCTTGGCCCAACCCAAGTTTTACGATCAATAAATAGATATTGATAAACACCCCTAATAGAATCAATAGAAAACCGAATATTCCGAACAGGTGTATGGGACGTTGAAAGTACTTGCGTATGAACAATAATAACATCATGTCCGCTACTACTTTAAATACACGTTCCAACCCGTATTTAGAAACACCGGCATGCCTGGCATGGTGTTTTACCGGTACTTGTTTTATCTGGGCCCCTTCTAAATGGGCCAGTAGGGTAATAAAGCGGTGCATCTCGCCATAAAGGTTTAAGTCTTTGGCGATGTCTTTTGTGAAAACTTTTAATGCGCAACCATTATCTTTTATATCTAGTTTAGTGACCCTTCTTACCAGATAATTGGCAATTTTTGAGGGTATTTTTTTAACCAACGAGTCTTTACGCTTTTGACGGATTCCGGTAACAAGGTCATATTCGTCATTAACCGCATATGATAACATTTGCGGTATATCGCTTGGGTCGTTCTGCAGGTCACCGTCCATTGTAATAATGTATTCTCCCTCCGCATAATCTATACCCGCTGCCAAAGCCAAACTTTGACCGTAGTTCTTTTTTAGTTCGATTAGGTGAACCTTGTCATCGTTCATGGCCTTTACAACCTGTTTGGTTTTATCGGTAGAAAAATCATCGATATATATTATCTGATAATCATACCCAATAAGGCTTTCATGTATTTTTTGGGTCAAAAGGGCTACATTTTCTTCTTCGTTGTAAAGTGGAACTACTATTGAAAGTAGCGAATGGGTGACAATATCCATCAAGTCGGTTTTGGATTAAAGGGCAAAGTTATGTTTTTATCCTTAAAATGACGGAAAGGATTTACAGGTTAACCATTTCGATATATTTCAAGTAACTCCTCAGCCGCTTTAAAAGGGGAGAGGTGTCCGTTTACAACTTTTTCCTCTATCTCTATAAGTAGGGGCTTTATCTTTGGGTTTTGATAAAAATCCGTTTTAAGATGATGGTCTATATGTTGTATTAACCAGCTTTTGTTTTGTTGTTTTCTACTGGCCGCAAAATGTCCGGAGGCTTTGGTTTGGTTCACGAATTTTTGAATGATGGACCATATGGTGTCCAGACCAATATTTTTTAGGGCAGAACAGCTGGTCACTTCTGTCGCCCATCCATTTTCTTTAGCAGGAAATAGGTGTAGGGCCCTCTTAAGTTCGCTTTCTGCCAATTTCACCTGTTTCATATTTTCTCCGTCCGCCTTGTTAATGGCAACGGCATCCGCCATTTCCATAATGCCCCTTTTTATTCCTTGTAGCTCATCACCGGCACCGGCCAATTTTAAAAGTAAAAAGAAATCGACCATATTGCTTACCGCAGTTTCACTTTGGCCCACGCCAACGGTTTCAACGATAATTACGTTGTAACCCGCTGCCTCAAGAATAACAATGCTTTCCCGAGTCTTTTTTGCTACACCTCCCAGCGAATCTCCTGCCGGGGAAGGTCTTATAAAAGCATTAGGGTCCTTTACCAGTTCTTGCATACGGGTCTTGTCGCCCAAAATACTTCCTTTACTAAGACTACTGGTCGGGTCTATAGTGAGTACTGCTACTTTTTTGTCCAATGAGGTAAGCATTTTCCCGAAGTTCTCTATAAAGGTGCTTTTGCCTACGCCGGGTACCCCGGTAATACCTATACGTATGGTATCGGTCTTTTGAATAAGGCAGGCTTCTATAATCTGGGCAGCTATCTTTTGGTGTTCATGTTTTGTGCTTTCAACAAGTGTTATGGCCTTTCCAAGGGCAGTGGTATCATTTGCCAATATGCCTGCGACCAACTTGTCTGTAAAATCGGATGAACCCATATTATTGTAGCTATTGTTTTTACTGGTTACGGCTCTACTTTATTTATTGATGGGAACGTTGGCTATTTTATTGTCCCAAGAAAGGCTCAGATACAATTGCTTGCCTTCTTCAATAAAATCGATGGTGAAATTTTCGATAGGTTGTGTCGTATCGCGTGCAGGTACCTCTACCTGTAGAACATCTTCACTGGCATTTCTGGTGGTTTTTGTGCCACCACTTAAAATACTTACACCCCAATCGGGAATTTCTTTATTGAAGATTACCTTCCATGCATCTTTATTGGGGATGGTCCATAAAGAGTACGTGCCGGCGGGCAAAGGTTTGTCTATGATCTTAATATCTTTTGAAACGGTAAATGTAGTGGGCTCATTGGCACCGGTACGCCAAACTTTGTTATAGGGCACCAGATCACCGAATATTACACGACCTTTTTTAGAGGGGCTAGAGTAATTGACCAAAAGTTCGGCCCCTTCTAAGTTATAGGTGGCGGTTTTTTCAGGACTGTGCTTTTTGGTCTGTTTTCTCATTAAAGGCATGCCCACCCAATAAAATAAAACCCCTAAAACCAGAAGGCCAATCAGTAATCTCTTTAACAATTTCATGAGCGGTTATTTTTTATTGTTTTAGAATGATAATTTTCTAAATGATCAAGTCAAATTTGAAAATGGATATATTGTTATAAGTTTCTCCCGGCCTTAAAACCGCACTGGGAAAATGTTCTTGATTAGGAGCGTCCGGATAGTTTTGTGTCTCGAAACAGATAGCTGAAAAATCTTCGGGGGTATAGACGATCAACGCAGGCTGATTGGTATATACCTTCATAGAGATACCCGACTTGTCGGAACTTAGTTCGGCCACTTTCTCATTGCCCAAATCTTTAACGAAAGGTGTGTTAAAGCGCTGTACGCCGATTTTTTTCGGAAGTAGAAAATCGTAGTTGGTTTTTGTAACGGGAAGTATGTTCCCCGTAGGAAGCAAATTTTCTTGCATCTCCAACATATACGGGCAATTTAACTGTAACCTATTATCATCGATATAAGGTTCGTCATCCAGTTTAAAATAAGAATGATTGGTAAGGTTTACCACCGTACTTCTGTCCGTTACGGCTTCATGAATTACCTGCAGGGCGTTGTTTACCAACTTATAGGTAATGTTCACCGTAAGGTTGCCAGGATACCCTTCTTCCAAATGCTTGCTTTTATAAGATAGTTTTACGTAGGGGTCATCGGAATATGAAACTTCCTCAATAGTCCAATATTTTTGGTGAAAACCTTCTTTTCCTCCATGTAAATGAACTCCGTCTTCTTGATAGAGAAGAAATTTTTCTCGATCTAAAGTAAACCCTCCATTGGATATACGCCCGGCATAACGCCCAACACAGGCGCCCAAGCAATTGTCATCCAATCTATATCTACTTGGATGGTTGTAGCCAATGACAACGTTATGATGCTTGCCATCTTTTCCCTTGACCAGTAATTTCTGTATAATGGCACCATAATCCAGTACCATAAGGGTCATAAACTCGTTGGATATCGTAACTTGTTTCAAACGTGATTTTTAAAAAGATTTATAAAAATAGCAGTTTTTTGCAACATCCGTTTTTTTCTTTCGTCCTTTAATTAACAACAACCAAAAACAAACACCGAACCGATCAATGTTTCATATTGATGTTGTAGAGAAATGCAAGGCCAATGACCGATCTGCGCAATTAAAATTGTACAGGCAGTATTGTGATGGCATGTATTGTGTGGCCATGCGTTTTTTGAAAAATTCGAACGATGCCGAAGACGTGTTGCAAGAATCTTTCATTAAAGCTTTTCAAAAAATACATCAGTTCGAAGGAGAGGTGACCTTTGGTGCTTGGTTAAAAAGAATAGTCGTTAACAAGTGTATTGATTTTTTAAAATCAAAAAAGGGAAATACGATAGCCCTGGATGAGAGTTATATGGTGCCCGTAGATAATGACGATTGGACGGTAAATGATGAAATTGGCGTAGAGGATATAAAAAAAGCGGTAGAAAGTTTATCGGGCAAGTATAGGTATGTGGTGATGATGTTCTTGTTTGAAGGGTATGATCATAAAGAAATATCGCAAGTATTGGAAATATCGGAAACAGCCTGTAGAACCAGATTGTTACGAGGAAAGGCACAGTTAAAAAAAGTATTAAAAGCGAAAAAAAATGGCACAGGATCTTAGGGAATTGTTCGCTAAAGAACGGGAAAAGGAAAAATTTAAACTTAAACAGGGTCATGAAGAACGTTTTATGGCAAAATTGGATTCTGTTATGCCAAAACGTAAAAAGTCTGTTTGGACGGTGTGGAAAATAGCGGCTTCTATTGTTGTGTTGATCGGACTAGGTCTTTTTGCATACCAGCAAATAAACAAAACGGAAAGTATAGAAACTATTGTGGTAGATAAGGCAGATTCAGATAATGAAAGTGATACATTTTCTTTTGGGGATTTGTCACCAGATCTAAAAAAAGTTGAAAACTATTATATCGCAAATATTGGTATAGAACTTTCTAAGCTAGAGGTTTCGGAAAGTAATAAGGAGTTGGTGGATAGTTTTATGGAAAGATTATCGGAGCTGAATAAAGAATACGAAAATTTAAACAAAGAGCTATATGAATTAGGACCCAATGATCAAACCATAGCCGCATTGATAGAAAATTTACAATTGCGTTTGCAATTATTGCAGAAATTAAAGAGAAAGTTGAATCAATTAAAATCATCAAAAAATGAACAGATCACTGAAAGCAGCATCTAAACAATTCATCATTGTATTAGGGGCATTAACTACATCGTTGTCCGCCTTGGGACAAAAGGAAAGTACTACGTTTACCGAAAGTTTTAATGTGGCCGACGATGCAGTTTTAAATATCAATACCAGTTATGCGGATATTGAATTTGAAACCTGGAACAAAAACACGGTAGAGATAGTTACCACTATAGAATTGGAAGGGGCTACAAAGAAAGAGGCGGAAGCCTATTTTGACAATCAACCGGTAAAGGTAATGGGCAATAGCAAGTCTATTGAGATTACCTCTGGCACTGATAGGTTTGGGGTGTTCGGTCCACAAGAATTCAATTATAGTGATTTCAATATCGAGATTCCCGAAATAACTTCGTTTGTGGTGGAAATACCTGAAATTGCCCCTTTTCCCGAAATTGCGGAAATGCCTCCCTTACCAGATACAAAAGCTTTTAAGTTTGATTATGAAGCCTATAAAAAAGATGGTGACAAGTATATGAGAAAATGGCAAAAGAACTTTGAGAAGAGTTTTGACAAGAAACACCAAAAAAAACTTGAAGAGTGGGCAAAGAGAATGGAAGAATCGCTTCAAGAGGAACAATTAAAAGCGTATGAAAAAAGAAGAGAGACCCTATTGGAAAAAAGGGAGGAGCTATTGGAGGAAAGTCAGAAAAGAAGGGAACGGTTATTAGAAGAACGAGAAGAGAAGCTGGCCAAATTGCATAAAGAAAGAGACGAGCATATAGAGTTTATACATATGCGTAGAGACAGTTTACGCAGTGCTCCGAATATATTTTATTATTCGACAGGGGAAGAACATAAAAAGTTCAAAATTAAAAAGACGATAAAGATCAAGATGCCGAAGTCGACAAAAATTAAAATGAACGTGAGGCATGGAGAAGTTAAATTGGCAGAAAACACCAAGAACCTGAATGCGACCTTGTCGCATTCGAGTCTTTGGGCGTCTACAATAGAAGGTGATGAAACAAATGTTTCCGTTTCATATTCACCGGTAAGTATTCAAAAGTGGAACTACGGACAATTAAAGACAAATTATTCACAAGATATTGCCTTGAGCGAGGTAGATAATATTCAGCTACAGGTAAATTCCTCTGAAGTAACGATCGAGAAACTTTTAAAAAGCGCTTTTGTTAAGAACGATTTTGGATCGTTACATATAGATGCTATATCCGTAGATATGGAAGAAATGGATGTTTCCCTTAAAAATGCCGAGTTAATATTTCCTCTTCCGACAACAGCGGCAAAGATTTATATTAAAGGAAATTCTTCTGAAATAAACCTGCCAAAATCATTAAAATTAAATAAAACGACCAATGGCAATACAACGGTATATAAAGGAAATCATTTAAACGGTAATACCAATACGTCCATAGTAATCACCTCTGATTATAGCGAGATTTTTGTAGAGTAGCTATTACTTTGACAATAACAATGTGCCAAAAATATCGGCATTGATTCATCCTCCCCTGATTTTTTTCTTTCTTTTCCTTTTTCTCCTCTTTTGCACAGACCGAACCTATTAAATTTCTCCTCCGAAACTTTTGTCATTATAGCAATGTGTCTGCTAAACTTATTTTTGTTCCTATAATATTCTTCATATACTTTAACGGCGAGTTCTTGGATGACAAGATCAGCTTAGGTAGTTTGGGCAGAACTAAAATGGTCGTCATATGGTTCTGTTTTTTGTGGAAGCTACTAAACAATAACAAAGTCGACCCAGTCTATGGTGGTCTTTACGATCAACACATTCACATGAATATCCGATCCGATCAAACCTGGCGGTTGTCAATCGCCAGGCTCTATAATTTTTCTATCGGATTACTTGTTAAGATAGTTGCATTTAGAGTTTAGGTTCCCAGCCTTCGGTATAGTCCCTTTTCCAAGTTTTCATTACTTTCTCATTGTTCAGTACTTTTCCGGTGGTATTATCGATTTTTAGCGTTTCACCGGCGTCTTGGGCCATATTGCCCAAATGGCACAGCATGGTAGAGATACTAGCGTCTTTTATGTCGGAATGTAAGCTCTCGTCTTTTCTTATCGCACTGAAAAAATTGGATATATGGTTAACGTCAAGCGAGCCTTCTCCACGGGTATTCGTGGTCTGGCTTTCCCCGCCTTCTTTTTCCTCTTTGATCAGGTTGCCCCCTAAATCGTATAGTTGGTAAAAATTACGATCAAGCATAATAGAGCCTTTGCTACCGTATATGGTAACTCCCCGGCCCGGTCTGGTAGGTTTTATAAGACCCCTACTGTGTCCTGTCCAAGTGATAAACTTATCGTTGTCGAATGTATAGGTCACCTGCTGATTGTCTACAAACTCCCAATCATCGTTAAAGGTGTATTTTCCGCCAAATGATGTAACGCTATTGGGAAGGTCTACCCCTAGGGCCCAACGGCAAATGTCTATCTCGTGCGTACCGTTGTTATGGATTTCACCGGTGCCCCAATTTTTAAACCAATGCCAGTTGTAAGGGTGTACATTATCTCTATAATTTTCTCTTATCGCAGGACCCTGCCACAGCTCCCAATCCAAAGTTTTCGGAACCTCGATCTCTTTACCGATACCAATAGATCCCCTATTGTTAGAGTAGTACGCCTCACCTTTAAAGACATTTCCGATAATACCTTCTTTTATATCTTTTATTGCCATTATAGATGTATGGGCAGAACGTTGTTGGTTACCCATTTGCACTTTTAGTCCATATTTTTTTTGTGCGGCTACCAAAAGATCGTTTTCGTACGGATTGTGGCTGCAAGGTTTTTCAACATATACATGTTTGCCGGCCTGTAAGGCCATAATGGCCATGGGCGCATGCCAATGTTCGGGAGTCGCTATAAATACGGCATCCACTTTTTTGTCTTCCAATACCTTTCTAAAATCTTTTTCGACCTTGGGCACATAGCCAATATTCTCTTTACACCAGGTATTGTGTTCCTCTAATATTAGGTCATCTACATCACAGCTATAAAGAATTTTAGCGTTGGCATCTGCGTTAATTGCCTTAACATGGGCCTTGGCCCTGCTTCTTACGCCTATTACGGCACAGTTTATCTTGTCGTTGGCCCCTAAAATATTTGCGTAGGAACTTGAGGGCATTACTAGGCCGCCCAAAGTTACCGCCGCCGTACCAGCTGAGGTTTTCTTTATAAAATTTCTTCTTGTGGTCATAATTTAGTCTTTGGTGATTGGTTTTATTTTAATGTTTTTAAAAGAAACGCGATCACCGTGTTCCTGTAATAAAATATGACCTTTTTCTGCAGCTCCAAAATTTGGCCATTTTGCATATTTGCTTTCCGATACCAGTTTTAGGTACGCATCGCTATTACGCTCGTATTCCAGTACCTTCATGCCATTAAGCCAATGCTCTACATGATTGTCTACCGATTTGATGTAAGCTGTGTTCCATTCTCCCGGAGGATTCATAGGTTTGTTGGGGTCTGCTTGTATAAGGTCGTATAAGGAGGCAACCGTACGAATGCCTTCCTTTCTTCCCAATTTGGCATCCGGATGTCTAGCATCGTCCAATATTTGATATTCTAAGCCTATGGACGATCCCTCGCCTTTGTTAAGGTCGGTATTTACATAGTATTTTATACCGCTATTGGCACCTTCGGTAATCATAAAATCTACCTTTAGTTCAAAATCGCCGTAAAGTTCTTTTGTAACGATGTCGCCACCTGCAGCAGATTCTTCACCTCCAGAAGATAGTACGGTCAAGACCCCATCTTTAATCTCCCAGCCAAATGATGGAAATTCATCTAATTTGGCACCACGCCAACCGTCGGTGGTTTTTCCGTCCCATAGCATTTTCCAACCGTTTTTGGCTTCGTCTACCCCGAGGGCATTGGAAGTAATAATAGGGGTTAGGGGACTTTTTCTTGCATATTTAGATACACTATCGGTAAGTATTTTAATGTTTTTCCAAATAATTTCGGTTCCTTCTTTTTGGTCTGCACCAATACTATGAACCTGTAATGCGATGAACCCTTTTGATGTTTTGTCGTCTATTAAATAAGCGGCCGGTACATCGTTTATCCATGTTTTAATGGTGTCTCCGATGGCCTCGATCCTGTAATGGTTCCAATCATTTTGTTTAAAGGCTTCTTGGGCAGGTTTGTTTTCTGTCATTGTATGTAACCAACCTCTTCTGGCCTCATCATAAATGCCCGCACTCCAAGCACGTTCAGAAGGATCTATCTCAATTTGGTAGCCATGGGTTCTTCCGTTCATGTAATGTGGGTAACTATTACTACGGATCTGTATGCCCGAATTCATACTGGGATCTACCTTATAATCCAGCTCAAGTATAAAATCATCGTACATCTTATTGGTGGCCATAAAAGAATTGGGGGTATCGTGTACCGTACTTCCAACAATACTATTGTCTCTCACGGTATAGTTCGCCTTTCCACCTATCTGTGTCCATCCAGATAAGGTTTTGCCATCAAAAAGAGATACCCAGGGAGTGTCATCTTTTGGTTCTTGTTTACAATTGGTAAATAGTGCCAAGCCCATAAAGAGTCCGGAAAAAACAAAAAATCTTTTAATCATGTTGTTTTGGTTTGGTTATAATCTAAAGCAAAAAAGCGTCTTTTTAAGACGCTTGAAGATACTAAAATTTATGTTTGTTGGTCGAAAATAGCTATACACCTTATAAAGGTGTCGCCCCAACAGTTCTCGTATTTCTATATACAATTGATGGTCAGAAGGGCCTAATGGAGGTCTTCTTTCAAAAAATCACCAAAATTTTGTTTAAACCTGTTCAATCTAGGAATAGATACGTTTTTTATATATGGATTATTAGGGTTGTTGCGCTCATAGTCTTGATGGTACTCTTCGGCTTTGTAGAATTTGGTAAAAGGGGTTACCTCGGTGGTAATGGTAGCGCCACCATAGACGTTTTGATCCTTTAGGGCCTGTATATAACTTTCGATAATTTTCTTCTCCTTATCATTTTTATAAAACGCGATCGAACGGTATTGTGGACCTTGATCTGGTCCTTGGCGGTTTAACGTCGTAGGGTCGTGCGATCCAAAAAATACTTGTACAAGAGCCGTAAAGGAAATAACCTTTGGGTCGTAATATACCTCTACAGCTTCGGCATGGGTGGTTTTACCACGACCGACCATTTCATAGGTAGGGTTTTCCTCTTTACCACCGGCATAGCCAGAAATTACTTCTTTAACTCCTTTAACACTTTCAAATATGGCTTCTACGCACCAGAAACAACCACTGGCAAAATAAGCGGTCTCATAGTTGCTTAATTGTTGGGGGGTGGGCTTTTCTATTTCTTGTGATTTGGTGGTCGTTACAACAACATCCTCTTCTGCAATAATGGTCTTGTTTTTGGTTTTTGATTGGCAACTGGTGACAAACAATAGTGTCATACTTATTATTATAAATCTAATAGGTGTCATTTTGTTTTATTTCTGAGTTGGTAGGTAAATTACGAAGTACTTACACTGTAAAAGGTTAAAAAGTGTTAAGTAAAGAACATACCGTGTTATTTTTGCACTATGGATTTGCTTATAGAACAACTTACAACTTTTTCCGAGAAGCCCATACAGCTTTTAGATACTACAATTCCCCTATCGGCATATGTGCCTTTGGATCTATCTAATGATAATGAAGTTTTAAAAGGGATGGATGTTACCCAACCTAAAGAATGTCAAGACTACATAGATGCCGTCTTGGAGCAAAACAATGGTAAGGTGGCCTATGGCGGGTATTTAGAAAATAGAGACCTATATGCAGATAAGCAAAGCTTTAATGGCCATGGCAACGAACCACGAAACGTTCATCTGGGCATAGATTATTGGTGCAAGGCGGGAACAAAGGTGATAACCCCATTAGATGGCGTACTTCATAGTTTTAAAAACAACCCGGATAAGGGAGATTATGGACCTACCATAATTTTAGAACATTGTTTGGGAGGTGTTGAATTTTACACTCTTTATGGTCATTTGAGCCTAGAATCGTTGGAAGGGCTCACTTTAGGAAAACAATTTTTCGCCGGTAGTACTTTGGGCACTTTGGGTACGCCTGATATTAATGTGAATTATGCACCACATCTACATTTTCAGATAATTAAGGATATAGAGGGCTATTATGGGGATTATCCGGGTGTTTGTTCTCTTAGCAAGCTTGATTTTTATAAAAAGAATTGTCCCGATCCTAATCTGCTGTTAAAAATAGGATCATAAAACCCGCTCAAAGACACTTATAATAGATAAAGTGAAATTAACGCCCGAACCGTTCATCGAGTGAATTTTACGCTTTGTCCGGTTACATGTCGGACAACGAGAAATGGCGGTTTTTCAACGATTCACCACCCTTCAAAATACA
>NZ_JAGJEC010000007.1 GCF_018100785.1 Maribacter sp. MMG018 | reverse complement strand
ATACCAACTTTTACGGAAAAAGGTGCCCTCCTTTAAAAAGTTAAAACAAAGAACTGCTCTTATATTAGGTACGCCAGCAGACATACATACGAAACAACCTCTACAAAGCAGTAAAAATCACGAACACCAACCTATATATAACATAATAATCACAAAACATACCTACAATATATTGTAGACATTACTACAACATATTATCTTTGCCTACCTGTTACAAAAATAAAAGATGATAGAAATTACCTTGCCGGACGGCTCTATTAAAGAATTTGACAAAGGCATTACGCCTATGGATGTTGCTAAGACCATAAGCGAAGGACTTGCAAGAAACGTTATTTCAGCAAAATTCAATAATACAATTGTTGAAACCACCACACCTTTATCCATCAACGGATCACTAACCTTATATACCTGGAAGGACAAACAAGGTAAAACGGCATTTTGGCATTCTACATCACATATTGTAGCACAGGCTTTGGAAGAATTGTATCCTGGAGTCAAATTAACCATTGGTCCCGCAATAGACAACGGCTTCTATTACGATGTAGACCTTCCCACCGGCACCATCTCAGAAAAGGATTTTCCTAAAATAGAGCAAAAAGCACTGGAAATTGCCCGTGGTAAGCACGATTATAAAATGCGTTCTGTCTCTAAGGCGGACGCCCTTAAATTTTACAAAGACCAAGGAAACGAATATAAGGTTGAGCTAATCGAAAACCTAGAAGACGGCTCCATCACTTTTTGTGACCACGATACCTTTACCGACTTATGTCGCGGAGGACATATACCAAATACCGGTATTGTAAAAGCCATTAAAATTTTAAGTGTCGCCGGTGCATACTGGAGAGGTGATGAAAACAAGCCTCAACTAACAAGGGTCTACGGCATATCGTTTCCAAAACAAAAGGAATTAAAAGAGTATTTAGAGCTTTTAGAAGAAGCAAAAAAACGAGACCATAGAAAACTAGGAAAAGAATTAGAGCTTTTTACTTTTTCACAAAAAGTGGGACAAGGGCTTCCTTTGTGGTTGCCAAAAGGCGCCGCCTTAAGAGAACGACTAGAAAACTTTTTAAAGAAAGCCCAAAAGAAAGCTGGTTATGAAATGGTGGTAACCCCACATATTGGCCAAAAAGAACTCTACGTTACTTCTGGCCATTATGCCAAATACGGCGAAGACAGTTTTCAACCCATAACCACACCAAAGAAAGACGAAGAATTTCTTCTAAAACCTATGAATTGCCCTCACCACTGTGAGATATACAATACAAAACCGTATAGTTATAAAGAACTTCCAAAAAGGTTCGCCGAATTTGGTACCGTATATAGATACGAACAAAGTGGTGAACTACATGGCCTAACACGTGTAAGAGGTTTTACCCAAGATGATGCCCACATTTTCTGTACCCCCGATCAACTGGACCAAGAATTTAAAAATGTAATAGACCTATCCTTATATGTATTAGGTTCTTTGGGTTTTGATAATTTCACCGCCCAAGTTTCGGTAAGGGACCTAGACAACCCGGATAAATATATAGGAAGTGTCGAAAATTGGGAAAAGGCAGAGCAAGCCATTATCAATGCCGCCAAAGAAAAAGGACTGGATTATGTTATAGAAAGTGGTGAAGCTGCTTTTTACGGACCAAAGTTAGACTTTATGGTAAAGGATGCTCTTGGAAGACAATGGCAACTTGGAACCATACAGGTAGATTATAATTTACCGGAAAGATTTGACCTTACCTATAAGGGAAGCGACAATGAAATGCACAGACCCGTAATGATACATAGAGCTCCTTTTGGAAGCATGGAACGTTTTATAGCCCTGTTACTGGAGCATACGGGCGGTAATTTCCCGTTATGGCTGATCCCTGACCAAGCTATTGTATTGCCGGTCAGCGAGAAACATGAAAAATATGCAGAAAAAGTTTTAAAATCATTAGAAAATAACGAAATTCGCGCCCTAATTGACAACAGAAACGAAACTGTTGGCAAGAAGATCAGAGAAGCCGAGATGAATAAAATACCATTCATGCTCGTTGTTGGTGAAAATGATGAGATTGCAAATACTATATCCGTAAGAAGACACGGAGGTGAGGATTTAGGAGCAATTACCATTGAACAGTTCAATGACTTGGTAACAAACGAAATAAATAGTACCTTAAAGTCGTTTTAGAAAAAATTAAGTTTAATTAAAAAATATTAAGTCATAGCAATACGTAAAAGATTCAGGCCTCAACCTAGAAGGGAAAACAAAAACCCTCACAACATTAATGAAAAGATTCTTGCTCCAGAAGTAAGATTAGTAGGAGACAATGTGGAAGTTGGAGTATATCCAATAAGAAAGGCTTTGGATATTTCCAAAGAACTTGAATTGGATTTGGTGGAGATTTCACCTAAGGCGAATCCTCCTGTTTGTAAAATAATCGATTATAAGAAATTCTTATACGAACAGAAGAAAAGAGACAAGGCCATGAAGGCCAAAGCCTCTAAGGTTGTTGTTAAGGAAATTAGGTTTGGCCCTAATACAGACGATCACGATTACGAGTTTAAAAAGAAGCATGCCGAGAAATTCTTGAAAGACGGAGCTAAATTAAAGGCATATGTATTCTTTAAAGGTAGGTCTATTGTATATAAGGACCAAGGTGAAATATTGTTATTGAAATTGGCATCTGAACTGGAAGAACTTGGAAAAGTTGAACAAATGCCAAAATTAGAGGGTAAAAGAATGACCATGTTCATCGCCCCTAAGACAAAAGGAAAATAAAAAGCATTTCTTTTACTTGAAATGCATTAGAAAATACTGAATGCTGCCTATACTTGTTATGGGCAGTTTCAGCATAATAAAGTGAGATTAATTAAATAAATAGGAGAAAATGCCTAAACAAAAAACAAAATCGAGTGCCAAGAAGCGTTTTAAGCTTACCGGTACCGGTAAAATCAAAAGAAAGCACGCTTTTAAAAGTCACATTCTTACAAAGAAGTCTAAGAAGCGTAAGCTTGCGTTGACACATGATACCCTGGTACACCAGCATGATGTTAACAGTATTAAAGAACAATTACGTTTAAAGTAATTGAACAGTAAAAGGTAAAATTATTAACCATGGAGTTAGGCCAAAAAAGTTCCTAAATTTATTAGGGCGCCTACTACAAAAAATTTAAAGAAATGCCAAGATCAGTAAATGCAGTAGCTTCCAGAGCCAGAAGAAAAAAGGTAATGAAGCAAGCCAAAGGTTACTTTGGAAGACGTAAAAACGTTTGGACAGTAGCTAAAAATGCGGTTGAAAAAGCAATGTTATATGCTTACAGAGACCGTAGAAACAAAAAAAGAACTTTCCGTTCTTTATGGATTACCCGTATTAATGCAGGTGCCAGATTACACGGAATGTCTTACTCTCAATTTATGGGTAAGGTAAAAGCCAATAACATAGAACTTAACAGAAAAGTTTTAGCCGATTTGGCCATGAACCACCCTGATGCTTTTAAAGCAATCGTTGAGCAAGTAAAATAACAAACAATAATATCTCACTTTAAAAAATCCGATTCTTACGAATCGGATTTTTTTATTTTAGTGCATTTTTAATACGGACATAGAAAATGTAACCAACAACCTTTTTATAGTTTAACTACCCTTTTGTATTAAGCTAGGTAATACACGCTTAAATACCCCAGGCCGTAATCACCAAACTTCTACCTTGCGCATAATTTCTATGCTCGCAAAGATAAATACCTTGCCATATTCCTAAATTTAATTTTCCGTTTGTAATCGGTACTTGTACCGATGCTCCCATTAACGATGCTTTTATATGTGCAGGCATATCATCTGGCCCTTCATAGGTATGAACATAATACGGAGCATCTTCTGGGACCATAATATTCATATGGCTTTCGAAATCTTCCCTAACCGTAGGGTCCGCATTCTCATTAATCGTTAAACTCGCCGATGTATGTTTTATAAAAACCTGTAAAAAACCACTTTGAATATGCCTCATTTCTGGTATACCTTCCAAAACCTTGTCCGTTATTAAATGATATCCACGATTATAAGGCGGTAATACAAGTTCTTTTTGATATAGCTTCATTTTTAAAAATTATTAAATAAAGGTAAAACTTTCAGCTTTCTTCCCTTTAATACGTTTCATTGAAATATCTTTACTTTTTATTATAATTTATATATGGATCTATCAAAGGTTAAAATGGTCGTTTCCGACATGGACGGAACTCTTTTAAACGACAACCACGAAGTAAGCAGTCGTTTTTTTGAGCTTTTTGAAAAAATGAAACAACAAGGCATTATTTTCGTTGCCGCCAGCGGTAGACAATACCATAGTATCGTAGATAAATTACTTCCTATAAAGGATGACATTATCGTAATCGCCGAAAATGGCGGTTTTGCGATGCACCGAAACAAAGAACTTTTATCCACCCCCCTACCCTACGAGGATAAAAATACAGTGCTTGATATTTTGCAACCGGTCGATGATATATATCCCGTACTTTGTGGCAAAAACAGTGCATACATTAAAAACGGTTCAGAAAAGTTTGAATCAAAATTAAGGGAATACTATACAGATTATAAGGTATTGGAAAACCTAAAAGAGTTTGATGGGGAAATACTCAAAATCGCCATCTATCATTTTGAAAGCTCAGAACAATATATTTACCCTAATGTAGCTCATTTAGAAGACAATTTAAAAGTGAAGGTATCTGGCGAAAATTGGGTAGACATCTCAAGTCCAAATGCCCACAAAGGTTATGCTTTAAACAAGGTACAGGAACTTTACAATATTGGACCGGAAGAAACTATGGTCTTTGGCGATTACAACAACGACCTTGAAATGTTGGCCTTGGCCGATTTTAGCTTCGCTATGGAAAATGCGCATCCGAATGTAAAAAAAGCGGCCAACTACCTTACCGATAGCAATACCAATTTGGGTGTAGAGCGAATTCTAGAAAAGCTGGTAACTAGTTAATTCCATGTTATTCTACAAGTATTCTTGCCTTTATGGTTTTATATTTATAAACGGACAAGTTGATCTTCTCAGATAAAATAATGCTGGAGTTAGGGGCTATCTGTTTGTACAAATTCTTGTAATGCCCAATTTCTCTACCATCTTGGGTAAAGATGCTAAAAAACACCTTGAATTTTCCAAAGTCGGGCTTAAATAATTCGTTCGAGTTATTTTTAATTTCATAATCAACATTAATAGCATTGGAATCATAGGAAACCTCCTCTACCAACAACACTTCTATTTCTAAATTATTAGTCACATCAAAAGGTTCGTGATGCGATGGGGACATTTCATAACTACTTAAAGCCATAGAGCCACAACTATGTACCAGCACAACGACACAGATAAAAATAATCCTTTTAAATTTTATCATTTTATTTTATGAAGGTTGATAATATTTTAACTACTCTCGCCTCGTTATGCAAGTTTTTATACTTACTCTCGATCTCATCAAAATCGGCCCTATAAAATCTGTAATAATCATTTAGTTCCTCTTTAATACCATTTATGGCACTATGATGTAAATACTTTTTTATAGTGGTTTCACCTACAAACAACAACACGTATGTTTTCTGGTACCTTTTAAACAATTGCTTAAAAAGCCGGGGGTTATCTGTATAGCGAAGTTTATTCTCACTGGATAATTCATCTAACAGGAGCTCTAGTAAGGGTAATTGTCTAATAGTTTCGTTATTCACCGTCAACATAAGATCTGTAAGCTGAACAATGCTATTGTCCAGTTCCCTTTTTTCATATTTTTCATCCAAAAAGAGCTTAGATAAAATAACCATCCGCTTATCGAACAGTCTTTTAAGTTCTTCTGCATCACTGGAGATGGTTTTGTTCAGAGATATTTCCTTATCATAAACTTCGTAAAAATCGATTAATTCTTGTGATATCTTGGTGACCAAAATTTTCTCCTTATCCTCAAGAACACTTAAATCCAGATATTTAATCTCCTCCGATTCCTTTATTTCCCTATTAAAAACTTCAACAAAATACGCATCTGTTTCTTCAAAACCGACATTAACATCACCCTTATCATTGAATTTTTTACTTAACCTCTTTAATTCGGCCAAATACTCATAATGGCTCAATAACTTATATAAGACCAATGCTTTTTCTTCGTTTTTCTGAAGATCAGCTTTCGACCGTATGGCTTCATTAACCCCTAAGACATTTGCACCTGTATTTTGATAAAACACGTAACTAGGGTTATGAGAACCTTTAAAGTTTGGTGGTGCTCCAGTAGTTTGATCTTTTCCTTCACCAAAAAAGTTTTCTTTTTTGGAAATCTGCTCTAAAGGCATGTCTTTTAGATAGGTATAACTTGCTCTATAGTTCAACTGTTCAATTTCCTTATATACCTCCAAAGCCTTTTCATTTTCACCTAAAGCGTAATATGCTCCAGAAATGTTGGCCAAAAGCCCCCAAACAATCTTACGTTCCTTCTTGTCCTTTTTATTATACTTTGTTACCTGGGTCCTCCAAAAATCGATTTTAGGAAGTAGTCTATCCTCCAATAGCGATTGATAATGTGGACCAGGATCAATGTCGGCCAAATTAACAAGTTGATCTATGGAGTTTTGAAGTTCATAAAAATCATATCCCTTTTTCTTGTTATAGGAATATAGGTATAAGGTCGATTTTTTACGTCTTACATCTAATACATCTTGTAAGTGCACTATCATCTTATAATATAAAGGTCCGGACAAACTTCCACCAGCCTGTGCAAAATATTTTTCCGGGTTTTCCAAAAAATAAGCCTTTATTAAATCTATCGCCTTTTGCTCTGTTTTAATAGATTGGTTTTCAAACGCCGAAATGCTATGAAGCTCATTAACATCCTCTAAAACAGTAGCATACAGCATATTGTTTTGAGTATCCTTTACTTCTATTTTTAAACTTCTCAGCATTTTCAATTGACCCGTATACCTGACCTCATCCCCATTTACACCACGCTTTTCCTTATAGCCTATTACTTTAAATACAGTAGGTTGCGGAACAAAATACACTCTTACATCTGCCTTATCAAAAGGTACTGTTTTATATGACCATAGATCTAAATCGTTAACAAAACTTGAAGAGATGGTAGTTTTTACATTTCGACCTTCCAAAAAATCAACTTCCTCCCCATTTCTATAAAATATAGCCGCTCTTACAGGTAAGGGCTCTTCATCTACCGAAAAACCAATATTCCTTGATATACTTTTCACCAAGGGATAGTTCCACGAATAATAGTCAACGGATTTTTGTTTTGGGTTTTGGCCCCATGCAATAAAAACGGACAAAAAAAGGAATATTAATAGTAGAGAAGCACTTTTCAATATAATTGGTTTTTGGAACAAAACGGACAATAATCATTATTATTGAAAGTCGACAACTCTTTTTCATATAAGCCCTAAAATAAAAACACCCAGTGCAGTAGATCCATTACCTATTTTAAATTACTTGGCAAATACCCCATAGTTCTTTTAAAGGCCTTGGTAAAATGTTGTGGGTTAGAATAACCCACCTCGTAGGCCGCATGTGCAATAGTCACCCCGTCTTGGGCAATTAAACTTTTTGCCGCTTCCATTCTCAATGCAGTAATATACCTAAAAATGGGCATCCCGTACACTTTCTTAAAATCACGTTTTAATTTTGTCGCATTAAATCCGGCTATTTCGGCAAGATCCAAAATCTTAAGTGGTTCCTTCAGATTTTTTCTAATATAAGCTTCTACTTTTACCAAGGCCAAATAATCGGAATTCATCAGTTTATTATTGTTCTTCGATATTTCCAATGTTTGTCTTCCCATTAAAAAATCGATCAATAATACGGTAAGTTTACTTTCTAAATATCGTTGCCTTATTTCACCTTTATAAGGGCATTGTACAATCTCATTGATTTTACTACGTATCTGGGGCGGTATAAATTTACTTTTGTCCCACAGTACAAAAGAATTAGAGTTTAGAATAGCATGCTGTAATTTACCAAACGATGTTTTAAAATGAGTACCTAGAAGCTTCGGCAACAATTTTGGCTTTATATAAATCTCAAATATCTTCGCATTGCCCTTATAAAATATATCACGGCCCTCGGTAGTAGGGTAATAAAACATATTGCAGTGATTCTCTGGAATTTGAACCAAGTATTTTATATGGCTCAAGGGCTGGTAAGAATAGGTACCCTCTAACGAAAAATGGAACTTAATCAGATGTTGATCGCTGGTGACCTTTATCTCTGAATCAAATTCAAAAAGCTGTTGTGGGTTAGAAAAATCAATACCATTTATAAAAGAGCTCCCCTCTTTATTGGTGACCTCTACATTATTAAACTGAACAGAATTCTCAAAATAGCTGTCTTTAAACAACTGCTTAACGTGTATTTCTTTACACAACAAATCTCCATAATCAGTACTGTTCACTCCTAACTCCATTACTTCCTTTTGCGTATATAAAAATTCTTTTTGCGGTACTATACCCCGAATCCTGTTTTTAGATTTGCAAAGTTATCTATTTAGACTAAATCTTAATAAAAAGAAAGGTCTTTTTTTACCGATATGAAAAACTTATACATTGTTTTATTTCTTATAATTTTCCCATCTGTTCACGGACAGCAAAATTTTGGCACCATAACAGGTACAGTAACCGATGCTTCTGGAAATGCCCTACCCTATGCGAATGTTTTGGTAGAAGGCCTAAAACTAGGAGTACTTACCGACGATAGTGGATCATACACCATAAGAAAGGTCCCTTATGGAAAACGAAAAATCATAGTTTCTTTTATCGGCTATGGCAAACGCTCCAAAACCATTGAGATCAATAGCTTTAATACCTTTAAAATTGATTTTACCCTCGAGGAAACTGTAGAAAATTTAGATGAAGTTACCGTAAACGGCAAGTCTACAGAAACAGAGACAGAGACCGAAGGTTTTGCCGTAAATGCCATAAAAACAAAAGAAGCCAGCCTTAGAAATATTCAAACAAATGAATTGTTGAATACAACGGTCGGTGTAAAAATTCGTCAAAACGGAGGCCTAGGATCAGATG
Organism: Maribacter sp. MMG018; assembly: GCF_018100785.1. Classification (GTDB taxonomy): domain Bacteria; phylum Bacteroidota; class Bacteroidia; order Flavobacteriales; family Flavobacteriaceae; genus Maribacter. Next base: position 41,686 of record NZ_JAGJEC010000007.1, on the reverse strand, counting down.
TCAACTATAGTTTAAACGGACTCTCGGGTGACGCCGTTAAAATTTTTATAGACGGAATCCCCATCTCCATATACGGTTCATCGTTTAACCTAAACAGTATTCCCCCATCAATGATCAAGAACATTGAGGTTTACAAAGGGGTGGTTCCCGGACATCTGGCGGACGACGCTTTGGGCGGTGCAATCAATATAGTTCTACATAAAGAGGCTAAAAATAATTTAAACGCTTCTGTTTCTTACGGATCTTTCAATACCATACAAGCTAGCGTTAACGGTACGTATCGTTTTAAAAATTCTGGATTCACCGTAAAAGCGTCACTTTTCAACAACTACTCAGATAACAATTATAAAGTTTCTGGCAGAAGTGTCGTTGTTACCGGTTTGGGTGGGGTACAAACACCTATTACCGCAAAAAGATTTAACGATGCCTATAGATCCACCGGCGGCATGGTGCAAGTTGGTTATACCGATGTAAAATGGGCCGATCAGTTTTTAGTAGGCATCACAGGGTCGGATGACTACAAAGAAGTACAGCACGGAGCATTTATGACCATTACCCCATACAAAGATCGATTCTTAGAATCGGATGCCTTATTGGCCAACCTCACGTACCAAAAGAAAGACCTTTTTACCAAGGGGTTGGATGTAAATATAAACGGTGCATATGGCAAGAGAAACCGTACTGTTAATGACACTGTTGCATGGGCCTATAGTTGGACAGGAGAAAGAGCTATAGATTATAAAGGAGATGAATATCAATATACATGGGGCTCTCAACAAGAAGGAGGACCTACATTGGCCCAAATAAAAAGAAACGTAGCATCTATTAGATCTGGTCTGTCCTATGCCATTAACGACCATCACAAGTTTTTACTGAACCATGTGTATAGTGGGATCGACAGGGAAGATAGCGATCCTTTACGTACAATTTTGGAAAATACATTTTATGGTACTAGGGATCTACACAAGAACATATTTTCCCTAACCTACGAACTAAACGCTTTCGATGAAAAATTAAAAGCTAGTATATTCGGAAAACACTATCAACAAAAAACGACCAGTGTAGACCCTGCTATTGCAACCGATACAAACGGTAACGATATCATAGTCGACGAAGTTGTAAGTAGTAATAAAAAATATGATGGGTATGGCTTTGCCGCTTCTTATGCCATTACCCCAAACGTTACACTTTTGGCCTCGGCTGAAAAAGCCATACGATTACCGAACGAAACCGAAATATTCGGTAATGACGGTGATAACGTAGTAGCCAATTCCAGTATTAACCCAGAACAAAGCGATAATTATAATCTTGGATTTCGGTTTGGGGCGTTCAATATTAAAAAACATCAATTTACCGTTTCTACCAATCTTTTCACAAGAAACATAAAAGACAGAATTGGTCTGCCTATAGAAACTTCATTAAATGTAGATGATGAGTTAATACTTTATGTAAACCAAGGCAGCGGAACCTCTAAAGGCATAGATGCGCAATTGAACTATACCTATAACAACAATTTTGGGCTCAACTTCAATATTTCCCGTTTTGATCTGACTATCGAAAACAATGGGGTAGAAATAGATGTTCCCAACACGCCATTTTTTACTATGAACGGCGGTCTACGCTATTCATTTAAAAATGTTATACAGAAAAAATCTCAACTAAACCTCTTTTACAACCTTTACTATACCGATGAGTTTTCTTATCTGGTTTCTCAAGGATCCAATACTGTTGGTGATGATTTTTTTAAAGTACCCGAACAATTACAACAAGACTTTGGACTTAGTTACATATTTCCGGGCAATAGATTTGTTGCCAGTTTTGATATCAAGAACATATTTGACAAACCGGTGTACGACAACCTATCTGTACAAAAACCCGGAAGAGCCTTCTATCTAAAAATAAATTATCGAATCAATAATTTTTAACCATATAAATACTTTCTAATATGAAACAATTCTTTTTGAATTATAAAACATTGGCCGCCACTATACTAACAGTCGGCCTAATGACCGCTTGTAGTAGCGATGACGACTCTGTTAATGTTGATACCGAAACGGAAACCGAGACAGTTAACGACGCCGATTCTAGATGGATCACCGTTGCGGCGGCCAGAATGGGAGAAGACCCCGGAGACGGTAATGGAGGTACTTTAATTTACTCCATAAGCAGTGAAGACGCTAAAGACCCTACAGTCTCTATTGAACCTTTTGATAATGGATTTATAGTACCTTCAAACAGAACTGCCCGTTTACAGTCTTCTGAAGATGGCAACACCATTTTTAATATCAGCTACGCTGGTGACACCGGTGGAAATTATACTAAATATACTGTAGAAGGCGGACAAACTTTTACCCAAACGGGATCAGAAATAAGCATTGCACCCTATGTAGGCACCGCACCAAGATGGATAAAATTATTTGACGGAGACCAAACGGGGGCCGCCGTTTATGTATCTACAGAAATTGAAACCGATGATGACGGCAATTACACCCGTACAAATGCTACTATGGGTGTTGTAACACTGGACTTGGTAAACTCTCAAATAAACAATTTTCAAGAGCATAGTGTGCCTTTAAGCGATGAAGAAGAAGCTGCTGGTTACTATATTTCGAGAATTGACATGCCTACTTTAAATGCGGCCGGAGATAAATTATATATCGGTGCCCGCTTAAGCAAGGTTGATCCCGCTACAGGGGAAAGTGACAGTGATTACGAGATACTTGGTTCTAAAACCATTGTATTGGATTACCCTTCATTATTAAACCCAACTGTAATCACCTCTGCGGTAGGACACGGAAACACAAACGGATACCGTAGCATCAATGCCTTTGAATATAACGGAAGTGTGTATCAAGCGAACCAGAACGACCCTGAAGGTTCTCATATTTTAAAAATTGACGCCAATAACGAGTACGATGATTCGTATGTTTTCAATTTAGATGACGCTTTAGGTGTAGAAGGTGCTTATATTCTTGCCTGGAGACCTGCCGCTAACGGAAAAGCTGTTATCGCCTACCGTCATAATGGATCTGCAGAAGGTGTGGCCGGAGCTCAAGGATTTTTTGCTCTAGCTGACTTAAATGCCAAAACCGCTGTGAAAATTGACGATATTCCATACGATCCAGATTTCTACCTTTTCCAATACCAAGGTTTTGTGGTCGATGGAACTGAAATATACCTAACCGAAGCGCCTGTAGGACAAAACGGAAACATTTATGTTATAGAAACAGAAACAGGTGAAGTAACTAAAGGTGCCGAATTGGTAAACGTAGAGGGAAGTCACTTTATAGGGGTATTCTAAACCTAGAAAATCCTTTCCGGTTCTAGCAAACAAGAACCTTATTACAAAAAACCGTGGTCAAGACTTTCGTTTTAACCACGGTTTTTTTTTTATGATTTACGCTCTCTTTTAACAAGAATATTTTTTAGGTCTTTTGTTTCTTTTTTCTTGCTGCCGGAAAAAGCACATTATTAAGAATTAAGCGATAACCGGGAGAAGTAGGGTGTAGTTCCAGCTCCGTTTTTGGGTCCCCTACCCTATGTTGGTAATCCTCCGGGTCATGCCCTCCGTAAAAAGTAAAAAAGCCTTTCCCCTTTATTCCATGTATATATCTGGCCTCTCCATTTATTTTGTTCTCTCCCAAAACCAATACCGTAGGTTTTATTTCGTCTCTTTTAAAAGCTGTGGTCTGCCCCATAAACCCTTTTACCAAAGATGTATGATTTTGACACAACATAGTGGGTATTGGATCCCATTTTGCAGAAAAATCCATTAAACTAAAATAATCGGATTCTTTGGGGACATTCCCTCTTTGCGAAGTCATATCGATGGATGAAAACTCATACTTCAAAGGATTACGCTCCAATACAAAATCTGTAAACGCAAAGGTTTTATTATAATCCAAACTTGCTTGGTAATTAGGGTCTGAAGGATCGCCATCGAACATAGGTTCGCAGATATCGACATTCTCCGCCGCCAGGGCAATATCAAAACTATCCGTGGCGGAGCACATAGCGAACATAAACCCACCGCCTATAACGTAATTTCTTATTTTTAGGGCCACCGCAAGCTTCTCTTCCGACACTTTATTAAATCCCATTTTTTTTGCCAGTTTCTCCGCCTCCTTTTTTCCCTCTATATACCATGGAGCAGCTCTGTAAGCACCATAAAATTTACCGTACTGTCCCGTAAAATCTTCGTGATGCAAGTGCAACCAATCATACAGTGCCAATTTATCGTTCAATACTTCCTCATCATATATTGTAACATACGGAATCTCGGCATAGGTCAATGCCATGGTAACGGCATCATCCCATGGTTGGTTTCCCTTGGGCGAATAAACCGCTATTTTGGGCGCCTTCTCAAGAATAACAGCATCTTGATTTTTAGAAGGACTACTTATTTCATCTAAAATACTATTTGCCCGATCGTCGGACAACACCTCAAACGACACTCCCCTTATCTGACATTCTTTTCTGATAGATTCCCCATCCGGCAATAAAAACGAACCTCCCCTATAGTTCAGCAACCATTGCACCTTTTGTTGTTTGGATAGCACCCAATAGGTAATACCATATGCTTTTAAATGATTCTTTTGGGTATCGGCATCCATAGGAATAAGGATCGACGACGCAAAAATCGAAGTCGAAAAAAAGAAGATAATAAGAATCAAAAACCTTTTACGCATATATTTTTTATTGTGAAGTCTACTCAAAAGTAAACGAAAAACAATAAAACGATATTTTAAGAATCGTTAAAGATTTTGAAAAGTACCAATAGAAAGAACAAATGAATGCTTTTACAAGCGTATTTACTCCTACAAAACCTTACAAATGCAATATTTAGAACGGCACATCGTCGTCTTGTGGCATTCCTTGATTCATAGAACTACCAAAGGCATCATCTGCACTGGGCAAGTTTTTGGTCGTAAACGGGTTCTCTTCGTTGGCGTTCATTTTAGACTGAAACTCGAACGGGGAATCAAAATCATCCAGGTTATCAAACTTACCTTGACTACCGATAAACTTCAAACGAATATTTTCTAGACCACCGTTTCTGTGTTTGGCCACAATAAATTCTGCCTGACCTTGGGTGGGAGTACGTTCTTCATCGTCCCATTCCTCTATTTTATAATATTCCGGTCTATATATAAATGATACGATATCCGCATCTTGCTCAATCGCCCCAGATTCCCTCAAATCGGAAAGAATAGGTCTCTTACTTCCACCACGCGTTTCTACGGCACGTGACAGCTGTGACAACGCTATTACAGGAACGTTCAGTTCTTTTGCCAAAGCTTTCAGGTTTCGAGATATGGTAGAAATTTCCTGCTCCCTATTTCCTCCTTTTTGACTTCCTCCCGCTGTCATCAACTGCAAATAATCTATCATGATCATTTTAATGCCATGTTGCGATGCAAGCCTACGCGCCTTTGCCCTTAAATCGAAAATTGAGAGAGAAGGGGTATCATCTATAAACAAAGGAGCTTTTTCTAGGGTCTTCACCTTTACGTTCAATTGCTCCCATTCGTGTTTTTCTAATTTTCCCGTTCTCAATTTCTCCGAAGAGAGCCCTGTTTCGGAAGAAATTAACCTTGTAATCAACTGTACCGATGACATTTCTAGAGAAAAGAATGCAACCGGAGTATTCGAATTAACGGCCATGTTCCTGGCCATCGATAAGGTAAGTGCCGTTTTACCCATACCTGGACGGGCAGCTACAATAATCAAATCACTAGGTTGCCAACCAGATGTCAACTTATCTAATTTATCAAAACCGGATGGAATACCACTTAACCCTTCTTTATTGGCGATCTCCTCGATTCTTTTCTTTGCCTGAATCACCAAATTCTGTGCAGTTTCTGCAGAACGTTTTAAGTTACCTTGGGTAACATCGTATAATTTAGCTTCTGCGGCGTCCAACAGATCAAAAACATCGGTAGCTTCATCATAAGCCTCCTCTATTATCTCGTTCGATATTTTTATAAGACTTCGCTGAATGTACTTTTGGAGAATAATTCTTGCATGGAACTCGATATGGGCAGAAGATGCTACTTTCTGTGTTAATTTTATCAAATAAAAGTCGCCTCCGGCCGCCTCAAGTTTTCCAGCTTTCTTTAATTGCGAGGAAACGGTTAATAAATCTACAGGTTGCGATTCCTCAAATAAAACAAATATGGCCTCATAAATGAACCTATGGGCATCTTTATAGAAAACATCGGGGTGCAGAATATCGATAACTTCATCGACTCCTTTTTTATCAATCATCATCGCACCTAACACAACCTCCTCTAAATCAACGGCTTGAGGCGGAATTTTACCTCTTTCAAGGTTTATAATCGTAGATTTGTCAATCTTTCGACCAACGATAGGTTTTGTGTTCTCCATATTGCGAAAATATACAATTAACCTTTAGTTAACTTGAAAAATCACGTTTTCGATGTTCACAGTTAACTAACAATTGACTGTTAGTAAATTACAATTTTATGTTGATAAGATAAAAAAACCGAAGATTTTCATCTTCGGTTTGTCGTCAGGTTCCTAAAATGGTATCTCAACCATTGAATACACCCATATTTGCATATTTTTCCATTCGTTGTTTCACCAATTCTTTTGGTGATAACTTTTGTAGTTCCCCAAAATTTGAAACAATTTTATTTTTTATAATCTCAAAAGTCTTTTCTCTATTGGCATGTGCTCCGCCAGCAGGTTCTCTAACAATTTCATCGATCAATTTCAATTTTTTCATGTCGGTCGCAGTAAGTTTTAAAGCCTCTGCAGCTTTTTCCTTATACTCCCAGCTTCTCCATAAGATAGAGGAACATGATTCTGGGGATATGACCGAATACCATGTATTTTCTAACATTAGTACTTTATCACCTACACCTATACCTAAGGCGCCTCCTGAAGCTCCTTCCCCGATAATGGCAACAATGATAGGGACTTTTAACTTGGTCATTTCAAATATATTTCTGGCGATCGCCTCACCTTGACCACGTTCTTCGGCCTCAATGCCCGGATAGGCTCCCGGAGTGTCGATTAACGTAACGACAGGTATTCCAAATTTTTCGGCAGATTTCATTAGGCGCAATGCCTTTCTATACCCTTCGGGGTTTGCCATACCAAAATTACGATACTGACGTGTCTTGGTATTATACCCTTTTTGCTGGCCTATGAACATAAAGCTTTGATCACCTATTTTACCAAGACCACCGATCATAGCCTTATCGTCCTTAACGGTACGGTCGCCATGCAACTCTAAAAAAGTATCACCACAAATGGCATTTATATAATCTAGGGTGTAGGGTCTATTAGGGTGTCTAGAAAGTTGAACACGTTGCCATGCGGTCAGGTTCTTATATATTTCCTTTCTAGTATCGTTTAGTTTCTTCTCTATTTGTTTACAGGTTTCCGTAACATCAACATCACTTTCCTCCCCAATAATCATACACTTGTCCAATTGCTCCTCCAGCTCTTTAATTGGAAGCTCAAAATCCAAATACTCCATAGTTTTCAATAAGATTTAGTTAGTTGTGCAGGCAAAGATAAAACTTTAATAAGTATTCTAGACTGCTCTACCTATTTTATCCGGGTCTTATATTTCAGTATCCCGTTCAACACCACCGTTATTAATATAATCAGGGCACCAACATAAAACAGCGGGTTCATTTTTTCGTCGGCGCCAAAAATAAACCATGCCAGTACAATACCATAAATTGGTTCTAGATTTGTCGTAAGCATTACCGTATAGGGAGTTAAAACGCGCATAACCTTTATAGAAGCTATAAAGGCATAGGACGTACAAACAAGCCCCAAAATCAATAGATACAACCAATCCGTTATGTCAATTGCCTCAAAGTTCATATTAAAATTGGTTCTATATCCCATAACTATCGAAAGGAACAGAACACCTATACCCAATTCGTAAAATGATATTACCGAGGGGCGATGGGTTTTTACCAATTTTCCATTGATGAGAGAAAAAACGGCAGCCAAAAATGCCGACAGCAGAGCAACCACCATTCCTTCTGTATAGGTAGACTCTACCCTAAAAATGAGCATTAAACCCATTATCACCGCTATTCCAAATAGAATTTCATAAGCGATTACCTTACGCTTAAACAACAACGGTTCTAACAAAGCGGTAAAAAAAGCTCCTGTGGACATCATGGCCAATGCAACCGAAACGGTAGCTATTTTAATGGCATAGAAAAAAGTAACCCAATGCCCTGCAACCACAATACCGGCCAACACCAACCATAAAAAGGTTTTTTTATCTACTTTAAAACTGAAACCGGAAAAAAGCATATAAACAAAAATAGCCAATGCAGCGATGGTCATCCGATACCAAACCAAGGGTAAGGAATCTATAGATATTAACTTGCCCAAAATGGCCGTAAACCCCCAAATAAAAACTATAAAATGTAAATGAATTAGGTTGAGTGTCCTATCTTTTTGCATTTTGTAAAAGATAAAAAGCCAAGATGCCAAAAAGCACATTTGGAATAATAACGGCTAACAAAGGAGAAAAACCCGATTGCTCTGCCAACGTACCAAAAACTTTGTCAAAAAAGATAAAAACAAAGGCTACCAATATACCAAAAGCCAGATTCACTCCCATGCCCCCCCTTCTTTTTACGGAAGAAACGGCTACGGCAATAATCGTTAAGATAAAGGCCGTTAAGGGCAAGGCCCACCTTTTATATTTTACTAAAATGTAGGTGTTAATATTTGAAGCCCCCTTACGTTTTTGATCTTCAATAAACTTATCTAATTCGAACAAATTTTTGGTTTCCGCAACATAAGATACCGGAGTAAGATCATCTATCTTAAAAGAAAAGACGGTATCCAATCTTCTTTTTCTTTCTATGTGGGCCGAGTCGCCCACCATTTTACGTTTTACATACGAGGTTAACCTGTAATTGCTATCTTTCTCAACCCATCTTATGTTCTGTGCAGAGATCTTAAAATCCAACTTATTATTTTCATTGAACCTTTCAAAGGTGAAATTATGCCCTAATTGCCTTGCCGGATCAAAACTACTTACGTAGATAAAATCAGTTTCGTTCAATTGGTTAAATATATTATTTGTGACCCTATCTTGTTTACCTCGTTTTAAGTACTTGTATTTAAATTCGTTAAAACCAATACTTGCCTGTGGCACAATAAACATGGTCATAAAAAACATAATTATGGCAATAATGGTGGCCCCTATCAAATAGGGTCTTAAAAACCTTCCGTAAGAGACCCCTGAACTTAAAATCGCAACGATCTCTGTATTATTGGCCAATTTTGAGGTAAAAAATATGACCGATAAAAAAAGAAAAATGGGAAATAAAAGACTGCCTATATATATCGTAAAGTTTAGATAATACACCAATATTTCATTTAAAGGTGCCTCATTATCTATCATCTTGCCAATCTGTTCGGCGAGGTTTGCCATGATACCTATGGGTATGAACAAGAGCAGCATCACCGCAAATGTGGTCAGATAACGCTTTAATATATATTTATCTATAATTGTAAGCACTATAGTCTTTTATCCATTTGTTTTACCATACTGTTTTTCCAGGTATAAAAATCCCCCTCCAATATATGTTTTCTGGCTTCACGAACCAACCAAAGATAAAAACCTAGGTTGTGTATCGTTGCAATTTGTTTGCCCAAATACTCGTTGGCGGCAAATAAGTGCCTTAAATAAGCCTTGGAATATTCCCTATCTACAAATGTAGTGCCCATTTCATCTATGGGAGAAAAATCATCTTCCCATTTTTTATTCTTGATGTTTATGGTTCCGTGTGCCGTAAAAAGCATTCCGTTTCTAGCATTTCTTGTAGGCATTACACAATCAAACATGTCTACTCCCAGGGCAATGTTCTCCAATATATTTATGGGCGTACCCACTCCCATTAAATATCTTGGTTTGTCCTCGGGCAAAATATCGCACACCACCTCTGTCATGGCATACATTTCTTCTGCCGGCTCCCCTACAGAAAGCCCGCCAATAGCATTGCCTTCAGCTCCGGCATTAGCAATATACTCCGCAGATTGTTTTCTCAAATCTTTATAGGTAGACCCCTGCACTATTGGAAAAAAACTTTGGGAATAATCATATGCGAAAGGTGTTTTTTTCAAGTGATCTATACACCTATCCAACCAACGGTGGGTCATATGCATAGACCTTTTAGCGTAGTTATAATCACATGGGTATGGAGTACATTCATCAAAAGCCATAATAATATCGGCCCCGATCACCCTTTGGATTTCCATGACGTTCTCAGGCGTAAACATATGCATGGAACCGTCTATATGTGATTTAAACTTAACCCCTTCCTCTTTTATTTTTCTATTCGCCGATAAAGAATATACCTGATATCCACCACTATCGGTCAAGATATTACGGTCCCACCCCATAAACTTGTGCAGTCCACCTGCTTTATGAAGTATTTCCGTTTTTGGTCTTAAGAACAGATGATAGGTATTTCCTAATATAATATCAGGGTCTATTTCTTCCCGTAATTCCTTTTGATGCACTCCTTTTACGGATGCTACTGTACCTACGGGCATAAATATAGGCGTCTCTATCTTTCCATGATCCGTGACCATGGTACCTGCTCTTGCTTTGCTAAGCGTATCGGTTTTGTGTAAAGTAAATTTCAATAGTCTATAGAATAAAGTTGCAAAGATAATGAACTACAGGTCTCTAAAACTTAATAAAAGTTAAAGATGTTTTTATCTCTCGTTGTGGGCAATATAACCATAAGCATAAACCAAAAATTAACTAAGATGTAAATTTTATGGAACAATAAACCACAATGCCTACCGTTCTGATGGTATAACGAGCATTGTAATAATTGGTATTGTTCTTGATATCAGTTATTTCAATTAAAATAAAACTATATGAAAAAAGTAATTTTTCTTACTGTTATGTTATTGACAGGGCTATCGACTATGGCCCAAAGTGAATCCGGATTCGGTATTAAAGCAGGTTTAAACTATAACGCCAATGGTGATTATTTCGAATCTGCCGGTGATGTTGCACGTGATCCCGATAGAAATGTAGGATACCATTTTGGTATTTTTGGTAAAGTTGGGGTAGCCAAAATTTATGTGCGTCCAGAATTGGTCTATACAAAAACCAAATCTGATTACAACGGAGATGATTTTGACATGAGCAAATTAGATGCCCCTATTTTATTGGGTGTTAAAGTTGTTGGTCCGTTGCATGTTTTTGCCGGTCCTTCTTTTCAGTATATATTGGATACCGAGTATGATGGTATTACGATAGACGATGTAGAAAACGATTTTACCGTTGGTATGAACATAGGTGCCGGAGTAAACCTTGGTAAATTAGGAATAGACCTACGTTACGAAAGAGGTTTTAGCGATAACGAAGCCACCTTTATAAATACGAACATTACCACAGTCGGCCCAAGTAGAATAGACACCAGACCCGATCAATTAATTTTAAGTTTATCCTTAAAAATATAGTTCGTCATAAACGACAAAAAAAGCTCTCATTTTCATGAGAGCTTTTTTTATTTTGCGATGTGACGCAAACATTATAGATCATTATCCAAATGGTCTGGAACACCGTCACCGTCCGTATCAAGGAAACCTACAAAATTGCCATCATCATCCAATTCTATTTCCTCTATGGTAGGTATACCGTCCCCATCATCGTCAGAATCGTTATAGTTGGCCAAATAGGACGTAAATTCAGTATCTACATCCGTATTGTCATTGTTTAAGTTACCATCACCGTCAACGTCCTCTAAATAAGAAGGGATACCATCACCATCATAGTCGGTATCTTCTTCATAAGCAAAAGCATCGACCTTAAAAATTAAAGGAGAGTACGAAGATATTACAGACCCCGAAGAATTATTAAAATAGCCCAAGCCAGAAGGTATAAATATCGCACCTACCCCATATCCTTCGTAGCTTACGGTTCCATCTCCATTTTCTATAGGCCCCATTCCCGTCTGAAAATATTCCATACCATTACCAAACCCTCTAACCACGGTAGAAAGATTGAATTGTACGGGCTGATTGGCTGAAGCATCGAACAACGTACCGTCTAAAAGCAACCCTTCATATCTTAAGTAGACATTATCACCAATGGTCGGTTTCCCTTCCTTAGCTCCTTGTCTAGCAATTAAATAATATAAGGTATGGTCGGCTTCTTCTTCGTCCGATATACCAAAATCAGAAGATTTAACGGATATTACCTCTGAACCAAACTCTATACCTTCCAGTTCATTACTCTCATAAATAGAGACCTTATCACTATTATCTCCCGCAATAGTGTCGAAAACAATTTTGTAATCAAAATCGGCAGGGGGATTTTGAAAGTCCTCATAATTAAAGAAATGTGTTTTTAAAAATGACACAATCTCTTCATCATCTTCTGTAGACACTTCAATAATAGATCTAGGCGGAACTACCTCTACTTGGTCATCATCATCATTTTTACATGACCATATGCAACTAATTGCCAGAGCTACACCAAAGATATTTTTCAATTTCATCAACAATATTTTAAGCGTGCAAGATACAATTTTCCCTTATTTTTGTTGAGTTAAGTTAACAAAGATTTTAGTTTGCCATGCGCATTGACAAATACTTATGGAGTACCCGATACTTTAAAACCCGCAACCTCGCTACCACTGCGTGCAAAAAAGGACATGTAAAGATCAATGATCAAGTGGCCAAACCTGGTCGAGAGGTTTTTCCGATGGATAAAATTGTCGTGAGAAAAAATCAAATCGACTATCAGTTTACCGTTCTGGACATACCCCCTAGCAGGGTCGGGGCAAAATTGGTGGACATCTACAGAAAAGATACCACCCCAAAAGAAGCTTTTGAACATAGCGAACTTTTAAAATTTTCAAAAGAATATTATAGAAAGAAAGGAACAGGGCGTCCAACAAAAAAAGACCGAAGAGAAATAGATGATTATCTGGATACCCCTTTAGATGAAACGGATTAAGGTCTTGCGGACAATTTTAACACAAATGTATCTGGCAATACACAAAAAATCATAAAAACATAGCTAACTTGTAAACTAGCAAAGAGTAATTTTAATTATGGAACAAAACATTCTTACCCACCAACAAATTCAGCATAAAATAGAACGTATCGCCTATCAGATCTACGAAGCGAACGTAACGGAAAAGGAGATCATAGTTGCAGGTATTGTGGGGGGCGGACTAAATTTTGCAAAAAAATTAATAACCGTACTTAAAAAAATTACTCCGGCCGAAATTACCTTGTGCAAGGTAACGATGGATAAGTCCGATCCTTTAAAAAGTGGCGTATCTACCTCTTTGCCCGAAGAAGACTATAAAAACAAATCGGTAGTATTGGTAGACGATGTACTAAATTCGGGTACCACGTTGATCTATGGTGTACATCACTTTTTAAAAACCCCTTTAAAACAGCTAAAAACAGCCGTACTGGTAAACCGTAACCATAAAAAATACCCTGTTAAGGCCGATTTTAAGGGAATTTCGCTTTCCACATCGCTACAAGAGCATGTAAACGTGCTGTTCGAGCCCAAAAAAAATCGCGTTTTCTTAGACTAAACGTTGTTTTATTTCTTTTGCGGCCATTTCTGGAGTCTTATTTTTATTGTGCAATGTATGATGTGCCCGATTATAGAAATAACTCCTTTCAAAAAGGTGTTTGGCTATAAATTCGGGAAGTTCGCTATTGCTCAAATTGGCTATTAAGGGTCTTTCTGCCTTTTGGTTTAGAAGTCTCCCTACAAGATCTGTTATATCTGTTCTAATGTAAAAAGAGTTTTGGGTCGCCGCATTAATCTGCTGCATATTATTTCCAAAACAAGGTGTTCCCCCTCCAAGAGACAAAACAAAATTATTTTTTTTTGCCAAAATCTCATTCAGGTAAAAATTTTCTTTTTTCCGAAAATACACCTCTCCTTTCTCTTTAAAGATGTTTTTAATATCTTTTTTTTCGGCAGTTTCAATGTACTCGTCCAAGTCTAAAAAATTACATTTCAATTCTTTAGCTAAAATTTTTCCAATAGTGGTCTTACCACTGCCCATATATCCCAACAATACAATTTTCACCTCTGACATTTTCTGTAAAATTCAGCTAAATTGAATTGATTTCAAAAAAAAATAAATTTCTCACCAAATAGGCTTGCGAAATAAATAAATGGTTTTATATTTGCACCCGCAAACGGGAAAAGATTTGCACTGAAATTATGACCTGGTAGCTCAGTTGGTAGAGCATCTCCCTTTTAAGGAGAGGGTCCTGGGTTCGAGCCCCAGCCCGGTCACTTTCAAAACTCCAAAGCCTTGCTTATCCACAGATAGACAAGGCTTTATTTTTTGTATTAAAAATGGATTATCGGTAGAAACCCTCAATTTTTCAAAATTGATATATTTTGAAATCGGTTTTTACCAACTCCAAGATTAAAAGAGTGTTTCGAATACAAGATAGCATAAGGTTCTTTTAGACAGTTATAGATAATTTTTTCTTTGAATTAAAAGATACCTTTATATCTTTACCGACGCTAAAATAAAATTTGCCCACGTGGTGAAATTGGTAGACACGCTACCTTGAGGGGGTAGTGTTCGCAAGAACGTGCTAGTTCGAATCTAGTCGTGGGCACTTAAAGGCCGGGTAATTTACCCGGCCTTTTTCTTTTTGAACAATTTAACTTCTTTTAAAGCCTTTGTTCCATCTTAAATCGTAAATTTGTTTAACTTTTTACTTAAAAAAATAAACAATGCCGAAAAAAGTATTTAGCATCAGGGACTTGGAAAACCTTTCGGGCATTAAAGCACACACCATTAGAATCTGGGAAAAAAGATACAATCTACTTTCACCAGAGCGTACCGATACCAACATCAGAAACTATAGTATTGCCAGTTTACAAAAGCTTTTGAACGTAACGTTATTATACCATAACGGTTACAAAATATCTAAAATAGCAAAAATACCAGAAGCGGAAATACCCTTAAAAGTCAAAGAAGTAGTATCTAAAAAGAATAACAATTCACATGTTTTAAACACATTTAAATTGGCCATGGTCAATTTTGACCAAACACTTTTTTTTGACACCTACAACAAATTACTGAGCACCCATAGTTTTAGAGAAGTATTCAAGGAAACATTTATTCCCTTGTTAAATGAAATAGGACTGTTGTGGCAGACAGATACCATTAGCCCGGCACACGAACATTTTATTACCGGTTTAATAAAACAAAAAATATTAATCAACACAGAAAAAGTTCAACATCCGACCCCCACTAAAACCGACAAGGTATTTGTTTCGTTCTTACCTGAAAATGAAATTCACGAAATAGGCCTCCTATATCTTAATTACGAAATTTTGTCGAAAGGCTATAAATGTGTTTACCTAGGACAAACCGTTCCATTGGAAAACTTGGTAGACGTTATGAAATACTTTGAGAACATCTATTTCCTTTCATACTTCACGGTAAAACCTGACAAAGACCATGTTAACACATATATCAAAAACTTTGAAAATATAGCCTCAAAACATTCGAATCCCAATTTTTGGATATTGGGCCGACAGGTCAAATTTGTAGAGGTCTCACAATTGCCCCATTATATAAAAACATTCACCTCTATAGAACAAGTGGTTAACGAACTTTAAAGGCTTATATGAACAAAAACGTTGTTATTATCGGTTCTGGCTTCTCCTCACTTTCCGCATCTTGCTATTTGGCAAAAGCCGGATACGAGGTAACCATCTACGAAAAAAACGACGTTATCGGTGGCAGGGCATCTCAATTGATCAGAGACGGATTTACTTTTGATATGGGACCCAGTTGGTATTGGATGCCCGACATTTTTGACAAATTTTTTAACGATTTTGGCAAAAAGACTTCCGACTACTATACTTTGGATAAGCTGAGTCCGGCCTATAAAATTTTCTTTACGGACGATGTTATTACTATCGGAGATTCTTTGGATAAAATATGCACAGAATTTGAACGGATTGAAAAAGGAAGTGCCACCAAACTCAGAAAATTTATTTCACAGGCCCAAGAAAATTATGATATTGCCATTAATAAGATCGTGCTCAGACCGGGATTATCACCTTTTGAATTGGTGACGAAAGAAACCATATTAAAAGTAGATCAGTTTTTTAAGACGATCAGTACCGTTGTCAGAAAACAATTTAAGAACCCGAAATTAATTGCCACTTTAGAGTTTCCGGTGCTTTTTCTTGGGGCAAAGGCAAGCAACACCCCTTCGTTTTATAGCTTTATGAATTTCGCGGACTTTGGTCTTGGAACTTGGCACCCAAAAGGAGGTATGTACCAAGTGATAAAAGCTATGGCGTCGCTGGCTACAGAACTCGGGGTTACAATACACACCAATAGCCCCGTAGACAAGATTCTTGTAGAAAATAAGAAAAGTGTAGGTATTATCTCCAAAGGGCAAGAAATCAAATGCGATATTGTTTTAAGTGGTGCGGACTACCACCATTCAGAAAGTCTTTTGGACGAAGACCATAGACAATACCCACCATCTTACTGGAACAAAAAAACATTTGCGCCCTCATCACTACTGTTCTATATCGGGTTCGACAAAAAACTACAGAACATAGAACACCACAATCTTTTTTTTGATACGGATTTTGACACCCATTCCAAAGAAATTTACGACACCCCACAATGGCCTTCCGATCCGCTTTTCTATGCTAACTTTCCATCTGTAAGCGATAAAGGTATGGCGCCCGAAAACTGCGAGACAGGTTTTTTTCTGGTCCCCATTGCCCCCGACCTTAAAGATACCCCCGAGCTACGAGAACAATATTTTAATATTATCATGAATAGGTTCGAGTTTAAAACAGGGCAGAAAATCAAGAACAATATTTTATTCAAGGAAACCTTTTGTGTAAACGATTTTAAAGAACGGTACAATTCATATAAAGGAAATGCCTACGGGATGGCAAACACCTTATCGCAAACCGCCTTCTTACGACCAAATTTAAAAAGTAAAAAAGTAAAGCACTTATTTTTTACCGGCCAACTAACGGTTCCGGGTCCAGGAGTACCCCCATCTTTGATCTCAGGGAAATTAGTTTCTGAACTTATCACAAAAAATACCTAACTTATAGCTATGAAACAAACGTTTGACAAGGTTTCCTATCAATGCAGCAAAATAGTTACAGAAAACTACAGCACTTCCTTTGCCTTGGCAACTAAAATGCTTCATAGCTCCATAAGGGGCGACATATACAACATTTATGGCTTCGTCAGATTTGCGGACGAAATTGTAGACACTTTTCATACATACGACAAACACCTGCTTTTTAATAAATTCGAAGAAGATCTTGATGCGGCACTGAACGACAGAATAAGCCTAAACCCCATCTTAAATTCATTTCAGCATACTTTTCACAAATATGACATTCCAAAGCATTTGGTCTCTTCTTTTATGAAGAGTATGAGGATGGACCTAACCAAGACTATATACAATACAAACGAAGAATATAAAGAGTACATCTATGGTTCTGCCGATGTTGTAGGCCTAATGTGCCTAAAAGTATTCGTAAAAGGCTCTGATAAGCTATATAACAACCTTAAAGAGTCGGCAATGGCCCTGGGGTCGGCATTTCAAAAAGTGAATTTTCTTAGGGATGTAAAAACCGATTTTGAAGAATTAAATAGATCTTATTTCCCCAACACAGATCTCTCCGCCCTCAATGAAAAATCTAAAACAGCAATTGTAGATGAAATTAAAGCAGATTTTAAATTAGGGTACTCCGGTATCATTAAACTGCCTATCGAAGCTAAATTCGGGGTTTTTACCGCTTACAGGTATTATTTTAGATTATTAAAAAAACTACAGAACACCCCTTCTTTAGACATTAAAAGCACCCGTATAAGAGTTGCTAACTATGAAAAGTTCGGCCTTTTGGCGAGATCTTATGTAAAATATAAAATGAATTTGGTCTAAATGAACACTATAATCTGGATATCACTTTTTTTGGGAACCTTCTTTTTTATGGAGTTCATGGCCTGGTTTACGCATAAATACATCATGCACGGTTTTTTATGGAGCCTACATAAAGACCATCACCAAAAAGACCACGATTCTTGGTTTGAAAGAAATGATGCCTTTTTTATCTTTTATGCCATTGTAAGCATGATACTATTCTACCTGGGAAGTATAGGTTACTGGTTCGGATGGCCTTTGGGACTTGGCATTCTTGCCTATGGTATCGCTTATTTTTTAGTTCACGATATTTTCATCCATCAAAGATTTAAACTTTTTAGAAATGCCAACCATTGGTATGCAAAAGGTGTCAGAAGAGCGCACAAGATGCACCATAAACATTTAGGCAAAAAGGATGGTGAATGTTTTGGCATGCTAATGGTTCCCTTTAAATACTTTAAAAAGTAACCAGCAAGCACTATTCTTCCAGTAAACTTTGTATTAAACGATCTACCTTGGAGTTATCCCAATCGGCGACTGCATTTTGATGCACTACCACATAACCGTTCTTATCCAATATATAAGACCCTGGCGGTTTTAAAATACCCAAAGGACTCCTCTCTCCAATAATTTGATAAGTAACCGGAAATGTATACCCCTCTTTCTCCATAAACAATTCTACCGGCGCCCGCTCTTCATTGGTAATGATATAAAAATCGACTCTCCCCTTATACTTGTCATATAAATATTGAATGTCTTTTAATTGAGCTTGTGACGGTAAATGCCATGAAGTCCAGAAAGAGATAAAAACGACCTTTCCCTTAGACTTTTCAAAACTAAATTGATTCCATTTTTCATCTTTTAACTTCCAATCGTAATCTGTTATCTTACCCCTATTCTCCTTACTTATAATAGTGGGGGCCGTTGCCAACCACCTATTCAATAAAATTTTACTGTAGTCACCGAGGGGGGTTACAAAAAAAGATAAAACAAAAGCGATTATTAAAAGCGTATAAACAGTTTGTCTCTTCATTTTTAAAACGTAGTTCCCAAAACTAAAAAACTCCCGAATATTATCGGGAGTTTTCTTTACTTATTTTGCTTTATATGTTAAGCAGCATTTTCTTTTTTGATCACATTTAACGCAGAACCCTCTCTAAACCAGCCGATCTGAGCTTCGTTATAAGTATGGTTCGCCATAATTGTATCTTTACTACCATCTGCATGAACAACCTCGATAGTCAAAGGCTTGTCCGGTGCAAAATCGGTAATATCCAAGAAGTTAAAGGTATCATCCTCCTGAATTAGGTCATAATCGTTCTCATTGGCAAACGTTAAGCCCAACATACCTTGTTTCTTTAAGTTAGTTTCATGGATACGTGCAAAAGACTTAACCAAGACCGCGGCAACACCTAAATGTCTAGGTTGCATAGCGGCGTGTTCCCTAGAAGAACCTTCTCCGTAGTTATGATCGCCCACAACAATAGACTTTATTCCTTTGGCCTTATATGCTCTTTGCGTATCTGGCACACCTTCATACTCACCTGTCAATTGGTTTTTTACCAAATTTGTCTTTTTGTTAAAAGCATTGACAGCACCTATAAGGGTATTGTTGGCAATGTTGTCCAAATGCCCTCTAAAACGTAACCAAGGTCCGGCCATAGAAATATGGTCGGTAGTACATTTACCATAAGCCTTGATCAATAATTTAACACCTTGCAACTCTTCGTTCTTAATAGGAACAAAAGGCTCTAGCAATTGTAATCTTTCAGATTCTGGACTAACTACCACTTCTACCCCAGAACCATCTTCTATAGGTGCTAAATAACCTGCATCCTCTACTTCAAAACCTTTTGGTGGCAATTCCCAACCTGTTGGTTCATCGAATTTCACTTCTTGACCGTCTTCGTTGATCAACGTGTCTTCCATTGGGTTAAAATCCAATCGGCCTGCAATTGCAATGGCCGCCGTAATCTCTGGCGACGCTACAAAAGCGTGTGTATTTGGGTTACCATCCGCACGTTTGGCAAAGTTTCTGTTAAACGAATGTACAATACTGTTCTTAGGTGCATTTTTTGGATCGCTATATCTAGCCCATTGCCCGATACATGGTCCACATGCATTTGTAAATATTTTAGCATCCAATTTCTCGAATATACCCAAAATACCATCTCTTTCCGCAGTATAGCGTACTTGTTCAGAACCAGGGTTAATTCCTAATTCAGCTTTTATTTTTAATCCTTTATCCAAAGCTTGCTGCGCAATCGAGGAAGCCCTTGACAAATCTTCATAAGAAGAGTTGGTACAAGAACCGATCAGACCCCACTCAACTTGCATAGGCCATTCGTTCTCGGTAGCCTTTTTTGTCATATCCTTTCCTACAGGAGTAGATAGATCTGGAGTAAAAGGTCCGTTTAAAAGCGGTGTAAGTTTAGAAAGGTCAATATCGATCACTTGATCAAAATATTTCTCTGGATTTTCATACACCTCTGCATCTGCGGTCAAATGTTCCTTAACAGCATTGGCCGCATCGGCTACATCTGCCCTATCGGTAGCTCTAAGGTACCTTTCCATAGATTCGTCATAACCAAAGGTAGAAGTGGTAGCTCCTATCTCAGCCCCCATGTTACATATGGTTCCTTTACCTGTACATGACAAAGCTTTGGCCCCGGGACCAAAATATTCTACAATAGCACCCGTACCACCTTTTACGGTCAATATTTCGGCTACTTTTAAGATAACGTCTTTTGGAGCGGTCCAACCAGAAATTTTACCGGTCAACCTAACTCCTATCAATTTTGGAAACTTAAGTTCCCAAGCCATACCTGCCATAACATCTACGGCATCGGCCCCACCGACACCAATAGCTACCATTCCCAATCCACCGGCGTTAACGGTGTGTGAATCGGTACCTATCATCATTCCACCTGGAAAGGCATAATTCTCCAAAACAACTTGGTGAATAATACCAGCTCCCGGTTTCCAAAAACCTATTCCATATTTATTGGATACGGACTCTAAAAAGTCAAATACTTCCGCACTAGTGCTATTCGCCGTTTTTAAATCGGCGGCAGCTCCACTTTTTGCCTGAATCAAATGGTCGCAGTGTACAGTTGTAGGTACCGCTACTTTAGGTTTACCGGCCTGCATAAATTGAAGCAAAGCCATCTGTGCCGTAGCATCTTGACAAGCAATACGATCCGGAGCAAAATCCACATAATCCTTACCTCTTGTAAATACTTTCGTCGGGCTACCGTCCCAAAGATGTGAATACAAAATCTTCTCCGAAAGGGTCAGTGGTTTCCCCACTAGTTCACGAGCTTTATCCACTCGCTCGGCCATATTGGCGTACACCCCTTTAATCATATCAATATCGAATGCCATTATTTATTTATTTTAAGGTTAAAGCAATTCCGTAAAATTAAGAAAATCTGAGGGGCAATTAAAATTTAAGGCATAGGATTAATAGCTTTTTTACCAATCCTTGGAATTTACCCCCTTTAGTTTAAAAAAGGTGCACAAAAAAATGGACCTATTATTAGGAATAGCTCAAGTTTTCGGCCACAAAAGATATTACAACAATTTGCTTATAATATTCTCTTCTGAGATACCTTCGGCCTCGGCCTTGTAGTTTTTGATGATACGATGTTTTAATATGCCATATGCAACCTTCTGAACATCTTCTATATCCGGAGAGTATTTTCCATTGATCGCTGCATGTGCCTTTGCCGCCAATATAAGGTTTTGAGAAGCTCTTGGGCCAGCGCCCCAATCAACATATTGTTTCACATAATCAGATGCCGTTTCTAAGTTTGGTCGTGTACTGTTGACCAATTTTACCGCATACTCCACGACATTATCGGGTACGGGCACCCTTCTGACCAACTGCTGTACGTTAAGAATTTCTTCTGCATTAAACTGTGGTCTTACCTCAACTTTTGAAGTGGAGGTAGTATTTTTTACTATCTGTATTTCTTCTTTGACCGTAGGATATTTTAACTCGATCGCAAACATAAAACGATCCAACTGCGCTTCTGGTAATGGGTATGTTCCTTCTTGCTCAATGGGGTTTTGGGTTGCCAATACAAAATAGGGCAAATCTAATTTATACTGCTGTCCGGCAATGGTAACGGCTCTTTCTTGCATGGCCTCCAACAACGCAGCTTGGGTTTTTGGGGGAGTTCTATTTATCTCATCGGCCAAAATAATATTCGAGAATATGGGCCCTTTTATAAATTTAAAATTTCTGTTCTGGTCCAAAACCTCGCTACCCAAAATATCACTGGGCATTAAATCCGGTGTAAACTGTATCCGCTTAAAATCAAGACCAAGTGCTTGAGCTATGGTATTTACCATTAATGTTTTTGCGAGACCCGGAACACCTATCAAAAGAGAATGCCCACCTGTATAAATAGAAAGTAGAATTTGATCAACAACACTGTCTTGGCCAACTATAATCTTGGCTATTTCACTTTTAAGTGAGTTGTGCTTCTGTACTAGAAGTTTGACCGCTTCAACATCAGACATACCTATTCTTTTACCCAGTTATTAGCAAAATCACAGTCTCTATTCGCTTCGTTTACACTTACATAGGTATCCTCGATATGTTCGTCCATCCATTTTTTAATGGCCTTGTACTGCTTTTCCGTAAGCGCCAACTCTTGTATTTTTGTATAATCCTTAGCAAAATCAGCTACATGTTCATCATAGCGATTGGTTACTTTAAGTATTTTATATTTTGAAGCCCCTCCTCTAGGATCTTCTTCCAATATGGGATAGGAAATTTCGTTGTCCTTCAAATTTCTTACTTGATTGTAAAGTGTAGGGTCCATTTTGGTTAACTCAAAACGAGAACTAAAATCTTTGGGGTTTCTTAAAAGTCCCCCGTCGAATTTGGTTTCTTTTTCATCCGAAAAATTAAGCGCCGCTTCGGCAAAGGTAAATTCACCATCCATAATTTTCTTTCGAATGGTATCCAACTCCCTCTTTGCCTCGTCCAATGCTTCTTGGGATATTTCTGGCTGCATTAAAATATGCCTTAAATCCAACTCTTGCCCCCTTATTTTTTCAATATATATGATGTGATACCCAAAAATGGTCTCAAAAGGCTCAGAGACCTCACCTTCCCTTAAACTAAAGGCCACATCTTTAAATGTTTTATCAAAACCGGTATCCTTCGTAATACTATAAAATCCACCTTTAGATTTTGAACCGGGATCTTGGGAATACAATATCGCCTTTACACTAAAACTGGCATCATTATCCTCTACATCCGCTTTTATCTGGTTTAGTTTATCTATAACCTTTTGCTTTTCGGCTTCTGTAGGTTTAGGCGCCTTTACAATTTGGGCAATTTCCAATTCGGCACCGAACACTGGGCGCTCGTCCTCTGGTATTTTGTTAAAAAACTGACGAACCTCTTCAGGGGTTATTTCTATATCGGCGATAATATCTTGCTGCATTTTCTCGGAAAGCATTCTAAGCTTGTTGATTTTGAACAACTCTTCCCTAAAACTCTGCTCGTCTTCCTTTTTATAATATTTCAGTACTTTTTCTATAGACCCAATTTGTTGTACCAACGACTGAAGCTGTCTATCTCCCACGGCATTTACCTCATCGTCGGACACCAAAATACTATCCTGTACCGCTTGGTGGGCATACAGCCTATCTTCCATTAATTTACCTAAAAGGCTACAACGGGTAATATCTTCGGTAGACGCGCCTTGGCTCTTTAGATCGATCAAGGTCTTTTCTATATCCGATTCCAATATTACATAGTCCCCGACCACAGCGGCAATACCATCCAACTTCAACTTTTTAAAGTTATTGGTAGAGTCTTTTTTTGTTGCAACATTGGCTTCTGCAACACTCTCCATTGATTCTACCTGGTTGTCGGCAACTTGGGTATTGACATCTTGAGCGTAAAGAGCCCCACAACTTATGCTCAATAATAATGCATAACCGGCTCTATTTATCGTTTGCAAAAACTTCAAATTCTTTCTTTTTAATTGCTTCATCTATGATTTCAGTTTCTAATTTGCGCAGGTAGTCCATTTTTCTGCGACTTAATAAAACTTGTTTTATGGTAGGCGCGATATAAGAAAGAGGGGCAATATCGTTCACCTCCTTTACTTCCTCTATTTTTCCCAAATATACCCCGATTGAATCCTCTAATTCAAAAAATTGTGATTTTTTTAAGTATCTATCCTGATTATCAAAGGTTATGGGAGGGATTTCTTCAAAAATTCTAGAGCTGCTCACCCATATAGAATCGTTGAAATTTAGCTTTTTGAATTGTACTCCAATAGAGTCTAGATAAACCAAATCTTCATTTTCAAAGCTTTTAAGTCTTTTTGTAACCTCTTCCCTGTTTAAAAAGTTTGTAGGCAACTCTATAAAACGAATCCTTACAATACGTTCCTTTAGCTTAAAATTCTCTTTCTGCTCTTCATAGAATTTTTGCAACTGACTCTCCGTCACCACAGAATCCGCACCTTGTGAGACCAATGCCTCTTTATAGGCCCTTGTATACAGATCTGTACGGTACGCATCTACAAGGGCATCAAACTCTCGAAGTTTTTCTTCGGGTAGATTAATTTTTGATTTGGACAACAATAATTGCTTTGACGCCCAATTGTTTATGTAATTGGCAACAAAAGAGGCACTGTCCCCTTTAGACATACCCTCTGTAATCAACGGGGCAACATCTTCTTTATAAAGATAAGTCTCCCCGACCCGTGCCAAAGGCTCTTTCTCTTCTTTCTTTTTAAAATACGAGCTACAAGATAAAAATATAGAGCACAAGAAGATAGTTCCCAAGAAAAGAACCGACCTATATTTTATTATTTGAGACATAAACATCGTGCAAAAATAGCAATTACATCATCCTGTACAAACGGTGTTGGTTTTAGTTAACACAATTTTAGGGGTCCAAATTTTAAATTATCTTTCTGGGAAGAGCCCTAAACATGTATATCTATTTGATAAATCTCAGGTAATATGTATGGTTCTCTTAATATCAAAGATTAATTTTGGCACATAAAAGCTTTCATTTTGAATAGAAAAATAAAACTTATTTGGGATTTTAGAGGTCCAGAATCCTTAAAAACAGCAGAGCACCACGAAATACATTTAAAGGAATTTATCGCCATCGAAAAATTGAACCTGGACATCACCGGGTTCTCCAAGATAAACGAACTGCACAGTATTGCCTATATGGTTGTAGAAGAGAGCAATATGATTGCGGTGAGAGATGCCTTAAAACCTCATAGAGGAGAAATTTATGAAGAAAACTAGAAACCCAGGTTTTAAACATATTCTTCTGTTACCCATGGCACTGGGACTTATTCTTTCTTGCAAGGGAAAACAGAAAAACCCAAACTTACTGCAAGAGGCTTTGTCTTCCCCGAATGAAAAAATAGCCAGGGTAATGGATAGCTTGGACACCTATGAAGTTCAGATAAGATACACCAAAATTGATAGAATAAACGATAGTTTACTTCTCACCGATTATGATTTTCAGGTAAACGACAAAAATTATTTTTACCCTGCAAGTACCGTAAAGTTCCCCATTGCGGTTTTGGCATTGGAAAGACTCAACCAAACCGACACCTTAAACAGGAAAGTAAAGTATTTCGTAGAAGGAGACACCATAGAATCTACGTTCACCAAAGATATATCCCAAATTTTTGCAGTAAGCGACAACCTTGCGAACAACCGTTTATTCGAATTGTTGGGTCAAGATGCCATTAACCGATCGTTAGAGCACAAAGGGATCGGCCCTGTTCGCATATCTCACAGACTTGGTCACCATAGCGAAGATTTAAGAACAAAGCCCCTAATTATATACCTCAACGATAGCACTATTGGTATGACCGAGCCCAGTATAAACACTGCTCCAAAACCTCTAGAGCTAAACAAAATAGAAAAAGGAAAAGCGTATTATGAAGACGATGAGCTTATAGAGGCCCCTTTCAATTTTTCATTAAAAAACTATTACCCCATAACCTCACAACACGAGGTACTTAAACGGGTAATTTTTCCTGAACTGTTCACCAAAGAAGAGAGGTTCGACATTTCTAAGGAACAAGCCTCTTTTTTATTGGACGCCATGCAAACCCTTCCCCGAAATGCGGGTTACGACCCTGAAGATTACTATGACGGTTACTGTAAGTTTTTTATGTTCGGCGATAATAAGAACACCATACCCGACCATCTTGAGATATACAACAAGGTAGGTTTTGCCTATGGCACGCTAACCGACTGCGCATATATAAGGGACACCAAAAACAATGTAGATTTTTTACTGACCGCCACAATTCTAGTAAACAAGAATGGTATCTTTAACGATGATGTTTATGAATACGAAGAAATAGGGCTGCCATTTTTAGCAGAGTTGGGCAGAGAGATCTACAGACTTGAATTGGAAAGAAAAAACGACTAGATATAGCATTATAATCTATGCCGAAGCAAATGAAGGAAACCAGAATAAATAAATACTTAAGCGAAGCAGGTTACTGCTCTAGAAGAGCTGCCGACAAACTTATAGAACAAGGCAGGGTCACCATTAACGGAAAAGTACCGGAGATGGGTACCAAGATCGTTGAGGGCGATTTGGTGCAAGTGGACGGCGAGACTATTTCGGAACCTAAAGAAAAACCGGTTTATATTGCCTTTAACAAACCTGTGGGCATTGTCTGTACTACAGATACAGGTGTAGAAAAAGACAACATAATAGACTTCATCAATTACCCGAAGAGAATATTTCCGATAGGTAGATTGGACAAGCCCAGCGAAGGCCTTATCTTTTTGACCAACGACGGCGATATCGTCAACAAAATATTACGGGCACGAAACAATCATGAAAAAGAATACTTGGTAACCGTAGACAAACCTATAACCCCTACTTTCTTAAAAAAAATGAGAGCAGGTGTTCCTATTCTGGATACGGTTACACGTAAATGTGAAGTGGTACAAGTAAGCAAATATCAATTTAGGATTATTTTGACACAAGGCCTTAACAGGCAAATAAGAAGAATGTGCGAATATTTGGATTATAGGGTAAAAAAATTAAAAAGGATCCGGATCATGAACGTACATCTAGACATACCCGTAGGAAAATGGAGAGACCTTACCCCTCAAGAACTGAAAGAAATAAATAGATTGGTGAGCAATTCGACAAAAACGGACAGTTAAACAAAATTACATCTAAAAAACAAGTACTGCCGCATCCGCCTATTTATCGAAAATTACCAGAAACCCTACAATAAGAGACACTTTTTTACCCCCCTATTGTTAAATTAGTAATAAAGAATATTTAACATGAGGTTCATAATAGGTCTTTTTACGGTTTTTATTCTAATTGGGATTGCACTTTCTATAATGTTTATCATAAAAAAGAAAGGGGATGTAGTCGCAAACAGGTTTTTAGCAGCATATACATTTTTGTTTTCTTTTGAATTACTGAACAATGTCTTAAGATGGTCAGGTGTATTGGAAACCGAACCTTTCGTTCATTTTAATTTAGTACACTTTCCCGTTTGGGCCATTTATGGTCCTTTGGTATACATGTATATAAGACGTGTTACCAAAAAAGTCACCTTTAAGATTACTGATTTAGTTTTTCTTATCCCCTTTCTTCTAATATTTGGAGCGCTTTCACCTTTTTATTTTTTACCTACGGATGAAAAACTACAGCTTGTAGAAGCAGGTACGGTATTCCAACATGTTCCCTGGCCTTCGTACGGAATTTGGCTGGTAATACTTCTAATGTCTTTCTACGCCCTATTTTCATTTCAAAGTTTCAGAAAAAACAGAAAGCTTGGGTATCGCGAAAACGTTTGGCTTAAATGGTTCGTTGGCTCCTATTCCGGATTTGTATTCATGTTCTCGCTATACATATTTCTGGTCCGGTTTAATATAATGGATCCAAAATATGATTACTTTGTAGATATAGTCATCGTAGGCTTTATAGGTCTACTGGCCTTTTTCGGTTTTGTACAGCCCGACGTTTTTGAAGGTAAAAACCTTAGAGAGGTACTCCCTTTCGTAAAATATAGAAAAAGCGGTATTTCACCGGCCCTATCCTTAGAAATGAAAGAAAAGCTGGTAGAAATAATGCAGAACCAAAAGCCATATCTGGATAACGAGTTACGCTTAGATGACCTTAGCCTGCTCTTAAACCTTTCTAGAAACCAAACCTCACAGATAATCAACGAACATTTTAACCTATCTTTTTTTGACTTTGTGAACAGATACAGGATTATGGAAGCCAAAAACATGCTTATAGATTATGAGAACAAACAATTGACCATGTCACAATTGGCATTTGAGGTAGGGTTTAACAGTAGGGCCTCTTTCTATAGGGCATTTAAAAAATTCACGAACTATAACCCATCCGAATATCTGAAAATATCAAAAGCGTCCTAAAGAATACCGAGAAACATATATATAAACCCAATAAAATTAACAGTTTATCAACCTAAAAATCACTAACTTAGAAATAAAATGATTATTGAATCAACAAAAATCGCAGATATGAAACAGAAAGCACTTACACTAGACAATAATTCCCTGTTTCGCATTCTTCTTTTATCGATTTTGGCCATTGTCATCAACAATATTACACTCTATGCCCAAGAAGATAAATACAAAGAATATTTAGGGGAAGTATTTGACCAAGAGACCAAAAAACCTTTGGTGTTCGCTACACTCACCTTAGAAGGCACAAACATTAGCACCATTACCAACACAGAGGGCGCCTTTTTATTAAAAGTACCCGAAGAAAACGCTAGCAACAACGTTATCATCTCATTTTTAGGCTATCAGACCTTATCCCTCCCACTGTCCAACTTTTCCGAAGACAAAAACAAGATAGGTATGAAAGAACTTATTACAGAGCTTCCAGAAGTAAGCCTAATTGTACCAAGGGATGCTGCCAGACTAGTAAGGGAAACGCTTAAAAAGAGAGGTGAGAATTATATAGACCACCCAACGGTAATGACCGCTTTTTACAGGGAAACCATAAAAAAAAGGAGGAAAAATGTAAGCTTGTCTGAAGCTGTTGTAAATATTTACAAAGCCCCTTATTCCAATGACCGG
The DNA here is from genome assembly GCF_018100785.1 of Maribacter sp. MMG018. Lineage (GTDB taxonomy): Bacteria > Bacteroidota > Bacteroidia > Flavobacteriales > Flavobacteriaceae > Maribacter. Next base: position 12,640 of record NZ_JAGJEC010000007.1, on the reverse strand, counting down.
ACCGATGCCCTAAAATTGTTCAAGGCAAGAAAAAGCACCGATTATAGCAAACTGGATACCGTAGCCCTAAAATTACAAGGGGGGCCTTTTAATGCCCTATTTGTCGATATGGTAAAATACCCCAACTACATTTTTTCCGACAACTATTTTGAACACTATAATTTCTCCTTTGTCAACTCTACACGGGTAGGCGATAAACTTATTTATGTTATAAAATTTGAACAAAAACCCGAAATCATAGACCCGTTATACACTGGCAAACTATATATAGATGCTGAAAATAAAATTCTGACCAGTGCCATTTACTCACTTAACATCACCAACAAGGACTTAGCTTCTAAAATGTTCGTCAGAAAAAAACCGAAAAACGCGGAAGTTTGGCCTACCGAAGTAGCCTACAGGGTAGATTACAGAGAAAAAGACGGAAAGTGGTATTACGGATACAGTAATGTTCTCTTAGAGTTTAAGGTAGATTGGGACAAAAGACTCTTTAATTCTGTATATAGTATGAGCTGCGAAATGGCCATTACCGATTGGGAGAGAAACACCGACAATACCATTCCTAAATACAAAGACCGTGTAAAATCCAACATTATTCTAAGTGATGAGGCCATTGGTTTTGCCGATCCTGATTTTTGGGGAGAATACAATATTATTGAGCCCGAAAAATCGATAGAATCCGCTATTAAAAAAATTCAACGACAGCTCAAAAGAGGAAAAATAAAAGGTATTGGCAACGGTACCGCTGCCAGATAAAACAAATTACACATAATTAAAAATCCCATTTCATATAGAAATGGGATTTTTGTTTTTATATCATAAAAAGTTCAACAAAAAACAAAGCCTACAAAAGCCCTTAGTTTGCCACTTCACTTATAAATTTAAGACGGTACAACCTTAGCTCCTCATCTTCATAATCACCATCGAATTCTTTCATGGCCTCTTCCAAATTGTCGGTTTCGGCTTCCAGAAAATAATCATGTATCTCTTCTTGTTGATCCTCGTCCAAAACCTCATCTATCCAATAGTCGAGGTTCAGCTTAGTTCCGCTAAATACGATTTGCTCCATTTCTTTGATAAGCTCGGGAATTTCCAATCCTTTGGCCGAAGCAATATCATCTAAAGGTAGTTTTCTATCCACATTTTGAATAATGTACAATTTTAAGGCTGAATTAGCTCCCGTGCTTTTAACCACAAGGTCATCGGGTCTTATAATCTCATTTTCCTCTACATATGTACTTATAAAATTTACAAAAGGGGTGCCGTATTTTTTGGCCTTGCCCTCTCCAACACCGTGAACATTAAGAAGCTCTTCTAAAGATACTGGGTATTTAAGCGCCATATCTTCCAACGATGGATCCTGAAATACCACAAAAGGAGGCACGCTAAGCTTATTGGCCTGCGCTTTTCTTAAATCTTTTAATTGCTTCAACAATTTTTCATCGGCCACACCACCAGATTTTGAAGCTCCTACAATGGCATTATCATTTTCTGCATTGTACACATGGTCTTTGGTCATCATAAAAGACACTGGATTTTCTAAAAACTCCTGTCCTTTATCGGTAAGGCGCAACACCCCATATTGTTCTATTTCCTTTTTTAACAGACCGGCCACAAGGGTTTGCCTGATCAACGCCATCCAGTGACCTTTATCCTTATCGGAACCAATACCAAAAAAGTCTTTTTCGTTTGTTTTATGGGAAGTGATTATCGCATTGTTCTTGCCCCTTAAGGCATTTACAATTTCTTTGGATTTGAATTTCTCACTAGTTCCTTTTACAACTTTAAGAAGTTTTACAACATCGTCTTTAGCCTCTACCTTTTCTTTTGGGTTTCTGGTGTTATCGTCCATATCGGCACCTTCACCGTTTACCTCATCGAACTCTTCCCCAAAATAGTGTAGCATAAATTTTCTACGCGACATAGAGGTTTCGGCATATGCAACCACCTCTTGTAACAATGCATTGCCTATTTCTTGTTCGGCTACAGGCTTACCGGACATAAATTTTTCCAGCTTCTCTATATCTTTATATGAATAGAATGCCAAACAATGGCCTTCTCCCCCATCTCTTCCGGCCCGTCCTGTTTCTTGGTAATAACTTTCTATGCTTTTGGGTATATCGTGATGAATTACATATCTAACGTCCGGTTTGTCTATACCCATACCAAAAGCGATCGTAGCCACCACGACATCTACGTCTTCCATCAAGAACATATCTTGGTACTTAGAACGTGTTTTAGCATCAAAACCGGCATGGTACGGTACCGCACTGATCCCATTTACCTGCAAGACCTGGGCCAGTTCCTCTACCTTCTTTCTGCTTAAGCAGTATACGATTCCCGATTTACCGGCATTCTGCTTTACAAAACGGATAATATCGGCATCTACATTTTCTGTCTTTGTCCTTACCTCATAGAATAGGTTTGGTCTATTGAACGATGCTTTAAAGAGTTTGGCATCGTTGATACCAAGGTTCTTAATAATATCTTCTTGGACCTTAGGTGTGGCCGTGGCCGTTAAACCGATCATAGGAATGTTTTCTCCCAATCTGGCCACAATAGACCTTAAGTTTCTGTATTCGGGCCTAAAATCATGTCCCCATTCAGAAATACAATGAGCTTCATCGACCGCTACAAAAGAAATTTTCACCGAACGCAGAAATTCTACATTCTCTTCTTTGGTAAGCGATTCGGGGGCGACGTACAATAATTTGGTAACACCATCTACTATATCTTGTTTTACCTGTTTTATCTCCGTTTTGTTAAGTGAAGAATTCAACACATGGGCTATTCCCTTTTGGGAAGATACCCCACGTATGGCATCTACTTGATTCTTCATCAAGGCGATTAAAGGCGAAACCACGATTGCCGTACCATCCTGCATTAATGCAGGAAGCTGATAACAAAGCGATTTACCCCCTCCTGTGGGCATGATCACAAAAGTATTATTCCCTTGTAAAATATTCTTAATAACGTCCTCCTGTAGCCCCTTGAATTGTGAAAATCCAAAATATTTCTTTAACGAGGCATGTATATCAATCTCACTCAATTTTATAAAGTATATCAAATTTTCAAGGTCACCGCAATTATAATTCGCTTTTGACCCATATCAAAATCAAATCTCAAAAAACTATAACGTACAACCAAATTATTATCTGATACAGATCCTATAAAATTAAGTTTACGTAATTTTGCAATCTTAAAGATAACACATTCTTTTAGGAATACCATTGATAAAATTGAATAATACATTGACATCGGACAGCACTATTCTGGACTTGGCAAAAAGAACGATTGAAAAAGAACGGGACGCCATAGGCCACCTTACTACACTTTTAAACGAGGATTTTTCCAGAATCGTTAATTGTATTTTAGAATCAAAGGGAAGGGTTGTCATTTCCGGAATTGGAAAAAGCGCCATTATAGCCTCTAAAATAGTAGCTACGCTCAACTCTACGGGTACACCGGCTATTTTTATGCATGCGGCCGACGCCATACATGGCGACCTAGGAACTATACAAGAAAATGACATAGTTATATGTATTTCTAAAAGTGGCAATACCCCAGAAATTAAAATGTTGGTTCCACTTATAAAAAGAGGAAAGAACATATTAATAGGTATGACGGGGAATACCGAATCTTTCTTGGCCAAACAGGCCGATCATATTCTGAATACGTTCGTAGAAAAAGAAGCGTGCCCAAATGGTCTGGCCCCTACAACAAGTACTACGGCCCAGCTTGTCATGGGCGACGCCCTTGCCATTGTACTCTTAGAACTAAGAGGGTTCAGCAGTGCCGATTTTGCAAAATTTCATCCCGGTGGCACACTTGGCAAAAGACTGTACCTAAGGGTTTCTGACATAGCCAAGAACAACCAAATTCCGAAAGTTCAGTTAAACACAGAGGTAAAACAGGTAATCGTAGAAATCTCAGAAAAAATGTTAGGGGTCACTGCTGTACTGGACAACAATAAAGTTGTGGGTGTCGTAACCGATGGCGACATTCGAAGAATGCTGAACAACCATGACAATATAAAAGGGCTAACGGCTGCCGATATAATGTCAAAAAACCCAAAGACCATCGAAATGGACACACTGGCCATCAAGGCCTTGGATTTAATGCAACAAAAAGGAATTTCCCAGTTATTGGCCCTTAAAGATGGTGAATATGCTGGTGTAATCCACTTACATAACCTTATAAACGAAGGTATTATATAATGGCAGAAAAAAGCACAACCTCCCCAAACGAGATGTCGTTTTTAGACCATCTTGAAGAATTAAGATGGCATTTGATCCGATCTACAATTGCCGTTGTCCTCATTGGTATAGTGGCTTTTGTTTTCAGTCGTTTTATTTTTGACGTTATCATATTTGGCCCCTCGCAAATGGATTTTCCTACCTATGAGTTCTTTTGCAAGGCGGCGAATTTTATAAATATCGAATCTGATTTTTGTAAGGACAAATTACCCTTTACCATTCAGAGTAGAACAATGTCGGGACAATTTTCCGCCGATATCTGGACCGCTATTTGGGTAGGTATAATTGTTGGTTTCCCATACGTATTGTATGAACTTTGGAAATTCATAAGCCCCGGTCTTTACGAAAAAGAACGTAAACACTCTAAAGGGTTTATTTTTATAGCATCTCTTTTATTCTTCATGGGGGTTCTTTTTGGATACTATATAGTTGCCCCTTTATCCATTAATTTTTTGGGCACCTACCAGGTAAGTGAAATGGTCTTGAACGAATTTGACCTAGACTCTTACATAGGTACAGTTAGGTCGGCCGTGCTTGCGTGTGGTGTTCTTTTTGAATTACCCATCATCATCTTCTTTTTAACAAAAGTAGGCTTGGTGACCCCTGAAATAATGAAGAAATACCGAAAAATTGCCCTCGTGGTGGTATTGATTCTTTCTGCCGTGATTACACCTCCAGATGTAGCCAGCCAGATTATCGTGGCCATACCGGTTCTAATTTTATACCAGGTAAGTATTTATATTTCTGGAAGAGTAATAAAAAGAGAAGCCAAAAAAGAAGCTAAAAAAGCAAAAGCAAATGTCAAACGCAGTTGAGGAATTTAATGCCTATCGTTCTAAAATGAACGATAAAATATTGGCGGACAACAACAAGGTAATAAAACGTATTTTTAATTTGGATACAAATGCGTTCACCGCAGGGGCTTTAGATGTAAAGACCAAAGAACTATTAGGTTTGGTCGCCTCTACCGTTTTACGTTGCGACGATTGTGTAAAATATCACTTAGAGAGCTGCTACAAAGAAGGCCTCACCAAGGAAGAAGTGATGGAAACACTAAGTATTGCCACTTTAATAGGAGGAACCATCGTAATTCCACACCTAAGACGTGCATACGAATACTGGGAAACATTGGAAACGACCCAAGGTTAAATAAGTGCTAAATCCTTTTGTTGGAAATGAATATAGGTTAGATTTGAAAAGATGAAGCTAAGAGCCGAAAATATAATGAAGTCTTACCGTGGCCGTAGAGTGGTCAAAGGTATTTCTTTAGAAGTGAACCAAGGGGAAATCGTTGGTCTTCTAGGACCGAACGGAGCAGGAAAAACAACCTCGTTCTATATGATCGTTGGCCTTATCAAACCCAATGGCGGAAACATCTATTTAGATGACATGGAAATCACCAAATTTCCCATGTACAAAAGGGCCCAAAACGGTATCGGATATCTGGCACAGGAAGCATCCGTTTTTAGAAAACTTAGCATTGAAAAAAACATCTTAAGTGTGCTTCAACTTACCAAGTTGAGTAAAAAAGAACAGCATATGAAGATGGAATCCCTTATCGAAGAATTCAGCTTAGGTCATATTCGAAAAAACCGGGGAGACCTCTTATCTGGTGGAGAAAGACGACGTACCGAAATAGCGAGGGCCTTGGCCACCGACCCCAAATTTATATTATTGGACGAACCCTTTGCAGGTGTAGACCCTGTTGCGGTAGAGGACATTCAACGAATCGTAGCCCAATTAAAAAACAAAAATATAGGTATACTCATAACGGACCACAACGTACAAGAAACCTTGGCCATTACAGAACGTTCTTACCTTATGTTCGAAGGCGGGATTCTAAAATCGGGTGTTCCAGAAGATCTTGCCGCAGATGAAATGGTTCGTAAGGTCTATTTAGGTCAGAACTTTGAGCTACGTAAAAAGAAGCTTGATTTTTAAACAAAGAGGTTGCACTACATGCATGGTTATCGTCCGGTCACAACTTTTTACCATACAACTGAAAATATCGGAAAGCGGCCACCCCTCCTATAAAATAAAATACCGCCAACATCGAGAATACGTGCCGATGTCCTTTTAAGCCCGGCGAACTATCCAGTAAATACCCCATTGCAGGTCCGGCAAAAATATCAGGTGTATAACCGATCAACGAAATTAGCCCTACAGCCGTACCGGTATACAACAACGGAATTTTTCCGCTCTGCATTACCGAAAAATAAAGCGCACGTACCGCATACACCCCTATTGCCACCACTAATATAGAGAGTAGAAACAGGAACCATGAAACGTTTACAACTATACCCGAGGCAAAGACCAAAGCTCCGAAAAAGGCAATAATAAAACCAAGAAAAAGCCATAGACTAGGCCTCGAACGGTCGGCCAAAACCCCGATCAACACCCCCACAAAAGGTCTTGCAAAGAGCAAAAACGTACCCACTTGGGCAGAAGCCACCTCGTCATACAACATAACATCTTGAGCATAAAGGGAAAAAACATCGGTAATCTTATACCCCACATAGGCACAAAGAATAATCACCATAAGCAGTAATACCGATGGCAATGCAAGCACCTCCTTTACCTGTGACACAGTAATTCTCTCAACTATTATTTTTTTCTCTACCTGATCTGGCAGTTTCATAAACATCCAAACCAAGGCCCCTACCACGGTCACAATACCGGAGGAGGTCAATATCACATACCTAAAGGCCGACCTGCTTTCTTCAAGCGAAGCCTGCTCCAACCCGTTGGTCATAATAAAAGAAAATACCAAAACCCCCATGGTTCCAAAAAGTGCACCTACAAGTCCCCTTCCCCCATCCAACAAACCAAAAGCCTTTCCCTGCGACCGATCACCGCCCCATACGCGGGTAGCTTTTATCATTGGTGACCAAAAAAGAAAAATTGTAGTAAAACCCCAGAACCCATAGAGCAGTTGAAGGGTAGCATAATCAGGGAAAGTAGCGTAGAGCAAACCGCCCAAAGCAGTTAACCATAAGGCCGTTGCAATTAACTTTCTTGGGGGAAACCTATCTGCCAGCGGACCACCGAATAAATAGGACACAAGGGCAACAAAACCATATACAGAAAAACACAGGCCTAATTGAACATTGTCCAAATTAAACACTTTTAAAACCGTCGGCCTAAAAACCCGTTGCAGCACAAATGGCAGGATAAATACACTCTCCCCTGCCAAAATCAACATAAACAGGTAGTACCAAGGTACTTTTCTAGATTCTTTCATTTTTATTGTATAGGAATCCAGATCTGTTCTTCTGAATTAGGATCATTATTCTTGTACTTGTCCCCTAGTACTTCAAAATGAGGACGGTTTGCCAATTGGTATCCCGAATGGGGCAACCATTCTTGAAAAATATAAGTAAAGATCGTAGCATCGTTAGGCATCCCCTTATAGTCAAAAACGGCATACCTACCTTTTGGGAGCATAAATACCTCCATTCCTTCTGGTACAACGTTCACATCCGTAACCTCTGCAAGAGCCCACTTTACAAACTTATTGACTGGACTAAAGTTATAGTAATAATCCTTTGGATAAACCTGTAAAGAAATATATTCGGAATTGGTCCTGTTCTTGATCTCTTTGTTGCGCACCATAAAAGACCCCCAGAGGTCTTTGGTCTTATTTTCTGCCAAACTCATTGACAATGACACACCTACTAATATTTTATCTTCTACAAATTCTATTCTAGGTGCTATATCCAAAACCCTTATTTCATTTTTCTACAAACCGTCATCCAGTCTGCCTATTTTTGTAATGATTTTAACCAACTAACAGTAACCAATAACTGCCCTACATGTCGCTGACTGTGTTCAGCCGCATGAAACAAAAGCCCCAAAACAGTTGATGGAAGTTTTTTTCTGCCCACTGTTCTTGTTTCTTTTAATTCTTCTTCGGAAATACCTTCAAAATATTGCAGCATTTTTTCTACCTGACCACTAAAAAGCTTGCAAAGGTCATCTATCGACAATGAATCATCTTTCTCGCCTTCACGTTTTAAATACTTAAACTGCTCCTCGGTTAACGCCTTCCCCTTTGCATAGGTCATCATCCGATCTAACACTCCAATAATATGTTTTATATGAAACCCTACAGACGCCCTACCCTCTGGTTTTTCCCATAAAAGATTTGCTGGCAAAGTTTTAGTATACACCTTCAACTCCTTATCAGATTGCAACAATGCATGTGCGGCGGGCTGAAGCAATGGCGGCACGCCCTTAACGGAACCCCTCAACCAAAATTCGGTATTGTCATCATGTATAGGGTCTAGGTCTAACATATTATAAATTAATAAAATAGAAATAAAAACACCTTAGAACTTTTGCTGCACGAACGAACTAACAATGTAAAACACAATTATTAGGGGAATAGCCAAAAACTTCATCGTTATCAACATAATTAGGCTCACGATCAAAAATATATATCGCAGGGCATTGTCCTTAAAGCCCCAATTCTTAAATTTTAATGCAAACAAAGACAAATTGCAGTTTAACAAATAGGCACTTACAAGGGTAAGTACCAACAAAAACCACTGGTTCAGAATAATTTCGCTGACACCATTACTACTATTGTAAAAAAGTATCAAAGGCAACGACAATATCAACAAAGCATTGGCGGGTGTCGGTAGACCGATAAAAGAAGAAACCTGGTTCTCATCTAAATTAAATTTGGCCAAGCGGTAAGCAGAGGCCATGGTAATTATAAAACCCGCAAAGGGCAACACTGCAGACCACTGAAAATTACCTGTTTCCAAAAAAGAAGTGGTATTTAAGCTCCACCCCCCACTCTGCGACATCGCCAGTAACTGAAACATAACAATACCCGGAACAAGACCACTGGTAATCATATCCGCCAAAGAATCTAGCTGAAGTCCTAATTCACTTTTAACGTTCAAGACACGAGCTGCGAGTCCGTCGAAAAAATCAAAAAAAATGCCCAAAACAACGAACAAAACAGCCATTTCCAACTTGTTCAACACTGCAAAAACCGTTGCTACACTGCCACAAAAAACATTTAAAAGGGTTATAAAATTAGGGATATGTTTTCGCATAATATCTTCAATCAATTTTAGTAAAAATAAGATAAATTGGTTATTATTTGCATCTTTGTTCTGTTATCGAACAGATTAATACATGTTAAAGAAAGTATTTCTATTTTATTGTTTTTTAACTTTTGGGATCCAAGGTTTTTCACAAGGCCCCCAATTGTCCCCATTATCGGAGCTAAGCTTGCTCACCGTTGGTACCGGCGATGAACTAGCGGCCAAATTTGGCCATAGCGCCATACGTTTTAAAGACCCTTCTTTAGGCATAGACGTGGTATATGGTTACGGCACCTATGATTTTGAAGACCCTAATTTTTATTTAAATTTCACTAGAGGAAAACTTGCCTACACAATATCTCGAATCCCTTTTCGCTATTTTATGCGAAGTTACCAATTGGAACAACGCTGGGTAAAAGAACAAAAGCTAAACTTAAATTTAGACCAGCGCAAAGCAATAGTATCTTTCCTCGAACATAACTTGTTGCCAGAGAACCGCAAATATAAATATGATTTTCTTTTTGATAACTGTGCCACCCGCATACCATTAGTATTTGAAAAAAATTTCGGAGATGAACTTGTATACGACTACACACATTTTAACGACCACTATACATTTAGGGAGTTAATTCACCAAAACCTAAAGGTAAACTCATGGTCTAACTTTGGTATTGACCTTGCCCTTGGTGCCGTAATAGACCGAAAGGCTACCCCTTACGAACATATGTTTTTACCCTTGTATGTTTACGAGCAAATGAAACAGACCACGTTAGACGGAAAGCCATTAATAAAAGAGGAACAGGTTCTATTGAACATACCCAAAAAAGAAGACAAGACCCTTTTTATTTTAACACCGGTATTTTGGCTGGCACTGTTACTATTATCGGTTCTTATAATAACCTATATAGACGTCAAGAATGAGAAACGAACCCGTTGGATGGATGTTGTCCTTTTTTCTGTTACGGGTCTTGCCGGAATTCTTATTTTATTTTTATGGTTCTTTACAGATCATGAGGCCACAAAAATGAATTTTAATGCTCTATGGGCCTTTGCACCTAACATAATTGCGACCTTTTTTATAGCAAGAAGAAAGTTACCCAAATGGTTTCAAAATTATATGACATTATTATTGGGGCTTTTGTTTACAAACATAGTTTTATGGATCTTGAAAGTTCAGGTATTCTCCATTCTACTCATTTTTATTTTATCAGCTTTGTTTTGCAGGTATCTTTATTTATTCATGTATCTAAAAAAACAAAACACTCAACAACACACCTAACAATACATGAACCTACTCACAGTTGAAAATATATCCAAATCCTACGGGGAATTGGTCTTGTTCGAAAATCTTTCCTTTGGTATCAATAAAGACCAAAAAATAGCATTAATCGCAAAAAACGGTAGTGGAAAGACCTCTATTTTAAATATTCTATCGGGTGCCGATACTCCTGACACAGGTCAGGTAAACTACCGTAAAAGCACTAGGGTATCTTTCTTGGCCCAAGAACCGACAATGGACCCCTCCTTAACCATCGAGGAAACCATTTTCGCTTCTGACAACGAAATATTACAAGTAATTGCAAATTATGAGAAAGCATTGGCAAACCCAGAGGATGCCGAAGCTTACCAAAAAGCGTTCGAGGCCATGGACCGGTTTGAGGCATGGGATTTTGAAACCCAGTATAAACAGATTCTTTATAAACTAAAGCTAGAAGACCTAAACGCTAAAGTAGGGAAGCTTTCAGGTGGGCAGAAAAAACGTTTGGCCTTGGCAAATGCACTTATCAACCGGCCCGACCTTTTAATACTTGATGAGCCTACAAACCACCTTGACCTTGAAATGATAGAGTGGTTAGAAGAATATTTCGCAAAAGAAAACCTAACGCTTTTTATGGTGACCCACGACCGGTATTTTCTTGAACGCGTCTGCAACGAAATATTGGAACTGGACAACGGCAAGCTATACCCATACAAAGGCAATTACTCTTATTATCTAGAAAAAAAGGAAGCAAGAATAGAACAACAGGCGGTAGAGCAGCACAAATCTGAAATACTTTTCAAAAAAGAATTGAACTGGATGCGACGCCAGCCGAAGGCAAGAACTACAAAGTCGAAATCTAGAATAGATGATTTTAATACCATTAAAGAAAAGGCCAGCCAACGTAGAAAAGAACACGAGGTTCAGTTAGAAATGAATATGGAGCGCATGGGCAACAAGATCATTGAGCTTCACAAAATATCAAAATCGTTTCCCAACAAGCCAATTTTGGACAAATTCGATTATTCTTTTACCAAAGGGGAAAGAGTAGGCATTATAGGAAAAAATGGCACAGGAAAATCGACTTTTCTAAATATTCTATCTGGCAAAGACCAACCCGATAACGGGAAAGTGGTGGTAGGTGAAACCATCAAGTTTGGTTACTACACGCAAAAAGGCATAAAAATAAAGGAAGGCCAAAAAGTTATAGATGTTATTCGTGAGTTCGGGGACTTTATTCCTTTGATGAAAGGAAGACAGATCTCTGCACAACAGCTTTTGGAGCGGTTTCTTTTTGATAGAAAAAAACAATATGACTTTGTAGAAAAACTAAGTGGTGGTGAACGCAAGCGGTTATACCTCTGCACGGTTCTTATTCAAAACCCTAATTTTCTCATTTTAGACGAACCTACCAACGATCTGGACATTGTAACCCTAAACGTACTTGAAAGCTTCTTGTTAGATTTTCAAGGTTGCCTAATCGTTGTTTCGCACGATCGTTATTTTATGGACAAAATAGTAGATCACCTATTCGTCTTCAAGGGCAACGGGGTTATCGAGGATTTTCCCGGAAACTATTCTGACTATAGGGCCTATGAAGATAGTCAGGTAATCGAAAAAAGAGACCAGAAAGAAAAAACCGAGGCACCTAAAAACACATGGAAGAAAACGGAATCCGTTAAATTATCCTATCAAGAACAAAAAGAGTTCAAACAATTGGAAAAGGAAATACAAAAACTGGAATCCAAAAAACAGGAAATACAAAATAGGTTTACCGATACTTCTTTATCTGGTGAACAAATAGAAGCTTTGTCCGTAGAACTTGGCGAGGTTACCGATGCTATCGATACAAAAACCGAACGTTGGTTTGAACTATCGGCGAAAATGGAAGGTTAAACACTTTTACAGTTCCTTAAAAATTTAAAAACTACGGTTTAACTGCTTTAAAAATCGATAAAGTGAAATTAACGCCCGAACCGTTCATCGAGTGAATTTTGCACTTTGTCCGGTTACATGTCGGACAACGAGAAATGGCGGTTTTTCAACGATTCACCACCCTTCAAAATACC
>NZ_JAGJEC010000006.1 GCF_018100785.1 Maribacter sp. MMG018 | reverse complement strand
AGTCAAGGGATCCTCGTCACCGTCAAGGTCGGGGTCCTCCACCGAATCCAATATGCCGTCGTTGTCGTCGTCAAGGTCCGCACTGTCGGGTACCCCATCGCCGTCGGTGTCAGGATCAGTAATAGTATTAACATCCAAATAATCGGGTCTACCATCTCCGTCCGTATCGTCGTTGGTAGGGTCACCATTACCATCGGCGTCCTCGTCGGGGGTGTCGATGCCGTCACCGTCGTCGTCAAGGTCTCGGTAGTTAACGTCCTCAGTACCGTCCGTATCGGGAAGGTCGTTCGCAGGATCGTCGATCTCGTCGTTCACGTCAAAGCCGTCGTCAACGTCGCTGCCCTCATAACCGTCGTCAAGACCGTCCCCGTCCGTGTCCACTCCGGTATATTCGTTCTCGGGCTTGCCATCAAAGTCAAAGTCATGCCCCTCGTTATTGTCGGGAACCAAATCATCATCACTATCAAAATCTTGATAATCAGGCTTATCTGGTCTTGGTGTTCCATCCGTATTCACAGGATCCAAACCGCCAATATAAGCACTGTTTACCCCATGGTTAGATGCATAGGTCGCCTCGTCGTCGTCGTTCGGGGCCACATAACCAGCGGTTGTCTGTGCCTCCACATTGTCGGGAATACCATCATTATCCGTATCTATATCTAAATGATTAGGCTTACCATCTCCATCTCTGTCATTTAATGTAATACCTTCACCTCCTCCAGGACAACTTTCATATACATCGTCTAAACCATTTCCATCTGAATCTATTCCCGATTTAGGTTTGTAATTATGAAAATTTTGAGATTCTAAATTATCTAGAATTCCATCGTTATCTGAGTCCAAATCCAAATAATCAGGAACACCATCACCATCCGTGTCCGTCGGATTTGTAGTATGATCATTGTCCCCATCAACATCGGCATCCTCATCTTCATCCGTTATTCCATCCCCATCAGTATCAATATCGTCATAATCATATACACCATCACCATCAGCATCCTCTGTAAAATAATTTACAGTTCTTTCTTCTGCACCAATAACAGAGAATGAGATACTTAACAAAATTGCCGTTAAAAAAGAGAGTCTTTTCGCAGAAGTAATATAATGTTCAAAAAAAGTAATTTCGCCCATATATGTTTAGTTTTAATTACTAATCACCATGGCAAATTAAAAGTAGGAAATAATAAAGGGTAAGAATGGGAACTACTTCAAAGAATGGTGCGCAAGATAATAGTAAAATTATTAGCTTTTATATATTTCGGATAACTTGTTAATAAATATCTATTAAGTACACTATTTCAAATATTAACCCCAAATTACCCCTATATTAAAACCTAGCAATTCATTTTCAACATCGTACTTTGTTTTAAACATAAATACTCCGTTAATTAATTCTGGTCAAAATACCCAATTTCCAGTACTTTTGCCAAAATTGATTTTTAATGAGTTTTAAAGACGAGATTGAGAGACGGAGAACTTTTGGTATTATTTCGCATCCAGATGCGGGAAAAACCACATTGACGGAGAAATTATTGCTTTTTGGTGGTGCCATTCAAGAAGCTGGTGCGGTTAAAAACAATAAAATCAAAAAAACCGCAACGAGTGATTTTATGGAAATTGAGAGGCAAAGAGGAATTTCTGTTGCCACATCTGTTTTGGCATTTATTTACAAGGACAAAAAAATAAATATACTTGACACCCCTGGGCATAAAGATTTTGCAGAGGACACTTTCAGGACCTTAACGGCAGTGGATAGTGTTATTGTTGTAATCGATGTCGCCAAAGGTGTAGAGGAACAGACCGTTAAGTTGGTCGAAGTTTGCCGTATGCGAAAAATTCCAATGCTCGTATTCATTAACAAATTGGATAGAGAGGGTCGAGATGCCTTTGACCTGTTGGATGAACTTGAACAAAAGTTGGGTCTTTCCGTAACTCCCTTAAGTTTCCCCATAGGTATGGGATACGACTTTAAGGGGATTTACAATATTTACGAAAAAAACATAAACCTGTTCAGCGGAGACAGCAAAAAAAATATTGAGGAAACCATAGCATTTAATGATATTGAAAATCCTGAACTGGAAAAAATAATTGGTTCTTCTGCCGCTGAAAATCTTCGCGATAATTTAGAATTGGTATGGGGAGTATACCCTCCGTTCGACAAGGATCAATATTTAGAAGGAGAACAACAACCTGTCTTTTTTGGTTCGGCCCTAAATAACTTTGGCGTTAGGGAACTACTTGATTGTTTTATAGAAATTGCACCTTCTCCCAAGCCAAAAATGGCGGAGGAGCGTTTGGTTAAGGCGGATGAAAAAGATTTGACCGGTTTTGTATTCAAAATCCATGCGAATATGGACCCAAAACATAGAGACCGTTTGGCCTTCGTAAAAATTGTATCGGGTACTTTTGAAAGAAACAAACCTTATCTACATGTCAGATTGAACAAGAAACTTAAATTTTCGAGTCCCAATGCATTTTTTGCAGAAAAAAAAGAAATCGTTGACACTTCTTACCCTGGGGATATCGTTGGTTTGCACGATACAGGTAATTTTAAGATAGGTGACACCTTGACCGAAGGTGAAATATTACATTATAAAGGTATACCTAGTTTCTCTCCCGAACATTTTAGATACATCAATAATGCCGACCCTATGAAATCGAAGCAGTTATATAAGGGTATAGACCAGTTGATGGACGAAGGGGTCGCTCAGTTATTCACCCTTGAGATGAACGGAAGAAAAGTAATTGGGACCGTAGGAGCTTTACAGTTCGAGGTAATCCAATATAGGTTAGAACATGAATACGGAGCCAAATGTAGTTATGAAAACTTTCCGGTTTATAAAGCATGCTGGGTAGGCACGGACAATAACAAAAGTGAAGAGTATAAAGAATTTATTAGGGTAAAACAGAAATTTTTGGCCAAGGACAAGAGAGGTCAATTGGTATTTCTTGCAGATTCACAGTTCTCTTTACAAATGACCCAACAAAAATATCCGAACGTCAAACTTCATTTTGTATCAGAATTCGAATAAAAAAAGCCCACTTAAAGTGGGCTTTTTTTATGCTTCTCCTGTTGGGCCAAAATTTAATGGAATAGGAGGTTGTTCATAATCTTTTATTGTACCATGCGCTTTCTCGAATCTTTGAACATTATCGTTAAGGGCCTTCAAAAATTTCTTGGCGTGCTGTGGGGTTAAAATAATCCTACTTTTAACCTTTGCCTTGGGAGCCCCTGGCATCATACTTATAAAATCTACCACAAATTCTGATACAGAATGATTGATTATGGCTAGATTGGAATAAACACCTTCCGCCATTTTTTCATCTAACTCTATATTTATTTGTTTTTGATTTTGTTTTTTATCGTCACTCATCTTATTATAAAATAGCGTTTAAACAAAAAAAGCCCTCAATTAAAATTGAGGGCTTTCGATATTTAGAATCTTAAGGCCTCTTTTCTGGCCATTATCTCATCGTACTCTTCCTTGGAACCGACTATAATATTTTCATAGTCTCTCATTCCGGTTCCTGCCGGAATCTTATGTCCAACGATAACATTCTCTTTCAAGCCTTCCAAAGTATCCACTTTGCCACTTACAGCCGCTTCGTTCAATACTTTTGTTGTCTCTTGGAAAGATGCAGCAGAGATAAACGATTTAGTCTGTAACGAAGCTCTAGTAATACCTTGTAATATCGGAGTAGCGGTGGCTGCAACAGCATCGCGTGCCTCTACAAGGGCTTTATCACTTCTTCTCAATACAGAATTTTCGTCACGAAGTTCTCTAGATGTAACAATCTGTCCTGGTTTCAAGTTTTCCGAATCACCTGCTTCCATAACTACTTTCTTACCAAAGATTTCATCATTTTCTCTAATAAAATCATCTTTATGAATCAATTGGTTTTCAAGGAAAATAGTATCACCTGGATCAACAATTCTCACTTTACGCATCATTTGTCTTACAACAACCTCAAAGTGTTTATCATTGATTTTAACCCCTTGCAAGCGATACACCTCTTGTACCTCGTTAACCAAATATTGCTGAACAGCTGATGGACCTTTAATCGCCAAGATATCTTCTGGTGTAATAGAACCATCCGATAATGGCATACCAGCTCTTACATAATCGTTTTCTTGAACCAAGATCTGATTAGAAAGTTTTACTAAGTATTTCTTGACCTCACCAAGTTTTGATTCTATAATGATTTCACGGTTACCTCTTTTTATCTTACCAAAAGAAACCACACCGTCTATCTCGGAAACAACTGCAGGGTTAGAAGGGTTACGCGCTTCAAAAAGTTCTGTCACCCTTGGAAGACCACCCGTAATATCACCTGCTTTAGCAGATTTACGTGGTATCTTAACCAAAATCTTACCTTCTTTGATCTTATCTCCATCATCTACCATTATGTGAGAACCTACAGGAAGGTTATACGACCTTAATGTTTCACCTTTGGCATCTTGAATTAATAAAGTTGGAATCAACTTTTTGTTTCTAGATTCAGAAATTACTTTTTCTTGGAATCCAGTTTGCTCATCGATCTCTACTTGATAGGTAACCCCTTGTTCTATATTCTCGTAAGCAATCTTACCAGGGAACTCAGAAACAATTACACCGTTATATGGATCCCAAGAACATATCAAATCACCTTTTTCAACTTTAGCCCCATCTTCTATGAACAATTGCGAACCATAAGGAATGTTATTGGTACTAAGGGTAATGCCCGTTTTACCATCAACTATCTTTATTTCAGATGTTCTTGATATTACTATATTGACAGGTTTTCCTTCAGCATTTTCTCCTTTAACCGTTCTTAGATCCTCTATCTCTGCAACACCTGAAAACTTAGCTTCCAATTTGTTGTCCTCTGAAATGTTACCGGCAATACCTCCCACGTGGAAAGTACGCAATGTTAACTGAGTACCAGGCTCACCAATCGACTGTGCAGCAACTACACCAACGGCTTCACCTCGTTGTACCATTTTATTCGTAGATAGGTTTCTACCATAACATTTTGCACAAATTCCTTTTTGGGCTTCACAAGTCAGAGCTGAACGAACTTCTACTTTCTCTATCGGAGAAGCTTCGATCTTCTTGATATCGGACTCCATTATTTCTTGACCCGACTTCAACAACAATTCTTCTGTTACTGGATCATAAACATCATGTAATGATACACGACCTAATATTCTTTCGCCTAGAGTTTCTACAATCTCCTCGTTTTTCTTAAGCGCTTGGATCTCAACACCTCGTAAGGTTCCACAATCTTCGATGTTAATGATCACATCTTGTGATACATCCACTAGACGACGTGTTAGATAACCAGCATCCGCCGTTTTCAAAGCTGTATCCGCCAGACCTTTACGTGCACCGTGAGTAGAGATAAAGTATTCAAGAATCGATAAACCTTCCTTAAAGTTAGAAAGAATAGGGTTTTCAATAATTTCACCACCACCAGCGGTCGATTTTTTAGGCTTAGCCATCAAACCACGCATACCGGTCAACTGTCTTATCTGCTCTTTAGAACCCCTCGCTCCGGAATCCAACATCATATACACAGAATTAAACCCTTGTTTATCTTCACGTATACGTTTCATAGCCAACTCGGTAAGCATCGCATTGGTAGAAGTCCAAACATCGATCACCTGATTGTAACGCTCGTTATTGGTAATAAGACCCATATTATAGTTGGCCATAATTCCGTCAACATCATTATTGGCCTCAGCGATCATATCGATTTTTTCTTTCGGAATGATAATATCACCTAAACTAAAGGACAAACCACCTTTAAAGGCGAACTCATACCCCATTGTCTTGATCTTATCCAAGAAACTGGCCGTTGTAGGAACATCGGTAACAGCTAAAATATCACCAATAATATTCCTTAATGCTTTTTTATTAAGTACTTGGTTAATATAACCTGCCTGCTCTGGAACATTCTTGTTGAACAACACACGACCAACGGTTGTTGATATAATTTGGTATACCAACTCCCCTTCTTCATTAAAGTCTTTTGCCCTTACCTTGATACCGGCATTAAGATCAACCATACCTTCATTAAAGGCTATCTCGACTTCTTCGGCCGAATAGAATGTCAACCCTTCTCCCTTTACAGGAACTTCAGGAGTTGATTTACGTTCTTTGGTCATATAATAAAGACCCAAGACCATATCCTGTGACGGTACCGTAATCGGAGAACCATTTGCAGGGTTCAATATATTCTGTGAAGCCAACATTAGCAATTGCGCTTCTAGAATCGCTTCTGGTCCCAATGGCAGGTGAACCGCCATTTGATCCCCATCAAAATCCGCATTAAATGCCGTACAGGCCAATGGGTGCAATCTAATTGCTTTACCCTCAATCAATTTTGGTTGGAAAGCCTGTATACCTAAACGGTGCAATGTAGGGGCACGGTTCAATAGAACAGGATGACCTTTCAATACGTTTTCAAGAATATCCCAAACAACCGGTTCTTTCTTGTCTATAATTTTCTTGGCCGATTTTACCGTTTTAACAATACCTCTTTCTATCAATTTTCTGATAACGAAAGGTTTGTACAACTCGGCAGCCATATCTTTTGGAAGACCACATTCATATAAGTTCAATTCCGGTCCAACAACAATTACCGAACGTGCTGAATAATCCACACGTTTACCTAGCAAGTTTTGACGGAAACGACCTTGTTTACCTTTTAATGAATCTGAAAGGGATTTTAACGGTCTGTTAGATTCCGTTTTAACAGCAGAAGCTTTTCTTGTGTTATCAAAAAGAGAATCTACAGCTTCTTGAAGCATACGCTTTTCATTACGCAAAATAACTTCAGGAGCCTTTATTTCTACCAACCTTTTTAAACGGTTGTTTCTGATAATAACCCTTCTGTACAAATCATTCAAATCCGATGTGGCGAAACGACCACCATCTAATGGCACCAATGGACGTAATTCTGGTGGAATCACCGGAATTACCTTCATAATCATCCACTCTGGAAGGTTTTCACGATTTTCTTGTGACTCCCTCAAGGCCTCAACAACCTGCAATCTTTTTAAAGCCTCTGTTTTTCTTTGTTTAGAGGTTTCTGTATTCGCTTTATGTCTAAGCTCAAAAGAAAGTTCTTTTAGATTGATTCTTCCTAAGAGATCAATTAAACATTCAGCTCCCATTTTAGCGATAAACTTATTGGGATCCGTATCCTCTAAATATTGATTTTCTTGTGGAAGGGATTCTAAAATGTTCAAATATTCCTCCTCCGTCAAGAAATCCATTTTATTTATTTCTTCACCTTCAGGACCTTTTGCGATACCTGGTTGTATTACTACATAACGCTCGTAGTAAATGATCATATCCAACTTCTTAGATGGCAACCCAAGAAGATATCCGATTTTATTAGGTAAAGAACGGAAGTACCAAATATGTGCAACAGGCACAACAAGGTTAATATGACCTACCCTGTCTCTTCGTACTTTTTTCTCTGTAACTTCAACACCACAACGATCACAAACGATACCCCTATAACGAATACGTTTGTATTTACCACAAGCACACTCATAATCCTTTACGGGACCAAAAATACGCTCACAGAACAAACCATCACGTTCTGGTTTGTGCGTTCTATAATTAATTGTTTCAGGTTTTAAAACTTCACCTCTGGATTCTGCCAAAATTGCTTCTGGAGATGCCAATCCGATTGAAATTTTATTAAACCTTTTTATTGGGTTATTATCTTTTATTCTTGCCATAATAGCGTGCTGATAATGATTTTAATTTTATTACAAATAGTCTTTAAGACTACAATACTACTCTTCCAATCTAATATCCAAACCTAAACCTTTAAGTTCGTGCATTAATACATTGAAAGATTCTGGCAATCCAGGTTCTGGCATTGTCTCTCCTTTAACAATAGACTCATAAGTCTTGGCCCTACCGATAACATCATCCGATTTTACGGTCAATATTTCTCTAAGTGTAGCCGAGGCACCATATGCTTCAAGAGCCCAAACTTCCATCTCCCCGAAACGCTGACCACCAAACTGTGCTTTACCACCCAATGGCTGCTGCGTAATTAAAGAGTATGGTCCAATAGAACGAGCATGCATCTTATCGTCTACCATGTGACCCAACTTCAACATATAAATAACACCTACTGTTGCAGGTTGATCAAAACGTTGACCTGTACCACCATCGTATAGGTAGGTATGTCCGAATCTTGGAATACCGGCCTCATCAGTATACGCATTTATTTCATCTAAAGAAGCACCATCGAATATAGGTGTGGCATATTTTTTACCCAATTTGAGTCCGGCCCAACCTAACACGGTTTCATATATCTGTCCAATGTTCATACGAGAAGGTACACCTAATGGATTCAATACGATATCTACAGGTGTTCCGTCTTCTAAGAAAGGCATATCCTCTTGACGAACAATTCTAGAAACGATACCCTTGTTACCGTGACGACCTGCCATTTTATCACCAACTTTAAGCTTACGCTTTTTAGCAATATAGACTTTAGCCAACTTCATTATACCTGCTGGTAGTTCATCTCCAACAGAAATTGTAAACTTATCCCTTCTTAAGTTACCTTGAAGGTCGTTCAACTTAATCTTATAGTTATGAAGTAAATCCGCGACCAAATTGTTTGTTTCCTCATCGGTAGTCCAACTTCCTCCTACCAAGTGGGCAAAATCGTCTACAGAGTTCAACATCTTCATGGTGTACTTTTTACCTTTAGGTAAAACTTCTTCACCTAAATCATTTAATACACCCTGAGAAGTTTTTCCGTTAACCAAGGTAAACAACTTCTCTACCAAGATATCTTTAAGTTCTTGGAATTTTACTTCATATTCCAATTCCAATTTAGATAGCTCTTCTTTATCCTCAGAACGTTTTCTCTTATCTTTTACCGATCTAGAGAACAATTTCTTATCGATAACAACACCTCTCAAAGAAGGAGAAGCTTTCAGCGAAGCATCTTTTACATCCCCTGCCTTGTCACCAAAAATGGCACGTAACAGTTTTTCTTCAGGAGTTGGATCCGATTCACCTTTAGGTGTGATCTTACCTATTAAGATATCACCGGGCTTCACCTCGGCACCTATACGAATCATTCCGTTTTCGTCCAAGTCCTTGGTCGCTTCTTCCGAAACGTTTGGAATATCATGTGTTAATTCTTCTGCACCTAATTTGGTATCCCTAACTTCTAGAGAATATTCATCTACGTGGATCGATGTAAAGATATCTTCACGTACAACTTTTTCAGAAATTACGATGGCATCCTCAAAGTTATATCCTTTCCAAGGCATAAAGGCTACCGTAAGGTTTCTACCCAAGGCCAATTCACCTTTTTCTGTAGCATAACCTTCACATAGCACCTGACCTTTCTTAACCCTGTCTCCTCTTCTAACAATAGGTTTTAGGTTAATACTTGTACCTTGGTTCGTTTTTCTGAACTTAACCAAAGAATAAGTCTTCTCATCGCTATCAAAGCTAATTAACCTTTCGGTATCGGTTCTATCATATTTTATAGTGATCTTTTGAGCATCAACATACTCAACAACACCATCACCTTCAGCATTTATAAGTACCCTCGAATCTGATGCCACTTGCCTTTCCAATCCTGTACCTACAATTGGTGATTGTGGTTTTAATAATGGAACTGCCTGGCGCATCATGTTAGACCCCATCAAGGCACGGTTAGCATCATCATGTTCCAAAAACGGAATCAATGAGGCCGAAATTGACGCAATCTGATTAGGCGCAACATCGGTGTAATGAATTTCTGCCGGATCAACCACTGGAAAATCACCCTCTTCCCTAGCAATAACCTTTTCAGCGTCTATCTCTCCATTTTCTTTTAAAGGAATATTCGCCTGGGCAATTTTCATTCCTTCTTCCTCTTCCGCACTTAAGTAAACATGGTTTTCCGTATCTACTTTTGCATTTTCAACCTTTCTGTAAGGTGTTTCCAAGAAGCCCATTGGGTTTACTTTGGCAAATACAGAAAGTGAAGATATAAGACCAATATTCGGTCCTTCAGGAGTTTCTATCGGACAAAGACGGCCGTAGTGCGTATAGTGAACATCACGTACCTCAAAACCTGCTCTCTCCCTAGAAAGACCTCCAGGTCCTAATGCCGACAATCTCCTTTTGTGAGTAATCTCTGCCAACGGATTCGTTTGATCCATGAACTGAGATAACTGGTTTGTACCAAAGAATGAATTGATAACAGATGACAATGTCTTGGCATTGATCAAATCTATCGGTGTAAACACCTCATTGTCACGAACGTTCATACGCTCACGAATGGTACGCGCCATACGGGCCAAACCAACACCAAATTGAGACGATAATTGCTCCCCCACTGTTCTAACACGACGGTTGGAAAGGTGGTCAATATCATCGATCTCAGCCTTTGAGTTAATTAGCTCGATCAAATACTTTATAATAGTTATGATATCTTCTTTGGTCAAAACTTGTTTGTCCATTCCAATATCCAACTGTAATTTTTTGTTCATTCTATAACGACCAACTTCACCTAAGTTATATCGTTGATCAGAGAAGAACAATTTATCTATAATACCACGTGCCGTTTCCTCATCGGGCGGTTCGGCGTTACGTAATTGTCTGTAGATATGCTCAACAGCTTCTTTTTCGGAGTTTGTTGGATCTTTTTGAAGCGTATTATGAATAATTGCATAATCAGATTGTGCATTGTTTTCTTTATGCAACAATATAGTCTTAACATCCGCCTCAAGAATTTGGGCTATATGTTCTTTTTCTAGGACTGTATCACGATCTAATACAATCTCATTTCTTTCTATAGAAACTACTTCACCCGTATCCTCATCAACAAAATCTTCGTGCCATGTGTTCAAAACCCTGGCTGCGAGTTTGCGACCTAATACTTTTTTTAGCCCTGCATTAGAAACCTTCACTTCTTCAGATAGGTCGAAAATTTCTAAAATATCCTTATCCCTTTCAAAACCGATAGCTCTAAAAAGGGTGGTTACAGGTAATTTTTTCTTTCTATCGATATAGGCGTACATAACACCATTAATATCGGTAGCAAATTCTATCCAAGAACCTTTAAATGGTATTACCCTGGCAGAATATAACTTGGTTCCGTTGGCATGGAAAGATTGACCAAAGAAAACACCGGGCGAACGGTGCAACTGTGAAACCACAACTCTTTCGGCTCCATTGATCACAAAAGTACCACTAGGGGTCATATATGGAATAGTACCCAAATAAACATCTTGTACTATAGTCTCAAAATCCTCATGCTCGGGATCGGTACAATATAATTTTAATCTAGCCTTTAACGGTACGCTATAAGTTAGACCACGTTCTATACATTCTTGAATCGAATATCGTGGAGGATCTATGAAGTAATCTAAAAATTCCAGTACAAACTGATTTCTTGTATCAGTAATTGGAAAGTTCTCCATGAAGGTGTTATACAATCCTTCATTACCTCTTTGATCAGATTTTGTTTCAAGTTGAAAAAAGTCTTGAAAAGATTTAATCTGAATATCCAAGAAATCCGGATATTCCGGAGTATTCTTAGCGGATGCAAAATTTATTCTTTCAGTCTGATTTGTGAACATCTACGGACAGTGTTTTGATCGTGAGTACTATTGGGGTAGTATATATCTTAATATACCTAATTATATAAAAAGGCTTAGGTCTAGCCGCAAAAAGCGAAAAGACCTAAACCAAAAATGATATGGTTGTTGCTACTATTTAAGCTCAACTTCCGCTCCTGCTTCTTCCAATGATTTTTTGATACCTTCTGCTTCGTCTTTAGAAACACCTTCTTTAACAGCTTTTGGTGCACTATCAACAATATCCTTAGCATCTTTCAATCCTAAACCGGTCAATTCCTTAACCAATTTAACAACTGCTAATTTAGAAGCTCCGGCCGCTTTCAAAATTACATCGAATTCTGATTTTTCCTCAGCAGCTTCACCACCTTCGGCACCAGCGCCACCAGCAGCAACAGCTACTGCAGCAGCTGCAGGCTCTATACCGTATTCTTCTTTTAATATATCAGCCAACTCATTTACTTCTTTTACCGTAAGGTTAACCAATTGTTCTGCGAAATCTTTTAAATCTGCCATTTTCTATCGTTTAATAAAATTTTAAAATATACTTAGTTTAGTGCGTACTTATTTTTCTGATAATGTCTTAAGGATTCCGGCAAGTTTACCACCACCAGATTTAAGTCCAGAAATAACATTTTTGGCTGGAGACTGTAACAATCCGATAACCTCGCCAATCATTTCTTCTTTAGACTTAATGCTCACTAGAGCATCCAAGTTCTCATCACCAATATATATTGCCTCTTCTACAAAAGCTCCTTTCAATAAAGGTTTATCAGATTTTTTTCTGAAATTCTTTATTAACTTGGCCGGAGCGTTCGCTACTTCCGAAAACATTAAGGATGTATTACCCTTTAAAACTTCGGGAAGTTCGCCAAACTCTTTATCAGAGGCCTCCATCGCTTTTGCAAGCAATGTATTCTTAACTACAGCTAGTCTGATATTTGCCTTAAAACAGGCTCTTCTCAAATCAGATGTTGTAACTGCATCCAATCCAGATATATCTGCCAAATAAATAGTAGAACTATCTGCCAACTGCGTAGTCAAATCTTGTATAACGTTTGCTTTTTCTTCTCTTGTCATAATTGAAATTTTTAACTAGCAGTGCTTAAACTGACTTAGGGTCTAATTGAACACTTGGACTCATGGTACTTGACATGAAGATACTTTTCATGTAAACACCTTTAGCCGCTGTTGGCTTCATTTTATTCAAAGTTTCCAACAACTCTTTTGCATTGTCAGCTATCTTATCCGCAGAAAAGGAAGCTTTTCCAATTGCGGCATGAACAATACCAGTCTTATCCACTTTAAAATCAATCTTACCAGCCTTCACCTCAGATACAGCTTTCGCTACATCCATAGTTACTGTACCTGTTTTTGGATTCGGCATCAAACCTCTTGGCCCAAGAACACGTCCTAAGGGACCCAATTTACCCATAACACTTGGCATGGTGATGATAACATCAACATCGGTCCAACCGCCTTTTATCTTTTCCAAATATTCGTCCAATCCAACATAATCAGCACCTGCTTCTTTAGCTTCTGCTTCTTTATCTGGAGTTACCAAAGCCAAAACCTTAACATCTTTACCTGTACCATGCGGCAATGTAACTACCCCACGAACCATTTGATTGGCTTTTCTTGGATCCACACCCAAACGAACCGCCAAATCTACGGATGCATCAAATTTTGTATTGGTTATTTCTTTTACTAAAGCGGAAGCTTCCTCAAGAGAATATAGTTTGTCTTTCTCTATTTTAGAATGCGCTTCTTTTTGCTTCTTTGTCAACTTTGCCATTTAATTGCTTTTTAAGATTTTAAAAAGGTCTTTTACCCGATACCTTCATACCCATTGAACGTGCCGTACCCGCAATCATACTCATTGCAGATTCTACCGTAAATGCATTAAGGTCAACCATTTTATCTTCGGCTATCGCCTTGATTTGGTCCCAGGTTACACTACCCAATTTTACTCTGTTAGGTTCGCCAGATCCTTTTTTAATCTTAGCCGCTTCCAATAGCTGAACTGCCGCTGGTGGTGTTTTTACGACAAAATCGAAAGATTTGTCTTTATAAACGGTGATAACAACTGGTAAAACTTTACCCTGTTTGTCCTGTGTACGAGCATTGAACTGCTTACAGAACTCCATGATGTTAACACCGGCAGCACCTAAGGCGGGTCCAACCGGTGGCGATGGATTCGCTGCACCTCCCCTAACTTGTAGTTTAACTACTTTACCTACTTCTTTTGCCATTGTTTAAAATTAAATTGAAAGTGTGTCTATGGAAGCAACACAACTTTTAAATATGTAACAATTATTTTTAAATCTTTTCCACTTGCATATAACTAAGCTCCAATGGTGTTTTTCTACCGAAAATCTTAACCATCACCTCTAGCTTACGCTTTTCTTCGTTTATTTTCTCAACAGTACCATTAAACCCGTTGAACGGACCATCGATTACCTTGACCGTTTCACCAAATACAAATGGTATAGCCACACTATCGGTATTTACGGCCAACTCATCGACCTTACCTAGCATCCTATTTACTTCAGATTTCCTCAACGGCACAGGATCACCTCCTTTAGTTTCACCCAAAAAACCTATAACATTGGTAATAGATCTTATAATATGGACCATTTCACCGCCCAAATTAGCCTTCACCATTATGTACCCGGGAAAATAAACTCTCTCTTTATTAATCTTTTTTCCGTTTCTGATCTGAATAACCTTTTCAGTAGGAACCAAGACCTCATCTAAATAATCAGAAAAACCATGACGCTCGACTTCACTCTCTATGTAGCCCTTGATTTTGTTTTCCTGACCACTTACAGCTCTTACAACATACCATTTCTTTTCCAATACTTCTGACATAGAGCTTAAATTAGTTTAATACGTAATCGAAATACAACTTAATAACATTACTAAAGACCGTATCTACACCCCAAGTAGCCAGAGCAAAAAGAATAGAAAAAACAGCCACAACAACCATCAAATTCGACGACTCCGACCTTGAAGGAAGGGTAATGTTATTTCTCAACTCTTCAACGGATTCTTTAATATATGTAAGCATTTCAATTGTTTTTTTTATATCAACAAAAAGAATAAAACAAATCCTAATTCGGTATTTCTTTCCTGCACGGGAGGAGAGACTCGAACTCCCGACACCTGGTTTTGGAGACCAGTGCTCTACCAACTGAGCTACACCCGTATATGCGTATCATCCATAATCGAAACGAACGACACACATTCATATTTACATTGAAAGGTATCCGCCAAAAGACGGACACCCTTAATATATTGTACTTCTAATAATGGTTTAATCCAAAATCTTAGTTACCTGACCAGCCCCAACTGTTCTACCACCTTCACGGATAGCGAAACGAAGACCTACACTAAGTGCAATTGGCTGAATCAAATCAACTGTGATTGTCAAGTTATCACCAGGCATTACCATTTCAACTCCACTAGGAAGACTAATGTTACCAGTTACGTCAGTTGTTCTAACGTAGAACTGAGGACGGTAGTTGTTATGGAATGGCGTATGACGACCACCTTCTTCTTTTTTAAGGATATAAACCTCTGCTTCAAATTTAGCGTGAGGAGTTACAGAACCTGGCTTACAGATAACCATACCTCTTTTGATGTCAGATTTCTCTATACCTCTCAAAAGGATACCAACGTTATCACCAGCTTCACCTCTATCCAAAATCTTACGGAACATCTCAACACCAGTAATAGTAGAGCTCAATTTCTCTGCACCCATACCTATAATATCAACAGCATCACCTGTGTTCGCAACACCTGTTTCGATACGACCCGTAGCAACAGTTCCACGACCAGTAATCGTAAACACATCTTCAACAGGCATCAAGAAATCCTTATCAACATCCCTTTGAGGCAATTCGATCCAGTTATCAACAGCTTCCATCAATTCCAATACCGTATCAACCCATTTTTGCTCACCGTTAAGTGCACCCAAGGCAGAACCAGCAATTACAGGACCATTGTCACCATCATACTCGTAGAAAGAAAGCAATTCTCTTACTTCCATCTCAACAAGCTCTAACAACTCTTCATCGTCAACCATGTCAACTTTGTTCAAGAAAACAACGATTCTTGGAATACCAACCTGACGACCCAATAGGATATGCTCACGAGTTTGTGGCATTGGACCATCTGTAGCGGCAACAACCAAAATAGCACCGTCCATCTGAGCAGCACCAGTAACCATGTTCTTTACGTAATCCGCGTGACCTGGACAGTCAACGTGCGCATAGTGACGGTTGGCAGTTTGATACTCTACGTGAGATGTATTGATAGTAATACCCCTTTCTTTTTCCTCAGGAGCGTTATCGATAGAATCGAAGCTTCTCTTTTCAGATAATCCTGCGTTCGCCAAAACTTCTGTAATAGCAGCAGTCAATGTAGTTTTACCGTGATCCACGTGTCCAATGGTACCAATATTTAAGTGCGGTTTGGAACGATCAAAAGTTTCCTTTGCCATGTTTATTAATTTTTAATCTTAGTTTATATTAGTGTACAAATTTATACCTTAATTGAGCCAATGACGAGATTTGAACTCGTGACCTCTTCCTTACCAAGGAAACGCTCTACCCCTGAGCTACACCGGCGTAAAGTGTTGAACCTGCCCAACGACAGATTCCTGCCTTCGCAGGAACGACAATAAAGTCATAAAAAATAGAGCGGGAGACCGGGTTCGAACCGGCGACATTCAGCTTGGAAGGCTGACGCTCTACCAACTGAGCTACTCCCGCTTATTTAATTCTCAAAATATCATTTAAAATACCGATCTTTAGCTTAATGTGGGGAGAGCAGGATTCGAACCTGCGAAGACATAGTCAGCAGATTTACAGTCTGCCCTCGTTGGCCGCTTGAGTATCTCCCCATATAAACAGTATTTTAAGAACCTAGGAGCCGATGGAGGGACTCGAACCCACGACCTGCTGATTACAAATCAGCTGCTCTAGCCAGCTGAGCTACATCGGCACTTTCAATGCTTTTTTCAGCATAAAAAAGCCCGCTATTTCTAACGGACTGCAAATGTATAGTATTTTTTGTTTTTACAAAACAAATTTTAAAAAAAATTCTTCATACTTGTAAACGTAATTTTTCCTTACTCTTTATCAGCCTTCTTTCCAGTGAATTACAAGCGCTATCCACAGCTTCCTCAAATGACTTACATTGTTTTTTTACAATGAAATTGTTTTTGGGCACGTTTAACTTGATTTCCACTATCTTATTCTCTTTTGAACTCGTATTTTCCACTTTCAAATAAACATCAGAACTTATGATCTTATCATAAAAAGTCTCCAACTTATCCAATCTATTCTGTAAAAAATCAATCAACTTAACATCTGCATTAAAATTTACGGATTGCACATTTACTTTCATACGCTAAAATTTAGAAGCCCCTACTCAGAGCAGTGTTAAACAATTTTTATTTTTTTCCCCTTGGATGGGAAGCAGCGTGCACTTTTTTTAACTCGGCAATGCTATTATGGGTATACACCTGCGTCGACGCCAAACTCGCATGGCCTAAAAGCTCTTTTACCGAATTTAAATCCGCCCCTTTGTTCAAAAGATGGGTAGCAAAAGTGTGTCTCAGTATATGAGGACTCTTTTTTACCTTGGCGGACACCTCTCTAAAATACCTATTTATTATTCTATAAACAAGGGTTTCATAAATTTTATTGCCCGATTTTGTAAGAAAAACAAAGTCCGTATCAACAACCTTTTCCAAAGAAGAACGCTCCTTGAAATAAGCAACAAAAAACGCTCTTGTTTCTTGCAGCAAAGGAATAATGCGTTCTTTATTGCGTTTCCCCAAAACTTTAACATTGCAGGATTCTAAATCTACATTTACAAGTTTCAAATTAACCAACTCGGCCCTTCTCATACCTGTTGCATAAAGCACATGAACGATCAGTCTATCTCGTATGCCCTCAAAATCATCGGAATAGCTAACCGACGAAAAAACATCTTCCATTTCCGCTTCGGAAAAAGGCGTCCCCAGTTTTTTAGGAATTTTTAAAGCCTTGTGCTTTGCCAAAGGGTTCACATGAATGACACCTACTCTTTGAAGAAATTTATAATATGCCTTTAAGGAAGCCACCTTTCTATTAATGGTCCTATTAGAAATATTATCCTCGGACAGAGAAACCACCCAACTGCGAACAATACTGTAAGGCACCGTGTCTATACAATCAATACCGCAAGAAGACTTACAAAAACTTTCAAATTCCCGAATATCAGAACTATAGGCATTCACCGTATGACCGGAATACTTTTTTTCCAACGAAAGATATTCTACAAACCGATTTAAAGACATACCCAAAGTTAACGAATGTTCTCGCGAAATATGCACAAAAAAAATCCCGCTATTTGCGGGATTTTAATTTTATCATAAAACAAAGTTCCTAGATTTCTTCTTGATCTCTTAAACCTTGAATATACTGTGCTTTTTGAATCTGAGCTCTTCGCTCAACCGAAGGCTTTGTAAACTGTTGACGTTTTCTCAACTGTCTCATTGTACCTGTCTTATCAAACTTTCTTTTGAAACGTTTTAAAGCTCTATCGATGTTTTCTCCTTCTTTTACTGGTATAATTAACATGGGCTACAACCTCCTTTCTTTAGTGATTAAGGGCGCAAATATATGAAGTAATTTTTAATTACCAACTATTCTTCACTATTAAAAAACAATTAGATACAAAAACTAATCGGTCGCAGGACGGTACTCCTTTTTATCTATGACTATTTTCGCTATTATTTCCCTTAAAATCTCAGAGGTTCCCCCTCCAATTGGCCCCAGTCTACTATCTCTTAACAATCTTGCCATAGGATAGTCTTCTATATAACCATATCCACCCAAGAACTGGAGACATTCATAAGCGACCTTGTCCGCCACCTTGGTAGATTTCAATTTTGAAATAGTAGCTTCTTTCACGGCATATTCTCCTTTATTCAGTTTATTCGCTACAAAATAATTGTATTGCTTGCACATTTCTATATCGGCATGCAGATCGGCTACACGGTGACGTAAAGCCTGAAACCTATCTATAGATTTTCCAAAAGCCTCTCTTTCCGACATATACTTCAACGCATATTCCAAGGCGTGTTCTGAACGCGCATGTGCATTGATACCCATTACCAATCGTTCCAAGGCAAAATGCT
The DNA here is from genome assembly GCF_018100785.1 of Maribacter sp. MMG018. Lineage (GTDB taxonomy): Bacteria > Bacteroidota > Bacteroidia > Flavobacteriales > Flavobacteriaceae > Maribacter. Next base: position 73,269 of record NZ_JAGJEC010000006.1, on the reverse strand, counting down.
CCATTATGTACGAAAAGCCCATGTTCTCCTCCCCCATTAAATTAGAAGCGGGCACTTCTACATTATCGAATGCGAGTTCTGCCGTATCAGAGGCCCTCCACCCAAGTTTATTCAACTTACTGGCCGTAACCCCTTTACTTTTTCTATCAACTACAAAAATACTGATACCCTTATTTCCTAAAGAAACATCTGTTTTTGCGGCTACGATCATATAATCGGCGTATACCCCGTTGGTAATAAAGGTCTTTGAGCCATTTAATATATATCCATCTCCTTTTTTAACGGCAGTAGTCCTCATACCAGCAACATCACTTCCTCCAAATGGCTCAGTAACACATAAGCAACCAACCTTTTTACCCTCTACACTTGGGTGCAAATATCGTTGCTTAATATCATCATTGGCCTCTTTGTTCAAATGGGTCATAGCCAAATAAGCGTGCGCCCACATGGCCGCGGCAAAACCTCCTGAATTTATTTTTTGTAATTCCTCTAAAAAAATCACCGTATAAAACAAATCAAGCCCAAGTCCACCATCCTTTTCAGGAGTAGCCAGACCAAAATACCCCATCTCACCAAACTTCTCCCAAATGGAACGATCTATGGCCCCTGCCTTTTCCCATTCCTCTATATGAGGAACAACTTCTTTTTGTAAAAAATCTTTAAGGCTTTGTCTAAATAAAAGATGTTCTTCGGTGAAGTACATACTGCTCATAGCTCTATTTTTTTAGCGACAAATATAAAGGAATTCTCTCAATACGATTAACAGGAAAGTCTTTGATTTTTGTCAATTCCTCAAAAGAATGGATACTTCCATTGAGATTCCTATAATCTACTATGCCTTGAGCGACATGTTTTTGAATATACACTATCTTCGATAATTCACCGACCGACGCTGTATTGATGTCCAATTTTTCGATGAAGGGTGCATTCAATACCCTAAACCGTTTAAAAACCTTTCGAACCACATCGCCCTCTAAACCATAAACATCGTACAGTTGATCCTCTATTAAAAAGCCCCCTAACCTATCTCTGAACTTTAGTATTCTTGCCGAGAGTTTTTCGCCTATACCATTAATGGACATTAAATCTTCTCTCGTTGCTTCATTCAAATCCTTAATTTCATAGCCTTTGACAAAATCATCTTTGGTTTTCACCTTATTATTAGCCGAAACAACTTTCTTCTTATTTTTTGCCCATTCGGGAAATTTAAACCGAGTAGAGATTCTATCCAATAACGAATCTGAAACAAAGGTCACTTTCTGAAATTCTTCTTTAGAGTTCACAAATTTACCTTCTGCCCTAAAATTATGTAGTCGGTCTATTTCATCCACCGACATACCCAAATTATATCCTTTAAAATCAGAAATAAAGTTTGGGTTAAAAGAATAAACGGTTTCCTTTTTCTTCTTTACAAGCTCCTCTTTTAAAAAATCAACTTTTAATTGTGTTTCCTTATCAAGGGTTATGGGTTTCGCCCTGGATACATAACTTTTTTGATATACCCAATAACCAAATTGAATAAGAACCAAAAGTAACAACAAAAAGAAAATCCCACTTCGTTCTTGTTTGTTGAACTTAAAGTGGGATTTTATTTTTTTCATCTGTCTGTATTAAAAACAAATACACCAGATGTATTTTGTTCTATTATGAGCTTACTCAGTGGCTTGCTTTTGTTTTTTAAAAAGTTGATTATTCTTGAGTTTGCCCAAATACTCGCCCAAGTCTTTCTTCACTTCACCGGACATAATATAAAGACCAATAATGTTAGGGAAGGACATTGCCAAGATCATCATATCTGAAAAATCAAGTACAGCACCAAGGCTAACTGAAGCCCCTACCACTACAAACACCAAGAAAAACATTTTATAGACAAACTCTGTTTTCTTACTCTTTCCAAAAAGATAGGTCCAAGCTCTCATTCCGTAATAAGACCAAGATATCATCGTTGAAAACGCAAATAGAAAAACAGCCAAGGCCAAGACGTAAGGGAACCATGATATTTGACTCGCAAAGGCATCAGATGTCAATTGTGCACCTGCCATACCTTCCACTTCGTGCATACCTGTAAATATCAATACCAAAGCAGTTAATGTACAAACAACCACAGTATCTATAAAAGGCTCTAACAACGCAACGAATCCTTCTGATGGCGGATGATTGGTTTTTGCCGTACTATGCGCTATCGCAGCCGAACCCACACCGGCCTCATTGGAGAATGCCGCTCTCTGAAAACCGACTACCAAAACACCAACGATACCTCCTTTTAAAGCAGAAGGACTAAAAGCTCCTTCTATAATGGCCGAAAAAGCGGGACCTATATTCTGAATATTCATTATAATAACCGCCAATGCCGCCAATATGTAAATAGACGCCATAATAGGCACGACCCTACCGGTTACCTTTGCTATACTATTTATTCCACCAATAATAACGACACCTACCAAAACAGCGGTAACAATACCAAACCAAAACCCGTTACCTGCCAACGCAGGAAACTGACCTGCCAATTGTTCAAAAGATTGGTTGGCCTGGAACATATTTCCTCCACCGAAAGAGGCTCCTACCGCCAAAACAGCAAAAACTCCGGCGAGTACTTTCCCCAAACCTTTCATGTTTCGTTTTTCAAGACCATATCTCAAATAATTCATAGGACCTCCAAAAACACGACCATCCGGCAAAATATCTCTATACTTTACACCCAAGGTACATTCTACAAATTTTGAAGACATACCCAACAGACCACAAACAATCATCCAAAAAGTAGCGCCCGCGCCACCTAAGGACACCGCTACCGCAACACCGGCAATATTACCAAGACCAACTGTTCCGGAAACCGCAGTGGCCAAAGCCTGAAAATGCGTAACCTGCCCCGGAGCATCGGGATCATCGTATTTACCTTTAGCCAAATCTATAGAATGCCTGAATCCACGTACATTTATAAAGCCCATTCTAATGGTAAAGAAAGTAGCCCCTAATACCAACCATATTACGATAAAGGGTATATCCTTGGTTACGGGATCACCGTTCGGGTGCGTAATAACCACAGGATCATCATATTGTATTTCCGCAAAAAAATGAGCTCCTTGTTCAATAACATGTTCTTGATTGTTAGAGTTATAAACAACCCCTCCTTCTTTCGTTAAATGTTTTAAGGTACCGCTAGCATCAGCCACAACCGTTTGATCAGGCCCTTTATCATTGGAAATGACAGCAATTGCCTCTCCCTTCTTAACTTTTGCCCCTTCTTGCTTTAACCAAGTCTTAAGCACATATTTGTTATCAACATCTGGAGACCAATTAGGAATGGGTATACGCTTTACATCTGCATACGCTACAGGATCATAAATACCCAGAGCCGCGAATGGATCCCAAAACAAAACAGACCCTAAAGCACCTACCGCAGGGGTCATTGCCCCGTTAAAAACCTCTGTAATCGCTTCTGTCTCCACTTTAAAGACTTTGGTCACCGAAGAACCTTCCGCATCTGTTACCACGACATTATAAGAAACGCCTTCTACTAGGCCAGAGGCTCTTTTTGAAGTAAGTGGAGTTTCTTCATTGCTCCACTTAAAAGAATAGGGCGCCACACCACCTTCAACATCCAACTCTATAACACCATCGTTTATATTGGACGAAGGGTTGTATGTTTTACCTGTTACCGTTAATTCTTGAGAGAACATTATGGCCATAGAAAAAAAGGCCAGTATTGAAAAGTTTATTTTCATGCTATTTAGTAAATTATATCGAGTTAGTTTGGCTTACGAGAGCAATATCTTAAAAAAAACAACGCAATCAAATTTTAAAGTTACATTCCTAACCTAATTTAAACATTTGATTCAACTTATTTATTTGTTCGGGTCGTCCCAAAACTATGACTTTTCCTTTAGGCTTCAATTCTAGATCGGCCTCTGGGTTTATTATATAATTTCCATTAGGATCTATGTAACCAATTATGGTACAGCCTGTTTTCCTTCGTAAATCCAGATCACGCAATGAACTACAATCTACCTGACCAATGAAATCGTCTATTTCTATTTCCTCTAAATTCGTAGTATGTTCACCTTCTAAAGAAAGTTTATCCATAAAAGTTATTAAATCGGGCATCACCACCAAAGACGCCATGTGGTCTCCACCAATTTTATCGGGCATAATTACCTTATCGGCTCCCGCCAACAATAATTTTTTTTGAGATGTCACCAAAGAAGCCCTACTAATTATCGTCATATGTTTATTCATCTGCCTTGCCGAAAGGACCACAAAAAGATTGGTGGCATCTTCTGGCAAAGTAGCAATAAGATATTTTGCCCTCTCTACCCCTGCCGCCATCAGAACATCATCATCGTTGGCATCCCCTTCTACAAAAAGAATGTCTCCATCATGCTTCTCTATAAGCTCTTTATCCCTTTCAATAACCACAAAATTCCGCCTATAGGCCTTTAACCTTTCTACAGCCTGCATTCCATTACGGCCAAATCCGCAAACAACTACATGGTCGGACAAATTATTAATCATGTTCTGCACTTTCTTTTTTTTTAGGGTTTGTAGTGAATTTCTACTTAATATATATTCTGTAATAATAGAGATGGCGAAACCAAAAACAAATACGCTTACAACAATCAAAAGTACCGTAAACACCTTTCCCTCGGGGCCCATTGGCCTTACTTCAGAAAAACCTACGGTGGTTACCGTAATGATTGTCATGTAAAGTGCATCGACCCACGAATAGTCAGAAATAAACCTATACCCCAATACACCTATAAGTAGTACAGCCCACATTAAAAAGAAGGCCAAGTATATTCTAGAACGAAAGAGTTTTACCATAATTAAAGGTCAAAAACAGATGTTCTTTTGGTATAGACCAAATCTTTGATTTTTAACCAAAACGCCAAAAACAAGTATAGGGCAAAGCCGAACCCCAATGTTACAAAAGTGAGATAAATAAAGGATGTTCTAACAACCCTGGCCCTAATACCCAACCTATCTGCAATTCTACCGCAAACCTCAAACCCTCTTTTTTGTAAAAAATGCAATAAATTATAGAATAAGTTCATACCTATAAAATTAGGGTTTTATATTTAATAATTCTGTTCCTACTGCACATTGCAAACATTTATTCTTGTTGCAATAATTATCATACAGTTGCAATATTGCCTGACTGTCCCTGGCATTTTCTATGGAGACCCCTAATTTTATATAGTTCTCTACAATACTATTATTCTCTTTTTCAATATTTTGAATTATATCAAAAAAAGAATCGTTCGGCGTTTCCCCCTTATACCTGATATAGCAAAATTTTAAAGGCACTATGGTATTGATTATCATAAGATCGATAAACTTTTTAGACAAACCCTTAGAGCGGGACCCGGTTGTTTTGCCAAACGTATAATGCGTATTCCAATAATTGCCGGCCCTAATATCGAACAGCTTGTAAACATCCTCCCCATCTGCACTCATAAGTTCTTGAAAAAGATTGTTTTTGTGTGCATAAAGCGCCGCAAACTGCGACAAGCGAATAGTCGGAAAATTAGAAGGCCTTAGTTTAAAGAATGCAGCTTTTAACGTATTTATTTCATCAAAACCATACTTAGCCTTAAAAAACACATAGTTGGTTCTTAGCTCTCGATAATAGCCATCGTTCAGGTCCTCCTTATCCAAAAGACCTGCCAAACCGAGCAATATACTCTCTAAATCGAAAGGTTTGTCAATAAAATGACGGACAATAGAAAAGTCCAAGTACCTTCCTAATTGATAAAAACAGTCTCCGTTCACCTTAGACCCAAAGTTTTTCAGCAATAAGACAAAAAGAACTTTTTCCCAATCGTTATTATACTCTTGCAACAACTTTAAAATTAGATCGGACTTCTGCTCAAGCCGTTCAAAATATAAGCGCTCTTTCCAATTGTCTAAATTAAATTTAGGCAACACATTTATATCGTACCCACAGTTTATAAAACCTACCTTTCTATTGGTGAATAGTTTTTGATAATTTCCCAATAGATCTTGATCTATAATATTCTTAAGCTCCAAGGTGGGTATTTCTGTTCCATCCAATCTATACACAGAAATATCGTCTTCCCAGACTACATGTAAGATAACATTATCATAACCAGGGTCTTCTTGGTGATTATGAACATACCAATCGGAAGACTTTACATGGATCTCGACATTACCGGCCCAAAGTTGTTGACCAATCATGAGTTTGGCATTAAAAAAATCGGGGCCACTAAATTGATTGTGACTACCAACGTTTTGCACTGTAATGTTTTCACTATTAACAGTTTTTAAACCCTCGTTGGACAACTTTTTGAACTTCCAAATGTAATGTAAGAGATCTTCTCTCATTTTATAAAAATATAAAACCCGCACTAAGGCGGGTCTATATTTTCAATTTAAAATTTTATTTACTCCTCTATATCACCTTCCCAGTTCATAAATCCCCCTTGTAGATTATAGGTGTTTTCAAAACCTATACTATTCATTATCGCACATGCCTGACCACTTCTATTGCCAGACCTACAATAAACATAGTAGTTTTTTGATTTATCAAGTTTTTCTAGTTCTTCTATAAACTCTTGCCCTTTGTAAATATCTATATTTTTAGAGCCTGGAATATACCCTTCCTCAATCTCTTCTTCTGTACGAACATCCAGAATAAATGAATTATTGTCATCTTTTAATCGAGAAGCCCATTCTTCTTGTGATAAATCTGCCATAACTAAATATTTTTTTTTCAAAAATAACATATCTATTTTAAACAGCTTAAAAATGGATTTAACAAAAATTTAATCTAAAAATCCCTCATCGATTCCAAAATAAATATACATTTGTATATACAATTATTGTTTACACATGAATGTAGAGGAAGTCATAAAAACGGATAAGAGGATTGCTTTGGACAAACGAACCATTATCCACTTATCTTTAGTTTATAATAAAGTGAACGATCAAATTTCACTTGCATTAAAACCTTTTGAAATATCCGTTCAACAATTTAACGTGTTACGAATTTTAAGAGGACAAGGAGATACACCTGCCAATCTTTCGACCATAAACGATAGAATGGTCACCAAAATGAGCAATACCACAAGATTGGTAGACAAATTATTATCAAAAGGATATGTCAGCCGAAGAGTATGTAAAATCAACAGAAGAAAAGTAGAAATAAAAATAACGGAACAAGGATTAGACATCTTAAACAAAATTGATGGCATACTATTTGAAACTGAAAAACGGATACTAAAAAACTTTAACAAAGAGGAATTAAAAGAACTGAACCTTTTACTCGATAAATTTTAAAATTGATTATGAGTAAAATTATCAAAGACCTGAATTGGCGGTATGCGACCAAATTTTTTGACGAAACAAAAAAGGTGAGTCCCAAGGACTTGGAAACCCTATTGGAAGCCACAAGACTTAGCGCATCCTCATACGGATTGCAACCTTATCATATATATGTAATAGAAGACAAAGAAATTAGAGAGAAATTAAAGTCGGTCTCTTGGAACCAGCCACAAATTACCGATGCCTCCCATCTTATCGTTTTTACCATTAAAAAATCGTTTGGAGAAGAGTTGGTAGATGAATATATAGATAATGTAATAAAAACAAGAGCTATAGAGCACAAATCGATAAAAGGTTACGCCGATTTCATGAAATCGAAACTTATGTTTTTGTCCGGGGAAGAAAAGAACAATTGGACTTCTAGACAAGTGTACTTAGCCCTAGGCAATATTTTAACGGTAGCCGCTTATTTAAAAATAGACACGTGCCCTATAGAGGGTATTGTCAGTGAAAAATATGATGAAATACTAGGTCTTACGGATAAAAACCTAAGTACGGTCGTCGTATTACCAATAGGATACAGATCGGAAAAAGACGACACTCAACATTTTCCGAAAGTCAGATATTCAAAAGAAAAATTATTTACCCATTTATAACTACAATTATTAACAAAAACAATTAAATTTAAAACGATGAAAAAAGCAGTATTTAGCATAGCATTAGCATTGGTTTTCGGATTTACGGCTACCGCTAACTCCCCTATTGATGGAGAGAAAAAAGAGGTGAAAGTAAGCGAAAGCAAAATCACATGGAAAGGTTACAAGGTTACCGGTTCTCACGAAGGCACAATAGCCCTTAAATCGGGCCACCTTATTATAGACAAGAACAAACTAACAGGTGGTGAATTTGTGGTAGACATGACCACTATAACAAACTTGGACATGACCGCCGGCAATGGCAAAGAAAAACTGGAAGGACACTTAAAGTCTGACGATTTTTTTGGTGTAACTAAATACCCAACGGCAAAATTGGTTTTCACCTCAGTGGAACCTATGAACAAAAATTCTTATTCGGTTACAGGTGACCTAACAATAAAAGGCACCACAAAACCCGTCACCTTTGTAGTATCTTTATATGAAAACAAAGCTACGGCTACTTTAAAAGTAGATAGGGCTAAATATGATGTAAGATACGGTTCGGGAAGCTTTTTTGATAACCTGGGAGACAAAACTATTTATGACGAATTTGATCTAGTTGTTGACCTAGCTCTATAAGCGGCTACAAGACAACGATCATTGATGGTTAGTGTTTATTAATCCCCTTGAAGTCTTTTTCAAGGGGATTTTTAATTTTAAGCACAGAAAATTTGCACCTTTAAATTTCCTTCCTATATTTGATGCAATGAAAACAATGAAAAATACTTGGTGGTGGAACAACTTACGACAGCATTCGTGAGCTAGTACTCCATTGAAAAAAATATAGAGGCTTGTCATCACGACAAGCCTTTTTTAATTTATAACGTTTATCATGCACTATACACTTAAGACCTATTCAAAAAAAATACTGGCGGACACCATTACTCCGGTCAGTGTATATTTAAAAATAAGGGACAAATACCCCAACAGTATTTTATTGGAAAGTAGTGATTACCATGCCAATGACAACAGTTTCTCTTATATCTGCTGTAATCCAATAGCCTCTATTAAGGTACAGAACGAAAAAATCATTAAAGAATTTCCTGATGGCTCTAAAGACACTTTAGATGTAAACGACCCTAAAGAGGTTCTAAAGGAAATCGATTCTTTTGGAAAAAACTTTAAAGTAACCGATCAAGACTATAAATTTATCACTAACGGTCTTTTTGGATTTATGGCCTATGACGCCGTTCGGTATTTTGAAGACATAGAAATTTCACGAAAAGAAAATTCGGTCGATATTCCAGATATTTACTATGCCGTTTATCAAAACATAATAGCCATAAACCATTTTAAGAACGAGGCGTACATATTTGCGCATTGTTACGAGACCGATAACAATATATTGGCTATAGAGCGTTTGCTAAATGTAAGAACCTTTGCATCCTATAATTTTTCCAAAGAAGGCCAAGTCGAGACCAATCTTGAAGACGACGAATACAAGCAACATGTAGAACTGGCAAAGAAACATTGTAAACGAGGCGATGTATTTCAATTGGTACTATCTAGAAGGTTTTCTCAAAAATTCAAGGGCGATGAATTCAACGTTTATAGGGCATTACGTTCTATTAACCCTTCACCTTACCTGTTCTTTTTTGATTATGGGGATTTTAAAATTTTCGGTAGTTCACCGGAAGCCCAACTTATAGTCAAAAACGGCAAAGCGGAAATTCATCCTATCGCGGGCACCTACAAACGTACCGGTAATGATGAAAAAGATGCGGAATTGGCAAAAAAACTTGCTGAGGACGACAAAGAAAACAGTGAGCACGTTATGTTGGTAGACCTCGCCCGCAACGATCTTAGCCGTAACGGAAACATGGTAAACGTTGACACCTATAGAGAGGTACAATATTTTTCGCATGTAATACATTTGGTATCCAAGGTTACCGGAATTAAAAAAACCGATATACCGACGCTAAAAATTGTTGCGGATACATTTCCGGCAGGCACCTTGAGTGGTGCCCCAAAACATATGGCCATGCAACTTATCGAGAAATACGAAAAAACAAGCCGTGGTTATTACGGTGGTGCAATTGGTTTTATGGATTTTAAAGGAAACTTTAATCACGCCATAATGATCCGAACCTTTTTAAGCAAAAACCATGAGCTTCACTTTCAGGCAGGTGCAGGCCTTGTAGCTGCTTCCGATGCCGATGATGAGCTACAGGAAACATATAATAAACTAGGAGCATTGAACAAAGCTTTAGAAATAGCTGAAACTATCTAACATGGGAAGAAAGATATTAATGATAGACAATTATGATAGTTTCACATACAACCTAGTGCACTATCTAGAGGATCTTAATTGCGAAGTTGTGGTAAAGCGTAACGACCAGCTAAGTATTGAAGAAGTAGATGATTACGCCGAAATAGTTCTCTCGCCCGGGCCTGGTATTCCCGATGAGGCAGGCCTATTAAAACCTATTATAAAAAAATACGCTTCCTCTAAAAGAATTTTAGGTGTTTGCCTCGGGCAACAGGCCATTGCCGAAGTTTTTGGGGGCAGCTTGGTAAATTTGGACGAAGTCTACCACGGTGTTTCCTCGAAAATAGATATAGTACAGCAAGATTATATTTTTGAAGGAATGCCTAAAGAAATAGAAATCGGCCGTTACCATTCGTGGGTAGTAGACCCAAAACTACCGGATTGCCTAGAAGCGACTTCTTTGGACAAAAACGGACAAATAATGTCTATAAAACATAAGGATTTCGATGTTAGGGCGGTCCAATTTCACCCAGAATCGGTGTTAACACCACAGGGAAAACAAATGTTAAAGAATTGGATCGATCATGGCCCAAAAAAATAATTCACAAGGTATCAATCGTTCGCCTTTAATTACCCATTATCACAATCTTTAGTAAAATGAAAGAAACTTTAAATAAACTGATCAATCACGAAATACTGGAAAAAGAGGATGCCAAACAGGTTTTGGTAAACATTGCCAAGGGCGACTACAACACCAGTCAAATTGCGGCATTCTTAACAGTATATATGATGCGTAGTGTCACCATTGAAGAATTGGAAGGGTTTAGGGACGCCCTTTTAGATCTGTGCCTCGCCGTTGACCTATCTGACTATAATCCTATAGATTTATGCGGTACCGGTGGTGATGGCAAAGACACCTTTAACATTTCTACTTTGGCATCTTTTGTAACTGCCGGCGCAGGTGTACACGTTACCAAACATGGCAATTACGGAGTTTCCTCAAAATGTGGTAGTAGCAATGTAATGGAGTTCTTGGGAATTAAATTCAGCAACGATTCCGATTTCTTAAAAAAATCTATTGAGGACGCAGGAATCTGTGTTTTACACGCCCCTCTATTTCATCCTGCCATGAAAAACGTAGCACCCATCAGAAAAGAATTAGCGGTAAAAACATTTTTTAACATGTTGGGCCCCATGGTTAACCCCGCCTTTCCAAAGAACCAGATGGTGGGTGTTTTTAGCCTAGAACTGGCCAGGATGTATGGGTACCTATATCAAAACACCGACAAAAACTTTACGGTATTACATGCCCTGGACGGATATGATGAGATCAGTCTTACCGGTGATACCAAAACCATATCCAATGGTACGGAAACAATGCTAAAACCTTCAGATTTTGGCATAGATACCATTACCGCCCAAGAAATAAAAGGCGGTGAAAGCATTGAAGAATCCGCTCATATTTTTATGGATGTATTGCATGGTAAGGGAACCGAAGCTCAAAATAACGTAGTTTGTGCCAATGCGGGGGTTGCCATTAGTACCGTTAAAAATATTTCACCAAAAGAAGGTTTTGAGCAGGCCATGGAATCGCTTAGAAGCGGTAAAGGTTTAGAGGCTTTAAAAAAATTACAATCTATCAGTGCGTCATGAATATCCTGGACAAAATAATTGCCGATAAGTATAAAGAGGTAGCTTTAAAAAAAGCCGTAATTCCTACTACACAATTAGAGCGTTCTGTACTTTTCGACAGAAAAGGAAAATCCTTATCAAAAGCACTAAAACAAAGTTCTACCGGTATTATTGCAGAACACAAAAGGCGCTCTCCCTCAAAAGACACCATCAACCAAAATACCAATGTTGGCCAAGTAGCGAAAGGTTACCAAAAAGCAGGTGTATGTGGTATGAGTGTTCTAACGGATATTAAATACTTTGGTGGATCCATCGAAGACCTGTTATTGGCAAGGGCCACGGTAGAAATGCCATTATTACGAAAAGAGTTCATTATCGATGAATATCAAATAATCGAGGCCAAGGCATATGGCGCCGATGTTATCTTATTAATTGCCGCTGTATTGACAAGGCCTGAAATTAAAACTTTCTCGGAATTGGCCAAAAGCTTGGGATTGGACGTACTGCTAGAAGTACATAACGAGGAAGAATTGAACAAATCAGTTATGCCCAGCTTGGACATGTTGGGAGTAAACAACCGAAATCTTAAAACTTTTGAGGTAAGCCTCGATGTCAGCAAAAAACTGTCGGGCTTAATTCCCGACGAGTTCGTAAAAGTATCTGAAAGTGGCATCAGTTCCATTGACGCAATTAAAACTTTGCGAGAATACGATTTTCAAGGTTTTTTAATAGGGGAAAATTTTATGAAAACGGAAAACCCTGGACTAAGTGCATCAAAATTTATTCAAGAACTATCATGAAACTAAAGATTTGTGGCATGAAATATAACCCTCAAGAAGTTGCAGAATTGCAACCCGACTATATGGGGTTTATATTTTGGGAGCCTTCTTCCCGTTACTACCAAGGTTCTCTAACGGGCAAACTTTCGGCAATAGAAAAATTCGGTGTTTTCGTAGATGCACCGATAAAAGACGTTCTTGAAAAAGTAAAAAGCCATACTTTAAGCGGTATTCAACTACATGGTAAGGAAACTCCAGAATACTGTGCCCAACTAAGAAAAGAACTTTCCAATGAAACCGTAGCGGTCATCAAAGTATTTTCCGTCAATGATCAATTCGACTTTTCTACATTGGAACCCTATGAAGACGTGTGCGATTTTTATTTATTTGACACCAAAGGCAAACTGCCCGGAGGAAATGGATATACCTTTGATTGGAAGCTGTTAAAAGATTACCCATCGCAAAAGCCCTATTTTTTAAGTGGAGGAATAGGCTTGGAACATGTAGCGGATATTAAATCATTTCTGAACAGACCAGAATCCAAATATTGTCATGCCCTCGATGTTAACAGTAAATTTGAGGATAAGCCTGGCCTAAAGAATATAGAGAAATTAAAAGAATTCAAATCCATATTGAACATATAGCACCCAATATGAGAATTAATATACATTACTAAGTAAAAGTATTATGAAATATCATGTAGACGAAAAAGGATATTATGGTGAGTTTGGAGGGGCATTTATACCTGAAATGTTATATCCGAACGTAGAGGAACTACGGCAAAAATATATAGAAATCATGTACGAGGAATCTTTTCAGAAAGAATTCCATCAATTATTGAAAGACTATGTAGGTCGCCCTTCTCCCTTATATTATGCCAAGCGCCTTTCTGATAAACATGGGGCGAAAATATATTTAAAAAGAGAAGACCTGAACCATACCGGTGCGCATAAGGTAAACAATACCATTGGACAGATATTAATGGCCAAACGCTTGGGAAAAACCCGAATCATTGCCGAAACCGGGGCTGGTCAACACGGTGTAGCCACAGCTACGGTATGTGCACTAACAGGTATTGAATGTGTGGTATATATGGGAGAGGTAGATATTGCCAGACAAGCACCCAATGTGGCACGCATGAAAATGTTGGGTGCCGAAGTAAGACCCGCACTTTCGGGTAGTAGAACCCTTAAAGATGCCACAAACGAAGCTATTAGAGACTGGATCAACAATCCTGTAGACACCCATTATATTATCGGCTCGGCCATTGGACCTCACCCCTACCCTGATATGGTTACCCGTTTTCAATCTATTATTTCCGAAGAGATAAAATGGCAGTTAAAAGAAAAGGAAGGAAGAGAGAACCCTGATTATGTTATAGCCTGTATTGGTGGAGGCAGCAATGCCGCCGGTACCTATTACCATTTCTTAGATAATACAGAAGTAGGTATTATTGCGGTAGAAGCCGCAGGAAAAGGCGTCAACTCAGGAGAAAGTGCAGCCACCTCGGCTTTAGGAAAAGTAGGAATTATACATGGCTGCAAAACAATGTTGATGCAGACGAACGACGGCCAAATTACCGAGCCCTATTCCATATCCGCAGGTCTCGACTACCCGGGAGTAGGACCAATGCACTCACATTTATACAAATCTGGCAGGGCCGAGTTTTATTCGGCAACGGACGATGAAGCCATGGAGTCCGGTTTAGAACTTTCAAAATTGGAAGGTATTATTCCGGCCATAGAATCATCACATGCCCTAGCTATTTTTAAACACAAAAAATTTGACCCGGACGATATCTTGGTAATTAGCCTATCTGGTCGTGGCGATAAAGATTTACAGACATATATTGACTATTTTAAGTTAGCCTAAGCAATGAACAATAGAATACATACAAAACTAAATTCGGACAAAAAACTACTATCCATCTATTTTACCGCAGGATACCCGCACTTGAACGACACCGTTAAGATTATTCAAGATTTAGAAAACAGTGGTGTAGACATGATAGAGATAGGGCTCCCTTTTAGCGACCCTTTGGCCGACGGCCCTACCATACAGGATAGTTCTACAACCGCACTTAAAAATGGGATGACCACAGAAATTCTGTTCGAGCAGTTACAGGACATCAGAAAAACGGTTTCAATTCCCCTTATAATTATGGGATATTTCAACCCCATGTTACAATTTGGTGTCGAGGAATTTTGTAAAAAATGTCAAGAAATAGGAATAGACGGATTAATAATTCCCGATTTACCCTTGAATGTTTACCAAGAACAATACGAAGCTATTTTTAAAAAGTATGGACTGACCAACGTATTCTTGATTACACCGCAAACCAGTGAGGATCGCATCAAAAAAATAGATGCCGCTTCTAACGGATTTATATATATGGTCAGTTCTGCAAGTGTTACAGGTTCTAAATCAGGTTTTGGCAAGGAACAGGAAAGCTATTTTAAGCGCATTGCATCACTTAACCTAAAACATCCACAAATAGTCGGTTTCGGAATCAAAGACAAAAAAACCTTTGTCCAAGCTACCAAAACCGCTAAAGGTGCCATCATAGGCTCCGCTTTTATTAAGCATCTTACCGCTAACGGAACGGACAATATTGAATCTTTTATAAAATCGATACGATAATATGGACTTTATAAACAACTGGAAACTAATTATTTTACTTTGCCTTACTTTAGGCTTGGCACCATTTTTTCCCGAACCTCATTTATGGGGCAAGATCAAATGGATCGCCGGGGGTGCCAATGGCATGAAATTTATGGATTGGTTCGATGTACTTCTACACGGATTTCCATTTGTTCTCCTACTGCGAAAGATTGCACTCAATCTTTTTAAAAATTAACGCTATTGCCTTGTAGAACTCATATTAATAGAATACTTTTCTAAATATTCTACTATTTTATTCCATGAAAAAATTATACTTCCTATTAGTATTGTTTGCCGTTAACCATACCGCATCTTCTCAAGATTCAACCACCCTAAAATCTCAAGTAAGGCATAGTATCGACGAATTAAAAGATTTTGTAGCAATACCCAACGATGCTACAAACGCCGATGACATAGATGCCAATATTATTTGGCTGCGAAATAAATTTGACCAAAGGGGATTTAATACAAGCATACTGGAAACGGAAAACCTCCCGTTGTTTTTCGCTGCACTCCCTATGGATGACAACAAACCTACCATTCTTTTTTATATGCATCTGGACGGTCAGTCGGTAGATCCGGCCAAGTGGGAACAAAGAAACCCATATGAAATAGCATTAAAATCTAAAAATGGTGATGGCTGGAAAAACGAATCCTTTGCCGACCTAAACGATGACATTGACTATGATTGGCGTTTATTTGGCAGGTCTACATCAGACGACAAGGGCCCTATTGTAATGTTCTTAAACGCTATGGACCTATTAAAAAAGGACCATGTCGATATTCCTTTCAACATTAAGGTCATTCTTGATAGTGAAGAAGAAAAAAGCAGCAAACCATTACCAAAAGCGGTAAAACAATACAGAGAATTGTTAATGGCCGATTTTTTGATTATCAACGATGGTCCGGTACATAGCTCTGGAATGCCTACGGTAGTCTATGGTTGCCGAGGCATCACTACCATGTCTCTAACTACTTTTGGCCCCATAAAACCTCAACATAGCGGACACTATGGCAATTTTGCCCCGAACCCCGGTTTTGAGCTCGCAAAATTACTGGACACTCTCAAAGATGATGATGGGCGAGTTTTGATACCAGGTTACTATGATGGTATCAGCATGGACGAGACTACCCAGAACATATTAAAAAGTGTGCCGGACAACGACCAAGAAATTGCCGACAGGTTACAATTTAAGTCTGCCGACAAAGTCGGTAGTTTTTACCAAGAGGCCTTGCAGTTTCCAAGTTTAAACTTGCGCGGACTAGGTTCAGGATGGATCGGAGAACAGGCCAGAACCATTGTTCCCGCTACAGCTACAGCAGAATTGGACATGAGATTGGTACCGGAATCCGACGGAAACAGGCTAAAATCACTTGTAAAAGAACATATTAAAAAACAAGGTTTCTTTATTACGGAAACAGAGCCTACCAAAGACCAAAGACTGGCACACGACAAAATTGTCATGATAAAAGAAGGATCCGTAACAGATGCTTTTAGAACCGACCTCAACAACCCATACGGCAATTTTATAGTTAATACCCTTAAAAACAAGTTCAACGAAGAAGTGGTGCAGATCAGAACCATGGGAGGTACCGTGCCTATAGCCCCTTTTGTAAACGAGCTTAAGATTCCCGCGTTTCTCGTTCCTCTTGTAAATGCCGACAACAATCAGCACAGCCCAAATGAAAATATACGAATCGGACAAATAGCCTATGGTATTCAAGTTTTTTATGAAATTCTGAGTACCGCCCCTACCGAATAATAAGATAACACCTTTTTACAGAAGGCTACAAAAACCTTGAATCAACAAACAATATATTTCATCAACCATATTAGAACTTAAGGTATAACACAAAAGACCCGAGCTATTATAAAAGCCCGGGTCTTTTTTTTATTATAAGAATGTAAGACTATGCAGAGTTTCTACTTGCATTAATGTTACCATACAGGGATCGTGTAACAATTTTCTCATAGAGCTCTTTATGTGGAGAGCCATTACCAATTTTTTGCAAGGCATATTGCTGTATCACCAATAATGGCAAAACAATATTTTCCCTAATTTTGATAGACTCTCTCGAAATGGCTTCTTTCTCCATAAGAATCTCCATACCTGAAAGTTTCAACAACATCTTTTTAGAAAGTTTGTACTCATCATATAGAATATCCCAAAATTCACCATACTCCTTGTCCTCTTTCATATAGCTGGTCAGCTCAAAATAACATTTAGAAAGACTCATCATACTGTTCATCATCAAGGCCTGAAAAAATGGTACTTCGTCATACAATTTTTTGGCTTCCGCGAATCTTCCTTCATCATCCCATTTCTTTAGCGCAGAACCGATACCAAAGTACCCCGGAACATTCTGTTTTAACTGGCTCCAAGAACCAACGAAAGATATTGCCCTTAGGTCTGTCAACTCCAATTTCGCCTTGTTACCACGTTTGCCCGGTCTACTTCCAATATTTGCCTTGGTATAATATTTTAAGGTACTCATATTCTCCAAGTACGGCATAAACTTATCATGATGTTTTAAGGCATCGTATTTGGCAAAACTGAGTTCGGACAGTTCTTCTATAAGTTTTCTTGATTCTTCAGAAATTGTAATTTCCTTACCTAATATGGTATTGGATAGGCCAGCCGTCAACAACTGTTCGCTATTATAAATAAACTGTTCTTTTGTTCCGTACGTACTGGTAATGGTCTGCCCTTGAATGGTCAACTGAATTTCATTATTGGCCACTTTACTGGTCTGGGCCGCATAAAAACGGTGTGTTTTTCCTCCACCCCTTGCTGGTGGACCTCCCCTACCATCAAAGAAAATAGCAGAAATACCATTCTTGTTACAAACATCTGAGAGTGTTTCCTTAGTTTTTAATATAGACCAATTCGCCTTAAGATACCCTCCATCTTTGGTACCGTCCGAGAAGCCCAACATTATTGTTTGTTTGTTTCCGCGAGCGGCAAGATGTTGTCTGTACACCTCTAGATCAAAAAGTTGCTGCATGGTTGCTTCGGCATTTTCCATTCCGTTCATCGTCTCGAACAAAGGAACAATATCAAAGGTTATTTTTTTATCGCCCCAACCGCACCATCTAAACAATGCATATACAAATAGAATACTGTATATATCCTCGGAATTACTAATAATATACCTATTACAACCTTCTTCCCCGTTCTTTTTCTGTATTACGGGCAATTGAGAAATGTTGACAATAGTATCTTTTACTATATCCTCTTCAAAATCTTCTGGAGCCAGTTCAAAATTCTCATGTATTAAAATCTCAATCAGTTCTTCTTCCGATAATTCTTGAACGTTCTCTTTTACAAATCCCTTTTTCTTTAGCACTTCATTCATCACTTTAGTATGAATGCTATGGTCTTGCCTAATATCAATGGTTGCAAAATGGGTTTTAAATATTTTTACCTTATCGATAAATTTATCCAAATCCTTTAAATAAAGGTTATGGTATTTATTTACCAAAGCCTCCCTTATTTGAAGCAAAGGATTTATGATATCATCATAACCTACATCTTTTGAGCTATCGAACATCGCCGTATATAGATTGCTTCTCAGTTTATTCAAGGGCTCTTGAACATCTTTGAAAGTAAGCTTATACTGTAAGCGTTTTAAATCGTTATAATAGCATTTCATCAACGTTAGCCGAAGCTCGTTCATTACGTCTTTAGTAATTTTGGCTGTAACAAAAGGGTTTCCGTCCCTATCTCCTCCTGGCCAAAAACCTAATTTCACAATATCGTGGTTCTCAAAATTCCATGATCCCGCACTCCCTTTTATATAGGCATATAAATCTCCTATGGCATCATAATATACATGCCGTAAGGTGTATATAATATTTTTTGCCTCATCTAACGGAGTTGGTTTTTTTGCATTGATCAACGATGTAAGCCCCAGTTGTTGCAAGGCCACATCTATTTCGTCTATCCTATCTTCTAAAATAAGCGTTCTAAGATTCGTAATTATATCTAGAACGGCAGGTGTATAAAATTGTGTCGGGTGTGCCGTAAGCACTATTCTAGCACTAAAATTATTAAGTTTATCACCTATATTCTCCCAAGTACCGTTTCTTTCAACCAACTGAAAATAATCTCTAAGAGACAAAGAACTTGTATGTCTATGTAATTTAGGAAAAGCCGCATCTTCTACACTATCGTACAAAACCACCTGTCTCTCTACGTACTGAATGATGCGAAACATAAAGTCTATTCTCTCTTCCTCAGATTTTAGATCCGCGTATTTTTCAAAAAACTCCTCTAAAATCTCTTTTGGGTTCAACCCCTCTTTAAGTCGCTTCTGAGATTGATCCATTAACAGAGGAATCAACATACCAACATTTTCAATGTGTCTATAAGGTAAATTAAGAAATAGACTATTGTATACATTGAACTTATTCTGTACAGACTTTTTAAACTCCTCTAATCTTTCTGATTGTTGCATATAACGTTCGTTATTTTTCTATTGTTTAGACATTCATGGAATCTCATTTTAGAATATAAATATCGATATTCTAGAGTAATCATGGGCACGAATATTCTTAAATAACAAAATAGATTTCCTTTACCACAAAAACAACAGTTTTGACAACAATAATTCAACTATTCTACAAAACCGACTTAGTTTTACCTTGTAGTTAAGTAAATAATTTTTTTCATTTTCATATAGTGTTCTCGTAAAAGAGTCTTGCCAAAAGCGAGACTCTTTTTAGTTTGTAGAAATGGTGTCACAAAAAAGCATAAAACTCAAAAGAATTTCCTGTACTGCATAATCCTGAAATCTAATGTGTTGAACGATGGATCTTCGGCCTTCAACCTTTTATATGACGCTAGGCTACCTACGGCCCTATTGGCTGCCCCAGAAGGCGCTATCAAAGATATCGTACGAATTTCCCTTTCTGTTCTAGGATGAACAAACCTATGGATCCTAGGTACCACATCGGACAGTTTTTCAAGAACGACATTGTTTGCCTTTAAGTGTTTTCTAAATAAATATTCCGGGCCGTTTTTGCTATTGCCTCCGGTAAACAATAGGGTTTCTATATTCAGATATTTTTCTAGGTATACCAACAGGTTTCTTAATTTAATATCTTGCATTCCCAAATCGGAGGCATCCACTTTGTGCCGTACCGCGGAAGCAACGATATCACATATTCCGATTTTACGTTTTACCAAAAAAGACTTACGTTTCTCTATGGCTTCCTGAGTGGTCTCAAAAGGCAGCTTTAAATCAAAGATATTATTCAGTATAGGCCATAATTGGCCATCTCTACTACCATAACAAAAATCTACATCCCCTTCTTTTAAATCTCCCGTGGTAAACCTTGGGGGCGGTAAGGTACCTACTATAAGTTTTGTGGCCCCTTTAAACAAGAAAGGCTCATAAGGATGTGTATGTACGAACAAATCGACTATTCTTTATATTGACAAGACTATAAGATAATCAAATAGTTATTTTTCGTCTAATTTATTAACTTTAAGATTATTAAAAACAGCACGATTATGGGAAAAGGGGACAAAAAATCAAAACGAGGTAAAATAGCCAATAATTCTTATGGTGCCAGACGACCTAAAAAAATAAAAAGAAGACCAACTATCGAAGAAAAAATAAAAATAAGCAAGAAAAAATAGATCAATAGTCTATTCTAAAGTTGAAATCTATCTGATTTTCCTCATCAATTGCCAACTCGTAGGTATAAAAACCGATAGGTAAAGAATCTATTACCGCTTGGCTCGGCGAATAATTGTAGGTGGTAGAATCTGTTACAATGCTTAGTTGCATCTCTTCGGCGGCACTCTCAAATTCATAATAATCGGAGAATTCGCCCGCGGGTATATTTTCATATACTGTGTCTTTTTCTATGATTCTTACTTCGGTAAACGAGAAATCGGTATCGTTCTTAATACGAATATTTACCAAATCTACCTCATCATCCCTATCTGTACATGAAGAAACCACCGCAACAAACAGTACCAATATCGCCAAGAACCTTTTCATAGTATTATTAACATATATAATTATACTAACAGAACGAAATCTTGGACATTATATTTTACCTAACAAATACAGGTTGGTTTTCTTTTAAGGTATGCTCGGCACTAAATTGGTATCCGTCTAAATTAAATCCTCTAATATCGTCTAAACTTTTCGCCTTATTATCTAAAATATAGCGCACCATTGAGCCTCTTGCCTTTTTAGCGTAAAAACTGATTACTTTCAGTTTATCATTTTTCCAATCCTTGAAAACAGGGGCAATAACAGGCACTTTCAAGTTTTTAGCATCAATGGCGCCAAAATATTCATTACTCGCCAAATTAACGAATAGCTCATCATCCTCGAGTTCGCTGTTCAGGTAATCGGTAAGTGTATTTTTCCAGAACTCATATAGGTTTTTCTTTCTTCCAACCTTTAAAGAAGTCCCCATTTCCAAACGGTAAGGTTGCATCAGGTCCAATGGTTTTAAAACACCATAAAGACCAGATAGGATACGCAGGGTATTTTGTAAATCTTCTAATTGCGACTCTTTAATGGTATAGGCATCCAAACCTTGGTATACATCCCCGTTAAATGCATACACTGCAGGTCTTGCATTTTCTGGGGTAAACGGTGTTGAGAAATTTTGATTCCTTTCCCAGTTCAACTGAGCTAAATTATCGGAAATGGACATAAGCTCAGAAAGGGCCTTTGGTTTTTTCTTGGCCAATACTTTATTAAGTTTTTGGGCCTCTTCCAGAAATACGGGTTGAGAAAATTTTTGAGTCGGTAAATTACTCTCAAAATCTAACGATTTGGCGGGCGATATTACAATTTTCATCGGAAATTCAATTTTAAACCTGTTTAAAGATAATCTTCTTTGCAAATAGATAAAAAAACATTCAACTATTCGTACCTCAAAAATAATTAGGTTTTCAGGTAAAAGCTATTGATGTTCAAAAAGAGTTATGATAGCGATATTGACAATATCTATTCTATACTATTCTTACTGTAGTTTCTCCACTTATCTATGCATAATCGCATGTCTTCGGGTATTTCGGAATCAAAATACATCTGCTTTCCCGTAACAGGATGCACAAAACCGAGTGTTTTGGCATGTAATGCCTGTCTTGGCAGAACTTTAAACGCGTTTTCTACAAACTGCTTGTACTTGGTAAAAGTGGTACCCTTTAAAATTTTGTCCCCTCCATAGCGCTCATCATTGAACAAGGTATGCCCAATGTATTTCATGTGCACCCTTATTTGATGGGTTCTACCGGTTTCTAGTCTACAGGAAACCAAAGTTACATAACCTAACCTTTCTAGCACCTTGTAATGGGTAACCGCCTCTTTGCCTTCTTCCCCTTCTGGAAAAACATGCATTTGAAGCCTATTTTTAGGATTTCTGCCCACATTACCTTCTATGGTACCCTCATCATCTTCCATATTGCCCCAAACTAGGGCAATATATTCTCTTTGCGAGGTTTTGTCGAAGAACTGCTTTGCCAAATGGGTCATGGCGGCCTCTGTCTTCGCTATGACCAAAAGCCCCGAAGTATCCTTATCTATTCTATGGACCAAACCTGGACGCTCATTACTATTGGCCGGTAAATTCTCAAAATGGTATATCAATGCATTTATCAGCGTACCAGAATAGTTGCCATGGCCAGGGTGCACTACCATACCTGCAGGTTTATTGACCACCAAAAGAACATCATCCTCATAGACCACATCTATGGGAATATCCTCTGGCACCAACAAATACTCATGTGGTGGGTGCTCGAACAGCACTTTCACCTCATCTCCGGCCTTTACCTTATAGTTCGATTTTACGATGGTATCGTTTACCCAAACATGTCCTTCCTTAGCCGCTTGCTGAATTTTGTTCCTTGTAGCGTTCTCAATAAAATTCATCAAGAATTTATCGACCCTTAATGGTTCTTGCCCTTTTGAAGCCACAAATCTATGGTGCTCAAAAAGGTCGTTGTCTTCGGGTTCCGGATTTAAAGTAGATGTCATATTTATTCAGAATCGGACTGAATTCTAGCGCCGTCAGTAATATTGCCGTTACCGCATATCAATTCAATTTTCGAGGTTTTTGGTAGCTTGTCCCCTGGCTTAATATCTTTTCCTTTGTACTTGATATAATAGACCATATCTTTACCTAATTGGTCTATATAGGTAACCCTTTGAACATCTAGCCCCACTGCCTTTAACATAGAGGAAGCGTTTCTTTTGGTCACCTGTATTATATTGGGAACGGTAACTTTCTTGTATCCCGACGGGTTTACGGTAAAATATATTTTCCTATTTGTTTTGACCTTCGTACCGGCCGAAGGGTTTTGCTCAATGATGGAAAACTTTGGATAATCGGGGTTGTAATTTGCAGAATCCACCACTTCATAACGCAACCCTGTCTTTTCTACAGATTGACGCATTTCCATAACGGAAAGTTTGGAAAAGTCGGGCACCTCCACAAATTCTCCATGATTCGTGGTACTATTTAGCCACCTCATTGTAAAGAACACCAACAACAATAAGACTACGAATGCAAGCCCTAACTGAATTAGAAATGTTTTACTCTTTAAAAAACTTAAGAAATTCCTCATTTGGTGTTTTTAATCGTACAAATATAATAAATGCCTATTTACCAATTAAACCTCATTTTTAAATGTTAGCGGATATTCTTTTACAAATATCATCAGGTTAAACAATACTTCCTTTTTTGTTTAATGGGAATAACACATCTTTGCATCTTTAACAACTTTTTTCTATTCCCGATGAAGAAAAAGATAGCGATTATAATGGGTGGCTATTCTAGCGAGTATAAAATATCGCTAAATAGTGGTATGGTAGTGTACCATAATTTAGATAAGGATAAATTTGATTTGTACCCTGTACATATATTCAAGGAAAAATGGGTCTATGTAAATGAAAAAGGGGAAGAAACCCCTATTAACAAACATGACTTTTCTGTAGAGATCAACAATAAAAAAATATCATTTGATTGTGTTTTTAATGCAATCCACGGCACGCCCGGAGAAGATGGTCAAATGCAGGCGTATTTTGAATTATTGAAAATACCACATACTTCATCCGATTTTTATCAGTCGGCACTTACCTTTAACAAAAGAGATCTATTAAGTGTACTAAAGCCCTACGGTGTTAAATCTGCCCCTTCATATTACCTTAACAAGGGCGATGAAATAAATGAACAGGATATTATAGATACGGTACAGTTGCCCTGTTTTGTAAAAGCGAACAAAGCTGGTAGTAGCTATGGTATTTCTAAAGTCTACAAGCAAGAAGAACTGCAAAAAGCAATAGACATCGCTTTTAAAGAAGACGACGAGATTATTATCGAAGGTTTTTTGGATGGTATCGAGGTATCTGTAGGTGTTATTACTTTTGAAGGAAAAACAAAAGTTTTACCCATCACGGAAATTGTTTCTGAAAACGACTTTTTTGATTACGAAGCAAAATATGAAGGTAAATCACAAGAGATAACACCGGCAAGAATTTCCAAGACCCAAGAACAAAATGTCTCTGCCCTAGCAGAAAAAATTTATACTGTTCTTAAATTAAAAGGATTTTCTAGAAGTGAATTTATTTTCATCGGTGACGACCCCCATCTAATAGAGGTAAATACAACCCCTGGATTAACGGCCGAGAGCATACTGCCCAAACAAGCAATGGAAGCCGGTATAGACCTTCCCCGCCTTTTTGAAAATGCAATCAACGAAGTTCTTCATTAAAATAACTACCTTTAAATAATTTTCCACTATTATGAGACGTGCAATTTTTCCCGGTTCTTTTGACCCCCTTACGTTAGGCCATCATGATATTATCATGCGAGGTATTACACTATTCGACGAACTCATAATCGCTATTGGAAAAAACGCTCAAAAAAAATACATGTTTTCGCTGGAAGAACGAATGTCGTTCATAAAAAAGGCTTTTGCCGATGAACCTAAAATAAAAGTCCTTACCTATGAAGGTCTTACGGTCGATTTCTGCAAGAAGGTTGAAGCAAATTATATATTAAGAGGATTGCGAAATCCGGCAGATTTCGAATTTGAAAAGGCCATTGCGCACACCAACCGTAAACTGTCGGAAATAGAAACCGTATTCTTGCTTACCTCTTCAGGAAAATCCTATATAAGTTCATCTATTGTAAGAGATGTAATCCGTAACGGCGGGGATTACACCGGCCTAGTACCCGATTCGGTGCGAATAACTTCTTAAACCCGTGCCAAGTAGCCTTCTTTTTACTATTTATCAACACCTATCTGCTAATAAATTACCGCTTCTTTTGTAGAAAAAATAACAGAATATTCTTACTTTTATGTAAAGATATTGCTCTTTTTATAGATGTAATATCTACGGAAATCACAATGAAATTGATTTCTAGGCAATTGAACAAAAATAATGGCTAAAAGATAATGATGGTGATGAACAGCTATACAAATTGCTCTGTCGTAAATATAGTAAACGACAAGTCCGATATTGGTCTTGACAAAAGAAAGAACAAAAAAGAAACCTTCGTTTTTTTTATTCCTTATCCCCTAAAAAAGACCATCAAATTGACACTCCGAAGATTCCAAAAAAACGCACGAAGTAAGGTTGTAACATTTTGCCGCTAATACAAAACACGGCAAACAATAACCATTTACCGACCAAAACATTTGCAAAACCACAAATATATGCCAGTTCACAACAAAGATTGATCTTAAATACAAAGCTCTGATATATTTGTAAGAAATTACAACAATATGTTGAAAGACCCCCAAATCCAACCAACGTCATACCTAATAAAGCAACTACCTACCTTAACTGTTTTTATTGATAGAACATTTAAGATCGTTCATGCTTCGGACAAATGGACCATTACTTTTGGAAAAGACAATAATAACACCTTGGGGAAAAGCATATTCGATGTTTTCCCAGAAGTAAGCCATAAATGGAAAAAGGTACTACAAGACTGTTTCTGTGGTCAAGCAAAACCTTTAGGGGTACATAAACATATTGATGCCAACCAGACAGAAAAATGGTATGAATGGTCTAACACATGTTGGTACGATCTAAATGAAAATATTATTGGGGCCATCATCCAAATAAACGATGTAACAGAATCCATTGAAAACGAACTAGAACTCGAAAAAACAAAAAACCTACTAAATCAGCAATCAAAAAGCTCTAAAACAGGTAGGTGGGAATATGACATTGTCTCCAATAAGATAAGTTGGTGCGATATTACCAAGGCAGTTCATGAAGTACCCATCGATTATATTCCGGACATTGATTCGGCCATTAAATTTTACAAAGAAGGGTATAGCCGAAATGCTATCTCCATGGCTCTTTACGAAGCTTCGGAAAAAGGAACCCCATGGAGTGAAAAACTACAAATAACCACAGCTACCGGTAAAGACAAATGGGTATTGACCACCGGAAAGGCCATATTCAAGAAAGGGGAACTAGTTGGTTTCAGTGGCACCTTTCAAGATATCAACGACCAAATAATCGCTCATTTAGAGACCAAAAAAAACGAAAAACTCTTAAGGACCCTAGTCGATAATCTTCCTCTAAACGTTTATGTCAAAGACATAAATTCTAGAAAAATTCTGGTTAACAAGGCGGAATGTGAGTTCTTTGAAGTCGATAGTGAAACCGACCTATTGGGCAAGAACAATTACGACCTATACGATGAGGAAACTGCCCGTGCATATACCGAACAGGACATTAGGGTAATGACAAATCTTACCCCCATCCTAGGAGAAGAATTGATCTGCACCAAAAAAGACGGTACACAAACAATATTTCTGAGTTCAAAAATTCCACTTTACGATGAAAGTGGTAACGCAAATGGCCTAATCGGCATTAGCTTAGACATTACTAATATCAAACAAAAAGAGAAAGAACTTAGAAATCTTATAGATGTTACTTCTCTACAGAACAAAAAACTGATCAACTTCGCACATATAGTTTCTCACAACCTAAGATCGCACACGGCTAACTTTTCTATGCTATTGGATTTTTTACATCATGAAGAGTGCGAAGATGAAAAACAGAAAATTCTGAACATGCTAGATAGCGCATCCAAGAATCTTCTTGAAACCATTGACAACTTAAACGAAGTGGTCGCTATTAGCACAAATGTTAACCTAGAGATCAAAAACGTAAACCTTTACGAAAGAATTACCTTGGTGAAGAAAAACCTATCAGATTTAATCAATTCCAACCAAGCAAGAATTACCAACAATATATCAAAAGACGAAATATTAAGAGCAGTCCCTTCATATTTAGACAGTATCTTAATGAATTTCATCACCAATGGTATTAAATACAAACATCCCAAAAGAAGACCGGAATTAATACTAAATTTGACAAAAGAAGGTAACTTTACCATATTGTCCATACAAGACAACGGACTGGGTATAGATCTAAAAAAATACGGAAACAAACTGTTTGGAATGTATAAAACGTTCCACCACCATCAAAACGCTAGAGGTATTGGCCTTTATATTACCAAGAACCAGGTAGAAGCAATGGGAGGAAAAATTGAAGTAGAAAGCGAAGTAGGCAAAGGCACAACCTTTAAGATATTCTTTAATGAAAAAATTTAAGCTGATAAGTATCGTAGACGATGACCCTATTGCGATTTTTGGCATTCACAAAATGTTGAACATCACAGTGGAATGCGAAACAATAGAGTCTTATGAAAACGGAAAAGTGGCATTGGACGGTCTAACAAAACGATTCCAAAATTCAGAAGCTATACCAGAAGTAATCTTTTTGGACATAAATATGCCCATTATGGATGGTTGGCAATTTTTAGAAGAATTTATCAAACTTCCTATTCCCAAAAAAATAAGAATAAACATAGTAACCTCATCTATAGACCCTTACGATAAAGAAAAATGGGAATCTTACAAGGATCAAACCCACCATTTGATTACCTTCAACAATAAACCCATGAAAAAAGATGACATTGCCGAAATAACAAAAATCGCATAGGCTAAGCTTTTATCGATTTTAATTATTTTTACCAAAATAACTCATTAGGACAAAAACCTAATAAACAGTTTATTGGTTATGCGAACATTGCTTGTGCCTCTTTTTTTATCCATTATCTTTCTGTCATGCGAATCCAAAGTAGAAGACATTGAAGTAGATTTCATTACACCTTTTGAATCTTCCAAAGGATCAGAGACGGCTACGTACGAAGAGGTGATAGAATTCTACCTGAGACTCGCCAAAGAATTTCCAGAAATAAACATTCAGACCATAGGGGAAACCGACAGCGACAAACCACTTCACCTTGTCACGTACAATAAGGACGGTGATTTTAATTTTACCAAAATAACAAAGAACAAGACGGTATTGTTAATAAACAACGGCATTCATCCGGGGGAGAGCGATGGCATTGATGCCACTATGCTTTTGTTCCGTGATTTGGCGAGCGGTAGAATATCCAGTCCCGAACAAACCGTGGTAGTTACCATTCCTATTTACAACATTGGCGGAGCACTCAATCGAAACTCGACCACTAGGGCCAATCAGAACGGTCCGGAATCATACGGGTTCAGGGGCAACGCTTTAAATTACGACCTTAATCGCGATTTTATAAAGGCCGATACTAAAAACGCCAGAACCTTTGCTGAAATTTACCACCTAGTAAAACCTGATCTGTTTATAGACAACCACGTAAGTAATGGCGCCGATTACCAATACACATTAACCCATTTGTTCACCCAGCACAATAAATTGGGCGGTGAACTAGGAAACTATCTTCATAATACCCTGATGCCCGCACTAGAAGACTCTTTGTCGTTGGCAGATTGGAGTATAACACCTTATGTAAATGTCTTTAACAAACCTCCCGAAGTAGGATTTCAACAATTTATGGACCACCCTAGGTACTCTACAGGCTATACTACATTATGGAACACTTTAGGCATGATGGTAGAAACACACATGTTAAAACCATACAAACCTAGAGTAGAAGGCACCTATAAGCTGATGGAAAAAATGATATCCATTTCAGAAAAAGAAGGTGAAAAAATTAAAGAACTAAGAACAAAGGCGAGCAACAGACACCTAAATTGGGATTACTACCCTACCAAATGGGGCGTAGACAGTACACAATCGTCTGTTCTTGAGTTTAAAGGCTACCAAGCAGATACGATAATCAGTCAAGTTACGGGCCACAATAGACTTAAGTACAATAGAGATAAACCGTTTACCAAAAATGTGGTTTACTATAATTATTTTAAAGCAACGGATTCTGTAAAAATTCCCGAGGCATACATTATAAAAAAGCAATGGAAAAAGGCCATAGACCTGCTTACCTTGAACGACATTGAATTTGAACTCATCAAAAAAGACACAACATTACAGGTAGAATCGTACAGAATAGAGGAATACAATACGGTAAAAAGCCCTTACGAAGGTCATTACCTTCATTACAACACCCGTACCAGCTCCACTATGGAACAGGTCAACTTTAAGGAAGGGGATGTCGTGGTATATACAGACCAGCCCGGTTTTAGGTACATTATGGAAACCATGGAACCTTCCGCCACCGACTCATTTTTTAATTGGAATTTCTTTGATACTATTTTACAGCAAAAAGAAGGTTTTTCTCCCTATGTATTTGAAGATACCGCTCTTAATTTATTGGAGAACGATACCGTACTACGGAAAGAATTTGAAGCAAAAAAAGAAGCGGAAACCGAATTTTCGGAAAACTGGTACGCTCAGCTAAAATGGATATTTGAGCGCTCTGACCTTTATGAGAAAGCACACAAACAGTACCCTATCTACAGAGTCTTAAAAGACAATTAGGTTTAAGAAAATATCGATCAATCGCCTTCGAACAAAATTTTAATGTTCACATATGAATTTTGAAGGGCTTCCTTGATTTTTTTGGGGCCCTTCCATTTCACTTTTACGATACCTTCCTTTTTTTGTGGTTTTAACTTTCCGGAATAATCGGTTTTCATTGCATACCAGTGCACTTGTTTAAGGGTTGGTACACCATTATTTCCAAAAATGTGGTACGTAGTTCTTAGAAAATTTTCTATCCTAAGGTTCTTCACCCCGGTTTCTTCCATTACCTCGCGAATGGCACAATCTTCTATAGACTCCCCTTTATCCAGTTTTCCTTTAGGTAAGTCCCATTTATCATTTCTATAAATAAAGAGCACTTTACCTTCATCATTGGTTACCACCCCACCTGCCGCAACTATTAGTGGTATCTCTTTGGTGAACTTTTTAAGAATTTCTTCATGATTCGGATGATAGATGTACGCTTCTTCAAGCTTTTTTTTCTTTAAAGCCTTAATTGCACTCTGTATAGATTCTTGATTCAGTAAAAAATACTCGCCATTAGCTGTTTCGGAGAGTTTATTTGTTAAAATCAAAGGCAATTCATTAACAAAAACTTTATACATTTGCGACATGGTTTTAGACAAGAACACAGCTAAAAAAACAGCGGAGCTTCTGCTACAAATTAATGCAATAAAATTGAAACCAGAAAATCCTTTTACATGGGCCTCTGGTTGGAAATCTCCAATATATTGCGATAACCGAATTTTACTGTCATATCCGGCTATTCGTAATTATGTCAGGGAAGAAATGGCTAAGCAAGTAGAGTTGCTGTATGGCAAACCCGACGTAATCGCAGGAGTTGCAACCGGCGCTATTGGTATTGGTGCCCTAGTGGCAGATGCACTAGGCCTTCCGTTTATATATGTTAGACCAGAACCTAAATCGCACGGAAGACAAAATCAAATCGAAGGCCTATTATCACCAAACCAGACCGTAGTGGTTATCGAAGATTTGATCAGCACCGGTAAAAGCAGCCTTAATGCCGTAGATGCGCTTAAAGAGCAAAAAGCGAATATTAAAGGTATGCTTGCTATATTTACCTACGGATTCGATGTCGCCGTCAACAATTTTGAAGAAAAAGATGTTGAGCTGCACACCTTAAGCAGTTATGATTATTTAATTGAACAGGCATCGGATACCGATTACATTAAAGAAGATCAACTTAACACTTTGATGGAGTGGAGAAAAAATCCATCAAAATGGCTACAATAAAATTATGTTTATAGAAACACCAAAAACAACCGTTAGCAAAAGTTCACAAGAAACTTTTGAATTTTTGAGCGATCTTGCCAATTTCGAAAAATTGATGCCGGACAATATAGATAAGTTCGAGGTCATCAACGAAAACAGGTTCTTGTTCGCCCTTAAGGGAATGCCAGAAATAGTCTTGGAAAGAAAGGAACAGACTCCATTCTCAAAACTTGTACTAGGTGCGGCCAGTGACAAATTACCTTTTACACTTACCGCCGACATTACCGAACTTGAAGCGACTAAAAGTGAAGTTGTGCTTAGTTTTTCCGGTGAGTTCAACGCTATGATGGCCATGATGATAAAAAAACCCATCACCAATTTTATAAATGCCTTGTCGAACAAACTGCAAAGCATTTAATAAAGCAACTTTACCTCTTTAAGGTCAAACTCTTGAATATGTTCGTCAGCGAGCCTTACCAATAATTTGCCCTGAAGCGAAACACCTTCTATAACACCACTGAAAACAGTCCCGTCCGGTTTTTGAAATGTACTTGCTACCCCCCGTCTAAAAAGTCGCGAATGGTACCCCTTGTACAAATCGGTAAGGTTGGATGGATCGGTGCTTTGAAAATATTTTTGAAGGTTTTCAATAATTTGCCCTAACAGACCATCCAGATCAAAATGGGCATCGGCAATAACCTTTAATGAAGAAGCTTTTAAATTTCCCGCAAAATTTGTTTGGTTCACATTAAGGCCAATTCCGACAATGGCCGCCTTAATTTTTGTTCCAGAGACAATATTCTCAACTAAAATACCGCATAGTTTAGACGAACCTGACAGAATGTCGTTAGGCCATTTGATAGCCAATCTTGGCACTCCTAAGTTATAAAGTGTATCATAAACTGCCATGGAAGCGTACACGTTCAAAAGAAATTGATCTTTGAGACCAAAATCACCCAACAATTTTAAAACACTGAACGTTAGGTTTTTACCCGGTTCAGATTGCCAAACCGTCCCCATTTGCCCCTTACCCTTGGTTTGGTCTTTAGTTACGACCACCGTATAATCATCAAGTTCACCATGTTTCCAAAGCTCTTTTAAATAGGTATTAGTGGACTCCGTGGCACTAAGTTTGATTATCTGCATATGGGCTGGCTTTTAGAAAACTTTAATCAATTGTTAAAAACTACGCCTAAAAGAGCAAAAAAACAATAACTTTGTAAAAACTAAAACTTTTGAATGCAGAAAAGGAAAACTAGTGCAGATGAGTTGATTGCATTGATTTTGCAGGGAATAGACGAAGTAAAAGGACAAAACATTGACTTACTTGACCTGAGAGAAATCGAGAACACCGTTTGCGACTACTTTATAATATGTAATGGTACTTCTAATACGCATGTAAATGCGATTGTAGGCTCTATCCAAAAAACCGTTAGCAAAGCTATTAAAGACAAGCCTTGGCACGTAGAAGGCCAGGACAACGCCGAATGGGTCTTGATGGACTATGTTAATGTAGTTGTCCACGTATTCCAAAAACACGTAAGAGAGTTCTACGACATTGAGGGTTTATGGGGAGACGCAAAGTTTACCTCCATTGAAAGTAGCATTAATCACTAAAAAATTATAATGGCAAAAGAGAATAATACAAATCCCAAAAAACCAAAGTTCAGTTCTTGGTGGATATATGGTATAGTTGCAGTACTACTAATTGGCTTCCAGTTATTTAACAGTGAAGACTTGGCGAGTACCAAAAAAACGACTACCTCAGAATTACAAGAATACCTTAGAAATGGTGATGTCAAAAAAATACTTATCATCACAAATACAAATCAGGCAAAGGTATTTTTGACCGATGAGGCCATGGCAAAAGAGGTTCATAAAGATGTATCGGAGAAATCTTTTCTTCCCGCTACAGGCAATGTACCCCAATACACGCTGGATTATGGCGACCTACAAATATTTCAGAACGAAATCACTGAAATAAAAAAAGACAACAACCTTGATACCATTATAGAGTTTGGTAAAGAATCTACGGCAATTTTAGATTTTCTACTTTCATTGCTTCCCTTTGTGTTGATCATAGGAATATGGATCTACCTCATGCGCAGAATGTCCGGCGGTGGCGGTGGCGGTGCCGGAGGTCAAATTTTCAACATAGGAAAATCAAAGGCAAAACTTTTTGATGAAAAGACAGATACAAGAACCTCTTTTAAAGATGTCGCCGGACTTGAAGGCGCCAAAGAAGAGGTAGAAGAAATAGTGGAATTTCTCCGCAATCCGGACAAATACACCTCTTTAGGTGGTAAAATTCCTAAAGGAGCCCTTTTGGTAGGCCCTCCAGGAACAGGTAAAACATTACTTGCAAAGGCCGTGGCAGGGGAAGCAAAAGTTCCTTTCTTTTCCCTTTCTGGTTCAGACTTCGTAGAAATGTTCGTAGGTGTTGGTGCCTCTAGGGTACGTGACCTATTTAAACAAGCCAAAGACAAATCTCCCGCTATTATATTTATAGATGAGATCGATGCCATTGGTAGGGCCAGGGGAAAAAACAACTTTACCGGCTCTAACGACGAAAGGGAAAACACCCTGAACCAGTTATTGACAGAGATGGACGGTTTTGGAACCAATACGAATGTAATCGTATTGGCGGCCACCAACCGCGCCGATGTTCTTGATAAAGCATTGATGCGTGCAGGTAGGTTTGACAGACAAATATATGTTGACCTGCCAGACATACGTGAAAGAAAAGAAATTTTTGAAGTTCACCTAAGACCTATAAAGACTGCCGAAACCTTGGATTTAGATTTCTTGGCAAGACAGACTCCCGGATTCTCAGGTGCAGACATAGCAAATGTATGTAACGAAGCTGCATTGATTGCGGCGCGAAAAGAGCAAAAAGCAGTTAACAAACAAGACTTTTTAGATGCCGTAGACAGAATAGTCGGTGGTTTAGAAAAGAAAAATAAAATTATTACCCCTGGTGAAAAACGTACAATAGCATACCACGAAGCTGGCCATGCTACAGTAAGTTGGATGTTGGAACATGCCGCACCATTGGTGAAAGTTACCATTGTACCTAGAGGACAATCTTTAGGCGCCGCATGGTACTTACCTGAAGAAAGACTGATTGTAAGACCAGATCAAATGCTAGATGAAATGTGTGCTACTATGGGAGGTAGAGCTGCCGAAAAAGTAATTTTCGATAAAATTTCTACCGGAGCATTGAGCGACCTGGAAAAAGTTACCAAACAAGCAAAAGCAATGGTAACCATATATGGTCTAAACGACACTATAGGTAATTTGACATACTACGATTCCTCTGGCCAAGATTCTTATGGCTTCTCAAAGCCCTACAGTGAAGAAACAGCTAGAAAAATTGATGAAGAAATTTCTAAAATTATCGAAGCCCAGTACCAACGTGCAATCAAAGTTTTAACCGATAACAAGGACAAACTCACTACACTTGCTGAGCGACTATTGGAAAAAGAAGTTATCTTTAAGGAAGATTTGGAAAAAATCTTCGGAAAAAGGTCTTTTGAAAAGGATCTTTTGGAGGAAGAAAAGAAAAAGTCTGATGAAACCGAAAAAAAAGACTCTGAAGAAGACGAAAAAGTATCAGAAAATAGTTAATTATGTAATTCTTTCAGAGTTTTTAAAAAATTAGGTACTTGGTAGATTAAATCACTAAATGGGTCTTTTAGATATTTTATTTGGGGGAGGAAAGAAAAAGGTTTCCAAAGAAACTGTGGAGACCCGTGGCGAACATATGCCCGATCTTAACCTTCCTGTCGACGAAAAATTTACTATTCATTTCAAAAAGAATGGAGGTAAGTTTATTTATTGTATTTCCGATCAAGAAGTATCAAGGGCCCTGCACAATATAATCGAGGAGAATAGTTGGCAAAACCAACCTTTCTTTGCCATGAACCCACAATTGACCAAAAAGTTCGGAAGGGAAAATATTTCTTTCACCGATAAAACGAAAGAGAGCGATATTTTCTTAACCACCTGCGAACATCTAATTGCCCAAAACGGCAGTATCTTAGTTTGCTCCAATCAACTGAACGAAAAAAAGGTCAACGAGTTACCCAGCAACGTAATAGTATTCGCAACCACTAGCCAATTGGTCGAATCTATAGGTGAAGGATTAAAAACCATTAAGAAAAAGTATGGTCCGGAAATACCCGCCAACATTACCACTCTTAAACATTTTAAACCGACTAAAGAAAACTCCGATGATTTCTTAACTTACGGAAGTAGTACTAAAAATCTTTATCTTTTATTGCTGGAAGATT
This sequence comes from Maribacter sp. MMG018, assembly GCF_018100785.1. Taxonomy (GTDB): domain Bacteria; phylum Bacteroidota; class Bacteroidia; order Flavobacteriales; family Flavobacteriaceae; genus Maribacter. The sequence goes on along the minus strand of NZ_JAGJEC010000006.1, from coordinate 37,652 downwards.
TATAGTATGAAAGAAGTTTTACGAAGATCACTTACCGGAGCGGTTTATATAATCCTATTATTATCAGCTGTCTTTTTAAGTTCGGACGCCTTCGACTTTCTATTCATGATTTTTGGCCTTGCTTGCCTATACGAATACAAACGTCTTGTAAAACTAAAGGGATATTACATCTTTTTAGCTTATCTAGGACTTTGGTGGGCCTATATATATTTGATAAACGACCTTGTCTTGATCAATATTTTAATGTTTTTCACCATATTGACCGACCTATATCTTTTATATTATCTCTTTTCCAAGAAACCAAAAACATTTTCTGGCCTGCATAAGTTTCTTATAGGTCTATTTTATATTGGTGGTGGCTGTATTTTCCTTACCATGATACCCTATAAAAATGATGCTTTCGCCAAGCTTTTGATAATGGGTATTTTTATTTTGATATGGGTAAACGATTCTTTTGCCTATATTGTCGGAAAGACCTTGGGCCGCACAAAGTTATTTCCTTCGGTTTCCCCTAAAAAAACTGTGGAAGGAACGATTGGAGGTTATATCTTTGCCTTGGGTGCTGCCTACATTATGGGAACCCAAGAGCAAATTATAGGCCCTGGCCAATGGATGTTGCTTGCCAGTGTTATTGTTATCACTGGTAGCTTAGGCGACTTGATAGAATCTAAATTTAAAAGAATGGCCGGTGTAAAGGACAGTGGAGCTATACTGCCCGGGCATGGAGGCATGTTGGATAGATTGGACAGTCTGGTCTTTGCCGCACCTTTTGCTTACTTAACATTAAATATTTTTACCTATGTTTCATAGAGAGGGTCAAAAAATTATATTGATAACCTTTTTTATTGTTGGGCTAGCTGTTCTTCTCGCCCATTTTTTTATAGATATTGCATGGCTTAGACTTGCAGTACAAATTACAGCTGCCATTATCTTAGTATTGATTTTACAGTTTTTTAGAAATCCCACAAGAAGGGCGAACAAATCATTTGACGAAATACTGGCCCCGGTAGATGGTAAGGTAGTGGTAATCGAAGAAGTAGAGGAGAACGAGTATTTTAAAGACAAAAGAAGGCAGGTCTCTATTTTTATGTCACCTATTAATGTTCATGTAACCAGATACCCCGCTAGCGGCAAAATAAAATACTCTAAATACCATCCAGGAAAATATTTAGTGGCATGGCACCCCAAATCTAGCGAAGAAAATGAAAGAACTACGATCGTTGTGGGAACACCCAAGTTCGGAGACATACTTTTTAGACAAATCGCGGGCGCTATGGCCAGGCGTATTGTCAACTACGCAGAAGTTGGAGAAAGTGTTCAACAAGGAGACGATTCAGGTTTTATTAAATTTGGATCAAGGGTAGATTTATTTTTGCCCCTAGATTGTCAGATTAACGTAAAACTAAATCAAAAGGTAAAAGGTGCCCAAACCTGTATTGCCACATACGTGGACCCCAATGAAAAACAAGAAATTACATACTGATTTTAAAGAAGCTGTTGAGTTTGTTAATTCATACGAGTCGCCCATACCGGCAGATGTGTTGCTAAAACTATACGCCTATTACAAGGTTGCCAACAAAAACTACAACCATCCCGGTAGCAAGACTCCTTTGATAAATGCTTTCAAGGCAAATGCATTGATTCAGGCAAAAAACGTTAACCGTGAAGAAGCCATGAAATCATATGTAGAACTGGTAAACAAAGAGTTAAGAAATTAACTACTCATATAAATCGTTTAGGTCCGCGTTACATATATCAGAAAACAATTGCCCGACCTTTGAACAAACATCCTTAAAAAAACGCTCCCCTTTTTCGGTATTTGCATATTCTGGATTTCCAGTACCTGTATCCTCACTAATTTTCGACCATTGCCTTTCTGCCCACACACCGCCTTCAGAAAATGCCTTGATCTTAAATTTTTTAAACCTACCCTTGCCCCATTCCGATTTTGGCAACACCAAATCGGGTCTAATATAGAGCATTAAGCTCGTTTCCATTTCATCAGCATGATCACCTTCTTCTTGAAAATACATAGACTTGTCGAACATTTGCGGGAAGAAACAAAAACTAATGAACATCTTAGGAAAAAGAAGTCCCAATTCTCTCACCAAAGGCTTAAAATTATTTCCACCATGACCATTAAAAATCAAAAGCTTATAAATACCCTGAGAATTTAATACGGTAATTAGATCTTTAAGAATGGCCAATTGAGTGCTGGGATTCAGATTCATATCCAGATAAATATCTTTTTGCCCTGTATTTACCCCATATGGAATAGTGGGCAATACAACAACCTTATCTCCTCTCTCCCATGATATTCTTGCAGACTCCTCTACAATGGCCTCTGCCTGATAATTATCGGTTGCATAAGGCAAATGGTAGTTGTGCGCCTCGGTGGCACCCCAAGGTAAAATGGCCAGTTCAACATTTTCATCCTTTAGATGTTTCCAATTGGTTTCTGATAGTATATACGGTCTGATCATAATCTTATTTGATTTACATAGTGGCTTTGGTCATACTACCATAACCATGTTTAATTTAAATTGACCCAGTGTTTACTTTATATCTTAAGCCGAACAAAATATTTATCTACCTCATCGATAGCATTTTATTATGGTAGGCGCAGTATATAACCTTTACTGTGTACGTTTTCAATTCTAATATTAGGATCCATCTCAAGGTACTTTCTAAGGCGCGTTATAAAAACATTCAGGCTTTTTTTATTGAAATAATCGTTTTTGCCCCAAAACCGTATCAATATATCTTTATGCGGACAAAGTTGATTTTTTTTATCTACCAAGTATTTTAGCAGTTCGCTTTCCTTTACGGTCAAGTTTACTTTTTGACCGTTATACGAAAGCTCTTGATTTAAAGAATTAAAATCATACTCCCCTACTTTATAAACCGGTGTCCGCTCATATGTCGGCTGTTTATCCTTTAACCTTGATAAAAGCCGCTCTATTCTAATAACCAGCTCTTCTTCATCTATCGGTTTTTTTAAGTAATCTATGGCCCCTATATGAAAGCCCTTTAAGACATCTACCTTTAGTGATTTCGCCGTTAAAAAAATAAAAGGCAGGTTTTGATAGTTATCATTAATTTTTTGCCCCAAAGTAAAACCGTCCATTTCTGGCATCATCACATCCAAGATCGCTAAATCATATTCCGATTTTTCCAATTCAATAAGTGCGTCCTTTCCATCTTTCGCCCAAGCAACCTCAAAATTCTTGATCTTCAAATACTCGGACAACAAATAGCCTAACGACTCATCATCTTCTACCAAAAGTATTCGTGCTCTATCTTTTCTCATTTTCGGCTGGTATTACCAAAGTTATTTTAGTTCCTATATTCTCTTTACTATCGATCAACACCCGACCTTTATGTTCTTCCATTATCTTTTTTACATAACTAAGACCCAGACCATACCCTTTTACCTGATGTAAATCTCCGTTGGTAACACGATAAAATTTTTGAAATATTCGTTTCATATCCTCTTTGGAAACCCCTTTTCCATTATCGGTAACCTCAATATGCAATTTATCGTTTTTAGTATAGGCTTTAAGATAAATCTTTGGTTCATCGGCATACTTTTTGGCATTGTCCAATATATTGTTGATTGCATTTTCTAAATGAAAAATCTCTGCCTTAACAATGTATTCCCCTGACTCCAAATCATAGGCAAATTCACCCTCTTCTATAGACATCAACGTTTTAAACTCTTCGCAAAGTCTTTGTAGTCGAGGTCTAAGATTTATGGTCTCCAAGGTAATTACTTTCTTCCCAGACTCCAAACTTGCCAACTCTAAAACCTTATCTATATGAGTAGACAAACGTGTTACCTGTTGTTTTATAATGCCCAACACAGGTCTCTGTTTTTCGCTCGCTGTCTCACCCAATATTCTGGTTGCCAAACCAATAGAAAAAACCGGTGTCTTTAACTCATGCGTAAGATTATTTATAAATTCATTGGTGGTCACAATTAAACGACTCTGCCAATAATAGGTTCTCAACACCCAAATGACCGTGATACAAATACCGATCAAAAATAAAATACTGGGCAAGGTGAGTCCGTTTAATTTCGACATAAAAAAACCGTACAAATTATTAAAACGAAGTTCTAAAAACATAGACTTTCCGAGCAATTCAGGAAGGTATCCCTCTAACTCTATTTTATAAGTATCTACATTCTCGCCTTTATCAAACTGAACGGGAGAACTAAAGTTATATACACTATCTTGTGAAAAAAGACGAAAAGAATAGTCAGAATCGACCCCTCTGTCCACCAATTTATTTTTAATATAGTCATCTAAAAAAAGATAGGACACCTCCTGTACGCTATCTGCCGTTATATTATGGAAAGGAGTATCGTTCTGCAGTGTATTACCAAGAAAATAAGTTAGTCTGCTTTTAGATTTGAGCCCTTCTTTTATAACGTCTCCCGCATTTTCTACTTTTGAATTGAACTGAACCTTGGCCAAGTCCAATCCAATCTTAAGATACTGATATTGAATAATGGACAACCCCACAATCGATATTACAAACAAGGCCAAAAAAATATTCTTCGTTTTCAAGACTTTTACAAAATAAACTATAAAAATTGCTGTTGGCTTCTACCCTTCAGCCTCACTGTCCCCCATGGTTTTTCCAAATGCAGTGCCAATTACCCTGCGAAACATCTAGAAAGTAGTTAAGTTACTGTTTTTAAACAAAACCTTTTGGTCAAGCACCGGCACAACCCATAAAAAATCCGGGTTTGCTGTGTAAACAAAGCAAACCCGGATTGGTTTAAAACTATAAGACTTACCTACTACAAAGGTTTACGTCCAGAAATAATGTTGTAGAGTATTACCACTACCGCAATTACTAAAAGAATATGCAGCAAGCTACCGGTTGCAAGACCAGGCACAATACCCAGCATACCCAAGATCCAAATAATAATGCAAATAACCGCTACCAACCATAAAAGACTTCTCATAATACAAGTGTTTTAAATTCAAAAGAAATTTAAACGTAAAACACAGAAAACAAGACTCTTAACCGTACAAATATTAACTCATACGGGATTATGGCGTAGCTACCCTATCCCAAATTGGCCAAACTTTTTTCCAAGGTTTCAATTTTAGCCTCTGCATCCGCTTGTTTTTTACGCTCCATGGCTATCACCTTTTCGGGAGCATTGTTTACAAACCTTTCATTGGATAACTTTTTTTGAACCGAAACCAGGAAGCCTTTAGTATAGGCCAACTCTTCCTTTATCTTGGCAATTTCGGCCTCCACATCTATTGCCCCGCTAATAGGTATAAAGTATTCATTCGACTTTACCCTAAATGAAAGAGCCCCTTCTACAGTATCGTCCACATATGAAATCGAGGTAACGTTGGTCAACTTCATTATTACGGGATCCCAATTTTTACCTACTTTCTCTTCGTTCAATACCGATACTTCCAATGTTTCTTTCATTGGAATATTTTTTTCTTTACGTATGGTACGGATACCGGAAATAACTTCTGACGCAAATTGAAACTGACCGATCAAATCCGCATCTGTCTTTTGGGTCTTTGGCCATTCGGCTACAATCAACGCCTCCTCTGGACTGCGTTCAGAGATATGTTGCCAAACTTCTTCCGTTAAAAATGGCATAAAAGGATGAAGCAATTTCAGGTTTTGTTCAAAAATATCGATAACCTCATCAAACGTTTTCTTGTCTATAGGTTCTTGGTAAGCAGGTTTTATAATCTCTAACAACCAAGAACTATAATCGTCCCAAACCAACTTGTAGGTGGCCATTAAGGCATCAGAAATACGATACTTGCTAAAATGGTCCTCTATCTCCCTTAATGTTTGGTCAAATTTGGCACGGTACCAAGCAATCCCCAATTTTGAAGCTTCCGGTTGTGGTATATCTGCAACTTCCCAACCTTTTACCAATCGGAATCCGTTCCATATTTTATTGGCAAAATTTTTCCCTTGCTGGCATAGGTCTTCGTCGAACATTAAATCGTTGCCCGCGGCCGAACTCAATAACAGACCAACCCTGACACCATCTGCACCATACTCCTCTATCAACTTTAAGGCATCCGGGGAATTGCCCAAAGATTTAGACATTTTTCTTCGTTGTTTATCACGTACCAACCCAGTGAAATAAACATTCTGAAAAGGTCTTTTCCCTCTATATTCGTAACCCGCAATAATCATACGAGCCACCCAGAAGAAAATAATATCGGGCCCGGTAACCAAATCGTTGGTAGGGTAATAATAATTGACCTCTTCGTTATCTGGTTCTAACACCCCATTAAAGACACTCATTGGCCATAACCAAGAAGAAAACCATGTATCCAAAACATCTTCATCTTGTTTTAGGTCTTTCAAGGTAAGATCTTCTTTTTTTGATTTCTCTTTGGCCAATGCCAGAGCTTGTTCGGGGCTCTCGGCAACTACAAAATCATCTTGGCCATCACCAAAGTAATAGGCCGGTATTTGTTGCCCCCACCACAATTGCCTCGAGATATTCCAATCTCTGATATTTTCCATCCAATGGCGGTAGGTATTATCGAATTTTTTTGGAAAAAATTTAATGTCGTCCGACTCTAAAACTGCTTTAATGGCAGGTTTTACAAGGTCCTCCATCTTTAAAAACCATTGATCGGACAAACGTGGCTCTATTACCGCCTTGGTTCTTTCGGAGGTGCCCACTTTATTCAAATGCTTTTCTGTCTTTACCAAAAAGCCTTTTTCTTCAAGTTCTTTGGCAATTTCCTTTCTTACCACAAACCTGTCCTTGCCCTCATAATGCAGTCCAAAAGAATTTAATGTCGCATCGGCATTAAAAATATCTATGGTCTCTAAATTGTGTTTTTCACCTAAAGCTTTATCATTGACATCATGTGCCGGGGTCACCTTTAAACATCCCGTACCAAACTCAATATCTACATACTCATCCTCTATAATGGGGATTACACGATTGCACAGGGGAACAATGGCCTTTTTCCCCTTTAAATGCTTGAAGCGTTCATCATTAGGGTTGATACAAATGGCGGTATCCCCTAAGATGGTTTCCGGTCGCGTAGTAGCTATGGTCACTTTTTCTTCCGACCCCTCTATTTGATATTCCAAATAATACAGTAAGCCTTGTTTTTCCTCATAAACAACCTCTTCATCCGATAAGGTCGTCTGGGCCTCAGGATCCCAATTCACCATTCGGTACCCCCTGTATATAAGACCTTTGTTAAAAAGGTCCACAAACACCTTAATAACACTGTCATAACGTTCGGCATCCATGGTAAAAGCGGTACGTTGCCAGTCGCAAGAACAACCCAATTTCTTTAATTGTTCTAAAATTACCCCTCCATACTCATTTGTCCAATCCCACGCATGTTTTAAAAACTCTTCCCTAGTCAGGTCGTTTTTATTGATACCTTGATCTTTTAGTTTTGCGACCACTTTTGCTTCGGTGGCAATAGAGGCATGATCGGTACCTGGCACCCAACAAGCATTTTTACCCATAAGACGAGCACGCCTAACCAGAACATCTTGAATGGTATTGTTCAACATATGCCCCATGTGCAAAACACCGGTCACGTTCGGAGGCGGTATTACTATTGTATAAGGCTCCCTATCATCAGGAGTGGAATAAAAAAACTCGTTCTTCATCCAGTAGTCGTACCACCGAGCTTCCACCTGATGTGGCTCATATTTTGAAGGAATTTCCATATTTGGAACAGTTTTTGAAATAATTGATATACGGGTAAAAAATAAAACGGATCAAAGATATTTTATAATCATTTACCGTTTTTTTTACCAACTTTAAATACGAAACAAAAATAAGTAACGTTAGAGTATAACAAAAGGATTTTGAGGTTGATCTGAAAAGAATTAATTTTGAGATTCGCACTAAACAAAAAAATGATGAAAAAAATAGTACTTGTATTATTTGTCGCGATGATCGGTTTAAGTGTCAAAGCACAGGAAAAAACGGCAAAAATTGAGTTTAAAACAGAAACTGTAGACTATGGTGAAATCGCAAAAGGATCGGATGGTATCCGAGTTTTTGAATTTACCAATACGGGAAACGCACCATTAATTATCAGCAATGTACGATCTAGTTGTGGTTGCACGATTCCTAAAAAACCGGAAGACCCTATCATGCCAGGTAAAACCGGTGAGATTCAGGTGAAATACGATACAAACCGTGTAGGCCCTATTAGAAAAGCCATCACTGTAACTTCTAATGCGGACACACCTACTAAGATTTTAAAGATCAAAGGAGAAATCAAAGCTGCTAGCAGCGGTACTAAATAACATGTAGTTTCTCTTATAAAAATTAAAAGCCCTCTTTTTTAGAGGGCTTTTTTATTTAAATAGATCTTTAAGAACCAAACTGAATAAAAGATTGCTATTGGACCGTTCCACCAGCACCTTTACTTTTTTCCCCTCCTTATTGTTCAACATCTCTAGAATCTGCTGAATTTTATATCGGTGAATACGTTTACCGTTTACGGCCAAAATAACATCACCTTCTTGCAGTCCTGCAAAATGTGCCGGACTTCCGGCCCTTATTCCCGAAACTACTATTTCGGGCACCAGACTTAACCTAGTAGCACCTTCCAGTAATATCTGCACATCGCCATAGGACCTATCGTTATTATAAACCACTCCATTGCCGTTGGTTATTCTTTCTGAAACGTAACGGACACCTGCATGTTGCAAATCTATTCCGCTCATATTATAATGAAACGGTTTTTTAAAATTCGAATTTTTTTTGAACGATATTTTCCCATGGGGATAATCAAAAACAATATTAAAACGCTTCAGCACCTCTCCGCCCAAACTACCATTTCTATTCCCTAGGTCCTTTATCGCATTAAAGGTCAACATATCGGGAAAAGCGGCCTTGGCATCCTTTAAGCTAAAATCACCGATCTTTATACTATGCACTTTCGTTCGTTTACCATAAATATTACCTGCCAGCCCTTTGCCCAAATAATCTTCATAATTCTTCTCCGGCAATTTGATGCGTTCATCCTCAAAAAGCCAAATAGCGTCACTACTACCTGTATCCAATAACATTTTTACCGGTACATCCCTTTCCCCGTCCAAAGACACACTGGCATCTAAATACACTTTCTTATTAATGACATCAATATCGAAAGTTTGATATTTTTTATTTGATTTTCGAGTATAATTACCCGGTTCATAAAACTTGATGGTCTTAGAGGAATAATTGATATCCACCACAAAATCCCTAAAAAGGTCATAACCAATAATACCGTGCACCGGAATACCCAAATAGGGAGAAAAATTGATACCGGCATCCATTACCACATACAATTTCTGAGACGGATTTTCAATATCTCCCAACTTAAAAAAATTACCTTGAGAACTCAACACACTTATAGGATCACCTTCCCCTAGCCCATTTATGGTAACTTCGGAAACATTTCTCAACTCAATGGAGTCTTGATTCGCCAGATTGAACAATATAGGTGTACTAACCCCCGAATCCATTACAAAAGATAATTCGGCCCCATTGACATTAACGGGTATTACCATTAGGTTATTTATCAACTCGAAGTTTACTTTAACGTATTTCTCACCTTTGGGCAAAGAGTATCCTTGCGATACCACAAAGGCGGGAAAGCAAAGAGACAAAATGACGATAAGCCGAAAAATTCTAAATAACATATTACATACCAATAAATTAACCTTCCTATAAGATACGATATTTATCTTTTCAAGACCTTATTTTAACACTCTTTTTCGAATACTAAATAAAGTTGGCTTCTATTGTAGAATAGGGAATGATTTATCACTTTTGTGAAAAATTTAAATGTATGCCATCCATATCTAAAAAGGGGCTCTCCATGCCCCAATCACCAATAAGAAAATTGGTGCCCTATGCAGAAAATGCCAAAAAAAAGGGAATCAAGGTAATTCACTTGAACATTGGCCAACCAGATATTAAAACGCCACAGATAGCGTTGGACGCGGTTAAAAACAACAAAATCAACGTTTTAGAATACAGCAGAACCGAAGGATCGGAGAATTACAGAAAAAAAATTGCAAAGTATTACGCTAACAACAATATCAATGTAACGGCAGATGAGATTATTGTTACAACGGGTGGATCCGAAGCCCTATCTTTTGCCATGGGCAGTATTGCCGACAACGACGATGAAATAATTATTCCGGAGCCCTTTTATGCAAACTACAATGGTTTTGCTACCGCCAGTGGGGTGAAGGTAGTACCCGTGGTCTCAAAATTGGAAGACAACTTTGCCTTGCCTCCTATAGAAGATTTTGAGAAGCTTATAACACCAAGAACCAAAGCCATTCTCATCTGTAATCCAGGCAACCCTACCGGGTATCTATACAGTAAGGAAGAAATTAAAAAGTTGGCACAGATCGTAAAAAAGCACGATCTATTTTTAATTGCCGATGAAGTATATAGAGAATTCACCTACGACGACAAAGAACATTATTCCATTCTACAAGAAGAAGGCCTTGACAACAACGCCATCATTGTAGACTCGGTGTCTAAAAGATATAGTATGTGCGGGGCAAGAATCGGGTTTCTTGTTTCAAAAAACAAAGAAGTGATCGCGACGGCCTTAAAATTTGCCCAAGCAAGATTATCGCCCCCGACGTATGCTCAAATAGCGAGTGAAGCAGCGTTGGATACCCCCCAAAGCTATTTTGACGAGGTAAAAACGGAATATGTGACCAGACGAAACCTATTGATTTCTGAACTGGAAAAATTAGAAGGTGTTAAGGTTGCCCGTCCACAAGGTGCTTTCTACTGCATCGCAGAGCTACCCGTATTAGATGCCGATAATTTTGCCCAATGGCTTCTAGAGGATTTTCAACTGGATAACGAAACGGTCATGGTCGCACCTGCAGCAGGCTTTTATGCCACTAAAGGGCTAGGCAAAAACCAAATAAGAATTGCCTATGTACTAGACCAAGAAAGCCTAAAAAGGGCCGTTTATATTATCGGTGAGGCACTTAAAAGCTATAAAGATTAATGGATATCAAAAAAGATTTTTCTCTAAAAGCTTACAATACTTTTGGTATTGATGCCAAAGCGGATTTTTTTATAGAGGTAAACACGGTCGATGAACTTCAGGAAATATTAAAGAACGATGCCTTCCCCCAGAAATTTATTCTTGGGGGAGGTAGTAACATGTTAATTACCCAAAATATATCTGCATTGGTCATTCATGTCAACATTAAAGGCATTGATATAATCGCTGAAGAAGAAGATCATGTAGAAATAAAGGTCATGGCCGGCGAAAACTGGCACCAAATGGTACTCTGGACCTTAAGAAACGATTTTGGGGGACTAGAGAACATGTCTCTGATCCCCGGAAACGTTGGCACGGCGCCGGTTCAAAACATAGGGGCCTACGGTGTTGAACTTAAAGATTGTTTTACAAGCTGCGAAGCCGTTCGTAGAGAAGACCAACAAATCGTTACTTTCTCAAAAGAAGATTGTGAATTTGGATACAGGGACTCATACTTTAAAAACAAAGGAAAAGATAAATATGTCATCACTTCCGTTAATTTTAAGCTCACAAAAAAAGACCATACGATAAACACCGGATATGGCGCAATAGAAACGGCCTTAAAAGAGCGTAATATCTCCAGCCCCACCATTCAAGATGTTTCCAATGCTGTTATAGGCATCAGGAACAGTAAACTTCCAGACCCAAAAGAATTGGGCAATAGCGGAAGCTTTTTTAAAAACCCCATAATTACAGAAAAGGATTTTCACCTATTTATAAAAAAACATCCGGAAGCCCCTTATTACAAAATATCGGATACCCAATACAAGATTCCCGCAGGTTGGTTAATTGAGCAATGTGGTTTTAAGGGAAAACGATTTGGCGATGCCGGGGTACATAGCAAACAAGCGCTGGTACTAGTAAATTATGGTAATGCCACCGGCCAGGAAATTCTTGCCTTGGCACATAAAATCATAGAAAAAGTCAAGAACGATTTTGAAATTACCATAACCCCCGAGGTTAACCTAATAAAATAACCCCCAGAAAAACTCCGGGGGTTATACCAAACCAAACTAACCAAAAACTAAGTGGCAGTTACCAGCTGCACACTTATGAGAGATATATTTTTAGATAACGCCTCTTTAACAATCAATTTTATAAATTAGCGTTTATTGATATACGGAACGACAAACCTTTTTGGATGTTTATAGATTAAAAAACTTTAGGTTTGTCCATTATATATGAGCACACTACTTGAAAAACATATAGTTGAACTTCTACAGGAAAGGAATGACAAAGCCATATCCCTTCTGTACGATCATTACGGAGACACTCTTTTGGGTGTTGCAAACAAAGTACTGCGAAACGAAGAACTTGCCCAAGACGTACTTCAGGAAAGTTTTGTGAAAATCTGGAAAAAAGCCGATTCTTACGACCCTACCAAAGCCAAACTTTTTACATGGTTGTTTCGCATTACAAGAAACACCGCTATCGATAAATTAAGAAGTATCAATACAAAAACAGATAAGGAAATCCAAATAGACGTTTCTGACGTATATAATTTAGGCGTAGATAGTATTAGGCCAGAATTCATGGATGTTGAGGAACATCTGGATAAGATAGAAGAAAAGTACCAAATAGTGTTAGATGCCCTATTTTTTCAAGGCATGACACAACAGGAAGCAAGCGACGAACTTAATATTCCTTTGGGCACCATCAAATCTAGACTCAAAATCGGACTTCGTGAATTACGTAAAGTTTACGGGCCTGCCATGATTACGTTTCTTTTAAATATAATAGGATGAAAGAAAAAATTAAAATATTCCTGGACTCGGATTTATTGGAAAAATACCTCCTTGGAAACACCACAGAGATAGAATCGCTGAAGGTTGAGCAGTATATTGCCATGTACCCAGAAGTAAGAGAGACCTATAACGAGCTGCAAGAAAGTTTGGAAATTTTTGCCAAACTGCACGCCGTAAAATCTCCGGAAGGACTTAAAGAAAAGATTACGGCCCGGATCCGTTCAGAACATCAGGGAAGAAAACGTTTCTTTAGATATGCCATCGCTGCAAGTTTTGCCGCGGTCATGTTTGCAGGGGCATCTTTTTTCTTCTGGAACCAAAACCAGGACCTTCAGGAAGAAAATACCGTTGTTAGCAACAAGATCAAGCTTTTGGAAGCCGATATGAAACAGCAATTGGAAGATGTAAGAAATCAGTTCATTGTACTGAACAATCCAAGTACAAAAAAATATAATGTAAAAGGAAACCAAAAAGCAAAAGAGCTAAAGGCGGTCGCTTACATCAACCCGGTAAAAAAATTATCGTACATCAATGTAAAAAAACTACCCCACCTACCTGAAGACCAATGTTACCAGATGTGGGCAGAGGTAAACGGCGAAATGTTGAACCTGGGCATTATAGAAGAAGGCGGGGACGGTCAAAATCTTATGGCCCTACCATATGCGGAAAATGCCGTCGGTTACATAACCATAGAACCAAAAGGGGGCAACCAAAACCCGACAGTAGATAATATAGTAGCCAATATCGCCTACTAAAACATCTTAACACATAAAGTAATCTTAAAGCCCCGAATCGGGGCTTTATTTTTTTACCTTTGTACAAAATTTCAAAAGATGAAACTGATATTACTCACTATTGGACTTTTAGCATTGGCATTTTCTGGAATAGCCATTAAAATTTGGGCAAAAAAAGATGGCAAGTTCGCAGGCACCTGTGCAAGCCAGAGCCCCTATTTAAACAAAGACGGCCAAGCATGCAGTATGTGCGGCAAAATGCCAGATGAACAAGATTGTAAAAGAGAAACTGTTTCTTAAAAAACAGCACTTGTCACATCTAAAAAAAAGAGTTCTTTCTACTTAGCATATATATTGAACGAAACCGTAAAAGACATAATAGCAAAAGCAAAAGAAGGTAATCAAATAGCATATAGCAGATTGCTGGATATGTTCTGGAACGATGTTTACGGATTTCAACTGAAGCGTACCGAAAATGAAAATGATGCGGAAGACATCACCATACAAACATTCTCAAAGGCCTTCGACAAAATAAAGACCTACAACGAAGACTACCGTTTTAAAACATGGCTGATCGCCATTTCCAAGAATATCCATATCGACTTGGTACGCAAAAGAAAAAAAAGTCTATTGGAAACTAGACGAAACGAAGAGGCGATCCAAAAGGTTTTCGATGATTCCCTTTCTATGGAAGACCAGTTGATCCAAGAACAAAACCTTGCCGATCTTTTAAGGGATATAAAAAGTTTAAAACCCCACTACCAAGAAGTAATAAACCTGAGATATTTTAATGAGCTTAGTTATGCCGACATCTCAAAAAAACTCAACGAACCCATGAACAATGTAAAGGTAAAGCTCTTGAGGGCCAAAAAGCTTTTGGCTGAAATTATCCGGAACAGAAGATAGGCTCCTAGACAATTCAAACCACAGACGAGTTATTATCATTTAAAAAATACTAGCTCTTTTATCATAAAAGGGTTTGCATCTTTACTTCGTATATTTGTATAAAAATTAGGCATGTCTACAGCTGTAAAAGAAAATAACGCACCACCAAAGGGAAAACCGAAATGGTTAAGGGTTAAATTACCTACAGGAAAAAAATACACTCAACTTCGTGGATTGGTCGACAAGTACGACCTACACACTATTTGCACCTCTGGTAGTTGCCCAAATATGGGAGAATGTTGGGGCGAAGGTACCGCTACCTTTATGATCCTTGGAAATGTATGTACCCGTTCTTGCGGATTTTGTGGCGTAAAGACCGGGAGACCCGAAAACGTAGATTGGGAAGAACCGGAAAAAGTAGCACGCTCCATCAAAATAATGAGTATAAAACACGCCGTAATCACATCGGTAGACAGGGATGACCTTAAAGATATGGGGTCAATTATCTGGGCCGAGACCGTTAAAGCGATACGAAGAATGAATCCGTCTACCACCCTCGAAACCTTAATACCTGATTTTCAAGGAATAGAAAGACATTTAGACCGTATTATCGAAGTATCGCCCGAAGTCGTGTCCCACAACATGGAAACCGTAAAAAGACTGACCAGGGAAGTAAGGATACAGGCTAAATACGAACGTAGTCTAGAAGTTTTAAGGTATTTAAGGGCCAATGGTGTCAACAGAACCAAATCAGGTATTATGCTAGGCCTGGGAGAAATGGAAGAAGAAGTTATACAAACAATGCAAGACCTTAGAGACGCCAATGTAGATGTGGTTACCAT
Source organism: Maribacter sp. MMG018 (assembly GCF_018100785.1). GTDB lineage: Bacteria > Bacteroidota > Bacteroidia > Flavobacteriales > Flavobacteriaceae > Maribacter. The sequence goes on along the minus strand of NZ_JAGJEC010000006.1, from coordinate 22,386 downwards.
TGGACAATATCTGCAACCTTCAAAAAAACATTTGCCCGTAAAAGAATTCATTAAACCTGAACAATTTAAAAAATACGAAGAAATAGGGCTGGAAATGGGATTTAGACATGTAGAAAGTGGAGCTCTAGTAAGGTCGTCCTACAAAGCCCACAAACATATAAATTAACACTTTAAGCCCATATTGGCCTAATATTTCAACAGACCTAATGGGCCAATCATCTTAATTGACCGAAAAAACCTATGAAAAAGGTTAATGTAGCCATCAATGGTTTTGGTAGAATTGGAAGAACGTTCTTCCGACTTCTTCAAGATAAACCTCATATAAACGTAGTTGCCATCAATGATCTGGCAGATTCTAAAACACTTGCCCATTTACTAAAATACGATAGTATACATGGTATCTATTCGGGCAATATTACCCATGACGAATCGCATATTATCGTGGACGATAAGTCGGTAAAACTTACCAATATCAAGGATCCCAAAAAGATAGATTGGGGCCGATCGAACATAGATATTGTGTTAGAGTGCACCGGAAAATTCAAGACCAAGGACATTCTTGACCATTACATTAAGAACGGGGCCAAAAAAGTGATTCTTTCCGCTCCCCCATTGGACGATGATATCAAAATGATCGTCTATGGTATCAACGAGCAGAGTTTAAAGGAAGAAGATAATATAATTTCCAATGCCTCTTGCACTACCAACAATGCAGCTCCGATGATAAAGGTGATAAATGATCTTTGCGGTATAGACCAAGCATATATTACCACGGTACATTCTTACACGAGCGATCAAAGTTTACACGATCAACCGCATAGAGATTTGAGAAGGGCACGAGCGGCGGCACAATCTATAGTGCCTACCACCACAGGGGCGGCAAAAGCGCTGACACGTATTTTTCCAGAATTGGCCGAGGTAATAGGCGGTTGCGGTATCAGAGTACCGGTACCTAACGGATCATTGACAGATATTACCTTCAATGTAAGAAGAAATACCTCAATCCAAGAAATTAATGATACATTTGAGAAAGCATCAAAAAATGAACTCAAGAATATCCTTTGTTATACGGAAGACCCTATAGTATCCATAGATATAAACAATAGTTGTTATTCTTGTACGTTTGATTCTTTAATGACATCTGTTATAGGTAAAATGGTGAAAATCATTGGATGGTACGACAACGAAACCGGGTATTGCAATAGATTGATAGACTTGATAAATTTAATGGTAAGAAAAAAACATATTTGAAGACGTCTTACGTACATAGGATTATCTATTATCTTATCCCCTTATGCTTTATGTTATTAGGGGGACCGACCTTGTCCGCCCAAGATTCTACATCTCTAAAAAGCATGGACTCCTTCTTTGACGAGGCTCGGAAATTCAGAAACCAAAGTAGAATAGACCTTGCCATAGAAACGCTTGACAAAGCTGCGGAAGAAGCTGAAAAAAATGAAGATGTAAAAGGCCTTATAGACTGTTATCATGAGCTGGCATTGCTATACCTTAAACTTGAAAAGGAGAGTGACACCCAGTTTTACTGGGATCGGGCAAGCGTACTTCTAAAAGATGTCGCCTACCCTTACGGAGACGCCATTCATAAATACATAGAAGCTGTTCTATTGTACCAGGCCGATCAAAATTTCCAATCGCTGTTTATGCTGAACGAGGCTAAGCAATTGAACAACGACCGTAATTTTATTAACAACATCTTACTGACGGAGGCATATGTCTACATAAAATTGGAGAAATACGAAAGCGCCACAAAAAACCTCAATTCCTTGGTGGTGAATTCCGATATTCATGAAAAAGATTATTTGTCTACCCAGGCCTATTTGGGTTTGGCCGAACTTTACAAAAAAACCAACAACTATCCGGAAAGCACTAAAAATGCCGAAAATGCATTGGCCCTTGCCAAAGAAAACGGCTTTTTTTTAGAAGTTAAAGAGGCCAACGAAATTTTGTCCGATGTTTATGCGAAAATGGGGCTGTACGAGAATGCATGGACCAACAGCCAAAATTTACTTAGTATAAAAGATTCTTTATTTACCATTGACAAACTTAAGACCGAGGCAAAAACGGCCGATAAGATACGAGACGATTACAAGACCGAACTGATCATAAAGCAAGACCATACGATAGAAGAACTCAAAGAATCGCAAAACAGGTCTGAACTTACGGCCATACTGGCTTCCGCTTTCTTGATCATAATATCATTGCTTGCCGTTTCCCTTTACAGGAACAATCAGATAAAATTAAAAACGAACGATCTTCTTCAAACCAAAAATCAAGAATTACAAAAAGCCAAGGACAGTGCCGTGCAGGCCATGGAGGCCAAGACAAATTTCTTGTCTACGGTAAGCCACGAACTAAGAACCCCTTTATACGCGGTCACCGGCCTTACACATTTACTTTTAGAGGAAAATCCGGCAGAACACCAGAAAGAGCACTTAAAGGCACTAAAGTTTTCGGGAGATTATCTATTGAATTTCATTAATGACATTCTTCACATAAATAAAATAGATGCCGATAAGCTAGAGCCTTTGAATATGGAATTCAATCTCAAAAAGATATTGAACGAGGTTATGGATTCGCTACAGCAGAGCGCCAAGGAAAACAACACAAAATTGATTCTCGATTATGACTCCAACATCCCCAGTCATTTAATGAGCGATCCATTAAAACTTTCGCAAATATTCATAAACTTAATAGGCAACGCCATAAAGTTTACAAAAAACGGTACTGTAAACGTTATTAGTAAACTCAGCAAAAAAGAAGGCGAGGATGTTACCATCTATTTTGAGGTAAAAGATAACGGAATAGGTATTTCAAAAGAAAAACAACAAAGTATTTTTGATGGTTTTGAGCAAGGATCCATCCAAATAAACAGGGAATATGGGGGCACAGGCCTTGGTCTTACCATTGTTAAGAGTTTATTGGGCCTTTTTGAAAGCGATATAAGACTGGAAAGTAAACTGGGCATAGGCAGTTCTTTTTCTTTTGAGATCGACATGAAGAGCAAAGACGACCTTGTTGATGATATCGCCTTTGAAATCACTCCGCGAGATTACGATTATAAAGGACTTCATATACTGATCGTTGAAGACAATAAAATTAATCAGGTCATCACCAAAAAAATGCTCACCAAAAAAGAGATTACCAGCGATATAGCGAGCAATGGAGAGGAGGCAGTGACCTTGGCCAAAGAAAACACCTACGATGCCATTTTAATGGACATCCACATGCCTGGCATAAGTGGTGAAGAAGCCACTATACAAATAAGGGAATTCGACAAACAAACACCAATAATAGCGCTAACTGCAATATCATTGGACGATAGTTTAGAAAGTTTTTATGCGGCCGGATGTAACGATGTGGTAACAAAACCTTTTAAACCAGAAGTTTTCTACCAAAAGATCGGGGAAAATATATTCGACAAAAAAACTAAGAGACCCCGCTCATAAGCCCAAACAACCTTTCTTCCAGTATTTTACCCCCGTCATTTAGAAACACATGTTTAACGGACAGGTAGTACAAATTATCCAGCTTGTCGCTTAACCGAACATAGTCCTTTTCGGTAGTGATAATAATATCTTTCGTTTTTAATTGATCTATTTCGCTTTCAGAGAAAAAATGATGGTCGCCAAAAGACAAATGATCAAGAACCAACCCTTTTTTATTCAGATAAGCTACCAAAGGAGCCGGATTTGCAATACCCGTAACAAGGGTAACTTTTTTACCTTTTAGAGTATCTACCCCCAGTATTGTTGAACCATGGTGCAAATCACGGTCATATGCCAAATAGGTAAACAGTACCTGTTGATCTTTCTTGGGCCTTATCTTCTTTACAATCTTCTCTTGTTCTTGTTGCGTAATATCAGAAGGGCACTTCGTCACCACAATCAGATTTGCCCTTTTGGAAGCATGTTTGCTATCTCTTAGATCTCCGGTAGGCAAATACCAATCATCTGTATATAAATGCCCATAGGCCGTTAATAATATAGAAAAATCAGGTAGTACTTTTCTATGTTGGTAAGCATCATCCAACAAAATCACCTCTGGTTGTATTTGTTTTTCCAACTCTCGGATGCCATTTCTACGGTCCGCATCCACAGCTACCGCAACTTCGGCAAACTTTGAGGATATCTGAAAGGGCTCATCACCCATTTCTTCTACCGTACTATCGTCTTCGGCAAGAACAAACCCCTTTGATTTTCTTTTGTACCCCCTACTTAATACCGCCAACTTGTATGTATCCTTTAATATACCGATAATCAATTCTGTCATAGGGGTCTTTCCTGTTCCCCCAACACTAAGATTACCAATACAGACCGTTATCGTATTAAAACGCTCCGATTTAAAAACCCGAGTATCGTATAAAAAATTACGTATGTAAACCACAAGGGCATATACCAAGGATATAGGAAAAAGAAGTTTTCTCAACAGTTGCATCTGAACGAAATTATAATATTTTATCTTTGATAACCAGATAATTTTTTGAAAATGACAGTTAAGACGGTTACCGAAGTTATAGAGGAGTTAGCACCTTTGAGCCATGCCGAAGATTTTGACAACGTAGGCCTTTTGGTCGGAGACGAATCTATGGAAGTAAAAGGAATTTTGGTCACTTTAGACACAATAGAAAGTGTAGTGGACGAAGCCCTTGCAAACAATTGCAACCTTATAGTTAGTTTTCATCCGATCGTTTTTAGCGGACTAAAAAAAATAACGGGCAAAAACTACGTGGAACGTACCGTAATAAAGGCCATTGAAAATAAAATCGCTATATATGCCATACACACTGCGCTAGACAATTCGCCCAAAGGTGTAAATGCCAAAATCTGTGAGGTTTTAGGAGTGTCCAAAACCCGTATTCTAATACCGAAAAAGGACACGGTCAGAAAATTGACCACCTATGTACCTGTTGACGATGCCGCCTTTTTAAAAGAAAAACTATTTGAGGCCGGCGCAGGTCACATAGGCAACTATAGTAATTGTAGTTTTACCGTAGATGGTGTTGGAAGCTATAAGGCCGGCGAAAATACCAACCCGACCAAAGGAGAAAAAGGCATTACCCATTTCGAAAAAGAGTCTTTGGTTTCCATTACCTATTTAAAGGCTGATGAAAAAAAGGTAATCAACGCATTAAAAACACATCACCCGTACGAAGAGGTCGCCTATGAAGTGTATAGTATAGAAAATGCCAACCCATATTTAGGCATGGGCATGATCGGAGAACTGCCTTCACCTATGCCCGAAAAAGAGTTTCTATCCACACTTAAGACCAAAATGAACGCTGCCGTCGTAAGGCATTCCGAACTAAGGAACAAACCTATAAAAAAGGTGGCCGTTCTGGGCGGAAGTGGAGCATTCGCCATTGGTGCGGCAAAGGCTAACGGCGCAGATATCTTCGTAACCGCCGATGTAAAATATCACCAATTTTATGAGGCTGAAGGGCAAATGGTCATAGCCGACATTGGACACTTTGAAACTGAGCAGTTTACAAAAAACCTTTTAGTTGATTATCTTACAAAAAAAATTCCTAATTTTGCAATCCGTTTATCGGAAAGTATAACAAATCCTATCAAGTATTTTTAAATATGGCAAAAAAAGAAGATTCATCTGTTGAAGCAAAGTTAAGGGCATTGTATGATTTGCAATTAATTGATTCTAGGGTAGATGAAATAAGAAATGTACGTGGAGAATTACCTTTAGAAGTAGAAGATCTAGAGGATGAAGTGCTAGGCCTTAAGACTAGGATGGATAAGTTGAAAACCGATTTGGAAACGATTAACTTTGAGATAGGCGCCAAGAAAAACCTCATCGAAGAAGCAAAAACACTGATCAAAAAATATACCGAACAACAAAAGAATGTTCGTAACAGTAGAGAATTCAACTCTATCAGTAAAGAATTGGAGTTCCAAGAATTGGAAATACAATTGGCCGAAAAGAACATTAAAGAATTTAAAGCTCAAATAGAACAGAAAAAAGAGGTTATTTCTGAAACAAAAGAGCGCTTGGCAGAAAGAGAAGCCCACCTTAAACATAAAAAAGGTGAATTGAACGCTATTTTGGCCGAAACAGAAAAAGAAGAAAAAGCCCTTTTAGAAGAATCTATCAAGTTTCAAGATAAAATAGAGGAAAGACTTGTAAAAGCATATGCCCGTATAAGAAACAACGTTAAAAACGGACTGGCTGTTGTACCTATCGAAAGAGGTGCTTCCGGTGGTTCTTTCTTTACCATTCCTCCTCAAGTACAGGTCGAAATTGCATCTAGAAAAAAAATAATCACTGATGAACACAGTGGTAGAATTCTTGTTGATCCTGCATTAGCCGATGAAGAACAAGAAAAAATGGAAAAATTCTTCGCTAAACTATAAGCGAATTATCAGCATACAAAAAAGGCCAAACTTTATAAGTTTGGCCTTTTTGTTTTCTATTCCTTTTGCTTCTCTACAAGTTGGCACACGCAAAAAAATCAGTCATAAAACAACCTCAGCAGGCCTCATAGGCCACTACGGTACCGGTTAGAGAGCACAAAGACCAAAAACCTACCTTAGAGCGCCTTCTCGTCCAACAACTCTAACATGGCCTTTTCTACCGTTTCACTGTCCCATTCTTGTTCTATATTGGGCCTTGCCATTATTTCCTTCATAATGCTTTCTTGAAAATCGCCATACGCCAATGCTTCGGCATAAGGTCTTTCTGAAAAGGTTACCCTGCTGTATACGGGTATCCATTTGTCTGGATATTTGGCAAAAAATCTACCCTCTATCTTCTTCTGAAGCAAAAATTTAAGATCCGCCGTTTTACTGCTCATTTCAATAAAATTACGGTAACTCAATTCTGCTATTGCATCAGCATTTGGTTTCCTTTCTTTTTGATAAACCTTAAAAATCGTCTCCCAATCGTCTCCATGTTCATTTATGATCTGATCAAGCTCATAGATATCCTCGAAACCTGCGTTCATGCCCTGCCCATAAAAAGGGACTATGGCATGGGCGGAATCACCTACCAAGGCCACCTTATCCCAATAGGTCCATGGATAACATTTCATTGTAACCATTGCACTTGTAGGGTTTTTAAAAAAATCGTGGATCAAATTCTCAATATCATTTTGTACATTGGGAAAATAAGTATTAAAAAAATGTTCGGCGTCACTTTTTGTTTTTATGCTCTCAAAAGAAACATCACCTTCAAAAGGCATAAACAATGTACATGTAAAACTACCATCTAGGTTAGGCATGGCAATGAACATAAACTTACCCCTAGGCCATATATGAAAAGAATTTTTATCTAGTTTATGCGTACCATCCGCATTTGGGGGTATGGTAAGTTCTTTATAACCAACATCTATAAAATCTTGAGAATAATTGAACCTACTGCGTCTTTGCATTTTATGGCGTACCCTAGAAAAAGCACCATCGCACCCAAAAACCAGATCAAAGTCATACTCTGTCCACTCCCCTTTTTCAGACTCACCTGTAAACACCTTGGCATTTGGCAGGTCTACATCCCATACCTTTTCCTCAAATCTAAAATGCACTCCGGCCTCTTCTGCAAGGTCTATCATCTTTTTATTGAGAACACCTCTAGAAATAGACCATATAGCTTCCCCTTCTTTACCATATTTCTGATGATATTCCGGTTTTCCGATTACATGCATGCACCGTTTATCTAACGGTATACCGATTTTTCTTATTTCCTCCTCTATATCCACCTTACGCAAGGCCTTCCACCCTCTATTACTCATTGCCAGATTTATAGACCTGCCGGAGAACTCTACATTACGGATATCTGGACGCCTGTCGAAAACGGTTATTTCATGTCCATATCTTTTAAGATATATGGCCAATAAAGATCCCACAAGACCTGAGCCGATTACGGCTATATTTTTTTTTGCCTGGGTCATATTTTATTTAATGTGTACCTCTGAATGCAATAGTAAACTTAGAATCTCGCCCATTACAATATAGCAGTAAATAATTAGGCCTTCTTCCCTTTATTTAGAAATAAAAAGTATTCTTCAATATGGTTAGACTATACACACTCTGTAGTATATTCAAATTACAAATTTAATCAATTTAAGATCCACCCTGTTTTAACATAAATTTTCAACCTTACCGTAAACCATCAACCTGTTTTTCTACGTATATAATTAAAGACTATTCCGCGAGAGCGCCTATATATATAAAAGACCTTCTTGAAGCTTCAAGAAGGTCTTTTAGTATACTAACGTATCATAAGGTTATTCTAAAATACCGTCAACAATACCGTATTCTACAGATTCTTCGGCATTCATCCAATAATCCCTATCAAAGTCCTTAAGTACTTTTTCAAATTTCTGTCCACAATTATCGGCTAAAATTTGGGCACTCAACTCTTTGGTCTTTATGATTTCCCTTGCTTGGATCTCTATATTGGAAGCCTGCCCCCTAGCCCCACCACTTGGTTGGTGGATCATAACTTGGGCGTGTGGTTGTATAAAACGTCTGCCTTTTTTTCCTACCGACAACAAAATAGAACCCATAGAGGCCGCTAGTCCGGTACAAATGGTAGAAACGGGACTTTTTAAAGACTTAATGGTATCGTACATGGCAAAACCGGAAGTCACATAACCACCAGGACTGTTTATATAAAGTTGAATTTCCTTATTATTTTGCATATCTAAATACAACAACCTATCTATCACATGCTTAGCAGAATCATCATCTACCTGACCCCATAGAAAGACCTTTCTTTCCTCCAGCATTTTTTCATCGATAGCCTCTTGTATTTTTCCTTTTTTTGAGCTCATATTTTAATTTTTTATCAAAATCAAAATTAAGGAATTAATTGTTAAAGCAATAGCCACATCACAATGTTTAAAAGCTATGGTTTTAATCTTCCTTAAACATCTACTTCTACGGTGTTGTTTACCATTTTTTTGATAGGTAGCACAACTTTTCCTTTTTTGGTTTTCAATACTACAGAAATATTATCGATAGCTTCTATGGTACCTTCCATATCCTTAACTTTTATCTTATCACCTACTTCATATATTTTTCTAGAATAGAAGGTTCTTAGCAAGTCTCCCACAATTTCTCTTGATCCCAGACCCAATGCCAAGGCAAAGGCCAATAAGAAAGAACCTAATATAATGGTAAAATTACTGGTAATAATTTCGGTATTGATGCCCGCCTGATTGAGAGAGGTAATACCTACAAAGATTACTATTAGGTAAAATAGCACATTTCCCAACGCCTTACCTCCTCTAATATCCATAGAGTCAAAAACGGTAATGATCGTTTTTTTAACTGTTTTCGCCAGGTACAGTCCAACCATAAAAATAATAAGGGCCGTAAGTAATTTGGGTATGTATCTTAATAGGTTGGCTATTTCGTTCGATATGATCTTTAGATTCATCACATCGGCAGCTACTATAATAAAAACCAACCACAAGATTCCTTTTACAAAACTTAAGATTATTTTAGATATATCGATTTTAAAATTGGAGTCCCCAAAAAGCTTTGCATCATCAATTTTCTTGGATAGCTCATCTACCTTAACGATACGCATTACTTTCTTTAGGATATAAGACACGACCTTAATGGTGATCCACCCAAAAAGAATCACCACAAAAGCACCAAAAATACCTGGTAAAGCTGCGGCAATATCCTTTAAAATAGACCCTAAAGTATCAAAAACAAGGTTTTTCCATTTTTCTACTGTATCCATAATATTATAATTTCTTTTCTAGTTTAATTCTTTTTTGATTTTCCCGTTTTTAACAAACCTTCTATCAAGGATGCATAGTTACTGGTAAACAAAGTGGCCATTTCCATAATAAGCTTCGCCAAGGCAATATCGGACATTACCTTTTTTCGTAGCTCGGGGGGCACATCTTTTAAATCTCCCTGAATTGCCTTAAACGGATTTTGGTTTTGTTCCTGCATTAAGGTAATGTTTTATAGGTTTCTATTACTCTTGCCTTTGCGCGTTTTAATCTCATCTTTATCGCAGAAGGCCCTAGCTCCAAAAGTGTTTCCAGTTCTTTGATAGAAACACCATCTTGATACTTCAAAAGCAGGATAGACTTATCTTCTGGCGGTATCATTTCTAACGCCTGCTTAAGTTTCGACACCTGTAACTCCAATAAACTTTCGTCGGTTACTTCCATCGAAAGTTCGAGCTCGGTATCGTCTATAGAGTTCGATTTGTCCCCAATTTTCCTACCCTTGTCCCTGTTCACATAATTAACACAAAAATTATATGTGAAAGAATACAACCATGTGGAAAATTTGGACTTTCCCTTAAAAGACCCCAGTTTCACAAAAAGCATCAAAAACACATCTTGTGTAAGATCTTCGGCTTCCTTTTGTGATTTGGCGAAACCATAACACTTGTTATATACCAATTTGCTGTAACGATCATACAGCACTCCGAACAGCATTGTGTCCCTTTTTTCAACAATATCCTTTACCAGATCTTCATCTGTAATATCCTTGTAGGGATCATCATGTCCCAATTTAGAATTAAATTGGTTCCTTATGATGATTAGACACAATTTGCGTAGAAAGGTCACCTTAAAGCGTTTAATGGAGGGATAAAAATAGTTATAAGAATCATTAATTAATACCTTTAAGCAAAATTTACATCAACAATGAAACATTACACCTTATATTTTCTTTGCAGTTTATTCATGATAACTGCTTGTAAAACGGAAAAAAAGCAAGATAAAAAAACGGTTGAAAAAAAATTGAACATCCTAGAGAAAATAGCCTATGCCAACGGTTATGAACACTGGAAAAATGTTGAAAGTATCAAGTTCACTTTTAACGTAGATCGGGATTCTTCCCATTTTGAGCGCACATGGCTATGGAAACCAAAAGCAAACGATGTTGTGTTTATGACCCATGAAGATACTGTTTCCTATAACCGAAAAGCCATTGACAGTACTATTGCAAAAACCGACGCGGGCTTCATTAACGATAAGTATTGGTTATTGGCCCCCTACCAATTGGTTTGGGACCAACAGAGTTTTACCCATGAACATACCAAGTCCGCCGAAGCTCCGTTAAGCAAAAAAAACATGCAAAAACTGACCATTGTCTATGGTAACGAAGGAGGCTACACACCCGGTGATGCCTATGATTTTTATTTTGGTAACGACTACCGCATACAAGAATGGGCCTTTAGAAAAGGAAACCAGCCAGAACCCAATATGATAACCAGTTGGGAAGATTATAAAACCATTGGCGATCTTGATCTGGCAACCATGCACAAAATGGCCGATGGTAATTTTCAGTTATATTTTACAGGGGTCGAGGTACAGTAACCCATACCGACCTTTTTATTTGAACAATTGAAAATTTATACAGGAGTTTCTTTATGCAAATGCCTAGGCCCTTCTTCGCTTTAAAAGCACCAAGGCGCCCAGTATAATCAGTGCTACACAAAACAATACCATAAAACTGGTTTTTAGCGAATAGTTATCGGCCAAAAAACCTAAGATAGGCGGAGCACAAAGAAATCCGGAATAACCGGCACCTGCAATAAAGGAAACCCCTTGCGAAGAGGCTACCCCTTTTACGTTACCCCCAATTCTAAAAAGTTCGGGGATTATAACCGAAAAACCGAGCCCGCATAGGGCAAAGCCCACTATTGTATAATAAGTAACGGTCGTCAATACCAACACATACCCAAAAATGCTCAACAAGGTTCCGAGAGCTACCATTTTTACGGACCCTAAACGGGCGCTGATACCATCGCCTAAAAAACGCCCAACCGTCATTGTGATCTGAAACCCTAAAAATCCGGCTCCCCATAGGGCTTCGGGGGCTAAACTTATTTCCTTTAAATAAAGTCCGCTCCAATCTACTATGGCCCCTTCACTTCCCATGGCTATAAAAGAAATGAGACCCAATAAGAGCAAGGGTTTAAAATGTTTTAAGCTAAAGACTTCCTTTTCTATTGCTACGGCCTCTTCACCTACGTATTGCCTATAGAACATTAAATTAACCGTTAACACCAATAAAACGGCAATACCCATATGTAAGACCGGATTGCCCAACGGGCCAATTAGAAAACTCCCCAACCCCGCAAGCACTCCACCTAAACTAAAAAAACCATGGGAGGCCGACATAAACTTGGCTCCGTCTTTTTTTTCCAATTCGGTAACCAAGGTGTTCATAGATATATCGGTAAAACCATTGGATGCCCCAAACAGGAACAAACTTGCCATTAACGTATAAAACGTTGGACTTAAAAGTGGTAACATAGCCGTTATACAACTAAGTATTACACCGTACCAAGTAGATTTACCAACACCTACCTTATTGATAATGGAGGATGCAAACGGAAAAACAATGAAAACACCTAAAGACAAACAAAAGATGGCAACCCCTAATTGAGACTTGTCTATAGCTAGGTTTTCCTTTACCGTAGGTATATAAATGGCCCAAGTACCAAAAAGTATATTGATGCTCGCAAAAACCCACGAGGGACCAAAATACCTGGCATTGCCTAAGATCAGTCTTAGTGATTTCATTTTTTAGTTTGTTCGAACAAATGTGTTATTTGGCCAATATGCCCTTTTTCAAGATTTCACCAAACCTGAACATATCTTCGTACGAACAATAGAAAGGTGCCGGTGCCAACCTGATCACATTGGGCTCTCGCCAATCTGTAATTACACCGTTCTCCATTAAATAGTTAAAAAGCTCTTTGCCTTCACCATGTAAAAAAACGGATAACTGACACCCTCTATCTTTTGGTGTAATTATTTCAAAACTACTTGCTACCTGAGCGTCTATCTCTTTTAGTATAAACTCTAAATAGGCTACTATTTTATCTCTTTTTTCTATAAGGGCCTCCATTCCCACTTCCTCAAAGAGTTCTAACGAGGCCAAGTAGGGCGCCATTGTCAATACCGGTGCATTGCTAACCTGCCATGCATCGGCATTTTCCATAGGTTCAAAATCGGGTTTCATCAAAAAGCGCTCAGACTTTTTGGTGCCCCACCAACCTTCGAACCTAGGTATATCCTTTTTGTTCAAATACTGTTCATGAACATAAATACCCGAAGCGTTCCCCGGGCCACTGTTCATATACTTATAACTACACCAAGCGGCAAAATCGGCATTCCAATCATGCAGTTTCAATTCCACATTCCCTGCCCCATGGGCCAAATCCCAACCAACAAAGGCACCTACCGCCTTGCCAGCCTTGGTAATGGCCTCCATATCCATCACTTGCCCATTGTAGTAATTTACTCCACCAATTAGCACAAGCGCCAACTCATCTCCTACCTCCGTTATCTTTTCTAGAATATCTTCGGTTCGCCAAAAGTGTTCCCCTTCCCTTTTTTTAACCTCTACAATAGCATCATCGGGATCGTAACCATGAAAACGCGCCTGACTTTGAAGCATATATTGATCACTCGGAAAAGCTTTTTCCTCACAAAGAATCTTATAACGTTTTTCTGTAGGCCTATAAAAAGAAACCATCAGCAAATGAAGGTTTACGGTAAGGGTATTCATCACCGAAACCTCTTTTGTCTTGGCCCCTACTACCTTGGCCAAAGGTGCGGCCAAGCGCTCATGATAATCCCACCAAGGTTTATCGGCATAGAAATGGCCTTCGACCGCCAAATCTGCCCAGTCTTTCATTATCTCATCAACAAACGCCTTGGTTCTTTTTGGCTGTAGCCCTAACGAGTTGCCCGTAAAATAAATTACTTGTTTACCTTTTACCTTCGGAAAAATAAATTCGTCCCTATATGCACGTAACGCATCTTTTTCATCTAACGACCGTGCAAATTCCAATGTGTTTTTAAATTCCATACCTGCAATTTCTACAAAAATACTCATATGCCGTTGAAAGCAATGACCCCCTATTAAGTTATAGGACTATTTTTCTATTCTTAACCTCATTTCTATCATATGCTTTTTAAAACCCACCTTTTCATAGGCCCTGATAGCATGTTCATTATCGTTATAAACGGTAAGCCTCAATTCCGTCAACCCTTTAGAAAGCGACCATTTTTTCAACCTGTCCATAATAGCACCGTTAATTCCTTGCCCCCTATATTCAGGATCCGTGTACATAAAGCCCAAATAGGCATACACCTCATGATCTAAATAATGCTTTGCCGGTTTTTCCAACGCATATCCTGTAGCTACGACCTTATCTTCATCGCATGCCACCAATACTATGGCCCTAGAGTTTTCCATTAGATCCAACAAATCATAATAAGTAATAGCTCCGTTTCTAATGGTAGGATCAAAAGGCCTTTCGGCAGCAATTACTCCTTGTTCACACTGCAACAGTAACGGCAAATCTGTCTTTTGTGCTTCCCTAATGATTATATGTTCTTTCATTACCTATTTTTAGAAGAGGTTAAATTAAGGCTTAATACCCTATTTTTGCAAAAAGTATCGTATGCATTTTTTATCGGACGATTTAGAGGAGTACCTTGCAAATAATTCTCAGAAAGAGCCTAAATTACTACAAGAGCTCACTCGTGAAACACACCTAAAAGTAATACAACCAAGAATGCTCACCGGCCATTTTCAAGGTCGTGTGCTCAGCTTATTGTCAAAGCTGATACAACCAAAATATATTCTTGAAATCGGCACTTACACAGGTTATTCCGCACTATGTTTGGCAGAAGGCCTCTCCCCCGATGGTGAGTTGCACACTATTGATGTAAATGCCGAACTGTACGATATGCAACGTACCTATTTTGACAGGAGCGATTACGGCACAAAAATACACCAACACGTTGGCGATGCACTGGATATCATTCCCAAACTCGACATTGTTTTTGACCTGATTTTTATAGATGCCGAAAAAAAACAATACGACAATTACCTAGAAACAGTGCTTCCAAAGACAAAACCGGGCAGTGTTATTCTTTCCGATAACGTATTATGGTCCGGCAAGGTCGTAGAACCTTTGGATAAAAAGGACAAAACCACAAAAGTACTGCTGGACTACAATAAAAAATTAAACGAACACCCTTTGTTAGATACCGTTCTATTGCCTATACGCGATGGCCTTACTTTAAGTAGGGTAAAATAAGGTACTGGTACAACCTATAGAACAGCCATGCCGACCCTGTACCTACCAACGCCCCGACGATAAGATCTATGGGAAAATGAACCCCTACATAAATTCTACTCAGGGTAAAAAGCACGGGCCATAGATAAAAAAGGTATACCCATTTAAAGCGGTCCCTTAAAAAAAGCACCACCAAGGTAGTTATGGAAAAGGAAGACGAGGCATGCCCAGAAAAGAAACTATAGCCAGACGGCTTTCTTAATATTCGAATGATCGTATTTATCTCTGCATCGTTATTGGGCCTTAACCTTGCCACTACCTCTTTGGTAAGATCCGTCAAAGTAGTAATAAACAGCACCATTACCAACAGCGTACCGATCATCATATAAGCCTCTCGCTTGGGCCGTTTTACAAAAAACAGCACAATAAATAAAACCAATAAAGGAATCCAAGGAGGAAATTTGGTCACCGTAGACCAAAAAGCATCGTATTTCTCGACACCAAGATTGTTCAGGTAAACAAACGTTTCTCGATCCCATTCTAAAATACGATCAAACATAAACGTCTTTTACTTTCTTTTAATAGTGCCGGATACGTCACTTATTTTTTTACTGACATCGCCGAACTGGTTTTTGATGTCCTTTGTAATACCGGTATCTATACTACTTTTAACTTCCTCGATATCTTTTTGAATATCGGTTATAACACTGGTATCGATACCTTGTTTATCGGCACTTCTTTGTATTTCTCTTTTTATATCTTCGGTAGCGTCCCTAAGCTGTCTCATACCTTTGCCCAGGCCTTTGGCAATTCCCGGAATTTTGTCCGCGCCAAAAACCATCACCACAATAAACATGATGAAGAATATCTCGGCCCCACTGATGAATAAAGAATATATTGAAATCATACTACAAATATAAACAAGTTTGAATGCGCAATAAAAAAGCCCCGTTGTTTAACAGGGCTTTTTTTATTAAAATTCGCTTTTTCTTATTGTCCTTTGATATTTTCCTTGAATTTATCAAAGTCGCTCTCCGATTCTTTCTTCGGCCAAGAATTGTTCGTTGTATCTATATCGGCAGTTTCCATTTTAGGATCTACAACGATACTTTTCAACTCACTTGTAGAAGAAACTACGAGTTTCACCTCTTTATCGTTCTTTCTCCATATCTCTGCAGGATAGGTAATATTTTTAACAGTACCATCGGCATAGGTATACTCAACGATCAATGGCATTGGAATACCTCCTGGTTTTTCATAGGTAACTTCGTAGAAATACTTAGGCTCTTTTACAGCAGCCCTTTCGGCAGCTGTCATATTGTCCATCATAAATTCTTTTAAGGTCTTAGAATTTTCAGAAGGTGACTTTCCTTTTAAGTTACTATCAAAATCTTCACTTTCCTCGTCCGCCAAATAAACCAAAGGTGGCAAATCGGCCTCGGTCATATTACGGGCAGCCATGTATTCCTTCATTTTTTCAGAAGGCTTATCGCTCACATAATATTTTTTGATTCCCTTTACTCCCATATCAACATAATCGGTAGTGTAGAACCAGCCTCTCCAAAAATAATCTAAATCTACCGCAGAAGCATCTTCCATTGTTCTAAAGAAATCTTCTGGTGTTGGGTGTTTAAACATCCAGCGCTGTGCATAGGTTTTAAAAGCATGGTCAAAAAGCTCTCTACCCATAACTGTTTCCCTTAATATATTTAAGGCAGTTGCAGGTTTACCATATGCATTGGCACCTAATTGGTATACGTTTTCCGGATTGGACATAATAGGTGCGATCGTACTCTGGTCGCCACTCATGTAAGGTACAATTTTCGCTGGGTCCCCTCTTCTAGATGGGTATTTGGCGTTAGGCGCTATCGCCTCTGGATAGGCTTCACCAAATTCTTGTTCTGCCATATATTGCATAAAGGTATCCAAACCTTCGTCCATCCATCCCCATTGACGCTCATCTGAATTTACGATCATTGGGAAGAAGTTGTGCCCTACCTCGTGGATAATAACACTGATCATTCCATATTTCACCCTATCGGAATAGGTACCGTCCTCGTTAGGTCTACCATAGTTCCAACAGATCATAGGGTATTCCATACCTTGATTTTTGGCATGAACCGAAATCGCTTTTGGATAAGGGTAATCGAACGTATGTGACGAATATGATTTTAAGGTATGTGCCACTACTTTTGTAGAGTATTCTTCCCATAAAGGGTTTCCTTCTTTTGGATATAATGAAACTGCCATTACATCTCTATTTCCCATTTTTACGGCCTGCATGTCCCAGATAAATTTCCTAGAAGTAGCAAACGCAAAATCACGTACATTCTCTGCTTTTAGCTTCCAAGTCTTTGTCTTTTTCGAAAAACCTTTTTCAGCTGCTTCGGCTTCTTCTTGCGTAACGATCAAAACAGGCTTGTCATACGACTTTTTAGCCTTTTCATAACGCTTCAACATCTCTTTTGAAAACACTTCTTTTCTGTTCTGAAGCTCTCCGGTACCGTCTAACACGTGATCTGCGGGCACGGTAATGTTCACTTCATAGTTTCCAAAAGGAAGGGCAAACTCGCCGCTGCCCCAGAACTGATGGTTTTGCCAGCCCTCTACATCATTATAAACAGCCATTCTTGGAAAAAATTGAGCTATTACATAAGCCCTGTTTCCATCCTTTGGAAAATACTCATATCCCGACCTTGCCCTGTTTACGGTATGATCAGGAATGTTGTAATTCCATTTTATTTTAAAGGAAAATTGCCCGCCACTCTTAAGAGGAGAAGGTAAATCTACACGCATCATCGTAAAATTAATGGTATACGGTAAAGCCTTACCAGAGGCGTCTTTCACATAATCGATATTAAAACCACCATCAAAAGGCTCTGTCATGTATTTAGAGGCAAAACTGCTTGCCTGTTCCGCCAAGGGTACTCCGCCACCGTTTCTTAATGGGGCTTTTGAATCTTTGGCCCTAACGTTCTGATCTAATTGCACCCACAGGTATTCTAGATCGTCGGGAGAGTTGTTGGTATAGGTAATGGTTTCCTCTCCATAAATTTTTGCATTCTCATCGTCCAAGCGGATATCCATTTTGTAATCGGCCTGTTGTTGATAGTAATCAGGACCTGGAGCTCCTGAAGCGGAACGATAGGTGTTGGGGGTAGCAAACTCCTCATACAGTTGCTTAAACTTGTTTTGGTTGTAATGCCCCGGCTCTCGTTCTTGCTGGCCTTCTTCCTGTGCAAAGGAAACGGCGGCGAACAAAAATAAAATCGAAGCAAAGACGTGATTAAATTTTTTCATTTTATTGTTAAGTTATTAGTCGTGTGAAAATTAAAGTTTTTATAAGAATTTCTTAATATATGTTACAGGTTTAACATTCCTTTAATATCTGACTTTAAGAGTACAAAGCTCTTTTTCTTGTCCTTTATCTTGAAGTGGACTACGTTTTGTTGCTCATCGAACATATCTGTGAGCACCTCATTTACAACGGCAATAGAAGAAACTTGGGGCAGATTTATCTTGGGTACTTCGAGATAGCAAATAAGCATATCGGTATCATACTTTTTTCCGAGCAAGTTATAATCAACTACCTCCCCATTGATCTCTACGCTAAATTTCGAGCGTAAATACTTTTCAAAATACTCGCGATCCATCTCTGACTCCTCCTCGGTACCCAGTTTTGAATCTATACCATAGCGTTCGTTGAGCACTGCCACCATATCATCTAGAAATACTCGGGTAATGATCTGCAGGGCATCGTCCTTTTCCGAATAGCCAACATTGGTTACACTGATATAAAATTTATGGGCCACGGTAAAGGCCAACAAAGGCAACAAGAACAAAAACAGTCCTTTTTTTAAGTGTTTCATAGTATTCATTATAAAATATTTAAAAGCAAACCATATGCCAAAACCTTAGTCTAAATCATTGTTTTTACGGTACATGGTGCTTTTTTTCTCCAAAAACTCCCAGATCTTAAAAAGATCATGGGTATCTACCACGGATTGAAACCGGGGATCCACCTCACAAAAGTAGAAAAAGTCATCTGTCTTGCCCTTGGGGATCTTAAGTTTGGTCCGGTAGAGCGAATCTGGATAATAGGCCCTTACACGGGCCGTTCTACTATATAAATTGTTTCTTTCAACTCTTTTTTTCAACATTTTGGTACGCCCCGAAATTTTGTTCAAAATAGGCGTTAAGGGTATAAGTCCTCCACCCGAAGTTGCCTCAAAAAGTTCCCGTTCTGCCTTTGTAGGTATCTTAACATACGCATTTGGCAGCCCCAAGGTAGAGGCGGTAACCACAGGCTCTATTTCTAGGCCACCGAGGTCTTTGGTTAGGTCGCCCGATAAATTATAAGGGGTAACCACCACCTCGTCCAACTGCTCTAAGGCATCCTCTAAAGGTACCGATAGCATAGTACTTGCAAATATATCGGGGGTCACCACTATGGTCTTCTTTTTAAACTGTACGGCAGAAAAGACCAAGGTATCGTTTACACGAACGGGAATCGAAAAAAAACCGTTTATATCGGTAATAGAGGCCCTATCGGTAGTAATGTTCAATACATGCGTAGCGGCAACATCGCCATCTTTGCTGTGTACCCTTCCTTCTATATCTTTAACAGCGTTCGTCTGTGCCAAAATGGCCATTGGAAACAAAAAAACTAAAAGGAATCTACTCCTCATTCAACTCTTTACGAAAAGATTTGCTCAGATTTACCAAAGAATCTATCAACTGAAATTCGTTCTCTTTTTTAAGTAACGATCTTGCAGGCAATCTTTTGTCACAATAAGACAAAAAAGGTTCAATTTGTTCTTTGGGCAATTGAAGGTCCTCCATAAAAAAGCGGTCGTCGTAGACCTTTCTCAACACTTCGCTTACCTGCAGTTTAGGCGCCTGTTCGTCGGCCACCTGTGGTTGGGCCTTGAAAATGGCACGAAATATATTCACAAAATTGAGTCCGTCCTTCATGCCCCTTTCGGTTTGCGATTGGGCAATGTTCTCCACCTCTGTGCTTCGATCTATCTCATATTCATACTCCTTAAACTCCTCGTTCTTTAATTGTAAAAAACGCTCTTTGTCCGCAGGGGTAACCACCACCTCGTCCAATTCGGTCACTTTTTCATCTACGGACACCACCAATCTGTTACGATCCAAAATTTCCTGGGTTATATCCACAATTTCGTACTGGTAGTTTACAGCGGTAAAAACTAACTGGTCCCCCACCTTTACGGCAATGGTAAATTCACCGGCATCATTGGTAATGGTCGCTTCTTCGGTAGTGGAGTTTATCACATATTCGTTGGCAACGCTCACATTTTGGTACAATACCTGCCCCTTTAACAATCTGCGCCCGTCTTCTTGAGCGAAAGAGAAGCTTACCACAAAAATTATAAATAACGATAGTAAATTCTTGATCATAAAAAATTTGATAAGAAGATGTCTTAAGATAAAGAAATCAAAATTTAGAGGGTATAAAGTACGTACTTGTTAAGGTTTTAAAAAAGTCAACGCCAATAAACTTTTGTTAATTTCTTTTATGAGGGCAACGAGCGCCTTCCCCATTTAGATAGTTCCCGTGTTTTCGGCATCCAATTCCATTTATAACGACACCCTTTCACTTTAACCTAAAGAGTTCTCTTTTTAACCAAAAAAACCAGTTTACCTTAACAATAATCCTATTTTTGTTTCCCTTGTATTTTTACATAAATACCACTATATGAAACGTCTAGTAGTTCTATTTATACTTATGACCACGGCGGTTACAAGTACTTTTGGTCAAATTAAGATCGGTGACAATCCACAAAATATAGACGGGGCGTCCGTACTGGAACTCGAGAGCAACTCGCGGGTACTGGTCATTACCAAAGCTACTACCGCAGAAATGGAGGCCATTACCCCCTTAAGGGGCGGTATGGTGTACAATACCGACACCGAATGTATTCATTATTTCGATGGCACACAATGGATCAACCTGTGCGATGCCGTCAGTTTCGACATTACCAGTGACGCCATTGTAAACACAAGAAGTAGTATTGCCATTACCCAGACCCCCAACAGCTACAACTTAGAAGTGGCCCAGAACAGCATTAAAAGCGAACATATTGTAGATGGTGGTATTAATGGCGACGATATACAGAACAACTCTATCGGGCAAGATAAACTGGGCGACGACTCGGTTGGATCCGATGAACTTAGGGACGGCTCCGTTACCAGTTCTCAAATTTTGGACGGTAGCATTATACCTGCGGACATGGCCAGCAACGACCCCGGAAAAGTGTTGGGAACCGATGAAAACGGACTCGTCACCTGGCAAGATGCCTCTAGCTTAACACAAGACGTGCAACTGGATATTACACAAAATGCCAACGACATTGCCGATCATATTATCAACGACAACGATACCGATGACACCAACGAGCTTACCGATATAATTTTCGACAAGGCCAGTAATACTCTTAGGCTTACAAATCCGGCTACCGCCGGCGCATCAATAACCCTTGAGGCCCTGGTAGGATCTGATGACCAAGAATTGACGCTTACCGTCGACAACAGGTTACAGATCGAAGATGGTTTAAACGAAATAGACTTAAGCAATTTCTTGGACAATACCGATGAACAAGATATATTGGGTGGTGCCGTTGTTGGAAACCAGTTACGTATAGATATTGAAGGGGGAAATTCTGGAACGATCGATGTTTCTGCCTTGACGCAAACCGGAACCGATAACCAAAATTTAAGTGTTCTGGGAACCACTTTAAACATAACAGACGGTACAGGGCAAGACCTAGAACCCCTTGTTGATTTAGCGGTCTCCAACAACGGTTTTTTAACGGCCGAAGTTGACGGAGATATTGATAACGAACGAATAACGGCCATCAACTTAACGGCCACCAACCAGTTACAAATCACAGAAGGTGGCACCATTATTAGTGGGGATTTAAGCGCATTGGCAGGTGGTGGAGCCCAAAATCTTTCACAGGTATTAGGTAACGGAAGCAGCGCGGGCAACAGTCAAATAAACGATTTGTTAGACCCTACATTACCACAAGATGCTGCTACAAAAAAATATGTTGATGATAATATTATTGCTGCTGGTGGTGAAAATCCAACCAATGAACTTCAAGACTTACAATTGAACACTACTATACTAACTTTAACTAATCCTGCCACCATTGGCAATCAAGTAGACCTTGACGCCGTTTTTGCAACTGATACGGATGTAGCAACGGCTATCACTGCTTCGGAGGCCTTGGACGGAGACAAGAACGACACTAACGAAATACAGCCCGTAATCTCGAGTGACGGTACGGTGAGCATAGCACCAAACGGAATAGG
>NZ_JAGJEC010000005.1 GCF_018100785.1 Maribacter sp. MMG018 | reverse complement strand
GGCGATGACGATACACAATTGACGGATGCGCAAGTAGCAACCGCAATGAACAATGAGTTCCCGAACCTGGATACAGACTCAACCGACGATTTCGATGGGGAATGGACCAGCCTGAACAACATTCCTGCGGACATTGCCGATGGTGACGACGATACACAACTGACCGAAGCGGAAGTCGCAACGGCGGTGAACAACCAGTTCCCAAACTTGGATACCGATGCTACCGATGATTTCTCGGGTAGTTTCAATGACTTGAGTAATGTACCTGCTAACTTGGACACCGACTCCACTGACGATTTTGATGGCGAGTGGACAAGCTTGAACAACATTCCTGCGGACATTGCAGATGGCGATGACGATACACAATTGACCGATGCACAAGTAGCAACGGCGGTAAACAATCAGTTCCCGAATCTGGATATAGACTCAACCGACGATTTCGATGGCGAGTGGACAAGCTTGAACAACGTACCTGCGGACATTGCAGACGGTGACGACCAACAAGTTGAATTATTCGCTTTTAATGGCTCTACTTACGAACTATTGCTTGGACTTGAAAACGATGCAACGACCAGGGTAGCAAATTTATCATCGTTGCATGCCGATGGTACTGAGACTAAAATCACTGCAGGTTCTGGCATACTTATAACGGGCGATGGGTCTTCATCGTTACCTTACAACATTATCAATGATTTTACCGAAGTTGACGGTAGTATTACAAACGAAGTAAATACCGCTTTTTCTACAGTAACCGTTTCTGGAACAGAATATTTAAGAATATCTGATTCTAATGGTGATTTAGATGTCCCATTATCGGATCTATCCCATTCCGGAACCACTGGATCTATATTTTTTGCCGGATCGGACGGAAAACCAACAGAGAACAACTCTCAATTATTTTGGGATACCTCTAATAATAGATTAAGTATCGGAAATCCTTTATCAGGGACAAATAAATTAACTGTAAACGGAGCGACAAGAACAAGTGGCCTAAACAACTCCGATGGAACCACCGGGCAACCATCATACAGGTTCTCGGATGATTCGAACACAGGAATGTATAGCCCGAACAATGATGAAATCGGTTTTAGTGTTGGCGGAACAGAAGCTTTAAAAATGGAAGAGAATTCTGGTACAACTTCTGTTATCGTTAATGAAACCTTAGAATTGGAAGGGGCCGTATTGGACAGTAGTAATTCTCCCGGTACTACCGGACAAGTACTTAGTTCCACTGCAACGGGTACAGCATGGGTAGACAGTTATAATCCTGTAAAAGCAATTGGTAAAATTGCCTCTAACGGAACGGTTACCAGAGCAACCCCCGGTGTAACCGTAACAAGGCTAAGTACCGGATATTATAGAGTAACATTGCCTGCCGGTGCCGTTTCAGACGCAGACTATATTATTCAATTGACCCAACCTGGCCGTGGCGGCGCAGGAAATGACGACCCCGGTATCTCCTACTCCAATCAAACAGCAACAAGTTTCGAAGTTATCATTGGTGATAATGACAATGGCGCCACCGATCGTAGTCGATTCGATTCAGAATTTATGTTTACAATTTTAGATCTATAATCGATGAAAAAAATAGCATTCACAATATTACTACTCATGATTTCGGGCATTTCATTTGCCCAAATTGATGGCACCCTACTTTTAGGCTTAACACGTGCGACCACCTCAGAAATGAACGCCATAAGCAATCCGGTGGAAGGTTCCATAATTTATAATACTACCGAGAAGATGGTCTATCAGTTTGATGGCAGTAAATGGGAAACTACGAACCAGCTTCCTGCCGATTTGGCCGATGGAGATGATGATACCAAATACTCTGCAGGCAAAGGACTCCAATTAAGCGGCACTTCAATATCAGTAAAACAGAGCGAAATTACTCCCGATTGGTCGAACATTAAAAATATTCCGTCCAATTTGGATACCGACAATAGCAATGAAATACAAAAACTAACCAAATCGGGCGTTAAAATAAACCTTAGTAATGGCGGTGGCTCTATTGAAGAAACAGCAACGGCGATGAAACAGAATACCGATGACGGTAAAATATATTTCATCAATGAAGCCGAGACAACATATATTGCAAATGTGGTTTCAGAAGATAATAACAACGAACTAAAAACTGGATCTGATGGAGGAGCCTATTTTGAGCTTAATTCAAAAACACAGACTATAAAAGTAGACCAATCAGACCTATGGGCCGGTCAGGTAAATGATACGGACATACATTCTAACGGAACACTAAGCGTTAGTCAAACAAGAGCGGATTCTGGATGGTCATTTTCAGGAGCTAGTACCATTAAATACACAGGAACACCCGATTATGTAAAAATAGATGTAATGGCCGTAGCGAATAATACCGGCAACCACTGGGCCCAACCACATATTAAAGTGTTCAGAAATGGCACTGAAATTGGAGAAGGAAGTGGATTATACATGGACGACAGTACTACGTATTCCGGTAGAACCACTACTACCGTTAATATGATAGACCCTAACCCAGGAACGAATCCGGTGTACACTTTTACAACATTGGAAGATGACAATAGAACCATGAACAATGCAACTATTTCAAATTTATCACCCATTTCCCTATTGGCGGTAAATAAAAAGGAGGTCGTGGTTTCAATATCAAATTAATAAAAAAATGAACAACCGGTTATTGAAAATAATAGATAACATCAGAAAAGTAGACCATAGGTCTCTGTACCCATATTTACAATTTTAGATTTATAGTATTAATATGAAAAAACAATTTCTTCTTTTTACTTTACTTCTCATCACTGGTTTCACCTATGGACAGATTGAAAGCGGTCTATTATTTGGTCTCACCAAAGGTACAACTGCCGAGATCAATGCCATTACAGGAATGGAAGAAGGGCAAATGCTCTACAATACCGACAACCAGGAAATATATGTTTATGATGGCTCTTCATGGATCAAAACCTCTAACTCCAATTGGTTACAAAACGGAAACAGCGCATCTTCGGGTTCATTTTTAGGAACAACGAATGATGTGGGGATGGATATAAAATCTAACAATATTAGTCTGTTACAATTCGGAAGAAGACAAACTTTGGGCCTTACCCAGTCGTACCCGGATTACAATGACAATGACCAATACCTGACCTACGTTAAAGGTAACGACGGAACCTCTGCCCTACAGTTTCAGGCAGATGCCGCCGATTTTTATAAACCAATGTTCTTCACCAATACCAATGGTAACTTTAGGCTAAAGGGAAGTGCCGCACAGACCGATTTTTTTGAAATAGGTTCAGCGGGCACCAATAACGCAGGGGAAGTAGAATTTATTATAGGGGACGATGGTGCAGAGCCCTTTATTTTCAAACGTTATGATTATAGGGACCAACTTAAAAAAGAGCTTTTTAGGATTCAAGGTAGTAGCAACAGTCAGAATGCCTTACCCAGGGTGGGCATCAATACGGGGCAATTGGCCAATTCGACCTTAGAAGTAAATGGTTCCGTTGCAACCGCCATTACTTCACCTGGTTCTAGTTTAACCTTAAATGAAACACACCATACTGTACTAATAGACTCGAATAGAAGTATCACATTACCTTCGGCAAATACCTGCGAAGGACGTACCTATATTATCAAGAACACCCATAGCAGTGCCATCAGCATTTCGACTTATGTTGATAATACAGGGACAAATTCGACCTCTGTTCCATCAAATAGTGTGGTACAGTTACAAAGCGATGGTAGTTCATGGCATTCAATTACTCCAGGTACGCCTACTATAACATATTCACAAACATTTTCGGCCAGGGCATATTTTTATAATAACACTTGGTATTCTCCGAATCAAACATACGGCCTATGTCTATATTGGAATCAAGCTCTTGGAACAAGTACCTCCCCTAACTATAGTACCACAGGGATAGCAGGCGTACCCATAGCCCGAAATCAGACCCTTATAAAATTTGTGATGAAAAATGATTTCAATGCAAATCCTACTGGAATTCAACAAATTAATTTATCGGTATTAAGAGGAAACACCTATATCAATATAGGCACATATAACATAACCGGAGGAAGCACCAGTATTTCCATGCACAATCAAGATGTAAATTTTCAACTACAGGAAAACGACATGTTGGTTTGGGCCTGTAGAACAAGTGGTGGTGCCAATAGGTATTCAGCTACATCGATAACCTTTGAATTTGCGTATTAAACAAATGTATAAAAACCGAGTTATGAGATTTGTACTTATCATATTTTTTGCTTTCAACTTGGCCTTGGCACAAGAAGCGGTGCATAACTATGGTTCTATGCAAATTCATGGTTCCACCATGGTCGGTTTTCATATGGATTTGATCAATGATGGGGCTTTTAACCAAAATTCAGGTCTCGTAGGGTTTTATAGTTCGAACAAAGAATTGACGCTCTCCGGAAATTCCAACCCCGTATTTTATGATGCCGAGGTTGCCGTCGATAACGGATTCTACATAGAAAACACCATGGGGGTTACAAATAACCTAAATCTTATTTCTGGTATTATTTATACCCCAAGAACCCAATCTGAAGTTAATTTGAGCTTTTTGACCGATTCGTTCTATGTAGGCGAATCCGACAACACACTTATAGATGGCTATGCCTCTATTCAAGGAAAGGATACCTTTACCTTTCCCATTGGCGAAGACAATGTTTTAAGACCTTTGACGATAACATCACAATCTATAAATGATTACGCCAAAAGTGCTTATTACCGCGAAAGTCCCAATAGTCCGAGTATTTTTGGAACCTCGTTCAATACCGACCAGACCGCTAATGAATATATTGCCGTTAGCGATTATGAGTTTTGGCATTTAGAAGGAGAGCTACCTTCGAAGGTTACCTTGACCTGGAACGAAGAAAGTTATGTAAGCCTGTTGGGCGATTTTATTTCAGACCTAAAGGTCGTAGGATGGAACATAGAGAACAAGGAATGGGAAAACCTTGGCAATACAGATGTACAAGGCGATATGGATAATGGTAGTATTACCTCTGACACCTTTATACCTAACGATTATGAGATTATTACAATAGGAGGAAATAATGATATACTTGAAACGCTGAACAGTGTAGAACTAGACAATTATTATATGACGCCTAACGGGGACGGCATAAATGATAGATTGGTCATAGACGCCGTGGAAAGTTCCCCGAACAATTCTTTACAGATATTCAACAGATACGGTATATTGGTATATTCCAAAGAAAATTACAACAATGAGTTTAATGGTATTTCGAATAGAGAATCCGCCATTGCAAAAAACTCAGGCTTGGCCTCTGGTATCTATTTCTATATTATTACCCTGAACGACCTAAATATTAGGCATCAAGGTTATTTATACCTAACCACCTATCAGAACAATTAACCCAAATACCAATGACCACCAACAGACTCGGACGATCTAAAATTAATTGAGTAATTTTATACAAAAGAATACGAACACCAAATACCCTCTTAGCAAACAAGGTTAAATTAACGTCAAAATTAATGCAACGAAGATCATTTATTAAAAAAAGTAGCGGGGCCGCTTTGGCCGTGACACTGGCACCTACCATTATTATAAAGGAAGACAGGGAATACTCTATACTAGAACTTATGGGTAAAGAGGATATTAAATTATACGGAGAGGGCATCAACCTTCGAAAAGAAGCCCATGACGCATTTTTAAAAATGAAAAAAGCGGCCTATTCCGATGGTATAGATTTAAAAATCGTTTCCAGCTACCGAAACTTCTATAGACAAGAAGCTATTTTCGAAGGAAAATATTTACGCTACACCGAAGAAGATGGTATGGAACCAATGGCGGCCATCGAAAAAATAATCGAATATTCTACCATACCCGGCACAAGCAGACACCACTGGGGTACCGATGCCGATATTATTGACGGTTATAGAAAAACCAGCGGCGATGTACTTGTACCCGAAAAATTTGAATCTGGAGGACCTTTTGAGGATTTTAAGTTATGGATGGATGAAAATTCCGAAACCTACGGTTATCATCTAGTGTATACGGACGACCCTAAAAGAAGAGGTTTTAAATATGAGCCTTGGCATTATAGTTATGCCCCTATTTCTATTCCAATGTTAGAAGCTTTTAGAAGTAAGAACATTGTAGCACTTTTGAAAAAAGAAGAATTTTACGGTGCCGAACATTTTACCATTGGTTTTTTAAAGTCTTACATACAGAATAATATTTTGGATATAAACAGATCTCTTCTATAACTGTTTCGTATATTGGGTTTTACACTAAAACACTTATACCATGAGAAGAGGAAGTTGGAAAATCAGAATATTCATTGGCTTGGCCATAGTTGCCTTTGCATTTATCCAAAAATGCAGTAACAAGGAAGAGAACCCATACACTGGCAGGACCCAGACCATTAACATGTCACCAGAACAAGAAATTGCCATTGGGCTGCAAAGTGCGCCCGAAATGGCCCAACAACACGGAGGGCTTTATCCTGACGAACAGATGCAGGCACTGGTTGATGCAGTAGGTCAAAAATTGGTAAACAACAGTATTGCCAAAGAAACTCCCTACGAATATGATTTTCATTTGTTGGCAGACGATCAGACCATAAATGCCTTTGCGCTACCAGGTGGCCAGTGTTTTATAACTTATGCTCTTTTCTCGCAATTAACAGAAGCGCAATTAGCAGGTGTTCTAGGACATGAAATAGGCCATGTAATAGGAAGACATTCTGCCGAACGTATTGCCGAGAGCAGTTTTTGGCAAACACTGACCATGGGAGCCTCTGTGGGTGCCGATATGGGAGATGTAGTCGGTAACATAGGACAAAACACTTTGCTGACCAATGGGCGTGACGATGAACTTGAAAGTGATGAGCTTGGTGTCCTTTTTATGATAAAAGCAGGCTATGATCCCTATGAGATGATCAAGGTTATGGAAATCCTTAAAGCAGCGGCCGGCCCTAACAGGGTTCCGGAGTTTCAAAGTACGCATCCAGACCCAGAAAACAGAATCGAAAAAATTAAGGAAGCCATCGAAAAATACAATGGGAAGGTTTAAACGTTAATTTTTGCCGATTAACGGAAAAATTACATCAATGACCGATTCTTTTTAATATATTTATCGCTCCCAAACCAATTAGTACCACTAGAACTTTACCCCTTATAGCTTTGATTTAGTAATTATACCGATTTTTTTTGGTATCTAAACAGACACACTATAATGGGAACACTTACACACTTTAGAAACCTTTATGTAGAGGCATTTGACAACTGCAAGCCAGAAATCTTGGTAGTAACGTTAAAAATCTATTCGATTTTTTGTGCCATAATGTTATTTATGGGAATTTATGCTTTCACATATAGGGCAATGAACGGTTTTGATTTTTAATGCTCACTCTTTTACCTGAACACTATTAAGAGTACAATTATTAGTTTTAATCAAAAAAGGCTCATTGGGTTTACCAATGAGCCTTTTTTATTTGCTATATTTCTCTGCCTAAAAATTAGCATTGATAACCTCTAAAACATCCTTGGCATTCGACATTTCGGCATATTCTTTGGCCGTATGCCCCTTATCGCTCTTTATATCTAAATTGGCACCATTAAGAATCAAAACCTTTAGTACTTCTGACTTATTGTATCTTGCGGCATACATCGCCGGGGTAAGCCCTAAAGATTTTTCATTTACTTTTTCTCCCAAAGCGATCAGGCTTCTAACCTGATCCACATCTCCTTGCATGGAAGCTTTACATAGCTCGTTGATTTTGTCCTTTAAAGAAACGGTAGTAATCTCCGCATTAGCAAAAGACACCGTATTTGCGTATGTACCTACACAGGTAAAAACACATATTAGCGATAACATTAAAATTGATTTTTTCATAATTAATTTATTTGATTGTCGTTGTTTTTTAAATTATAAATAAAAATAGACCTTAAAATTTATCATTATAACATATCCTATAAAATATAATATATATTTAACAAATACAACTCTGTATCTGTTCCACTACCAACCAATCGCACAATAATTTCTACCTCCTTTCTTCAACACTAAAAAAACAAACCTTAAGCACAACCACTATTTTAACTTTCCATCATCGTCAACAAAACCATATAAATTAAAAAGGCCCCCATACCAAAATGGTATGGGGGCCTTTTTATAGAGTTCTCCGGAAATTAACTCCCAATTGCATTTTCCAATACCGCCATGGCTTCTTTGGCATTCGACAATTCAGCATATTTCATCGCAGAAAAGCCTTTGTTACTTCTTATTTTTAAATCTGCCCCTTTATCTATAAGCAACTTTAAAACATCCACCTTGTTATATCTTGCCGCAAACATAGCGGGGGTCATACCCAAAGATTTTCTATTGATATCCTCACCAAGCTCTATCATACGCCGGACGGTGTCGATATCACCTTGCATGACCGCCTTACAAAAAGAACTGATTTCAATAGATGTTAAAATTTCATTGGTTTCATTTTTAGGATTTACACTAGGTTCGCTAGCCATAAGACCAGCACCCATAACCATAAAGAACATAGATAACGTTAAAACTGTTTTTTTCATGATGAATGAATTTAATTGATGAATAGATTTTGATTGTACAAGAAAAGACTTGTAAGCCTGTAAAATGTTACATTATTAACACTTAAATAACTAAATTTTAACACACTTTACACCTTAATGGTTAAAAGAATCATAATCATGCTATTATAACCTAAAAAGAAAAACCATATACTAGTTATACTTAGTAAATCATACTATTTTTGATAATTATAATTTTATCCCATAAAAGACGAAGATGAATAAGAAGGTAATCTTGATGATTTTAGATGGTTGGGGAAAATCTCCCGACCCACAAGTTTCTGCGGTAGACAAAGCCAATACTCCATTTATTGATAGTTTATATACAAAATATCCAAATGCGAACCTACTAACAGATGGTATGAACGTTGGGCTACCCGAAGGCCAAATGGGAAATAGCGAAGTGGGGCATATGAACCTTGGCGCAGGAAGAATTGTGTACCAAGACCTGGCCAAAATAAATTTAGCGATAAAAGACAACACCCTTAAAGATGAACAGGTTTTAAAAGACGCCTTTACCTATGCAAAGGAAAACAATAAACCAGTTCACTTTTTAGGCCTATTGAGCAATGGTGGCGTACACAGCCACATTGATCATTTAAAAGGTTTAATATCTGCCGGTAATGATTTTGGTCTTGATAAAATGTATGTACATGCCTTTACCGACGGAAGGGACGTAGACCCCAAAAGTGGAAAAAAATTCTTGACTGATTTAGTTTCGTTCTGCTCCGACAAACATGCACAATTGGCCAGTGTAATAGGCAGGTACTTTGCCATGGATAGGGATAAACGTTGGGAACGTGTAAAAAAGGCATACGATGTAATGGTGAATGCCGTAGGTGAAAAATCTACCGATATTTCGAAAACCATTCAGGCCAGTTATGACAACGGAAAAACAGACGAGTTTATTGAACCCATCGTGATGACGGATGACAGCGGTAATCCCGTTTCAAAAATACAAGAAGGAGATGTTGTTATCTTTTTCAATTTTAGAACAGATAGAGGTCGTGAGTTAACACAGGTTTTAAGTCAAGAGGATATGCACGAACAAAATATGCATAAATTGAACCTGTATTATGTCACCATGACCAATTACGATGATTCCTTTAAAGGAGTGCATGTAATCTACGACAAGGAAAACATAAAGGAAACCCTTGGTGAAGTGCTATCAAAAGCAGGTAAAAAACAGATTCGCATAGCCGAAACCGAGAAATATCCGCATGTTACCTTTTTCTTTAATGGAGGAAGAGAAATTCCTTTCGAAGGAGAAAAACGTTTGTTATGTCCGTCACCAAAGGTGGCCACTTATGATCTGCAACCAGAAATGAGCGCATACGAAATACGTGACGCCATTATTCCAGAATTAAAGAAAGGCGAGGTAGATTTTGTATGTTTAAACTTTGCGAACCCTGACATGGTGGGTCATACCGGTGTAATGGAAGCTGCCATAAAGGCTTGTGAAACGGTAGATAAATGTGCAAAAGATGTGATTACCACAGCTATCGAAAACGACTACTCTGTAATTGTAATAGCAGATCATGGAAACTGCGAAACTATGATTAACCCAGATGGAAGCCCCAATACGGCCCACACTACAAATCCAGTTCCGTTAATTTTAGTAGACAAGGATATTAAACACATAAAAGATGGTGTCTTGGGAGACATAGCCCCTACCATCTTAAAAATGATGGGTATAGAAAAATCAACTTATATGACACAAAATTCGTTAGTAGATTAACCTATCCCTAAATTATTTTACCTTTGCATTTATGGTAAAAATTAAATCAGCAGAACAAATAGAGTTGATGCGCGAAAGCGCTTTAATCGTCTCTAAAACATTAGGAATGTTGGCCTCTGAAATTAAACCAGGGGTCAATGCTCTATATTTGGATAAATTAGCGGAAACTTTCATTAGGGACCATGGTGCGGAACCTGGTTTCTTGGGTATGTATGATTTCCCGAACACTTTGAACATGAGTCCGAACGCTCAGGTCGTTCACGGTATTCCTACTGCAGAACCTTTGAAAGACGGTGACATCATCTCTGTTGATTGCGGTTCCTACAAAAACGGTTATTATGGTGACCATGCCTATACGTTTGAAGTCGGTGAGGTCGCCCCGGAGATAAAGAAACTTTTAAAAGTTACCAAAGAATCACTCTACATAGGTATTCGTGAATTTAAAGTAGGTAACCGTGTTGGAGATGTAGGCTATGCCATACAGAACTATTGCGAAAGTCACGGATATGGTGTGGTTCGCGAGCTGGTAGGTCATGGTCTGGGAAAAAAATTACACGAAAGCCCTGAAATGCCAAATTACGGACGAAGGGGCCGCGGTAAAAAATTTGTGGAAGGTATGACGGTTGCCATTGAGCCAATGATCAATATGGGCACCAAAAACATAAGACAATTAAAGGATGGTTGGACCATTCTTACGGCAGATGGTAAGCCAAGCGCCCATTACGAACACAATGTAGCCATTGTTAACGGTAAACCAGAGCTATTATCTACCTTTCAGTACATATATGATGCCTTGGGCATAAAGAGTGACGAAGAAGACGAATTTAGGCAGACCAAACTACAATCATAGGTTTTTAAAACTATATGAAGAAGGTCTTTAAATTTTTCCTAAATCTAATCCCTAGACCATTACTAATTAAATTAAGTTATTTAATTAGGCCTCTTTTATCATTTTACTATACCGGGTCTACATATGAAGACCCGATAGATGGCAAAACGTTCAGGAGCTTTTTACCTTATGGATACGAGAAACCAAGGGAAAATGTGCTGTCGCCCTCTACCCTATCGTTAGAGCGACATAGATTGTTATGGCTATACCTGAAAAATGAAACCGATTTTTTCAAAAATCACCATAAGGTATTACACTTTGCCCCTGAACAAGCCTTTTACAAACGATTTAGGCAATTAAACAACCTAGATTATACCACTACCGACCTTAATTCGCCCTTAGCGGATGTAAAAGCCGATATATGCAACCTTCCTTTTCAGGATAATTCTTTTGATATTATTCTATGTAATCATGTATTAGAGCACATACCCAATGATACAAAAGCCATGGAAGAGCTATACAGAATCTTAAAACCTGGCGGTTGGGGCATTTTTCAAATCCCACAAGACCTAAAAAGGGAAACCACTTTTGAAGACGATTCCATAACCGATAAAAAGGAAAGAGCTAAAATATTTGGCCAATATGACCATGTTCGCATTTACGGTATAGATTACTTTAACAAGTTACGATCTATCGGGTTTATTGTGGAAGAGGTGGATTACACCGCAAAAATGTCTCACGAAGATGTTGACAGGTATAGATTGGCGAAAGGTGAGATAATACCCCTTGTAAGAAAATAAGAGTTACTTGACCACCAACTTTCTAAACCCTTGTGTCAAAAACTCTTTTGTTTCCCCAGATTCATCCAAGTAAATAATATAGGCTTCCAATTTGCTGTTAGCGGTAATTACCTTGAAAGCTTCCTCTAGATCCATTGCCATAAAAGCGGTAGCATAGGCATCTGCCGTAGCACAGTTATCCGCTAATATGGTAACCCCTAGGGTATTGGAATCTTTGGTGTAGCCCGTAATCGGATCAATAGTATGCACATATTTTTTTCCGGTAGCTTCATCTATTCTAAACTTCCTATAATTACCAGAAGACGCCAAAGCTCGATCTTGTAAATGAATCAAGAGTTTAAGTTTTCTTCCATCTTTCATTTGGGGATCATCGATACCAACAACCCAAGGCTTTCCTTTTTCCTTATTTATGCCCTTAGCTACTATCTCGCCCCCTACTTCAACCAAATAATTCTCTATACCTTCATCGTCTAGCATAGCCGCAACCCTATCGATCGCATATCCTTTGGCAATAGCATTAAAATCGAAATAAATATTAGGGCTTTGTTTTACAATTTTATTTTGAGAGGTCAAAGACACTTTATCGAACCCAACGTACTGGAGCAAACTATCTACTTTAGCGCTATCCAATTTAATTTTATGCTCCGGCCCAAATCCCCATGCATTTACCAAAGTACCCACTGTCGGGTCAAAATAGCCCCCAGTCTTTTTATTGATGTCCTTAGAAAGTTCAAACACTTCCCTAAACATATGATCTACTTGCACAAGGCTATCTCCATTATTGATTTTGGATATATCGGAAGTAGGTATGTAGGTAGATAACGATCTATTGACCGCTGCAAAAACCGAATCGATCTCACTCTTTAAATCCAAACGTTCTTCTGCCAAGTATATAATATTGTAAGAGGTACCCAGTGCCGGTCCGCTTGTTTGATTTTTTACAATACCGGCCGTGTCTTCTTTACAGCCAAAAAATAGAAGTAAAATTAAAAGTGAAAAATATGCTCTCATTCCTTAATCTCAATTAATCCGTCATAGTCAACAATATATTCCTCATTAAGATATACCGGTAAATTATGATCTTTTGCATTCACCAATCCCACGCCGGCATAAAATGTTTTAGCATCAAATTTTAGGGCATGATCTCTCATTTTATTCAAATCTGCCCGCAACAGGTCAAGATCCTTGGGGTCTCCAGGATACTCAATCGCCTTAACAACAACAAAACTCATCTGTTTATTCTTGATGCATACAAATTGAGGGTTCTTTCTCAACTCGCTATTTACAGCCAAGAATTCGTAGCCCTGCTCCTCTAATTGCTTCCCGACCAAGTTCATTGCCAAATTATGCAACTCCTGTTCCGTCAATGCTTTCATGAAAACTTATTCTAAAAAAACCGATATGAATACACATATCGGTTTTTAATTTATTACTAAGTGAAATTATTTATCCACCGAAATCGTCAAAGCGAATATGTTCATCAGGGATACCAAAATCTTCACCCATCTTCTGAACCGCTTTATTCATCAAAGGAGGACCACAGAAATACAATTCTATATCCTCTGGCGATTCGTGTTTACTTAAATAGTGTTCAATTACACAATTATGAATAAACCCTACAAAACCATCACCAGGTGCATCTATACTCTCTTTCACCTTCCAATTATCTTCCTCCAAAGGTTCTGAAAGCGCCAAATAGAATTTAAAATTAGGGAACTCTTTTTCTAGTTCGTAAAAATGCTCTAAATAAAACAACTCTCTTTTAGAACGTCCACCGTACCAATAAGTAACCTTTCTATCCGTCTTTAAGGTCTTGAACAAATGATATAAGTGAGATCTCATCGGTGCCATACCTGCACCACCACCTACATACAACATTTCTGAATCCGACTCATTAATAAAGAACTCACCATAAGGTCCAGAAATTACACATTCATCACCAGGCTTTAGTGAAAATATATAGGAAGAGGCTATACCCGGATTTACATCCATCCAACCATTTTTAGCTCTGTCCCAAGGCGGAGTAGCAATACGAACGTTCAACATAATTTCACGTCCTTCTGCTGGGTACGAAGCCATAGAATAGGCACGCTCTACGGTCTCAGGGTTCTTCATTACCAAAGGCCACAGATTAAACTTGTCCCATTCTGCCTGAAATTTATCCGGTGTCTCATGTTCTTCCGGGTGTGCCGTAATATCTATATCTGAATATTTTACTTCACACTCAGGTATTTCGATCTGGATATAACCACCAGCTTTGTATCCCATATCCTCAGGAATCTCCACAACAAATTCCTTAATAAAAGACGCAACGTTGTAGTTTCTAACAACTTTGGCCTTCCATTTCTTAATTCCGAACACTTCTTCAGGAATGGTAATGTCCATATCCTGTTTAACCTTCACCTGACAAGCTAAACGAGCTCCTTGATTAAGTTCTTTTTTAGAGAAATGAGGTGTTTCGGTAGGTAATGCTTCACCGCCACCGGAAAGTACGTGACATTCACATTGAAGACATGTACCACCTCCACCACATGCAGAAGGCAAAAATATTTTTTGATTACCCAATGTTGATAGCAACGAGTTTCCTGAAGCCACTTCAACTTTCTTTTCTCCGTTTATAGTAATAGTAACTGGGCCCGAAGGTGATAATTTCTCTTTGGTAAATAGCAATAACGCCACCAAAATCATTAAAAGTATCAAAAAGGCAACAACAGTTATCAATATTGTACCACCTGTACTTGCAGCTAAAATCATGCTTATTTTTTTATATCGTTAAAAGAGATTTCTTTTTCGTCTATCTCAGATTTAATTTCACTTACCTCTTTCTTTTCCGGCAAAGCTTCTTTTTCATTTTCCACTTCTATAGTTGCAGCTTCCTGAACAGGTTCTGGAGCTTTGTCTCCACCTGTCAACATTCCACCAAAACTCTGGAAACCGATTCCCATTAAGCCGGTGATAATAAATGTAATACCTAAGCCACGTAGTGGAGCCGGAACATTTGAATATCTTATTTTTTCTCTAATAGCCGCAATGGCAAGAATAGCCAAAAACCATCCAATACCAGAACTAAGACCATAATTGAAAGCAAGACCAAAAGTTTCTATCTGTCTAGACTGCATAAATAAAGATCCTCCAAGAATAGCACAGTTTACAGCGATCAAAGGCAAAAATATACCCAATGAGTTATACAAGGAAGGTGAAAATTTCTCTACCACAATCTCTACCAGCTGTACCATGGTCGCTATGGTCGCTATAAAAAGGATAAAAGATAGAAAACTCAAATTATAATCTGCATATTCCGGCCCTAACCAAACCAAAGCCCCGTCTTGCAACAAGTATTTATCCAACAACCAGTTCATAGGCACTGTTACCGCCAAAACAAAAATTACGGCAGCTCCCAAACCAACGGCTGTGGCCACTTTTTTGGAAACGGCCAAATAGGAACACATTCCCAAGAACACGGCAAACACCATGTTATCGATGAAAATTGATCTAAAAAATAACTCTATATGCTCTAACATAATATTGTCTTAAGTATGTTCTTAATTTTCTTCTACCAATGCCGGGTTTCTAGAACGTTGCACCCATATAATAATACCAACAACGATCAATGCCGCCGGCGGAATAATCATAAAACCGTTATTCTCGTAACCAATTGAATACAATCCTGTTTTTTCGATAGGGTCTCCTAAAACCGGTATCCCAAATAAAGTTCCGGAACCTAACAACTCTCTAAAAAAACCAACGATTACCAAGATAAGGCCGTACCCCATAGAGTTTCCTATACCATCTAAAAAGGACCTCCATGGACCATTACCCAAGGCAAAAGCCTCAAAACGTCCCATAATAATACAGTTGGTAATGATCAGACCTACAAAGACCGCTAAAGTTTTACTGAGTTCATAGGCAAACGCCTTTAACACTTGGTCCACTATGATCACCAATGTAGCCACGACGATCAATTGTACTATAATCCTGATTTTAGAAGGAATAATGTTCCTCATCAAGGAAATAACCACATTACCCATAGCCAATACGAACATTACCGAAACAGCCATAACCAACGAAGCCTTCAACTCTGCAGTAATCGCCAAGGCAGAACATATACCCAATACCTGAATGGTAATAGGGTTATTATCCGCCAGCGGATCGGTAATTAGATTGGTATCTTTTTTTGATAAAAGTGCCATATTAATTTGTTCTAATAGTTTTTAAATAATCTTTATAAAGATCCACTGTTTCCTTGATCATAGCAGAAACACCGTTTCCTGTAATGGTAGCACCCGCCAAGGCGTCTACCTCATTATCTTCCTTGTCGTTGTTTAAAGGATCGTTATTGCCTTTTGCAACTTTTATACCCTCGAACGAGCTACCGGACATTATACTTTCTCCGATAAAATCGTCCATAAAATAACGTTGGTTTATGTTGGCGCCCAAACCTGGTGTTTCACCTTTATGGTCAAAGAAGACACCTTGAACTACCATATTGCTATCTAAAGAAATAAAACCCCAAATAGCATCCCAAAGACCTTTACCGTACATAGGTATGATGTAATATTTCTTACCATCTTTTTCACCTATGAACAATGGAAGCTCAGGAACTTCTCCTTTTTTCGCCTTTGCAACTTCTTTCTTTACATCTACCAAATAAGCCTCATCGTTCTTAACAAGTTCGGCCCCTTTAATAACGTATTGTTCTTTTATGTATTTCGAAAACTCCTTCTCCACAACATTGGTAGGCACAAAACTCACGTCCCCTTTACCGGCATTCTCGTTAACGCCCATGGCATAAAGAATGTTCTGTTGTTTTTCAAAACGCATATTCTCATCAATTCTACCACTAAGAGAAGAGGCCACAAAGGCCAATAGAGAACCGACCACGATTACCATAACCGCCGCAAACGCAACGGTATAAAGATTTTTATCTGTATTGATTGCCATAATTAAACCGTTTCTGCTTTTAGTTCTTCAGCCTTACCATCCGAGTCTTTCGGAAGTATAACAGCATTCTTTAATCTTTTCATTCTTCTTTTTATATTTCCTTGGACCACGTAATGATCTATGGTCGGCGCAAAAACATTCATCAATAAGATTGCCAAGAAGACCCCTTCTGGATA
The DNA here is from genome assembly GCF_018100785.1 of Maribacter sp. MMG018. Taxonomy (GTDB): domain Bacteria; phylum Bacteroidota; class Bacteroidia; order Flavobacteriales; family Flavobacteriaceae; genus Maribacter. Next base: position 183,673 of record NZ_JAGJEC010000005.1, on the reverse strand, counting down.
TGCAGGATTGAAAACCCGTATCATCACCGATATAAAACCTATAAAAAAGCCATATATCCATTTACCGCGATTGGTCTGCGAGCCCGTAACGGGATCTGTTGCCATAAAGACAATACCAAAGGCCAAACCTCCAATAATCAAATGTTTCCAGAAATCAAAACTCATTAGACCGTAAAACTTACTGGTCTCCGTAACCCAGCCCATATCCACAACTTGGTTAAAGATCAATCCCATTACCAAAGAGCCGATAACGGCACTTAACATAATTCTCCAACTTGCTATTTTGGTATAGATCAAGAACAATCCTCCCAACAATATTAATAAGGTAGATGTTTCACCAACAGAACCTGGAATAAAGCCAAAGAACATATCGGAAACACTGTATGCCATTTCAGACCCTTTGTTCTGGGCCAAGAAACCCAAAATAGTTTCCCCGGAAATAGCATCTGGACCACCAGCTCTTTCTACGGCCTGATAGACCCAAACCTTATCACCACTCATCCATGTCGGGTAAGCGAAGAAAAGAAAGGCCCTAATGGTCAATGCCGGGTTTAAGATGTTCATACCTGTACCACCAAAAACCTCTTTACCGATCACTACACCGAAAACTACGGCAACGGCCAGCATCCATAAAGGAGTATCTATCGGAACTATTAGAGGAACAAGCATTCCGGTTACCAAATAACCCTCTTCGACCTCGTGCCCTTTGATTACGGCAAAAATAAACTCGACCAACAATCCAACACCATAAGACACCACCAACAAAGGAAGCACTTTTACAATCCCGATCCAAAAATTATCCCAAGTCAAGAAATTCTCGAACAAGGACAATGTTCTCGGCGTACCGTTCGCCGCATCGATAGCCGCGTAATACTGATAACCCGCATTGAACATTGAAAATATCAAAATTGGAACAAGGGCCATAATAACCGTATTCATGGTCCTTTTCAAATCATCAACAGCCTTTACATGCGTACCACCATGGGTGGTTTCGTTTGGAGTAAACAAAAAAGTATGGAAGGCATTGAAGGCAGGAGCCATCTTTTTACCCTGATACTTCAGTTTTAACTCATGCATTTTACTTTTTATGCTCATCTCTTATCCTATTTCTTTTTGCAATAAATCCAACCCTTCTCGTATAATCTTCTGATGGGGCTGTTTAGATATACATATAAACTCAGTTAAAGAAAAATCTTCTGGGGCAACCTCATAAAGACCCAATTGCTCCATTTCGTCCAAATCTTTCACCATACACGCTTTCAATAACTGCATTGGGTAAATATCCATTGGAAAAACCTGCTCATATTGCCCTGTTACAACAAAGGCCCTATGCTCACCATTGGTGTTCGTATCAAGGTCGTACTTTTTATTTGGCTGCAACCATGAAAAAGTAAGTGCCCTAGTATTGGATATCTTGTTAAAAACAGGCTTGTTCCAACCAAAAAGCTCATAATCGTCCCCTTCAGGTATAACTGTTACCGTATTATTATAATAACCCAAATAACCATCGGGGCGACTTTGGGATCCAGTTAAAACATCTCCATTGATAACCCTAATATTTTCTTGGTTCACACCACTGGCATAAAGAAAAGTTGAAATTTCAGCACCAATCTTTGTCAGGTAATATTTTGGTGATTTAACCGCAGAACCGGCCAAGGCTACCAATCTTTCAGAATTGAACTTACCGGTCAATATAAACTCTCCTATCAAAACCAAATCTTGGGGAGAAACGACCCAAACGACCTCTCCTTTGTTAATAGGATTTATCTTGTTTATTTGAGTACCGACCAAGCCTGCGGGGTGAGGCCCCGAAACCTTGTGCAATTCCACACCTTTTAAAGTAGACAAAGGAGAATTGCCAGACTTGCCGACGGACACGTGAATTTTACCTGGGGTCATTTTGCCCAATGCAGAAATTGCCGCCTGCAATTGAGCCTCTTTACCTTTTAGCACATAATCATAGTCTGCCGCCAAGGGAGCACTTGCATAACCAGAAACAAAAATAGCTTTTGGCGTAGCATCCGGATTGGCAACAACATCATAAGGACGTTGTTTAATAAATGGCCAACACCCACCTTTGAGCAAGTAAGCCTTCACCTCTTCTTTAGACGCTTTTTCAACATCAAGCTTCTTATGCTCTACTACATCCTGAGATTTGTCCGCAAGTATTTTTATTTCAAGAATTCTTCTTCTTGCCCCACGTACAATTTCCACTATTTCCCCACTCACAGGTGAGACAAAGTGCATATCCTCTATATTTTTATTATAAAAGATAGCTTCGCCCGTCTTCACCTCTGCACCTTGCTTCAAAAGAAGCTTTGGGGTTATCCCATGAAAATCATCGAGAGTTATAGTATACACATTGCTCAGGACCGCTTTAGAAGTAGTAGGTTCCGCTGCACCTACCAGATTGATGTTAAGTCCTTTTTTTATTCGAATGTCTTTTGACATATTATTGTAGACCTTAGGTTAACAAAATTTGGTGCGAATTTACTACTTACTGAAAAGTTTTCATAATAATTAACCTATAATTTCGGCATTCTAACGATGTTAATTTTTTAGGCATCCTTTTTGTTTACCTTTAACCCAAAATTACCTGTTATATGCGCTTATTTCTTAAACAACTACCATGGTGCCTTCTTTGCCTGCAAAGTATTGTAGCACAAGTACAAACAGAAGTAAATCCGCCAAGCAACATAAAGTCTATCGTATTTAAAGGTCCTACGGAAGACCAGTTCCCCGTTGTACAGATCGGCGAGTCCATTTTCTTGGAATTTGACGATTTATTGGCGAACGAACAAGATTATTATTACAAAATTGTGCATTGTGATTACGACTGGACCCCATCAAGTCTGTTAAAATCGCAATACCTGAACGGTATAGACAACCAGCGCATCACCAACTACGAGAACAGCTACAACACCTTGGAAACTTACTCCAACTACCAACTAACGATACCCAACGACAATGTAAGCCTAAAAGTTAGCGGAAATTATGTTTTAGAAATATACAACAACAATTACGAGCTACAGTTCTCTAGACGGTTTGTAGTATATAAAGATATAGTAACGGTCAGCGCCAACGTAAAGCGATCTCGAGATTTCAAATTCCTAAACGAAAAACAAGTAGTACAGTTCTCGATCAACACCGGAAGCTACAATGTGGTAAACCCAAAGAAGGAAATCAAGGTCGCCATCATACAAAATTATTTTTGGCCAAATACCATATATAATGTAGCCCCACAATTTACCCTCGGCAAAGAGCTTGTTTACAAGTACGATCAAGAAACATCATTTTATGGAGGAAACGAATTTCTTCTTTTTGACACTAGCGACCTAAGGGCCCCAAGTGCACAGATCTCTAGAATAGAAGTAGGTGAACTATACAACCATTACCTGTTTGCCGATTCTTTTAGAAACAACAAGCCCTATACTTATTTCCCCGATATTAACGGCGACTATGCCATTAGAACATTACAGGGCGACAATGCCTCTAGGGAAGCCGAGTACACCTATGTTCATTTTAGCCTACCCTATACCCGTGACCTAGCTTTGGACGATGTGTATGTTTTTGGCAAATACAACAATTACGCCCTCACAGATGAAAACAAAATGACCTACAACGAGAATAATGGCATGATGGAAGCAACATTAAAACTCAAACAAGGTTTTTACAACTATAAGTATGCTACCAAAAATCAAGAGGGGGATATAAACATAAATACGGTAAGCGGTAACTTTCATTTCACCGAAAACAACTATCTTATTTTAGTATATTACAGAAATTTCGGGGATATGTACGATAGTATAATAGGTATCGGATCTACAAATTCCAGGACCATTAGCAATTGACCCGAACACAAGGACACCAACCACCAACACCGATGAAAAACAAACCAAAGACCCATACATCTGGGCGCTATAAATTGATCCACCGTGGCGTTGAGTGTTTAAATTGCGGACACCCCTTGGATATGAGCGACAAATATTGTCCGAATTGCTCACAGGCCAACAGCACAAAAAAACTGACCTTAAAAGATTTTTTCGAAGAGTTTTTTTCCAACATTATTTCTTATGACTCAAAACTACTAAAAACCTTAACCGCGCTATTATTAAGGCCCGGCAAGATTACCAAAGACTATATTGGCGGCAAAAGAGTCTCATACACAAACCCTTTTCGGTTTCTTTTAAGTCTAGCGATCATATACTTTTTATTAATCAGTTTTTCGGGAGACTTTGCTGAACTGAACCGTTTTGGCCAACAATCTAACGAATTGCCCGTAAATTTTGGCAGCTCTATGATCGAAGATTATGATTTTGGAGATCAAGAAAGGGAAAAAGAAAACCTAATAAAGCAGCTAGATTCTCTTAAACTAGAAGAGATGATCAACGAAAAGACCAGGACCAGGGATTCTATAATTATGGCAGACCCTAAAAAAGAGATACAAAAAGTCTCGGGCGAATCATTTATATCCGCTCTTTTTCAAAAGCAGAAAATATTCACCACCTTAATACAAAAAGACACCCTTTACTCATTTAAGGAAGCCACAGAAAAATATAAGTTAGAAAACTCACTGAACAACAGGATGGCATTTAATATGACCCAAAGCCTTACAAAGGCAAAACGGGAACCGGGGGCCTACCTGAACTCTTTATTTTCAAAATTACCTTTCACGACATTTTTCTTTCTTCCCCTGTTCTCCATATTCATTTGGCTGATATATATCAGAAAAAATTATACTTATACCGATCATTTGATATTTAGCTTCCATAATCAATCACTGTTGTTTATATTGCTCATTATTAGCTATTTGATAGATACTGTTTTTGGAATTGACAGTAATGCAATTTTTGTTTTGATTTTTGGAATTTACCTGTACAAATCCATGCGTAATTTCTACCAGCAAGGCAGATTCAAAACTATTGTTAAATACATTTTCCTGAACACTATTTTTGTTATTTTAGCTACAATAGGAGCCGTATTATTAATTACAGGTAGCATATTTACATATTGACACATGACAACACAAGTTACAAAGGGTATTAAAATCTCGGTCAAGACTAATTTTGAAGGCACTTTCTTTAAAAATTACAAGATGCATTATGCTTTTGGATACACCATCACTATTGAGAACCAAAGCAAAGATTCCGTGCAACTAAACTCTCGCCATTGGAGAATTTACGACTCTTTGAATGATTTGGAAACACTTGACGGAGAAGGTGTCATCGGAAAAAAACCAGTAATTATGCCAGGTGACTCTCACACCTACAGTTCTGGCTGTTTGCTAACTTCGCCTATCGGAGCTATGAAAGGACATTACAACATGATAAACTTTACTACGGGAGAAAAATTCAGGGTTTATATCCCCACTTTTAAATTCAGCGCCCCTTTTGCCTTAAATTAATTGGTTTTAACCTTATTTTAGTTTTTTGCACACCCCCCTTTTTAGTACATTTGGTCAACTTTTAATCTTAAAAAAAAATTGACCATGGGAAAAGGTTTTTTTCAAGTCCCGGCCGCAATCAACGAGCCAATTAAAAGTTATGCTCCGGGCACTCCTGAGCGTGACGAAGTTTTAAAACAGTACAAAGCATATTACAATGGTCAAATTGATGTACCTATGTACATCGGTTCAAAAGAAGTACGGACCAACAACACGAAACCAATGTCTCCCCCGCATGATCACCAACATGTTGTGGGCACATATCATCTAGCAGAAAAAAAACATGTTGAAGAAGCCATTTCAAACTGTTTGGATTCTAGAGACGCTTGGGCAAATTTAACATGGGAACAACGCGCTGCCGTTTTTCTTAAAGCTGCAGAGTTAATTGCAGGTCCTTATCGCGCCAAGATAAATGCAGCCACCATGATGGCCCAATCTAAAACTATACATCAAGCAGAGATAGATGCCGCATGTGAGCTGATCGACTTCTTAAGGTTCAACGTAGAATATATGTCACAAATATACGCTGAGCAACCAGACTCGGCAGAAGGTATTTGGAACCGTGTAGAATACAGACCGTTAGAAGGTTTCGTTTACGCGATCACACCGTTCAACTTTACTGCTATTGCCGGTAACCTACCCGCAAGCGCCGCAATGATGGGAAATGTTGTCGTCTGGAAACCAAGTGACAGTCAAATTTTTTCGGCAAAGGTAATCGTAGATATCTTTAAAGAAGCCGGTCTTCCTGATGGAGTAATAAACGTAGTATACGGAGACCCCGTAATGATTACGGAAACCATATTGGCCAGCCCCGATTTCGCGGGAATCCATTTTACGGGATCTACCCACGTTTTTAAAGAGCTTTGGAAACAAATCGGAAACAATATACACACATACAAAACATACCCAAGAATTGTAGGGGAAACGGGAGGTAAAGATTTCATAATCGCACACCCTTCCGCCAACACAAAGCAAGTAGCTACAGCTATAACCAGAGGAGCCTTTGAGTTTCAAGGACAAAAATGTAGTGCGGCATCACGTGTATACCTACCAAAATCGACTTCGCAAGAAATTCTGGAATTAGTGAAGAAAGATGTAGAATCGTTTAACAAACCCGGTTCTCCAGAAGACATGAGCAATTTCATAACCGCTGTGATCCACGAAGGGTCTTTTGACAAACTTGCAAAATATATAGATCAGGCAAAGGCAGATAAAAATGCAGAAGTAATCGTAGGCGGCAATTATGATAAATCTAAAGGTTACTTCATAGAGCCTACCGTTATCTTGACCACAGACCCTAATTACACCACAATGGAAACAGAGCTTTTTGGCCCTGTAGTTACCATTTATGTATACGAGGACAAAGACTGGAGCGAAACGCTAAAGCTAGTGGACAGCACTTCTGAATACGCTTTAACAGGAGCTGTTCTATCACAAGATAGGTACGCTATCGACGAAGCTACCAAAGCTTTACAAAATAGCGCAGGTAACTTCTACATAAACGACAAACCAACGGGAGCGGTCGTAGGCCAACAACCTTTTGGCGGTGCCAGGGCATCCGGCACAAACGATAAAGCCGGTTCCGCTCAAAATTTATTAAGATGGGTTTCACCTAGACTGATAAAAGAGACTTTTGTAACCCCTGTAGATTATCGCTATCCATTTTTAGGATAACCTATTGATGTTAAATTGATTACAAAAGATAAATAGTACTAATATTTTATCTACATTGAAAGGCCTTACCGGAAAATCCGGTAAGGCCTTTAATCCTTTAGAACTTATTTAAAATGAAAAAACTATCAATATTACTATTTGTTCTTACGGCAACGAGCCTATGTTACGCCCAAGATAAATTAACACAGAACACCATACATGGTGTATTAAAAGGAAACCAGGCCCAAGTTATACAATTGGCCGAAGCTTTTTCTGAAGACCAATACGACTGGAGACCGGCCGAAGGCATTTATTCCGTTGGGGAAGCATTGTTACATGTAGCAACTTCCAATTATTTTATAGCTTCAAAAATGGGCTTTGCACCTCCTGCAGATGTTGACATTATGGCTTTAGGGAAAATAACGGGAAAAGAAAATATTATCGCCGCCCTTAAAAAGTCGAACGAATTTGTTCTAGAAAAAATTCCAATGATAGAAAACGACCAATTGAACGACGAGGTTGATTTTGGTTTTGCCAAAATGAACAAAATTGGCGGACTTTTGGTCATCATGGAACACAATGGCGAACATAAAGGACAGTTAATTGCCTACGCAAGATCTAATGGCGTAGTACCACCTTGGAGCAAATAAGCTTCTAACTATTCGAAAAAAAGGGTGCATGGCACCCTTTTTTTTGTACTGACCTTTGAATACTACAGCTATTAAAAAGTTTCTACAAAAGAAACAAACAACTGATATTTAGATATTTGAAAGTCCTAAAAATTATGTAGTCACACAATTTATATGTAAATTTAACGTTAAGTAATTGTAAAGTTATCCCTATCTGTTCAACTTTTTAACTCAATGACCATGACACCTATTAAACTATTCAAAAATCTAAAACTGCATATAATATGCTTTCATATGCATTATTGGAGCCAGATAAAAACCTATACAAAAAGATATCGCAAGTGCTACTACAACCTGTTAAGCCTTTAAAACAAACATTATCCTTTATATTTTAAAGGCAGATAAACAACCTTCTTGGTCTCAAAGAAATCATCTTTAAAATAATCGATCAGGTCATACACCTCAACGGTTTTATAATCTTTCAACTCTTCTTCAAGATCACCTCCCTTCAAATACAATATTCCATTTCTTCTTTGGTGAGCTGATTCTTTTTTAATTTTCCCTTTTACCCAATGAACAAAGGTCGGCATAACGGCCACAGCCCTACTCACTATAAAGTCGAACTGATCGGGAACCTCCTCTACCCTCGCATTAATAGTTTTTACATTTTTTAGGCCCAGCCCTTCAACGACCTCATCGACCACCTTAATTTTTTTTCCTATGGAATCGACCAAGGTAAATTGAACATCCGGAAACAATATAGCCAAGGGCACACCGGGAAAACCGCCACCCGTTCCAACATCCATAACTTTTGAACCTGCCTTAAACTGCTGAATCATAGCTATTCCCAAAGAATGCAAAACATGTCTTAGGTAGAGTTCATCAATATCTTTTCTAGATACCACGTTTATTTTTTGGTTCCAATCCTTATAAAGCTCCTCCAATAGAACGATCTGTTTTTGCTGTTCTTCGGATAAATTGGGAAAATATTGGAAAATGGTTTCAGCAGTCATCCTTATATTTGTAGAATTATTAAATTAGTGTATTAATTTTTGCAAAGATTTCTTTTTTTAATTGACCTTTCAAATTATTAAGAATTCGTTTGCGCAACAATATAGAAATAAGATTACCGAATATGGAAAAAAAAACCATTCGATTTGCAAGGAAAGATTCCGCGCAATTTTTTAAGACCCTGAACGGAAGGGTCAACGATTACTTCAAAACAAACAACATAAAAAAGACAGGTGATTGGAGGCTACACCTAAAGACCATTATCATGTTTACATTATTCTTAGCCCCCTATTTTCTGATACTTACATTAGGTCTTCCAACATGGGCCAATGTATTGTTGACCATTGTTATGGGCGTTGGTATGGCCGGCGTGGGAATGAATGTTATGCACGACGGTAACCACGGTTCATATTCCAACAAAAAATGGGTGAACAAAATTATGGGCAGCAGCATATATATATTGGCGGGCAATGTCTACAACTGGCAGGTTCAGCACAATGTCTTACACCATACATATACAAACATTCATGAACATGACGAAGATATGGAGGCTGGTAGGATCTTAAGGTTCTCTAAACACGCCGAGTGGAAGAAACACCATAGGTTCCAACATTTCTATTCTGTTTTCTTATACGGTTTATTGACTTTTAACTGGGCCATTACTACAGATTTCCAGCAAATGTACCGGTATATGAAAAGAAAACTTTCGTACGGAAAATTACCTAGTGCAACTATTAACTGGAGCACCTTGATCATTACAAAAATTCTGTATGCCACTATTTGGATCGTGCTTCCTATGTTGATATTGGACATTGCTTGGTGGAAAATTCTTATCGGATTCTTTATAATGCATTATGTTGCCGGGGTTATACTAAGTGTCGTTTTCCAATTGGCACATATTGTTGATCCCGCCGATACACCGCTACCCGACGAAAGCGGAAACATGAAGAACACTTGGGCAATACACCAATTGTTCACAACCGTTAACTTTGGCACTAAAAACAGAATTATAAATTGGTTCACAGGCGGACTAAACCATCAAGTGGAACATCATATTTTTCCTAATATCAGCCATGTTCATTACACAAATATTTCAAAAATTGTGAAACAAACAGCAAAAGAGTTCAATTTACCATATCACGAGTATAAAACTACTAGAAAAGCCATAATTTCGCATTTCAAACATTTAAAGGAATTAGGCAAACAGCCTTCTTTACAGTACTAGTAATTTTATATTGGACATGAGCAATCAACTTTCGGACAGGATCAACAGTCTAACTCCTTCCGCAACACTGGAAATGGCCGCTAAGGCCCGTGAATTAAGAGCTGCCGGCAAGGATATTATTGGTCTAAGCCTAGGTGAGCCAGATTTTAACACTCCCGATTATATAAAGGAGGCAGCCATCAGGGCCATAAACGAGGATTATAACTCTTATACCCCCGTAGATGGATATGTAGAACTGAAAAATGCCATCATCACAAAATTCAAAAGGGACAATGGACTAACTTATGAAGCTCCTCAAATAGTAGTTTCTACGGGTGCAAAACAATCGCTCTACAACGTTGCCCAATCTGTTTTGAACAAGGGCGACGAAGTGATCTTGCCTTGTCCTTACTGGGTCAGTTACGCCGATATCGTTAAACTTGCGGACGGTGTACCTGTAGAAGTACCGACCTCTCTAGAGAACGATTTTAAGATGACTCCCGAGCAATTGGAGGCAGCCATTACCCCAAAAACGAAAATGTTATGGTATAGCTCTCCCTGCAACCCTAGTGGATCTATATACAGCAAAAAGGAACTGAGGGCACTAGCAGACGTTCTACAAAAATATCCGGATATCGTTGTAGTAAGCGATGAAATTTACGAGCACATAAATTACGGGGTTACAGAACACGCTTCTATGGCAGAGTTCGCCGATATGTACGACCGTACGGTTACCGTAAACGGTGTCGCCAAAGCTTTTGCCATGACCGGTTGGAGAATAGGATACATAGGCGCCCCCGCGTATATAGCCAGAGCCTGCAACAAATTGCAAGGGCAAGTAACAAGCGGGGCCAACTGTATAGCCCAAAGAGCCGTAATTACCGCCTTAGAGGAATCTCCAGAAAGAATCAAGTATATGGTGGATGAGTTTAAAGAACGTAGAAAATTAATTCTAGGTCTACTAAACGAGATAGACGGTTTTAAATGTAACGAACCAGAAGGTGCTTTTTATGTGTACCCTGATGTAACCGCTTACTTTGGAAAAACCCTGAACGGCGTTAAAATTAACAACGCCTCAGATTTTGCCATGTATTTACTGGAACATGCCAATGTTGCCACAGTTACCGGTGACGCTTTTGGCAATGGCAATTGTATTCGTATCTCTTATGCAGCTTCTGTAAAGGAAATAGAAGAGGCGGTTAAAAGAATAAAAGCCTCACTTTCTTAAGCTAAAGTAAAACACAGTTTATAAAAGCAAAAGCCTTTGGATGTATCCGAAGGCTTTTTTTTTATTTAAACAAATTATTTTTAGACAGTAATACCTTTTACGTCCTTTTCCAGAAGTAAGGCGTTAATAAAATAAGCACCGTAAAAAGCTCCAATCTTCCGGCAAGCATCAGAAAAGCGCACCACCATTTCGCCAAAACAGGTAATGCATTATAGTTACTTACCGGATCTAATATACCCAAGGCAGGGCCAACATTACCAAGAGAAGACGCGGCACCCCCTACAGCAGATTCAAAATCAAGACCTAAAAAGCCCAACACCAAAGCTCCTACCACAAACAACAACATGTATAGAACAAAGAAACCTATAATATTATAGACTATCTTTTCTTTTACTGTTCTATCATTATACCTAACGGGAATAATAGCATTACTATGCAATGTTCTTTTAAATTCCAAAATACCGTTTTTCAATATCAGAAGATGCCTCATTACCTTGATACCCCCGGCAGTTGATCCTGCAGACCCTCCCATAAAAAACAAACAAAAGAAGAAAACTGTTAAAAATGGCGTCCACTGCGTAAAATCGGCACTAACGAAACCTGTTGTCGTAATTACCGATATAACCTGAAAAAGCCCATGTCTAAATGCACTTTCCGCTTTCCCCAAAACCATGGGATACCCAGGGGTAAGCTCTGTAATATTAGCCTGGTAATACACTGCAAAAGAAACCACAAGGGTAAAAAGCAATACCAATATGGAGTAATACCTAAATTCCTCGTCCTTTAAAATTTTCTGAATTTTTCCTTTAAAGGCAAAGTAGCTCATCACAAAATTACTACCTGCCAAAAACATAAAAAATATTACAATATACTGTATAAGCGGCTGATCGTTCCAATATGCCAAACTGGCGTTCTTTGTTGAAAACCCTCCTGTAGACAATGTAGCCATAGCATGGTTTACCGCATCGAAAAAAGACATTCCCGCCAACTTAAGAAGTATTGTTTCTGCAACCGTATAACCAAGATATATAAACCATAATCTTTTTGCGGTATCCGTAATTCTCGGATGTAGTTTATCAGAACTTGGACCAGGAGCCTCTGCAGAAAACAATTGCATTCCCCCAATGCCCAACAAAGGAAGAATAGCTATGGCCAAGACAATAATCCCCATTCCTCCGATCCAATGGGTAAGACTTCTCCAAAAAAGAATTCCTTCCGGCATAGATTCTATGTCGTCCATTATAGATGCCCCGGTGGTGGTATAACCCGAGACAGTTTCAAAAAATGCGTTTGTAATATCAGGAATGGAATCAGAAAATATATAAGGTAACATTCCGGAAACCGACATTACGATCCATCCGAAGGTAACTATTATATATCCTTCCCTTTTTTTCACTTCCTTTCGGTGGCCCCGGGTATAATACATAGCAAACACCCCCGTAAACATAGTAGCTATAGAGGACAACATGATACTTAAGGTAGCCCCGTCTTTATAAATACCGCTTACCAGCGCCGCCAAAAGCATAAACGCACCATTGAACAGGAGCAACAACCCCATTAAATGAAATATAATCTTTGAATTTAAGCGCATGTTACAGAAACATTCGTTCTATTTTGGGAATTTGTTCGGGGTGGCAACATACCACCACACGGTCCCCTTCTTGTATTTCAAACCCACCAAGAGCTATAATTCCTTCTCCATTCCTCACAACTCCTCCTATATTGGCGTTTTCGGGAAAATTAAGATCCTTGATCGTAGAACCCGCTACTTTAGAATGTTTCTTGACCACAAATTCTAAAATCTCGGCATTAAGATTGTTCAAGCGCATCAATGCCACAACCTCACCCTTTCTTATATGTCTAAAAATATTATTGGCAGCTAAAAGTTTTTTATTGATCAGCGTGTCGATACCAATAGATTGTGACAACTGAAAATAGTCCATGTTCTCTACCAAGGCTATCGTCTTTTTGATAAACTTGGATTTCGCTACCAAACAAGACATAATATTGGTCTCAGAATTTCCGGTAACCGCGATAAAAGCATCCATAGAATCCAAACTCTCCTCTTCCAACAGCTCAACATTTCTACCGTCACCGTTAATAACAAGAGCATTTGGCAACTCATCTGCCAAATCAAAGGCCTTTTCTTTGTTCTTTTCTATGAGCTTTACATTGAATTTACTTTTACACAAATCCCTAGCGGTTTTATAACCAACCTTGCTACCACCCAATATCATCACGTTTTTAATTTCCGCCTTTTTCTTGCCGGTGAGCTTATATAGCTCATCAACCCCTTTTTTTACGGTAATAAAATACACTTGGTCCCCCTCTTTAAAAAGAGTATCACCTTTTGGTATCACCGTATACTGCGTACCACTTCGTTGCAATGCTATGGCTATGAAATGTAGTTCGGGAAATATTTTGGCAGCTTCTTTGACCGTTTTACCAACAAAGGGTGCAGATTTCATCAAAGAAACACCTACCATTATCAATTCCCCTTCCTCAAACTCGTAGGTATCGTTAAAGGCAGATTTATTAAGCAACAATTGTATCTCTGTCGCTGCCAATGCCTCGGGCGATATCAATTCATCGATACCCAAATCGGAAAACCTTACCAGTTCTTTGTTCTTAATGAACTCCGTATTCGAAATTCGCGCAATGGTCCGCTTACATCCTAGCTGCTTGGCGAGCATACACAAGGTAATATTGGTAGTTTCGGAAGAAGTTACCCCAATTACCAAATCGGAATCTTGCACAGATGCATCCTTTAACAGGGAAATAGATGTAGCATCCCCTTTTAAAACCCGTATATCCAGATGGTTGTCGGCATAAGCCAAACTTTCCTTATCCGTATCTATCAATGTAATATCCTGAGATTCGTAAGAAAGTAATTTAGCTAAATGAAATCCGACCTCACCAGCCCCGGCAATTATTATTTTCATTTAATATCTTAGGTTGCCTTGAATAAAAGTTAGAAACAAAAACTATAGCTTATCAAATCGAGTGACAAACAACTAAATTTCATAAGCAGGCAATTATTATGGAGCAAAATTACATAATTTTATTAGGTTTCAATTTAATTTCAGTGTTTTAAACCCCTACCCCCTCATAACATAACCGCAAAATTTCACGAAAGCACTACCTATATCGTATCTTTGCAGAAAATTTTACCGATGCCAAAAAAAGTTATCCCGTATAAAGATTCACATCTCGGAAAAAAAGAACAAGTAACCCAAATGTTCGATACTATTTCCACTGATTATGATGGACTCAACCGTGTTATTTCGTTTGGCATAGATGTAAAATGGCGCAAAAGGGTAGTCTCCATTCTAAAAAAAGAACAACCAAACACTATTTTGGATATCGCAACGGGCACGGGAGATTTGGCAATTGCGATGGTTAAAACAGGTGCTGAAAAAATAATCGGTCTAGACATATCACCTGGAATGCTAAACGTTGGAAAAGAAAAAATTCAACAGAAAAAACTTAGCGAAACCATTGAGATGATCGTAGGCGACAGCGAAAACTTATCTTTCGACAATAATTCTTTCGATGCGGTGACCGTATCTTTTGGTGTTCGAAATTTCGAAAATCTAGAAAAAGGGCTCTCTGAGATTCTTAGAGTACTCAGACCAAATGGCACATTGGTGATTTTAGAAACCTCTGTACCCACTAAAACACCTTTTAAACAAGGGTACAGGTTTTACACTAAATACATTCTACCCACTATCGGAAAGATTTTTTCTAAAGACAATTCTGCCTACGGTTACCTGAGCGAATCGGCAGCGGCATTTCCACATGGAGAAAACTTCAACAATATTTTGCGTAAAATTGGGTTTATAGATGTAACCAACAAACCCCAAACATTTGGGGTAGCATCAATTTATGTTGCTAAAAAAGCTGATTAACAGTTTTATTTTGCTTGGTTGCGTACCTAACATCTATGGTAACAATTGATAGATAGCTAAATGAAGAAATGGTTTTTAATATGTTTCGGGGTTTTGTCATTAGCACCTTCATTAAACGCACAGTTCAATGAAAACCCTATTTTGAATCTTGAGAACGAAGACAAAAAATTTCTCAACTGGGGCTATTTTTTAGGTTTTAACCAATACGATTTCAAGTTCGAATACAAAGAAAACGACCAAGATATACTTGTCAGCAAAAGCCTTGGTTTTAATGTTGGCCTTATCGGGGAAATGCGATTGAACGATTTTATGGACCTTAGGTTCGAACCTGGATTACATTACACATCCAGAACCATGGGTTTTCCCGGATTTACAGAGGAAAACGATGCCATTAGAGAGGTAAGGTCCACTTACATCAATTTTCCTTTGCTCTTAAAAGTAAGCGCTAAGAGATTAGGGAACTGGAAACCTTTTTTGATTGGAGGAGTATCTACGACCATGAATTTAGGAAGCAACGAAGACAGTTTGGACGACAACAGTGCCGGAACCTTTCGAATGAAAAAAAGTGTCCACAATTATGAACTCGGATTCGGAATAGACTTTTATTTGGAATACTTTAAGTTTAGCCCATCTATACGAGGTGTTTTTGCCCTGACGGACGAACTGGTTAGGGACAATGACCCCAATAGCCCATGGACAGGCAATATTGATGCATTAAAGACCAGGGGAATTTTCGTGAATTTCACTTTCGAATAAAAAGGGGAAACAAATACTACCCTCTTCTAACCTCACTTAATAAAATAGCCGTGGCAGTGGCCACGTTCAAACTTTCGGCCGTATTGTCTTTAAACTGCGGAATCGACAGAGTATTAGCACAAAACCTTCTAACACCATCAGATATACCGTTACCCTCATTCCCCATAATCAACACACCTTTTTCTGGCAACTCACTTTCATAAACACTGTTCCCGTCCATAAAAGTACCGTACACGGGCATATCATTCGATGCCAGATAAGGCTCTAGATCCGTATAAATCACCGACACCCTTCCTATAGACCCCATGGTCGCCTGAAGCACTTTGGGATTATAACAGTCTACCGAATTCCGAGAGCATACCAATGTTCTTATACCAAACCAATCACAAAGCCTAATAATGGTCCCCATATTACCGGGATCCTGAACACCATCCAATACAACCACCCAATCATCAGACGCAACCTCAGAACTATCTCTTTTATAAAAGACCCCTAGCACCCCATTCGGATTTTTAAGACTACTCACTTGCCTCAATTCTTTTTCCGATAGTATCGCTACATTTTCTACATTTACAAAATCAATGTTTTTTTTTGTTAAAAATAATTTATACAGTTTAAAATCGGACTCTAACAACTCTTCTACAGTCTTTTTTCCCTCTACTACAAATAGGCCCCGTTCATTTCGGTATTTTTTTTGCTGTAGGTTTTTTATAAGTTTCAATTCACTTTTAACAACCATTCAAATGATGTATTTTTGATTTCTATGAAAACGGTAGCATGCTATAAAAACTACATAGCTAAAATAAGCTTAATCTTGCTACTGGCAATAATCACTTATTCTTGCAACTCTCTAAAAAAGGTTGAGGACAATGAGTATCTGGTGGTTAAGAACACCATACTTGTAGATTCCGTCAAGATAAAGAACGAAGATGTCAGAAGTCTTATCTATCAAAAATCGAACACCCGATTGTTAGGTTACCCCTTAAGGCTTAACCTATACAACCTTGCCAAGGAAAACCCCGACTCTTTGTACCAAGCATGGTTACACAAAAAACCGAACCGAATTAAAAGACTTACGAACCTACTCTCCGAAAAACAAGTTGACCGCTTGGGAGAGTCCTTTCTTGTAAAAGGATTAGGCCTATGGCTCAAAGATATCGGAGAAGCACCTGTTATTCTGGACACTACCAAAACCAGAAAAACATTAGAACGATTAAGTGCCTATTACAACAGTAAAGGATATTTCAACAATAGCACTACATACGCCATAGACTCCACAAGCCAAAACCAAAAGGCAAAAGTCGATTATAAAATCACTTTAGGAAAACCCTATGTAATTGACTCCATTTCAAACGATATTTCATCAAAGGCCATAGATTCGCTTTATTTTCTTAATGCCCAAGAAACCTTTATAAAAAAAGGGGAACGATTTGACCTAGACAATTTTAATAATGAGCGAGAGAGATTAACAAACATATTCAGAAATAGCGGTATCCGAAATTTTCAAGAAAGTTCTATCACCTTTGATATAGAAAGGGATACCATTAGAAGTGCCGATGACCAAAAAATGAACATAAACCTCAACATCGGCAATCTAAAAAAAAGAGGTGAAAACGAGGTAACTACCTCTGAATACAAAGTCGAAAAAATTAATAGGATAAACGTTTACACCAACTATCTATCGAAAAGAAAGAATGCATTAACCGACACCGTTCTCTACAAGGACCTGAATATTTATTATACAGGAAAATTTAAGATCAAACCAAAAACATTGGATGACGCAATTTTCTTTAAAAGTGATAGTATATACAGAGATATAGACAAAATTAGGACCACTAGACAGCTGAACAGTTTAAACATTTTTAAATACCCCAATGTAATTTTCGAAGAGGACAGTACCGACAATTATGTAAACACCAATATTTATTTGGCCCCTAAACCTAAATACTCTTTAGGTACAAATTTTGAGGTCAGCAGATCCAACCTACGAAAAATAGGTGTCGGAATGGGTGCCTCCCTATTGATAAGAAACATTTTTAAAGGCGCAGAAAATCTAAGCTTATCAGCAGACGGCACTTTTGGATTATTGAGTAGAGAGACATTTCAGGAAGATTATTTCTCTGAGATCGGAGGTGAGATAACCCTAGATTTTCCAAGAATATGGTTCCCTTTTATTAGAACCACTAAGATCATACCCAATTATACCCTGCCCAAAACCAGGATCGCAATCGGTACCAGTTTTCAAAAAAACATCGGTCTGGACAAACAAACCCTGAACACCGTACTAGGATACAATTGGTCTCCCAATAGCTATAACAAACACGCCATTGAACTCCTCAACATACAATATGTAAGAAATGTGAACAAAGAACGTTTTTTTGATGTTTACACTACCACCTATAACCAATTAAACGAAATTGCCACCGACAACGACATAGCCGTAAACCCTTCATACTTTAACGATGACAACGATCTAACCACTCCTACAGAGGTAGAAGATGGCGTTACCCCAGGAACAACCGGCTTTATAAACGATGTTCTGAGCGGGACGATACCCATTTCCAATTCCGGATTAACAGAAGACGATTATGACGATGTAAAGAGTATTAACGAAAGAGAAGAAAGATTAACGGAAAACAACTTGATCTTTACCACTAACTACACCTTCAATAAAAATAATAGGGACGGTATACTTGACAACAATTTTTATCAGTTCCGTTTTAAAATAGAAGGTGCGGGAAACCTATTGTCGGCCATGTCCGGTATCATCCCTTTTAATGAAAATGACGACGAACAACTTTTGGTATTCGGCGTACCTTTTTCACAATATGTTAAAACAGAATTTGATTACGTAAAATATTGGGACCTCTCAAGATCTAACGTATTGGCCGTAAGAACATTTTTTGGCATCGCCATACCTTACGGCAACTCTAGCAATATTCCTTTTGTAAAAAGTTATTTTGCAGGTGGATCCAACGACAATAGAGCATGGTACCCATATTCACTGGGACCAGGACGAACTTCGGCCTTAAACGATTATAACGAAGCAAACCTCAAATTGGCCTTTAACCTAGAATATAGATTTCCTTTGTTCGGGGATTTAAACGGGGCCATATTTGCCGATGCCGGTAATATTTGGAACGTATTCGACGACGTGGACAACGAAGACGCCACCTTTAACGGACTTGAATCTTTAAAAGACATAGCCCTTGGTACAGGTTTTGGCATCCGTTATGATTTTACATACTTTCTTTTTAGGTTGGATCTAGGGTTTAAAACATATAATCCGGCCGAAATAGAATCAAAAAGATGGTTTAGAGATTATAATTTTGCCAATTCGGTTTTACAAATTGGTATTAACTATCCCTTTTAAGTACAATTGTTTTATTACTTTTGTTTCTCAATTTTTAGAAACTAAATAGACCAAAAGATTATGGCTCATAATATTAAACCTGGTGTTGCTACCGGAGACCAAGTTCAGGAGATTTTCAAATATGCAAAAGAAAAAGGTTTTGCGCTACCTGCGGTTAACGTTATTGGATCCAATACAATAAATGGAGTTTTAGAAACGGCAGCTAGTTTAAATGCTCCCGTAATAATACAATTCTCTAATGGTGGAGCACAGTTCAATGCTGGAAAAGGACTTTCCAACGAAGGGCAAAATGCCGCCATACAAGGTGCCATTGCAGGTGCTAAACATGTTCACCAATTAGCGGAGGCTTATGGGGCGACCGTTATTTTACATACAGACCACTGTGCAAAAAAACTATTACCTTGGATAGATGGCTTGTTAGATGCCAGTGAAAAACATTATGCAGAAACAGGTAAATCATTGTTCAGTTCGCACATGATCGACCTATCTGAAGAGCCTATCGAGGAAAACATTGAAATTTGCAAAGGATACCTTGAGCGAATGAGCAAAATGGAAATGACTTTGGAGATAGAATTGGGAATCACCGGTGGAGAAGAAGATGGTGTAGACAATTCGGATGTTGACGATTCTAAATTATATACACAACCAGAAGAAGTAGCTTATGCTTACGAAGAATTATCCAAAGTAAGCCACAGATTTACAATAGCTGCCGCTTTTGGAAACGTTCACGGGGTATACAAGCCCGGCAACGTAAAACTTACTCCAAAAATTCTTAAAAACTCTCAAGAATATATTTCTAAAAAATACGGCGTAGGCCATAACCATATAGACTTTGTTTTCCATGGTGGATCAGGGTCTTCTGTAGAGGAAATAAGGGAAGGCATCAGCTACGGTGTAATTAAAATGAACATTGATACAGATTTACAATATGCCTTTTTAGCCGGAGTAAGAGATTACATCCAAGACAACAAGGACTATTTACAATCTCAGATCGGAAACCCTAAGGGATCAGACGAGCCCAACAAAAAGTTCTATGACCCTAGAGTGTGGTTAAGAAAAGGTGAAAATGCATTCGTAGAGCGTTTGAAAAAGGCTTTTGAAGACTTAAATAATATAGATACGCTTTAATTCGGAAACAAAAACCTTTAATGGAAGACATGACTGCTTGGTTTAAAAGAAAGGAAAAAGGGATTCAAACTTCTACGGAAGAAAAAAAGGACACACCAAAGGGATTATGGTATAAATCCCCCACGGGAAAAATTGTAGAATCCGAGGAATTGGCCAAAAACTTTTATGTAAGTCCAGAGGACGATTACCATGTTAGAATCGGAAGTAAAGAGTATTTCGAAATACTTTTTGATGATAATAAGTTCACTGAACTAGACGCCAAATTATCATCGAAAGACCCCTTAAAATTCGAGGATACCAAAAAGTATAGCGAAAGACTTAAAGCCGCTCAAAAGAAAACAGGTCTAAAAGATGCCGTAAGAACCGGCTACGGAAAATCTCTTGGCAAGAACATTGTTATCTGTTGCATGGATTTTGCCTTTATCGGAGGCTCTATGGGTAGTGTGGTAGGAGAAAAAATTTCCAGGGGCATCGACTATGCCATTAAAAAGAAAGTTCCGTTTGTTATGATATCGAAATCTGGCGGGGCCAGAATGATGGAAGCGGCCTTATCTCTTATGCAATTGGCAAAGACATCTGTAAAACTGGCACAACTTGCAGATGCCGGATTACCCTACATTTCTTTGTGTACCGACCCTACTACTGGGGGCACCACCGCTTCATATGCAATGTTGGGCGATATTAATATTGCCGAACCGGGTGCATTGATCGGCTTTGCAGGTCCACGTATCGTAAAAGACACTACAGGTAAAGAATTGCCCGAAGGTTTCCAATCTTCGGAATTTTTACTGGAACATGGGTTTCTAGATTTTATTTCTCACAGAAAAAATCTAAAAAAGAACATTAACCTTTATATTGATCTTATTCAAAACAATCCGGTACGTAAAATAGAAGAACCTGCCTAATCATAAAAAATTAGTTCAGATTATAGAAAAAAGACCTATCTTTGCGCCCTGATTGAAAATCAATCGGATACATAAAAATCATTTAAAACAATATTGGAATGTATTTAACAAAAGAAGTAAAAGCCGAAATTTTTAAGAAATACGGCGGAAAAGCGGAGAACACAGGTTCTACCGAAGGTCAAATTGCGTTGTTCACACACCGTATCAACCATTTGACAAATCACTTAAAGAAGAATCACAAAGATTACAACACAGAGCGTTCATTGGTAAAGCTTGTGGGTAAAAGAAGGAGTCTTCTTGATTATATGATCAAAACAGATATCGTAAAATACAGAGAGCTTATAAAAGAGCTTGGTATTAGAAAATAAAAATTCTAAAGGGGATAGCTAGCTATCCCCTTTTTTTAAAGAAAATTCATGTCCAAGAATTAAAAAAGGACAATCACAAAAAGCTACACTTAGTTTTTCATTGGTCCGTACAACAACACAACAACAACTCCGACCACAAAAAAAAGTCGGAAAGACCATTGTTTAACAAGCCTGTAAACATGCAGGTTTTAATCAAAATTTATGATTCCAAAAGTATTTAAAGAGGTCATTGACCTCGGTGACGGTAGAGAAATTTCTATCGAAACCGGAAAATTGGCAAAACAGGCCCATGGTTCTGTTGTTGTACAATCCGGAAAATGTATGTTATTATGTACAGTTGTTTCCAACTACAAACAATCTGATGTGGATTTTCTTCCACTAACAGTTGATTACCGTGAAAAATTTGCGGCAGCCGGTCGTTATCCCGGAGGTTTCTTCAAAAGAGAGGCCAGACCAAGTGATGGTGAAGTATTGACCATGCGTTTGGTGGATCGTGTTTTACGTCCATTATTCCCAAAAGACTATCACTCTGAGACCCAGGTGATGATTCAGTTAATGTCGCATGACGAAAATGTAATGCCAGATGCAATGGCAGGTTTGGCTGCATCCGCGGCAATTCAATTGTCCGATTTCCCATTTGAGTGCGCTATTTCCGAAGCAAGGGTGGGCCGTATCAACGGTGAATTCATAATCAACCCTACAAGAGCCCAATTAGAAGAATCAGACATTGACATGATGGTCGGTGCATCTGCCGATTCTGTAATGATGGTCGAAGGTGAAATGGACGAAATTTCCGAAGAGGAAATGACAGAGGCCATTAAATTCGCCCATGAAGCGATCAAAGTACAATGCGAGGCACAAATGAGACTGGCCGAAGCATTTGGCAAAAAAGAAGTTCGTGAGTACGAGCCTGAAAGAGAGGATGAAGAATTAGCGAAAAAAGTGCATGACCTAACGTACGACAAGGTATATGCCATCGCAAAAGCAGGTTCTGCCAAACACGAAAGAACAGCGGCATTCGAAGTAATCAAAGAAGAGGTAATCGCTTCTTTCTCTGAAGAAGAGCAAGAAGAATACGGTTCTTTGATCTCAAAATATTTTTACAAGGCCGAGAAAGCTGCGGTAAGAGACCTTACCCTAAACGAAGGTTTACGTTTAGACGGTCGTAAAACAAATGAAATCAGACCTATCTGGTGTGAGGTGGACTACTTGCCATCAACACATGGATCTTCTATATTCACCAGAGGTGAGACGCAAGCTTTAGCTACTGTAACCTTAGGAACCTCTAGAGATTCCAACCAAATAGATATGCCATCCCACGAAGGTGAAGAGCGTTTCTATTTACACTACAACTTCCCTCCTTTCTCGACCGGAGAAGCTAGACCTATTCGTGGTACTTCTCGTAGAGAAGTAGGACACGGTAACTTGGCACAACGTGCCTTAAAAGGAATGGTTCCCGATGATTGCCCATATACTGTACGTGTTGTTTCGGAAGTATTGGAATCTAACGGTTCTTCTTCCATGGCTACCGTATGTGCCGGTACAATGGCATTGATGGATGCAGGGGTTCAGCTGAAAAAGCCTGTTTCCGGTATTGCCATGGGATTGATCACCGATACCGAAAGCGGTAAGTATGCCGTACTTTCAGATATCTTGGGAGATGAAGACCACTTGGGAGACATGGACTTTAAAGTTACAGGTACTGCAGACGGTATTACCGCTTGCCAAATGGACATTAAAGTAAAAGGACTTTCTTACGAAATATTGGTAAACGCCCTAAAACAAGCAAGGGATGGTCGTTTACATATTCTTAATAAACTGACCGATACCATTGCGGCTCCAAACCCAGAAGTGAAACCTCACTCTCCAAAAATGGTTACCCGTGTAATTCCAAATGAATTCATAGGTGCTTTAATAGGGCCAGGAGGTAAAGTAATTCAAGAGCTTCAGAAAGAAACGGACACTACCATTGTTATCAATGAAGACCCCGTTACCGAAGAAGGTATTGTTGAAATTCTTGGAACTGACAAAAATGGTATCGATGCCGTATTGGCAAAAATCGATTCTTTGATGTTCAAACCAGAAGTCGGAAGTGTATACGAAGTTAAAGTTATCAAGATGTTAGATTTTGGGGCTGTTGTAGAATACACGGAAGCTCCAGGTAACGAAGTACTGTTACACGTATCTGAATTGGCATGGGAACGCACAGAAAATGTATCCGATGTGGTAAACATGGGAGATGTTTTTGATGTAAAATACTTTGGTATAGACCCAAGAACCAGAAAAGAAAAAGTTTCACGTAAAGCACTTTTGCCAAAACCGGAAGGTTTTAAAGAAAGACCTCCTCGTGACGATAAACGTAGAGACGATCGTAGAAACAACGACCGTAACCGCGATAGAAAACCAAGAAGAGATTAATATATCTTGTGTTAAAATAGAAGCCCCAACTCAATAGTTGGGGCTTTTTTTATGTATTTCAACGGAAAAATCATTTTTTTTTACCGCGTTTGTAACATTTCGAAGATTTCAACGTATAAGTATATGCAGTCTATGCAGATTGAACTTAATTTACATTAATGAGACAGCTTAAGATTACTAAACAGGTCACCAACAGGGAGACCGCATCTTTGGACAAGTACTTACAAGAAATTGGAAAAGTAGATTTGATTACCGCTGATGAGGAAGTAGAGTTGGCACAACGCATCAAGGCAGGCGACCAGATCGCTCTTGAAAAACTTACAAAAGCCAACCTCCGATTCGTGGTATCAGTAGCTAAACAGTACCAAAACCAAGGACTTACTTTACCGGATTTGATTAACGAGGGAAACCTTGGCCTTATCAAAGCTGCACAGCGTTTTGACGAAACGCGGGGATTTAAATTTATCTCCTACGCCGTATGGTGGATCCGTCAATCTATATTACAGGCATTGGCCGAACAATCGCGTATAGTTCGTTTGCCTTTGAACAAAATTGGATCTATAAACAAGATCAACAAAACATTTGCCTTCTTAGAGCAAGCCCATGAGCGTATACCTTCTGCGGAAGAGATCGCCAAAGAATTGGACATGACGGTAGAAGATGTAAAACAATCACTAAAGAACTCTGGGCGACACGTATCTATGGATGCCCCATTGATCGACGGTGAAGATTCTAACCTTTATGATGTATTGCGCAGTGGCGAATCTCCAAACCCGGACAGGGAATTGTTGCACGAGTCGCTACGTACAGAAATAGAACGTGCCCTTGAAACTTTAACTCCGAGAGAAGCGGACGTTATAAGATTGTATTTCGGACTTGCGGGCCAACATTCCATGACATTGGAAGAAATAGGGGAAACTTTTGACCTAACCAGGGAAAGGGTTCGCCAAATTAAAGAAAAAGCGATCAGAAGGCTAAAACACACTTCTAGAAGCAAGATATTGAAAACATATCTTGGATAACTAGTAAAAATTACACGTTAAATATTCCCTAAATTGGAATTTTGGCATATTAGTTGTAATTTTATCGGTAACAACAGTTTATCATGACTGTTCGTTTTTTGATTGATGAATAAACTCCGGCTGATTACCGGAGTTTTTTCATTTATAACACACAAACTCAATTTAAGAAAAGCCTCTAATTTAAAGGAGCTCACACAAAAATGGAACTATAGATACATTAACAAAGCCTTCTTATGGAACCTGAAAAAAAATCGCCCAAGACACAACCTAACAATCCGCTACACGGTGTAAAATTAGTGGACATATTGGAAGAACTAACGGAAAAATACACTTGGGAAGAGCTGGCAAGTAAAATAAACATCAACTGTTTTAAAAGTAACCCTTCTATAAAATCTAGCTTAAAATTTTTAAGAAGAACCCCTTGGGCCCGTTCAAAAGTAGAAGCGCTCTATTTAAAATCATTACCTAAAAATTAATGGGCTTTAACATTGTTCTCATAGAACCCGAGATTCCGAACAATACGGGCAACATAGGCAGATTGGCCTTGGCCACCGGGTCTACCTTACACTTGGTAAAACCGTATGGTTTCGAAATTACCGATAAGCGTTTAAAACGTGCCGGCCTTGATTATTGGCAACACTTAAATGTATTGGAATACGAAAACCAAGAGACTTTTTTTAAAGAGCACCTGAACAAAAAAATGGTTTTCTTTTCCGCCTCGGCCAAAAAGACCCATTGGGATATTGAATTTAAAGACGACATGTATCTTGTTTTCGGAAAAGAATCGGTAGGTCTGCCCAAGTTTCTATTAGAACAAAATAGTAATCAAACAGCTAAAATTCCCTTATACAGCCCTTATATAAGAAGCCTGAACCTTTCTAATGCCGTGAGTACCGTACTTTACGAAGGTCTTCGTCAATTAAGCTGAAAACCAATTGGGTAAGTTTGTATCTTTAAGAGATAAAGACCAACCCAATGCACCAAAAATTTTTACATACCACTACTACCGTAGTCCTTATTTTATTCTTCTTATCATGTCAGGACAACAAAACAGAACAGAACAAAGAATCTAACGACGAAATCTCGTTTTCCATACCCGAAGGTTTTGCTCTGGAAGAAATCTACCATCCAAGCGATAACGACCAAGGTTCATGGGTCGCGCTGGCACAAGGTGACCACAACCAGATGTATGCCTGTGACCAATACGGAAACATTTATCAATTTGACACTCCCAAAAAAAATAAGACCATTAAACCTAAAGACGTTACACCTTTGGATCTGGAAATTGGCGAGGCCCACGGACTTCTTTGGGCTTTTAATAGTCTTTATGTAGCTGTGAACAAAAATTGGAACGATGACATTACCGACAACAAGCAAAATGGGAGCGGCATATACAGAATAACCGATGCCGACCAAGACGGAACACTGGACACGGTTACAATGCTACTAAAGCTTCAAGGAAATGGTGAGCACGGCCCTCATAGTTTTGCCCTATCACCGGATGGTAAAGACATTTATTTTATTGCCGGAAACCATACCTTGATCCCAAATACGGTAAAAGAAAACAGCCTAATCCCGACAAATTGGGACGAAGACAACCTTTTTACACCTTATTTGGATGCAAGAGGCCATGCGAACGACATAAAAGCGCCGGGAGGATGGATTACCAAATTTAACGAGGACGGTTCTTCGTGGCAACTAATCAGTGTCGGTTACAGAAATCCGTTTGACATAGCATTTAACAACGATGGTGAATTGTTTACCTATGACGCCGATATGGAATGGGACATTGGTATGCCATGGTACAGACCTACCCGTATTTGTCATGTAACCAGTGGCAGTGAATATGGATGGCGCACCGGATCGGGAAAATGGCCGGCGTATTACCCCGACAACCTACCAGCGGTACATAATCTGGAACAAGGCTCCCCTACAGCCGTACTGGCTGCCTCTCATCTTAATTTTCCAACAAAATATCAAAACGGGCTACTGGTCATGGACTGGAGTTTTGGCACCGTTTATTTCATAGACCTTAAACCTAACGGAAGTTCTTACACAGCCAAAAGGGAAGAATTTTTATCGGGCACTCCCCTGCCCTTGACAGACATGGTTGCCGGAAATGACGGAAACCTATATTTTGCCACTGGTGGCCGTAGATTAGATTCGCGCCTATACCGACTTAGCTATATCGGCACAGAAAACACAGAAAAAACAACTTCTCGAAAAACAACAAACAAAGCGCGCGAATTACGCAAACAGATAGAGAAATATCACCATACAACATCACCGGAAGGCGTTTCTCTCGCATGGAAACACCTAAACAACAAGGATCGTTTTATTCGATATGCTTCTCGCATAGCGTTAGAACACCAACCGGAAGATACATGGCTGGATCTTTATGCGAAAGAAACAGATGCGACAAAAACTATAGAAGGTAGCATTGCCCTAAGTCATCAAGGAAACAAAGAATTACAATCGCTAATACTTTCTAAACTGCAACAAATAAACATCGACACCCTGCCTTTCGAAAAACAAATCGACCTTTTACGCTCGTATTCCTTAAACTTTATAAGAATGGGGCAACCAAGTAAACAGGAAAGCCATGCGATTATCAAAAAATTAAACCCAATGTTCCCAAACAAGAACAACGCCGTCTCTAAAGAACTGGGGCAAATTTTGTTGTATTTGAAGGCCGATGGCATCATTGAAAAATTAGTAGACCAGTTAGAGCACCATACAGAACAAAAAACCATTACCGATGGGGTAGAGATGCTATCTGAAGAAGCTACCCTTAGAAGTGAACAATACGGTCCGCTAATTAGGGAAGTTATATCAAAGATGCCCCCAAGTGAAGCTATTTATTACGGTATGCTTTTAAGCAATGCCGATAAAGGTTGGACGGACGAACTGAGAAAACGATACTTTTCTTGGTATTTTGACGTATTGGGCAGCAAAGGAGGCATGAGCTTTAAAGCATATATGGAAAATGTAAGACAGAGGGCCCTGACCCATGTACCGACCAAAGACCGGGACTATTATTCTGAAATTTCCGGCTCTTATTCCCCCACATCCGCCATTGCCGACCTGCCACAACCCAAAGGTCCGGGCAAAAATTACTCTGGTGATGACATGGGCAATATTGTCTGGGGCGGATTGGATTCGTATAACGGAACTATAGCCGATGGCAAAAGAGCCTTTGCCTCGGCGACCTGTATTCTTTGCCATAGAATGAGGGGCGAAGGAGGTGCTGCCGGACCGGACCTCACCCAGGCCCATACCAAATTTAGCACCTATGACCTTATGTTCGCCATCTACAGTCCTAACGACGAAGTTTCCGATCAATACGCGAATACTCTTTTTTATCTAAAGAACGATCAGAAAATTGCAGGGAGAATTAAGTCCGATGCCGGTGACTCTATTGTAATAATGCCAAATCCATTTAATGAAAGCTACACCGTTACCCTGAACAAGAACAACATTGTAAAAAAAGAACTGTCCCCTATTTCTCCCATGCCGCCAGGATTATTGAACAGACTGAACGAAGAAGAGATATTGGACCTATTCGCATACATTATTGCCGGAGGAGACGAAAAGAATAAAATATATACAGGCGAAGACTAATACATATTCGGTCGATATATAGATTACCCTTGACAAAAAGAACGGTGACCATAGTTACAATGTCCGGTTCCATACGATTTCTGTCTATTGTAAAATTGACAAAATACGAACCACTTTTTATAATTATCAACAAAAGAAAAGACTTTAAATACAACTACTTTATTGAGCAAATTTATAGGGCGTTAAAATTACCCGCCCCTTTACTATTGACAGATTAAATCATTATTTTCAGACTTATATTTTAACCGACCACCAAACAACAATCAAATGAAACCTAAGTTTTTATCGTTCTTTATTTTTATCATCTTATCTGGATGCGGTATCATAAACGCTCAAGAAACCTCCGATCGTTCAGAAGCCGTTACTGAAATTGGCGAAGTTTTTTACAAAAATCTCAAATGGAGAAATATTGGCCCCGTAAGAGGTGGGCGATCCCTTGCCTCCGCAGGCAGCCCCAGTCGGCCAAATGAATATTACTTTGGCGCTACCGGAGGAGGTCTATGGAAAACTACTGACGGTGGCAATGAATGGTTTCCCGTTACTGACGGACAAATTACGAGTTCATCTGTAGGGGCCGTGGCCATTGCAGAGACAAATCCTGATATTGTTTACATTGGCATGGGCGAAGTTCAGCTTCGAGGTAGTATTACGCAGGGTGATGGTGTATACAAAACGACCGATGGCGGAAAGACATGGAAACATTTAGGATTGGAAGAAACACAGGCCGTATCTAGAATTCGAATTCACCCTACCGACCCCGATATCGTATACGTGGCCGCGCTTGGACATCCGTATGGAGATAATGAAGAACGTGGGGTATTCAAAAGTACCGATGGCGGTAATACATGGAAAAAAGTTCTGTACGTTAGCGATAAGGCCGGTGCCGTAGATTTGATCATAGACCGCAACAACCCTAAAGTGTTGTACGCAAGCACATGGCAAGTTCAAAGAAAGGCATGGAAAATGTGGGGAGGCGGACCTGATTGTAAGCTATGGAAATCTACCGATGGTGGTGAAACATGGAACGACCTCACTAAAAACCCCGGCATGCCCGAAGGCCCCTTGGGTAAAATCGGCGTTACGGTATCGCCCGCAGATTCTAATCGCGTATGGGCCATTATAGAAGCCAATGAAGGCGGTGTTTTTCGTTCGGACGATGGAGGAAAAACATGGCAATTGACCAATAATGAACGTAAACTTAGACAACGTGCCTTTTATTATTCTAGAATATATGCAGATCCCCAAGATAGGGAAACTGTATATGGCCTTAATGTTAATTTTTGGAAATCGACCGATGGTGGCAAAACTTTTGACACCGAAATAAAAGTACCCCATGGAGACAACCATGATCTATGGATAGACCCCAACGACCCTGAACGTATGATTTCTTCCAATGACGGTGGTGGTGTGGTAAGTATCAACGGAGGAAAATCATGGACCGAAGAAGATTATACAACCACCCAACTCTATCATGTAATGGCAACAAGCGATGTCCCCTATCACGTGGCCGGCGCACAACAAGACAATAGTACCATTGCGGTACCCAGTGATGGTTGGCAACATATGCAGGCACGAGGGCAAGGTGATGGCTGGGCCTATGCCGTTGGCGGTGGCGAAAGCGGTTGGATTACCCAACACCCGACAAACCCCGATATTTTTTATGCCGGTAGCCAAGGTGCATTGCTAACACGTTACGATCGAAGCAACGGACAAATTAGGGACATACAGGTATATCCAAGGTTTTTTTCGGGTGAACCCGCCAGTGCTTTGCCCGAACGTTGGCAGTGGACATTCCCCATTATGTTCGCCCCCAAAGACCCTAATGTAATGTACACCTGTTCACAACACGTATGGAAAACGACCGACGATGGGCAATCTTGGCAAAAGATAAGTCCAGACCTTACCTATGCAGACCCATCTACGTTAGGTAAAACAGGAGGAGTAATCACCATGGACATGAACGGGCCGGAAATATACGCCACTGTTTTTGCACTGGCTCCTTCGTACCACGATATTAATACCATTTGGGCAGGATCGGACGATGGAAAAATACACATAACTCGAGACGGCGGAGAAAATTGGCAAGACATTACCCCTAAAGATTTACCCAAATTCTCTCGCGTAAGTATCATCGACGAATCGCGCCACAACCCGGGTACTCTGTACGTTGCCGCCAACCGATACCAAGTAGACGACAGACAGCCCTATGTATTTAAGACACACGATTATGGTAAAACATGGACCAAAATTATAAACGGTATAGCCGACGGTCATTTTGCCAGAGCGGTCAGGGAAGATCCGGTCAGGGAAGGACTTTTGTTTTTGGCGACCGAGCACGGCGTTTATTTCTCCATAAACGACGGCGAATTATGGCAAAGCTTACAATTAGAGCTTCCGGACACTCCTGTTAGGGATTTGGTCGTAAAAGACAACGATGTGGTCTTAGGTACACACGGTAGAGGCTTTTGGATATTGGACGATATTCAGCCCCTACGCCAATATACGCCAGAAATGAACTCACAAGAAGCCGTACTTTTTAAGCCTGCGAATGCCATTAGAGGAATAAACAATGCGGTTGTCCAATACTATCTTAAAGATCAAAAAGATACGATCACTTTTGAAATCTACGATGCCAACGATAAATTGATCAACACCTTTACGGGAAGCAAACCAGAATATCCCGTTGACCCCAATATACCATGGTGGCGTCGTGGGGGATCATCTAAACCCACCACGGCAAAAGGCATAAATACCTTTACGTGGGACTTAAGATACCCTGGAGCGACAACTTTCGAAGGAATGATAATCTGGAGCGCAAGACCCGGTCGAGGCCCTAAAGCCCCTATTGGAACCTATAAAGTAAAAATGAAGACGGGCGATTATGAAAAAACATACGCCTTTGACATTGAAATGGATCCTAATCTAAAAGGCATAACCAAAACCGATCTCGACGAACAATTTGAATTGGCCAACAAAATAATGGCCAAGACAAGTGCCGCGAACGAAGCGGTCATTAAAATAAGAAAGATAAAATCGTTTTTTAATGACCACAGATCAAAATTTACAGAAAGGGAATACAAGAAAACAATTACCTCTTTTATAGACCAGTTATCAGAAATAGAAGAAGAACTATATCAAGTAAAAAACCAGTCGAACCAAGACCCCTTGAATTTTCCTATAAAGCTGAACAACAGATTGGCGTCACTTCGTAGAAGTATAGAATCTGGAGAGGCAAGACCAACAGATGGCGCATATAAGGTATTCGATGAGCTTTCTGCCGAGCTGAATACTCACTTGAATAAACTGAACCGTACCATTGAAAGTAATTCGCCAAAAATAAATTCTATGCTAAAAACAAACGGGCTTCAGACAATTGATCAAATTAAGTAAAAGGATTACCAATACCTTTCAGATAAGGAATTCAAATACTTATTTTTGTACTGGATTTTAATTCAAAGAAGATGAAACACCCTCTTATTGCCCCTTCGCTATTGGCCGCCGATTTTGGCAATTTGCAACGAGATGTTGAAATGGTGAATGCCAGTAAGGCAGATTGGCACCATATAGATGTAATGGACGGTGTTTTTGTACCCAATATTTCGTACGGTATGCCTGTTGTAAAAGCAATTGAAAAATACGCAACAAAACCGTTGGATGTTCACTTAATGATCGTAGATCCAGACCGATATATTGAAACCTTCGCAAAACTAGGGGCAGCAACCCTTACGGTACATTACGAGGCCTGTACTCATTTACATAGAACTATCCAGGCTATTAAGGCACAGGGAATGAAAGCAGGGGTCGCGTTAAACCCACATACCAATATAAATCTACTGGAAGATACCATTCAAGATATAGACATGGTTCTTATCATGAGTGTAAACCCTGGTTTTGGAGGTCAGACCTTTATTGAAAATACTTACAACAAAATAAAGGCCCTAAAAGAAATGATTCTTAGAAAAAAAGCTCAAACATTGATAGAAATCGATGGTGGGGTTACAAATAAAAATGCAAAGGATTTAGTAGAAGCTGGTGCGGACGTACTTGTTGCCGGTAGTTTTGTTTTCAAAAGTCCAGATCCGGTACGCACTATTTCAGAATTGAAAGGATGATGGAGAAATATGATGTAGTCATTATTGGAGGGGGGCCAATAGGCATTGCCTGTGGCCTTGAAGCTCAAAAAAAAGGTCTTTCTTATATAATCTTGGAAAAAGGACCTATTGTAAACTCCCTTTTTAATTACCCTGCCAACATGCAGTTCTTTTCGTCTTCAGAACGATTGGAGATAGACGAAATTCCATTTATAAGCAAGGAAGCAAAACCCAAACGGGATGAAGCCTTGGAATACTACCGAAGAATAGTTACCTCGAACAAACTAAACATACATTTGTTCGAGAAAGTAACCAACGTGCAAAAACATCCTGATTCTTTTACGGTAATCACCAGCAAAAATGAATACACCGGCACGAACGTTATTGTGGCTACCGGTTTTTATGATATTCCGAACACACTGGATGTTCCAGGAGAAGACCTAGAGAAAGTGTCCCATTATTATAACAACCCTCATTATTACGCCGGACAAAAGGTAGTGGTGGTCGGTGCCAGCAACAGTGCCATAGATGCCGCTTTGGAATGCTGGAGAAAAGGAGCCGAAGTCACTTTGGTAGTTCGTGGCCCAGAAATAGGACAACGTGTTAAATATTGGGTAAGACCAGATATCATCAATAGAATTGAAGAGGGCAGTATAAAAGCATACTTTAACAGTACCGTAAAGGCAATTTACCCCGAATCCATCGATATAGAAACAGAAGGAAAAACAATCAGTATTCCCAATGATTTTGTTCTGGCCTTAACAGGATATAAGCCAAATTTCAATTTTTTGGAAAAGCTGGGTATCAATATATCCGATGACGCCAAAAGATTACCCGAGTATGATCAGGAAACGATGGAAACAAATATCAAAAACCTGTATTTGGCGGGGGTTATCTGCGGAGGAATGGAAACCCATAAATGGTTTATAGAGAACTCAAGAATACACGCCAAAATGATCGTTGCGAATATTCTCAGGAACGAAGAAAAAAAATAATCACTGTACGTTCCTCTTTCTACCCCGGGCAATTAAAAACACGGTCAGAACATTTACCCCAGTATTAAGGATATCACCTATTACCGTGCAACAATATCTTTGCGCCTTCTTTGTACACAGCCCCTTATCGCCAACTGAGCAATGACGTTTACCACTCACAGACAAAACTAGGTGGCCATCTCGGCTATTTATACTAGTTCGCACATACGTTAAAAAACATCGTATCCCTGAAAACAGGGAGACCAAAATCACAATTCACGGGGTACACAACCTTGTGCTATTGCAAGACCTTTGTAGAGAACAAAAACAACTAATTACCATGAAACTAAAAATTATAATTGCAGCCATCTTTACAACTTGTATTTCTTGCAACACCGACACAACATCTTACAAAACCGATTTACACGTGTCTACATTAAAGAACAATATATTATTAGAGAATGCAACAAAAAAACCATTTTCAAGACCCCAAAAAAAGGACAATATATCACTTACAATTACAGGAAAATCAATTTTAAGGGGAACTGCCATTTTTAAGGTAACGGACCAAGAAGGAAACGAAATTCATTGTGAAAGTTTTCCTGCCAAAAATTTAATCGAGCCAGAATACAGAATTGCCAATTCTACCTTGCAAGAAGCCCACATAAGAGATGTCGTAAAAAACTATTTCGCCGATAACACCACATTTATTGCCAGTAGACAATAAAGCAACTCAAAAAGAAAATCAACCTTAATAGTTTTAACCATGATTATTTTTGGCACGGGATCAGCAAATTTAGAAACCATACAAGCCAGCAACGAAGTTTGCGAGCATTGCAACCAAGAAGACTCTATCTTCTTTTCTTATTATCGCAGGCACGTTCACATTTTTTGGATACCTGTATTTCCACTGGCCAAAACCGGGTGTTCTTATTGTAGTCATTGCAAACAAAGGTTGGCTCCAAAACAAATGTCCCGTGGGCTTAAAACCAAATTTGAGAACACCAAACAACAGGTTAATGACCCATTATGGCAATTTACCGGTACGATCATTTTAGTTTTCTTAATAGGTATTACAGGGTATACAAGCAGTAGATCCGAAAAGAACATCGTAAGCTATTTAGACGACCCTTCTGTTGGAGATATTTATGAATACCGATCAGAATCCGGAAATTATTCTACTATGATGTTAAAACATATATCTCCAGATAGCCTGTATATGTCACTTAATTTTTATGAGATACCAAAAGCCTCTCGCCTTTACAATATAGATAAACACAAAAACTACCGAAAAGAGGTGTACGCATTTAGCAAAGAAGAAATAAAAAGCATGAAAAATTCTGGAACAATCTTTAACATAAACAGACCTTAATTAGTAGGCAGCAGCTATACTGAACACCTATAAACAACAAAACCACGCTTAAAAGCGTGGTTTTGTTTACTTAGTGACCCCGGAGGGATTCAAACCCCCAACCCTCAGAGCCGAAATCTGATGCGCTATTCAGTTGCGCCACGGAGCCAAAATATATTATGAATTCAATTTTTGTTTTACTATCGAGGAAATCATCTTTCCATCTGCCTGTCCGGCCAATTCTTTTGAGACGATCCCCATAACCTTGCCCATATCTTTCATACCGGAAGCACCTATATTGTCAATAGTCTGCACCACTACTTTCTCTACTTCCTCTTCTGTTAACTGCTCAGGTAAAAATTGCTCTATCACGGCAACCTGTGCCAACTCGGGATCCGCCAAATCTTGTCTCCCTTGTTCTATGAATATGGCCGCACTATCTTTTCGTTGTTTTACCAATTTCTGTACCAGCTTAATTTCTTCTTCTTCACTGATCTCTGAACCGGCTCCACTAGTACTCGCCAATAAAAGTGCCGACTTGATAGCTCGTAAAGATTCCAAAGCTACGGTATCTTTCGCCTTCATAGCTACTTTCATTTGCTCCATTACCTTTGTCTGTAAACTCATGGCCATTTAAATTTGGATTGCGAAGATAAAAAATAAACCCGAAAACATAATTTGTTTTCGGGTTTAAAACTATCATAAAAATTTGTTTTAATCTACATTGTCATGTAGAAAAGAATTGTTTGAGCGTAGTTGGATCTCATCGTTACTATCATCACTCAAACTTGTCCTTGAGATTTTTGATTCTCTCTGATAATCATTCAAATCCACTCCCTGTCTTCTGTAAGCAGGTTCTTTTTCAATTTCATCTATATTGCTCAAACTATTTTTAAACTTATAGTTGAAATCTTTCAATTTTCTTCTGCGTTCATCGGCTCTTTCCCTTAACAACTCTTCTATCGGAGTTTCCATGGGATCAACGGGAGTATCCTCTTTCTGAACAGGTTTATCAGCAGGAATAGTCTTTTTCTCAAAAACCAATTCGTCTTCCACTATTTTAGGATCATACTCCTCGGCCTTGGACTTCGCACCTGTCAATTTGTTCTCCAACTCCATATAATCGTCCAAGCTGTAACGTGTTTCTCCCTTCTTGTTGTACTCTAAAACCGGAATGATCTCTACACTGTCCTTTACTTCTAATTCTTTAACCTCTTCATCTAAATTAAAGGTTATTACATTTTCTTTTTCCTCCTCTTCCAAAGGCAGTTCAAAGCTCATGGCAAACTGATCCTCTTCTTGCTTTACCTTAACTTCCTCTGGCTCTACCACGTTCATGTTCTTAATTTCGGCCGAAGACTCTAAAATCACAAATTCATCTTCAGAAACATCCTTCGCCACCACTTCATCATAAAAAACATTAAAGTTTCTTATATAGTTTGTCGTAGGTATTAAATCAAAATCATTTTCTTCTAAAAACTGATACTTGGTAACAGGCTCTTCTTTCTCCTCTTCCTCTTCTATTTCTAGATTATGTACCGTTTTCTTATTGGACAACAACTCTTTCTCCGCCTTTTGACCATCTTCAAGAGTGTGTATAATTTTTTTTGTCTCGGTATTTACAATGTCATCTTGTTGCTCAACATTAAACCCCGTAGCAATTACCGTTACTGCGATAGCTTCCCCTAAAGATTCGTCTTCACCGACACCCATGATAATATTGGCACCGTAACCGGCCTCTATCTGAATGTGGTCGTTGATCTCTCCAATTTCATCTATGGTAATCTCTTGAGCTCCAGAAACGATCAATAACAATACGTTCTTGGCTCCTTTTATCTTATTATCGTTCAACAATGGAGAATCTAAAGCCTTCATAATAGCTTCATTGGCCCTTGCAGAACCAGAAGCCACGGCAGATCCCATAATTGCGGTTCCACTGTTGGAAAGAACGGTTTTCGCATCTCGCAAGTCAATATTCTGGGTATAGTGATGTGTTATTACCTCTGCTATACCTCTTGCCGCTGTCGCCAATACTTCATCGGCCTTTGAAAAACCAGCTTTAAAACCTAGGTTTCCGTATACCTCCCTAAGTTTATTGTTATTTATAACAATCAAAGAATCAACATTCTTACGTAGCTTTTCAATTCCTTTTTGCGCTTGATCGCAACGCATTTTTCCTTCAAATTGAAAAGGCATCGTAACAATACCGACGGTAAGAACATCCATCTCTTTTGCAAACTTGGCTATTACGGGAGCAGCACCAGTACCTGTTCCCCCACCCATTCCTGCAGTAATAAATATCATCTTTGTAGTACTGTCCAACATGCTTTTGATGTCTTCCATGCTCTCCATCGCAGCTTGTTCACCTACTTCAGGGTTGGCACCAGCTCCCAATCCTTCAGTTAAAGAAACACCTAATTGAATTTTGTTAGGTACAGGACTATTGTCCAACGCCTGGGCATCTGTATTACAGATAACAAAATCCACTCCATTAATACCCGCCTGGAACATGTGGTTAATGGCATTACTACCACCACCTCCTACTCCGATGACTTTAATAACGTTGCTTTGATTTTTTGGAAGATCAAAAGAGATACTATCAAATTCGTTGTTCTTACTCATATTATTTTAATTACTGGTTATTATATGCTTGTTCTTTGTGATTTACTCTGCGTTTTCTAAAAAAACCCTTAATTTCTCGGACCACTTATCAAATATTGTTGGCCTTGGTTTTTTCTCTTCTCCCTTCGGAGCACTTTTTTCTTCATGATCCGCCAACACCGGTTCAGCTTCCGTAGCGGCACTCTCCTCTTCTACTATATTTTTATTACTTTTCTTTTCTTGATTATTGACGGCGTTCATTAAAAGTCCTACTGCCGTTGCGTACAACGGACTTGCCACTTCTTCTTCCGAATCACCTGCCAAATGTTCGTTAGGGTACCCTATTCGGGTATCCATACCCGTAATATATTCCACCAATTGTTTAAGGTGTTTTAATTGGCTGCCCCCACCGGTTAATACGATACCTGCGATAAGTTTCTTTTTCTGCTCATCGTGGCCATAATTCTTAATTTCCACATACACTTGCTCAATAATTTCCACTACCCTTGCATGTATGATCTTTGAAAGGTTTTTCAGGGTAATTTCTTTGGGCTCCCTACCTCTTAAACCTGGAATGGAAACAATTTCATTGTCTTTGTTCTCTCCTGGCCAAGCAGATCCAAATCTAATTTTTAGGGTTTCTGCCTGCTTCTCTATTATAGAGCAACCTTCTTTTATGTCTTCGGTGATAACTCCGCCCCCAAAAGGAATTACTGCGGTATGCCTAATGATACCATCTTTAAAAATGGCAAGATCGGTAGTACCACCTCCTATATCTATAAGTGCCACACCTGCCTCTTTTTCCTCACTGCTCAATACGGCATCTGAAGAAGCCAATGGTTCCAATGTGATATTACCAAGATCCAAACCAGCACTTTTTATACATCTTCCAACATTCTTAATAGATGTAACCTGCCCCACCACTACATGAAAATTCGCTTCCAGACGACCTCCGTACATACCAATGGGCTGTTTTATCTCAGCTTGGCCATCTACCTTATACTCTTGCGGCAATACATGAATAATTTCCTCTCCTGGCAGCATAATCAATTTATACACCTGATTGCATAGCAGATCAAGGTCATCTTCATTGATAACCTCTTCCGAATCTTTTCTGGTGATATAGTCACTATGCTGCAAGCTTCTTATATGCTGACCTGCAATACCAACAACCACAGAGCCTATCTTTAGACCAGAGTTCACCTCTGCCTGCTCTACGGCCTGCTGAATGGATTTTATGGTTTGGGTAATGTTATTTACAACACCCCTATGTACCCCCAGACTCTTAGATTTACCAATACCCAAGATCTCAATCTTTCCATACTCATTTTTCTTACCGATTATGGCAACGATTTTGGTTGTTCCTATGTCTAGACCGACTGAATAATTAGCTTGTTCCATTCTTGTTATATTTTAGTGCACACTACCTGGTTATTGAATTCTAAACTTACTATGGCAAAATCCTTCAAGGTTTTATCCTTATTAGCTTTAGCATAAAACGCCTTAAAATTGCTGAACTTCGCTTCTAGATTATCAATATCCCCTAATTTTACCACAAACTGGTTCAGCCTAAATTTTAATTGGTAATCGCTCTCCGTCGTCACATGGATACCAATTATATTTTTTCGTAAAAAATCGTCCTTATTTATAAATTCCAATATCTCATACACATCTTCTAGGCTCTCACCGGTTATGTTTCCAGTGATAATAGGAACCCTAGCTGAATAATTAGATGAAAACGGCATGCGTTTTCCTTCGTCATCCAGATAGAATTTCGAATCCCCTTCAATGCGTCCGATTGGTTTACGCTGAACAATTTTAGACGTAAGCTCACCATCTACAGTAAGATAGACTTGCGCACTCTTCACCATTTCATTGGCTTCAATAGCTTTTTCTATCGTATTCAAAACTAATTTTTCTTTGGGCACATTTTCTAGGCGTCCGTAATTTTGTATTAACAATTTATTAACCGCTCCCTCAGTGATATACAAATTCTGATCACCAACGAATTCCACCTTTGTTCCCGACACATTTTTCTTACCGTTTCTATGGTTAGAAAAAGCATAAAGCCCCAGTAAAACCAGTACTAGCGCAAACATCTTTAGAGCGCTCAAATTAATGCGCATAATCCAATTGATTTTTAAGTTTTGTTACTTCCAATCCAATATCACCGGCCCCCATGGCTACAAGCACCTCTGGCTCCTGTGATTTTATTTCAGATATTAATTCTTCTTTTTTTAATATTTTTTTATTGACATTCGTCATTTTCCCTAACAACCATTCAGAATCTATACCATCTATAGGTTCTTCCCTTGCAGGATAAATATCTAACAATACCACATTTTCGAACCTTGATAGGCTCTTGGCAAAATCATCCCCAAAATCCCTTGTTCTAGTAAAAAGATGCGGCTGAAATATCGCCAACACCTTTTTATCGGGGTGCATCTCCTCTATAGCCTCATATACGGCATCTATCTCTGTTGGATGATGGGCGTAATCATCTATAAATACAAGCTGTTCGTTTTTTATCCTATATGAAAATCTTCGTTGTACCCCTTTAAATGTCGACAAGGCTTCAACTAGGCGATACGGTGGGGAACCTGCTTGTATCGCCATAGCAAAAGCAACCAAACCGTTTAACAAGTTATGTCTTCCCGGTTTGTTGAACTTAACTCCACAAAAATCTTTCTCTGGAGTTCCCAAATCGAATATGTAGGTACCATGTTCTACTTTTATATTTCGGATACAATAATCCGAACCATCTTCTATACCATAGGTAATACCCTCTAAAGGCAACCCATTTCTAACAAACAACTTACCGCCCGGTTTAATGCGGTTCGTGAAATCCACAAAGGATTTTCTGAGCTCTTCGGCATCACCATAAATGTCTAAATGATCTGCATCCATCGAAGTAACACAGGCCACGTTCGGCGACAATCTTAAAAACGACCTATCGAACTCATCTGCCTCCACTACCGAAAAATCGGTTCCTTCCAACAAGAAGTTACTATTGAAATCTTCTGAAATACCACCTAAAAAGGCAGTTAACGGAGTTCCGGTCTCTTTCAGCAAATGGGCCAAAATACTTGATGTAGTGGTTTTACCATGCGTACCCGCAACGGCAAAACAAAAAGAATCTTTGGTAATGAGGCCCAAAACTTCGGATCGCTTTTTTATTTCAAAACCGTTTTGTAAACAATACTGATATTCGCCATGCGATGTCGGAACGGCGGGAGTATACACGACCAAGGTATTGTTCTTATCCAAAAATCCGTTTGGCACCATGGACAGATCATCTTCATAATGAATCTTAATTCCCACATCCGAAAGCTCATTGGTCAACGGTGTTCTTGTTTTATCGTAACCCGCCACCTCTTTACCTATAAACTTAAAATAACGGGCCAAAGCGGACATACCGATACCTCCGATACCTATGAAGTAAACCTTATGTATATCCCTTATCTCCATTTATTTTAAGCCAATAATTTTTCTATTTCATCACATATGTCCAGCGTAGCATTGGGCAGGGCCAATGCTTTTATATTCCGAGACATTTTGCCTTGTTCCTCTTTTGATTCCAGCAAGCGTACAAACTCTTTTTCGAAGCTTTGCTCCAAATCCTGTTCTTTGATCATAATAGCGGCTTCTTCCTTTACCAAGGCCATGGCGTTCATTGTTTGATGATCTTCAGCCACCCAGGGCGAAGGAATGAATATGGTAGGCTTACCTACCAAACAGAGTTCTGAAACCGCACTGGCCCCGGAACGTGAAATAATCACATCCGCCGCGGCATATGCCTTTGCCATATCGTTTAAAAAAGCGTGTACCTTTACAAATTCCGAATTACGTGTTTCGTACATTTCTATGTAACCTTTGCCACACTGCCAAATTATCTGCAAATCCAAATTGCTAAAGAACTCCAGTTCTTGTGCTATAAGCTCATTAATTCTTTTAGACCCCAAACTACCTCCCAACACCAAAAGGGTGGGCTTTTTTTCATTTAAATCAAAGAACTGTAAAGCTTCTTCCTTACCGACCTTTAGGTTTACCAAATCTGCACGAACGGGATTTCCCGTTTTAATAATCTTATCTTTTGGAAAAAACTTTTCCATGCCGTCATATGCCACACAAATTTTGGCAACTTTATTCTTTAGTAATTTATTTGTAATTCCGGCAAAAGAGTTTTGTTCCTGTAGCACGCAAGGTATGCCTCTACCAGAAGCGACCTTAAGCAAAGGTCCACTAGCGAAACCACCGGTACCGACCACTACATCTGGTTTGAACCTTGATACTATTTTGCTTGCTTTTACCAAACTACTTATCAATTTTATCGGAAACATTAAATTTTTAAGGGTCAGTTTCCTTTGTATCCCTGTAATCCACAATCCTTCAATCTCATACCCTGCCTGCGGCACTTTTTCCATTTCCATCCGATCCTTCGCCCCTACAAATAAAAACTCCGCATCAGGAAACCTTCTCTTCAATTCGTTCGCAATTGCAATTGCGGGGTATATATGACCTCCCGTACCACCTCCAGAAATGATAAACTTATAATTGCCCACTTAACACTTCTAAAGGATTACTTTCATC
The DNA here is from genome assembly GCF_018100785.1 of Maribacter sp. MMG018. Classification (GTDB taxonomy): domain Bacteria; phylum Bacteroidota; class Bacteroidia; order Flavobacteriales; family Flavobacteriaceae; genus Maribacter. The sequence goes on along the minus strand of NZ_JAGJEC010000005.1, from coordinate 141,399 downwards.
TATATCGTACTTTCCACCATTGTCTTGGGCCAAACTTTTATTGCTTGCGCTCAAAATAATACCAATGGCCAAACAGGTCATCCAGCTAGAGGTACCCCCACTACTGATCAATGGTAAATTTTGCCCCGTAACAGGAAAAAGCTCTACCGCAACCGCCATATTTATCAATGCCTGAAAAACAATCGGTAACCCAACGCCGAGCACCAACAACTTGCTGAATATAGTAGTAGCCCCATTTGCCACTACCAATATTCTGAACAACAAGAACAAATAGAAAAACATGAGGGCTCCCCCACCTATTAGACCATATTCTTCCACAATAATGGCATATATAAAATCGGATGAACTTTGTGGCAAAAAATTCTTTTGAACACTTTTACCCGCTCCTTTTCCCATTATCCCTCCGGTAGCAATAGCTATTTTTGCTCTTTCTATCTGATAATTCGCCTCGGTGTCCTCTGGATTCGTAAAACTTTCTATACGACTCATCCAAGTATCTACCCTGTTGGGAAACAAACCTGGAGCAGCTTTGGCCGTAAGGATGAACAAGGTTAAACACAACACCCCCGTACCCACGATAGCCAGCAAATACTTTATAGGGTACCCCCCTAAAAAACAAAGCACCAATACCATTGAGAATATAATACCCGCCGTTGAAAAGTTGGCCGGTAAGATCAACAACACCACTAAAAAAACCGGAAGCCATAAAGGCAAAGCACTTTCTTTAAAAGTAACCTTGACATCCCTGATCTTTGAGAGATACCTGGCCACATAGATCATTAAGACCACCGCCGCCAAATTAGAAGGCTGAAAACCAAAACCAACAAACGGGATACGGATCCACCTACTGGCATTTGTTCCTCCGCTAGACGAACCTTGTGCCAACACAAATATCAGCAATACCACAACTATTGGTAGGGCTATCAACGAAAGCCCCTTAAAAAAATGAGTTGGTATCTTATGTACGGCATAAATGATTCCAAAACCTAAAAACAACAACAAGGCATGTTTTACCAAATGCCCTACGGTAGTTCCATTACCAACCACATAGACCAGATTACTACTGGCACTATACACCGGTAAAAATGAGAACAAAGCCAATAGTGCCGCTATGGCCCATATAGCTTTATCCCCTTTTATATTTTGAAAAAATTTTACCACTTATAAATTCTTTACGTAATTTTTGAACTGATTACCGCGATCCTCATAATTCTCAAAAAGATCAAAACTTGCACAAGCGGGAGACAACAATACCGTATCTCCACGTTCCGCAACTTTATACGATACCTTGACAGCTTCTTCCATTGCATATGTTTCCACAACTAGGTCCACAACATTGCCAAAAGTCTCTTTAATCTTTTCGTTGTTCATACCAAGGCATATAATAGCCTTTACCTTTTCCCTTACCAAAGGCATCAACTCTTTATAGTCATTTCCCTTATCAACGCCACCCACTATCCAAACTACAGGTGTTTTTACACTATCAAGGGCATAATAAGTTGCGTTAACGTTTGTTGCCTTAGAATCGTTGATGTACTGAACATGGTGAATTTTCAATACCTTTTCCAAACGATGCGGAGCTCCTTGAAAATTTGAAATACACTCTCTTATGGTCTGTTTTCTAATACTGACCAATTTAGCCACCGTTGCGGATGCCATACTGTTTTTCAAATTGTGTTGCCCCTCAAGTGCCAATGTGTCTGTCGTCATTTTCATTGTATCTTCTTGTATTCTAATATTAATTTCCTTGTTTTTTATAAAAGCGCCTTCGCCCAAAACTTGGTTTAAGGAAAAAGGCAATAATTTTGATTTGATCGGGTGCTTTTTAAGCCAGTCCACCAATACCTCATCATCGGCATCATAGATAAAATAATCCTCCGCAGTCTGATTTGTTGCAATCAAGAATTTAGAAGCGATATAATTTTCGAACTTATAATCATACCTATCCAAATGATCTGGTGTTATATTGGTGACAATGGCTATATGCGGCTTAAAATCCTGTATACCATCCAACTGAAAACTGCTTATCTCCAGCACGTAATAATCATAATCCTCATCGGCCACCATCTTCGCATAGCTATCCCCAATGTTACCCGCCATACCAACATTTAATCCAGCACTCTTTAAAATATGGTAGGTCAACATTGTAGTGGTCGTTTTACCATTACTTCCGGTAATGCCGATAATTTTTGCATCGGTATATTTGGAGGCAAACTCTATTTCAGATATCACCGGAACCCTATTAGCTACCAGTTGTTTCACCAACGGAACGGAGTCTGGTATCCCTGGACTCTTCATGACCACATCTGCTTTCAGAATCTTTTCCTCTGTATGGATAGATTCTTCCCAATCAATTCCAAAATGTTCAAGAACGTCTTTATATTTCTTCTTTATTTTTCCTTTATCGGACACAAAAACATCGTACCCTTTCTTTAATCCTAAAATGGCCGTACCCACACCACTTTCTCCACCACCGAGCACCACTAAAAAAGCCATCTATCTTATTTTTAATGTCACTATCGTAACAATCGCCAACATAATACCTACAATCCAAAAACGGGTTACGATCTTGCTTTCATGATACCCTTTCTTCTGGTAATGATGATGCAAGGGCGACATCAAAAAAATACGTTTTCCCTCTCCAAACTTTTTCTTGGTGTACTTAAAATACCCTACCTGCAACATCACCGACAATGACTCTGCGAAAAAAATACCGCACAACAAGGGAATCAATAATTCTTTTCTAACAATAATGGCAATGACGGCTATTACCCCACCAATGGTCAAACTCCCCGTATCTCCCATAAAAACCTGGGCCGGAAATGTGTTGTACCACAAAAATCCTACAAGCGCACCCACAAAGGCCGTAATAAACACCAGTAACTCTCCTACCCTTGGTATGTACATAATATCCAAGTAGTCCGAAAAAATAACATTACCGGATACCAGGGCAAAAACCCCTAGCGTAAACACTATAATGGCCGATGTTCCAGATGCCAAACCATCTATACCATCGGTAAGATTGGCCCCGTTGGATACAGCGGTAACTATTAAAATGATTATCGGTATAAACACCAACCACGCATACTCTTTGGCACCTTCACCGGCCCATCCGATCAAACTTCCATAATCGAACTCGTTGTTTTTAAAGAAAGGCACGGTAGTCATGGTCGATTTTATCTCCATACCCCTTACTTCTTGCACCGTATATTGTTCGGTGATTATAGACTTATCGTGATCTCGCATTGTCACTTCTGGATGAAAGTACAATACCGCACCTACCAACAGCCCCAACACCACTTGACCTATAACCTTAAAGCGACCTTTAAGCCCTTCTTTGTTTTTTCTGAACACTTTTATATAATCGTCCACAAAGCCAATAACACCCATCCACAACATGGTGAAAATCAACAAAATGATATATATATTCTCTAACCTAGCAAACAACAGCACTGGGATCAATGTGGCCATAATTATAATAATGCCCCCCATGGTCGGAGTACCCGCTTTTTGTTTTTGACCATCCAACCCTAAATCGCGAATAGTCTCGCCCACCTGTTTCTTTTGAAGATAAAGTATGACCCTTTTTCCGTAGGCCGTTGCAATTATCAACGACAACAATATGGCCATACCTGCACGAAAAGTACTGAACTGGAACAAACTTGCCCCAGGCACTTGGTATTCTTTTTCTAAATATTCGAACAGGTAGGTTAACATATAATCTTTCTTATCTCAATTATTAAATGGTTCTTATTTTTCGAGCGTTACCAGTAATTCCTTTACAATTTCAAAATCATCAAAATGAATACGCTCGCCATTGGTCTCTTGATAGGTTTCGTGCCCTTTGCCGGCAATGAGTATAATATCGTTCACATCGGCCAATTGGCAGGCCGTTTTTATGGCCTGTTCCCTATTCTCGATAGACAGCACTTTCTTTACATTTTGTGGCTCTACACCTTTTTCCATTTCCGAAATAATCGTATCGGGCTTTTCAGTCCTCGGATTATCAGAAGTAAAAATGGCCTTATTGCTCATTTCAGATGCGATATTACCCATTACCGGACGCTTAGTTCTGTCTCTGTCGCCACCACACCCCACAACGGTGATGACGTTTTCATTTCCAGTTCTCAACATGTTGATTGTCTCAAGCACATTTTTTAAAGCATCCGGCGTATGGGCATAATCAACTATAGCCGTAATTCTATTTTTTGATACGTAGTATTGAAATCTTCCATCCACATTTTCCAGCTCGCTCATTAAACGAAGGACCTCAAATTTTTCTAGCCCCAACAAATCTGCAGCGGCATATATGGACAGCATATTGTAGGCATTAAAATGACCTATCAACTTACTCCACAGTTCGTTATCATCTATCTTCAACAATTGACCATCGAACTGGTTCTCTAATATTTGCGCCCTGTAATCCGCATAGTTTTTTAAGGCATAGGTGTATTTTTTTGCCTTGGTATTCTGCAACATCACCAAACCGTTCTTATCATCTATATTGGTCAATGCAAAAGCATCTTTAGACAGATTGTCAAAAAGGATTTTTTTGGTATCCCTATACTCGGCAAAACTTTTGTGGTAATCCAAATGGTCATGCGAGAGATTGGTAAAAATGGCGCCGGCAAAAACAAGCCCTTCGGTTCTTTTTTGATGTATACCATGAGAACTGACCTCCATAAAACAAAACTCCACGCCCGCCTCGCTCATTAAGCTCAAATACTTGTTTATGACCAATGCATCGGGGGTCGTATGTCTTGTACCGAACTCTTCGTCATCGACCATTATTTTTATAGTAGACAACAACCCTACCTTATACCCAGCCTTCTTAAACAACTGATACAATAGACTAGAAACGGTTGTCTTTCCATTGGTACCGGTGACCCCTACCAATTTTAAATTTTTAGAAGGTGTATCGTAATAGTTAGACGCCATAAGTGCCAAGGCCTGATGACTGTTCTCTACCTCTACATAGGTGACATTCTCTACCATAATTTTTGGCAGTTCTTCACAAATTATAGCTCTCGCCCCAGCCTCTACCACGGTGTCTATATATTTATGGCCATCTGTCAAAGTACCTTTTATAGCCACAAAGGCATCTCCTGATTTCACCTTGCGAGAATCGAAACAAACCGAAGCTATATCACAAGCAGTAGCTCCGCTAACCGCTGTAATACGTACACCATACAATATGTCTTTCAGTTGTTTCATATCAGTTCCAAGACAATTTTTTTCACTTTTTTGATATCCGTTCCCTTAGAAATAGATTGATGTTTCACTTTTCCGTTTCCCCTCACCTCTACCTCTATCCCCATATTTTCGAGTATGGCAACGGCATCCATACCGCTCATACCTTTTAAATTGGGAACTTCATTATATTTTTTCTCTACTTGTTTATAGTAGTCTTGATACGAATCCTCTGCACTGGCAATTAAGATATCATTGACATCTACCTCATCTGTCAATGGCGAAGTAGCATAAATTTTTTGGGCTACGGTCTTAAACACAGGTCCTGCCACATCCGCACCATAAATACCAACACTCTTATCAGGTCTATGAATCACCACTATGCAAGAATACTTAGGGTTATCTGCAGGAAAATACCCTGCGAACGAAGAGATATATTCATATTTACTTCGGTCTTTAGAGGTATAATTGGTTTGCGTTGTACCTGTTTTACCCGCCATGGAAAAGTTTTTGGAATACATACCATGACCTGTGGCATGTTTCTTTTCAATAACATCTTTCAAAATCTGCTGTACTTTTTTAACAGTACCCTTAGAGCAAATCGCAGGATTTATAACTTCTTTGTCAAACTTTTTAACGGTCTTGTCCCATTCCTTTACTTCCTTTATAAGCCTAGGCTTCACCATTTCACCATCATTTGCGATAGCATTATAAAAGGTCAACGTTTGCAATGGGGTCATAGAAACCTCATAGCCATATGCCATTTGAGCCAAAGAAAGACCCGACCACCCTTTATCCCCAGGATACCTTAACACAGGTTCCCCCTCTCCTTTTATAGGAAGGCCCAGTTTTTTGTGCACGTTCATGCTCATTAAGCGGTTTACGTACTTCTCAGGATTTTCTTTGTAGCCGTTGTGGATAATTTTTGCAAAAGCAGTATTTGAAGAAACCTCAAAAGCTTTGGCTACCGAAATTTTACCATATCCACCATGTTTAGAATCGCGCACATAATGGTTGTAAATTTTCCACCTACCTTTTTCGGTATCCACCACAGTACTGGTATCCACTACCTTATCTTCTAGGGCAGCCACCAAATTCACCAATTTAAAGGTAGAACCCGGTTCGTGAGATTCTCCAATGGCATAATTCAGACGCTCGTAATATTTGCCCTCAGATGTACGCCCTAAATTAGAAATAGCCTTTACCTCTCCCGACTTGGTCTCCATTACGATAACAGTACCATGATCCGCCTTATACTTCTCTAATTGTTTCAATAAAGCATGGTGCGCTATATCTTGTATATTGATATCTATGGTCGAATAGACATCATAACCATCTTTTGGTTCTACAATGTTATCGTAACCGATAGGCTTCCATTGGTTCTTTGCTATTTTTTGCTTTAACCGTTTTCCCTCTATACCACTTAGATACTCGCTAAACGCACCTTCCATTCCTACTCTAGTACGGTAGCCGTTTTCGTCTATACGCTCATAACCAACGCTACGCTCGGCTATCTTACCCAACGGATGCTCTCTTTTGGTTTTTTGCTCTATTACAATACCTCCCTTAAAAGGACCTTTATTAAAAAGAGGAAATTGCTTCACCGCCATGTAATCGGAATAATCAAGGTTTCTGGCAATAAGCGCATACCTATTTTTGTGCTCCCTGGCCTTTCTGAGTTTTTGTTGATAGTACGATGATTCTTTACCGAACAACTTGCCCAATGCATCGGACAACGGCTTCACATTCTCTTTAAAATCTTTTTCGCTTACCGTAACAGCATCAAAGTGGATGTTATATTTTGACACCGATGTCGCCAACAGACTGCCATCATCAGAATATAGGTTTCCCCGATTAGGGGCTATGGTAAACATCTTAGTGGTTCTAGTTTCTGCCAGTGCCATATACTTGTCGCCCTCCACTATTTGGATGGACACCAGCTTAAACAACACAATCCCGGCAAAGAGCACTAGCCCTCCTGCTACAATATACAATCTTGACAATATGCTTTTTTCTGTCGCTGGCATATATTACTTAGAAGCAGTTTGAGATTTAACTTTTATTTTTTTTGGCGGTGTCTCGGAAGGGTAAAGCCCTTTCTCCTCGACTGTTGCCGTTATGGTCGATTCCAATTTTAATTGTTGCAGATCCGAACGAACATCCACGAACTCACTTTTTAATTCCTTCACCTCTTCGTTCAATGCCGCGATCTTATGCACCTTTTTATCGGCACTATGAGAGCTACTGATCATGATGGCGGCCAAAAGCGAGGTGAAAATGATAAATCGCCAATTCTTTAATGAATCGCCATCTACCAAAAATTTACCTTTTAGAATATCAAGTATCCCTTTTTTAACCTTCATCATAATTACCTATAACCTTTGTGCAATTCTCAACTTAGCACTGCGAGCCCTATTATTGCTCGCAATTTCTTCTTTTGACGGAACGATCAACGCCCCTACTTTTTTTAAGGGAACATCTACATTTCCGTAAAAATCCTTTTCAGGCTCACCTTCAAACCTACCAGCCCTTATAAATCTTTTGACCAACCTATCTTCTAGCGAGTGATAACTTATTACACTAAGCCTACCACCTTTTTCCAAGAGAACGGGAACCTGTTCCAAAAACTCCTTTATCACCTCTATCTCCTGATTCACCTCAATTCGGATCGCCTGATAGATCTGCGCCAATATTTTATGTTTTTTATGCTCGGGCAAAAACCTTTTTAAAACCGACTTTAATTCTTCGGTAGTTTTTATCGGAACCTCTTCCCTACCCGCTATAATGGCATTGGCCATTGCATTCGCATTTCTTAGATCCCCATAGCTAAAAAGCACCTTTCTTAAGTCATCATAAGCATACGTATTAACCACATCATAGGCAGACAATTGGTTTCTTCTACTCATTCGCATGTCCAACTCGGCATCAAAACGAGTGGAAAACCCTCGTTCAGCCTCATCAAACTGATGCGACGAAACTCCAAAATCGGCCAAAATTCCATCTACCTTCCGAATGCCATAGAACTTTAAAAACTGGGTGATATACCTAAAATTCTCCCCTATCAAAACAAACCTTTCGTCATCGATACTATTGGCCTGCGCATCTTCATCCTGATCAAAAGCGAACAATTTTCCCTGGGGGCCCAATTTTTTCAATATCTCTCTAGAATGCCCTCCTCCTCCAAAAGTCACATCCACATACACACCATTCTCTTTGATCGCCAGCCCAGCTACCGACTCTTGCAACAAAACTGGATTATGATACATCTTCATCCGGTTTTTCAGCATATTTCACCTCATAGGCCAATTGCTCCCTTTCCTCTGGAGACGATTCAACATCACCCTCGTACGTTGCTTTGTCCCATATTTCCAAATGCCTATCCATAGGCGAAAGAGTAACCTCTTTTTTGATCCCCACCAATCCGATAATATCTTTAGGGATCAACAACCTTCCCGTAGCATCTATCTCCACATGCCTCAACCCAGAGGTAAACTTTCTTTTAAAAGCCCTATCTTTTCTACTATCCCCCAATCGCTCATTGAGTTTTTTCACCTCTGCCTCCCATTCGTGCTTTGGATACAGCTCCAAACATTCATCGTAATAAGACTTTTTTATAAAAAACCCATTATTGAGCATAGGCGCCATCTGATTACGAAGGGATACAGGTAACATTACCCGACCCTTGGCATCTGCCTTACAGTTATAAACACCTGAAAAATAGATTTCCAAAATCGATGGTCTTTCTTATACAACTCAAATATATAAATATTATTACCACATTTTACCACAAAACACCACTTTGTTAATAAAATAATGATTTTTTACCACTTTTTAACCCCAATTCTATCTACAAACATGAAAAACTGCGGTAATGGATTTTGCGAAAAACCCAGTTAAAAAAAAGTGAAATGAGCTCTTAAGAAACAGCATGGATATGCTCCTATTATATCGAATTGCCTATATTTGCTCAAATATCAGTACCCTATTAAATGGAGGAAGAAATAATTAAAGACGGGAAATTCAAGTATATTGAAAAAGGAGAGGGCACTCCAATTATTATCCTGCATGGCTTAATGGGCGGTCTTAGTAATTTTCAAGGAGTCTTGGACTATTTTCCAAAAAATGGCTATAAAGTTTTGATTCCGGAACTTCCGATTTATGACATGCCCTTGCTCAAGACAAATGTCAAAAATTTTGCTAAATACCTTAAAAAATTCATCGAACACAAAGGACTGAAAGATGTTATTCTTTTAGGAAATTCCTTAGGTGGACATATTGGATTATTACACACGAAATTATACCCAGAAATGGTGAAGGCCCTTGTTATTACAGGTAGCTCGGGGCTGTATGAAAGCGCCATGGGAGATGGCTACCCAAAACGTGGGGACTATGAGTTCATAAAGAAAAAAGCACAAGATGTTTTTTACGACCCCGAAGTGGCCACCAAAGAAATTGTGGACGAAGTTTTTGCGACGGTCAACGATAGGATAAAACTCGTTAAAACACTGGCGATCGCAAAAAGCGCCATTCGCCATAACATGAGTACCGACCTACCTACAATGAAGACGCCCACCTGCATTATTTGGGGAGAGGACGATACCGTTACACCACCTGATGTTGCCGAGCTCTTTCATGAGTTGTTACCGGATTCCGACCTTTTTTGGATCAAGAAATGTGGCCATGCACCAATGATGGAACACCCCGATGAGTTTAATGACATTTTAAGCGAATGGCTAAAGCAACGTAATTTCTAAATTAAACGGCATGAAGATCAAGTCCGCAGACTTTGTAATGAGCAATTCGGATGTGGCCAAATGCCCCAATGAGCCTATTCCGGAGTATGCGTTCATAGGCAGATCCAACGTAGGCAAATCTTCCTTGATCAATATGTTGACAGACCGTAAAAGTTTGGCCAAAACATCTGGGAGACCCGGAAAAACACAGCTCATCAACCATTTTAAGATTAATGGCAATTGGTTTTTGGTAGATTTGCCCGGCTATGGCTATGCAAAAGTTTCCAAAAAAGACAAAAAGACGTTTCAAAAATACATCACCAACTATTTCTTAGAAAGGCAGCAACTTGTATGCTCTTTTGTACTTGTGGATATTAGACACAACCCCCAACCGATAGACATGGAGTTTATGCAATGGATGGGAGAAAATGGAATCCCCTTTGCCATTATTTTCACAAAAGCGGACAAACTTAAGCCCCAAGCCATTAAAAGACAGGTAGACAACTACTTAAACCATTTATTGGAAGACATCTGGGAAGAAGCTCCCCAACACTTTGTAACATCTTCCAGTAAAAAAATAGGCAGAGAAGAGGTACTCGAATACATAGAGGCCATTAACGTAGAGTACTTCGAGGCCAACAAAAACAATATGGCATAATACCCCTCCGTAAAAAACCCTATTTTTTCAACTCTAGCTTCTCCGCAAAATAATCACAAAAATCTTTCATGGTTGCCGTCATCTTTTCGTCTTGCGTAGCTCTCATGAAGGTATCGGACATTGAAACCAATGTTTGGTGAAAAAAAGTTTTCATCTCATCTACGGGCATATCCTTTGTCCATAAATCGATTTTCAGCGACTCTTGATTTTTACTGTCCCAAACGGAAAGCAACATGGCTTTTGCCTCTTCGTTGTCTATACCACCGTCTTGCGCCGACCATGAAAGTTTTTCAGGTACGCGATTATCATCCAAACTCACCCTTAGGGTTATCTCAGAATTATGCAGATCTGCCATTTAGCTTCTTGGTTTATAATTAGATTTTTTAAACAATTCTTCCTCCGACATCGTCAACATTTGCTTCAGGCTTACGTCATTATTTTCCATAAAGGCCCTTACAATTTGCCAACCAATATACCTGCCCAACCAACCTGGAGATTCGTTATCCAGCTCCAGCCCAAACTTCGAAAATGGTGCAGGATCTAAAAAACGTTGGTTTAATTTGCTATTTGTACTATATAAATGCTCTTGCTCAATAAAATTTCTCCAAATAGGCTCCTCGTTCGCAATGGCCCAATCCATTTCATCGTCCGAATAGCCTATTTTAATATTATCGGGCGCATTGGGCATTAAACGATCTTTTATATACAGCTCTTTACCAAAGTAGATCATTCTTGCCAAAAAAGTTCTGTCCCGAGGTCTCGGAACTACCTTTTTCGCAAATGCACTCACTACGTCGCTGACCATAAACTTACGATCTAACAATTTGGCTATGTATCGCTGAATTCCTCCATAATATTTATGTTCGGAACCTAAATAATTGTCCAATCCTATAAATAGTAACGTGTCGGTAAGAATAATTCTATTATCATAATCAACATCATTGGTGACCGTTATGATTTTAGGCGTTTTTTGTTCTGGAAAGTAGTATTTAATGTACTTGAACAACATTTCAAGTGACTCCTCCTCGTCTTCAAAACTATTAAATGTCTTGCCTACTTCTTGAAACAGCTCTATTTGAAGAGAGTCGTTCATTTTTGCGACCCAAACACTGTCGGGAGCAGGAAAAAGGTAGGGATACTTTTTTCTTAATGCCGGCAAACCATCTTCGTTAGCTTCCGCAAATTCCCTGTCAAATCTTGAAATTTTCAGTTCCAAAGGAATTTTAGATACCTCTTCAGCTACCTTATCGCTGTCTTTACATCCAATAAAAATCGCTAAAACTGATAAAACAATAAAAATGGGTTTTCTCATACCAAGTATTTCCGAATTCATTTTATTTTTAAATAAGGACAACTTATTTTTAGGGCAAAGTTAATTGATTTAAACAAATAATTTGATACTTGTATGCAAACGGAAAAAGTAATCGACCATATTGTTGGATGGTTAAAGGACTATGCTGTTAACGCAAAACAAAAAGGTTTCGTAATCGGCGTGTCCGGTGGCATAGATTCTGCGGTCACTTCTACCCTATGCGCTAAAACAGGCCTAGACCTACTTTGTTTGGAGATGCCCATTCACCAAGCGGAAAATCAATCGGATCGTGCTTCTAGACATATAGACTGGCTACAGAAAAACTTTTCGAACGTTAAACGTCAACCGGTAAACCTTACACCTGTATTCGACAGCTTGGTGAATTCTTTTCCTACAGTAGAAAACGAAGAAGAAAGATTTATGTCATTGGCGAACACCAGAGCTAGGTTGCGCATGACCACTTTGTACTATTTCGCGGCCTTAAACCGCTATTTGGTTGCAGGTACCGGTAACAAGGTAGAAGATTTTGGTGTCGGTTTTTACACCAAATACGGAGATGGCGGAGTAGACCTTAGTCCCATTGCAGATTTAATGAAAACAGAGGTTTACGAAATCGCAAAGAAACTAGGGGTGAACGAAGAAATCATCAAAGCCGCGCCTACCGACGGCCTTTGGGGCGATGACAGAACCGATGAAGACCAAATTGGCGCTTCTTACCCCGAACTGGAATGGGCCATGGAGATGAAAGACCAAGGAAAAACAACAGATGATTTTACAGGAAGGGACAAAGAGGTATTTGATATCTTCACAAGATTCAATTCAATGAACCAACACAAAATGAATCCTATACCGGTTTGCATAGTTCCCGAAATGTTAAAACAACCACTCAACTAACAATCAGGTAACTAAATCGAATAAACAGATCAATTTTAACTCTTTTTAGAAAAAAAAATACATCTTTGACTTCTAATTTAGATTATTTAGTCCTACATTGCATGTACGTGTTTTCTACAGTATTGTAGACTTAAATATCTTGAAAATCAACATATAATGATAAAAGTTTTAATTGCGGACAACCATCCTATCATTCGAATGGGAGTTAGAAATGTGTTAGAATCCGCAACAGGTTTTGAGTTGGTAGATGATGTATCCACCACCGAAGAGCTTTTTAAAAAACTGGAAAAGATAACCCCCGATGTTGTAATGTTAGAAATGGATATTCCTGAAATAAACGGAATAGCCGCTCTACGAAAAATCAAAAAGGAATATCCTGATGTAAAGGTACTTATGTACAGTGGGCAATCTGAAGATGTTTATGCGCTAAGTGCTATTAGGGCAGGTGCATTTGGCTATCTGTCAAAATCATCTGATGTGGACTATATTATATCTGCAGTTACCAAAGTAAGTGAAGGCAGCATGTTCATTACCAATGAATTGGCACAAAGACTTGCTTTTGACGAAGGCACCAAAAAACCAAGAAGGTTCTTTAGAAAATTATCTACAAGAGAGGTAGAGGTATTAAAACTTCTTGCCAGCGGAAAAAGAAACAAGGAAGTTGCCTTAGGTCTTAACCTGAACGAAAAGACGGTAAGTACCTATAAGGCTCGTTTAATGAAAAAACTAAACGTTGACAACATGGTCGACCTTTTACAACAGGCAAAAGCACTGGAACTTTATTAGACCAACCTTCTTCTAAAAAACAAAAAAACCGCATTAAGCGGTTTTTTTTGTTTACTATCTTTTCTATTAAGACAAAACCCTGTTTAGTTTTTTGTTCAACAACTTGTTCAGCTGTAAGTAGTTCATTATTTCTTCCAATATATCACGGTTATCTTTATCTGTTTGGGTTGTTTCTTTCTGCAAACTCTCCATTCGTTTTTTTATCAAATAGCATCTCAAGGTCAAAATTGTTTCACTTACAAGTTGAGCAATACCTACTTCTTTCGGCTTCGGATAAATATCCTTCCTTTCCCAATTATGTAAGGCATACCGCTCTTCCTCCATTAAAATGGAAGACACCTCGTTTGCCATTTCTTGATCAAGCCCCGCTATAAAATTACTTACCGTAAACTCTTCGGCCTCATTGAGAGCCTCTATAAGCTTATAATAGACATTTCTGAAATTTTCATTTGCCAATTCTATCTCATCTTCCTGCAAATCAAGATATATTTTTTCATACACCTTAATTTCCAAAGACTCTGGCTCTAAAACCAATTCTCCCTTATCGTTTTCTTTAAGCACCAAATCCTCAAACTCTTCTTTCTGGTCCCCATAGAGCAACAGGCTTTCTATAATTTTTCGTTCCAGTTCAAACTGAACATCTACTTTTTTCTCTACCGGCTCGCTACGTACAACATCAAAAGCTTTTTGCTCTTGCTTTTCTTTTTTAACGGCATCGGCCGTACCCTTTTTATTTATTTGGGCCAAGGTGCTAAACAGAACGTTTTCAGAAACGTTCATTATCTGAGCACATTCCTGTATATAGATTTCTTTCTTGATACGATCCGGTATCTTAGAAATACTGTTTACTATATCTCTAACGGTATCGGCCCTTTTTATAGGATCATCAGAGGCTTCCTTAACCAACAACGATGCCTTGAACTGAATAAAATCCTTCGCATTGTTATTGAGGTATTCTTGCACCTCTTCCAAATCGTTGTTCTTTGCGAAACTATCAGGGTCTTCACCTTCTGGAAAAGTACAGACACGTACGTTCATGCCCTGTTCCAGAATTAAATCTATCCCCCTTAACGAAGCCCTTAGTCCGGCGGCATCGCCATCGAACAAAACCGTAATATTTTTGGTAAGCCTATTGATCAAACGAATTTGCTCTGGTGTCAATGCCGTTCCACTAGACGAAACAACATTATGTATACCTCTTTGATAAAATTGGATCACATCGGTATACCCTTCCACCAAGTAACAATTGTCCTCTTTTGCTATTGCCTGTTTGGCATAATAAATACCATATAACACTTTGCTCTTATGGTAAATATCACTTTCTGGGGAGTTTAAGTACTTGGCCGCTTTTTTATCATTGGTAAGAATTCGGCCCCCAAAGCCCAATACCCTTCCACTTAGCGAGTGTATCGGAAACATGACCCTCCCCTTAAACCTATCGAATTTTCTGGGGTTATTGGGATTATTTGTATCCTCTTTAACAATGGTAAGACCGGTTTTCTGTAAATAGTCCAGTTTATAACCATCGTCCAATGCCGTCGTTGTAAAACCATCCCATTGATCCAAACAATACCCTAGGCCAAATTTTTGTATGGTTTCCTCCGTAAAGCCCCGCTCTTTAAAATAACTTAGACCTATTGCTTTGCCCAGCTCCGATTCCCACAGTATTCTTTTAAAATATTTTTGGGCATACTCCGATACCAAGTACATGCTCTCGCGCTCGTTCGCCTGCTCTTTTTGCTCACTGGATTGCTCGGTTTCCTCTACTTCTATATTATATTTTTTTGCGAGGTATTTAATAGCCTCAGGATAAGTATAATGTTCGTGCTCCATTAAAAAAGCCACCACATTTCCCCCTTTACCACTACTAAAATCTTTCCATATCTGCTTTACGGGCGACACCATAAAGCTAGGTGTCCGCTCATCGCTAAAAGGGCTCAAACCCTTAAAATTAGACCCCGATTTCTTTAATTGTACAAAATCACCGATCACCTCTTCTAAACGGGCGGTTTCATATACTTTATCTATGGTGCTCTTTGCTATCATTTATCTTTTCCGAACAATAATCTACACGTATGAGAAGCCTCTAAAATTATTACTTTTGGAATAAATAAGAGCAAAATATGATTCTTTTCTTTGGAACGCGACCCGGGAAACCAGAAATTAGGCAATTGACAAATACCCCCTGCCCCTACTGCCATCAATTAGGGACACTCAGCCTTTCTATTTCCTCTAACTACTTCCATCTTTTCTGGATCAAGCTTTTTAAAATTTCCTCCCACAAAATAGCTACCTGTAGCCATTGCAAAGGAGTATTTTTTGAAGATGAATTTACCGCTGATATCAAATCGGCCATAGAGCAATAAAAAAAGGTACATATCTTACCATGTACCCTTTTCTGAAATAAGTAGCTAATTCTCTCTACAAATCGAACCTAAGACCTATAGAAATGTTTCGTTGATCAACGGGAGCGTTGTTAAAAATAGTATTCAGATCATATTTCATATACAATAATACCCCATCAAAACCAGCATAGGCACTTAGCCCATACACCAGATCGTTCGTATTATAATCCCGTTTTATTTTATCCTTTACTTTTTCACCATCTATACTGTACTTCAATTTTTGTCTTGTTCCTAGATTAAAACCTCCATAGCCACCAATACCAAAACGAAACTGGTTTGTGAGCGAATACCGAATCGTCTTTTCTGTCTTTTTCAATTTAGACGGGCCAAATTCTAAATGAACGGGAAAAACAAGGTTGTCCATTCTAAATTTTGATTTATCCAACTCATAGTCGAACTCTTCAAGTTCGGCATTTCCATCTCCATTAACTACAAAGTATTGATTGTCCTTAATCTTTAAACCATTGAACTGAAAAGAAAACCCATAGTTTAATCTTAGAAAATTAGATTCTTTAAAAACCCGTGTACGCCACTGCCATCCAAGTTCAAAAAACCTACTACCCCCAATCTTATAGGGCGAATCGTTCAATGAAACCTCATCTATAATCGCATTGTTAAAACCAAGGGCCACCACTAGATCGGAATATGTTCTTTTATCATATTTTACATCTTTCCTGTTCGGGTTCTCCTTGATACTAACACCGAACATTCTATTATTTTCACTGTCTTTGCCCCCAAAACCTATCTCTAGGGCAGTTGCATAATTTAAGGTATCCAATTGCATCGGGTCTTCACCATTTCTTTCTAGTAACGCAATTTGATTATCAATGATACCCAACCTATTTTCAATGTTCAACGCTCTTTTTTGCGCCGCTTCCGTCTTAAGTTTTTGTGCCTCTTCCTCAGAAATCTCATTGCGCTCCAATTGTTTGTTAATTTTGGCAACCTCTAGCTTTAGGGCATCTTTTTCCTGTAAGGCAATCTTTTCCTTTTGCCCCTTTAAAAACTCTATTTTACTTAGATGCTCTTCTTGTGATGTCACTTCATGTGTTACGAAGAGTGTAAAGACCACAAGGACAAATACCGTAATTGTTTTCATTTTAATTTGATTTAATTTTGATTGATGAATAAAACTCCAGTCCCTGGCCCTATGTTAAAATATAGCGCTTTAGGGAATTTTCGATTTTTAGGGATTTAGTTGTTTCGGTCCGCGACAGCAGTCCTAACTTTAAGAAAACCTGTTTTTAACGATTCTAAGATCTGGTCTCGGAAGGATTGATCAAGTTCATCCTCGACCTCTGTCAACAAAGCCATGGCATTAACAGAATTGTCTTTATTAAAAAGTCGTTCTCTTAAAATATCTTTTTGCGCCTTTAACAGTAGAGAATCTACTTCGGCATCCGTTATCTCTCCATTTAACTCAAGGGAATCTACCTGCGCTACCACTTCTGCAATTTTCTCATTTAAAATACTATCCGGCAACAGTATTTCCAGTTGATTATCATTGGGCAAAACTTTTTCCTCACTAGCTTCAGCCAATGCTTCATCTCCACTCTCCGTAGAAATCTCATCTTTTACGACATTCTTTTTAACTACGGCAACATTGTTCTCTTTAATGACCGGACTTACCTCTTTTTGTGTAAGCACGATCTCCTCTGACGATTTCTCTACCAAACCCTCTACATCCTTTTCAAGTTCAGTTTTCTGAACATTATCTTCATCGGCAGTTACAACCTTAATTGTTTCCGATGGCACTACGTTACCCTGATCGTTAAAAAACAAAAAGGTAACACCTACCAGAACAACAACACTGGCCGCAATGCCCAACCAAAAATAAAGTGGCTTATCGTTTGATTTTTCTTTAGCCAGTTGCCCGGATATTTTTTCCCATGCTCCTGCAGATGGAGCAATCTCTCTTTCTTCCAACTTGCCTTTAATATACTTTTCAAATTTATCTGGTTCCATAACCTATGATATTTTGTTTTTTTAAATTCTCTTGCAACATTTTTCTTGCCTTAAATAGTTGTGATTTGCTGGTGCTTTCAGATATACTCAACATTTCAGCAATTTCATTATGCTTATATCCTTCTACTGCATAAAGCACAAAAACCATTTTATACCCTTGTGGTAGCGCATCTATTAATTGTTGTATATGCTCGGTATCTAAATCTGTGGTTATTTCAAAACCGTTAGATTGATTGTTTTCGAACACCTCATCATCATAAACAACAAATTGCCTCTTTCTTAGGTACGAGATACACTCCCTTACCATGATTCTTCTGACCCACCCCTCAAAACTACCTTGAAACTTAAAAGTATGCAGATGGTGAAACATCTTTACAAACCCTTGTACCATAACGTCTTCAGCAAAATGAACGTCTTTTATATACTGCCTACAAACACTCAACATTTTAGGGGCATATTTGCCGTAGAGACGATGCTGCGCATCACCATTTCCACTTATGGCCTTTTTAATGAGCTGTTTTTCGTTTTTATAAAAGGGTATAATTTTCAAAACTTTTAAATGTCTTCTATTTACATAGACGACTTCAATTACAATATAGTTGCCTCGGCAAACAAAATATTTTTTAACTACTTAAATATCAGTAAATTAAAACTTAAAAAAGTATCAGAAAGAAAAGAATTTTTGAAAAAAAAATCTATTTTTTTCGCTCCACTACGTAGTTTACCATTAATTCTAGAGCATCTCTATAATCAGATTTTGGATAGGTATGCAACAAAGACAATGCCTCATCTTTAAAGGTCAACATTTTGTTTACGGCATAGTCTAACCCTCCTGCCTTTTTTACAAAGGCGATTACTTCTTTTACTCGCTTTTTGTTCTTATTATGATTTTTAATGGAATTGATCAACCAGCTTTTTTCTTTTTTAGAACAGTTGTTCAATGCATATATCAAAGGTAGTGTCATTTTTTGCTCTTTGATATCTATACCTGTAGGCTTCCCTATTTTCTCGGCTCCGTAATCGAACAAATCATCTTTTATCTGAAATGCCATACCACATAGCTCTCCAAATTTTCGAAAGGTTTCTACATGTTCGCTTTCTGGCTTAACGGAACAAGCGCCCAAGCTACAACAAGCAGCTATCAGTGTCGCGGTCTTCTGGCGAATTATATCATAATATACATCTTCGGTAATATCCAATCTACGGGCCTTATCTATCTGTAACAACTCGCCTTCGCTCATTTCACGAACGGCGACGGAAATGATTCGAAGCAAATCGAAATCACCATTATCAATGGACAGTAATAAACCTTTAGACAACAAATAATCACCGACCAGAACTGCGATCTTGTTCTTCCACAAAGCATTAATGGAGAAAAAACCCCTTCTTTTATCACTTTCGTCCACCACATCATCATGCACCAGCGTTGCGGTATGAATCAACTCTATGACAGATGCACCACGATAGGTACGCTCGTTCACTTCACCATTGTTCAACAATTTCGCCGTTAAAAAAACGAACATGGGTCGCATTTGCTTCCCCTTTCTATTAACAATGTAGTAAGTAATTCTATTGAGCAAGGCGACCTTAGAAGTCATGGACTCACGGAACTTGGTCTCAAAGAGCTCCATCTCCCTATTAACAGGTTCCTTTATTTGCGATACTATTTTCAAGCAGTTTGGTTTGGCTTATAATTTCAAAATTAGCGAAAAGTGCAACAACTATGGCCAAGTATAGCATATAAAGCCAAAGTATTGGACCAAAAGTTGACCCAATCAAGAATTTAGAAAACCATATTATGATTTATTGGCAAGCTGCCCACATGCGGCATCTATATCTTTTCCCCTAGACCGCCTTACCGTAACGGTAATACCGTTCTTCTCTAAGGTATTCACATACATATCTATGGCCTTGTTAGATGCTTGCTGAAATTCGCCGTCATCTATAGGGTTGTATTCGATAAGATTTACTTTTGATGGAGCAAACCTACAAAAATCGACCAATGCATCCACATCGCTTTTATGATCATTGATACCTTCCCAAACTACATATTCATAGGTTATTCTACTTTTTGTCTTTTGATACCAATATATTAATGCTTCCCTAAGATCGGCCAGTGTAAAAGTGGCGTTAAAAGGCATTATCGAAGTTCGTATATCGTCAACAGCCGAATGTAATGATACGGCCAGTTTAAATTTAACCTCATCATCGGCCATTTTTTTAATCAACTTGGGTACACCAGAGGTAGAGACCGTAATACGTTTTGGAGACATCCCCAAACCATCGGGCGAAGTAATTTTCTCTATTGCTTTGAGCACATTGTTATAGTTCATCAAAGGCTCTCCCATACCCATAAACACAATATTGCTCAAAGGCCTATCAAAATATAGCCTGCTTTCGTTATCTATGGCCACCACCTGATCATAGATCTCATCAGGGTTAAGATTGCGCATTCTTTTTAAACGTGCGGTGGCACAGAACCTACAGTCCAAACTACACCCTACCTGACTGGAAACACATGCCGTAGTTCTCGTTTTTGTGGGTATTAATACCGATTCTACCACCAAGTCGTCATGTAACCTTACGGCATTCTTTATGGTACCGTCGGCACTACGTTGCATTTGATCCACCTTAATGTGGTTGATCACAAAATTGGCAGCAAGCATTTCTCGGGTCTCTTTAGACAAGTTGGTCATCACATCAAAAGAGTGCGCTCCTTTTTGCCAAAGCCACTCATAGATCTGATTACCACGAAAAGCTTTGTCTCCGTTCTGCACAAAAAATGCTCTCAACTGTTCTCGTGTTAAGGCCCGAATGTCTTTTTTCTTTGCTTCCATCTTGCCAAAGGTAGGTATTACAAAAAATCCCGCTTTCTCTATATACGGACAAAGCGGGACATTTTTACTTATTTCCTTTTAAAAGGAATTTTGTATTTATCTTAAGATCAACATGGCATCACCATAAGAATAGAACCTATAGCCTTCCATTATTGCCTCTTTATATGCTTTCTTCATTAAATCGTGCCCCATAAACGCAGATACCATCATCAACAAAGTAGATTTTGGTAAATGGAAATTGGTAATCATTGCATTGGCAATACTAAAATCGTAAGGAGGGAAGATAAATTTGTTCGTCCAGCCTTCGAACGTATTCAAGGTATGATTAGATGACACCGCACTTTCCAAACCTCTCATCGCCGTGGTACCTACGGCACATATACGACGTTTTTCCAATTTGGCGTTGTTCACTATTTCGGTAGCTTTTTCATCTATGACCAACTCTTCGCTATCCATTTTATGTTTAGAAAGGTCTTCTACCTCTACAGGATTAAAAGTACCAAGACCAACATGAAGGGTCAACTCTGCAAAGTCGATACCTTTTATCTCTAACCTTTTTAGCAAATGCTTTGAAAAGTGTAGCCCTGCTGTTGGTGCAGCTACCGCTCCTTCATATTTTGCATAAATGGTCTGGTAACGCTCCTCGTCTTCTGGCTCAACATCTCTCTTTATATATTTTGGTAAGGGTGTTTGCCCGAGCTCCCTTAATTTTCTTCTAAAATCCAAGTAAGCCCCATCGTATAAAAAGCGTAACGTTCTTCCTCTTGAAGTTGTATTATCTATAACCTCGGCAACCAATGTTTCGTCATCTCCGAAATAAAGTTTGTTACCAATACGTATTTTACGGGCAGGATCTACCAACACGTCCCATAGGCGCTGTTCTTCGTTCAGCTCTCTTAACAAGAACACTTCAATACGCGCTCCGGTCTTTTCTTTGTTTCCGTACAAACGGGCAGGAAATACTTTGGTATTGTTAAGGACCATCACATCACCTTCATCAAAATAATCGATCATGTCCTTGAACATCCTATGCTCTATCTTGCCGGTATCCGCATGGACCACCATTAGTTTAGATTCATCCCTATTTTCGGATGGGTGTTCAGCCAATAATTCTTTTGGAAGTTCAAAATTAAAGTTAGATAATTTCATGTGGCTAATTTTTTTAGTATAGCAAATTGCGGCTGCAAAGATACAATCTGAAACAGGGGGTTGTCAAGTAAATACGGAATTATAATTCTTCCACTTTAAATTGAAGCGTTTTCATGTCTTCCCAAAAGTCGGGATATGATTTGGAAACCACCATCGCATCGTTCACAAAAAGTGAGGTCTTCATGGCCAACGGTGCAAATGCCATGGCCATTCTATGGTCGTTATAGGTATCTATGGCAACTTCGCTATTTATCTTATCGCCTACTCTTAATGTAAGTGTTTTATCGGTCACAGAAATATTGGCACCCAATTTTGACAGTTCGGTCTTTAATGCCTCTAACCTATCCGTTTCCTTGATCTTTAAGGTATGTAGCCCCGTAAGATGACAACCTATCCCCAGGCCAAAGCACGTTACCGCAATTGTTTGGGCGATGTCGGGCGCATTGGCCAAATCTAGCTCAATGTTAGATTGCTTACATTCCGAAACTTTCTTTAATCTTATTTGATTATCCCCAAAAACAGTCTCTACCCCAAATTGATTATATATCTCACTTAATACGCTATCGCCTTGAAGGCTGTTCTTTTTGTAGGCCGACAAGGTAATTTCCGTACCTGTCTCGGCCAAGGCGACGATGCTATAAAAATAGGAAGCCGAACTCCAATCGGATTCTACTACCAAGGTTGTAGCGGCCACCGTCGGTGTAGCGCCGACTATGATCGTATTTTCTTCAAATGAGGTACTGACCCCTATTTCCCCTAACAATGACAAGGTCATTTTTATATAGGGCACGGATGTAATCTTACCGACCAACTCCAATTCTAAACCATTCTCTAAACTAGGGGCCACCAATAAAAGAGACGATATATATTGACTGCTTACATTGGCTGGAAGACTTACCTTGTTCTTTGTTATTTTCTTTCCCTTTATTTTTAATGGAGGATACCCTTCTTGGTTCACATATGAAATATCGGCACCCAATTCTTTTAAGGCATCTACCAAAATTTTAATGGGGCGCTCGGTCATACGTTTAGAACCCGTAAGAGTTACATCGCTACCCTCTAAAGTTGCAAAGTAACCGGTTAGAAAACGCATGGCGGTACCGGCATGGTGAATGTCTACCGCTCCTGATTTTTTAGTTAAACCTTGACCCATTACCTGGGCATCATCGGAATTGGAAAGATTTAAAATTTCTATCCCATCATAGAGCGCAGACAATAATAGTGATCGGTTAGATTCACTCTTAGATCCCGTAATTTTTATAGTTTCTTTTAAAAGCTTGTCAGATGGGCCAGAAAGATGAAGTCTCAAGATATATATGTATTAAAAACGAACCTCAAATATAGTACTATTTGAGCTTTTTGTTATTGTGATGACGATCGTGATCTCGCTTTGTTTTTAAATCTAACTTCTTGTCAAAAGATTGTTGCAAATCTATTCCGGTTTGGTTGGCCAAGCACAAGACCACAAACAGCACATCTGCCAACTCTTCTCCCAAATCCTTCGATTTATCAGATTCTTTCTCGCTTTGCTCACCATACCTACGGGCTATAATACGGGCCACTTCACCTACCTCTTCGGTAAGCTGGGCCATATTGGTCAATTCATTAAAGTATCTTACCCCGTGTTCTTTGATCCAATCGTCTACCGCTTTTTGTGCGTTCTGAATATTCATTACTCTTTATTTTTTGTATCTATGATTATGGTCACAGGTCCATCGTTCAACAAATCCACTTTCATATCGGCCCCAAAGACACCTGTGCCTACCTTTTTTTCCAGTTCGGTTTCCAAATGTTGCACAAAGCTCTCGTAAAGGGGAATGGCAATATCGGGTTTTGCCGCTTTTATATAAGAAGGCCTATTACCTTTCTTAACGGCAGCATGCAGCGTAAACTGACTTACCACTATAATGTCGCCGTCCACATCTTTTATAGATTTGTTCATGACACCTTCTTCATCTTCGAAAATACGAAGGTTGACCACTTTTCTCACCAACCATTGAATATCTTCCAAACCGTCATCGTCTGTAATACCCAAAAGTAATAATAGACCATTTTCTATGGATGATACCTTCTTACCATCTACCGTTACGCTGGCCCTTGACACACGCTGTAAAACTGTTCTCATTTCTTTTCTCCGTAAGCGTCTATTCTGTAATTTTCTTCTTCCCCAGAAATCATCTGCAGATAACTTCTATAACGGCTCCAAGAAACCTTGCCCTCTTCAAGGGCTTGTTTTACACCGCATTTGGGTTCATCTAAGTGAATACAGTTGTTAAACTTACATGTATGTTTTAGATTAAAAAATTCTGGAAAATAATCTCCGATCTCTTCCCTTTCCATATCAACAATACCAAACCCTTTTATTCCGGGAGTATCGATAATACGAGCACCAAAACTAAGATCGAACATTTCTGCAAAGGTAGTCGTATGCTGCCCCTGTAGGTGTTGTTGTGAAATTTCTGCCGTTTTAATATCCAAATTAGGTTCTATGGCATTGATCAAAGTAGATTTACCTACGCCCGAATGCCCAGAAAACATAGATGTTTTGCCGACCATCATCTCTTTTATCTTATCAACATTTTTACCGGTCTTCGCCGAAATACCCACACAGGTATACCCTATATCCCTATAAAGGGCCGCTAAAAATTTAATCTCATCGATCTCTTCTTCCGAATACGTATCTATCTTGTTGAACACCAAAACTACCGGAATATCATAAGCCTCGGCCGTTACCAAAAAACGATCTATAAAAATGGTATATGTGGTCGGATTGTTCAACGTAACCAACAAAAACACCTGATCTAGGTTGGCAGCTATAATATGTGTTTGCTTTGATAGGTTGACAGATTTTCGAATAATATAGTTTTTACGGTCTACAATACTATGGATCACCCCTACATTTTGTTCCCCTTTGTCCTCGAGCTCAAAATGGACCTGATCACCTACCGCCACAGGATTGGTACTCTTAATGCCCTTGATCCTGAATTTACCCTTGATCCGACATTCATAAAACTGCCCATCACCAGCCTTCACCGTATACCAACTTCCCGTAGATTTATAAACTGTTCCTATCATTCTTTTAATTGATACTGCAAAGAAACAATAATACTTTCAGAATCAAATATAAACAAGAGATCAAGAAAATCATGGCCTCAACGTATGCTGTAAGTACAAATCCATTATTCCATTCCATCGACTGTAATGACCTACAAAACAAAAAGCCCTTAAAAAAGGGCTTTTCATCTATATAAAAAATGTTGTTTTCTATTTTACAAGGTTTATTTCTACCCTTCTATTCTTTTCCCTTCCATCTTTATACATATTGGTAGCTATAGGCTTACTCTCACCATAACCAACAGCTGTTAACCTTGTACTATCTATACCGTTCTTTACCAAGAAATCCATAACAGATTTAGCACGTTCTTCCGATAATTTTTGATTGGTCTGTACCGAACCTATACTATCTGTATGCCCTTCTACTGTAAAACTGGCGTTCGGATACTCTTTTAAGATTTTAACGATGTCTACCAAAACTGCCGTGGATTCATCCTTTAACGTAGCTTTGCCCGAGGTGAACAAAATGGTTTTTGCATACTCGTTCAACGATTTTTGCACTTCTTCCGTAACAACCGGTTCGGGACAACCGTTATTGGCAACGGTGCCTACCTCATCGACACAATTATCATCCTTATCCAAAACACCATCTTGGTCGGTATCTGGCCAAGGGCAACCATTATTTTCAACAGGTCCGGCCTCATCTATACAATTATCCTCATTATCTAGAACGGTATCGCCATCTGTATCGCCCCAAGGACAACCATTGTTCTCTACCGGTCCTGCTTCGTTTACACATTGATCTTCATTATCCATAACGGTATCACCATCTGTATCTTCCCATGGGCAACCGTTATTTTCTACAGGTCCGGGAACTTTAGGACAATTATCCAACTTATCTATAACACCATCTTCATCCTTATCTTTTGGACTTCCTTGATAAACGGGCACTTTTAACCCCAAATACACGTCGCTACCTTGTATCTTATCTTTTGTCAGTGAGGTAATCACCGAACCGGAACCTACATACAATGGCCCGGCCCTAAAACCGGCACCCATTTGAAAACCGCTATATTGATAGGTACTAAATGGCAAATAAAAACTAAACCACTTGCTTTCGAAACGAGGTGTAAGTGATAAAATATTTACTCTTTTAACAATATTACTGCCTGCAGATTTCAACGAAATATCTGTATTCAGGTTTACATAGAAACCTTTGTTTATATTATAGTCCACATTAAAATGTAGCGCAGAGGGCAAGGATGATTTTATACCTTGTTCCGTACTTGTAAGTACGTATAGGTTCTCTAATTTTTCTTCAATACCATCGTATTGCTCATAATCGTCTTCTGTAATAGAATTGGTGATATCATAACTATCCTCTACACCATCATCATACTTAACAGCCCCCAGATCCGTAACCGAAAGCCCTACCTTTAGCTTATATTTATTCTTATCTTTCTGTACATGTACCGTACCGTCGGCATTGGTAGTAATATAGTTTTTATAATCCGGTCTCCATTCGTATACAAAACCAAGGTCTACACCAAAACCACTCGCATTGTTCGGCATTTCAAATTCATAATCGTCATCTTCAAAATCAGCGCTACTACCATAGGCAACTTCACCCGTAGAGGTAAGAGTACCAACGGTTGAACTATCTGGCAAAGTGGCTCCATCGGCATCGTATGCAATTTGAACATCAGTACCTGTAGTATAAACATTACCCACTCCTTTTAAGTATTTTAAAGAAAGTCCACCTTTTAAGAAATGTTGCTCTTTGTTATACAGCACATGGGCATATGTTACCCCTATCTCGGCCCAACCACTGGCAGAACCATAGAAATTACCTTCATCTACCATAAAATCGCGGTTTTCATCAATACCGTCATCCAAATCATCTATGGTCTCCCCGTTTATCTCGCTCAATGTCACAAATGCTCTCGCCCTTGAAAAAACCGCAATGGAACTCTTGGGAGTCAGATTAAACATAAACGCTGGCCCCAATACATCTACATTACCTGCAATATTATTGTTTGTTGACGCGGACAGCTCAGCATCGGTGTCATAATCAAAATCGCTACCCATTAAATCGGAAAGTCCGACGCCTACGTAATCGTTACTAATAAAAGCACTTGCCCCTACTAAGTTTACATCTGTTTTGAATCTAGAATCGGCTATATTCGCAGGGTTGCCGATTACCCCGTGCACCCCGCTATAGTTATCCGACAGGAAACCTATATAGGATTGGGCCTTGACGTTCGCTACGGCAAACATTACCAATCCTAAAAAAATAATTTTTCTCATACCTTGAACTTAAGTTGATTGTTTTATAAACCCTTAACGTCCTAGAAATGGCAATATTGCCACATAATTAAGTATTTTCTTACAGCAAATAAAAAAGCAGCCAGTTGGCTGCTTTTTAGAATTTTTAAAAAGAAATCGTTACCCTAAGAGTTCACTATTTTCTCTTGGTGGTTGATCGACTCTTGGTGGATCGCCTTAAACATTCTTAAGACAAATTCTTCACTAAGTCCTTTACTTTCTCCCTCTAAGATCATGGCCCCCAAAATCTGGTTCCATCTATTGGATTGTAAAACGGCTACATTTTTTTGTTTTTTAAGAGCACCGATACTATCGGAAATCTTCATTCTCTTACCTAAAGTCTCGATCAATTGATTGTCGATCATATCTATCTGAGCTCTTAGGTTACTTAATTCAGCGTTGTATTCAGCCTCGGGATCAGATTCTTTCCTGATTCTTAGATCTCTCATTATTTGAACCAATTTTGACGGTGTCACCTGTTGTGCTGCATCACTCCATGCATTATCGGGATCGTGATGTGTTTCTATCATCAAACCATCAAAGTTCAGATCCAATGCAGTCTGCGATACATCAAAAATCATATCTCTCTTTCCTGTGATATGTGATGGGTCATTGATCAATGGTAAATCTGGGAACCTATTTTGGAACTCAACCGCCATTTGCCATTCTGGTATGTTTCTGTACTTCGTTTTCTCATAGGTAGAAAATCCTCTATGGATAGCTCCTAATTTTTTTATTCCTGCGGTGTACAGTCTTTCTATACCGCCCAACCACAATGCCAAATCCGGGTTTACAGGATTTTTTACCAAAACAATCTTATCGGTGCCTTCCAAAGCATCTGCCAATTCTTGCATAATAAAAGGGCTCACCGTAGAACGCGCCCCGATCCAAAGCAAATCAACATCATACTCCAAAGCCAACTCTACATGGGCCCTGTTCGCTACTTCTGTCGCTGTTTTTAGTCCGGTTTCTTCCTTTACCCTTTGCAACCATTTTAAACCTAAGGCCCCTACCCCTTCAAAATTACCGGGGCGTGTTCTTGGTTTCCATATACCGGCCCTGTAATAATTTACATCGGTATCTTTTAAATCATGTGCAATCTTTAAAACCTGCTCCTCTGTTTCGGCACTACATGGACCCGCTATTACTAAAGGGTGGTCTAACCCCATATCGTCCAACCAAGATCTCATTTCTTTACTATTCTCCATTACTTTTTATTTAGTGGTATTCCTTTTAATATTGATTTTATTTTATTTGTACTGTTCATTTCATTGTAAATACCTTCAAAATCATCTGCCATCAGCAATTCTCGAAAGTCCGCTAGATTTTGAATGTATTCATTAAGTGTTTCTACTACGTTCTCTTTGTTATGTTCAAAAATAGGTGTCCACATGGCCGGTGAACTCTTTGCCAACCTCACCGTACTCTCAAATCCACTGCCCGCCATGTCAAAAATATCACGTTCATTTTTTTCTTTTTCGATTACCGTCTTTCCTAACATAAAAGAACTGATGTGTGACAAATGAGAGACATATGCTATGTGCTTGTCATGAGCCTTGGGGTTCATGTACCGAATACGCATACCCAATAGCTGAAAAACTTCCAATGCCCTTTCTTGCAACTTAAAAGCGGTTTTTTCTATTTCACATATTATATTGGTCTTACCCTCGAACAAACCGTTAATGGCCGCGGACGGACCAGAAAACTCAGTACCCGCTATGGGGTGGCACGCCAAAAAATTTCTTCTCTTCGGATGATCGGACAATACATTGCAGATCAACTCTTTGGTCGACCCTGCATCGCACACTACACAATCATCGTTTACGGCATCCAATATTTTCGGAAGCTCGGTCACCATTACGTTTACCGGTACACTTACGATTACAAAATCTGCAGATGCCAAATCTGCATAACTAGATTTTTCATCTATTATATTTAGCGCCAACGCCTCTTCCAAATGCTCCAAATTGGTATCTATACCATACACCGTTATATCCGGTATTCTTTCTTTCATGTCCTTCACCAAGGACCCTCCAATTAAACCTATGCCTATTACAAATACGTTCATCTTAAAACCTATCTATTGCTTCTTGAATTTTTTCTTTTGTAACGCATAGGGAAAATCGAATATATCCTTCTCCATTACTTCCAAAAATTGTTCCCGGGGTAATAAAAATGTTCTTGTCGTATAAAATATCATCTATGAAATCTTCTGCGGATGACACCGTATTTGGGAGTTTTGCCCAAACAAACATTCCAACAGCGCTCGAATCATAGGAACACCCTAATTTATCCACCAATTTAAAAACCAAATTTCGTCGTTCTTTATACACTACATTTAAATCATCGTACCAATCACCAGTGCTTTCCAAGGCCGCTATGGCCCCTTTCTGAATTCCGTAAAACATACCGGAATCCATATTGCTTTTCACTTTTAATATCGCGTTTATATGTTCTTGACCGCCCAAAACAAAACCTACACGCCAACCTGCCATATTAAAGGTCTTGCTCAACGAGTTTAGTTCCAAACAATTTTCTTTTGCACCCTCTATTTTCAAAATACTTTGGGGATTCTTATTAAGTACAAAACTATAGGGGTTATCATTCACCAAAAGAATATCGTTTCTTTTGGCAAAGGCGATCAGTTGAGAAAATTGCTCTTTGGTCGCGGACGCCCCTGTAGGCATGTGTGGATAACAAACCCACATTATTTTTACTTTGCTCAAATCTTTTGTCTCCAACGCTTCCAAATCAGGAAACCATCCATTTTCCTCTTTCAGGTCATAATATACCGGTACCGCCTCTACTAGTTTGGTAACCGATGTGTAGGTCGGGTACCCTGGGTTTGGCACCAATACCTCATCCCCTTTATCCAAGAAAGCCATGCTAATATGCATAATACCTTCTTTTGATCCCATTAACGGAAGAATTTCGGTGGCAGGATCTGCTTGTACACCAAAGCTATTCTTGTAAAAAGAAGCGATGGCCGCTCTTAATTCCGGCAAGCCTTGATAGCTCTGGTACTGATGCGCGCCATCTTCTAAAATAGCATTCTGCACGGCATCGATCACTTTAGAAGAAGGAGCCAGATCAGGACTTCCGATCCCCATATTGATTACCGGTCTTCCTTCGGCGATCAACCCCCGAACCTCTCGTAATTTTCTTGAAAAGTAGTACTCCTGTACTGTTTTTAAACGTTCTGCCGTCTGTATCATAGCATGGCATTTTTATATTCCCCTAAAATCTTTATATCCTCTAACATGATATTCAAAAGTGATTTAGCCTTTTCAAAATCACTATAAACACCAAAAGTTACATCCACAAAAAAAGCATATTTCCAAGGGGTCTCAATAACAGGAAGGGACTGGATCTTGGTTAAATTCAAATTACAATCACTCATAACATTAAGCACTGTGGCCAAACTACCGCGTTTATGGTCGGTAATAAAGCGTACAGATGCCTTATTGATTTCTTCCTTAGGAATCTCTTTATTCTTTGTCTTTACAATGATAAAACGGGTAGAATTATTTTTAATGGTCTGTATGTTATCCGCTACGATGTCCAACCCATATAATTCTGAAGCTACCTTCGGCGCAATTGCGGCTACATGCCCCAATTTTAGTTCTTGAATCCGCTTCGCCGTCTCTGCTGTATCTACATCTTCTACCAATCGTATATCGGGATAATCCTTAAAAAATTCCTTGCACTGCAAAAGCGCCATTGGATGAGAACTAACCTCTTTTATGTCCTCAAACTTTTGACCTTTCAAAACCATAAGGTTATGGTGAATATTCAAATATTGCTCTCCTATGATATGAAGGTTATTTTGATAGACCAGTGCATAATTCGGGATGATAGATCCAGCTATGGAATTCTCTATGGCCATTATTCCCTTATCCGCTTTCTTCTGCAACAATTGATCT
This sequence comes from Maribacter sp. MMG018, assembly GCF_018100785.1. Taxonomy (GTDB): domain Bacteria; phylum Bacteroidota; class Bacteroidia; order Flavobacteriales; family Flavobacteriaceae; genus Maribacter. The sequence continues at coordinate 110,168 of NZ_JAGJEC010000005.1, read as the reverse complement.
ACAACGGCATCAAAAGAAAGACACTCCAATAATTCGAACTCTTCATCAAAATAATCTTTAGCTACTTGATGATGGTTAGAACCTTTTATTCCTTGTATGGCAACTTTTATTGGCACAATTTTTAATTAAAAAAAAAAGTCCCGTGAAAAACGGGACTTTATAAATTTATATTGTTAATATATACTACAACAGTCCCGTACCTCTTTTAAAAAAGAAGTAAAAATAGAAACCGTTCCAGAAATATTGCTTACTCATAATATCAAAAACTTAGGCTAAAGTAACAATTAAATTTAAAAACCAGCCTTTGGTAGATTTTTTTTTTGATTTTTTTAATTTTTATCTAAAAATGCACCCAAAAGTTTTTAAAATATCAAAATTTCAGAGCCAAACCTAGACCTCTGTCGGACGGAACCAATCTGTAGCTCGTTTTACCTAGGCTATCATTGTATTCTAAAATAGCATTCTTCTTGTTCTTATTCGACAAACAATAGAATATAGAACCTATTACGGCCGTACTGGCAAAACCAATAATAGGAGCGGTCGTTTCTTTATCTCCTCCTTCGTTTACTAGATACCAAATTCCGAAACCTAAATTTGCGGTGGCGGCGGCAAAGGTAACACCATACTGTTTTTTGGCCTTTGTCCAATATACTTCTGACGTAGGATTCGAATCCATGGCCATACCAAACTCTTTCCAGGTCATTTTCTCCTTATCCTTATAAAACTCATCTCCCCACATACCTTGAAAAGCAGTTATTTCTTGAGAATAGGTTTGTTGGACCGAAAACAAAAGGAAAGCGAACGTTGTAAGTAGAATTATCTTTTTCATAGCATTTTTGTTTAAATATAATTACAATTTATTAAACAAAATAAAAAGAAAACGTATTTAACAGCTTTTTAATAAGGCAGTTAAATCAAAATAGGCCTTATTTAAAGATCAAAGTTCCGTTGAAAATTTCCTCTACATCGATGGTAGCGGGACGATTATATGAAATAACATCGCCAGTACCGCGAATTATTCCAGAAATAGATTGCTGTGGGTTTACCAAAATATCATTGGTTCCCCTATGGTTAAGTTTAACATGTTGCGCAATCAGGTTTTCGGCCTCGATTCTTGAATCTCCGGCAGCAACGGTCAAATTTAGATTTTCTGTAGCTCCTTTCAGCTTAAAATAAGCGATTCCGTTTACCACTACATTTAAATCGGACAAGTCTACATTTAGATCAAACTCCCCATCCGTAGTTTCGGTTTCGGGATTACTATAACTTTCAGAATATAAGGTTAAGCTCGTATAAGAAAGTACCCCATCGCTACTTATAGGTAAGCCTGTACTACTTCTTATTTCATTAATATTCGGGGATGTTATATATACGGTGGTCACCCCATACTCTCTAAACAGGTTACAAGTATTTTCGTTTCTAAGAACCAATCGGTCTCCCTCCACTACTGCCGTTACTCCATCCAAAAGATACTCTCCCGTCTCTATTTCCACTTTCTGAGTATCGCCCTGTTTTAATACAACGGCTATTTCTTCAAAAACGGTAATCTTTTTAAAATCGGCTAGGGCAACTTCTGTTCTTACAATGTCTCCGACATTTTGAAAACAATCCGGGGCATTTTCAGAATTACATGAAGAGACGAATAAAGATACCGTCAAAAGCAAAACCAATTTCGCTACAAAAAAATTTCTATAATTATATTTCTTAGTTTTCGACATCTGAATATTACAATCTTATTCCTATTCCAAATTCTACTGCCTCCGCAGCCGCCCCATGTGACTTAAGGGTAACGGCCCCAAATATCTTATCACCAAAATAACGCTTTAACCCTATTCTGTTATACACCTTTCCCTCAAAATCAAAAGGATAATAAACATAGTAACCAAGCTGCGTTATTACCGACATTTTATTAATAAACAGTTCATGCCCCAAAAAGACACCGACCCTCTTATAGTCGTCATCAACATTTACATCCATCTCTGGAAAAGAAGTTGCCTGAAAACGTATCAACTCTTTTAAGAAATTAGAAAAAAACACATCCGTCCCTATCTGTATAGCGCTTTTTCTCCCTAGCCGCTTATCCGCATAGGCGGATACAATAAAAAAGCCATATTGCCCCATTCCTATAACATCACTTTCATTGACACCCCCTCTCAGTGCCAAGTTATACTTTATAGGTTCTATGACCTTTTCTCTATCGGTACTTTCTATGTACTCCACTTCATTTTCCCAATCTAGGGAATACGTTAGCCCTACATTTAAGGCCATGGTATTCGTAGAAGTGTTCGGCGCCCTAAAATTAGCATTCGAATAATGCATTAAGCTAACACCTGCCATTACCCCCAACCCCCTAAAAATATTCTCTTTATGATAATTAAACATCAAATAAGTGGAGCTTAAAACATCGGATCCATATGCGTTATTTCTAAAATTGGTCTCTTTATCATAGGGGTTTGTGCTATACGCAATACCCTGACCAATTCTAAGTTGAATATTTCTTTTAAGAAAGTAAAAGTTATAATGGGCATACACCCCGTACAAGTCCCCTAAAGTACTATTGTTCATATCTTGGTATATGAAAGAAATCCCATAGTCCGGGTAATTATACAATTCTTCCCACTCTTTAGACCCGTACGTTTTTCTACTATAACTGAGGATGACCCCACCAGGGTGGTTGGTTATAAGGTGTGATATATCGGGGTTGTGCAATAATACCGAACCATAAAACTGGTTCACATCAAGCGTATATCTTTTAATCTCTTCTTGTTCTTGGGAAAAACACAAAACTCCGAAAAGATATAGGGGCAAAAAAAACTTTAAGTTCATGGACGACAAAATTAAGAAATAAGAGCTACCTCACTTTATAAAGGTTCAACAATTCGCTTGTATGCACTTAAAATACTTCTTTGGCGATGGCCTTTATATTATCCGATTTACCCATAGAGTAGTAATGCAATACGGGAACCCCAGCCTCTTTCAACTCTTTAGATTGTTGAATGGCCCATTCTATACCCACTTGTCTTACCGCTTTGTTGTCGTTACATGTATCTACCTCATCTATTAAATCTTGAGGTAGGTCAATTCTAAAAACCTGTGGCAATAATTGTAAATGCCGCTTTACGGCAATTGGCTTTATTCCGGGAATAATAGGAATATCTATACCAATGTTTCTGGCCGCCTCTACAAACTCAAAATACTTTTTATTATCAAAAAACATTTGGGTAACCACATAGTCCGCCCCTGCATCTACTTTCTCTTTCAATCTTTTTAAATCAGATTGTAAAGAAGGGGCCTCCAAATGCTTTTCAGGGTAACCCGCCACACCTATACAAAAATCGGCATGGTTATCAGATTCAATAATTTCATGTAAATATTTTCCCTTGCTCAGGTTTCTGATCTGTTCCACAAGACCTTTGGCATAACCATGTCCTCCTTTGGTAGGCTGAAAGTACTTCTCTTCCTTCATGGCATCTCCGCGCAAGGCCATCACATTGTCTATTCCCAAATAATGACAATCTACCAAAACATATTCCGTTTCTTCTTTGGTAAAACCTCCACATAGCAAATGCGGAACCGTATCTACCTGATATTTATGTTGAATGGAAGAACAGATACCCACCGTACCCGGACGCATACGGGTAATCTTCTTATCTAAAAGTCCCTCTTTATTTATATACACATATTCTTCCCGAGAGGTGGTTACATCTATAAAAGGAGGCTTAAATTCCATTAAGGGATCTATATTATCATAGAGTTCCTTAATACTTTTTCCTTTTACGGGCGGAATAATCTCGAAAGAGAACAGGGTTTTTCCCTCGGCTTTCTTTATGTGGTCTGTTACTTTCATTTATGCTGAAATTGTTTCAGTAGCTACTTATTATATACGTCTTGTTTTATGAACGGCCCTATCACTTTATTTCTTTGCTCTAAAAACTAAAAAATATAATCGGTAATGCCTCATTATAATTAATCCTCAACTATATTCGGCGCTAACCATTTACGGGCTTCATCCAAAGGAATTCCTTTTCTATTGGCATAATCGGACACTTGGTCTTCCTTTATTTTTCCGAGACCGAAATACTTAGCCTCCTTATTGGCAAAATAATACCCAGAAACAGCTGCTGACGGCCACATAGCGAGACTATCGGTAAGTTTTACCCCTATATTTTCCTCGACCTTTAGCATTTCCCAAATGGTCAATTTTTCTAAATGATCAGGGCATGCAGGATACCCTGGGGCAGGCCGTATACCTTTGTAAGATTCTTTTATCAGGTCTTCGTTACTTAAATCCTCATCTGCGGCATACCCCCAATACTTTGTTCGGACCTCTTTGTGCAAATATTCCGCAAAGGCCTCTGCCAAGCGATCGGCCAACGCTTTTACCATTATAGAATTATAGTCATCCAATTTTTCTCGATACTCTGCCGCCAACTCTTCGGCACCAAAACCTGTTGTTACACAAAAAGCCCCTATATAATCTTGAACGCCACTTTCTTTTGGGGCTATAAAGTCTGCCAAGGCATAATCTGGCACCCCTTCTTTTCGCTTTAATTGTTGACGTAGGGTTCTAAAAATATAGGTGTCGGCAACATCACTGTTTGGTTCTACTACCGAGACTTCTATATCATCATCGTTTATCGTATTTGCCGGAAATAGACCAAAAATACCTTTTGCCTTCAATAGTTTTTTAGATAGAATTTCTTGAAGCATATTCTGGGCGTCGGCAAATAATTCGGTCGCCTGTTCCCCAACCACCTCATCGGTAAGTATATCCGGGTATTTACCATGTAATTCCCAACTTCTAAAAAAGGGAGTCCAATCTATAAAGGGCACTAACTTTTCTAAATTCTCATCTTCTATAATATGTGCCCCTAATTCGTTCGGCCTAGAAATTTCAGAAGTTTTCCAATCTATTTTAAACTTATTGTCCCTTATCTGTTGAAGCGTTTTATATTCTTTTTTCACAGAGCGTTTTAAAAACTTCTCCCTAAAAGAATCGTATTCTTCTTTTATTGTTTTTTTATACTTGTCCGATGTTTCTTTCTGCAACAAATCACCCACCACGGTAACGGCTCTAGAGGCATCGTTTACATGAACAACAGCCTCACTATACTGAGGGTCGATTTTCACGGCGGTATGGGCCTTACTAGTTGTAGCACCACCTATTAACAAAGGAATCTTAAAGTTCTTACGTTCCATTTCCTTTGCCAGATGCACCATTTCGTCCAATGACGGGGTTATAAGTCCGCTCAGCCCAATAATATCCACCTTATGAGCTATGGCCTCCTCTATTATTTTTTCTGGCGGAACCATAACACCAAGATCTACGATCTCATAATTATTACAGGCCAAAACAACACTTACAATATTCTTGCCTATATCATGAACATCGCCTTTTACAGTGGCCATAAGTATCTTACCCGCACCTTCGGAATCACCTTCTTTCGGATTCAGCAGTTTTTCTTCCTCTATATATGGCAATAGGTATGCAACCGCTTTCTTCATCACCCTTGCGGATTTGACCACCTGCGGTAAAAACATTTTACCACTACCAAAGAGATCCCCCACTACGTTCATTCCTATCATCAAGTGGCCCTCGATTACCTCAATGGGTTTATCGGCAGCTTGCCGAGCTTCCTCAACATCTTCTTCTATATACTGGTCTATCCCTTTTACCAACGCCCTTGTAATACGATCTTGCAAGGGCTCTTCTCGCCAAGACAAATCTACCTTACTCTCTTTTGCCTTTCCTACGACCGATTCCGCAAAATCCAACAAACGCTCCGTAGCATCATCACGCCTGTTCAATATAACATCCTCTACATGCTCTAAAAGGTCCTTCGGAATATTATCATAAACCTCCAACATCGTCGGATTTACGATCCCCATGTTCATACCCGCCTTAATTGCATGGTAAAGAAATACGGAATGCATGGCTTCTCGAACAGGATTATTTCCCCTAAAGGAAAAAGAAACATTACTTACGCCTCCACTAACACTGGCATAGGGCAAATTTTCTCGAACCCACTTTGTAGCCCTTATAAAATCAAGAGCATTTAATTTATGCTCGTCCATTCCTGTTGCGACAGGAAAAATATTTAAATCAAAAATGATATCCTCTGCAGGAAAACCGACTTTATTTACCAGAATATCATACGACCGTTTAGAAATCTCTATACGGCGCTCATAATTATCTGCCTGCCCTACTTCATCAAAAGCCATGACAATAACCGCCGCCCCGTATCTTTTTATCAGTTTGGCATGGTGTATAAATGCCTCTTCACCTTCTTTAAGGCTAATTGAATTTACAACACACTTCCCTTGAACCACCTGTAGGCCTGCCTCTATTATTTCCCATTTAGAACTATCTATCATAATGGGTACACGGGCAATATCTGGCTCGGCAATAACAAGGTTCAAAAATTTGACCATGGCCTCTTTACCATCGATCAAACCATCATCCATATTAATATCGATAATTTGGGCGCCATTTTCCACTTGATCGCGGGCCACATCCAAAGCTTCCTCAAATTTCTCTTCCTTAATAAGACGCAAAAACCGCTTAGATCCGGCTACGTTGGTACGCTCACCGACATTAATAAAGTTACTTTCTGGAGTAACCACCAAAGGTTCCAGGCCACTTAACCTTAAGAATTTTGTTTTTGTTTTTTCCATTTATAACTGTTCCACCAATATGGGTCTGGGAGAATAACCCTTCACTAAATTAGCTATTGCCGTAATATGCTCGGGGGTGGTGCCGCAACACCCTCCAACAATGTTTACCAAGCCTTTTTCTACATATTCCTTCATCTGTGCGGCCATCTGTTCCGGTGTTTCGTCATACTCACCAAATGCATTGGGCAGCCCTGCATTAGGGTGGGCAGAAACCGCATGTTCACTTTTTGTGGCCAATACCTCTAAATGCGGTACCAACTGGCTTGCCCCCAAGGCACAATTAAAACCTACCGACAAAATAGGAATATGCGAAATAGAAATTAAAAATGCTTCCGCCGTTTGACCGGACAAAGTTCTTCCGGAGGCATCGGTAATGGTTCCGCTCACCATAACGGGCACTTCTATGTTTCTTTCTTCTTTCACCTCTTCTATGGCAAACAATGCCGCTTTGGCATTCAAAGTATCAAAAATGGTCTCTACCAAAAGTAAATCGGCACCACCGTCCAATAAAGCCTCCGCCTGTTCCTTATATGCCACCCGTAGTTCGTCAAAAGAAATTGCCCTAAACCCTGGATCGTTTACATCGGGGGACATGCTGGCAGTTTTATTGGTAGGCCCCATACTACCGGCTACAAAACGTGGTTTATTCGGTTCTTTTTGGGTGAATTCATCCGCTACCATTCTTGCAATTCTGGCCGACTCATAATTAAGTTCGTACACCAATTCCTCCATATGATAATCCGCCATTGCGATCGTCGTACCCGAAAACGTATTTGTTTCTACAATATCGGCCCCGGCCGCAAAATATTTACGATGCACGTCAGCAATGGCCTTTGGTTGGGTAAGGGACAACAAATCGTTATTGCCCTGTAACGGGTACTCCCAATCCTTAAAACGCTCTCCCCTAAAATCTTCCTCGGTAAACTTATAGCGCTGCAACATGGTACCCATGGCACCATCCAATACCAGAATACGCTCTTTTAATATATCTTGAATCTTTTTCATTTTTTTATCCCCTTACCAAATCTTCCCTAACAATAAAATCATGGTTCTATGCAAACCTACGAACAACTACCAAGCAAAGGAATAAATACAGGCGACCGCCTCTCTTTGTTATCTGCCCCAACAAAGTGGGATAGAATGTAGCACCTTCTTTATAAGAAAAGGGTTGCCAAGGTTTCACCGGGTCTATTCCCTCCGCCTTTCTTGATAACTATTTCAATGTTTAAATGAACTTGCGCAAAGTAACGGCTCTACCTTTTTAAAAACAAATTAAACGTTTCTTTTTATCACTTTGCTATTAGACAAAAACCTCATAATCAACAAGAATATGAGGTTTTATGTCAAAAAAATAAAATCTTTAGGCAATACTTTGAACTACCTCTTTCTTTGCTTCTTTTTTTGAACCATCAAATCCTTCTACACCACCAACAGTGGTATATTTCATTACATATCGTTTTCCGGGATTAACTATTTGATAGGCATACTGACACATGACCGCAGCTTCATGAAAACCTGATAATATCAATTTTAACTTACCTTCATAGGTGTTTACATCCCCAATTGCAAAAACTCCCGGCAGATTGGTTTGATAGTCTTTTGCATTATTTACCTTGATGGCATTCTTTTCTATTTCCAACCCCCAGTTCCCTATAGGTCCTAATTTTGGGGAAAGCCCGAACAATGGTATAAAATTATCTACAGGCAAATAAGTTTCTCCCTTTTCGGCATCGTTGTGTTTAATTACCACCGCCTCTAACTTTTCGTCCCCGTAAAGCTTCTTCACCTCAGCTTCTGTAAATAGTTTTATTTTTCCCTGTTTGGCTAGTTCAGATGCTTTTTCAACAGAGTCCAAGGCACCTCTAAATTCGTTTCTACGATGTACTAAAGAAACCTCTGAAGCAACATCTGCCAAAAATATGGCCCAATCCAAGGCAGAGTCACCACCCCCGGCAATGACTACCTTTTTATCACGATACACCTCTGGGTCTTTCACCATATAGGCAACACCCTTATCCTCAAAGTCGGCAATATTGGCAATGGGCGGTTTTCTTGGCTCAAAAGACCCCAGCCCACCAGCTATTACCACAACAGGAGCTTGATGCTGTGTACCTTTATTGGTTGTTACCACATAAGAACCGTCTTCTTGTCTGTCTAACTTTTCGGCTCGTTCGCCCAAGGTAAAACCTGCTTCAAAAGGCTTTATCTGCTCCATTAGATTATCTACCAAAGTACCTGCCAACACCTCTGGGAATGCCGGAATATCATAAATGGGCTTTTTCGGATAAATCTCTGAGCATTGTCCACCGGGTTGTGGCAAGGCATCTATTAAATGACATTTCAGTTTTAGCAATCCGGCTTCAAAAACGGTGAACAATCCTGTAGGTCCCGCACCTATTATCAATATATCTGTCTTTATCATATGTTCTGACTTAATTCTAATTGTTTATCCCTAATTATTCGTATCATTTTTTCTCTATGTGCCACGACCTCACCGATAATAATGATGGCAGGATTGGCCAACCCCTCTTCATCTACAATACGTACAATACTATCAATGGTTCCGACCCCGATTTTTTCATTTTCCCTAGTTCCATTTTGGATGATGGCTACCGGCGTCTCCCCTTTTCCTTCCGCCTTGAACAAGCCAACGATTTGAGACAGTTTTGACATCCCCATTAAAATGGCTACGGTGGCATTGCTTTTAGCGGCCAGCGCTACATCTTTTGATAATCGGTGGTCTTTTGTAGTGCCCGTAATCATCCAAAAACTTTCGGAAGCACCTCTTTTGGTAACAGGTATGTTTTGGTACCCCGGAACACTAAGACCAGAAGATATTCCTGGCACCATGGCCACCTCCAGCCCTTTTGATGCCGCATATTCCATTTCTTCGGCACCACGACCAAAGACAAAGGGATCTCCCCCTTTTAACCGTACCACATGACCGTACGAATGGGCCCTTGAGACGATAAGTTCGTTTATTTGGTCTTGCTGATAGGCATAACATCCTTTTCTTTTTCCAACAAAAATCTTTTCTGCATGTGGAGCATACTGCAACAATGCATCATTCACCAAAGCATCGTAAAGCACCACATTGGCATTGTTTAATGCTTTTATGGCCTTTATCGTAATTAATTCTGGATCTCCGGGACCTGCGCCTACAACAGTCAATTTAGCAGGGGACACCTTACAGCTATTTCTAAATTCCATACGTTATGCTTCTGCCAATTCTTGTTTTCTAAATTTTTCTACAGATTCTAAAAATGTTTTAGCCTCTTTTAAATAGGATGCCGCAAAAGCTTCAGAAGGTTCGTTCTTGTTTAACTGCAACACCATATTCTCGAACCCACCAGTGACAGAAATTCTGCCATCCGCAACGAATTTTTCATCAAAATCCTTGATAATACGGGCATGGGTGTTCACTTTAGCTTTTTCCGATGTTAACATTGCCTTTGCCGAATTTACCATAGAGGTGTAGGCATAATAAATACTGGCGGCCCATTTTCTCTCTTTAAACTTTTCTTCCGCCTGTTGAATTTTCTCTTCGCTCTCAAAAAGAAGGGTAGCGATTAAATCTATTACCACACCGGCACATTCTCCAATACCGATCGCCTTTTCATAACGCTCTTTGTTTCCCCAATCAATAAAATCTTCGGGTTTTAAATCGTCCACATTAGACAAATGGGTCAGTAGATCATAGAAATACATTTGTCCTTTTTCGGCATAGTAGTCCGAAAACGCCCTTCCGTTTCCATTGGTCTCAAAATCGTTCAAAATTAGTCGTAATGCTTCCGGTCCTCTCTTACTGGGCACTTTTACGACCTTATCAGCAAATCTACCTTGACCGTTACCATCATTACTACCCCCCAATAGCACTTGAAGTGCAGGTGCCACCAATTTATCCTTGGTTCTGACGGACATCCCTTGAAAACCTATATTGGCCATATTGTGCTGCCCACAGGCATTCATACAACCACTGATCTTTATAGTTACATCCTCATTACTTACATATTGAGGATATTCTGCCTTGATAACTCTTTCTAACTCTTCCGCGATACCCGTACTACTTGCTATTCCCAAATTACAGGTATCGGTACCTGGACATGCGGTTATATCCAATGCCTTATTATAACCCGCTTCCACAAAGCCCAATTTCTTTAATTCCGTATAGAAAAAAGGAACCAGCTCTTTTCGTACATATGGTATCAATATATTTTGCCTTAACGACAAACGAATTTCCCCTGCCGCATATTTCTGAACCAAATCTGCCAACAACCTTGCCTTATCGGTATAAAAATCACCCAACAACACTTTTATTCCGATCGCTACAAAACCTTTTTGTTTTTGAGGTACCACATTGGTGCTCTTCCATGTCAAAAATTCTTTTTCATCGGATATGGAAACTTCTGGGGCCTGCGCTTTTGAAACGGTCACTCTTGGGTAACTATCGGCATCTATAGGAAAACTTTCGAAAGGCACTGCCGTTTTTTCCTTTGCCAACAACTCTTTAAAAGCTTCTAAACCAAGGCCTTTCAACAAAAATTTCATTCTGGCCTTGGCCCTGCTCTTACGTTCACCATATCTATCGAACACGCGAACCACGGTTTCCATTAAAGGAATGATCTGGTCTGCGGGCAAAAATTCATAAAGCACATCGGCATGCCTTGGCTGTGAACCCAAGCCACCACCCAACATTACCTTAAAGCCTCTTTCCCCTTGTTGTATTTTGGCTATGAAACCCAAATCGTGCATGTAGGAAAGTCCTGTATCGGCGTCACTAGCAGAAAAAGAAACCTTAAACTTACGGCCCATTTCTTGACTTATCGGGTTTCTTAAAAAATATTGAAACAAGGCATGGGCATATGGCGAGACATCGAAAGGCTCGTCCACATCTATACCGGCAGTTTCGCTGGCAGTAACATTTCTAACCGTATTACCACAGGCCTCCCTTAGGGTAATGTCATCTTTCTCCAACTCTGACCACAACTCAGGTGTCCTGTTCAGATCTACATAATGTATCTGAATATCTTGTCTTGTAGTAATATGCAACCTACCCCTAGAATACTCATCGGACACATCACAAATACGGTGCAATTGTTTAGAGGTTACTTTACCGTACGGCAATTTAATGCGTATCATTTGAACCCCTTGTTGGCGCTGACCGTATATTCCCCTTGCCAAACGTAGACTCCGGAATTTTTCATCATCCAATTTTCCACCATGAAACTCATGGATCTTACGTTCCAGCTCTAAGATATCCTTTGCCACAACGGGATTTTCTATTTCTGTTCTAAAACTTTGCATACTTACTACCTGTTAAGTGCCTTAATAACCTAGTTAACCTATAGAATTAATATGTTATTAAAACATAAAAATCAAGATCTCGATTGCGACACGCATTATTAATTACCTTTTTAACCTATGAAACCTGCCCCCACCGTGTTATTGGATTGTGTGTCGATCAAAATAAAAGAACCATTTGTTCTGTGATCTTTGAACTTATCATAAAAAATAGGCTTGTTCAATTTAAAACTTACCTGGGCTATATCGTTCATTCCAAGGGCATCGGTTTCTTTATCTATCCCTGAATAGTCCGGCGCTATTTTATGGTGCACCTGATCCACTTTGGCCAATACCTTGTTTACACCATGTTGCACTATATACTTTTTACCTGCCGACAGCGGCTGCGAATCCATCCACGAAATAGTGGCCGTAAATTGTTTTTCAATGGTCGGCAAGTCCCCTGCTTTCACCAACATATCTCCCCTACTTAGGTTTATCTCATCTTCTAAGGTTATTGTCACGGACGATCTTCTAGATGCCGTTTTATATTTTTTGTCGTAAAAATAAATCTCCTTGATCTTTGATCTGGTCTGTGAAGGCAGTGCAACCACCTCATCCCCCACACTTAACTCACCCCCATAGACCTTACCGGCAAAACCACGGAAATCATGATGCTCCTCCGTTTTGGGCCTAATTACATATTGCACGGGAAAACGTGGGGTACCTACATTGTACACATCCTTTCTGTCCAATACCTCAAAATGTTCTAAAAGGGTCTGCCCCTTGTACCAAGGTGTTTTTTCCGATCTGTTTACAACGTTATCACCTTTTAGGGCACTTACGGGAATAAACGTGATTTTTTGATCTTGATAATCCCTTTTCGCCATAAGTTTTTCAAAATCAGATTTTATGGCATTGTAGGTTTCTTCAGAATAATCGACCAGATCCATTTTGTTTATGGCAACTACCACATCTTTTATCCTTAACAGATTATTGATGAAAAAATGCCTGTTCGTCTGTTCGATCACTCCTTTTCGTGCATCTATCAAAATAATGGCCGCCTGCGAGGTAGAAGCTCCGGTAACCATGTTACGGGTATATTCCACATGACCGGGAGTATCCGCAATTATATAACTCTTTTTAGCCGTTGAAAAGTAAATATGAGCCACATCTATAGTAATACCTTGCTCACGCTCGGCCACAAGACCATCGGTAGCCAAAGAAAAATCCAAATAATCATATCCTTTTTGTTTACTTGTTTTTTCAATGGCCTCTAATTTATCGGAGGTCAAAGATTTGGTATCATATAATATTCTTCCGATCAAGGTACTCTTACCATCATCTACGCTACCTGCCGTTGCTATTTTTAGTACATCCATTTTTTTCTTTCTCTTCGGTTATTTACTAAAAGTATCCTTGTTGTTTTCTTTTTTCCATTGCTGCTTCAGATCGCTTATCATCGATACGTGCACCGCGTTCAGAAATAGACGAATCCCTTATTTCCTCTACGACCTTGTCTATACTAACGGCATCTGAAAGTACGGCCGCCGTACAGGACATATCGCCCACGGTACGGAAACGCACCAATCGCTCTTCCACGACCTCATCCTCTTCCCTATACACAATATCGTCCTCTGCAGACCATATCATACCATCCCTTAAGAAGGTTTTACGTTTATGTGCGAAATAGATCGACGGGATTTCGATTTCCTCTTCTTTTATATAGGACCACACATCTAGTTCTGTCCAGTTTGAAATAGGAAATACACGTACGTTCTGGCCTAATTCTATTTGTCCGTTCAACATATCGAACAATTCCGGACGTTGGTTACGTTCGTCCCACTGACCAAAATCGTCCCGTACAGAAAAAATACGTTCTTTTGCCCTAGCTTTTTCTTCATCACGACGGGCACCGCCGATACATGCATCGAACTTAAATTCTTCGATAGCATCCAATAAAGTTGTGGTCTGCAAAGTATTTCTACTGGAATATCTTCCGGATTCTTCTTTTACCTTTCCTTGATCGATAGAGTCCTGTACATTACGCACAATAAGCTCTAGACCTAGTTCTTTTACCAACCGATCCCTAAACTCAATGGTCTCCGGAAAATTGTGTCCCGTATCAATATGCATTAATGGGAAAGGAATTTTGGCAGGCCAAAACGCCTTTTGTGCCAAACGCACCAATGTTATAGAGTCTTTTCCTCCAGAAAAAAGCAATACAGGTCTTTCAAATTGTGCCGCTACCTCTCTAATTATATAAATGGCCTCATTCTCAAGTGCATTGATGTGGGACGTATTTTCGTTAAGATCTACCTGCACTTTCGGTTCTTTTAATTCCATGCTTATTTTTTATTATGTATGCAATCCACACTCTCTATTTTCCAATACTTTGGTGGGATCAAAATAATTATGTTCATTCGGAAGGTCATGCTTCCTTAAATAGGCATCCAATTGGCTATCGCTGTAGTGATAGAACGGACTTACCTTTAAAACACCATCTTTACTCAGGCTTAAAATATCTAGACTATCGCGCAAGGCGGTCTGTCCCTTTCGTAGATTCGTAAACCATACATCTGGCCCGTGCTCTTCCATTGCCCTAGAAAAAGGCTCCAGTTTCACTTGCCTGGTAAACTCTGCATGCCTTGGATCATCTATCAAAGGAATACCCATTACGGCATCTCTATGAGCCGAAGTTTGTTTGGGCACGTACAATTTAATGTTCAGCTTTAATCTATCTATTAGCTCCTCGGCATGCTTATAGGTTTTTGGGGTATTATATCCGGTATCGCACCATATTACAGGTATATCTTTGCTTACTTGCGTAACCGCATGTAAAATAGCTACCTCATAAGGTCTAAAATTAGTGGTAATCACCGGTTTATTTCCATACTTAACGGCCCACGAAATTATTTCTGCGGGCGGAATACCCTTAAATTGGATATTCAGTTGTTTGATCTGTTCTTCTGTCAACGCCATTTCTTTTTCTTAATAAATTACTTGCCCCATTTTACCAGGTTCCACGCTCTTTCATGAAAAAAGTATAGCACCATTTTTGTCACAAAATCTATAGAAGCGATTGAAGCTGCTATAGAAATCTTTCCGGTGAGTATATATGATATCAACAAAGTATCTAACGTACCTATAACCCTCCAACTAAATGCCTTTACTATACTGCGAATCGGCTTTTCCGATTTTTTATCGTTGGCATAGTTTGTTTTTGACGTCTTTTTATCTAAAATAAGTTGATCTACAATCATGTTTTAGTCTAAATTTAATACCCTACTGATTTAGTAGGGTTTTCAAAAGTAGTACAATAATTTTATCTAAGACAAATAAATTTCTCAAAAAATTAATTTACCCTATAGATTTAATAGATTATTAACAAATAACAGTTTAAACTCAAGTTTTCTAAAAAAAACCATGACCATAACGTTGAATAAGCAATGAGGGCTACTCAGTTGCAATGATGTCTTTTAGGGTGTTATTCCTATACACCTCCAGAGCACTATCACGTACCTGCAACATAAGTTTATGAACAGAACATGTTTTTTCATCCGGGCAATCATCACAGCTCTCGTAGAAATTAAGACTAACACAGGGCACCATAGAAATAGGGCCTTCTAATACCCTCATAACATCTGTCATTGATATTTCCTCCGGTTTCTTAAGCAGATAATAACCGCCCCCTTTTCCTTTTTTAGAACCCAAAAAGCCGGTTTTTCGCAGACTCAACAAAATACTTTCCAAAAACTTCTGGGAAATATTTTCCTGTTCTGCGATTTCTGCAATCTGAACAGGCTTATTATCCTTTTGGGAAGCAAGATAGGTCAATGCTTTTAATCCGTATTTTGTCTTTTTCGAGAGCATGCCGCTAAGATAATTAAAATAAGCCGTTCATCACTTCAGAGAATCCGCTGCGCCCTTTATGACGAACAAAGTTGACATTACAAAAATAATACCTTCCAAATATTTTCTTTATAAAAAGAACCTATCAAAACCTGTAACCTTACTACAATATCAACTTACACCCCAACTACCACTACCCTCTAAAAAAATCTATCACAAAAAACCCACAAAACCACCTGACAACCAGTTAATTGAACAGTTTCCTACAAACACCTGATATGTATGAAACGGACAGACTGTTAAATATTTGTTATCAACCTTAAAATGTTCTACTTACACCTTTTCTGACATTGAATAAATCATTACTTTCAACATAATCATCAACTCACATCATATTATGGCAAATTTCAGCATAAAAATCAATGGAAAGACCCAAGAATTAGAGGTTGACGGCAGTACCCCTATGCTTTGGGTGCTCCGAGACCATTTAAACTTGGTCGGCACCAAATACGGTTGCGGTATAGCCCAGTGCGGTGCATGCACCATACATCTAGACGGCAATGCGGTACGTTCTTGCCAATTGCCAGTATCGGCAGTAGGCGAAAAAGAGATCACTACCATTGAAGGGCTCTCAGAAAATGGTGATCACCCTGTTCAAAAAGCATGGTTGGAAGAAGACGTATACCAATGTGGGTATTGTCAAGCAGGACAAATTATGAGCGCATCCGCCTTACTTAATCGAAATCCAAATCCTTCCGATAGTGAGATTGAAGACGCCATGAACGGAAATATATGCCGATGCGGTACCTATACCAGAATAAAAAAGGCCATAAAAACAGCCGTTGCCTCCGATAATGCCTCATAACAACCTTAAAACAAAGAAATGACACTCATAAAAACATCATTTAACAGACGATCTTTTCTCAAAAGCACCACCTTGGCAAGTGGCGGTATGCTACTTGGCTTTAGTTGGTTGGCATCTTGTAAGGGCAAAACGGAAGCTGAACTAATGCAAATGCCCAAAGAATGGTTCGACATCAACGGGTTTTTAAAGATCGGCGATAATGGGATCGTGACCATTATGTCTCCAAACCCAGAAATTGGCCAGAACGTAAAAACGGCCATGCCCATGATCGTTGCAGAAGAACTCGACATTGCCTGGAAAGATGTTATTGTTGAACAGGCTCCATTGAACACCGATATTTTTAAAAGACAATTGGCAGGTGGTAGCCAATCTATCAGGGCCGGATGGCAAAGTTTACGTATGGCGGGGGCCACGGCCAGACATATGTTAATTGCCGCAGCCGCAGAAGCATGGCAAGTGCCAGCAAAAGAAATTACGACAAGTAACGGGGTATTAACACACGAAGCTTCCGGTAAATCTGCCAACTATGGAGAAATGGCTTCCGCTGCCTCTCTTATGGAAATTCCGGAAGAAGTGGAGCTAAAAGACCCGAAGGACTTTCATATAATTAGCACGGACAGAAAAAATGTAGACGGACTAAAGATAGTAACCGGAAAACCCCTCTTTGGACTAGACCAAAAAGAAGAAGGTATGCTCACCGCCATGATCATTCATCCTCCGGCTTTTGGATACACCTTTAAATCTCTGGATGCAGAATCGGCAAAAGCAATGCCAGGCATAAAAGACGTTTTTCCTATTGATGTATACCCAGAAGGAGTAGAAAAACAATGGTCCGATGGAGGTGGTATTGCAAAATTGGTGGCCGTTGTAGGTGAAAGTACTTGGCAATGTATGCAAGCAAAAAAGGAAGTAAAAGTGACTTGGGAAAAACCGGACAAGTTAGAAAGTACGGCTACATATGAAGAAGCACTTACCGAATTATTGGATACCCCGGCAAAAGCCCCAGCCCGTAAAGACGGTGATTTCGAAAAGGCCTTTAAAGGTGCTGCAAAGGTAATTGAACGTACCTACAGCGCTCCCTTCTTGTCACACAACACTATGGAGCCGATGAACTTTTTTGCGGATGTAACCGCTGATAAAGCAATACTTAAAGGCCCCATTCAAACTCCTGAGTTTTTAGAAAAAACCCTGGCTTCGGTATTGAATATGCCCGTTGAAAACATAGATATTATGATGACCCGTATGGGCGGTGGTTTTGGCCGTAGGCTTTATGGTCATTTTGGTGTTGAGGCGGCCGTAATCTCCAAAAAAGTACAAGCCCCCATAAAATTGGTCTATACCCGCGAAGACGATATGACCCAAGGCACCTACCGCCCTGCATATAAAGTTAGGTTTAAGGCTGGCTTGGATAATGACAACAACCTCATCGCTTGGTATGTTAAAGGGGTGGGCACCAATGATGATTTAATTTTTGAAAACAGGTTTCCGGCTGGGGCAGTACCCAATTATTTGGCCGAAAAAGACATGCTTCAAACACAAATTACGACCGGTGCATGGAGAGCGCCAAGGTCTAACTTTATTGCTGGTGCAGAGCAGGCGTTTATGGACGAAGTAGCGGAAATGGCCGGTAAAGACCCTATAGATTTTCGTTTAGAATTATTTGAAAAGGCAATTACAGCACCCGTTGGCGACCCCAAGACAAACGATTATGACCCTGAACGGTATGCCGGTGTGCTAAAATTGGTAAAAGAAAAATCTAATTGGAACCAAAACAATGGCGACAAAGCCAGAGGAGTATCTGCCTACTATTGCCATAATTCTTATGTGGCGCAGGTATTGGAACTTACCATGGACAGAAATAAACCGAAAGTGGACAAGGTTTGGTGTGCGGTTGATTGCGGTATAGTAATTAACCCCATAAGTGCCAGAAACCAAATAGAAGGTGGTATCATAGATGGTATAGGCCATGCCACCTACAGTCAAATGACCTTTAAGGACGGAGCACCACAGCAAGAAAATTTTGATTCCTATCACTTAATAAGAAATCAAGAAGCCCCCAAAGAAATCGAAACTTTTTTTGTTGATAACGGTATAGATCCAACCGGTTTGGGAGAGCCTTCTTTACCTCCGATAATAGGAGCTTTGGCAAATGCCATGTACAAGGCAACCGGAAAACGTTTTTACAACCAACCATTTATTTTAGAAAAAGAAGTGGTCGGATAAACCTTTATTATTCTTAACAGAACACAACAAGGCTTCCTAGAACAACGGAAGCCTTGTTATATATTTATCATACCATTATTAGGAGGTATTCTGATAAAAACGAGCGCTATTTTTAGAACCTTGAATATGCGAATTAAAAAAGGCCCCACTTTCGCAAGACCTTTCAAAAACTTTTCAGATATATGGTTCTAGCCCAAGGCCTGATCTATATCGGCAATAATATCGTCTATATGTTCCAAACCTACAGAGATACGCACCATACCTTCACTAATACCCGAAGCGGCACGCTCCTCTACGGACAGTTTACTGTGCGTAGTAGATGCCGGATGGGTCACAATACTTCTTGTATCACCTAAATTGGCAGAGAGCGATAAAAGTTTAATGGCATCAAAAAATTTCCGCCCGGCCTCAAGCCCTCCTTTTACCTCAAAGGCAACCACGCAACCGCCTGCCTTCATCTGTTTCTTGGCCACTTCATATTTAGGATGCGATTTTAAGAATGGATATTTGACCCAGTTTACCTGATCGTGCGTTTCTAAAAACTCTGCCAATTTTAAGGCGTTTTCACAATGGCGATCCACCCTTACCGCCAAGGTTTCCAAGCTTTTGGACAACACCCATGCATTGAACGGAGAAATGGCCGGTCCGGTAATTCTTGAAAAGCGGTATACCTTATCTATCAATTCTCTTTTCCCGACCGTGATACCCGCTAAAACACGACCTTGACCATCCATTAGTTTTGTTCCTGAATGAATCACTAGATCTGCCCCAAATTTTATAGGTTGTTGCAGGTATGGCGAAGCGAAGCAATTATCTATTACCAAAAGTACATTGTGCTTTTTCGCTATTTTCCCCAATACTTCCAGATCCAAAATATCTACTCCTGGATTGGTCGGCGTTTCCGCATATATCAATTTAGTGGAAGGGGTAATCAAGGCATCTATACTATCTAGATCATTGATATCAAAATAACTATGCGATATATTCCATTTTGGAAAAAAATTATTGAACAACGAATGTGTTGAACCAAAAATACTTTGTGCGGACACTACATGGTCACCACTATTTAATAAGGCTGCCAGGGTAGAGAACACGGCCGCCATACCCGAAGAAAAAGCAAAACCATCTTCGGCACCTTCCATCTGGCACACTTTTTCTATAAACTCCGATGAATTAGGATTGGAGTAGCGAGAGTAAATATTACGTTCTTTTTCCTCTGCAAAGGAAGCCCTCATATCTTCGGCATCCTCGAACACGAAACTTGAAGTAAGGTACAAGGGAACGGAATGCTCCAAATTTTCACTTCTTTTTAGTTGTGTTCGTATGGCCTTGGTCTCAAATTTTTTCATACTAACTTTTTTCTGCAATTCTTAATACATCACCGAATACGCCTCTGGCCGTTACCGCAGCACCCGCTCCGGCACCTTGAATGACCAAAGGATTTTCCCCGTAAGACTCCGTATATATTTCTATAATGGAATCTGAACCTTTTACCTGCCCCAAGGCACTTTCTTTGGGAACGGAAATAAGTTTCACCTCTAAAATACCTTTTTCTTTTTGCAGATCACCGTGCAAATCACCTACATACCTTAAAACATGATCCGCTTTTTGGCGCTGTTTAATCTCATTGAATTTTTCATCCAATACTTCTAGATTGCCCATAAAAGATTCAATACTTCCTTCTTGCAATGTAGGCGGAATCAAATTTTGAATCGATATATCAGAAAACTCATTGCTCAGATCCAACTCTCTTGCCAAAATCAACAGTTTTCTCCCTACATCGTTACCAGATAGGTCTTCACGTGGATCTGGCTCGGTAAACCCTTGTTGTTTTGCGTCTTTCAAAATAGACGAAAACGTGGCGCTACCTTCCGAAAAAGTATTGAAAATATAACTTAACGACCCAGAAAACACCCCTTTGATCCGGGTTATGTTCTCACCTGATAAATGCAGTAACTTAATGGTATCTATCAATGGCAACCCTGCACCAACATTGGTCTCATAAAGATATTGTTTTTGATGTTTAGACAACTCTTCACGCAACAATTGGTAATAATCGAACCCAAGGGTATTGGCTATCTTATTAGAAGAGACCACATCAAAACCATTTTCTACAAAATCAAAATAATGTGCTACAAAATCTTCACTCGCCGTGTTATCTACCACGATCAAATTTTCTAGGTGATTGTTTTTTGCAAATTCAATAATATCTTTAATAGAATAAGACCGTCCCTCTTCTTTTATTGCGGTCCTCCAATTGCCGGCAACTCCATTAGCGCTCAACAGCACTTTTCTAGAATTGGCGATAGCAAAAACACGTAGATCGATGCTTTTTCTCTGTTCAATACTCTGAGCGGATTCCAAAACTTGATCGATCAGGGTGCCGCCTACATTCCCATGTCCAAAAACCGCCAAGTTTACCTTTTTACTAACTCCGAAAATCTGACCGTGCATTACGTTTATGGCCTTGGTCAAATCTGACTTCTTCACGACCAAACTCACATTCTTTCCAGAAACCGTATTGTTGAACAATAACGGAACGATCTGGTTTTTTATAAGCGCATTGAACGGTTTATGAAAAGTACTCAAATCTTGTCCTACCACAGAAATAACAGAAACATCGGCGACTACTTTGATCATATTGATGTCTTGCGACTTAAAATCGCTCGAAAATTCGTTTTCCAAGGCTTTTTTGGCCCTGTCCGCCTTGTCACGGTTTACTACTAAACCAATTCCCCTTTCGGACGACCCTTGAGAAATAATGCTCACACTTATATTAATTGCCTCTAGGGTCTTAAAAATTCTCGCATCTACACCAACTTTTCCCAACAGCCCCCTGCCCTCTAAATTTATCAAGGCCACATCCTCTATAACAGAAATAGACCTAATACCTTCTTTGCTAGATTTGGCACTGATCAAAGTACCCTCGTTATCGTCGTTGTAGGTATTTAGAATACGTAAGGGAATATTCTTTTCTATTAACGGAATAATGGTTTTCGCATGTAGAATGGTAGCGCCAAAATTTGCCATTTCATTTGCCTCGGCATAACTTAGGTTGGCTATACGTTTCGCTTCTGCCACATAATCGGGGTTTGCCGTAAATATGCCATCTACATGGGTATAGTTCTGTAATTCATCGGCATCTATAAAATTGGCCAGCAATGCTGCACTATAATTACTTCCATTTCTACCTAAAGTAGTGGTCTCACCGTCTTCGGTGGCCGCTATAAAACCTGTAATCACGGGAACGGCATCATGTGGAAGCTCCGCAAACCTTAACAACACCTTCTCTTTCGAAATATGCTCCAGAACTTTGGCGTCGCCAAAATTGGCATCGGTAACGATCAATTCCCTTGAATCTATAAAATGGGCATTTACACCTTTACCTATCAATAATTTGGAAACCAATTTTGCGGAAATCAGTTCGCCATGGGCCATAACCTCATCTTTTATCTTGGCACTATAATCACCAAGCAACGAAACTCCTTCGAACAATTTTGCCAATGCCTTGAACTCTTTGGAAAGACTTACATTGCCATAGGTATGTTTTTGATACTTTTCCAAGGCTATAAAATCATCCATATAAGGTTCTCCTTTCGCCGCCTTTTCCAATATATTTTCCAATTGGTCGGTGGCTTTTTCCCTTGCCGACAATACCACGGCAATGTTTTCGCCAGACTCTACCTTGGAGGAAATTACATCCAATACACGCTCTAACCCCTCTCCATTGCTCAATGATTTACCACCGAACTTCAACACCTTTACCCTTCTAGATTTTCCGTTGGTATTAAAGATCGAATGCAGCAATTTTTCCATTTGCTCAAATTCTATCAAAAAAGCATCATGCCCATGTAGCGATTGTACTTCGCCATAGGTTACATTGCTATTGGCCTGCGCCAATTGCTTAAAGGTGTCCTTGTTTTCCTTTGCCGTAAAAAACAGATCGGAGTCTACCCCGATAATATGAATATTGGTATCGCTATTTTGCAGATCGATAAAGTTCTCGTCTCCATTACGGGTAACATCTATCGTTTTCAACAACTGATTCATTAATTTATAAGCGGATAATTGAAAACGCTCCTGTAATTTTTCCCCATGGTGCATTAACCAACTTTCTACATTGAACACCTGAAGCTCTTCGTTGGTACTTCTTTTAAAACGCTCTTTAAAAGATTCTGGGGTACGATAGCATAGCATGGCATGCATACGTGCATCATGAACCGGTTGTTTGGAATTTACCAAAAACTGCTCTTGGATCTGGCAATTGGCGATAAGCCAATCAGTAGATTTCCAATCAGATGCCACTGGCACCAAGTGCTCTGTTAAATTAGGATCTAATGCCGCCATTTCCCATGCAATACCACCGCCCAAAGACCCACCTATAATCGCAAAAAGCTTTTTTATCTTTAATTGCTCTAAGCCCAAAAGAAAAATACGGGCCATATCACCGGCAACAAAATCTTTATAATTTTCAATTACGAACGTATCATAACCATTGCCCGGAATATTAAAGCACAGCACTGTATACTTCTTCGTATCAATGCACTTTTCATCTCCAATAAGGGCCGACCACCAACCACCTTCACCAGTAACGTTAGAGTTTCCGGTCAAAGCATGATTTACCAAAATAATGGGTGCCGTATGCAATGGAGCCCCAAATAATTGATAGGAGAGTTCTATATCTTGTGTTACTCCAGAAAGAGTGGCAAAATTTTCTATTTTAAGGTGATGTAGCATAAGATGCCAATATTAACTATGACCTTACCAATGGCAAGCCACTAATTTATTTTTATGTAATTATTTATTCTTCTTATGCCAATATCGACTTATCAATGGCGGCAAAGGCCTGTTCTAGGTCCGCTTTTAGATCTTCGATATCCTCTAGACCCACAGACAACCTTATTAAGTCTTGGCTTACCCCAGCACTTTCTTGCTGTTCTTCATTTAACTGTTGATGCGTGGTACTTGCAGGATGTATAATTAAAGATTTGGTATCACCAATATTCGCCAATAAAGAAAATATTTTAGTAGCATCGGTGAACTGTTTGGCCGCTTCAAAACCTCCTTTTACACCAAAGGTAACCAATCCACTTTGTCCTTTGGGCAAGTATTCATTAGCCAGCTCGTTATATTCACTACTTTTTAACCCTGGGTAGTTTACCCAAGCAACCTCTTCTCTCCCCTCTAACCATTCGGCAAGCTCAAGGGCATTGGTACTATGTTGTTTGATTCTTACGGGCAAGGTCTCCAACCCTTGTAAGATTTGAAAAGCATTGAACGGACTCAAGGCCCCTCCAAAATCACGAAGTCCTTCCAATATTAATTTAAAGGTGTAGGCGGCCGCCCCTAATGCTTCGCTATATACCAAACCATGGTATCCGGCAGAAGGTTCTGTGAATTCAGGGAATTTTCCGTTCGTCCAATCAAAGGTACCGGCATCTATGATCGCCCCACCCAAAGAAGTTCCCTGACCACCGATATATTTGGTCAGTGAATGAATAACAATATTGGCGCCATGTTCTATAGGATTCAGCAATGCAGGTGTAGCTACCGTATTGTCTACGATAAAGGGAACCTGTGCCGCTTTCGCCTCTTTAGATATTCCTTTCAGGTCAAGTACGTCCAATTTTGGATTCCCCAAAGATTCCACGAAAAAAGCCCTGGTATTTTCCTGTACCGCTTTCTTAAAATTGGCAGGATCAGAAGCATCAACAAAAGTTGTAGTTATTCCCAATCTTGGAAGGGTAACATTCAAAAGATTAAAAGTACCGCCGTACAAACTACTGGAAGCCACAATATGATCTCCAGATTTTAATAGTGTCAGCAAACCCGTAGAAATTGCAGCTGTACCCGAAGCAAATACCACGGCCCCCACTCCGCCTTCTACAGCAGCCAATCTATCTTGTAATATCTGATTGGTAGGGTTGTTTAAACGGGTGTAGATAAAACCTAACTCCGCCAAAGAAAATAGGTTGGCGGCATGATCTGTGTTATTGAACACATAGGACGATGTTTGGTAAATAGGCACTGCCCTTGTTCCTCCGGCCTGTGTAGTGTCATGCCCTGCATGTAAAGCGTTTGTTGCTAATTTTTGATTACTCATGATTTTGTTTTTTTAATAGTTAAGTCCTTCGGATATCCTCCAGACATGTTTAATGATAAAAAAACCCAAACCCAAGCCAACCGACTAATCGGCATGGTAAAATCAAAAAGTTATAAGAAAGCGAAATCGAAGAAAATTCGATGACTGTTATCCTTCCCCTAGGGGTAGAATGTAGCACCTTCTTTGTATGGAACAAAGGGTTGCTAAGGCTTCAAAGGGTCCAATCCCTCCACCTTTCTTGATAACTATTCAATATGCGTTTGAACTTATTGGTGCAAATATAAGGTCTGAAAGTTTTAAAAACCTAATGATTCACAAAAAATAATGAAAGCAGTGGGAAGTGTTAGAAAAATGAACAAAACGAATCGGCAACACCAATGTATTATGTATATGCCCTAAAAAAAGCAACCTTATTCCTCTATACTTTCTTGCCAAAATTTATTTCAATACAGAAAATTCTATACTGGAATCTGTAAATACCGTGTGCGTCTGAGTCTTAAAGTCTTCTTTTTCAGCTTTAAAAATATTGTCCACATACGTCTGTGGATTTAAATCTATTAACGGAAACCATGTACTCTGTACCTGCACTTGTAGCTTGTGCCCTTTTTTAATGGTATGAAAAACATCTTGCAGTTTAATATTTACATCGGTCTTTTCGTTGGGCACAAAAGGTTCTGGGTCAGAAAAACTATTCCTAAACCTGCCCCTTAACACCTCACTACGCACCATTAAATGATAGTTGCTCATTTTTAAATGGTCTTGCATATCTTCATGTGTTTCTTCAGAGGCGGGGTGCACATCTATTATTTTAACGATCCAATCGGAGGCCGTACCGGTTGTCGCCACCTTTAACTTGGCCATAATATCACCCGCGAGGGTCAAATCCTCCTCAAGAACATCAGTTTCAAATACCAATACATCGGAACGCCTGGCAGCAAAGCGCTGATCATCTGTCATATATTTTCTTGGCGTAAATACCGACTTTATATCCTCGGAATACGGCACCGGTTTTTTAACATCACTTATAAATTTTATTTCAGCCTCACCCTTCTTTTCATTCGTTAATTCTTGATTTTCGGATAAGAACATTTCTTGTTTTACCACACCTTTAGGCGGCCAAGAATCGTACTGTTTCCATTCTTTTCTACCAGAATCAAAAACATATGCTTCGGGCAGTCCACTATTTTTATCACCGCTACCCTTTAAAAAATGACGAAAGAATTTTGTTTCTATTTCTTCTTGAAAAAATTCTGAAATTCCCTCTCCGAAATAATAGTTGCCAACAACATTTTTTCCCCTTCTTCTTGCCCATGCACCGTGATCCCATGGCCCAAATACCAAAGTATTGTAATTATCCTTGTTATATTTCTCTATGTTTTTATAGGTTTCCAATGGACCGTACAAATCTTCGGCATCGAACTCACCGCCCACTACCATAGTGGCCACATGGCTTTTTACATTTTTAAGGTGCTGGATCAACCCTCTACTTTGCCACAATTCATCATAATTGGGATGTTCTTTAAGCTCGTTCCAAAAAAAGTCATCGGTCTTACCATCAACCGCCATTCTTGGGGTATCTCCCGTTTCATACTCAAAATAGGAATCTAAATTTTTTAAAGGTCCAGCATCCAAGAAAAATTGATACTGATCCTCTGTCTTTAGATCCGGTAATGTATACCATGCCGTATCTATGGGCTGATCACCATTAGGGCGTGGAGTTCCAAACAGAGAGGTTGCCCTAAAATAACTCAACAGGTAAGCACCGTTATGATGAAAATCGTCAAAAAAGAAATCGCCGATACTCGCCTGTGGCGAAGCCGCCTTTAATGCCGGGTGGGCATCTACCGTAGCGTAGGTAGAATAAAATCCGGGATACGAAATACCCCAAATACCCACATTACCATTATTGTTTTCTACATTATTTACCAACCACTCAATGGTATCATAGGTATCGGAACTTTCATCAACATCCTTTTCTGAAGTTTTATTTGGAATATAGGCACGCATATTCTCGTAATGCCCTTCACTTAGCCATCTTCCTCGCACATCTTGATACACTACTATATACCCTTCTTTCATCATATGAATGTTAGGCGCTATCTTTTCCTTGAAATTACCTTCACCATATGGTCTTGAACTATAGGGCGTACGTTGCATAATAATAGGATATTCTTTCGAAGTATCTTTTGGGGAGTATATGGTGGTGTGCAATTTAACACCGTCACGCATTTCAATATCAACCTCCTTCTTTGTATAATTATCGGACACATAGGTATCTGAGACCTCTGCCTGCTCTGTATCGGCAGTTTTCTTACAAGAAGCAAAAATTGAAACAAAAAGAACAATAGCAAGTAGATACCTTAGCGTAAACTTTGACATGACATTAATTTTTAAGGACTTAAATCTACTAAAGTTTGACACCCTATAAAACAAAAAAGGACCATTTTTTGGTCCTTTTTTATATAAAATATGAAGTACGTCTTTGAAAGTGGCACTAAAGCCATTTTCCTAATATAGGTTTGGGTCCACAACCTAAGCCCAAGCCCCTTTAAAACAAGTTTATATATTAAAAACAGCTTTTACGTCGTCTACCATATCCAGCTTTTCCCATGTAAAAAGCTCAACCTCTTTTTCTACTCTACCATTGTAGGGTGATTCAAAAATTTTGGTCACCGTCTTAGGTTCTTTACCCATATGGCCATAAGCGGCGGTTTCCAGATAGATAGGGTTTCGAAGTTTTAAGCGCTCTTCGACCGCAAAAGGTCTCATATCAAAAAGTTGTTTGACCCTTATCGCGATTTCACCATCTGTTAAAGCTACATTAGAGGTGCCATACGTATCTACAAAAATAGATGTAGGCTCCACTACACCGATGGCATAACTTACTTGTACCAAAATCTCGTCAGAAACACCTGCGGCTACTAAATTCTTGGCAATATGTCTAGCAGCATAAGCAGCACTACGGTCTACCTTACTAGGGTCTTTACCACTAAAAGCACCACCACCATGGGCGCCTTTGCCCCCATAGGTGTCCACAATAATTTTTCTACCTGTTAATCCGGTATCTCCATGTGGTCCTCCGATAACAAATTTTCCTGTCGGATTGATATGATAGGTAATCTGATCATCGAACAACTGCTGTATACTTTCTGGCAACTGTGCCTTTACCCGTGGTATTAATATAGAAACAATATCGGACTTAATTTTAGCCAACATTTTATCATCATCCGCTTCAAAAGCATCATGCTGGGTAGAAATAACAATAGTGTCTATGCGCTGAGGTACGTTTTCATCGGAATACTCTATGGTTACCTGAGCTTTTGCATCTGGCCTAAGGTAATTTATTTCTTTACCTTCCCTTCTCAATTCTGCCAAGGTATGTAGTATCTTATGGCTAATGTCCAATGCCAATGGCATATAGTTCTCGGTTTCTTTGGTAGCATAACCGAACATCATACCTTGATCACCGGCACCCTGTTCTTCTTTCTCTCCCCTATCAACGCCTTGATTTATGTCTTGTGACTGTTCATGTATCAAAGAAATAACGCCACAAGAATCTCCACTGAATTGATATTCTCCTTTCGTATAACCTATTTTATTGATTACATCCCTAGCAATGTTCTGCACATCCAAATAGGTATTGCTCTTGACCTCACCGGCCAAAACTACCTGCCCTGTAGTCACCAATGTCTCACATGCCACTTTACTTTCTGGGTCGAATGCCAAAAAATGATCCAAAAGAGCATCACTAATCTGGTCGGCAACTTTGTCTGGGTGACCTTCACTCACAGACTCTGAGGTAAATAAATACGCCATAACATTTTTTATGTTTTCAAAAAGATTTGAACGAAAGAAGCTAAAGAAGTAATTGCTGTCTCTTGAAGAGCTATCGAACTAATTTCGAAACAAACTGCTTTAGCATTTTTAACGAGGTTGCAATCAGTCAAATCCTTCCTCTTAATTATAAATAGAGTGCAAAAGTATAAAAAATGTTTAGTTCAATATGCCAATATCGCTTTAATTATTTCCCATTTAATAAATTCAATTTACTCCTTAGGCCCCAAAAACCTTTATATATCATATTTTATGGAGAAAAGAAGGTAACGTGGTTGCACATAATATGCTTGCGTACTAAAATACAACTCATTGGTACTGTCTAGGTTCAATGTTGTTGTGTTCAATAAATTTGTGCCTTTTATACCATACTCCCAACGGCTACCTTTTTTCTGATAGGTAAGGTTAGATTCCATAAAACTATACGAATTGGAAATGGTGTCCGCATCATTCGTATAATTATAATAATCGTAATCAAGAGTAAATATAAAATTCTTAAGAAAGCTTACATCGAACCGGGCATAAGGTCTGCTTGTATAGAAAATAGATTTCACATCTCCATTTTCATAATTATTTACCGTATACCTGTAACCAAGCTCTAGATTAGGTGCGTTTTTAAAGTTTGTAGATAGGGCCCCTGTATAATTTTGCGTAAAAGAGTTAGAAGTGCTTTGTGCATTATCTACAAGGTTATTGGTCGTAGACCAACCCACATTGGCCCTTACCGATCCCTTTATCTTACCAAAAGTACGTTCATACCTTCCACTGGCCGTTAACGATTCGTCTTCAAAGTTAGAATTGATAGTACTACTTACCCTATTAATACCAACAATATTGGCACTACTTTTTAACGCATCTATACGTTTGGTATATGCTATGTTCGCAAAAATATTGGTGAAATTGAACATATTGAAACTAAAGAAATTCAACGATAGGTTGTGGTTGAGCGAACTTTCCAAATCTCTATTACCACTGTAGAGCGAATTATAACCGTTAAGGACATACCCCTGTGCAAAATTGCTGACATCGGTAAAAGAACGTGTAATCTGATAATTGAACCGAAGATTTTCCGATTTCTTAAGTTGGGCATTTATATATACATCTGGCAACAACGATGTAAGGTTGTCTTCTACAACAGTGCCCAGTTGTTCATTTTTAACATTGTATTGATGCAATGTAACCCCTGGGTTAAAAGTAAAAATTCCGGAGATGACCTTATAATGCAGCCCCATATAGAGATCAGAAACGTTAAACCTAACATCATTTCCAAATTCTTCGCCATTCATATCTAGGGTTTCCTCATTATCCAATATCTGAAATATGGCCGTGTTAAAGTTCTGGTGACTTTGTGTTGTCCCCAAAGTAAGGTTCAAATTACTTTTTGCACCCAACACCCTATAATAATCGACCTTTGCGTCAATTTTATTCGTTATCACATTTTTGGCCTGATTTAAATTGTAAACATCTTGCCCCTCGTCTACAGGAAAAACATCCACAAAAGCGAATTCATCTCTAATAGCCTCATAAAACGGATCTTCGTCTTGATACAGATGCTGCGCCTCTATCGCAAAAATATTTTTATCGTTTAAGGTATAGTAAACATTAAGGTTTTGATTTAAAGCCAAGGGCTTTTGTTTTTTTACCTCCGATATTTCATCGCTAATAGAGGAAACCGACAACACGTTCACTTCTTCGGTATCATCGGATTGTTTTAAAAGCACGTCATAATCTAACTGAAAATCTTCATCGGGCTTATACCTTGCACTTAACTTGGCCAACCCTAAATGTACGGTCTGGTCGGTATCCGTTGTAGCCATTTCAACATCATCACTCGCAATATAAGTTGTATTCCTATCCGTCTTCATTAATGTTCCGGTGTACGAATAAATACCAAAACCACTTAAATCCAAACTCTCTGTTGGGGAATAACTGAAGTTAGCAGCTGCAAATTTCGTATCAATATCATTAGCCCTATTGTTCTGTGTCGCAGAGAGACCCAATGCATCTGTCCCTGTTGAAATCGAACTACCTCCCCTAGAACTTATGTTTCTAAAGCCTCCGGTAAAATTCCGATAATCGTTTCGGGTAAAAGGCACTTCACCGATATTATTTAAATCAGTAATAATATTGATACTATATTTAGGACTATAATAAAATAGTTTAGGGTGTGCCAAATACCTATTATCCGGACCGTAACCTGCGGTCAACTCCCCAAACCAAAAGTTCTTTTTACCCTGTTTCAATTTAATATTAAGGGCCACGTTATCGTCGTCATTGGTAAGTCCCTTCATCTGAGACACCTCATTGTAATTCCTCAACACTTCAACTTGGCTTAAAGCGTTGGCGGGAATATTCTCAACGGCCAATTTTGAATCACCATCGAAAAAATCTTTTCCTTCGACCATTACCTTAGACACGGTTTTACCCTCTACCTCTATTTGCCCATCATCGTCTATCTCTATTCCCGGGAGGTTTTCCAGTACATCCTTCAATTTTTTTTCGGTTCCGGAAACAAACGAATCCGTATCATACACAATAGTATCTCCCTTCACGGAAACCGGCATTTCATAGGTAACCTCAACCCCGTCCAATTCAGCCGCCTGTTCATACATAACTACATCTTTGACGGCATCAACATCAGTAGCGGTAAAAGTAAAAGACTCTGTCTTAAAGCCTAGGTAACTTATTTTTACGGTATATTGATTTGCTGATTTAAGCTTTAGTTTATACAAGCCGGCATGGTTGGTGATCCCATACGATTCCAAGCCATTTGTTTCGGTGTTTATCGCAATTACATTGGCCATATCTATGCCCACACCCGTACTATCTTTAACCGTTCCGGTCAATGAAATTTCTTGCGCCTTACCTGAAAACACCAACATTAAGAACAAGACAAACAACGATACATTCTTCATTATCAATTTATTAGAAGTAAAAAAAGGGATTATAAAAAATCAAGGGAATTATTAAAAACGGCCATTTCCACGTCCACCGCCCCTATTTCTGAAATTTTCGCGCATCTCCTTTGTTTTCTCTTGCGCAATGGTATCGTACTCCTCTTGGGTTACCTTTTTGCCCTTACTAGGTGCCTTTATCTCTACTTTTTCAGCAGGATTCAATGTAATTTGAGAACAGACAATGGTAGTTATATCGTCACTTACCGCCAAAATAAGCCCCGGAAGCCCCCAATAAGAACCCGGACCTTGGTTCACCGGTATTTCGGGTGTGTACCATGCAACGACCTCCACCTCTTTAATTATAAATTCTTCTTCCTTGTTTTCTTCGGCTCCGTCTTTATCACCTTCTTCCCTA
Source organism: Maribacter sp. MMG018 (assembly GCF_018100785.1). Classification (GTDB taxonomy): domain Bacteria; phylum Bacteroidota; class Bacteroidia; order Flavobacteriales; family Flavobacteriaceae; genus Maribacter. The sequence continues at coordinate 78,024 of NZ_JAGJEC010000005.1, read as the reverse complement.
TTACCCCGCGGCCCACGGAAAATAGCCCTCATATTAGGTCGCTTGATCGTCTTTACCGCAGTGGCCTTAAAAGCGGTATAGTTTCCAATTTGTCTTGTTTCGCTTTCCAATTTCCAATCAAGCTTCTCCAACGAATCCTCTACCAAGAAAATTTTTCCGAACAAATCGTTCTTCACCAAGTATTTTTCCTCCTTAATATTCTTATACAAATCACCTCCCGAACTAGAAAAAGCTCCGAAACGGGGACCACGACCACCACCTCTTCCCCCAGGCTGCTCTAGTTGCTCTTGTTCCTCATAAATAGATTCTGTCTGATTAAAAATAAGCTCATAGGTCTTTTCATTCGCTTTTTTCATTCGTTCCATCATCTCCTTTTTACGATTTTCAGGTATTTGCCTATTACCAAAATCCATATTTACCTGAGTTTTGCTCTGGTAGATTGCTTTTCCCTGAAAATCTTGTGACATAAGAGTGGCCGTACCTAGAAACAGCACTAGTAAAAAAGAGTGGAAATTATTCATGGATTATAACTTTATTTATTTGATAAGATGTAATTTATTGCCCATGGTTTAACCTAAAAACCAAAAAATCATTTTTTAACATTTTTTTACAACACAATTACAATCAAAAATCATCGTTATTTCCATTTTGACAAGATTAAGAAGAAGCTATTAATTTCAACGACTATTTTTTCTTATAACTTAATATACTTTGTATATTCGACTTTGAACTTTTTAGTCTCCTAACCATTAAAGAATACTAAAAATGCATATTGCTGTAGCTGGAAATATTGGAGCTGGTAAAACCACATTAACACGATTATTAGCAAAACACTACAAGTGGGAAGCTCATTTTGAGGACGTTGTAGACAATCCGTACTTAGACGATTTCTACACACAAATGGAACGCTGGAGCTTTAACCTTCAGATTTATTTTTTAAATAGCCGTTATCGTCAAATATTGGAGATCAGGGAATCTGGAAAAGATGTCATACAGGATCGTACCATTTATGAGGACGCCCATATATTTGCCCCCAACCTACATGCCATGGGGTTAATGACCAACCGTGATTTTCAAAATTACACTAGTCTTTTCGAGCTTATGGAAAGCTTGGTAGAGCCTCCCGAGTTGTTAATCTATTTAAGAAGCTCTATCCCCAATTTGGTAAAGCAAATACACAAACGTGGAAGAGATTACGAAAACACAATATCCATTGACTACCTCAGCAGGCTGAACGAACGTTATGAAGCATGGGTCCATGGGTACGAAAAAGGCAATCTTTTAATAATAGATGTGGACGAACTGGACTTTGTGGACAACCCGGAAGACCTTGGCAGTGTACTAAATAAAATCGACGCCGAAATCAACGGATTGTTTTAAAACACGATTATTCAATAAAGCCATGTTCTTTCGCATGGGCTATGGCTTCCGAAGTTTTATCTACGATCAAAAATGGAATGTGCTTAAAATCAGAGAACAGCTTTGACACTCGGGCCATTCTTTTTTTATGGGAAACACTTCTTAAATAAATAGCTTTTACCCTATTGGGAAACAATTTTGATATTTCTATATAAATATCCGCGTCACGTTCCCCACTATCACCAATCAATATAAACGAAAGGTTTGGGTAGGTGTTTAGAATGTTCGTTATCTCTTTTTGCTTTTGAGGTTTGTCATCCCTTTTGTGCCTACGTGTAAAACTCGACATACTACGTAACAAAATAGGTCCTTTAGGGAAGTTATTTGCCGTTAAAAACAATTCTAAGTAACGATACAGATTCCAAGGGCTATGACTTACATAAAAAATAGGGTTTACTTCATCTCCGGTTTTCCCCTTGTGCAACTGGTGGTAAAAATCTGCCGCCCCTTCCAAAGGTTTTCGATTAATGGCCCTTTTAAAAATAGTATTGATGATTACCTTCCATTTTAACGAAGAAACAACACCCGTATGCAAAATGGTATCATCTATATCACTGATTACACCAAAACGTGCAGTTTTACTAGGAATTAGCATTTCTCCCGGAAATCGATTCTGGTTTAAGATTTCGCGCTTTAGGTCTGTATCAGTAAAAGAAATATCAAAATTCACCCAACCCTCGCTATTTGCATAGGCAGACAAACCATCTAATGTTTCATTGATCAAAAAATAACCCTCATCGTCGGTCATACCATGCACGACCTTGTTATTGGCAAAAACTATTCGTATCGGGGTATTTCTAATTTCATCGGTCTCAAATCTTTTCCATGTATTCAGAAGAAGGTTAATGGCCCCTTTTTGCCCCAAGTCAATATCTTCATCCTCTAAGGCCCTTCCACGGGCATAAAATCTCTTTTCAGTACCATAACCATGAAAGGCGATTATCTGTAATTTATCCCTTTTAAGAAAACCCATAGTCTCAAAAATACGTTCAAATTTAATTTATGAAAGAAAAATTGACCAACAAAAAGACAAAAGACCCCTTTTACTCACCCAAGACACAGTTTGGCTCATTGCCCATTTTAAACACCGTACATAACATCTAGCTTTAAGTAAATAAAAAATAGATGTCTCACACGGCTTAATATACAGAGCCAAAAAACTTTAAAAGATGAAACCAAAAAAGAACCCTAAAAAAGACCTTACCAAAAAAAGTAGCCTATATTTTGTATTCGGCCTAACACTCGTATTATGTGTTTCTTTTATAGCCCTAGAATGGAAAACCTATGAAAAACCATATGACCCGGGAATAGCCATGAGCAGACCCGACGACGCAATAGAAGAAATAATCCCCGAGAATTTTAAGGTAGAAAAACCCAAAATTAAACAGGTGATACCTCCAGAAATCAAAGTAGAAGAGAACGATGTAGAAATCGATGAGACCGAAATATTATCTACGGAAGCCGACACCGAAACCGAAGTTCTGGAAGCAAAGGATATTGAAGTGGAGGAAATCGAGGAAACAGTGGATGTCAACTGGGTAACCATTGAAGAGGTTCCTGTTTTTCCCGGTTGTGAAAAAGAAAAAGATAAAAGAGCTTGCTTTAATAAAATGATGCAAAAACATATCCAGAAACATTTTAGATATCCAGAATTAGCGCAAGAAATGGGAATACAGGGCAGGGTAAACACTCAGTTTATCATTCAAAAAGACGGAAGCATCGGCCTGATCAAAAAAAGAGGTCCACATAAAGTATTGGAGGACGAGGCGGTTCGTATTTTGTCGAAACTACCTAAAATGACACCCGGAAAGCAACGTGGAACCGCCGTAAAAGTACCTTTTAGCATACCTATCAACTTTAAATTACAGTAAAAAAAAGCCCTTCACTTTTAATGAAGGGCTTTTATTATCGCTCAAAGAAGCGCTTATCTGATTTCTTCCTCTATTTTCTTTATTTCCTCTTCCACTTTTTCTATCTCATCCCTTACATCTTCTGAAGAAGCATTAAACGCATCGATCTTTGTCTTTACCTCTTCTTCGGTGCCCTTGAACACCTGTTCTGAAACGGTTTTTTCGCCATTATCGGTTATTGTAGTTACAACAGTAGCTTTAGTAAGTCCCTCATCATCCTTTTCCATTTTAACTTCCACTTGTTTTTCTACCTGATTCAAAACGACTTCCGTTGCCAATTTTTCCTCATTATAAGCGGTCATGGTATCTCCGCTAAGAGCAATACTTGGGGCTATCACCAATGCCACTACCGACATTAATTTTAGTAAAATATTTAAAGAAGGACCAGAAGTATCTTTAAACGGATCACCTACGGTATCACCGACTACAGCTGCCTTGTGGGCATCGGAACCTTTACGGCCATCGCTCTCAATGGTCTTCTTTGCATTGTCCCAGGCACCACCCGCATTAGATTGAAAGATAGCCATTAAGACCCCACAAGTGGTAACGCCTGCCAATAGACCTCCCAGCATTTCGGCACCTCCAATAAAACCAACAGCCACCGGCACCGCAATCGCCAACAGCCCTGGCAATACCATTTCTTTTATGGAAGCTTGTGTAGATATCGCGACACATTTATCATATTCCGCTACACCATCGGCCTCATCAAAAATCTTTCGTTGTTCGGCAGTAGCCTTTGACATATCGGAATCTACCGCTCTCATTACCTCTAGGGCAGCTTTTAATTTTGGAATATCCCTGAACTGCCTACGCACTTCCTCGATCATTGCCATTGCCGCACGACCTACGGCATTCATTGATAAAGCTGAGAACACGAACGGAAGCATACCTCCTATCAACAAACCGGCCATAACGGTAGGTTTAGAAACATCGATCGCCAACACATTGGCCGTTTGCATAAAGGCCGCGAACAAGGCCAATGCCGTTAAAGCAGCAGAAGCAATGGCAAAACCTTTACCGATAGCTGCCGTAGTATTACCTACCGCATCCAATTTATCTGTACGTTCACGAACTTCACTTGGCAACTCTGCCATTTCCGCAATACCACCGGCATTATCAGAAATGGGCCCATACGCATCTACCGCCAATTGTATACCTGTATTCGCCAACATACCTACCGCTGCGATGGCAATACCATAAAGTCCAGCAAAATGATGCGAAACCAAAATTGCCGCCGCAATTAATATTATAGGAAACATAGTAGACATCATACCTACACCTAAACCAGCGATGATATTTGTGGCGGCACCTGTTTCCGATTGACGTACAATAGCATTTACCGGTTTTGTTCCTGTGCCTGTATAATACTCTGTCACCTTACCGACCGCAAGACCGGCAATAAGACCAGCAAGTACGGCAATAAAAACTCCTAAAGAACCATATTCTACGCCCCCGAAAACCCAAGTCTCGGGCAACATATTCGTAATAATAAAATAACAGGCCACCAACATTAAGCCGGCAGAACCAAATTCACCTATATTCAATGCCGTCTGCGGGTTACCTCCATCCTTTACCTTCACAAAGAAGGTACCGATTATGGACATTATTATCCCTACCGCGGCCAAAACCAACGGAAGATATACGGCTCCCAAACCATCAAAAGAATCTTGAAATGCAGGTATTTGGGTAAAAGCTGCACCTAGTACCATTGTTCCTATTATAGAGCCTACATAAGATTCAAAAAGGTCGGCCCCCATACCGGCCACATCCCCTACATTATCACCTACATTATCTGCAATAGTAGCCGGATTTAAAGGGTGGTCTTCTGGAATACCAGCCTCTACCTTACCTACCAAATCGGCTCCAACATCCGCAGCCTTTGTATAAATACCACCTCCTACACGTGCGAAAAGTGCAATGGACGAAGCCCCCAAAGAGAAACCGGACAATACATTAAGTACCTCGCCTAACGCCCAACCTTGGCCGCTATACACCATAAATAAAGTACTTAGGCCCAACACTCCAAGACCAACAACACCAAGCCCCATAACAGCTCCACCTGCAAAGGCCACTTCTAATGCCTTGCCCAAAGAGGTTCTTGCAGCCTGCGTAGTTCTTACATTGGCCTTTGTAGCAACTTTCATACCTATGAAACCTGCCAAAGCGGAACAAATCGCCCCTACTATGAAAGATACGGCCACCATGCCATTTGAGCCCGTTTCATTACTTCCTTTAAAAAATAGCAATATGGCAACTGCAGCCACAAAAATGGCCAAAATTTTATATTCAGCTTTCAAAAAAGACATTGCGCCATCGGCAATATTCTTGGCTATTCTTGCCATTTTGGCGTCACCTACTTCTTGTTTGGATACCCATCCGCTTTTAATAAAAACGTACAATAGGCCGAGTATGCCAAAGGCAGGTAAAAATTTTACGATTAATTCCATTTGATCAGTTATGTTTTATTGGTTTTTAACGGTAACTAAAGTAGTAAAATAGAACATAATAAAAAAACCACCCTTTTTATTAAAAAGAGTGGTTATAATTTATGGAATTATTGACTATATCGTAAAAGTTCGCTTCTTCTTATAATCACTATTATTATAGCGCTCAACGCATTCATGATATATTTTAACCGCTTCTTGGGCATCTCCCCAACCTCCGGTATCAACTTTCTTCTTCTCTAAATCTTTATATACCTTAAAGAAATGCTCAATTTCCTTTAAGCGGTGCGGATTTAAATCACTTATATCATGATTGTTACTCCAAATAGGGTCTGAAACCGGTACACAAATAATTTTCTCATCCGGTCCTTTTTCATCGGTCATATGAAAAACTCCAATAGGCCTTACTTCCATAACCACCATTGGGTATGTTGGTTCTGCACCCATTACCAAAACATCTAGCGGATCCTTGTCCAATGCTAAAGTTTCAGGTATGAAACCATAATCCCCAGGATACATCATAGATGAAAAAAGCATACGATCAAAACGTATTTTATGCAGTGTAAAGTCGTATTCATATTTATTTCTACTTCCTTTTGGAATCTCTATTAAAACATCAAAAGTAATATCAGCTTTTTTTCCCATTTTTACGGTTTTATATAAAGCAGCGAAGGTACAAAAAATGCAAGGCAAGAATTGCGCGATGACCAAAAAAACAAGGCTTTTCAGCGAACAAATCCAAGCTTTTTAAAATTAAAAGGAAATAATTGGCAATACCCCAAAAAATGAGTCTCAAGAATCAGAAAACAGCAATGAAACAAGATAAAAAATTAGGATTTTGACAAAAATCTAGAAATTAAAACCAAAAGTACCCGTAACCCCAAAGCGTCTGGCATCTGGATTATCAAGATAGTTGCCCCTAAAATTAAAATCTATCCGAAAAATCTTGAATATGTTTCCCACACCAAAAGAATACTCGTAATAAATCTTTTCGGAAGGAGCTCTCAAAGGCGTGTTAATAGTGGCAGGCGCACTCAAAGCAATATTGTCGTCCGACAAATCTCCCCATACTCCCCTTAATCCTATTATCTCCCTTAAATTCATCTTTCGCAAGAAAGGTATTCTAGAAAAGAGCCTTCCGTTAAAATTATGTTCTAAATGAACGGCGGCATAAGTATCTGTAACAAATTCATAAAAATCAAGGTTTGGAAAAGTACCATAATTAGAGAAAAAAGTTTGGTTACCCGGAACCACACTCAATAAACCCAAAGGCACTTCTCCGAATGTTTTACCTAATTCAACAGTGCTCAACAACCTTCCAAAGCCTCCCAATTGCCATGGCCGACTATATGAAAACTGCAATTTGCTATAGTCGAAATCACTGTCCATAATACCATCGATCCCCTTGGTATAATTCAATAACAACGTACTATAGGTGTCGTTCACATCTCTTCTTTCCACCCCATAACCAATCGTTTTTTTGCCAGGGGTATAAATGATAAGGGTATTAAAATCGAATTGACTTATTTCTGACGAAACCCCTGTAGGCGAATCGGCATCAACATAATCTAGACTAAAATCATTGGGCAAGGCCGAATTTAATGTTCTAAAAGTTCCTCCGATAGCTACCCTAAAATTGGTAATCGGCTCCATTTCAAAATTCAAAGCGCTAAGGTTTATGTTCGTTAACCTATTATTGGCCCCAACCGTCAATAAGGAAGATGACGCCACACTTCTTCCCAAGACATCGTTTGTTGCCGTAAGACTTACCCCTAACTGCTCAATATCCCTTCTGTTTCCCCCAGAAACAATAAGTCTTGTTTTTTTATCCAATAAAATCTTACCACTAATTCCGTGTTTTACCTTTTTATCGGTAAAACCATAGGCCGCATATCCCTCTATTCGCCAAAGATCGTTCTGTCCAAAATAGGTTCGTGCACCAAGCCGTACCCGCGGCCCCTCGGCATCGTTATATCCAAATACATCATATATATTACCAATATCAAGGTTCCATTTATCGACCTCCACATATCCAGACCCTAAAACACTTACCAAATTATAGTACGACTTGAATTTTGGGACTGTTTTTAAGGTGTCCAATAATTTATAGATACCGGCCTCGTCCTTGTTCAAAGACTCCAACCTGTTCTTTTCCCAAAAATCATCATCCTTTACAATAAGGTTTATATCCAATGGGTTTATTTCTTTTCTATAAAACTCTTTTGGTCTTTTTTGATCAAAGACATAGTTGTCGTAAACGGTAGTTCTTTTCCCGTACACACCCCGCGATTCTTCCTTTTTCTGAAAGCTGAAATCACTTAACATATAGTCTCTTTTCAGCAAGAACAACGAATCATTGACCACCTCAAAATCTTGTTCTATATAAATTTCCTTGACCCAGTTGATATTGGCACTTTTCGTCACTTGCAAGTTGATGTTCTTTATGGCCCACGTAGAATCGTTCACCCAAAAATCACCTTTAAACGTAAGTTCGTTCTTTCTTCTTGGATAGTACACAATGTTATAACACCATTTATTATCTATAAAAGCACTGTCTCTTAAAGCATAATTATAGGTGTCTACCCCCGTTCTTGACAACGGACTTGTAAAACTCTTATCAAAAAACTTTAGGTAATTATCATATATATCATAGCTCTGGTACAGATCCTGAACAAAAGCTATAATAGCCTGATTGTTTTCGAAACCCGAGTTCTTGTTACCTAAAACATCCTCTTTCTCTTCTTTTAACACATTATCGCCGTATACCTTAGAAAAGGTTTCATTAAGAAAAATAGGAAGATATGTCTTTCCGGTTATCCTAGAGGTATCCAAATCTTGAAAAACAAATTCCAATCCCTTAAAAATCTTTTTCTTTATTAAGGCGCTATCAATGGTATTTAAATCGAACTCCACCTTTTCATACTTATCAAAAGCATATTGGTCGAATTTTCGAATACCGTTCTCCCGTTTTTTGGCCCAAATCTTTTTTAGGATATCTACCGCCGGATTATTCTTTTTTGATTGCTTCCCTGAAATTAAAACAACCTCGTTCAACTGTTGAGCAGCTTCTAGAAGTTTAATTTCCATATCATAGGTTACGGAAGAAGTAAGTTCAATTTCTTGATTTTCGTAGCCAATAAAAGAAACCACCAACACTTGATGGTTACCATCGGACTCCATATAAAACCTACCATTATCGTTTGTGATGGTACCTTCTGTAGAGTTTTTAAAAAACACATTGGCAAATGCTACGGGCTCTCCACCTTCATCTATAACAATACCGCTTACTTTTGTCTGTGCATTTATTACACCGAACAAAAACAAAAGAAAATAAAAGAAAGGGTTTTTCATATACATTATATTGCTCTATGGAAGCCACGGTACAAATAACGTACCAATAAAAAAAAGCTTCTTCAACATGGGTCGAAGAAGCTAAGATACTTTTACAAAATAAAACTATAATTTATATAATACTTTTTTAACAGCTTTGATTACATCTTTATAGTTCGGCAACCACTCTTCCAATAAAACAGGAGAGTATGGCGCTGGAGTGTCCGCCGTATTAATTTTAACGACAGGAGCATCCAAATAATCGAACGCATGTGCCTGTACATGGTATGTTACTTCTGTAGAAACGTTACCAAAAGGCCAAGCCTCTTCTAAAACCACCAAACGGTTGGTTTTTTTGACCGATTTTAAAATAGCGTCATAATCCATAGGCTTTATGGTACGCAGATCAATAATCTCACAACTGATTCCTTCTTTCTCCAGCTCATCGGCCGCTTTATCAGCTTCTTTTATAATCTTACCAAAAGAAACAATGGTAACATCTTTACCTTCTCTACGAATATCGGCAACACCAATAGGAATGGTATAATCACCTTCCGGAACTTCCCCTTTATCACCATACATTTGCTCCGACTCCATAAAAATAACCGGATCGTCATCACGAATGGCCGCTTTTAAAAGTCCTTTGGCATCTGCCGGGTTCGAAGGCACTATAACCTTTAGACCAGGACAATTGGCATACCAACTTTCAAATGCCTGAGAGTGTGTTGCCGCCAATTGACCAGCTGACGCGGTCGGCCCCCTAAATACAATAGGACACGGAAATTGGCCACCGGACATCTGTCTGATTTTGGCTGCATTATTTATAATCTGATCTATACCTACCAAGGCAAAGTTAAAAGTCATGAACTCTACAATTGGCCTATTACCAGTCATTGTGGAACCTACGGCAACACCAGCAAACCCTAATTCAGATATCGGAGTATCTATGACCCTTTTGGCTCCAAACTCGTCCAACATACCTTTAGAAGCTTTGTAAGCACCATTGTATTCCGCAACTTCTTCACCCATTAAATAAACGGACTCATCCCTACGCATTTCTTCGGACATGGCCTCCGCAATAGCTTCTCTAAATTGTAGTGTTTTCATAATAGTATGAATATTAGTCTTTATTTTTTTCAATTGAAAGCACGCAAAAATAGGAAAATATATGTCAAATTAACTGCTGCTACAATCAAAAAAAGTTATAAAATTTACTATGCATGCATAGTAAATTACAAATTTAATGGTTATCTTCGTTCCTGTCATTTTAAAAGCATTTCATAAATGAAAATATTAGTTTGTATAAGCAACGTACCGGATACCACTTCCAAAATAAATTTTACCGACGGCGATACCAAATTCGACACCAATGGTGTACAATTTGTAATAAACCCAAATGATGAGTTTGGACTAACCCGCGCCATGTGGTTCAAAGAAAAACAAGGAGCTACCGTTCATGTAGCAACCGTTGGTGATGCCAGTGTTGAACCGACCATGAGAAAGGCCTTGGCTATTGGAGCCGATGAGGCAATCAGAATAAACACAGAACCTACCGATGGTTTTTACGTTGCCGAACAGCTGGCAAAAGTTGTAAAAGATGGCGGTTATGACCTCGTAATCTGCGGCAGGGAGTCTATCGACTATAACGGAGGCATGGTACCCGGCATTTTAGCGACCTTAACAGGAATGAACTTTATCAATACCTGTATAGGCTTAGAAATCGAAGATAAAAAAGTTACCGCTATCAGAGAGATCGATGGCGGAAAAGAAACTTTGAGCTCATCTCTACCTTTAGTAGTCGGGGGACAAAAAGGACTGGTACAAGAAAGTGATTTGCGTATTCCTAACATGCGCGGAATTATGATGGCCAGAAAAAAAGCCCTAAATGTTGTAGAACCTGTAGACGGTATTAAAGCGACAACAGACGCTAAGTTTGACAAACCAGCACCAAAAGGAGCTGTAAAACTAGCAAACAGCGTAGATGAATTAGTAGACCTTCTTCATAACGAAGCAAAAGTAATCTAAGGTTCAAAACAAAAAAATTAAAAGACAATGTCAGTAATAGTATATACAGAATCGGAAAACGGAAAATTCAAGAAAAACGCTTTTGAGGTCGCTTCATACGCCTCAGAAGTCGCCAAACAACTTGGAACTACGGCCACCGCAATCGCCATCAACTCCGAAGAGAACGAAATTCTAGGCAACTATGGAATTTCAAAAGTCTTGCATGTAAAAGATGACTCTTTAAAGACTTTCAACGCCAAAGCTTATGCAGAAGTCGTAGTAACCGCTGCTCAAAAAGAAAGTGCCACTACGGTAATTTTGAGTTCTAGCACAGACGCCAAGTTCATGGCTCCAATTTTGGCAGCAAACCTTAAGGCCGGTTACGTGCCCAACGTAGTGGCCGCACCAGACAGCACCCAACCTTTTGTTGTAAAAAGAACTGCTTTCAGCAACAAAGGTTTTGCGCATACCGAAATAAAAACAGAACAGAAAATCATTGGTGTATCCAACAATGCCTTCGGCACAATCGAAAATAAAGTGGACATCTCTATAGAAGACCTTAAGGTAGACATCAAAGAAGATGCCTTTGAGACAAAATCAGTAGAGATAGACAAAGTAGTCGGAAAAGCAACCATTGCAGATGCCGATATCGTAGTTTCTGCGGGACGAGGGCTTAAAGGTCCCGAAAACTGGGGAATGATAGAAGAATTGGCAGATGTACTCGGTGCCGCTACCGCTTGCTCCAAACCGGTATCCGATTTAGGTTGGCGACCACACGGCGAGCACGTTGGACAAACCGGAAAACCTGTAGCGAGCAATCTTTACATTGCCATTGGTATCTCTGGAGCCATTCAGCACCTTGCAGGTGTAAGTGCATCGAAAACAAAAGTTGTGATCAATAACGACCCCGAAGCCCCATTCTTTAAGGCTGCAGACTACGGTATTGTGGGCGATGCTTTTGAAGTGGTACCACAATTGATTGAAAAATTAAAGGAATTTAAAGCCCAAAACAGCTAAAATTTGTTAATTTGTGCCCCACTAAGGGCTGTTCAAATAGTTGGTGCCCCAAGTGTTTGAACAGCCTTTTTTTAGTTAAAAAAACTTATGAGTCTAGTACGATTGAAAATTAAAGGGATTTCATACAGCCAAACACAAAATGGCGCATACGCCCTTATTTTAAATGAAGTGGAGGGAGACCGAAAACTACCTATTGTCATCGGTGCATTCGAGGCACAATCTATTGCTATCGCCTTGGAGAAAGAAATTAAACCCCCAAGACCGCTGACCCATGATTTGTTCAAAAATTTTGCAGACCGCTTCGATATTATCGTAAAGCAGGTCATTATACATAAATTGGTCGACGGTGTTTTTTATTCGAGCATTATCTGCGAGCGAGACGGCATTGAAGAAATTATAGACGCAAGAACCAGTGACGCCATTGCATTGGCGCTTCGTTTTAACGCTCCTATTTTTACATACAAGACCATTTTGGACAAGGCCGGTATTTTCTTGAAATTCTCTACCAAGGACGAAAACGAAAAGAAAGAAAACGATGAAAGTATAGTCGTGGACGAAATCTTGCAAGAAGGTGAAACGGTTGAAATAGATTCTGGTGCCAGCGATGGTTATACCGAGTTGAGCATCGACGAACTAGAACAAGAGCTCAAGAAAGCGGTCAACAATGAAGACTATGAAAAAGCAGCAAAATTAAGGGATGAAATATCCAAAAGAAACTAAAGGATAAACCCTCTCCCATGAAAAACAATAAATGGCTAACAGCCTTATTAATTATAGCTCCATTAGCAATATTCGCACAATCTACAGATTCTCCCGAGGTTATTGCAAATACCGTTGACACCACTATCTTAAATGATGTTGCCACTGGCGAAATTGCAACCTCAGTTCCGAGTGAAGGTTTTTCCTTCAATAGTTTATGGAGAGGAGCATTAGGGATGTTGACACTATTGTTACTGGCTTTCTTGTTCAGCTCAAACAGAAAGGCAATTAACTGGAAAACAGTAGGTGTAGGCCTCTCTTTACAGATATTAATAGCTATAGGGGTATTAAAAGTTCCGTTTGTACAACTGATTTTTGAGCAGATAGGAAAAGTCTTCGTCAGCATTCTTGAATTTACCCGTGCAGGCAGTAAGTTTCTTTTTGAAGGTCTTGTCGTAGACACAGGTACTTTCGGCTACATATTTGCTTTTCAAGTACTACCAACAATTATATTTTTCTCTGCCTTAACTTCTTTATTGTTCTATTTAGGATTGATACAAAAAGTGGTAAAGTGGCTTGCTTGGGCACTTTCCAAAACCTTGGGTATTTCAGGACCTGAGAGTCTTTCTATTGCCGGAAATATATTTCTTGGGCAAACCGAAGCTCCTTTATTGATAAAAGCATATCTAGAAAAAATGACTAAATCAGAGATTCTATTAGTCATGATTGGCGGTATGGCTACTCTTGCTGGTGCAGTTTTAGCTGCCTATATCGGATTTTTAGGTGGTGAAGACGAAGCATTGCAACTGCTCTTCGCCAAACACTTACTGGCCGCATCGGTCATGGCAGCACCCGGAGCAATCGTAATATCTAAAATGTTATATCCACAAACTGAAGAAGTAAATAGTGATATTCATGTATCTTCCGAAAAAATTGGAGCCAATGTATTGGATGCCATATCAAATGGAACTACTGAAGGCTTAAGACTAGCAGTGAACGTTGGCGCCATGCTTTTGGTTTTTGTTGCTATAATCGCCATGGTCAATGGTATTTTGGAATGGACAGGTGATTTGACCCATATAAACAGTTGGATTGCCGAAAACACGGCATATCAAAAGTTTTCTTTGGAAGCTATTTTAGGTACCATCTTTGCACCCTTAATGTGGTTGATAGGAGTAGCAAAAGAGGACGTCATGTTAATGGGACAACTACTTGGTATTAAATTGGTAGCAAGCGAATTTGTAGGTTATGTACAATTGGCAGAACTTAAAGACCTTAGCACTTTGCCACATTTAAAGTTCAACAAGTCGGTTATTATGGCTACTTATATGTTATGTGGTTTTGCAAACTTTGCATCTATAGGTATTCAGATCGGTGGAATTGGATCACTCGCCCCAAGTCAACGAAAAACACTTTCAGAATTTGGAATGAAAGCAGTACTCGGAGGCTCTCTCGCCTCATTACTTTCCGCTACTATAGCAGGTATGATCCTAGGTTAATAACCTTTTGATAAAATAGCGTTGGCCAAGATACATTTAAGCCACTCTTTTTCTACTTTAGCACCACTACTCTCTGAAGAAGAAAAATGAAACAATATCACGATTTATTAAAACATGTTTTAAAGGAAGGAAACCAAAAAGGGGACCGAACCGGAACCGGAACAAAAAGCGTTTTCGGGTACCAAATGAGATTCGATCTTCAGAAAGGTTTTCCCTTGGTTACCACAAAAAAACTACACCTAAAATCAATTGTTCATGAACTATTATGGTTCTTGAAAGGAGACACCAATATTAAGTACCTACAAGAAAATGGTGTTCGTATATGGAACGAGTGGGCGGACGAAAATGGTGATCTAGGTCCTGTTTATGGTCACCAGTGGCGAAATTGGAACGGTGATGAAATAGACCAAATCAAAGAAATCGTACATTCCTTAAAAACAAACCCAAATAGTAGAAGAATGTTGGTATCCGCATGGAACCCTAGTGTTTTACCGGACACCTCAAAATCTTTTTCTGAAAATGTTGCCAACGGCAAAGCGGCTTTGCCCCCATGCCATGCATTTTTTCAGTTTTATGTTGCCGACGGGAAATTATCCTGTCAATTATACCAACGTAGTGCAGATATCTTCTTAGGGGTTCCGTTTAACATAGCTTCTTATGCACTTTTCACCATGATGATGGCTCAAGTATGTGGATATGAACCTGGTGATTTCATCCATACTTTTGGTGATGCCCATATCTACAACAATCATATGGAGCAAGTAGAACTACAGCTAAGTAGAGAACCTAGACCGTTACCAAAAATGGTTATCAACCATAAAATAAAGGATATTTTCGACTTTAAGTTTGAAGATTTTACCCTTTTAGATTATGATCCGCATCCGCATATAAAAGGTGTGGTTGCGGTATAACATTACTTTTTTACAAAAGCTATAAAATAAAGAAGGGAGAAAACATGTTTTCTCCCTTCTTCAATTCTAAGGTTTAAATTATTCTATAATTCGAGCACAGCGTTCTCAGAACCGGCATAATCGTTCCATTGATAACGGTCTGCTTCCGTCTCGTTAACATAGGCACCATCTACAATATATTTAAACTCATAAGAACCTTCTTTTGGCAAATTAAAGGTTCCCTTAAAAGTTCCGTTCTTTAATTTTTTTAAACTGCTTTCCTTAGGACTCCAGTTATTAAAGTCACCAACTACGGCAACTTTCTTCGCATCTTTAGCAGGCACTGTAAAAGTAACTTTACACACCGGTTTTGTTTTTAAATATTGTTTTGCAATTGCCATGACTTCAGTTTTTAAATTCTAAACAAAACTAACACATTAAAACACTCATTGTCAACGCTTAATGCAATTTTTATCATTTTAATAAAAATTTAGCTTCTTTTAACCGAGGTATGAAAATTTCATCTTTCTTTTATCAGAAGTAAATAATTTCTATTTTGCTGTTTTTAAGATTTTTACGACCGTATCCAGGTCACTTTCATTATTATAAAAATGAAAGCCCAGTCTTACACCTGACCCCCTTTGAGCACAAACAATGTTTTTCTGAAATAAGCTCTGAAAAACACTCTCATCAACCTTAATATTAAATATGCCGCTATGCTTTTCCCTTTCCACAATATGTTGATCCAGCAAACCTAAACCTGCAAACTCCTCTTTTGCCCTTTGCGACAAAAATTTATTATGTTCTGTAATCTTATCCATACCAATATTTTGAAAATACTGTAAAGAAAAATTAAGACTACCAAAATTAAGACTGGACAAATGGCCCGGTTCAAACTTTTTGGCAAAACGTATATTGTCCCTATTGTCAAAGTTGCCATTAGCCGCATTAAAACCTATGGTATTCACCGAACATTCTTCAATTATGCGATCCGAAAACATCATAAATCCATTGCCATAACCAGAAAGCAACCACTTATAGGCACTTGCACCAAGTACATCTATTCCAGAATTATCAAAATCAAAGGTCTTGGCACCACAAAATTGAGTACCATCCGCTATAATCAATAAATCTGGATGAGATTGTTTTAAACGTTTGATAAAATCCAAATCTATTAAAAAACCATCTAGCCATTGAACCAGACTAAAAGCCAAAATATCAATATGACCCTTCTTAATCGCCGCTTCGATATCAGCTTCCACCTCTACCCCCATTTTTACATATGAAATATCGAAATTTCTATTTTCAAATGCCCAATTAACCGAAGGATAGTCATTATTAAAAAGCAATACTTTTTTTCTAACGTCAATACCTTCTAGCAGGGTATTAAGGCCTATTGAAAAATTATTGACCAGTGCTACATTATTTTTTTTACAATTAAAGAAATCTCCAACATTGGCTCTAGTGTCAGCTATTACTTTTAGAGTGTTCTCGCGCATTTCGCTCCCGTGCAATAAAAAATCGAGATCATGTTCTTGCCGCCAATCTATCAACGAGTCATATAGAGGACCATATACGGCAGTATTTAAATAGACTCCTTTTCTTAAAACGGGAAACTCTTTTCTAATTTTATCCATTATTTATTCTTTAACAGGCCAGTAATTCGTCTTCATTGCTATATCTTAAACTATATAGCATACACCATCTGTTTTGCCTAAAGATAGTTATCTTCTTTTGGCCTACTTTTTGTAATATTGAAAAAAATGATTTTGTGAATACAATTACCATGATAGCCGCAGCTGCGGAGAACAACGCTTTAGGAAAAGACAATGATTTACTTTGGCACTTGCCAGATGATTTTAAACGCTTTAAACGTTTAACAACCGGGCATAAAATTATTATGGGAAGAAAAACCTTTGAAAGTTTCCCCAAACCCCTGCCCAATAGAACCCACATTATCGTTACCAGGGACAAAAACTATAAAGTTGATTGGAACAATTGCCTTGTGGTGCATTCACTCGAAGATGCCTTGGAAATGATTTCTTATGAAGATGCTTTTATTATAGGAGGTGGTGAAATATATAAACAAGGGGAGCAATTTTCAAATATCATTGAACTCACAAGAGTACACGAATCTTTTGACGCCGATACTTTTTTTCCAGAAATTGACCATGATACTTGGGAAGTCGTTCATGAAGAATATCACCCAAAAGATGATAAACATAAATACGATTTCACCTATATAACTTACAAAAGAAAGAACCAAAACTAAGTTTTGAACTATATTAAAAATCTAGATAGTCTACCTGCACATGGTCTGTGATATTTGCAACAAACCGCTGTAGTACCGACAGTTCGGCATTGGTAAAAAATCGGTGTTTTCCTTTTAGTGCCATATTGTTAAGCAAGCCCCCTTTTTCTAAAACAGCTTTTGTCTGCCTGGCCACAGCTTCTCCAGAATCAATAATTTTAACTCCTTCTGGCAGAAGTCGTTGTAATACCGGAACCAAATACGGGTAATGGGTGCACCCCAAAACAAGGTAATCGATGCCCTTATCCAGCATAGGTTCCAGAAATTGTTTTAACAAAGAAACAGTTGCTTCACTATCCAATTCTCCTTTTTCGATCAATTCCACCAATCCTTTGCCTTCGCGTTCAACAATTTCGATTCCTTCGGCATGGTTTTGTGCAGTACTGTGAAAAAGGGCACTGGTCAATGTCCCCTTGGTTGCTAAAATACCAACTGTTTTCGATTTTGAATTTAAGGCCGCCGGTTTTATGGCCGGTTCTATACCAACAAAAGGAACATCATAGGCACTTCTTAAATAATTAATCGCATTAGTGGTAGCCGTATTGCAGGCTACCACTATTATCTTACAATTATTCTCTAGAAGAAGTTCTGTGTTCTTGACACTTAACCCAATTATTTCATCTGCAGTCTTTTCTCCGTACGGTGCATTTTTGCTATCCGCAAGATAGATACAGTTTTCTTTTGGCAATAGATGTTGAATCTCTTTCCAGATGGAAGTGCCCCCTACTCCAGAATCAAAAATACCTATTGGGCGTTCGTTCATTCTATTTTACTGTTCTAACACCTTAACAATGGGCTTACCAGTTGTTCCATTCGGAAAAGCAATGCCCAACAAAGATGAAATAGTCGGTGCTATATCAGGAATCTCGGTACGTTCAACAGTACTCCCCTTTTTTATGCCTTTGCCATAGAACAATAACGGAGTATGCGTATCATAAATCTGCGGAGAACCATGCGTAGAACCTGTTTTTGAATAAGTTATGGTTCCTGGTTTTAAAACCAATAGCACATCGCCCGAGCGTTTTTGATTGTACCCATTTTGCAGAATATAAGGTATGCCCGAAGTATAGTTGTTCTGCCACATCTGATAACCGGTATAGACCCTGGCCACATAATCATAACTCAAAAATTCTTTAGCTATTTCCTCTTGTACTTCCCTTACCTCCAAGTCCAGGTTCTTTATAATCTTATGATCTAAAAAAATCTGATAGTTAGAAAAATTCTTCACTATATCCTTTGTCCCGTACTTATACTTTAAAAAATTCGCAAACTTCTCATTAGTAGTATCATAATCTACATAGCCCGCAGGTATTTTAACAGACTCTAGGTATGCCGGCACATTAATAGCGGCATGATCGGCCGTTAAAAACACGGTATACTCACCTTCTCCCACGTTTTTGTCCAAAGCTTCAAACAACCTTGCTAGATCTTTATCTAACCTAACGTATGTATCTTCTACCTCTTTGGAATTGACCCCAAATTTATGTCCTACATAATCTGTACTAGAGAAGCTAACCGCCAAGAAATCGGTAATATCATCTTTACCCAACTCTTCTTGCTTTAATGCTTCAATAGCAAAATCGGCCGTTAGGCTATTACCAAAAGGTGTACTTTTTATAATATCGAAATCTTTGTTCTTGTTCAATAATTCTTGGGGATTATGAGGAAATGTCGGTGAAGTTTCACCTTCAAACAAGCCTTCGAACGCATTGTTGTCACTACCACTTTCTACATAACTATTAATATCTTTTAAGGTGGTCCATGCTTTCTTATAAGATCCGGCAACACCAGAAGCATTAAAATCATTTACCCATTGTGGCAACTCGTCCATATAATATGTACTACTTATCCATTTCCCTTCATCGGCACCATGAAACCAATATGCAGCGTTTGCGGCGTGCCCTGCAGGTAAAATAGCCCCCCTATCCTTTAAAGCTATCCCAATCGTTTTTCCCTGCATCTGGGTATGCAACCGCAATTGGTCGGTAATCGTACTTACCAACATACGGTTCGGAGACATTTTACCGGCGTCAGAAGTAGTACCTACAGATTCATAACCGTCATCGGAGGCACAATATACCTCTACATCATTCTCCTTATCGTACCAATTGTTGCCTATGATCCCATGTGTTGCAGGCGTAGTACCGGTATAAACCGATGCATGGCCAGGAGCCGTACTGGTCGGAGCATAGTTATAATGGTTGTTCTTACAATTAAACCCATTTTCCATCATTCTTTTAAAACCTCCCTTATCATCGAACTGGTCGTAAAAACGGGTCAAATAATCAAAACGCATTTGATCCACGATAATACCAACAACAAGCTTCGGCCTCCCTTGTAAAGCCTTATCATCTTCCGCTTTTGACTTACGTTGTGAAAATCCGGATATAATTGAAAAGAATGTAAATAATACTGCTAAAATCGGTAATCTGAAATTCGTACTCATGCTTAAAATTTTGAAGTGTAAATGTAAATAAAATACCTCTTAATAGTTTAAATAGAAGTTAAATCAAATCGTTTATTGTTATTTTTACCGTAAGAAATCTATTTTTAATACATGAACTATTTAGCGTCTATTGGCAGCTATGCAATTATGATCCGTGAGGTTTTCAAAAAACCTACGAAATGGCGCATAATGAAATCGCTGATTTTAAAGGAAATAGATGAACTTGTTTATGGGTCTTTGGGCATCATCATTTTTATTTCTTTCTTTATTGGTGCTGTGGTAGCCATACAAACAGCATTAAACCTGACCAACCCTATTATTCCCAGAAGCCTCATCGGTTTTGCAACCAGACAATCGGTTATTCTCGAATTTGCCCCTACTTTCGTATCTATAATCATGGCGGGAAAAGTAGGTTCATATATTACATCTAGCATCGGTACCATGCGGGTAACAGAGCAAATCGATGCCCTGGAAGTGATGGGGGTAAACTCTTTGAACTACCTCGTTTTTCCTAAAATAATAGCAATGCTCTTTTATCCTTTTGCCATAGCCATATCTATGTATGTGGGTGTTTTTGGGGGATGGATAGCAGGTGTATTTGGAGGGTTTCTTACAAGTGCCGATTTTGTATCCGGGTTACAAACAGACTTTGTACCTTTTCATATCGCCTATGCCTTTATAAAAACCTTGATCTTTGCTTTCATCATAGCTACTATACCCTCTTTTCACGGTTATTACATGAAAGGTGGTGCCCTAGAGGTCGGTAAGGCCAGTACCACATCGTTCGTATGGACAAGTGTGGTCATCATAATATTGAACTATTTACTAACACAACTATTATTGGGCTAATGATCGAGGTAAACGACATACACAAATCTTTTGGCGACGCCCATATTCTTAAGGGGATTTCTACCACTTTTGAAAACGGAAAAACCAATTTGATAATAGGCCAAAGTGGCTCTGGAAAAACAGTTTTCCTGAAATGTCTTCTAGGACTGTTCTCTCCTGAAAAAGGATCTATTGTCTATGATGGAAAAACATATTCTAGCCTAACGGAAAAAGAAAAAAGAGCGTTACGGCAAGAAATGGGAATGGTGTTTCAGGGCAGTGCTCTCTTTGATAGTATGACCGTGGAAGGAAATGTTAAATTTCCTTTGGAAATGTTCACAAACCAATCCAAATCAGAAATGGAAGACCGGGTAAACACCGTATTAAAACGTGTAAACCTTGTGGACGCCCATCATAAATATCCTGCCGAAATTTCAGGTGGTATGCAAAAACGTGTGGCCATTGCGAGAGCTATTGTAATGAACCCCAAATATCTTTTTTGTGATGAACCCAATTCTGGCTTAGACCCAAAGACCGCCATTCTTATAGACAACCTTATAAAAGAGATTACAGAAGAATTCGATATTACCACGATCATCAACACCCACGACATGAACTCTGTGATGCAAATAGGCGAAAAAATCCTTTTCTTAAAAGATGGCCTTAAAGAATGGGAAGGCACCAAAAACGAAATTTTCAAAACCGATAACGAAGCCGTTACCAATTTTGTCTATTCATCCGATCTTTTCAAAAAAGTGCGCCAAATGTATATTGAAGAGCGAAATTAATCCGCTATCACCTCTTTTACCTGAATTTTCTTATTATTAAGACGAAGCTTTAACCACTCTTGTAATTTTTTCGCATCCTTTTCCGTTTGATAACGCTTGGCCTGTTTCTTCCAAGTAATTTCAAAAACAGGTATCGTATCCGTTTTTTCAAAATCGGTAGAAATCAAATAGGAATACCCTAAACGCGATAAATTTTCATAGTTGGCTTTTGCCTCTCGACTAATTTCGCTAAAAGGAATTTGCCATTTGGTTCTTTCCTTCATCTTTGCCAGTTCAGATTCTAAAAAGGTAATTTTATCATCTTTGCTAGATAATTGATTTTTTTGAGACTCGTATAATTCGTTTACATACTTCAGCTGATCGACCTCATCATTCTGTCCCCCTTGTATAATTTGCAACTCTGTATTCTTAAGCCTTGGATCTTCCACAAGTTTGGCCCTCCATGTTTCTATTACATTTTCGGGTATTGCTTCACTCCCCATAAAAACAACTGCTATGAGCGAGTTTTCACCGTGATTATATTCCAAATCCGTAAAATCCTTTAAAAACCTACCTTGCCCTGAAAATTTATAGGGAATTATGTTTTCTGCAATAAACTCGTTCGCCTGTTTTTTAAACAATGATTCTTGCAAAGCATCCCAAAAAGTGATTCCTGCCGGAATCATCACGGCTATGGCTACCGCCGAGGCAAGCCTGGCGATCAACCTTCGTCTTTGCGAATTCACATAACGTACCATTGGAAAACGCAATAACTTAATCACCAAAAACGTAGCCAAGGCAATGAAGATGGTATTGATCGTAAATAAATACATGGCACCACTGGCATAGTCCCAATTACCGATTGCCAAACCGAACCCAACGGTACATAAAGGAGGCATCAACGCCGTTGCAATGGCTACCCCAAAAATAACACTGGCAATGGTTCCTTTTTTTGCCCTGGCGATTACAAGCGCCAAGCCACCAAAAAATGCGATCAGAACATCGCGTATGTCCGGTGCGGTTCTTGCCAATAGCTCAGAAGACTCATCTCTAAGCGGGAAAAACTTAAAAAACAGAAAGGCCGTCAGCACACTGAGTACCACCATTACCCCAAAGTTTTTCAACGACCTTTTTAAGGTATCTATATCATTGATACCTATAGATAGTCCTATCCCTAAAATAGGCCCCATCAACGGTGAAATTAACATGGCGCCGATAACAACTGCTGTTGAATTGGCATTTAAACCAATAGAAGCTATAAAAATAGAACATATAAGAATCCACGATGTATGGCCTTTAAAAGGTATATCGGCGATTATCGCTTCTTTGGTCGCCTCTTGGTCGGTATTGGCCCTTATGTCCAATAACTCTAAAAGAAACTTTTTAATACTTCCCAACAGACCCCAAAAGTCCTTTTTCACCTCTTCCCCACTACCAGTAGGATTTTCGTTAGGTGTAATATTATCTTGATCTAATTTTTCTTGCATACCCTATGCGTACTTATTACCAAATTTATCTTTGACTTTGTTCAATACCTTTTTAATATCTTGTTCTTTGGTCTTCGGATATATTAAAAGTACATCTTCTTTGTCTACAATTATATAATCCTTTAAGCCATCGACCACAACAATTTTATCTTTGGATGTCCTTATCATATTACCGGTGGCGTCTTCTGGCAACAACTGTGCATTTACTACCGCATTACCCGTGCTGTCTTTGTTTAATTTATCAAAAAGCGACCCCCATGTACCCAGATCGTTCCAATCAAAGGTAGCGGCCAGCACATATATATCTTCCGATTTTTCTAAAATGGCATAATCTATAGAAATATTTTCGGCTTTTGGGTAGTTTTCAGTTATAAACCCTCTCTCCCCTTCCGAATTTAAGGAAGCTAATCCATTTATAAAAATTTGATATTGAGCAGGTTGAAATTCCTTAAATGCATTTACTATGGTTTTTACGCTCCACATAAATATACCTGCATTCCATAAAAAATTACCCTGCACCAAAAACTCCTTTGCCGTTTCATAGTCGGGTTTCTCCCTAAATTGGTTCACCTTTTTAACCGCATCGGTATCTGCCTTATCATATTCTATATACCCAAAACCCGTATTCGGAAACGTTGGTTTTATTCCCAAAGTACACAGCACTTCCTCCTTTTCACATTTATCAAAACATGTGATAACATCTTTCGAAAAAGCTTCCTCATCTTCGATCCAATGATCACTGGGAGCTACGATCATTACCCCATTCGGGTTCATTTTCTGGATTTTCAGAGCTGCATATAGAATACAAGGAGCTGTATTTCTCATTGCAGGTTCCAACACTACCTGTTCTTGTTTTACCATTGGCAATTGCTCCAAGACCAGATCATTATATCTCTCGTTGGTCAAAATCAAGATATTTTCTGTGGGAATGAACTTATTAAGCCGTTGAAAGGTTTTTTGAATAAGTGTCTCCCCCGTTCCTAACATATCGTGAAATTGTTTCGGGTATTCGGACGTACTAATCGGCCAAAACCTAGAACCAACTCCACCTGCCATTAAAACTGCGTAATAATTTTTATTCATTTTTCAACTTTTTATAAGTTCAACCACCGCATTGGGTTGAAAAAGATACATTTTTCCTGTATTCAACTCTATACATTCATACCTTTTTACCCTTTTATTTCCTTTTTTAAACAACTTTCCGTTATACATTTTAAAAATACTACCAATGGGTAATTCAAAAACGTACGTTTTCTTTTCTTGTTGTTCATCAAACTGTTGTAAAGCTACGGACAACATTGCATCGGTACTGCTGCTTGCCTTCGGATTCCTGAAATGTTTCGCTAAAAGGGGCAAAAGTTTCGATGGGAATACTTCTGGCCGTATAAAAGGAAGCATCAAATATTGAAACGTTCTCTTCCACTCCGCTCCATGGGGCTTAATATGTCTTCCATACTTTTTAAAAGCTACCAGGTGGGCAATTTCATGAATCAAGGTTATTAGAAAGCGATACTTGTTAAGGGTAGCATTCACGGTTATCAGATGCTTTCCATCAGCCAGCCTTCTATAATCGCCATGTCTGGTAACCCTTTCATTAACTATTTTTAAATGAACCTCATTTGTTCTGATAAGATCCATACTGGGCGAAACGGCACGTTCCGGTATATATTTTCGAAGAACTTCTTCCATTACCACAAAAATACCCGAAAAAATATTATCTATTTGTTATTAAAGGACGATTATAGTACTATTGACACCATATACATTAATATGAAGAAGTATTTTTTTACCTTTTTTTTCGTAGCGATCATTAGTTGCTCTCCTAAATTGTTCAACAAAAAATGGACAGAGGAAATTTCGCCTTTACGTTACAAAGTTCAATTCGAAACCTCAAAAGGGGTATTTGAAATAGAGGTAGACCGAAAGCTTTCACCAAAAGCAGCGGATAGATTCTATCAACTCGTTAAACACCGATACTTCGACAACCAACTCTTTTACAGAGTAAACCCAGGTTTTGTGGCTCAATTTGGCAGTAGCGACTCTACAAGCATAAACAATTGGGGAAGTGTGAAAGTCCCCGATGAAAAAGTTGTAAAGGGCAACACAAAGGGTACGATAAGTTTTGCAAGAAGCGGTCCGGAAACCAGGGCAACCGACCTTTTTATTAACCTAAGTGACAATGAGCGCCTAGACACCATATTTTACAATGACGTAAAAGGCTTCCCTACTTTTGGAAAAGTTACCAAAGGAATGGATGTTGTTTCTGCCTTATATTCCGGTTACGGAGATAAAACAATGGGCACCCTTGACCTAATGTACTCTAATAAATCCGATTTTATAAAAATGTTTCCGAAATTGGACACTATACACAAGGCCACTTTATTAAAATGAATCTATGGTGTCGAATTGGAAACCTGAATTAATTTACCGTTAAAAAGCTGATTGCCGTTTAATGTAAAATCTTTGATATAACGTGCCATTTGCTCCGGGGTCGTGGGCGCCTGGTATCCAGGAAAAGCTTCTTCCAGCATTTCTGTCTGTACGGCCCCCAATGCCAGAACATTAAAGGATGGCCCTGTTTCTTTATACTCCTCCGCAAGCAATTCTGTAAGCGTTATTACAGCCCCCTTACTGGAACTATATGCCGAAAGTCCTGGAAACTTAACACTGCCCTGCACACCACCCATAGAGCTACAGGTGACTACATGTCCATTTTTACCCATTAACGGAGCTACCAATCTTGTAATCGCCGCTACCCCAAAAACATTGACCTCATAAACCTCCCTAAACTCTTCTACAGAGGTTTCGGAAAACGGTTTGTTCAATAACTTGCCCGCGTTATTGATCAACACATCCACTTCTTTCCATTCTTTTTCAAGAAAAGCTTGAAGCATATTCAAATCATCTTTCTTTGAAATATCAAAAGGAAAGGTTCGGATATTCCTATCCTCTAATTTTTTTATCGGTTTCTCATTTCTTGACAACGCCAATACCTCATGATTTTCATTGGCGAACAATTTTGCCATTTCAAAACCAATGCCCCTACTTGCACCTGTTATTATTACCTTAGCCATTATTTTTCATTATATTTTATTTCCTTTTCTGGCGCATTGGCAATACCCTCAACTACAGGTATCATTTTATTTATAATTTCTGCCATATGGCCATAATCCATTTTATCAGTTTCATCACCCACCTTATGATAATGGTCGAAGTTGGTAAAATCGAACGTACTATAGGTTTGTGACGGCACATTGAATTCTTGATGAAAGGGATAGTTATCGGAGCGCCTGAACAGGTTAAATTCCTTCGCTTTCGGAAGAAAACCTGCAATTTTCCCTCCTGCATACTTATTGGTTATCTCCGCTAAATTAGAAAGTTCGTATCCCGTTAAATACAACAAATAGTCCTTATCTACCATTGGCACACCTACCATTTCATAATTTAACATTGCATAAAGATCTAAACCTTCCCCTTTCAGCTTTTTAGCCAAATGCCTGGACCCCAACAATCCTTTTTCTTCTGCACTGAAAAAAGCAAAAACAATACTTCTCTTATTTGACCTGGTCTCCCCAAAATATCTTGCCAATTCTAGAAGCATACTTGTACCTGAAGCATTATCATTGGCGCCATTGGCGATCTCATCGCCCCCTTCTGGACTTATGATGCCAATATGGTCATAGTGAGCCCCTAAAACAATATATTCGTTCTTTAAATTAGCATCGCCCCCTTCTAAAACACCTACTACATTATAAGCTACTTTATCAAAATTACTTAAGGTATCACGATACGAAACAAAATATGGCTTTACCCCGCTCTCTTGCAGAATACCTTCGATAAATGACGCGGCCTTGGCAATACCCTCGCTACCGGAATCTCTTCCCTGAAGCTCGTCAGAGGCCAAAAAACTCATCAATTCACCTACTTCTACAGGTGAAGTAAACCCAGCCCCAGAACTTTGGCCCATGTTTAGGTTTGTAGAGACAACACTTCCTTTTAACCCTTCTGGATTATTAGGATTCAATTCTATTTCATTAGAAATTTTCTTTGAACCACAAGAAGTCAATAAAATGACCAAAAACAAACTTAAATATTGTTTCATACGATTATAATATATAGTAATAATAATTCTTAAAGATAAAAAAAAGCATCCCTTAACAGGATGCTTTCATATTCTTAATTTTTAAATGTAGTTCTTAAGCCAGCATTGTCACCGGATTTTCTATATAAGACCTTAAGGTCTGCAAGAATTGGGCACCTACTGCACCATCAACGGTTCTATGATCACATGCCAACGTTAATTTCATGGTACTTCCAACAACAATCTCCCCATTCTTTACAACTGGCTTCTCTTCAATGGCACCAACAGAAAGTATTGCAGAATTAGGCTGATTGATGATGGACGTAAACTCTTGTATACCGAACATACCTAAATTAGAAACGGTAAAAGTACTCCCTTCCATTTCTGCAGGGGTAATTTTCTTGTTACGCGCTTTTCCGGCCAAATCTTTTACGGCACTTCCAATTTGCGTTAGTCCTAATAAATCGGCATGTTTTACTACGGGTACGACCAAACCTTCATCAACTGCTACGGCAACCCCCATATGAATATGCTTATACTGTATAGTAGTATCACCGTTCCATGTTGTGTTTACCTGCGGATGTTTTCTTAAAGCCATTGCACAAGCCTTTAACACCATATCATTAAAAGAAACCTTCGTATCCGGCAAACTGTTGATTTGCGCACGTGACTTCTTGGCATTGTCCATATCTACTTCTATGGTCAAGTAAAAGTGCGGTGCCGTGAATTTAGAGTTACCCAATGCCCTAGCGATCGCTTTACGCATATTGGAGTTTTTAGATTCCTCCACTCCTTCTTCTCCTGACGGAAGTGCCATGGAAACAGCAGGAGCTGTAGATACCTTCTCTTCTTTTGCTACCGGAGCAGAGATACTTGCCGTTTCTTCACTTGGCTTATAATTTTCAATATCCTTTTTGATAATTCTACCATTATCACCGGTACCTGTAACTTTGGATAGATCTATTCCCTTATCCTCTGCTATTTTTTTAGCCAATGGAGAAGCAAAAATGCGACCACCGTTCGATGTGGTTTTTGAACCTGACGTCGTCTCAGCTACTTTTTCTTTAGTATCTTCAGAAGAACTGGCGCCCTCTTTTGTTTCCGTCTCGGCATTTTTTGCCGCACCAGGACCAGCATTTAAAACAGCATCAACATCGGTACCTTCTGGACCAATTACCGCAAGCACTGCATCTACAGGAGACGATTCCCCCTCTTGAACACCAATATACAATAACTTACCAGAGTAAAAAGACTCAAATTCCATGGTAGCTTTGTCAGTTTCGATCTCGGCAAGAATATCACCTTCCTCAACATCGTCGCCAACTTTCTTTAACCAAGCGGCCACAGTACCTTCTTCCATGGTATCGCTTAGTCGGGGCATTTTAACCACTTCTACTCCCTCAGGAATTTCTACGGACCCTGTAGCTTCTGAACCTTTTTCCGAATCTTCAGCAGCTTCTACGGTTTCAGACTTACTTTCTTCCGTTTTAGAGTCTGCACTTCCATTCAATAGTCCGGAAATATCTTCACCTTCCTCACCAATAATAGCTAAAAGTGAGTCAACCGGAGCACCTTCCCCCTCTTTTACACCTATGTGCAAAAGGGTTCCTTCGTGAAAAGATTCGAACTCCATAGTGGCCTTATCGGTTTCTATCTCGGCAAGAATATCACCTTCCTCTATTTTGTCTCCGACATTTTTTAACCACTTCGCTACGGTACCCTCTTCCATGGTATCGCTTAATCGGGGCATGTTTACTACTTCAGCCATTTACTTACAATTTATGTTGAACAAATGGAAAATCCTCTTGTTCGTAAACCACATCGTATAATTGATTTACTGGGGGATAATCTGATTTCTCTGCGAATTCCTCACACTCCTTCACCAAAGCTTTAACCCTATTGTCTATTTCTTTGATCTCTTCGTCGGTAGCGTAGTTTTTCTCTTTTATAATCTCTAAAACCTGTGTTATAGGATCAATTTTTTTGTATTCCTCTACTTCTTCCTTGGTTCTATAGTGTTGCGCATCTGACATTGAGTGCCCTCTATAACGATAGGTTTTCATTTCCAAGAAAGTAGGTCCTCCTCCGGTTCTTGCTCTTTCTATCGCCTTACTCATTTCTTGGGCGACTGTTACAGGATTCATACCGTCTACCGGACCGCAAGGCATCTCATAACCCAAACCTAACTTCCAAATATCTGTAGAGAACGATGTTCTGGCTACCGATGTACCCATTGCGTACCCATTGTTCTCACAAACGAACACGACAGGTAATTGCCACAACATGGCCAAATTGAATGTTTCATGGAGAGATCCTTGTCTTACTGCCCCATCACCCATATAACATATAGTTACGGCATCTCGACCATGATACTTATCTCCGAACGCCATACCGGCACCTAGAGGAATTTGACCTCCGACAATACCGTGACCACCATGAAAACGATGTTCTTTTGAAAATATGTGCATAGAACCTCCCATACCTTTAGAAGTACCCGTCACTTTCCCATACAGCTCCGCCATTACTTTTCTTGGATCAACCCCCATACCTATGGGCTGAACATGATTCCTATAGGCGGTAATCATTCTATCCTTAGTTAAATCCATTGCGTGCAAGGCACCGGCAAGTACAGCTTCTTGGCCATTGTACAAGTGAAGAAAGCCTCTCACTTTTTGTTGAATGTATACTGCGGCAAGCTTATCTTCAAACTTTCGCCAAAAAAACATGTCCTCGTACCATTTCAAATAAGTTTCCTTGGTAATTTTTTCCATCGATTTTTTTATGAATTTATTACAAAATAATTAGACTCATGGCATAGAGTCTACATGCACACCACAAGAAAGCAAAAATACACATATAAATGAATGGATAAAAAAAATAAAAGCAAAAGCGGAAAGAAATTACAACCATAACAAAAAATCCGTTTAAAGTGAATTATGGTCCAACTACGGCCCTTACCTATTTTAAGAAGGTATTATTAAAACCTAAAGGAAGAATATCCTCTAGCGAAGCACATTCGACAATACTTCCGCTGGCCCCCATAAGCAAAAGCCTTATTGGAGATTTTTGCTTGAACTCGTATTCAAAAATAGCTTGCCTACAATTACCACAGGGCGCTGCCGGTACGGTTACCTCATAATCTTCAGAAGCTGCGGTAATGGCTATGGCCTTGACCGGTACCCCCGGAAACCTTGCCCCTGCATGAAAGATAGCGACCCTTTCTGCACATAGCCCAGAAGGATACGAAGCGTTTTCTTGATTACTACCTATTTCAACCTCGCCATTCTCTAACAATACGGCTGCCCCTACATTAAATCTAGAGTAAGGGGCATATGCATTTTTTCTGGCCTCAACAGCCAGATCCAATAGTTTTTTATCGGATTCTTTCAATTCGTTCAAAGAATCATAAACAATAATATCAAAACTAATTTTCTTCTTTTTTGCCATGCCACTAAGGTAAAATATAATCTACAGAAACAACAAACCCGCCGTACGGCGGGTTTGTCAAAATTATAAAATCATTTTTTTAATCGTTGTAAAACTCTTCCCCTAAACTAAAGGTAAGAGAAAAACGCAAAGTATTTTCCAATGGGTTTTTAACTTGTGAGGTAGAGAATAAATAAGACAGGTCTATTTGTGCGGCCTTAAATTTAAATCCGGCACCTAAAGTGAAAAATTTCCTAGAGCCTTTTAAATCACTTTCATTAAAATATCCAGTTCTTACCATAAAGGCATCCTGATATACATATTCCGCACCTAAGGCCCATGTCATTTCTTTAAGCTCTTCACTGAAACCATCGGGAGCATCCCCAAAAGATTTAAAAATACCGCTAAACCCACTTTCATTTTGATAGATATCATTGTCCGCAGAATCAATAACCCCATCACCATTTTGATCTTTAGGCGTTGGCACCAATAGTTTATTAAACTCTGTAGTAAGCCCAATAACATTGTCTTGATCCAAGATAAAGTCAAAACCAACACCAAACTTCAGGTTACTGGGCAAAAAGTTTTCTTGCCCACCTTCATCGTATTGAATTTTTCCTCCAATATTCGAAATATTAAAACCTGCTCTCCACCTACCATCAAAATTATCATAGGCAATTTCCCTAGACCTATAATAACCGGCAACATCAACAGCAAAGGAACTGGCCGCCTGAGAATCTTCAGAGCCATTACTAGGTAATTTTAAGTTAGACCTTATATATCTACCACCTACGGCCATTGAAAATGTTGGGCTCAATTTTAAAGAATACGAACCATCCAAGGCCAACTCGTTAGGTTTTGCCAATGTACCGGGGTCATTTGCAAATTGCCTCAATTCTATTTCACCCAGTGTAAAATATCGCAAACTGACGGCGAACGCACTTTGCTCATTAATCTTATTGAAATAACTGGCGTTCAACAATGAAATATCCGTAATTATACTTTCCAAATATGGAGTATAACTCAGACCAATACCCATTTTTCGTTCTGCAAAAGCAAATTTGGCAGGGTTCCATTGTTGCGAAAAAGCATCTGTTGAAGTAGCAACTCCCATATCTCCCATTCCTCCGGCCCTAGCATCGGCCGCAATTGTTAAAAAAGGAACAGCGGTAGTTATTACCCTTTGGTCTTCCTGTGCAGTAACTTTTACCAAAAAAAACAATAATAATAGTATCGAAATCTTTCTCATCTAGTTCAAAATTAATAAAGGCAGGGGCAATATAGTGTTTCGGCCTAATATTTCTTTCTATTTTACATGTAAACGCCAATTTTAACGTTATCGTGTATATACGAATAACTATTTTCCATTTTTTACGGAAAATAAGAAGTTAAATCAATTTAATTTTTAATGACGGACCAAAAGAAAACAGATTATCCATACTATATCCATTTTTAGTACGTTATGAAAAATAGCAGGTTACATTTTATTTACCACGACCATGGTGATTGTTAAAATAATCCTGCCCCATAAAATATTATAGGGAAAACATCGTTCTAATCAGCGAAAGTGACATAAATTAATCAAAATCCAAATCAATTAGACTAGCAAAACTATTAGTTTAAACAGATTGAACTCAAGTCCTAATTATGAAAAAACAGTTTATTAAAGTTGTACTCTCATGCGCCGTTGTTGCGGGAGGTTTTACAGTAACCAGCTGTTCGAAATCCTCATCCTCCAAAAATGTGTCTCGAGCTACAGGTTGGAAAATAAATGCTAAGGAAGGTGGTTTTCAATACAATACCGATTTTAAAGAGCAAGAAACCGCTCCTGGACTCGTATTTGTTGAAGGTGGCACTTTCACAAAAGGTAAGGTCCAAGACGATGTAATGCACGATTGGAACAACACACCTACCTCTCAGCACGTACAATCATTTTATATGGACGAAACTGAGGTTACCAATGTAATGTATTTGGAATATTTGGATTACCTAAAGAAGGTATACCCTCCTGAAAATCCTAAATATGCCAATATTTACAAAGGAGCCTTACCAGATACCTTGGTTTGGAGAAACAGGTTAGGTTTTAATGAAACCATGACCAATAACTATTTAAGGCATCCTGCGTATGCGGAATACCCTGTTGTTGGTGTTAACTGGATCCAAGCTACCCAGTTTGCGGAATGGAGAACAGACCGTGTAAACGAGGTAATGCTGGAAAGAGAAGGTTATTTGGCCAAAGATGCCAAGTACAAAGCAGCACAAGGTGAAGTTGCCGGCACATTCAGTACCGAAGCATACCTTAACAGACCTGAGTCTGTATATAACGGACAAATAGATTCTCTACAAGGCAAAAAGAAAAAGGACAGTGTATCTACTTTTGCCAAGAGAAGTAGCGGAATTATAATGCCAGAATATAGGTTGCCAACAGAAACCGAGTGGGAATATGCTGCCCAGGCACAAGTTGGACAAAGAGAATATAACAACTATAGAGGTAGAAAAAAATATCCATGGGAAGGTGACTACACCAGAAATGGACAGAGAGTTGGTAGAGGCGACCAATTAGCCAACTTTAAACAAGGTAAAGGCGACTACGGTGGTATTGCCGGTTGGTCAGATGATGGTGCCGATATTACCGCAGAAGTAATGTCTTACAAGCCTAACGACCTTGGTCTTTACGACATGGCCGGTAACGTTGCAGAATGGGTTGCCGATGTATATAGACCAATAGTAGACGACGAGGTAAGTGACTTTAACTACTATAGAGGTAATATCTACATGAAAACCGCTATTGGTGAAGACGGTAAAGTTACCATCTTAAAAGATTCGATCGTATACGATACACTTCCAAACGGAAAAGTGGTTGCAGTAAACCTACCGGGAGAAATAAAAATGGTTCCCGTAGACGAAGAAGAAACTTATTTAAGAACAAATTTCTCTTCTAGCGACAACAGAGGATACAGAGATGGTGACCCAGGCTCTTCTAGATTTTACGATAGGTTCAGCGATGAAGAAGAAAGTACTGACAAACAAGTAATGTACAATGCACCTAAACATAAAGTTGAAAGGGATTCTGCAGGAAACATCATTAGACAATACGACAAATCTAACTCTAGAACTTCTTTGATCAATGACGAAGTTAGAGTATACAAAGGTGGATCATGGAGAGATAGAGCTTACTGGTTAGACCCTGCTCAAAGAAGATACCTGCCACAATACATGGCAACAGATTACATCGGTTTTAGATGTGCGATGTCTAGAGTAGGTTCTAAATCAAAAACAAAAAACAAAACTGTTAGAGGCAAAAAAGCCAAATAACGATCTTAGATGATATGTTTTTAAAAAAGCCCTTTTCTTAAAGGGCTTTTTTTTTATCTTAGATTTTATGACAATAAATGAACTACACACTATTTTTCTTGACAACCCCTCTATTAATACGGACACAAGAAAACTAAGAAAAGGTGATATTTTTTTTGCGCTTAAAGGCGCTAATTTCAACGGAAACAAATATGCGGCACAAGCTCTACAAAACGGCGCCTCGTATGCAGTAATAGACGAAAAAGAGTTTCTAATAGACCATAGGACCATTCTGGTGGACGACGTCTTGAGAACATTACAACACCTTGGCAATTACCACAGAAAACAATCAAAGGCCACAGTTATAGGCTTAACCGGAAGTAACGGAAAAACCACCACCAAAGAACTTATAAATGCAGTGCTTTCACAAAAATATAGGACCATTGCAACAAAGGGCAATCTAAACAACCATATCGGCGTTCCATTGACCTTGCTATCCATAAAAGAAGACACTGAAATTGCAATAGTCGAAATGGGCGCCAACCACTTAAAGGAAATAGCATTTTTATGCGAATTGGCCGAACCGGACTTTGGATATATCACCAATTTCGGAAAAGCGCATTTAGAAGGTTTTGGAAGCGAACAAGGAGTTATTAATGGAAAAAGCGAACTGTACGACTATCTAATATCAAACAACAAAGGTGTTTTCTTAAATGCCGATGACCCTGTTCAGAAACAAAAACTGGACAGTTACATTAAAAAGTATGGATTTAGTTCTGACGATCCTAAATTCTACCCTATCCATTTCAAGAAGGCGGATCCTTTTGTTGTTTTAGAGGTCGAAAATATTACTATCCATACAAAGCTATTGGGCGCCTATAATTTTACAAATTGTTGCGCCGCCATCATTATGGGCAAATACTTCAATGTTCCGTTAGAACATATTAAAACAAGCTTAGAAGCCTACACCCCGGACAATAATAGATCCCAGATTATCAATAAAAATGAGCTCAAGGTTATTTTGGACGCTTACAACGCCAACCCATCAAGTATGAGGGCCGCACTTGAAAACTTCTCCAAAATGAATGATGACAACAAGGTTCTATTTTTGGGAGACATGTTCGAACTGGGCGACTCTTCCCTTCAAGAACATGATACCATTGCAAGATTGGCAGTAGACCTCGGTTTCTCGAACGTAGTCTTGATAGGTGAGAATTTTAAAAAGGTAGATTGCGGTTTTGACACATTTGGCTCGTTCGAAAAATTGAAAGAAGAATTCAAAAACATCGAAATACCTGTACCCGCTACTGTTTTAATTAAAGGCTCAAGGGGAATGGCACTGGAAAGAATATTGGAGTTATTATAACAAACCAACCTAATATGTACCGAAGAAACCTGTGGGATATACTGGATTCGAACCAGTGACCTCTGCCCTGTCAAGGCAGCGCTCTAAACCAACTGAGTAAAACCTTTAAGGTCTCATCCAATATGTTTGAAATCATAGACACCTCAAATAGTATACATAATTAAAAATACTATTCTATGTTATATAAGTAAATAAGAATTGCCCAACAACCTTAAAAGCATTGCTATTTTTTAAAGAGGAATAACTACTTTATTATTTTTTTGTGGTTATTTCACCTTTTGGCCCATC
Source organism: Maribacter sp. MMG018 (assembly GCF_018100785.1). Lineage (GTDB taxonomy): Bacteria > Bacteroidota > Bacteroidia > Flavobacteriales > Flavobacteriaceae > Maribacter. The sequence continues at coordinate 42,518 of NZ_JAGJEC010000005.1, read as the reverse complement.
ATAATCATAATAAAACCAATCAACATCTATTACCCCGCTTTCATCTACTTCATTCCAATTAAAAAAGCCGAGCCGATCTCCCGTCCAATTTCCAAATTCAATAGTAAATTCTTGACCGAATCGATGATACACATTACCATCTAAGCTGTATTCAAAATATGCCTTATTCCCATTGTTTACTGTTTTAACATAAAGAAAACCCCCATTTATTCTAGGTCCTATTTTTTCTTCGCCCTTCTTATTTACGTAGAATATATAGCGACTATCCCAATCATCCATATAAACTCCTAACATATGGTAAACTCCTCCGAACCTAACAAAACCTGCCCTTTGCCCAATAGCCATTCTTGAAATATCAAATTTAGCAATCGCCGTTCCATATGTTGTCCCCATAATACGCTGACTAAGAGTGTTACATGCACGCCAAAACGGGTACGCCCCCGCTATTCCTTTTGGTCTTTTTACTTCTACCTTATTAAAACTATCCCTAGGTACAGGTTTACTTGCTTTTAATCGAAGCCATCCAGGTCTTTCGGTTAGTGACCAATGAGTATTTCGAGGATTATGGTTCCATTCCCATTGAAACCCCAATTTGTTTTCAGAGAAATCATCATCGGTATACGGAGCCATTACAGAAAAACCCAATATTGGCTTTTTATATTCCATTACTGGCTCTCCTATCCCATCATTATCCACATCCGCCCCAATTATAGGCCACCCGTCGACCCAAACCACTGGTTGCAATAACTGTGGTCTTCCTTGAAAAGGTATTGCCGTATTTTGGACCAATTGATGAATATACCACCAAGAATTATCTTGAACTTGTACCAAAGCACCTTGGCTACAACTTTGTTCTATGCCATTTCCTCGCTGAAAAACAACTTTCTTTTCAAAAGGCCCGTAAATACTATTTGTTTTTGAACGCAAAACAATTTGTTTACGATCATTTTCAGAAGTATGAATTCTTCCATCCCCATTCGCCTCTTTTATATACCATTCCGAAATAAAGATATACCATATATCATTTATATTGTAAATTTTTGCTGCCTCTGCACCATACCCTGAATATATTACTTGTCCTGAATCTATAATTGTACGCCCATCCCAACTCATTTTATACAAACGAGTCTCAAAATCGAAATTTTTATCCTTTTTTGAATTCAATAAATTTCCAGTATTACAAACAAGAAAAGCTTCATGTGTTTCTTCGTCCCAATATACGGCTGGGTCATTGAACACTTTATTAGGAGCAAGCATCCGATGTGGTTCTGTCCACGGCCCACGTATATCTTCAGAACTACTCATGAACAAGCCATAATTTCTATCGATAAAATAACAATACCATGTACCATTATGAAAAGCCAAATCTCCCGCCCACACACCAAAGGCATATCCATTCATTTGATTCCAATCATACTTTTTACCCCAAGAAAGGCTATCCCATACATGTCCGATATTTGTCCAATTAACAAGATCCTTCGATTCCAATATTACCATACCAGGTGACATATGCTGTTTCGAAGATATCATATAATAAGTATCCCCAACCTTTTCCACATCAACATCTGGGTAGTCCGCATTAAGAATGGGGTTTTTATAAGTACCATCCCCTTGATCTCCCCAACTACCTATTTTCCATACCTGTTCCTGAGAGGAACAGACATGATATCTCCCGAATAAAACAAGTAAAAAGCAACTTATAGCCCTTAGCTTCTTTATCATTTACAATTAAGTTTTCTTGTTTCATCACTAAATAGACAAGAACTATTTATGAATTAAGCCCTTTACCCTTAACAATGGACATCTAAAATCTTATGGTTAACGAGTTAACATTTTTCTCAAAAAGCCACACCTCACCTCTTATTCAACAATTCTTTCTGCTTTATTCCAAATAGGATTGGGTTTCATCATTTTTGCATTGTTCCGAATACGCCATTCATCCAATTGCGAATAAAGAGATGCTGCCAAAATTGGGAGCTCTTGATATAAATTATGTTTTTCGGACAAATCATTTTCTAGATCAAACAATAATTTTTCCCCTGTCTCAAAATCGTGGATCAATTTATATTTACCTTTTCGAATAGCACTGCCTGGATTCCCTCCTTGATTGCCATAATGAGGATAATGCCAATATAAAACCTCTTCCCGATTATTATTTTTTAAAACGTTTACACCATCTACCTTATTAGGGTATTCTATACCCACTTCGGATAAAATCGTAGGAAAAATATCAATACTGCTTACTATAGCATTATTAATAACACCTCCCTTAATCTTTTTGGCTCTTTTAATAAGAAAAGGCACTCTGATACCTCCTTCATACAACCAACCCTTACCTCCCCTTAAAGGAACATTACTAGTAGGAGACCCATTCACGGTTGACAACCCTCCATTGTCAGACGTAAAAACTATTATTGTATTATCATACAAACCAAGAGACTTAAGCTTTGCCACTACTTTTCCGACATTTTCATCCATACTTTTGACCATAGCCGCATAGGTAGGGTGGGCCTGAACAAATCTTTCTTTGAACGTTCTATTTACGTAATTACCAGCCTTCCATTTAGGATTAAAATCTAGCTCATTTAACGTATCTCGCCCTAAAGACTTTCTTTTTTTCTGATATTGGGACACATACTCCGATTTTGCCTGTAAAGGGGTATGAACTTGATAAAAGGATAAATTAACAAAAAATGATTTGTCTTTGTTTTTTTCCATAAATGCTACCGTCTCATCTCCCAGTCTGTCCGTAAGATATTCTCCTTCTTTCCCGTCCGACAACCGCGGATTTCCGTACGGACTAAAATACCCATGCACACCATTCTCCCTATCAAGGTTAGGATGACCTTTACCAGTACCACCTATATTAATGTCATACCCTTGGTTTTCTGGCCATAAATCTTCTGTTTCTCCCAAATGCCATTTACCTATAAAACATGTAGTATAATCTTTGCTCTTTAAAACTTCTGCAATTGTAGTATATTTCAAATGAAGCTTATCTTCCGTAACATTGGACAACCATCTATTTTCTTTTTCAGCTCCTTTGTTTGCCGCCCGCCCCGGAATCCAATTCGTAACATCTACATTGGTCGGATACATTCCTGTTTGGATACTAGCCCTTGAAGGCGAACATACTGGACTTGATGCATATCCGTTTATGAACGTAACACTTTCTTTAGCTAGGGCATCAATGTTAGGTGTTTCATAAAAGGAACTTCCATTATACGAGACATCCATCCACCCCAAGTCATCGGCTACAATTAAAACTACATTAGGTCTATTAACACTATCTTTTGGCGTATTGCTCTTGCAACTCACCAATATTGCATACATGACCAATACAACAATCACATTTTTCATATATTATTTTTTATCACCACATTATTGGTTTACTCTATAATAACATTATGTACGGCACTTTAGGTTCTATTTTCGTATATAAAAAAAAGAGTCCTTCATATTACATAAGCTTATGCCAACACCCCTGCAGCTACCAATAGTCTCTGCTCAGGGATAAACCACATTATACGTATTTCTTTTCCCTATTTTAATATCCGTGGTCTTGGAGTCATACTTCAATACCGGTTTTGAACCATTTAAATATTTAAAACTATTTCCCTTTACAGAAACATCAGAACAATTTTCTATATATAAACTAGGCAGGTTTTCCAATATTGGTACGTACGTATCCGTTTGTTCAACAACATTGTCATGGAATACCAACCCATCTATGGAGATAGCCGTTAAAATTGGTGTATCGAATGTTTTAAATAAATTATTACGAATAATAATATTTTTATTGAACTTACTTTCAGCCCCTTTCTTGTCGGAATAGATTGGATCTATCAATATGGTAGATTGGCGGTTATACCCACCATAGCCACAATCCTCAAAAACATTATCTTCAATGACCAGATTGTTAGAAGGCCCCGATTCGTTCCACAAATCCATGTCAGCCGTTATTCGAAGACTTGCCATTTGTGATGAGAAATGGTTCCCCCTTACCACTATTCCCTTAGAGCTGGCCAACAAAAAACTCCTTGCACGGTTATTGCGAACTATATTATTCTCAAGAACAGCTGTGGGGCTCCACGTAACATTCTCTATTCCATAATATAGCTCAACCTTGTTCTTTACAGGTTTATCAAAAGTGAGAATTGAAATTTTCTCATTGATTCGTTTAACGTTCGTTAAAAAAAGATTCTCAACAGTCAGCTCCAATGTTTTATTATTAACAATACGAACCTCATCTCCCGTTTCCCCGAACAAATAGCCATTTTGGTGAGGATGATAAGTTTCTACGGCAACACTATAGTCGTCAATAATTTGATTAACCCTAACATATGTTCCGTGAATATTTGTAGCATCGTCCAACATATTTTCGAAAATCGAATTCCTAATGATAATGCGACCTTTATTGTTACAAAAGTGAGTTGCATCTGCTGAAGTGGTAACCATTCTTCCCTGTCCCTCTTTTAAAACGACATTAAAGCCATCTAAAGTTATATTCTCTGAACGTTCGGCAATAAACCCCATCGCACCTGCATGGTGCACATTGATGTTCTCAAATAGCAACTCTTTAGATTTAAAAACCCTAAATGCCGGGCACATTCTATTTGCAAGATATTCTCCTTTAGAAACAAATATTGACCCAACAGGAGGCACTTGTCTAGATTCTCCCTTTAACCGAATAACGCCCTTCTCAAGTTCTACAGCCTCAATCCCTTTTTCCTGCATCTGATACAGAAGTGTATTATAATAGGGAGACTTGGTTGTAGGATCCCAGACTATGTTTTGCCCAACTTCCACATCATATCTTTCTGATATATTAAATTTTGGCCCATATTTATTATGATAAGGAGTATCCTCTCTTTCCAAGGACAAATACAAACGCCCATATTTTACTACATATGGGGTACCGACCTTAATATCAAAAGTTTTATCCTTCTCATTATTCGCAATTACTTTCCCTTCCAAAACAAATGGAACATCCCAGTTAACACTTAAATTGGCAATCTTTATATTGGAACTATTTTCAAGAATAAACGGAACTATTTTACTATGAAATATAAATTCGGAACCTCCCCCATCTATCTCAAAACCATTTAAATTCATCAACGGAAACGGAGTCCTTTTAAGCCCGTTATCGTTATTGGTAATTTCGCAATAAAATTCTGGAGCATACGTGGGATAGAAATGATACTTGCCTTTTGGAAAGACTACTTTTTTAACATTCAACTCTTTATAAGCCTCTATAACCTTTACAACTATAGGGGTAACATCTTGGTATTGCTTCAAATACTCCCCGTCGAACTCAAGTACACCATTTTTTATATTATATTGAGAGTTTACATTACAACTTACCAAAAAGACCAGTGTAGCTACAAAAGATAAATTAAATTTTATGTTCATCAATTTTTTATTAAGAAGTTATAATCTGTACGTTTTTATTTAAACCTTTTGTATTGAAATTATTAATTGGCATCCTCGGGCCTAAAATCAGATTTATTAACCCAATTAAGTTTTGGTGTATCTTCTCCGTTCATGTAATTTTCATAGTAGTTCATGAACTTTGCAGGATAAATAGGATATCCATCAAAAATTTCCCCCTCACCAAGTATTCTGGGATCATTTTGAGCTTTTAGCTTATCCGCCATTTGTTGGTACAGATCCTCTTTTAAACTCACAAAACCTTCCTTTATGGCTAAATTATTTAAGCACTGTGGGTCTGTCTTTATATTATAAAGCTCTTCGGGCGGTCTTTTTCCAAAACTCAACTCCCAAAAAATATTTTCCCCGTCTCCTTTACTATCTAATATTGCCGTTTTAGTTGGCCCTCCATCACAATTTAGGTATCCTGTTTCAGGGTTACCGGCCGGCCACCTATCAACCTCAAAATTCTTTAGATATAAGTAATCACCAACTATAATCCCCCTCATTGGATAACCTTCATTATTCGGACGACCAATGTCGTGACGTTCTTTTCCGATTAATACATGGTCTCGATATGTTGTAATGCGTCCAGATTCCTCAGAAAACAATACATCCGACAAACTTGTTCCTTCGATAGCTTCCATACCTGATTCTTTTTCCGAAATCCCGGCAAACTCAAGAAATGTCGGTGCAAAATCAATAAAGTTCACAAAATCTTTTACCGTCCTTCCTTTGTTTTTTATCTTTTTTGGCCACATAATAGCTAATGGCAAATGATTGGAGAGCTCATAAGTTTGACCTTTTACTCTAGGAAAAGGCATTCCGTTGTCCGAGGTTACCACAATGATTGTATTTTCAATAAGATTTTTCTCTTCAAGAAGATCTAACATTTTTTCTAGTTGAGAATCAAAATACTCTAACTCAAATGCATAATCTAAAATATCAGTTTTAACAGAATCGGTTTTAGGCCAAAAATCGAAAACCTCTTTTACTTCAGACAATTTTTTCCCATTTTTTAGTCCCGAACCAAACTCGTAACTCCGATGTGGTTCCCAGCCACCATACCAAAAGAAAAAAGGTTGATCTTCCTTTCTTTTTTCCAAGAACGTTTCAAAATTCTTAGGGTAATCATTATCACTTATTTCTGAGGTTGGTGCATCCTTTTTAAACTTGTTGTACGATTTTACCAGTAATTCTCTTTTTTCCCCTTTTTCATCATAGGCTACCCCGGGCAGATACCCTTTTCCTGTATAACCTACATGGTAACCATTTTCATAAAGTACTTCTGGAAAAGATTTGAATTTAGTAGGAAAGTATGCCATATGGTTTGCCGCTTCTTCCAATTGCCATGAATTTCTACCTGTCAATACAGCAGCTCTAGAAGGAGCACACTTTGCATTTGGTGTATACGCATTTTCGAAATACACTCCTTGTTCCACTATTTTGTCAAATGCAGGTGTGGTTACCCAATCTGGGCTATGCTTTCCCATATGTAGAAAAGACGCATCATCGGCAAGTACAAACAAAATATTAGGGGCTTTCTCTTCGGCTTTCTCTTCGGTTTTCGCAAACCTATTACAATTAACAAATAATAACACCCAAACAGGGACAGAGATTAAATATCTAATTTTCATAAACTTATATCTTATTTCTTAACTTTTATTATTGTTGCCATATATTGTTGTGGAAAGGATACTGTAAACTTACCTGCTCCTTGCTCTAAACTTATTCCCAGATCCTTAGGGTATAAAACTTCCGCTTCGCCAATATTTTTCATTTCCAATTGAACAACTTCTTTTCCCGACAACCTCCATACAGCATAATAATCTGCATCCTCACTTTTCAACCCTAAAGCTATAGGTGATGCATCATCTGATATTTTAGGCATTCCAAAAGGAAAAAAAGGAATAGATTTTGGTATAATACCCGCTAATTCATCTTTATAAATTTTAATACCTGTTTTTACCTGTTTAAAACTCTCTTCCGGTAATTCTGCCAAATGACCACTTTGATGAATTCTCCCTAACATGGCATTGACCATATTAAAAGAGGCCTCATATTTATTTCCATCCTTCATAGGATATGACCATACCGCCAATTGTTCTGGTAATACGGCAGCCATAGCACCCACTACGATAGCAGGGTTTTTCTTGTAATCCGTTTGATCACTAGAAGACTGTAACTGGTTCATGGAAAGCATGGCATAGTCCATTCGCATTCCTCCACTTCCACAATTTTCAATTACCAAGTCTTGGTGTCTATCATAAACATTTTTCATCCAATTCCTATACGCCCTTTGATGCTTTAACAAACCTTGCCCCATACTACTGGCATTTGTCTCGGTTCCCATTAGAGAGTTAACATTATAATCCATCTTTACATAACCAGCACCATATTGGTCTACCACCCTATCTATAACTTCATCCGCATGTTCTATAACATTAGAACTTCTAAAATCCAGCATATAGCTACCATTATCTATGACTCGTTTGCCATGGCGCATAAAAAACCAACTATCTGGCTTATTTTTAAGAGGAGACCGTATCCCCACCCTCTCTATTTCCAACCATAGTCCGGGTATCATACCATTAGATCGGATACTATCCAACAGCCTTTCTATTCCTCCTGCAAACCTACTGTTTCCCGGTCTCCAAAGTCCTACCGCATCCCACCATTTTTCGTTCATTTCCGCATACCAACCAGCATCGATCACGTAATAGTCGCAACCTGCCTCGGAAGCAGCCTTGATCAATGGTAATTCTTTTTCGGTGGTAGGGTCTCCAAAAAGACAATTCATATAATCGTTAAAAATAACTGGACATTCCTGATTATCCTTATTAGGCGAAATACAAGCTACTCTCCTGTATTTTGTTAAAGCTTCTATAGCTTCATTAAAACCTCCTTCTACACATCCTATAGCTACGGGTACCGTGACATATTCCTCCCCCTCACCTAAAGATTTCCATGCTTGATGATGCTCTTCGTCAGGGCCTCCTATATAAACATATGTCGGGTTTCCCCCTGTACGTATTTTTTTCGCACCAGACCTAACATTCGAGAACTCCCAATGCCAAGACCCATTATGTTCTATTTGCCAAAACCAAGTTAACCCAACGGCTTTATTCTCTATCATAGCCATGGGCAACTCCTTTACAGTTGACATTGAACCGATATTAGTATGAAAAATTCCAGAAAGTTGAAAGGTTCCATTAGGCCCCCAACCCGCTTCCGAAGGAAGTTCACTATGCCATTGTGCTTCCGTTTTCCAACCATTGTTGGCCCAATGCACAAGTAACTTTTCTTCTATACTCCCTTGTCCCAAATTACCAATATTGTTGATCATGGCCGAACTAAGGTGATTAACACCAATACTCTTTTTAGATACGTTCTTTACTTTTGTATATCTTCTACAAGTATTGGTGCCTCTGTAAAACTCGTAGTAGGTAAATACCTCCAAACCAAGTTTTTCGTCTTTCTGATATACCGTGTATAATTTACCCCATGGCCTACTAACTTCCTCCACACTTACATAGTCCAGTCTTAACCCGGGCAGTCCCCCTGTTAGCTTTGCCCCATGATGGGAATCCCTATTCTCACCTGTTACATGAAAAGAAACGCTTAAATCCGTTTCTTTATCGGTAGCGGGAAGCTCAATATCTCCATTATATTTAGAGGGCAGTAATAACCTTTCTTTTAAACGGTTATCAGAATCTACCTCAAATTTAATTTTGAGACCTTCAACTTCCATGTCGAAAGAGTTTTCTTGTGAGAAAACATTACATCCAAAAACCAAAAAAACCAATAACAATCTAAGTATATTCACAATACATTTTTTTAATTATTCATCTATTCGCAACTCATTATCACATAGAACATCATACAAAGCCCGTACACTCATCATGACAATTATGTTGATGACAATATGCATATATCAATCATTATACAGGAGACAAATGCTTTTGCTTTATTGTTCTTTATTAATTTTATGATTCAAATTTTCATTAAAAACAAACCACTCAAACCTTCTGTTGTAACGGTTCTATCCACTTCTTCCCCATTGTTTATATCAATATTCTGAAGTTTGGTCCCCTTTAGCCTTTTAAACCTAGACCCTGGAAATAATTTGACAAGGTCAAATGTATAAGGTTTCAATGATGCATTTACCAATACTACACCATTTTCAAATTCACGTGCCATTGCCAACTGCCTATTAGTGATCTTAAAATCCTTAATAACAACCTCACCCCCACCTTCTATTTCAATTTCAAGATCCCCTCTTTGCCCTACTTCCCTAAAGTAGAAACTACATGCTAGTTCGTCCACAGAATTTATGTAATTAAGAATTGAAGGCGCCGTATTATCTTTGTTTATCACGGCATCGGTACCGACCACTATCTGCCTAGGAACAAAAGATTCAAAACCAACAAGTGGTTCTTTAGATTTTGCTTTAAAATCGATAACCACATCTCCTTTAGAAAAGTTTAAGTCTTTTAATACCACTTTCATGTTCTTATCCGCAACATTAGCGTGGGAAAACATTATGAGTTCATTGTTTTTTATTTTGAATTGGCAATCCACAGAATTGATCTTCACCCCATTAAAGTCCAGAACATCTTTTTTATTCAAACTAGCTCCGTCATAGATTGTAGGCCCTAATGGTTTACCTAGCCAATACTGCTCATTTTCCTCGCCCTTGACCAACTCGTCCACGATTCCTCTCTTAAATCCGTCATCAGAAGGTGTTCCTATAACCGAATTAAAAGAAACCCCTAAACATTGGGCAGCTGCCAAAACCATTCTTTCTCTATCTTTTTGATCCTTTTCACTGCCATTTTTATCTTTATTCGTTATATAGGAAAAAGAAGGTGTTATAGCATATTTGTTCCAATAGCCGAACAAACTAAGAGGTTTTGAAAATTCTCTAAATGAATTATTTGGCTGGCAAAATCCCTCGGCTTCCATACCATTTGCAACACCAATAGCTCTCATCGAATAATCTACACCTCCATCGCCCAAAATAAGTTTTGTATTTCCTAAAGTTTTTCGCAGATTTTTATAAAAACTATACACCCCCATACCAAAAACATTCTTTCCATCTAGATAACCGTCATCTGCTACACCATCCAAATCAAGGTCTACTTTTCGTTTTCCACTTGTCACCTTTTTTAATGTCCAAGGTGATATATCAAATTGGATTCCGTCCAAAGCAAAAGCGACCCCATCATTTTCAAACCATGATCCAATTTCCTCAACCAGTATATCTGCACATTGTTTACCATCCAAATCCTTGGGACAAGTTGAAGAAAGGTTATAATACCATAATAAATTATTGTCTTTGGGAGAGCCCCATGGACCACTTGTAGCGTGTGGAGCAACATACGTTTTCCCCTTTTCAAAACTTAAAGGCTTTGTTCCATATTGGCCCCTAGCCACCTTTATGTCACCATCTCCAATCGCTACTAAGGTTACCTGTTCGGCCCTTTCCCAAATCTTTTCCCCATTCTTATCTATTGGCACCAAAACAATGTCGTCTTTCTTTTTCGCATTTCTTAAACCAATATTTAGTCTAAAAACGGAGGTGTCGGACACTTTTAAAATGGAATCGTTCGAAGAAATATCTCGTTCCAGAAAACAACCAGGATTATATAGCCAATGCCCTGCAGAATATTTGGAAGTATTCCAATTAGGATCCCTTGACCTTCCATTAAAATGTAATACTACTAGCTGCTCAGGATTTTCAATGGCAAAGCGATTCAAATAGGTTAAAGTTCTTGAAACATCTTTTGTCGATATTTCTTCCGACATCGCCTTTACAAAGACACCTCCCAACCTCCTATTTTCCTTTTCCCAGTCTTCATAACTCATATCTACATAATCGGGAGTCCTAAAAAAAAAACCTTTGGGATATTCGTTTCCCAAAATCTTTTTATCATTCAAAGTTACATCCGAATGTAGGTTGACCATATTAACTATGTGCTGTATTTCTTCAATTTTACTATCGGGCAAATCCTCAATTATCAAAAGCTCAGAAGTGTTCATTTTTTGCCTTATCATAAACCAGTAGGCTTTCAACATATCTTCCCGTATGTTCTTCAACCCTATTCCCCTTAAGTTATCACCAACCTCTTTAAGGTCTTCATTTCTTTGAAATATGACGTCTGTCTTTTCTATTGTACCCCAATAACCATAATTCTTGTTTGGTGTTAAAGACTTGGACGCAGCAATAGAACATCCTATTAGAAGAAATAGGACAGGCAAACATAGCCCACCAAACCTCACACCTCTTTTGATAATTACAAACCTCATTTACAAATAATTACCTCCCTATTCATAGGATATATTAAAATTCTTCTCTTAATGTAGAATAACTCCACAATTCACTCAACAAAAACTAAGAGCAACAATTTTTGGTCACTCTTGTTATCTGTACAATACTCCCGACATATATTCTAATATCGAACTCAAATTGTTAGACCTGTCATTAGCTCGCCCCAAATGGACAAACTCACACCACTAATAACCAGGGTTTTGTTCTAAATTTTGGTTAATTTCTGTTTGCTCCAAGGGTAATGGGAACCATATTTTATGAGACGACCAATTGGATTTTAATTCAGCAACGACCGAATTCCATCTACCATTACTAACATCCAAACCATTGATAGCCTCGTCAAACTTGTTAAAACGCATTAAATCAAATCTTCGCTGACACTCAAAAGCCAGTTCACGTGACCTTTCATCAAGCAGCTCTTCAACAAAATCTGAGTTATAATAAGCGCTATTAAGGGATGACAAAGTATACCCGTCCTCCAGGGCCCTGTTTCTGACAATCGAAATTGTATTTCTAGCTTCAAGCTCGTTACCCGTAAAATACTGTGCTTCCGCTTTTAACAGTAAGACATTGGCAAATCTCAGCAATGGAAAACTACCTTCGGTACCATAGTTTACCACAGTTTTTTGTTTTGGATCTTGGATCCTGAACTTTCCTTGGGTGTAGGAATTAAACTCTGTGGGATTCGGGAGCTGACTGATTGAATTAGGAATGAAATATCTTATTCCGTCTATTTCTTCATAATCCGCATTGTTTGGTATTACCCCAACCAGATTGTGATCACGTCTAAAATCCCCATCCGTATATTTATAATAAATTTCCCCGGTGGGTCTTAACCATCCATAGCCCCCACCTACCAAATCTCGATTTCCTTGAGGCAACAAATTATTTACCCAAATGTTAATTCTTTGATTGGAAATATCATCACTTCCTTCGGCCATAAACAAACATTCTTCTCGTTGATACGAAGAAGTCGTAGCTCTAAAAAGGTAATCGTATTGATCAATTAAACGATAACCACTGTTATCAACAACATCGGATGCCACTACTAGGGCCTTCGCATACATATCATCTTCATCCACCCAATCAAAACTATTTAAAGGAAAAGCCAAATCATTACCTACTCCAAATTTTTTGCAACTTCCAAGATAACAGTATAATTCTGCAAGAAACCCACCTGCCGTCCATTTATTGGCACGTCCGGTTTTAGAAGACCTATGGTCTAAATTTTCATATGCATACTTAAAATCCTCAATTATCAGTTCATACACCTCATTTAACGGTTGCCTCGCCTTTTCTGGATCCGCCAGAGATTCGGTATATGTAGGGATAGCCCCGAACATTTTAGCTAAATACATGTGATAAAGACCACGTAAAAAACGAGCCTCCGCCCTAACTGTTTCACGTCTGGTCTCATCTTCCATTTCCGCCCCGTCCAAATTCTCCAACAACAGGTTTAACCTATTTATACCGGCATACCAATAAAACCAATTATATTTTAAAAATTTATTTGTACTATTAAAAGAAGCCAATCCCCATGGTGCATAATCTGTATTGCCAAATCCCTCCTTCGTAATCGATTCATCCGTACCACCATTGAGCATAAACAAAAGCCCCCTACCAAAAGTATCATAATTACCGTTGCCCATTACCGAAGCATCATTGATTACCGAATAACCAGCGGTAATTGCCAACTCTATTTCCGCATCATTGGAATAAAAATTTTCTGGCGAGCTGAAGGAATACGGCGCTGTTTCCAAGAAATCTTCCTCACAAGAACTACACAACCCTAATAAAAGAACAAAAGCTATTATATTTTTCATTTTTTTCGATTTTTAGTTAAAAAGTAATATTAAGACCAAGTGTTATGGTCTTGGATCTTGGATAGGTTACTCTATCAAAACCCGTTAAAAGAGGATTGCTGAAACTAACATCGGGATCAAAACCAGAATATTTGGTCCACGTTTTTAGGTTTGTCCCACTAACATAAATCCTTAGTGACTTGATACCAGTATCGGTAATGAATTTTTGAGGCAGATTGTATCCCAAAGAAGTGTTTGCCAATCTCACATAAGACCCATCCTCAACATAGTAACTTGACGAAAGTCTAGCCGTAGAATTTTGTTGAGACAACGAACCGTGTTCATTAGATGGATTTTCTGGAGTCCATCGATCATCATAATATTCTTGAAGAATGTTATTTGCACCAAAACCTTCTAAACGAAATTTGAATTCGTTGAAAATTTCATTTCCATACTGAAATTCCATAAAGAAGCTAAAATCAAAGTTTCCTATTTTAAAAGAATTCGTGATTCCCCCAAAAATATCCGGATAACTATTACCAAGACTTTTTCTATCGTTTTCATCGTCTACAACCCCATCTCCGTTCAAATCCTTGAACTTAAAGTCACCCGGTTGAACAGACGCGGATGAATTTTGAACCACCCCTTCCTTCAACTGAAAAACCCTTTCATCGAATGGTATACTAGAATCACTTCCGTCTTGCCATGTAAAATCATCGATCTGATAGATTCCATCCCATTCAAAACCATAAATGTTACCAATGGACTCACCTTCCTCTACCCTTCCTACGTTGGTAATATATCCTCCACCTATAGTAACCGGTATAAAGTCAACAGCACCCAAATCCTTAACCTCATTTTTATTAGCAGCGACATTTATACTGGTTTGCCATGTAAAATTAGGTCTATCAATATTAACGGAGTTTAGGGATAATTCGAAACCATTGTTATCTACAACTCCTATATTTGTATATTCTTCAAAATATCCTGTTTGAGAAGACACAGGGGAAAGCAGCAACAAATCCTCTGTTCTCTTATGATAAACATCAGCACCAAGACTTATTCTATTATTAAAAAGACCTATGTCCACCCCTGCATTGTATTGAGTGGTCGTTTCCCATTTTAAGTCTGGATTGGCACGTCTAGATGGCGCCAGCCCCAAATCCAAGTCCCCATCTGTAGCATAGCGGGTATTGCCCAAACTAGACAAGTACAAATAAGCAGGAATGCGCTCATTACCGGTCACACCATAACTAAGCCTAAGTTTTAGGTTACTTATCGTTTCACTATCCTTTAAAAAATTCTCTTTGCTTACCCTCCAAGCAAAGGCAACGGAAGGAAAGACACCATACTTATTACCAGAACCAAATTTATCGGAACCATCTGTCCTTATACTTGTAGTAAATAAATATTTGCCCAGTAAATTATAATTTACCCGACCCAAATAAGACAATCTATTTGTAGAATATCGGTTTGAACTCAATGTCTTATATCCGCCAGATTTACTAATATCGTTAATACCAGTAGACTCATCTTCAAAATTGGTTACTTCTAATCCAAAACTTTCAAAATTATAGTGATTGGTTTCTGCTGCCAGCATAAAATTAAAGACATGCTTATTAGTTAGTTTTAACCTGTAGTTTAATTGCGACGTTGTAAAATAAGACATCGTCTTGCGGTCTTGTAAAACTCCCAAGCCATTATCATTAACTCCCCAACGAGTATCTTTTCCGTAAAATTCCTTTCCTTTGGAATCGGAAATATTACCTCCTCCGCTCAACTTAAAACTTAAATTGTCATTAAAATTATATTGTAGATAAGAACTTGCTATAGTTTGAAACAGAGAAACATTTTTCTCAGCTTCGGTAAGTAAAGCCATAGGTGAAATAAACTTTCCAAATTGCCCATCTTCAGGATCATCTGGATCATAATAATCTACAGGCTTGGCAATTACGATTGATTGTAAAACACCATTAAAATTTGATGCCCCTCCAGTACTGGTAACCCCAGATTGCATTGAATAGCTGGACGATATATTAAATCCAGCTTTAAACTTCTTAGAAAACTTATGATCTATCCTTACCCTAGAATTTAACCTTTCATAATTATTGTTTACAACAATCCCATCTTGATTCAAATAACCAGCACTTGCAGAAAAACTGGTGTTCTCGTTACCACCTGATGCCGAAATATGGTGAGATTGGGAAAATGCGGTCCTAAGAGCCTCATCTTGCCAATTAAACATAGGTATGTTAGATAAATCCCTATCGGAATCGGGAATACCATCATTGTCCGTATCCTCATAAAATAAAAAGTCGTTAGTGTTACCTAGAGACTTTCTATATTCCAAATAATCCTCACCACTTAAAATATCCAATTCTTTTGTTGCTTGCGAAAAACTGCTATACGTATTGTAGGTAAAACTCGCCTTATTGTTTCCTCCGCTTTTTGTAGTAACCAAAACAACACCATTTGCCCCCCTAGATCCATATATGGCCGTAGCAGAAGCATCTTTTAAAACCTCGATAGATTCAATATCAGCTGGATTCAAAGTTGCTAAAGGATTCATTGAAGTCGAATTACTAACAGAAGAATTAGCTACTTCATCCTCATTAATATCGATTTGAACTCCATCTATTACATACAAGGGATTAGAACTTGCGCTAACCGAATTGGCTCCACGTATTTTTATATCAATACCGGCTCCTGGCTCACCAGAAGACTGTTTCACCTGAACCCCAGCCATTTTTCCTTGAATTGCACCAAGAAAAGAAATAGATTTAGATTGCACTATATCTTCGGATTTTAAACTGGTAACAGACCCTGTTAAGTCAGATTTTTTAGAAGTTCCGTAACCAATTACAACCACTTCGTCCAAGGTTGAAAAATCTTCTTCCAGCAAAACATCAACAACCGTTCTTCCTTTGATATTCAATTCTTTGGTCTTAAACCCTACAAAAGAAAAAAGGAGTACGTCCGATTCAGATATATTAATTTTGTAATAACCGTCAAAATCAGTTACTACACCATTTAGTGTACCTTTCTCAAGAACATTCACTCCAGGCAAAGGAGTCCCGTTCGAGTCCTTCACAACACCTTTAATACTTTGTCCGGTCTGCCCATAACTTTGCAGAAAAAACAAAATACAAATTAAGGACAGTACCCATACTCTATTCGGGCACCACAAACCTTTTTTTAAAAAGTAACAGTCTTTAATCATAATAGTTGGTTTTTATTGATGTTAAATCTTTATAAGTGTAAAATATACACATGTAAATAAAACACTATTTTTATATATATTCTAATATTTTAACTTTATAAATGTTATTAATTCATTAAAATTCGCATTAATCTGAAAAAATGACAAATATTAAAAACAAGAGAGTCCTATCAACTTTATACAACATCAAAATTATTTTGTTGATAAAGCAAACTTCATAAACGAAATGTAGACATCCTGATTACTTATTTAATTTGTCATACATATCCTTACTTATGCGAATTATACTTCCATGTTTTGCTTCATTGGGAAAGGAGGCGGTATCAGTAAGATCTTCCCATTTTCCCATACCAATTTCCTTGGTACGAAATACAGCCATTCTATGCTCTCGGCTTAAATCCACGTACAAGTAATAATACTCCCCAATCTTTATAAGATTAGGCCCTTCAGAGAATTTGTATTTGCCAGTTATATAACTCTCTGTCAAGACATAGGGACCTGTTAACGAATAGGAATACGCCTCTCTAATAGCAGCTAATTTACCGGGCTGGACTATATGTTTAACAAATTCTATGTATTTTCCCTTTGGATGATTATCTGGTAACTTATAGATATAACAATCCACAGAAGGAAACCCAAAATCTTGCAACAAAATAGGTTGCGACCAATTCTCCAAATCATCTGACAAGGAATAATACATTCTATTGTTAGCTCTGGGATTAGGTGATAATTTACTTGTCTCCACAAACTTCCCTTGAATTGAAGACCCCCAATAAACCATCCATTGTTGAGTATCTTCGTCCCAGAACAATTCTGGAGCCCAGGTATTATACACCCCCTCAACATCTTTATTGATACGTACCTCTTTTGTATCAAACCAATTTAATAAATCATAGGTAGATGATATCCCAAAACTATCATTGTTTCCAGTAGACCAAACCATATGAATCAAATCGGGGTTTTTAGGGTCTCTTTTAAACATTGGATCCCGAAAAAAAGCACCAAAGCCAGGGTGAAAAACAGACGAATCATTTTTTACCGAAACCCATTGCAAACCGTCTTTACTGACAGCTAAATGAAGTCCTTCGTTTTGTCTTTCATAACCATAGAAATACCCGAATAAGAAGTAATCATCAGAAACATCCGCACTCTGTGCATAAAGTACAAGAAACGGACAAAACAACAACATACTTATTATGGTAAAAATTACTTTCAACTTATTCATTGGTCTATGATAATGATTGTTATATATAATTAGAAGGTTATTGTTAAACCTCCATCAACGGTAATTACAGAACCTGTAATATAACTTGCATCCGGACTGGTCAAAAACCAAACTACACCAGAAACTTCATCTGGTCGTCCCGCTCGTTTTAACGGTAAATGATTATTCTTTATATAGTTTTCTCGAAACCAATCAGAATCCAACTCATTTTCACCATTTTCTTTGATTGACATTGGAGTCATTATAAATCCGGGAGCCACGGTATTCGCCAGTATTTTACGATTGGCCAATTCTACTGCTAATGAGCGGGTGAATTGAGTAATTGCCGCTTTTGCCATTCCATAAGAAGAACTACCTAGGGCCACTCTCTCATAATGAATCGATGTAATATGGACTATTCTACCGCCATTCTTCATTAAGGGCACAAGAACCCTGGCAATTTTAACCGAACCATAAAGCATGGTCTGCAACGACTTATCCCACCTGTCCATATCATCTTCAAAAATGCTCACATTTTGCGATATGCCTACACTGTTTACATAAGCATCGATCTCCCCGAAAGTATCGCGTACAAAAATTCCGAATTTCCTTATGGACTCATCATCACTAACATCTACACCAACCCCAATATGCCCATCTCCATCTAAACTCTCGACAACATCAGTACATTTACCGGTACTCCGTCCGGTAACCATAACCTGCCATCCTTCTGCTGCATATCGTTTCGCTGTAGCTTTACCAATACCAGAAGACCCCCCTAAGACTACTATTTTTTTTCGCATATCAATTAATTATCAATAACTAGCTCGCCCTCCTGAAATATCAAAGATGGCCCCCGTATTAAAACTTGACTCCTTTGAAATAATAAAAGATACGATAGAAGCTACTTCTTCTACCGTACCTAAACGCCCCATTGGTATTTTAGATGTCATGTACGCCAATTGGTCTGGTGAGGTATTTTCGTTCATACTGGTTTTAATCACAGCCGGAGCCAAGCCATTTACAGTTATACCCGATTGGGCATATTCTTTACCCACACCTTTAACCAAGCCAATAACCCCCGCCTTCATAGATGAATATCCGGACATAAATGGATTACCTTCTTTACCTGCAATGGAAGATATCAACAAAATACGACCATACCCATTTTTTTTCATAACCATAATACTATACTTGGTCATAAGAAATGCTCCTCTAAGATTAATTCTATATATATTATCATAATCTTCCAACCCATAATCAACAATACTGGTGCTGGTAGGACCCACTATTCCAGCAGAATTTACCATAGCATCTATTTTGCCGTATTTTAACTCAACTGCCTCAATAGACTTTTTAACATCGTTCTCAGATGAAACATCCACTTTAAAACCTTCGACATTATAACCTTTACCATGCAGGACTTCCACTGCCTTCTGCAAAACCTCCTCGTTTATATCAAACAATACAACACTACCTCCTTCAGATGCCACTCTTTCCGCAATACCATAACCCAATCCGTCTGCTCCCCCAGAAATAACAACCACTTGATTTTCAAATCTATTCATAATCCCTTTCTATTTTCTTAACTAATTCATTAATTTACTTTTAACTAATGTTAAAAGCCCCTAAGTAATACCAGCCATTTATCCTACTCATCTATTATACCACCAACAATCAAAATTCTCATTAACATAATTTTACTTAGTGTCAATTCTTCAACAAAAACAATCAACGCTAATGAAATCTATTTTACTAAGCTCTATGATTGTTATAACAGTATATGATTGTTATAACAGTAAATATGCCTTATATTATTTTCTTACTTTTAAAATCTAAACCCAATGAATAGATTTGTATTAGATTAAGTTCCTAAACAAATTCAACACTAATCACCATACTCGTTAAACATAACACAATTGCGATTTGAATATAAATCCACCATAAAAATTTCATTATTCCAATTTTCAACAACCTTAAAACAAATATATAGTATTTTTTTTAATAAAAAAACATTATATAATTATTATAAGTAAAAAAACATAATATTGATATATGAAACACAGCAAATTAACCTTGAGTATCTATAACAATTTATTGGACGACATTGCAAAAAACGAAAACCTTCCACGGGGATTGCCCACAGAGGCAAAACTTGCGAGTAATTATTCTGTAAGTAGATCCACCATTAGAAAGGTAATCGAGATTGTATGTTCAAAAGGAATCGTAATGAAAGACGGTTCAAACAAAATAATATTAAGGCTACCCATAAAAAGCGATTATTTTTCCTCTAATGAAATTGAAAATTCCAAATCGGATATTGCAGAAAGGGCAGTACTTAAAAAATTATACAATTACGAATTAAAACCAGGAGACAAGTTTTCCGAACTTGAAATTGCCAATGAAACCAATACCAACACAGTAAGTGTCAGGGAAGCTTTAAATGGAATAAGCCATACGGGACTAATAAAAAAAAGGGCTGGACAAAAATGGGAAGTAGAGGCACTAACCCAGTCAAAATTAAATCAACTAATAGAGTTTAGATCATTACTCGAAAATTATGCGGTCAACTGTTTAGAGAAACAAACCAGCGATAATGATTCCAACACTAAATTTACTCTAATACTAAATAGACATAAGGAGTTACTACAGAAAAAAAAGGTAAATTTTTCTGATTTAACCACTTTAGAAAAAAGATTTCATTATACTCTTATCAAGGCATGTAACAACTCTTTTATCGAAAGTTCATATAATTCATTATTTATTCTCATAAATTATCATATCGGACAAATAAAATATGACACCTTAAAAATTAAAAATGTGTTACGACAGCACATAACAATATTAGAAGCTATAATAGATAATGATTTTAAAAGTGCTAAAAATGCACTTCAAGTTCATTTAGACCATGCCGAAAAAAGTATGAAAGATGTGAACGCCAAGATGCCCAAGTACAAATAAATTCATGAATCATAGACCCTATTCACTAAAAAAATTAAGGTTTATTATGGATTACCCCTCTACGACTTCTTTAAATTTACTCTTTATTCTACCATATAAGAATATAAGAGAAAGCCTATGATATTTTGTATCATGTCTTTAAACAGTTCAAATAGAAAGAAATCTACACTACTCAAAAACCTTTATGTTCAATGCTTCCCCACCATTCTCACAGAACCATTTACCTCTGTAAAAAGTAGAATATATCCAGAGAAAAGAAGGTTAACCAAGTTTAGATTTGTTCGCGGCTTTTTTCTTATACCTATTTTACCTTATCTTCTGCTAAGGTAGCATCTAACCATTTATCCGTTCTAAAAGATGGCGCCGGCAAAAGATTACCATTATAAAGAGTTCCTACCACCCAATTTCGCCAAGCATATCTTACCTCAACAGGATTGGGCACATTATTACTTGACACAAATACCTCCTTGCGATTTATTATTTCTGCGTTTGCAGGGTAAAACACCTTATCTTTCCCGGCAATCTCAAACCCCTTTAACTTATCGTAAACATATAATCCGTTCTCGACATTTTTAAATTTTAAGATTATTCCACCGTCTTTTCTTTCTTTAGAATCATACATTGGAGAAAAACAGTCCACACTTTTATATCCGTAGGTCCGATGCAGCGCATTGAACAATAATCTATCGGCAACTTCTTTCTTTTTAGGAGGATGAATACTATTATAATCTCCAATATCCATTGTTATTGCAATTCCTGAGTTTGATATCAGATCCAAACACTGAATCTGAGCCTCTCTAATAAAAGCAGTGTTACGAACAGTTTGAAAATCAGTATTGCCACTATACTTATAAGGCGCAATTTGCACATAATAAAAAGGGAAATCACCGATTCCCCATCTATAACGCCAATCTTTTACCATTGCAGGAAAAAGTTTTTTATATTTTTCCGGTTCCATCCTATTAGATTCACCTTGATACCATAATACCCCTTTTATCGTGTAAGGAATAATCGGGTTAATCATCCCATTATACAATGCAGTCGGAATATGATTTGTCTTTTTTGTCATATCCACACCATCAAGATTTACCTTTTCATAGTTGCCCAACACATCTGTACTCATCCATGCCTGAATAGGACTTCCTCCCCACGAAGACTGTATCAACCCTACGGGCACATCTAAAATTTCCTGTAATTGTTGTCCGAAAAAATAAGCTATGGCACTATATGTTGAAACACTTTGTGGGCTAGCCTGTTGCCATCCCTTATATATAGCAACATCAGCTAAAGGTGTTTTGGCCCCAACCTCATCCACCGAAAAAAGACGTAGATATGGATTACCGGCTTTAGCAATCGAAATATTAGATTCATATGTGGGTTGCCCCAAAAAACCTTTTACCGGCTGCTCCATGTTTGATTGTCCGGAACACAGCCAAACTTCACCGAACAAAACATTCTTCAATGTAATATCTGAAGTTTCACTTTTAATTTTAATAGTTTGAGGCTCTTTACTATTGCTCGTTTTTACTTTAATACTCCAATTACCTTCACTATCTGCTTGTATATTCATGACCTCCGATAACCAAGAAGTTTTTATGCTGATTTTCTCTTTGGCACTGGCCCACCCCCATAGCTCAACAGTTGTATTACGTTGTAGAACCATATTGGACGATACAATAGCCGGTAATTTTACCTCTGCCCTTATCGAGGCAACAGAAAACAGATTCAATAGTATTACATGAACAATTAAAGTTATTTTTTTCATTTTATAAATAATTGTATTCCTTTTCTCTGTGCTATGATCGCTGCAAACTGTACCCCTCTTTTTTTTTTAGATACTCCACAATAAATTTTAGCATAAATTAAAACTAGACTTTTAAAGTTTCCAAATAGGCGATTAAGTCTACAAGTTCACCTTCTTTCATTACTTTATCAAGACCTTCTGGCATAAGCGAATTTTTCATTTCCTCTATACTTTCTATATTCTCCTCTGGAATAACCTTGGTTGTCGCCCCCATCATCTTTATCGTAATATCTGTCTCACTTCTCCCTAAAATATATCCGTTTAACCTACCTCCATCTTTTAGCTTTAAGGTATATCCTTCGTAACCAAAATTGATTCCCTCACTTGGATTGATAATGGAAGAATACAAAAACCCTCTGGAAAGTTTATTTCCAATATCAGATAGTGCGGGACCGAAATCAACACCCTCTTCTTCTGCTACATGGCAAGAGATACAATATTTTCTATAAACGATTTTTCCTTTAATAGGATTTCCTTCCTTCTTCATCAACACTTCAATATCCTGAGAAATATTATTGTTCATGTCTAGGTATTTAAGAGCTCCCTCCTTTATTCTGTCTATACTACTTGACATTAATTTTAAAGCGGCTGCAGACTTAAGCTCTCCTCTCAACTTATCTTGTTTTAAAAGACCGAACAACCTATTTTGCCCTCTACGGGTATTACCAAGTGCCTCGATAACTTTTTTCATAAGAATGGGCTGGAATTTATTTTGAATCAAACACCTTTCCATAAACCCCATGGCTTTAATACTGTTTACCCCTCCTAAAATATCCATAACCGCATTCTTTTCGTTATCCCCGACATCTGAATTAAGATAATTTTCAACTATGGATTCACCTCCCGACTCGAATAGATACTGTGCAGCTTCTGTCCTCAATGAATTTTCCGCATCACTAATCATCAAGTCAAACAACTTTCTCTCTTGCCCTTGAACATTAAGATTTTTTACAATCATTATCCATTCTTGAGTACCTTCTATTGATGGCAATATTTTTTTTACCAACCTAATGTTCTTAGGTGAACTATTTACAAAGTCTTTATCCAGTTGACCTACGGCATAGGCCCATATCATTTTATCTTGCGGATGATCAACATCTAACATTGAAAGCAACATTTGGTTTTTTAGTGGGTGTTCCTTAAAATGAAATGCCCTGAAATATGAAGGAACTTTAGCAGGATCAACATTTTTATCTTTTATCAAATCAATCATCAATGGCACTGTTTCCTTTGCGTTTATCCTCCAAACCATTTCTGCCCCCTCTGGACTGTTCCATCTATTGCCTACCATATTTTTCCAAGCAGAAAAATAAAGATCCGCAAACTTATCACCTCCTATTCCCAAAGCCTCCAACTCCCATCTATCACCTTCTTTATGTTGTGTGGCTAAATTGGCCCATAACAATGCCGCTTCCTTTGACCCTATATACCTTAAAGCAATTGCCGCTTCCCTTCTTACCTGTACCGATGCATCTTTTATTACCTTCTCCACATAACCTGTTATATTATCTGTTGAAAAATATCTAGCCATACGAATTCCCTGAACACGAATCTTAGGATCGTCATCGGCCAATGCCATATCAATATAAAAAGAACTTCTACTGGGTATCCTTGCACCTAACCATAATGCTCGGGCTTTTGCAACACCTCCCTTTGAGATCAATAAGTTTAAGTATGGCTCCGCTTCTTCCCCCATTTGATGTAGTTTTTGCCAAGAACGAAAAAAAACATCCATATTACCAGAAGTCAATCCCTTTGCTGCCCCATCTCCTGTCGTAAAATCAAATTTTGGAAAACTATACTCTTTAAGAGTAGAAATACGATAAATTCTTCCACGAAAAATATCTTCCGCCTTATGTCCGCCTACACCACCATCATACCAATCGGAAACAAACAATGACCCATCAGGCGCCTCTGCCACATCATCTGGCCTAAACCAATCATCTTTGCTCTTAACTATATTCTTAATAGAAGCGCTATAACCAGCTCCCTCATTTTTCATTATATAAGAACGCACTACATTATGGCCAGGCTCACAATGAATTAATTGCCCCTTGTATAGATCAGGCAACAAATCCCCTTCATAAACAATCATCCCACAAGGAGAACCCGATCCGGTCTGCAACATATTAGGGACGGTCCCCGGGTCATTTAAATGCCAATGCCTCAATGGTATAGAATCGCTCCAACCAGGCCTACGCTCTCTCCAATTGGCTCCAGTAATTCTATCTTTATATCCGTAATTTCCATATTCCATAAGATAATTGATCCGAACACCCCTATTTCCATCATCGTCATTGTCGGATTGCCATATACTACCGTAAGAATCAACAGCTAGCTCATAAGGATTTCTAAAGTTATCTCCAATTACCTCTACCCGTGAACCGTCCTGTTCGCATCTAAAAGCCATACCTTCTTGATATGGGTTTCTAGAAGCATCGATTTCTTCTCCATGTATATCCTTTATTACATTTCCATCTTCAGAAGTCAAATATTGTCCCTTGTTGCCATAATTAAAATATAACCTTCCATCAGCTCCAAAAACAACAGCGTGTGCTCCATGATCATGATCAACCCCGCCTATTCCTGTAAACATTATTTCCTTTTTGTCCGGAACATCATCTTCATTCTCATCGGTAAAGACTAAAATGTTAGGACTTGCAGATACAATAACCCTGTTCCCCAGCACTACAATTCCCAAGGCCGAATTAACATCTTCCCCTTGATAAAAAACCTTTGATTTATCTGCTTTACCATCACCATTAGAATCTTCTAGAATTAATATTCTATCTCCTTTTTTATCATAGGCATTTTTAGGGTTTACCGATAATCTATAGTTCTTCCCTTCACACAACCATATTCTTCCCTTAGAATCAACCGCTATATTAGTAGGATTGCCGATCATTGGCTCTGAAGCAAAAAGTTGCATATGTAAACTATCGGCAACTTCCATAGATAACAGAGCATTCTCTGGCATTCTTTTTTCCTTATCAGATAAATTTCCATAATCAATGCCAGAATCCTTTACCTCCGATTTACAAGCGCCCATTAATATCGAAAAAATCAAGAGTATCTTGCATCGATCAAGAACGATTTTCCTTTTCATTCCAAAACATGTTTTCATTCAATTATTTATTTTATTTATTTACCTCCCAAACTGCTATCTTAATTACATACCCTAACAAAAATCACCTCTTCCATGAAGCAATAATTTATAAAGACATAAAAATAAATTTGGAAAAGAATGTCATAGCCCCATATACGCCCAGTATCTTCAAGGATAATATTTTACCTGATTAAAATTTTGATAAAAAATCACCAAAATCATGCATTGACACAAGTTTGTTTTTGCTCCCCGAGGCCTTCAATTATAATTCGGACCACATCGTCTTTTTTTAAGTAAACTGGAGGTTTCATTCCCAAACCTACTCCGGGCGGAGTTCCCGTATTAATTATATCCCCTGCTTCAAGGGTCATAAACTGCGATAAATAGTAGATAATATAATCACAGTTAAAAATCATGTATTTTGTACTTCCGTTCTGCATCAACTTATCATTAACATATAATTGCATGGATAAGTCGTTTACATTCTCAATTTCGTCTGGGGTCACTAAAAAAGGGCCAATGGGATTGAAATTATCACAAGATTTGCCTTTTGTCCACTGCCCTCCCCTTTCTAACTGAAAAGCTCTTTCTGAAACATCGTGAGAAACACAATACCCCCCTATATATTCATTAGCCTCATCCACACTTTTGAGATACCTAGCATTCTTTCCAACAACAATGCCTAACTCAACCTCCCAATCAGTACATTTGCTATTTCTTGGAATTATAATATCATCATAAGGTCCAACTACCGTATTCGACCCTTTTTGAAAAATTATTGGCTCTTTGGGAATAGCCATCCCAGACTCTTCGGCGTGATCAGAATAATTCAATCCAACACATATAACCTTACCAGGACGCGCCACACAAGCGCCCCAACGTTCAGAATCCTTTATAGCGGGAAACGAATCAATGTCCGGCATCATCTCTTTTAATCTGTCAATTCCTTTATTCTGAAAAAAATTGTTGTCCCAGTCATTAAAAACCGAAGAAAGATCTTTACGTTTTCCATCTATCAATACACCTGGTTTTTCATTGCCAATCTCCCCAAATCGAATTAATTTCATCCTTATATTTTATTTATTAGTTTTTATTTTATCCACAATACTTTAGGGCCATGTAATTACCTCAAAATTCTTGCCCCATTTTCTTATTTAAATACAAAGCCTCCAAAACATCGAGAAATATAGCTACACACAACAGACAGCCTAGCAACACACAAGGCCATATTAACAATAATCTTTAGAATAATATGAAGGTATAGTTCACCGATTAGTGGGAATCTCTCGGAACTTCATCTCCCGATTTACCGACCAAGAAATCCATATCAGCGCCTAAATGTGCTTGTTGTACATTATTAACATAAAGGCTTACATAACCTCTATCCGCAACTAATGGTTGAGCCTCTTTTTTTCGCTTCCTTTCATTAAGTTCTTCATCGCTCAAATCAACCGTTAGACTACGATTTGGAATATCCAAAATAATAACGTCCCCGTTCTGAATAACAGAAAAATTACCCCCAACTGCTGCTTCCGGAGAAACATGGAGCACAACAGTACCAAAAGCAGTACCGCTCATACGTCCATCTGAAATGCGTACCATATCTTTCACTCCTTGTCTTAAAAGCTTTTTAGGTATGCCCATATTACCAACCTCTGGCATACCCGGATAGCCTTTAGGCCCTACATTCTTCAGCACCAACACACTATCTTTATCCACTTCTAGCTCATCTGAATCTATTCTTGCTTTAAAATCTTCTATATTTTCAAATACGACAGCTTTACCTTTATGCTTCATTAAATGATCACTTGCTGCTGAAGGTTTTATCACTGCACCATTTTCACATAGGTTTCCGGTAAGAATGGCCAAGCCAGTGGAATTATTAAATGGGTTTATCACTTCCGCAATTACATCTTTATCATTATTCTCTGCCCCTTCAAAATTTTCCCCTAAGGTCTTTCCGTTGACAGTAATACAATCCACATGCAAATAGTTCTGTAACTCCTTCAGAACGGCCGGAAGGCCACCTGCATAGAAAAGATCCTCCATAAAATACTTTCCAGAAGGCTGTAGATTAACTATAAGAGGAACATTGGCCGATATCCGATTAAAATCTTCAAGATCTAACGAAACACCAATTCTTCCTGCAATGGCGAGAAGATGAATAACAAAATTTGTAGACCCACCAATAGCCGCATTAACGGTAATAGCATTTTCAAAAGCCTTAGGTGTTAAAATATCAGACAATCTTACATCTTCGCGAACCATTTCAACTATACGATTACCAGATAATTGCGCTAAGACCTTTCTTCTTGAATCAGCTGCTGGTATTGCAGCATTCTCCGGTAAGCTTAATCCAAGAGCCTCCACCATACAGGCCATGGAAGATGCGGTACCCATTACAGCACAAGTACCATTACTACGACACATAGAAGCCTCTATATTTCTTAATTCCGATTCATCCAGCTTTCCCTCTCTAACATCATCATGAAATCTCCAAACATCACTAGTTCCTATACTTTTACCTTTATATTTACCCGTTAGCATAGGGCCACCAGAGACCACTATTGTAGGTATATCTACACTACAAGCCCCCATCACCAAAGAAGGTGTTGTTTTATCACAACCACACAAAAGCACTACCCCATCTATAGGGTTGGCCCTAATACTCTCTTCCACGTCCATACTGGCAAGATTTCTATAGAGCATGGCGGTAGGTTTCATTAAGGTTTCTCCCAAAGACATAACAGGAAACTCCACAGGAAATCCACCAGCCTCCAAAATACCCCGTTTTACGGACTCGGCCAGTTGTCTAAAATGTGCATTGCACGGTGTAAGTTCTGACCAGGTATTACAAATGCCAATAATTGGTTTGCCATCGAACTCAAAATCCGGAATACCCTGATTCTTCATCCATGCTCTATAAATAAACCCATCCTTACCTTTACGACCAAACCAATTTCTACTTCTTAATGCCATCTTCTCTAACTATATAATATTTTACTTAAGCACTCATCAATCAATTCTTAATCAAACAAACCAATATTGTATTTGAATAACTCTAATTTATCCCCCACTAGACGAATACAACTCTTTACATTCCTTTTTCAAATCCAAACCATACTTACATACCCAAACAAATATATGATTTTTTATTAATAAAAAAACATTTTTTTAATTGTAAAACGAATTTAGAACACTAAAAATCTAATATATCATCTTGAAGGTTTCAGAAAAGCCAACCCATCAAGTATGAGGGCCGCACTTGAAAACTTCTCCAAAATGAATGATGACAACAAGGTTCTATTTTTGGGAGACATGTTCGAACTGGGCGACTCTTCCCTTCAAGAACATGATACCATTGCAAGATTGGCAGTAGACCTCGGTTTCTCGAACGTAGTCTTGATAGGTGAGAATTTTAAAAAGGTAGATTGCGGTTTTGACACATTTGGCTCGTTCGAAAAATTGAAAGAAGAATTCAAAAACATCGAAATACCTGTACCCGCTACTGTTTTAATTAAAGGCTCAAGGGGAATGGCACTGGAAAGAATATTGGAGTTATTATAACAAACCAACCTAATATGTACCGAAGAAACCTGTGGGATATACTGGATTCGAACCAGTGACCTCTGCCCTGTCAAGGCAGCGCTCTAAACCAACTGAGCTAATATCCCCAATGCTATAACTAAGTTAGGATATAATTTTATTCCTAAAAACTTATATAAAGCAATATTTCATAAAAAAAGGCCTTCGATTTACGAAGGCCTTATTCCTGTGGGCCCTACTGGATTCGAACCAGTGACCCCCTGCTTGTAAGGCAGGTGCTCTGAACCAACTGAGCTAAGAGCCCCAAAAGGAGTGCAAATATATAATAGTTTTTTATAGTCCAAAAGAAAAAATCAAAAAAAATTACACAACTTCCGCTACAACAAAATTACTCCCTCCAACAAAAATTAAATCCTTTTTTGTAGCTCCTTGTTTTGCAGCAATATACGCTTTCCGCACACTATCATAGGCCTCTCCAAATAAATTATGGTTACAAGCCTTTTCTTTCAAAACAGAAGCTGACAATCCTCTTGAAATATCCGGTTTACAAAAATAATATGTAGCGTTATTAGGAAACAATAGAAGTATCCCATCCAAATCCTTATCCTTTACAAACCCCAGAACTATATGAAGCTTTCCATAGTTCTCTTTCTTCAACTGATCTATCACCAACAAAAGTCCTTCTCTGTTATGGGCCGTATCGCACAACACCTTTGGATGCTCAGCCAGTTGTTGCCATCTACCCATCAACCCAGTGTTTTCCGAAACCTTCATCAGACCATCCACAATATGCTCTTTGTCAATTTTAAACCCCTTTAACTCATTTAAAACAGCCAAGACCCCCTTTATATTTTTTTGTTGATAATCACCTTTTAACGAAGTTTTATACTCAGGAAAATCCTCATGTTCCGCGTAAATCAATTTTGCGTCCTTTGATTTGGCAATAGCCTCGAAAACAGGAGCCGTTTTAGGTTGATACTCACTTATAACAACAGGCACGCCTTCTTTTATGATACCTGCTTTTTCATGAGCTATTTTCTCTAAAGTATCACCCAACATATCGGTATGATCAAAACCGATATTGGTTATCAAGGATGTCTCTGGATCTATAATATTCGTAGAATCCAACCTACCCCCAAGACCCACCTCTATGATGGCTATATCTACCTTTTCCTGCGAAAAATAAGAAAAGGACATCCCTACGGTCATTTCAAAAAAAGAAAGTCTATTTTGCTCTAAATAATCTTTATGCCTTGTTATGAAATCTACCACATATTGTTCGGGCACAGGTTCTCCGTTAATACGTATACGCTCTCTAAAATCTTTTAAGTGGGGTGAAGTATACAACCCAACCTTGTAGCCAGCTTCTTGCATCACCGAAGCAAGCATATGACTACTGGAGCCTTTACCGTTGGTACCCGCAATATGTATACTCTTAAAATTTTTATGGGGATTATGAAGATAATCCGTGAAGTTTATAATGCCGTTCAACTTTGCGTTAAAGGCAGTTTTACCTTTTTGTTGATACATTGGAAGTTGGGCAAACATCCAATCAAGGGTCTGCTGATAGGTCACTCTCCCAATTTAAAGTTTACGACCACAAAACCAATTTGCTGACTGGGCGCATTGGCATCCAAATTCCACTTATGCATAAAAGCCGTTTTTTTGGCAGGCTCTAACAAACATGGGTTATTATTTGTAGTTCCACGAACCCCGGGAGTAGCACTGATGACCTTTCCATTTCTATCCACTACGACCTTGACCACTACCCTACCGGACTCATTACATTCTTGAGGCACCTTGCCTTTACTCACCAAAGATCTGCCGTTAAGACCATATCCCCCGGTTCCACTTCCAGAACCAGGACTTCCATAATAACTAGATGCATAAGGATCTCCATCTGGGCTTCCTTTATCACCGGCCCTATCATCATCACCCTCACTGCCCGATGCACTACCATCAGACTTGTTCAGTCCCCCCATAAGCTCATCTAGCTTTTTCTTCTTAGCTTCTTGCTCTCTTCTTGCCTTCTCTTCGGCATCTCTCTTTTGTTGGGCAATTCTCTCCGCTTCAGCTTTTGCTTTTTTTTCAGCTTCCTCAGCCTTACGCTTTGCATCGGCCGCTACCGCATCGGCTTTTTTCTTAGCCTCCTGGGCTTTTTTGATTTTTATAGACTCCTCATTATCCTGAATAAGTACTTTTTCGGCAGGCGCTTCCTGTACTTCTTCCTTCACAACCTCCTCTTTCACTTCTTCAACAGCTTCGGCAACTTCTTGCTTCGTGGGTTCAACAGGAGGGGCATCGACAGGTTCTGATTTTATTTTTTCTTTGGGCTGTACACGACCACTACCAAAATCAGTAGTTCCGAAATTAACGGAAATACCATTTTCTATAGGCGGATCCATATAGGTAAGACCTATATAAAACAACATAAGCAACAATGCACTTAAAAGCAATGTTGTAAGTGTTAAGGATTTTTTTTTGTGTCTCGTGTCTAAAAATGCCATTAGTTGGGCCGCACGGCCAAAATGACCTTATAATTATTTCGGTTCGCAATATCCATAACATGTACCGCTTCTTTAATAGCGACACTCTCTTCCGCTCTCAAAATAATCGTAGGTTTTTCTTGACCTTCAAGTGCTTTTTTTAATTCAATTTCAATGTATTCTCCGTTTATTTGTTGGCCATCCACAAAATACTGCAAGTTCTTATCGATACTTACGGATACATTCTGTGTATTGGTCGATTTCCCTTTCGCTTTTGGCAATAATAAATCCAAAGCATTCGGGGAATTTGCGGTAAGCATGAAGAAAATCAATAACAGAAATACAATATCTGTCATGGACGACATGCTAAAGTCAGGACTAACTTTATTTCTTCCTTTTAATTTCATGATGAAGATTTAAAGTGGTTCGTTCAATAGATCCAAGAACTCTACGGCATTGGCCTCCATATTATGCACCACCTTATCTGTTCTGTTCACCAAATGGTTATAACCCATATAAGCAATAATCCCCACGATCAACCCCGCAACGGTAGTTGTCATAGCCGTATAAATACCGGATGCCAAAGAACCCATTTCTGCCTGACCCCCACTACTGGCCATCTCATGAAAAGCTAAAATCATACCTATAACGGTACCTAAAAAACCTATCATCGGTGCAGCACCGGCAACGGTTGCAAGAACACTTACGTTCTTTTCTAACTTATACACTTCCAATGTTCCGGCGTTCTCAATGGCCGTATTAATATCGTCTAAAGGTTTTCCTATCCTAGATATACCTTTCTCCGTTAATCTGGCTACCGGGGAATCTGTTTGGGCACAAAGCAATTTGGCAGCTTCTAGCTTACCCGTGGTTACATGGTCCCTGATTTGGTTCATGAAATTCTTATCTATCTTGGAAGCGGCGTTTACCGCCAAAAGCCTTTCAAAATAAATATATAGGGCCACACCCAACATTATGAACAATACGGTAATAATAATTACACTTCCCGTACCTCCATTAAAAACCAAATCCATTACAGAAAGCGTCTTTTCTTCCGAAAGCACTTCGCTTGCCGCTTGGTCTGGTGACAAATCTTGCAATAATAACATAGCGTTCTTGATTATCAAATTTGCCATTATAACGATGTTTTTCGGATTAAATTATACGTTGAGCACAAAATCTCTTAACAATATAAAGGTAATCGCCCCAGCGATAAAGCCTATAAAAGCCAACCACGCTATTTTCTTCAGGTACCAGAAAAAATCTATTTTTTCCATCCCCATGGCCACAACTCCGGCAGCGGAACCAATGATAAGCATACTACCTCCGGTACCAGCAGAATAAGCGATAAAATGCCACAACGGATTATCCATAGGCTCTCCGAACATTCCCATACTGGCAGCTACCAACGGTACGTTATCTATAATAGCCGACCCCAAACCGAACAACATTACCACGATATCCGTATTCGGTATAGCTTCGTTAAGAGCTCCGGCGGCATTAAACAATATACCTAAAGACTCCATCGCCGCAACAGCCAATAAAATCCCTAAGAAAAACAATATACTTGGCAACTCTATCTTGGACAAGGAATGGTGAACGGGACTATGATGCCCTTCACTATCTTGCCCCTCTTGATCCACAGAAGAGATACTAAACTTTTTGTTACTATAAATTTCCGCAAATGTAGCCACAACCGCCAACGACAACATCATACCTACATAAGGAGGCAAATGGGTTATGGTTTTAAAAACAGGAACGAACAAAATTGCGCCCAAACCTAGGTACAACATAATAGATCCGTATTTTGATTTTGGCTTCTCTTCTTCCAAGTCTCCATCTACCAAACCTTTAAACACCTTAAACCTACCTGCTATTAATAAAGGAACGATCATACATACCAATGACGGAAGCAATACATGCTCCACCAATTGAGCTGCACTCACCTTTTTCGCAATCCAAAGCATCGTGGTCGTAACATCACCAATAGGTGACCACGCACCACCTGCATTTGCCGTTATAACGATCATACCGGCAAACCAAAGTTTGGTCTCGCGATCTTTTATAACCTTTTGAAGAATGGTTATCAGAACTATCGTTGCCGTTAAGTTATCTATAATAGCGGACAATACAAATGCCAAAATTGAGAACAACCAAAGTAGTTTTCCTTTCTTTTTAGTCTTTATAAACCCCTTAATGGTAGCAAAACCATCAAAGTAATCTATAATTTCCACAATGGTCATGGCCCCCAACAAGAAGAATAAGATTTCCGCTGTTTTACCTAAGTGATGCAAAAGGGATTCTTCCATTAAATGCATCTTATCCGCATGCCCCATGGCCGCAAACCCATCAACAAGACTTTGCTTTGCCGAATCGAACCAATTGGTAAAACCATCGATATCCAAAGCAACCAATGCCCACAAAATAGCCATCATGGCCAATGCCGGAATCAATTTATCTATCTTCAGATTATGCTCTAGTGTTATAGCCAGATAGCCTGCTAAAAAAACAATAATAATAAGGGTTTCCATTGTTGTTTGGTTTTAAATATTCTCGAATTCAGTATATCAAATATAAGACTGTATTATAATTTTTTAAATTCCCTAAAGATATCCAAAAATGCCCATGTTACCATGGCCAAAATAACAATCTCATCGAGAATATTGAAACTCAAACTTTTACAATCTAAATTTAACATTATCAAACTTATAAACAGTGTCACAAAAAAAGACAACGAATAGCAAATTTTAACATAAATTAATTAGAACAACAAATCGAAAAACCAAAAAAATCTACACACATACACCTATCTTTGTAAGACAACACCTTAATTAACATAAACTAACAGTATGGATTTTAGTCTTACCGAAGAACAGAAACTTATACAACAAGCAGCAAGAGATTTTGCTCAAAACGAATTATTGCCCGGAGTAATTGACCGGGACGAAAGACAAGAATTCCCAAAACAGGAAGTTCAAAAAATGGCCGAGTTGGGTTTTCTGGGAATGATGGTAGACCCAAGATATGGAGGAAGCGGCCTAGACACCTTGTCTTACGTATTGGTAATGGAAGAACTTTCTAAAGTCGACGCCTCATCATCCGTTATCGTATCGGTAAACAATTCATTGGTATGCTGGGGACTGGAGAATTTCGGCACCGAAGAACAAAAAGAAAAATATTTGACAAGACTTGCCACCGGAGAAATAATAGGTGCGTTTTGCTTATCTGAACCTGAGGCCGGTAGCGATGCCACATCACAAAAAACCACCGCAATAGACAAGGGTGACCACTACGTATTGAATGGCACAAAAAACTGGATCACCAACGGAGGTACCGCAGAGGTATACTTGGTAATCGCACAAACCGATAAAGAAAAAAAACACCGAGGCATCAATGCCCTAATCGTTGAAAAGGGTATGGAAGGTTTTGAAATAGGACCAAAAGAAAACAAACTGGGAATACGTGGCAGCGACACCCATTCCCTTATTTTTAACGATGTAAAGGTTCCTAAAGAAAATAGAATCGGAGATGACGGTTTCGGATTCAAGTTTGCAATGAAAACACTATCGGGAGGCCGAATAGGTATTGCGGCACAAGCCTTGGGCATTGCAGCGGGCGCCTACGAACTGGCCTTAAAATATTCTAAAGAACGTAAGGCATTTGGCACAGAAATAAGCAACCACCAAGCAATAGCCTTTAAATTGGCCGACATGCATACTGCAATACAGGCGGCCAGATTATTGGTATACCAAGCTGCAAAGGACAAGGACAACGGTTCAAATTATGACGTGTCCGGGGCTATGGCCAAATTATACGCCTCAAAAGTAGCTATGGAAACCGCCATAGAGGCCGTTCAGATTCACGGAGGAAATGGTTTCGTGAAAGATTACCACGTAGAAAGATTAATGAGGGATGCCAAGATAACCCAGATTTACGAAGGCACCTCTGAGATCCAAAAAATCGTCATTTCCCGTAATATTTTAAAGTAATTTTACACATAAAAACATGCACCCCCTAAAAATATAGGGGGTGCATGTTTAAATACACCACACTTATACTGTTACAAAGTCAATTACCTGGGGTAATATTGTTACAAAGAACAAAATAGCCACTTAGACCCCATATTTATCCATTGTCTTCACAAAAGAATCCCCTAAATTTATCAATCTGATAAATTCACCTAAGCAAAAATCACGATTTAAAGTTTTTTCAGACTTTATTTAAAAGTGTTGAATTATTTTCTTCACATTGAGCCAATTGTTGAATATTATTCAAATAAAATGATATTTTTGAGCAAATACTACATCTTATGAAATTGAAGAAGCAAGGACTATATCTACCAGAATTTGAACATGATAACTGTGGGGCAGGTTTCATTTGTAGCCTAAAAGGAAAAAAATCAAATGACATTATACATAAAGCCCTTGATATTTTAGAGAGGCTAGAACATAGAGGAGCGGTAAGTTCTGATGGAAAAACAGGTGATGGTGCTGGAATATTAATAGATATACCCCATGACTTTTTCAAAGAAGTATGCAATTTTGAATTACCGGAACAAGGTGAATATGCGGTAGGAAACATTTTTTTTCCCCAGAAGCAGAACCAAAGAGAATACTGTATCTCTGTTTTTGAGGAAAATGTAAAAAAACAAGGATTAAAACTATTGGGCTGGAGAGATGTTCCCGTCAACCGTTCTGTGCCAGGCAGAATAGCAGCGGAAACAGAACCTTTTGTAAAGCAGATATTCATAGCAAAGGAAAACGCCGAACAAACAGAATTTGAGTTTAACCTAAAGCTATTTATAGCACGTAAGGTTACCGAACATGCGATTACAAAATCAAAACTTTCGGAGAGCCAATTTTTCTACGTCCCCAGTTTATCGACCAAAATAATTATTTTTAAAGGGCTGTTAATGCCCATGGACATCAGCTTGTATTATTCTGACTTAATGGATCCAAGGGTTGTGACAAGATTAGCCCTTGTTCACCAAAGGTTTTCCACCAACACTTTCCCTACATGGGATTTGGCACAACCATTTAGATATATGTGCCACAACGGGGAGATAAACACGTTAAGAGGAAATGTTTCTAGAATGTATTCTAGGGAAGAATTGCTCAAAAGTGACATGTTCGGCGAAGAAATAAAGAACATTCTTCCTGTAGTACTTCCTGGAAAATCGGATTCGGCCACGATGGATATGGTTGTTGAACTATTACTTATGACCGGTAGATCCTTACCTGAAGTAATGATGATACTGGTTCCGGAGGCTTGGGAAAAGAACCCGGAAATGTCAGAAGCAAAAAAAGCCTTTTACGAATACCACTCTTGCATGATGGAACCTTGGGACGGACCTGCGTCGATACCTTTTACGGACGGAAACTTTATAGGGGCCGTTTTAGACAGAAATGGACTTCGCCCATCTAGATATTCTGTAACCAAAGATGATTATGTAGTAATGTCCTCCGAAACGGGAGTCGTTGAAATTGCTCCTGAGAACGTAGAATTCCATGGCCGTTTAGAACCTGGAAAAATGTTTTTGGTAAACATGGAAGAAGGACGAATCGTAAATGATGAGGAAATAAAGGAAAACATAGCTAAAAAACACCCATATAAAGAATGGCTGGACAAAAACCTGGTACACCTTAGAGATATTCCATATAACGATTGCCCTTTATTTTTGGGCGAAGCACCCCTAGAAAAAAGAAAATCGGTTTTTGGATATACACTAGAAGATATAAACACCATTATTCTTCCAATGGGCAAAACGGCGAAAGAGCCTATTGGATCTATGGGCTCAGATACACCTATTGCAGTATTATCACAACGCCCACAGTTAATTTACAATTATTTTCAGCAACTTTTCGCTCAAGTCACCAATCCACCCTTGGATGGAATAAGAGAAGAACTTATAACCGATATAAGCCTAACCCTAGGTAGCGACCATAATATTTTCGAATTTTCAGAACTTCATTGTAGAAAATTAAAAATTCAAAATCCCGTAATCTCTAAAGAAGATTTGGACAAGATTAAAAACTACGATGTAAGCCCAGACTACAAGGTTGTATCCATTCCTATGTTATACCCAGTAAAGAAAGGGCTTAACGGTTTAGAGGATGCTCTTGAATCTTTATTGAAACAGGCTTCCGATGCCGTAGACGACGGAGCCAACATTCTCATATTGTCCGACAGGAACGTAAACGAAGAAGAAGCTCCGATTCCCGCACTATTGGCTTGCTCATTCGTTAATAGCGGGTTGCAAAAACTTGGAAAACGGTCCAAACTAAGCATCATTATCGAATCTGCAGAACCTAGAGAAGTACATCATTTTGCCCTTTTGTTCGGATTTGGCGCCAGTGCCATTAACCCATACTTGGTAAATGAGATTATTAGGGAACAAATTGAAGACAACGACATAAGTGACATTAATTTTGATGAAGCTGTTAAAAACTACAACAAAGCCATAGGAAAGGGAATTTTAAAAGTGATGAACAAAATTGGCATTTCTACCCTTAACTCATATAGAGGATCCCAGCTTTTCGAGTGTATCGGCATCAACTCTAAAGTTGTAGAGAAATATTTCCCGAACACCCCAACAAGAATCCAAGGAATAGGCCTTTATGAAATAGAAAAAGAAATTGCCAAAAGACATCATAAGGCATTTACGAACCATAAAATCGAAGCAAACCTAGATTTAGAGATCGGTGGTGAATATAGATGGAGAAGAGATGGAGAAAAGCACATGTTTAATCCACTTACAATAGCAAAACTTCAAAAATCGGTAAGAAACAACGAGCCCGACACCTATAAAGAGTATTCGCGAATGGTCAATGAACAATCTAAAAACCTTATGACTATAAGGGGGCTTTTTGAGTTTTCTAACTATGACCCCATTCCTTTGGATGAAGTGGAACCATGGACAGAAATTGTAAAACGTTTTAAAACAGGCGCAATGTCGTATGGGTCTATCAGTAAAGAAGCCCATGAGAATCTTGCCATAGCCATGAACAGAATAGGTGGTAAAAGCAACTCTGGAGAAGGAGGGGAAGACGAAAACAGGTTCTACAAAAATGCTACAGGAGACTGGAGAAACAGTGCCATAAAACAGGTAGCATCGGGCAGATTTGGAGTAACTTCCAATTACCTGACCAATGCGAAGGAAATACAAATAAAAATGGCCCAAGGGGCAAAGCCGGGAGAAGGCGGCCAATTACCGGGCCCCAAAGTAAACCCTGCGATAGCAAAAACAAGAAATTCAACTCCCTATGTTGGCCTTATCTCACCACCACCACACCACGATATTTATTCAATCGAAGATTTATCACAGCTTATTTACGACTTAAAGTCGGCGAACAGAAAAGCAAGAATAAACGTAAAGTTAGTTTCTGAGGTAGGTGTCGGTACCGTAGCCGCAGGGGTGGCAAAAGCAAAGGCCGACGTAGTTCTTGTCTCAGGATTCGATGGAGGTACGGGTGCCTCTCCCCTGACCTCCCTAAAACATGCAGGGCTACCATGGGAACTCGGTATTGCCGAAGCACAGCAAACACTAGTACTGAACGACCTAAGAAACCGAATTGTATTGGAATGTGACGGTCAGTTAAAAACAGGAAGAGATGTAGCAATCGCTTGCTTGTTAGGAGCCGAAGAATTTGGTTTTGCAACCGCTCCTTTAGTAGCTTCGGGCTGTGTAATGATGCGAGTATGCCACCTCAATACTTGCCCAGTAGGAATTGCCACCCAAAATCCGGAACTAAGAAAGAAATTTGAAGGCAAACCTGAACATGTGGTCAACTACATGTACTTTGTTGCCCAAGAACTTAGAGAGATAATGGCGCAACTTGGGTTTAGAACCATCAATGAAATGGTGGGCCAAGTTCAAAAACTGGATCGCAAAAAAGCTATAGACCACTATAAAGCTGCAGGTATAGATCTAACTCCAATATTACACGAGGTAGATGTACCAAAAGGCACTAAACTATATAACACACAAAAACAGAAACATGATGTTTTCGATTCAATTGAATTTGACATAATCGAAAAAGCCAACCCTTCGTTGTTCAGAAAAGAAAAATTGACTTTAGATTATCCGATTAGCAATACTGATAGGGCGGTCGGTGCAATCTTAAGTAATGAGATTTCAAAAACGTACGGTGCTGAAGGACTTCCAATAAACACCTTAAAATTAAACTTTACCGGATCGGCCGGACAAAGTTTTGGAGCATTCGCCACTAGGGGATTGACCATGATCGTAAACGGAAACACCAATGATTATTTAGGCAAAGGATTATCCGGAGCTAAATTGGTAGTTAAAGTACCGGACGGTTCTACCATTGTTCCTGAAGATAATGTTATAACCGGCAATGTTACCTTATATGGAGCTACAGCAGGTAGAGCATATATAAAT
Source organism: Maribacter sp. MMG018 (assembly GCF_018100785.1). Lineage (GTDB taxonomy): Bacteria > Bacteroidota > Bacteroidia > Flavobacteriales > Flavobacteriaceae > Maribacter. Next base: position 2,227 of record NZ_JAGJEC010000005.1, on the reverse strand, counting down.
GGTAAGGCAGGAGAACGTTTTTGTGTTAGAAATTCAGGAGCAAAAGCAGTGGTAGAAGGTATTGGTGACCATGGTTGCGAATACATGACCGGTGGAGTTGCCGTAATTTTGGGGGAAGTCGGTAGAAATTTTGGAGCAGGTATGAGCGGTGGTATCGCTTATATTTTGGATGACAAAAACACCTTTAGAAAAAGATGTAGTGGAGAAGGTCTAAATTTATTAAAAGTAGAGGAAGACCAAGACATCAAAGAACTAAAAGATTTAATAACCAGTCATTACAATTCTACATTGAGTCCCTTGGCCCAAAGAATTTTAGAAAACTGGGAGTCCTATTTACCGAAATTCGTCAAGGTATTACCAGAAGAATATAGGCAAGCATTAATACGTTTAGAACAAGAAAATTTACAAACTATATAAAATCGAGAGATGGGGAAGACAACAGGATTTTTGGAATTCGATAGAAAAGTAGAGTCTTATGCTCCTGTAGAGCAACGTGTAAAGAATTACAAAGAATTTACACAACCAATGGACAAAAAAGACCTTAAGGAACAAGGTGCCCGTTGTATGGATTGCGGCATTCCTTTTTGTCATAGTGGATGCCCATTAGGAAATTTAATTCCAGACTTTAACGATGCCGTATACCTTGGTAAATGGGAAAAAGCGAGCGAAATACTACACTCCACCAATAACTTTCCTGAATTTACAGGAAGGTTGTGTCCCGCACCATGTGAAGAAGCCTGTGTATTAGGTATCAATGAAGACCCCGTATCTATAGAAAATATCGAAAAAAACATTGTAGAAACCGCCTTTAAAAAAGGATGGATAACTTCTAAACCTCCGGTCTCGAGAACTGGCAAAAAAGTTGCCGTTGTGGGTTCGGGCCCTTCAGGATTAGCTACGGCACAACAGTTAAATAGAGCCGGTCATGAGGTAATCGTATTCGAAAGAGACGAAAAACCCGGAGGCCTATTACGATATGGTATTCCGGACTTTAAAATGGAAAAGCACATTATCGACCGTAGATTAGAAATTTTAAAAGATGAAGGTGTTGTTTTTAAATGTGGCGTACATGTCGGCAAGGACATAAAAGCGGATGATCTTAAAAAAGATTTTGACGCCATTGTTCTAACAGGAGGTGCCACAGTCAGAAGAAACTTGCCCATTGAAGGATCCGACTTAAAAGGAGTAGTACAAGCCATGGATTTTCTAAGTCAAAACAATAGACGGGTAGATGGCATAAAAGAATTAGGAGAAGAAATTAAAGCCACCGACAAACATGTTATTGTTATCGGCGGAGGTGATACCGGATCGGATTGTATTGGCACCTCTATTAGACATGGTGCTATCTCTGTATCTAACTTTGAAATCATGCCAATGGCTACCAAAGAAAGACCGAAAGACCAACCTTGGCCTTTTTGGCCCATGAGATTAAGAACCAGTTCTTCCCACAAAGAAGGTGCAGAACGTTTTTTTAGTATTTCCACTAAAAAATTTATCGGCGACGACAACGGAAACTTAAAAGGATTGTTGACCACCGAAGTCGAATGGATCAAGGTTCCAGGGCAAAGACCACAATTAAAAGAAGTAGAGGGCACAGAAAAAGAGTGGAAATGTGACCTAGCTTTATTGGCATTAGGCTTTACAGGATCAGAAACTACCATTGCCGACCAGTTAGGTTTAGAAATGGACGCAAGAAGTAACATAAAGGCTTCGGAAGAAAACTACCAAACAAACGTACCAGGCGTTTTTGCAGCAGGCGACCAGCGTAGAGGTCAATCATTAATTGTTTGGGCAATTTCAGAAGGAAGACAAGCTGCACACCATGTAGATAAATATTTGATGGGCAAATCCTATCTTCCTTTAAAAGGGGAAGGTGACTTACCCAGAATCTAAAAGGAACACTCTAACGATAACCTAATTCTGTTAGACATATAGAAGAGCCACTTTAATTAGAGTAGCTCTTCTATATGTTTTTTAACCAATATCCAACAAGCTTATTGATGTTCGTTTGTAAATTGCAAACGAGTATTTATCTCCACTCCAGGTACTATTCCTTCTATTGCTACCAATAATTTTCTATTTAATTCAGAGAATATGCCTACACTACAAATAATCGTTTATACAATTACCTGATATAACATTTTTAACATCATGGATAATTAGAACTAAAATTTTACATAAGTAATACTTGGCAATTTTAACTACAATCCTATTGTTAAAAAATAAA
>NZ_JAGJEC010000004.1 GCF_018100785.1 Maribacter sp. MMG018 | reverse complement strand
TGCTTAGAAGGCAGATGCTCTATCCAGCTGAGCTACGCGACCGTCCAACATTAAAAAATCGCTTTTTTAAATGTGGCTGCAAATTTAGTAAAAAATATATAGCGGTAAAACCAAAATCAACGAAAAGATTCACTTATTTAAAAAGCCCTTATTCTATGGGTTTTTTGTAGCCCTCGTACTCATCAAAATTTTGGTACAATTGGTCTAAGACCTTATAAAAGGTCTCAAATTCATCTTCAGAAATGTCAATGGTGCTTACCCGGCGCAGATCTTTTATCAAGGGCATTACCTCTTTCATCAGGTGTCGGCCCTCTTCGGTCATTATTAGTTTATAGCGTTTTTGGTCGTCCCTGAACCTAGATTTTTTCAACAGCCCCTTTTTACATAGGCCACTGATCACACGCGAAGTGGTGGCCCTGTTTCTAAAGTTCGACTTGGCAATATCTGCCTGTGAGGCTTCCTTGCCCTCTAAATGTACCCGTTGTAAAATGACCCATTGCTCAATGGTAAGGTCAATATCGTTATCGGCGAAAACCTGTAAAAAGGTATGTTGTACCTTTTTTAAAGTCCGATCTATATACACGCCAAAACCTTCGGTCCTATCCATAATATCTATTTCTGATATCAAAAATAGTGGAGATAATCGTTAAAATTGTTGTTAGTGCAACAATATTGAAAATATTTTGTAGTTTTACCTTGGTTAGGTAACACATAAATGAGCTCAAATGGCGTCTATACGATATAAACCATACATTTTAGAAGATAGTACCTATAAAGGTGGGGGCAAGAAAATAGCAATGCCCAATGGTATTAAGGTACATAAGCTGTCTTCTAATGAAAATCCTTTAGGGTATTCGCCCAAAGTAAAAGAAGCGTTGACGGGTGCATTGGACAATTTAAGTCTGTACCCCGACAATACCGACCATCGATTGCGAGAGGCATTGGTATCGGATTTTGATAACCAATTGACCGCTGACCATTTTATCACCGCCAATAGCGGATCAGAGATCATAGATATTATTTCCAAGGCCTTTTTGGGGGAAGGTGACGAAGTGTTCGTTAGTCAGCCCTGCTTTTTACCTTATACCGCTTTTACCAGGTGGATGGGGGCCAAGGCCGTTAATGTACCAATGACCAGTGATTACGATTATGACCTAGAGGGAATATTAAAGGCGATTACAGAGCGTACAAGATTGGTGTTTTTGGCTTCGCCCAATAATCCGTCCGGAAATTACATTCCCAAAGAAAAACTGACCGCCTTCATGGGGCAACTTCCAGAACATGTGGTCGTAGTACTCGATGAGGTGTACAGGCATTTTGCCGAAGCTGGCGATTATACCTCGGCGTTACCTTATGTATTGGAGAAAAAAAATATAATTGCCATCAATAGTTTTTCTAAAACATATGGTCTGGCAGGGTTAAGGGTAGGGTACTGTTACGCTCCCTTGCACATAAGCAACTATATCAGAAAAATATGCAAGCCTTTTTTACTATCGTCTTTGGCGCTAGAGGGTGCCATAGCTGCATTAAAGGATATAGATTTTGTAGAAAGAACGGTGCAATTGGTACAAGGGGAACGCGCATATGTATTGAACGGATTACGTGCCTTGGGCATCAAGTTTTGGCCTACACAGGGCAATTTTGTGATGATACACCCACCTATTCCCGATACCGAACTGGTGGCTTCGTTAGAGAAAAGGGGAATTATGGTACGGCCCGTAGGTAACTTTGGCGCTCCGGGAATGGTACGTATTTCCTTTGGAACAAGAGATGCCAATAAGGCAATGCTAGAGGCACTTTCAAGAATCATTAAAGAGAAACCATTAATAGCATAAAACATTTTTTTTAGCAACAATGTTGCATTAACAACAAACTAAAAACTTAAGATATGTCAACTTCGATAGCAACAGAAAAAAAACAAGGGAAGGCAACCGATTTTATGCCTATAAACGGTACCGATTATATAGAGCTCTATGTGAGCAACTCAAAACAGGCGGCACACTATTACAAAACTGCGTTTGGGTTTCAGTCATTGGCCTATAAGGGTTTAGAGACGGGGAGTAGAGAATATGAATCGTATGTGGTAGAGCAAGACAAGATTAGGTTGGTGCTTACCTCGCCGCTTAAGAGCGGTACCGAAGTAGGTAGGCATATAGACAGGCATGGCGATGGTGTAAAGGTGACCGCCCTATGGGTAGATGATGCCACCTATGCCTATGAAGAAGCGGTAAAAAGAGGGGCGAAAAGTTTTATGGAGCCCCAGGTAGAAGAGGATGAAGACGGTAGGGTAGTACGTTCGGGTATTCACACCTATGGTGAAGTGGTACATATATTCGTGGAAAGAAAAGACTACAATGGTGTTTTCTTGCCAGGTTATAAGAAGTGGGAGAGCGATTACCGACCTACGGATACCGGTCTAAAATATGTGGATCACATGGTGGGCAACGTTCACTTGGGTAAAATGAACTATTGGGTAGAATTCTACGAGAAAGTGATGGGCTTTACCCAAATTCTATCCTTCGACGATAAAGATATTTCTACGGAGTTTACGGCTTTGATGAGCAAGGTAATGAGTAATGGTAACGGTCGTATAAAGTTTCCTATAAACGAACCTGCGGCCGGTTTAAAGAAATCGCAAGTAGACGAGTACCTGGAATTTTATGAAGGGGAAGGTGTACAGCACATTGCGGTAGCTACCAATGATATCGTTAAAACCGTGACCGACCTAAAAAGTAGGGGCGTAGAATTCTTGACGGTGCCCACTACCTATTACGATCTACTTACCGATAGGGTCGGTAAAATAGATGAGGATATAGACTCGCTACGAAAATTGGGAATTTTGGTAGACCGCGACGATGAAGGGTACCTACTTCAAATATTCACCAAGACCGTGCAGGCAAGACCTACCATGTTCTTTGAGATAATACAGAGAAAAGGGGCCACCTCTTTTGGTAAGGGCAATTTTAAGGCATTGTTCGAGGCTATAGAACGTGAGCAAGAGCTAAGGGGAACTTTATAGGTTCTTTAAACATTTTTTAATGTAGTAATACCTAACTTTAAGGGAGAGAACAGATTAATTAAAACATTGGTTTATGCCCATTTATCACAGACAAGGTAATATACCCCCAAAACGTCATACCCAGTTTAGAAGACCGGACGGGGAGCTGTATTCCGAACAGTTGTTCGGTACCATTGGTTTTGATGGTATGTCGTCGTTGTTGTACCATCACAATAGGCCTACGATGGTGAAAGAAATATTGAAAAGCACCGATGTATCTCCGAAGATTGCGCTGGAAAAGCACATTAGGTCGTTAAAATTGGTAAGTTTTAATGTGGCGCCCAAAGATGATTTTTTAGAGGCGAGAGAACCGCTCTTGGTAAATAGCGATGTACATATTGGGGTGGCCGCCCCAAGAAAATCGATGACCACATACTTTTATAAGAATGCCGATGCCGATGAAATGCTGTTCGTTCATAAAGGTTCTGGGGTGCTTCGTACCATTTTCGGGCAGATTCCCTTTGAGTATGGCGACTATCTGATCATTCCGAGGGGCGTTATCTACCAAATCGATTTTGATGGGGACGACAACCGTATTTTTTATGCGGAATCGTTTACGCCCATATATACACCCAAACGGTATAGAAACTGGTTTGGACAGTTGTTGGAACATGCTCCCTTTTGCGAGCGCGATTATAAGTTGCCGCAAAACCTGGAAACTTTTATAGATACCGATGAGCACCTGATGAAGGTGAAAAAACAAGGGGTGATCCATGAAATGGTATATGTAGGCCATCCTTTTGATGTTGTGGGGTGGGACGGTTACAACTATCCGTACGGATTCTCGATCCACAATTTTGAGCCCATTACGGGTAGGGTGCACCAACCGCCACCGGTACACCAGACCTTTGAGACATCGGCCTTTGTTATCTGTTCTTTTGTGCCAAGGCTATACGATTACCATCCTAAATCCATTCCTGCGCCCTACAACCATTCCAATATAGATTCCGATGAGGTGCTGTATTATGTAGATGGCGATTTTATGAGTCGTAACGGGGTGGCCCCGGGCAATATTTCGTTGCATCCGGCAGGCATACCACATGGTCCGCACCCAGGGGCTGTAGAGCGTAGTATCGGTCAGAAAGGCTCTGAGGAACTGGCAGTGATGATCGATACTTTTAAGCCCTTGCAGGTAACCGAAAATGCCTTAAAAATCGATGATGGCGATTACTACCGATCATGGTTGAACGCTTAACCAATTAATGTGCTTTTAGATGAAACCATTGCAGACTTGGGTACCGGTGCCCGAAAATTCCGATTTTACAATATACAACCTGCCTTTTGGTATTTTTTCGGTCGCCGGGGATGCACCCAGGGCCGGCATCGCCATTGGTGACCAAATTATTGATCTGGCCGTATTGGCCGATGCCGGGTTAATAGCTCCGGAAAAGGACTATTTTACACAACCTACCCTGAACCGTTTTATAGGGCTGGGAAAAAAGGTGACCAATGAGGTGCGGTTACAGGTGCAAAGATTATTGATAGATGAGGATTCTGAACTAAAAAAGAACCCACGTTTTTTGGTGCCCCAAAGTGAGGCGACCATGCATCTTCCTATAAAGATCGGTGACTATACCGATTTTTATAGCAGTTTGGAACATGCCACCAATGTGGGTAAAATGTTCCGAGATCCAGAAAATGCCCTGTTGCCCAATTGGAAACATATACCGGTAGGGTATCACGGCAGGGCCTCTTCTGTGGTGGTCAGTGGCACCCCCATACACCGACCCAAAGGTCAGGTGATGCCAAAAGGGGCCGCAAGCCCTGTTTTTAAACCTACGGGCCGATTGGATTTTGAACTCGAGATGGCTTTTGTTGTTGGAAGAAATTCCGATTTGGGAGAAAGTGTGCCGGTGTCGCGTGCAGAGGAGTATATTTTTGGCATGGTGCTTTTTAATGACTGGTCCGCTCGCGATATCCAAAAATGGGAATATGTGCCCTTGGGGCCATTTTTGGGTAAGAGTTTTGCATCGTCCATGTCGCCCTGGATCGTTACCATGGAAGCTTTGGAACCCTTTAGGGTAAAAGGTCCTGATCAAGACCCCGAAGTGCTGCCCTATCTGCGTACAGAGGGTCCCAAGAATTACGATATTGACCTGTCCGTCGGTATTAGGCCCCAAAATGGGGAAGAAGAGGTCTTGTGTAGGTCAAATTTTAAGTATATGTATTGGAACATGGCCCAACAATTGGCGCACCATACCATAAACGGTTGCAACATATGTGTCGGGGATGTAATGGCCTCGGGCACCATTTCGGGTAAAGATGAAACTTCCTATGGATCTATGTTGGAACTTTCTTGGGGAGGACAAAAAACAATCGACCTAAAGAACGGTGCTACGCGCACTTTTATTGAAGATAACGACACTATTACCATGCGGGGTTCCGCCAAGAAAGGTGATGTTAGCATCGGTTTTGGTGAAGTGTCGGGAAAAATACTACCTGCTAAATAACAAGAAATGATAAAGACGATCGATCCCAATAACGTTCCCCAACAACAATTACATGCCTATTTGCTTTCCGCCGTGGCGCCCAGGCCTATTTGTTTTGCAAGTACTGTTGATAAAGAGGGTAACGTGAATTTGAGTCCTTTTAGTTACTTTAATATTTTTAGTATCAACCCGCCAATAATGATATTCTCGCCCAATAGAAGCGGTAGGGACGGGTCTTTGAAACACACCCATGAAAATGTATTGGAAGTGCCCGAGGTGGTCATAAACATTGTAAACTACCCTATGGTAGAGCAGATGTCTTTGGCCAGTACGTCGTACGACAAAGGGGTGAACGAGTTTAAAAAATCCGGGTTTACCCAAATAGAAAGTACCAAGGTGAAACCGCCCAGAGTGGCAGAAGCTCCGGTGGCCATTGAGTGTAGCGTAACCGAGGTGATCGAACTGGCGGATACGCCGGGCGCCGGAAACCTGATTTTGGCCAAGGTAGAACTGGTACATATGAATACCGATTATTTGGATGCCGACGGCAATCTAGATACCCAAAAATTGGACTTGGTGGGCCGTATGGGCGGAAACTGGTATACGCGCTCCAGTGGAGACTCGCTCTTTGAGATTCCAAAACCTATTCGTAACAAAGGTATAGGCGTGGATCAATTGCCGATAGCGGTTCGTGAGAGTAACGTACTTACAGGTAACAATTTGGGACGCCTAGGTAATTTGGAAAGCTTGCCGAGCAAAGAGGCCATGGATGCTATTGCGGCCCTGCCAGAAGTAGGGGAAGTAATGGCCGATAGTACTGTAAAGGTACATCAGCTTGCCCAAAGGTGGTTGCAAGAAGGTAAGACCGAAGACGCTCTGGCGCTCTTATGCATTAATACATAAGGTAAGTGGCGATGGTTTGGTTTAGAGCAAAGGGCTGAAAAATTTGGCGAGCCCCTCCATGAACTTTATAAAAATGGAGCGATTTTTAAACTTGGCGAGTTCTAGGCGAACGTTTTTCTTGCAATGGTCGCGAAATAGTTCATCAATGGTCTGTACGATTTGTTGGTCATAGATAAGCATATTGGTCTCAAAATTATGCTCAAAACTGCGATAATCGAAATTACCGGAACCAACAGAGGCTATTTCACCATCGATTACGATTACTTTACTATGTGAAAAATCGGGTCTTAGATAAATATTGGCGCCAACGTTCAATAGCGATTCAAAAGAAGAGAACATACTGTATTTTGCCAAAAGTGAATCAGATTTTTTGGGTGTTAGCAAGTTGACCTCAATGCCACTTAAGGCCGCTATTCGTAATGCTTCTAATACAGGTTGACCAGGTATAAAATAAGGATTGGCGATACAGATACTCTTTTCGGCAGTATTGATCATGGTCAAATATTGTTGCATGATCGCAGGGTATTTAGAATCGGGCCCGCTAGATACTACTTGGGCAATACTGGTACCTACGGCATTTACTTTAGGAAAATACCTGTCTTGTAACAAAAGGTCTTCATTACTGGCAAAATGGTAATCTTTTACAAATATCCGCTGCAGGCTGTTCACTGCTGGGCCTTCTATTTTTAGGTGCATATCTTGCCACAGCCCCAAATCGGAAATAGGTTTTATGTATTTGTCCGATACGTTGAAACCTCCCGTAAATCCGACATTGCCATCAATAACCATAATCTTTCTGTGGTTTCTGTAATTCAGCGTAAACAACAGGTTTCCAAATCGTATGGGGAGCGAAGGATAGGCCTGTACCCCTATTTTCTTAAAACGCTTAACGACCTTTCCCCCCAAGGCATGGCTTCCCAAAGAATCGTAGAGCATTCTGATCTCTACACCTTCCTTTATTTTTTTGGCGAACAGCTCATATAAACGATCGAGCAGGTCTCCCTGTTCCAATATAAAATACTGCAGATGTATAAATTTTTGGGCTGCTTCAATGGCCTTGAAAATTGAACTGAACGCCTCGTCACCATCGTTAAGAAGTGTTATTTTGTTGCCCTCGTATGGGGCAAAGTAGCTGTTGCTTCTGATGAGGGAGGCAATTTTATTGTGTTTATAGTCGGTAAACTCATGAACACTTTGCTCTCCTCCCTTTAGCTCTTTATACGTTTCTGAGTAGAGTTTTCTTTTCTCGTCCTGTTTCAGTTTAAAAAGCTTGAATTTTCTTCTGTTGATACCAAAAAGATAGTAGAGGATAGGGCCCAAAAACGGCATAATGATCACGGTTAGCGACCAACTTATCATTTTAGTGGCCCGCGAGCCATAAAAAATAATGTTGATGATGCTCCATAAGGTGACCACCGCATATGCTATCCAAAAAACACTACTCATTCAATAATCGTTTGTAAGTCATTAAGATACCATATTTTAAGGGGTCGGTGCATATTTACATAAAAAAAGAGGGCTATAAGCCCTCTTAGCGGTCAGTGTTCTTTTTTATACTATTGGTGGTCGTCGGTGGCATCATCGATTTCATCTTCGATCTCTTCGGCACCTTCTTCAATACCGTCACCGATTTCCTCGACTCCATCCTCAATTTTTTCACCTGCCGTTTTTTCTTCTCTACAACTTAGTGCTACACCTATTGTCATTAGACAGAATAGGAACATATATACCGATTTTTTCATTCTTTTTATTTTTAAGGTTATTAATTATTTTGTTGTTTTTGTAGGCTATACTACTTTTTTGCCTCTAATTAAAGAGATAAGGAAAAGCACTATAAATACAAAGAATAGAATTTTGGCTATACCGGCGGCACCTGCCGCGATTCCTCCAAAACCTAGGATACCTGCTATAATAGCCAGTACTATAAAAATTATTGTCCAACGTAACATAATATGATTGTTTTTAAGGTTCTAATACTCAAGGGGCACTCCCTTTTTCTTATAGTGTAAATTTCGGGGTATTATTCCGTAGGTCTTGGTGGTATCCACACAATGCTTAACTCATATGAGGTTATCGATTGGGTTCAATGAAAAATATTAAATTTCGGGATATTCATATGCGGCCAACATGCTGTCGTACGATATATCATTGTTAAAGAGTTCTTTGGCGATGGGCGTGGCCTTAAAATCTATAACAGGCCTTCTTTTCAGAATATTTTTTACTTGGTCAAAAGGTGTTTCGTGTGCCAACCAACTGTCTACGTCCTCTTCGCCAATAATTATTGGAACGTTATCCACGGTATTCTGATATTGTTTTATAAAACCGGCAGATTTGCCGATTAGCAACGAACAGGTTATAAAACCATCCTCTAAAGTATTGTAGACACTGGCAAGGTAAAATGGTTTTTCGTTTTTAAGGCTTATATGGTAAGGAAAAGATTTTCCGTTTTTTATGAAAGAAGTAAAAAAACCGGTAACGGGCAACAAACCTCTTTGTTGTTTTATAGGCTTGGTACACCATAGATCGGAATCTAAGGTGTTTTCATGAAGGTTGAGGGTGTTGCAAATTCGTTGAAAAACACCCCAATCCTCACTATATTTGGTTGGAAGCAACCCCCAAATCGACAAAGAGATACTATCTTTTTCTTGCATGGTAATAATGGGAATGGAAACCTCGTTTAAACCATTTATCACTTGTTGTGGAGTATAAAGATTTGGATATTTAAAGGTTGCCTTGGTAAATTTTTCCAGAATTTCTTTCGTCGCAGTATTTGATAATTTAAAATACATTTCCCTTTCTTTTCGACCTACAAGTAATAGAAATAACGAAAAAGGTATTGTTTCAAACAATTAAAAAGGTGACGCATTAGAAATAAATGCCCAGCAAAACCACTATATGCGAGTTATTATAATGGTTTTGTTAAAAACTTATTCCGGTTCCCTAAACAAAATATAAAACTTGACTTACTTTTACTAAGGGGAAAAATCTCAATATCAGTAAAATAGATATCTCTATGAAGACAAAAAGGAGAAATGCATTGCACGAGCTACTTCTTTTAAACAAGAAATTAAAAGGTACCGTGGTCAATGAAAGTGGAGTGCCTGTTTTAATGGTGGATTCCACTATAGGTTCTGGACAGGTAAACTGCGTAAATTTGGAAGAAGGTCTTATGGCCTTTGAATTTGACCTGACCCTAAATACCGACCATGAATTGGTGATGGATTGGGTAGAAAGTGATCAGGTATGTCTTTTCTATTGTTTAAAGGGAAATTGTTTTCATAAGTTTTATGGTCATCAAGTAGTTACGAAACTTGAGGAACTGCAAACGGCGGTTGTTTTTAACGATCAAGACCACAAGACAAAATTAATCTTTAAAAAAGATGAACATTTGGTCTTTAACTGCATACGTATCAATTTAAAGGAATATAAGAATCAGTTAGAGGAACAAAGCGATACCTTGACCGCATTATTGGATTCATATGATAAAACAAAGGGAAACCTTCATGTGGGTAAATTTAATCTGGAGATTGGGGAATTGATCAAAAAGCTGGAGAATGCCAAATTTGCGGATTCCATCGCTTCCTTAAGTTATTTTAATGGAGTCTGCCATATGATATTGGCAAAGCAGATAGAGCAATTTCAAGAAGATATTGAAAAAGGCATACAACCGGCGACCACACTGTTAAAAAAGGAACTGGAGATGATTACCGAGCTTACGGATTATATTAACAACTATCCGGAAGCGCCACATAGTATTGATGCTATTTCTATGAAATCGGGGATTTCCCCTTCCAAATTACAGCTTGGTTTTAAGTTTATGCACGATACCACTTTGGGGGAATATATTAGAAATGTACGATTAAAAAAGGCGGAAGAGCTTATTCGGAACACCGATATGAATATCTCTGAAGTCGTTTATTCTATAGGTTTTACCAGTAGAAGCTATTTCTGTAAAATATTTAAGAACAAATACAACTGCAGTCCAAAAACATATAAGAAACAAGTAGACGGTAGACCCGTAAAAAAAGAAAAGAAGGACGTGTAGCCCTTCTTTTACCAATATAATTTTAATAACTTTTTTTAAGCAATATCTTCCAATGTTTTAATATTGGCAAGACCGTTCTCGATGGCCATCTTCTGATTTTTTAATATTTGCAAGGTACTGGTCGGTAAAGAGGCATCCTTAATTACTTCGTCATATTCCTCAACAGACGCTTTTTCACCCCTAATGGCTTCTTCTAGCATAGCTTCTTCGTTATCGTTGGCAAAAAGTGCTTTAACATCCATCCAGGCTCTGTGGGCCTTACTGGTAATGCTATCACCCTTTTCTACTTCATGACCAAAAGATTTTATTTCGGTCTTTAGTACGTGTCCAAAATTGTATCGTTGTGCTGCTTTGTCCTTAAAATAAGATTTCAATGCGGTATTTTCCGTATGCTCTGCGGCTTTTTTAAAACCTTTCTCCGCATCGTATGTTTTTTCTAAAATGTCGTTTAACTTGTTTCCTACAGTTTCTGAGTATGTATTCATAATATATCGTATTAAATTATAAACCGATTTTTATTTTGAATGCCGGTCATTTTACATCCGTTTAGGTATGCATTATCTAATGTTCAATGCTGCCTACACTCCAAAATTACAAGGGTGATGCCTGATTTCTTTGCTTAAATACCGGATGCTTTAACTCATATGGATAGCGTTAAGATAAAAACCTTTTGTGTTAACCTTCAAATAGGGTTTTGGATGTTGTTTTATATGTTAATTATTGGTGTGAGGTATAATAAAACGTAGGTATGAGGTTTTGCAGTCGTTAAAGTTCTGCCAAAATATTATTAGGGTCAAGTGTTGTTTCGATTGAGACAATTACAATTAATGCCGCTATGTAATTTTGAGTATTGAAACGATAATTATTAACGTTAAATATTTAATTATGAGTTATTTGAATATAGAGGTAAAGAAGATAGAACCGGTAGTGGACGAATTGAATATTCTTTTGGCGGAATATAATGTATACTATCAAAACCTTCGCGGGTTTCATTGGAACGTAGTGGGCGAAAACTTTTTTGTGCTTCATGAAAAGTTCGAGGAATTGTATACCGATGCAAGAATTAAGGTAGACGAAATAGCCGAGCGTATTCTTACCCTTAGGCACCACCCCGAAAGTAGGTTCTCGGAGTATCAAAAACTATCTAAGGTAGGCGAGGCCGGCTCGTTGGTCAGTGACAAAAAAATGGTAACACAGATACTTGCCGATCACCAGCAACTTTTAAAACAAATGACCAAAGTGGTAGAAAAGGCCGAGGACGCCGGCGATGAAGGAACCGTTGATATGATCGGGGGCTATATTGGTAGTTTAGAAAAAGTAAGTTGGATGTTGGATGCCTGGTTAAAGAAGAGTAACAACTAGTCGAAGGGTCGCCACACAAAATGTAATACAAAGAAAAAGTCCTTTATCGGGACTTTTTTTTGCTCTATAGGTGAGTTGAATAGGGCAGCATAACAATTTTTGTATATTAATCGCTACGTCATATGAACTAAAGATATGCTTGGCGGACGTATAATTTTGATATTGCACCGGCAGGTCTAAAAGCAGGAAGATAAACGATGATAAGAATTAAGACTACGGGAAGCTCTACAGCTAGTAATGTTAAACAGATCCAAGAACAGATAGGAGGGGAAATTACGGAGAGATGGGGCGAATATACCCTTAGGGTAAACAATGAAAAAGCTACCGGCGACATTAGGTTCATCACTTTTGATTGGGGGGTCACTTTATTGGAGTATAACATTACGTTTCACGATGATGTTACTTTCGTAATGGATTCTGAAGATTTTAACCCCATTCGTTTTTATTATTGTCTAGAAGGCCACTGCAGTCATCGTTTTGAAATTCAACCGGAATCAGAAACAAAAACCTTAGAGCAGTTTCAATCGGTAATTATTGCCAATAATAGCAATGATCCAAGTTATGGGTATTTTTCAGAAGGGGTAAAGTTGGCCATTAACGTGGTACAGATTACACGTAAGAAATTTTTAAGAAAAAGGTTGAACGGGGTAGAGGCATTGAATAAAAAGCTCTACCATGTGTTTATGGATACGGACCACGAAAAAAGATTCACCTATTTTGGGTCTTACAACCTAAAATTGGCGAATAAAATCGGGGCATTGAGAAAAGTGCGTAACAAGAACGGTATGGTTCGCGTAATGCAGATAGAAGGTTTGGTGTACGAGATTTTGGCCATGCATATTGCACAGCACGAAAAAGACAGTAAAAATACCCTGCCAGAAACAGCCTTGGTTCGTAGAGAGTTAAAGATTATTAGGGATCTTGCCAATAAGATCGCAAAAAATGTATCTGTCGATTATACTTTAGAAAAGCTGTCCTTAGATACGGGACTGTCACAGGCCAAATTACAGGAAGGCTTTAAATTGTTATATGCCAGAACGGTGACGGAATATATACGCCACGTTAGGTTAGAGGCCGCAAGGGACTATATTAGCCAAACAGATATGAATATCTCTCAAGTGGTATATTCCATTGGGTTTAGCAGTAGAAGTTACTTTTCTAAAATTTTTAAGAACAAGTATGGTATAAGCCCTAGCGATTTTAATAGCAACGTAAAACAGTCCATATCGTTAAAAACGGTATAGTTAAGAGGGGATGTTTATTTTAAAAATCTCTTGATTAAATACAAAAAGCCATATTTTTTCACCAATGATACCGAGGTAGATAGCCAGTTGTAGGGTGCCAAGTCTTCTTTAACTTCCTGTTTGAGCCCCTTTAGCTCTTCTAGCGCAATTTTACGCTCCAAATCCAGTTTATGCAGATCAAATTCTATTTGATCGAAGTTCTCATATATTTTCATGGTTTAGGTAAAAAATTTTGCCGACAATTTCTTTACGATAAAATTGTCAATTCTTTTTCTTGTCTTGTATAAAATGGTGACTATAACAAAGAAAAGAGCACCAATAATCAAACAGGAAAGAACCAGACTGTCTAAGATTTCACCAAGAAAAATAGTACCCGCTACCGAAAAGAATAGTAGGCCCAAAAAGCCCAAACTACCAAGAATGGCCATTTTACAGAACATTCCGGTAGTTAATGACAATTGGTGAAAAACTTTCAGTTTGTAATACTCCTGTGTCTTCTGGTAAAACTGTTCGCTTAGATCTACAGCTTTGTTAGAAGTTTCGTTTAGAGAATTAAAAACACCCATCTATGAACTTTTTTGCAGTTTTTTGTTTTTGGCTTTCAGTTCAGATAATTTCTTTTCAAGGGTGCTTATAACATCCTCGGTCTTATAACTTACATCCGACACCAAAGATTCAACTCTCGTGTCCAGCGTTTCCTTTTCAGAGGCGATGGTATCCGCAACCCTATGCTTTAGCTGAATGGCATTTTCCGTTAAACTTTCTTTGGTCTCGTTCGCCTTGTCCGCGATTCTTTTTCGTGTTACTTCTCCCTTGTCTGGGACATATAATATTCCTAGTGCCGCACCAATGGCAGAACCAGCGATAATTGCTAAAAGTGTGTTTCCGTTATTACTCATAATAGTATCAAATTTTAGATTTAAAATATGATGTCTCTCATCATTTACAGTACAAATTTCGTACTATGATACTGTACTTGTTAGCTCAAATAATTTAATTGTTAACGGCAATGATAAAGAGGTGAAAAAAGGAAGAATTTAATGGTTTTACATTCCCGTAAATAGAAGGTTAGCCTTAACTTAGCTATGTATAAAAACAAAGGTTATGGCAAGTATTTTTTCTAAGAATCCTTTTACTGGAGAAACAGGTAAAGAATATGAATTGGATACCCCGAATTCTATTTCCGAAAAGTTGAAATTGAATAAAAAAATTCAAGGGGATTGGAGCCGTTTACCCATTGAGGAACGATGTAAATTATTAAAAAAAGTGGCTAGTCTGTTAATGGACCGAAAAGAGGAGTATGCCAAACTCATGACATTGGAAATGGGCAAACCCATATCACAGGGCATTGCAGAAATAGAAAAGTGTGCATGGGTCTGTGATTTTTATGCCTATAATGCAGAGGATCTATTGGCGGATGAACTTATAGATACCGATGCCGATGAGAGTTTTATAAGTTACGACCCTCTGGGCTGCATATTGGCGGTGATGCCCTGGAACTTCCCTTTTTGGCAGGTAATCAGGTTTGCGGCACCCACACTAACGGCAGGTAATACGGGGATTCTTAAACATGCCATGAATGTTCCCGGTTGTGCAAAGGCGTTGCAAGCGCTTTTTGAGGATGCCGGTTACCCCAAAGGTTGTTTTCAAACAGTATTGGCAGGGCATGCCGAAATTGAGGGGTTAATAGGCAATGACCAGATCAAGGCCGTTACCTTGACAGGAAGTGAGAAAGCGGGAAAAAGTATCGCCAAGGTTGCGGGCGGTCACCTCAAAAAAACCGTGTTGGAATTAGGTGGTAACAATGCCTGTATCGTTTTTGAGGATGCCGATCTGGACAAGTACCTAGAAACGATGGTCATGGCAAGAATGCAAAATACAGGACAAAGCTGTATCGCGGCCAAACGCTTTATCGTATGCGCCGATATTTATGATGAGTTTGTAGACAGGTTTACAAAACGTGTACGGGAATTAAAAACGGGCGATCCTTCGGATGCCGAAACATATGTAGGTACCTTGGCAAGGGAAGATTTGGCGGAAACGTTAAAAGATCAAGTGGACAGGTCTTTAAAGATAGGAGGCAAACTTGTTTTAGGAAATACCATGAACGGTGCCTATTTTGCACCTACCATAATCACCGAGGTAGTGCCCGGTATGCCCGTTTTTGAGGAAGAGACCTTTGGTCCAGTAGCCGCGATAGTAAAAGCGAAAGATAGGCAACATGCCATAGAGTTGGCTTCCGATTCCAATTATGGTCTGGGTACAATGCTTTTTACCGAAGATACCGATGCCGCTTATAACCTAATATCAGAGATACCCGATGGCGCCTTTTTTGTTAATGATATGGTCAAATCGGATCCTAGATTGCCTTTTGGTGGCACCAAGGCCTCTGGGTATGGTAGGGAGCTTTCTAGAGAGGGTATCTTAGAGTTCGTGAACAAAAAGACCGTTTATATTAAAAAATAGGAAGATGCCCTTTATAATTTATAAAGAGTGGTTAACTTGTAAGATATGAAGAAACTAATTCAGATTATTGGAGCTTGGTACGGAGCCAGAAAAATAGGGGGCGGTAAATGCGGTTGCATAGGAACCTTCTTCGTTTTTTTGATTTTGTATTGGATTTTTGGTCACGTATTGGATTATTTTTAGAAAAGTCCTCGTAACATAAACATTCATTGCCAAATGTGGTTTACGTCCATTATTTGGCAATATGTATTTATTACAACCATTGTTTACAGGAAAGGCCAATCGTGATAAACCGAAAAATGACGGTTGTCACGGTCCTTTTACGGTGTAAATGTTATATTGTTGATCTTTATGCCTATTGAGCAATACGTAACTATACAAGCTAAAAGCTATGGGGACTATTCTATTTGTTGGTATTTATGTCCTAATTACCATATTTATAGTACTTACGATTCTTTTGCACGGTGCAAAACCTGTTAAGAGTTTAGCATGGTTATTGGCCATATTCGCCATACCCATCGGTGGAATAATCCTATACCTGCTATTTGGTAGAAATAGAAGAAAGCTTAAGTTGTTGCGCCTTAAAAAAGACCTGTTCGCAAAATTGCCGAAACCTAACGAGCAGCAAATAAATGCTTTTGGGGGAAGATTTAAAAAACTGATAAAGCTTTCTTATAAAAACTCACATTTTCCACCTACTTCTAACAATGAGCTACATTTGCTAAAAGATGGCAAAACAACCTTTAATGCCATTTTTAAGGCGCTGGAGACGGCAAAGACCCAAATTCATATTCAGTACTATATTTTTGAGGAAGGGGAGCTTGCCGACCGGTTATTGGCATTGTTCGAGCAAAAAATCGCCCAAGGTGTTACCGTTAGAATGATCTATGACGGTATCGGTAGTTTTTCGTTAAGTAAGAGCTATTTAAAAAAGCTAAATGCCATTGGGGTACAGGTCTATTCTTTTCTTCCCTTTAAGTTTGGTCGCTTTTTTTCATCCTTGAATTATAGAAATCACAGAAAGATTATTGTGGTAGATGGTCTTGTGGCTTTTACGGGCGGAATCAATATCTCGGATAAATATTTAAAGGGTCAAGTAGGATTGGGAAAATGGCACGATATGCATTTAGAGATCAAAGGGCCTGCAGCCAACCATTTAGATCAAGTTTTTATGATGGATTGGTATTTGGTGAGCGAAGAATTGTTACAACCGTTGGCCCACGCGAAAAATGAGGTGAACGCCGTGTCGGATTCTTTGGTGCAAATAGTTTCCGGAGGGCCCGACGATGATTTTCCGGTATTGGAACAAACCTATTTTTCCATTATCAACAAGGCCAAAAAATATCTGTATGTTACAAATCCTTATATAATTCCCAGTCAGGCCATTATACAGGCTTTGCAGACGGCGGCTCTAAGTGGGGTAGATGTACGTTTGTTGGTTTCGGAGAATGCGGACAATACGATCGTAAGTTGGTCCGTTCACTCTTACTTTGAAACGTTTTTAAAAGCAGGAATAAAAATATATCTCTTTCCCGATGGTTTTTTACACAGCAAGATCATTGTAAGCGATGACGCCATTAGCACCATTGGAACGGCCAATCTGGACGACCGTAGTTTTGAACAAAATTATGAGGTAAATGCCGTTATTTATGATAAGGCTTTTGCCAAGCTTTTGAAGGAGGACTTTCTAAAGGATAGTGCTACCAGCAAAATGCTCAACTATGAGGAATTTGTGAACAGACCGTGGGGCAAAAAGTTAAAAGAGGGTGTCGGTAAAATTTTTAGTCCCCTGTTATAGTCCGGTTACAAGTTTGTGCCTATTCGGATTCTTTTATAAAAATCAGATCTTGTTCTTCTAGGGCCAATACGACCAGTTTAATATAATCGTCTATGGCCTTATTTACGTTTGTAGGATCTGTTATGTCTATGATGCCCCGCCAGATCATAGATCTTTCCTTGCCTTCGCAGATGCAATATAACGTGGTTTCGGCATGGTAGACCTTAAAGTTTTCATAGTAGCTTTCGTCGTAATAAATACCTTGGTGTTCTAAGTAGTCATCATTAAAGCGTTTTTGATGATCGTCTAAACGAGATATCGATTTCATGAAATTTTCCCGGTTTTCTGATCCCGTAATTTTAGTGAACAAAATAGCGTCAAAATCCTTGTTCAAAAGACTTTGCTCCACATCGTCCAATTCTTTTTCGGTTTTTTGTGAGTCGGTGAAAGAGACATCAAAAATATCGATACTTCGCCAAGCTTCCACATTTCTTTTGTCAAATTCCTTTTTTAGCTCGTCCTCAAAATAGGTGCGCACATCTTGGTCCTGCGCCATACCTACCAATAGAACCTTATCCGCATGAAAAAGTACGATATCGGGGTTTTTCCAATTTTCTACTAAGCTAACGGGAGAACAACTGGTTAATAGAACGGCGGCCAAAAGGATTACTTTTTTCATTTGAAGGTTGGTTTTGCAGGTGAACGGCCCTAAAGTAAGGGAAATATTAAAGAATGTATATGATATCCGTCATTTGGGGCTTATTGGTGCAAAAAGAAATATGTTCATATCATTAACTCCAGTGTTTGGTTCAATTTCGGAATTTGGCAGTTCCAGCCTTTAACATCTTTGATCTTTACCCTAAATGCATCCAGGGCGGTCGGTTCCCCATGTATCAGAAAAACGGCCTCGGGTACATTTTTAATGGCATCCACCCAATGTAAGAGACCGTTCTGGTCTGCATGGGCAGAAAGACTCTCGATGAGGTGGATTTTGGCCTTTACCGGGTAATATTTACCAAATAGTTTTATCTCGTGACAGCCTTCCAATAGTTGACGGCCCCTAGTACCTTCCGCTTGGTAACCTACTAATAGTACATTGGTCGTAGGTACATCTATTAATTGTTTTAAGTACGTTAACACCCTGCCACCAGTAACCATACCGCTTCCGGCAATAACTATCTTGGGCCTTGGGTCATCTATCGTTTTCCAGGTATCGCCATAAGAGGTTATGATGGTAAAATGCTGTAGCATGGCATGGTATTCGTCTACAGACAGCTTATGCCAATCTGGAAAACGATCAAAAACAGAAAGTACATTGTTGCCCATGGGGCTATCTATAAAAATCGGAATGTTCGGAATTTTGTTTTTCTTGAACAATAACCATAGGGTGTACATTAGCGATTGTAAACGCTCTACGGCAAAAGATGGAATAATAAGGGTGCCTCTTTCATGAATGGTCTTGTGTACCAAAGTGCTGAGAATTTCTGTAACATCCTCTTCGGGGTGTAGCTTGTTGCCATAAGTGCTTTCCAAGAATAAATAATCGGCCCATTGGGGGCGTTCGGGAGTTTCCAACAATAGATCATGTACCCTGCCTACATCCCCAGAGAAGACAAAGGTCTTTCCAAATATCTCTAGCTCAATAAAAGTGGCACCTATGATATGGCCGTTGAACCTAAATTTAAAACGTATGTTATCCGATAGGGATATCCATTCACTTTTTGGGCAGGATTCAAATAGTTTTAGAGTGTTTTTGGCTTCTTCTACCGAATAGAAGGGTAGGGCGGGCCGGTGTTTGGAAAACCCTTCCTCATTGGCTTTCTTGGCTTGTTCCTCTTGAATTTTGGCACTGTCCAACAGAATAATTTCGGTGATGTTCAATGTTGGTGCGGTGCCAAGTATTTTGCCGTTGAAGCCTTCTTTTACCAATCTTGGCAGGTAACCCGTATGGTCTAAATGACCGTGGGTCAATAAAACCACATCAACATTGGCGGCATTTATGGGCAATGGTTTCCAATTGTTTTCCCTTAATTCCTTTAAGCCTTGAAACATTCCACAGTCTACCATAATATTGAGCTCTGGAGTCTCCAAATAAAATTTGGATCCCGTTACGGTGCCGCAAGCGCCTAAAAAATGAATTTTAACGTTGTTCATGGTTTTATTGATTACAAAGTTGACCTACCTCTTTTAATATTTTTTCTTTTCTGATGCTGGAGATACCCAAATGGTCCAGAAAAAATTTGTCTTTCACCAATTGTCTGCAAAGCACTACATCTCTACTGAGTAAAAATTGTTTTTCGCGTTTGGTAAGTAGCGATAGTACGGTTATGGGATAGAGGCTTAACCTATCTATCCTATCTTTAAGCCCATTATTTTTAGGGTAGTCCCAGCTTAATAGATAGAGGTCGCTGCATTCGCCATATTTTATCGCATCTTCGGTAAATCGGGTGTTGGTGACCACCCAGCCCCGGTCCAGTTTCTTGGTGTTACTCTTTTTACTTAACCAATGGCTCTTTATATCCTTATATCTAGAGTTGATGTAAAGGGGTATTTTTACGTTGCAGTTAAGGCCCTCTTCATTATGGAATTTGCACTCGACAATGGTGACGGTTTCATTCTTTTCGGCCAATACATCAACTTCATGTTTTACACAGGTGCCGGTCATGATAATATCTACCTGAACCGAAAAACCGGAATATTGTAGAATAGCCGCCACAAAACGTTCGAAGGGAAACCCGGTAGGGCCCAATTCATAGATTGCTTTTTTTAGTTTGTATTTAGAGGCAAAGACCGATTTTTTTCTTTTTAGCAAGGCATAGGCGCGGTTGTATATTTCTTTGGTAGAAATGCCAGGGTACACCTCTGCACGAACGGTATCAACGATCTGCTCTACCAATTCATGGTTGGCACCACTATGCTTTAGCGAGTTTCTAAGCTTGTCCAAAGAAAATATCACTTTTTCCCCTGATGATTTTATGATTTCAATATCCGGTGTTGTCATTTTTCTTTTTTTAGTTGGACTTTTACAGTTGGTATTTTCAATAATTGGAGTGTGGTAGGTGCCAAGGTTACTTTTCAGTTGGTCTCTAAAAATGATCTTTCTATACCCTGAAACAATATGTTCTTGGTATCATATCTAAGTTTGTAATCTGTAATATACCTTAGGTTCAAATTGATCCAATTTTCGGTAAGGGCCATGGCTACGGTTTACTAACGATTTCCTCTTTAATGTGCTGACATTTTTATAAGACCGCCAAGGTATTGCTACCCATGGCGGCCTTAAGATTTAGACATTTCCAAACCAACTATCTATGTCTAAAAAAATTCCGGATCAAAGCCCGGGTCTCGTTCTCTGTCATACTATCCGCTTTTTGTACGGTAGTTACTTTGTCGGCAATAGACTTGTAATTTTCCGATAGTTCCTTTTTAAATTTTTCATTGATATCCGCAGGACCAAAAAGAGCTAGTTCATCTACATTGGAAACAGCGTCCGCAATGGTTTTAAAGTATTTTTTAAACTGTTTTTTCTCTTTCTCCAAGTACTTTCTTTCATGGTTGATGTCTTGGGTGCCGCCCCATTTTACCCTAGATCCCCCGGTGCTGGTCCTGTTAAAGAACTCAATGTCTGAGGTAATGGTCTTTAAGGTGTCGTCATTGTCGGTTACCTGTACGATATATGCTTGCTTACTGTCTAGCCAAACTCCTATTTTTTTCATAATCTTTATTTAGATGGTTAATGGATCAATGCAAAGCCAATATGGGTACGGTGGCATCATACCCTATTTCTTTTACCAATGGATTAGAGAACACACTGCCAAAAAAGAGATGTTTTCGGTTAATAAATGCCATCATATTACTATTTCTACTTTCTATAAATGTTTGTATCCCCTTTGCCAAATTGTTTTCTGTAAGGTTGTGGAAGCTATGGGGGGTATCTTCTAAAATCGTATCCAATAATTGCTTGTTTTCCTTTTGATTGTGGCTTAGTTCATTTTTTTTGTTGAGATGCAAAACGGCTATATTGCTATGGTACATTTTACTTATTTCTATAAGATACCTAAGCTCTTTGCGTTTAAATGTGTCTTTGTAATCGGTGGGGAAAACAATTTCTTTGGGAGCGGTATAAGAAATTTCGTCCGGTATGGCCAATACGGGACATTCCCTTATTTTCTCCATGGCATTTACCGTATTGCTTCCAAAGAACACTTTTTTGGATCCCGTCGCCCCCTTGGTGCCCATGGCGACCAGATCAATATCTTTTTCGGCAATTATCTTTTTCATCGCCTCTAATAAAAAATCTAGGGTTGTAATGGTATGATAACGATGTTTTGGGTTGTCGTTATGCAAAGCCAGCGTGTTCAATAATTTTTGAAATTTCTTCTCTGTATCTTTCTTTGCCAACTCAAAGGCAGCGCTACCCGATTCTGGAATTATTAAATTTTCTGTAGTGTAGCGTTCAAAGTCCAGAACGTTCAGAAAATAGAAATCACAGTTCAATTTCGAATACAGATCCACGGTATACCTCATGGCGTTCAAGGCATTCTTAGAAAAATCGGTGGGTATAAGGATCTGTTTGTTCATGACATTATTAATGTATGTTTCTTAAAAATAACTGTCAATCAATAGAATAACTATGACAATTGTCACTCTCTCATAGGCAGTATCAGAAAAGGGGATTTCGCATACAGACTAATATCTTTTATGACCGGTTCGCGTAACAAACGTTCCATAAAACTTCTTTTCATGTACACCATGGCCAGCAAACTAATGTTATGGGTCTCTATAAAACTATCTATCACTTTTGCCTTATCGTCAAATTCCAGTACTTGATGAAAAGAGTGGTCTACATCTTTCAAACAGAGCTCCAATAGCTTTTTGTTTGATATTTGCACCGAGCTCAATTTTTCCTCACTTGCAATATGCATTACGTTGATAGGGGCTTTGGTGATTGCGGCCATAGCCAAAAGCGGGTCCAAGGTTTTGGTATTACATCCTTTCTTGTAATCGGTTACAAATGCAATATTGTTTTGCGGTTTAAAGTCGATTCCCTTCGGAATCGCCAAAAGCGGACATTGATCTATGCTGCCAGCTACTTTAAGGGTGTTGCTGCCCATAAAAATTTCTTTGGCACCGGTTCTACCCTTGTTCCCCATAACCACTAGGTCAATGGAAAGCTTTTTGACCGTTTTGGGTATTACCGTCGCCAATGTGCCCTGTTCGGATATGGTTTTGTACGTATGCCGTTTGTTGCCCGTATCCAAGGTAATTCTGTGCGATATTTTTGTCAGGGCCTCAATGGACTCCGTTTCTAGTTTTTCCAACTTTTTTTTGCCCAGTAAGGGAGCTTTGTGTGCGCCTGTCAGAGGCGTTGCCTCGTCATAAGCGTTAAGAATATAAAAAGTACACTCTTGCATTGCCCATATTTGGGTTGCATAAAAGAGGGCATTATAGGCCTCGTCAGAAAAATCGGTGGCTACCAGTATTTTTTTAATTTCCATAGCTTATAATTGAGGTATTACCATAAAGGGAACAGTTACATGAAATCCTATTTTTTTAATAACAGGTTCTATAAAAAGACGCTCTATAAAAGTGTGCTTGTTCTGGATCATGACCAATAGATTTATTTTTTGCTTTATCTGAAATTTATTGATCGCCGAAATTATTTCATCACTGCCAACATCGTGGAACAAAGCTTTATAGCCCAACAGTTTTTCCAGGTCTGTCTTGTTTTTTTGTTGAATAGGGGTAAGCTCGTGGCCTGTAGAAACGTGCATTACGTTTATTTCAGACAAATGTTTATCGGCAATTTCCAGTAGGGAAGACATTTTTTTCTCGTCATATTCCACTTCATAATCCGTTGGAAAAAGTATAATTTTTGGGTCTTCGTACTCAAATCCGTCGGGTATGGCGAGTACGGGGCATTTTGTGTTCTTGATGACATCGACCGTATTACTCCCCATAAAAATTTCTTTGGCTCCGGTGGCACCCTTAGTGCCCATGATGACCATATCTATATTTTCCTTCTCTACTACATGTCTTATTTCGCTCGATAGAATATTAAAAGCGGAATGGGTGATGAAGGTATGTAAAGGGTTTTCAAATTCTTCTTCCAATCGTGTTTTTAATTTTTTAAGATCGGTCTTTGACTGTTCTTGAAGCAAATCGCCCAAACCTATCTGTCCCGGACTGCCCAATAAATATTCCGTATGGTAAACCGGTGGCATATAGGTGTTTAATAGAAAGAAAGTGCATTCTACATCTTTAAAGGCCCGTAAAGCATAATGTATAGACTCTAGGGCATTGTCAGAAAAATCGGTGGGTAAAAGAATTCGTGTCATAATCAAAGTATTTTACTTCATAAATGTAAGGGTCTCACTTTGTAAAAACCATGATATTGGTCAGTTGAACCTCTTTCTAATTTTAGTAATTTAGTGTTATTAATAGTAGAAAAATGAAAAGTTCGTTTAAACAGATAATCGATTCGGAAGTACCGGTTCTTGTAGATTTTTTTGCGGATTGGTGCGGTCCTTGTAAAATGTTGGCTCCTATTCTTAAACAGGTAAAAGATGATATGGGCGATGGTTTAAAGATCGTAAAGATAGATGTGGACAAAAACCAGCCGTTGGCCAATAAGTATAATGTAAGGGGAGTGCCCACCATGATGTTATTTAAAAACGGAAAACAGCTTTGGAGGCAATCCGGGGTGCTACAGAAAAATGATATCCTTGCAGTTGTTAGGCAGTTTGCCTAACAACTGAAGGCTTTTTATAGTTAGGTTGTATGGGTATTATTCATGCACCACCAAAAACGGAATTTTGGTATGGTAGCTTATTTTTTCTACGGTTGGCCTAAAAAGAATGCGTTCCAAGAAGTTTAGGTTTTTTGCTACCATGACCAGCATATCCAGATTTCTACTTTCTGCAAAACACTGTACCGCAGCGTCTATTTTTTTACCGGTGATCATATGAAAAGATTGTTCGATATCTTTAAAATAATCTGCCAATATTTGTTTGTTCTTTTGTTGTTGTTCGCTCAACTCTTCCCCTTTTGCCGAAATATATAAGAACCTTAAGCTAGATTTTTTAAGGGTTATAAGATCACGGATGGTATCTAGGATCTTTACATTGTACTTAAGTTGAAAGTCGCTGGGGAAACCTACCTCTACAGGTCTGTGATAGGTGCTATTCTCCGGTACTGCCAAAACGGTGCAGGGCACTTTTGTGATAACATTACCGGTATTACTGCCTATAGAAACCGATTTAAGGCCAGAGGCCCCTTTGGTACCCATAATAATTAGATCTATCTCTCTTTCTTTGGCCTCTTTCTTTAAGTGATCCGTTAAAAAACCATATAGGGCAACCGTCTCAAATTTATGTTTGGGGTTCAGCGGTAGTTGTTGAATTCTTTCTAAGAGCTCTTTTAGTTTACCGATACTTTCTTTTAATAATGAATCTTCCAATATTTCAGGTGAAATGTACATAGGCGTTTCCCCACTGGCATTGGTATTCATTGAACTTACATGGACAATATGAAAAACACAATGTGTTTTTTCAAAAAATGAGATTCCGTAGAGTAGTGCATTCCATGCATTTTCTGAGAAATCTGTGGGGATCATAATATTTTTCATGACTTATCTATTGTTAGTTTGTGGGTGATTAAATATGTTCTGGTAAAAACAACACGGGAATGTTGGAGTGAAAGGCTATTTTTTTAATAACCGGTTCTCCAATAACTTTTTGCCAGAACGTATGATGGTGTCTTATAATACTTAAGATGGCATCATCTATTGTATCTACATAAGTGTCTAAGGCGTTAGATATGCTTGTGGTAAACGGAATTTCTACAAATTCATGTTTCAGTCCTTTCAAGCGTTGTTCTAACACGCTTTTGTTTTTCTTTTGTGTATCGTTCAGTACAAACGATACGGCAACATGGGCAATTTTGACATTGGCATCCCAAAGTTTCGCGAGATCCGTTAATGGTTGTAGGCCGTGTTTTTCATACTGTTGCATAAAATCCGTGGCAAAGATGATGTCTTTTAACCTTTGAAAATTATAGGCCGACGGTACCGTTAAAATAGGAATGTTCTTTACCGTTTTTATTGCTTTTACCGTATTACTGCCCATGAAGACCTCTTTGGCTCCCGTGGCACCTTGTGTACCCATGATCAACAGGTCCATATCTTTTTCTTTTGACTCCTCTTCTATGGCTTCCGTTAAGGTGGCCGCTTTAGAAATACCGTTAACACGATGGTTGGGGTTATGGTGGTTGGTCCCCAAATAGTTTAGAACCTCTTGCATTTCTTTTTCCGAGTACTGGGAAAGCGAGTCATAGATCACCCCTAACCTTTTTTGATTTTTACTATCAAGAAGGTTCAGCATGGATGGTTCGTAGGCATGCAATATGGTGAACTCACATTTTTCATTCGCGAATACCTTTAATGCCGTAAAAATGGCGTTCCACGCATTGTCCGAAAAGTCTGTTGTCAATAATATTTTTCTCATAGTACGTACCTTTTTATAGTTAGCGGGGCAAGTTTTGCAAAACCAGGAACGGAATAGGGGTATGCAACGCAATTTGATCTACCGTAGAGCGGTATAGCATATCCTCTAAAAAAGAATGGCGAGAATTTACCATGGTTAAAAGGTTCATTTGGTTCAGGTCCATATATTCCATGATGGCCTCCGCTTTGTTTTTTACCGATGTTCTTTTAGAGTGTATAATGGCATTTGGCAATGTAGCTTCTAAAAATTTTTTGTTGTCCAATTGCCTATGGCTCAAATCCTCAAAGTCTGAAATGTATAGTGCGTGTACTTCAGATTTATATCTGGCGGCCAACATATCCAGCAGTTTGAGTTCTCTGCGTTTGTAGGGTACCATATAATCCGTCGGGAACAATATTTTTTTAGGTGGGCTGTAAGGGTACAGGTCTGGAACAGCCAATACAGGGCAATTAACATATTTAAAGACCTGAACCGTGTGACTGCCAAAAGTCACCTTTTTATCGGCTGTTTTTCCTTTGGTGCCCATTATGGTAAGGTCTATATTTTTAATGTTTATAAAAGAATTGACTCCATCTACCAAAGAGTCAAAAGTGGCTACGGCCTCATAATGGTGCCTTGGGTTGTGCCTTTTTTCCTTTTGTTCGGTGATGATCTCATCCAAGAGTTTTTTAGAATTAAGGGCAATGGCCTTCTTCTGCTTATCAAAAAAAGAATCTTCAACATTATGGGTTACCTCATAAACTTCATCCGCATAGGTGTGCAAAAAGTAAAAGTTTGCACGCTCACATTTAAAGAGATCAAGCGCATACGAAATTGCATGGGCCGCATTACTGGAAAAGTCGGTAGGGATCAGTAAATTTTTCATTGATTTTCTTTTAATGATGCCCTAAAAATATAGGAGGGCCTAAAGAAAACCTATGATATTTGTCATGGTGGACAAATCTGGTTAAATGATTAAGAAGTAATAAGTTATGTTATGTTTTGAAGTTCTTTCAGTTTAAGTATGCGAATGTTTCTACCTTCGATGGCGATGAGCCCTTCCTTTTTAAAACCGGACAGGGTTCTAATAAGGCTTTCTGGGGCAATACCGGCCACACTGGCAAGGTCGCTTCTAGATATTTTAATGGCGTCATCTGCGCTCTTGTTCATTATTTGGGCAAATTGTAATAATGTCTGGGCCGTTTTTTTCCGTACAGAACTATAGGCCATTTGTAGAAGCTGTTGTTTTATCTCGGTGATATTGCCCGAAAGAAGTTCCATTAGTTCTAAAGAGATCGAACTGTTTTTTTCTAAGATCCCCATTAGTTCGTCTTTAGAGATAGCGGCAAGTTCCACATTTTCTAGGGCACTGGCAGATTCTTTATAAGGGGTATTGTGCATAAAAGAAGTAAAACCTAAAAAATCATCTGCCCGGTGTAGCGATGTAATTAGCTCTTTGCCTTCGGGGTCTACGGTATGGCATTTTACGGTGCCGCGGGTAATCAGGTAAACCGTATGTGATCTAGACCCTTCTTCATATATGGTATCGCCCTGTTCAAATTCCAAAATCTCGCCATTATCGTCAAAATAATTTTTGAGCTGGTTTAGGTCTCGTAATTCATAGGTGTCTTCGTCTTTTGTTTCCTTGGCTCCATTCTTCTGAAGCAGTGCCGCTTTTGCCAACCTACTTTCTACTGCGCTGATCAGGTCCTCTTCTTCAAAAGGTTTGGTAAGGTAGTCGTCCGCACCAAGATCCATTCCTTTTCGGATGCTTTTGTGTTCTGTAATGGCAGAAAGAAAAATAAAAGGTATATGCTGTGTACTACTATCCGAAGATAAATCTTCTAAAACACCGTACCCGTCCACTTCCGGCATCATAATATCGCAAATAATAAGGTCTGGCAAATGCTCTTTGGCAGCGGTAATACCGGCTTTGCCATTGGGGGCGGTAAGTACGGTATAGTCTGAAAGTTCCAAAAGTTCTGCCGTGTTTTCTCTGAGAACCCTGTCATCTTCGATCAGTAAAAGTTTCTTCATCATCTTTTGGTTTCTTGGTTTTTGGGAATACGGATCGTAAAGGTAGAACCTACATTTTCTTCGCTTTCAAAATAAAGACTTGCCCCCAGATTTTCCAAATGTTGTTTTGCAATATTTAGGCCTATACCGGTACCTTGGCTCAATAAGGCATTCTCGGCCCGGAAATAACGGTCAAAAATATGCTTTTGTTGAGATTTAGGAATACCTATACCTTGATCTATAACCTCTAGGTAAATATACTCCGCTTCTCTTCTAAAGATAATTTTGATCGTTGTCTGTTCAGGGGAATATTTTATGGCGTTGTTTATTAAGTTGGATAGCGCCAGGCCCAATATTTTTTCGTCGAACGTAATTTGTACTTCATCAATATTATCGGGGTATTGAATATGTTGCTCTGTCTTTAGCAACATATTGGCATCGTATATGACCTCGTTGATCAATTTGCTCAACGCAAACTTTTCTATGTTGTAATTTACCTTGCCAGAATCTAAACGCTCTACAGAAAGAAAATCGCTTAATATGGTATTTAGTTGGCGAACTTTAGACTTTATGGTAGCAATGTGTTTGTCTCGTTTTTCTTGCTGTTCGGTTTTTGTGTATTTGGACAAAAGGGTTATAGAAGTAAGAATACCGCTAAGGGGCGTTTTAAATTCGTGCGACACCAACGATAAAAACCTTGTTTTAAGCTCATTGAGTTCTTTTTCTTTAATGAGGGCCTCTGTTAATTGTTTGGTACGTTCCTGTACGGTCTGTTCCAGTTTTAGGGTGTAATTTTTTCTTTCGGTAATGTCGGTTACCAAGGCCAGCACATAAGTGTCACCATAAATTTTAAAAGGGTTAAGACCTGCTTCTACCGGAAATTCCTCCCCATTTTTACGAAGACCGTTCAGATCCATACCCTGGCCCATTCGTCTTTTTTTGCCTTTATCTATAAAATTTGAAACATGGCTCGTATGTTGACTATGATACCGGGTAGGGATGATCACGTTCAATGATTTGCCTATAAGCTCATCTTTTTCGTATCCAAAAAGCTGCTCTGCAGAAGTATTGGTGGCCACGATTATTTGTTTGGTATTCACCACAATAATACCCTCCGAAATACCTTCGGCCAAAATATTGAATATATCACTGTTTTTTTGAAACATTGGCATTCTACAAGATAATATTAAACTGATACTTATCATAGTAAAGTAAGAATTATCATGTTATTTTTCCCATCAAGTAACCCATAAATTTAATGTTATGATGAATTCGGAAAATACGGGTATAGCCTTGTATGAAAACCTGGGAAAACTTTTTTATGCCGTCGCAAGTATAGATGGCAACGTGCATACCAAAGAAATAGAGCATTTGAGGTCTTTTATACGTAGTTATTGGTTGGATATAGATGAGATAGAAGATGAATTTGGCACCGATGCCGCCTTTATGATAGAGACCGCCTTTGATTGGTTGTTCGCCAATGAGACGGACCCAAAGGAGAGCTATAATGAGTTTGTGGAGTTTTATGAAGAACACAAAGAAAAATTTACACCCGAAATAAAGCGTTTAGTGATGGATACGGGCAATGCCATGGCAAATGCCTTTGCGGGCAAAAACAAATCGGAACTGATATTATTGGCAAAGATCGAAATACTGTTCAGGTAGATCAAAAAATAATGAAGGCTGATAAAGGTCATAGTATTCTCAATAGCAACAAATTACATTAGTGGACACTTTAAAAAAAAATGAATCATGAAAAATAGCAGAAAATTATGGGGGCTGATAGTGCTTATGTTCACTACTGCCTTATCCGCTCAAACAATTGGTAATATTGACGAGATCGCTCCTTTTAGCGAGGGCTTGGCCGCTGTGCGGCAAGGGGAACAATGGGGGTTTATAAATGATCAAGGTACATTGGTCATCGATTTTAGAGACGATATTTATTGGAACAAAAATGCAGACCTATCAAAAGAAGATGTCGCTGCGGTCAAATATCCTGTCTTTAACGAAGGACTTTGCATGATAGTGAAAAAGGTAGAGGATGGGGTGCCCGTATTCGGCTTTATAAACACCAAGGGAGAGACCGTCATAGAACCCCAATTTTTAAATATTTATCCGTTTGAGAACGGGGTTACAACCGGGGTGTTGTTCGATAAGACCTTTAGGGGCGAAAATGAGTTTAAGTTAAAGATCTATGACTATAAATTCTTTGATGTCATGGTAAACACCCAAGGTGAAATAACCGATTATTTCGAAAAAAGAGACCATATTCAAATGACCGTAAAAAGGTATAAAATGCCAGATATAGGGGCAAAAATATTGAATAAGGGGTTAGTGGCCATACACAAACAAGATAAAGGTTGGGAGATACGTAAGTTGGATACCAAAAATTAAAAAAGTAAGAGGGTGTTGGGCGTGGCCCTAAGATAATCTGGTATTATGTTCTTTTTTAAGAGCAGGTCTGCTGTAGTATGTAGGCCTGCTTTTTTTGTTTTAGAAAGATAGGTGTCAACTATTTTTTTCGCTATAAAATATAAAGGGAAGCATATATTTTAACAGGGGGAACGTACAGTGTATGTTTTGGGTCCTGTACTGAGTTTTTTTTATTATGTTTTTTCTTACTTTTAAAGAGGTTTTAAGGTACATTGTGGAGCAATAAACGTTTTGACTATGTGGAACAAGTCTTTTATTTCTAAACTGTATTTACAAAACAAAACAAGGTAAGGTACATTTGAAAGTCAATGAACTCGGATATAAAATAATCATTTTTCTTTTTCTGGTTCCATTCATTGCAAATACTCAAGAAACTATTAATGTAGGATTGGTTGATAATAATGAAATGGCATATAAGCATTGTGTTTCGCCGGAATAGTTTTATTGTTTAATAAAATTAGAAGACCGTCAAAAAGGAACGACGGTCTTCTTTTTCTAAGTAAAGCGTAAATGATAATGATAAAAAACACTACTATATTTATTTTTCTTGTAATAACATGGTTTGCATATTCTCAAGAAGGGGTGGTAGAGTACCATTCTATATATTATGATGTAGCCACTATAAAAAAGGACAAGGATTTTGCCAGAAAATTGGCACTTGAAATAAATGACATGAAATATGTATTGCGGTATAATACGAAAGAATCTTTTTTTGAGGAACTGCCCCATGCCCCCCATGATGAGTTTATGGCCAAAATAGCATCTGGAATTGCCTTTTCGGACAGATCATGGTACCAAGATGCGAAAAAGAACACAGCTTACAGAAACAAGAAAATAAAGGACTCTATGTATATAGTCTCCTTTAACGATAGAATGAACGGGTGGACACTACATAACGAGACCAAGAGCATAGGTGGTTATACCTGTTACAAAGCCACGCAACACCACGTGCAATATTATACCGAAAACGAGTTTACTATAGAGGCTTGGTACACTCCAGAAATACCTGTGCCTTATGGGCCGTCGGGGTTTGGAGGTCTTCCCGGGCTTATTCTGCAATTAGAGCGTAGTCATATTATCATTGTTGCGGATAAGGTAACCCTAAATCCTGCAAAAGGCATTAAGCCAATAGAAAAGATAAAGCCAGGTAGGGTAATTACCACCGATGAAAAACATATTTTAATGAGAAGAGCAAGAAAGGTAACCGAAGATTAATAATACGCTATCGTTATTAGATGTTATCTCGTTTTTTTATTCATATTTCGGCACTATTGGTCGTTGTAAGCTGTTTGGCCCAAGAAAAAACTACTTTTTCTGGAACGGTAAAAGATATAGAAGGTAATGTGCTGGAAGGAGCCAATATAGTACTATACCCGCAAGATCGGACCATTCCCCTCTCTTTTGCTGTGTCGGGTAAAGATGGCGGGTTCAGAATAAATGTTCAAAAAAATATCGAATATACATTGAATATAACCTTTATGGGTTTTGAACCTTTGAAAGAAACCATCGTATTTATACAGAACAACACAACCCGGGACTATGTGCTGAAAGAAGCTTTGAACGAGTTGCAAGAAGTGGTAGTCAATTATACACCCCCTATAAAGGTTAAAAAAGATACGACTTCTTATCAAGTAGATGCCTTTGTTAACGGAAAAGAAAGAAAACTTGGAGCGGTCTTAAAAAAACTTCCAGGAATCTATGTAAATAAGGAAGGGGACGTTTTCTTTAAGAACAAAAAAGTAGGAGCGGTGATGGTAGAGGACAGGACATTTTTTACGGGACAGCCTAAAATGGCCACCAAAAACATTCCGGCAGATGTCGTGAGCGAAGTTCAAATGATAGAGGACTACAACGAAACCCCTTTTTTGAAAGAGTTTGAAAATTCGGACGAACTTGTCATGAACATAAAGCTAAAAGAAGGGAAAGAAAACTTTCTTTTTGGGGATATAGAAGCCGGTGTCGGATATAAGGATAGATATCGGTTTCATCCAAGTATCTTTAAATACTCCCCTACCGTGGTGCATAATCTTATTGGTGATATGAACAATACGCCAACTAGGTCTTTTACTTTATCCGATTACCTGGCTATAGATGGCGAGAAAGATATACAGGGTATTATAGATGTGTATGATTCGCCGATAGGGAAGTTTTTGCAGAACACCGATTATTATGATAACAACCATTATTTTGGTGGGTATAACTTTCAGTACAACCCCAATGATATACACGAGTTTAGGGCATTTGCGCTAGGTATGTCCGATAGGACGTTAAACGAGGATATGTACAATTATACGTACCAACCCTCACAAGATATAGAGAACAGGATAAAAAATCTTACGGGCAACAATAAGATCTATTATGGAAAGATGAAATACAAATACACCCCGGATTTGTATACCGTTGTAAAATTGGATGTTGCCTTTGATAAAAGTAATCTAGAATCGGATGGGATAAATATATCTGACAATGCGGAAGATACAAGGCACTATACCGTACAAAATACCCAACAAGGAGAACGGTTTTTAATGAATGCCAATGTTGATAAATGGTTTTCGGGAAAAAACGTATCCTCTGCCAAGTTGAGCTTTTATGACAATAGGGAATTTTATACAAATAGGTGGCACAGTGCCTATGATATTTTTTCGGAATCCATACCATTATCGGAGGTAGATACCTATAAAGTGATAGATGAAGGAGAAAGAAAATATACTAACCTTGACTTGGATTTAAAACATCATTATAGACCTTTTAGAACTAACATTGTTACTTTTGGCTTTAATGCCAAATTACAAAAGAGCAGCCTCGATAATTTTGCCGTTCAAGATACGGGGCAACCACAATATACCTTCATTAGTGGGTTTTCAAACGATTTTGGTAGTCTTCTGAATGAATTGAATACTTCGGTGACCCATAAATGGTATATAGGCAAACCCGTTATTGTCGATTTTGGTGTGGTTTTTCAGAATGTGTTTTGGAAAGATCGCCACGCACTTTTTGAGAATACGTACTATGAGAACAATATACTTCCCGTGGGAAAGATCGAATGGAATTTTGATGAGAAAAAAAGTTTGGAACTCTCCTATAACATGTCCGTTTCAAATCCACGCCCTAACTCCAGACTTTCCGGAAATACGATTACCGATTTCAATTTAATTACAGAAGGAAATCCTTATTTGATGCAGACAACAACAGAAAGGGCCTTGTTGTCATTTTCCGCGACAAAGGCCTATGGCTTTAGTTTGTATACAAAGCTCGGATATAGAAAACATAAAGAACCTATTATCCAAAATATAACATCGGACGGTATTGCCGTTGGAGTGTCTTCTTACCAACTGGATAATAGTACAGATTCTTACGATGTGTCCGTAAATGGCAGCTACAAAAGAAAGTACTGGGGGGTGTCTTTGTACAATACCTATTTTTATAAGAATGGCATTTCTATTTTTAACGGGGAACAAACGTTCAACAATTCTGTAAACGTGAACAGTGATCTTAGGTTTCGGACAGAATTTGAAGAATTTCCAAACATAGAACTTACAATGAACAACTCTTTTTATAAATATTCGAATCCATATTTTGAGAATAGGACTTTTACGACCGATGTGGATTTTTCGGCATCTTATGATTATAAAGATTGGAAATTTGAGATGTCATTTTTTCAAAATTTTTATAGCAATAAGAGCCAATCCAACAGTTCATATTTTAATTTGATAGGGGCCAAGGTGTTTTATCATAAAGAAGATTCCCCTTTCGAAATAGGTGTAGAGGCTTATAACTTGGGGAACAATATTAGTCAATCTTCAAATCAGTATAACTCCCTCTATTTTATGGAACACAGAAGACGTGTTTTTCCCAGAACCGTAATGGTAAATTTAAATTATAAGCTGTAAGCGGATCTATTGTGATGGCTTCTTGGTAAAATAACAGAGGGGCCAATACAAAGGTGTTTTTGGGGAGAACTATTTTGTAGTTTTATTCTCGCCGTTGCAACGAGATTATTTTCATGAAAACCGTAACTTAAAAGCAAAATTTTTAAGTAATGACCATTCATAATATAGGAAAAGACAATTCGCTTTTAAACAGGTTTGTTTCAGAAATGCGAGATGTTCATATTCAAAAAGATTCGATGAGGTTTCGCCGAAATATCGAAAGAATAGGTGAAGTATTAGGGTATGAAATGAGCAAGACCTTGCAATATTCAGATACAACGGTGCAGACACCCTTGGGAGAAAAGGTAATGGCCTTACCGCAAGAAAACTTGGTGCTGTGTTCCATTTTAAGGGCGGGCCTACCCTTACATCAGGGTCTTCTTAATTATTTTGACAAGGTAGAGAACGGGTTTGTCTCAGCCTACCGCGAGCATAAAAACAATGAGGACGATTTTGAAGTGATCGTCAATTACTTTGCGACCCCCTCGTTAGAAGGTAAGGTTTTGGTGCTCTCTGATCCAATGTTGGCCACGGGCAAAACCATGGAAAATGTGCTAAAGGCTTTAGAGCCTTATGGCACCCCGGCTCAGATACATATAGTTGCGGTAATAGGTTCTGTTATAGGAGTCGATTATGTTAAAAAAGTGTTTCCGGAAAATACGCATTTATGGATCGCGGCGGTTGATCCAGATATAAATGCAAGGGGCTATATATTACCAGGGTTGGGAGATGCCGGTGATTTATCTTTCGGAATCAAGATGTAGTTTGGCACTTTTTGTATTTCCTGAATACGAAAGTCAAAAGGTTTGATTAATTGACTGACATATATCATTTTCTTTCTTTAAAGAAGTTCGCACTTTTATAAGCGCAATACTAAATAATACACATCATGAAAGAAGAGGTATTAGATAAAGGGAATTTTCGGGTCTTGGTGGCACAGACCTATGGAAAATTGGTGACCTATAAGAAGCAGGATAACCAAGAGGATTTTAATAAAGCGTTGTTGGAAATACTGCCCGAAGTAAAGAAATATGTTGCCTCTAGGTTAAAAGCGGCCGTAGTAAGGGGTGAATTGAATAGCGATATGTTTTCTCCCGGAGATTTTACGGACCAACTGTTCATAGAATTGTACGATCATATAGACGAAATAGAGAACGAAAAAGAACTGGTTCCGTTTTTATATAAAAAGGTGGATGAATTGTTGGACGATAGTTTGACGGAAGAACAGTTCGATAGTGTCTTTTTTGATAATATAGACAAGTATTCCAAACCTGAATGGGACGCTATGGAAGAGGATTTTAGTACCGATGGCGATGGAGACCTGATGATGGTAGATGAGTTGGACGACATATCGTACCCTAAGAATAATTACACCCTAGATCATGTGTTCGTAACCAATGAGGAAAAAGAACTGGCCGAAAAACTGGACAAAAGTCTGGACAAAGAACGTATAGATCGTCATATAGACTTTGTGTTGCACAAAATGGCATTGCCCATGAGAACTATTTTTCAGTTGTACAACGATCAAGGTTTTACTGCCGAAGAAATTGCCCATATTAAAAAAGTGTCCAGTGAAGAGGTATCGGAGCTTTTAAAAAGGGCCAGAAAAATATTGAAGGATAGTTTTAATAAAAGATTTTTGATCGATAGTAATTAAGATCTTATAATAGATTGTTTTTAGATGGAGATAAAAGGCAGTTACCTCGCAAGGGTACTGCCTTTTTTCATAGAAG
Source organism: Maribacter sp. MMG018 (assembly GCF_018100785.1). Lineage (GTDB taxonomy): Bacteria > Bacteroidota > Bacteroidia > Flavobacteriales > Flavobacteriaceae > Maribacter. The sequence continues at coordinate 177,112 of NZ_JAGJEC010000004.1, read as the reverse complement.
GTAGCATCGTACTTTTACCTATGGTCCCCATACTTGCCTTTATATCGGGCAACAGATATGCTTTTCTTTTTCAGTTTCTTTATTACGGTAAAAAACAATGGAAGATAATAGTAAGATTAGTGGGCCTCTATTAGGCCCACTATCATATTGCTTTAATATTTATCTGTTCCCGGTTGGGTTATTTTATAGTTTGTTTTGGCTTTTTCTTTTCTAACGATTTCCTTAACATCTTCCAAGAGTTGTTTTGCGTCATAAATAATACCATCTTTTACGGTGTATTTAACGCCGCCTACACGAACTACCTCATTGTCTTCCGTTAGTCTTATGGCTCCTGTTCCGTATAAGGTCTGAAAGTTCTCCAAAGGATTTTCCTCGACGATTACAAAATCGGCCAATTTACCTACTTCTACAGAACCTATTTGGTCGTCCATGCCCAAAGCCTCTGCTCCGTTCAGGGTAGCCGCCTTGATAACTTCCAATGGGTGAAAGCCTGCCTCTCTTAACAGTTCCATTTCACGGGGATAAGCAAAACCGTATAGTTCATAGATAAAACCGGCATCGGTACCTACCGTGACCCTTCCTCCACGATTCTTGTATTCGTTTACGAAGGTCATCCAAAGCTTATAATTTTCTTTCCATTCAATTTCTTTTTCGGTTCCCCAATCGTGCCAATAAGAACCGTGCGATTCTCTACTTGGTGCATAGAACTCCCATAAAGAAGGTAGCGTATATTCTTCGTGGAACTCCGCTCTACGGGCACGGTGCAGGTCACGGTTGGCTTCGTAGATCACAAAGGTGGGCGATAGCGTAAAATCGAGCTCTAAGAGTTCGTTCATAACACTGTTCCATTTTTCGCTATACGGAGCTGCTGCCTGTTTCCATAGTTGGCCTGCTTCACCAAAACGATCTTGCTCATTCTGATAGTTGTAATTCAACGAGTAGTTCTGTACCGTTTTGTCATCAAAAAGGGCTTCTGGCAGACCATACCAATGCTCCATAGAAGTAAGGCCGGCCCTGGCACTGGTCAATGCATTCCAGCTACCCACATAAAGCTGGGCATGGTGCATTTTAGAACGAAGTCCCAATTTTTTGTTTTCGTCCAAGGCAGCTGCCATTACCGTAGGCGAGGCACCAAAAAACTTAATTCCGTCCGCTCCTATTTTGGCATTGTTGCGCACCCATTCCCTTGCCTGCTCTTCGGTGGCAATAGGTTCTTTGCTATTTTGGCCAAAAGCGGTGTAGGCTTTTATTCTAGGTGCCGTTATTTTATTTTGGGCACTTTTCTTTTTGGCATCAAGAACCCAATCAATTCCATTACCACTACTTGGGTCTACAATGGTGGTGATACCATGGCCCATCCATAATTTAAATACATATTCTGCGGATGTACCTTGCGATTTACCTCCGATATGTGCGTGCGAGTCTACAAAACCCGGTAGTATATAGAGCCCCTCTGCATTCAGCTCTTTACCGCCCGGCTTTAGTTTTGGTCGCCTAGATTCTTTGATCGGAACCCCAGGATAACCAACGGTTTTAACTTCTACGATCTTGTTCTTTTCCACTACAATGTCCACAGGGCCAATAGGAGGGGCCAGGGTGCCGTTTATTAGGGTAGCGCCCCTGATGATCAATTGAGACCATGGTCCTTCGCCCTCTTGGCGATCTGGAGCTTTGGCAATTTGGGCATGAGCACTAACTACTAAAAGAAAGCAGGCAACTAATGCTAATTGGTGTTTTAGGTTTTTCATACGAAATTTAAATTTTGGTTATGTTGTTTTAAATGATCATTGGTTTTATGAAAATAAACATAGAAGTTTATTTTAGTCAGTGATCGGTTGCTTTTTTTATAAATTAATTTTTCGGATTTCGGTGATATTGAGCCGGTTGTCCTTCTTTTGGGGTCGATAGTTTTATAAATTCCCTGATGTGCTCATTAGAGGTCTCAAGGTCTTCGTTACGTAAATACATCATATGTCCGCTACGGTAACCATGCCAGCTCATACGTTCACGTAATTTTCCGCTGGGGTCCATTTGCCATAGATTGTATTTGGAGTTAAAATAATCGGTTCCCCCATCAAAATACCCCGCTTGCACCATTACATGTAGGTAGGGGTTCTGTGCCATAGCCTGGCGCAGGTCTTCACCGGTGGTATTGCCACTGCGATCCCATGGGTGTACCGGTCCGAACATATTATATTTTAAATCGGTGTTGTAGTTTAAGTGCTTTTTAATGTAGTAGTTGATCGCTGGAGTAAACGAGTGTAGCCACGAGGTAAGTTCCGCCGAGTAATCGGGGCGTTCGCCTGCATCCATTCTATCTATTCCCAAATACCTGGAATCTAACCTTCCGATATGAAAGCCTTCGTCACGTAACAACTCTTTCCAAAAAAACCTTTTAGGTATTCTTAGGTTGTGTTCTAGAATTACTTTTTCTGATAACCCGGTATATTTTGCTATACGGGCAGCCGCTTTATTTTTTTCGGCTTCGGGTAAAAAGCCTCCCTTGGCCATGATCGGAATTAATTCGTTGACGGTATAGGCCTCTACTTCAGGTAAAACATCGGTAAGATCTTTGGCCTGTAGATCGGCGGGCAATTTTTTGTGGTGCCATGCCGCGGCGGCATAATATGGCAGATAGTTGGCAGCTTCCACAGCCGTGCCGCGTTCTATTCCCAATCCGGTCGGTGAAACCAAGATCACCCCATTGAGATACATCCAGTGCCTGTTCTGTAATTCTAACGATAACCCTGAAACGCGAGGCGTACCATAACTTTCGCCGATGAGGTATTTTGGCGATTCCCAACGGTTTTGTCTTGTTACGAACGTGTTTACCCAAGTCGCAAGGTATTTGATATCTGGGTTTACCCCGAAGAACCTTTTTGAAACCTCTTTGGGGTCCATAGTGCTTACGGCTCTTGAGTAGCCTGTGTTTACAGGGTTTACGTATACGATATCCGCGACGTCTAGAATAGAGTATGGGTTGTCTTTAATGCCGTATGGCTGTATAGGATAACCTTCATCGTCTATTTTTAAGATTTTTGGTCCGGTGTAAGCGATGTGCATCCATACCGATGCCGAACCCGGTCCCCCGTTAAATGAAATGATAAGCGGTCTTTTGGCTTTGTTACTAATGCCCGATCGTTGGTAATATGTAAAATATAAACCTGCTATAATTTCTCCTTTTTCATCCCAAACAGGTTGTTTTCCTGTGGTGGCGGTGTATTTGATCTGTGTTCCCTTTATGGTGACCACCCCGTTCGTGGTTACCGTAGAATCCATACTGGTGTTCAGTTGCTGGGCCTGTAAGGGCAAGGCAAATAGCAGCCATACTATTGTAATCGTCAATAATTTATTCATCTCACTGGTTTTAATGTTCTTTCTTAAAGGCTATTTATAGGTCTACTAAACATTCGTTAGTTTGTTTTTCTTGGGTATAGTGCGGGTTGGCCCTCTTTTGGGGTCGATTGCTTTATAAATTCACGAATGTGCTCATTGGAAGATTCCAGGTCTTCGGTGCGCAAGTACATCATATGGCCGCTACGGTAGCCTTTCCAACTCATGCGGTCTTTTAGTTTTCCGCTAGGGTCCATTTGCCATAGGTTGTACTGTGCGTTAAAATAATCGGTAGCTCCATCGTAGTAACCGGATTGTACGAATACGTGTAAATATGGATTCTGTGCCATGGCTTGGCGAAGGTCTTCACCGGTAGTATTGTTACTTCGGTCCCAAGGTCGTGTATGCCCTGCTATATAGTAATTTAGGTCTGTATGGTAATTAAGGTGATTTTTAAAATAATAGTTGCCGGCAGGGGTAAAGCTATGTTGCCATGATTTGTACTCTGCGGGATAATCCGGACGGTCGCCAGCATCCATTTTGTCTATTCCCAAATATCTGGAATCCAGTCTGCCTATGGTAAAACTTTCATCACGTAAAAGTTCTTTCCAGAAAAAATTCTTTGGGATCCTTAAGTGATGCTCCAAGACCACTTTTTTTGATAGTCCGGTGTATTTGGAGATTTTAGTAGCTGCTGCTTCTTTTTCTGCCGCCGGAAGAAAACCTCCTTTGGCCATAATGGTTATAAGTTCGTTAACGGTGTAGTCCTCTACTTCCGATAATAGTTCGGGGAGGTCTTTTGATTGTAGGTCTGGCGATAATTTTTTATGATACCATGCCGTTGCGGCATAGTAGGGGAGCAGGTTGGCGGCCTCTACGGCGGTGCCACGCTCTATTCCCAATCCTGTTGGGGATACCAATACCACCCCGTTCAGATACATCCAATGGGCATTTTGTAGTTCTAACGATAGGCCAGAGACCCTAGGGGTGCCGTAACTTTCACCGATAAGGTATTTAGGCGATTCCCATCGGTTTTGTCTGGTTACAAACGTATTGATCCAGCTTGCCAGGTATTTTATATCTGCATTGACACCAAAAAATCTTTTGGCGACCTCTTTTTGGTCCATAGAATCTATAGGTCTGGAAAAACCGGTATTTACGGGTTCTACATAGACAATATCGGCAACGTCCAATATGGAATACGGATTTTCTTCTACACCATAGGGCTGTACGGGATACCCTTCGTCGTCTACCTTAACTCGGTAGGGTCCGGTATAGCCAAGATGCATCCATACCGATGCGGCCCCGGGGCCACCATTGAACGATATAAACAACGGACGTTTAGATCTATCCTTGATATTTGATCTTTCGTAGTACGTAAAATAGAGACCGGCGATTATATTTCCTTTATCGTCCCAAACAGGTTGTTTTCCTGCTATTGCCTTATATTTTACAGGAGCTCCTTTAATGGTCACTTGTCCATAGGTAGTTACAACGGAGTCCATATTCGTGTTGAGCTGTTGTGCTGCAATAGGAGTAGAAACTATACTTAAGATGAGTAGTAGTCTGTAAATTTTTTTCATTCTTGTTGTTCTTTTTAGTTAATAAGAGAACTACTTGTTGCCAAGACATCTCAATGTTGGTTGTTATAGGGGTTAATGGTATCTATACTTACATCTTCGGGTCATACTTTTTTGGTTGGTCGATCTGGGAGTTTAGAGGGGTACCGATGCTTGTCGGTATCGTACTAAATGTTATGTTATAAACTTCAATTTAATGGTTTGATAGTGAAAGAGGGGCAAAAGACAATCCTAGGTAGGTTAATCCTAATGGTAGATCTTTTGCCTTACTCGTTCACTGGCTAACTTAAACAATACTTACATCTAATTATGAACACTAAAAACTTTTATTATGGGTATTGTTATATGTTGCCTTATTTAAAAACTATGTTTTGGTTTCATTACTTTTTTTATCAATACTGGTCCCAGAACAGTTTAGTGGTGAGTAGGTCACCTCCAATAGCTGCGGCCGCCGCTTCGTAATTTGCACGGTTTAGGGTTTGTTCGGAAATAGGATATATCAATCGAACAGGAACCGTATCTACATATGAATCTGGTGGTGCGGAAAGACTAGGGTAGTCCAAACGTCTGTATTCCGTCCATGCTTCCAATCCTTGGTTAAAAAGAGCTACCCACTTTTGCATACCTATTTTTTGTTTCCAATCGCCAAGTGCCGTATCGTACGCAACGTCCGGTTGCAATAGATAAGCATCCGCGCCTTCAACATTGTAGTATTCAAAAGAAGCTTTGATCGCATTGTTGTAGTGCATTTCGGCATCTGTTACACCTCCCAATTCGCGTTCGGCCGCCTCTGCCAAAAGAAACTCTACGGTCGCATAATCTAAAAACAATACAGGAGTTGTAGGTTCGTAGAAAAGAGTACCGAAAATGGAGTAATCGTCATAGGCCACTACAAGCCCCGAAGGAGCCCCGATATATTCGCTACCTACAGGTTGAAAAAACACATTTAATCTTGGGTCGTCCAAATCGTTCATGTAGTCTATAAAAGGTTTTGCGCCAACAAAATCCCTTCTGTTACCTACCGCAAGGTCTGTCCATAATTCGTTGGTGTTGGGCTGTGAACCTAAATGTTCGATTTCTGCATTGTCGGCATTTGAGGTAAACACGCCAGAAACGGCTTCGTCAATAGTATCCGATGCCAATTGTGGATTGCTATCCGCAATACGCATGCCCATTTGCAACTGTAAAGACCTACCGAACATTTTCCATCCGCTAATGTTGCCGTCGTACATAATATCGTCTGACCAACCGGCGGCGGTTTCATCCAAATTACCAAGAGCGGTACTTAGTCTTGCCAATAAATCGATATAGATGGTTTCCGCATCATCGTAGGCTGGTGAAATATTATCTACATCCAAAGCTTGGGTGTATGGAATATCCCCAAAAGATTCGACTAATTTGGAATAGGTGTACACGTTCATCAGCTCAATGATCGCCAGTTTGTTTTGGCTAACGGCGGCAGTGCCAGATTCCGACGCTATTTCTTCATTGACCACCTCGGCACTTTTGGACAAGTTTATAAGAACCCCCATGTAGACATTGCTCCAATCAAAATTCGAATAATAGGTGGTACCCTCATTATAGGTGACCGATGAAATTTGTTGTACCAAAAGTCTTGTGGTATTAAAAGGGTTGCCATCAGCTCCATAAGTGATGCCGCTTTCTAGGTCGGACATGTTTTTTAAAGCTGTATTGAAAAATGCTTCGGCAGGTGCTGAAGTTGCATTTTTTACGTCCACGTTCATGTCTTCCAAATCTCCAGAGCATGAGAAAAACAGGGCTGTCAAAAATATGATATAATAGTTTTTCATTTTCTAATTTTTTATTGGTTTAGAATTGAACTTGAAGGTTTACCCCAATGTTTTTTACCGTTGGCAATACCCCGTTCTGAGAACCTTGAAGGTTTCCGGAACTTAACCCGGCTTCAGGATCTGCAAATGGTAGGTTTTTATGAATGATCCATAGATTTGAACCGACAACACCGAGTCTAAAAGACTGAATGCTCAGTTTTTCCATAAATTTCATTTTAGGAAAATTATAGTTCAACGCTACTTCTCTAAGCTTTACATAAGAGGCATCGTAAATGAAATAAGCCTTTGGGGCCATTACACTTCCGGTTGCGTTTCTATACGTATCCATTGCCGTTCTAACAGTGTTCTTGGAGCCATCGGGGGCAACACCGTCCAAGATGATACCACCACCATCGGCAAGCGAATTACGAATAGGGTTGCCTAGATCGTTAGTTCCCACAGACCAGCTGTAAAGACCAGATCTGTTACCTGTAGATATATCGTTCGAATATACGTCTCCACCGCTTTGAATGTCTATTAAAAAGCTAAGGTCCAGGTTTTTGTATTTTAAAGAGTTGGTAATACCGGCGGTCCAATCAGGTGTAATGTTCCCGATTACATTATTGGAGGTAGTGGTACGTTCGTAAGCGCCCGTTGTTTGGTTAACGACCGGTTTACCGTCCACATATAAGAAATCGGTACCCTGAATAGTTCCGTATGGTTCGCCCACGGTTGCATTGATACTGACCCCAGAGACAGAACCTAACTGTAAGTTGCTTCCACCTTCGAAAAGAGACAGAACGGTGCTTTCATTTTTGGCCCAGTTAACATTGGCTTTCCATTGAAAATCTCCTGTCGGAATAATATTTCCGTCAAGTGCAATTTCTATACCCTTGTTCTCTATTTCCCCGGCGTTTACAAATTTAGAGCTATAACCTGTCGCTGTTGAAACTGCTACGGGTATAATCTGGTCTTTAGAGTTGGTCTTGTACAACGATAGGTCCATGCCCACACGGCTGTTCAAAAACCTCATTTCCAAACCTGTCTCAATACTCACGGTTTTTTCTGGAACCAGGTCTTGGTTGTTTTTGGTCGCATTGGTGCCATAGAGGGCTACAGATCCAAAAGGTGTTGGTTTGTCTAAAACATCTACCAAGCTATTGGCAGGTGCAGAGCTTCCTACTTCGGCATAATTTAAACGGAACTTACCAAAGCTCAACCAGCTTTTGTCTATGATGTTGGAAAAAACAAAACTCGATGAGATAGATGGGTAGAAATAGGTGCTGTTTTCCGATGGTAATGTAGAGGAATGGTCAAATCTACCGGTTACATCCAAATAAATTAGGTTGTCATAACCGAAAGATGCCAGTCCATAAAAACCATCAACACCTACTTTTTCGACATTTTCAATAGGTGCCGCTGGTTGGCTATACGAATTGGAAAGTGAATATAATCCTTCCAATACCAGACCACCATTGGTTTCTGCATATATAGAGCTTAGATCTGTTCTTCTAATATTGGTACCAAGTACACCGCTAATATTTAATTTATCGGTAACGTACTTATTAAAATTCAACATAAGATCGTAGTTCTCCTCGCTATAGTTGATATTTCTTCTAGAATATCTACCAACTGCACCGGCAGTACCTTTGTTGTTTCTTTCTTCCTGTATAAAGGAATAAGTGTCCAATGATACTCTTCCTTCTATATTCAACCAATCGGTGAACTTATATTTTGCGGAAACGTTTCCGAAAATTCTACTTCTAGAATCGTTTTGATAGTTCTCGTAAACTACCCAATAAGGGTTGTCTATGGTACCTCCCATAAAAGGGTCAACGTTGTTGCCCGTACTAAAATAGGCGTCTTTTAATTCTTGAACACCAACGTTCATGGCCCAGTACTTTCTCATGGACGAGATTACGTTCTGTGCATTGGCGCCTGTTTCGTTACCTGTTCTGTTTCTACCAAGTGCATCGGTCAAAACATAATTGGCACTACCGGAAACGGATAATTTATCGGTAATGTCAAAAGTGGTATTTATAGAGATATTATCTCTGGTAAGGTTACTGTTTGGCAGTATACCATCTTGGTTAAATCTTGTATAAGCTATTCTATAGGTAGCTTTTTCCCCGGCACCGGCAACGGCAACACTATTGGTCGTTGTTATGGGTGTTTCGAAGAAAGAAATCAGTTTGTCCTTTGGTGCCTCCCAAGGGGTGGGTTGTAAATAAGTAGGCGAACCTTCGTAAAAAGAATCCCATTGGTATACCATTAAATTAGAGTCGAACGGAGCTCCGTAAGAACCATATGCGGTAGAAGGAGTGACCATGTCAACAACTCCGTCGCCATCAACATCGTTATCTACAAAAAAACTATCGCCACCAGAACCATATACCGCACCGTAACCGGTACCATACTCATATTGAAATTCTGGCCATGTAGATTCGTCTATCCAACCAACGGTAACATTGGAGTTAATGGTAACGGTTGGTTTTTTTTTGGCCCCGGAACCGGATTTGGTGGTGATGATAACGGCTCCGTTCGTGGCCCTTGACCCGTATAGGGCGGTGGCTGCGGCGCCTTTAAGTACGTTAATGGATTTAATATCGTTCGGGTTAATGTCAGAGGCCATATTTCCGTAATCAAAACCCCCGGTACCATTTTGTTGGTCAGATGTGTTGAAGTTGGAATTACTTACCGGAACACCGTCCACTACGAACAATGCTTGGTTGTTTCCCGTTAACGACGTACTACCCCTGATCACTACATTGGTAGATCCCCCAAGGTTGGTGTTGTTCTTGATCTGAACACCGGCGATCTTACCGGAGAGCGCATTGGCTACGTTATCTGTGGGCGTTCTGTTTACATCTTCCCCGTCAATTTCTTGGGTAGCGTAACCCAACGATTTTTTCTCTCTAGAAATACCTAAGGCGGTAACCACCACCTCGTCCAATTGGGCGGAGTCCTCTTCAAGTGTAATGCTAATGGTGCTCTGGTTGTTTACCGGTACTTCTTTGGTCTTAAAACCAATATAGGAAACTACTAAGATGGCATCACTGGCTACCGAGATGGTAAAATTACCGTCAAAATCTGTTTGTGATCCATTGGTAGTTCCTTTTTCAAGTACGTTGGCCCCGGGTAAAGGTTGCCCTTGGCCGTCGTAGATAACACCGCTAACTTGTTGTTGTACTGTTGCCCCCGATTCTTTTTCGTTGTCTAAAGAAGCTTTGGGGTTTTGAAGAAAAGGTTTTATTTCGGCATTGATAAGAATTACCTGTCTCCCTTTTATCCTATATTTAATGTAAGTGTCCTTAAAAAGAAAATCCAGAACTTCCGTTATTTTCTTGTTCTTGACTTTCAGTGTAATTTTTCTGTCGAGCTCAATTTCATTGCTTTCAAATAAAAATCGATATTCAGAAATGGCTTCGATTTCTTCAAAAACTTTTTCAAAACTGGCTCTTTCTAGATCTAAGGTGAATTTGTCACCTTGCGTATAATTATTGGCCTGGATCTTTAATAATGAAACTATCAGAAAAAGAATCGTAAGTTTCATTTTTAGATCAATTTTTGGCAATATCCGGAACGGTGAGACACCGCTTCTATATTTTTTCATAGTTTTGTGTTGGATTTAAATAGTTGTTGGTACAATGTTTAATTCACAATTGACTGATCGGGGAATGCGGCAACATTTCCCGATTTTTATTTTTCAGTCATTTAAGTTAGCGTGGGTCTAGTTCATTGGCGTTTGGTTTGGTTTTTTTAATAAATTAATATTTGGTTATTGGTTATTTCGTAATCAAACGGATATATTTCCCGGATAGAAGTCAATACATCTTCAATACTTTCTATTTGCGAGCTAAATTTTGCGGTCAGTATCTTTTGGGCCAAGATTGGGTTTTTGTTGGTAATGCGCACATTGTATTTGCGCTCCAATTTCTTGGTCATGTCTTCAAACCTGGTATTGTCAAAATATAATTCGCCTCTCATCCAACCGGTATAGATGTCCACATCTACCTCCTCTAATTTTGTTTGGTGTTCTGTTTTGTGCCAAGACCCTTTATTTCCGGGCTTAAGAATGATATTGTCGTCCGGTACAAAGGTGTTTCCCATATTTACGGAACCTTCTATCAAAACAGTTTTGATCTCAGAATCTTCCGGATAGGAAGAAATATTGAACTCTGTACCCAATACTTCTACACTAACAGAATCTGTACGTACTACAAAAGGGTGTTTTTTATCTTTTGTTACATTAAAATAAGCCTCGCCCTCTATAAATACTTCTCGTTTTTGGCCTTCCAAAAACTTTACGGGATATTTAATTTTAGACCCCGAATTTATATGTACCACCGTACCGTCGGATAGCTCTACTTCGAACATTTTTCCGTTCGGTATATTCAGCTCATTGAATTTTAACTCATCAATTTCGGCACTTGCCAGATATTTGATCTTATCGCCGTCTTGTTCAGCTATAAGCTTCCCAGATTTGTTCAAGATCTGCTGCTTTGCCGATAGGTCTATAATCTTTATGTTGTCGTCGCCCAACTTTAATACGATCACATCTTCGGTAATCTGAAGATCTGTGTCTGAACTGTTCGCTACCTGATAGAAATAGGCGATCCCCAAAAGGGCCATGAAGATAGCGGCATATTTTAAAACTGATTTCCATAACGGAACCACCTTTTTTTCTGATCGGGCCATCTCTTTTGTAAGCGCCTTCCAATCGTCATCCACATTTAATCCGTCGATGTACTCATGGGATGCCTTGGCCAAACCTTCGTCATAGAGTTTTTGAACAATACGTCTTTCTTCTTCGGTTAAATTATTGAGCGTATCCGAATCAAGGGTACCGGAGTCCATAATAGTTTCGAATGCAGCTTTTAATCGTGATTTTGAAGACATAAATTATATTGTTCTTATATATATGTTATTAAAATGTAAACTCGGGGTGACAAAAAAGTTGATTTTTTTGAAAAAAATATTCCGTTATGGAAAATCAGTGAAACTTTTTATTCTTCTCCGCGTTCCTTTTTTTGTTTTATGACCATAGCTTCAACATCTTTTAATAGTTGTTTGGCGTCATAGATAATACCATCTTTTATAGTGTATTTAACACCGCCTACACGTTCTGGTTTTCCGGTTTCGTCGTTGACCCTAACGGCACCTGTACCGTAAAGAACTTTTAGGTTTTGTAACGGATTTTCATCAACGATTACCATGTCTGCCAATAATCCTGGACGAATAACACCATATTCTATAGGTTTTTTCAAGGGCTTAAAAATTTCCTCGGCCCCGTTCATGGTGGCAGAACGTATTACCTCTAAAGGATGGAAACCTGCCTCTTGAAGCATTTCTAGTTCTAGTATGGTTCCAAAACCGTACAGTTGGTAAATAAACCCTGAGTCGGATCCTACGGTAACCTTACCGCCCCTGTTTTTATATTCGTTCAAGAATTGCATCCAAACCTGATAATATTTTTTCCATGCAATTTCGTCTTCCGTAGTCCAGTCGAACCAATAGGCTCCATGGCTAGATCTGTTTGGGGTATAGAAATCCATCTGGGTGGGCAATGTGTAGGTCTTGTGCCAATCGGCATTACGCGCGGCCATTACATCTCTTCCTGCAGAGTAAATGGTCATGGTCGGGTTGATATAAAAATCCATTTCTATAAACTCGTCCAAAAGGGCGTTCCATTTTTCTCCGCCCGGTTTAACCAAGTTCCACTGTCTGGCCACTTGCCCGAACCTATGTTGCTCGTCACCATAGTTGATATCTATAGGCCAAGGTTGTACATCGTTGTTTTCGTACATAGACTCGAACAGTCCGTAAAAATGGGTCATACTGGTTAGGCCAAGTCTTGCGGCATCTAAGGCATTCATCTGTGCTACACCGTTTTGAGATAAGTGTGCCGTGCTGCCCATACCTAAGCTATTGGCCTCGTCCAATAGGGCTTTCATTATTTCTGGTCGATGAGAATTTAACTTTAGGCCATCGATACCTTTTTTCTTGGCATACCGTACCCATTCCCTGGCATCTTCGGGAGTAAGTATTTTACGGCCTTTCCATTCTTTGCCTTTTCCGGGCCTGTGAAAAGAAACGATCCTTGGCGCTACGATTTTATTTTTAGCACTTCTTTCTCGTTCGTTGAGCGACCAGTCCACTTCTCCGGTAGGTACTCCGCGTACGGTAGTAATACCATGGGCAAGCCAAAGTTTGTATGTGTATTCCGCCTCCGGTGCTTTTGGTACACCGCCGGTATGTACATGAAGGTCTATAATGCCTGGCATAATATATTTTCCACTGGCATCGATCTCTTTGGTGTTTCCTGTACCTAATTTGGGTCGCTTAGATTCGTCGATGGCTACCTTTGGAACCCCTACCGATATTACATCGACAATTTTATTTTTTTCTACGACGATATCTACAGGTCCCCTTGGTGGGCCTCCGGTACCATCGATCATGGTGACACCTCGTATGATAAGGCGGTCATAGGGTCCCTCGCCCTCCCCCGGTTTTCTGTCCGGGCCACCGATCATTTGGGCGGTAACCAGAATTGGGATAATTAAAAAGGTGGTAAATAAAAAACGTTTCATAACATTTTGGTTTTAAATGTGTTGGTTAAAAAAATGTTTAATTGGCATTTACAATTGACTGAATAGGGCTACGATAGTTTTTTAGATCATAGTGTTTTACACATAATTTTCTGGTGAGAACTTTCTGTTTCCTATTAAAAAATAGGAAGCTGTTTACTGGCTACTGAAGTTGGTTTTGGGCAATATCATTTCTTTTAGAAATCAAAAACCTGAATATCAATAAGCATTAAAATTTGTCAAAAACGTATTTTTTTGAGTCAAAAAAGAGATGTTCTCAATTAATAGTTGTGTAAAATGGAGAATAGGGTGACAATTTTTTAAAATTTTTACATTAAATAAACATTTATTACATTTAATTCATCAAAACATAATATATTTTTCAATGTCGGTTCAGGGGAATTTTATAAATGCACTAATAACATCACCTGAACAGACGGTACAGAAAAGGTTTTGGCTTGGTAATACCAGCATTGACAAAAGTTTCATTTATGTAAATAAAGAGAACCTTGACCGTGTAGATACCTATTATGCTACTTGTTCTAATCAAACATATTTTTGTGGCGTAAAAGAGAATTCGCTTACTCCTAAAAAAGGGTATGGTGGCAAAGTATGTACCGGTTCCGTTAATCCTTATTTGATACATTTTTTCAAAAGGGGTTTGTATGTGGTTTCAAATGTTTCTTACCGGGTGTTAATATCTCATCGATCTATTAATAAAACGTTTATGTGAAACTATGAAAGACCACTTCCCCCCAGTGCATATCGAAATAGAGAAGTTGTTCAAAGAACATTATGCCTTATTGTGTTTGGTGGCTTTCTCTATTTTGAAGGATAAGGATGAAGCAACGGATGTAGTGCAAGAATTCTTTATTTATTACTGGACAAAAAGAAAAACACTTACTGTTAATGTCTCTTTTCAGGCATATGCCGTTAGGGCGGTAAAGAACTTAAGTTTGCTTGCCGTTAAAAAAAGAATAAAAGAGAAATCGCTACTTCAAAACCTTGGCAAACAAGAATATGAAGTACAAAAAGCATTGGACAAGCCCAATAATTATGAAAGGGTGTTGGAATTGTTGAACCAACTGCCCGCAAGTAGAAAAGAGATTTTTATTTCTTCTGTGCTACATGGTCAAAGTTATGCTGAAATAGCTGAGACCAACGGTATTTCTATAAATACGGTAAAGACACAAATAAAGAGGTCGTATGCTTTTTTACGGTCCAAAGTAAAGGATAAGGATCTATTCTACATTTTTTTAATATCGTCTTCCCTTATTTGAAGTAAAACGCCCTGTACCTAAAAGGATGTTCTTTTTCCAAACGATTTTTGTATGGACCAAAGGTTAAGACTCTAAGTAGATTTCATTTGATGTTCTATATTCAGAAGGCCGTTTTCCCATAATTTTCGTGAAGGTATTGCTAAAGGTCGGCAAGCTGTTATAACCGACCATATTCGCTATTTCTGAAATGGTATGGTCAGAGTTTATTAGATACTCCAAAGACTTAAAAATTCGTAGTTGTGTGTAATATTTGATGAAGGACATGCCTACATCTTTTTTAAAGAGTCGGTATAACGACTTGTCCGTCATACTAAAATTAGAAGCCAATTGCGGTAATAGATGTTCTTGGTGCAGATGTTCGGTAATGTAATTTATAATATTGATCAATCGTTTATCGTTCGCATGTGGCAGTTCTAAATGTAAAGATTTTGAGACCGTTTGCTTTAGCAATTCTTTAAAGGCATAGACCACGGCATATTTACTTTTTTGCGACTTGGTGATATCGCCGTTCCATGTTTTGGTAAACAGCAACAACTCCATTAATAGGTTGTTGATCGGGTAAATACCTTCTTTTTTATAGAATCCGGAGGCGTTCGATGACATGGGGAAGTATAGGTTTCTCATAATAACACGTGGAGAACTGGGGTAAATGGCATGCCTTACCCCCGGCGGTATCCACATGTAATGTCTGGCCGGTAAATAGTACATTCTACTATCTGTCTTCACATGCACTACCCCTCCCTCGGTATATAAAAACTGCCCCTTATCATGTGAGTGTGGTTCAATGAACGTTTCGCCCATTAAATTATGGTAACAAAAAATGCTGTGGGGCTTCTTGTCTACCTCGGTTAAATAATACTTACTGTTCATGGTTAATTGCTGTAAGACCGGTTATGCACTAAATTAATAAAACATTGTCTTATTTAAATAAATAGACATAAAATATCTTCTATAAATTACAGGCTCGTTTTTTGAGAAAACGGCAACCAGAAGAAAAATATTGATCAAATAGAGAATTTTTCTAACCAAAAATTATAAAATATACATTAAGAAGATGGACAGAATTAAATATGCCCCGTACAAAGACAAGGTTCAAACACCCGAAAAGGCGGCCTTGCTCATTAAAAACCGTGATGTCTTGGGAGTCAGTGGTTTTACAAAGGCAGGAGATAGCAAGACCGTTTTGCCAAAAGTGGCGGAAAGAGCACTTTACGAAGAGCTGAAAGTAACGGTTTTAAGTGGAGCTTCCCTAGGGTACGATACCGATGCCGATTTGGCAAAAAATGGGGCGCTATATAAAAGAATGCCTTTTCAGGCCGATCCCACCCTAAGAAAGAGTATCAATAATCATGAAGTGCTATATGTAGACCAACATTTGGGGCAAACTGCCGATATGCTGCAAAGTATAGATACCTTTAAAATAGATGTAGCCATTATAGAGGCGGTGGCCGTTACCGAAGAAGGATATATCATACCTACTACCTCGGTCGGTAATTCACCTATTTTTACCGAGAAGGCGAACAAGATCATTATAGAGATCAACAAGACTTTTCCTGAAGACCTCGCCGGGGTGCACGATGTGAAATTTCTAAAAAAGCAGCCCAATAGGGATATCATACCTATACTTGAGCCAGATACGCGAATTGGGGTGCCGTACATAAAAATAGACCCGGAAAAAGTGGCGGCCATTGTGTTCACCGAGGTTCCCGATAGTCCTGCGGTAATTGCCGCACCGGATGAAAAAACAACGGCCATTTCCAATCATATTCTTAAGTTTTTAGAAAAAGAGGTGGACGAAGGTAGGCTAACGGAATCGCTATTACCGTTGCAGGCAGGTATCGGTAAAACGGCCAATGCCATTTTATCTGGTTTTACCAACAGTAGGTTCAAGAACCTGACCATGTACTCTGAAGTACTTCAAGACAGCACTTTTGAGCTTTTCGATTCCGGAAAATTGGTGTTTGCCTCGGCATCTTCCATCACCGTGACCGAGGAATGTTCCCGCAGGGTTTTCGGTGATTTTGAAAAGTATAAGGACAAGCTCATATTACGACCCCAAAATATTAGCAACGCTGCCGAGGTCATTAGCCGTTTGGGAGTTATTGGCATAAATACCGCCATTGAGTTCGACATATACGGAAACGTGAACTCTACCCATATTACAGGTACCAAAATGATGAACGGTATCGGCGGTTCGGGCGATTTTGCAAGAAACGGTTACTTGAGCATATTTGCCTGCCCCTCGATGTCTAAAGGGGGTAAGATTTCTCATATTGTTCCCATGGTTTCGCATACCGATCATACCGAGCACGATGTAGATATATTGGTTACCGAACAAGGTTTGGCCGATATTAGGGGATTGGCACCCATAGAAAGGGCCCGTGTAATTATTGAAAACTGCGTACACCCAGAGTACAAAGGGCAACTAACAGAATATTTCGAAGAAGCTTACGAACAGGGCGGGCATACTCCGCACATACTTCAAAAAGCCTTTAGTTGGCATACACAGTTCAGGAGTCAAGGGACTATGAAGATGCAGGAATATGCCAATGATCATGCTTGATCATTAGCGATCCTACCTTCATCATAGGTAGAAATGTCTTTGTAAATGTATATAACCAAAAATAGCTAGGTAATCACCTAGCTATTTTTGGTTGCACTGATCCGCACTCAAATAACAACGATGTGTTAATCGTTGTCGATGCGAATAAAATCTCCGTTCATATCAAATTCCAACTCCACATTATTGTCCAGTTCCACTTGTTGGTGGTCTAGTTCCAACTCCCAATCGGTAATATAATTGTCCGGATAGTTGGTAGCGGTATAGTCGAGTATGGTTGCCGGTATAACCGAATCTGGAAGTTTAGAGGTGCCATCGATATCAATTATATCCAAATCACTATTGAACTCTAAATTGGTATTGTCCGTTAAATAGATTTCATAGGTTACCTCATTATTTTCCGTTTCTTTCTCGGCATTAAGAATCATATTTTCCCCAAAATGATCGGTAATGTAAGACTGGATAGTTTCAGGGATTTCAGTTTCACTTAAATAGATGTCGTTAGAGTTGTCGTCATCGTCGTTACAAGATGTAAAAACGGTTAAGAACGATGCCATTGCGATTACGGGGATTTTAATTGTCTTTTTCATTGTTGTGTGTAGAATTAATTTTCTTTGAATTTTTTTTTTTTTTGAACTGTTCGACTGTGTAGATAAAATTGTTTATGTCTTCATAGCTTGTTTTTTTTAATTGCAAGGCAAATGTAGAAGCCAAAACTGGAAAGATTTTGGAATTAAATCGGAAAGGGAGGTATTATTAAAAGAGTGCTTTTTTAAAGTTTAAAAGCGTGGCTACACGTTGTTTCCATTCAGGTGCTTTAGTATGATCCCCAATTGTCCTAAATGGTAAATATCGTGGTGAAGCATACCGTTTAGTAAAAAGTTATAGCGATATGTGCCTTTAAAATCGGTGTCGTAATAGGTTTCGTTCAAGAAAGAATCATCTTTTTCCTTTAAGAGGGCTATTAGCTCTAAGAGGCTGTTGTCATACTCCGATTTTATTTTGATCCAGCCTTTAGAGATCAACTTATCATTTGATAACCAATTTTCTTCACAATCATCGGTTTTACTGCCCGTGCCGGTTTTAATTTTTAGAAGAGCCTCTTTTCTCCACAAGGTAAGGTGCGAGATAATTTCGGCAACACTGTGTAGCTTTTCGGTAGGTTTTATAAAAACTATATCGTTTGAGATCAACTGCAATTTGCTGTCGTATGAACTTCCGATCCAAGGTTTGCCTTGTTGAATTTCTATAAGCTGATCTATTATATGTTGTATCAGGTAGTTCATAAATTAAGATAAGGCCTTTTTAGAAGCATCTATAAATGGCAACGGTAGCATTATTGTAATGCCCTAATTATCTAGGGAATATAGTAAAATGCTATTAATTAAAAGGATACGAGCTATTTTTTGACGCAACCTATTGCTCCGTTTAGAGGTGTGACCATGTTATGGAACGATGCCCTACGGAGTTTTAGAATTTATGGTTTCAAGGTTTTTTCTACCAATATTGTTATTGCGAGCATTCTCCATTTTGTACATCTTCTAAAGACGGATTAAATAGATTATCATATATAAAAAAAGCCCCATCGCCACGCTGAAAGCTGCCGTTTTGTGCTAATGTACTTATACCGCAATAATTTGAAAGCATTTCATTTTCGCTAATGGAAATACGGGGAATGTGTGTCATGTGTGCCAACCCATCAAGATTGGTTAGGGCTGTATTCCAAATATCGATATAACCGGTGACCGTTGTTATTTCACTTAAAAAATCTAGATTAGTGATTCTGGAACTGTAAATATGAAGTGACCCATCAATAACGGTGTAACCTTTGGAAACAAATTTTTCGATATCTGACTCTGTACTAATTTTGACCGCGCCATGATATGTTCCTGGAGGCACGTCACCTCTACATTCAACATTGCCCCATACAAGCTCACCTTGACTAGGGTTGTATTTGTTATAACTGGTTTCGTTCAAAGAAACGGTAAAGTGAATTTCATTTCCTTTATTTTTTAATAAATCTACTATTCCACAATAGTCGTAAAGAGACTCATTATCCTGTAGTCTTATAAGTGAAACAGAAGTTAAGTTCGATAACCCGTCCAATGTTTCCACCAATGGGTTATATATCATCTCAAAATCGGTGGCAATACTTGTAAGGCCGGAAAGCCCATCAATATTTTCTAATTTTGGATTGTTTTTTATACGAACGTTTTTGCCTATTTCAGTTATATTTTGAAAACCATCTATTTGTTTTAATGATCTGTTGCCCAGAAGATTTAAGTACCCAGTTAGTTTTGTAATGCTTTTTAGGGCATCAACATTGGTCAATGCTATGTTCGAGACCATTTGAATACTATTGGTCACATTTAAGTTCTCTAAACCATTTAAGTTTTCCAGAGATGTGGTACTGAAAAATTGTAGAGAACCAACTTCGGTAATATTTTTAAGGCTTTCTAGAGAGACGATACTGTTCGCGGCAGTATTCGCATGGCCAATACTAAGTCCGCCAGTGATAGACGTATAGCCAGATTTGCCAAAATCATCCACTTCTTCTTGGGTCGTTAGTACTACTGTGCCATCGAAAACGGGACTTACGCCGAAGGCCAATAGCTCTATCTTTTCGGTTCCCCCGGTTGCATTGGATTCTATTTCTAGAACAGCGCTATAATCTTTGACCTCTGTGGGCACAAAGGTCAGTGTAAATTCTTTGCTTTGATCGGGGGGCAAACTTGCTGTGGTAAAGTCTATGCTAAAATTGTCGGGTAAAATAATGTTCGTAATGTTCAAATCTGAGTTGCCGGAGTTGCTTAGACTAAAAGTCTTGGTCGATGTAATGTTGGTTACAACGTCGCCAAAATCTATCTGATTATACTCAAAATCTTCTAGGTCGATGATCATGGTATCCCAATTCTGTAGCTCCTGGATCTTTTCTAATGAGTTTTGATCATCAGAAGAGCTACAGCTGGTTAGGATTATAGAAAAAAACAATAGAACGATGCCGAATTGATGTTTCATACCAAAGAAATTTTAGGATTGGAGAACTGTTTTTTTGATATTCAATTTGTCGAGGTTCAAAAGATTTTTACCACGGTTACTACAATCGAAATTGGGATATTAGAACCTTAAGTGGTTCTAAATGTTAAGATTGGTGTCCCAATTTTCGCGTTTACAATATAAAAAAAATCTTAAAATTACTTTACGGAAAAGCGTACTCCCAAAAGATATTTATGCCTTTATGTATATTAAGTGGAATAGTTCGCAATAGCGTCCTATTTACCCGATGGTTTAATGCGAGACCATTTTTAGCCCAATTACGGAGGCGATTAAAGTGGTGATAAAGAACAGTCGCCAAAAAGTAGCAGGCTCTTTAAAAACAAAGATTCCGACCAATACAGTGCCTACGGCCCCTATACCTGTCCATACGGCATAGGCGGTTCCAATGGGAAGCTCTTGGGTCACTTTGATCAAGAGCGACATACTGGCCGCCAAGCAGATCAAAAAACCTATGTACCAATAGGTTGCTTCGGCACCCGTAGCGTCTTTGGCCTTTCCAAGGCACGCTGCAAAGGCAACTTCAAAAAGTCCTGCGATGATCAGTAGTATCCAGTTCATGCTTTATATTCTTTAGAGAGGGGTAAATTACATTGTGCGGCAACGGCCTGTGGCCACATATGCCTAGGTACATTTATAGTAATCGCCCTATTTATAATTTTTAGAGAGTTTTGTCAGCGCTTTAACGGCTTTCTCGGCATCATTTTTATCAACGAATATATGATCATGGTAATATCCGGCGATTACATTACAACTTATATTGTATTTTGCCAATTCATTAGAAAATATAGCGGTTAAGCCCACTGCATCTAGAGATGAATGAATAGTAAGGGTGATCCAAGACGCCACGTAGTCATACTTCAAATTTAATTGGTCCGCTTTTTCTCTCTGCATAACCACGGTTGTTCCTTCTTTTTCCTTGAATTCGCAAACGCTATCCTTTCTGTCGATAACACTAATATCTTTTACGGTAGAGAATACATATTCCCCATCGTTGAGTTTAGGTATCATTTTTTTTATCAGTTCGGACAAGTTTGTTTCTCCGGCCATAAAAATTTCATTTTAAAAAATATGCAAGCTAAAAATATCAGGAATCAAATGTATGGCATCTATCCATTGTTTTAAAATGTGGGCCAATGAAAGTAGCGATTATCATGGGGGGATGTTCTACATGCCAAAACCACTGGCAGACAGCTAAATTTTTATTCCAAGATCCAATGTATCAGCTCTTCGGGGTCTACAATGGCCCAACTATGTGGGTGCCTTGTGCCGTCCGCTCTATAGCCTTTATTTTTTGTGGGTATGTACGTTACTTGGTCAAAACCCGATTTTTTAAGGGTCTTGGATAAGCGTTCTAGGTAATAGGCGTTCATTTGGTCGTAATCGGCCCTTCTGTTCTCTTTCCACCAAAGGGTATCGGGCTCTGTGTACAATCTGAGTTTGGTGTTTTTTAAGTTTTTTATGTTGTCTATGGTCTCTGTTCGTGAGGTATATACCGCATATTTCTGGTATGCTAAAACGGTGTTCTCCGGATTGCCGAATTGATCGCCCAAGGTCTTTAGTAACCAAGTACTTTCTTGAACCGATACCTCAGAAAAATTACGGGCAATATTCTTCTCCGAACTTTTGTACAGGGCTACAAGATCAATAGGGGAGTCCACAATAAAAACCCCTTTTGGTATTAGTGAACTTTGTTTTTCGGTCAGGTAATCGCTAATTAGTAAGGCAACATTTCCACCGCTGGAAAAACCGCCAAAATAAGCGTTGGCGTCGGGCAGTTTATGGTCTTTGAAAATTTTTAGTAGTTGGGCCGCGAGTTGTTGTTTTTCATCTTCTTGAAGCCATAATTTTTGATTGTAGTTCATAAATAGGACAGCGATATCTTTTTGTTTTGCCCCTTCTAGTATATTGAACTCTCGTTTTATATCTTCCGCATCTTCTGGGTAACCACCAAAAAGCACCAAAACCCTCCCGGTGTTTTTGGCCGGTTTCACCAATTCATAGTCCGTATTCCTTATCTCTACAAAATCCGAGGTCGGTGAATGCTCCGTTTGTTCCTTTTTTGCCTTTTTACAAGAAGTAAGAATGAGGGCTGTAAAGGCAATCGCTATAAGTTTCTTCATAGATCAAACGGATATAAAACCAATATGCGACAGTTTAACGGCCACATATTGGTTGTTTCTGGTTACTAAGCCCTTTTCATTCCTTTACTTCGGGTATGTCGGTGAAAGGGGAAATACCAAAAGCGGGGTAGATTTCGCTGGGGTAGTAGAACGTACCGCCCTTAGATACCATAGAAATTGTTTTAATGGCTTTAATGTCGTTAACGGGATTTTCCGGCACCAAAAAGAAATCGGCCAATTTGCCGGGCGCGATGCTACCAAGGTCTTCATCTCCCATATATTGGGCCATGTCATAGGTAGCCAATTTTAGCAATTCTGCCGGGGTGTAGCCCAATTGTTGGTATAGTTCTAGTTCGCGGTGGTAGAAAAAAGCACCTCCCAGGTCCGTACCGGGCACTATAAATATACCTTTCTCTTTCATCATTTTTAGGGCCTCCACTATTTTATCGTATCCCTCACGGTAGGCCTTGTCATCTTCGGGTGAGGCAACGTCTGCCATGGCGATCTTAAACTCGCGTTGTGTGTTCGGCGGCATATGGTCTATATAATCCTTGGTTCCTTCCCAGACCTCACCATTTCTAGATTTCATGAGTACTTCGTGTATGGCCAAGGTAGGATCTATAGCGGTCTTGTTACGAACAAACAGGTCCATTGTTTCCTGTACTTTGGGACTATTCAAATCTAGGTCCGGAAATCTTTTAAGGGCCGTTAGGCGCAACAAGGTACGTGTGTCCTCATCGGGTTCCAATACCCACCCAAGCATGGTTTGGTTAATATGGGTCATTTCATCAAATCCGGCCCTTAACATGGCATTGGCATTGCTGAACGCGGGTACATGCCCACAAACGAACATGCCGTGCTCGTGTGCCCTTTTTACGATAGCCGGAGCCCAATCACCGTTCATAGAATTGTATAGCTTTACTCCGTAAAAGTCCATATCATGGTAACGGTCTACCGCTGCCAAGGCTTCTTCTTCGCTGGCTACCAACATGCCGTTATTGGCACTGTATTTACTTTTTCCTTCAATAAAGCCCAACCTGTGTACCCTTGGGCCGGCCAAAATACCTTCGTCTATTCTTTTGGTCAAATCGTTCAGTACCTCATTGTTATTGCCCATATCACGAAAAGAGGTCACCCCGGCCAATACGTTTAACAAGGCGCCTTCGTCTCCGGTATGGGCATGCATTTCGTACATGCCCGCTACCAAGGTACCGTTGGCCCCGTCGATGACCACTTCGTCTTCACCTGTAGTGTCGGGGGCATCGATGCTAACAATACGATCGCCATCTACCAATACCGAAGAAAGTGGTGTTAACGATAAAGTATTGGGGTCGAATATTTTTACATTGGCAATACGCACTTTTTTTCCATAGTTATGGGCATATTTCTTCTGAAGCGATTCAAAGCGTTCGGTAGAATATTTTTCGGCATAGGCCCGCAATTCTTTCTCTTTGGCCTCAAACCCTTCACGAACCAGAACAAACCGTGGAGTGATCACGGCAAAGAGACGCATATCGTTATCGGCAATAAAATAAGAGGGATTCATATCCGCGCCCGAAAGGGCATACGTGGTAAGGTCTATAGTGGTAGTATCAACGGTGACACTTGTTTTTTCCATTTCTGTAAGCTGTAACTTCCCTGCAGGCAATACATCGGCCGAGAAATCGGGTGACTTTAATAGACTGCGTGCGGTAAGAATGGCCGAATATGGACTTCCGGATTGGTTTACGTACCACAAAGCATTGGCTACGGTGGCATTGCCGCTACCTGTGGCATCGCTCCAAGAGGCCGTAGATTCTTTTAGTGAATACTCCTCGTTTACACTATTGCCAAAAGTCGTATTTCCTGTAATGTTCCATTGTACCGGAAAACCACTTTTGTTCAGTACTATGGTCTCTTTCATCGTAGGGCCACGACCATTGTTCTTATAATCGTAATCTATTTGTATGGTGTCGCCTACCGTATGTGTTTTTAGGTGACCCACGGCGGTACTCCCCAGAATAACGGTATAAGTTTCGTCACCTTGGTAATTGGCCAAGGAAGATACCTCGGCAGGTTCTTGTTTACAGGCAATGAATAATGATAGGGCTAGGCCTACATAAAGAAATTGAATTTTCATAATGGAAGGTTGGTTTTAATATAGAATGAAGATACTAATTTATAGCTATAATTTAACACCCATATTTCATGAAACGGGCCATTTTTAGCACAACGTATGACTCCGTTTAGAGGTGTGACCATATTATGGAATGTTGCCAATGCATTTAATTCCACCCTTAAATCTTGTACCTTTTTAGCGTCTGGTTGCCGTTAGTGCGAGACAATTTTTAATCCTATGACAGAGGCAATTAATGTGGTGATAAAAAATAGTCGCCAAAAGGTGGCTGGTTCCTTAAAAATAAAGATTCCGACCAATACAGTACCTACGGCCCCTATTCCCGTTCAAACGGCATATGCGGTTCCGATGGGAAGTTCTTGCGTAGCTTTGATCAAAAGGGTCATACTGGCTGCTAAACAGATTAAAAAACCAATGTGCCAATAAGTTGCTTCGGCCCCTGTAGCTTCTTTTGCCTTTCCAAGGCAAGCAGCAAAGGCAACCTCAAAAAGTCCGGCGATGATCAGCAGTATCCAGTTCATTTTGAATAGGCCAATTTTGCTTGCAAAATTACGGCATTCGGTTATGCGAAAACACCTATTTTTCACCTTTTGGTGTTGATGTAGTTTTTTATTCCAAAATTCAATGTATCCGTTTTTCGCTGTCTTTTGCCGTTCGCCCTATCGCTTATTGCATTTTAGATTTCCCATTCATTAATATTCCAAATCAAAATACGCTACGATTTCGTCGTATGACATCTTCTTATAATTTGGTTGTTCAGAACGCCCAGAGATATTTATCCCCCCGGGTATCATTACATATCTGTATTGTGGTTCGCCAATTGAAGAGCCTGTCAATTCGTAATCGCTGAGGTCTGTATCGTCTAGAGAGTCGGCGTTGAACCTTATTTCTCCCCTATCTAAAAAATGGATGGCAATAAAAGAACGGCGTACGGCAAAGCTCGCAAAGTCATAAACAAGGGGTAATTGATATACCGTATTGGATGAACTTCTATAAAAAGCAAGAACAATACCTCCGTTATTTAAAAAATCTCGAGTTAGTCTACTTTCATCTACTTTCATTGATTTATTCCTTGCCCCGTCTAGATAGCTAAAATCTTGGTCCAGCCAATCGCTGTACATCACATTGGCGGTACCCGGGTCGCCTTGGTCTCCCTTATCCCCTTTTACCCCTTGCTCTCCTTGCGGACCTGTTTCTCCTATTTCCCCTTGGGGACCAATGTCTCCGTCCTCCCCATCTTTAGAACATGAGGCAAGTGCAAAGACAAAAGACATTAAGGTAACGGTGAAGATTTTTGTAGTAATTTTCATGATTTCATTTTTTATTTCGGTTATGTCCTTTAATGGTCCTAGAAGAAAAGGTTAACATATTACGGAGTAAAAAATACCCAGGCATTACTGATGGCCTTGGTGTTATGTGGTAAGTGTATAAGGTTCAATGGCGCGGTCAGGTAAATGTTTTAATCGTGCAGGCAGTATTGTGCAACCTCAAAAATGGAATAGAAGGGCGTCTACGTATGTTCATATTCCAACATTTCGTATTCTTAATGGGCAAGCAAAATCTATACCGCAAAACCTATTGCGATAAAGGCCGGTATAAGGCTCGGGGTAAGTGGTATTCTTTCTTTTATGACTACTCTTGCGGTGAGGGTAGGGGAGAGATCATTATATGTGCCCTATGGGTGCCGGGGTTCATGATCCAAGGGTGGTTGGGAGCCGCAGGTATTTCGGGTAGCCCGGTAGATGCTGCCGTGGCCCAGGGCATGTACACCACATAACGTAATTTGGCACCTTCCACTTCAGAGGTTTCGGGGTCGTACATGGTTTGTTCCCCGTAGTAGATGTGCAAGGTGGCCCCTGTTGGAATAGTGAGTTTGCCCGATTTCATTTCGTCCTCTCTAATATTAAATATTTCTTCGGAGTTTTTACCCTCTTCCCGTAAGGCTCGGCCCCTGGCCATAAAAGGCTCTAGGTCTTTGTGGTAGCAGGCGGCATTAAAGCCGTTTTTTTTAGGGTTGTCGGCAAGTACGATAAACTCGTTGCTGCCTTCTTTTAAGGTGGTAAATTCACCGGCCATGTTATAGCCGATAACCGTGCAATCGGCCCTACTGGCCTTGGGGGTGGCCATTAATGCCGTGGCGACCAGGTCCTCATCGGTCTCAATGGGCTTTAATTGTTTTTTGTCATCGCTTGGGGCAGTTTCGGTCATGGTCTCCGTATCCGAAGGTTCCGCTACCGGATTTTTTGTTTTATCGGATAGGTTACAGGAAATCAACATTGTCGTAATCAGTAATGCGGGAATCGTATTTTTCATGATCGATAGTTTTTAGGGTGTCAAAATAACAACAGGCCCTTTGTAGGCCGTAGTTTGTTGATTATAAATAAAATATAGTAAAAATATATCACTGTTAAAATACAAAAAAACACTCCTAATTTGGTGCTTTCCGTTTTAAAATTGAACGGGAAGAATACAGCTACGGCTTAAGACCTTTGGATAAATGTAGAGATCCACATTCTGGTGAGCTTGTAGAGCATAAATAGGCAGAACAAGAACAATACGGGAGAGAGCCAATCCCAGATATCGTATTTGTCCCCTATTCTTTTGTTGTTCACCTTAAAAATAACGGAAGGCACTTTTCCCCTGTATCTTAAGGTGACGCTATCACCTATTTCATATAGTTTTTGCGTTCCGCCATACACTGTAAGCTGGTCGGTCGTTAAGACCGTATTGTTGTAAGTAACCTTTGAGTGTTCCGATTGACTTCCTTTTTCTGGTTCGATATCGATGATCTTCCCCGATTTAATTTCATACGGATATTTAATGTTGCTTAAGATTACCTGAGAGCTGCTCCATAGCAGAAAAAGAAACATCAGGTAGAAAGCGATGTTGAAGATGGGGTTTAGAATCTTAAAGATCATAGCATGTCTGCGGTCTGTAATAATAAGGTTAAAAACAAAAAGAACCCGTTCGCCAACTTTTTAAAGATCCCCTGCCTTAAATGTTCGGCAACAAGATATGCAAAAAGGGGTATGCGATGCGGATTCTTTTTTATGTTTTCCGTTCTATTGATCTACAATAGGGTTTCCCTTAAAATGATGGAATACGGTTTTATAGGGTAATGGTAGCCCCCATAACTTTTAAGAACTCACGTATAAACCCTGGGTGTCCGGGCCATGCTGGGGAAGTAACCAGGTTGCCGTCTACAAATACCCCGTCTGCAGGTATGTCTTGAAATTCACCCCCGGCCAAGGTCACCTCAGGACCCACGGCAGGGTAGGCGGTCAGTTTTCTGCCCTTTACCACATTGGCGGCCGTTAATATCTGAATACCGTGGCAAATGGCGGCCACCGGCTTATTGGCATCAAAAAAATGGGTGGTGATCTCTAACAATCGTTTGTTGAGCCTTAAGTATTCCGGGGCCCTACCACCGGCAATTACCAAGCCGTCATAATCTTCGGCGACCACATCGTCAAAACTATAGTTCAGGGCAAAATTATGCCCCGGTTTTTCGGTATAGGTCTGGTCGCCCTCAAAATCGTGAATGGCAGTTTTAACGGTATCTCCCTTTTTTTTGTCGGGGCAGACGGCATGCACTTCATAGCCTACCATTTGCAGCATTTGAAAGGGTACCATGGTTTCATAATCTTCGGTAAAATCTCCTGTTAGGAACAGTACTTTTTTCATTTTTCTATTCTGTATTTATTAGTAAAGATATTTAAGGTGATACGCCCACATCTCTAAGATTAGATCGGTGGTACGGGCGTAGCATCTAATTTAACAAATACGTGCCGAAAAATAGAAGGTGAACTATTAAAATAAAGTGAAGGTTTCGTTATTTTTTGATCGGGTGGTTGGAGCGTGTTGCAAAATTTCCTGTGATGCGGAAACAATGGAGTTGTGTGTAGCAACATAGGTCAGCTTCAGCTGAATTTTATACAACGGTGAGTATATGAAAAGTAGCGCATAAGTAAACGCATACTTTTCCGACTAAAATAACGTTTTAAAAGTGTATTTCGTTCGAATATGGCACGGAAATAGTTATTTTTTATGTACATTGTTATATTGCGTTTTTTTCGCATTGTAATATATTTACATGTATTACGTCTAATTTAGTGTTATATATATGTTACAATAGATTGTATATGTTCTGCATATTGATATATTTGTATTAAACCAAGATTAAAGAAATGATAACTCAAGAGGCTAATATTGATATTTTAAGGACAAAAGGAGTCCTTAAGTCCGTTTCAGTTGCTCTTCCCGTGTGGACGAAGGAAGGGGAAGATGGCTTTTTGTCCGTTGATATTCCAATTCTCGGAATTAAAACCTCTGCAAAGGACGATTCAGATGTTGATTCGGCAATACGTGAAGCTATTCACTTGTTTTGTTTGAACGCGGAAAAATTTGGTAATGGTTTGGAAAATGAATTGAAATTAGCAGGCTGGAATTTCTCAAATAGAACTTTTTCAGAAGCTTCTCTATATTGGGGAACAAACGATGATATAATTGACATGATTCTAGAGACTGGTAATTCTTATACTGAAACACTAGAACTTATTGCTTAATGTCAAAAAGTGAATACCCAACTGTCAGTGAAGAATTTTTGCTAGACAAAATACGGAATAGTTCAAAGATTGATTCTTCAACTGAGAGAAAGGTAGGAAATTCTTATTCCTTTTTAATGGTTGGAGATAAACCCATTTATAAACGTCAAGTAACTATCCGCTCAATAGACGGGGAGTTTAATTTTATTCAAGCCACCTCTAAAGCTATTTTACTGGGTTTTATGTCCGAACTACTCGAATACTTTGAAAATGAAAAGGGATATAAAGATGGCGGTTATACAGACCGATAATTTCTTTTTTCAAATGTGATACAACGTTCAGTATAAGAAACGTAGGGAAGGTGATAAGCACTTTCGTTTCGGTTTTTTCTTAGTTATATATAAATATTTTTTTTCTTCTATAAACGCCCTATGTTTTCTTAGCCTTTATTATGCCTAGTTTTTTTCTTCTTCGCTAAATAAACCTGTAAACTTGTTTTTCTAGAAGCGTTTTTGAACATGGCACGAGCGTGACACATGTACCAGGTGGGTCTCGACCTATAAACAAAAAGCCCCAAAAAGGGCTTAAAAAAGGTATTTTTTTCGCTGTTTATGGACTTGTGCAACGCTTACTTTTGTTGGCAGTAGTTATTTTTTCGTGACAAAATGCCTTAATCTCCCTTGCGTGATTTATTTCTGCCATTCCTATTGATTCAGTTTCTTTTACTTTTTTACCGTTTTTCTTCGTAATTATTTTTTCTTCTAAACTAAATACTAGGTTTCCTCTATTATTGGTAAAGTAAATATCTATTTTGTTCTGAAATTGCGACCAATTATAAACAGAACATTCTTTCCAACTATTTAGATGAATAAGTCTGTTTTCTGTTCCCAGAAAATACCCGCCTTTTCTATAAAAACCATAAATTCCAAGCCCGATTACGATAAATCCCGGTAAAACAAAAAATGCTCCGAAAGTAAAGAATCCATATAAAGGAGATAGGTCATCTGGGGTTACGGTTATTCTAGTATCTCCAATATTTAAACCTGTAGGCTTACCTAATAACAGTTCATAAACCATCGCCGTAAATATCCCTCCAATTACGGCAATCCAAAGCAAACCCCAACGTATTGCACTCCATGAATCTTTTGTGGATTTTTCCTTAGCAGCTTTCACAAAAAAAGAAATACTCTCATCACCTAATTGACTTTTTAATTGAGGCGGAATTTGATGATTTTCTATCATGCTATTAATTATTACCAACAACTGCATATGTGTACAATTACACATATACCTCTTATTTGGGTATAAAAGCAATAGCTTTAATTACCCCAACCTATACGAATATAAAAATTCTTACAATTTTGTTCTTTTGGAAAGGTGTAAGTTGTTTAAAATGAGTGGGTTTTGTATTGGGTGGAGGGGCTTTCATTGGTGTTGTAGAACATCCCCCGCCCTGTGGGCATCCCCCTTTCAAAGGGGAATTAATTGTTCCCTTGAAGAGACAGAAAAGAAACTGAAAGCCTATTTTAGGGGTGTTCTGTCGAGCGTGACGCTGGCCCTAAGAGTGAACGATTTTTTAGAAACGGGTTTAGGGTTTTAAATAAGACGTTTTGTTGTAATATGTTTTGTTAATTTCTGCACCTACAGACTCTTTTTCCTAAACTTTTAGCTTTAGACTCAGTCATTTTTTTTATTCCAGATTTACATCGACCTAGAGCTGAATGCGTATTGCTCCTATGATATATTTGGCTTTTTCCACAGACGTAAACTATAGTTTCTGTAGGCTTTTTATCAGCTTTTAAGTTTTCTGTGGTTCCAAAACTCATTAAGCTTATCAATAGCAAAAACACGGTTAGTTTTTTTATTTCCATGATATTTCTAAAATTAGTTCTGTCATTTAAATGTGTGACAACAATCCTATACGGCTGCCATTATACATAAAGGATTCTATTTGATTGTAAAACAATGGCTTAGATTGTCTATATCTATACTTTAAATGTAAAAAAACGAACAATTATATTTTTACAGAAAAGCGTAAGCCATTATAAATAAGCTGGTTTTGTGAGGGTAGGAGAGGAACTTTTGTTGGTGTAACAAAAACATTCCCAGCCCTGTGGGCATCCTCTTCAAAGGGGGAATTGCTCTCTTTAGGGTGCCATGACGCAGGGTATGGGCGCATAGGCAAAAAACCGATTTTGTTACTTTTGCACTAGAAATACACCAATGGAATGAATAGACTGTTTTTTACCGTTTCTGTCTGTTGTATAATGCTATGTAGTTGTTCCGATGAAGAAATAAAGAAAGAACTGTACAGCCTCAATTATGGAACCAAGGCGGAGCGGGTAGCTACCCTTAAAAAAGAAATTGAAGTACATAGTGATTTTGAGAACGCAGAGTTTCTGTTGTACAATTCAAAAGGATTTACCTTTCATGTAAACACCTTTTATTTGCCCGAATATAGAGATTACAGATACGTGATAAAGCTTAGTCCCGAAGACGTGGATAATTGGTTAAAAGGGTTCGAAAAAGTGAACCCTTCCGAAAGTTTTGAAGAATGGCCCGATAAATTAATTCGGATAAGAAGAGACGAATGGCCATTGCAAAGTACCCCCGAATACTACGCTATGGAAAATGAAATGGTTTACATGCTGGTGTATAGAAAAGAAGGGGTGATTTTTAAAAAGTCGATTTCATTATAAAAGCCTAATCGGTTAAAAACAGGCTGGTCTTGTGTTGGGCAAGAGAGAGCCTTATGTTGGTATTGCAACTACCTCCCCCGTTCTTTATGGTCGAAATTCATTGTTATTTTTAGAGGGGTGTATTGCGTCTTTTCTAGTTTAATAAAAGCGCTAGAAAATCGTTGTCCTCAAAAGTGTCTTCACCAAGTTGGGTCTGCCTAATAATTACCGTTTGTAGTGATGGTATTAAATACATCCTGTTTTTACCGGCCCCCAAACCGCCAATGATCTCGGTATAGCCACTGTAATACATAATACCGCCGGTGGAGCCTTCGGGTGCGGCATCGAGGGGGGTGAGTGCATAACCGTTTACGTTGTTCAACCAACAAAAATTTCCGTGCCCGGGGTTGGGGCCGGTGGCAACGAACATAGCTTCCAATAGCGAAGGTTCTATGATCTGTGTGCCGTTCCAGCTACCTTGGTCGAGCATAAACTGACCGAACTTTACCCAGTTTCTGGGGGTTACATAGCAGCCGTTGGGTATGTTGGGGTTTCCGGCCTCGTCGTGGGTCCAGCTTTCATAGTGCAACCCTATTTTGTCAAAAATTTCCGATTCCAGATATTCCAAAGGGTTTTGAGAAATACCTTTCTCTTGCAACTTTCGTTCTAAAAGAACTCCGAAAACATAATAGTTGCTAGGGCCGTAAGAAAATTTTTCGCCGGGCGTGCTTACCATGTCCAATTCATCAATGGCATATCCGTATCTGTCGCTTTCATCCGATATGGTCAAAAAATTCTGGGAAAGCCCAGAGGAAAGGTTCAATAGGTGCTTGATCTTTATTTCATCTTTACCCGGATGCAGACTGGTGTCTTGCCATTCGGTGATGGTGTTAGAAACGTACTCTTCGTAATCTATAAGACCTTGTTGTTTGGCCAGTGCGGCAACGGCCGACCAAAAAAGCTTGGTCGCACTATAAATATGGGGTGCGGTATCTTCATCGGCACCGTTATGGTAATCTTCAAAGATTATAGAGCCGTCTTTCATGACCAGAACGGCGCTTCCGCCTTTTTCTTCCGAGTAGTGGGCCGCATCGGCCAGTTGTTCGGTGGTAAATATATCGTCGGTATCATTCACCGGTTCATTATCATTGTCATCATTGGAAGAACAGCCGACCGTTAACAATGCTATCATCAGAATTGGTAATAAATGGTTTTTCATGTTATAACGGTTTATGGGTTGGACTCATAAAAACAAATAAGGTTTGATCTTGTGGTTTATAACGTATTCTTTTTAAGTGTATTACATTCGTCAGGGGGTGAGGGTACGATTTTGTGCGTCCTTAATTTTTATGCATCGTTTTTTTAGAAGGGTGGTAGTTAGGGGCATTAAATGACCATGGCCACATGTTCTTTATGGTGCTGCTACTTCTTTTGTGTATGGGGGTTGTTACAATACAGTAGGGAAGTTTGTGTGCGTAAAAATCCGGTAAACAGGAAATAGTTCTTTTGAGCAACTTTTGTTGTAGGTACATGGCAAATGCTACGGCCTAGAACGGAAAATTACTTTCTTGTGGAGACGAAAAACTAGTCGATTTCGCTTTCGATGAGCTGTAAAATCGAATTTAGGTCGTCCATTAAAGGTTGGTAGTGCGCCTTTTCCATGGCACTGCTCGCCAGAACGAACATTAAGATGTTGTTCTCGAACTCTTTGGAATCCAATAGCGGTAAATTACTTGTGTTTTCCTCCGATATGGGAAGCCCGATTTCTTGGTTTACCCCGGCATCATCGAATATGGTACGAAGGCTGTAGTTCTCTGTCCGTAACATATCGATCACCTTTTCTCTTTGAATGCCCAGATCGTTTTCTTGTTTGGCAATGTCGTCCAAGGTAGAAACCCAATTGGTGAGCTGTATGCGTAAATCGGTATTTGAAATATCCTTTAAGCTTCCGGAGTTAATGATCTCTTGTAGCAGTGAATTGTTAGGGTTGAATAGGATATCGGAAGAAAAAGAGTTGAACAACAGTTGTGAAAATTGTTTTTCGGTCGGTACTTCGTCCGCAGAGGAAATGTAATGCAATAGTTGCTTGGCCCCGTTAAAGTTGTCTTTGTTGACCTGGATCAGCTCGGCCAATTTGGTTTTGCTTATTTCGAACTCTTTCCGTAGTCCCTGCAAATAAATATTTTCCTTTTCTTGGGTTACGCGATCTTGGTTCTTGTTGTTAATGGCCAGGGCGATCAGAATACCGATGACCACAAGTATAATTTCGCCGATGGCATAAACGAGGTATTGGCGAAACTTGTTTTGCGAAAGTAGTCGCTGTCGTATTTTTCTAAAAAATTTCATTGCAGTTGGTTTGGTCGGTCATACATAAAAAAGGTAGCTTGTTTATGGTTTTCTTTACCATACAAAAGAAAAAAAGATAATATTTAAACTTTATTTCATACCAAGCATATAGGTTTGTCAGTAAGGGTTTTACTTGTAGATAACTGGTTATTAAATGTTATGGGACAGTAATTTACGCAGTTCAAGGTTTAACTCAAAAATTTCTTGGTATTTAGTGTCCGCCTCTTTTGTGTTTTAAAAACCGGTGTTGGATAGTTACCGCCAATCTTAAGATCGATATGGCCGTTTTTTTAGCACATGGAGTGATGGGTTTTACCTTTTAGGCTTCAATACCTTTTTTCTCACCTTTACGATGCCTTTTTTTAGTAGAAAACTTCGGGAAATAATCACCGAAAACCCCATGGCGGAAAGTAGGGCGATAAATGCCAAGGCGCCGAGCGCACCGCCATAGCCTTCAAAAAAATGACCTTTGTAAAAATAGATGATACTAAAAAGACCTCCAGCCACTGCCAAACGAATGTAATTGCCCCTTGCCCGGGGCGCTACCATACCAATAAACGAGGTGCCGATAAATACGATCGGGATATTTTTTGTCAGGTAGGCATTGCAGAGTTCTGGGAAACAATAAAAAAAGAGTCCTACGATAAGCGCCAATGCCGCCGATGCCCTAACCGGACCTTGTTTTAAGCGTTCACTGACAAAGAAGGTTAGCCAAGCCCCTAAAATGCCGGTAACAATAATAATGAGGTAGTTCATGTAATTAGTCCGTAAAGTAATGAAACAATGATTACGCCCCCGAATGCCACTGTACCCAACTTACCGCCAATACCGAGAAATAGGTTTTTTGACAGCATTAGAAACACACCTGCCAGCGTACCCGCAGCGGCTACGAAACCGATGGAGGGTACGATCTCTGCGCTGGACATGCCTACGAAAACACCGCAATAGATGGCAGCGGGCAGTTTTTTTAAATAATTTGATTCTCTGTTGATCTCAGGTGCAAACGATGCCACGGTGCCCGTAATACCGGCCGAAAGCACACTGCCCAAGCCACCCATGACATTTAAGAGATAGCAAACGACGGCACCAATGGGTACCCATACAATGACCCAAATATTTTCATATTCGTATTTTTCATGGTGCAGGTCTATGTACCGGTATCCTAAAAAAAGGGTCATGGCCAAAAGAAGCATAGACAATAGGGCCATAAAATTCCCCGATTCAAATTTCTCTTTTGCAATGGTGGTCAAAAATGCTACCTGGATCAGTAATACGGTAAGTACCATAAAAATTCTTATGGTTTTGTGTTTCCTCATCGATACGTATTATTTGCGGGTAACTGCGTATCGGTTTTGATAGCGGGTCTATTGGGGGTGTAGTTGCTTGTGCGGTACATACGAGGGGGTAAAATTAAGAATTACCTCCGGGGTGAAAAAACCTAAAAGCCAGTTTTTATTGGGGAAACAAGCAATTAATGGCCTTTATACGAACAATATCGGTGGTATTGCGCTATTATGGGGTTTGAATGTATGGCGGGCCATAAACTGGTCTTTTATGGAACTAGTAATTTTCCTATTTCAAAAACCTCTACATAGCTATTGTTCAAGGCAAGAACAAGCACACTTTTTTCGTTGATCAGCGTAGTGATGTGCAGAATGTTTTCGTTGGTCTCCCCATTTTGTTCCACAGGAAATTGTTGAGGGTCCGTCAAATAAAAGGCGGGCACCTTAAAATCGATGTCTTGGTCAATTTTTTCACCTTTGTAATAGTTGTCTATATGGGGGCTCATCATATAGGTGACATTTACCGTGGTGTCTTTTCGTTTTCCTATATATACCTTAAAATCGTCGGGTTTTGTACCGTTGTGGCCGCCCATTATTTTACCGCTTACAGCGATCATTTTTTTTCTGTTGTCCAACGATATACTGTCGGTCATTAGGGTCAGGCCAACTTTTTTAGGTTGGTTCGATGGATGGTAAATGGAGGAAGGTTCTATATTGGGGTCTGGGGTAATCTCTTTATCGGGAATGCTGTAATCGCGAAACAACGGTTTTTCAGCATTGGATTCGGGAAACCAACCAAGTTCAAAACGGTTTTCGTCGACCTTATGTTCTAGCAGTTCGTTTTGTTCGATGGATCTAATGTCATAGGGGATTTCTTTACAACCAAAAAAAGAAAGGAATAGTAACGGTAGTAGTATTTTAGATCTCATCATGAGCAAGGTGGTTGGATTTAAAAAATAACGGACCCAAGGCCTATTTCGTATATGGTTACCTGATTTTTATGGAACAGGGTGGACGAGGGCTTAAAGACCGGTCGTTTTCCTGATAATGATAAAGGATACCAGTGCCGACAAGGCATCGCTGACCGCAAAAGAGCTCCAAATCCCGTTAAGACCGAACATCGCGTTGAGTCCGTAGGCGATGGGAACGTACAGCAAGATAGGACGGAGGAGGGCGAAAAAAATAGCGATTTTCTTCTCTTGCAGGGCCTGTACATAGCGTGTTGCTATGATCTGCAGCATATAAAAGGGGATGGATAGGGCAAAAATGCGCAAGCCCACCTTGGCCATGTTTTCGATAGTTTCGTTGTTGTCTATAAAAATACCAACGATTACATTCGGTGCCATTTCTAAAAAGAGCATCCCTAGAAGCCCTGCCGAACCTACGATGATAAGGGTGTAGCGTAACGTTTTTCGGTTTCGGTCGTGGTCGTTGGCACCGAGGTTGAAACTGATCAAGGGTTGTATGCCGTCTCCCATACCCAGGGCGATCATCATAAAAACTACATTGACTCCATAAATAATACCCATTACCGCCACTGCCGGTGCCCCGTCTGCCTGGAGCAACAAGTTATTGGCGATCATGTTTTGTAAACTGGTGGCACTGTCCATAATAAAGGGCGCCAGCCCCAGTAACATAATGGGGGAAATCACTTTTTGTTGTAGCCGGATGTTCTTCCACTTCAGGGCGATTTTGCTTTTACCCAAAAAATAATATCTAAGCAAGAGCAGGGCGTTCACCCCTTGTGCGATAATGGTGGCGAGGGCGGCCCCACGGACCCCCATGTCCATGCCTTTCATAAAAACAATGTCCAATAACACGTTGATAAGGGCGGAGACCAAGGTAAGTAGGGCGGGCAAGCGCGGATTTCCTTCTGCGCGACAGGTAAATTCGAGGGCTATAAAAAACGACAAGGGGAACCCGAGTATGATGACCACTAAGTACTCCGCCGACATGTGGAGCAATGCGCCTCGTGCGCCCATAATTTCCAACAGGGGTTCGTAAAAAAAGAGTCCGGCCGTAGTAAATAGGACAATGGTTACCAAGAGTCCGGCCATCATGTTTCCCAATACAACTTCCGCCTTTTCGGGGTCCGATTCCCCTAAATATTTCGCGATCAATACTCCGGCGCCGCTTCCGAACAGTAGTACAAAACCGAATTTCAAAAGCGAAACGGGAAACACCATGGTCACGGCCGAAAGGCCGTCGGCCCCAACGAACTGCCCTACGAAAATACGGTCTACAATGTTATAGAGTGCATTCACCAAGAGGCCTAGAACGGCGGGTCCGACATATACAAATAACTGTTTTAGTACAGTTTGTTCTTTTGATGCCATTGTTTTACTATGCTATATCGGTTCTGTTATTGCCAACCACCACCAAGGGCGCGGTACAATTCAATTATGGCTTGTAACTCTTCTTTTTTATCTTCTACACCATCTAATTGTGCTGATAACAAACTGTTTTTTGTAGTTAATACATCGGTATAATTAGTGCTAGATGAATATTCTAGTAAAGCTTCTGTAAATTCTACAGATTTTTCAAGAGCAGCTATTTGTTGCGCTCTAGACTCTTGCTTTTCCTTGGTCTTGTTGTATGAAAAAAGGGCGTTCGATATTTCTGAACCTGCATTTAACCATGCTGCTTTATAATCATAAAATGACTGTTGTTGAACCGATTTATTGATTTTCAGTGTTGCTTTATTTTCTCCGTTCGCAAAAATTGGCTGTGTTAAGCCACCTATCAGATTGTAGAACACCGAATGGTCAAAAAAGTTTTCTAAGCTCAATGAAGAGAGTCCGCCATTTGCCGTTAGGGTCAAAGATGGATAAAAATTCGTTTTTGCAACATTTACATCTTCAAAAGCACTTCTAAAAGCCATTTCCGCCTCTTGTATATCTGGTCTGTTTCTTAATAAGGAAGATGGGACTCCTATTTTTAAATCGGCGTATGCCTCTTGTTCTTTTAAAGATGTTCTTTCAATAGCGCCAGGTAATCTGCCCAACAAAATAGCCAAAGCATTTTCTTGTTCTAAAATGGATATTTCTATATCCGGAATAGAAGTTTCTATTTCGTACCTACTGGCTTCACTTTGCACCACTGCGGCACCATCTACCACGCCCGACTC
This sequence comes from Maribacter sp. MMG018, assembly GCF_018100785.1. Taxonomy (GTDB): domain Bacteria; phylum Bacteroidota; class Bacteroidia; order Flavobacteriales; family Flavobacteriaceae; genus Maribacter. Next base: position 138,711 of record NZ_JAGJEC010000004.1, on the reverse strand, counting down.
TTTTAGGAATTTCATGGTTTCTTGGTCCTTAATCCTGTTTTCCAGGGTTTTTTTGGTAATGGCCAATTGGGCATCAAGGGCTAATAGACTGTAATAGCTCTGTGCTATATCCGATATCAATTGGGTTTGAACCGCCCTAGCCGCGGCTTCCGTTTTTAAGAAGGAGGCCAAAGCCGAACGTTTGTTACTACGTAGTTTTCCCCATACATCCAGTTCCCAACTGCTGCTCAACTGTCCGGTATAGGTAGTGGTGTTTAGATTGATGCCACTGACCCCTCCAAAGTTCAGGGCCGCTTCCGATGTTTTGGACCGTGTTACCTGGGCATTGCCTTCCAAACTGGGAAAAAAGGAGAGTTTGGCCTGCGCCAAAGTGGCTTGGGCCTGGTTGATGTTCTCCAGGGCCGTCTTTAGGTCCAGATTGTTTTGCAGACCTTCTTCGATCAAACCTTGTAAGATGGTATCCGATATCATTTCTTTCCATGGCAGGGTTGCCATAGATAATGAGTCTTCTACCAAGGTATCCCTGTAATTTTCCGAAAACTCGATGTCGGGAGTGGTGTATCTTTTATTGACCACACCGCAAGACCCTAACAGTAAGAGTGTCATCGTAATGGGAACGATGTATTTTATAGATGTAAATTTCATATCCGTTTTTTTATTTGTTCAAAGGAAGTTTTTCTTCTTCTTCATCTCCCCAATCGTGATCGGGTATGCCCACTAATTTTTCCTGTAGATGTTGAAAAATGATGTAAAGCACCGGTATAACCATGATACCCAATATGGTACCGACCAACATACCTCCAATGGCTCCCGTACCAATGGCACGGTTACCTACAGCACCCGCACCTGTTGCGATCATAAGCGGAAATAATCCGAAGATAAAGGCAAATGAGGTCATTAAAATGGGCCTGAACCTAGCAATGGCACCGTCTATGGCCGATTGAACAATGGTTTCTCCCTCTCGCCTACGCTGTATGGCAAACTCGACAATTAGAATGGCATTTTTGGCCAATAGCCCGATCAGCATCACCAGGGTGATCTGTATGTAGATGTTATTGCTGATACCAAATAGATTTGCAAATATCAGAACCCCCGAAAGTCCGGCCGGTACAGATAGCAAAACGGAAATAGGAAGAATAAAGCTCTCGTACTGTGCGCACAATAGGAAATAAACGAAAATGAAGCACAGCATAAAAATATAAACCGTTTGGCTACCGGCGGAAATCTCTTCCCTGGTTATACCAGAATATTCATATCCGTAACCCGTTGGCAATGTTTCTGCAGCTACTTCTTCAATGGCATTAATAGCATCACCAGAACTATACCCATCATTGGGCGCCCCACTTATTTTTGCCGCTGTAAATAGATTGAAACGGGTTAAACTTTGAGGTCCGTAAACCCTTTTTAAGGTTATAAACTCGGTAATGGGAGCCATAACACCATTCCCGTTTTTAACTTTTATGGCATTTAAACTCTCAAGGTTGGCCCTAAAGTTGGGTTCCCCTTGATAGATAACACGGTATTGCTTTCCGAATTTATTGAAGTTAGAAGCGTACACTCCACTTAAATAGCCTTGCATGACACTTAGAACACCTTCCACATCCAATCCGGCCAATTTGGTTTTGTCCACGTCCACTACCACTTCGTATTGTGGGAAAGTGGGGTCGAATGTTGTGTTGGCATATTGTATTTCAGGGCGTTTGCTCAATGCTTGGATGAAATCTTGACTTACTTTATATAGCTGGTCTACCGTACCACCACTTTGATCTTGCAACTGTATTTCGAACCCGTTACTTAAACCAAATCCGGTTATAGTGGGTGGAGCAAAAAATATAATTCTGGCATCTTTCATGGTAGCCGTTCTTGCGAACAACTGGCCGATGATATCTTGTACAGATTGTCCTTCTCCCATACGTTCGGCCCATGGTTTTAGTTTTAAAATAAACATACCATAGTTTGATCCGGTACCACTTAAAAAACCACGTCCGGTAGATCTTAAGAACGATTGTACTTCAGGTATGTCTTCAACTATTTTCTGTAATTCATCCAATACTTCGTCCGTTCTTTCCATGGATGATGCCGCAGGTAAACTGACATCGGCAAAAACGGTTCCTTGATCTTCATCGGGCACGAAGCCTGTTGGCGTGGTATTCATTAGGTAAACGAATACCCCGATAAAAACAACGATAAGACCAACGGCAATAGCCTTTTTACGAATTAAGAAGTTCAATGCGTTTTTATATTTTGAAGTTGTTTTTTCAAAACCGACGTTAAACGCCATATAAAAACGTTGCAGATAACTTTTTGATTTATGCTCTTCGTGCGGCTTTAATAAAAGGGCACATAAGGCAGGACTCAAGGTCAAGGCGTTAACAGCCGATAAAATGATGGCAATGGCAAGGGTTATACCAAATTGTTGGTAGAACACCCCTGAAGATCCACTAATAAATGTTACCGGAATAAACACCGCCGACATGACCAGGGTAATGGAAATAATGGCCCCTGAAATCTCGCCCATGGCATCCAGACTCGCTTTTCGGGCAGATTTATACCCTGAGTCCAGTTTGGCGTGTACGGCCTCTACCACCACAATGGCATCATCGACCACAATACCAATGGCAAGCATTAAGGCGAATAGGGTCAACAAGTTGATCGTAAACCCGAAAAGGCTAAGGAAAAAGAAGGTGCCCACCACGGCCACCGGTACCGATATGGCAGGAATCAATGTGGAACGCCAATCTTGCAAAAAGATAAATACCACAAGGAACACCAATAAAAAAGCCTCGATCAAGGTATGGATTACTTTCTCGATAGAGGCATCTAAAAAGTCGTTGGCATTTACCATTTCGGTATACTTGAGACCTTCAGGAAAATTTTTGGAAGCTGCTTTTAACGTTTCAATAGATTTTTCTACCACTTCTTGGGCATTGGATCCCGCAGATTGTGCTATAGCAACACCTGTTCCTGGTTTGCCATTAATAGTGGTAATTGAGCTATAAGATTGTGACCCCAGTTCTACCCTGGCTACATCTTTTAAACGTAGAATACGCCCATCATCGGTAGTCTTGATAATGATTTCTTCAAAATCAGTAACATTTTGTAGTTTGCCTTTGTACTTTAAGGTGTATTGATAGGCTTGATTTCCTTGCAAACCTAATTCACCAGGTGCTGCTTCAAGATTTTGGTCATTTAGTGCAGTGGTAATATCGGATGGAATTAAACCGTAGTTGGCCATAATATTGGCTTTTAGCCATATACGCATACTGTAATCTCTAGAGCTAAATGCTGAAGCACTACCAACCCCATCTATCCTTTTTAGTACAGGTATTAAATTAATTTGCGCATAATTCAGAATAAATTCCTCGTCATAGTTATCATTTTCACTGTACAGTCCAAAAATAAATACATTACTACTTTGTTGTTTTTTTGTAGTGACACCCGCTTGTATAACCTCGGAAGGCAATAAATTGGAAGCCGTTGATACACTGTTTTGAACGTTGACCGCTGCAATATCGGGATCGGTACCCAATTCAAAATATACGGTTATACTTGCCGAACCACTAGTTGCTGTAGAGGTCATATAGGTCATGCCCTCAACGCCATTGATCGCCTCTTCTAAAGGCACGATAACACTGTTTAATACCGCTTCTGCATTGGCTCCGTCATAGGAAGCGGAAACTTGTACCGTTGGAGGTGCTATATCTGGATATTGGGATATAGGAAGGGTCGTGATCCCGATAATTCCTAAAATCAATACGATGATAGAAATTACCGCCGAAAGAACCGGTCGCTTTATAAATTTGTTGAACATGGTTATCTGATGTTTTAATTGTTGGTAGTTGTCACCTTTTCGGTAATTTGCTGCAAGGCACTTATATCACTCTCTTTTACCTGAACAGGCTTTATTTCCGTACCGCTGGACAAGGTTGTGATGCCTTCAAGAACCACTTGGTCACCGTCTTTGAGTCCGTCCGTAACAATATAGGCCTGCCCCGAATTGGTAGCTGTTACCGTAATTTTAGTGGATTGTACCTGCGACTGCCCGTTTACCAAATACACATATACGCCACCTTGGATCTCGTAGGTCGCCGATTGGGGGATTAGAAAGGCCCCTTCAATAGTTCTTGGAAGTTGTATGGTGGCGCTGTTGCCCGTTCTAAGTAAATTATCGGGGTTGTCAAAAATAGCACGAACATTAAACGAGCCTGTTTCTTCGTCTACCTGACCGCTCACTGTTTGAATTTTTCCTTTTTGGTCAAAGGAGGTATAATCAGGAAGTAACAGCGAGACCTCGTTCATGTTGCTCAACAAGCCTTCTTTTGTAAACTCCAGATATGTTTTTTCGTTGATGGAAAAATAGGCGTACACCTGTTTGATATTCGATACCGTAGTCAAAGGCTCGGTAATGTTACTGTTTGCCAAACTCCCCAATTTATAGGGCAAAGAACCTATATAGCCCGAAACTGGGGCCGTTATTTTGGTATAGCCAAAGTTGGTTTGTGCATTTGAGTAATTGGCCTGTGCCTGCTCTAAGGCCGCCTTTGCGGCGGTAAGTGCGTTTTCGGCAGAAGTTAACTCGAACTTGCTGATAATTTCCCGCTCAACCAAAGGCTTTGCTTTTTCGACATTGACCTCCGCAGAGCTTACATCGGCCCTTGCACTGCTGATCGCGGCCTTGCTGCTCAAAAGTTCCTGTTCATATTCAGGGGCGTTCAGTAAAAAAAGCGCTTGCCCTTTCTGCACATATTCTCCTTCGTCTACAAGTACTTTTTCTATAAAACCTTCGATTTTAGGATAAATCTCTATGTTCTCGGTACCTTCGATGGTTACCGGAAACTCCCTATAGAGGCCTATGGTCTTTGGTGCTACCGTTAATACTTTGTATTCGGCAATGCCCCCGTTGGGACGGCCTTCCTTGTTATTGTTGCACGAGAGGGAAAGTAGCCCTATGAATAGTCCAAGGCACCAGGTAAAAAGCTTCGTTTTTCTAGTTTTCATCTCTATTTTATTGTTTCTTTTTGTTCAACTTTAGAGTTCATACGTTCATATCTTAAAGATGTACCTTGCCTGTTTTTGGGTACCGATTTATACAGGTAGGTCAATACTGTTCTTTGAAAGGACAAAAGTATGCTTGTGTTATATTGTATTGTGAATTGTTATTTTGGATAATTAGATTATTATTTAAGTTTTTATATATTGAAACTTGCCTTAAAAAAATGCTGAATGAAAATCTTTAGAGATATCAACTCTTACTTTTTGAACCATACGCAACCTGCAAATGATTATGCTAACAGTTTTTTTATACGAAGAATAGCTAAGGATATGGAATTTGTGGAACCCGATGATGAGTTTTGGGGACCTCATAAGCGCGATTTTTTTGAGATTGCCATTCTTCAATCAAGTAATACCAATATCCAAATAGGCAATCAAACGATGAATCAGTTAAAAAACAGTTTAGCCATCGTTTCCCCTTTTCAAGTCATTAATTATAGTAGAGTTCCACCCAATGATGATTATGGCTATATTATTTATTTCAACGCCTCTATCTTCACTAATTTAAACCAGTCATATGAGCTACAAAATGAGTTTCCTTTTTTTAAAATTCATACCATGCCCATATATCAATTATCAGATGATAACTTTAAGGATTTACTGGATATTGTTGAGGTTTTATATAAAGAATCTAGAAGTAGTGAAATGCATAACTTTGAGATTGTAAGGTCTTTGCTCCTTGTTTTTCTATATAAGGTTAAGCGATTTACCCAAGACAATAATGGGATAGTTACAACAAATAGGTACCAAAACATAATGTCTAAGTTTGAGCAGATCATTCTGTCCAATAGTAATAAATTCTTATCTGTAAATGAATATGCATCACAAATGCATATTAGCCCTATTTACCTTACCGAATGTGTGAAAAAAGTAACGGGAAAGAGTGCTCAGAAAATTATTATCGATTACAAAATACTGTATGCAAAAACACTGTTGCATCAAATGAATAAATCGGTATCTGAAGTTGCCTATGCATTAAACTTTAATGAAGTTGCCAATTTTAACCAGTTTTTTAAGCGCAATACGGGAATGACGGCCAGCCAGTTTCGCAAGAAGGGAAATGGGAGATGATGTAGTTTTTATGGTCGTTTTAAGTTTAAGGGGTCTTATACTGGTAAAGATCCAGTAGATGTTTATTGCTCTTCGTTAAAAACATTTAGGTAGTATAGGTTAAAACCATCAGAATTTGCTTCGGCAATGTCTGCCCAACCATCAGAATTTATATCGGTTACCACAATATCGTATGTTCTTGAGGGCGCATCGGCGAGGTGAATTTCTTCAAAATGACTACCATCAATATTCAAGAATACGATATTGGGCATAAGGTAATTGCCCGTTACGATATCTATAAGGCCATCTTTGTTAAAATCGGCCAGTGCAATACTATAGGTGTCGGTGTCATTGGCACCATAGGCAATGGTTTTTTTGAAAGTGAAGTTTTTACTGCCTAGATAAATAATATTGGCTCCATTGATGTTTCCTGTAATAATGTCCAAATAACCATCGTTGTTCATATCGGCTATGGCAACAGATCGGGTTTCAAAAGTTCCTGTACCAAAATCGAGTTTTTTTTCAAACGTACGATTGCCTTTGTTGATGAATATTTCGTTGGGAATATTATCTCTGTTCGCAAGAACCAAGTCGGGTAGGTGATCGTTGTTTAGATCTTTTATGGCAATGTCGATGGTCGAGTTTTTACGGGTATCCAGTTTTATGCAATCAAATTGTAGGTCGCCATTGTTATAGCAGATTATATTTTTTTGTCCTCTATTGGTGATGATAAAATCGATAGATCCATTATTGTCTATATCGTCCAAGGCTACATTTCTTGCATTGGATATCTTGGCGACGGTCGAATGAAATTTAAAGTTTGCCGAACCATCGTTCAAATATATTTTATGAGGGGCATTGTCGTTTATTTCAAGAATGTCCAAGTCACCATCATTGTCCAAATCCACTAATTCTGCCGCATAACTGGTAGCCGATATTTGCCCGATCGGGGTCATTGCGGTAAAGCCTTTGCCGTAATTGTAGAAAATGTAATTGGTTTCTGGCCAATGTCGGCCATTGGCTACAACGGCATCTATTAGTCCGTCGTTGTTGATGTCGCCAAAATCGATAGAGGCACTGCGTTGTTTTTTAGTGCCGAAACTATACCTAGGCTCCTCATGGCTCATATCGTTCCTGGCATAAAAACCGTGTTTTTGTGCAGGTAATAATAATGGTATGAGAAAAAGAAGAAAAGCAAGTCTTAACATAGGTGAATGGATTTTTAGGGCCGTGTATTCAGTGTTTTGTAAATGTCATAAAAATACATAAACCCGCAAAGTAAATTGTTGGGGCTTTTTACGAACAGTAGGGTCGTGATGTTCCTTTATGGCAATAAGGGTGTTTTACAAAATACCCTTTTTAACTAATGACTAAAATATTTAGGGAATATCACCTGGTTCTAACTTTCGCTCATATCATCGATAGATATTTTAAAAGATCCTCTTCTATTTTACAGAAAAGCGTAATCCCCAAATAAGAAAACAAAACTGGGTATTTCACCTAATTTCCATTTTGGACAACTTATTTAGAAAACCGGTAAAGTGCTTCTAGAAGAATAGCGGGAATTTTGCCGTATGAAAAAAATATCTAACCTCGGCATTTTTACCATACTGTTCGTAAGTAGTTTAACGATTATGGTGGGTACGGTTATAGCACCTTCGCTATCGGGTATCGTACAACATAAGAATTTGGGTTTTTCGCCCGGTTGGTTAATTACCTTGCCCTCTTTGGGAGTAGTCGTTTTTGCCCCTTTTGTAGGTAGGTTGCTCAATAGGTTGGGAACGCTGAGGTTGTTAAGCTTGGGCCTGATACCGTATGGTGTTTTGGGCGTCATCGGGGCTTACATAACGAATGACTTTTTATTGATCTTGGATAGGTTTCTGTTGGGGGTCGCCACGGTAACGGTACAGGTATCGGTAACAGCTTACATTGCGGAGTGTTTTACGGGCAAAGAGCGGATGAAGATGATCGCTTGGCAAGGGATGGCCATAGAGTTGGGAGGGGTTATTTTCCTCGCTATTGGTGGCATGCTTGGTGAAATAAACTGGCAATTTCCTTTTTATATCTACCTGATAGCTTTGCTATGCTTGTTCTTGGTGTGGAAAACATTACCTAAAATGCAGGCCAATAAAGAAGGGGAAGAGGTTGCCCTGGATACGAATACGAAGGGTGCCGCTAAGGTGTGGTCGATATTTGGGGCTTCGTTGTTGGCCATGATGCTCTTTTTTATCGGTTTTGTAACCCTGCCCCTATACTTGCCCGGTTCCTTTGGTTTTGGAGAATCTGAAACAGGATATTTTATGGCGTCCATATCGGTAGTGGCCATTTTAACGGCCAGTCAAATGCCAAAAATGGTACATATGGTGGGCGATGGAAAAACAGTAGCGCTCGGTTTTTTGTTTTTTATGCTTGGCTATGTGGTCTTGGCCATTTCTACCAGTTGGTTGTTGCTATTACTGACCATTATTTTTATAGGTATCGGGTTTGGGTTTACCATTCCGTTATTGAACCATATGATGATAGAGGCAAGTATGTTACAAACCCAAGGGAAGAATTTGGGGCTATTTTCTATGGGTGTTTTTGGGGGACAGTTTTTATCCACTTTTATAGAGTATATCTCTCACGATTATAAGGCGGTATATACTGTGGCGGCTACCATGGCCCTAATTATTGGTTTTGTTGTTTACTTTTTGTTTCAAAAAATAAATAAGAACTAAGTTATATGTAGAATTGGTTGACCAATTACAGAATTCAAACATTTTTGGTTCTATTTCTTGCCGTATACCTAAAATGGAAACCTGGTTTTTATTGATATTTTAATTAACATTCTATTTAACAGTCTTTTTGTTTGATTTTTTTTGGGTAATCATAATTTTAGTGAAAATAATTCATCAAAATGGTTGATTTTGTCAAAATATGATAATCGGGTCTAAGTCTATTATATCTGTTCTTTTAGTCTTTGTTTTTATGATGGGACTGGTTAAGACAACCATGGCAGTCTATTCTGATGATACTTCAATTGTCATGGAGTTGGAACACCATGATAGTCAAAATGATTCTGAGCCCGAACCCGATATTGATGAAGATATCTTGGATTTGGATATACCTTTTAATGAATCGCTACTTGCCAAGAATTTTTTAATGGTATGTAGATTCGATATTTCCCTAAACCTAGATTTTACTGTTCAAAGAATAGGAACATCTCAGCCAACCCCACCCCCAAAACATATAGGTTAATATATTATTTGTATACCGTCGTTTGGCGGTATATCTACTTTCAAAACTATTATTAATTATAGGTCATAGGTGACATCGGTCCATATATGGGATATCGGTGCTCTATAGACCTTATATTACAAACCTATATTTTTATGAATTTATTTAAACACTGGAAAAAGGACTTGCCAGCAAGTCTTGTGGTTTTCTTTGTGGCATTACCTTTATGTCTGGGGGTAGCCCTTGCCAGTGGGGCACCCCCGTTTGCGGGCCTTATAGCAGGCTTTGTCGGAGGGGTTTTGGTGGGCTATCTATCTGGTTCCTCCATCGGCGTAAGTGGACCGGCTGCCGGCTTGGTAGTCATTGTTTTTAATGCCATAACCGATTTGGGAAGTTATGAGCTGTTTCTTACCTCGGTGATCTTGGCAGGGGTCATTCAACTTATTCTTGGCGTATTACGCGCCGGGGTTATCGGATATTATTTTCCCTCGGCGGTCATCAAGGGAATGCTGAGTGCTATCGGGATCATGATTTTTGTACAACAGATACCTCTGGCTTTCGGCTTTAGCGGTGATGTGAACACCGACCGGATAGATTTTAGCGGCCTTCATGACCAGATTACCCTCGGGGCGGTATTGGTTACTTTTATATCGTTGAGTATACTATTGCTTTGGGATAGTATCTTGGCCAAAAAGAACAAAGTTTTTAAACTTGTTCCGGCGCCGTTGATAGCCGTGGTCGTGGGGATTGTCGTCTATGTCACCTTGGGGCAGTCAGGTTTGTTCGCCCTTCATGAAAGTCAGTTGGTAAGTGTACCGGTTCCACAAGATGTAACCTCTTTTATTGGGCAGTTTACGTTTCCCGATTTCTCGGCTCTTACAAATAGCGATGTGTATGTAACGGCATTTACCATTGCCATTGTGGCAAGTTTAGAGACTTTGTTGAGCGTAGAGGCCTCCGATAAACTTGATCCTCTAAAAAGACAGACGCCTACCAATAGGGAATTGATAGCCCAAGGGGTCGGAAACACGGTTTCGGGATTGATCGGTGGTATTCCCATCACTCAAGTGGTCGTGCGTAGTTCCGCTAATGTAATGAGCGGGGCAATGACCAAACTGTCCGCCATTATGCACGGTATCTTGATCTTATTGAGCGTCATTGCCATACCTACCTTGTTAAATCTGATACCACAGGCCGTTTTGGCCAGTGTGCTTCTGGTAATTGGTTATAAGTTGGCCAATCCAAAAGCCTTTGTTCAAATGTACAAATTGGGCAAGACCCAATTCATTCCCTTCATTGTCACCGTAGTGGGTATTGTATCCACAGATCTGTTAAAGGGTATTATGGTGGGGCTGACCGTAGGGTTGATTACCGTTCTTTTAAAATCTTATTACAATTCGCACCAATTATTGTTAAAGGAGTACAAAGGGAAAAAAAATCTTTTTCATATCAACTTTGCAGAAGAGGTTACATTCATAAACAAGGGGCGAATCATTAAAGAATTGGATGCCTTGGAAGAGGGAGCTTATCTAGAATTGGATTTTAGAAAAACCAAGGTGTTGGATTATGACATCTTGGAATACTTGGACGAGTTTTCGGTTAAGGCGAAAAATAACAACATCCATATTAAAATAATTGCAGAAAAAGAAACCTTGGACAACCCTGAAAGTTTTAGAAAATACTTTGGGCACCAAGTGTTTCAAATGGAACATTGATACTAAAAAATTATGAAATCGGACTTTTATAAAAGTTTAATAGAGAATAACAAAAAATGGGTAGCGTCTAAACTGGACGAAAATCCTGAGTTTTTTAAAAAATTGGAAAAGGGACAGCAACCCCCTTTGTTATGGATCGGTTGTTCGGACAGCCGTGTGCCTGCCAATGAGATTATTGGGGCACAGCCAGGCGAGGTGTTCGTACATAGAAACATCGCCAATATGGTGGTACATTCCGATATGAACATGCTCAGTGTATTGGATTATGCCGTCAATGCCCTAAAGATCAAGCATATTATCGTGTGCGGACATTATGGTTGCGGCGGAGTACAAGCCGCTATGGGAAAAAAATCGTACGGTCTTGTGGATAATTGGATCCGTCATATTAGAGATGTATACAGGCAGCATCAAGATGTTTTAGGAGAAATAACGGATGACTCCGAGCTTTTTGATCGTTTTGTAGAATACAATACGATGGAGCAGGTGTATAACCTGGCAAAGACCTCAATTGTGCAAAATGCATGGGAAAGGGGACATGAGCTTAGCCTTCATGGTTGGGTCTATGGAGTAGGAACGGGCATTATTAAAGACCTACAGGTTAATTTTAACTGTAACTCGCAATTGGAAGAATTTTACAGGCTAGCAGTTGTATAAGATAAAAGCTATGGTACATTTTTGACCTAACGATCGTACGAGTTGACTTAAAGTGAAAGAGTTGAACGGTAGAGCGGGTAAATTCTATTTACTTTTGGGGTAATCTTAAAAGTAAATGGATATACGTAACGGTAAGGACAAAATTCTTATTCTAGAGCAGTTCAATAGCAATAATGAATTGCTTTCCGGTAATTCTATGGGGATTTATTTTGAACAGAACTCAGAAATTGGCTTGTTGGTTCATTTTAAGCCCTTGAACGAGGTTTTTAAGAAAGAGGTCTTTAATGATAATCCGGGCACGATGGTAAATTTTGAACGGGACCTTATAGACGAAGATGATATTGAATATGCCTTGGACGTCATGTTTCTTTTTAACAGGTATCCGCAGTTTTCGGTGCGTAAGCCAAGTGAAATAGGGCAGATACATAAGCTGTTGCTATTACTGAAAGAAGAGTTTTATAACGATTCGGCTTCCTATATAATGCTCAAAACGTTATTGAAGGTCTTATTGCTTCACCTGATTCGTTATCAAAACGATGGTTTTTTACAACAAGACCTACACCAAAAAAGGGTTTTTCGGTTTTTAGAACTTATGGAGACCCATTTTTTACAAGAGCCAAATGCCACGTTTTATGCCCATGAACTGGGTATTAGTGTAAAACGATTGAATCAAATACTTAAGGATAAGCTACGTATGACTGCAAAGCAGATTATTCAGCAGCGCCAGATTACGGAGGCAAAACGGAGGTTGGTCAAAAGTGAAATTTCGGTGAAGGAACTGGCTTTTGAGCTGGGTTTTGATTCTATGAGCAGTTTTTCTCGTTTTTTCAAGAAAAATGTAGGGGTAAATCCTTCCGTGTATAAGTCAAGCCTCTAGCATTAAGGTCGGGGTAAGACCATTTTTGGTTTAGGATACTTTAATGGGCTTTTTCGTAGCGCTCTATCGCCTTTAAGTAATTTAATCCCCCTTGTTTGGTCTGATCGTTTATGAATCCGTCTAATTCAGGATGATTTTTTTTGATCCAGTCTACCAGCTCGTCCCTGTTTTTTACAAATATTACTTCGTTAAATATCAGGTACTTGGTTTTTTCGACCCTGTTAATTTTATCATCGTCAAAAAAAATGGTTTCATTGGTTACGATCGGTCCTTTGTGTAGAAATGATATTCTTTTGTCCATTTTAGAAATCTTTGCCCTTACCGTTCCATTTTCTTCCTCTAGGGTAAGAACCTCGTAGGTTGGGTTAAAAACGGAATCCCATTTTATCCATTCGGCATATCTTTTTAGAGGAAAAACTTCCTCGTAATCATATTCGTTTTCTCTGATCAAAATGGTGTCCGACAATATATTTGCAATTTCAGAATCGTCTGAGTCGTCTAGTGCCTTGTAGTATTTTTTTGCAATTTCAAGTTTATCAAAATTCTTTTCAGAAGTTTTACAGGATACCAATCCGGTAAGCATGAAAAGTGTTAGTATGATAATTTTGTTCATTCGCGGTTTGTTTAAAATAATTTGCTAAGATACTTGTTTTCAGTATTGTAGCTAAGTGTAAAGTACTTTTTTATCAAAGATAGAAAAGTTGGGGCGTAAGCTTTTGAATTATATTAACCACCTGAAATTAATTATAAATGAGGTTTTTAACAATTAATGATATTCTGGTGGTTTTATGGCAGTGTTATGAAGGGTCGGTTGGTGAACGGTTTTTTGTTTCGCTGATTGTTTAAGGTTTTTGTTGTGTTTCTTGTTTCGTCTTTTTTATGCCAAGACCCAGTTCCTTTTCCAGTTCACGTTTTCTTTGTTCCAATCTGTTTAGCTTTTTTCTATCTTGTTTTTGCCAGATAAAGTGGGCCAAAAATGAAAAAAAAGTATAGAGTACGGCCGTTAGTATTACAAGCTCTTTATATTCGAGACCGCTTGTTTCCATGGCAGATTTACTTCTACCCAATTGATCTACGCTAACATATGTAGGTGCCCAGATGGCGAAAAAGATTCCGAATCCTACTACTTTCCATAAATTTTTTACAAAAAAACCGGAGTTTTTTATGGTAGATCTAATTCTGGCCCTGACCACAATCAGTTCTTTTTTTTTATAATAGCGAGACATAAAAATATGAATTACCGAGCGTGTTCTTAAAAATAGGGTATTTAGGTAATAACGGTCGTGTGTAGACCTACATTTTTAGTGAGTAAAGGCTGTAGGCGACCAAACGATCGAATCTGTAGATTTTCTGTTTTTTGTAACTATGGTTTGCCAACTATGGGTTAACGGGCCATATGGTCTTGAACCTTACACAGACAATTGGCATTTCTTCTGTAGGACTGTCACCGCTTTCCTCTAAGATGGCCTTAAAAAAATTCCAATGTGTTTTCTTCCACTTTTTAAGAGGTGCTATGTCGGTCCCCATATCGGATTGGGCATATGCTTCTGAAATTTTATTGAACGGAACAATGTCCACACTTTTATTTTCGATGATCGCTATCGCCTTCCCGTTATAATCGGTTACAATTTGTTTGGCGCCCACTTTTGGCAAATCCACCTTATATTTTTTGTAGAGACTAAGAAGTCCCGAAGAAGCGTTCTTTTTTCCGTGTAAGGTTAATTCTGCCAACCTATTTGCATCTTTTTCATTGTCATGAAAAAAATCGGATTCGGGTATTTCCTCGTTTTCCGATTGCGGATTTGCGGTTACATAGTCGCTCCACATTTCATATACCGATTTGTCAACCCCATTTTGTGCCTCCGTTTGGGGGACTGCTGGTGTTTCTTCCGCTGTTTTTGTTTTGGTTTCGCTTTTACAGCCAATAAAGATGAATAAAAGGGCAATCGTCAGGTTTTTCATAGTTTTAATGTTGCAGCTAGTAGTGTTTGTACATACCGATTATAGGCCCGCTGTTATGGATGGCCGTTATTTTATACCGATTGTGCTGATTGCATTTTCAAGCGATTTTGGACTCTCTAAATAAAGGGTTTTTAAGGTGTTGACTTTGTTTGTATCGGTGAGTGTTTGCTGTAATGTGGTAATAAGAAAATCGTAATCGGTAAACTGGGTGGGCGTGGTCAATATTTTATGAATCCATTGCCACATTTGCTTTTCCCCAATTTTTTTTTCGATAGCCAAAAATATTATTGGGGCATAATTATAAACATACAATTGCCTGTTGTTGTATTCTGACTGTGATTTTATCTTGCCAAAGGGCGTTGCATTAAAATCTTTTAAGTTTTCAATTTTCTCATGTACCTTTTCCTTAAAAACGTCTTCACCAATAATGTTTTCAGTCAATATTAAAGATAAAAACTCTGAAAAACCTTCGGTCATCATATCCCCAAGTTCAGAATTAAAAACTCTATGGGTTCCAAAATAGAAGTGCCCTAGCTCGTGGGCCATAAAGGGCTGGTAAAAATTTCGAAAATAGGGATCTACCACGCTCTTTAGGCCGTTTTGCCAGCCAATGCTCATAATAGTGGGATATGAGACGAACATCCATTGATTGTTTTTAGAAACTGGGGAAGTCTGTACAAAACTGACCGGTTGGTCAAAAGGAATATTTATGTTCTTAACGTAAAAGTTTTTATAGGAATTTATAAGGTTTCCAAATTCTTGTATCTCATCAGGAGTAAAACCCGAATTTAAAAAATAGGTGTTGTTCAGCGAAGTAAAATCGTAGTTGCCGCAAAAGAGGGTCAATTCACGCGGTATGTCGCTCTTAAAATTATAAGATTGTGCTTTAACAGGTTTGTTACCGTTAATATACAGAGTAGTGCAGTCCGTACAGGTAAGCTCAATATCATAGGTTACTTTATGGAATAGCTTGTCGTTGGTGATGTTATATAAAATAGGATACCAGGCAGATTGAAAACCATCTGAACGTGTCGAGTTGTGATTAAATGCGATGTTTCCCTTCCAATCTTCTACACTGTAATCTTGTAAGGTGTCTTTTACTACAGGATACTTACCTACATATTTGAATTGGATGGACTCAGGAAGAAACTTGCCCTCTCCGGTATTGTCGCTAAAATAGTAAGCATTACTTTCACCTGTAGAAAGGCTATCTTTAAGCGATTTAGTATAATAGACAAGAAAATCGTTGGGCTTTTTACTTCTCATGTGAAGTATGTTCATTCCCGAATTTATACGGATAAAATAATCGTCGATTTGGGGCATATTGCTCAAGGTAAGGTCACATTCAAAAGTGCCTTGCGAAATGGAGATTTCCACTTTTCCCGATAGCAAGGGTATTTTATCTTGGGCGGTTATGTGGGCGAAGGGGAGGAGCATTACTATGAGCAGCCTTGTTACATATGGTTTCATATCGTCAAGTTTTACTATAAAGCCCGAAATATAGGCTAAAATGGGTTGCTGTGATATATTGTAGGGGGACTGGTCGATTCTAAAGATAGTTTTTTTGTGCGATTTTATTAACAGAAAATAAGAAAAGTGCATTAATTGATATTCGATGTTTTTTAACCGATCCGTGTTCCGTTTTTTACCGCTCTTTCGGGTTGTATCAAAGTTACTTCCTTATTGTCGCCGATACCGCCCAAGACCAAACATTCGCTCATCATATTTGCTATTTGCTTGGGAGGGAAGTTGACCACTGCGATTACTTGCTTTCCTATTAGTTCGTTAACGGAATATAGCTTGGTGATCTGGGCAGATGTTTTTCTTGTGCCCAATTCCCCGAAATCGATGGTCATTTTATAGGCCGGATTTCTTACCTCTTTAAATTCTTCGGCGGTAATAATAGTGCCTACCCTCATTTCAACTTTCATAAACTCGTTCCAGGTCAATTGTTGGTTTTCTATCGTTTTCATGGTTGTATTTTATAAAGTAATCGTAAGGTTTATTATATGATAGTTGGTTAAGTTGTGTTTAAGCAAGGTGGTTTTTTGCGATATTTATTAAAACGTTTCCCGTTTTTTCTCCTTTGCTTACATATTCGTAGGCCTTTGCTATGTCATCTAATTGATATTCGCGGTCGATTACCGGCTTAAATTTTCCTGTTTCCAAGAGATTACTGATGTAGGGTATCGTTTTCTTACTATCAAAGGGTACAGGAAAAATTACTTTTTTGTTTGTTATGTAGGTAAGCAAAGGGTAAAAAACATTCTGGGAATACGGACCCAATTCAGAGGAGATATACACCCCTTCTTTATTAAGTACGGGTTTACACTTTCCAAAAGTACTTTTGCCTACCGTATCAAAGACAAAATCATAGGTGTCGTCTTTATCGGTGAAATTTTCTTTGGTGTAATCAATGGTCTTGTCGGCACCCAGACTTCGTATAAGTTGAACGTTCTTTGTGTTTGTGGTGGCGGTTATTTTTACGTCATATTGTCTAACAAATTGTAATAGGGCAGAACCAATGGCCCCGGTTGCGCCATTGATCAGTATATGTTGTCCCGATTCAATTTTCACCTTATGTATAAAGCTGTAGGCGTAATGTGCGCCTTCTAAGCTTGCGGCCGCCTGTTTATAATTAATGTTCTTCGGAATTGGAAAAACATTTTGCGAAGCGACCGTCATGTATTCAGCTTGTGATTCGGCTCCGGTATCATTGAAGCCAAATACCATATCGCCTATATGAATAGATTTGACATTGGCACCAATAGCGACTACTTCTCCTGCAAAATCCGTTCCTATTATAACTTTTCTTGGTTTAAATAGGCCAAGAACAAACCTCATAATAAACGGTTTGGCGGTAAGGTTGGCGCAATCTGTCCTGTTTACGGTAGTAGTATAGACCTTTATCAATACTTCATTGTCTTTTGGAATAGGTCTTTCTACCTCCTCAACTTTTATTTGTCTAGGGGAACAATAGTTTCTACGGATCGATGCTTTCATTTTTATTGATTATTGTCTACTATGATATAACGATCGCGCCTTGAGTGTGTGCGATGCTATAAATGGTTGATTATCATTTCTATGGATGCAGATGAATTTTGGTAATTGTCTGATAGTATAATGAGTTTATAGTCCATTAAATCGACACTAAAATCACCTTCTTGATTAATCTCTGAACTATAAAAACTGATATCTTTTTCAGTTTCTTTTGCCTTGATCTTTATGGTGTACAGTACATCGGAATAATAGTTGCGATTCTCCACTTCCGGGGGAGCATCGTAGCCCCATTCTTCCATAAAATCGGTAAGTTCTATTATCATAGGGTGGTCTTTATCACCGATGGTAGTGCTTACATTGTTCAATAATGTAAAAGGTTCTCCAAACTGTATTTCCATTTTTTGTTGGGCGCTTATGTTGCTTTGTACCAGTAATAGTACCATTGGCAAACAGTATTTTACTAAGTTCTTCATTTCTTGTTTTTTTACGATTGTTTAATTGTGAAGGTGGTATCGCAAAAAACAAACGGTTATATAGGGTTGGTTACAACCACATATCTAAAATAACCCATAAATTATTGCTATGGTTATTTATTTCGGAGTATTTGGAATAAACTAAAGGTTTAGGCTCGGATTGTATATTCAAATTAAAAACGGGTCAGAATGTTGGCCTTTATCACCAATTAACGTGTTTGATACTGTCATACAGAAATACACAACTTATTTGTCTTATGTAAATTATGGTCATTAATTTTTTATTGGGTCATAAGATGATGCTTGTATATAAGAGGATATCTATAATATGTACATAATTTAATCTTTACTTTTAGTTAATGTCCCGTAGATGGATTTTTGATTTATTTGTGTCCATGCACGAACACGATATAAATCGGATTTCTTCCTACGAATTGATGGAGCGAATTAAAGATTCTGACGAATTGGCGCTTCGAATCCTATATGGCAAGTTGTGGAAAAAAATGTACGTACTGGCTTTTGGTATTTTACGTGACGAAGCGGTTTCTAAAGATATTGTGCAAGAAGTATGGATCGATCTATGGGAAAGGCGAAGTACCGTTCAAAACCAGAATATTGAAGCCTATATGATGAAGGCTACAAGGTTTAAGGTGTTTAAGGCCTTAAGGGATACGACCAAGACAAGTACTGTTACCGAACTTTTTTTAGAGCAGTTAAAAACACCGGAGTCGGAAGGTGCTTTGCAAAAAATATATGAAAAAGAAACGGCTGAGAAAATAGGGGAAGCGGTAGACCGGCTCCCCAAAAAATGCAATCAGGTTTTTTGTTTGAGTCGACAAGAGGGTTTGGCGAACGCCGAAATTTCAAAAATGTTGAATATATCCCAAAGAACCGTAGAAACCCATATTTCAAACGCCATAGTGCGAATAAAACGAGAGCTTACCATATCTGTTCTTCTGCTCTGTTTTTCTTTTTTTTAAAAAAATCGATTTTCTTTTACGTGTGGTCACCGTGTTCTGGTATATAAGGGTAGAACACAGAAAATGACCGATAAACAATTTAACGATCTTTTAGATAGATACCTACAAGGGGAGACAACGCCCGAAGAGGAAAAAATCTTACGTGATTTTGAGGACTTTGCTATTTCTCAAACAGAAGGGCGCGCCTTTAAATCTGGGGAGGAGCAGAGAAAGATCAAGAAAGAGATCTATCGTACTATAAAGGCACGGACCAAGAAAAGCATTTCTAAATGGAAATGGATGAGGGTAGCGGCCTCATTGGCTATCCTTTTAGGACTTGCCGGATTTTTCTACAACACGGTTTTTCCACGGACAATTGTAATTGCCAATACAACAGAAACTTTTAAAGTAGCTACGCTTGAAGATGGTAGTCGGGTAACCCTGAATACGAATAGTTCTTTACGGTTTGCCAATGATTACAAAGGTATACGCCAGGCAGAATTGGAAGGTGAGGCCTTTTTTGAGGTGGCCAGAAACGAACAAAAACCCTTTGTTGTACAAACTGGACACCTTAGCACCAAGGTTTTGGGCACTAGTTTTAATATAAAGCAAACCGATAGTGCGGTACATGTTACCGTAGCTACGGGCCTAGTACAGGTTTCGGACGCGGATAACGCGGTGCAGCTAAGCCCCAACCAAAAGGTGGTATACGATACAAGGTCCAAATCTTTACAGAGATCGGAAATAGACCACAATCTCTATACTTCTTGGTATAAGGAAAAGGTAGAATTTAAAGGGGTTAAAATGACCGACTTGGCCGTATTTCTACAAAAGAGGTATGGGGTAAACATACATTTCCTTAGCACCGACATTGAAGCCGTTCAAATGACATTGTCTATCTCTAAAGACGAAACCTTAGCAGAGGTAATAGATAAAATCAACTATATCACTGAATTAGAATTAACCAAAACTCCACAGAATGAAATAGAAGCCAAATTTAAAAACCAATAAAAAAATAGAAGGGTCTGCTGCCACAGACCCCTCCGATGTAAGCGTCGAATGTCAAAAAATAAACAACACTTAATATGAAAATAGAATTTAATTTTTTTAAACCTAAACTGTCCATGTTGGCCCTCCTATTCGTCGTAGGGGCCTATGCCTCTGGCAGTTCAAGCGGGCCAAATATAAGTATTAAACTTAAAGATGCTAGGCTCGTAGATATTTTTTCCGAGCTGGAAGAGAAAACGGATTATGAGTTTAATTATGGGCAATTTGTACTGAGTAGTAAAGAAAAATACTCGGTCGTTCAAGAAAATAGTCCGTTGGTAAAAGTGTTGGAAGAGCTCGCAAAAAAGGCACATTTTGTCTATAAGGTAAACGAGAAACAAGTACTGGTCGCACAAAGTTCCGATAAGGGTACAGCCCAACAAGAAAGGGTGATCCAAGGAACGGTGATAGATGATGAGGGCAATCCGTTGCCGGGAGCCACTATTATGGAAAAAGGGACCACCAATGGTACCACGACCGATTTTGACGGTAATTTTACCATCAAGGTGGCAGGGGCTGCCTCCACCATTCTTGTTTCTTACATTGGTTTTGAAACACAGGAGGTTAACACCACGACCGGGTCGAATATTTTGGTAGAATTACAGCCCGATGCCAATGCTTTGGAAGAAGTGGTGGTTGTCGGTTACGGTAAAAAGAGTAAAGAGAAGCTAATAGATGCCGTTAACAAGGTAGATGTTTCTACCATAGAAAACAGGCCGTTGTCCAATGCCGCCAATGCATTGCAAGGGGCCAGTCCTGGGTTGAACATTGTGCAGTCCAGCGGAAAACCGGGAGATGCACCCATTATCAATATTCGTGGATTTACTACTATAAATGGTGGTTCGCCCTTGGTAATGGTAGATGGGGTAGAAGGTGATATCAACAGTCTTAATCCCGATGATATAGAATCGATAAGTGTTCTTAAAGACGCCGGTGCTTCTGCCGTTTATGGTGCAAGAGGTGCATTTGGGGTTGTTTTGGTAACGACCAAAAAAGCAAAGAAGGGAGATTTTACGATCAACGTAAACCACACCACGGCCTTTAGCTCGCCCACAATGAATACCGATTTCTTAACCGATCCCTATGAGTCTACCATGCTGGTGGACGAAGCTTTTAGAACCGCGGTAGGAAGATCGTATACCGGATATACCGAACAAGATTATGCGGCTCTTTTAGAGGTGTCGCAAGACCCATCAAAGGCAAGGGTCGTAACCGATATGCGTAACGGTAGAGAACAGTATGTACATTATGGGGCCACCGATTGGTGGAACACCTTCTTTAGAAAAACGTCGCCTTCCAATATAACCAATGTTTCCCTTTCAGGTGGGTCGGATAAAGTAAGAACATTCTTTTCTTATAGAAACTACCAATCTACCGGAATTCTTAAGGTACAGGATGATATTTATAAGCAGTACAATGTAAGGGGTAAATTAGAAGTGGAGGCCAAAAAATGGTTGACCTTTAGTAATAACATGCAATACAACCGCTCTAACGACTTACAACATGGCGGAAGCCAGTACGGCAATTATTCCGATCCGTGGAGCAGCCTTATCTGGGTACATGCATTGCCCGCCTACGTTCCCGTTAATCCAGATGGTAATGCCCTTTGGAGAACCGAGCTAAATAATTATACCGTTGGTGATGGGGTATATGCAGCTCTTTTGCATGGCAAATCAAAACAGGAAACCGATAATCAAGAGTTTTCGAATATCGCTACGGCCATTGTTACCCCTTTCGAGGGTATGGAAATAACGGCGAGCTATGCCTTGCGAAAAATGACCTACAACAGGTACCAAAGATCTACCAGAATACCCTATTCCATATTTACCGATGAGGTGGGTGTTATGGGCAGTGATCGGTTAACGGAGTACAACAGCCAGGCTAGCTACAATGCTTTTAACATCTATGGCGAGTACAGAAAACAGTTATCAGATCACTTTGTGAGTGCCATGGTAGGTTTCAACCAAGAGTCATACGGAATCAAGAATATACAGGCCAGTAAGTTGAACAGTATATCCGATGATCTTAATTCTTTGGGCTTGGCAACTTCCAATGCGGAGGCTACGGGCAGTGCTTCGGCATGGGGACTGCAAGGACTTTTTTATAGGCTGTCTTACGATTACAAGAAAAAATATCTTTTGGAATTGAACGGTAGGTATGATGGGTCTTCAAGATTTCCGTCGGAATACCGATGGGGATTCTTCCCTTCCGTATCCGCAGGATGGATCGTATCCAACGAAGATTTCCTAAAAGAAAGTCATGTTGTAGATCAATTTAAATTACGGGCATCTTACGGTTCTCTGGGAAATCAGAATATAGATGATTATGCCTACATACCAACTTTGAACAAAGATATAGATACGGGGTATGCCATAGATGGAAGCACCTTGGACTATATAGAATCACCTAGTTTAAATCCGAAGGAAATAACTTGGGAAGAGGTGAAGACCTTGAACCTTGGGGTGGACCTTGCATTTTTTAAGAATAGGTTGACCACAAATTTCGACTGGTTTCAAAGAGATACCGAAGGTATGCTTACCCAAGGTGCTACCCTGCCAAGTGTATTGGGTACTGCCTCTCCACAAGAAAATGCGGCCGATCTAAGAACCCGCGGGTTTGAATGGTCTTTGGGGTATCATGATTCTTTTGAACTTGGTAAGGACACTTTCAGTTTTTCAATCGTAGGTTCTTTGTCCAACTCTAAGACCAAGATTACCAGATTTGATAATCCTACCAATAGTTTATTGGATTATTATGAGGGTATGACCATAGGTGAGTTGTGGGGTTATGATGTAGACGGCCTTTTTCAATCGGAAGAAGAAGTTGCGGCACATGCAGATCAAACAAGGGTGTCCAATAGAATTGTGGCCGCTGGGGGGCTGCAGCCCGGAGATGTTAAATATAACGACCTAAATAACGATGGTGTCATAGACGAGGGTGAAAATACCTTGGACAACCCTGGTGATCGTAGGGTCATTGGTAATACGGCACCACAATATCTTTATAGTTTTAAGATAAATGCCGATTATAAAGGTTTTGATCTATCCGCCTTTTTTCAAGGGGTAGGAAAGCAAGATTGGTATCCACACAGAGACTCCAGATTATTTTGGGCCATGTACAACAGACCTTACGATTCGTACATCAGAAAAGATTTGGTCAATGATATTTGGACCCCAGAAAACACAGATGCATATTACCCTAGATTGTTCGGTTATATAGCCCTTTCAGATAGTGATGCCCTAGGTGCCGTAAACAATAGGTATTTGCAGAACATCGCTTACCTAAGAATGAAGAACCTCACCTTGGGGTATACCTTACCGGCCAAGGTTATAGACCGCTTGCCGTTAAGTAAGTTGAGAATTTATTTTAGTGGAGAAAATCTATTGACATTTACCAAACTCACCGATTATATAGATCCTGAGGCTGCTGGTAACTCCATTAACCTGAACTCGCCTTCTACTTCCACGAACAGAAGTACGGCGCAGAGCGTGCCATTTTCAAAAATTTATTCACTAGGTGTTTCATTACAATTTTAAAAATATACATTATGAAATTTAATTATTTAATATTGATCTGCATGCTGGTAGTCAGCAGTTGTAGTGACGATTTTTTAGACAAGGAACCCCTGTCGGACGTAACGCCATCCACGTTCTTTTTAAAGTCTAGTGACTTGGAACTGTACACCAACGGATTTTATAGAATGTTTCCGAGTACATCTATATACGACGGAGATGAAAGGGCCGATAATATCATAGCTACTACCTTGAGCGAAGAGATGCGCGGAGCTAGAACCGTACCCACTACCGGTGGTGGATGGGATTGGGAATATCTTAGGGATATTAATTACTTTCTTGAAAATTACGAGAAATGTGAAGATGAAGCGGCTAAATTGCATTATGGCGGGGTTGCTTATTTTTTTAGGGCATACTTTTATTTTGAAAAATTAAAGCGATTTGGAGAAGTGCCTTACTATGAAGGTACTATTGAGGCGGACGATACCGAAAGTCTTCAGGCGCCAAGGGAAAGCAGGCAGTTTATTACGGATAAGATCTTGGAAGACTTGGACCGCGCCATTGATAATTTGAACGAAGAGGTACAGGCATACCGTATTACCAAATACAGTGCCTTGGCCCTAAAATCTCGTGTAGGCCTATATGAGGGAACCTATGAGAAGTATCGTGCTATTTCTGGGTACGAGAAGTACCTGAACGCTGCCGTGGATGCATCCTTGGAGCTAATGGAAGATTCCCCATACGCGGTGTATAGCACAGGAAACACTGCAGAGGATTACATGAACCTGTTCAACTCGCACGATGCCCAGACCGCAGAGGTTATTTTGAGCAGGCAGTTTTCACAGACCGTGGCAGTAGACCATAATGTAAATTATTACACTACAACTTCTTCGTACGGTAGACCCGGAATGCCCAAAGATTTGGTGAACAGTTATTTAATGGCCGATGGATCTAGGTTTACGGACAATGCAGGTTATGATCAAATGTTCTTTACCGATGAGGTTCAGGATAGGGATCCACGGTTGTCGCAGACCATAAGAACTCCCGGATATACCAGAAAAGGTGAAAGTATGGCGTTGGTTCCTAATTTGGGTGCTACCATGACCGGGTATCAACTTACCAAGTACGTTACAGAACCTGTTTATGATACTTATGACGAGTCTATTGGAGATTTACCCATTTTAAGGTTCGGTGAGGTTTTGTTGAATTATGCAGAGGCGAAAGCGGAATTGGGAACATTGGAACAATCCGATTTGGATCTATCCATACAATTGTTGCGTAATAGAGTAGGTATGCCCGCCATGAACTTAAGCGATGCCAATAGCGATCCCGATTCATTTTTAGAAGATCAATACCCTACCGTAACCGGAGCCAACAAAGGGGTGATTCTAGAAATTAGAAGAGAGCGTAGAATAGAACTTTATATGGAAAACTTTAGGTGGGACGATATAGTTAGGTGGAAATCTGGCCAAACATTGATCCAACCGCTAAGGGGTATGTATTTTCCAGGAGCCGGGGAGTACGATCTGGATTCGGACGGTAATATTGATGTAGTGTTGTTTGAAGGGGATGATCCAGCCGGACAAATGACGGGTGTACAATATATCAAAATTGATTCGGATGTATTTTTTGATGAAAATAACCTGATCAACCCCCAACCCGATTTTAATACAAGGTCTTTTGACGAGGAAAGAGATTACCTGTATCCTATCCCAAGGGTAGAATTACAATTGAATCCAAACCTGACCCAAAACCCTGGCTGGGAATAATTTGAACCATTAAAAAGGAAAAAGATGATCTCAAGATTTATAATGTTTGTTTTTATGATCTGCTCTTTGGGTATGTATGCCCAAAAAGAAACCGATATAAAGGCAATGACTTTTAATATCAGATACGCTAGTCCTAAGGACGGAATCAATATCTGGGAAAATAGACGCGACTGGCTTTGTAGCAGCATCAATTTTTTTGAGGTAGATGTTTTCGGAGCCCAAGAGGTAATTGAAAGTCAGTTGAACGATATGGTAGCAAGATTGCCGCAATACGCGTATGTGGGCATAGGTAGAAATGGAGGTAACGAAGGGGAGTTTTGCCCTGTTTTTTACAAAAAAACAACCTTTGACCTATTGGACAGTGGTACGTTTTGGTTGTCTGAAACGCCCGCCAAGGTGAATTCGAAAGGTTGGGATGCCGCCTTGCCACGTATTATAACATGGGTAAAGCTGAAACATCTGGCCAATGGTAAGGAGTTCTACTTTTTTAATGCCCATTTTGATCATAAAGGGGAAACCGCTCGTTTAGAAAGTGCAAAGCTTTTGAAAAAAATGGTTCAAAAGATAGCTAAGGACGAACCGTTCTTGGTCAGTGGCGATTTTAACTTTCCGCCATCGGCGGCACCTTATACTGAACTATTGAGCCAGAAAGAGAACGATGCGAAGATATTGGATAGTAAGACGCGGGCAAAAATGGTATACGGTCCTTATTATACCTTTAACGGGTTTATGTTGGAGCCCGACCAAGAGAGGGAACGAATAGATTACATTTTTACTAGTGAAGATGTAGATATTTTAAAACACCACACGATAGATGGGCAAAGAGGAGATACATATATCTCCGATCATTTTCCCATTATGGTAGATGCGCGTTTCCAATAATATTTTTTTGAGTGCCGCCCATCTTGTTGGGCGGCACTTTTTTATGGTCCGAACGGGTCATATGTCCTTAAAATAAAAAGCTCTAAAAAACATAAAAATGAAAAAAGAGGAAAATAGGATACGGCGTTTCTGTCAGGTCGCGATCGCGATCCTATGTGTTGTTCAATTCACTTATTCCCAAGATGTGGCCATTACCCATGGTCCGTTTATTCAACATTTAACGGCCAATAGTGTGGTCATCAACTGGAGCTCCTCTGTAGATTGTATTTCGTGGGTAGAATATTACGAAGAGGACGGCTCTTATTTTTACCAAAAAGAACGTACAAAAGTATACAATGCCACAGGTGGATTAAAAAATATTGGCAAGCAACAATCGGTAACCATTTCGGGGCTTGCCCCACGAACAAAATATGCCTATCGGGTGTACTCACAAGCAATAACCAAAGAGGGTAATATGGGTAAAGTGGCGGCTACAAGGGTATATAAAAAAGAACCGCTTTATTTTACAACTGCGGATCCTAAAAAATCACGAACATCATGTGTTGTTCTAAGCGATATGCATGAAAATGGTCCTAAAGCAGCAGAGTTGCTGAAGACCGTGGAATGGGCAAAAACCGATTTTGTATTGATGGACGGTGATTTTGTGAACAATGCTACGGGCGAAGAGGCCATATACAGTGTGTTGGATACTATGGTAGATATATTTGCCCAGGAAAAACCACTCTATATTGTACGTGGAAATCACGAAACTAGAGGGGCGGCCGCAGGTAAACTGGATTCGTATTTTCATTTTCCCCAAAACCGGTACTATTACACATTTTCATCGGGGAGTACCTTTTTTATTGTTTTGGATTCCGGGGAAGATAAGCCCGATTCCGATATAGAGTATAGCGGTATGGCCGATTTTGACGCGTACCGTAGCAAACAGGCCAAATGGCTTACGGAGGTAGTCGCATCGGAAGCTTTTAAGAATGCGGAACGGAAAGTGGTGTTTATGCACATTCCCCCTTTTACCAAAAAACAAGGTAGGGAGTGGCACGGTGAGCTGGAAGTGAGAAAGAAGTTTATGCCCATTTTAAACAAGACAGATATTGATCTAATGGTTTGCGGACATACACATTCGTATGCTTTGGTGCCAGAGAATCCGGGTCGTAACAATTTTCCTATTTTGATAGTGGATCACGAATCGCGTGTGGACCTGGCGATCGATAGCTCTGGTATCAGGGCAAAAAGAATTGGGATGGATTCTAAATTAATTTCAGAAGTGTTCTTCGAAGACAAATAGCCAGTCTTTTCTTTTATAGAATTGTTGATATCCAAAATATTGTTGTTGAACGTTAATCGTTTCGGGGGATCCGTCCCCCAAACGATTTTCTTGTTTTCTTGGAATCCTTGTTTTTAAAGGTTTTTGTTTATTTCGTAGCAGATACATTTCTCGTGTTCTGGATATACCTTTGGTTTGGGATGGTCAAACTCTCCTACTTTTTGCATTCCAATTTTTTTCATCACATTTTCCGATGCTGAATTCTGTAGGGTACAAACGGCGATAACCTTATCAATACTCAGGTCGTTAAATGCAAATTCAAGGCATTTTTTGGCTCCTTCGGTGGCATACCCGTTGCCCCAACTACTTTTTTTTAATCGCCAACCAATGTCCACGGCAGGTGTAAAATCTGTTTTATAATCTTGGTAAAGGCAGCCTATAAAACCGATCAGTTCTCCCGTATTTAAAATTTCGGCCGCAAAATAGGTATATCCATTTTTTAGGTAATGTTGTTGTAGTCTATCTATAAGCTTCGATGTTTCTTCTTTGGTCAGAGGTTTTGGAAAATGCGCCATCACTTCAGGGTCCGCATTTATTTTGGCAAATGGCGTCAGGTCATTTTTTATCCAGTTACGGAAACCGAGTCTTTCAGATTTAAACAGATAGTCTTTTTTCAATTGGCGGTGTCGTTTTAATTACAGCAAAGGTTGCTTTATAATAGTATATAGTTGATAAAAGTTTTTATTCCACAAGCTTAAGGCGTACCAAGGGAGCCATTCTGGCCTTATTGATGGTCATTGTTCCGTCACCTACCGAAATATTGTCGGCCATGTCAAGAACTTTGTTCAATTGAGAGTCTAAATCGTCGGGGCAGGCCATCATGGTTGAAATACCTTGGTCAATGGAAATCATTAATTGGTTGGTAATTCTGTAACTTCGAGATAGTATATTGCAATTTGCCTTGGCCTCTAGGCGACCTTCTTTGGAGTGAAAAATAATGTAATGCGTTTCAGGTGCACCGGTTATCTGTTTTCCGTTCAGTTCAACTATTTGCCACCTTTTATCCTCTACTTGTGAATTTCCCATTTTAGATAGTATATAATGTGTTGCCAGTTCGCTAGTGATTTCATTTCCTTCCATGTCCAATTGGCGAAGACGATTTTCCTCTACTTTAAAGGTGTCTGCGCTACTTTTATCCGCAATACCTTCTAGCTTTATATTGTTTCCTTGCCATGTAAATTTCCCTTTTAAAGTATCGGACAAGGCTTTGTCGTTCTTTTTCCAAGCTTTGGTCAAAACATAGGTAAGGTCGTTGTTGAGGTCTAATCGGGTCGCTATACCGTCACAATCGGCACATGGTAGCAGGCCGTAGTAACTCCCCTGCCAGTCAAATGCTATTTCGGCCGTATGGTGGTCTACAGAATTCTCCGTTGGTTCTTGCTTGTTTTTTATGGCACAGGAAGACATAAAGGTAACTGTTATGGCTGTGGCCATGATATACTTTAAATGGGTTCTTGTCATTTTTCGATTTTTAATGTTATGTGTGTAGTGTAAGACCTTTAATATCGGTTATATATTGTTGAGTGTATTGATGTGATATTTGAAAAGATATACTTTGAGGGTCTTTGGTTCAAAGATAAAAGCATTCTTTCGGTATCTTAAAATTTATAACCATTTTCGTGCCAATGTTCTCTACTGCAATGCTCTTATGGTTAAAAAAATAAAACGGGGTGTTGAATGCTAAGAATACCCCGTTTTATTTGCTTTATCGAATATGATATATAAGTGTGAAACGTAATCTTATTTCGGGCCCCTTTTTTTGTAAGCGTATAAGTAACTTGGTGTTTATTATTAGGCGCGTTTTAAAAGTCCTAGTTCCCTGTTTGCTATTTCCCTCATTTCAACCTTGCGTATTTTGCCGGTTACGGTCATGGGGAATTCACTTACGAATTTCCAATAATACGGTATTTTGTAGGTGGCTATCTGACCTTGGCAGTATGTTTTGAGCTCGTCTTCGGTAACAATGGCTCCTTCTTTAAGAATAACCCATGCCATTACCTGTTCCCCATATTTTTTGTCGGCCACCCCTATTACCTGTACATCAAAAATATCATCGTGATTTTGTAGGTATTCCTCTATTTCATAGGGAGAAATATTCTCTCCGCCCCTGATGATCATATCTTTTATCCTACCTACGATCTTAACATACCCATGTTCGTCCATTTCGGCCATATCGCCGGTATGCATCCAACGGCCTTCGTCTATGACCATTGCAGTGGCCTCGGGGTTGTTCCAGTATTTTAACATTACAGAATAACCTCTTGTACATAGTTCGCCAGGTGTATTTCTAGGTACTATCTTACCAGTGTCGGGATCTATGATCTTTATTTCGAGGTGTGGGTGTACCTTTCCAACGGTCGTACACCTTCTTTCTTCGTTGTCATCCAAAAATGTTTGCGTACTCACCGGTGAGGTTTCTGTCATCCCATAACAGATCTCAATTTCTTTCATGTGCATTTTTTCGCGTACATCTCGCATAACGGACGTGGGGCATTGTGAGCCTGCCATAATACCGGTACGTAAAGTAGAAAGGTCATAATCGTTTATCTCTGGGAGGTTTAGCTCGGCTATGAACATGGCCGGCACTCCGTAAAGAGAGGTTGCTTTTTCGTCCTGTACCGTTTTGAGTACGGTAGCAGGTTCAAAAGCTTCACCCGTAAAAATCATACAGGCACCGTGTGTGGTACAGGCAAGGTTTCCTAAGACCATGCCAAAGCAGTGGTATAATGGAACGGGTATACATACACGGTCATTTTCGGTGTAACCCAAACGCTCACCAATAAAAAAACCATTGTTTAAAATACTGTGGTGAGATAGGGTGGCCCCTTTCGGAAACCCCGTAGTGCCACTAGTATACTGTATATTGACAGGGTCGTCAAATTCAAGGGTAGCTTCAATGGCCTCCAGTTTCTCATCCGATATATTGGCACCCATAGCAATAAGCTTCTCCCAGTCGTGGTCTATGACCAATACATCTTTTAGATGAATGCATGATGATCTTACTTCGCTTAAAATGTTGATGTAGTTTGTTTTGCGAAAACCTTTGGACATGATCAAGAGGCTAATTTCCGATTGTTTTAATGCAAAACTCAATTCTTGTGCCTTGTAAGCCGGATTTACATTTACCATAATAGCACCGATTCGTGCGGTGGCATATTGTATTATGACCCATTCAAAACGGTTTGGAGACCAAATTCCCACGCGGTCCCCCTTTTTTATGCCAAAAGCCAACAAACCTTTCGATACTAGACCTATTTGTTCCCAAAATTCAGAATATGTAGCCCGATAATTTTGGTATGGGACCACCAATGCCTCCCTATCAGGATATTTTTCGACCGTTCTTTTTAAGTTCTCCGATATCGTTTCTCCAAGTAAAGGGGTGTTGCTTAACCCTTGCTCGTAAGATTTATTTTTCATGAATTCTAGTACTATTTTGTAATAATCGGCCTTTTATATCCAAAAGGCACTTGTAGTTTTATTGTTATCTGATGTTGTTTCTATGGTATAGAATATGGGATGCCATGGTATTGAGAACAGAAATCCGATAGCAACCAATATTTCTATCGGTTACATATTTTGTGCAACTAAATTAATTAATACGGTCTTAATGTCATCTTGGACAATTTGATTTATACGATGTCCAAAACCAAAAAAAAATTGAAACAGCCCAGTGGGGTGGGGTGTTTTATAGATTTTGTTACTGTGGCAATAGCTCAAGGGTTACCAGATATGCACAATGGTCTGATGCGATAGAATCTTGAATGACTTCTGTTTTGAGAACTTTCCATCGGTGTTTTGGGTAAAACATAATGTAATCGATTTTTTTTATGGGCTTGTCCGATGGGTATGTGGGTTGTGGGTTGTTTTTAGGGTAAGAGGCCGACCATACTTCGTTTAGTATAGCAATGGTCTTGCTATCGGGTTCTGCGTTTAGGTCCCCGGCCAAAATGGTAGGGTAGGGGTTAGAGGAAAACACCTTGTTTATATGTTTGGCCTGCATTATCCTATTTGCTTCATTTTTTTGATGGTCTAAATGCGTACCAATAAATGAAACGGTATCATTAGAAGGTAATACGGTGGTTATTTCCAATGCCGCTCTAGGTTCGTCACCTGGAATAAAAGGTAAGGCCACATTTCTTGTTTGTAAAAAGGTGTGTTTGGAAAGTACTCCCTCTCCATACTCACCTCCGTCGTAAGGCATAGCCCTCGCATAGATGGGTGCCATTTTGCTCCTCCATCCCAATTCCGTGGCCAGATCATACTTTTTAGCTCTTTTTGTTTTGTAATCGACTTCTTGCAGGGCTACAAAATCGGGGTCGGCATCTATTATGACCTTGGCAATGACATCTAGGTCAAAATCACCCTTGGTAGTGGCCCCATGAAGAATATTGAACGTAAGTAATTTTACGACCCTACTACTATCGGCGGCCGTTTTTTGAGATGATATATTATGACTGATGGCCAATAGGAACAAGATAATACAAGTATTCAATTTCATTTTTTCAATTTATAGATCAGCAGTTTTGTTTTAAAGAGTAGGAACAGATGAACGTTCTAGTTTCCACAATTGGCACCGTGAGATCCAAAAACAATTCGGACGTTATAAAAATACTAAAAACCTTATGGCAAAATTTTAATTCCGTATTGATTACGGTGTTTTTCTGAAGTTTTTTACTTTGTTAACCGTTCTGTCGCAACTCCAACTAATAAAATGGGTATGGCGATAACCAATGCTTTAATGCCGCCCGTAAATACTGATAAATTTCTTCCGGTGTCATTAACCAATTTTTTCATCAATTCCGTACAATGCTCATTAGTGCATTCTTCACCATCAAAAAATAGATTGTTGTTCAGGTCATATTTTTCAAGTTCAAGATGAAGCCAAATATCTTCATAGGCTGCATATCCAACAATGATCGAGTACAGTCCAAAAAAGACACAAGCGCTAAACCAAAGACTTTTGCAATAGGTTTTTGTCCAAAATCGTTTTTTGAATATTATCAATAAACCGATAATTAAAAGTCCGATTATCGATGGTAAGATTAAGTGGTAAGGAATTGTAATAATATCCATAAGAATATTTTGAAGCCTTATAAAAATACTCAAACTTTCCGGTAAAATCGTACACCTGTCTGTTATGTATAGAGTTGGATTATTTCGCGGGAATTGATATGTCTACATAGAGCAGATACTATGTTCGGGGATTAACTTTTGGGAGATTACTGGTTCATATTGTGGATATTAGAACAAATCAAAAAAGTAAATAAACTAAAAAAGGTTCGTGAAATACGAACCTTTTTTTATGGCCTTAGGCCTTTGTAGCGGGAACTGGACTCGAACCAGTGACCTTCGGGTTATGAGCTCCAAGGGTGGAAAAATTCCAACGGTTTTATAGGGCTCAGCCACTATTAGATTATTAAATCGTATGCAAAAACGTATGCAGTTTTAGTTTTCTGTTTATTATAAAGTTCTTGAGTAATTTATCAAAAAAAGTATACAAATGCATGCTTTTATAAGATTTTATTATAAAAGCATTTACAGCCCTTAATCTTTTCTTGAGGTGACTCTGATGTAATAACCATCGGGGTCAATCAATCTAAAATCGGTAAGTCCCCACGGTCTATCGTTTATCTCGGCATGTATTGGATAATCACTTCGTTTCACTTGCCGATAAACAGCTAATAAATTGTCTACTTCCAAGACAATTTCCACACCGATGCCACGGCGAGAATCACTTTCCTTATATTTCAAAAAATGATCCTCTGACAACTTAGCCTCAGGTCCTATTCCTATAATCACAGAACCATTTATGACTTGTTGATAGGATTGATTAATGGAATCACCTTCTTTTGAAAAATTAAGGATTTTTGTATAAAAATTTACGGATTCTTCAACATTGGAACTGAAAAGCTCCAAACGAAGTGATGTGGTTCTATCTTGAGGTTTTTTTACAAAGCTGAAGATAGTAACGAGAAAGCTTATAAAAATAAAGACAATATATGTTTTGGGTAATTTCACTTTGCAAGATTTTACGTTTAACACTTTTAATATTGGTTATATCATTTTGAAAATAAGCTCTTTAGGTTTTCTGACTTTGGTCCTGAATTGCGTATGGTCTTCTTCCGATCGGTATCCCACCGGTGCAATTACCGCTGCATTCAAACCTTTCTTTTTCAATCCTAAGATTTCATTGTATTTATCCGGTTCGAACCCTTCCATTGGGCACGCATCTATTTTTAATTCTGCACAGGCCATTAAAAGGTTCGATAGAGCTAAATAGGTTTGTTTTTCCGACCAACTTATCCACTCCGAATCAGACTTTTGAGATAAACTATTTTTGATAAAATCGCCATAAGGCATTAGCTTTTCCAATGGTGTACCTTGTATGGTCGCAGTGGCTTGAATATAATCGTCAATGTGCTTTTCGCTTCTTTCGATATAATTGCAAAAAACGAAAAGGTGTGAAGCTTCTGTAATCTGCGATTGATTCCATGAGGCTTCTTTAAGCTGCTCTCTTAATTTTTGATCTTTGATAACCAAAACTTTATATAACTGCAGTCCGTACGAAGAAACCGATAATTGTATGGCCTCCTGTAATTTTTCAAGGTCAGTGGTGCCGATATTTTTGGTCGGGTCAAATTTTTTGGTAGCATAACGCCATTTTAGATCTTCCAATAGTCTCATCATATTTATTTTAAGGTTCGTATTATTTTTACGCTTTGAGGCTTAGCTTTTTTTAATTAGAAAAATTCCGATACACATGGCCACCACTCCCAGTATTCGTTTAATTTCCATAGGTTCTTGGGGCATCCCAAACCAACCATGGTGCCCTGCGATAGTAGAGAATAGGAGTTGACCAAAAAGACCTAACGAAATCATGGTGGATATTCCCAGTTTGGGAATTGTATAGTAGTAAAGGCAAATTCCAACAACACTGAAAAATGCTCCTGTAAACCATAAATATTTGGGTATATCAAACAGTATTGATGTTTTCGGAAAGCTTTTGAGGCTCAATAAAACCACTAGCAAAGCGAAAACCATGCTGAAAAAGAATGCTACCAATGACGCCATTAATGGATTTCTTAATTGAACGCCAAGCTGTGCATTAAAACCTCCTTGCATTGCTAAAAAAATTCCTCCAAGAATTGCCAGTATGCTATTGATGTTTTGATTCATGATTCTACCTTTTAAACAACAAAATTATGGGGAAAGAATTGGGTGAAAATTAAGGTAGCTTAAGAAATCAGGGATTAGTCAGAATTAGATTTGTAACTGATTTATACCTTCATAAGGTTCATTCAATTTCTTAACCAAAGTCAATGAATTCCATATTGTGAAGCGATAATTTTGTTTGAAAATTTAAAATTCATCAATTATGAAACAGATAGCAAAAATTTCAGGAATAGCTTATTTAATGATTTTTATTGCTGGTTTTTACGCCAATTTTGCAGTACTCGAAGGCTTAATAGATAGCAGCAACCAACACATTACAACTACAAACTTCATTAATAATCATTCACAGTTCGGCAGTGGTTTACTTGGCTTTACTATTATGTTGTTTTTTGATGTGTTATTGGTTTGGTCACTTTTCAACTTAACAAAATCAACAAGTAAAAATCTATCTTATCTAGCTTCTTTTTTTAGAATACTGCACGCTGTGTTTTTTTGTGTGGCCCTTCTTAAACTATTACATATTTATGAATTGACAAATAACGTTTCTAACTCCATAAAATTACAACAAGTAGTAACGGAGTTGTTGTTGGATTTTGATACACTTTGGACTATCGGATTGTTGTTTTTTGGTATCCACTTAATTGTTCTTGGGTATCTAATTATAAAGTCAACGTATATTCCAAAAGCATTAGGGGTCCTATTGGTACTGGCTGCGTTTGGTTATATCATAGATGGAATGGCAAAACTAAGTATGTCAAATTATGATGATTATAAAAATATTTTCGAAGTTATAGTGATTATGCCTACTGTTATTGGTGAGTTCTCATTGACTGTTTGGCTGTTAATTAAAGGATTTAGGAAGAAGTCTTTTAAAAAGCATAGTATAAAAACCGTGTAACCTCCAGATATGTTTTACAGTCATAATTTTAAGTTCATAGTTTTCTTAAGATACCTTAAGTTTTTTGACTATTGAACTAGCTAGTTTTAATTCAAAACAAAAATTTAAATAATCAATCAAAAAACGAATACAATGAGATTAGTATTAACCTTTTTAATTGTGGTGTTTTCGCTGCAAGTCACTTGCTCCCAAACATTAGAAACTCAAATTGATAGTGTTATAACCACTGTTTTTAAAGACAAAAATGGACCAGGGGGCGTCTTTCTTGTTGCAAAAGACGGCAACCCCCTTTACATAAAGGCTTTTGGTGTGGCCAATTTAGAATTGAATGTGCCAATGAAACCCAATAATGTCTTTCAAATAGGATCCATGACCAAACAGTTTACAGCTGTTGCCATTATGATGCTGGAAGAACAAGGGAAATTAAATGTGAGTGATGCGATTTCAAAATATATTCCAGATTATCCGAATGGAAGCAATATCTCCATCCATCACTTATTGACGCATACTTCTGGTATAAAGGATTTTACCAAAATGAAATCCATCATGACCATCGCCAAAAAAGACCTTACTCCGAAAGAGCTGGTAGATTTCTTTAAGGATGAACCCGTTGATTTTGAACCGGGGGAACAGTTTTCCTATAATAATTCCGGTTACGTTGTTTTAGGATATATTATAGAGTTGGTTTCCGGAAGTACTTATGAAGATTTTATAGAAACCAACATTTTTGAAAAATTGGGTATGGCCGATTCCCGCTATGCAAGCGATAGAGACATCGTAAAGCATAGAGCTTACGGCTATCATAACAGAGGAGAGTACACAAATAAGATGTATGTGAGTTTAAGTATACCTTATGCTTCCGGCTCTTTAATGTCTACGGTAGAAGATATGTTAAAATGGCAAGAGGCCATTAATAATAGTGTATTGGTTTCTCAAGGTACAATCAATCGAATGTTCACTAAATACACATTAAACAATGGTACGCCATTTACCTATGGTTATGGGTGGCATCTAAAGGATATAGATGGCGAGCCTTCGAGAGAACATGGTGGAAGCATCTTTGGATTTAAATCTATGGGCGTTTATGTGCCTGGTTTAGACATTTACGTAATCGGGTTTAGTAATTGCGATTGCAATTCACCAACGAAGGCCACTAGAGATATAGCTTCAATTGTAATTAATGCAAACCTTAAAAATTAAACGATATACCACATTTTGTAATAGACTGCTCAAAGCAGGTCATCAAATTAGAAACACCGGAAAAAATCATGCAAAAGGTGTATGATACGGCAGCATCGACCGGATTGTTTGCTCCTGAAGACATTAAAGTACGGATCAATCCTTTTCAATACTATAATACTGGCAATACCAAAGATGATTTTATCCATGTGTTTGCTAATATCATGCAAGGACGAAATACCGAACAGAAATCGAATCTGTCAAAGCAAATCGTGACAGAACTAAAAGCCATGTTTTCTCAGGTGCCAATTATCTCAATAAACATAAGGGATTTTGAGAAAGCTACCTATTGTAATAGAAATATGATTTAGAAATGCTTATTGCAGTTAAAAATGAAAATATTAATAAACCAAAGAAAGCGAACATATTAGTTCTGTATCTATGAAAAAGGTTATAAACAAAGCCTGTCCAATAACAGTAAGGTCAGAGTTTTTACTTTTATTACAGAAAGCATAATTAGTCAGAGTCAATTAATGCTTAATTATTATCAAAAAGCGTCAATTTCAGTTTTCAATCAATCAAAAAACGAATATCATGAATACCTTAAAAATTACCGATTTAAATTTAATTTACAAAAATGGTTACAATGCCATTAATGGTATTTCCCTAGAGATAAAGAATGGCATGTTTGGTTTGTTAGGTCCCAATGGCGCTGGTAAATCCTCTTTAATGAAAACGATTGTGGGCTTACAAAAACCAACTTCAGGTTCTATTGAGTTTAATGATATAGATGTAGTACAAGACACAGATTATATAAAAAAAAATCTAGGATTTTTGCCACAGGATTTTGGTGTTTACCCTAAAGTAAATGCATACGATTTATTAAACCATATAGCTGTTTTAAAAGGTGTTAATAATAAAGCTGAACGTCAAAACCAGATACGGTATTTATTGGAAAAAGTAAACCTATGGCATTTTAAAGATAAGGAGGTCCATACGTTTTCTGGTGGAATGAAACAACGCTTTGGTGTGGCTCAAGCCCTATTGGGGAATCCGAAAATTATTATAGTGGATGAGCCTACGGCAGGATTGGATCCAGAAGAGCGCAACCGATTCAATACACT
Source organism: Maribacter sp. MMG018 (assembly GCF_018100785.1). Lineage (GTDB taxonomy): Bacteria > Bacteroidota > Bacteroidia > Flavobacteriales > Flavobacteriaceae > Maribacter. The sequence goes on along the minus strand of NZ_JAGJEC010000004.1, from coordinate 100,845 downwards.
TCTAAGTGATATTAGTAGTGAAGTAGTTGTGATTTTATCTACTCATTTAGTTGAAGATGTTAAAAACCTTTGTTCTGAAATGACCATAATGAATAGAGGTCGAATTCTTAAAACTGGCAAGCCAAAAGAATTAATTGAAGATTTAAAAGGTAAAATCTGGTCAAAATTTATTGATAACGATGAACTAGAAATTTATCAATCAAATCTAAAAGTTATTAGTCAACAACTTATAGAGCGTCAACTACAAATTACAGTGTTTGCACCTATACAACCCGAAGGATTTTCACCAGTTGAACCAATACTAGAGCACGTTTACTTTAATGTTCTTTCTCAAAACAGTTAATTATGAATGCTATACTTCAATTTCAATTAAAGCATAGCGGTAACCGGTATGTATTAGGTTTAACAGCTTTAATATTAGTGTTTATAGGATGGTTTTGCGGTTATAAGTTCAACTTAACTGCTGGTGAAGGAATTTATCTTAATTCCCCTTACACAATTGGCTTTATGATGGCTTTGTTGAGTCTATCCATAATTTTTATGGCCATTTTATTTGCCTTAGAGATTCTGTTTAAGGAATGGGACACAAAATTTGATATTATGTTGTTCTCATATCCAATTACGCTTAAAAACTATTTAATAGGGAAATTCTCTGTGTTTACTTTAAGAACTTTTTTAAGTTTTTTAATCTTAATTATAGGTTTTGTCATTGGTCAAAACTCGCGTACTGGAAACGAAATGCAGTTAGGGTTTAGTTTTTGGTCGTATCTCTATCCTTTTTTAATCTTTGGAGTTTTAAACTGCTTTTTCGTTTGTAGCTTCTTGTTTATGATTGCTTATACTTCACGCAAGAAGTTATTAGTGGTTATTGGAGGTTTACTATTGTATGTACTGTACATGGTATTATTGGTGTTTTCTAATTCGCCATTTATGGCAGGCAGCATACCACAATCTATTGAAGTACAGCAACTATCATCATTATTAGATCCTTTTGGAGCTTCTGCATATTTCTTTGAAGCTAAAGACTTAAGTGTTAGCGATAAAAATCAGTTCATCGTGCCATTAAAAGGTTTTTTGGCTATCAATCGTATAGCTTATATGCTGTTGTCAATGTTGTTTTTGGTTATTTCTTATCGTTTTTATGTATTTAATAAAGCTACAAGTAAAAACGAATTGAGACGTAAACAGCATAAAGTTAAAGATGCAAAAGTAAGATTAACAAAGGTCAAAACACCTGTTCTTAATTTTGGTTTTAAGTCAGAGTTCAGTTCAATCATTTCCTTTGCAAAGGTTGATTTAATTTACCTTTTTAAAAGCGTAACTATAGTTGCCGTTTCAATGCTGTTGGTATTCTTTGTTGGTATGGAAATGTATTCTGATATAGATAAAGGCATTCGTTTACCAGATTATTATGCCAGTTCAGGACTTTTGGCTACTTCTATTTCTCAAAGCTTTCACTTATTAGGAGCATTTATTCTAGCGTATTTTATAAATGATATGTATTGGAGAAGTACTACAGCCAATTTTTATTTAATTGAAGACAGTACAATTTTTTCAAAAGCGAAATTAAAAGGGCACTTAATGTCATTAGCTGTGCTATTGGTATTCTTAACTACGCTACTTATAGTATTAGCATTAGTGTTTCAAATAAGTTATGGATATACCCAAATTGATTGGTTGGCTTATTTTGGGGTTATTATATTTAATACAATTCCGCTTTTCCTTTTCGGTGCATTATTACTTCTTATCAATACTATTATAAACAGCAAATATGTAGCCTTAGGTGTTTCAATATTAGCGGTTGTAGTTTTTGCAACACCATTAGTTAAGATGTTGTTGCCATATCCATTGTTACACATTTTCTCAGGGTTCAAAGGTGTGTTTAGCGAATTGAATGGTTATGGTGCTTATCTGTCGGCCTTTTCAAACAGATTGCTTTTTGGAATAAGCCTGTTGGGCTTAATATGGGCATTAAAATCATTTTTGAAATTTAAACAATGGACCAAATTGAAATCGTTTATTGTCACTGTTTTTTTTGGATTGGGCATCTGTGGAGGTTTTAATTTTATGAATGGTTACTCACCAAAAAATGAAGATTCACAACTAGTTGAAGCGGTTAATTATGAAAAAAATTACCGTCATTATCAAAATATACCCCAACCTACAATTATAGATGTAGACACAAAAATAGACTTGTACCCTTCTGAAAATTCTTATAAGATTCAAGGAAAATATAGAATCCAAAATCTAACAGATAAACCGATAAGCAGGATTCTATTGAATTTTCATTCTGACTTAGAATTAAATGAAGCAACATTTAGAATCCATAATATAGAAATTTCAGTTGATGAGATTGTTTCAGAGGTAAAACTTGATGAGCCTTTTATGCCGAGTGATACAGCGACTCTAGAGTTTAATTTATCATACAGATGGTTCGCTGTCAATGGGCATCAATCTTTTAATGCTATCGTTGATAATGGTTCGTTTATGAGAATTAGTAATTATTATCCTTTGTTGGGATACCAATCAGATAAAGAGATAGAGGATCAGCAAAAACGAGAAGAATACGGACTTGGAAATCCAACAAGTTCGAAGAGGCTTGAAACACCAAAAGTCTTTAAAAATGACTTTATAAATTTAAATATGGTAGTTACCACTGAAAGCAATCAAACACCTATGGGAATAGGTAATATTGTTAAAACCTGGACTGAAAACGATAGGACGAATACCCAATACAAAGCCGATGGTGTTCCATTTCGATTTGCAGTTGCATCTGCTAAGTACCAAAAACAAGCTATCAAGCATCGTAACATAGAAATTGAAGTACTTTATCATGACATGCATTTTGAAAATGTAGATCGACTGCTAAAAAATGTCGTATTGAGTTTAGATTATTGTGTGGATAATTTTAGTGCTTATCCATTTGAAAAAATAAGTTTTGTTGAGGTCTCATCTTTTACGAGTGGGTTTGCGGCAACAGCATATCCAGCAACCATTTTTATGACTGAAAACATGATATTTCATGCTAATATAGATAGTGATCCAAGTAAAGATGTTATAAATGAATTAGCAGGCCATGAGTTAGCACATATATGGTGGGGAAATAGTCAAATAAATCCAGATGAAAGAGAAGGTGCTTCAATGCTTACAGAGTCTTTAGCCATGTATACCGAAATGATGATTTACAAAAAAATGTATGGAAAAGAACGCATGATGGAACGCGTTAAAATACATCAACAAATTTATGATAATGAAAAAGGGCTTTACGGAGATTCACCTTTATACAAAGTGCCTTATGGCGCAACACATATAGCTTACTCAAAAGGTGCAATAGCAATGGTAGAATTATCTGAATTAATAGGCGAAGATAAAGTAAATGAAGCACTAAGAAGTTTTTTGGCCAATAATCAATATCCTAAAAAACCAACGTCATTAGACCTGCTTGAAGAATTTTATAGGGTATTGCCAAATGATGCGTTGAAGTCTAAAGTTGATCAATTGTTCATGGAGGGTAATGTAAAATGATGACAATAAATCAAAAATGAGAACACGAATACATTTAACCGTTTTAATACTATTTTTAATTGTGACATTTTCTTGTTATTCAAGTGAAAATACAATTAATGAAGATTCAAAATCTATTGGTTTAGTTGTCGAATTAGAGAGTGTTTACATTGGAGGCACACTTCTTATTCCATCCAACTTGAGTACAAAGTCTTTAATTATTATGAGTTCCGGTAGTGGACCACAAGATAGAGACGAAACATTAGAGGGCTTTAAAATAATGAAGATTATTGCCGAGCATTTGGCTTCTCAAGGAATAGCATCTTTTCGTTATGATGATCGAGGTGTGGGTGAAAGCACAGGTGATTTTGTAAATAGTACCATCGAAGACCATTCGAAGGATTTAGAAAACATTATGGACTATTTTAAAACCAACAAAGAGCATCCCTTTGATGATTTTATATTATTTGGACATAGTCAAGGTGGAATTCTTGCTGGAAAAGTGGCTGTTGGAAATGAATCTGTGAAAAAAGTAATTTTAATGGCTGCTCCTGCAGTTCCGCTGGTAGAGGTTGTTTTGTATCAAGTAAGGCAAGAATATAATAATGCTGATATTCCTAAATCACTTATTGAAGCGGATGTATCTGCACACAATAAATTGATGAGGTCCATTGAAGATGACGAGAATATTGATGATACCTATCGTTTATTCAAAGATACGGCAGCATCCATTTTGTATGCATTTTCGTCTTCAGAGGCAGTTGTAGATAGCCTAAAAATACAACAAGGTGCTATTGCTAAAGCAAATGAATTCAAGATAATTTATGGGTTACCTTCACTTACCTCATTTCTATACCACGACCCTTCAAAAGATTTAGAACAATTAAAAGTCCCAGTATTAAGCTTATTTGGAGGGCTGGACTTTCAGGTTCCTATATTCCAAAATAAAGACCGAATGGAAAATGCACTTCTTAAATCGGGGACAGATTATCACTTTGTGACTTTTGAGGATGCGAATCATTTTTTCCAAAAAGCAGTAACCGGCCAACGCGATGAATACGGTACACTTGAAAAGAAATTTGTAACTGGTTTTTTGAATGAAATTTCAAATTGGATTATCGGGAGTTGATTAATGATTAAAGCCAATTAAAAATGAATTATAAAATAGACGAAATAGATAAATTGGAATATTTAGAAGTTGTCGCCATTTGGGAAGCTTCCGTTAGGGCTACACACCACTTTTTAAAAGAAGAAGATATCGCCTATTTCAAACCTTTGATTCTAAACACCTATTTAGATGCTGTTGAATTAAGATGTTATAGAGATGAGCATCATAAAATAGTAGGGTTTGTTGGTGTCTCTGATGAAAATTTAGAAATGTTGTTCATTCATCCAGCACATAGAGGTAAAAGAATAGGTAAGACCTTATTGGATTATGCAATCAACCATTTTAATGTAACCAAGGTTGATGTAAACGAACAGAATGAACAAGCTGTTGGATTTTACGAACATTGTGGCTTTGAAACCAAAGGACGATCAGAATTTGATACCTCTGGAAAACCCTACCCCATTTTACATATGGAATTAATAACATAAAGAAACATGAAACTAAAATTTGTCATTCTAATTACACTATTGTTTAGTAGCCTTACCATAATTCAAGCACAGCAAAAAAAACTAAATACACATAAAGATTCACTGAACTTTATACTAAATCAATACTACAAGTTAAACCTAAAAGTATTCCAACAAAACTCGACCATAGAAGACATCGATAACATTTTTGAGTTATTTACCGATGATTTTACCTATGTGCATCCAAAATACGGTGGGATTTATACAAGAGAGGATCTTTACAACGGCTATAAACGAAACCAAAGTAATGGTGGCTATGACGGAAGTGTTGTTGATATAAAAATAGAGAATAGTATTTATGGCTTAAATGCCATTACAGTAAGCAAACGCTTCATCAAAAAAGAAGACGGTAAAGTGGTTAAAGGTGATAAGCAAATGGCTCTTTTTGAATTTAAGGGTGGAAAGATTTTTATGATTAAAGAGTATTGGTAGAATATGACAACCATAAGAAAAGCAAGCCAGAAAGACGCCAAAGCATTGTTAAGTTTAATAAAGGAACTTGCTGCATATGAAGGGCAATTACAATACCTTAAAACTGATTTAAACCAAATAACGGAATCAGGGTTTTCAAATCTAAAGTCTCCAAAATTCGAAGCTATCGTAGCAGAACATAAAGGTGTTTTAATAGGTTGTATTACTTATATGTGGAACTATTCTATTTGGAATGGAAGTACATACATGTCTATTGATGACGTGTTTGTATGTAAACCGTTTAGAGGAAACAGTGTAGGTCAAAAATTGATGCAGTATGCAAAAGACATTTGTGTTTCAAACAATATTGAACTCATAAAATGGGAGGTTGAAAGTAATAATGAAAAAGCCATTCATTTCTATAAAAAGCTCGGAGCCCAAGTAGTAGAAAAATCATTTGCTAAATGGCAAATAGGATAAAATGATTAAGTTAATTTTTAAAATGATCATAATGAAGAATATAAGAAAGATACAAAAAATCATAGCTAACATACACCTTGTTTCAGGTTGTTTAATGGTTGTTTTAAGTGTAGCCTGCCAAACGAAAAAAACAACGACAGATGAATCTAATTTGTTAAGCAATCGCATAGATGATTATTTAAAACAAAGTGAGGCTAATGGGTTTTCAGGAGCAGTTTTGGTCGCTAAGAATGATACTATTATTTTAAATAAAGGATACGGATTTGCCGACAAAGAAAATAAGTTGGGCAATAAACCTAATACAGTTTATGATATTTGTTCTGTATCAAAACAGTTTACAGGTGCTGCTATTGTGAAATTAGCTGAAGACAATAAATTAAAATTGGATAGTCCTATCAGTACCTACTTTGACGATCTGCCAGAGGATAAAAAAGACATCACCATTCATCAGTTATTAACACATTCAGCTGGTTTTGGCCATGGTAGTACCGATGATTTTGATTTAACCCCAAGAGATATATATTTTTCAAATCTGTTTCAAGAGAAGTTGTTATTTACTCCAGGCTCAGAATATTCATATTCAAATTCAGGCTATAGTATTTTAGGACGAATTATTGAACTTGTTTCTGGTCAGGATTATGAAACGTATTTGAGTGAAAAATTATTCCAACCAGCAGGAATGCAACAGACTGGTTATTTATTACCCAATTGGGAAAACACGACTGTTGCCAATGAATATTTGCTTAACGTTTCTAATGAAGGTTCACATATTGCACAGTATAAACAAGATGGAGAAATCGCAAGAACGGTACTTGCAAATGGTGGCATACACTCCACAAATAATGACATGTACAAATGGTATCAAGCATTAAAGACAAATAAAATTTTGTCTCCGGAGTCATTTGAAAAACTCACAAAACCTTATGTAGCCGAATATGAAGATGAGTCGAGTCATTATGCTTATGGTTGGGCTGTTTATACCTCTAAAAGAGATACTAAAGTCATAACCCATAATGGATTTAATGGTGTTTCTTATAACGAGTTTGTATGGTTTCCAAAAGAAGATGTTGTTATACTATTTTCATCTAATGCATTTGTTAGACCAATAGGAGGAATGACTCGAGAAATAGAAAACATGTTATTTGATAAAACTTATATACCAAAAGAATTACCAAAATATATGGTAAGTGAACTTTACCAATTTACCGAAGCGTACAAGGGTACTGTTAACGATTTAGAGAAAGAATTAAAGCTAAAATTTGAAGATGTTATTGATTCACCAAGAAATCTAAATGGTTTAGGTGGGGTTTACTACAGAAAGGATCAAATGGAAAAAGCCATTGCCATTTATAAATTGAACACACAATTATTTCCTGAAGATGGAAATAGCTGGGATTCCCTTGGAGATGCATATTTTAAAGTTAATGAAAAAGAAAATGCTATTGGTGCTTACTCAAGAGCCTTGGAACTAAAGTCAGAAAATGATGATTGCTTTTGGTGTGAAAACTCTTCATCACAACTTCAAAAATTAAATTCTACTAATTAAATTTTATTCAATATGATGAATTCCTTGGAGAAACAACGCACCGAATTTGCGAACAGAAAATTTTTAGCAACGCCATTTTCTGGATTAATAGCCTGGTTGTTGGTTGGTGTTTCCGGTTTGATTTTCCCTGATCGTATAACAGTTTGGGTACTGTTTGTTACTACAGGGTGTATCGTTTATTTGGCCTTGTTGATTTCCAAATTTACCGGAGAGAATTTTCTTGACAAAAACAGACCCGAAAATGTTTTTGATGCCTTATTTATGTATACAGTGGCTCAAGCCGTTTTGGTCTATGGCATTGCCATCCCATTCTTTCTGACAGATTATACATCTTTACCATTGACCGTAGGTATTTTAACAGGAACCATGTGGTTGCCTTTCTCATGGATTATCAAACATTGGGCGGGAATATTTCATGCCGTTTTACGTACGGTTTTAATTGTACTTTTTTGGTATGTGTTTCCAGAACAACGGTTTGTGGTAATTCCATTCACCATAGTTGTAATTTATGTGATTACCATTTTTATTTTATTGAACCGAACTAAAAAAAGTATATGATGAAGTACGGCATCGTTACAGGAAGCAGCAGGGGGATAGGACTTGCAACGGTAGCGTTGTTATCTGAAAACCCAAATTTTGAAATTATTGGTAGTTCTACCTCGGGTAGGCACTCGCTAATTCGTCCAAATTTTAAAGCCTTAAAATTGGATTTGTCCAATAGTGTAGCCATCGCGGAATTTGTCGATAAACTCGGTGATGTTAAACTGGATTTTTTAATAAACAATGCAGGAATATTACTGGAAAAATGGGATGTTTCTGCGATAGACATGAACCAATTAAAACAAACCTTCAATATAAATGTTTTCGGGACTATAGAATTAACTGAAAAATTGCTTCCAAGATTAAATTCCAATGGGCATATCATCAATATAACTTCAGATTGGGGTTCCTTTAGTGAACCAAATTTCGATGCCTTTCAACCACATTACAAAATGTCCAAAGCCACGTTGAATATGTATACTAAGTTACTTGCAAAACGACTAGAGGAACAACATATTAAAGTATCGTCTCTAGATCCAGGGTGGACACAAACCGATATGGGAGGAAAAGTTGCCCCTCGTTTACCAAAAGATGTAGCAGCTGATATTTTAAATTTATTAAATAATAAGGTAGAAACAGGGCAGTTTTGGCACCAAGGAAAGGTCAGAAAGTGGTAACCCCAAAAACACCATGCTTCTTAACTATAGTCAATGAATAAATTTTAACCCAACAATACATTTGCTTCATAAAATAAATTAATATTATGAGCATAAAGAAAGTATTATTGGGGATGTTGGTATGTGTATCCTTAACATCCTGTTCCGTACAACAGTTTGCAGTGAATACAGAAACACAACCCTTTGAAAATGGAGGAAAAGTGTTTGGGGAAAAGACAAAGGAATTAACCTTTAAGAAAACAAGTGATTTGCATCTGCTTGGCATCAATGTAAAGGAAAGTAATGTGGAGGCACTTGTTAGCGTAATGGATGCTGAAAAGTATACCATTGAAACGAAATCCAGTTTATGGCTTCGAATCCTTTCATTAGGAATGGTAGATCTTAAAACTGTAAAAGTGATAAAAAGGGAAGAATAATTCTTTTCCTAATTTGATGATTATTAAGATGCTCTAGAATATGTTTCTAGGGCATCATTCTTACCTCTTTGTTAATCTTTTACGTATTCTACTTAATGATTCGGGCTTTACACCTAAATAACTTGCTAGATGATATTGCGGTACACGTTGAAGTAAATCAGGTCTTGTTTCTAAAAGGTTTTTATATCGCTCCTCTGGGCTAGATGTAATAAATTTAGCTAAAGCTTCTTGTTGCTCGCCGAAATCATTTTCCATAGACATTCTGCACAAAGCTTCATATTTTGGGACACGTTCGAATAATTCCTGTTCTTTGTCATAATTCAAAACAGCCAATTTACAGTCTTCAACACATTCAAAATAGTGATTGGAAGGTGTTTTATTTGTATAACTCTGTAATGAAGCTAAAGATTCATCTTCTACATAAAACTCAGTGGTTCGTTCTTCACCATCAATAATGTAATATTTTCTAACACACCCTTCGATAACAAAGTAAGAATCTCTTGATATCTGCCCTTCTTTTAAGAGTATAGTTCCTTTTTCAAATGATATAATAGGTATACATTCTATAAATGCAGTACTTTCCTTTTCGGTAAGCGTAAGGAATCTGGAAATTAATTTGACTATGTCATTCTCCATATGGCACTAAATTAAGAATTAATCATATCCCCTTTAGTACCCTTTTTTTTACTTTATTATCAATAAATCATTCATCACATCCATTTGGTGCAATATTTCCGTGCCATCACTACTATCTTTCATTGCTTTTACCCATTTTTTGGTGTTTTCGGGAAGTTTACTTCCTGCTTTCTTCCATGTTTCCCTATCTGGCCATTGGGCATATGCGATATAATTACCTTCTGAGTCTTTGTGAAGTCGTGAACCTAGACCACCTGAATAGGTCATAAATGCCTTTGTCAATTTTTCCCAGGCAATTTCAAAGTCGTTCTCATGATCCTCTATAACATTGAACTTATAAATTATGGCGTGCATCGTTTTATCTTTTTTATAAAGGTGATTTGGAGAAATAGAGGGTCAATCCCAACTACTGGATGTTGATAAAGCATATTGCCCACCTCCACTTAAGTAAAATACAATTCCAGCAATTAGATAAATAAACAATAAATCCAGCGACCATCCTCCAAACTCATTCAATTTAAATATATTTTGGGTTTGAGCCATGGCAATTGCCAAGAAACAATTAAAGGAAAAAATCAGTCCGGCCAATCTGGTCCTAAATCCGATCATGAGCATTATAGGAGCGACTATCTCACCGACAAATACGCCATTTGCCATAATCTTGGGCAAACCAAATTGCTCTAAAAGACTTCCTATAAATCCCGTACCATCAATTATTTTGTTTATACCATAAATCAACATGGTAAAAGGTATCGCTAATCTTAAGATAAAAATTGCAAGGTTTTTGTTTTTTTTCATTTTATTGAATATTTAAGGTTAAAAATTATACTTCACAAATACACCCATGTTTTCTAATTTTTTTTGGGCATTGTTGAACTGATCTAGATTTAAAGCTAGCCCCGTAATCATTTGTTTTTTTCGAATTCCGATTTTGAACTGTTGCAATCCCCTTATATATCCATCCCCGTTGATGTTGGCCGTTGCAAGTAGGTTTATGTATCCTTCAAGGCCATGACCTAAATCCGGCGTATAACTGAACACCACGGATTGTTCAAATGAGAACCCCTTTTGATAGGTGCTGCCCGCCGTATAGGTAAAGGAAAAATTGTTCGTTTTCATGGAAAACCCGAGGGATACCGTGCAGAATGCCCCTGGGTTCTTTATTCCAATGGCCGTATTGAGTTTAATCTTTTCGTTGAAATGATACGAGAAATTATTTCTGATAAAATAGATGTTGTTGGCGTCTTCTTCATACTCCGTATCAAATAGAGTCAGTTGATCTATAGATAATCTGGAATTTATGGAATATCCAATAAAATGTTTATAGGTGACAGATCTGTTCCCCAATACCATATCTGGCGAAAAGTCCAGTTCTTGGCCCGTAACGTTTAGCACGGTCAAATCAGTTAAAATGAGTATGGCTATATTTTTAGACATTGCAACTGTTTATTGTGTGCAACAAATTTATTATCAGTGTTTTATGTGTTTATTAAGGTAGTTTAAGAAATGACGAGGAAAGAAATAAAACCAAAAAAGAATTTCAACGGATTATATAACAAAAGGTAATTGCTCTTCATTTAATTGTGAAAAACAATTACCCCGTCACTTTACAATCATATCAAGTAATCAATCCATGGGCAAGGCGTAGCTTTTCAATACTCCATAAGTTTTAAAGCCCATTTTAGTGTATATTCTTTCCCCTGCTTTTGAGGCGACCAAGTATATTTTTTTACTTTGATTCTTTAGGGCTTCATGCACTAAAAGTTGTGTCATTTTTTTTCCAAGTCCCAATCCCCTATAATCGGCCTTTGTCCCAATCATATGGATACCGGATACCCCATTCTTATCCAAATAGACCATGCCACAACTCACAAAAGAATCCTGATATTTTCCGATAAAGAGTTTAAGGGAAGGGGTCTTGTAAAGTGGAATTATCGTAGATGCTTTAACAGGGTATTCAAAGGACATGGATGCTACTTGAGCAAAATGCTCCGCCTCGCTCTCCGAACTGACCATGATAAAATCGGACTCCCTAACATTATCATAGAAATTTTTATTGGTTGTCAAGGCCATGGCCTTTAAGGTAGAAGTCAAATTGAATCCATAAGAGGTCAGCCTTTTTTCAAAGGACTCCTTTTCATATATAGCTAGTGAATTAGGTAGCTTTTTAGACCTGATATTTTGCTGGAGGTCTTTTATTGTGATTACTTCAGGGTTTACATTGAAGATCTTACTAGGCCATGCGTTTTCAGAAGGGACTGTACTGTTAAAACCTGTTCCTGTTATAAGAAATCCGCCATTAAGCCCTATCTCATTCCAAAACTCGAATAAATGTTCGATTATTTTTTTGTTCATGATTATTATATTTAGAGTTAAACTGACAACGGATGAATTATGAAATTTTATTCTATAATACCCTTGTAGTTCAAAGGAGAATTGATATTCTCTTATAAAAACCCTTTTGATTTAAGTTGGGAGGTAATGTTGGCCATTAGCTCATTAATATCATTTGAATCATCTACCATATTGACTGGTTGATCCGTTAAAAGGGCAACGACCAACTTTTGAAGTACGTAGGTTTCTTGTATGTTAGTAAGACGACCCGTATTCTCATTAAAATGTTGTTGAAAACTGCCTAAAGAAAATCGACCTACGGGTTGGCCTCCCCAACGCTGCACCAAGTTTCCCATTATTTCCAAATGTGAGCTCCCTCCCGTTGCCCCTGGTGATGTACTTATGAGAAGAATGGGCTTGTCGCCAAAGAAACGCTGGTCTATTCTTGAAAGCCAGTCGATGGTGTTTTTTAAAAATGCGGAAGGAAGACCATTATGTTCGGGAGAGGCTAGAATAAAACCTTCCGCAGTGGTAAACAATTGAAAAAGTTCTTTGGCCTTATTGGGAATACCCCTTTTTTCTATTTCTTGACTGTAAATAGGTAGTTTATATTCTTTAAGGTCCACAAATTCAATTCCTCGATTCGGGAATTCCTTAATTATGTATTTTGTTAATTTTTCGTTTATTGAATCTGGATTGTTACTTCCTGTAAATGCGATTATTTTTTTCACTTTGCACTGATTTAAGATTACGGTACAAACCTATGGGTGACAAAAGTGAATAATCTTAAGGTGGATTAAGAAAGGGGTTCTATCGCAAATTTTTTCGAAGTGCACTTAAAAATTCAGGGGTGATGCCTAGATAAGAAGCGACCATATACTGGGGGACCCTTTGTTCAATATCCCTGTATTTTGTACGAAATTCCAAATAACGTTCTTCAGCAGGTTTGGCCATAGCATCGATAGTACGATATTGAAAAGCAACATAAGCCTTTTCAAATTTCAACCTAAAAAAGCGCTCAACGGCAGGAACCTCGTTATAGAGATCATTTAAAGTGTCTCGATGTATTTGTAGAACAGTGCTTTTTTCCAAAGCTTGTACAAATTGTTTAGCAGGTGTCTGGGTAAGATAGCTATACAAATCATTTACCCACCACCCTTCGATTCCAAATTGAACGATATGTTCCTTAGCCTCATCGTCCATATAATAGGCCCTTAGACAACCGTCTGCAATAAACTGCATATGCGAGGAGACTTCTCCAGTAAATAGCAAAACCTCTTTTTTGTCTAGATGTTTCTTTTTGAAGCTATTTCTAACAATAACTTCTTCGGTAGGGGATAATTGAATAATTCTCCTTAAGTGTGCTATGAGTTTATCTTTTGCCTGCAAAACTAAAAAGTATGCTATTAAGATAGTAAAAATCAACTACTCCCTCTTAGAACTTTGTAATGACTTGAATAAGAGCTGTAAACTATTGAAAGCTAAAATATATAAGGTCGGGAGAAAATATTACAATCCAATTTCTTTCAAACTTTCAAATTCTTCATCGACTAATGGGAAAATCAAAATGGTGATGTTTATAGATTTGTATATGGATTCGACTTACCGGACATCTAAATTTATGCTTCAATAAATAGTAGGTGATAGGGTAGGTTATCCATTCTTTGGTAGCTAATAAAGATTATTATGGGTAGGTTTTAAGATGGTGGAATGAGGTGTCAATGTTAGTTTAGGGTTTGTCTTAAAGAAAATAGGGGTGTCTAGGGTAGTTAGTGGGGGTACTTTTGGGGGTAAAAGGAGGGGTGGGAGATACTAGGGTTGTTATGGGGGTGACCCTATGGAGGCAAAGGGGGTGTTTTATGTAAATAGGGTAGTGCCAAGGGCAATCAAATTAGAACAAGACATTTTTTATTACTTATTATTGGCCAAATTTCAAACACTATACCCTAATCTTTAACCTTTTATTTAAAATCAACTTTTGGCGAACTTTCTAATAAGTTAGGTAGAGAAAGCATGTCAGGATAGAACTGCTTTATAATGGTTTCAAAAAGACCTTATGATAATGAGATTTGTTCACAATCCAACGGTACACATGAGGTGTTTGTTAAACTGATAATTATTTATAAAAATAAAAAAAGTAAAGGTCCAGTGAAAACTGGACCTTTACTTTAAGCTTTGTAGCGGGAACTGGACTCGAACCAGTGACCTTCGGGTTATGAGCTCCAAGGGTGGAAAAATTCCAACGGTTTTATAGGGCTCAGCCACTATTAGATTATAAAATCGTATGCAAAAACGTATGCAGTTTTAGTTTTCTGGTTATTATAAAATTCTTGAGTAATTTATCAAAAAAGCAAGCAGATATTTTTTTAGACTCTTATCGTCTTCTAAGAATAGGCTCGCATAATTTAGGTACTTGATATGACATAATCTTGATTCTATTATTTATATTGAAAATGACTCTAAAGAGCTATTTGTAATTTCTTTTAATTAATGATTGTTAAAAAAGGAGAAAGCAGGAAACATGAACTTTGAGGTAACCAATTTAATTTATTCATTAATAAGATTCACGTGATTCTTTTTGTATTTTGAAATTAATTTAGGATTCAAATTTTTGTCTGTAATAACATAATCTATAATCGAAACTGGGGCGAAATTGACAAACGAGTCCTTTTCAATTTTTGTTGAATCACAAAGTAGAAAGACTTCATCGGCATTTTCTGCCATTTTTAATGTAATTAAAGATTCATTTTCATCATATGAAGATAATCCTCTGGATAGTGATATTCCATCGGAGCCAATAAAAGCCTTAGTTGCATGATAATGTGAAATGGACCGTTCCGCTGAAGGGCCATATATTGCTTTTCGCTCATTAAGAACTTCACCGCCAATTACAATCAGTTTAATATTATCGAAGTTAATAAGCTCGGATACAACGGGAAGAGAATTGGTGATAACTGTTAATTCTTTATTGGAAATATATTTTGAGAGAAAAGAAATAGTTGAACCACAATCGATAAAAATAATATCATTATCATTTACGAACTTAGAAGCAATTTTGCAGATATACTCCTTGTTGTCCATGTTTTGGTTCATTTTATTACTATAGGTAAAGAGGTTTTCTGTAGCAGTGTTTTTAGTCGCACCTCCATGCGTTCTAATGAGTAAACCTTTTCCTTCTAATTCTGATAAATCACGCCGAATAGTTGCTTCCGAAGCCTGACATTCATCAACGATTTCTTGTACGGAGACCGAATCTTCTTCTTTCAAAAGATTTAAAATGATCTTTTTCCGAGACTCTGGTGTTTTGATTCTGGTTTTTTTATTATTCATTATATTCAATTCTACTTTAGTATTCAGAAATAAATGATTATCTCATTCAATAAGTTACAAAACTAATCAAGTTAATCCGATTTGAAAGAAATTCAGTATTAAATTTAAGTTGAATGAGTTTATTTAAAAAGCGTTTTATAATGGTGTTTTAAGACGACAGTCTATTAAGTATTTTAAAAACAATTCTCTGATAACTAACTATATGGTTTGTATTTATAAAAAATAATGTTGGTTTTGTTTTTCTGAGTTAATACTTCTACAAATGGTTTTTAATAAAAATAGCTAGCCAGTTAATTTTTAGTGATTAGTAGTGATAGTTTCTGGAGTCGGCTGGTTGATATATCTGGAGATGATAACGTGATTTTCTTTACTTTTCCTGTAAGTAGGCGTAAATCAAACTTAAACCAAAAAATGAGTTTTAAATACAAATGTCAAGAATGTAATTATAAATGTTTGGATAATTAATTAAAATGATTACATTTGATTGAATTTGATTAAAACGAACATAAAATGATTGTTGAATTTTATGGTATTCGTTTAATCGGCTAGCAGAAGTATAATAAAAGGTTGTACATGTACTTGTCTCTAACATATGTTAAGTATAGTATAAGTGTTTAACGATTTTGTAGATACAGATGGGGAAGGGTTTAGTGGTTATATTTTGTTCGATTCTATTTTAATTTAAGAGATGGGTAACATTAATTAAGTGGGGTAGAAAGTACAGTTGTTCTTGTTGCTGGTTAGTTGTAAAGAGGGTAGGGAAGAATAAAACATTGCGATAGTCATAATAACTTAAGAAGTTATAGTTAATAAATTAAATTTTTAATAATGAATAAAGATTGGTGGAAAAAAGAAGCAAAAGGTATACCCCATATAATTACTGAATTGCCTGGTTCAAAGTCTCGAAAAATGCATGCTAATACAAGTAAGTATATTCGAGGACTTTCTTCGCAGGTTAAACAATTTCCCGTTGCCTTTTCTGAAGGGTCTGGAATTACCTTAACGGATGTGGATAATAATAGGTACTTAGATTTTTCATCCGGTATTTATGTAGCTTCTCTAGGTCATTGTCACCCAAAAATATCTGAAGCTGTTTCAAAATGGGCGAAAAAGTTAATGAATTGTCATGATTTTGCCACGCCTGTAAAGGAGAAGTTGCTAGAGAAAATGGCAGATGTGTTACCGGGGAATCTTAACTCTATTCAGTTGTATAGCGATGGTACTACAGCTGTAGAGGCGGGGATTAGGGCGGCTCGAGCGATTGGTAATCGTCATGAGTTTATATCTTGTTATAAAGATTTTCATGGCAAGACTATGGGGTCTGTTAATATGGCTCGAATGATTAGAGGAGATGTTTTTAGTTATGGTCCTACGAGAACGGCCGGTTTTTATATGGTCCCGCGTCCTGATCCTTATCGTCCTGTTTTTAAAAAGATTGATGGGTCAATTGATACCGATGCTTATATAGATTTTTATAGGCAATTTATTCAAGAAGCTACAGTCGGAAATGTTGCGGCGTTTGTTTTAGAGCCTGCTCAAGGTTGGGGAGGGTCTATTTTTCCTCCAGAGGATTTCTTTCCTAAACTTCAACAATTATGTCAAGAAAAAGATATTCTGTTTTTCGCTGATGAAGTATTAACGGGTATGGGTAGAACGGGTGAATGGTTATGTATGAATCATTGGGACGTAGTTCCCGATATTGTTACATTGGGTAAGTCGTTTGGTAATGGGTTTCCGGTAACCGCTATGGTTGTCAAAGAGGAGCATGCTGAAGCTTTGGATATGATTTCTGCATCGTCGAGTTATGGGGGTAATCCCATGGCATGTGCGGCGGCATTAGCTTCAATTGAGGTAATTGAAGAAGAACAGATTTTGGAAAATGTACGTGAGGTTGGTGCCCATTTCATGAAAAGAATGAAAAGAATGAAAGAGAATCATCCTATCATTGGAGATGTAAAAGGAAAAGGGTTTCTACTAGGAATGGAATTGGTGAAAGATAAGGCTACAAAAGAACCATTTGATGAGGCTGGAAAATTGGTTTATCAAAAAGCATTTTCTAAAGGGTTGGCATGGATTCCTGCAGGTCACATATTGCGAATGTCTCCACCGCTTATCATGGATAAAGAACATGCGGATATGGGATTGGATATTATAGAAGAGTCGATCACGGAAGTTGAAAAAGAATTTGGTTACAGATGAAAAATTATCGTTTAAATAGGTTGTTCAATGAAAAGTCAAATCGTTGTCTCAATGTGGCAATTGATCATGGTTTTTTTAATGAAGTTGGATTTTTAAAGAGTATTGAAAATATTCAATTGGCTGTAGAAACAGTGGTCGATGCGGCGCCAGATGCTATTCAACTTACAGTAGGTCAGGCTCATTATTTACAATCTTTGCCTGGAAAAAATAAGCCTACATTCGTTATGAGAACGGATGTTGCCAATGTTTATGGGCAAAAATTACCTAGTCATTTATTTAGTCGAATGATAGAACATCCTGTAGAGCAAGCTCTTAATCAGGATGCGGCTTGTGTAGTTGTCAACTTGTTCCAGATACCTGGTCAACCAATAGTAGCAGATCACTGTATCCAAAATATACTAAAAATAAAACCAATTTGCGAGCGTTTTTCAATGCCGCTAATGGTAGAGCCGCTTGTTTTTCAGCCTAATGAAAAGGCAGGAGGTTATATGGTAGATGGTGACCCCAGTATGATTTTGCCTTTGGTGCGTCAGGCCGTAGAATTAGGAGCTGATATTATCAAGGCGGACCCCACAAATGATGTAAACGATTATCATAAGGTAGTTGAAATAGCGGGGAAGATTCCGGTAATGGTAAGAGGAGGAGGGAAAGTATCCGATAAAGAGATTCTGGAAAGAACAAAGACATTGATTGATCAAGGAGTGTCGGGAATAGTGTATGGCAGAAATATTATTCAACATGAAAACCCAGGAGCGATAACCAAGGCGTTAATGGGTATTGTGCATGATGATATCACAGTTGGTCAGGCGTTAGAATTTCTTAAATAAAAGTCAAAGGAATTGAAAAAGGAAATTTTCTTAGTATTGGATATAGGTACGAGTAGCATCAAATGTGGATGTCTTACCTCTTCTTCTGATATCTTAGTCGAAAAGAAAGAAAAATTTCCGATGATTCATAGTGGAAGTTCTTTTGAGATAGACGTTGTTATATTCTTTGATATTGTTAAGAATTTAATCCTACAGTGTCTTTCTGAAAAGGTTGTTCAAATGGGGAAGGTAAAGGCCTTGCTTATAACAAGTCAGGCCAATACATTCGTCCCTGTCACGAATGATTTTAACCCATTGCGCAAAGGAATCGTTTGGTTGGATGAACGGGCAAAAGATGAAGCTGATTATTTAAAAGCACAATTACCTGATTATCCTAAATACTCAGGTTTTGGGCAACCACTTTCAGGATTGTTCGCTTCAAAACTATTGTGGTTGAAGAAAAATGAACCTGATGTTTTTCAAAAGGCCAAATACTTTCCTTTAATCAATGAATACTTGGTGTATCAGCTTACATATAATTTTTATGCCGATACTACTAGTTTTGGAATGAGCGGAATGTATGATTTTGTTCAAAAAGATATTAATGGAAAGCTCTTACAGATTTTAGAACTTACTACAGATAATTTCCCTACGATAGAGGATGCGGCAAAAAGAGGTGTGTTAATTTCTAAAGAAATATCCAAAGAATGGAAAATACCGTATAGGTTTCCTGTCTATTTATGTGGTAACGATCAGTGTGCTTCGGCATCTGGTGCAGGTTTAAAAGATGCTGGGGATATTACAATAAATTTTGGTTCTGCCTTGGTATTATTCTCGATAACCAAAAATATTACCACAGATTTAGGGGTGGACCAAATTGCGGGTAAATATCCAATATCTGATGACTGTTTTTTATTAAACTATGAGCCGGATTTCGGTATTGTCATAAGGGATTTAAAGGAAAAATTATTTAAAGATGGTACTTATAATCAACTTTTTCAGACTTATATTGATTATCCAGAAATAGAAGAAAGAACACCGGATTTTTTAGATAATGACCTTGAGTTCAATACCGGTAAAGAAGCCCATCAATTTTGTGCCAGTATTATTAAATATTATGTCAATCAATTAAAACAACACATCATTGGCATTGGTCAAAAAGTGTGTGTTAATAATGTTTTTTTATCCGGTGCAATCACAAAATCAACCGTATTGCTCCAAATAATTAAAAAAGAAGTTAAACAAACGATAATCATCAACAATCAAGAAAATGCCGGATTAGTTGGTGCTTTGAATATTTATCTATCAAAAATATGAAAAATCAAGATTTCACCTACGACCCGTCAAAACATGTTCCCTTTAGGGATAAAGAAGTATTGGCAAGAGTTAGAAATATAAAGCGGGAAGATATAGAGAAACACAAGAACCCTGATTTCAATATTCAAGTTGTTCCTGATGCGGATATGGGTGTTATAATGCTTTTTGATATTTTTCACCGTATTAAGACCGCCTCTGATGCTAACGAACCCATTGTATTGATTATGCCCAATCCTTGGCCGCACTTTAGAATGTTGGCACACATGCTCAATAAGTTCAAAGTAGATTGTAGTAAACTGTATACGTTCAATATGGATGAGTACGCGGATCAAGATGGAAATATTGCTCCTGAAACTTGGAAATATGGTTTTGGTTATGCATTTAAAAATTATTTCTATTCCAACCTGGACAAAAGTATTCGTCCTCCTGAAAAACAGATACATACGTTTACGAATAAGAATATTAATGATTATGGTCAAATGATTTCCGATCTTGGTGAGGCCGACATGGTTTATAGCGGTCCTGGTTGGACAGGTCATTTAGCATTTATTGAGCCCGACGCACCAGAATTTAAAGCTGGTTCAATGGCCGAATGGATGGAAATGGATCCTCGAATTGTTACACTGAGTCCATTTACCCTTGCACAAAATTCCCTTCATGGTAGTTTTGGCATGAGTGGTGATTTGGCAATGGTGCCTCCTAAGGCGGCCACTATTGGTCCTGCCCAAGTGGTGAGGGCAAAAAATAGAATGCAATTTTGTGGAATCAGCGTGCAGGGCACGGTCAGTTCATGGCAACGTTTGGTCACTCGTCTTGTTCTACATGGAGAACCAACACCATTGGTTCCTGAATCCGTACACCAACTTTTACGAACGGATTCATATGTTACGGAAACAATAGCAATGAATATTGAACCTGATTTTGAAAAAGGATATTAATGCACTACGAGAATATTAAAAGTACACTTTATAAAAAAGAAGCTGTTATAGACGTGCATACCCATGTTGGAATATCCCCTAAATTCTTTTATCAATATGGATATCCCTATGCACTTTCAGTTGAGGACCTTGTTATTCGTATGAATCAGCTTGGTATTGATTTTTCTGTAACATTTCCTTTTGTTGACTCTGCATATTATGTAAATAATAGTAGCTCTTCAAGGATTGAAACGACCACTGAATATTGCAATTTTCCATTTGAATTGGAAAACAAGAATATGTTGAATGAGATAAATGAAATATTTCCTGAATACACGAACAAAATACTTCCATTTTTAATGTTCGATCCTTCCCGGGAGGCTGAGAAACAAGCGAATTTCATGGAAGAGATTTCAGAAAAGTATTCTATTTTCGGAATTAAAACAGCTTCCACATATATACAAGCTTTTGTAAATGATTTGGAAGGTAAGGGAAGTCCAATATTGGAGTTCGCACGTAATAAAAACTTGCCCATTATATTCCATTCTTCAGTCCATCCAGATGACCCATGGGCTTCTGCTTCCGATATAGTGGATTTAGCGGAAAGGAATCCTGATATTCGCTTTTGCATAGCTCATTCGGCTCGCTTTTTAGAACCGGTATTAAAAAAAGCGGATGAATTGGATAACTGTTTTGTGGACTTCTCAGCATTTATAATTCATTGTAAACTTGCTGTACAAAATTCGCCCAGTATAGCAATCGAAGACCTTCGTTTTAAGGCTGACTATAATGATCCTCTATCCGTAATGGTGAAATTGGCAGAAACCTATCCGGACACGATGCTTTGGGGAAGTGATACTCCTTTTAACTATTGGATACAAAAGTATTACACAGGCGATGGTAAATTAGTTGAAGATCGATTGGATTGTGAGTATAGGGAGGAAACTAACATATTACATAATGTACCCAAAGCCTTAAAGACCAATATTACATACAAAAATAATTTACGCTTTTTATTTGGAGAGGAGATATGAAAAAGTTATTTGCAGGAGTAGCCATAGTTGATGTGACACCACAAAAGCCAATGTTTTTGCATGGTTATCCACATGTAGAACGAACAAGCGAAGGCACTCATGACCCGTTATATGCATCCGCATTAATTATAGATAATGGAGAGAATCAAATAGGTTTTTGTGCGGTGGATGTTATTTTTATTTCCAAGGAAATTACAATCCAGGTTAGGGAACAAGTCGAAAAGACTACTGGCATAAAAGGTGAAAACCTAATGATTTCCGCTTCGCATACACATTCAGGGCCAGTAATTGTTACTGATATTTTTTATGACCCTGTTGTGCCTGAGGCTGATCCAGAGTATATAAAGTATTTGGTTCATAAGATCTCAGAAGTTTTTATAGAAGCATTCAAAAACAAAAGACGATGTAAAATAGCCATAACGTCAGCTGACAGTACAGGTGTTGGAGGTAATCGTCATAGTATCTCGGGTGCTATTGACCCTGAAGTGCCTATTGTTGTTTTAAAGGATTTTAATACAGGGGATATTTTTGGCTTATCAATTATTCATTGTATGCACCCGACTGTATTGCATGAAGACTCTAAATTGTTTTCTGCCGATTTTCCGGGTTATACAAGGAAATACATCAATGAAAAATTAGGGGAAGATGTTGTGTTGCTTTATCAAACCGGACCTTCCGGTAATCAATCTCCAAGACATTTTATTGATTCCAATACGTTTGATGAAGCGAAACGATTAGGATTTATTCTAGGAAAACGTATTACGGATAGTGTTCTGCAACTAAAAGAGACCGATTTTCATGATTGGTGTACTTTACAGATTCGACAATCCAATCTAGACCTCCCAAGGAAAAAGTTTATGTCTCTCAAAGATGCTGAAGCGAAAGTGGCGTATGTAAAAAACAAGTTACATACAATGCGCATTAAGGGTGAACCGGCCACAGAAATTAGAACGGTAGAATGCGACTGGTTTGGGGCGGAAGAAAACTTGAAGTTGACTAAAATGTGGATTAATGGAGATTTGGAAAAGGTGTATGGTTCTATTTTGCCAGCAGAGATTAGCAGTATTTCTTTAGGTGAATTTTATTTTGTTTTTCTGCCGGGTGAATTATTCGTGGAGTATTCTTTAAAGATTAAGGAAAAATTACCAAAAAAGGTATTCGTTAGCACCCTGTCTAATGGTGTTTTGGGCGGATATATTGTTACCGAGAAAGCAGAAAAAGAAGGAGGATATGAAGCTTCGAATAGTGTTTTTTCTGCAGAAGGAGGGAAATTGATTATTGAAAAGGTTTATGAAATGTTGAGTTAAAACCATTGGGAGTATTTATTTAGAAAAAAAATGACAATAACGACTTTAGATTGGATAGTAATAATAGGATATGCCTTAGGTATGTTATTTGTGGGATTCTATTTTTCAAGCAAGAATAAGAATTCTGATGATTATATGCTTGGGGGGCGAAATATGTCACCATGGAAGGTTGGGCTTTCTCTTTTTGCTACGATGTTCAGTGCCGTATCTTATCTGTCTATGCCTGGAGAAATGATAAAGTACGGACCGATGATTTGGTCATCATTGTTTGCTTTGCCCTTCATATACCTTGTGGTTGCATATTACTTTATTCCTTATATAATGAAGCTCCAGATAACGAGCGCTTATGAATTACTGGAGACAAAATTAGATGTTCGAACTAGAATAGTTGCTGCGGTTTACTTTTTGACAATGCGTATCGTTTGGATGGCTGTAATTATCTATATGGTATCTGAAAAAGTTATTGTTCCCATAATGGGTTGGCCTGAAGAAACAGCTTTATTCGTGAGTATCGCCATGGGAGTGGTTACAGTAGTTTATACCTCTTTTGGTGGTATAAAAAGTGTTGTATTGGGGGATGTTGTTCAAACGTTTATTTTATTTGGAGGATCAATAGTAGCAATTATATTAATCGTAAATGAGGTGGGTGGTGTTTCGAATATAATCCCTACTGAATGGCCAAGCCAATGGGCTGAATTTGAATTTTTTGATGCTCAGGCCCGTCTCAGTTTTTTGCCTATTGTCATAACTACTTTTGGATGGTATGTCTGTACGGCAGGATCTGATCAAATGGCTATACAACGTTATTTGGCAACGAAAGATATCAGGGCAGCAAGACGAATGTATCTAAATTCCATATTATCCAACGCTGTTGTTACTTTGCTTTTAGCAATTCTTGGCCTTGCTCTATTTGCATATTTCAATATGTTTCCAGACTTAGTTTTGAATGGAAGCTCAATAATAGATGAAGCGGATACCTTATTTCCAAGATTTATTGTAATCGGTCTACCTGCTGGTTTTTCTGGTCTGGTTTTAGCAGGTTTGCTTGCCGCTTCGATGTCAAGTCTTTCTTCTGGTATTAATTCTTCTGCCATGTCTATTATAAATGACTTTATTCTTCGGTTTAGTAACAAAACCATCACGGATAAGGATCAGGTGAAATGGGCAAAATATATATCCTTCAGTATTGGTTTCATTATTGTTTTGTTAAGTTTTGTGGTAGGTAACATTAAGGGGAATTTATTAGAGATAACGTACAAGACTATCAATTTACTGGTAGCCCCATTATTTGTCCCATTTTTCATGGCCATGTTTGTAAAAAAGGCAAAACCTACCGCTACTTTTATTGGTACGCTGTTAAGTGGAGTTACGGCAGTATTGATTAGTTTTTCCTATGAGTTTTTTGGAGAAACCATTTCCTTTCTTTGGATTATTCCAGGCTCGTTTATTGTTGGGGTTCTAATTAGTTTGGTTTTAGGTTTTTTAACAAATGATACTTTGGAAACGCGAAAAAAGGAGAAGTGATGAAAAAATGTTATAAGTAAGTTTATGAATAAATTCATACCCAAAAATGATTACGAAGTACTGTTGAAAGATTATCAACGGGATGGGGTAGTACGTATAAGAGAATTTTTTTCACAAGAAATAGTAGCGGAAATTCGAGATGAATTAAAACGATATATGCGCGATGATTTACCTTCTTTGCCCCCAGATGCCAAAACCACGGAAAAAGATGGTAAAACTATTCGCAATCTTTGGAGGTTGGAGCTTTATAATAAATATTTTAAAGAATTGGCTGAAAGAGATGAAATCATTTCTTTAATTTCCAAGCTTGTGAATGGCAAGGCGATACTTTCAGGGGTAGAGACATTTAATAAGCCGGCACTGGTTGGCTCGGATGTGCCTTATCATCAGGACAATGCCTATTTTTGCCAGACACCGCCTGATATGCTCACTCTTTGGATAGCGATTGACCCGGTAACTCCCCAGAATGGTCCAGTTTATTTTATTAAAGAGTCACATAAAGCCGGCATGAGACCTACCAAAATCTCAGGTGTGAAGGGTAATTCCATTGGCTTGGCCGAACGGCCAAATATCCCAAAAACTGATCAATTTTGCGGTTTGCTAAACTCGGGTGACGTTACAATCCATCATTGTGAAACGGTGCACCATTCTGAGCCTAATCACTCAAGTAATTCACGTCTTGGATTACTCTTTGTATACCGAGGAGAACATACCCGAACCAATCAGGAATTGAAGGAAAAATATACCAAAGCGGTTGATGCAGTTCCGCCTGCATAAAACAATAGTTATGGGGTGATTGGAAAAATTATGTTTTGGGGTTGTGAAATTTTAATGTTGTTCTTTAGAATCTACTTTTAGTGTTTTGCAATAAATCAATATGAGAAATTTAAAATTTAATATAATGGGTTTGAAAATGGCGCTAATTTTTTTACCAATGCTAATTGTTTTAATCAGCTGTGGTGGTAAAAATCATAGCCCAAAAAAGGTTATTCACGATTCTATTGGCGAGCAGGTATTTGATAAAGACTCCGTACTTTATAAAATAATTTCTAAAAAGGGTATTACTAGAGGATATCAAGCAGTTCCTGATGCCTGCCGTCTAGATAATGGGGATATAGTGGTAGTCTTTTATGATGGTGACAACCATGTTACGTATCCCAATCCAGAGTATCCTAATGCAGGAAGAATTTGTTTGATTAGATCTAAGGACGAAGGGAGCACTTGGAGTAATCCCATTGTGATATATGACGATGTGAATGATAATCGTGATCCCCATATAAATCAGATGAGTGATGGCTCATTAATCGTAAGCTTTTTTTCATTGGAATTTGATGTTTCTGAATCACAAGGTTTAAAAGGTGAAGAACCTTCTTACAACCAAGACCAGGTTTCCAAATTTGGTAACAATCCAGATCTTTTACACGAACAAAAACCGGAAAACTCCGAAGTGAAAGTCAGGCCTACCGGGCAGATCAAATGGACCAGTAAAGGACCATATATATTAAAATCTTTTAATAATGGCAACACTTGGCAAAAAGAAGCGAAACTAATATCTACTTCAAGGCCGGAATGGAATTGCTCTGCTAAAGTTAGAGAAATGCCCGATGGCTCATGGTTATTACCTGTTTATCGGTCTGAACCTTTAAAGAAGGCTGCCTGGGGCGGCGTTATTCCTTCCTTCGACAAGGGTAGTACTTGGGGTGAAGTTGTGTCAATAGGGGAAGATGCGAACCTTGTACTTGCAGCAGAAACAGATGTTATTTTATTAAAAGATGAAACACTTTTTGCCGTTTTACGAGGAGATCGCTCTCTGGTTAATATGCATTACGCATCAAGCAACGATTTTGGAAAGAGCTGGACGCCTGTAAAGGATATCGGTTTCGTAGGCCACGCTCCCTCTTTAACACGTCTTAAAAGTGGGGAAATTTTACTTTCATATCGGGCCTATTGTGATGAAAGTGGATACTATACCGGCTTACGAATTAGCCGAGACGAAGCTAAAACATGGGAAGGTCCATACCTTATAGATAATACTCCAGGTGCCTACCCTTCCACGGTAGAATTATCCGACGGATCAATATTGGCTATATATTACGAAGAGGGGGAAGGGAGTTCAATCCGGGCAATGCGCTTTAAATTACCGGAAGATTCTTATGATATACAGTTTCCATTCCCAAAACAAGTGGAAGCACTTTCTATGGGCCATTAATGGTTAACTGTTTTTAGTAGATATTCAATTATGAAAAGGGAAATTATAAATAAAAAAAGGGGAGTGACGGTTAATTCAATGTATTTTTTGTTTATAATTTATTTTGTTGCCCAAATTTCTGCGTGTAAAAATAATACAGAGGTACAGGTTTCGAATCAATTTAAAAGTTCCTTGACAAAAACTACGGCTAATTGGCAACTTTTTATTGATGATTTTTGGATTGAGGATAGCACAAATATTACATACAAACTACATCAGCCCGAAAGGCATAATGATAATCCTTTGATTCGGGCAGATGTTCCTTGGGAAGAAAATCCATATTGTTTTGGAACTGTTATTTTTGATGAGCAGGATTCTATTTTCAAATTTTGGTATCAGAGTTATAATCATAAAGCTGAAATAAAGGAAAAAACACCAATTCTTTATTCTATCAGTAAAGATGGTATTAATTGGGTCCGACCAAATCTTGGAATCAAAGAGTATAAAGGGTTGACGGAGAATAATATTGTTCTTCATAATTATGGGTTTCATGATTTATATTCCCCAAGTGTAATAAAGGATAATGAAGATCCTGATCCGGCCAAAAGGTATAAAATGATTTGGTGGGACTTTCCTTTGGGGAAAGAAGGGTACAAGGACGATGGAATGTGCGTTGCCTTTTCACCCGATGGCATCCATTGGACGAAGTATGCAGGAAACCCTGTTCTATCTGTGAATAAAACATCCAAATCCATTAGTGATGTTATGTCTCTTATGAAAGATACAAAAACAGGTAAATTTGTTGCCTACACCAAAGGTTGGGCAGAACCTTGGCCAGCGTTTAGGCAAATTGTACGTATCGAAAGCAGCGATTTAATAAATTGGTCGGAGCCCGA
The DNA here is from genome assembly GCF_018100785.1 of Maribacter sp. MMG018. Classification (GTDB taxonomy): domain Bacteria; phylum Bacteroidota; class Bacteroidia; order Flavobacteriales; family Flavobacteriaceae; genus Maribacter. The sequence continues at coordinate 73,148 of NZ_JAGJEC010000004.1, read as the reverse complement.
AGTTGTTATCAGTCATAAATTCGATATTGAAGACCCTCAGTCTTATGGGATGACTGTTTCCCAATATGGAAACTCATATATTGGATTACTTCAATCGTATAAAAAACCGGGTGATGAGACTATTGATATTCAGCTTACTATTAGTCATGACAATAAGAAATGGCAGCGGGTTGCAAATCAGAAAACATTTCTCCCATTGGGTAAAATCGACAGTTGGGACGATGGAATGATTTTTTGTGCTCCCGTGTTCAATCATGGTGATAAAACACTGATTTATTACGGTGGCTGGGACAATACACACGATAGTAAGGTCAGAAATAGTGGGATTGGACTGGCTACCCTGCGCTTGAATGGTTTTGTTTCCTTGAATGCTGGCCAGGAATCGGCCTCAATTACTACTAAGACCATACAAAATGCAGATGGTCCATTGTTTATCAATGCCGATGCTAGTAATGGATCCCTACGTGCAACATTAATCGATTCGGAAGGCAACACAATTCCCGGATATTCTTTAGAAGATTGTCACCCAATTGTTAAAGATGGGACTGTTCAATCAATTCGATGGAAAAAGCATAGCGAGCTGCCTAAAAACGAAAATACTTTTAGTATAAAATTTGAGATGGTGAATACGGAATTGTATGGTTTTTTTGCAGGTACAGAAGCTAAACGTGCTGATTAATAGGAGGCATAGCCTGTAATACCTTGGTTTATGATAATTTCGATGAATTTTTAATAATAAAAATATGAGAAGAAGTAGAGTGTTGGAAAAATTAAGGGGAGGAAAGACGGCCAGTTGTTTTAAAGTCAATCTGAACGATGCAAAAGTTTCCGAGATTGTTGCAATCTCGGGATTCGATTGTGTTTGGGTAGATCAGGAACATATTGGCCAGGATTGGTCTACGCTCTCTGCAGGAATTTGGGCTGCAAAAGCACATGATACCGACGTCATGGTCAGGGTTTCCCGTGGCGGTTACAGCGATTATATTAGACCGTTGGAAATGGATGCAACTGGGATAATGGTTCCCCATATTATGAGTCTGGAAGATGCTAAAAAGGTTGTTGATATGGTTCGTTTTCATCCAGTCGGTCGTCGTCCAATTGATGGGGGTAATGCAGACGGAGCCTATACGGCACTTGATTTTAATGAATACATTCGATTAGCGAATAAAGAACGCTTTGTTGCCCTGCAGATAGAAGACCCCGAGCCATTGGAGGATATTGAGGCAATTGCAGCATTGGAGGGCTATGATATGTTGTTTTTTGGTCCTGGGGATTTTAGTCAGGGAATTGGTGCTCCTGGACAATGGAATCACCCAAAATTAATTGAAACCCGAAAGTTGATAGCGAAAATGGCCAATAAATATGGTAAATATGCGGCCACAGTTGGCAGTCCTGATAATTTGAATGAATTACTGGATATGGGCTATGATTTTGTTAGCGTAGGGGCGGATGTCGTAGGTCTGTCAGCCTATTGCCGCGATATTGTCAAAGGATTCGATTCCAGAAAAGACAATGAAGCAGAGGAAAATAAAAAAGGAACGGAAAGTCCATATAAATAATATTGTAATATGAAAAAACGACTTTTGGGAAACACGGGAATTCACGTGTCGGAAATTGCCTTTGGTGGTGTTGAAATAGGAATGCCATATGGTATTGGGGTTAAAAGCCAAGCTGATATGCTCTCGCAAAGTGAATCTGTTAACCTATTGCATGCTGCCTTGGACAAAGGAATTAATTTTTTTGATACGGCACGTATGTATGGTGCTAGTGAAAATATTATGGGGCAAGCTTTTAAGGATAAAAGAAATGAAGTAATCATTAGTACAAAATGTGTAAAAATACGAGACAAGTTTGGAGTCTTGCCCTCGGCTAAAAAAATAAAGCAAATTATTGAAAAGTCCTTAAATGATAGTTTAAAGGCCTTGCAAACTGATTATGTGGATGTTTATATGTTACATCAAGCAGATCTTGAGATTTTGGATAATGATGTAATTGCCGAAGCTTTTCTTGAATTAAAAAACAAAGGAATGATTAGGGCAACAGGGGCTTCCACCTATTCATTGGAAGAAACAAAGAAGACTATTGAGGTGGGAAATTGGGATGTAGTGCAATTACCTTACAATTTAATGAATCAATCACAAGAGATGCATTTTCCTTTGGCGGAGAAGTGTAAAATAGGGATTATGGTTCGCTCTGTTTTGTTTAAAGGAATATTGAGCAAAAAAGGAAGGTCTTTGCATCCTAAATTAAAAGATGTCCAACAACATCTTCAACTATATAAAGAATTATGTAGTAAACTAAATTGTGATCTTGCCGGATTGGCTTTGAAATTTGCGTTGTCATCCGATCAAGTTTCTTCAGTACTTGTTGGTATTGATCGGATAGAATATTTAAAGAACTCAGTAGATGTTGCAGATGGCAATTATTTAGATGAAGAATTATTAGGGAGAGCAAGAGAACTTGAGTACCCTGATGTTGATTTTTTAGATTTGGTGAAATGGGAAAGAATGGGATGGTTGACATAATGATTTACTTATAGTCGGTTATTGTAAACTTATTAATATCAATTATTAAAGTTCTTGTTCTTTAGCATCTTTATACTCCCTAAATATCTTTTTTGATAGGGTTTTGAAGGGTTGTTATATGATTATTACTTGTAATGTTTTACATAAAACTGCGGCCTGTTTTCAATTTGGAGCCAACGATCCCTCCAATGTAATGTAGAACAATCGCACTCTCGAACTAATTCTTTAATCGGCACGTCGTCAGAAGTATTGCTAATACGATTAAAAATAATTTAAAAGAACTTGATTTGACTGTTGAAATCTACTCAGACGGACTTAATAAAAAACGAATAAAGCACAATTATCATGAAATATAAGTTAATGAATGTTTGCTTTTTATGTTTCATTCTTGCTTCTGCTTTGAGTTGTAAAAAGACGAATTCAGCTAATTTAAGTACAGAAATAAAACAAGAAGATTCCCGAACAGCTACACATAAAAATAAGCAATATCTGGGGGATAGTACTCTAGGTGTAAGTAAAATAAAGGATGTCGTAATTTACAGGGATTCTATGTTTTTCTCAACATTTCCGTCGGTAATAACACGACCGGATGGCGAGATATTAGTAGCATTTCGTAGGGCGCCGGATCGTAGAATATTTGGAGAGGGGGAGACAAACCATGTTGACCCAAATAGCTATTTGGTAATGGTAAGATCAAATGATTATGGAGAAACATGGACTGAAAAGCCTGAATTAATTTATTCCCATCCCTTTGGAGGTTCCCAAGATCCCTGTTTGTTGCAATTGAAAGATGGAACACTTCTTTGTGCAAGTTATGGTTGGGCTTTTCTTAGGCCTGATGGTATATCCAATTTAAAGCAACCTAATTTAATTAATTCAGAGAATGCCGTTTTTTTAGGGGGTTATTTGGTTCGTTCTTATGATGGCGGGCAAACATGGGGTGACGTTTTGTATCCTCCACATATAGAACCGGAAATATTGAATGATGCATTTGGTAATCCGGTTTCTGCATATAATAGAGGAGCATTGTATGAGGCAAATGATGGTAAGATTTTATGGATAGTAGCTGCCCATGACACCCCTACTAAGACCTCAAATCATCTTATCACATCTAAGGATCAAGGATTATCATGGGATTATGTTTCTCCGGTAGCTGTAGATAGTATAATTTCTTTTAATGAAGCATCAATAATTGAAACTCCAAAAGGAGATCTTGTAGGTTTTTTAAGGACCGCTAATTTTGAAGACCAAGCTGTTATTTCCCGTTCGGCGGATGGGGGTAAAACTTTTAAATGGGAGTCGATGGGTTTCCAAGGACATCCTTTAAATGCTTTGCAGTTAAAAGATAAGAGAGTACTACTAACTTACGGATACCGCCATAAACCATATGGGATACGCACCCGTATTCTAAATCCGGAATGTACCGATTTTGCAACAGCTCCCGAGATCGTACTTCGTGATGATGGAGGTAGTAGGGATATTGGTTATACCTGGGCAACCCAAACCGAGGATGACAACGTTTTAGTAATCTATTACTTTAATCATGATAATGGCACACGCTATATTGCTGGTACTATTTTAGAAATAGAGAATAAATGATATATGAGGTTTATAAAAATAACCGGATATATAATCCTGGTTTCAATAGGTACCCAAATATTTAGTTGCCAAATGAATAAAAAAAACTTTGTGTCAGAATCAGTAGTTAAAAACGCGAAGGACAAGTTGCAGTATGCTATAGAGAATTCCTCCAAATGGCAGAAGGTCCATGCAGCAGAGTACATTCTTAATCATAATTATTCAAATAATGTGTACGACATTTTTGCTGAAGAAGAGAAGTATAATAGAAAAGAGCCTTATTACCGTATAGGGTTGTGGCGCGTGTTAAATCAAGCGTCAATATCTTTAGAGGAAAAAAATAAGTGGCTCGATTCAATTTCAATGGTATACGAAGAGTATACTTCCCTTGACCGTATACATGCCGCTGAAACTTTGGCTAAATTAAAAGTGTCACCATATTCTATTTCTGTTAAGGTTACGGATTCGGTCCTTAAAAGTACCCATGACCCAATGTGGGCCTATACCTATTGGGGTACAGCCTACACTTCGGAAAAGAAAATGTGCGAGGTGAAAAATAAATTTATTGACATCATTTTAAATTCTGAAGAATCAACTTTAGTTAAGAAAATAGCGATTTATGCATTATATAAAATGAAGGATATAAGTGTCCAAAATTGGGATTTATTATCTTCTAGAGCTGTTAACGAACATAAGGATTCACCGTTGTATACAAGTTTATTGACCTGTACACTGGCAAATACACCTAAAGATTCCTTGTTTTCCAAACGTGTATTTAAATGCAGGGAAAAGTTGGATGAACAAATATATTCATCGAATTTCAATGAGCTCTCTTCAGCACTGACCGTATACCAATATATTGCTACCGAAGAAGATATACCTTTTCTCACATCGTTTATGAATAAAGATATTGATGAGGATAACATAGAAATAACAATGGCTGCCGCAAATGCAATATTGAGTGTTGCAGGAGCGGGGCGTTAGGCTTTTAATGAAATTAAACAATATGATAAAATTAGGGATTATAGGAATGAGCGAAGGAAATGCTCATCCCCACTCATGGTCGGCCATAATAAATGGTTGCTATAATGCAGAGGAGATTAACAAGATGGGTTACCCAGCTGTATCCAACTACCTAAAAGCGAATGAGGATACTTTAGGCATTAGTGGGGCAAAAGTCACCTGTGTCTGGACCCAAGATAAATACATTTCAGAAAGCATCGCAAAAACTGCAAAAATTGAAACCATTGCAAGTAGTTTGGAAGAAATGGCTAGCATGGTCGATGCTGTAATACTGGCGAGGGATGATCCGAGAAACCATGTCGCTATGGCAAAGCCTTTTATCGATGCGGACATTCCCATTTTTATTGATAAACCACTCGCCATTACCGTTGAAGATTTGGAATATTTTTCAAATCAAAACGCCAAAGGAAAATTCATTATGTCCTGTTCTTCGATGCGTTATGCCAACGAATGTAGGATTGTAAAACAAGAGCTAGCCTCTTTGGGCAATTTGGAATTGGTCACTGCGGTCGGTAAAAAAGATTGGATTAAATATGGAGTCCATCTTATGGAAGCATTGTTTTCTTTGTTGGATGACCCTAAACCGGTATCCGTAAAACACGTTGGGGAAGCTGGAAAAGACATTGTCTATATTAAGTTTGAAAATGGTTTAGTGACCACCTTACACCTCTTTATGGACATCGCTCCTACCTTTCAAATTTCATTGTTTGGACAAAAAGGATGGAGATTAATGGATATTAAAAATTCGTATTCCATGTTCAGAGACAATATTATTGAATTTGTCAGATCGGTAGAAGAAAGTAAGCCTAGGCTCCCATTTGAAAAAACGGAAATGATCATTAAAACCCTTATCGGAGCAACGGAAAGTCTCGAAAAAGGGGGTAAAACCGTGTATTTATAAAGGCAACCAAAAAATATATAAGATGAACGTAAAAGATTTATTGAATTTAGAAGGAAAAGTTATTCTGGTTTCCGGTGGTGCAGGCTCCTATGGTAAAAGCATAGTGGAAGGGCTTGGTGAAGCTGGAGGAACAGTTATAATAGCGTCACGTAATTTAAAAAATGGACAAGCCGTAGCCGAAGCTTTTCGAGTTAAAGGGTTGGATGTTCACGCCATGCAGGTAGATCAAGGAATACATGAATCTGTTTTAGCGCTCAAAAAGGAAATTTTGAAATCGTTTGGAAAACTTGATGTGTTCGTAAATAATGCTGTTGCGCGTCCCATGAATGGGTATGACGATTCAATGGAGAATTTTGCTGAATCAATGCGGGTCAATGCTACCGGAATGGTGGATATATTGCGTGAGATGTGCAAAATTATGGAGGAAAATGGAGGAGGAAGTGTTATCAATATCAGTTCCATGATGGGTATGTATGGTCCTGACCTTACCAATTATGAGGGAACCGATATGGGAAACCCTCCACCGGATTACTTTTTTCACAATGGAGGACTGATTAACCTCACCCGATATCTCACAAAGATACTGGCTAATAAAAATATCAGGGTCAATTGCGTAAGCCCGGGTGGATTATTCAACAACCAACCGGAACGCTTCCTTGAAAATTACTGTAAAAAGGTGCCTGCAGGTCGACTTGCAAACAATGATGATATCAAAGGACTAATGGTTCTCCTTGCATCCGATGCCGGAGCCTATATTAACGGTGAGAATATATTGATGGATGGCGGACTGAATGCCTAACCGGATATAAGTAATTCAAAAATATTATAGGATGAAGTATGCAAAAATATTAGGAAAGCAAGAACGTAATATTGTAACATCGAAGTTCGCAGGGTTTATTCCCGATGAAATATTTGATATTCATGCCTATCACCATAATCCAAAAGCATTTTGCTTTCGATGTATTGCCTTTTTTTAAGATACGGGTATATTAGGCGATAAAGGACATAGAAATGCATTACTAAGATATATGCCGACTAAGGTTATTCACGGGCTCTATTTTGGGATACCTCACGGAACAGTTAATCGAGAAGAAATGAATGCATGAGTTAAGGAAGAACTCAAATAAAGGGTGCATCTTTAAGTGAAATTGGAAAAGGGAAATTTGCTTTTGTTTATAGTTCTTAATAGGGCAATATCTGACGAAAATAATCAGAAGTAAATACGGCGACTTTACCAGACTTATCCATATGTCAGACTTATTCTTTCCCATATTGCTAGGAGCTTTAATTATCGAAATGCACGAAGCGGTTTGCAGACCTTGATAATGTAGTAGTAGATACATCCACGACATGTAAAATCGTAATCGGAGGCATGCCTTCTTCACCCAAGCTAAACGTTCAACTTGGAACAGATTTTCTTGGGGTCAAAGCGGTATATATAAGAAAAATGCTAGATCATGGTTTACTGGTATCATCAGCCTTTTACTTGATGTATGTGCAAAAAGAGGAGTATTCTGAAAAATTCATCGATGCGCTTGATATAGTCTTTGAAAACATAGGGAAAATCATTGAACGTAGCCGCATCACTGAAAAAACGGGAAATAACCGAAAGCGCTCTGGTTTTGCACGTTTAACATGATTTTTTAGTGTATCTTATTTGTTCTTATTGGGTTTGAGTATGTTCTTTTCGATAATACTTCTATTATTAGTGTCAATGTTCAGGATTATTTCTTCGCAACATGAATAAAATGAGAACTAATATATAAAATGAACTATTCAAAAACCTTTCAGTTGCCTTTTGTATTTCTGAATTATAATCGCGGATATTTTTTGATTATCAATGATTTTATATGACTGATTTAGTCAAAATATGAATAACTTGATATAAAAATGCTATTTTCTTTTGTAAGTGCCTATATAAACAGTAGTTACGAGATATTACTGTTAATGATGAGCTTTTATTCATGAACATGTGATTGTAAAAGGGTATTGTTTTTAATAATATGATAATATTGTGACTAATATTTTATTGTTATTTTAGTTTTTTATTGACTGAAAATGTTTATTTTTGATTGATTCAAACATTATAATGATTGTATGTGGGGGTTGTTGCGAATAAAATACCATAGTGAGTTTTGGCAACTTCTAATTAAGTTTTAATGTTCGTATCTGTCATTTTAAAATAATAATAACCAATTAATCCAGAACCAATGAAAAAAAAGTTTAAAAGTCCTCTACTGCACTTTTTCAAAATAGATTATCGTCTATTGTTGATTTTCGTCTCGATTTTCATAAGTCAACAAGATGTTTATGCGAATCTCTATGATGATGCTATTTTGTCAAATCTTCAAGTTGACCAGAAATCAATCCAAGGAAAAGTTGTTGATGAAGATGGCCAGCCTTTACCTGGGGTCAATGTATTGGTAAAAGGGAAAACACAGGGCGTCATGACTAATTTTGATGGAGAGTTTGTTCTTTTAGTTTCGTCTGATGCTGAATTTTTGGAATTTACATATATAGGAATGAAATCGCAAGAAGTGCCTATTGATGGGCGTGCATCTTATAATATTGTAATGGAAGTAGAGGCGTTTGGGTTAGATGAGTTTGTGGCCGTTGGGTATGGTAGTCAATCTAAAAGTACACTAACCACAGCTGTTTCTAAACTAGATGACAAAGTTTTGGAAAATATACCTTTTACCAATGCAGCTACTGCGCTTAAAGGAACAATAGCTGGATTAAAGGTTCAAAGTACTTCTGGACAGCCTGGTGCTGCCCCGAATATTGTAATTAGGGGTGGGACTTCTATTAATAGCCCTAATAGTGCCTCTCCGATATATGTTATCGATGGTGTAACACGTTATGATATGAACGATATTAATCCATCCGATATTGAATCAATTCAGGTATTGAAGGATGCTGCATCTACTGCTATTTATGGTGCTTTAGGTTCTAATGGGGTAATTATTGTTGAAACAAAATCTGGTAAAAGTGGAAAAATTCAGGTGAATTATAAAACTAATGTAAGGTTTGGAGAGACCAGCAGAAGGTATGATTTGTTAAGTGCTAAGGATTTTGTGTATTATTCTAGAATAGGATTAGATGCAACGTCACAAATACTTCCGGCTATAGCGCCGCAATTGGATGGGTCTACATATGCTGGGGGAATAGGTAATGATTTAACAAACAGCACATATTCAAGTTTGCAGTATTTAACCCCGGAAAATGAATATAAACTAAATGAGGGTTGGCAAAGTATGCCAGATCCCTTAGATCCATCAAAAACATTAATTTTTTCCGATACCGATTTTCAGGATTTGCTTTTTAGAACAGCTGTTTCTATTGATCATTCGTTATCAATTTCTGGGGGTGGAGAAAAAACGTCATTTAGTTTAGGACTTGGGTATTCGGATAATGAAGGGATAGCTATTCAGACGGATTATAAGAGATACACTTTAAATTTAGGGGGTGAAATAGAAATAACTGACAAAATTAAGGCTTATGCTAAAGTTATGTATTCTAATGTGAAGAATACTCAAGTTCATAATATACAAAGTGTTTTTAGAGATGGTCTTATACAGCCTCCAACAAATAAACTTTACTTTGAGGATGGTACATTGGCCCCGGGCCGAAATTTTTCCTACTCTAATCCATTGTATTCTTTGTCGGTTAATGATGCACGTAATCTTTCTAATGATTTAACTCTGATTGTAGGTGGCCATTTTGACATTGCAAAAGGCTTATCGTTTGAGCCACAATTTTCTTGGAAGCAAGGAACGGACTATTCGAGAAACTTTACTGGTGCATATTGGAACGGAGTGGCCTCTTATGATACATCTCGAAATGCTAGTACATCAGTGATTCAAAGTTATAGTCCTCAGTTTAACGGTGTTTTCAATTATGCAAAAAAATTAGGCAATCATGATTTAAGCTTAATGGCTGGGTTTTCTTATTTAGGGAATGATATTGATGAAGTAGAGGCAACTGGTAATGGCGCTGCAACCGATTTAATTCCTACATTAAATGGTTCTGCAGTGCCTACCTCTGTATTTGGTCAGGAAACCCATCATGTGTTGTTGGGGTATTTTTCAAGAGCTACATACAATTACAAAGAAAAATATCTTCTGAGTGCAAGTTTAAGATACGATGGAGCCTCAAATTTGGGTGAAAAAAATAAATGGGGGGTTTTTCCAGGTGTTTCGGCAGGATGGGTAGTGAACAAAGAAGATTTTTGGGCAAACATGATACCTGAAAGTGTACTTCAATTAAAACTAAGAGGAAGTTACGGTGTAACAGGGAATATTAGTGGTCTTGGTTATTATCAGGCTCAGGGAGAATATGGTTCAAATGCCAAGTATGATAGTAATTCTGCTCTGCAGATTTCTGTTTTACCTAATCAGGATCTTAAATGGGAACAATCAAAAACATTGGATTTTGGTGTAGACTTAGGGCTCTTTAATAGGAGAATTGATATAATGTTCGATTATTATAGACGAGTCAGTGATAATTTGTTAACAACGCTTGACATGCCGCCAACATCTGGGTTTGATAATATTATTACAAACTATGGTTCATTGGAAAATAAAGGTATAGAAATTGGGGTGAATGCTCATATACTTCCTCATTCATCTGAATTGCAGTGGAATATGTCTTTTAATACTGCAAAAGTGAATACTAAAATTCTAAAACTTCCACCAAATGGTGTTGAAAATAATCGTGTGGGAGGTTATTATGTTTGGGATTCTGAGTTAGGTGAATATGCATGGAAAGGCGGACTCCAAGAAGGAGGAAGAATAGGGGATTTATATGGATTCAAACAAGTTAGTGTATACGCTACCGATGAGGAAGCTGCCGCGGGTCCGGTGGATATGTTAATTCCTAGGGATGATAAAACCAAATCTGGCGGAGATGTTAATTGGTTGGATGCCGATGGTAATAATATTATTGACACTAGGGATATGGTTTATATGGGGAATCAGTATCCTGATTTTACAGGTGGTTTTTCAAACCAATTTACCTATAAGAACTTTAGTATGAATTTTCGCATGGATTATTCCTTAGGAGGTACTGTTTATTATGAGACGGGAGCTAGACTTGAGGGTAATTTTTCCGGAGCAAATGCGATTAGTGCAAACGTGCTTAACTCATGGGAGAATCAAGGCGATATTACAGATCAACCAAAATATTATTGGGCGGATCAAAACGCAAATTGGAATGTTTGGAATTCTAGAGGGAGTTCAAGATTCTTTCAAAAAACAGACTATTTGAGCATTAGGGAGGTCACTTTAGCTTATAATCTTCCATCGAATGCTGTGAAAAAGATTGGATTGCAAGATGTAAGGCTTCATTTAACAGGTAATAACCTTCATTATTTTACTAAATATGAAGGACTTAATCCAGAGGTGACGGATTCAGATGTTGGATATCCTATTCCAAGAGAACTGATTTTTGGTGTATCAATTAATTTCTAAATCAATTTTAAAATATCTACGATGAAAAAATTAAATAAAATATTTATTTGGCTGCCCGTTATAATCATTCAATTAACATCTTGTAATGATACCTTAGATTTAGAGCCGGTTAGTACTATATCTGCTACGGCATTTTGGCAAACTGAAGATGATGCCCAGGGAGGTTTGTATGGAATGTATGATCGCTTTAGAGATGTAACAAATAGGAATCTATTTTTATGGGGAGAAGCTAGAAGTCAAAGTATGCAGCAATCCATTGGGAATGATTATACAAATGTTAGGATTTTCCAAAACACCTTGGATGCAATAGATGCAGGACCAAGTTGGGAAACGCTTTACAAAGTAATAAATGATGCGAATTTAATTATAAAACATGTTCCTGATATTGAGTTTTCCAATCAATTGGATAAAAATCAAATCCTTGCCGAGGCATACTCAATGAGAGCTTTCTGTTACTTCGTTATTACGAAAACTTGGGGTGATGCGGTTATATTTACTGAGCCAACCGAAGGTTATTTCCCAGAAGAATTGTACAAAGAACGTTCACCTGTAATAGATGTATTTACATTAATTAAAGAAGATATAGAAGAAGCGTTGAGTTTTTATGAAAATAATGATTTCACTACTGGTAGAAACAGATGGTCTAAGCCTGCAGTTAATGCTTTGAAGGGTGATGTATATTTGTGGACAGCAAAGGTGATGAATGGTGGTGAACCTGATTTTATAATCGCTCTTGATGCTTTAAATGAAATAGAGTCTAGTGATGTTTCTTTGTTATCGGACTTTAGTAGCATTTTTGATTATGATAATAAGGGAAATAAAGAGATATTATTTTCTAGTAATAATCAACAATTTGAATCAGAATCAACTTTTATGGCAAACATGTATATAGATGCCATACCTCCAGACGCAGAACCTGAAGCGGCTGATATTTTGGGAGTACCTGCTGGTGCGAGCTATTGGACGCTAACGGATGAAAGTATTTCAAAGTTCTTAGAGGAAGATCAACGTAAAGATGCCACATTTGTTGAGCTTTATACTCTGAATGAAGAATCTGGGGAATACACAGATTTCTATGGTTGTTTACAGGTTAAATTTAACGGTCTAGTTGAAAATGGGGCAAGGTATTTTTTAGATGATGTTGTTATATATCGCTACGCCGATGTTTTATTAATGAAAGCAGAGGCACAAAATGCACTTGGCCAAGATCCATCAACACCAATGAACGAAATAAGAATGCGTGCATTTGGTGATAACTATGATGACCATGTTTTTGTAAATGGGACCCAAGAAGAAAATGATAGTGTTATTTTAAATGAAAGGCTTATTGAGTTCTTTTATGAGGGTAAGTATTGGTGGGATATTGTTCGGTTTAATAAAACGTCTGAGTTAGTTCCTTATTTCAGGGATAATCCGGGTGATGACTATAAATTATTGTGGCCTATTGGGTTAGATATTTTGAGTTTAGAACCAAATGTAGAACAAAATCCTGGTTACAATTAGACTATGTGGGGTGTCATTGATTATGAACTTAAGAAAACACATATATTAAAATTGAAATTCATGAAAAATAGAATAATTAGCATTTTGGTTTGTTCGATTTTTCCGATGCTTATTTTCGGACAAAACCCGATAGATTTAGGTGATAGAAGAGAAATTTTCGTTGATAGTTTTTTAATCGAAAAACTTGATGGATTGGAAATTGTAAAGCACACTCCAGTAGATGAAGGGCCGGTGTTGAAGTTTGATAAACCTTGGGAAGGTAATTTTAGCACCTATACTACCATCATAAAAGATGGAGATACATATAAGGCATTTTATCGTGGTGTACGTGAAGCTGGTAATGATGGTAATGATGCTGAAGTTACTTGTTATGCGGAATCAAAAGATGGTATTAACTGGGTAAAGCCCAATTTAAGATTATTTGAAATAGATGGAACTTTAGATAATAATGTAATCTTAGCAAATGCGGCTCCCCTTTCACATAACTTCAGTCCATTTTTAGATACAAATCCGAATGCAAAACCAAATCAAAAGTATAAAGCATTGACAGGTGTTTTGACTAGTGGACTTATTGCTTATGCCTCTCCTGATGGTATTCATTGGGAAAAAATTCAAGAAAAACCTGTTTTTACCAAGGGTATTTTAGATTCGCAAAATGTTGCATTCTGGTCTGAATCGGAAAAAAAATATGTTTGTTATTTCAGAACTTGGACTGGTGAAGGATATTCGGGAATTAGGAGTATTAGTCGTACTACTTCTTCAGATTTTATTAACTGGTCTGAACCTGAACAAATGACTTTTGGGGACACGCCTCTTGAACATTTGTACACCAATCAGACTAGTCCCTATTATAGGGCGCCCCATATTTATATTGCTATTGGGGGGCGTTTTATGCCGGGGCGTCAGGTATTGACAGAGGAACAGGCTGAAGAGTTTGATGTAAATCCAAAATATTTTAAAGATTGTTCAGACGCTTTTTTTATGACTTCAAGAGGAGGAAATGAATATACACGAACGTTTATGGAGGCATTTATCCACCCCGGCATTGGTCTTGATAATTGGGTTTCTAGGTCGAACTATCCAGCGCTTAATGTAGTTCAGACGAGCCCTGAAGAAATGTCTTTATATGTGAATCAAAACTATGCCCAACCTACGGCAAACCTCAATCGTTATTCGCTTAGAATTGATGGTTTTACTTCAATTTCAGCTCCTTATAGCGGGGGGGAGTTTGAGACAAAACTATTTACATTTACAGGTAGTAAGTTAGAGGTTAATTATTCTACTTCGGCTGCGGGGGAAATTAAATTTGAGATGCAGGATGAACATGGTAGGGCTATTCCTGGCTTTACTATGGAAGAGTCACGTTCCTTGATAGGAAATGAAATTTCTAGAACTGTTTTATGGAATGGAAAATTAGAAAAGTTAGCGTCTAAACCAGTTCGGTTGCGTATTTATATGAAAGATGCTGATCTATACTCCATAAAATTTACTGAATAACTTTTTTCTTTTAAAAAAAACAAGGTGAAAATATAAGTATATATAAAAAGTACAGCAAGGCTTTGTTGCCATATAATTAAGAAATATTGTTGAGTTAGTTGTTTTTGGTAAGGACGGGATGAAAATTCCGTCCTTATTCATTTTAATTAGAAAATTCTTTTGGTTATTATATATATGGTAGTTTATTATCGGGGTCAGAAGTAAAAAATAATAGCAATTGGTAAAGAAGGATATATATGTTTAAAAGTTGGGCGGGAGCATCTTCTGATGCATTGAGTGTCATAACTTTAATTATGATTCAGATAAACAGCTTGCGGCCCCGTTCATTCTCTTTCAGTGGCTTTATGATCTATCTGGCTTTCGGTAAACTTACTTTTTTTATGTGCCAGTTAAAATTTAAAGTTAGAAAATCTGAATTTTAAACTGTCCTATTTTCAGGGAAGGCTACAGTATGCCGTTTTAGTTTTCTGGTTATTAAAAAAATCTTGAGTAGGTTGTCAAAAAAAGCAGACCAATCCATGCTTTTGTTATAAAACCATTTACAGTCACAAATATTATAAATTTGTATATAAAGCGGTAGGGTTGATCATCCATTTTTAAAGACTATCATGGTTAGGCGATAGGGTGGTATGGGGTGTCAATGTTAGGTTTTAGGGTTTGTCTTAAAGAAAATAGGGGTGTCTAGGGTAGTGCCAAGGGCAATCAAATTAGAACAAGACATTTTTTATTACTTATTATTGGCCAAATTTCAAACACTATACCCTAATCTTTAACCTTTTATTTAAAATCAACTTTTGGCGAACTTTCTAATAAGTTTGGTAGAGAAAGCATGTCAGGATAGAACTGCTTTATAATGGTTTCAAAAAGGCCTTATGATAATGAGATTTGTTCACAATCCAACGGTACACATGAGGTGTTTGTTAAACTGATAATTATTTATAAAAATAAAAAAAAGTAAAGGTCCAGTGAAAACTGGACCTTTACTTTAAGCTTTGTAGCGGGAACTGGACTCGAACCAGTGACCTTCGGGTTATGAGCCCGACGAGCTACCTACTGCTCTATCCCGCGATGTGGACGACAAAGATACAATTGTTTTAATATAAAAACCAAATATCCCTACGCTTGATTTTAAAGAAAATGTTTTAATTAAATAAATAAGGGTATTTAGTAGCTCCGTTTTTATGCAAAGTGATATTTTCGTTTTAAATATCTACCTTCGAAATATGGAGCAATTCAATGATTTTTTGGTCAAGGCAATTTCTGGGACAGAATGGCCAATGTTTGTATTACTAATTGGTGGCGGACTGTTTTTGATGGCGTATTCCAAGCTAATGCCCTATCGTTATTTTAGACATGCACTAGCTATTACCAGAGGTAAATACGATGATAAAAACGCTAAGGGAGATGTAAGTTCTTTACAGGCATTGTCCGCAGCCGTGGCCGCTACCGTCGGTTTGGGGAATATATCCGGTGTCGCCATTGCCATTCATGATGGTGGGCCCGGAGTGGTGTTTTGGATTTGGATGACAGCTTTTATTGGCATGTGCATCAAATTTTATTCTTGTAGCCTATCCATAATGTTCAGGGGGGAGGATTCTGAAGGGAAACTACAAGGAGGGCCTATGTTCTATATTACAAAGGGATTGGGAAAAAAGTATAAACCTTTGGCTGTTTTCTTTGCCTTGGCAGGGCTTTTTGGCTTTTTGGGAGTCTTTACGGCCAATCAATTTACCGAAACTTTCATGAGTGTTGTTGATCCCTCGGTGGCCATTTTTGAAATGAGCGATTACAACTGGAAATTAACGGTCGGTTTTGTACTTGCCATCATAAGTTCTTTTGTGATTTTTGGGGGGCTTTCTAAAATAGCAAAGGTAGCAACGGCCATAGTCCCTTTTATGGTTATGGTTTATTTAGTGGCCGTAATAGTTGTAATGGTAATGAATGCATCATTGGTGCTGCCGTCCTTAAAACTGATACTTACCGAAGCTTGGAATTTTAACTCCCTCGTAACAGGAGGTTTTTGGGGCTTGGTCATCATAGGGGTGCGTAGGGCCATGTTTTCCAATGAGGCTGGTTTGGGTAGTGCACCAATGTATCATGGGCAATCAAAGAACGATGAACCGATACGTGAAGGTCTGGTCGCTATGTTGGGTCCTTTTATAGATACCATTTTAGTCTGTACCTTTACCGCGGTAGTGATTATCTTAAGTGGTGCGTATTTGGAGGATGGAAGTGGAATAGTAATGACCTTGAATGCGTTTCAAAAAACGTTGTTCGGTTTTGGAGATGAATTGTTAATGGTAATTGTAAGTGCTTTTGCACTTTCCACACTGTTTACATATTCGTATTACGGGGTTAAATGTTTATCTTTTTTGACCAATGCGAAAATAGGTCGTTTGTACAATGTTTATTTTGTGATAATGATTGTTTTTGCAGCGGTGGCATCCTTAGATTTGGTAAAGAACCTTATTGATCTGTCGTATGCCCTAATGGTGATACCTAATATGATTGCGGTATTGTTGCTGGCGCCAAAAGTAAATGTAGCTGCCAAAATTTATTTTGAAAAATTAAAGAATGAAAGAACATAAAGCTGGTTTTGTAAATATTATAGGTAACCCCAATGTGGGGAAGTCTACACTAATGAATGCATTCGTTGGAGAACGGCTTTCCATTATTACCTCAAAGGCACAAACGACCAGGCATAGGATTTTGGGCATTGTAAACGGGGATGATTTTCAGGTAGTATTGTCCGATACTCCGGGAATCATAAAACCCGCATATGACCTTCAATCTTCGATGATGGATTTTGTAAAATCCGCCTTTGAAGATGCCGATGTACTATTATATATGGTAGAAATAGGAGAGAAGGCACTAAAGGACGAAAAGTTCTTTGAAAAAGTTAAAAATTCGAAGATTCCCGTACTGTTACTATTAAATAAGATTGATGGCGCCAGTCAAGAATTATTGGAGGAGCAGGTGCAGTACTGGCAAGATCAGTTGCCGACGGTAGAGATTCACCCTATTTCTGCACTTCAGAATTTTAATGTGAAAGGTGTCTTTGAACGTATTTTAGAATTACTTCCGGTATCGCCCCCTTATTATCCAAAAGATCAATTGACCGATAAGCCCGAACGCTTTTTTGTGAACGAGATTATTAGAGAGAAGATATTATTGTACTATAAAAAAGAGATTCCATATTCCGTTGAGGTAGAAACGGAGGAGTTTGTAGAAGACGAGAAGATCATAAGGATCCGTTCTGTGATCATGGTGGAAAGAGATAGTCAAAAAGGAATTATTATCGGTCATAAAGGTGCTGCTTTGAAGAAGGTAGGTGTTGAGGCCCGAAAGGATTTAGAGAAGTTTTTTGACAAACAGGTACATATAGAACTCTACGTAAAAGTGAACAAAAATTGGCGTAATGACAGTCGGCAATTAAAGCGCTTTGGGTACAATAAGTAGGTTGTTTGGCGATTTTACTGTTTTTTGAATAATTTTCCTTTTATCGATTCTGCTTTTTTCTTGTTTGTTTATTTCTTTTTAGTACTGTTTTTTATTGACTTATGAGAGGATTTAGGGAATTGAAAATATTGTTTCTACCTGTCTCCATTTTCTATATGGGTTACAATTTTTATTGAAAAAATGTTCTTTTTCCTTTGAAGAGTAAGAACTTTGACTATCTTTGAAATAATCGACAAAATGCTCATAAACCCCGATGAAATGCATAATGTAGTAATATTTGGAGCCTCAGGTCACGGCAGTGTTGTATTAGACTGTATTGAAAAAGAAGGAAAATATAAAGTCATAGGTTTTATTGATTCATTCAAGAAGAAGGGGACGAAAGTGAATGGATACACTGTTTTAGGCAGCGAAATTGATTTACCTTACCTTATCGATAAACACAATATTTATGGTGGCATTGTAGCCATAGGAGATAATTGGGTGCGTAATACCGTAGTAGAACGGATTAATAAAATAGCTCCAAATTTTATCTATATAACAGCTGTACATCCCAGTGCCGAAATTGGAAAGGATGTGGAGATTGGTGCAGGTACCGTGATAATGGCGGGTGTAATTGTTAATTCAAACTCTACAATCGGTAATTTCTGTATTTTGAATACCAATTGTTCTTTGGGGCATGACGGTTTCATGCAACATTTCTCAAGTCTTGCTCCTAAAACCTGTACGGGAGGTAATTTTATCTTAGGACAATACTCTGCAATTTGTTTGGGTTCAAATGTGATAAACGATATATCTATTGGTAATCATACCGTCGTAGGCGCCGGTTCTTTGGTGGTAGGTAATATTGATAGTCATGTTTTAGCTTTCGGTGCTCCTGCAAAAAAGATTAGGAGTCGAAAAATAGGGGAGCCTTACATGTCTGCAAGAAAGAAAGAAAACAATGTTATTCCTTTGTATATAGGGCAATAATAATCTTACCTTAATTTATATCAGTTCTTTAATTGTTACCTTTGCACCCAAATTATAAACTATGGGAGCTATTGTAGCCATTGTTGGAAGACCTAATGTTGGAAAATCGACATTTTTTAATCGATTAATTCAGCGTAGGGAAGCTATTGTTGATGCCGTAAGTGGCGTTACCAGAGATAGACACTATGGTAAAAGCGACTGGAACGGAAAAGAATTTTCGCTAATCGATACCGGTGGTTATGTGCTGGGCAGTGATGATGTTTTCGAAAAAGAAATAGATAAGCAAGTAGAATTGGCCATCCAAGAAGCCGATGCCATTATATTTATGGTGGATGTGGAAACTGGGGTTACGGGGATGGACGAGGATGTGGCGAAACTTTTAAGAAGGGTCAACAAACCTGTGTTTTTGGCTATCAACAAAGTGGATAACGCTATGCGAGAAGAAGATGCCGTGGAATTCTATTCTTTGGGGTTAGGTGAATATTACACACTTTCAAGTATAAACGGTAGCGGAACGGGTGAGTTGTTAGATGCATTGGTAAAAGAATTGCCTGATGTAGAAGAGGAAGAAAGTGATCTTCCTAGGTTTGCCGTAGTGGGTAGGCCCAATGCTGGTAAATCCTCTTTTATAAATGCACTGATCGGAGAAGAACGTTATATCGTTACCGATATTGCCGGAACCACAAGAGATAGTATAGATACCAGATATAACAGGTTCGGTTTTGAGTTTAACTTGGTAGATACTGCAGGTATCAGAAGAAAATCGAAGGTAAAAGAAGACTTGGAGTTCTATTCTGTAATGCGTTCTGTAAGGGCGATAGAGCACTGTGATGTTTGTTTGTTACTGTTAGATGCTACCCGTGGTTTTGATGGGCAGGTAGAGAATATTTTTTGGTTGGCTGCCCGTAATAATAAGGGTATAGTGATCTTGGTAAACAAGTGGGACCTGGTCGAGGATAAGGAGACCAACACGATGAAACAGTATACCCAACGTATTAAAAAGGCCATAGAGCCATTCACCGATGTTCCCGTTTTATTTATATCGGTATTGACAAAACAACGTATTTACAAGGCTATTGAAACAGCTGTAGAAGTATACCAGAATAGAAGCAAGAAAATTAAGACGCGAGAGTTCAATGATGTAATGTTGCCGTTAATTGAGAACTATCCGCCGCCTGCATATAAAGGCAAACATGTAAAGATTAAGTTCTGTACACAATTGCCCACACCGTATCCGCAGTTTGCATTTTTTTGCAATCTGCCCCAGTATGTAAGAGAACCCTATAAACGTTATCTAGAAAACAAGATACGTGAGAAATACAATTTTACCGGGGTACCCATGACGGTTTTTATGCGAAAAAAATAATTGGAATTATGATATGGAAAAGGGTCTTTAGAAAAGACCCTTTTTTGTTTTTTGTTGTTGGGAAGTTGGCTTTTACCAGCCACCAGAGGCACCGCCTCCACCGAAACCACCTCCGCCAAAGCCGCCACTAAAGCCACCTCCGCCAAAGCTGCCTCCACTGAAGCCACCTCCAGATGACCCGCTACGTCCCATGTTGCTTAAGATGATTACATCCCATGGACTAAGACCGCGTTTACCACCACCTCTGCCATTGTTGTTTCCATCCTTACGGCTCCACAATATAATTAGGATTATCGCAAATATGATAAAGGGAAGAAAGGCCGGTAAAGGAGAGCTATTACCGTTGTTAAAGGTGCGGTCTTCCTTAAATTCGCCGGTTAGAACCTTGAATATGGCATCTGCACCTAGATTAAGTCCGCTGTAATAATCGCCTTTTTTAAATTCTGGAATAATAATGTTTTCAATGATTCTTTTCGACATGGCATCTGTTAAGGAGCCTTCGACCCCATAACCGGTATTAATGGCGATTTGGCGGTCATCTCTTGCTAATAGTATCAATATCCCATTATCTTTTCCGCTTTGTCCAATGCCCCACTTATGCCCCCATTGTGCTCCTAAATAGTTGATGTTCTCACCCTCGGTACTACCAATAATGGCAATAACTATTTGGGTAGAGGTGCTATCTGAGTATGTAATGAGCTTTTGTTCTAAAGAGACTCTTTGCCCTGCGGGTAAAAGGTTTATATAATCATAGACACTGGTTTCTTTTTGGGGCTTTTCGGGTATCTCAAATTGGCTCCATAACTGAAGAAAGCTAAAAAAAAGTAAAAAGCTAAGACTAGCCTTTAGATATCTCATTGCTTAATTCGTTTGTGTCGTTTGCTTGCCAAGGAAAATGCGTTTTTAACTCATTTCCGGCCATTAAAATGCCATCAATGATTCCTTCCTTAAATTTTCCTTCCTTGAATTTATGTTGAATAGCATCCTTTGTAGTGTCCCAAAAATTTTCAGGTACTACATTGTCTATTCCCTTGTCTCCGCAGATAACAAATTTACGGTCGTTAACGGCCACATAGATCAGTACTCCGTTACTTTGCTTAGTGTTGTCCATCTTAAGCAAATGGAAAATTTCTTTTGCACGTTCAAAATGATTGGATCGGGTATGTGCTTCAATATGCACCCTAATTTCACCCGAAGTGTTTTTTTCGGCCTCTATGATGGCTTCAACAATTTCTTGCTCTTCGGCCTGTGTTAAGAAATCTTCAACTTTAGACATTGGTTATCAATCAAATTCAAAGTTTACGTCTGGTGCTTGTTCTGATCCGGCCTCCGATTTAAAATAGGCTAATTCTTCAAAACCAAAAATTCCGGCTAAAATAGAATTCGGGAATTTCTTTACATGAAGGTTATAAGGTTCAACGGTAGCGTTAAAACGATCTCTAGCTACGTTTATCCTGTTTTCCGTTCCTTCCAATTGTGATTGCAACTCTAAAAAATTCTGGTTGGCCTTTAGGTCGGGGTAACGCTCTACAGTGACCAATAATTTACTTAAGGCCCCGCTAAGTCCACTTTGTGCTTGGTTGAACTGTGTCAATTGTTCTGGGGTAATGTTGGTGGGGTCAATACTTATAGAGGTCGCTTTTGCACGGGCCTCAATAACATCTGTTAAAGTACCTCTTTCAAAATCAGCGGCACCCTGTACGGTTTTCACTAAATTACCGATCAGGTCATTTCTTCTCTGATAGGCACTTTCTACATTGGCCCAAGTTTTGGTAGATGTCTCTTTCAGCTCAATTGCCTTGTTGTTAAAGCCCACGCCCCATTGATAGAGCCCAAATGCTACGACAGCTACGACTATTAGTGCGATTAATCCTTTTTTCATGGTAGTGTTTGTTTATAGTTGATTCTTTATTTTTATCAATTCTGTTTTTACGCGTTCTAATTTTTGTATGATTTCAAAATTGGAAAGTGTCTTTTGTTTTTCTTCTTTAAGATGTGTTTTTGCACCTTCTAAAGTAAAGCCTCTTTCCTTGACCAAATGAAAGATCAATTGAAGGTTTTTGATGTCTTGGGGAGTAAATTTTCTATTTCCCTTTGCATTTTTTTTAGGTTGAAGAACATCAAATTCTTTTTCCCAAAACCTTATCAGAGAAGTGTTCACCCCAAAAGCGCGGGCCACTTCGCCAATACCATAATATCTTTTTTCGGGAAGTTCTACTTGCATTAATCCAAAGATTGATTTTCTTGATTGGCATATTTAAGCATGTTCTCGTACTCTTCGGGAGACAAACTGCCATAATAGAAATTTATTGGATTGATTCTTTGGCCGTCTTTCCACACTT
Organism: Maribacter sp. MMG018; assembly: GCF_018100785.1. GTDB lineage: Bacteria > Bacteroidota > Bacteroidia > Flavobacteriales > Flavobacteriaceae > Maribacter. The sequence continues at coordinate 50,517 of NZ_JAGJEC010000004.1, read as the reverse complement.
CGTAGTGTACATGGGGGCCTTGCGAACGGCCGGTATTTCCTACGAACCCAATAAGGTCTCCACGTTTTACCTTCTGTCCTTTTTTAACGTTATATCGGCTCATATGGGCATACAGGCTTAAATAGCCATAGCCGTGATCTATGCGTATATGTTTACCGTAACCAGAAGAGTTATTGTCAGCTCTGACGACGACACCGTCTCCAGAAGCATAGATCGGTGTGCCTTTGGGGGCGGTAAAGTCCATGCCCCAATGTTTCTTTCTAACTTTGGTAAAAGGATCTGTTCGCCATCCATAACCCGATGCCATTCGTGTTAAGTCTTCGTTGTTTACAGGTTGTATAGCCGGTATGGCCGCTAATAATTTTTCTTTTTCCTCTGCCAATTTTGTGATTTCATCCAGAGATTTGGATTGTATGGCCAGTTGTTTTTTGATAATATCCAACCTTTTGGTGGTGGCTATCACCATTTCTGAGTTGTTGAAACCTTCCAGCGATTTATATCGATTTATACCACCAAAACCGGCACGCCGCTGTTCTTCAGGTATGGGATTCGCTTCAAAATAAAGTCTATATATGTTATTGTCCCTATCCTCGATATTGGCCAGTACTTCCTCTATCTGCTCCATTTTTTTATTAAGAAGCTCAAATTGAAGTTCGTAATTCCTGACTTCCCGTTGTAGGGATAATTCTCTTGGAGTGTTGATGATACTGGTATTCAAGAGCAGTATAAGACCTAAAAGACCAAATAGAAAAGACCCCAAAAAGAAAAAAGCAATATTTCTATAACGCTTAGATTTTTCGGGTTCTATCTTTCGATAAGAAAGTGTATCCGGATCGTAATAGTACTTAACTTTAGACATGAAGGGATTTTATCCTATTTTTGTTGTTTATTTTAACAAAACAAACAAATATAAAAATTGTTTTCTATAAACAGTTAAAATTTGTAAAAGCTTAGCATTTTAGATGAATTCCAAGGAAATAAGAAAGCAGTTCTTAACATTTTTTGAAGGTAAGAAACATAAAATAGTGCCTTCGGCACCCATGGTGATAAAAGACGACCCTACATTACTTTTTACCAATGCGGGAATGAACCAGTTCAAAGAATTTTTCTTGGGAATCAATGAGCCAAAAAGTTCTAGAGTGGTCGATACGCAGAAGTGCCTAAGGGTAAGTGGCAAGCACAACGATTTGGAAGAGGTAGGAAAAGATACCTATCATCATACCATGTTCGAAATGTTGGGGAACTGGAGTTTTGGCGATTACTTCAAGGAAGAGGCCATTTCTTGGGCCTGGGAACTGTTAACAGAGGTTTTTAAAATTGATAAGGAAAGCCTGTACGTTTCGGTTTTTGAAGGTAGTGATGATGCCGATAAACTGGATAAAGACCATGAGGCATATGCTATCTGGAGTAAAATTGTACCCGAGGACAGGATTCTCATGGGCAATAAAAAAGACAATTTTTGGGAAATGGGAGATCAGGGGCCTTGCGGGCCTTGTTCAGAGATCCATGTAGATATACGGTCGGAAGAGGAGAAGAAAAAAATTCCCGGTGCCAGTTTGGTAAACCAAGACCATCCTTTGGTGGTGGAGATCTGGAACCTGGTATTTATGCAATACAACAGAAAAGCGGATGGTTCTTTAGAGAATCTGCCGGCCAAACATGTAGATACGGGTATGGGGTTTGAACGTTTGTGCATGGTGTTGCAAAATGTGAAATCCAATTACGATACAGATGTCTTTACTCCCTTGATACGCGAAATAGAGACGATTACAAATTCTGGGTACGGGAAGAATGAGGAGGTAGATATTGCGATTCGTGTTATTGCAGATCATATAAGAGCGGTATCTTTTTCTATAGCGGACGGGCAATTACCGAGCAACAATGGTGCGGGATATGTTATAAGAAGAATTCTCCGACGCGCCGTTCGGTACGGTTTCACGTTCTTGAATACCAAAGAACCGTTTATGTACAGGTTGGTGAAAGTTTTAACCCATACAATGGGCGAAGCCTACCCTGAACTTGCCGATCAAAAACAGTTGATAGAGAATGTGATCAAGGAAGAGGAACATAGTTTTCTTAAAACCCTAGACCAGGGCTTGGTCTTGTTGGATACGATCATAAAGAGCACAAAAAACAAAATAGTAGATGGGGCCAAGGCATTTGAACTCTATGATACTTTTGGGTTTCCTATAGATCTAACGGCACTTATTTTAAGTGAAAAAGGATATGAGTTGGATGAGGACGGTTTTAATGCGGCCATGCAAAAACAGAAGAGCAGGTCTAAGTCTGCCTCTGAAATATCAAAGGGCGATTGGACGGTATTACAGTTTGATACCGAACAAGAGTTTGTAGGCTATGATTTATTACAGACCGATGTAAAAATTGTAAAATACAGGAAAATAGTCTCTAAAAAACAAGGAGAACAATATCAATTGGTGTTTAATTTAACGCCCTTCTACGCAGAAGGGGGCGGACAAGTAGGTGATAAAGGGTACTTAGAGGCATCAAACGGAGATGTGGTGTATATCATAGACACCAAGCGTGAGAATAATGAAATTGTTCATTTTGCCAAAACGTTGCCAAAAAAGTTAGAAGGCACTTTTAAAGCGGTGGTAGATGCAAAACAAAGGCATAGAACTGAGGCCAACCATACCGCAACACATCTATTGCACCAAGCCTTGCGCGAAATATTGGGGACCCATGTAGAACAAAAGGGGTCTGCCGTGCATTCTAAATATTTACGGTTCGATTTCTCGCACTTTGCAAAAATGACCAAAGAGGAACTAGACCAGGTAGAAAGGTTTGTAAATGCAAGAATCGAAGGGCAGTTGCCTTTACAGGAAGAGAGGAACGTTCCAATGAAAGATGCATTGGAAGCTGGGGCAATGGCCTTGTTTGGGGAAAAGTACGGAGATACCGTTAGAACGATAAAATTCGGTAAATCTGTAGAACTGTGTGGTGGTACCCATGTAAAGAACACGGGTGATATTTGGCATTTTAAAATAGTGTCTGAAGGGGCGGTTGCCGCTGGCATACGAAGAATAGAGGCAATCACCAGTGATGCTGTAAAAGGATTTTATCTTGAGAACGAGAAGTTTTTAAATGAAATAAAAGGAGTTTTGGGCAACCCTCAAGATGCCCTAAAGGCCGTAAACAGTTTACAGGAGGAAAATGCACAACTGAAAAAACAGGTTTCGGCATTGTTGAAGGACAAGGCGAAGAACCTTAAGGTCGATTTGTTGAAAGAACTGCAAGAAGTTAACGGGGTCCGTTTCTTGGCAAAAAAGTTGGATCTGGATGCTGCCGGAATCAAAGACCTATCTTTTGAAATGGGGCAGAACAACGATGATATGTTTCTGTTGTTCGGTACCGAACAGAATGGTAAAGCTTTGCTTTCTTGCTATATATCAAAAGAGTTGGTAGCTGCCAAGCAATTAAATGCCGGTAATATTGTTCGTGAACTTGGAAAATTCATTCAAGGTGGTGGTGGCGGACAGCCTTTCTTTGCCACTGCAGGAGGTAAAAGACCCGAAGGTATAGAAGAGGCCTTGGCGAAAGTAAAGGAGTATTTGGTTTAGGTGTCCGAAACAATTGAATTTCGGTACTAAATGCGGATACGTTCAATAGGAAAGTAATAGATATATATGAAACTTCAGACCCAAGTACCGTTATCAAAACCGGAGCGGCAGATCGACTATGCCAGTCGAATCTTGTTGTTGGGGTCTTGTTTTTCTGAAAATATTGGAGGTAAACTTAACTATCATCAATTTCAAACGGAACAAAATCCCTTCGGAATCTTGTTTCACCCTATATCCATTAAGAATTTAATTTTAAAAGCGATAGAGGGTTATACATATACCGAAGCCGATATTTTTTATTTGAACGAACAATGGCACTGTTTTGATGCGCACTCCCATTTAAGTGCTGTTTCTAAAGAAGACCTTTTAAATAGCTTGAACGGAGCGCTTGAATCGATGGGTAAATGGCTTCGGCAGGCCTCACATATAATCATCACCCTGGGGACCGCATGGGTGTATGTGGATAAAGAAACGGAGGGCGTAGTGGCAAACTGCCATAAAGTACCCCAGAAGCGGTTTCAAAAGAGTTTGTTGACGGTAGCCGATGTTACGAGATCGCTTCGTTCTATTGTAAATGAGGTTTCGGCCATAAACCCAACCGTTAATTTTGTTTTTACGGTTTCTCCGGTACGTCACTTAAAGGACGGTTTTGTGGAGAACCAATGTAGTAAGGCGCATTTAATTAGTGCGGTACATGAGGTGGTGGGGCAATCGAACAATACTCAATATTTTCCTTCCTATGAAATTATGATGGACGAGTTGCGCGATTATCGCTTTTATACAAAGGATATGGTGCATCCGAACGAGGTGGCCATAGATTATATTTGGGAAAAGTTCAAGGGTATGTGGATATCCGATACCGTGGAAGAGACCATGAAAAAGGTGGCTGAGGTTGAAAAAGGATTACAACACAGGGCTTTTAATCCTAATTCAGAAGCACATCGAAAATTCATAAACTCGCTTGATCAAAAAATTGATTACCTTAAGAAAGAGTATCCATTTATGAATTTTGATAACCGTTCTTTATGAGAAGATTTGTTGCCGGGGTTATAATAACATTGGCGGGTGTGTTCATTTTTCGTTCATGTATGGATGAGAAAGGTTCAAAGGCTATTCTGAAAGAAGATTCTATGCTTATACAACAGCAAATTGAAAATGTGTCTAAGCTTGTGGTTACCGAGGGGCATTTTGCGGAGGTATACAACTATAAAGATTCGAAAGAATTGTTTGGCCCATTGTTGACGGCAGACAAGAAGGCTTTGGTGGTGGTTAATGCAGATGTGACGGTCTCTTATGATTTAAGTAAGGTTGAGTTTGATATTGATGAGGCTTCAAAAACGTTGATAATAAAAAGTATACCTGAGTCAGAAATTAAATTGAATCCAGATTTTGAGTATTACGATGTTACCGCAGATTACCTAAATCCTTTTAGTGCGGGCGATTATAATACTATAAAAAGAAATGTAAGGGCTTCATTGTTGCAAAAGGTAGAGGCTTCTTCATTAAAAACGAACGCCCAGAATAGACTTTTGAGCGAGTTGCACAAGTTTTATATACTGACCAATAGTTTAGGGTGGCGCCTTTCTTTTGAAGGCACCCCAATAGAAACTACCGAAGACTTTACTATGTTGCCCTAGTTGCCAAATTACTGTTCGTAAGAGCAATACCATCATCGATTAAATGGCCCACCTTAGGATTGTCCAACTTAATGTTCTCTAGATGGTTTTTTATTTCTTCCGCAAATTGAATGTCGTTATTGGTAATGGCCAATTCGTAAAGCTCCACGGGTAATAACCAGTCGTTTGGGTATTTCGATTTAACTTCTTTAAATACCTTGTTACGCGAAATGGTCGTGTTTTTTCCCTCTCTATAGTCCCTTATCTGTTGGTAAAGATGGGCAAGTTCACTTTGTTTTGAGTTTGTTGGGTCGGTAATTGTTTTGGTGAGCTCGTGATCCATAAGGTCAAAGCTGTTTAGATCTGCAGGACCGTTGAAAGCAGATACGATATGTTCGCCGATCGCCATATTGTATAGTTCGTCGTTAGATTCGAACAATACCTTACCATTGTGGGTGACCTTACAGTTTTCTAAAGTGATAAGCATAATCTTACCTTGAAGGTTTCTGGTTCCGGTAATTATTTTTCCAGTTACCTTGATACCGCCTTCAAAATCTAAAGAAACGGTATTTCCTTCGTACAGGTCATAGGCTTTTAAATCTCTTGGGCTCATATTCTCTATGGCCAGATTAATTCCCTTTAACCGCCCTAAAGGAGATCCAAAGCCGGATCTGTGCTGTTTAGTGTCTTGGCCTACCAATTCTTTCTCTCTGTAGGCCAAAGCGGATTTACCGCTTGTTTGAAAATATATGGGGTTGCCTTCATGTGCAATTACGTATTCAAAATTTCCAGATACCTGAAGTCCGGTACTTAGTTCTATGGTCCCTAGGTCTTTTGAATCTATAAGTTTTTGAATACCGCTCAACCCTCCGGTGCGAAGAGCCATGGTATTGGCGAAATCTTCTAGAACTTGACTTAAAAAGGCAAAGTCGGGTGTAACGAATAGCTGAGGTTGCGGCTTGGTAATGTCAAAAGAGGTTTTTGCCGCTTCTATGGAATAGGGTACTTTCTGTACGGCGTCCGTCATGCACCAGGTGCTTTCCCCAATACTGGAGAGTAATCCTGCACCATAAATCTTTGGGGCGTCCAAAGGGCCGATTAGGCCATATTCCACGGTCCACCAATGTAGGTTTCTTATCAAGGCCATTTCACTGGGTTCACCCATGTTCTGTTGTAGTTCTTCTACTTTTTTTTCAGCTTCAGCAATAGTTTCGGCAGAAGTGCCTTTGGCTTCTTTTATGATAGATAAATGTCTTACCGCTTGGTATAGTTCAAAATCTTTAGCGTTGGAAACGGCTTTACTTCCAATTTCTCCAAACCTTCTTAAATAAGCGGCATATTCGGGGTTAGCTATAATTGGTGCGTGGCCGGCGCTTTCATGTATAATATCGGGTGCGGGAGTGTATTCTATATGTTCCAATTGGCGTATATCGGCCGCAATTACCAGAACATTGTATGCCTGAAACTCCATAAAGGCGGCAGGAGGTATAAAACCATCTACGGCAACGGCCGCCCATCCTAAGTCTTTGAGGATACGGTTCATGCCATACATATTAGGTATGTCGTTTATAGAAATTCCTGTTCTGGCCAATCCTTGAATATATGAACTGTGGGCAACCTTACTTAGATAATCAACATTCTTCCTCATAACGTAACGCCATACGGCCTGATCAATAGGGGTGTAATCCTCGTAGTTCTGAGGTTTAATGTATTGCTTCAGATGCTTCGGAAGTTTGTCTAAAATTGGATTGCTCTCGTAACTCATAATGTCAATTCATTTAGAATTAAAAACTTATACTTAAATATAATATTTTTAGTTTAAAAGCTTTAATAATGATATGTTAACAGTATTTTTTACTGATTTTTGAGTTATTGTTAGTGAATAAGTCTTTTTTGATATAATTTTGCTGCAGTTAAAAGGAAAAGATTGTATGTACACTTTGGATGATATTGACCGGCAGATTTTAAAAATACTGGAAGAAGATGCGAAATCGGGCGCAAAATCTATTGCAGGGCAGTTGGGGTTAACAAAGACCCCGGTATATGAGCGTATTAAAAGATTAGAGAAAGAAGGGTTTATAAAGGGTTATAAGGCGGTACTTGATACGGCAAAAATAGAGCGGAGTATAACTGTTTTCAGTTTTGTTTCTTTAGATGCCCAGAAAGGAAGTTTAATGGACGAATTTTTAGAAGATGTCTCTAAGTTCAATGAGGTAACCGAATGTTATGTGGTAGGTGGTGAGTTTGATTTTCTATTAAAGGTAACCGTGAAGAACCTTGATGCGTATTACCATTTTGCCAAAACAAGAATTGCTTCATTGCCCAATATTGGGGCGGTAAAGAGTGCTTTTGTGTTAAATGAGGCTAAGAAGAGTCAACATTTTCCGTTATTATAAAAAAAATCCGTTTGGTCGTATGATCAAACGGATTTCGGTATTATAATGGATATGCCCTTATTTTAAGGCCACTGCATTGGGCGGATATTGTTCCAATATTTGAGAAACAAATTCTTTAATGCGTTGTTCTTTCTTTTCTATATTATTGGTGTTGGCCAAGGTGCCTTCGCCTTTTCCTTGCCATACCAGTTCTTTGCTCTTGGTGTCAATAAGATCTATATAAAGCGATCCTTGAGTACGGGTGCTTACGCTGTTGCCTCCCCAGCCCCAGCCCCAACCAGGACCCCAGGCATATGGATTATAACCCCAGCCCCAGGCGCCGCCCCAGCCAAAATTGTTATTGTAGATATCAACTCTTTCCTGTTCCTTTGTAAAAATGCTGACCAATAAATCAGGGTTCTCCGACTTTACAAATCCCCTAGACTGCATTTCGGCCTCTATGGCCCTAAGAATACGCTTTTTATCCAAATCCGAAATTTGCGCTTTGTCTATTCCAGTTTTATAGAACGCGTAAGATTTATACCCGTTAAAGTCAGTTTGTTGGTCATAATCGGAAAGAACCTGTATAGAAGAACAGGAGCCGAGCATAAAAACGGCTAGCATTGGCAGGACCAGAAATTTAAAGTTTTTCATAATACTATTTTTACGTTAAAGAATTTTTCTCCAGTTAAAAAGCCTCAAAAATCATGCCGAATCCCTTTGTTATTGGCTGTTGGTCTTTGGGTCGTAGCCATAGGGGCAATGTTTGCAACCACTTTCGCAACAGTATCCTCTTTTTAGATGGTACTGTTCTGTGAAAACCCGGTATCCATCCTCTGACCAGTAAAAATCTCCTTCTTCAATAGGGAGTATATTTTTCATTCTAATAATATGGGTTCTGTATGTTTCAATTGAGATTTATAATACTTAAAATTACTTTTTTATGTTGATAACCCAATAAAACATCCTTTTTTAGACCAATGTTTAACGGTATTTTGACATATTTGAGACGTTGGTCGGTTTTGTTGGCAATAAAATCCAGTATCTTTTTAATAGGTGTTTTTAACATTTATCTTTGTAGAAGACTAGAATAGAGTTGTCTATGATATTGGTGTTCAAACATTTTTTTTATAAAAACTATGTAGGGTTGTCCCTTTGGCCTTTCATTTTTATAAAAAATCATACCCTTAAGTTCGATAAGGAACTCATTAACCATGAAAAAATTCATTTAAGACAGCAGCAAGAACTTCTCATTGTGCCATTTTACATACTATATCTGACAGAGTGGTTAATAAGGTCTATTTGGTACTTAGATACATATAAGGCCTATCAGAACCTAAGTTTTGAGCAAGAGGCTTATGCAAATGAACATTTTGAGGATTATTTGGATTATCGCAGGCCTTTTAGCTTTATTAAATACTTTTGCAGTAGTAAATAGATCTGTTTGCAAAGTGATAATCAATTCCTAGACCTTTCCCTTTTAAAGGAAAAGCAGATAACCCTTGCTGTTAAAAGGGAAGATTTGTTGCACCCTCACATTTCTGGAAACAAATACCGAAAATTAAAGTATAATTTAAAGGAAGCGATAGCTCAAGGCCATGATACCTTGTTGACCTTTGGGGGTGCATATTCCAACCATATTTCGGCAGCATCGGTAGCGGCCAAGAACAACGGCCTAAAGGCTATCGGTGTAATCCGGGGAGAAGAGCTGAAGCAAAAGTGGCATAAGAACCCTACTTTGAAATTTGCCGCTGAAAACAATATGCGGTTTAAATTTATAAGCAGGGAGCTCTATCGTAATAAATCAGATAGGGAACTCTTGAAGGGATTAAGGGAAGAATTCGGTGAATTTTATTTAGTGCCCGAAGGGGGTACCAACCCATTGGCGATACAGGGCTGTGAGGAAATTTTAAAGCAAGGAGACGAGGAATTTGATTTTGTAACTGTTTGTGTGGGCACTGGGGGAACTATATCCGGATTAAGCAACTCTTTAACACATGGGCAGAAGGTACTGGGCTTTTCGGCATTAAAGGGAGATTTTCTTCGTGCCGAAATAGAAAAAATGACGCAAAGGGCGAATTGGGATTTGATACACGAATATCATTTTGGAGGATACGGCAAGGTCGATGAAAAATTGGTCACCTTTATAAATACCTTTAAAAAAGAAACAGAAATTCCGCTAGATCCCGTTTATACAGGAAAAATGATGTATGGGTTGTTGGATATGATTAAGAATGATAATTTTGTTCCGAGAACAAAAATTTTAGCGATACATACGGGTGGCTTACAGGGAGTTATTGGCATGAATTCTGTATTGCAAAAGAAAAAATTACCTTTGTTGGATATATGAAAAATAAACTTTTAACACTATTGGTATTAACGGTGCTGGCAGTAGGGTGTAAATCCAAAAAAGCCTATTCCGATAATCTTCGTACCAAAAATGTGCTTTCCGAACGCAGTAAGTCAAGATCCGGTCACCATAAAATAAGTGATAAAAACAATGTAGATACTTCACTTCCAGAGGATTCGGGTAAGTTTGTGCGTTTTAAGATAGAAACTGTTTCGGAGTACATAGATACTTTTTCTGAAATAGCCCAGTTAGAAATGGAGACCTATGGGATACCTGCGAGTATTACCTTGGCCCAAGGTTTATTGGAGAGCGGATACGGAAAAGGGGAGTTGGCCCTGAAGACCAATAACCATTTTGGTATCAAATGCCATACCGGATGGGAGGGCGATTATGACTTTCATGATGATGATGCCAAAGGGGAATGTTTCAGAAAATATAATCATCCTATGTATTCTTTTAGGGATCATAGTCTGTTTTTAACAACTAGAAGTAGGTATGCCTTTTTGTTCGATTATAGGGTGACCGATTATAAAAAATGGGCCCATGGCTTGCGAAAAGCAGGTTATGCGACCGATAAGAAATATCCTCAAAAATTGATTTATCTGATAGAAAAATATCAGTTGTACAAATATGATAAGGGGGGCGCTAAAATTGCTTATCAAAAAAGTCCAAGTAAAAATACGGAAGCCCATGCCGTTCATATAGTTAAAAAAGGAGATACCCTTTATTCTTTGTCTAAACGTTATTATGTGTCGGTAGATGAACTTATGCGTATGAACAATTTAAGGGATTCCGGACTTTCCGTTGGTCAAAAGCTATTGGTGAAGACCACCTCCGTAAACTAATAAGTAGATGATTTATAAGAGAAGTAGTGCGTTGTTCGCAGACGCAAAAAAGTATTTGCCCGGTGGGGTAAATTCACCTGTTAGAGCTTTTAAAGCGGTAGGTGGTGATCCGATTTTTGTAAAAGAGGCCAAAGGCGCCTATTTGTATGATGAAGACGGTAATAAGCTAATAGATTATATTGCTTCATGGGGGCCATTGATCCTGGGGCATGCTTATGAACCTGTAATTTCTGCCATCATAGAAAAAGCACAGAAAGGAACCTCTTTTGGTATGCCGACCGAAATTGAGACCGATTTGGCGAGGTTGGCAGTTTCTATGGTGCCTAATATAGACAAGATCCGTTTTGTAAATAGTGGTACAGAGGCTTGTATGAGTGCCGTTAGATTGGCTAGGGGTTATACGGGAAAAGATAAGATCATAAAATTTGCAGGTTGTTACCATGGCCATTCAGATTCTTTTTTGATACAGGCAGGTAGTGGGGCAGTTACTTTTGGAAGTCCCAATAGTCCTGGAGTTACCCAGGGTACTGCAAAAGATACCTTGTTGGCGGATTATAATAACTTAGAGAGTGTAGCCAAGTTGGTATCGGCGAATGCAGGTGAGATTGCGGCTGTGATCATAGAGCCGATAGCCGGTAATATGGGTTGTATCGTACCTACCGATGAGTTTATGCACGGATTAAGGGAGCTTTGTACCAAAAACGATATTCTACTCATTTTTGACGAGGTCATGACCGGTTTTAGATTGGGTAAAGGAGGAGCGCAAGAAGCTTTGGGAATCGATGCCGACATTGTAACCTTTGGTAAAGTAATTGGAGGTGGGTTACCTGTAGGGGCCTTTGCCGCCAAAGAGGATATTATGAATCATCTGGCTCCCGACGGGCCCGTATACCAAGCGGGTACCTTAAGTGGAAACCCTTTGGCGATGAGTGCAGGTTTGGCCATGTTGACCGAGTTGAACAATAAGCCCGAAGTATTTGATAGCCTTCAGAAAAAAACGGAATATTTACACGATGGTCTGTCGCAAGCTTTAAATAATAAGAATGTGCCCTACCAGATCAACCGTTTCGGAAGTATGATTTCTGTTCACTTTACCGATGAGCCTGTCGTAGACTTTGCTTCATCTGCAAAAGGAAACAATGAAACCTTTAAAAAATACTTTCATGGAATGTTGGACAAAGGGATATATCTTCCCCCTTCTGCTTTTGAAAGTTATTTTTTGAACGATGCACTATCGTATCAGGATCTAGATAAGACGATTGCGGCCGTTGAGGAATTGGACTTGTAAAAATACCAATGCTTTTGGGGTGTTTTATATTCGTTTCTTACACGGTCATATGATGTGAGGCATCGTCTTAAAGAACATTTTTTTAACTAAAAAAAGGCCCTGCATTTTTGTTGCAGGGCCTTTTTCAAACAATCACTAAACAATTAACCTTATTTTCTAGCTTCTCTACCTCGTTTCTTTTTTTCTTTTTTGTCCATTCCTCTCCTTTTCTGCATTTTTTCCCATTTGGCATATTGCTCGTCGGATAAGATAGATTTTATAGCTTTTTTATGTGCAATCTGCTTGTCAAGGCGCTCGTTTTGCATGGCATACTTTTCCTCTGCGGTCAATTTTTCATCATTTTTTCTTTTAGCCTTGAGTTCTTCCATTTTTGCTTTTCTTTCTTCTGCATCTTTAGTCAACAATGTTTTCATTTTTGCTTGTTGTGCATCGGTAAGGTCCAGCGCCAAGGTCATTCTTTTTGTCTGAAGGGTAGCTATCTGTTCAGCGGTTAGATCTTTTGCTGATTTTCTACCTTCTTTCATATCGTGTCGTTGTGCCATTGCCGTCATACCTGTTAATAGAACGGCGATCATTATTAATTTTTTCATCGTTATAATTTTTATGGGTTTCGTAAGTAGGACGGTCTCTTTGGGGAAAGGTTTAAATAAGGGTATTCTTTTAATAGTATTTTAACTGTTTGGTAAATATGGTCAAAAAGAAAAAGCATGGCGATGGGCCATGCTTTTTTTTTAGACTTGTGTAAAGGTTTTTATTGTACCTCTTCGGCAGTTAAATGCTCTGTAAAAGGTTGTATTACAATGTCTGCCTGAGCTACTTCTTTATTCTTTTTAGGTTCTTCGTTATTGGAAGCTCCGGTCTCTAAATGATAAGTAACCGCTGCTAACATAAAGCAGCCTAGGTAAATAAGACTTTTTATTTTGTTGTTCATGGTTGTTGGGGGTTTTTGTTGATTCTAAACTATGAAAAGATATTATATAAAAAAAGCCCATTGTTGTAAAATGGGCTTTTTTTGATGGCAAAATGCCTTAAAATGTGGTGAACAGATTTTAGGTATTTGCCTTTAGGCTGTTTTTATAGCTACTCGATACATATAGAGCTTTATTTTGGCTCTAAAATCATATCTATTCTCTCTTCAACATCTTGTAAATGATATTTGCTCATACGATCAGAGGTTCTGCCTATGGCATTTCTTACATTTCTTTTAATGATGTTCAGTTCGGCCCTAGCGATAGATCTAATATCTGACTGACTTGTGTTTACAGCTGTAGATTTTTGATATCCACCAAAGTCAGGTTTTTTAGACTGATTTTCAGCTGTCATTAAATAGGCCAAGCGGTCTATATGTGCCTTTTGGAGGTTTCTCCTATAGGTGTCTATTTTTTTACCTGAAGAAAGCTCGGACCAGATGCCTTTTCTCAAATCGTCCATCATTTCTATTAAGCTATAGGCTTCTTTACCGTTTAAAGCTTCATTTTCGATTAGACGAGCCATTTTACCTAGACTAAGAATATTGTTCAATGTACGAACCTGTATGCCTCGTATGCGCTCTACGAATCCTGAATATTGAGTTTTTCCGAATATTTCTGGATCTAATAGCCATTCTGGGGTCTTGAACAATTGTTCTTGTAAGAATGCCATGCAATTGGTCTGGTGGTCTTCAGGTACATGAGTGTAAACGTCTCCTTCTTGATCATAGGTTTTGTGGTGTTCATAGACCCCTCCAATGTTGTTGGATACGTGTCCCATGTACCTGTTAAACTGAGAAATTACTTGTCCGTATAAGGTTTCAAGGTCATCGTAATTTTTACCGTCTTCTTTTGTCCATTCAATTAAATTGGGAACAATACGCTTTAAGTTGGCAATACCATATTCACTTGCTTTTACCGCATCGTCGCCAAGGTCTTCGGTTTGTGAGCTGGGGTCTACGATATCTCCTACTTGTTGATGGCCAAAACGATATAGGGGATCTCCCGCATGTTCAAGTATCCAGCTATCCAAAATAGGTTTTTCTTCTTTGGCATCTTTGTCTAAAATAGGTCTGTATCCCCATTTAATAGCATATTTGTCGTACACCCCGATTCCTGGCATTAAGGCAACACCTTCGTCTCCAGGTTGAGCTACATAGTTAAAACGTGCATAATCCATTATAGATGGTGCCGTTCCGTATTTTTTTGTAAAAGTAGCCGACCTTAGTGAATCTACAGGGTAGGCGACACTGCTTCCCATATTGTGGGGAAGGCCTAGTGTGTGGCCTACTTCATGAGAAGAAACAAATCGTATTAAACGTCCCATTACCTCTTCATCGAACTCAACACTACGTGCGGCTGGGTTTATGGCTGCGGTCTGTACAAAGTACCAGTTTCTGAGTAGCGTCATTACATTGTGGTACCAATTTATATCAGATTCTAAAATTTCACCACTTCGAGGGTCGCTTACGTGTGGTCCGTTCGCATTTGGAATAGGAGATGCTAGGTATCTTACTACTGAGTATCTTACATCTTCGGGAGACCAATCAGGATCTTCTTCAGGGGTTGGGGGGTCTTTTGCTATAATGGCATTTTTAAAACCGGCGGCCTCAAAGGCAACTTGCCAATCTTCGATACCTTGTTTAATGTAAGGAACCCATTGCTTTGGAGTGGCCCTATCTATATAATATACAATTTGTTTTTTAGGTTCTACAAGTTCCCCGTTTTTAAATTTTTCCAAGTCTTCGTCTTTTACCTCAAGTCTCCATCGATCCAAAAAGGTTACTGTCTTACTTTCTTGGGCATCTAGGCCATAGTCTACCTGTCCTCTGGCGAACCAGCCGACACGACGGTCAAAATACCTTCTTTTCATGGGTTCTTTTGGTAGTAATACCATTGAATTGTTTATTTCTACAGAGATAGAACCCAAACTTCCATTGCTTGGCGGTGCACTGGCGAAATAAGTCTTAACATGTCTGGCCTCTAGGTTTAAGGGGTAACTTTTTAAGCTTTCTATAAAACTTCTACTATCGTCTAAACGGGAAACCTTATATCTTTTTCTGTAAGACTCCGGTAGGCCAAGAGCTTTGGTGTCCTTGGTAAAAATGTCATCTACCGCTATTACCGTAGCCGGGTTTAAAGAATCTTTTTTGAAAGCTTTTATGTCAAAGGTATATAGAACAGGCTCAAAATTAGAGTTTACCACAGCTTCGTGTACGGGAAGTGAATCTGCAGCTACTACGTCGTGTGATACGACCCGTAGTAATACCTTTTTGTCTTTCTTTTCCCAGCGTAGTACCTGGGTATTTATTTTGCCTCCGCCAAAACCAATTTTAGAGGCCGTTTTAGAAATGCGGCTCACCATTAACATTTCTCTGTTAAAGAGAGAGTCGGGTATTTCGTAATAATGTTTGTCCTCTACTACATGCACATCAAAGAGCCCTTTGTCTGTCTTAGCATCTTTGGTAATGACCTTGTCGTAAGGTTGTATTTTTCCTTTGCTCGGTTTTTCAGAGGTGTTCTCTGTTTTACTTTTTTTCTTTTTAAATATTTGTGCCTCAGAAGTTTGGTAGTTGAGAACAAAAAATAAAATTAGTAATTGAAATAGTGATTTTTTAATCATTTTTTTTGAATAGTTTGCTGAGTTTGCTAAATTTCAAAGTACTGAAAAATTAATTTAAGGTATTGTTAACGAAATCATAAGCATAACTTGTAACATTTTACTTTTTATACAGTCCATTAAAGGGGAAATATCATTTTTATTCCTGAATTAGTTAATTGTAGGGTCCTTGCATGTGCAAGGACCTTATTTTTTTGTAGTAATATTAAAATAGCAAAGGGAGTACAAATTGAAATAGTCCGATCAATAAGATAATAGCAATAATGTTTAACAAAAAACCGACTTTGGCCATTTCGTAAACCTTAATATATCCACTGGCAAAAACAATGGCGTTTGGCGGGGTGGCCATGGGCAACATGAAAGCACAGCTGCTTGCCATGGTTATGGGAATGAGCAGATGTTCGATCGGGAGCCCCAATCCCAGCGCTATACCGGCAACCACAGGAGCCAATACGGCTACCAAGGCAACATTGCTCATAAGCTCGGTCATAAAGAGCATTAGAAATATTAATAGGCTCGCCGTAAAAAGGATGCTTATTTCACTTTCCGCTATCGCAGAGGCAACAAGGTCTACGATGCCGGTAACCGACATTCCTTTTGCCAGGGCCAAACCGCCACCGAATAACACAAGAATGCCCCAAGCCAGTTTTTGGGTATCTCGCCAATCTAGTATAAAAAGGCCCTTTTTAACGTTGAAGGGGATAGTAAACAATGCTAAGGCGGCAAAAATACTGATCATGGCGTCCGATATCCCTAAGTTAGGAACGATAGAATTGATTACGGTTCTAAATATCCATAAGAACGTGGTGATGCCAAAAATGACCAACACCATTTTTTCTTTTCTGGTTATAGGTCCTAATTTTTGTAGTTCATTGTCTATGATGGATTTTGAGGCGTTAAATTCGAGGCCTTTATTGGGGTACATCAATTTTACAAGAGCTAAATAACAGATCGATACCATTATAATAGAGAAGGGGAGGCCAATGATCATCCATTTTAGAAAAGAGATTTCTATGTTGTATTCATTTTCCAATAAACCTATAAGAACAGAATTTGGGGGTGTGCCGATGACCGTGGCAATGCCTCCGGCATTTGCTGAAAATGCGATGCCGAGCATAACGCTTAGTGCAAAGTTGCGGTCACGTTTTGTAAAGCCATCGGTATCGTTTACCAGTAATTGAATCACCGACATGGCTATAGGTAACATGACCACTGTACTTGCGGTGTTGCTTATCCACATACTTAAAACCGCGGTAGCTATCATAAAACCGAGGACCACTTTGTTGGGGGTAGTGCCCGTAATTTTAATAATGGTAAGGGCAATTCGTTTGTGTAGATTAACTTTTTCCAAGGCAAGGGCCATTACAAACCCTCCAAAGAACAAAAATACAATCGGGCTGCCGTAGTTAGCTCCCACCTCTTCCATGGGCATTACCTTTAGAATTGGGAATAGTAATAACGGTAATAAGGCGGTTACAGAGATGGAAACAGCTTCTGTGATCCACCAAACAATCATCCAAATTGCAATCGAAATAACAGGGTCTCCTTTTTCGGAGACGAGCTCAAAAGGAAAAAGGTTCAATATAAGGAAGATGGCCGGTCCCAAGGCCAAGCCAATTTTTTTGCTTAGTTCCATTAGGTCCTAAGCTATGGTTTTTTGCTAAAAATTAAAAATAAGAACTTTTCGAGTAATCTGTGATGTTGTTTGTTTTAATGGTGCTATGTTCTCTTTTTTTGACAAATGTGGGTTTTAAACTTTTTTTTAAGAGTGTTCTCTAGATAATCACCATACCATTTCACTAAAAATAATTCATAGGATAGCCGCTGATTTCTTTATAGCGAAGTATTTTTCTTACAAGTATTTCGAATAGAAAAATGCCTTAGAAAACTTTTATTTCATTGATATTTTGAGCTATACAGCTGAGAATAAATATGTTGTAAATTTAATATATACGGGCGATTGGTCAATTCTTGTTAATTGCCTAAGGATGATTTTAAATGGATTGTGGGTTAATATTTCTCTTAAATTTTTATAAAATCCAATTTGCATTATTAACGTTAAATTATGATTTTAGATACCGGATAATTCAAATAATTTAACTATGAAAACTAAACTTAATGGATTGTTAACGCTATTCTTGGCGTTTGTTGTGCATGCATCCTATGCACAAGACAAGACAATTACCGGTACGGTTAAGGATTCCGAAGGTCTTCCGCTGCCTGGTGTTAACATTGTCGTGGAAGGTACCACAAAAGGTACCCAAACAGATTTTGATGGAAACTATGCCATCAGTGCAAGTCAAGGGCAGACACTGCTCTTTACTTATATTGGGCAAAAGACCACAAAAAGAGTTGTCGGGGCCGGCAACGTGATCAACGTGCAGATGGAAGAGGATGCACAAACTCTCGACGAAGTGGTCGTAACAGGTGTTGCGGGCGCCACTAATGTAAAGAAGCTCTCCGTTACAGTAGCCAAGGTTACAGCGGATGAACTACAGAATGTTCCGGCAGCATCTGCGGCCAGTGCGCTTCAAGGTAAAGTATCTGGTGTAACGGTTACCAATCTTGGTCGCCCTGGACAAGGTGCCAATATTATTCTTAGGGGGGCCAAAAACCTTTTTGGATCTCAAAGTCCTTTGGTTATCGTAGATGGTGTTTTTGTAGAGGGCGGGCTCTCAGACATCAATGTTGATGATATCGAATCATTTGAAATAGTAAAAGGGGCCTCGGCTTCTTCTTTATATGGTTCACGAGCAGGAAATGGGGTTATTGTTGTGACTACCAAGAAAGGAAAAGAGGGTAAGACCCAAGTGACCATAAGATCAGAAGTAGGTTTTTCTGAGCTAGGTGATAAAATGGACATCAATAAGTCACATCATTACGTGCTAGCTTCGGATTATGAAAATTATTTAGGTCGATTTACAAAATATGACGGAGTAACATATCCTAGTGGTTATCAAGGGGTGCGGGTTCCGACAGTTGTTGGTGCCAGAATAGAGGAAGATGATTTGTACTCCGATAATCCTTATGGTGTTTTTCATGACTTTCAAGACGAGTTCTTTAGAAAAGGCTTTAATCAGACAGTTTATACCTCGGTGTCTTCAGGGAGTGAGAATTCGCAAACCTTTTTCTCGTACGAGCACACTGAAAATGAAGGTATTCTTATAGAAACCGATGGTTATGCACGAAACAGTTTTAGGCTTAATACCGACTTTAAAATTAATGAATGGCTTAAGTTTTCTGCATCCAACCTTTTTGTTAAAACAAAGGATTATGTTCCTACAGGTGACAGTGGCTTGTATAGAGCGGCCACCCGCGTAAGTCCTGATGCAAATGTTTTTGCGGACAACCCCGATGGGCAACCATATTATTACTATCCAGACCAATGGTCGTCAGAAGTAACCAACCCGTTATATTATTTGAGCACTTATAATCGTCTTGCCAGACAACAGCGATTTTTGGGAGGATATAACCTGAACATTAAACTCGCCGATTGGATCAACTTGGATTCTGAGTATTCTTTCGAGAAGAGAGACTATCGCTACACTACTTATAGGCCCTATGAAACCTATACCTCTTCTGGAGATGCACTTGGTTTTGAATATTCAAAAGGGTCGCTCTATAAATTTTCATCCTATGGATTGTCGCAAAAAGCCCAGTTCACGGCCAATATAGCTCAAAAATGGGGTGAATTGAATCTAAAATCAAAGTTGAGTTTCTTAATGGAAGATAGGTACTACGAGAACTATGACGCCTCTGGATATGACTTCCTTTATAAAGATCTACCAACCATGGATAACTTTGACACCTCTACCATTTCTTCTTCTTCCGATAGTCAAACCGAACGTGCTAAAAACTTTTTTGCCATCGTTGGCTTAGATTATAAGGATAGATATATTCTTGATGGAATGTTCAGGTATGACGGTTCGTCGCTTTTTGGAGAAAACGAAAAATGGGCACCCTATTATAGGGTTTCGGGAGCATACCGAATCAGTCAGGACCTTTCTATAAATGGAATAGACGAATTAAAAGTTCATGCGTCTTATGGAACTTCCGGACAGCGTCCTGGATTTAATTGGCAATACGAACAAACAGGTATTTCCGATGGTAGTCTTTCTACCGATAGGCTAAAAGGAAACCCAGATTTGAAACCTTCAAGAACCTCGGAATTGGAAGTAGGATTGAATCTTGACTTTTTGGACAATAGGTTTAGGTTAGAAGCGAATTATTCAAAATCGGAAACAGAAGACCAATTCATGAAAGTTGATTTGTTTTCACCTGCCAATGCAGGTAAAAACAAACAATGGCAAAATGTGGGTACTGTAGCGTTCGATACATATGAAGCATCGTTACAGGTAGATGCTATAAGGAACGATAATACCAATTGGACCCTTGGATTTAATTTTGCCACTACCAAAAATGAAATTAAAGAACTATCCGTATCTTCTATGAAAGTAGGACCGGACGATCTTTTCTATATTAATGAAAATGAAGAGTTTGGTAGCATGTACGGAAGAAAGTTCGTTACTTCTTTAGAAGAAATGGAAAATCAACTAGGGGCCGGTGAAAGCATATCGGACTATGTGGTAAATTCTGATGGGGTAGTAGTTTTGGCCTCATCTGTTGGAACCGAAGATGAAAAGGGAATTATAAAGTTAAACGAAGACGGTTCGGTCGCATATGAAAAAATCGGTAACCAAAATGCGGATTTCCAATTAGGGATCACCTCTAATTTCTCATATAAGAATTTTGGGTTCTACATGCTTTGGGACTGGAAGCAAGGGGGTGATGTATATAACCGCAATTATCAGTGGAACACCATTGATTTAAGAAGTGCTATTGTGGACCAAGCTGGTAAACCGGTAGACCAAAAGAAAACAACAACATATTATGCGTCTCTTTATGATGTTAACCAAAATAACGCTTTTTGGGTAGAGGATGGTTCTTTTGTGAAACTTAGAGAGGCATCTTTGTCATACACTTTGGATAAGAAAGCATTGGACAATGTTGCCGGAGGATTTTTTGACTCGATAAAATTTAGTTTGATCGGCAGAAATCTATTAACATTTTCCGATTATAAAGGATGGGATCCAGAAGTGGCCCAATATGACAGTGAAACATTACAGTACTATTCTGTAGATTATGGTGTTTACCCTGTTCAAAGAGCATATTCTTTTTCACTACAATTTAAATTTTAAACGAATGAAAACTAATAAAATATTTGTCTTATTCTCGCTCATGACCTTTTTGATAGGTTGTGATGATTTTGACACCAATTTGGATGTTGGAAATCCAGAGAACCCGAATGATGAGATATTGGCAACGGATCCCGTAGCCCTTGAGTCAACGGCCGGTACCTTGATCAATAACTGGTTTCAGACCACTCATAGTTATGATAGCCCTGTATTTGCTATGGCTACCATGTCAGATGTTTTAACCTGTTCATGGGGTAATTTTGGAATGAGGGATACTTCGAGCGAACCTAGGGTGGCTTTTAATAACCAAGGTAGTTATGGAAATGCAGTTATAAATGAATCTTTTTTTAACTCCATGTATTCTATTCTTAGTGATGCCAATATTATTATGTATGCCGTAAATGCAGGAGTTGAATTTGAAAACCCCGAGGCTGTGGCCGCCCTTGGCAGATTTACACAGGCTATTATTGTGGGATATTTGGCCATGACATATGATCAAGTGTGGCTTTCTGATGAAAACGGAGTGCTCAATGAAGGTGAATCCGTTGATTACAAGGAGGCAATGGACTATGCAATAGGTAGGTTGGACGAAGCCATAGCCATAGCCAACCAATCATCTTTTACACTGCCTGAAACTTGGGTGCCCGGAATGACTATAGATAGTGATTATTTGGCGGCTCTTATGAATTCATTTGGTGCGCGTATGCTTACTATGAATTCGCGAAATATTTCTGAAAGGGATGCTACGGATTGGGGGAAAGTACTGGAATATGCCAATAATGGTATAACGGTAGATTTTGCTCCTGTAGCAGATGACGTGGTATGGTATGATCTTTACAAAACCTATGCCGTTTATCCAGGATGGGCCAGGGTAGATATGTATGTTATAAATCTGATGGATCCATCAACGCCCGCATACTGGCCAGAAGATGCTACGGTACTTCCAGAATCTACCAGTGCCGATGCAAGATTGACAACAGATTTTGAATATCTTTCGTCCCAAGATTTTAATGCCGCTAGGGGAACATATCACTATAGTAGTTATAGATATAGCAGATATGACGATTATATATCGGAATGGACTACTCCTATGCAAGAGTTTGTTGTTTCTGAAAATGACATGTACAAGGCGGAAGCATTATTAAGACTTGAAAGATACGCAGAAGCCGCAGAGGTGATAAATTCAGGGACAAGAACTACCAGAGGGGAGTTGCCCAATATTGGCTCGTCTCCTGAAGAAATTGCCGATGCAATACATTATGAGCGGTTGGTAGAGTTTCCTTTTACCGGTTATGGGCTTAATTTCTTTGAAATGAGAAAAGAAAATCTATTACAAGAAGGTACATTGCTACACTTTCCTGTTCCGGGAACAGCCTTGGCCGCAATACCTGCTGAGTATTATACTTTTGGAGGTACAACAGGTGAACCCGGTGTCGACTATTCGACTGGAGGTTGGAGATAATCGTATCCTTGAATTAGTTATAGCAAAAGAGCCACATCAACGGATGTGGCTCTTTTTTATTTAGTGCCGTACAATCTCAACAATATGGACTCAAGCTATGGCTTTTGGTTTTTCGTCAAAAACTATTCTTCTAGTTTTACCAACAGAGATTCCCCTTCTTTAAATACCTTGGCCAATTTGTGCTTGGTGAGTCCCTTAATGCTTTTGTCCCATCCTTTGTTACTTAATCCTGATTGTGATTTTAGCTCCGACAAAGGCATGGTCTTTTCTTTTTTGAGAATATCAAAAACTGCTTTTTCGTTTTCAGAAAGCTCTACCTGTTTTTTCTCTGGCCTCATTTGAGGAAAGAACAATACTTCTTGTATAGACGAATTGTTGGTCATTAACATTACCAAACGGTCTATACCTATACCAATACCTGAAGTAGGGGGCATACCATATTCCAATGCTCTAATAAAGTCTTGGTCTATGAACATGGCTTCGTCATCTCCTTTTTCCGATAGTCTCAGTTGTTCCTCAAAACGCTCTCTTTGATCTATGGGGTCGTTTAGCTCAGAGTAACAATTGGCCAGTTCTTTTCCGTTTACCATTAACTCAAAACGTTCCGTTAATCTTGGGTTGTCTCTATGTTGTTTTGTCAACGGACTCATTTCTTTTGGGTAATCGGTAATAAAGGTGGGCTGTATGTAATGGTGTTCACACTTTTCTCCGAATATCTCATCGATAAGCTTGCCCACACCCATGGTTTCGTCTACTTCTATTCCCAATTTTTTTGCGGTTTCCCGTAGCTCTTCCTCGTTCATGTCAGAGACATCTATACCGGTATGTATCTTAATAGCTTCCAAAATAGGAACTCTTGCGTACGGAGCTTTAAATTCTATCTCATTGTCACCCACCTGTAATTTAGAGGTTCCATTGGCATCAATAGCAATTTTTTCCAAGAGTTGTTCCGTAGTCTCCATCATCCAGTTGTAGTCTTTATAGGCTACATAGAGTTCCATTACGGTAAACTCGGGGTTATGGGTACGGTCCATACCTTCGTTTCTAAAATCCTTGGCAAACTCATAGACCCCGTCAAAACCACCCACGATTAACCTTTTTAAATAAAGTTCGTTTGCAATTCTTAGGTATAACGGAATGTTCAATGCATTGTGGTGGGTAAGAAACGGTCTTGCCGCGGCACCACCGGGGATGGGTTGCAGAATAGGTGTTTCTACCTCTAAATAACCACGTTCGTTATAAAACTCCCTGATACTGTTGGTTATTTTGGTTCTTTTTATAAATGTCTCTTTAACCTTTGGGTTTACGATAAGGTCTACATATCGTTGGCGATACCTAAGTTCTGGATCGTTAAATTCATCATATACGTTACCCTCCGCATCTACTTTTGGTAACGGTAACGGTCTTAATGCCTTGCTCAGCATTTTAAATTTTTTGACCATTACGGTTTTTTCTCCCACTTTGGTGGTAAATAGTTCGCCTTCAATGCCTATGATGTCACCGATGTCCAAAAGCTTTTTGTAAACATCGTTATAAAGGGTCTTGTCGTCACCGGTACAGATTTCATCTCTGTTGAAATATACCTGAATACGGCCTTCGCTATCTTGAAGTTCTGCAAAGGAAGCTTTTCCTTGTATACGGCGAGACATCAGCCTACCGGCTATGATTACCTCTTTTCCTTCAACATAATCGGTCTTGATACTTTTTGAAGTCGCATTCACAGGGTACAATGCGGCTGGGTATGGGTCTATGCCCATTTCCCTTAATTTGGCCAATTTTTCTCTTCTTACAACCTCTTGTTCGGATAACTGCATGCTATACTATTTAAAGCCGCAAATATAGGTAACAATGCATTAATCTTTAAATTACGGAAGAACAAAAGAGACAATACTATCTATATTGTTCTTGATATATGTTACGTAGATGGTACAGGTAGGCAAATACGATTTATTTTACTCCTTTTAAATCATGTTTTGTAACAAAACCAATATTTTTACGACGTATTTAGTACATCAATCAAAATTATAATCGTAATGAGTTTTATCAGGGTCTTACTGGCTATTTTGTTTCCGCCCCTTGCCGTAATCGGAAAAGGTTGTGGGTCGTTTCTAATTGTACTACTTTTGACTTTTTGTGGCTGGGTCCCTGGGGTTATCGCCGCATTGGTCATATTGAACAATCCTAATTAGAACAAATTTTAAATGAAGTTATCGAATGTATTCTTGGCGATTTTTATGGTCGCCCTATTTGTCGCATGTAATTTTACCGAGGAGATTTATATAAATGATAATGGTACCGGTAAAATGAGTATTTCTTTTGATGGTAGTGAAATGATGCAGATGTTACCCTCCAACGACTCTACACAACTAGAAGAAGCCATGGATTCTACCTTGGTTTTTAGAGATTTGTTTCGTGAGAAGAAAGACAGTATTGCCCAACTTTCAGAAGAACGCCAAGCAGAGCTTAAAAAATTGGAGCCTTTCTCACTGCACATGAAGATGGATCCCGAGAACGGTGTTATGAATTTTGACCTCTTTCGAGATTTTAATAATGTTTCTGAAGTAAACGATGCTTTTAATACCTTTCAAAGTGCCAGTTCGATAGGCCCAAATGCAGGAAGCAAACCAATGCCGCAAAACCCTTCGAACGGGGCTACACAGGTAAATTATACGTTCAAAAAGAATACGTTTACAAGAAAGTCGGAAATAGTGGATAGGGAGCTTTTTAACAAAAGTATCGATAGCCTTGACAGTGCCGAGATGTTTTTATCCGGATCCACCTATACCTTTAAATACCATTTTCCCAAAAGGGTAAAATCTACCAATCTAGACAATGCAACTTTTTCTATGGATGGCAAAACCATGGTCTACGAAGTTAATTTTTTAGAGATGCTCAAAGATCCCGAATCTATTTTTATAGAGGTAGAATTGGAAAAATAAAGAAGGGTTCATTTCGTATCTTTGTCGCATGAACAAGAAGGTGTACCATAAAGATCTTGGGGTCAAGGATTATAAAGAAACTTGGGATTACCAAGAGGAACTTTTTCAAGAGACCCTTAATTTAAAGATAAGGAACAGAAGAGAGGAGCTGGATCTGGAAACGCCCAACCATTTTCTATTTGTAGAACACCCCCACGTATATACCTTAGGTAAGAGCGGGGATATTAAAAACCTGTTGGTGGATGAGAATCAGCTAGCGGCAAAAGGGGCTAAATTTTATAAAATAAATAGGGGAGGGGATATTACCTATCATGGTCCCGGGCAGATTGTCGGATACCCCATTCTAGATCTTGAAAATTTCTTTACCGACATACACAAATACCTCCGTTTGCTGGAAGAAATGGTCATTCTGACCTTGGCGGAATATGGAGTGAAGGCAGAGCGTTCAAAAGGGGAGACCGGTGTCTGGCTGGATGTTGGTACGCCATTTGCCCGTAAAATATGTGCCATGGGCGTACGGGCCAGCCGTTGGGTGACCATGCACGGTTTTGCATTGAACGTAAATGCCGATTTGGGGTATTTTGATATGATGATCCCATGTGGTATTAAAGATAAGGCCGTAACTTCATTAAATGTGGAGCTGGGAAAAAAAGAGGTGGATATGGATGAGGTGAAAGAAAAGCTATTGAAACATTTTTCGAGCCTTTTTGAAGCTGAAATGATAGAACAACAAAAAACCTCGGTATAACCGAGGTTTTTTGTTTGCTTAGAAAACACTTTAATATTCCATACCAAAATACTGTATAACTTCTTCGTAGGTCATGTCATAAAAATTGGGTTTGTTTCCTTTTGAAGAGATGAGTATGTTCGGAGGAATGATAAGATAACGAAATCTGTTGCCCCTTTCTGGACTTATAGCGTATTCGCTTAAGGCACTGGTACTTGTTGATTTTGCATGTATGTTAATATCTCCTGAAAGTGAAGATCCAGAACCGTAACCAAAAGTGAATTGGGCACCTCTAAAATTGAGAACAGGTAGTTGATAAACATTGCCATCGCCAAAACCGGTGAAGTAGACTAAAACGATATGGGTGTTTTTAATAGAAAAAGCGGATTCCATCGGGGAGGGAAAATCGATTCTCATATACTTACTAGTTTCTGAGTCTCCGGTAAAATTGGCAGGTATCCATTCACTGTAGTACACTTCTGCATTGCCGTCTTCTCCATCTTCTCCATCTTCCCCATCCTCTCCATCAACTCCGTCTTGTCCGTCTTCACCGGCCGGTCCTTGGGGGCCTTCGGGTCCTTGCTCCCCTTGAATACCTTGTTCCCCTTGTGGTCCTATGGGGCCGACGTCCCCGTCCTTTGAACAGGAAGTGGTCAATAGGCCGATACTCATTAAAATGCAGGATAAAAAGCGTAATGTAGTTTTCATGATTTAAATATTTAAAATTTCTTTCCCTTTTATGTTATTCGGGCCAAGAGGGTAGTGCTTGTGTGAAACCAAGGATACCCGTAAATGTCCATTGTGTGGTAATAACCTTATTGATAGTAGCCTGTTGGGGTAATTATTAAACTTGGATAGGCTTTTTGATTTAGTTCTTGTTCCCAGACCAATGTTTCGGTAGAAATATTTATCAAAACAATATGGGCTTTGTTGTCACTTGATACAGTGTTAAAGAGCAATAGATGGTTGTCGAAGAAATAGTATGTTGTTGAATCGGAATCCCATTCTTCATTGACGGGGTAGGTAAAGGAATACAGTTCTTCCCCACTTAAAATATCAAGAGTCTTGGTTACAATGGTCGAGCCCAATTCATTATAACTAATGAACACCATATCGTTCGATATATCTATGGCCGAAGGGAATTTTCCGGTATAGGCGTGTTCCCAAATAAGCGTTCCGTTATTTTTGTCAATGCTGTAAACGTGCTCGTCACGGGAGTAAAAAATAAATTGGTCTCCACTTTCGTAACCTCCCAAAATATTGGGGCTTCCTGTGCTGAACGTCCAATTCTCGTTCAAATCGGCATCCAAGGAAACAACACTGTTACTCCAGGTCATGGCTATTATCGAAGAGGAAGCAGCTACTAATTTTGATATCCTATCGGAAAAGGGTATTCTTTTGTCAATATTCCCATTATCGGGATCTATACTCAAAATTTCCTGGGTGCTTGAACCTTGGCTCAATTCTACAATTATTTTGTCTTGGTACGGAATAATCTTTTTCACCTCATTGTTAAGTTCAATAGTCCAAAGAACGTCGCCTGTTTCAAGATTCAGTGCTTCTAGGTATTGGATGGAACTATAGGTGGTCGTATCGATTGTTCTATAGCCAGCCAAAACTGTGTTTTGGAACACTGTAGTGGCGCCAATTAGAAAATACTTGTCACCGTCTTCAACATAGTCTTTAGACCAAAGGGCTTCTCCATTAATAGTGCCTTTGCGAAGTAGTGTTTTTGTTCCTGAATATTCCCCTTGTGTACAGATAAAAACACCGTTAGATTCATTACAGTAAAAAGGAGCCGTGGTGGTAAAGGAGTCAATCTGTTGATTGTCATTTAAATCCAATTCGGTATAAAGATTGTCGCTACGGATCCAAATGCTTCCTGCGATATCGTTCACAGGGTCTTTTGTTTCTTCTGTAATTTCTTCTGTTTCTACAAAATCGGTGTCATCGTTTTTTTTACAATTTGTAAAGACGCTGAGCAATAGAAATATTCCCAAGATGGATTTAAAGATTTTCATAATAATTAAAGTTTGTTTGTTCTTTTATGCAGGGGCTGTGTGAAGGTTAACATTGGGGCATAAAAAAACCTCGGGGTCGGCCGAGGTTTTTGTCTATTTGAGTATTTTAATAAGTTTCTTTGGCAATTAGTTTTCCTCCATATCCGCCTGGATCCAGTATTACCCCACTGGAAGTGCCGGAAGGAGTCGTTTCTACATATATCTGTATATCATGGGTTCCGGCAGGTAGATCATCAAAAACATCAAAAACAGATACAAAATCTGTTGTATTACTAGAAGTTATTGCAGCGAGACTTTGCAATGAACCGACCTCGCCATTTATTCTAGTAGATACTTTAATCCCATTAGCCCCGGAAAAGGTTCCTGAACCTACCCTAGAATTTAGTATGACCTCTATTCTAGTATCGTCGAATTCCTTTTCAATGGTTAAAACAGGGCCAATAGGAGCTGCTGTTGTATTGGCATCTATCGATGCGGTATTTAAATTGGAACGTTCAAAATAATTTGAGGTGGGTGCAGAATCACCTTGTGGTCCCTCAGGTCCTTGAAGGCCTTGCTCTCCCTGTGGTCCTTCTGGTCCTATAGGGCCGATGTCGCCTTCTTTTGTACAAGAGGTGTTCAATAAAATGATACCTAAAAGTAAAAACAGTGTACTTTTGATTTTAGTTTTCATAATTATATTATTTAATATTTACATCTATTAATGTGCTAAAGAAGTTGGGGTTAACACAAGAGGTTAAGAAATTAGGTTATGTTGGTCAGGGCGTATAGCCCACCACTGCCGAGTTAGCCGGAAAAAGGACACCACCGGGGCCTTCATCGGAGAAGGTGACGATTGCCATGACCAGTTGTGGGCCGTTGCGCCGTATGCTTCCAACAATCCAGGATATGACACCTGATTTATTGGTTATGGCTCCTTCAAAAAGTCCGTTGTTCACCGAATTGATCTGTACTTCGAGTTGGGAGTCAGTGTCAATGACGTTGGTCTCCAAATCAAGATAGAGGGTGCCGAGGCCCCTGCCTGTTTCATCGAATACGATACTGGTGGCCTGTTGTTCTCCTGTTCTGGGCTGGTCGACAAAACCTATTAATTTTTTGCCCACGACTTCGGATAAGGTTATGCTTTGTTGCTGTCCTCCGTAGATACCTCCGTTTCCTGCCCCAAAATCGATCATGAACATGCCCGAAGGAGTGGTCTGCCCAAGACCTACCCAAGTAGTTCCGTCGTTGATTTCGAGGGTGCCAGAGTCACAAGTGGCACTTCCGGGAATACTCATGGGGCCATCCGTTGTACAGGGGGCCAATGGATCAAGACAGTCAAGGCTTTTTTGAATTCCGTTGAAAGTAAATCCGCCTCCTGTTTCCGAAATGTTGAGCGACCCATATGCGGGTTGGGTGCGTACATCGTATACGCCTTGGGGCGGAATCCTTACATAATTGTAGGTGCCTGCCAAGGTTCCGCAATCGCTGCGGTCGACGCCATTTATTATTGGGCCGGACAAGCTGCCGGCAGGTTGGGCAAAAAGTGACATTCCCGGTATTTCCGCGGCGTAGAAGAAGCCCAAACCTCCTGAAGGGTAGGCTGCATCGGCCGGGGTAGTGGTATCCAAAACCAATTTTAGAAACCCCGAAGGTAGTTGCGAGAATGTGCCACTGAAGGCTAGGTCGTCCGACGGGTCGGTTTCGGTACCATGGTCCCAAGTGCCTGTCCAGGTCATAGCGGTGTGGTCTAGATCAAATGTCCAGATGTCACCTGGACTTTGGGTAGCCGTATAAGCCCTTATTTCCGTAGGTTCGTCACTGAATCCGTTTTCGTCTTCCATAACTTGATCTTTATCACAGGCAGTCGCAAAAGACAATAGGACAATTGTCCAGATCCATTTTATATCTGAAATTTCCGTAATTATAATTGCCCATATATTTTTTTTACAGTCTTCTAGACTTTGCGTTGAAGTTTTCATGGGGTTGAAATTTTTAGATTATTAAGTGTTTTTATTTGATGTACCGTAGGAATCTAGGTTAATATTGGGGCATAAAAAACCTCGGTATTGACCGAGGTTTTTTTGTTATCTATAAGCCCCTTAAAGTGACGATTTCACCAACGGGTTCTCGTGTGTTAAAACCACCAAAGACCCAAATGGCCCCATCATAGTTAAGGGTGGCAAATTTGTTCAGTGGAGTGGGAGAAGGCCCTAAATCGGTATATTGAGTCCAATTTTCCATGTCGTCGGAATAATATAGATCTGCATAAGGTCCTGTAATAAGGCCCATTCCGCCAAGGATCCATACTTTGCCGTCATATACGACTGCACCATGATGATACCTATCGGAAAATATATCGCCGGAAAGGGTAAGGCGCGTCCATGTTCTACCGTTGTCGCTTTCCCAGATTTCGTTGTAGGCGATACCTTCGCCTTGTCCTCCTATTACATATAGTTTGTCGTTAAAAACAACGGTTTGGTGTGCTTCCCTTGGGGGAAAGGGGTCGGAGGTTTCCAAATTCCATGAAATACCGTTGCTGGTAGACCATACTTCGGTCTTCCAAAAAGATGAGCGACTTACCCCGATAACGAACATTCTACCATTAAAGACGGTAAGGGTGGGGTAAAACAAATGCCCGAATGGAGCATGTTCCAATTGTCGAACCCATGTCTCCCCATCGGAGGAGGACCATATATCATCATATTCTACCCATGTAGGGGTATCGGTATTTATGCCTCCAACCATCCATATCCGATCATTAAAAACGGCAGTTGCGTGTCCTCTTCTGGCTCCAAATTGGTTAGAGGTTACACTACGCCAATTAATACCGTTGTCACTGTTCCAGACATCGCTATTGCAATTGGGAGAACTATAACTATTATACCCGCCAATGGACCATATTTTACCATGAAACTCTACGATTTTATTGTCATAAAAACTGCCCATTTGGTCTTCATGGGTCTCAACGTTGATTTTAAGGAAATAACTATCGTCTTTAGGAAAACCTTTGGTGTCTTTTTCTTTTTGGTCATAGTCTTTGATCTCGCCGATCAGGTCTTTCTCGCATGAACAGAATATACTGATCAATATCGTGTAAGCCATTATATATTTTAGAACTTTCATAATATTTTGTTTTAGTTTTTATGATGTGATAGGTGTAGGTGTTTATGTTGGTACTTTAAAAGGAAGGGATTATATGGACAGGTCCAATTTTATTAATTTTCCATCATTGCCACGGTGGCCGTAAATCCAAAAATTGGATCCGTCATAGGCTATCCCAACAATGGATACATCTGGAAGGGCATAAGAATTTACCACAGTTAGCCCGTCAGTAACATCACATTTATACAACATGCCGTCTGCACATACATATAAATAACCGTCTTGGTAATCTAGTCCGTTAGGTGTGGTATCTCCCAGCTCAATGGTTTGCTCAATGGAAACAGTATTATAATTGTATAGATACAAAGTTCTTTCGTTACCACTGGCGGCCCAAATTTTATTATAATCAACGGAGGCTAATCCGTATATCCAAGCACCTAGGTCTATAGACTCATCTATGTAGGTGTTGTCAGATTCTCGGTAGAAAAAGAACTTAGAATAGCCGTTGCTGCTTTGAAATATATATTTGCCAGAACTGTCATATTTTTCTACTTCTACGGCAAAGGCACTTCGGGTGGTCGTAATGGTGCCCTCTAGGGCAAAGGTCTCGGGGTTTACCAACCCTATGTCTTCAACTTCATAACCGTTGCCGACCAAAATTTGGCTCCCGTTCCAGGCAATATCCACATCCTCGTTCCAAGGTGCGTCCCCTTCCTCTAAAATAGTTAGTTCTTCTATCCAATCGGTGTCATCTACCGTTTCGCTTTTAATCAAGTTTATGGAACCGTCAGGAAAATTCAAGACCAATTCATCCTCTGTTAATGTGTAATTCACCAAAGCTGATCCATAGCCATAATTTAGGGTTATCTGGCTGTTTTCCTCATCATTGGCATAATTGGCATTATTAAGGTTTTTGAATCCCAATTCGTTTTCATTGAGGATTACTAAGGTATTGTCGGTGTTAATTATAAAATATTTAGCATTATCGTAACCATAAAGATTAGTCGAACTAACCGACCAAGTACCATCAATTTGTGGGGTTTCCTCAATAGGGGTCTCTTCAACGGGGGTTTCTTCGGTGGGTGTGTTTTCGGCTATGGGTTCGGGCGAATCATCGTTTTTGCTGCAATGAATGAATAATAATGATGTTAGGGCCAAAACCACGGAGTGAATTCTTGAAATTTTCATAATGTAATTTTTATAGATACACCCTTTTATGAAGAACCTGTGCAAAGGTTAACAAGCGAACAAAAAAGAATGGATAATTGGGTGTAGACTATGCTAGTAATAGAAAAAAATATATCCATATTGTTATGGCTAGGGCTATGATCAAAATTCTTTTTATCATTTCTAATTTCTTATAGGTTTCCATTGGTGTGTTTTTTTATGCGTGTTATAATGTATGTTGCAAGAAGGGGTAGGTTAACATTAATTCTAAAAAAAATATAGGTCTGTTTTTTTTAGAATTTTGTAATAGGAATACTACAAAAGTCCGTTAACAGGGAGTTATGCGATTTATTGGTGGGCATCAGGTCTAAAAAAGGTTAAATTAGCCGTTAATGATGTTAACCTTTTCAATTCCTGATTATTAAAGTGGCAAAGACAGATAAAGACATTACGCTAGAAGAACTTAGATCGGGTTCTGAGAAAGTACTTAAAAAGGTATATGAGGATAACCGGGCCAAGTTTCTGAATTTTGCAAGGCGTTATGATCTTACCGAAGAAGAGAATATAGATATCTACCAAGATGCCTATATCGTCTTTTATGAGAACGTAATGAACGGAAAATTGGAAGAACTGACCAGCAGTGTTTCCACTTATCTGTTCTCTATCGGTAAGTATTTAATTTTTGATAGAATGAGGAAGAACAAAAAATCGGTCTCAGGAAGTTATGACCTTTCAAAAGTAGGGGAAACCGATGTGCATATAAATACGCTCGACCTTGAAAGTGCAGATCTTACTAGGGAGCAGAAGTTGCTCAAAGAACACTTTAAAGGTCTAGGAGCTAAATGCCAAGAATTGTTGACACTCTTTTATTACCGTGGTTATACCATTCAAGAGATTATGGAAAAAGGCAATTATAATAGTGAAAATGTGGTGAAAGCCGCTAAATCCAGATGTATGAAAACACTGAAAGAACGCATCCAGGAAAATACCTACTAGATTATGGACAAAGAGCAATTACTATATAACTATTTTTCTGACCGTATTACACCAGAGGAGCAGAAACTTTTGGATCAACTTTTGGAGACGGATAAAGAGTTTCGACAACAGTTCAATTTTGAAAATGACCTTAAACAGGTTATAAGGGAAAAAGAAAATAGTGAACTTAAGTCACGGTTGGTAGATTTTGAAGATGATATCAAAAAAGAAAGGCCTATCCAAAAAACAACACTAGACATCCGTAAATGGGCCATAGCAGCTTCTGTTGCTTTGGTAATTGGCTTAGGTTGGTTGGGGTACAATACATTTTCTGGTCCAAATTATGGCAATTTGTACGAGGATAACTTTCAAGAGTATCCGAATACGGTCTATGCCATTACCCGAGGAGAGGATACCGGTGATTCGCAAGAACGGAAAGCTTTTATGGCCTATGAAACCGATAACACCTCTGAGGCCATTGCTCTTTTTACGGAGCTTAAGCAAACCCAAAACACGGAAACGGTCAACTTTTACCTTGCTCAGTCGTATTTAAAGATAAGCGAGCCCAAGCGGGCAATCGACTTGTTCGACCAGGTAATTGATGTTAACGGCGAATTTCTGCCACAGGCCCTTTGGTACCGATCTTTGGCCTATTTAAAACTAAGGGAAAAAGAAAAAGCAATGGAAAGCTTAGAAGCCCTAGTGGAAGACGGTAGGTACAAAAAACCGGAGGCGATTGAACTTTTGGGCGAATTGGAGTAAACTAGTTTTTGCACGTTTTTTTATCAAGAAGTAAACCAAGAAAGTGAGGCATACAAATAGAAGGGCGCCGTAAAGCGGCCATTTGTAAGTATGTTGCACTACGGGCGCATCATCTCCGATTACGATAAGCGCCGCCCAGTAGCCCGGGCCCAAGTTACTGCCCTTGTTGGTGTTTATGTAATGCAGTTTGGCTTCGCGCAGCGCTTCCGATTGGCTAAGTCCTTCACTAAGATTTTGATAAAAACCGGCCATTATTTCCTTGCTGCTCTTATCGTTGGTCGACCATAGCGAAGAAATGACACTTTTGGCTCCGGCATGAAAAAAGCCCCTAGCCAGACTCATGGCACCTTCGCCTTTTTTTAGCTCCCCAATAGAGGTGTTACAGGCACTTAAAACTACCATTTGGGCCTCTGTTTTTGCGGCATAAAGTTCGTTTAGGTAAACTTTTTCATCACTGAAGGCAATCCAGGGGTTGCCGTTATCGCCCACATCCGCATGGGTCGATAAATGAATGATCTTGTAAAGCGGAAGGTTCTCGAGAAAGTTGCTTTTGGTAGCTAGGTCGTTGAGGTAGGTATCCCCTTCAAAATAGATTGCGGCCTCTTCAACCTCCGGTTGGCTAAAATGGAGTTGCTGCAGGTTCAAGGTCGAAAATTCGACCGGGGCCAAACCGAAAAAGCCCCGACGGGGTGTGTTGCCTATCTTTTGCTTCGCATCTAAATACGAAACGGAATACGCATAGGTTATTTCGGTGTCCTCAATGAGATAGCGGGCCGGGTTTGTTTTGGTGACAAAGGCCTCAAAGGGTATTTGCTGTAAAAGGTAATCGGAGACGATGGTCACTTTTTTGTTCTGAAGTTCTTTAAGAACGGTAGAAGGAATTAGTTGCGAAAAAATTTTATTGGAAATGCGGTTAAACTGCTCCAGTTTAGACCGCGAGGCCCCAAAGTCGGTCAGTTGGGTATATAGTTCTATGAGTTCGTTATTGAGTTCGGGGGCGTTTTCCAACTTAAAAAATACGGTGGATTCGCTGCTGTTGAAAAGACCGTAACCTTGGTCTTTATTGAGGATGTATTGCAACACCGCACGGTCTTGCGTTACATATTTCGACTTAAAGGATTCATACGGTAAAATTTGAATCTGTTTTTTGGTCTTTTCATACTCCGGATAAGCTTCGGTCAAGGAGTCTATAAAGGAGTAATACCTTTGTTTTGTCTCGTAAACCACTTTTTTAAGGGAATCTTTTAAGGTGGGGTCGGTGTGGTTCTGGTACTGGTTTTCCTGAAGTAAAATGTCCTTTTTTAAAAGAAACTCCCGCTCCGATACGTCTTGGGGTAAATTGGCGATTTCCTTGGCTTGTTCCGCACTGATATCCTCCAAAAGCAAAAGGGCCTTGTTCCGCTCCATAAAGTAATAGGCCGTTTCGGGGAGGTTTAGCAAATAACACACTTCTACCGCCTTTGAATAGAGGTTTGCGCCCTTCTCCCTCCAAAAGTATTTGGACTGGTTTTCGGTGCTTTCGTTTCGGATCAGGTCGATCAAGCGATCGGAAAGACGGAAAGTGGAAAGTGCATATTGAAGATAGGCCTTCTTGGGCTCTTCCTCATAAAATCGCAACCAACCATTTGCCTTGGTGACCAAATGGTTGAGCAAGAATATTTTTTCGGAGGCCACTTCTATTTCACTGAGGGAAGGTAGGGTTGTGACTTCAACGGGGTCCGATTTGTTGATCGACCAGTAAATGGCCTTTTGGTAGTGGTACATTGCCTTGTCAAAATCTTTCTTGGCGCTATAGAGGTCTCCCAAATTTTCATAGGGCAGCGAGTAGTTGGGGTCATGGTCGATGGAAATTTGCAGATACTTCTCGGCCAACTCAAATCGTTTTAATTTAATTTCGGAAAAACCAAGGCTGTTATATACCCGGGCGAGTTCGTTGGGGTAGAGGTTGAGGGAGTCCGATAATACCTTTTTGTGAAATTTTATGGCATTTTCATAGTCACCGATTTCAATCAGCCTGTTGCCCTCGGTTTGGTTGATCCTATTATTATAGTAACTCTCGCTGATGCCCGAATGTTTCAAAAGGGAATCTGCCTTTGACAGATTGGTACGGATCTCTTGCGAAAACTGGGCGATGCCCATTAAGGAGAAAATTTCGGCCTTGATGATATGGGCATCGATGAGATTCTCGGTTATTTTAGTGCTGTTGTTGGAAATTATAATTTCATCAAATTGTTCCAGTGCCTTGTAAAAGTCCCCGATCTCAAGATAGATGTTGCCCAGTTCAACCTTGGCATTTTCTATCTTAGCGGCATCTTTACCGTTTTGCACTAGAAAAAGATATGCTTTTTCGGCTTTGAACACTTCCCCGTTCAAATGATGGAAGGCACCGAGGTTGTAGGCAGTTTTTTCCAAAGAACCTGGGGGAAGGCTATCGAGCTTCTTTTTAATGTTCAAGGCCCTTTCCGTATAGCCAATGGCCTTTTCGAGGTCGGTAACGCTGCCGGTATTCCACCAGTTTTCATAATACCATTTGCTCGCCACATCATGGTAGCAATCGGCAAGTTCCCGGTCGTTTAAGTGGGGCTTGTTGTCCTTGAAAAATTGATCGAGGCTATTTTCTGTACGCTGCTTGGCCTGTCCGCTTTCAATTATCTGAAGCAGTTGGTCGTGTTGCGATACACCAACAATGGGAAATAGAAAAAAGAGAATAGGTATGCACCAAAAAACGGGAACCGAAAAGAAAGGGCGTTGCTTTGACATTTTTTGACCTATGAATGCTACAAAGTACAACAATTGCACAATGTATATAAATACAAATGGCTAAAAGAGAGTATAATATGCCGAAAAATTAAAAACAGGAAAGCCCTTGATAGAAACCAAGAGCTCTCAAACCTGTTTATGGGCAAAACTATTCGCGTAGAATTACACGTCCCCCTTCAATTTTTCCGTCGAGTTCGGGAGAGTAGCTAACTATGGGCAAAGACAATATCGCCGATTTTAAACCCTCCGATACCAATCCTGTCTCGCGATGTACAATGGCTGCCAGGGCCGTCATGGCTCCCGTTGAATAGGAAGTGCCCTCTAACTTAATCAGGTCGTCCAATCCGCTAGGGTAACCTAGGATAACTTCATAGCCATTAAAGGCCATGGCTACTTGTACGCTTTCGTTTCCGAAATTTGATTTTTCGTGTAACCTTGGATCCTCTCCGTCGCCCTCAATGTAATTGTAGCCGGCTACGGTCAACATGTTTTTGGTCCGATAGGAAGATAAAAAGTGGCCTTCGGGACCATTGTCGTTATCCCTGCCTTCGTTGCCTGCCGATGTGGTCACCAGAACCCCAAGGTCATTTAGTTCGCCTAAAAGATGGGCGAATATGTTGCTGTCAGAACTGAAATAAGTGCGGTCCAAGGCACCACCAAAACTGGCGTTGACTACATGGATATTCCCTCCGTTTTCGTTTATCGATTTTACATAGGTCAGGGCACATAGTATGTTCCAATATGAGCCCTTGCCTTCGCTATCGAACACTTTTAAGGGCAGAATTTGGTAGTTTACCGGAGTTTCTTCGGCATCGAGGATATCGGTAATGATCTTGGTGACATAAGTGCCGTGGCCGTTTTCGTCCAAAATATCTTGATTTCCCTGGGTGAAATTCCATCCCGATTGGGTGCTTATACAATCGGTGAAATCGGCACTTGGGAAAAGAACATTTCTGTCCGATGAGGTAAGTTCGGGCCGAAAATAATCTATCCCGGTATCCAAAATGGCAATGTTCACACTGTTTTCATCGCGAGGCGCTATAAAGGCCGGTTCGCCACCGCTTTGACCTTGGGCGACAAAGGGGGGCATATCCGGTAAGGAGACAATAAACGATTGTTCTCCCTCGATTCTTCCCCGAGGGTTGCGTCGCGGCAATCTGTCCACGACCCCCTCGATGATCGCCTCTACGTTTGGTGTGGCCGGGTCGAACTTCCACATTTCAATATCATCGCTGCCACAATCGCATTTCAAGATTTCCAATCCGGGATATTCGCTCGTTATGCTATCACGTATTTCGGTTTTTCGGGTCGTATCGACACCATCATAGGTAACGATGACCTCGTTGGGCGAAAGGTCGATCTTATCTTTTTGGCTACTGGCGCCCTCGTCGACAATTATTTCATTGTACTTTTCTTCGTTGTCGTTTGGGTCGTCGTCATTGTGGTCTCCGTAATGCCATTTAGAACAGGAGGTAATGCCAAGGCATACCAATATAATCAGGGTTGTCTTTAATTTCATAGTAGTGGTTGTTTAATATTTTTAGTTTTGGTTACTTGCTATATTGGGTAAGCTCCATTCGGCTGATCAGGGCTCCGTTCTTTTTGTAGCTCTCTTGCTTTATCATGCCTATGCCCTCTGCTAACCATAGTTTTGTAGATGTTTCAATATTCGCGCCCATAGCCTCGGTAGTTTGGTCCTCGGTTAGTAGATAACAATCAAAGGTGCCCGCAGAGGTGGTTATACTTTCTTTTTTCTCTACTTTTCGATTTGTTTGGTTTACCGAGGTATTCATATTAATACCTCCCATGCTCATGGCTATTGAAACATTGGCATCTGCCAATTGTTGGCCCACGCTCAGGTTGTTGGGCAATTGAATATCGGTTCCCGAGATATCCATCTCCATTCCCATGTCGGTATACTGCTGCATCATTTGCGAAGGGAAAAGAGATTCATAATCGATGGTGACCAAACCGTTTTCACAACTAAAGGAATAGTTGGATTCAAATAGGTCCTTTCCCTTTTTATCCTTGTATTTCATGTCGAACGTAGCTACGGTGGCATTACCTTCGGACCGTACTTCTGAGATGGTGTAATGTACAGAGCCATCTATCTTTCCTTTTTTGTTGTAGTTGGTATATTCAAAAGAACTACCTTCTTTGAGTGGGTAGAATTTACTGCAGTTGTCTTGGCCAAAAGTGATGGTGGCCATGATAAAAGATAATACTACAGTTAGTAAAGTGGTTTTCATGATTTCGTTTTTTATAGTTTAATAAATTCTACACGCCGGTTCAATGCTTTACCGTCTGCTGTAGTATTGTCTCCAACAGGTTTTGTTTCTCCCATACCTTCTGTAGACAATCTACTTTGAGAGACGTTATAGATAGATACAAGGGCGTTTTTTACCGCATCTGCCCTTTTTTTTGATAATTCAAGGTTTTTTTGGTCATCGCCATCTGCATCGGTATGGCCAACGATCTTTAGATTTATAGTACTGTCTTGTTGAAGTACCTGGTATATCTGTCGGATAATACCCATAGATTGTGGTTGTATCTGGGCCGATCCACTGTTGAACAGAATACCGGTGGTAGATATTTTTCCGTCTGCCAATAATTTTCTTCTTAGATCCACACCTCCCTTGGCTACTTTTACATTACTTATAAGAATAGATTCTTTGTTGGTGTCGGTTCCGCGGAGCGTAAATTTTATACCCCGCATTTGTGTATTTGACGGTAACAGTCGTGGTACGTCAATATATTTGTTCTCGTTGATCCAAAATCTAAAACGTTCTTTGTTTACAGCTATCGATACATGGTGTTTCTCTTTTACAATGTTTCGTATATCTGCCTTTACGTCG
Organism: Maribacter sp. MMG018; assembly: GCF_018100785.1. Lineage (GTDB taxonomy): Bacteria > Bacteroidota > Bacteroidia > Flavobacteriales > Flavobacteriaceae > Maribacter. The sequence continues at coordinate 10,930 of NZ_JAGJEC010000004.1, read as the reverse complement.
TTTCGGATCACCCTTTTCGAGGCTATTTTGTTTTCAACGATTACCCCGGGGTTTATAAATTGACAAAAAGAGTATTCTACCATACCCATGTTCGCCGATTGTTTAAAAGTGTTGTTGTCACTTATAACAATGCCGAAATAAGATTGTGATGAAGTTTTGCTGTCCAGTCCTAAGGCAATTACATCAAACTCTAAGGTGAATTCATCTGGCAATGGGCTGATATCAGGAATGTAGGCCATTGAGAAGCCCGGTAGAATTTTTAGCCATTTATTTTCTTCGCCATCTAGTGTAACAAGTTCGCCACTTCCGTTGGTGTTCCATCGGGAAGGAAAATCACCGACAAATTCATTTGAAAAATCATCTAAGAACAAGGGTTCGTCCCCAGGAACATAATCGAACTTACTGTAAACCGACAATGTTTTGGATGAGGCTTCTGTCGGGGTTCCTACGTCGGAACTTTGTGGAGAATTGGTGTCGCCAGAGCCTGTCTGTGACGATTTGTCTCCGGTAGGGATGGGGGATTTTTTACCGCTCTTTGCTCCGGGTTCAAAAATACTGTCCAAGGCCTGATCTGTCTTTTCGGAGGTTTCTTTCTCTACACGCCGTTCTACTGTTCTTTCCGCGGCCTTTTCGGCCGCTTTCCCTAATTTTTTCAGAAACTGGCCATGAACTTCAGATGCGGATAAAAAAACAAAGGATAAGGTGAGTATTAGGTGTAAGAAGTGCTTAATACGTTTCATCGGTACATAAATTTTAGTGTATTCATAGGTGTTTTTAATAGAGAAACAGAAAAGGGGAAATAATTTGGTTCCCGATCTAATCTCACTATTTAATGCCTGCACATCTATTAGGGTTAACATTAAAACTAAAGAAACTTCAACAAATCTTTAAGAAGAATGTATAGCTGGCAACTACAGGCTTATGAATACTTAAAAAATATGTATTAACGTATTTTATAGACTATGAAAGAATTATCCAGGTCTTTAATGACCAGTTCAGGTCTTTTGTCATTGTCCATATCGGCCATATCTATAGTAGAAGTGCCGAAAATCGGAAAACCGGAAATGGGTTTTGCCTGACTGTCGAACAAGTACGATTTTTGATTTTGTATATCGGTCACCGATACATATATTTTATCGTTCAGGTAAAAAATGGATGGTTTGGTGTATACGCCTAGCTCTAAGGCTACTTTTTTGTCCCTGATGGTCAAAATATTATCGTCCATTAACACCAATGTTCTAGAGGTAGCATCCATGCCATGGTCCGCATTTAATTTCATGTCCGCTTTTTCAATGTTGCCCTTGGTATCTATTTTATATAGAACACCGTCTTTGGTAGTTATGACAAACTTATTTTTATGGACCTTGACATCGTTTTCGGAAAAAGAGAATTTTTGAGAAACTTTTACCCTAACATTGCCAACACGATTTAGTATTTTAAGACTGCCATCATTGAGTCTAAAGACCAAATAATCTTTTTGGCCGATGTTAAAATGCTGTGGTGCGGCTATTATATTCTCTTTGGCCTTTGTATACTTAAAGCCGGATACAATGTTCCCTTGGCTATTGTACATAAATACTTTATCGTTTTGGGTAACCACGAACCTATAGTTCTTGTTGCCCTCATAATCGAATACGGCCAATGGGTTAAGGTTACCGCCTTCATATTTAAAGGTAAAAGGCGCCACCTCTTTGCCGTTTCGGTCTATAACAAAAAATCTATTGTTGGTCGTAAATGCCAGTTGGAATTTTCCGTTTTTATAAATGTCTATTTCGTGTATTTTGCCTTGCACGGCACTCTCTAACTGTTTCTTCCAAAGAATTTTTCCTTGTGTGGAAATAAGGTAAAGTACATTGTCTTGGTCTTGAACAACAATTTCTTTCTTGTTTGTTCTGTGGTTTGTGAAGAATTGGGGGTTAAGCAGAATATCGGTCTCTAATTGAATATTGAATATTTCGGAAACACCTGCCAAGTTCTCCGATTCCGATATTTTTTTTAGAAAATAATTGGTATGTAGAAAACCGTGGTCGGCAATTATTTGAGACCCAAAAAGGTAATCTGATAAACCGGTATTCTTTAAATCATTGGCCAAATGCGTATAACCATTTTGTTTTAGGTTTTCTTGAAAACCTTTGAAGTTTGAGACGGTAAGTATGGTGGACTCGTCTGTAGTAATATTCTCTGTGTTTTTGTACATTACCGTATTGGCCAATGATCTCTCGCCTTTATTGGTAGAGATAATGTCTTTTATAGGTGCTAGTTCTTTACTAAAGACAAAGGTGTTTTCGATAATACTGGCATACTTTGGTGTAAAATCATCAATGATCGGGGAAAGGTTTTTAGAGATAAAATTATCGGGTCTAAGCTCTAATATTTCACTTCCCTGAAAATCGATGGAGGAGCTCTTAAGATTGTTTACAAAATCGGTGATGTTGGCAGCTCCATAGGTTTTTAGAACAACGGCCTTAGCACCGTTTATTTGAGCAATGCCTATTTCTTCTACCGTAGATAAAATAGAATCCTTTTCTAAGTCCCCATCCAAATATTTTTCCCTGTTGTTGGAAAACGACTTAAAGTCGTTAAAGGTGATGGATCGGTAAGAGTCCGTATTTGTAGGTATAAGTTTTGCGGTGGTGTTGGGTAAAGGTTTGGTGTCGGTGAAGAGTTTAAGGTAGTTGTTTGTGGAATCTTTTAGAACAGTTATACCGTTCAATAATAATTGGTCGTCCTTAAGGTTTACGTCCAACGAGAGCCAGTTATTGTGTTTAAAAGATTGGGTCGTGTCCGGCTTAATATTCAATAGGTGGTTGTATAGTTGTTCACCTTTAGACAAGTCTACCCATATTTGGGCAGATTTAGATGGGTCCGATAATTTGTTGAATTTTTCGAGGATATCATTTTTAGTGCCCTTCTGCCGTTCTATATTTTCCTTGATGTTTAATAGAAGAATTTCCGAAGAACTAATTACTTGTTTGTTTTTTATTGTGGCTTTGTTAAAGGTAGTATTGTTTAAAGTGTATTTATCAATCTTCAATCCGGCGTTTTCAATTGTTTCAAGGGTTTTGTCCTTTATATTGTCCATATTTAGGATGGGAAGCGTATCCGATGAAACATAAACAAAATCAAAACTGTTTTGAGAATTTTCCAATATGGCAAGAAGACCGTCTGTTTTACTTTGAATATATTTAAGCTGTCGTAGCCCGTTGCTTATTTTTTCCGAAAAATCTAATTTTTCTACATTGGATATGAGGTCGTTGTCCTCAATTTCTGATTTAAAAGAATTTAAGTCATTGATTTTAACTATTACCGAAACGTTTTCCGGAACAAAATTAAGGAGAGAATCCGTAGGCTCTTTTTTTGGTGAGCAGGCGGTAAAGTAGATAGCACTAAAAAAAAGAAGTAGTATTCTAACCCTCATAAATTTACTTTTAGGCAAATTTATACTTTTTAAAGTTCTAGACTAAGTTGTTCGGGCAGTAGTCTAAAAGTTTTTCTGTGGTATTTGGTAATACCATATTTTCTTATGGCCTCCCTATGTTCCTTGGTAGGGTAGCCTTTGTTTTTTTTCCAATTGTACATCGGAAATTCTTCATGTAATTTTTCCATGTATTGATCTCTATAGGTTTTTGCCAAAATAGAGGCCGCGGCAATGCTCATGTATTTAGAATCGCCCTTTACAATACATTTATATGGTACGTTTTTGTATGGTTTAAACTTATTGCCGTCCACTATAATAAAGGGCGGTGTCTCCGAAAGTTGGTCGATTGCTTTGTGCATGGCCAATATAGAAGCGTTGAGGATATTTATTTCATCAATTTTTTCTGGTGTTATATGTGCTACACCAAAGGATACGCTTTCGTTTTCGATGATCGATTTTAGCAGATCTCTATTCTTTACGGATACTTGTTTAGAATCGTTAAGAATGGTATTTTCGAAGTCTTTTGGTAATACTACCGAAGCAGCCGTTACCGGACCGGCCAAACACCCTCTTCCAGCTTCGTCAGTACCCGTTTCGTTAAAAAAAGTATAAAATTTCTTCAAAATTATGATTTTGTTAACTTTTTAATCAGTTAAATTTATTCTTGATAAAAGTTAAATGTTTGTGTTTTTTTCATTAAAAAATCAAAATTGATTTATTTTTTTTAAAACAGCAGAATATTTTAACATTTTTTGGCTTCGGCTTAAGAAGACTTTTGGATTACTTCGGTTTTTTCATGAATTTTGGCACTTGCTAATTCAAAAACCAAAAATGTATGAAACAGAAGTTTGCGTGGATGTTGACCCCTTTATTGGCGTTATGCATCTCATTTTCCTATGCGCAGGAAAAAACGGTTTCCGGTAATGTGACGGATCAATCAAATGTGCCATTACCCGGTGTGTCTGTTGTAGTAGTAGGAACTACTAACGGGACACAAACAGATTTTGATGGTAACTATACCATCATGGTAAATCAAGGTGACGTATTAAGGTTCACGTATGTTGGACAAAAAACAGTGACTAGAACAGTTGGGGCAGGTAATGTGATCAATGTTCAGATGGAGGATGATGCCCAAGCTTTGGAAGAAGTTGTTGTAACGGGTTATACCTCTCAAAGAAGATCGGATGTTACGGGATCTGTTGTTCAGGTAGATGCCGAAAAGTTATCTGAAATTATAGCTCCTAGTGTGGATCAGGCGTTACAGGGTAACGTGGCTGGTTTGGCTATGTCTGCTACTTCTGGTACTCCAGGTTCAGTATCTAACGTTCGTATTCGTGGTATTAGTTCTATTACTGCGGGGAATGAGCCTTTGTATGTAATCAACGGTGTTCCTGTAGGTAATGATAATGTAGGCGCTAGTAGTGCATACTCTTCATTGTCTCCTTTGGCTGCTTTGGATAACAATAATATCAAGTCTATAACAGTACTTAAAGATGCTTCTGCAACTGCTCAGTATGGTGCAAGAGGTTCTAACGGTGTTATTTTGATTACGACCAAGTCTGGTAAGGCGGGTGAAACTAAATTTAGCATTAACTCTAGCTACGGGTTTCAGAGAGATGCGATTACCGGGCCAGTTCCATTAACTGCAGCGCAGCGTTTAGAGCTTGGTGGTGAAGCTCTTTATAACGATGGGGATGCTGCTACTAAGCAAGATGGGATAAATCAATTGTTAGCTACTTCTTATGCTGATTGGGATGCGGCAGGTAGACCCGAGCCTCATTGGGATCGTGCTGTAAGAAACGACGCTGCCCCTGTTCAACAGCATAGTATTTCTGCTGCTGGCGGTGGTGACGACCATACTTTTTTTGGGTCTATAGGTTATATGAAACAAGAGGGAACGGTAAAAGGTCCTTCTTTTGAGAGAATTTCAGGATCTATCAATTTTACAAAAAATTTGACGCCAAGTTTGAAGTTTACTTCAAATAACCAAGGGTCGTATTCGACACAAAATGCTTTCTTGGAAACTAGTGCTTATTTTGAAAGCCCTAGGTCTGCAAAGTATTTTATGTCTCCATTGTATATGCCTTACAACGAAGATGGCTCTTATAACCTTTTTTCTGGTTCGTTGCCAAACCCTTTGTATCTTTTAGATAACAATATTTACGAAAATAGACTTACAAGAGTTATTTCCAATAATGCTTTAAATTGGGATTTAGGAAAAGGTCTATCTTATGGTAGTGTTTTCAATGTGGATTATCAAGGATATAATTACAGGAATTATTCGAACCGTGTATATGGTTACGGCGCTGCAAATTCTGGTGATGCGGAACAATATGATAGAACGAATGCCTTCTATGTTTTTCAAAATTACTTTGATTATAGTTGGGATGTTAATGATGACCACAGGTTGGATTTTAAAGTGTTGCAAGAATATCAATCAAACCGCAGATATTTTGTAGGTGGTTATGGTCAGAATTTTGCTGATGACGGATTGTACTATTTAGATAGTGTAGGTACTCCTAGTGGTGTGAGCTCTAGTTTCTATGATTATTATATAGCTGCCTACATGGGGTTGGTTAAGTATTCTGCATTTGGAGGTAAATATGTGTTAGATCTTTCATATCGTAGAGAAGGTAATTCTAGATTCTCAAAAGACAACAGGTGGGGTAACTTCTGGTCTGTTGGTGCTGCATGGAACTTGCAAAAAGAAAATTTCTTAGCTGATTCTGATGTGGTGAACAACCTTAAGTTAAGAGCTTCTTACGGTGTTACGGGTAACGCTAATATTAGTGCCAACCAATATCAGTCTTTATTTGGTTACAGTGCTGACTATAATGGAGAAGGTGCTCAGTATGTCGGTTCTTTTGGTAACGAGGATCTTTCATGGGAGACTTCTAATACCTTGGATGTAGGGGTTGATTTCGGCTTGTTTAACAACGTTGTGAGCGGTAGTGCTGGTTATTACCACAGAACTTCTAAAGATTTGTTGTTAGATGTGCCTCTTTCTTTAACTACAGGATTTGGTAGTCAATATCAAAACATTGGTGAGTTGACCAATAAAGGTATTGAGGTTGAACTTAATTTCAATATCGTTAATACAGAAGATGTTCAGTTTTCTTTGGGCGGTAATTTTGCAACCGTTGATAATGAGGTTACAGAACTTCCTCTGGATCCTAATGGAATTGAAAGAACAATAACTACGTCGACTACGAGAATAGAAACCGGACACTCTGTTAGAGAATGGTATATGCCTACTTGGGCGGGTGTTAACCCCGATACCGGTAATGAGGAATGGTACATCAATGGAGTAGATGGAGCTACGACTACAAATTTTAACGAAGCTGAAGCGGTTTTCCAAGGTGCCAATGCAGTACCAACTTTTACGGCTGGTCTTAACTTTAATTTCAAGTATAAGAACTTTTTCATAAACGCAAACGGTTATTATGCCGGTGGCAACAAAGTATATGAAGGTTGGCATTTGTATTTGAATCAGCCAAATGGGTATTCTGTCTTCTCCTACAATGGTTATACATCTTTATTGGATAGATGGCAAGAGCCCGGTGATATTGCTCGTAATGGCAAGTTTACGGGAGGTGCAACTGGATGGCAAAGACACTCTAAGTATCTATACGATGGAGATTTCTTTAGGTTAAGAGCTTTGACTGTTGGTTTTGATTTGCCTTCAAAAGCGGTAGAGAGAATAGGTGTTGATAAACTTAGGTTCTTTGTTAGAGGTAATAATTTATTTACTTGGGTTAAGGATGACAACTTGCTGTATGACCCTGAAGTAGATGTTGATAGCCAAGGAGGAGATGTGACACCTGGTGAAACCGGGTTGGAAACACCACCTTCTAGAACAATAGCGATAGGTGTTAATTTGAACTTCTAAAAAAAAGAAAAAGATGAAAACAAATAAAATTTTAGTGTTATCGTTTGCTGTAATGGCAATGGTGATGACATCGTGTAGTACGGAAGATCTTGAGCCTACCTTGGCACAAAGTAAAGATGTTGAGGGTAGTATTACCAAAGTGGACAACTTGTACAGTGTTCTTAAAGGGGCGCATAATGTTTTAACGGACGAGGAGTACTATGGTCGAGATATAATCGCTAACAATGAGGTTAGGTCTGACAACTGTTTTGCAAATGGTAGTTCCGGTAGGTTTACCACGAATGCTCAGTTTACTTATAATTCAAATACAGGTTATATCTGGGATGATGTATATGAGATGATGGCGAATCTTAACATTATCATTAATACAGATTTGTCTACTTTAGAAGGTGATTTGGATTATGGTGCCCATATTCAGGGTCAAGCATTGATCTTAAGGGCATTGGGTAATTATGATTTGTTGCGTTCATATGGGCAGCAACATGCAGGTGGAACCTTGGGTGTGCCTATTGTAACTACATTTAAAGGTGAGGATTTATTTCCTTCTAGAAGCTCTGTAGAGGATGTAAAGCAAGCGATCTATACCGATTTGGAAACAGCTTTTGGAATGATGGATTCTTCCTATGATACAGATAAGACATTGGTGTCTAAGTATGTGGCTAAGGCATTGGAGTCTAGGGTTGCTGTTTACTTCGGAGACTGGCCTAGAGCGGTAACAGCTTCGGAGGCTGTTATTGGTTCTGGCTTGTATTCTGTTATAGATGCCGGTTCGTATGTGTCTAGTTGGTCTGGAGACGGTGGTTCTAACGTATTGTTTGAATTGGCATTCAGTGCTACTGATAATTTAAGTTCTAATTCATTGGCATACATTTACAGATATCCCGAGGATGAACCAGGAGGTTATGGTGATGTTCAGGTGATGGATGATGTAGTTGATATTTATGATGCAGGTGATGTTCGTTTAGATATCTTAGGATACCAGGACGGGGGTACTGTGTTGAGGAATATGGGTAAATATCCAGAGACGCCAAATGGAACGGATAACATTCCATTGTTTAGATATGAAGAAGTAATATTGAACTATGCCGAAGCATTATTGGAGACAGGTGGAGATGCATTAACAGAGATAAATAAAATAACTTCAAACAGAAATGCTGCTCCTTATGCATCTGTTACCAAAGAAGATATTTTGAACGAGCGTAGAAAAGAGTTGATATTTGAAGGTTTCCGTTTTGATGATTTGATGAGAACAGGTCAATCAGTTGATGCTGTTGGGCTAACTCAAAATGTTATTCAGACATTGACTTATCCGAATAATTTGTTTGCTTGGCCTATACCATTGGCTGAGATGAATGCAAATTCTAATATGGTACAGAACGAAGGTTATTAATATACCTTAGTATCAATTATAAAAGAAAACCCCGCCTTTTGGCGGGGTTTTTTTATTGCATAAACTTTCACATTTTGTTAGTAACAAAAAAATTAACTTTGTTTCCGTAATATATGCGCATGAGATATTTTTTATTGTTGGTATTTTCTTTTTCGGCCCTGACACTTTTTTCGCAAGAAAGAAGACCGCCTAGGCAAAAAAACGATTCACTCTCTGTTAATAATGTGAAGACACTTCCAAAATCAGCTGCTAAGAAAGATAGTGTTAGCGAGGTTACCATTCGCGATTATAAGATTATTTCTTTTGCGAGAGATACCACCTTTTTAGATACCACCCTTACAGTTCAAAAAGAATACAAGTATAATTATCTGCGGCAAGATGATTTTGAGCTTATGCCTTTGTCCAATATTGGGCAAACCTATAATAAATTGGGGGTGAATGCGGAAAGGGCTACGATGTATCCTCAACTTGGGGCCATGGCCAAACATTTTAACTATAGAGAGGTAGAGGATATTAACTACTATAATGTAGCTACCCCTATGACAGATATTTTGTTCAAGACAACTTTAGAAGAGGGGCAGCTATTGGATGCCATGCTCACTTTTAATACCTCTAGGCGGTTAAATTTTTCAATAGGGTACAAAGGGCATAGGTCTCTGGGTAAATATAACTCCAATCAAATACAATCCGGTAACTTTACCGCTACCTCAAATTACATGACCGAGAACGGTAGGTATGCCCTACGGGCCCATATTGCGGCGCAAGATATACTTTCGGAAGAAAATGCGGGTTTGACCGATAAAGAGCTCCAGTTCGAGTCTGGCGACCCCGAGTTTACAGATAGGGCAAAAGTGGACGTTCGTTTTGATGATGCCGATAACAAGATCCTGGGTAAAAGATATTATTTAGATCATACATATAAACTAGTCAGAAAGAGGAAAGATTCCAGTATCGTAGAAAAAACGTCGTTGGCCATAGGGCATGTTTTTAATTACGAGACCAAATATTATCAATTCATGCAAGATTCGGGTGATTCGTACTTTGGGGATGCCATTCTTTCAACGATCAACGATAAGGCAAGTTTAAAAACTTTCTATAATCAGGTTAATCTCGAGTTTTATAATAGTGTATTGGGAAGGTTGAAGGGTAACATAAACCTTTTTAATTACGATTACTTTTTTAATAGTACGTTAATTTCCGAGGATGGTGATAAGATAGATAGTAAGTTGAATGGGGCTGAAGTGGCCATAGGTGCAGATTATGAAAAGAAAATTGGAGGATTTTTGGTAAATGGCTCTTTTAAGTATAATGTCTCAGGGGATCTTTCTGGTAATATATTGGACGCGGTCGCCTCTTATGACCTGAACGATAAATATAGGTTTAAGGTTAAAGTTCATTCCTCTGCAAGAATGCCGAACTTTAATTTTTTACTGTACCAAAGTGAATATTTGAATTACAATTGGCAGAATACCGATGTTTTTAAGAAAGAAAGAATAAATAGTCTTGAGTTTTCTTTGGATTCGAAATTGTTGGGAGGTGTTTCTGTAAAATATACCAATTTAGATAACTACACCTATTTTGGAACCGACCCCTCATTGAATCTGGAAGAGGGACTTGAAAATGCAAACATAAAACCATATCAAGAAGAAGCTGGAATCTCATATTTAAAGGTTAAGTACAATAAGGAGTTTACCCTTGGTAAATTTGCGTTGAACAATACATTCATGTACCAAGCGGTTTCTCAAGACGCCGATGTGCTAAATGTGCCACAATTGGTAACAAGAAACACTTTGTATTTTTCTTCCGATGTGTTTAAGAAGGCCATGTATTTACAGACAGGCATAACCTTTAAGTATTTTTCTAAATATAACATGAACGGTTATAATCCTGTTCTAGGTGAGTTCTTTGTTCAGGACAAGGAAGAGTTAGGGGGGTATCCTTTGCTGGATTTCTTTATAAATGCAAGAATACAACAGACCAGAATATTTCTAAAAGCAGAACATTTTAATTCTTTGTTTGGAGATTATAACTATTATTCTGCCCCTAATTATCCATATAGAGATTTTGTAATACGGTTTGGTCTTGTTTGGAACTTCTTTTCGTAATAGAAATCAGGGTTTGTAATTTGTTGTATATGAGAGTGTTGTTTTAGGTGTGTTTTGTAATGTGCTGATATTTAAACGATTGGCTTCTTTTTTTTATTTGTTTGCATTTTTTCCGTAAAAGTTGGTAC
>NZ_JAGJEC010000003.1 GCF_018100785.1 Maribacter sp. MMG018 | reverse complement strand
AGTGTTTTTATTAAAAATGGTTTCGCTCTTCTTGTATCGCTTTCTTACAATTAGTAAATTTTGTTTTTTATCATAAAATGAAATTAAGTAGGTTACCTAAAGAAGAATTCTATAATTCTATTTCACATTTAATAGGTGCATTTCTTTCGCTGTTAGGGTTATTCTTCTTGTTAAAAAAGAATAGTTCCAATAGTAGTTTAGTAGTTATAAGTATTGTCGTATATAGTATTTCATTGATTTCTATGTTCGTTATTTCTGCATGTTACCATGCGGTGGAAAGAAATACGGTTAAAAGCAAATTAAGAATTCTAGATCACGCAAATATTTATTGGTTGATCGCTGGTACGTATACACCGGTTTCCCTAATTACTTTAGCCGATGGTAATGGTTGGGAGATATTTTATGTTGTTTGGGGCATTGCTATAATAGGTACCGTGCTTAAACTCTTTTTTACGGGAAAGTATGAGTTTCTCTCATTGATTTTATATGTTGCCATGGGGTGGATGATCGTTTTCGATTTTGGAAACCTGATTTTAAATACTACCGATCTAGGAATTATTTTATTGATTTCAGGAGGATTGTTCTATACGTTGGGTATTATTTTCTACGCCATTCAAAAAATACCTTTCAATCATTTTATTTGGCATTTATTTGTACTGGCAGGCGCAATTAGCCATTGGTTTTTTATCTATTTAGATGTAGTATAGAACAAATAGGTTTATGACCGATGAATAATACCCAAGAAACAAAAGTAAGGGCTTTGTAAGGGCAAAAAACGATTATGGTTGGATAATATCTTTATATTCTGTATAAAATGCTTCGAAAGCTGCCATATTCTTGTTTAGAAATTCCATTGTCTCGCGCCAAGTGTTTTTATTGTGAATGGATACCTTGTCTTTAATAAGGTATACCCTTGATATTTCTTTGTGATTATCCAATAGGTGATAATCTTCAAAATGTGCATCGGGCAGATAATCAGAAATTAAGATAGATTTTAAGGAGACAATTTTTTCCCACAGTTCTATACGTTTATTTAGATCGCCTTCAATGTCTAAAGAGACCATAGCCTTTTTTACATCAAAGTGAAATTTAAAGGAAAGTCCCTTGATTTTGGTTTTATATAAAATCCATTTTCTGGGATAGGATTTGCCAAATGAAATCCAGAACTCTTCTCGTAATTTTCTTGATTCTTCTTTACTGAACATTTATAGAAAATAAGCGATTGTTATGCCAAGTAAAATTACTATCATTTTTCTCAAGTTAAATTTATGCCCTTCTGAACTTTCGAACAGTATTACGGTAGAAATATGCAAAAGCACTCCTATAACCACTGCATTCAACTCATTTTTAAAGGAAAGTATTATATCTACATTGTTGGATAAATAAGTGCCTAAAGGCGTCATAAGAGAGAATAATACCATAAATAAGCCTGCGTATATTGGTTTTAGTTTAGAGTTTAGTAGAAAAACACTTAGTATAATGGCAATAGGTATTTTATGAATTAGAATACCATAAATGATGGTTCCGTGGTCAGAAATAGGGATACCGTCCAGTAATGAGTGTAAAGTTAAACTTACGAATAAGAGCCAAGGGAAAGTGGTGTTTTCTCCAGATAAATGTACATGCCCATGTTCTGCACCTTTTGAAAAAAATTCTAAAAAAACCTGTAAAAGGATACCTAGCATAATGCATATGCCAATCAGCTTTGTATTTGAACTTGCGTATACTTCTGGTAGTAATTCAAAAATGGTCAGTGCTAATAGAAAGGCCCCACTAAAAGCTAATAACAATCTAAAATGCTCTTTTTTCTTGGGTTTGACGATTACAACAAAAAGAAAGCTTAACAGTACCCCAAGAATTGGTAAAATATAAATCATCTATAATTTATTTCGTATTTGATTAGAGAGCTGAACCTTTCTCTGCGTCAAAATTAGTGTATTTTTGCGCTACGCTAAAAATAGCTTATGGGTAATAATTTTAAAATGGTGGCCAAGACACTTTTTGGCTTTGAGGAAATACTGGCCAAGGAACTAAGAAACCTTGGTGCAGGCAATGTAAAAGAAGGTGTGCGTAATGTTTCTTTTGAGGGAGACAACGGTTTTATGTACAAGGCGAACCTATGTCTTAGAACGGCTATTAAAATTATAAAACCAATACACTCGTTTCAGGTAAGTAACGAAAATGACCTTTATCGTAAAATTTATAGAATGGATTGGTCGGAGTACCTTTCTGTCAATGATACCTTTGCCATTGATACTACGGTAAATTCGGATAATTTTACACATTCACTTTATGTTTCTCAAAAAACAAAAGATGCTATTGTTGATAGATTCAGGGATACGGATGGTAAAAGACCGGATGTTGATGTTAAGAACCCTGATTTACGGATAAATATTCATATTCATAAAAATAACTGTAATGTATCTTTAGATAGTTCGGGTAGTAGCCTACATCATCGAGGGTATAGAACAGCTACCAATATAGCTCCAATAAATGAGGTGTTGGCCGCAGGTCTTTTGCTGCTGAGCGGTTGGGACGGACAATGCGATTTTTTAGATCCCATGTGTGGAAGTGGAACCATGTTGACCGAGGCGGCTATGATTGCCTGTAATATTCCTGCCAATATCAACAGAAAAGGGTTTGCCTTTGAAAAATGGTACGATTTTGATGAGGAGCTGTACAATAAAATCGTGGATGCAAGCCTTAAAAAAGCACGAGAGTTTCATCATAACATTATAGGTTATGACAAAGCGCCGTCTGCCGTAAGAAAGGCCGAAGATAACATTGAGAACGCTCATTTGTCTGAGTATATCACCGTAGAGAGAAAAGATTTTTTTAAAACAAGGAAAGAAACCGTAGGACCGTTACATATCTGCTTCAACCCGCCCTATGGGGAGCGTTTGGATATTGAAATGGAAAATTTTTATAGTGCTATAGGTGACACGTTAAAACAGGGGTACCCAGGTACCAATGCTTGGCTGATAACATCTAACTTAGAGGCTTTGAAATTTGTGGGACTTAGGCCTTCTAGAAAGATAAAAGTTTTTAATAGCCACTTAGAATCAAGACTGGTAAAATACGAGATGTACGAAGGAAGTAAAAAAGCCAAACACAACAGATCTTAAATAAATGAAAGCAAAACAAAAGGCATTAATTTTTAATTTTATCGGATTTGCCGTTATTTTTTTGTTGGCAAGATTTGGTCTCGCATTTATTTCAGATATCAAACCAGTTTATATCTCTATTCTTTCGGCTATAATAGCAATGGTCGTATCTCCTAAATTTGCGGTGGCTCAGATTAAAGGAAAAGAAAAACTAATGATGAAGTGGATTTTTATTAAAGAGATCAAAGAACTATAGTTATTGTTCTTTTTCCAGTTCTTCTATTTTCTTCTCAGTTTTTTTATTCTTCTTATATAGAGGCAAGAAGTATGAAATTGAGTAGTTATAACCTACTCCGAAGTTGCTTCCGTCGGTAACCTTGTTAAAACCGGGAATCCATAGGTTGGGGAAACGATCGTCTCCTCCATCACTATTTGATACCAAAAAACCCAATCTAATACTGGCGCCCATAAAAATATTCGCAAATAATTCTACTTTGGTACCAAAAACAGCTTCGACCCAAACTGCGGTTCTTCCAGAAAATTCTTCAGCAACATTAGAGCCATCTGAAAAAGAATCTGGATTCCAGTATCTATTGGAGTCGTAATATTGATAATTGTTCAAGGTTTGGCTAAATGAGCTAAAAGCCAAACGTCCGCCCATATGGATAGAATTTTGTTCTCCGTACCAATTGGCATACGTATTATTGTCAATACCAACTTTTATATAACTTCCGGTAGTAGTAAAGTTGTATAGGTCCTCTTGTTTGGTTTTGTCCTCCGTTCCAAGTTCGGCAGCAATATATAGTTTTTGTGTAAGTCTATAATCTGCTACGATCTCGAATCCTTTATAATTGTCATCAAGCGCCGAGATTATAGGTCTGCTCAAGTCTATACCAGCCCTAATGCCGTAGGCCTGTTTGTAAACCACCGTATCTTTTGGTTTTGTATCAATGGGTTTGCTTTGTGCAATAGAGGATATTACACTTAGAAAAATAAAAATACTAGTGAAATATCTTAACATGGGTAGAATCTGAGTTTGTAAAATTACTTATGACGACCTCAATGTCGGCTATCCAAGGTTCGCTGTCCGTTTGCACATTTGCCGATAGATTTGAATAACTTATAACGAAGCCACAGGCACGTGAGGCAAAATCCTCGATACGTTCGTAATTAAACGTAACCGTATCTATATTACCTGTTTCTGCTCCTGATTCATCAGAGGCAGAATCTGAAATTAGCAGAAAAGTTGTTTCGTCTTCATCGGTTTTTAACGGAAGGGTGATGGTATTTAAATCGGATCTGTCAGAAATCGTGTTTACTGTGGTGCTTTGGCCTTCGCCTACCACACGTAGGGCAGTTACACTTTTTAATTCTGTAGTATCGGAAATATCATAAAATTCGATAACTAATAGAGGGGTGTCCCCTTCAATACATATATCATCCTTTTCACAGGAGGCGACCATGAGAATACCGAGTAAAATAAAAACAAACAATCGAAATTTCGCCATGCTATTTTTTCTTTTCCAAAAGTACAACATTTTCAACATGGTGCGTTTGTGGAAACATATCAACAGGTTGCACTTTTACCACATTGTACATATCTTTCATTAACGCTAGGTCCCTGGCCTGTGTGGCACTATTGCAGCTAACATAGACCACTCTTTCTGGGGATACGTTCAAGATTTGCTGAACCACATCTTTATGCATGCCATCTCTTGGGGGGTCTGTTATAATAATATCCGGCACCCCGTTTTCGGCAATGAACTGTTCGTTAAAAACATTTTTCATGTCGCCCACATAAAAATCTACATTATCTATTTGATTGCGGGTAGCATTGGCCTTTGCATCTGCAATAGCTTCCGGTACCGATTCTATACCTACTACTTTTTTTGCCTTTTGGGCCACGAATTGGGCAATGGTTCCTGTACCTGTATACAGGTCGTAAACAAGTTCATCGCCTTTAAGGTCGGCAAATTGTCTTGTTATTTTGTAAAGCTCGTATGCCTGGTCAGAATTGGTCTGGTAGAAAGATTTGGCCGTTATCTTAAATTTAAGGCCTTCCATTTCTTCAAATATATGATCGCGCCCATTAAAACATACGATTTCTTGGTCATAAATGGTATCGTTCTGCTTTTGGTTGATTACGTATAAAAGAGAGGTTATCTCGGGGAAGGTTTCTTTAAGATGGTTCAATAAAAGCTCTCGTTTGACCTTATCGTCCTCATAAAACTGTATCATCACCATCAGCTCACCTGTAGATGCGGTACGGATCATAAGGGTTCTGAGCAGACCGTGCTGGTGTCTGGGGTTAAAAAATGACAATCCGTTCGCTATGGCAAAATCACGAGTCGCTAGCCTTATGGCATTTGAAGGATCACGTTGTAAATGACATTTCTTGACGTCCAATATTTTGTCCCACATACCCGGAATATGAAAACCTAAAGCATTTTTATCGGTTATTTCCTCGTCAGAGTTTATTTCATCCAAGGTTAACCATCTACTATCGGAAAATGAAAACTCCATCTTGTTTCGATAGAAATATTGTTCTTTAGAACCCAGAATAGGGTCAATTTTGGGTAGATCTAAGTGGCCTATGCGTTTTAGATTGTTCTCAACTTCTTTTTGTTTGAAAAAGAGTTGGTGCTCGTAGCCCATATTTTGCCACTTACAGCCTCCGCAGACACCAAAATGTTGGCATTGGGGAGAAACTCGCTTGTCCGATAAAGTATGAAACTTTATAGCGGTTCCTTCAAAATAGGCTTTTCTCTTTTTGGTGGTCTGAACGTCCACTATGTCCCCTGGAACAGTATTGGTCAAAAAAATGACCCTTCCGTCTGGTGCCTTTCCAATAGTCTTTCCTTTTGCTCCGGCATCTATTACTTCGACATTTTCGAATACCTGCCGCTTTTTCTTTTTTCGCATAGCGCAAAAATAAATGGTTTCTTTGGAATGCGAATATAGTTATGGATAGTATTAACAATGAATGTGGGCGTTCGTCGATATTGTTTATTTTGATAACTTAAATTTGTATTTTTGACACCCTTCAAGGATGATTTCTCTCCCACGCTGCTTTTTCGAGTCTTCGAAAGAATAAAGGTACAGTAGGAATGGTTATTTTATCAACTTTAATTTCATAATGAAATGGCTATTTTAGAGCAATTAACATCGCAACAAGCGATAGATTTAGAGAACAAGTATGGAGCACACAATTATCACCCGTTACCAGTAGTACTGAGCAGAGGTGAAGGTGTGTATGTATGGGATGTTGAAGAAAAGAGGTATTACGATTTTCTTTCTGCCTATTCGGCAGTAAACCAAGGGCACTGCCACCCAAAAATTGTAAAGGCAATGACCGATCAGGCCCAAAGATTGACCTTGACTTCAAGGGCTTTTTACAATGATATGTTGGGCCGATATGAAAAATATGTGACTGAGACTTTCGGGTTCGACAAATTGTTGCCTATGAATACGGGGGCGGAAGCTGTAGAGACAGCCTTGAAAATCTGTAGAAAATGGGCTTACGAGAAAAAGAAAATATCAGAAAACGAGGCACAGATCATTGTCTGTGAAAATAATTTTCATGGTAGAACCACTACTATCATATCTTTTAGTAACGATCCCATAGCACGTAAGAATTTTGGACCGTATACCGACGGATTTATTAAGATAGAGTACGATAATCTTGAAGCCTTGGAAGCGGCTTTGAAATCCAATAACAATGTTGCTGGGTTTTTGGTGGAACCTATTCAGGGAGAAGCTGGCGTTTATGTACCTACTGAAGGCTACTTGAGCAAGGCTAAGGCACTGTGCGAAGAATATGGGGTTCTTTTTATAGCTGATGAAGTGCAAACAGGTATTGCCAGAACTGGTAAAATGTTAGCAGTTGATCATGAGAATGTAAAACCTGATATCTTGATTCTAGGTAAAGCTCTTTCTGGAGGGGCCTATCCTGTGTCGGCCGTTTTGGCGGATGATGGTGTAATGGGAGTTATACGTCCGGGTAACCATGGTAGTACTTTTGGCGGAAACCCTATAGCGGCAGCAGTGGGTATGGCGGCTCTGGAAGTTGTTAAGGAAGAAAATCTTGCTGAAAATGCGTTCGAGTTAGGCGAACTCTTTAGATCAGAGTTAAATAAATTTATACCAACATGTGATTTGGTAAATAGCGTTAGGGGCAAAGGTCTTTTAAACGCAATTTTGATCAACGATACCGAAGATAGTTCTACTGCTTGGGATATTTGTATGGCATTGAAAGAAAATGGATTATTGGCCAAACCTACCCATGGCAACATTATAAGGTTTGCACCGCCCTTGGTGATGAACCGTGAACAATTGATGGATTGTGTTTCCATTATTATTAAGACACTCTCCGAATTTAAAAAATAGAAATAAAAAAATCCTCGATGTACATCGAGGATTTTTTTTATCGCTGGTATTATATATAATTAAAATTCTCCTTGCGACGATGCCATCACTAAAGCGACAATGGCACCAAAGTAAATAATGGCGAAAATTAAATAAACAAGGGCAAGGCCTAATCCGATATAGGATAGGATCCTTCCTGTTTTCACATTTTCGAAACCACTATAAACATTATCCGAATCGGTTTTATAGGCATTTTCGGCTTTTTTAGCATTGCTCAAACCGATAAAACTAAATATAGCACCGAACGGACCACAACAGAATATGGTCAATACAATGGATAATATTCCGAATGTTAGAGCATTACTTGCTCCTGGTAAAGGTTGATTGGCCATATATATTTATTCTTCGATTCCCCATTGTTCTAAAATCTGGCGAGATTGTTCCATTTGTGCGTCCCAACCGGTATTGTAGATAGACCAGGCAGTCATTAAAAAATAGATTATACCTAATACAAGAACCACGATAGCAATTATTTTTGCGGTTTTTAAAGTACTGTAGTTAGAATAATCTTCTGGATTTGCTCTATAGGTTTTTTCATCTTTCTGAGCAAGAAATAGTCCTATACCTCCTAATAATATTCCTGGTAATCCTGCGAAGCAGCAGCAAACAAAGCCAAGAATGGATAGTACTATGATAATAGTAACGTTGGGTAATTTTTGTTGTTCCATAATTTTAAAGGTTTAGTTATATGAATTTTAGTGTGTAATTAATTATTATAGTCCCCGCTGTTATTATCATTAACACATTAGTGATCAGATTGGAAAATTTGATGTTGACAGATTTGTTTATCAGTAAAAATAAGAACAGTAAAAGCATGGGGTATATGCCGGGATACATCTTAAAGGCGGAAACAAATTCACCTCTAATTAAAAAAAGAAGAGATCTTTGCAGGCCACAACCGGGGCAATCCATGTCAAAGACCTGTTTGGTAAAGCAAGGAAGCATATAGTTTTCAATACCTAAGAAGTATAAAAAAGTTAAAAATCGCATATTTGTTAATTGTTCTAAAGCCGAAAATTACCATTATTTTTGACTAATCAAAACAAAATTTTGGCAGATTTAAAAATAGGAGACAGGGTAGAGGCCATTGATGATGTGGTCAGTGGTGAGGTCATTAAGATCGACGGTTCCATTATTACCGTTAATAGTGATGATGGTTTTCCTTTACAATTCGATGAAAGTGAATTGGTAAGAATAGCCGATGATATAAAGGTGAGCAACTATGAAGTTGCCTTGGTTAAAAAAGAAAAGGAACTTCCTAAAAGGAAAAATACAAAGGTCGTAAAACCCAAAGAAAGGAATATGCCGAAAATGGAGGTTGACCTCCATATTAATCAATTGGTTAAAAACCCAAAAAAATTAAGTAACCACGACATGTTGAACTTGCAATTGGAGACAGCCAAAAGACAGTTGGATTTTGCTATACGCAAGCGGATACAAAAAGTTGTTTTTATACATGGGGTAGGAGCAGGCGTATTAAAAGAGGAGCTACATTACCTATTTAAAAAGTACGAAAATGTGAAGTACTACGATGCCGATTATCAGAAATACGGTCTGGGCGCCACCGAAATTTATATTTATCAGAATTATTGATTACTATAAACTTGTGGTTATAACCCCAAATTCGTTGATGCTCAAGTCTGTTATTCTATTGTCGTTGTCGGTTACCAATGAAATACCGCTTAATGCTATGGTATGCTGAAACGTTACTGAGTCTATGGCTACGGTAGTAATATAAATTTGTCCGTCTTCGGCATTGACCTCTGTTAATACTGTTGGAGATACAGGAGGGACATCGTCGCAAAAATAGCTAGAGGTTACGTCATCGGAAAATACACGGTAAATCACAGACCCCGATTCATCTACTTCAACAACAATATCCTCGGTCGTAGCTTCATTTTTTATCGCTTCACTCGGAAGTTCTATAATCAAGGCCTCGTCTCCATTTATCTTAAAAAGAACATTGGATGATGTTGTGGATATTTCATCACAATACTGAATAGTCTCAATACTGTCAAAATCTAGGGTTTCTATTTCTAGGTCACCATCGTTGCAAGAAAACAATAGTGTAAAGAGAATAATACCGATGCATTTTTTCATGATTCAAATTTAAATTAAATATTGGATATGCCGAGAAAGCTTTAAACTCATTTAAGTGTAAATTAACTTAAATTAAATTATTTTTGTCCCCTTTAAAATGACGGTGAGAGCAATGAAACATGTTTATTTAGATAATGCGGCTACAACAAGGGTTAGGGACGAGGTAATTGCCAAGATGCAAGATGCATTGATGAAGGACTATGGTAATCCGTCATCTACCCACAGTTTCGGAAGAACGGCCAAAACGGCGATAGAGAGCGCAAGAAAGACCATTGCAAAACGAATGAACGCTCATCCTTCAGAGATTATTTTTACTTCTGGCGGTACAGAGGCAGATAATATGATACTGAGGTGCGCAGTCAAAGATTTGGGAGTACAGACCATAATTACCAGTAAAATTGAACACCACGCGGTGCTTCATACGGTCGAAGATTTAAGGGATAATGGCCTAATAACCTTAGAGTTTGTGGATCTTGATGCCGATGGGTGCCCAAAACAGGACCATTTAAAAGAATTGCTTCAAAAGGACGATAGCAAGAAGCTGGTAAGTTTAATGCATGTGAACAATGAAATAGGTAATAAGATTGATGTTCTATCCATTGCTAATTTGGTGAAAGAACATGGAGCTCTTTTTCATTCCGATTCTGTACAGTCCATTGGGCATTTTGAATGGGACGTTAAAGAGGTTCCCGTAGATTTTTTAGCCGCCGCCGCACATAAATTTCATGGGCCAAAAGGGATTGGTTTTGCCTTTATCAGAAAAAATTCTGGACTTGGTTGTATGATATCCGGCGGGTCTCAAGAAAGGGGATACCGAGCCGGTACCGAAGCCTTTCATAACATTGTAGGGTTAGAAGAGGCTTTTGTTTTGGCGTATGACAATTTAAGGGAAGAACAACAATACGTGTCGGACCTAAAAAAATACTTTATCGAAAAAGTAAAGGCGGAAATACCCGATGCCAAGTTTAACGGCCTTTCCGGTAATATGGATAAGAGCACCTATACTTTGGTAAATGTTTGTTTACCGGTAACCCCAGAAAAAGGGTTGATGCTATTGTTTCATTTAGATATTAAAGGTATCGCCTGTTCTAAAGGTAGTGCGTGTCAGTCGGGAAGCGACAAGGGTTCGCATGTACTGTCGGAAATATTGAGTGAGGAAGATTTGAAGAAACCATCATTGCGTTTCTCTTTTTCAAAATATAACACAAAAGAGGAGATAGATTATACGATAAGCGTATTAAAGGAGTTTACGCTGCAATAAGGTAGCAGCTTCTTATTCTTTTCTGTCCTTTTTTCTCTCTTTTTCGTAAGGGAATTTTCTAATGGCAAGTTTCATCATTTTATCAATTAGGTCAGTGGTGTTCTTGCCTGTTTTTTTATTGATTTCCTTTTCGTACTTCCAGAGTAACTTACCAGTATCACCATCACTGATCTTAACACCTATACGACCATAATCGGCGTTTCCAGAAAAATAATCGGTGATACTAAAATCCGTAGAGACCCCTTTTGATAAAAGAACTTTTAAGTCGATGGTACCGCTAATGACCGCATCAACACCTAATATTTCACTTAATTGTTTTGTCGTGTATACATCAATATTACTATAATCGATATTGTTCTGGGCCAAAATAGCTTTGGTATCCTTGGTGTTTTGAAATTCTACCGACAATTTCTTTTTCTTCTTTCTTTTAGAGAAATAAGTTTCCAGGGCATTCTGAACGGCATAGCCTTCTTTTTCTTCCAAAGATTTTAAATCTTCGGCCGTGGCATTGATTTTTAAATCTAAATTGGTCAGAAATGGCAGTATTGCCAGTACTTTGTGGTTGCGGCTCAATTGGTCGAACCGGGCATTTTCATAAATATTCTTTTGAGCGTTTACGGTAACGCTACCTAATAATATTAAGAAGAAAATTATTTTTTGCATAGTAATTACAATCTCATTTGTAGTCTTAAATTAAGAACTCTGGACGTAAGGTAATTAGGCACGGCATACTCATTTTTGCTATCTACGTCACGTACCCATGTGTTTGTTATGGAATTTTGATTGTTGAACAGATTAAAAATCTCAAAACCAACACTTAGTTCTTTAAAAGAACGTAACCAATGATTACTATCAAAGGTTTTGTTCTTGCCTACAAAAATATAGGAAATTCCTAAATCTGCACGCTTATAATCTCTTAATCTATTCTGAAAAATATAAGGGTCGGCATAACTAGGGGAACCGCCAGGCACACCTGTACTGTATATCAAGTTCAAATACATTTTTAAATCGGGAATATTTGGAATGTAATCTTGAAAAAGAATCCCCATTTTAAGGCGTTGATCGGTGGGTCTGGAAATATAGCCCCTGTTGTCTCTATTTTCTTTGGTTTGCAGATAGCCTAGGCTTATCCACGATTCGGTGCCCGGAACAAAAGCTCCGTTCATTCTTAATTCGGCTCCATAGACATAGGCTTTTGCACTGTTATCGGCACTGTACCTTATACGAACATCTTCTAGTGTATATGGATTTACATTATCCAATTTTTTATAATAGCTTTCGGTGATAAGCTTAAACGGTCTGTTCCATAACAAAAAACTGTATTCGTTACCTAGTACCAAATGTAAAGATCTTTGTGCCTTAACGTTTGGGTTAACGGTACCGGTACTGTCTCTTAGCTCTCTATAAAAAGGAGGTTGGTGGTATACACCTCCAGATACCCTAAAGAGCATGTCTCTTTTCCAATTCGGTTTAATGGTGAATTGTGCTCTTGGGCTAAGAACGGTCTGTGCTACTTTTTCAACATTTTTGCCGCTTACTGTCCAATGTTGAGTCCTAAGCCCTAGATTATAATAGATGTTATGTTCTTTCCATTTTTTTTGGATCCCTACCTGTACATATCCTGAAAAGCGATTTGTTTTAACAAAATTGGTCGCGTTTACGTTCTGGTAGGCTACCAAAGGGGCATTAAAAGGTGTTTCTGGTTGATCGTTTATGAATTCGCTAGTAGGGGGGCGGACCGAAAATCCTAAGGAATCTATAAATTCAGATTCTCTGAGCTGATCTCTTATATCTTCATGGGTGTATTTGATCCCCCATTCTAATTTTGTATCGTTTTTTTGGTGAATGCCCTTGTGTTCAAGATTAAATATCAAGGCATCTAGATCGTTTCTAGATCTATTGAACTGTGACCCTACGCCCCTTGTATTGGTGGCTCCGCCATAATTATCACTAGTTGGGTTACTGTCCACCTCTCCTAATTCATAGGAGGCCACAACATCTGAATACTCCTCTTCTGTGGTATGGTAAATAGAGGATATTAATTTAAGGGTAGTATTCTCGTTTAAATAGTAATTTCCTTTTAAAGCTCCGAGGGCTGTGCTATAACGATTTACCTCGGATCCCTCATAAAAAATGGTAAGAGCTTGGGGAGCATCAAAAGTGCCGAAATTTGTTTGTCGTTGAAAGGGCTCGTTCTTGTAGTTGTTGACGGAAATATTTCCTAAAAAGTTAAGGTTGAATTTTTTGGAGAATTGATAGGTCATATAATTTTGAACGTCCGTAAACGAAGGCCTGATATTACTCTGGGTCTGTAGGCTATTTAACAATAAGGCGTTGTTTCTATAGCGTACGCCTGTAATACTACCGAATCTTTTGTTTTTTGATCTTGTTTCCAAACTGGCGCTAACTCCTAATAAACTAATATCACCTTTAATGGAGAGCGAAGATGGAGTTTTGTAAGTGATGTCCAGTACCGATGACAGCTTGTCGCCATACTTGGCTTGGAAACCTCCCGATGAAAATTTGACATCCTGTGTTAGGTCGCTGTTTACGAAACTTAGGCCTTCTTGTTGTGCGGATCTGATCAAGAACGGACGATATACCTCTATTTCATTAATGTATACCAGGTTTTCATCATAGTTGCCACCTCGTACCGAATATTGTGTGCTAAGTTCGTTATTGGAGGTAACGCCCGGCAGTAATTTTAAAATGTTCTCTACACCTGCATTGGCCCCGGGTATTTTTCTTGCTTGTTCAGGTGAAATAGATAGAATACCGTTTACCTCTTTTTTGCCGTTTGGCGTCACGGTTACTCCATCTACCTGAATGGTATTTGATTTCAACACCGGATTAAACTCAAAAGTCTCGTTGGTGCTTAGTAAAAGGTTTTTTAATACCACCTTTTTATGCCCTAGATGGGTAAATGTAATAGAAACCTTCGTGTCGGAAAGTACGTTTAAAATATAAAAACCGTTTTCGTCGGAAGCGGTTCCGTTTTCTTCTGAGATAATATTTACGTTAGATAAAGGTTCATTGTCCTCGTTCAATACAACCCCCGTAATAGTGGCATTCTGCGCAATACTATAAGTATGGCAGAATAATATGAGCAGAAAAAAATGTTTACAAAATCCCAAAGATTTTATTTTCTATAAAAGGAAGTCGACAATGTACTTGTATTGCCTACATTATCTGTAACGGTAACTACAAGTTTACATTGTTTCTTATCTAAGATCTTATCATCAAAATTATAGGTAAGTGTATTTTTTTTGGGTTCGTACTCCATTAAGATCCATTCGCCGTTCAAGGTGGCGGAATAGGTGTTAATGCCGCTTAGGTCGTCAGATATATGAATGCTTAAATATTTATAATTGTTAAGCCACTGTTTTTCTTTGAAATTCTTGGTCCTGATCTTTGGTGGAACAGTATCTTTTGCCAAAGTATACGTGCCCAGGTATCTGGTTCTGGCGGTGAATGTATTGCCTCTTTTATAGGTACTAACATAACTAGGTCTTAACCTGCTGTCCAGTCTGGCGATAAAGAGCTTTTTACGTTCTTCTTGGGTGTATTTGTCCACATCAAATGTGATGGTGAAGTTTCTGTGTGCCGGAACCGTATTTCTATGAATGCCAACAGTATCTTTTCCCTTTTTTAAATCAATATAAAAGTCTTCATAAAAAGTGTTTTCGGGAAAATAAACCTTGGCACCTCCCAAATCAAAGTTATTGGGCTTTTTGGCGATAACAAAATTATCCGTTTTGTCATTGTCCTTTGTTATTTTGATTTCTTCTCTTTTTCCTTCGATAGGAATGTTAACGGTAACATCGTTTCCCTTATAATCCTTGATCAATAGTTGAACGTTGTAACTTAAACCTTCTCTTATATCAATGGTTCCATTGTTGTAAAGCTCTTTGTATATACTTAGGTTATTGCCTGGGGACCTAAATGTTTTTTGTATTCTTTGCCTGTATTTGCCATAATACTCATAATCTATCAACGTGTTAATGTATCTGGTCTCGCCAAAAGAAAAAGATTCAAAATCATATGAACTATAGGTTTTTCCGTTAACCGTCAAAGAGACCGAGTACACCCCGTTTTTATTTGCTGCCATATCTTGGCGGTCAAAGCCAACGAATCCGATACCGATCTTTCCCAAGGCATTTATTTTGTTGGTCAAATAGGTGCCGTCTGGTTGTCTGCTGTAATTAATTTGAATTTTATCGGTACTTTGGTTTACTTGTGCGTCTTTAGATAGGGGGTATACGAACAATTTTTCTAAGGTAGGGTTGGTCGCATCGGCCACATCTATGCCATATAACAATGGATTTGTAGGTTTTTCTGAAATACTACTTCTTATTTCAAAGTGAAGGTGAGGCCCAGAAGACCCTCCTGTATTTCCACTATAAGCGATAAGCTCCCCTTTCTCTAGCTTTAACTCTCCGTAATCCGGAAAGACTTCAACTTCGTATGACTTTTTTTTATACTGTAGTTTTTTGATATAGGCTTCTATTTTTGGGGAAAACTTTTGAAGGTGCCCATATACAGAGGTATACCCGTTTGGATGTGCTACATAAATGACCTTCCCGTACCCCCAAAGCGATACTTTTATTCTTGTAATAGTACCGTCTCCGATACTGTATACCGGAAGACCTTCTCTTTGTTGGGTTTTGATGTCGATACCGGAATGAAAATGGTTGGAACGCAATTCGCCAAAGGTTCCTGCCAAAATTATTGGTATATCCAAGGGAAGCCTAAAGGCATCTTTGGGATAATTCTCCTGACCGAACAAATTCATGGAAAAGATCAATAGTAATGTGGTGGCAATTTTTTTCATAGCAAATACAAAGTTGGTACGAAAATAAATAATAGCCATCAATTGGTGAAAGTTGAAGAAGGTAAATATAACAAATGTCCATAAGGTCTAATGTTTGTGGTGGTTTAAGTAATTCACAAAAGAATATTTATAAAAAGTATTGCTAAGTCAATAAACGAATGTTAACTTTGTGTAAATCGCATCAAATTTGTGTATGGGCGAATTAATTCAAATCGTTGATTCCTTAGAGAATAAGATTAGCAAGTTGCTTCATAGATTGGAAGTTCTTAACAAGGCTAATAAGACGCTGGAAAATGAATTGATGAGTATAAAGGCCGATCAAGAGAAAACTCAGCAAATGGTTTCCGAATGGGAGGAAAAATATAATTCGCTCAAACTTGCAAATACGATGCTTGGCAGTAATACAAATAAAACAGAAGCTAAGCTTAAAATAAATACATTGATAAGAGAGTTGGACTATTGTATAGCGCAGCTTTCGGAATAATGTTAACGATATGTCAGAAAAGCTCAAAATAAAGCTTTCCATTGCCGATAGGGTCTACCCATTAACGATAGATCCCAGCCAAGAGGAAGGTTTAAGGAAAGCGGCCAAAAATATAGAACATTTGGCCAAAAAGTTTGAGCAAAATTATGCTGTTAGGGACAAGCAAGATGTTTTGGCCATGTGCGCCTTACAGTTTGCCTCTAAGATAGAGCAAAAGGGCATAGAACAAACCGAAGGAACCAAAAAAGCGGAGGAACGTTTAAAAGCCCTTGCCGATTTGGTCGATTCACAGCTGGCTACAAAATAAAAACGTTCTTTAAAATACATTAAGTTACTGCCCACATTGGTATTATCTTTTGACGAACTCAACATTAATTTGTTTAAAAAGGGTGAGTTTAGGTTGTAAAAGCAAGCCTTACTTGTATAAGGATCCTTGATCAGTCTGTTAGCCCTAAACCTGTTTACCGGAGTTTGTACAAAACTTCTCCAATGTGGGCTTTTTTTTTAAATATATATGACACTATGGATAGTACAATGATTATAATAGTAGGTATTATAGGTTTGGCAATTGGTTTCGCGATCGCCAAGTTTATGGAAAAAGGCAAGGCCTCTAAAACAATAGCCAATGCAAAAAAAGAGGCGGCCCATATTGTGAAAGAGGCTAAAATAGAAGGGGAGAACATTAAAAAGGATAAGATCCTACAGGCAAAGGAGAAGTTTTTGGAATTGAAGGCCGAACATGAAAAGGTCATTATCAATAAAGACAAGAAAATTGCCGAAGCAGAAAAAAGAACAAGGGACAAAGAATCACAGATAAGCAGTGAGCTTGCCAAAAACAAGCAATTGAATGCTCAGCTGAACAATAAACTGAAAGACGTTGAGCATAGAAAAGAGTTTTACGAGAAAAAGCAATCAGAGGTAGATAGGCTTCACAAGAGTCAAGTTCAGCAACTGGAAGTTATATCTGGGCTTTCTGCCGAAGAAGCTAAAAGTCAGTTGATAGAAAGCCTCAAGGACACGGCTAAGACCGATGCCATGGGGTATATTCAGACGACGGTGGAAGAGGCCAAACTTACGGCGCAACAAGAAGCAAGAAAAATAGTGATCAACACTATTCAGAGAATAGGAACCGAAGAGGCCGTTGAGAATTGTGTTTCTGTTTTCAATATAGAATCTGATGATGTTAAAGGTAGGATCATTGGTAGGGAAGGAAGAAACATTAGGGCGCTTGAATCTGCGACTGGGGTAGAGATAATAGTAGACGATACTCCTGAAGCGATTATTCTGTCCTGTTTCGATTCCGTAAGAAGAGAAGTCGCAAGGCTGTCGTTGCACAAGTTAGTGACCGATGGTAGAATACACCCGGCAAGAATCGAAGAGATAGTTAAGAAGACCGAAAAGCAGATAGAGGCCGAGATAGTAGAGATAGGAAAACGTACGGTTATAGATTTAGGTATACACGGATTACATCCAGAACTTATTAAAGCGGTAGGTAGAATGAAGTATCGTTCTTCTTATGGGCAGAATTTATTGCAACACTCGCGTGAGGTTGCCAAGCTTTGTGGTGTTATGGCCTCTGAATTGGGTCTTAATCCGAAAATTGCTAAAAGGGCAGGTTTGTTACACGATATAGGTAAGGTGCCAAATACCGAGGCAGAAGTAGAAACACCACATGCTATCTTAGGTATGCAGTGGGCCGAAAAGTATGGAGAGAAACCGGAAGTGTGCAATGCGATAGGGGCACACCATGACGAGATAGAAATGAAAACATTGATATCTCCAATAGTGCAGGTTTGTGATGCCATTAGCGGTGCTAGACCTGGAGCAAGAAGACAGGTATTGGATTCTTATATACAAAGACTAAAAGACCTTGAAGAAATAGCCTTTGGTTTTAGCGGTGTACAGAAGGCTTATGCGATACAGGCCGGTAGAGAGCTTAGGGTAATCGTAGAAAGTGAAAAAGTGAACGATGAGAGGGCGGCCCAGTTATCGTTTGAGATTTCTCAAAAAATACAAACCGACATGACGTATCCCGGACAAGTAAAAGTTACCGTAATTCGAGAAACAAGGGCGGTAAACGTAGCAAAGTAATAAAACAGATAGTTATAAAAAAGAGGGCCAATGGCCCTCTTTTTTTATGGATATAATTTTTTATTCTATTTGGTGTCCATGACTAATAAAAGATAATCCTTGTTGGCCATAAGTAGATATCATTATAGCTTCAAAAATAGGTTTGCTGGTCGATGGCTCTACCGCCCACTCAAAGATGAAATTGGCCCCTGTGCCTCCCTTTTGATCAAATTCTGCAATAACTATTTCTAAGGTTTCCAGTTCATCTACAGCTATGGGCGCATCAACGTAAGAGTGTAATTTTTTGCCATGGGTATCGTAGTAGTCCGCTCTTATTAAATAGCTTTTCGCGTCAGAATTTGTATTTCGTATACTTACCGTGGCGGTCAGGTCTAAAGACGTGTGTTCGGTGTAACTATAAACTTGAGAGTAGACCGATAGATATGATTTTCCGTATATCAAAGAGTCTATACTTTTTAAGTTTACCTCTTTATGCGACCAATCTACGGTAGATAACGGTTCTTCCTCATGTTTTTTAAAACTATCAAAATCGCCACAACTAGCTAAAGATACTAGGGTTATAAGAGCTAAACTTTTTTGAACATATGTTTTCATTGCTATATTATAAAAAGGTTAGTTTATAAAACAAGTATGCAGTGTTGTCATTAACGAATATTTATAGAATATAACCATCTACTCTTCTTCAGGACCAGTCTCTTCCTCGGAGACCTTTTGAAGGTTATTTTGAAGGATATTCAGTTTCTTAAGTTTGTTTTTCCATGAAGTCAGGGCCTCTTTATGGCTCTCTACCCTTTTTATTACGTCTTTTACCAAAGGATTGTTTTCCGAATCGTTAGAGAAAAACTGAAGGTTGTTCTCTAATTGGCGGATTTCATTTTTACTTTCCTCTATTTTTTTTCTGATAAAACTACGTTCTTTTTGAATGGCCCTTTCTTGGTTGTCATCTTCTTTCAGCTTTTGGATCTTATTGCCATACTTTAGTAGTTCTGATTCTTGAGGACTAATATTTAGCTTGTTAAAAAGAGCGTCTATTATTTTATTGAACTTTTGGTTTATGTTCTTTTGTTTAAAGGGTACATGGCCGATGGCTTTCCAATCTTCTATGAATTTTTTGATACTCTGCAAATCGGCTTCCCTTTCGCCACTAAGTTCAAACGCCTTTAAATTGGACAATATAGCTTCCTTTTTTTCTAAATTCTCAGACTCTTCTTTATAAGAATCGTTCTTTGAAGCATGCAAGCGGTCAAAATAGTGGTTGCAAGCTTCTTTGAACTCTTTCCATAATTTGTCGGAAAACTTTCTAGGTACATGGCCAATTTTTTTCCATTCGCTTTGAATACGTTTCATTTCTGCAGTGGTGCTGTCAAAGTCATCACTATCCTTTAATGAAACCGCAATCTCTAAAAGAGCTCTTTTTTTGTCAAGGTTTTCTTGTTGTTCCTTTTTTAGGTTCTTGTAGAAGGCATTTTTGTTTCTATTGAAACTTCTGACCGCGGTCTTAAATGCTGACCATGTTTTTTCGTTGTCTTTTTGGGGTACTTTGCCTGCCTTAAAGAATGATTCCCTAAGCTCCTCTAGCTGCTTTATCTGTTTTTGTAATTCTCTATGATTGTTTGCGATATTTTCCGAGAGTTTTTTAATCTCTTCGATAATACCATTTTTCTTTTCTAGATTTTGTTCGTTAAGCTTGTCCAGCTCTTTGAAGTATTCTTGCCTTCTTTCATGTATTACTTTGGTGGCATTACTGAACCGTTGCCATATTTCTTCTCTATGTTCTTTTCCTACAGGCCCAATATCTTCTTTCCAGATTTTATGCAGTACCTGTAATTCTCTAAAAGCTTTGTTTAGGTCGGGTTCGGCTGCCAAAGCTTCCGCTCTTTCTACGATTTTTTGTTTTTCTTCTAAATTGTGTTTAAAGTCAAGGTCTCTAAGTTCTCTATTTAAATGAAGAAAATCATAAAAAATTTCAATATGATGGTGATAGGTACGCCATACATTGTTGTACTCCGTTCTAGGTATGGGGCCGGCATTTCGCCACTTCTCCTGTATTTCCTTAAAATTCTTATAGGTGGTATTTATATCTTCTTCAACATTGACAAGGCCTTTTAAATTCTCGATGAGTTCTAGCCTGTACGCCAAGTTTTCTTTGTGGCTTTTTTCTAAATTTTTATAATGTTGATTTCTCTTTTCACGATATTCGGCATAAACTTCATTAAACTGTCTTTTGGTTACAGAGTTATATTTAAAGTCTATTTCATTGCCACCGTTCGCGATAAAATCTTCCTTTTTCTGTTCAATAAAATCTTGGAATTTTAAATTGAACTCATCGCGAATACTGTCCACATGCTTTTTAATAGCTTGTACCTTTTCGTTTCGAATCAACCTTTGCAGTTCTCCGACCAAGTTTTCCATTGACATCGAATGGTAGTCCAACAAAGGAATTTCATGGCGCTTTTGCGTATCGGTATCCTCCGCATCCTCTGCGTTGCTTTCTTCTATCTCGTCCAAGACTTCCAATTCCTTTTGGGTTTCTGACGCGTTGTCGGATTCCTCGACAGTCTTTTGTTCCTCCGCTTTTTCTGCGTTTTCCTTTAAATTGGATTCTTCCGCATTGGCAACTTTAGGGTTGTCTTCTATCACTTTTTTCTCAGGTATTATGTTTTTTTTCTCTTCTGACATTTTCCAATATTAGGTGTTTACAATATAGTAACAACGATAAGAATTGCAAAGAATATAACTGTTCTTTTTGATTTGTGCAATAGGTCAATGTTCTTGTGAAATATTTTATTCCCCGTATTTTGTTAAAATGGGAATTGATTTGTTTGTAGAGCTTTTAGGTAGCTTTATTTTGACTATCTATTCCATATTTCCCATGCTTTTTCTGCTTGAAACTCCAACATTTTTAATCCGTTTAATATGGTAGCTCCCCTTGCTTGTCCATTTTGTAGAAAAGCACTTGTTTCTGGGTTATATATTAAATCGAACAAAAGATGTTTTTTGTTTATGTGGTCATATGGTATGTTGGGCTTGTTGTTTACATCGGGGTAGGTTCCCAAGGGAGTGCAATTTATTATGAGCAGACGGTCTTCGATAATGTCTTTTGTCAATTCGGGATAGGTGTAACCGTCCTCCCTTTTTGACCTAGAAACGAATTTGAAGGAAATTCCCAAGTTTTTTAAGACATATGCAATGGCTTTTGACGCTCCGCCCGTACCTAATATCAAGGCTTTTTTATGATGTGCTTTAAGGTAAGGCTCCAATGATCTTTGAAACCCGTAGGCATCGGTGTTGTAGCCCGTCATGAAACCTTTGTTGAACTTGACCGTATTGACGGCACCTATTTCGGCAGCGGCATCATCTAAATTTTCTAAAAAGGGAATAATCTCCTCTTTGTACGGTATGGTAACGTTTAAACCTTTTAGGTTTTCTGTTTGGGCTATTAGGTCATTTAGTTCGGAGATGTTTTCTAGGTCAAAATTTACATAGCTATAGTCGTCTAGACCTAAATCCTCGAATTTTTTAGCGAAATAACCTCTGGAAAAAGAGTAGGAAATATTTTTGCCTACCAATCCGAACTTATGTGGTTCTTTTTCTGTTTTTTCCATACCAATCTAAAAGTAATAATATGCTGACACCAAAAATAATAAAAAAGAACGCCCACCACGTTTCGGAAATATCTAGGTGCGGAAGATATCGTTCGTAGTTCGTTATTATTTCTTTTCCGTTCGAGTCAAAAAGAATATCGCCGTTGATGTCCTTTTTAAAGACGGCCTTTTTCCACGGCCATACAACCCCTAAAGACCCTGTTATAAAACCTAAAATTACCGCAGTGGTAATATGCTTGTAATGTTTGAGTACATAACTTAGAATATGTGACAAGGTAACTAGGCCCGTGGCGGACCCTAATGTGAAAACTGCCAGTATTTTTAAGGTTCTTAGACGTTCTGTATTAGAGGTGAAACTAAAGTCTCCTATTAAAATTTCTGAAAACGTATCGTAAAGTGCGTTTACCGAGTCTACTAATAACAAGACGTAATTTCCCAATAAAATAAGGATAAAAGATCCCGAGAGCCCTGGTAATGTCATACCTGATACACTGATGATGCCACAGAAGAAAATAAACAGGAGATTGTCGTTTTCTTTGGCAGGATTTAAAAAACTGATGGATATGCCTACGGCCAGGCCAATTAGGGCGGCAGGTATTGTCCTTTTTGTCCAATGCCCAAAATCTTTTCCGATATAATAGATAGACCCTAGGATCATTCCAAAAAAAGCTGCCCATACAAATAGTTCCTTTTTTTCAAGAAAGTAGTCCAAAACTTTTGAAATGCTGAAATAACTTACCAGCATACCAAAGATCAATAAGGTGAGAAACGAGCCGTTGATGTATCTATAGAAGCTTTTAAATCTACCGTTGACCAATAATTTTAAGGCCTTTCCGTTGATTTTTTGAAGCGAATAAATAAACTCTTCATAAAATCCGGCTACAAAAGCGACGATACCGCCAGAAACACCGGGAACTTTATTGGCGGCACCCATACAAAGTCCTTTGATGATTAGGAATAGTTTATCCTGTAAGGTTCGTGATTCGTTCATTGGGGAGCTCTCTTACTTTTTTGAAGCAGTTTTTTCCAATATAAAAATAAGGGAAAAACCTATGAGCGCAGCAAGGATGGCATAGAATATTTGAGGATCGCCCTCATAGCTCAGTGGAGAGGTGTTGGTATCTATAATTACTGTTTTTTCACCGTAGACCTTTGTTTCTAAAACTCTCTTCCAGGGCCATATTTTGTTTAAAGAACCTACGATGAAACCAGTTAGAAGGGCCAATGTAATATTCTTGTAATTAGTGAACATCCATTTTAAAAGTTTGGCAAAACTGAGAAGGCCAAAAACGGCTCCTACACCGACGGTAATAACTATTTTAATATCCCTTTCATGAACGGCATCCAATATTGTTTTGTAAGAACCTAGTAAAACCAAGATAAAGGCTCCAGAGATACCCGGTAAGATCATGGCGCAAACGGCCAACGCCCCCGACAAGAACAAAAAGGGTAGACCGTCGATATTTTCGCTCGGCGGTAAAGTAGTAATAAAAAAAGCGATCAGCGCTCCCGATACAAGGGCCGTAATGGTTCCTACATGCCACTTTTGAATTTCTTTGCCTACAAAAAATACGCTTGCGGCGACCAAACCGAAAAAGAACGACCAAAGTAAAATGGGTTCGTTTTCTAGTAACCAACTTACGAGGGTGGCCAACGAAAAAAGGCTGATGAATATTCCCGTGAAAAGGGCTAGCAAGAAATTGCCGTTTACCTTGCCCCAAACCGTTTTAAAGCCATCGGCTTTCCAAGTCTTTAATAAGCCTAGGTTTATGCTGTTTATAGAGGATATCAGTTCTTCGTATATGCCTGAAATAAAGGCAATGGTGCCACCGGATACCCCAGGTACAACATCTGCCGCACCCATGGCCATACCTTTCAGGATAATAAATATATAGTCTAATAAATTTCTATTTCCCATAGTTTAGGAGTAAAACGTCAAGAAGCTTTTTTATAGCTCGCTAAAATAGTATTAATCCAATCGGAATTACTGAATTCGGGAAATTGATTGAAGAAAAAATGTATTTGTTTTTGCTTTTTATCAAGTTTAAGGGCGTCCATTAAACTGATTCTGGCATTTATAAAATCCTGTAAAATAAGGTAAAAACCTACGGTCTTATAGATAATCTTTAAGTTATTGGGGTAAAATTCTTTTCCCTGTGAAAGTATCTGTACCGCAGCATAGGTGTCTCCATTGATATGTGCCACATCTGCCCACTTTAGCCAAGTGTCCAATTCATAGTTTCCTAGGTCCACTACTTGTTTAAAGGCGAAGTCTGCTTGGTCATAATTTTTTAGGGCAAAATTTATATTGGCGCATTTTTTCCAATACAAAGGATTCTCACCATCGATATTCAGTGCTTTGTTTATATAGTACAGTGCTTTCGAATAATTTTTATCGTTGTAATAAAAATTTGTAATGGCCAGCCAACCTTTATCTAGCAAAGGGTCTTCATGTACCGTCTGATAGAAATAGTACTTGGCCATTTCTTTGTTTTTTAACTTCTCATAGCATTTGCCGATTCTTAAAAAGGCGTGTGAGGTGGGGTCCTCAATGGTTATGGTCGTTTCATAATTTTCTATAGCTTCTTCATATCTACCTAATTTTTCCAACACTTTTCCTTTTTCAAAATAAGCGCCGATAAAGGTATCGTCGGAAATAACCGCAAAATCAAAAGCTGTCAATGCTTCTTGAAACATTTCTTTTTCATAGTACTGTTTGCCCAGCTGGTGCCAAGCAACTTGGCAGTAGGGGTTTTTCTCCAAGTATTCGTTTAGGTAGGCTATGGCCCCATCATAATCCTCTAAAAATTCAAAACAGTAAATAACATTATATAATGAGGAATAATCTTGATTGTCGAACTCTACACACCGCATAAAACTTTTTTTGGCCGATTTAAAATCGTCCATAAAAAGATATTCCATACCTAGCAGCGAAAAGATATCAAAAGAATTGGTAGATATATCCAATGCTTTTTGAAGAAGTGCCACAGCGGCCTCATGGTTGTCTTTCTTAGAGTAGATATTTGCGCGCTGAATGTATATTTCTTCATTGTGCGCATCCAACAACTGCAATTCGTCCAATAATTCCTCGGCACTTTCAAGGTTATTTTCAAAAACCATTACCTCTACCTGCAGCAATTTTAATTCAATGGAAGCAGGGTGTTGTTGAAGTCCAATTTTTATACCTTTTTTTGCCAAGGAGATTTTACCGTTATTTAAATAATGGTGAATAATATCCTCGAAATCCTCCGCATCAAAGAAATAGACATCGTCTGTCTTGAGCATGGATTCAAATTTGGTAATTGGCTTGTCAGGTCTTTCGTTAGATTCTAACGCCATAGGAACATTCTGTTTAAACTATGGATTTAAAAGTAATCTTTTGTATGGGGTCAAAGGTAGACTTTGACGCTATATTATTAACAAATTAGTTAACAAAATATTGCTACGGCTTATCTAAAAGACGTAATATAATATCACAACCAGCCATTATTTCTTCTTCGGAAATGGTTAATGGCGGCGATATTCTAACTGCTTTTTGCTCGAACAAAAGCCAGAATAAAATTAGCTTTTCCTCTTTTGCCTTCAGAATCAGTTCATTGGCCATTTCCGGAGTTTGCAATATGAGTGCCAGCATGAGCCCCTTACCGCGAATCTCTTTTATTTTAGGGTGAACAAGTTTTTTTCTGAAGAGCGCTTCTTTCTCGATAGTTTCTTCCATAATCGAGGAATGCAGCAACACGTTCAGGGTCGCCAAGCTTGCCGCGGCAATGACCGGGTTGCCACCAAATGTGGTAATGTGGCCCATTTTTGGATTCTCACTAAGGGTCCGCATTATCTTTTTGCTAGAGGTAAATGCCCCGACCGGCATTCCAGAGGCCATGCCTTTTCCAATGACCATTATATCTGGAATACAGTTAAAATGCTCAAAGGCGAATAATTTGCCTGTTCTGCCGAAACCGGGCTGGATCTCGTCTAATATCAACAAAGCGCCTACCTGCTTGCAGCGTTCACTGACCTTGTTTAAATATTCTTTTTTCGGTAGTATAAATCCGGCACCACCTTGTATGGTTTCTAACACTACGCAAGCAGTTTTATCGGTGATCATTTCCAAGTCTTCGAAAGAGTTGAAGTTGATATGGTGTACATCGGGAATCAAAGGCCTAAAGGCTCCTTTTCGCTCTTCATAGTCCATAAGGCTTAAGCTACCCATAGTGTTACCGTGATAGGCGTTTTTTGCTGCCACGATTCTAGATCGGCCCGTATAACGCCTGGCCAATTTTATGGCGCCTTCCATGGCTTCGGTGCCCGAGTTTACCAAATAGGTTACATCTAGCCCTTCGGGCAGGTTGTGGGCCAAAAGTTTTACATATTCGGTGGCCGGTGATTGGGCATACTCCCCATAGACCATCACATGCATATATTTTTCGACCTGTTCTTTTATGGCATTCACCACTTTTGGGTGACAATGACCTAGGCTACAGGCCGAAACACCTGCAACAAAATCCAGGTGGGCGTTTCCTTCTGTGTCATAAATATAACTGCCTTTGGCATGTGAGACTTCCATCCCCAACGGGTGTAGTGAAGTTTGGGCCTGGTATTTTAAGAAATCATCCTTCACGAAATTATTGATATTTAGTTCGAAGATTTTTTAGGCCGGGGATCCGTGGCCTTACTATTCGGAATATTGTTTATAGGGTCATTTTCGTTCTGGCTCCGTTCGGCTTCTTCGGCATCGATATCTATTGGATTGTTTATTCCACGTATCACCGGAAGCACTATATTGTTGTCGTCCTCATCAAAAATATCGTCTTTGGTGAGGATACGTTCATCTCCCCGCCATACAAATCCTTTTAAGATTCGGCTATTTTCAGGTAATTCTTTTTCTGGGTAGATGGTTCCATCGGGATTTATGAAAAATGTAAGGTCTTCCACATCATTGTTTTCCATGGTAATTCTTATGGCGCTACAAACGGTCTTGTCTATTCCTATTAGTTCATCATCATCGTTATACATATAATAAACAACTTCGGTGTTTTGAACAAGGTCTATGATCTTTAGTTCGTTATCGATAAATTTACCATAGAGATTTATGCCTTTGGCCTGGTTATACCCCTTTTTTCCAATACTGTCCAACGAGATGATAAAGGCATTTTGCAATACTTTTAAGGAATCTAATTTTTCTGTTTTGAGATTGGTGATGAGGTGAATACTGTCACCAGTCATCTGATTGGCACCGTTCCAAATAATCGGGTTCTTTATCAATTGGGTGATGCCCGTTTTTTCTTCGGAATGAATGGAATCGCATTTTCCGCTTAGGTCTTTTTTGAAGAATTTGGCATTTCTAAAGGCTCTTGTAATACGCTCGTCCGGTTTGCCGGTAACCATTAGCGTATCGCCATGAACGTAAAGCGAATCTTGCTCTTGCTCTTGAACCAAGATGGAAACGGCTCTTTTTGTTGCAAACACAGAATCTTTGGCTTTATGCACTTCTGCATAATGTGCACGTATAATTCCATTGTTAATAGTGTCGGTAACGGTAATATTATTGGTGGCAGAGGCAAATTCGCGTGCTTTGTTAAAATATACACTATCGCCTTCTACAATACGGTTGTTGTAATTTATTTTCGTGTTTTTGATACCGTAACCACTTTCTATTTTTGTATCGTAAAACCCTCTTTCGCAGTATATTTTATAAGTGTCCCCGACAATGGTAGATGGCCCGTACATGTAGGCATTTTTTGAAGTGGTGTAATAATCTAACTGTTCAGAGTCCAATATGTATTCAGGATTTTGGATGTGTACACTATCCAAAAATTGATATTTTTTTAGTTCCATGAAATACCTTCCTATCTTACTGGTAAGGGTGTTGGCAGAATCTATGACCGTACCGTTGTCTTGGTAATAGGCCTCTTGTTTTATTCTGTCAAAACGCAA
Organism: Maribacter sp. MMG018; assembly: GCF_018100785.1. Taxonomy (GTDB): domain Bacteria; phylum Bacteroidota; class Bacteroidia; order Flavobacteriales; family Flavobacteriaceae; genus Maribacter. Next base: position 213,565 of record NZ_JAGJEC010000003.1, on the reverse strand, counting down.
GGTATCCGTTTTAAGGGTCATATCGGCGTTTGTAAGTACCACGTCTCCCCAAGCTTTGGCCAATTTGATATCGCCTTGATAATTAATTTTCTTGGCGGTCATTTCTATAGAGTCCCCTTGCTTTAATAAGACATTGCCAATGGCCTCTAACCTGTTTTCTTTTTGGAAGTAGATGGCAACATCGCACCATAGATCGGCACCTTGATGTTCAAACTGGACTTGTCTCTCATCTTTACTAAATATGGATGCTCCCGGATATTCGGTTTCATTTTTGGTAAAGTTGGCCCCGTAAACAATGTTTATTTGTTTAGGTTCTTCAGGTTTCTCTTGACTGAAAACAGATGAAGTAAAAAGAAGAAGTATAGCTCCTAAAACAGTACGATGCAAGATTTATTATTTTTTTTTCAAAAATAGGATATTTTAAATCAGGGGATGATATGATTAGCATTCTTTTAGCAATCCTTAATGAACGGGGCGTGGTTTTTGGCTCAATTTATATAATTTTCCAAAACCCGAATTGTTTGGTTCATAGGGGGTGTCCAATGTTATATTGACACCATTATCGGGAATGTTGTCTTCTTTTCCCAAGGCCCAAAAGATGCCGTTCAGTGCTATTGTGCGTACTTGAGGTATTTTAAAGTCGTACGGATGCCCAAGGGTCGTAAAGAATACCCTTGCTTTTTTGCCACTTTGCCCAGTGTAGCTCTTCGTCCATGCCACCGGGTTTGTCAAAGGATATTTATCTAGTTTTCCATCGATTTCATGTTGCGATTTTAATGAGCGGCCTTGAAGAAAAGGAGTGGAATCTCCGTATAATTTCCAGTCGCCACCATCTACATGGTATAGCCAAGAATATGCCTTGAAGGGAGAAAAACCTCTTAAAATTACGTTATTGGTGTCTATTGCTGATATTTCTGTTACCGGTAATTTGCCGTCGTCAAAATGTCCGTGATGCGTTATCCATTGTTGGCCGAATACTTTTGTCGGCCATTTGTTGTTATAGGTTTTTGCCAAGGTGGTATCGTTTTTATACATAAAGGCATGGGTCGCCGTTCTAAAACCAACAATAGGTTTTCCCGATTCCACGTAGTCTGTAATATATTTTAGTTCTTCTTTTGGCAGGTTTCTAAACCTGGTAAAGAGTACCATGAGGTCTGCAGATTCCAGTGCTTTTAAATCGGAAATATGATCCGTTCTGTTTGGGTCTATAAAACCTAAACTATCCAAGGCATAACATACGGTAACCTTGGCATTTAACTCTCTTTTTGCCAAACTGGCGAGCATGGGCATAGATTCTTCCGACCTGTATTCTTCATCCCCAGTTACAAAAACGATATGGAGTTGTTTTTCGTTTTCGCTAGGGGTGTTTTTGCTTTCTTTTTTTTCTTCTCCACATGAGGATATCACCATGCATAGCATTAAAAGATATGGAAAATGGTTTTTTGTAATGATCGATTTCATTGTAAGATCTTTAATAATATTATTTCATGGGGTGTTCTTTCAGTAAATCGCTAGGGGTATAGAAATCTTTCCTTTCTTTTGTGGCGGCCCTTACTTCTTTTACTTTTTTAGGGTCTATGACCGATGCTTTATTGCCAAATGAGTTTCTAACATACGTAAGTACGGCAGCTATTTCATCATCTTTGAGCAACCCCTTAAAGGCCATCATGGGTACTTGCCCTTCGTAATGGTTGCCCATGACATCCATAGGGCCATAAAGTCCGTGAAGTACAAGTTTTATTAAACGCTCTTCATCACCGGTAACCCATTGTTGGTTTACAAGGGTAGGGTAACCGGCCTGTTGTAGGCCTGTTCCGCTTTCTTGGTGGCAAGTAATACAGTATCCTTCTGTTTCGTATATTTTTTTTCCTTTTTTGAAAATTTCCAAGTCGTCTCCCTTTAGGTGCGATACGATCGCTTCCTCATCGTCGTTACTTAAAAAATTACCTGTAAGTCTGGTCTCGGCAAAGCTGAAAGAGTCTTTCATCCATTTGTCCAAAGGATGTGTTTTAGCTACTTCCAATACGGCCAAACCTTCTTTTTTTGGTAGCCATGAAGCGGCCGTGATGGCCTCTAGGCGAACACGGCCATGCGAATCTCCGGCAGCCTTTTTTAGAAGCGCCAACGAATTGTTCAATTGATGCCCCATATATCTTAAAACCCTTACCGAGGCAGCTCTTACCCTGTGGTCTTCTGATTGCAATAGGACTTCTAGAAGGTTTTGGTCTACTTGGTTCAGGCCCCAGGTAACCCACAAAGCTTCTAGTCTGTGGTGCTCATACTTTGGGTCTTCTTTATCTAGATTGCCTACCCATGTCTTTAGTTTCTTAAGCACATCATCGGCATTTCTGCCTCTTAATTCTCTTCTGGTCCTATATCGTGTTCTGTATTCTGGTAGTGTAAGATTCTCTAATAGTTCTTCAATAGTGGCACCATCGATTTTAGCAGGTGTGACCAAAGGTCTGGACGGATACGTGATCCTGTAAATACGGCCATGCGCATGATCGCGTAAAGGATCTCGGGCATTATGTTGCATATGGCCGATCAGTACGTTGTGCCAATCTACTAGATAGAGAGACCCATCTGGGGCAAATTCCATTTCTACGGGTCTAAAGTTCTTATCGGTACTACTTATTAAGTCTTGTCTATGCTTGGTGGTATAACCTGTTCCGTTCTCCGATACTTGATGTTGTTTTATACCTAAGAAGCCTATGGAGTTGGCAAGAAGCATGTCTCCTTGTATTTCATCGGGAAAATGTCTGCTGGAAACAAATTCTAATCCAGAAGTAGGCCTTACCCGGTGCGCCTCTTCTATTAGGTCTTCGGTCAGGGGAGAGGTAATACCATAGATCGGCTTAAGTGTGCTGGGCATCATCCAGTTCACGGTAGGTCCGGAAGTGTGAAGAAAAAAGTCTTGTCCCCATTCATCAAAAGCAATGCCCCAGGGGTTGGGAATACTCACTTGTACGGCTCTATCCAGTTTTTTGCGCTGAGGGTTGTACCTGTAAAACCCGCCATTGGTAGCTCTTACAGGACCATAGGGTGTTTCTACGTTAGTGTGGAGAAAAACACCTTCTGACATATAAAAGGCTCCGGAAGCATCTGCACAAAAAGCGGAAATGGCATGGTGGGTGTCATGGTCGTCAAAACCGCTTAAAATAATTTCTGTTTTATCAACCTTATCATCACCATCGGTATCGGTTAAAAGTTTAAGATTGGTTCCTTGGCTTAGGTAAACCCCTTCGGGGGCAAACTCAAAGCCTATAGGAAGGTGTAAGCTATCTGCGAAAACAGTTTGTTTGTCCGCTTTACCGTCTTTATCGGTGTCCTCTAAAATAATCAGCTTGTCATTGGGTTTTGCATCTCCGGGTCTATAATGGGGGTAAGAGGGTAGGGTCGCTACCCATAGCCTACCTTTGTTGTCAAAGGAAATTTGAGCAGGATTCGCCAAATCGGGAAATTCTTTTTCGGAGGCAAAGAGCGTTACTTTGTATCCTTTGGGGACCGTTAAGGTTTGTTCCGCTTCCTTTCCATATTTATAGGAGACTATTTCACCTTCGTCCCCTAAATTATAATTGGTTTCAACTTCAGGTAAAGAGGCGGTTCTTCCGTCCGCTTTTGAAACATCATAATCTTTGTCTTGTAATATAGACCAGATGGCAGTATCCCTAATTGCGGTCAATTCCCTTACTTTCTGAATTTCATAGGGGTAGTTGTCCGGACCGTAAGGATCATACCTTCGCCCATAAGCATGAACCCCGTTCGGAAATTTATAATCGTAGTGCCAATAAAAGTTTTTGTCGTTTACCATTTTATTTACGACATCTCTTTTCTTCGAGTGTTTTATCGCGGTGTTTCCACTTAAGTGGTCCGCTATGTACGTGGCTAATTTTTTATAACCTTCTTTGTTTAACTGAGAGCCATCTATGGTATGGTCGGTATCATCTTCAAACCAACTTAAACTTGGTGTAAAAACATCTATAAAGGTGATATTGTTGGTCTTGCAGACCTTTTTCATGCCCTCGGTGTACAACTTTAAATTCTTGTTTTCCTCAATGCCGTTGGGCAGGTCCATTTTATCGGAAAGGTCTTCAAATGCGATAGGGGAGACCACCACTAGGTCGGGACTTTCCGAACCATTGTATTTTTGATTTTTGGTATGCCGTATAAAGGCGGCTAGTTCATTTTTGAAATTTTCTAAACCGTTTGGACCTTCAAAAGATTCGTTAAAGCCAAAGAAGGCAATAACGATATCTGCCTTTAATTGTGTTAACCATTCATCGGGAGAAGGAAAAAAGCCTTCACTACCGGAAGTTTGTGCAAGTTCGGTCTGAAATTTTTCTGCTCCCGGAAATGCCCAAGGAGAATTACGCGCCGAGTGCGGCCTAAATCCGGGGGTGTTGCCACCATCGCACATATTTCTGATTTTGAGCGAATCGTCAGGAAACCTAAGGTGCATTTCAGTTTCAAAAAAACCATAATTCTGCATTCTTGATCCTAGGTTGTTACCCAGTAAAACAATGCTGCTGTTAGGTTTGATGTTGACCAAGGGGTCTTTTGGTTCGGCACAGGCGAAGAATAAAAAAAGAGATGAAAGTGACAGTAAAAAATAGAGGGTCGGTTTTTTTGTATTCATTGTTAGAATAAATTGGCTCTTAAATATAATCATAAAAAAACCACCAAAAGGTGGCTTTTTTATGATAAAACGGGGCTTTTTTTTAGAAATCCCTATAATTGCCTTCTAAGAATGCGTTGGCTTCCTCTTCTGAAAATTTGGCATTGGCACTGTCCCAATGAAGGGTTTTGTTAGGAAACCTACCGGCAATAACTCCTAAAAGTATGGTTTCCGTAAGTCTTGATGCGTATGAGAAAGGAGCACTGGTTTCGCCTTCGCCCAAACAGGCATCTACAAATTGATGATAATGTTTGGGCCCCTCAGATGCATAATCCCTAATTGGTTTGCCCATATTGTTTGCTTTTTCCACTTCTGCAATTTCGGCAGATATGTCCACATATTTTCCATCCACTATTTTTTGTGGTAATTGCATAAAGTGAGGTAGCAATAATCTCCCTTTTTCTCCAACGAACATGGCTCCTTGTTCGGGTAATTCTCCTTGTCCCGCAATTTTGGCGTCCAAAGAAATTTTATCCTCTACAGATTCGTCATTATTTTGTGAAGCGTCTTTATTTGATGAACTGTCTGTAGCATTGGGTAGTATCAGGTCCTCGTGCATTTCTGGTGCTCCGGGGCCATCGTACCAGATCCATTTTAATGTTTCTGCTGTGTGTTCGGTACCGGGAAATTCATAGGTTACGATGTTTTTCTCTGGAAATCCGAATCCGTTGGGTTCCCTACATTCGTTTTTGATGGTTCTGGGAACATCTAGATTTAAGGCATTGTACGGGGTATCGAAGATGTGTACACCCATGTCTCCTAAGGTACCGCAACCGTAGTCTACCAATTTTCTCCAATTACCGGGATGGTAAACACCTTCTTTATAAGGTCTTTCGGCCGATGTGCCCAACCACAGGTTCCAATCTAGGGTTTCTGGTACTGGGTCTTCGCCTTCAGGGACAGGACCGTCATAACCCCAATTTTTTGGAGACCATGCATGTACCGTGTGTACCTTGCCTATAATGCCCGATTGTATTAATAATGTGGCTAGTTTATAATCATAAAAAGAATGTACTTGTATGCCCATTTGTGTGACCAAGCCCTTTTCTTCCGCCAGCTTTTTCATAGCTCTCGCTTCTGAAACATAGTGTGTTAAAGGTTTTTGGCAATAGACAGGTTTGCTCATATTCATGGCCATCATAGAAGCTGGGGCGTGTGTATGATCTGGGGTAGATACGATTACGGCATCGATTTCATCTCCGATCTCATTAAGCATTACCCTATAATCGGTATATGTTTTTGCATTCGGATGTAATTTTTTTGCTGCCGCCAAATTATTGGAGTCAACATCACACAATGCCGTTACATCTACTTTTGCATGTGAAGAGATGTCTCTCAAATCCTCACCTCCCATATTGCCGACACCTATATGTGCCGTTCGGAGACGTTTTTGAGGTGTTGCCGTTACTTTCTTTTCGTCTTTACAGGATAATAGTACAGTGGGCATAATAGCGGTCGAGGATGCCAATAAAGCCGATTTTTTTAAGAATTCTCTTTTTTTCATGAATTATGAATTATAGTTTTTTGATTTTAATATTTCGAAACCAGATTGGGCTAGAGTGGTCTTGAAAGCCTATGTAGCCAGACTTGAATTTACCGTAGTCTTCACTGTTTTTCCATTTATCCGAATTTTTTCTTTCGTACCAATCTTCAGACCACGGTACAAAAGATAAGACCATTTGCCCGTTTAGCCAGTGCTCTACCTTTTCGGGAGTAAATACAATTTTGGTAGTGTTCCATTCTCCGACAGGATGTAAAATTTTCTTGCTGGCATCGGCCGGGTGCATGGCGTAATCAGAAGCCGTTTGTTGTAAGGGCTTAAGCTCTTCGGGGTTTTCCGTATAACCTAAACTTTTATTGTAGGCGACAAGGTCATGGATACTTGCGTAATTTTCGTCGTCGATCAATTGGTATTCCGGTGCTACTTCTGGAGGTCCGTCATATCCTTCTTTTAGGTGGTAGAAAATTCCGCTATTTCCTCCTTTTGGAAGTTTCCATTCCAAATAAAGTTCAAAATTCTCGAATTCTTCTGCACCGTAGATGATGTCTTTACCGCCGGTATAATTTTGTTCAAGGCCCAATTCGGTGTCAAAAGTAAGCTCCCCGTTTTTTGCTATCCAGCCTGGTGGTAGTTCTTCTCCATTATAGGCACGCCAGCCTTCTGTGCTTGTGCCGTCGAATAAGATGATCCATTCTTCGTTGTTAGGGGTTTCTTGCGGGGCAACTGTGTCTTTTTCTACTTTTTTATCCGTTTTGCAAGATTGATTTATAAGCAGAACAAGAAGGAGAAACGTAAGATATCTCATGGTGGGTTGTATTGGTTTTTGGTTTGGTTCTGTAATTTAATAAAAAAAAGGATAGGGGTATCAACTTTTGTCGATACCCCTATCCTTAAAGTAGTATGCTATGGTGTTTTTTATTACCTGTAAATAGTCTGTGTTCTGTCCGGTCCGACAGAAACTATTTTAATAGGAACCTCAAGTTCTTTCTCTATAAACTCAATATACTTTACCATGCCTGTCGGTAATTGGTCGAATTTGTCCATTTTGGTCAAATCTTCTTCCCATCCATCCATTTCTGTAAATATAGGGGTTACGTTGTCAGCTTCTATATTAAAGGGAAGATGTTCAATTTTTTCGCCTTTATAATTATATGCAGTACACACTTTTAATTTTTTGAATCCACTTAGTACATCACCTTTCATCATCATTAATTCGGTAACGCCATTTACCCTAACGGCATATTTTAAAGCTACTAGATCCAACCATCCGCATCTTCTTGGCCTACCTGTGGTAGCACCGAACTCGTTACCTACACGGCCCATCGTAGCACCATCCTCGTCAAACAGTTCTGTAGGGAAAGGGCCGCTACCAACACGTGTGGTATACGCTTTAAAGATACCTTTCACTTCCCCGATCTGATTTGGGGCAACCCCTAGACCTGTACAGGCGCCTGCTGCAGTGGTATTCGATGAGGTTACAAATGGGTAGGTTCCAAAATCTATATCCAATAATGAACCTTGGGCGCCTTCCGCCAATATTTTTTTACCTGATTTCTGTGCTTGGTACAGGTATTCCTCACTATCTATAAAAGTAAGTTTTTTGAGCTCTTCGATAGCTTCAAAGAAATCGGCCTCTAATTCTGCCAGGTCATATTGTATATCCACATCGTAAAAGCTGATCATGGCTTCGTGCTTGTTGGCGAGGTTTCTGTATTTCTCTTTCCAATCGTCTAGTTCCAGATCACCTACGCGCATACCGTTTCTTCCGGTTTTGTCCATATAGGTAGGTCCTATTCCTTTTAGTGTAGAACCGATTTTCGCTTTTCCTTTTGAGGCTTCTGAAGCTGCATCCAACAAGCGGTGGGTAGGCAGGATCAAATGAGCTTTTCTTGAAATTAATAGGATGGATTTGATGTCGAGGTCAAATTTCTTTAATGCATCCAATTCTTTTCTAAAGATAACGGGGTCGATAACCACACCGTTACCTACCACATTGATGGCTTTTTTATGAAAAATACCGGAGGGGATGGTATGTAGTACATGTTTGATCCCATCAAATTCCAATGTATGGCCGGCGTTAGGGCCGCCTTGGAAACGTGCTATAATATCATAATTCTTTGTAAGTGCATCAACGATTTTTCCTTTTCCTTCGTCACCCCATTGTAGGCCCAATAATAAATCTACTGCCATTTAAATATGCTTGCTTGATTAGTTACTTGTGTTTTCTTTTTTGTTTTTAACTCCATAAAAGTAAAGCGAGTGCGTGTTTATTTTTATATCGAATACTTCTTCTATGGTTTTTTTGATGGATTGGATCCTAGGGTCGCAAAATTCCATTACCTCTCCCGTATCCGTTAAGATAACATGATCATGCTGACGGTCGAAATATGATTTTTCGTATTGCGCTTGGTTTTTGCCAAATTGATGTTTTCTTACCAATTTACAATCCAACAATAATTCTATAGTGTTGTATAAGGTTGCTCTACTGACACGGTAGTTTTTATTCTTCATTTTTATGTAGAGAGATTCTATGTCGAAGTGATCGTCACTATCATAAATTTCTTGAAGTATAGCATAACGCTCAGGTGTTTTCCTGTGTCCGTTGTCTTCCAAAAAAGTAGTAAAGACGTTTTTGACGATTTCCTGATTTTTATTGGGAGCCATATACAACTATATTAAGGCACAAAGGTACAGTTAAATTTTAATTCCTATTCTAAAGTCTTGTGACTTTGTCGATGCCATTTATTTGTTTTAGATTGTCGATCAACCTCTTTAAAATACCCTTGTTTTTGACCACCACCGTAATTCTACCGGTAAAAGTTCCTCCATCGGTACTAAAGTTTAGGTTTCTCATGTTCACGTGCATGTTGTTGGATATAATTTCGGTTATATTACTTACCAACCCAAGATTATCGATACCGGTTAGCTCAATATCGGCCTTAAATTCTTCTTGTGTAGAATCTACCCATTTGGCACTAATTATACGATAGGCATAGTTGGATTGTAATGAAATTGCATTGGGACAGTTCTTTTTATGCACTTTAATACCTTCGGAAACACTTACAAATCCAAAAACTTCGTCACCGGGTATTGGATTGCAACATTGAGATAGTTTGTAATCTAATTTTTCTTCTTCTTTGCCAAAGACCAAAAGATCATATTTAGAAGTGATCTCTTCTTTGTTGATATCTTCTGAAACGGGGTTTCTTCTGATCCTGTTTTTGAAAAAGCTTATAAACGCATTGTTGTACGAAGAAGCAAAATCTTTTATCATTTGATTGTCTATAGAGCCAATGCCCACTCTATAGAACAGGTCTAAACTGGTTTTTAGCTTAAAGTAGCTCACCATCTTGTTGATGGAATCCTCGTTCAGGTTTATCTTCTGCGATTTTAATTTTCTTCGTAATATTTCTTTGCCGTCTTCCGCAACTGATTTTTTCTCTTCCCTAAGAACTGATTTAATCTTTGCGCGGGCCCTCGCCGTTGTTGCATAATCCAACCAATTCTGATTTGGTTTGGCTTGATCGGAAGTAATAATCTCTACTTGATCTCCACTATGTAATGTAGTGTTAAGGGGAACCAGCTTTCCGTTGACCCTGGCACCTCTTGTCCTCATACCTACTTCTGTATGTATATTGAAAGAAAAATCCAGGGGCGTAGCGCCTTTTGGCAGCGATTTTAGTTCTCCTTTCGGAGTAAAGACGAAAATTTCTTTGGAATATAGATTTAATTTAAACTCTTCAACAAAATCTACGGCGTTGGTATTCGAGTTTTCCAAGGCTTCTTGTAATTTGTTGAGCCATACTTCGATACCTTGTTCTTTTTGGTCCCCGTGCTTATATTTAAAATGGGCGGCATACCCCTTTTCCGCAATTTCGTGCATGCGCTCACTTCTGATCTGCACTTCTACCCACTTGCCCTTTGGGCCCATAACGGTTATATGAAGCGCTTCGTAGCCAGTAGATTTGGGTGAAGAGATCCAATCTCGCAGTCTAACCGGGTTTGGGGTAAAGTGATCCGTAACTATAGAATATATTTTCCAAGCTAAGAACTTTTCGTTCTTGGCATCGCTTTTATATATAATACGGATAGCGAACTTATCGTATATCTCGTCAAAGCCGACATTTTGTACCTTCATTTTTCTCCGCATAGAGAAAATAGATTTCATGCGGCCTTTGATGGTGTAGTGGAGCCCCTCTTTTTTTAGAGAGTTGTCTATAACATCCGAGAAAGCATCTATATAGGCTTGTTGCTCTTCTTTGCTTTCCTCAATTTTACTCTTTATGTCGTTATAGACTTCCGGTTCGGTATATTTTAAACTTAGGTCCTCTAATTCTGTTTTAATGTTATAAAGTCCTATTCTATGGGCCAGTGGTGCATAGATGTACAGGGTTTCAGACGATATTTTCACTTGTTTATGCTCTGGCATAGAATCCATGGTGAGCATATTGTGATAACGGTCCGCAATTTTGATAATGATGACCCTAACGTCGTCATTAAGGGTAAGCAACATTTTTCTAAAATTTTCGGCCTGTTGAGATATGTTCATATCTTTCTTTAGGTGCGAAATTTTCGTGAGTCCATCGACGATACGTGCTACGGTTTCACCGAACATACGGTCTATATCGTCCAAGGTGTATTCAGTATCCTCTACAACATCGTGTAAAAGTGCTGAGGCGATGGATACGGCATCCAATCCTATTTCGGAAGCTACGATCTTAGCTACCGCGATTGGATGGAAAATGTAGGCTTCACCCGATTTTCTACGTTGATTTTTATGCGCATCTACAGCAACCTCAAAAGCACTCCTTATCAGCTTCTTGTCGTCTTCTGTCAACGTTTGGTAGCTGATTCTAAGCAACTCTTTGTATTGCTTGGCGATAAGTTTGTTTTCTTTTTCTATTGCAGTCTGTAACATACTAGATTAAAAATAGTACAATCTTAACTGCTAGACAACAAAAATTATGCCTTTAAATTCTGTATTCTTTTAACTAATGGGGGGTGAGAGTAATGCATAAAAACATATGCAGGATGAGGGGTAAGGTTACTTAAACTGTTCTTTGATAATTTTTTTAAAGAGGATATAAGGGGTGTTTCCGAAAAAGTATTTTTAGCAAAATTATCGGCTTCATATTCAAATTTTCTAGATAAATAGTTCATTAACAACCCTGTAACTTCAGATATGGGGCTATAGAGAATGCCAAAACTGATCAGCGCGGCATGAAAACTTGGCTGGGCAACGCCTATGGCCAAAGAAAGGTTTGGGTTGTTTATGAAAATGGACAAGACAAAGAGCATTAAACCGCTTAATAATATCGAAGTGGTTAGATTGAAGATAATATGCTTTTTCTTATAATGTCCGATTTCATGGGCCAGTACTGCCAAAATTTCATCTTCTTCCAGATCATTGATCAGGGTGTCGTAAAGGGTGACCCTTTTTTCTTTTCCAAACCCCGAAAAGTAAGCGTTAGCCTTTGTTGAACGTTTAGAACCGTTTATAACGAATATGTTGTTGAGTTCAAAACCTACCTTGTTCGCGTACGATTCTATTTTTTCCTTAAGGCTACCATTTTGAAGTGGTTCTTGTTTGTTGAACAATGGAACGATAAGTTTGCTGTAGAACAAGTTCGTGAATACAGTGAATAAGGCTACCAATATCCATGTATAGATCCAAAAGTTGGTTCCGGCCCACTGAAAAAACCATATCACCATTGACAGGATTATACCGCCGATGATGGAAATCATTATCCATCCTTTCAATTTATCCAAGATAAAGGTTTTTAGGGTCGTTTTGTTGAAGCCGAATTTTTCTTCTATGACAAAAGTTTGATAATAAGAGAAAGGAGTACTCAATATATCACTCCCGATAAGTATAATGCCAAAAAAGATCAGCGCCTTTGGTATTGGGGCCGTAGTGATTTGGTTTGCCAAATTATCGACCCATCCGAATCCACCTAACAAGAGAAAACCTAAGATCAAGACCAATGAAAAAGTGGAGGTCAATATTCCGAATCTATAGTTGGTATACTTGTATGCCTGTGATTTTTCATATTCGTCGGCATTGTAAAGATCTCTTACGTCTTCGGGCACCGGGTCTTTAAACCTTTTGGCGTTGAGATAGTTTAAGAAGGTCGTTAATAAAAATTCACTTATTAGTATCCCTATAATGCAATAAAAAACAAACGTACTATCCATATAGGTTTTTGAAATAAACGATAAATTCTAAAATTTGTTGTCAGAATTTTCTTCGTTGTCTTTTGGCTTCAAATATAAGTATTGCAGCCGAGACCGAAACGTTCATAGAATCTATCTGACCCTCCATAGGTATTATGATGTTTTGAAAAGAGTTGGAAAGCCATTCGTTGCTAAGCCCGCTATGTTCGGTGCCTACGACTATAGCAGCAGGTTCTGTAAGATCAACTTCGGTATAAGGTAGCGACGCCGATAAGGCGGCGCAATATATTTTTATATTGTTTTCCTTGAAAAAACTGATAATGGTACCGGTGTCCGCCATAACTATGTTTCTAGAAAACACGCACCCCACACTAGATCTTATAATATTCGGATTGTAAAGATCTGTTTTTGGGTTGGCAATAAATACGGCGTCTAAATTTGCGGCATCGGCAGTTCTCAGTAATGCGCCTATATTACCGGGTTTTTCAGGAGCTTCCGCTACCAAGATCAACGGATTTTTATTTTTTATTTTTAATTGTGACAAATCGTGGTTCTTTGCTTTTGCCAAAGCAACGATGCCTTCTGTAGAATCGCGATGGGCCATTTTTTTATACACCTCTGTACTTACCGATATAAGAATTGAAGAATCTATGTCGGACAACAGGTCAAGTGCCGTTTGGCCTACAAGTGGTTCGCAATAAAAAATATTTTCTATTCGATAGTTTCCTTTTACAGCAAGATTAAGTTCGCGTTGTCCTTCCAATACAAAAAGACCGGTTTTTTTTCGCTCTCTTGACTTTTCTTTTAAAAGAACTACTCTTTTTACCAAGGCATTCTGGATACTACTAATATGTTTTATATCTTCCATAAATTGCAAAAGTACTTGAATCTGTTAAGTAATAGCAATAGTTTCGACCTAAGGGGAAATATAATTTAAAGGAATGATGAAAAAATTAGTATTGTTAGCAGTTGTAATCGGATTTTTTGGATGTAAAGAACAGGCCCAAAAAAAAGAGCCGGTAAAAAAGGATGTTGTGGCCACCGTGCAGCAAGACCAGAAAAAATTTCCTGAAAATCTAAAGAAGGTTTTTGATGCACATGGCGGATTTGATACTTGGAAAGGGTATCGCAGCCTTTCTTATGATTTGCCCAAAGGCGATATTAAAGAGACCCATTACATAGATTTGATCACTAGAAAAGACAAAATAACAATAGATGCCAATGATGTGGCATTGGGTTTTGACGGTGAACAAGTTTGGTTGTCCGACCCAAAGGGCGCGTACAAGGGAAATCCTGCATTTTATCATAATCTAATGTTCTATTTTTATACAATGCCTTTTGTCTTTGGTGACGAGGGTATAAACTACCAAGAGGCCGAAAACCTAGAGTTTGAAGGTATGTCTTACCCAGGTATTCGTATAACCTATGATAATGGGGTAGGGGCCTCGCCAAAAGATGAATACTACCTATATTACAATCCAGATACATTTCAGATGGAATGGTTGGGTTATACCGTTACTTACAGGACTGGGGAGGCCTCAGATTCGGTTAATTGGATCAGGTATAACGATTGGATGAAGGTAGGGGAGGTTGTTTTGCCCAAATCGATATCTTGGTATACCCATGAAGACAAAAAAATGATAGCGGTAAGAAATAAAGTGTCTTTTGAGAATGTAATGTTACAAAAAATGGCGAAAGACAATGGGTTTTATGATAAACCTGAGGGAGGCAATTATGTAAACGGTAAAAAGTAAGACCGTTTGTCCTAATCGGTATATTTAAAGAAAGGTTAAATCGAAAGGTGTATAGTCTACTTCTTGTATAATTATAAGTATCTTAGAAGTTCTAGAAAAAATAATTGAATGGGTGTGGAAATGTTGTTTTTTGGCATTGCCAAAGATATTGTAGGGGTCTCACAGATGAAGTTTTCTTTTACTACGGAAACTGTCGGTTCTGTGGGTGATTTAAAGGTGCAATTAATAAAGGATTATCCCGCACTGTCCAAACTATCTACCTTTGCAATAGCGGTGAACGGCGAATATGCCCAAGATGATTTAGTTTTAAAAAACAACGATGAGGTGGCCGTAATTCCACCGGTAAGCGGAGGTTGATAATGAAAAAAACAGTAGCAATAGTAGATGACCTGGATACCAAAACGGTCTACGAAGAATTATCGGATCGTAGTAGTGGCGGAATATGTGTTTTTTTTGGGGCCGTTAGGGAGTTTACCGATAATGAAGAGGTAACGGCCTTGGAATTTGAGGCCTATAAATCCATGGCATTAAAAGAAATGGATAAAATTGCGGATATGGCCATAGCTAAGTGGGACTTGAATAAAGTGGTCATAAAACATGCGGTCGGAAAGAAAAAGGTAGAAGAGCCAGTAGTTATAGTTGGTGCTTCTTCGGCACACAGGTCGGCTTGTTTTGAAGCCTGTAGGTTTTTAATAGACACCTTGAAGGAGACTGTTCCCATTTGGAAAAAGGAAATATTTAAGAATAAGTCTGTTTGGGTTTCGGCCCATCCATAAGATCCCATAGGAAAAGCGCAAACCCACTAATAATTATATGGGGTGCAATGCAAAAAAAAAAGGATATTATAAAATACGATGCTAGTAGATAACCATCAAAGAAAAATTAATTACCTCAGACTCGCGGTAACCGATAGGTGTAACTTGCGTTGCAATTATTGTATGCCCGCCGAAGGTATTGATTTTGTCAAGAACGATCGGTTATTGACCATTGAGGAATTGTCTCGGTTGAGTGCCATATTGGTTTCTCAGGGCATCGATAAAATTAGAATTACCGGAGGAGAACCGTTCGTGCGAAAAGATTTAATGCATTTGATGCGCCAGCTAACAAAAATGAAAGGGCTGAACGATATCTCCATTACCACCAACGCCACTTTAATCGGGCCATATATAGATGAGCTAAAATCTTTGGGGATCAAGAATATAAATGTAAGCTTAGATGCTATAGACAAAGCAACTTTTGAACGTATTACAAGAAGGGATCAATATGATACGGTGCACAACAATCTCATAAGGCTTATTACCGAGGGGTTTAATGTACGTGTCAATTTTATAGCTTTAGAGCATCAGAACACCCAAGATATATTACCTGTTTTAGAGTTGGCAAAACATTATAAGGTATCTGTTCGGTTTTTAGAGGAAATGCCCTTTAATGGCGGCTCAAAATCTTTTCAGAAGATAACTTGGGATTACAAGCATATATTGAGACATATAAAATCTGCTCATCCGGATTATTATAGGTTGCCTTCTCCGGAGACTTCTACCTCCATTAATTATAAGATACCCGGTTTTAAAGGTACTTTTGGGGTAATACCATCCTTTAGTAGAACATTTTGTGGTAGCTGTAATCGTCTCCGTATTTCTGCTACCGGTGATGTAATTACCTGCTTGTATGCCAAGGCGAGCAATAATCTTAGGGATGTTATGAGGAAAACCGGTTCTGAGGAAAAAATAAAAGAACAGATTTTATTGGCCGTTGGCAATAGGGCCAAGACAGGTTTTGAGGCCCAAGAAAAGTATAAAAATGTATTTTCTAATTCAATGACTTCAATCGGGGGATAATGAAAGAAAAATTATCACATATTAATGAAGATGGAAATGCGGCAATGGTAGATGTTTCTGAGAAAATACCTACGACCAGGGTCGCCGTAGCTACGGGTAAAGTAAAGTTTCCTTCCCACATTTTTGAAATACTGGCACAACAAGATTTTCTGGGAAAAAAGGGGAGTATTGTGCAAACGGCGGTAATAGCCGGAATACAGGGGGTTAAAAAAACGTCGGAACTAATACCCTTATGCCACCAGATCAACCTTTCTAAAATTGATGTAGATATAACACCTGGTGTTAACGAGTTTAAAATTACCTGTACCGTTAAATGTAACGGAAAAACGGGGGTAGAGATGGAGGCTTTGACCGGGGTATCTGTCGCTGCTTTGACAATTTATGATATGTGCAAGGCTTTGACGCATGATATCCTTATTTCTGGAGTACAACTTGAACAAAAATCAGGAGGAAAAAATGATTTCAAAAGATAAGCTTTACGGGCTGGTCCTATCAGGAGGAAAGAGTAGTCGAATGGGAACTGATAAAGGACTGATACCTTATCACGGCATTCCGCAACGCGAATATTTGTATGGACTTTTAGAAAAGGTCTGCACAAAAGTGTTTATGAGTGTCCGTAATGATCAATTGGAAGAGATAGATGATAGGTTCAATACTATTGTAGACTCCGACGAATTTCGGGGGCCGTTCAATGGCTTGCTTTCCGCACATAAAAAACATCCGGAGGTGGCTTGGTTGGTTTTGGCATGTGACCTTCCTTTAATGAATGAGGATGCTTTGAGAGATTTGGTGCTTAAAAGGAATTCTGTAAAATTGGCAACTGCTTATGTAATAAAAGAAAATCCGTTGCCAGAACCTTTGTGCGCTATTTGGGAGCCACAGGCCTTAAAAAAGTCTATTGTTTATTTAGAACAAGGTAATGGCTCATGTCCGCGTAAATTTTTGATCAATAATGATATAGAGTTGGTCTTTCCTAATTGTCCCGAAGTATTGATGAACGCCAATTCACAAACCGAGTACAACGAGGCACGTCTAAAACTAGAATCGTGAACGGTAGGTATCAAAGACAAATTATTTTATCCGACTTTGGAGAAAAAGGGCAAGCTGCCCTAAAAAAATCGAAAGTGCTGGTAGTCGGGGCAGGTGGGTTAGGTGTACCTGTGCTGGTCTATTTAAATGCAATGGGAGTAGGTACCTTGGGCATTGTAGATGCCGACAAGGTATCTAAATCTAACTTACATAGGCAGGTTTTATATACCGACGCAATGGTTGGGCAACCTAAAGTCGTAGCGGCCAAAGATCAACTCAAAGCACAGAACCCTGAAACAAAAATTGATATCTACCAAGTATTTCTGGGTACCGATAATGCCTTGGAAATTATTGAAAAATATGATTTGGTGGTGGACGCTTCCGACAATTTTCCGACAAGGTACCTGATCAATGATGCTTGTGTAGTTTTAAAAAAGCCTTTTGTTTATGGTGCCTTACATGGTTTTGAGGGGCAGGTTAGTGTTTTCAACTATAAAAATGGCCCTACCTATCGTTGCTTGTTTCCGACAATGCCGAATGCCGATGAGGTTCCAAATTGTAATGAGCATGGTGTTTTAGGAATTTTACCGGGTATAATAGGTAATTTTCAGGCCTTGGAAGTGGTCAAGGTTCTTACCGACCTTAGAGGAGTTTTGTCAGGTGTTTTATTGTTGTATGATGCACTTTCACAACAAAGTAGACAGATAAGGTTTAAGTTAAACCCAGAGAACCTGAAGTTGACAGGTTTGGCCGAAAGCTATGATTTTGATTGCAATACAAAGGTTAAATCTATTGAACCGCTGCAAATTCAAAAATTACTTTCAAAAGGTCATATAGAATTGGTAGATGTTCGTACCAAGCAAGAATTTGATAAAATACATTTAAAGGGAGCAAAAAATATTCCTTTGAACATGTTGGAGCGAGAAAAGGATACTATAAATATGTCTGGAACCGTCTATTTAATTTGCCAGTCGGGAGTAAGAAGTCAAAAAGCTGTATTGTTGATGCAAAAACTTTTTCCCGATAAGGAATTCATAAATGTAAAAGGAGGAATGAACCTAGTTGGAACTTATGCAAATACCTATTGAGAACTTAATATTATTGTGTTTGGGTTTTTTTGTCATAGCAACATTGTATTCTTCGGTAGGTTTTGGCGGTGGATCTAGTTATTTGGCATTGTTAACTCTTTTTTTAGGTAGTTTTTTTGCAATACGTTCTATAGCCCTTGTTTGTAATTTGGTAGTAGTCTCCGGAAGTACTTATTTGTATTTTAAAAACGGACATGCAAAGCTAAAGGACTTTTTGCCCTTTGTGATTACAAGCATACCCTTGGCATTTTTAGGAGCATCTTTTAGGTTAAAAGAGAACATTTTTTTTGTGATCCTTGGTATTTCCCTGATACTATCGGCGGTGTTTTTGGCACTGCAAACCTTTACTTGGAAACCAGTAAAAAAAGAAACTATAAAATACCCTAAATACCTAAGTTATATTTTGGGGGTGGGTATTGGGTTTTTATCTGGACTGGTAGGTATTGGTGGTGGTATTTTTCTGGCGCCGGTATTAAATCATTTAAAATGGGACAAGGCGATCAAAATTGCGGCTTTGGCCAGTTTTTTTATTTTGGTGAATTCTGTATCCGGTCTTTTGGGGCTGGTATCCAGTGGTTCGTTGACATTGCCATGGGTAGAAACTTTGTGTTTGGGACTTACGGTTTTCTTAGGGGGGCAATTGGGAATTAGAATAAGCCTAAAAAGACTTTCTGCACATGAAATAAAAAGGATAACGGCCTTGTTGGTATTTATTGTAGGTATAAGAGTGCTACTGGTAAATGGGCTGAATGTTTTCTAGAATAAGGAATTTACCATAAAGGTTACGCAACAAATAGTAGTTAAGATAAAGATTAGGGTATGATTACGTATAATGAAGCTTTGGATAAGGTTCTTGGCAGTCAACTAAGTTTAGGGTCGGAATATGTACCGTTACTTAAAAGTGTAGGAAGGTTTTTGGACGAGCCTATTTATGCCGATCGCGATTTTCCTCCGTTCAATAGAGCTACAAAAGACGGGATCGCCATTAATTTTCAGGTAATAGAAAACAATATAAAAGACATGCCTGTAGAGGGTATGGCCAGTGCGGGAATGGAACGGCAGACACTGCTTAACTTAGATGGATGTATGGAGGTGATGACGGGGGCCATGGTTCCAAAAAATGCCGATACCGTTATTATGTACGAACATATAAGTATTGTTGATGGCGTGGCGACCATTAATAAAGAAGTGTCCAAAGGGCAAAATATTCATTATAAAGGGAGTGATGAATCTGAAGGGGCTAGAATTTTGCAGAGCGGCGTTAGAATTACCCCGGCTGAAATAGGGGTAATGGCGTCTGTAGGAAAAGCGGAAGTTTTGGTAAAGAAACTACCCAAGGTATGTGCTATATCTACAGGTAATGAACTGGTGGATGTTCATATAAAACCAGAACCGCACCAAATACGAAAATCGAATAGTATAACCATTTTGTCAGCACTTTCCAAGCTCGGTATACAAGGTAGTTCTTTGCATTTACTAGATGATAAAGAAAGCATTGAAAAAGGATTGAAAAAAGCTTTGAACCAGAACGATGTGCTTTTATTGAGCGGAGGGGTGTCAAAAGGTAAATTTGATTTTATACCAGAGGTAATGGAGCGGCTAGGGGTAGAGAAAATATTTCATAGGGTAGCACAACGACCGGGAAAACCTTTTTGGTTCGGTATGCAACGAGAATTAAAGACGGTTGTTTTTTCTTTTCCGGGAAATCCGGTCTCTACGTTTGCAAACTACCATATCTATTTTTTGCCATGGTTGTATTCTTCATATGATATTCCCGTAGAAAAGGAGTGGGCCAAATTATCGGCCGATTTAAAAATTGTTCCCCCGTTAACACGATTTATTCAAGTAAAAAAAATGTGGAGAGATGGGTGTTTGTGGGCCGAACCTGTGGTAGAAAATGGTTCTGGTGATTTAACGAGCCTTTCTAAGGCCGATGGATTCATTTGTTTGGAACCAAAAACGAATAAGTACCAAGTGGGTGAATTGGTACACTTTATAGGTACAAGATAGCTTGGTAAACTGTTCTGAAAATTATCGTACCTTTCTGTTTATAAGTGATTTAAGTTTTCTTATGAGGGGGCTTATTTTGATTGATTGCTTATTCTTATAACTTAACTTTAAAATTATGAATCCAATTATTAAGAATATAATCGCTGTTATTGTAGGGCTTGTTGTCGGAAGTGCCGTGAATATGGGTATTGTAATGATCAGTGGGTCTATAATTCCACCTCCTGAAGGTGGTGATATTACCACAATGGAAGGCTTAAAGGCAACCATGCATTTGTTTGAGCCCAAACATTTTGTGTTCCCATTTTTGGCCCATGCATTAGGTACTTTGGTAGGGGCATTTGTTGCGGCCAAAATAGCGGCAAGCCATAAAATTAAAATGGCCCTGATCATAGGGGGATTCTTTTTTATAGGGGGAGCGATAAACATTAGTATGTTGGGTGGACCGCTCTGGTTTAGTGTTCTAGATTTGGTAGTGGCTTATATTCCCATGGCTTACATAGGAGGTAAATGGGCCACAAGGTTGTAATTGTTTAAAATATTAAAATAAAAAAGCCGGGTTCTAAAACCCGGCTTTTTTACGATGTAGTTGAAGTTAAGATCTTATTTACCGTCGTACTTGCCCATATATCGTTTCCATAGTTCTGTTTGGTGGGTTTCCAAAGAGATATTTCTTCCATCGATAAAAGCATGTGTCAATTGATTGGTGCGCATATCCAAAGCATCACCTTCTGAAATGAAAAGAGTAGCGCTTTTTCCGACTTCCAGTGTACCATAACTATCATCGATACCCAAAATTTTAGCGTTATTGCCTGTAATCAGCTGAAGGGCTATTTCCTTATCCATACCTTGTTGCCCTATTTGCCCAGCATAAAAAGCTAGGTTACGGGTTTGAAAGTTCTCGGCATCACTGTTCTGTAGCCCAACCATTAAACCGGCATCTACCAACAATTTAGGTAATTTGTATGGCAGGTCATAATCATCATCGTCGAAAACCGGAAGATTATGAGTGTATTGGACAAGAACCGGAATATTGTTCTTTTTTATGAAGTCGGTGATTTTATAGGCGTGGTAGCCGCCAACCAAAACAATATCCTTTATATTGTTCGCTTTTAAAGTGTTTATTGCATCAATAATTTCTTTTTCACCATCGGCATAGACATATAATTTTTGAGATCCGTCAAAAAGTCCCTGCATGGCGGCAAAAGCAGGATTCACTTCTTTAGGAGTGCTTTTTCCGTATGCATATGAATTCTTTATAAAGGTAACGACCTCGTCAATTTCTTCAGCATACTTCTCGTTTGGCTTAGAGCCTCTACCTTCGCCCATCCACCAGCGGCCTCGTCTAAAGGTATTTGGCCAATGTAAATGAATACCGTCATCAACTTTGATCGCTGCATCTTCCCAGTTCCAAGCATCGAACTGAACAATAGAGGAAGTACCTGAAATTCTTCCTCCTACAGGTGCTATCTGACTAATTAAAACCCCATTGGGCCTCATGCTTTCCACAACTTTCGATTCTGCATTGTAGGCAACCAAACTACGAACGTGCGGTATTAAATCACCGATTTCGTCTTGGTCGTCACTCGCCCTTACGGCATCTACTTCGACCAGACCTAAAGATTTTCCAGGAGCGATAAATCCTGGATATACATGTTTTCCCTCGGCATTGATTATAGTTCCTTTTCTGGCAATCCTCATTTTTGAGTCACCAACAAAAGTCAATTTTCCATCCTCGAACATTATCAAGGAGCTCTCTATGACCTCGCCATTTCCTAAATGGGCGGTGGCCCCTTCGATAGTAATGGCTTCGGTTTGTTTGGAAGCAGGGGTCTGTTGTGCCATACTTGGTACATAAACACCTATTGCTAGTAATAGAAATATTATTTTTTTCATCATAAATTTTATTATCGTTTGAGGAGAATTTTAAAGGCTTTCACAAGTAAAGTTTCTTTTGGTTCGTTGTTTAGGACCTTGCATCTTGTTACCACTGTCTTTTTCCTTCAACATCATTTTTACCAATTGGCTTCTTTCTTTTTTAATGGCCTCTCTCTGCATCTTATCTTTTTCAAGGTCAAAATATACGGCACCTTCAATTATTGTTTTTTCAGCTTTGCTATACACCGATAATGGGTGGCCGGACCATAGGACAACGTCTGCATCCTTACCCTCTTTTATGCTGCCTACGCGATTATCAATATGCAAAAGTTTTGCAGGGTTGATGGTAACCATTTTCCAAGCTTCCAATTCTGACATTCCACCATACTTCATTGTTTTTGCAGCTTCTTGGTTCAACCTTCGTATCATTTCGCGGTCATCACTGTTTATGGCTACGGTAATGCCTTGAGATTGCATTATGGCCGCATTGTAGGGTATGGCATCGTTAACTTCGTACTTGTAGGCCCACCAATCGCTAAAAGTACCGGCGCCTGCACCATGTTCTGCCATTTTATCGGCTACTTTGTAACCTTCAAGAATATGGGTAAACGTATTTAAACGAAAGCCAAATTTATCGGCAACTTTCATCATCATGTTTATTTCACTCTGTACATACGAGTGGCAACTGATAAAACGCTCACCGTTTAATATTTCGGCGAGAACTTCCATTTCTTCGTCATAACGATAGGGTTCCCCACTTTTTTTCTTTGCATCGTATTCCTTGGCTCTTTGAAAGTAGTTGGTGAATACCTGTTCAACACCCATACGGGTTTGTGGAAAACGAGAATAGCTTCCCCAGTTCGACTGTTTTACGTTTTCACCAAGTGCAAACTTTATAAATTTGGGCGAATTATCGTAGATCAGTCCGTCTGAATCTTCCCCCCATTTAAGTTTTAAGATGGCGGAGCGGCCCCCGATGGGGTTGGCGGAACCGTGTAGTAACTGTAATGAGGTGACTCCCCCTGCTAAAGAATGGTAGATGCCCATGTGTTCTGGATCTACTACATCTTCCATTTTAACCTCGGCAGAACTATTATGTCCCGATTCGTTCACCGCAAGTGCGGCAATATGGCTGTGCTCATCTATAATGCCTGCAGTAAGATGTTTTCCGGTGGCATCGATTACTTTGGCCCCGGCCGATTTTAGATCTTTTCCGATCTTGGTGATTTTACCGTTTTTAATAAGAACATCGGTATTCTCTAAAATACCTGCATCTTCACTGGTCCATACAGTGGCATTTTTAAACAACAGTGTTTCTTGCTTCGGTTTAGTTTTATAGCCATACCCAACATTTGGATAGGTTACGGGCATAATTTCATGTGCCTTGGAAGCATTCCTTTCCCTTTTCTTTGTTTCGGCCAAACCTGATTTTTTGGTCGCGGTAAAAAAGCTTTCCGTTCCGTCCGGTAGTATTAATCTACCCGATAGGTTATCGGAATCAGCTACGACAGCACCTGTCATCCGGTAGTTTTTTTCACCTTTGTCGGTAGAAAAGGAGAATGTTACCCAATTGTTCTTGTAAGATAGTTTGGAAGGTAGTTTAAGAGTGTCCTTTTTTACTTCTATTTTAGGTTTTGATATTTCACCTGTAATAGAGATATCATAAGAGTTTCCTTCCAGGGCTATACTATAATCGCCCCTAATATCTTTGGTATCCTTATTGTTGATTACATTTTTGTTTCCTTGTACCCAGTTTTCATATAAGATGGTGGATTTGTCGAAAATATCGCCCGAAGTAATCAAAAAGTTGGCATGGGCTCCAGAGGTAAGGCTTCCCAGTTCATCGGATTTACCTAAAATTTGGGCCGGTATGGTAGTCAATGCTTCCAAAGCCTTTGTTTTTGATAGGCCATAAGTGATGGCCTTTAAGAGGTTTTCCTTAAACTTAGACATTGATTTTAGATCATAGGCCGTTAAGGAAAACGGAACCCCGTTATCGGCCAAAACTTTGGGGTTTGTCGGGGCTTGGTTCCAAAAACGCATATCTTTTAAAGAAACATAATCTGCTTGGTAGGGATCTGAAACATCATAGGCATCCGGAAAATTAAGAGGTATGATGTACTTGGCGTTCGTTGCCTTTATTTCTGCTATTCTTTCAAACTCGTTACCACCACCGAGAATGGTATATTGTATGCCGTAGGCGTCTCCAATTTTATCTGCCCTAAGGGCGTTTCCTTTATCTTTGGCCTCAAAAATCTGTACAAGATCTTTGTTTTTTATCAAAGCCTCCAAAGAACGGTCCTTGGTATCGGCATTACCCTGTTCATACCAATTTGCATCACTGTACATTTGACGTAACAGCGCCAATGCACCCATTAATGATGTGGGGTACGATTGTTTTTTTAATACACTTTTGGTCAGAGAAAAATATTGGGCGGAACGGTCGTCTAAAATACGATTGGCATCTGTACCTTGGCCGTTTAGTGCGATCAGTACTCCGGTTCCTCTTGCGATACCGTCGTGTATGTGCGAGTTTACTGCACCAAAACCTGCATTGATCAATTCTTTGGCCGCTTTTTCATCATATTTAAAACTACTGATGGCCGTGTTTTCTGGCATAATATGATCGTTCCAGTAATATCCTTCTCTTTCGGCTTCGTATTGTGCTGATCTGCTCCTTCCTGGTTTTCTTTTGGGTTGTTCCACACCAAATTTTGAATAAATATCGATAAAAGAGGGGTAGATAGATTTGCCTTCAAGATCCACTACGACCGTATTTTCTGGAAGTTTTACCGATTTTCCGGCATTTACAACTTTTCCGTTCTTGATCAATAATGTACCTTTTTGGATCACCTGGGTAGGTGTTACAAAAATTTTGGCGTTCGTAAAGGCGGTATAGTTATTGTTTGTTGCCTTAACACCGTCGTTCTTAGGAAAATAGTCTTGTGAAAAGACCAAGGCACTACACCATAGAAAGCATAGTGAAAAAAGAATTTTTTTCATTTTGAGTTTGTTTGATTAGTCGTTTAAAATTAAGACTTGAAAAGTCGCTCAAAGAAAATTTTAGTATTTTTTAACAATTAAATTATTGAGATCTAGCAACTTCCTTTTTCTTTGGTGCAGAATCGATTATTTCTCATTTAATCCTATGGATTATTGCTGATTATTGAAGTGGGTATTTTTGATGGTACGCTATTAAAAGAGAAACTACGGCGTTGTAACTTTTAATACCCTGAGATTGATTGTTGGCTTTTAAAAAAGAATTGAAAATAGATTTGAACACTGGCTCCATCGGATTTTCATACTGGCTCCAAAAATCTGCCATTTCTTGAAAATTGGCGCGTACCCCGGGGTTTAATTCTGCGAACATGGTTTTGAACAATTCGATATCTCCCCTTCGAACATCACTTAAGCAATAACCCAATGCATATGCGTAGGCGGTATATTGAAAATAAAGATCATCATTGTTGGCGGTTACAAGATATCCTATAAAGTTGGTTTCGTTCTCTGCAGAATACCCTAATTGGTGTCCAATTTCATGTCCGGTAACTATCGGTAACCTAAAACCGGGCAATATTCCATTGACCTGAGCTTCGTTGGTAAACGGGTTAAGGTAGCCCGCGTACCCCATATATGTGAGTCCGGTACTGAATAGCGATGCTTTAACGCTTGGTTTTGCGTACGTAAGAAAGTCGTATTTTTTTGATAACTGTTTATAACCGTCTATACTTTTCTGAAATATTTCTTCTTTAGAGTAGGGGACTTCTACCTTGGTCAATGAATCTCTTGTAAGTTTTAGTTGTATCTGGTTGGTCTTTTGAATAAGTTTCTTGGTAAAATCTACAAGCTCGTGGTAATCTTTGGTTTCTTTTATTTCTAGTTTGTCGGCCAGGGGTTCACGGTAATAATTAAAGCCCCACATTAGGTGAAAGGTAAAATAGGCGATGGACAATACCATAAGAATATCCCGTAGAAATAAAATTTTATGATGTTTAATGGATCGCCAGTTTTTATATAGGTAACCGATTGCGGTGATGACCAAGAGAAAGTATAGAATGTCGCCTACAGAAAATGGTATCCGGCCGAACAACATTCTAAAAAAGATAGAAATTTTAGGGTAAATACCTGTGCTGTAGACTTCTTCTATAAAGGAAGTTTTAGTGCCAAGCCACTTGATCAGGATAATTTGGGGAATTATCGATAGGGCAATTCCTGTTTTTAATCTCATCTTCATTGCCTCAAAAATAGGGAATTGATTTTTTGGTCAGTATTTTTG
Source organism: Maribacter sp. MMG018 (assembly GCF_018100785.1). Taxonomy (GTDB): domain Bacteria; phylum Bacteroidota; class Bacteroidia; order Flavobacteriales; family Flavobacteriaceae; genus Maribacter. The sequence goes on along the minus strand of NZ_JAGJEC010000003.1, from coordinate 187,345 downwards.
ACCAAATATTTTAGTTGATATGAATACAGAAATCAATAAGCTAGAACCTAAAGAGGTTTGGGCGAACTTTTCAAAGTTGAATGAAGTCCCAAGACCATCAAAGAAAGAAGAGAAGGTCATTGAATTTATGTTGGACTTTGGAAAATCTTTGGGGTTGGAAACTTTTAAGGATAAAATAGGCAATGTTATAATCCGTAAACCCGCCAGTGAAGGTATGGAAGGTAAAAAAATGGTTACGTTGCAATCGCATTTGGATATGGTGCATCAAAAGAACAACGATACTGTTTTTGACTTTGATACGGAAGGTATACAAATGTACCATGCCGATGGATGGGTAAAGGCCAAAGGGACTACTTTGGGTGCCGACAACGGTATGGGGGTCGCCGCCATTATGGCATTGCTGGAAAGTGATCAGATAGCGCACCCGCCTTTGGAGGCCTTGTTTACAATTGATGAAGAAACCGGTATGACGGGAGCTTTTAATTTAGAAAAAGGTATTTTAAAAGGAGATGTTTTATTGAATTTGGATACGGAAGAGGATGATGAGATAGATATAGGATGCGCCGGGGGAATCGATGTTACGGCCAGTAGAACCTATAATGTAAAAGAAGGTGGGCATGGTGATGAAGGAATTCAGATAACGGTTTCAGGTTTAAGGGGCGGTCATAGTGGTATGGATATTCATAAGGGATATGGAAATGCCAATAAGATAATGAACCGGCTGCTTTATCTAGGACTCGATTTTAATATGCGTATCAGTTCTTTGGAAGGGGGCAGTTTAAGAAATGCTATCCCGAGAGAAAGTGTCTGTAAATTGAACATAGGCAGAAAGCATGCTAAAAAATTTATAAAACGCATCAACAAATTATCCGATACGATAAAGTCGGAATTAAGGGTTCAAGAACCAAATTTGGAGATAAGCCTATCGGAAATAAAGCCCGCTAAAAAAGTAATGGGCCTTGGTTCGCAAGAAAAATTGATCAAAGCGATTTATGCGGCCTCGAACGGAGTGTATGCCATGAGCGCTGCTATGGACGATTTGGTTGAAACTTCAAACAACATAGCAAAGGTAGAAGTAAAGGATGGTCGTATTAGGGTTGCTTGTTTAACAAGGTCGTCGGTTGATACGGCGAAATTGGACTTGGCAAATTCGTTACGGTCGGCGTTTGAGCTTGGTGGGTTCAATGTAACGTTCAGCGGGGCTTATCCTGGGTGGAATCCAAATCCCGATTCAGAGATTCTCTCCGTAGCCAAAACAACCTATTCCGATTTGTTTAAAGAAGAACCTCGTGTGGTTGCCTGCCATGCCGGTTTAGAATGCGGTATCTTAGGGGAGAAATATCCAGAGATGGATATGATAAGTTTTGGTCCGACTATAAAGGGAGCCCATTCTCCCGATGAGCGCGTAAGTGTAGTTTCTGTCCAAAAATTCTGGAATTTCTTATTGGAAATTTTAAAACGCACTTCTTAAAAAAATAGCAATAAAAAAAGCCTCGCAATATGTATTGCGGGGCTTTTTTTATTGTTGTACTTACGGTTATTTAATACCTGTTATTTCCACGTCAAAAACTAAATCGGCATTCGGGGGTATTGGGCCACCACCTTGTTCGCCGTAGCCAATGTGAGAAGGTATGAACAACCTTACCTTATCACCGACTTTCATTGTCAATAGACCTTCTCTGAAACCTGCGATCAACCTTGTGTCGGGGCTATATTCCATTTCTGCTGGCATGTAGCCGCCACCTTGTAGCCTTCTTTCGTCAAATTGGTCATATTTACGGGCAATCTCTTCGTAGTTGCTATCAAATAAAGTACCGTCCATTAAGTAACCTGCGTACATTACATCTACTTTTTGGCCTATTTTTGGTTTTTCGCCATCACCTTCCTCTAATTTTAAAATTCTAAGTCCAGACGGTAAAGCGCTTGCCTTTTCTTTTTGGGTAAGAAGTTCGGCAGCAAAATCGGCCTTTATTTTGTTAAGTGCAGCTAATTTTTCAGCTTTCTCGGCCTCAACTTTGGCAAGACGTTCTTCTTCATTGTCAAAATAATCCGTCATTACTTTTACGGCATCGAATTTACGGGCTTCCTTACCGTTTCTGATGATTTCTATTGTGTTCATCGTAACAGCTTCCAACGGTTTGTTACTGCCGGGTTCAACCGCTACGTTGGCTATGGAGTCAACTACTTCCATGCCTTCTACTACTTCTCCAAAAACACTATGGCGACCATCTAACCATGGGGCTGCATCGTGGGTGATGAAGAATTGGCTTCCGTTAGAATCGGGTCCGGGATTGGCCATTGAAAGAACACCCTTTTTGTCATGTTTTAAAGAGTCGTTGAACTCGTCCATGAATTTGTATCCAGGGCCTCCCGTGCCTACTCCCAACGGGTCTCCACCTTGGATCATAAAACCTTTCATGACTCTGTGGAAAGTTAATCCGTCATAATATTTTTTTCCTTTGTACTCTTCACTTACAAATGGACTTTCGCCTTCGGCCAAAGAAATAAAATTGGCTACGGTCACTGGTGTTTTATCATGTTCCAGTCTAACGATAATATCGCCTTTAGAGGTTTTGATGTCGGCAAAAAGACCATCTCCAAGGTCGGCGCGTTTACTGGTTTTGCAACTGGCCATAACCAATGGGATAATAGCCAATAGGTAAATTCTTTTTATCATAATAAATGGTTTAATCTTTCGTGTTGTTTTGTTGTTTTTCAATTTTTAAAATGGTGATCGTTGACTTTAAGGGAACGTTGGTTCCTATTTTATTGTTGTCGCCATGGTAACCATATGCTATGGATGAAGGAAAAAGAAAAGTTGCCTTTTCGTTTTCCTTTAGTAGCTTAATGGCATCTCTTAACCCTAGAAAAAGCTCTTGTTTGTCTACCTTATAACTAACGGTGCCTATTTCAGATTCTGAGTACAAGGTGTCGTTATCCAGTGTTAGCAAATTGTACTTTAAGATGACCAAATCGTCTGTTTTTGGCGTATAGTCAGAACTATCGTTGACTTTTAGGTAGTGGTACCAAGAACCTGAAGCACTATGTGTATAATGTTTTAAGGAGTCGTTTTTTATAATTTCATGAATTTTTTTCTCTTCGGCTTCCAAGAGTTTTCTGCTTCTTTCTACCGAAGCCTTAAAAAAACTACCGCTTTTTCTTTCTACCGGTTTTCTTGGTTCTGGACCGTCACAACTAAAAAGTAATATGGTAACAAAAGCTAAAATAATATTTCTCATTGTGTCAATACAGTTTTATACTGAGGAAGTAATGATAAAAAATAATTAATAGTGTCTTCCAAGTTTCTTTCACTTTTACCGCCTGCGGCATTATGGTGTCCGCCACCGTCAAAATGTTTACGGGCAAAATCGTTTACGGAGAAATCCCCGACCGATCTAAAAGAAATTTTAAAAATACCTTCTGCTCTGTTTTCTATAAATATTACCGCAAAACGAATACCTTCCAAGGTAAGTCCGTAGTTCACAAAACCTTCGGTGTCTCCCTTTTCGTAATTATAGCGGTCTAGCTCTTCTTGGCTTAATGTGATATAGGCCGTGCTAAAATCTTTTAAGATTACCATATTTTTAAGGGCACAACCTAGAAGATGTAATCTGCTGGGTGAGTTGGTATCATATATACGGTGATGGATCTCGGTGTTTTCGGCTCCCTTGTCCATCAAATCGGCGATGATCCGATGTGTTTTGCTGGTAGTCGCCTTAAACTTAAAAGATCCGGTATCGGTCATGATCCCCGTGTACAGACAGTTGGCTATATCTTTGTCTATAAGGGCTACATCGTCTAAATAGGAAATAAGGTTGTAGACCATTTCGCAAGTAGAGCTCATACTTACGTCGGAATACATTACGGTGGCATAGTCCGATGGTTCTTGGTGGTGGTCTACCATTACAAATTTTGCCGTAGCGCTGTGAAGGCTTTCCGACATTTGACCGACCCTTCCAAAATCATTAAAATCCAATGTAAAGATCAATTCGGCTTCCGCTATGTGCTTCTTTGTTTCAGAGTTGTTGCGTTCAAAGTTTAAGATTTGATCGGCACCGGGCATCCATTTCAAAAATTTAGGAAAATCGTTTGGTGCCAGTACAATGGCTTTATGTCCTTTTTTGGTTAAATAATGCCAAAGGGCCAGTGTAGACCCGATAGCATCGCCATCTGGATTTTTATGTGGAACGATAGCTATCCTCTTAGAAGAGGATAACAATCCTTTAAGTGCCTCTATTTGCTCAAAATTCATGGGCGCAAAGATACAATATAATAGCAAATGGAATATGGGTTATCGGCTTGCCCATAAGTGGGTGCATATGTCATAGTTTTAATTTATGACCTGATTCAAAAACAATTGAAAGTTGTTGTTTGTTCCGAAAAGCGTATTTTTGCGCAAAATTTTAAAAAATGACTACGAATAGAACATTTACAATGATAAAGCCAGATGCTGTTGAAAAAGGGCATATAGGGGCTATTTTGGATAAGATTACAGCTGCTGGTTTTAAGATCGTGGCTATGAAGTACACACAGTTGAGTGTTAGGGATGCTCAAGAATTCTATGCGATTCATAAAGAACGTCCGTTCTTTAACGAATTGGTAGAGTTTATGACCAGAGGTCCTATCGTATCGGCTATTTTAGAAAAAGAAAATGCGGTAGAGGATTTTAGGGCCTTGATAGGTGCTACCAACCCGGCAGAAGCTGCAGAAGGAACTATTAGAAAACTATATGCGGATAGTATTGGCGAAAATGCTATTCACGGATCTGATAGCGATGAGAATGCTGCAATTGAAGGTGCTTTTCACTTTGCTGGAAGAGAAATCTATTAAACTATATTGTTAAGTAAGATAAAGGGGCCGATACAACTGTATCGGCCCCTTTATTTTTTTATTGGCAATGTTTAGCGCAAGACCAATTTTTTTACCAGGTCTTTTCCAAGTTCTTGGTTTATCATTTGTATGATTTTTGATTTTCCCAGACTCAGTTCTTCCCTAAGAACTGAAGAGGAAAGAGATACGAACAAGGTGCTGTTTTTTAGTTCAACATCAGTGGTGTAGTTCTGAACACCATTGCCCATAAGGTTAGACCATGCTGTTCTTACATCTACCTTGTCTATGCCATCTTGCAGCTTGTTCTTTTTTATGAACGCAGAAAGGGCATCTTGCATGCTAAGGTTATCGTTTTCTCTTCGTGACATTATCATTCAATTTTTATAGGCTCAAAACGTTTAAAATGGTAGACAGTACCTTCCTCGTTTTTTGTAGAGTAACTGTCTTCTGACAAGAAGATAATACTTTCTTCCCATTCGCTTAACTCATTTTTGTATAAAATTTTAAAACCGTCCTCTTCTTGTTTTATGGTAAACGGTTCTGCGTCGTTCGATGTTTTGAAACTTCCGTCAAATTGTGGCATCACCTTTTTTTTGTATCCTTTAAGATCATCAAGTTCTATATAGTCGATGATGGAATTTACTTTGTATTCCTTTTTGTTTCCATCGGAAAAAACAACTTCTTCGATCTCCCAATAACCATTAAGGTGGTTTAGGTCACTTTTAGAGACTTTATCGGAGCAAGCGAAGAGGGTAAATGATGTTATGATGGTGAGTATTAGCTTTTTCATGCTTAATTACAACTTAAATATTTTATAGGTCTGATGAATCTTTTTTACAACTTTTTCGGTTCTTTCCGCATGTGTGTCGCTCACAAAAATTTGTCCGAAGTTTTCTTGGTTCACCAACGAAATAATATGGGACACACGGTTTTCGTCCAGTTTGTCAAAAATATCGTCTAAAATTAAAATAGGACTGGTTTTTGCCAATTCTTGCATAAAATGGAATTGCGCAAATTTTAGGGCTATCAAGAATGATTTTTGTTGGCCTTGACTGCCAAATTTTTTAATGGGGTAATCTTTTATTGAAAAACTAAGGTCGTCTTTATGTATCCCTACGCTGGTGTATTGTAGGGCTCTGTCTTTCGCTAGGTTTTCTTCCAATAATGAAGAAAGGTCGTTGTGCAACAATTTACTATCGTAGGTAAGGCCAACTTCTTCCGTATTGTTGGTGATCGCCTCGTATTGTTCCTTGAAAATTGGAATGAAGGTGTCTAAAAACTGTATTCTTTTGGTATATATTTCTGATCCGTACGCATGTAATTGCTCGTTGTATACACCAAGGGTGGCCTTATCAAAAGTGTGGTTTGCGGCAAAATATTTTAATAGGGCATTTCTTTGTGAAAGAATTTTGTTGTAGTTGATCAACGACTGTAGGTAGTCTTTGTCAGATTGTGAGATAACACCGTCTATAAACTTTCTTCGGACATCGCTCCCTTCCAGGATCAAATCTCTGTCCGCCGGTGAGATAATAACCAAGGGCAATAGGCCAATATGGTCCGCAAATCGCTCATAGGCCTTGCCATTTCTTTTGATAACTTTTTTGCTGCCCTTTTTTAGGCTGCATACAATTTTTTCTTCACGTTCCTCTTTTTGAAAAAGGCCTTCGATCACAAAAAAATCAGTGCCGTGCTTTATGTTTTGCGAAGAGACGGGGTTAAAGTAGCTTTTACCGAACGAAAGGTGATAGATAGCGTCCAGTATATTTGTTTTTCCTACACCATTGTCACCTACAAAACAGTTGATTTTTGAATCGAACTCAATATTTTTCGAATCAAAATTTTTATAATTTAGAAGTGATAGTTTTTTGAGAAACATTAAAAAATATCCATTTTTTTTATCCGTGAATGTGAAATAGCTACTAGGGCTTCCAAAAATAACGAATAAATACACTATTGGATTTCAATAAAAACTTTATTTTTGCGCGACCAATAAAATTAGAGATGGCAACATATAAGAAAAGAGGATTTAAACCTAAAACCAAGGTTGAGGCTCAGGAGTTTGAAGAGCAAGAAAGTACAACGGCTGAGGTATTCAGTACTTTGGACGAGAGTGCATCCAAGACCGAAGAATGGGTTTCAAGAAATCAAAGCTACATTTTAGGAGCTATTGGGGTTATCGCAATTGGTGTGTTGGGTTACTTGGCGTACAGTCAATTTGTACAAAATCCCAAAGAAGCTAGTGCGGCAAATGAAATGTACTACCCACAACAATATTTTGATCAAGCCTTGGCAAGTACTACTGCCAAAGATTCACTGTTTACTTTGGCTCTTGAAGGTGCCGAGGGTAAATATGGTTTCTTGGATATAATAGAGGAATACAGTGGCACAAAAGCGGCCAATTTGGCAAATTATTCTGCTGGTATGGCTTATTTGAATATGAACAAATATGAAGAGGCCGTTGACTATTTAGAAGAATTTAAGTCAGACGATGAGATTTTGGGTGCTCTTGCCAAAGGTGGTATGGGAGATGCTTTTATGCAATTGAACGATCCCAAGTATGCTTTGGAATATTATGAGGCCGCCATTGCACATAGTACCAATGAGTATACGACACCGAAATTTTTGTATAAAGCGGGAGTAACTGCCCTTGAAATGGGTGATAAGGCCAAAGCTTTAAAATATTTCGAGAGAATTAAGAATGAATTTTCCAGTTCAGATGAAGCTCGTTCTATCGATGCCTTTATAGGAATTGCCAAAAGTGGAGCGTAATGGCCACAAAGAATAAAAATTTGTCAGATTACGACAAGGCTACAGTCCCAAACGCGAAGAATCTTCGGTTTGGGATTGTTGTTTCTGAATGGAACTCGAATATAACGGAAGGGTTGTATAAAGGGGCCGAGGAAACCTTGTTGGATTGTGGGGCGCAATCATCCAATATTGTTAGATGGAACGTTCCTGGTAGTTTTGAGCTTACCTTTGGTTGTAAAAAAATGTTGCATCAAGAAAATGTAGATGCCGTAATTGCGATTGGCAGTGTTATTCAAGGAGAGACCAAGCATTTTGATTTTGTTTGTGATGCTACTGCACAGGGCATTAAAGACTTGAACGTTTTACACGACATACCTGTAATTTTTTGTGTGTTAACGGATAACAACATGCAACAGGCCATTGACCGTAGTGGTGGAAAATATGGCAACAAAGGTTCGGAAGCGGCCATCGCAGCCATTAAAATGGCTGTATTGGGTAAGTAACCCGGTTTTTTCGATCCGATTATCTTAGTTTTTATGTTTGTAGGGATAAATTGTTTCCTATAGCTTTTGAAAGAGGAATTCTGTTAACAAATTTTGGCATTCCTTGTACACCGCATTTTTTGAATTTAAGTAACTTTGAGGAATATGGGGATGCTAAGTAAAATAACGCGTTTACGAAAAAACAGGAAGTTTGAGTACAATCCTAGGTTTTTTGATGATAAAGGCAAGGGTAATCCATATAAAATTGAACCGAAGTTCGATCAATTTAGAAGCACCCTCGGTAACCAAAGGGGACTTAAAAATAAGATCAGTAATGCTCTAGAGGACACAAAAAGGAAAGGTGACCGTAATGTTAAAATTCGTTTTTTAATAATTCTAGGGGTGCTCATCTTTATTTTTCTATATATCATAGATTTTGACCTCTCTATATTTTTTTCCTGATAATGGCAGATATTATTAGACTTTTACCAGATCATGTTGCCAATCAGATTGCAGCAGGAGAAGTAGTTCAGCGTCCTGCATCCGTAGTTAAAGAACTACTGGAGAATGCTATTGATGCCAAGGCGACAGAAATAAAATTGATTATTAAGGACGGGGGAAAGACCTTGATACAGGTAGTGGACAATGGTATCGGTATGAGCGATACCGACGCCAGGCTTAGTTTTGAGCGCCACGCCACCTCTAAAATTCAAAAGGCGGAAGACCTCTTTAATTTAAATACCAAGGGGTTTAGGGGAGAAGCTTTGGCTTCTATCGCTGCCATTGCCCATGTTGAAATGATGACCCGAACAGAGGGTCAAGAAGTGGGCACGCATATTAAAATAGAAGGTAGCAAAATTTGTAGCCAAGAAGTAGCGGTGGTACCAAAAGGAACCTCTATGCTGGTCAAAAACCTATTTTTCAATATTCCTGCAAGACGTAATTTTTTAAAATCCGATCAGGTAGAATTTAGGCATATCACAGATGAGTTCCATAGGGTGGCCCTGGCGCATCCGCAAATCGAATTTCATTTTTATAACAATGGGGGAGAGCTGTTTAATCTGCCCGCGAACGATTTTAGAAAAAGGATCGTTCATATTTTCGGTAGAAAGGCGAATGAAAAGTTGGTTCCCGTAAACGAAGAGACCAATGTCGTAAAGATTTCCGGGTATATACAAAAACCCGAGTTTGCCAAAAAGAGTAGGGGGGAGCAGTTTTTTTTCGCCAATAATAGGTTTATAAAAAGTCCGTACCTGCACCACGCAGTATTGGGTGCTTTCGAGGGGTTGATAAAACCGGGCACTCATCCAGGATATTTTATATGCTTAGAAGTGGATCCGGCAACTATAGATATTAACATTCACCCTACAAAAACAGAGGTGAAATTTGATGATGAGCATACGTTATATGCTTATTTAAAATCGACCATAAAGCATAGTCTGGGCCAATTTAATGTGGTACCTTCCTTGGATTTTGATAAAGACCAGAACTTGGAAACCCCCTATGATTTTAAAAACAAGAATGCGCCGGCCCCAAGTATAACGGTAGATGTTGGTTTTAATCCGTTTAAGGAGGACACTTCTCCAAAAAGTACACCGAGCTATACCAAGACCAGTGCCAAGGGATGGGAGAATATGTATCAGGGCCTGGAAAAAAAATCTTTTGATAGCGGAGTAAGTTCTTTTGAAGTGGAATCAGAGGAGATCAATAGTTCTATCTTTGATTCTGATAGAGATGTTGCGGATACAATTACGACCACTTTTCAATTACGCAAGAAGTATATTGTTACCACTATAAAATCGGGAATGGTCGTCATTAACCAGAGTAGGGCACACCAGCGCGTTCTTTATGAAGGTTTTTTAAAGAACCTGACCATTAAGGAAGGGGTTAGCCAACAATTGTTATTTCCACTTTTATTATCGTTTTCTAAAATAGAATTGGAGATACTAAAGGAAATAAAGGAGAACCTTTGTGCCGTAGGCTTTGTTTTTGGTAGTATAGAGGATGATGCCGTTGAAATAAAGGGGGTGCCCGTGATGGTTGCCGAAAGCGAGGTACAAATGGTTATGGAGCAATTAATATCGGACTTTCAAATGGAGGTTTCCGAAGATAGTTTTTCGCAAAGTGATATGCTTGCAAAAACATTGGCCAAAACATTATCGGTTAAAACAGGTGAGGTTTTAGACGATGCATCGCAATTAGGCTTGGTAAATGATTTGTTCGCGTGTAAAGAAGCTACATTGAGCCCTTTTAACAAAAGAACTTATATTACCATTACAGAAAATGATATTGATAGAAAATTTATATAAATGACTAGAATAACAGAGGCGATAAAACATTTATTGATAATTAATATTTTGTTTTTTATCGCAACGAATATTTACGGGGATCAAATGTACCAGTGGTTTTCTCTGTGGTTTCCCAAAAACGAGAATTTTGGTATATGGCAGATTCTTACCCATATGTTTATGCATGGGGGCTTTATGCATATTGCATTTAATATGTATGCTCTGTATGCTTTTGGGTCACCTTTAGAACGTATGTGGGGTAGAAATAAGTTTTTGTTTTTTTATCTATCCGCAGGTTTGGGTGCCGCATTGATCCATACAGGGGTCAATTATTATTATTTTAATGAGGGGATGAACGCTTTGGTGAATTCCGGTATACCGAAAAGTACCGTTATGGATATTGTTTCGAGCGGACAGTACAGTACAGAATGGTACAATATTGCAGGTAAATCTACGATAGACAACTTTTTAAGTGCCTACCATACGCCAGCTGTAGGGGCCTCAGGAGCTATTTATGGAATTTTGGTGGCGTTTGGAATGTCTTATCCCAATAGCGAATTATTTCTTATTTTTCTTCCGATACCCATTAAAGCCAAATTTTTTATACCTGTGTTAATAGGATTGGATCTGTTTTCGGGAGTAACCGGCTATGGTATTTTTGGACAAGGTATTGCGCATTTTGCACATGTAGGGGGGGCGTTGTTCGGATTTTTGATGATGTGGTATTGGAAAAAGAATCAGTTTAACAATAACCGTTGGAATTAAAGAATGACGGAGACAAACTTAAGATATCAATTTAATAGGTTAAGCATAGCGGAAAAGCTAATCGCTGTGAATGTGTTGGTGTTCATTGTGAACGCTCTTGTCCCCTTCCTGTTCGGAATTTCAAAGAATAGCATTGTGCAATGGTTTGAATTACCAAATGATTTCTTTGATTTTCTTGTACAGCCGTGGTCCATAATCACCTATTCTTTTTTTCATGGAGGTTTGGGGCATTTATTTTGGAACATGTTGCTCATCTATTTTGTGGGACGCATATTTCTGAACCTATTTGATCCGAAACGTTTTTTGAACGTTTATTTATTGGGTGTTATAATGGGAGGTCTTTTCTTTATACTGGGGTATAATATCTTTCCTGCTTTTTTTAACGTAAATGCCTATTTAATTGGGGCATCCGCAGGTGCCAGTGCCATTTTAATTTTTATATGTACTTATATTCCCAATCAAGAGGTAAGAGTCATTTTTTTTAATGTCAAGCTATGGTATATAGGTGTCTTTGTAGTTCTTATGGATCTAATTCAGTTGCCCTCTAGTGGAAATGCCGGAGGACATTTAGCTCATTTGGGCGGTGCTTTGTTAGGGTATTTATATGCAAGACAACTTTTTAAAGGAACGGATATAGGAGCTGGTTTTTCGAAATTTGTAGATGGTGTTGCCAATCTGTTTAAACGTTCAGAGAAGAAAGCACCTTTGAAAACAGTGTATAAAAAACAATCTCGAACTTCAACTTCATCAAAGAGCTATGATGCGCAGAGCCATCAGAAAAAAATAGACGCCATTCTAGATAAAATCAGCAAATCTGGTTATGAAAGCCTTTCAAAGGCTGAAAAGGATTTTCTTTTCAAAGCTGGTAAGGAATAATAGGTGAATGAAAAGATTGTCTTTTTTTAATCGAATCATCTATGGTTTTAATAGTGTCGTAGCACTTACTTTGTTATTGGCGTGCGTGGTCCCCTTTACCACTATTGCAAGCCTATTTTTCTTGAGTTTGGCGGTGCCGTTGCTCGTAGTGTTGAACATTGTTTTCTTGGTGTACTGGCTTCTGTTTAAAAGAAGGCTTATATGGTTGTCCCTTGTGGTGTTGGTGGCTGGTTACTTTATTTTGGGGTCGTTTGTGGTATTTAACGGCAAGGCTGAAAACAACTCGGAAGAAGGTCTTAAAATTATGTCTTTCAATGCTCAGCAATTCAATGCCATGAACTCTATACACGCCACAGATGTAGGGGGGCAAATAGTTGATTTTATCAAAGAGGAAGATCCTGGGGTCATTTGCTTTCAAGAGTATAGGGGTAGTTGGGGCAAAAAGTTTAAGCAATATCCTTTTATAAGCCAGACCCCTTACGAAGAACATAAAAGTACACAAAGTATACTCTCTAAATATCCTATAATATCAGAAGGGTCTTTGAATCTTCCCAACACCATTAATAACATTATTTATGCGGATATAGTTTATAAAGAAGATACTATACGGTTCTATAACCTACATTTAGAGTCTTTAAAAGTAAGACCATGGAATATAAAAAGGGAAGAGTCCGATAAGCTTTTTAAGAGATTAAGAAGCTCTTTCTCCATGCAGCAAGAACAAGCGGAAATTTTAGTGGAGCATGCTAAAGGTTCTCCTTATAAAAATATAATCTGTGGTGATTTTAACAACACGCAGTATTCTAGTGTCTATAGAACCATAAGAGAAGGATTGAAGGATAGTTTTGAGGAGAAAGGATTTGGTTATGGAAGAACCATTAATTTTTGGAGATTTCCATTGAGAATAGATTTTGTATTAACAGATCCGGCCTTCGATATATTAATGCACAAGAACTATAATGTAGGGCTTTCCGATCACGAACCTGTAATGGTTTCCTTAAAGGTTGGTTCTAATGAGTAGGCAGTCTGTAATGTCCGCAATAATGTGTATTAGAAAGGCAATACCCCAAATACGGGTCTTTTTCCATAATAGCATCAAAAGGTAAACACCAATGGCCCAATAACTGTGTAGGGGGTGATAATTGATGCTACAACGATCAGCTTCAAAAATTGGGTCGGCCAATATATGATCTATATCTATGATGATACCTGCTAAAAGTATAAGGGCAACTTTCCACTTATATTGTTTGAAAAAAATAAATGCAATAATGAAGGGTACTATGAAATGAATGCCATAATGGAGAAAAAATCTAATCATTGGGCTTTTTTATTTGCACCTGCTTTAGATAGCTTACCGTATTGGGGCCTAAATTAAATAGTGCATCCAATATACTGGTGTTGGGGATAAAACCATGGCGCTCCCCAAAAACCTGTGTATAATGGTCGGCGGTATAATTGACACTTTGTTTGGCATTTATCAAAAACCTGAAATCCTCTTCTTTAGGGTTTAGTTCAAAGGTAGAGGTTTTTGCATCGGGCATTTGGAGTTGTAAAGCTTCACAAATAAGTGCTATGGACTCAAGATTGATGTCCATTAAAAATTTGAATTTTTTTTCGTAAATCGGTTTTATCTCGTCTTCATAGAATTCAAAAAAAGGAGAAGTCCTGTAGGCCGTTTCCAATGTTCTCCAGTGTTGGCGCTGCCATGAGTACGAGTTATCTATCTTAACGTCTTTGTAGAGCTGTCTTCCTTTTTCCGTTTTACCGTGAATTATCGGAATGCTCAACATATGGCGGCCCCTGTCAGTACATATATAAGCTCTGTTTCTATATGTTTGTTTCTGAAAATTGTCTTGTGTTTCCCATATTGTTTTATCGTTTATGAAAACACTGAAAAAAGCGATATTGGGAAAATATGCCGGATGTAAAAGATGCATCTTTTTAAAAACTAGTTAGACTTTTTTCTTTTCCATAACCAACTTCCTACAAAATATGCTATAAGCAATATTAGAAAATATTTAAAGTAAGATTGTGGTTCGCCGTCACCATTAACGGTGGTGAAGATACGATCCCATCGTGGTCTCCAATTACCTATGCTCTCGGTAAAATTGTCGAAACTCATCCATATAAAAATAGGGGTACCTACAATATGGTTTTCCGGTACATATCCCCAAGCCCTGCTATCTTCCGAGTGGTCTCTGTTGTCACCCATCATCCAATAGTAATCTTGTTTAAAGGTATATGAATCGGCGACCTCTCCGTTGATAAGGATCTGGTTTCCGCTTACGCTTAATGTATTGCCCTCGTATTCCCTAATTATTTTCTTGTACAAGGGGAGTACCTTCAGGTTTAAGGCGACCGTACTTCCTTTTTCAGGAATGTAAATAGGTCCCATTTGACTGTAGTTCCACGGGTAATCGGGGCTTTGAGGAAAAAGGTTGTTTCCTCTTTGTCCTTTTGGGGTTATTTGACGCACTACAGAGTCGATAGAAGAATCTTTGCGTAAAGTGGCTGCCATTTCATCGGTTAACGGAACAAAACGTTCCCTATCGGTTATTTCTTTGAGTGAAAGACGGTATTTTTTAATTACGTCTATCGGTATACCGGAGGCCTTGGTGTAGATTTCCAATTGGCCATCGTTTGTTTGGTTGTATCCGATCAAATATTTATTCAAAATTTGGCCCTGTTCCTGGTTCAGCGGACCGGAAACGTATTTTCTTGTAAAATCGGTAACACCCAAATTATCCAATAATCTTGAGGATACTCCTTTTTGGGCATATACTATATAATCGTATTGGGGTTTTGCACTGCCCGGCAATTCTAATTGTTTGCCGTTTATGAAAACATAACCGTCTCTAACCTCTAGGGAATCGCCAGGTATACCAACACATCGTTTTACATAGTTCGATTTTTTGTCGATAGGTTTTTTTACACCTGCCTCTTTTTTGAAAAATACCCGAACGGTATCTGCTGGCCAACTGAACACTACAATATCGTTTCTTTCGATCTTGGTGAAGCCAGGTAATCTAAAATAGGGGAGTTGAGGTTTGTTCAAATATGATTTTATGCCCAATATAGGTAGGGTGTCGTGCACCATAGGGGCTGCTACCGTGGTCATCGGGGTTCTTGCCCCGTAATGAAATTTACTCACAAATAAGAAGTCGCCCACCCTTAGCGTACGTTCTAGCGAACCGGTAGGTATGACGTACGGTTGAATAAAATAGGTGTGTACCAAAGTGGCCGCTACCACGGCAAAAACAATAGAACTTACCCATTCTCCAAGTGCTGTTCTCGGGTGTAAGCTTCTTTCGGGTATGTAGGTAACATCCAAAGAGTAATTGACATAAAAAATATAAAGGCCTAGGGTAAGAACTACCAGCCAAGATTCCAAAGCACTGTTTCTTCCAAAACTACGAATGGTCTCCACCCAAATAACGGGAAACATTAGAAGGTTGATGATAGGAATGAACAAAAGGACCACCCACCATTTTGGCCGGTTTATTATTTGCATCAAAACTATAGCGTTGTACACCGGTACTGCAGCCTCCCATGCTTTACGTCCTGCTTTTACATAGAGTTTCCATGTTCCAAGAAAATGGATAACTTGTATTATGAGTATGAATATAATCCATTGAGTGCCATTCATGATTTTATAATTTTATGTTTACAGAATACCCTTGGGTCCATAGTGTGGATATTCGTTAATAACCATTTGTCCTAAAATTTAGTTTTTGTTACTTGTTTTAACCAAGGTTTAACACATCTTTCATGGTGAAAACACCTGTTTTACCGATAATCCATTCCGCGGCCGCTATGGCTCCCAATGCGAATCCCTCACGGTTGTGGGCCGTATGTTTTATTTCGATACTATCAACATCGCTTACATAGTCTACGGTGTGTGTACCTGGTGTGTTTCCGATTCTTTTAGATGTAATGGGGATATTGTTTTTTATTTTTTCGTCGAGTTTCCAACCTGAGTAATCGGAATTTGCCATAATGCCCTCTGCCAATGTGATGGCCGTACCGCTGGGAGCATCCAGTTTTTGTGTATGGTGTATTTCTTCCATTCGTATGTCGTATTGCGACAGATGGCGCATCATTTTTGCCAGATACTCGTTCAGTTCAAAAAATATGTTGACCCCAAGGCTAAAATTGGAGGCATAGATGAAACCGCCTTCTTTTTCTTTGCACAATTTTACGACATCGTCATATTTGTCTAGCCAGCCAGTGGTACCGCAAATTACGGGAACATTGTTTTCTATGCATTTGGTAATGTTGCCGTACGCTGCGCTGGGCATACTGAAATCAATGGCGACCTCTATTTTCGAAAAATCTATTTCTTGTGAATCGTTATCTATTTTGGCTACGATTTCATGGTTTCTTTCCAGTGCCAGACGCTCGATCATCTTACCCATTTTTCCATAACCGAAAAGTGCAATCTTCATTTTTAAAATTTTATGGTTAAGGCCATTCCGTATATTGGATCGTTTGTTACGCTATTCAAATCTAGAAAAGGTTCAAAATCTACGGAAAGGTCATTGTCTATATTAAATTGTTTTAAGTGAGCATCTACGTTCGCATCTATGATATTAAGTGCGTAGGCCGCAATTGAGATTACTAGCCATAGATCCCTGTCTTGTTGAAACCTTTCTTGTTGGTTCTCTAAGTCGTCTATATCCAGATCTGGATCGTCGCCAGGGGCATTGTCACCGTTTAGGTCATAGAATTCATCGTCTGTAAAACCTGCCTGCCTTCTTTTAAAGGCAACCCTAAACCTTTTGTAGTTGTTGTTGTTCCAGCTGTAGGCATAAATACTGCCCCCTATGGCTCCGTATACCAAGGGTACTTTCCAATATCTTTTATTATAAATTTGACCCAAACCCGGTAGAATAGAAGAGTAAAAAGCTGCTTTACTGGGGCTTAACGGATTAAATTTCAGTTCCTTTTTTTGAATAGAGTCTTGAATGATGACCATATCAACATCGGTACTTAATGAAGTAGCGACGCTGTCTATTTCTTTTGTTTCTTGAGTTTCGTTCTCTTCTTGAGCATAACTATTGGAAACCAGAAAAAAAGCGATAGCGAATGTGGTTAAGAGTCTATGCACCCGTAATTAACTTTTTAATACGCTCAAATTCTTCCTCGGAATTAAAAGGAATGGTTATTTTTCCTTTGGACTTTCCAGATGTCTTAACATCTACCCCTACGTCTAAATGTTTTGAAATCTCTTTTATACCAGAGCTTACAAAGACCGGAGGCTTCTGTTTTGTAGTTGTTTTTGTTGGTTTTTTATCGTCTTGTTGATGGTAGTTTTTTACAGCATTTTCCGTATCCCTTACAGATAGGTTTTGCCCAACGATTTTTTCGTAAAGGGCGATTTGGTCTTTTCTGTTTTCTATATTCACCAAGGCCCTGCCGTGTCCCATACTAAGAAACCCGTCTCGCATTCCTGTTTGAATGATAGGGTCTAATTTCAACAAACGAAGGTAATTGGCAATGGTAGACCGTTTTTTACCGACACGTTCACTCAGTTTTTCTTGGGTCAGGTTTATTTCATCTATAAGACGCTGGTAGGACAAGGCGATTTCTATAGGGTCCAGGTCTTGCCTTTGAATATTTTCTACCAAGGCCATTTCCAATGATTCTTGATCATTGGCAATTCTAATATAGGCAGGAACAGTCTCTAGTCCTATAAGCTTGGAGGCACGGAATCTTCTTTCTCCAGAGACCAGCTGATACTTGTTAAAACCTAATTTTCTTACTGTTATAGGTTGGATAACACCAAGCTCTCGAATAGAGGTGGCCAATTCTTGAAGGCTCTCGTCGTTGAAGTTGGATCTTGGTTGAAAAGGGTTGACCTCTATATGCTCCAGATCAAGTTCGATAATATTGCCGACTACTTTATCGGCGTTTTTGTCGGATGCAGATTGAATATCGTTTTCCGGGTCTTTCAAAAGTGCAGAAAGACCTCTTCCCAAAGCTTGTTTCTTTATTGCCTTTGCCATCTTATACTGTCTGCTTGTTTTTCTTTACTACCTCGTTTGCCAAATTCAGGTAGTTGACCGCACCCTTACTGGATGCATCATATTTAATAATGCTCTCCCCGTAACTAGGGGCTTCACTTAATCTTACATTTCTTTGGATTATGGTCTCAAAGACCATATCGCCAAAATGCTTGCTTACCTCTTCTACCACTTGGTTAGACAATCTTAACCTAGAATCGTACATGGTCAACAACATTCCTTCGATATCCAATTGTGGATTGTGTATTCTTTGTACACTTTTTATGGTGTTTAAAAGCTTGCCCAGCCCTTCTAGGGCAAAGTATTCGCACTGAATGGGAATTATGACGGAATCGGAAGCCGTTAGGGCGTTAAGGGTCAATAACCCTAAAGAGGGCGCACAGTCTATAAGAATGTAGTCATAATCGTCCTTAAGCTCTAAAATGGCTTTTTTCAACATATATTCCCTTTGATCTTTGTCCACCAATTCAATTTCGATGGCCACAAGATCAATATGCGCGGGAATTAGGTCAACATTTGGGGATGTTGTTGGAATAATAGCTTCCTTCGCCGTTTTGGTATGCTCTAATAATTGATAGGTGCCAAGCTCAACACTCTCCACATCTATTCCTAATCCAGAAGTGGCATTTGCTTGGGGATCGGCATCGATCAGCAACACCTTTTTCTCCAATACCCCCAAAGAGGCAGCCAGATTAACAGAAGTGGTAGTTTTGCCAACACCACCTTTTTGATTTGCGATAGCAATTATCTTGCCCATATTCAAAGTAAGTTAGGATGTAAAAATACAATTATTTGCGAGGCTGGTAAAAGGATTTTGTTAACACTAGGTGAATAACAATGTACTTTTGTTTAAAAAAGAGTTAAACTTTTATTTATCAAAGCGTTAACAAGTCGTGAATTAAGAAGCGATTAACAATTAAATACAGCGTTCTGTTTATTCTTTTTTATCCTTTTCTTTTAGTTTTAAGCTGTCTTCGTACTCTATTAAATAAATTTCCTCGTTTTTTTTCTTGAGATAATATTCCTCACGGGCAAATTTTTCTAGTTCTTTTTGGTCCGATAGTTTTTCGATGACCTTTTTGTCTTTTTCGATTTCACTCTGTAAAAAATCCTTGGTTTTTTCCAGTTTGTTGATTTCTCTTTTTAATTCTAGATGTATAAGTAACGAGTTGGTATCAAAGAAAACCATCCATATGGCGAACATGGTCAATACCAATACATAAATATTGGTCATGATCTTGAACCATTTCTTCTGTTTTAATTCTTTAAACCCCATTAGGCCTGTGCTAATTTTTCATTGATAATGCTCCTTACGATTTCAACGGCGACCGTATTGTATTTATTATTCGGTATAATTATATCGACGTGTTCTTTTGTTGGCTCTATGAACTGATCGTGCATAGGTTTTATTACGGTTTGGTATTTTTCCAACGTTTCATCCAAGTTCCAGCCACGTTCGTTCACATCTCTTTTTAATCTTCTGATGAGTCGTTCATCGGTATCGGCATGTACAAAGATTTTAATGTCGCACATATCCCTTATGGCCTTATTGGCCAATATCAGAATGCCTTCTACGATCATTACCTTTCTAGGGTGTGTCGGAATGGTTTTCTGGGTACGGTTACATTCTAAAAAAGAATAAACGGGCTGTTCTACCGATTTTCCGTTTTTTAATGCTTGTAAATGTTCTTCTAGAAGTTGAAAGTCTATGGAGTTGGGGTGGTCAAAATTTGTTTTTCTTCTTTCTTCCAAAGAAAGGTGGGATAAATCGTTGTAATAGGAATCTTGTGATATTACACCTACCTCTTCATAGGGAAGCTCATTTATGATCTGATTTACTACTGTAGTTTTTCCACAACCGGTACCTCCGGCAATTCCAATAATCAACATAGAAATTTCTTTGGGTCAAAAATACATATTTGAACTTCAAAATTCTACTAAACCTAAAAATGAAGATTTGATAAACAGCCTTCGACCATTAAGCTTTATTTTTGTCGGATGCAAAATAAACAAGTAAAACCTAATTTTGAGTTTGTTGCTTTAATGGCCTCGTTGATGTCTATTGTTGCTTTGACGATAGATGCCCTTATTCCCGCCATTGCCGATATTGGTATAGCGATCAATAGTTTGGACCCTACCAAAAATCAATTGTTGGTCATCATGATTTTCTTGGGGCTTGGGGTAGGTCAGTTGTTTTTTGGGCCTTTATCTGATAGCTTGGGAAGAAAACCCATTGTTTATATCGGATTTTCCATTTTTGCCGTAGCAAGTGTTGTTTGTTTATTGGCTCCTGATTTGGAGATTATGATCGTAGGGAGAATTCTTCAGGGTATAGGGCTTTCTGCTCCCAGAACCATTAGTATATCGATTGTTAGGGATACCTATAAGGGAGATTATATGGCCAAGATCATGTCTTTTGTGACGGCTTTTTTTATTCTTGTTCCGGTCGTGGCACCGGCATTTGGCAAAGCTGTTATGCAAGTTATGGGATGGCATGGTATTTTTTATGCACAGCTTTTCTTCGCGTTGCTTGTTTGTATATGGTTTTATAAAAGACAGGAAGAAACACTGAAACCTGCCCATAAAGTGCCATTTTCCGTTTCGGTTTTCATAAAAGGTGTCAAAGAAATTTTTAGACACAGAGAAACGGTTTCTTGTACCATTATGACGGGTTTGATCACCGGTTCTTTCTTGGTGTACTTGAGCTCTGCGCAGCACGTTTTTGAAGAACTGTACGATTTAAAGGAAAGTTTTACCTATGTATTTGCCGGGCTGGCCATATCTATAGGTTTTTCTACCTTAATGAACGGTACCTTGGTATTAAGGTTTGGTATGCGTAATTTATCTTTTGTAGCATTAACTTCCTTTACCTTGATCGGTATTTTGTATATGTTTCTTTTTTGGGGCGAGCCCAATCCGAGTGTGACTGTTTTAATAAGCTTTTTGTCAGTGTTGTTCTTGTGCTTGGGCTTTGTTTGGGGTAATTTAAGGTCTATAGCTATGGAGCCCATTGGTCATATAGCTGGTATTGGAGCGGCTATTACAGGTTTTGTTTCTACCGTATTGTCCATTCCCATTTCCATTTTTATTGGGGGATTCATTAAAGAATCGGTATGGGGTCTTTTTGCAGGATTTGGAATTTGTGGATTACTCTCAGTGGTCTTGTTCATGGCTTTCAAAACAAGACCATTGTTTGCGAGTAACCGAGCCTTCTCCAAATAATAATAAATATAAGGCATAGGTAGTGTCATACGTTTAATTAATCAGGTTGTTATCTATACATTTTTTAGTGCTGTTTACACGTTGGGTCGTTGATTTTTAGAATCATGACTTTATATTGTAGGTATACTATTTTTATTAGTATTCATGTAGACAGATATGAAAAAAAAATTCCTTTATTTGATGGTGCCGCTCTTTGTATTAATGGCGTGTAAGAATAAAACCAATAGCAACGATATTAAAAACAAACCCTTTATCGCTTGCGCTCCTATTACAACGGATATAGCGTGGTATCAAGCTGATAATGTCGCCCCTCTTATTGACGGTTTGGATGTATTGGAGTTTCCTGTAACCACCAACAATAGGCTAGCTCAGAAATATATTAACCAGGGAATGGTGTTGGCGTACGGCTTCAATCATGCAGAAGCAGCAAGGTCATTTTATTATGCAACTAAATTGGATTCTAATTGTGCAATGGCATATTGGGGGTTTGCATATGTTTTAGGGCCTAATTACAATGCAGGCATGGAGCCGGATAATTATCAAAGAGCGTACAATGCGATTCAAAAGGCAAAAGAACTGGCAGAAAATAATGCTTCTCGGAAAGAAAAAGATCTAATTGACGCCTTATCAAAAAGGTATGTTCAGTTCCCGGTAGGGGACAGAGGTAGTCTGGACCTGGAATATTCAAATGCGCTACGGGAAGTTTATATTAATTATTCTAATGATGCCGATGTGGCAGTTTTGTATGCTGAATCAATAATGGATATGTTTCCTTTTGATTTGTGGGATAAAAAAGGTAATCCTAAAGAAAGGACGAATGAGATCATCGAGGTAGTCAATAAGGCTTTGGAAATTGATCCAAAGCATGTGGGGGCACATCATTTTAAAATTCATATGCTAGAAGCGTCCTTACATCCAGAAGATGCGCTCGAGAGCGCCAAAATTTTTGACGATGATCTAGTTCCCGGTGCTGGGCACCTTATTCATATGCCTTCCCATGTTTATATTAGAACAGGAGACTATCATAAAGGTACATTGGCCAATATACGTGCAGTGGCCGTAGATAGCAGTTATATTGCTACGTGCAATGCTCAAGGTGCATATCCGATTGCTTATTTTCCGCATAATTATCATTTCATGGCAGCAACCGCTGCGCTAGAGGGCAATAGTGAATTGGCATTAAAGGCATCTTATAACGTAGCAAAACATTCAAGTACTATTTTAATGAAAGAACCTGGTTGGGGAACACTACAGCATTTTTATACCATACCTTTCTATATAAACGTGAAGTTTGGTAAATGGAGTGAAATATTGGAATTGGAAAATGAAGTACCTTCTTTAAAATATCCATCTGCAATTCTAAACTATGCACGTGGTATGGCTTTTTTAAGATTGGATGAAATAGAAAAGGCAAAAAAAGAATTGCGTTCATTAGAAACTTTTGCGGCGGATGCCAGCTTAAAAGAAATTTCAATTTGGGAAATCAATTCGGTCGATGTATTGGTTCAAATAGCTAGAAATGTTTTAAAGGCCGAGATTTTAGCAAATCAATCTAAGTATTCGGAAAGTATAGCATTGCTACAAGAAGCTATTGAAATTGAAGATAGTTTAAATTATAATGAGCCACCAGATTGGTTTTTTTCGGTAAGACACCACCTTGGGGCCATTCAAATTGAGGCAGCGTTATATAATGATGCCATAGACACCTACAAAGAAGACTTAATTAGATTGCCTAAAAATGGATGGG
Organism: Maribacter sp. MMG018; assembly: GCF_018100785.1. GTDB lineage: Bacteria > Bacteroidota > Bacteroidia > Flavobacteriales > Flavobacteriaceae > Maribacter. Next base: position 164,364 of record NZ_JAGJEC010000003.1, on the reverse strand, counting down.
CGCTACATGGTTTAAAATTGGCTTATGAAAACCTAAACAATCTTGATAAGGTAAAAGAAGTAGAGGAGCTAAGGGAGAAAAGTTGGGAGAATGCCGATATAGTATTGTCAACTTCTCTTGTAAAATAAAATTCGCCAGACCCCTTTTAAAATTTGGGTCTGACGAATTCTTGTAATACAAAAAGGTAATTAGCATATATTGATGCTATAAGGCATTATCTATAATCTCTTGTACAACTTCTGGATTTAGTAATGTGCTGGTGTCCCCTAAATTAGAAGTGTCCTTACTTGCTATTTTACGTAGTATTCTACGCATGATCTTTCCGCTTCTTGTTTTTGGTAGACCGGATACGAACTGAATTTTATCAAGTTTGGCAATGGGGCCTATATGCTCTGTGATCTGTTGGTTGATCTCTTTTCTTACATTTTCCCGATCCCTGCTTTCTCCGGTTTCCTTTAGTATTATAAATCCATAAAGTGCGTTTCCTTTTACGTCGTGGGGGAAACCTACAATGGCGGATTCTGCCACAGCCTGGTGTTCGTTAATGGAATCTTCAATTGGTGCGGTACCCAAATTATGGCCCGAAACAATGATTACGTCATCAACTCTACCCGTAATTCTGTAATATCCTACGGCATCCCTTAATGCACCGTCACCTGTAAAATACATATTCTTATATGCCGAGAAATAGGTGTCTCGGTACCTATCGTGATTTCCCCAAATGGTTCTTGCAATCGAAGGCCAAGGGTATTTTACGCATAATCTACCTTCTACCTGGTTGCCCTTTATTTCATTTCCGTTTTCATCCATAAGGGCGGGCTGAATACCAATAAAAGGTAATGTGGCGTAGGTTGGGGTAGTAGGGGTAACGTAGGGGATAGGGGTGATCATGATGCCCCCTGTTTCGGTTTGCCACCAAGTATCAACAATAGGGCTACGGTTCTTACCTACATTGTTGTTGTACCAATGCCAAGCTTCTTCGTTAATAGGTTCCCCTACAGAACCAAGTACCTTAAGGCTGGACAAGTCATGTTTTTCTATAAATTCTAGATTCTCTTTGGCCAGGGCCCTTATGGCCGTAGGCGCGGTATAGAACTGGTTTACTTTGTGTTTTTGAACTACATCCCAAAAGCGACCGTAATCTGGATACGACGGTACCCCCTCGAACATTACCGTGGTTGCCCCATTTGCCAATGGACCGTATACTATGTAAGAGTGTCCTGTAATCCACCCAATATCTGCGGTACACCAATAAACATCGTTTTCTTTGTATTGAAAAACATTTTTAAAAGTATATGCCGTGTATACCATATAACCACCAATGGTATGTACCATTCCTTTGGGTCTGCCCGTAGATCCAGAGGTGTATAGTATGAATAAGGGGTCTTCGGCATCCATTACTTCTGCAACATTGTCCCCGTATGCCTCGTCCAATAAGGGTTGTAACCAATAATCCCTTCCGTCGACCATTTCTATGTCGCTGTTGATTCTTTTTGTTACCAATACCGTATTTACCCCGGGGCAATCTACAAGCGCCTTGTCAACAATACTCTTAAGGTCTATGGTTTTTGCTCCTCTGTAAGAACCATCGGAGGTTATTACCAATTTACAGTCAGAATCGTTAATTCTAGTGGAAAGCGCATGGGAAGAAAAACCTGCGAATACCACCGAATGTATAGCTCCGATACGGGCGCAGGCCAAAAGAGAAATAGCCAATTCGGGGATCATGGGCAAATAGATACATACACGATCTCCTTTTTTAATGCCTTTTTCCAATAATACATTGGCCATTTTACATACACGTTCATGTAATTGCCTGTAGGTAATATGTTCAGCTTCTTCTTTTGGGTCGTTCGGCTCAAAAAGAATGGCAGTTTTGTTTCCCCTTGTAGGTAAATGTCTATCTATACAGTTTTCGGTAATGTTTAATTTAGCACCCTCGAACCATTTTATTTCCGGTTTACTAAAATCCCAACTAAGTACATTGTTCCAACGTTTTCTCCAAACAAAATGTTCTTCTGCGATTTCTTCCCAAAAAGCTTCTGGGTTACGTACCGATTTTCTGTAAACTTGATAATACTCCTCTAAATGTTTAATGTGGTAATTACTCATCTCTAAATTCTGATTTCATTTTAAATTATAAACAATTAATGATCAATGGCTTCTTTTGCCCCACTGGGGATCCGTATGTCCTCTACGATTTCTTGGACATCTTCCGGTGGATCCGGGGTGAATTTCATGATAACTATAGAAACTATAAAATTCGCGATCATTGCAATACTTCCAAATCCTTCGGGCGATATTCCGAACCACCAATCGGCCGGTGTGCCACCACCAAACCATCCGAATTTGAATTTTGTCATATAGAACAACATCAACAAGGTACCTATGACCATACCTGCAATGGCTCCTTCTTTATTCATTTTCTTGTAAAATATACCTAGAACAATGGCGGGAAAAAAAGAGGCTGCCGCTAGGCCAAAGGCCAGGGCGACAACGGCGGCAACGAACCCTGGCGGATTAATTCCGAAATACCCGGCGATAACTACTGCGACCGTAGCGGAAATTCTTGCGGCCCATAGTTCTCCTTTGTCTGAGATATTCGGTTTAAATACTTTTTTGATAAGGTCATGGGAAACTGAAGCAGAAATAACCAACAATAGGCCTGCTGCCGTAGACAATGCTGCGGCAAGACCACCGGCAGCGACCAAAGCGATTACCCAAGCCGGTAAATTGGCAATTTCCGGATTGGCCAGCACCATGATGTCACGATCAACAATAAGTTCATTTTTATCGGTATCTGCCACATATTGTATTTTTCCATCTTTGTTTTTGTCGTCAAACTGCAATAGTCCTGTAGTTTCCCAGTTTTTAAACCATTCTGGCATGGTAACGTATTCTTTGTCGCTTACGGTATTTATCATGTTGGTTCTGGCAAATACCGATACGGCAGGGGCGGTCGTGTACAAGATGGCGATCAACAATAAGGCCAACCCTGCAGATTTTCGGGCATCTTTGACCCGTTTTACGGTAAAGAACCGCACAATTACATGGGGCAGCCCTGCTGTACCTACCATTAAGGCCAAAGTAATGGCGAATACGTCCGCAATGGATTTTGTGCCGCTGGTATATTCATTAAAACCTAGTTCTGTCGAAAGACCGTCCAATTTATCTAAAAGATATGTTCCCGATCCGTCCGAGAGGGTGGAGCCCATGCCCAATTGCGGAATCGGGTTGCCGGTCATTTGTATAGAAATAAAGATAGCAGGCACCATAAAGGCGAAAATGAGTACACAATATTGTGCCACTTGGGTGTATGTAATTCCTTTCATGCCCCCCAAAACGGCATAGAACAATACGATGATCATTCCGATGACCACACCGGTATTGATGTCAACCTCTAAAAAACGGGAAAATACAACACCTACTCCCCGCATTTGCCCTGCTACATATGTAAAAGATACTATGAGGGCACAGATTACAGCTACAATTCTTGCTGTTTTTGAGTAGTAACGGTCACCTATAAAATCGGGAACGGTAAATTTTCCGAATTTACGTAAGTAAGGGGCTAGTAATAAGGCCAGTAGTACATATCCGCCGGTCCATCCCATAAGGTAAACGGATCCGTCGTAACCGGCGAATGCAATAATGCCGGCCATAGAAATAAAGGAGGCCGCGGACATCCAGTCGGCCGCTGTGGCCATACCGTTCGCCAAAGGCGAAACACCCCCGCCCGCCACATAAAATTCTTTGGTAGAGCCCGCCCTTGACCAAATGGCAATTCCAATATACAGCGCAAAAGTAATTCCGACTAAAATATAAGTCCAAGTTTGTACGCTCATAACATTTTTTGGGTTAGGTTGATTTCTTTTGGTAATGGAATTGTTGGTGAAGGGGGGGCGTTAATTAATCGTATCCATATTTTTTATCCAATTTGTTCATTAGTCTTACATAGACAAATATGAGTATTACAAAAACATAAATGGATCCTTGTTGGGCAAACCAAAAGCCAAGTTTAAAACCTCCTATTTTTATAGTGTTCAAAGCGTCTTTGAACAAGATTCCAGCGCCATAAGATACTAAGAACCATATGGTCAATAGCAAAAAGAGATATTTTACGTTCTCTTTCCAATAAGCGGTGGCTTTCATTTTTTTGTCCGACATTTTTTATGAAATATTCATTTATGACAGAAATTTAGTGAAAATACTTTAATTAGGTAAGAAAATTACACCGCTAGAAGAGTCTCTTTTGGCTCCGGTTACTGTTTTTAAGATATTTATCTCGCGTTCTTCCCTAAGTACGCCCATTAGTGCAAAAACCAGGGCTTCCTTAAATTCGATGAGTTGTTTGTCCGGTACTACTACTTCAATTTTAGGATCTAACTTTTGTTTTAGGGTTTCTATTAAAAAGGAATTTAGCGCTCCACCGCCAGTAATGAACAATCGTTGTTTTTGCTTATTGGCGTTTAAACTGACCTGCTGTGCAATTTTTTCGCAAATGTGATGAATGGATGTGTGCAAAAGATTTTCGATAGTGTCGTCGGTATTTTCAACGATCGGTACCACTTCTTCCAAGAACCACTCGTACCCAATAGATTTGGGGTAGGGCAGTAGGTAATATTTTAAATTGTTAAGTTCATTGAGCATGCTTGTGTTTATCTCCCCAGATCTCGCCATGTTACCATCTTTGTCATAGTTCAAATCTATTTTTCTGGTAATATAATTGAGTATCATATTCGCCAGACCTATATCATAAGCTATTCTGCGGTCTTTTACTTCAAAAGAAATATTACTGATACCCCCTAGGTTCAGACAAAAATCATATGCTCCGAATATAAGTCGGTCGCCAATGGGTACCAATGGAGCTCCCTGTCCGCCTAAGGCAAGATCGTTACTTCTAAAATCGCAAATAACTTTCTTTTGAGATGCATTTGCCAAATGTTGTCCTGAACCTAATTGAAAAGTTAGACCCAATTCTGGCCTATGGTGAGAGGTATGTCCATGACTGGCAATAAAATCTACCTCAAGATTGTTATCGGTAATAAAGGAATGTGCCTTTTCGCCCAACCAGGTACCGTAGGTGTTGTGCAATTGAAGCAGTTTTTCTGCCGGTAGGTGAATGGAGTCTTTGAGCTCTTTCTCCATTTTTTGATCGTACGAAACACTGTCTGTACATTTAATTTCAAACGCCCATTTATCTTTGTCTTTCCAGATATGGCAATAGGCCAGGTCCAGACCGTCTAAAGACGTGCCAGACATCATTCCTACTGTTTTGTATACTTTCATGTATATATATTTTTGTTATGCAATTATATATTCAGTTTCACAGGTAGTTTTCCGACAGATTTTATTTTTCCCTGAAAATGGGCGGCGGCCACGTCTTGAAATTCTTTGAAATTTTGATAAACGATTACCGTAGCCTTGGTGTTTTCTATGGAAAAGAGTTTCAGGGCATACGGATTTCCAAAATGGTATAGTACCACATTTTTAGTGCTCAATATTTCGTTTATAAATTGAATTTCCTCTGGTAAAAAACCAAAATTGTTATTGGGTTTAATTTGTGGTGGGGTCAACAATAATAGAATGTTATTCTCATTTTCAATTTCGTTACGAGATATGGCGAGCGAAGAAATAATATCATCTTCGTCTTGTTGTTCGTTGTATCTTTTAAGGGTTAAGGTGCAAAAATCGGACTCGCCAAACTTCGTGATTTCTTTTTCGGAACCTTTGTATAAAGTAATACTCTGTTCCGCAAGTTTTCTGTTAAGGGCGGTGTCATATACAAGTTCTTTGGTAAGCTCTGTAAGTTCTTCGGTTATGGCTTTTTCTTTCAATTTCCAAACCCTGTCAAAACTCTCTTCTATTTGTTCGTTGGTAGCCTTTTTTAAGATCATATCTATAGCATCCTCTGTGTGCTCCGCGAAACATAAAATATCGTTGCCTGCATCAAAGGCAAGCCATTCCAACTCACCTTTTACGGGAAAGTTTTTGGATACGGCATGCATGTTAAGAGCGTCGGATATTACCACGCCCGAAAATCCCATTTTCTTTCTCAATAGGTCTTTTATGATTTCTTTTGATATACTGGAAGGAGTGCTCTTTCCTGCTGCCAGTGCGGGAACGGACAAATGCCCTACCATTACGGCATCTACACCTTCGTTTATTATTTCTTGAAAAGGATAAAGTTCGTTGTTTTCCAGTTCTTCTTTTGTTTTGTTAATAACGGGTATTCCAAGATGAGAATCTACATCGGTGTCCCCATGCCCGGGAAAGTGTTTAATACTTGTAAGTACACCTTCACTTTCTGTTCCCTTTACATAGGCCATGGCCTTCTGGGCAACCATTTTTTTATCGTCGCCAAAAGAACGATATCCTATTACCGGGTTGTTGGGATTGTTGTTAATGTCGACGACGGGCGATAAATTCCAATGAATACCGGCTTTTTTACAATCTTTTGCAATGTTCTTACCTACTTGGTAAATTAAATCGGTATTATCATGAATGGCTCCCAAGGTAATAGCGTAAGGGTACTTGGGCGTGTTTTCTATTCGCATGGCCAATCCCCATTCCGCATCTATAGCAATAAAAAGGGGGTATTTGGATACCGATTGATATCTCTGCACAAGTTTTTTTAAGGTCTCGAAACTGTTTTCGTTTCTAATAATTTCTTTTTTGCCTTCAAAATTAGTCGCTGCGCTTGCCCTAGAGTGAAAGAAGCACAACCCACCGACCCCGTAGTTTTTGATGAGGTTTTCTAACTGTGTAATTTCTTCCTCGGTATCATTGATAAAGGCGGCAGGCATAAAAAACTGTCCTACCTTTTCGGCTTTGCTCAACGCATTTTTAGCTTTTTCTAGGGGTATTATTTTATGCATTCGTTTCATTTGTTTTTTTTCCGAACTCTGGAGGATAAGTAATAAATTTTAATAAGAACAGGGCAGGTAACGCTGCGATGACCACCCAGATAAAGAAACCATCATAACCGAGCCATTGTTGCATGTATCCGCTGATCATGCCAGGAAGCATCATGCCAAGGGCCATAAAACCGGTGGCTATGGCGTAATGGCTTGTTTTTGATTTTCCTTCCGATATGTATATCAGGTACATTAAAAATGCGGTGAATCCGAAACCATATCCGAATTTTTCGAATATTACAGTTGCCGCTACGGGTATAATACTGGTTGTTTTGGTGAAAGCTAAAATTGCATAGAGGATATTCGGAACGTTTAAGGACAATACCATGGGGAGCATCCACTTTTTTAATCCGTCCCTAGAAATAAGAATACCTCCTAAAATTCCTCCTATGGAAAGCATTATCACCCCAGCGGTTCCGAAGATGGTTCCGATCTGTTCTGTGGAATAGCCCAAACCGCCCTTTTCTGGGCTATCTAGCATAAAGGGCGCTGCCATTTTCACCAATTGCGATTCTCCTAACCTGAAAGATAAGATAAAGGCGAGGGCGATGCCTATGTCCTTCTTTTTAAAAAAAGAGGTAAAAACATCTAAAAAACCTTCTGGCTTATCGGTCGAAATTGCGGTTGAGGATTCATATTTTGGTGTTACCAAAAAATTGGAAATTGTCAATATCAACATCAATACGGCTGCAATTACCATGGTTATGCTCCAGGCTTTGGTGTTGTCTCCATATTTGTTTTCCAGAAAACCGGCCATGATCACGATCAATCCTTCTCCGGTAACCATCGCCAAACGATAAAATGTACTTCGCATGCCTACAAAAAAGGATTGTTTTTTTTCGGTGAGGCCAATCATATAATAACCATCGGATGCAATATCATTGGTCGCCGAAGCAAAAGCGGCCATCCAAAAACAGGCCAAGGTGGTAATAAAGAACATATTGGTGGGTATGGCAAGGCCAACACCTAACAGGGCTACGGCAATTAATAACTGCATAGACAAAAACCACTTTCTTTTGGTACTTTTTAAATCTACAAAAGGACTCCACAGGGGTTTTAAGACCCATGGTAGGTATAGCCAACTTGTATATAGGCCGATATCCGAATTACTGACCCCTAGTTTTTTATACATAATTACAGAAACCGTAACCACTAGTACATAGGGTAGCCCTTGTGTAAAGTACAATACCGGTACCCATGCCCAAGCACCTTTATCTTTTTGAACCATATCCGTTTATTTTTTTTAAAGGTAAAATTGTAGGTTTTGACTCCCTTCCATATTTATCAAAAAAAGTAACGGCAAAATAATTGCCTTTTATCAATTCTTTTGGAATGGTCAAGGTATTCGAACCTGGGGTTATAAAAATTTTCTGTCTCAATTTTTTGATAGGATATACTTCTTTTTCCTTTTTTCTGGTCTTGTATACCAATGCATATCTAATATCGCTGGTTCCGTCCAATTCCAATTCTATGTAATCGGCAGATTGGTGACTGGATATTATCTTGATCTTTTGGTCTCTAGGTGGATCTACAATAGGGGAGGTGGGGGGCAATGCCTGCCAACGGTAATATTTCTTTTTTAAGTACGATACTACATCGGGGTTGTTGTTCATTAAAGATTTTGCACTAAAAACTATGTTGCCCTGAATTTCTGGGATACGTCTTGCCAATTTAAATTGATTGGGCAATTCTTTTTTTTGGTCCCAGGCCTTGTCGCTATTGTTACGTACTTTATACGCTCCGTTTCCTATGTAAATATTGGTGTTGACACTATTGCTGGCCCACCAATCAATTAATTTTGAATGTGATGCGGCGGGAAGGTCCATGCTCCAATATAGTTGTGGGGCCAAGTAATCTAACCATCCTTTTTGCATCCACAGAAGAGGATCTGCATACAGGTTGTCATAGGTTGTTTGTCCGGCCTTGGTGTCGGAACCTCGAGGATCCGTAGCATTGTTTTTCCATACCCCGAACGGACTTACCCCAAATTGGACCCAAGGTTTTTTTGCTTTGATGATAGAATGGCTATCCTTGATGAGACTATCTATATTACTTCTTCTCCAATCTTCTAAACTTTGTTCGGGCTGGGCACAGTTATAGTAGGTGATGCTATCGTTAAAAATTTCGTCTTTAATGGTATACGGGTAAAAATAATCATCATAGTGTATGGCATCAATGTCGTAATTTGATACAATTTCATCGATGATGGCGACCATTTTTTTACGTACTTCAGGTAATCCTGGGTCATAATAGTATTTTTTTCCATATTTCAACATCCATTCCGGGTGGGTGTTAAAGTCATGTTCGTCGCTAAGAACCTCCGTTTTTAAATCGAAAGTGGCTCGATAAGGATTTAACCAGGCATGAAATTCCATACCCCTGGTATGGGCTTCGTGTATCATCCAGCTTAAAGGGTCTTCTGGCCATTTTGAATTTTCCCCTTCGGTACCTGTTAAAAATCGTGACCAAGGTGCTTCTTCTGAATTATAAAAAGCGTCGCCCGCGGCCCTAATTTGTACAATGACGGCATTGTAATTGAGTTCGTGGTAAAAATCCAATATTTTAAGGTAATCTTCCTTTTGTTTATCAACGAGGTCCGAACCATTTTTTGGCCAGTCGATATTAACGACAGTGGCGATCCATACACCTCTAAACTCCGTTTTGGGCTGAGGTATGTTAGATTTAAAAATACTACAAGAATTAAGTATTAAGAGTACTGCTACTAAACAAAGGTATCTTGGCATGTTAAAATAAAAAAAGGCCTATCTAAATCTAAAATAGGCCTTTAATGTTAAGGATTAAAATTAAATCAACTGGTTTTTTAGTGGTCTTACCATCTTTTTCTAATAAGCTATTGTAGGTTTCTTGTATTCTAATGTTTTAGAATTTGTATCTAACAAATGCTTCCATAGCAGCATACGAAGAAAGGCCCAAAGCTTTGTATTTGTTGGCCGTATTACGGTTTCTTTCTTCGGCACGCATCCAGAACTCCCTAGAATCGTCGCCTTGAAACATTACCCCGTCTTTTTGCGATTGATGGCAAAATATGGCATGACGTTTTTTAAGAACTTGGCTAGGACTCATGGGTACACACATTTCAATTTCATTAATGTCCCATTCGTGCCAAGCACCTCGGTATAGCCACAACCAACAATCGTTCATAAAAGGTTCCGGTTTTAACCTGTCTACAGCTTCAAAGATGGCGTCCAAACAAACCTTATGGGTGCCGTGCGGATCTGCCAAATCACCGGCCGCATATATTTGGTGCGGTTTAATGGATCTAATGATATCGGTAACTATGGCAATATCCTCTTCCGATAAATTATTCTTTTTAATGGTACCTGTCTCATAAAAGGGAAGGTCTAAAAAATGGACATTGGCATCTTTTAGGCCCATGTACCTTGTGGCGGCGTACGATTCCGATTTTCGGATATCTCCTTTTAACGTACGAACCTCTGGCGTGTCAATCTCACTGTCGGTTTTGTTCGTAATAGCGTTGATGATCTCTTGTGCTTTTTCCGATGGATTCAACTTCATGGCAACTTCTGCATATTTACGTGCGTCGGTATCGGAAACGGCAATGTTGCCCGAAGTTTGGTAAACCACATGAACCTCATGGCCTTGTTCTACTAGGCGGTCGAAGGTACCTCCCATAGAAATAACGTCGTCATCGGGGTGGGGGCTAAAAATGATTACACGTTTTTTTGCAGGCGTGGCCCTTTCTGGCCTGTTGGTATCGTCGGCATTTGGTTTTCCGCCTGGCCAGCCCGTGATAGTATGTTGTAGTTTATTGAAAATTTGAATATTCAAATCGTACGAATCCTCCATGGAAAGTAAATCTGCCATTCCATTATCATTATAGTCTTTATCGGTAAGGCTAAGAATAGTCTTTCCTGTTTTTTCGCACAACCATATAATTGCTTTTGCTTTTAGTTCTTCTGTCCATTCACAGGCATCAACAAGCCATGGGGTCTTGTTTTTGGTAAGCTCGGAGGCGGCACCAGAATCTAAGATAAAAGTACAGTTGTCATGGTTTTGAAGGTAGGTGGCCGGTACTTGAGAAGATATTTCACCCTCGATTGTTTTTTTTATGATCTCGGCCTTATTTTCTCCCCAGCCCAAAAGTACTATTCGTTTTGCTTTTCTTACCGTGGCAATTCCCATGGTGATCGCCTTTCTTGGTACATTGGCAATTCCCAAGAATGCCGGTGCCGCATCTACCCTTGTAATGTGGTCCAAGGTAATTACCCTTGTGCCCGAATTATAATGGGAGCCAGGTTCGTTAAAACCTATGTGCCCTGTTCTTCCTATTCCCAATAATTGAAAATCGAGTCCTCCACATTCTTTTATTTTTTGTTCGTATGCCAAACAAAAATCTACAGTTTCTTCATTGGATACCGTTCCGTCCGGAATATGGATGTTCTCTGGTGCAATATCTATATGTTTAAAAAGATGCTCGTGCATGAAGTAGTGGTAACTTTGAATGTTACTGGGCTCCATTGGCAGGTATTCGTCAAGATTAAAAGTGATAACATTTTTAAAGCTCAACCCTTCCTCTTTGTGCATTCTTACCAATTCTTCGTACACACGTATCGGAGAAGATCCGGTAGCTAAACCAAGAACACAGGTTTTGTTCTGAGCTTGTTTTTTCTTGATCAGGTCGGCTATTTCTTCCGCTACCCGTACAGAAGCCTCATTGGAATCCGAAAAAATAACATTGTGAATTTTTTCAAAACGTGTTTCCTCAAACTGGCCGATCGGCTTATGGCTGATGTCTATCTTTTTTCTCGACTTGATTGTTTTCATATTGGTAAGTTCTGCGTTTGTTGTTTTAAACCTTGCAAATATAGGCAATAATATTTCATTTTGCTGTTTTTTGCATTTTTTAATGCTGTTTTTTGCTTTTATTAAGAATTATTTGATGTTAGCTTTACTTATAACGGTATAAAACGGCAGGTCGTTTTTTTTAATTATATTTGCCGAAATATATTTTTCTGTAATAGAAATGCTAAAGGAAGAACGTCAACAAACCATATTAAACGAGGTAGAATTGCATAACCGGATTCTATTGACGGATATAGCCGAAAGCTTGGATGTCTCTATCGATACCGTAAGGCGCGATGTTAAAGAGTTAGATGCGGAGAACAAGTTAAAAAGGGTACACGGTGGTGCCATATCTCTTGGTTTTACCAATAAAAATACCAGAAACACCAATATTTATGCATTGGAAGAGAAGATGAAGATTGCAAAAAAGGCAACGACCTTGTTAAAGGACGGTGCCGTAATTTTCATTGATGGCGGAACTACTTGTTTAGAGCTGGTAAGGTCTATACCCGATAATTTGCACCTGACCTGTTTTACCATTAGTCTTCCGGTAGCTATGGAACTGTCCCACAAACCCAATATTACGGTTATATCTATTGGTGGACAGGTGTCAAAGGAATCTCAAATTTCTATAGGGGCGAATGCCATCCATAATCTTTCTGAGATCAAAGTTGATTACAGCTTTATAGGTACAGGGTATGTAGACGCGGTATATGGCCTAACCGAGTTTGATTGGGATATTGTACAAATAAAAAAAGCGGTAATTAAGGCGTCTAAAAAAACGGTTTTATTATCTATATCGGAAAAACTAAATTCGCAACATCGATATAAAACATGCGATATAAATGCGATTAATACGATGATTACTGAGCTAGACCCTGAGGATAGTCTGTTGGGTGCTTTTAAGAGTCTGGATATAAGAATATTATAATTATATGAGTTATAAAAAAATAACGGAGACATCCTCCAATTATGATAATTTAGAATTATTGGATACCACTACCATTCTTCAAAAAATGAATGAAGAAGATAAAAAAGTGGCGGATGCCGTAGCATTGGTGATTCCGCAGATCACTAAATTGGTAGATGCCCTTGCCGAGAAATTTTCTAACGGAGGGCGTTTATTTTATATTGGTGCGGGTACTAGTGGAAGGCTTGGTATTTTAGATGCTTCTGAGATTCCACCGACATTCGGTATGCCACATGAAAGGGTAGTGGGCCTTATTGCAGGTGGTGATGTAGCCATAAGAAAAGCAGTGGAAAATGCGGAGGATGATACAGAACAGGCTTGGGTAGACCTTAATCAACATGTCATAAACGAAAAAGATGTTGTCGTAGGTATTGCCGCTTCGGGTACTACGCCTTATGTTATTGGAGGTTTAAAGAAAGCTAGGGCCCATGGTATTTTGACGGCTTGTATAACCAACAATCCGCAATCGCCGATTACAGAAGTGGCGGACATACCGATCGAGGTAAACGTGGGACCTGAATTTGTGACCGGTAGTACACGAATGAAAAGTGGTACTTCGCAAAAATTGGTGCTCAATATGATTTCCACAGCCTTAATGATCAAAATAGGAAGGGTAAAAGGCAATAAAATGGTAAACATGCAACTGACCAACGAAAAATTGGTGGATCGGGGAACCAGATATATTGTTGAAGGATTGGGAGTTAGCTATGATGAAGCCGAACGATTACTGAAAAAATATGGTTCCGTTAAAAAAGCATTGGAAAAGGGTATTCAAAATTAATTGAATACCCTTTTTTGTTTATTTCTTTGGAATTAGCTTGTAGATACCTTTACCTTCAACACCTACATATATAAGACCATCGGGACCTTGTTTTACTACACGTACCCGGCCTTTTCCATCTAAGAGTTTTTCTCGTTTTATAACTTGATTTCCCTGTAGCTCTAAACGCTCTAGATATTGAAAGGCCAATGACCCCACCAAAAGGCTTCCTTGCCAACCATCATATTTATCTGAGGTAATAAAGGCCATACCGCTCGGTGCAATAGACGGTACCCAATAATGTATTGGTTGTTCTGTTCCTTCCATTGTTGTTTTGTCGGTTATTGGGGTGCCGCTATAGTTAATGCCATACGTTACCAATGGCCACCCGTAGTTGGCACCTTTTTTAATGATATTTATTTCATCGCCACCCCTTGGGCCATGTTCGTTGTCCCATATCTCACCGGTTTCAGGATGTTTTACAAGACCTTGCGGGTTTCTATGGCCGTAACTGTATATGGCTGTTTTGGCGCCGGCCTCATTTACAAAAGGGTTGTCTTCGGGAATTCTTCCATCATCATAAATTCTATAAATTTTACCACCGTCCCTAGTTATATCTTGTGGGTTTACATCACGCTCGCCTCTTTCCCCGATAGAAAAGAATAGATAGCCGTCATTATCAAAAACGATTCTAGAGCCAAAATGCTGTCCTTTAGTGGTATTGGGAGAGGCTTTGTACAGTACTTGTTTTTGAATCAAGGCATTGTCATCCAATTTAGCCCTCATAATGGCCGTATGCCCCCCTTTTTCTGGTCCGTCCGTAGAGGCGTATGAAATGTAGATCCAACCGTTTTCTTTATAATCTGGGTGAATTTCTATATCCAATAAACCTCCTTGTCCCCGTTGGTATACTTCGGGTACATTGGAAATTTTTGTTTTTTTTCCGTTCATAAAATGAATGATTTCCCCAGATTTCTCGGTAATAAGCATGCTACCATCCGGTAAGAATGCGAGACCCCATGGAATTTGTATATCATCGACGAACAACTCACTGGTGTAAGAAGGGTTGCTGACGCTAGAAACCTTATTTTCAGGGTTTTGTGCGCAAGATGAATTTAGCAATGCAATAAAAAAAAGGACTAAGAATACACTTTTATTCATAATATGACGTTAGAAGAATGTTATATGATAAATGATTTTTTAAAGATAAAGAGAAAAATATAAGTATAAATAATTACATCAAGAACAATAGTGTCACCCCAAGAGCGCCATTGTTCTTACCAAACTCTACTTAACCTATGCATTCAAAACAACAGCGCAAGACGCTGTATGTACTACTACTGATACTACTCTCGGTAGTTGGCTCTACGGCACTTGCAGACTCCAGTATTAACAAATTAATTGACGAGGTAAACTTTGTATTCGATAAAGTGGTTGATAGTGCTCTTTCTGTAAAATCAGAAGAGTCCAACGCCTCAGATTCGTCTAATTCAGTTTCAAAGACTTTAGTTAGCAACAAGAAATTGGCAATGGCGCCTATGTTCGCCACTATTATACAAGGGGCGGATGAAGAAGTCGGCTGTAGTGATAATGGTTTTACCGTTGCGCGTTTTAATTTGTGTGGAAATAACGATGACCGTATTATAAGTTTGTCGGGGGGACCGTACAGTTCTGTTTCATGGCAAATTTTAGGAGGTTCATGTTCTCCTGATATTAATGAAGATTGTCCAAATACTGGGTCTTGTTACTCTCACGTAGCAGGTGGACAAACTTTTAATCTAGACGCAAGTAGTGTACCATCTACTGTCGGAGCTGAATACAGAGTGGTTGCCGACGGACAGATTTATTATTTTAAGGTTAAAAAAAGTACGATTACACAGACATATGTTAAAGAAGATTACATATGCGATGTACCTGGAAGAATACAGATAACCAACCTTTCGAGTGCTTACGAATTCAGTATAGATAGCGGTAGTGGTTATGGACCATGGCAAGGTGCTATTTTTTCTAATTTGGCACCTGGCACCTATATGGTAAAGGCTCGTCTAAAAGATACGCCGAACACTTGTGAATATCCCTATGAACCTATAGTGATAGAAGAGAAAAGCTTGGATATATCTGTTAACTATACAGATATTTATTGTTATGGTGAAACAGGTACTATCACGGTTACCCCAACACCGGGTCTTGGCCCTTATAAGTACACAATATTAAATTCTAGTGGTATACCACAAGAATTTACGGCTTTTATTCCAGATGAAACCTATACTTTTTCGGCGGTAGGTTCGGGTACGTATATCGTGCAAGTAGAAACACAACAATGTCAAGGAGATGTTTTAAATGGAATAGACCCACCAAGACAAAACCTGGATACCTTTGGTAATCCTATAACTATTGGTTCGGATATTAGCGCATTAGATGCATCTACCGAGGTAAATAGTAGTTTCGGATGTTCTACCATATCCAGTGTAGATATCATTGTAAATACCAGTGGAGGTTCTGCACCTTATTCTTTTACGGTAAACGGTGGGGCGGTTCAGCCCTCTTATGGCGATCCATCCACAGATACGGGCTCAACAACCTTTACCGTTACATCACCAGGTACATATGACTTTTTAATTACCGATAGTAACGGTTGTACTATAACGGCTTCTTCCAATGTAGAGGAACTTTTACCTCCAGATGTAACAGCATCTGGAATAGATGGTACGTGTAGTAATGGTGGAGCTAAAATCGATTTCACTATAAACGATGCCAGGGGATATAATCTCTCTTATAGAATAGATTCTGGAGACCCTTGGGTTACGACCCCTCAAATATCCGTTGCTGCGGGTACTTATAACGATATAGAGGTTAGATATCAACAAGGTGGTTTCGAATGTACTATGAGCTTACCTTCCGTAACCGTTACCAATGTGGGTGTCATTACGGGCTCCGCTACAAAGATATCCGATGTTACCTGTGATGGTAGTGGAGGTACCACTGGTGGACAAATAGATTTTGTAGGCCCTTTTACGGGAGGGTCCGGTAGTGGGTATGAATTTAGTATCGATGGAGTCAACTTTTTAGGCGTTACATCCTATTCTGGTTTGGCTGCGGGTACTTATACACCAATAATACGTGATGGAGGCGGATGTCGTTTAGAGCTTACACCTATTGAGATTTTAGATGTAGATCCACCTTCGGATCTTGATTTTGCTCAGAGTAATGTGAATTGTAGTGCAGGTACTTCCGATGTTACCTTGACGCCGACTTCCAGTGCGCCCATAGCAAACTATTCTATAATAAGTCCTATTATCCATGATAATGGCTCCAGTAACATATTTGTAGGTTTAAGTACTTCATCATCATATATTTTTCAAATAACGGATGACAATGGTTGTACCTATACCGAAGGCTTTAGCCCTGCTGTAATAAGTTCTATAAGGGCTAGGGTAAAATCTGGTGGTGATTTAAGGGTTTGTAATGGTGCCACTGATGGTACAGGAACTTTTATAATAGACGGTTTTGCCAATAACTATACCTACGAAATTAATGGTGGACTGTACTCTGGCGGTCCTCAAAACGATACAGAGGTAGACTTGCCGTTATCCGGTGCAGGAACCTATACGATTACGGTAACAGATGCGGATACAGGTTGTACGGATACTGCTTCTTTTGATATAGAAGAAGCTACTGTTTTGGATCTAAGTGGAAGTATTGTTACACCGATGACGTGCGATAATAATAACATAGGCAGGGTTGAAGCTGTAGTTACTGGAGGATGGGGAGGAAATAGATATACTCTGGAATATCCTTCTGGTATCACTGTTGGCCCTAAATCGAGTCGATTTTTTGGTAATCTTACGGAGCCTACCGATATTTTAGATCCATCCGATGTATATACTTTGACAGTAGAGGATTCTGAAGGTTGTACCGCTTCATTTACCTTTGATTTAGAAGAGCTTATTCCTCCGACAATAGATATTGTGAGTTCGGATCTATGTTATTCTCCGGCAAATAATGCGTCTGTGACTGTCTCTTCTTCAGGTGGGGGTACAGGGCATGTATACCGAATTAATAATGGCGCTTTTCAGGCTAGTCCTACCTTTAATGGTTTGGTACCCGGAACATACATCATAGAAGTGCAAGATGACAATAATTGTAGAAACCAGGTTTCGATTACTGTTCCACCACAGATTAATGTAACGTTGAGTATTATTGATGAGATACCATGTGGAGGAGACGGTACTTTAGGAATCAATGTAACCGGTGGGGACATAAGTGATTTATCAACCACTTCTTATACAATATATAAAGATGGGGTAGCTGTTCCCGGGGCTACAAATGTTCAATTGCCATCTGACTCTTTTAATTATACGGTACCTTTCGGTGAACACGGTGATTATACCGTATCTGTTACGGATAACAATGGCTGTTCCGATATATCTGAACCTATTACTTTTGTTCAGCCTACTAGTATTGTAGCTACACATAATGTGACTGGAACCAGTTGTGGGGACTCTAATAGTGGATTTGTAGAAATTATTCCAGATCCCACTGTAGGTATTCCGCCTTTTGAAATAAAATTTGGGCCTGATGGAAGCTTAACTTATGGCGTTGGAGATGATGGTATTTATGAGTTTTCTTCACAAACGGTATATTCAGGGTTGTCCGTTGGTACTTATGAGTATTTGGTAAAAGATAGTAGAGGATGTTTAATTCCTGGTATTGTAGATGTGGTGGTAGCTCCAGATCCTATTGCGGCACCAGATGCCACGGTAGCTCCTTTGGATGCCACTTGTAGTGCCAGTGTCGTTTCTGGGGGTGTTCAAATAACAGGTATTGCAGATGGTGTACCCGAATATACCTACATAGTAGAAGATTTGTTCGGTACAGAAATAACAAGGGTAACAACGGATGGGTCGACTACCTATCCTCTTGATATTTATCATGATGATATTGTACCAGGTCAATATCAGGTTATTACTTTAGATTCTAGGGGCTGTAGAGATATTGATGTTGTTACGGTTATAAGTGCTACAGTAGATATAGTGCCCGATAATACTACATTGCCTTTAATCTGTACTCCGGGCGGATTTACGTATTGCGTAGATATAGTGGGAGGTACTGGGCCATTTGATATTCGTATGGTCGATGGTTCTTTACCACCATATACGTATACTTCTTTGGCACCGGGCATAAGAAGGTATTGCTTTAGCGGTATTCAATTCGGACAGACCTTTACGGTTGAAGTGGTAGATACTGCAACTAATTGTATTTACGAAGAAGTAATAGAGGTTCCGGCTGGGCCTACGGATCTTGACGTTTCTTTGGCTATTGATAATGCTACTTGTATACCCGGAAATTTAGTGGATCTAACCTATACTATTACTGGGTTATCGGCTGTGGGGCCATTTGATATAGAAATAAGGAATACAGAGACGGGTGATTTGTTTTTATCCGAAACAAGACCTGACCTCACACATTCATATCAAGTTCCGGAAGGTGCGTATAGCATTCTAGTATATGATAATGGAACGAATTGTTCAGATGGTGCGTCTACGGTTGCCATACTTAATATGCCAAGAGTAGATGTTATAGAGAATATAAATGCCAATTGTAACGCTGATGGGCAACTAACGGTTAGGGGAAGTGGGGGAACTCCTTATCCTTCATCTGGCGCAGGGTCATTACCGGATGGTGCACCTTACGAATATGCTTTTGTGCCTGCTGGCTCACCTGTTGATACGGATGGAACGCTAACACCTGCAGATCCATCGGATGATTTTTCTACGGCATCGACCGTATCCTTGCCAGGTGCGATAGCTCCAGGTATAAATTATGATATATGGGTTAGGGATTCTAGAAATTGTGCATACCAGATTTCTACTGCGGTAATTGCGGAAGATCCTCCATTGCCCGCGCCAGACTTTGATGTAAGTAACCAATGTGATGTGACAGCGGCAACATTTACCATTGATGTGTATATGCCCGCAAATATAGATACCCCTAATTTTACTTTAGGTGGTGTAAGTCAGTTTGGTGTTTTTGATGCTGGTGATAACCGATGGGAAGCAACTTTTACAGTAAGTAGTATTGGAGTTTATAGAGTAGATGTAATTGATGCTAACGGGTGTGAAGGTTTTGCTGAACCGGAGGTTTTTCAAAAACTATCGGCCTCAGGAAGATTTACAACGGAACCTACTTGTACAGATCCGGACGGCATAATTACCGTTGTAGCCGATGGAGGAAGTGGTGATTTCGATTATGAACTGCAAGATAACCTAGGAACGTATATTACTAATAATAACACAGGTGTTTTTACCGGAATCGGAGCTGGAGAATATCAAGTTTTGGTTACCGATAACCAAGTTACGGACGGTACTAATAATTGTACTGTCACAGTTGATAATATTATAAGTACAATACCTACGGCTCCTTTAATCGTTGACGATGGAAAAAGTGATATTAGTTGTAATGGTGCCAATGACGGAAGCATAAATCTAACTTTGTCTCCGGGTACCGATATAGATGGTATTGCCGCTTATAATATATATTCAGGTACTTTGCCATTACCTCCAAGCCCGACACCGTTATTTACAAACACCTCGGGGTCTTTTACGAATTTAACTCCAGGGGATTATGTTGCCCAGGTGGTTACGGACAAAGGTTGTACAGATGAGGTAGAGGTTACGATTGCCGAGCCACCTGCATTTTCAATTACGGCATCTGCGCCTCCTTTTGCTTGTGAGACCGGTGCCAATAGGTATAGCTCAACTGTCATTACTGTAAATGTGGTGGATCCGGGTACTGTAGGTAGTGGTTATCAATATAGTATTACCGGTTTTTCAAACTACCAAACATCCAATACTTTCGAGATCATAGATAATGGTAGTCCAAGAAATATTACGGTATATGCTATGGATGGTAATGGGTGTCAAACAACTTTTGATGTGCCTACGATAGCGATACCTGATGATGTGACGCCATCTATCATAGAAGTGGATCCATTAAATTGTAGGGATGATGAGAGGGTGCGAATTGAAGTGATAGGTACTACCGACTTTACAATACAGACGGTTTCTGCCGTACCAGTACCAAATTATACCAACAATCCTGGTGATAATTTTGTGGATGTTTATTTACCAGCTTCAGGCGATTATTTGTTTGAAGTTATCGATAACGTTGGCGGGTGTACTTATCCTATGCCAGTACATACGGTGGCAGAACCACAATTACCTACAATTTCTATTTCCGAGGCTAAACCTGTAAGTTGTTTTGGAAGTAGTGACGGAGAGTTGTTTATAGAAGTAACCGACTTTTCCGGTGTTTATGATTATAATGTATATGAAGCTTCCGATGTAACCAAAACAACCTCGTTGGCAAGTGGTAGTTTTGATACCAATAATTTCCCCGATGTCAATGGCGACCCTGCGAGAATTACGGGCTTACCTGGTGGAAATTTCATTGTAGAGATAGTATCCGTAGATGAACCTTATTGCTCAAATGATAGTAATGTAGCCAATATTAGAACACCTAATGGGGCATTGCAGGTAACTGCGACTTCGGTCGGTAATGTTGGTTGTGGTAACGATAGTGGAGAAATAGAGGCTACCGGTACAGGTGGATGGGACGATTCTCCTTATGAGTATCGTTTAATGTTAAGTTTGGACGGTGGTGCCACCTATACCTCTGAAATAGCTCCTTATTCTAATAATAACGAGTTTACCGGACTTTCATTCGGATTTTATCAAGTACAGATAAGGGATTCGGAATTGTGCTCTAGTACATTTGAAATTGAATTGGAAGAGGTTCCACAAATAGATGCAGGTATAAGACAACCGCAAGGGTTGGATTGTCCGAACGGAAACAATGCAATTCTTGAAGCCTATGATCCTACTTCTGGAGATGCGACTACGGCATTGGCAGGAGCTACGGGAGGTTTCCCAGGAGCAGGCTATAATTATAGATTATTGTACTTGAACAGTAACGACAATACCGATATTGCATCTGCAAGTGGTTTGCAGAATACCCCAACATTTGTAGGTGCCAGTGGAGGGTTCATTAGTGCCGGTTGGTATGCGATAGAAGTTTCTTCAAGTTTTGACTGTTTATATGTAACGGAACCCTATTATGTGGATCCACCACCACCAATAGAGCCTTTATTGGTACAGACCCGTGTTCCTGGTTGTGGAGGAGACGGTGAAATGAGACTATCCATAGAAAATCCCGATCCATCTTATACTTATGAGTATATGAGAGTAGAGAACGGTGTGACCATAGGAGGATGGCTACCGATGGCAGGTACTTCGGTTCTTATTAACGGGGTTCAGGGAATAACGTATCAATTTGACGTAAGAAAGATAAATGCAACAAGTACTTGTTTAGCGGTTAGATCTAACGGTATTACAATGACAAATGCTACCGGTATCACCATTTTACCTAATCTACCGGATGACATTTCATGTGCTTCGGAGTTGGATGGTAGAATAGAGTCGTTCGTAAACGGAGGTGTAGGTGATGATACGTTCTACCTATATAACGGTGATCCCGTAGATGCGTTTAATCCTGATCCTTCTGCAACTTTGTTCAGGGGGCCACAAGATAACGGTACTTTTGAAGGTCTTCCTGAAGGAGACGATTATTATATCGCTGTAACTAGTGGTAGTTCTTGTATGGATATTGCCGGACCTTTTGAGATAGTTAGGCCAGATCCAATAACTTTTGATGCCTATTCCACACCTGTTACCTGTAATGGAGAAGAGGATGGAACCATTACCGTTGAGGTACTTTCTGGAGGTGTGGGCTTAATTCAATTTGCTATTGAACCTAACTTCAACGAGTTCTTTAGTGATCCGGCCACTCCGGGAAGCTATGTGTTTGAAGATCTTGCACAAGGTACTTATGAAATTTTGATACAAGATGAAAACGGTTGTTTTGAAAAGGATTATATTACTGTAACAGAACCGGATGTTCTGCAGGTAGTGGATATTCAAACAACTCCTGAATTGTGTATAGGTGCCAATGATGGAACTGTAACGTTCAATATTACTGGAGGAACACCGTTTAATGATCCATTGGTAAGCCCGACTCCTTATTTTGAATATAAGATAGAAATGATAGACCCTGTGGATGAAACGGGAACAGGAACATTTGCACCGTATACTCCAGGTCAAATAATTGAAAATTTACAAGGTGGTGCGTCATATGCGATACATGTACAAGATGCGAATCTTTGTTCTACGGTTGAGTTGATTACTGTAGGCATTGGGGTAGACCTAACGGCAGAACCCTTGGTACAATATGGTTGTGAGGGAATTTTCCCCAACAGTACCGTAACGATTCAAATGCTGGCAAGTGTAGATATGAACGATCTCATGTTTGCGTTAGATCCATTGGATCCAACGGATGCCATTACCGCTAACGCCGGTGATGAAAATGTATGGGGTAATCTACAGGCTGGAGACCATACCGTTTATATCTATCATCAGAACGGTTGTACCAATTCGGTAGATTTTACGGTGGATAGTTATAATCCATTGACCCTATCGGCAATAAAGACCGGACCAAACGAACTTACGGCTTCTGCCGAAGGCGGATATGGGGGTTATGAATATTTCTTTAACGGACAATCTTATGGAGAAGAAACGGTCTATACCACTAATGACAGTGGTACTGTAAATGTTCGTGTCGTTGACTCTAATGGATGTGTTGCAGAGGTCGAAGTACCTTTCGAGTTTACCGGTATGTTGGAGATACCCAATTTCTTTACACCGGATGGTGATGGGGAAAATGATGTATGGTCGCCCAAGAACCGCGAATTTTTTGACACCGTAGAAGTTAAGATCTACGATAGATATGGTAGGGTAGTCGCTATATTGAACGAAGTAAGTAACTGGGACGGTACCTACGAAGGTAAAGAATTGCCTTCTGGAGATTATTGGTACGTGGTGAATGCTTTAGCGAGTAAAGAGACACGTTATGTAGGCCACTTTACCCTGTATAGATAGAACATAGTTTATTTAATTTATATAATGTTCAGGGAACCCCGAGATTTTAAATCTTGGGGTTCTTTGTAATGTGGTATTCGCTTTTTTAGGTTGTTTTGCCTATATTGAATTGCAAATAAGAACAATTAAGTTGGTCAAGAAAATTCACTATTTGCTAATACTCCTAATTTTTAATAACTGTGCATCTCAAATAGGTCCAAACTTAATTGATGATGAGTTCGAAACCACTGTTAAGGAGAAACTAAGTTATTATTTATACTATCCTGATGATTATGATAAGGATTCCAATACGGAATTTCCAATATTACTTTTTTTACATGGTGGTGGTGAATCGGGGCAAAGTCTCGGAGAGACTAAAAAGAGTGGCCCTCCAAAGCTCATAGTAGATGGCAAGAAATTTCCGTTCCTGATATTGATACCCCAAAACCCTTATCCTAAAAAATGGTGGAATACAAGAGCGGTAAAACAGTTGTTGGATTCTGTTGTTTCTGATAATAGGGTTGATAAAAACAGGGTTTATTTAACAGGATTGAGCAGGGGAGGGGGAGCAGCTTGGGAAATGGCTGTGCAATATCCGGATACCTTTGCGGCCATGGCCGTTGTTTGTGGTATGACCCCTTTACCGTATGCTTCTTGGATAAATAAAAAGATGCCCATGTGGGTGTTTCACGGAGCCGAAGATAAATCGATTCCTGTGGAGGAGTCGGAAACTATGGTGGCAAAACTTAAGCAAATGGGCTACGATGTACGTTTTACTAAATATGAAAATGTTGGTCATAACGCTTGGACAAGGGCTTATGCTACTGATGAACTCTATGATTGGTTTATGGAGCAACGATTAAACAACTAAAACCTGTCAATACTTTAAAAAGATTAGGGTACGAGGTTGTTTTTTAATATGATGATATCAATATCCGAATTGTTCCAGGTATCATATAAATTATCCGGTACGGGGGTAAATGTATAGGTAAACGAACTCAGTACAATATCTATGTCCCCATCGGAGTCTACATCGCCGGAATCCAATAAAAACCATCGGCCCAAAGTAGAAGTATCAAAACTATAGGGTTTAAAATCAAAATTATCGGGGTTGTTGTTTTCTAAGTATACAAATGAACCGTTTGGGTTTTTTTCATAATCGGGGAAGGTAGCCACGATGGCAAAGTCTATATCGCCATCATGGTCGTAATCTTCACAGTTGACCCGGGTAGCACCGTTTAAAGAGTAAAAATATGCTTCGTTAAATTCGTTTTTCCCGTTGTTTATATGAATACGTAGCCCATGATATGGTTTGTGAACATAACTTTTATCGGCATTATCGCCGTGTACGGTTATTATGTCGTCATCGCCATCCCCATCAAAATCTATCAATTCGAACCAACTTGAGCCAGATACGGGACTGAATCGGAGTAGGGTTTCTTTTTGAAATTTTAAGTCTTGCTGTTGGTAAAAGGCAACAATACTTTCTTGCCCTTGTGATGTAAGTGCCATAAGATCTGTTTTTCCGTCTCCGTTCAGGTCTTTTGCTATAGTACGTATGGTACCGGGCAGGTTTAAAAGAATTTTCTTTTCGAAGGTATGGGCGTCAGATTCTTGAAATAGGGATAAACTACCTGTTAGGTTGCCGAATTCGCTTACAACAATCTCGTTACGACCATCGTTGTTCAAATCTTCCACTAAAGTGTGCACGGGTCTGTGGAGAATGATGGATTTCTTGTTAAGCTTTATGCTGTCCCTGTAAACATCTAAAGAACCACGCTGGCGTTCGGAAGGGTTTAAGTACCCTATAGAGGTAATGTATGTTATACCATCTTTTTGAATATATGTGGTTAATGCATCTACTGTTTTTTCTGATGATGCTATGATTGCTTTTTTTGCATCATATTTTATGAGGTTCCCGTTGAGGTCGGCACTAATTATTGTTTTTTCTTTTTGATCAAATGTCAAAAAACTTATTAAAGACCCTTTGGTGCTATCTAACTGTATTGCTTCTGGTGTAAATTGAACTAATTCTTCCGTTTTATGTTTGTTGTTTTCGGTATCTAAAGAATCTGGTGCCATTGAAATTATATACTCACTAAGCAGAGACCAATCTTCTTGAGGCAACATGGGGGTTCTAGGGTATATGCCAGATTCCATGATAGCAACTTGCTCTTTTCTGGAAATTCGCCTTAACGGATCATTGGTAGAATCTATAATTCCCATTCTTGCGGCCATGTCCGGTAACACTCCATCTTGCCATATATGTTTTGGAAGGTCATTGATTTCGGGTAATAGATGACAACTTGCGCAATAAGATTTGTAAAGAGCTACAGCTCTTTTTTCTTTTTTTGATGTACAGGCGATAAAAATTAATAAAATGAAAGAAGAGACAATGAAATTTTTAATAATCGATTTTTCTTTCATTTATATAAAGTATCAATATCGGTATTCAATTTCTATTCGGCATATTAGGGGTACCAACAAATTTGTGAATAATACCTTCTGTCCGTGGGTAAATTTAACCATTATTGTTTTTGAAAAATTTTGAGCGGGCCTCTATTTTGAGTCACGATTATGTAAGGATTGCCACCACCTGCATTTTTTAAGGTAATTATATCCTTAGCATCACCTTCGGCAACAAAACCACTTGTTTGTGGGTCTATGGTAGAGAATCCTCCTTTTCCATCCCCTTGTAATAGGGCGCCGTTAAAGGCATCGTATTTTCCAATAAAAATTTCGTTTCCATGATCATTCCCTATCAGCAATACATCTAATAAACCATCATTGTTATAATCGGTAACCGTTGCCCCGTTGATCGGTGCGGACTGTGCCTCCCATGGAAGTTCTTTGTAATCGAATTTTCCATTTCCTAAATTCTCTAGAAAGATACTTCTGTCATAATTACCGGATAAGGTATTGGCTCCCTTAAGTTCTTCTTCGTTGAACAATGTATGTTCCGTAGCTTGGGCATATGCTTTATATGAAGTGTATTTTGATCTGAACAAAGGACTTTGGCCATACAGGTCTCCCCAGAAATTTACAGGGAAGGATTTATATTCTGGATTGTCGAAACTATTCATAAAATAGGCGAACATCACTGGGTCTACAGTGCCATTGTTGTCAAAATCTTTATAAATGAGCGTTACCGGTTTTTCTTTTGATGGTTGGTAAAAGTTGTTGGCCCCCATATTGCCCACAATAAAATCAACATCGCCATCTTTGTCAATATCATAGGGTTCTATACTTTCCCACCAACCCAGTAAGCTATCTATCCCGGTGTTTTCAATTTTAGTAAGTTGTGATTTTTCGTTCTTAAAAATGGTTATAGGCATAAACTCACCAACAACAACTAAATCTTTTAGTCCGTCAGCATCAATATCGGCCCAAGAAGCATCGGTGATCATTCCGATTTTTCTTAATTCAGGAGCATCGGTATCGGTTACATCTACTAGTTTTCCATTTTCATTTTTTAATATAAAACTATTTTCGGCCAGCGGATATTGAGAAAAGGGAGTTCTTCCTCCCACAAATAGGTCGTCAAAACCATCATCATTATAATCATACACAGAAACTACCGATCCACTGGCATTTATATTTGGCATTTTGTCCAATGCCAATTCATAATTACCATTACCATCGTTAATAAATAGCCTGTCTTGGTATAAGCTGTTGTCCCGCATAAACTCATTGCTACCAGAAACTAGGTATAGGTCTAGGTCACCGTCGTTGTCCAAATCGAAAAGGGCGATGCCTTCCTCCTCGTATTTTTTGTCCTCTTCATTTTCAAACAAGACCTTTTGCTTAAAGTTTCCTTCTTCATCTTGGTAAAAGATGACTGGTGAGTACCCTGCAGAGCTTCCGATAATAAAGTCTTCGGTACCGTCACCGTTAATATCGCCTGAGGCCAAGCATGGGCCATTTTGTGTTAGTTTGTGAGGTAAGATACGTTGAACGTTGTAGTCTATTATATCCAGCTCTTTGTGTTGGTATTCCACACCAATTTTTTCAGATACTTCAGCGAAGTGTTTTTTATGGTTCTTGGGGGCAAAAGGAAATTTTAGATTGTTCGAGGTTATTGGTTCAGCATCTTTTTGCTTCAACGATATTGTTTGATTTATACTAACATCGGATATATTTTGATACGAACCATTTGGCCATAAAACCTCTAAGGAACTTATCTTTTTATCAGTGCCCAAACCAAAATGTACTATACCCTCTACCGAAGACATATAACCTCTGTAAAGATAGTTTTCGTGATATTGGAATGAGCCATCATTGAACCTTAAAACCAATTTTGCCCCAATACCCCTCGTTTGGGAATCTTTGAGGTTTACATTTAGATAATTGGAACTTTTTTCGTTTGAGTCGTTTAGGTTGTTCTCAAATAAAAAGGCAGGGTCGTTTATGTTGTTCACAACGTAGTCTAAATCACCATCGTTATCAAGATCGGCAAAAGCGGCACCGTTCGAGAAAGAGGGAATGTTCAGGCCCCAATCATTTCCTTTGTCCACAAATTTCTTGGCACCATCGTATTTATAGGCATAATTAGGAATTTTAATGGTCGGGATAGAATCTAATATCTTATCAGGGCTTAGATATCTACTGGTGTTAAATTTAAATTCCCCAAAATCAAGGTCCGTAATATCTCGGGGAAATCCATTGGTTATTAAAAGGTCTTTGTAACCATCATTGTCCATATCTGCAAATAGGGGAGACCAGCTCCAATCTGTTTTTGAAACCCCTGACATTAATCCGATCTCACTATGGGGTATACCGTTTCCGTTCCCCTTTTGTAACATATTTCTACTGTATTGGTACTCGTAACCATATCTATCGTTAAGCACATAGCTGGTATATTTATTGTTAGAAATGGTGGTCTTTAATCTTCGGTTTGTTTCCCCCAACATATCTAGGGTAATGATATCGAGGTAACCATCATTGTTAAAGTCCGATATATCGTTCCCCATAGAAAATTTACTCTGGTGTTTTACAAAATCCGATATTTTGTTGGTGAAAGTTCCGTCTTGGTTGTTAATGTACAGAATGTCATTGGTCAAATAATCGTTACTTACGTAAATATCTGGCCAATTATCATAGTTGATATCGGCAATGGCTAGGCCAAGGCCATATCCTTCGATGGTAATGCCGGCTTTTTCAGTGACATTGGTAAAAGTTCCGTCACCATTGTTATGGTAAAGTTTGTCATTGCTTAAAGCGGTACCATCGGTTATTTTTTTACGATAGTTAGCGGGTAGTATGTGTATATCCACGTTGTTTAGAACGTATAGATCAAGTAGACCATCTTTGTCGTAATCAAAAAATGTAGCTCCCATGCTATTACCAATGTCCGCGATACCATATTGTTTTGCCATTTCTTTAAAAACAGGAACACCTTTATCGTTGGTTCCCTGATTTACAAAAAGCATGTTGGCTTTTTCTTCGTCTGAGGCCAACATAGCTGCGCAAACATAGATATCCATAAGGCCATCGTTGTTAATGTCAGCTAGGGCGATACCCGTATTCCATTTATTGGTAGCTTCGATATTGGCCTCTTTGGAAACATCGATAAATTCGAGGTCTCCTTGGTTTATGTATAGTTTGTTGGAAACCTGATTTCCAGAAAAGAAAATATCCGGCAGGTTATCGTTATTGAAATCACCTATGGCAACACCACCTCCATTAAAAATGTATTCGCTCGTTAGAATATTAAAGCTGTCGGTCTCAACTATTTTATTGTTAAAGGTAATTCCTGAACGATCCGATGGAATTAATGAGAACAAGGTTTCTTTTTCCTTTTTACATGAAAAAAAAGCAAGTACAATTGTTATCGTGAAAAACATTAATTTCCTCATAGAACTTTGTGATAATTTGGTTGAATGGTATATATGGGTCATATAGTGAAAATGACAGCAAAATATCTCAATGATATTGTATAAAATGATATTTAGACAAATTTAGTTAAAAGCTATTGTTTTTTAAATTATGTCTTAAAAAAGAAGAGGTTTTTAATCTTCTGTTAGCTTTAGGTTGTCGGGTTTAATTTTTCCTTAATCTTTCATTAATTTTTGACCATAAAAAAAGGGCGTTATAAACGCCCTTTTCCATTGTTTTTAATTTACTATTGATTAGTAACCGGGATTCTGAGTTAGAACTCCACCACTTTGGTCAATAGCATTTACTGGAATTGGGAACAGATTATGTTTATCTGTATATGTTTTGAATTTACTGTCATATCCAGCGCTTATCGTAACAGTTTCTCCATCAACAACTTTTTCTATGGTAAAGTCTTCACCTTCGTTTTGGATGTAGGTATTGATAGTTTCCTCGGCAACACCCCATCTTCTTAAATCGAACAAACGATGACCTTCCATACCAAATTCTAAACGACGCTCAAAACGAACCGCTTTTCTAGCAAAATCTTGACTAGGAAAAGCAGCGTATGGCTCTATTTGATAGTTGGCAGCAGGAGCATCACCAGTTTCATTTTGAACATAGGTCATGTTTTTTGCCCTGTTTCTTACTTGGTTTACATACTCAAGTGCCAAAGGAAGATCTGGACTCGTTTTTTCTACAGCAGCTTCAGCGGCCATTAACAGAACATCGGCAAAACGCATGATGTTGTAGTTGATACCGGACCAATCAGACCCCCAACCACCTGTACCGCGGTTGGCATCTACTTCATCAGCTTGGTATACGTTCTTTTTAGGTAAATAAGGACCGGAAATATCGGCAAAGGTAGCTCTTATCCATTCTTTTCCTGGATTAGGCCCAAAACCATTATAATCGATGCCTCTTCTAGATACGGTGTAATCCAATCTTGGATCTAAAGGCCCTGCATGTGGAGTAAAAGGTTCGTCACTCTCAATTCCGTAATCATTAGTAACATCTGTTGCCGCGTAATTATCCAATAAAGGAAGACCACTACCATCTGTTTGGAACGCATTTACCAAATCTTGGGTCGGTTGGTAGAAACCACAACAAGTTTCCAATGGTCCACCACCAGGGAAGTTCAATGTACCGGCACCATTACCATTATATGAACGTCCGTCATCTGAAACGAATTGAATTGCGAACATAGATTCTGCACTGTTTTCCCCAACAAAGTTGAAGTTGTTCACATATTCGCTATTTAGTTCATAAGGACTTTCGGTAGCCACTTCGTTTAACAAGGTAAAAGCTTCGTCCCATTTTTCTTGGTATAAATAAGCTTTTCCCAAAAAGGCTTTTGCTACCCAAGAATTAGCTCTTCCTGTTACAACATCTGATCCTAAATTGTCAATTGCAGCTTGAAAATCAGCTTCGATTTCCGCCCAAATTGGTCCAGGATTAGGTTGGTTAAATTCTTGGTTGTCCAAATTCTCTACAGAGATAAAAGGAACGTTTCCATAAAATTTCTGTAATTCAAAATTGAAATACCCTCTTAAAAATTGGGCTTCTCCCAATTGTTGGGTAAAATCGCCGTCTGGAATTTGGTTTATGAGCGAGATAACGGCATTGGCACGGTTTACCCCACCAAAAAGTGCACTCCACCTTCCAAGAAACCAGTTATTACCGGTTTGCCAATCCAATGTTTCAACCTGAAACAATGCAGTGTTATCACCGTCTGTACTTCCTCTATGGGCGTCATCTGCAACTACATCGGTCCACCAGTTGTCACCACCTGCAGCAACACCTTCACCTTGTCTGTTAATACGTTCACCGTCCATAACAGAGTATGCAGCGGTCAACTTTAGGTCTACACCGGTAGCATTTTGTAAGGCTTCATCAGAAAGAGCCCCTGTCGGAGCAATTTCCGTAAAGTCGTCACTACATGCACCCAGCATCATGCATGTAAGTGTTATTGAATAAATTAATTTCTTTTTCATTTTATTAAAATTTTAAATTAACACCTAATGAATAAATCGAGGCCAATGGATAATTGTTGTCAGATACACCTATAGTAAGGTTGTCGACAGATCCATTGCTGTTATATCTAGGTTGTAGTTCTGGGTCTACACCATCATACCCTGTAATAGTAAACAAGTTGGTACCTTGAAGGTAGAACCTAACACTATCCATTCCGAGTAAACCAGAAATTTCATCATTAAATGTGTAACCGATCTGTAAGTTTTTCAAACGCATGTAAGAACCATCCTCAACAAAGAATGAATTTGCCGTACCTTCATTGTTGGTAATACTCTGGCTTAGTGCCGGTAAAGAGGCATCTAGATTGTCCGGAGTCCAAGAATCCAATACTCTTACACTTCTGTTTGCATTAAAAAACGTTGGAAAATCGGTGTATACTTTATCGTTATTAAAGATTTCATTGCCTTGAGAACCTTGGAAAAAGGCAGACATATCAAAACCTTTGTAAGCCATAGTTAGGTTTACCCCATATGTGAAATCTGGGTGTGGAGAACCAATAAAGGTTCTGTCGTCATCATTGATTACACCGTCATCATTTAAATCGGCATACTTAAATCTACCAACACCGTCAGCAGCAGAGGCAAAACCTTGATCGGCACTAGCGCTAACTTCAGCTTCTGAAGCGAAGATACCTTCAACTACTCTACCGTAGAAAGAAGAAAGAGGCTGACCTACCTGAGTTCTTGTAACTGTACCGGTAGTTCTAAAACCACCATATCCAGATTGGAAGGCACTGATCAAATCTGTAACCTCATTTTTGTAACTAGAGAAATTAACATCGATACCGTAGCTAAAACCAGAATCGGTTTGATCGGCAAAGCTAAGCGTGGCATCAATACCTTTATTTTCAATTGAACCAAGGTTCACATAAGGAGGAGCAGAATCTATTGAAGTAGAACTGAACAAACTTTCATCTTGGTTGATCAAATCTTTGGTCTTAATGATAAAGTATTCTGCACCAAGATTAAGCTTACCGTCAAAGAAACCAAGTTCTATACCAAAGTTGGTGGTTTCACTGGTCTCCCATTTTAGATCAGGGTTACCGGCAGCCGATAAAATAGCTCCTTGAGATACCGCACCACTACCGTTAAAGCCGTAGTTGGCATATTGTTCGCTTAATATAGATATATTGGTAGTTGGGTTGTTTACAGGAAGAGTTTGGTTTCCTAATTGTCCCCAAGAACCTTTAAGCTTAAAACGATTTACAAAAGAATCTTCTGGCCAAAAATTTTCATTACTGACTACCCAACCAGCACTGAAAGAAGGAAAAATATCACTTTTGTTATCTCCTATAAATCTTGACGATTCGTCTTGACGAACTGTAGCCGTCAATAAATATTTGCCTGCGTAATTGTAATTAACAGTACCGAATACAGAGAATAAAGAAGAAGCATTGTCATAAGCATATGCAACGTTCGCTGCACCACCACCATTACTTAATAGGTAATATTCGGGAGTTTCGAAGAAGTAATCAGTTCTTGAAATTTCCTTGCCTTTTCCAGTTACTTTTAAAGCTTCTATACCAACCAAGGCATTAATGCCATGATCGCCAAAAGATTTGTTGTAACTTAAGGTATTGTTCCATACCCACTCGTAAGTGTCTTGGTCCGCTTCTGTAAGCGTATTGGTCGAAATTGGTTCAGAAGACTCAGGAATCAAAGCTCTAAAACGTCTGTCGTTGTAAGCTCTAATAGAACCACCAATAGAGGTTTTAAATTGTAATCCGTCCAATATGTCTACCGTAGCATAGATATCACCAAATACCCTAAATGTTTTTTGGAAATCATCCGCTTGTCTGTTAGCCTCGGCTACTGGGTTGTTAGGGTTCGATAGTCCCGTGTCGTTACTATAGTTACCCGCATAATTACCATTGTCATCATAAACAGGAACTAGAGGAGACATTCTTGTAGCAAAATTGTACCAAGATTGTCCGCCACTTCTTCTATCAAAAGAGATGTTGGTATGCTCTCCGATCTTGATTCTATCACCGATCTTAAATTCTGAGTTTAATCTTACGGAACCTCTTTTAAAGCCTGTAGCGATTTGAATACCTTGACGGTTTAAATAACCAGCGGAAAATAAGAATTTAGACTTTTCATTACCGTTCTCTAAAGTTATAGAGGCATTTTGCGTAATGGCCGTTCTGTATATTTCATCCAACCAATCTGTTCCTCCATTTGGTTTTACCGTAGCGGTAATACCTTCTGGGGTTCTTTGTAAGGTAGTTGGTGTAACTGGTTGTGCTCCACTTCCGTACTGGGCGTGAGAGGGCGTACCACCATCGTTTAAGATACTTTGCCATATCATTTGTCCGTGTTGTTCGGTATCCAATAATTCTGGTAAATTGGTAGCTTTGGAGAAACCAGTGTACATATCTACGGAAACACGAGCGGTATCCATATTGTAACCACCACTTTTAGTGGTAACGATAACAACACCGTTAGAAGCTCTTGCACCATAAATAGCGGCAGCACCATCTTTTAATACGTTCATCTGATCAATGTCCGCAGGGTTTAATGAGTTCAAGATACTAGGGTCGTCGGTCTGTACTCCATCAATAATATATAGAGGGTCGTTGCTGTTACCCGTACCATATCCCCTTATTCTTACAACCGGTGTAGCTCCTGGTTGTCCGTTGTTGGTAATAGTAACACCCGAAACCCTACCTTGTAATGCTTCGGCAGCATTTACCATCGGAGTTTTTGTAGCCTCTGAAACATCTACACTACCTACAGAACCTGTTAGGTCTCCTCTGGTCTGCGTAGAATATCCTGTTACAACTACTTCATCCAATGCCGCTGCATCTTCCACCATGGTTACATTTATGGTAGATTGGCCATTAACGGCAACTTCTTGGGTTTTAAAACCTACATAGCTAAATACAAGTACAGCGCCATCTGCTACATTTAGGCTGTAGTTACCATCAAAATCACTTTGGGTACCATTTGTAGTACCTTTTTCGATTATCGTGGTTCCCGGTAGTACTTCACCCATTTCGTCAGTAATTGTACCGGTAACCGTAGACTGAATTGTTTCGACCTCTACTTCTTTTGAGGTATCGGTCTTTTCATTTGCTAGAGCCGTTTGTGCTCCTAAGCAAATGACCATCGATAAAAACCCCAATCTAAAGAAAGAAGACTTTCTTTTGGATTTCACCGATTTGAAATCATTTTTTAGATTCATAATCCTTTGTTGTTTGTTAGTTTAAATTAATTTGTAAAATTCTGATCTTCATCAATTCCTTTAGGGTAAACGGAGTTGGGAAAAATCAAAATTAGCCGTAATAATAACAAAATATTATGAAAAATGAAGGAAGGGCAATTCGATATTTCTTAAAAGCAAGTGTTAAAAATGAGCCCTAAAAATTATGTAAATGCTATAAATGACTGAATATATAGTGGTTGTAAAAAAAATAAGAGGGGTTAAATTATTAATTTGATAATTTATAATTTTAACAACATGACGGGCTAATGTGTTAATTTTATCGGTATACTGGCCTGTTTAAGGTATTTTAGTTTAAGGATTTATTGGTAGGTTATTTCTTGTTAATATGTATGTTGTGCAACATACTATGATTGTATTACAATCATTTTTATAACACTTTTTTACAGGATAATACAGCCGATCTGTTCAAATTGTCTTTGGTGAAGAATAGGTAATTATCGCCCCCTTCTTTTAACTTTAGTTTTTTGCGGATAATATCTACGGAATCAGGAAAATTGCGTACAGTGATATTGGCTTTTGTAATACCTAAGGATTTAATTTCTTTTTTATTGTATTTGAGAACGGTATCTATCAAAAATCTTCGGCCCGGAAATTCTTTTAGTTGGTTGGAAGTGTATAGATGCGAATGTGGATTTAACTTTTTGAGTCCATATGCCTTTGCTATTACTTGAAAACCTCCCGACTTCATAATGGCTGCATTGGGTTCGTATAAATAGGTGAGGGGTTCTGAATACTCTAAAGAGGCACTAGGTTCTTCGTTTAGGTAAAACTGAAATACTTCGTTCTCATTTTTTTTTAGGTTGATGGTTTTAATCATCGTATTACCGGAAAACTCTTTTTTTAAAACCCACAGCACCTCCTTTACTTCATTTTGCAGGGCAACTATATGAACTTCTTTAACGTGGTTTAGTTGGTCTAACCCGGCCTTAATGTCTAAAAGAGGCCCCGTTTTTATTAAGATATTTGGAGATTTAGAAAAAAAAAGGTCTAGGTGCGCTATTACATTTGGTTCGCAATCCTCCAAAAAAAAGACCTTTTTGTTGTTTTTGTCCCTTCTAGAGGGGTCTATATAGATCCAATCGAATGTCTCGGTAGTTTTTTGTATAAAGTTGATGCTATCTTCATTTACAGACTCAATATTGTTTTGGTGTAAAACTTTAAAATTATGGGCGGCAATAGCAGAGAGTGTACTGTTTTTTTCTATATGAAACACCTTTTCGGCCCTTTTGGCAAAAGCGGCGGTGTCTACCCCAAAACCACCTGTTAGGTCTACCAGCGTTTTACCATCTATCATTTCCGCTTTGTAATTGGCCGTAGTCTCTGAGGATGTTTGCGACAAGTTTAGCTTGTTGGGGTAGTATATTCCAGTGGTAGAAAACCATGTTGGCAATTTATTCTTTGCCCTATTTTTAGATTCTATTTGTTCAACAAGTTCTTTGGGCGTAACATCTAAAAAACCAATATTTTTTAGAAGAATACTATGTACGTTAGTATTCAAGTTTTTTTTAATGAAGTCTTGAACCTCTTTCTCTAAAAGATTATTGTTCATTTTAATGTCATAGGTTTTCGGTCAGTGACCTTACGATCTTGTTATCGGCCAAAAATTCTTTCAGAATAACTTTTATGGCAGTATAGCTAGGTACGGCGACGATCATACCCACGACCCCGAATAACAGACCGGCGATGATGATGACGAGAAAAATCTCTAAAGGATGAGACTTTACGCTGCTTGAAAATATAAATGGTTGAGAGAAGAAATTATCGACTAGCTGACCAATAGCAAGGCCAATTAGTACATAGCCTGTTTTGGGCAGAATTACAGTGCTGAAATCGGCACCAAGATTACTGGTCATTGTTAGTATAATCATTAATACGCCACCAATTATGGGGCCTATGTATGGTATAATGTTGAAGAGGGCGCATAAAAATGCAATAACAACGGCATTCTCTATGCCTACAATTAATAGAACTATCGTATATATTACGAAAAGAATAAATATTTGAAGCAAGAGACCAACAAAGTAGCGGGACAATAAATTGTTGATTTTATTAATTGAATTGATAGTGCCCTGTTCTTTGGTTTTAGGAATAAAGGTGAGTAAACCCTTTTGAAATAGTTTACTGTCCTTTAAAAAGAAAAATGAAATAAAGAGAATGGAGAAAAGCCCCATACTTGCAGAGCTTAGGAAATTTAAAAAGGAATTTAAAAAATCGGGTATGAAACCAACATCCATTCCTTGAAGAATATTTTTTTCTATTTCGTTGTCTTCGATGACATCCTCTACCACATGCGACGATAAACCAAAATAATCTGTAATGGTGTGGTAAAGGGTGTTTAGACTATGTTGTAGTTCTTCAATATTCAATAAAGACAGATTTTTGCTCTGTTCGGTCAACAATGGTATAAACAAGGCAAAAATACCTACTAAGAGGCCTATCATAAAAAGCATGGTCAAGACGACCGCCAGAACATTTGGAAAATTGAGTTTTCCTCTTAAAAAAAGAACAATGGGCCTTCCTATTAATGCAACAATGGCGGCAGCGGCCAAATAAGCCAAAACCGATCGGATTATATAAAGAAAATATAAGGTAACGACAATTGCCGTTATGATCCCCAGGGCTCTTAGAATTCCGTTGGAAATGGTTTTAGAAGTCATATTCAGTTTTTAAAAACATAAGAAATAATATTGGCCCCCATTTGTAGTGCTTTGGTCCGGATCTCCTCTGGGTCGTTGTGTACGGCCGGATCTTCCCACCCGTCGCCAAGGTCAGATTCTACCGTGAACAATAAAACTAACCTATTGTTTTGAAAAATGCCAAAGGCTTGCGGTCTTTTTCCATCGTGTTCATGAATTTTTGGCAATCCTTGGGGAAAGTTATATTCTTGAGAGAAAATAGGGTGGTCTGCCCCAATTTCCTCTAATCCGTTATTGGGAAATAAGGTTTCTAGTTGGTTTTCTATATATTGTTTCATTCCATAGTTGTCATCTATGTGCAAGAAACCTCCGGACGACAGATAATTTCTAAGGTTTTCCATTTCTTCCGGTGAAAAAACTACATTTCCGTGTCCGGTCATATGAATAAATGGATATTGGAAAATGGCGTTGCTTCCCACTTCTACCGTTTCTGGTTTGGGGTTTAGCCGGGTATCTATATTGGAATTGCAAAAGTTGATCAAATTGGGAAGGGCAGTGGGGTTAGAGTACCAATCGCCTCCGCCTTGATATTTTAAAATGGCAATTTCTTGGGAGTTCACCTTTAGGCCGAATAAAAACAATAAGATCAGTGTTGTAGTAAATTGCTTCATTTTATAAGGTGCATTTCAGTATCAAATTTACGTAATATTGATCGTGAAATAATCCAAACTATCTTGATTGTTGGTATTTCTTGCTTTTGGTAGGGTATGTTTTGTGCCGATATGAGAATATGGTTTAAAACGATTAGCTCGTATTGTTCAGCCGTTGTTTATCATGGCCACAGTGGTACAGGCCACAATAGCCGCCGTTTCTGTCCGTAACCTATTCTTGCCCATAGAGACGGGCATATATCCTTTCGATGTTGCTTTTTTTATTTCTACGGTAGAGAAATCTCCTTCTGGCCCTATGAGTATGGTGGTGGGGGTGTCGGGTATAACGCTTCTTTTAAGTTCATATTTTTCCATATTCTCGCAATGGGCTATAAACAGGCTGCCTTCTGCGGGTTTTTCGAGAAACTCGTCCAAAGGCGTTAGATTGTTCAGCTTGGGTAAGTAAGCCTGAAAAGATTGTTTCATTGCAGAGAGGATCACCTTGTTGTACCGCTCCAATTTAATGGTTTTTCGTTCTGATCGCTGGCATATAACGGGGGTTATTTCATTTACCCCTATTTCGGTAGCTTTTTCCAAGAACCACTCAAAACGATCGTTCATTTTGGTAGGTGCGACGACCATGTGCAACCAATGTTTTTGTGGATGTACCTTTTTAATTCCGGTAACCTCTACAGAACATTTTTTAGGGTTGTCATCGATGATTTTGGCACTGAGCATTAAACCTTTGCCGTTGGTAATCAATAATTCATCATTTATTTTTCTTCTAAGCACCTTGATGATATGCTTGCTCTCGGCAGAATCAAATGAAAATAGAGAAGTGTTCTCGTTAAGATCGGCGTTATAGAATAGTTGCATAATTAAGGTGTTAAGAAGTCAAACTGTATCTAGCTTTTGCAGAAATGCCTTGGTCGGTAAACTGTCCGCTTTTATACTTGTGGTATCCCACTATGCCGATCATGCCGGCATTATCTGTACAAAACTCGAATTTGGGTATGTAGGTCGTCCAGCCATATTTGTTTTCGGCTTCTTTAAGTGCGGACCTTATACCAGAATTGGCAGATACACCTCCACCAATAGCTATATTCTTTATACCTGTTTGTTTGACCGCCTTTTTTAGTTTGTCCATTAATATGTTTATAATGGTGCCTTGTATAGAGGCGCATATATCTTCCAGGTTTTCGCTTATAAAATCTGGGTTCTGTGCCGTTTGTTTTTGAATAAAATATAGGATACTTGTTTTTAACCCGCTAAAGCTAAAATCAAGGTCTTTTACTTTTGGCTTTGGAAATTCGAACCGCGAAGAATCTCCGTTCAGTGCATGTTTGTCTATCAATGGTCCACCTGGGTAGGGTAGCCCTAAAATTTTGGCACTTTTATCAAAGGCTTCCCCTACAGCATCGTCCAAGGTCTGGCCAATTATTTTCATGTCAAAATAGTCGTTCACCTGTACTATTTGAGTATGACCTCCGCTGATCGTCAATGCTAAAAAAGGAAAGGTGGGCGAGGTCATGCTTTCATCTTTTATAAAGTGGGCCAAAATATGCGCCTGCATGTGGTTTACCTCGATTAAAGGTATGTTCAGGGCCAGTGATAAAGACTTGGCAAAAGAGGTGCCTACCAATAAAGATCCCATGAGTCCAGGTCCTCGTGTAAATGCTATGGCTGATAATTGTTTTTTATCGATATTTGCCCTAGCTAAAGCTTGGTTCGTCACGGGGACAATGTTTTGTTGATGCGCGCGCGAGGCAAGCTCGGGTACGACCCCGCCATATTCTTCGTGAATTTTTTGGGATGCGACCACATTGCTCAGCATAGTATCATTTTGCAGAACGGCCACCGAAGTGTCGTCGCAAGAGGATTCTATGGCAAGAATATAAATAATTTCGTTATCCGTCATGTTTGGAACAAAAATTGAATCACAAAGGTAAAACATAAAAGGCCTATCAAAAAACTAAGGAAAATACTGGTTAGAACTTTATTGGTTCTATTGTTGACTTGTGTTTTGGGAACTATTGTGCTTTCATTGCCTATAGTGCAGACCACTTTGGCCAAATATGCAACAGATTCTATTAATAAGGAATATGGAACCAATATAAATGTAGATAGGCTAAGGGTGTCTTTGATTTCGTGGGATACTTCTTTGAGGGGGGTGTATATCGAGGATTATAAAAAAGACACGCTTTTCTACATAAACGAGCTAAAGACGTCTATTCTGAGCGTAGGTAATTTAGTGCAGGGGCGTTTAGAGTTCGGGGATATCGATATTGATTCTCTTCATTTTAAGTTGAAAAATTATTACGGGGAGCGGACCACGAACATCAATGTATTCGTTGATAAGTTGGATGATGGCAAACCAAGAGATCCCGGTACACCTCCGTTTTTCTTTTCATCATCCTTCGTTGATATTAACAACAGCAGGTTTCAATATATAGACGAGAACCTGGAAAATGAAAAGGTGTTGGACTTTAAAGGGCTTAATATCGAAGCCGATGATTTTCAGATTTTGGGGCCCGAGGTTACTGCCGATATTGGTGAAATGTCCTTTTTGAGCAAAAGGGGTATTCAGGTTCAGGACATGAGGACCGATTTTAAGTATACCAAACAACAAATGCGGTTTGATTCGCTCCAGATAAAAACCGCCAAGTCCAATCTGGACGGCAACCTTGTTTTTAATTATAATAGAGAAGATTTTAAAGATTTTGTCGATAAGGTGAACGTGGTTGCGGATTTTCAGGAATCAACGGTTTCCTTCGATGATGTCAATATGGTCTATGATGAATTCGGAAAAGGGAAACAGGCAATGATAACCGCCAATTTTAATGGTGTTCTAAATGATCTGAATGTCGATAATTTGTTCTTGATTTCGGATAACACTGGGGTTAGGGGCGATTTTAATTTTAAAAATCTTTTCAATAAACAGAAATCGTTCATTTTGGATGCCAAGATGAAGAACGTAACCAGTAGTTATTACCAGCTTAATGCCTTGTTGCCTAATTTGATAGGAAATTCCCTGCCTTCTACCTTTAGTAAATTGGGGCAATTTACCATAAGGGGAAATGCCTTGGTAACAGATTCTTCAATAGATGCAAAGGTAAACTTGAACACCGCGGTAGGTAGTAGTTATTCAGATGTCGTCATAACCGATTTTAACAATATAGATGCTGCCACGTATAAAGGATTTGTCTCGTTGATAGATTTTGACCTGGGAGATTTTGTCAACAGTAAAAGTCTGGGTAAAACTACGTTGGATTTTAATGTGGAAGGAAGAGGATTTGTTACCGAGCACCTAAATACAGAGGTCATTGGTAAGATCTACTCAATAGAGTTTAATAATTATAAATATCAAGACCTAAGTGTTTCCGGAATTTTAAAAGAACAGCTGTTCGATGGATCTCTTACCAGTAACGATGAAAATATCAAATTTAACTTTAAGGGGCTGGCAGATTTCGGCGCAGAAAGCAACAACTTTAACTTTAAGGCTTCCGTCGCA
This sequence comes from Maribacter sp. MMG018, assembly GCF_018100785.1. Taxonomy (GTDB): domain Bacteria; phylum Bacteroidota; class Bacteroidia; order Flavobacteriales; family Flavobacteriaceae; genus Maribacter. Next base: position 122,995 of record NZ_JAGJEC010000003.1, on the reverse strand, counting down.
TTTGCCGATCTTAGAAAATTAAATTTTATAAACGATAGCGTCTCTATCTTCAAGGGTGACGTAAGTATGAATATTAATGGTACGACCTTAGACAATATAGTAGGGGATGTAAGTTTTTCAAAAACAAATTTCCAGAATGCAAACGACACCTACTACTTTGATGATTTTAAGGTAACGTCCTCTTTTGAGAACGATTCGGTAAGAACCATAAATATAAATTCCCCAGATATTATCACAGGTTATATGAGGGGTAACTTTAGGGTGAAAGAACTCGGTAAATTGGTGCAGAATTCCGTAGGTAGTATTTATACCAATTACCGCCCGTATGAAATATCGGAAGGGCAGAACATCGATTTTAATTTCAAGATATACAATAAGATAGTAGATGTCTTTTTTCCAGAGGTGAAATTTGATCCCAATACGTTTATAAGGGGAAAAATTGTTTCCGACGAAGGTGATTTTAAACTGAATTTCAAATCTCCGAGTATCGAGGCGTACGGCAATGAAGCCGATAATATAGAGTTGAAGATAGACAACAAGAACCCGCTTTTTAATACCTATGTGTCCGTTAGTGATTTAAAGACCAGGTATTATGATGTAAAAGATTTTAGCCTGATCAACACCACATTGAAAGATACCTTGTTCTTTAGGTCCGAATTTAAGGGGGGGAGTGAGTTCAACGACAGTTATAACCTAAACTTTTATCATACATTTAATAAAGAAAACAAATCTGTAATAGGTCTAAAAACCTCTGATGTAAGTTTTAAGGGCAATAAATGGATACTTAACAAAGAAGGGGACTCTAAAAATAAAGTCATATTAAATAGGTCTTTGGATAGTATTACGATTCAAGAGATCGTAATGAATAACGATGAGCGGGAGCAAATTCGTTTAAAGGGCCAGTTGGCGGATTCTACGTATAAAGACCTGCAACTTCAATTTAAAATAGTTTCCCTTAATAAGATTACACCGGTAATAGATAGTCTTAAGCTTCAGGGCGAAGTGAACGGTAGTTTGAATATTCTTCAGAAAGATGGTATTTATCTACCGTCATCGAATTTGAATATAGAACAGTTTGGAATAAATGATATACCCTTGGGCGACTTGGCGATCAGTATTGTTGGAAATAGAGATCTAACAGAGTTTCAGGTCAATTCGCAACTAAGTGAAAACGGAACGGAAAAATTTGGGGTGGTAGGTAAAATAAACAATAAAGCTGATGTGCCTACGGCGAATCTGGTGGCCAATTTCAATAATTTTAATCTAGAACCTTTTAGTCCTTTGGGCGATGGGGTCATTGATAATATTAGAGGCGATATGGATGGTCGCGTAAGTATTACCGGAGATGTGAACAACCCTAATTTTGACGGGCTAATTACGTTAGACAATGCAGGCATTGCCATACCTTATCTGAATGTCGATTATGCCTTTGCGCCCAGATCTAGGGTACGTCTAAATAAACAGACGTTCGATTTTGAAAATATCGGTTTAACCGATGTAGCCAAGAAGACCAAGGCAAACCTAGATGGTACCATTACACATAGTTATTTTGATAACTGGGTCCTTAATTTAGACGTTAATACCAATAATGATCGATTTTTGATATTGAATACAGAATTTAAAGAAGGAGATCTGTATTATGGAACCGGTTATTTAAATGGAACGGGACGTATCTATGGACCGACAACGGCATTGAATATTACCGTCGATGGAGAGACGGCAAAAGGAACTTCTTTAAAAATACCATTAAGCGATGTTGCGACCGTAGGAGATTATTCCTTTATAAACTTTATAGAAAAGAATGATCAGGGAGTCGTTGATGAGCAACGGGAATTAAAAGATTATCAGGGGCTGGAGTTGGAATTTAACCTAGATGTAACCCCAGATGCCGAAGTGGAAATAGTTACCGATACCAAAACGGGCAGTTCTTTAAAGGGAACCGGGGAAGGTATTCTTTTGATCCAGATAAATACCAATGGCAAGTTTGAGATGTACGGAGACTTTGTTGTGGTAACAGGTCAATTTCATTATAAATTCGGGGGGTTAATAGATAAAACTTTTAAAGTGGAACCCGGGGGTACTATAAACTGGGATCAAAAGCCATTACAGGCCCAGTTGAATATGGAAGCCGTGTATTCGTTAACGGCCAATCCGGCCCCATTGTTAGATGATGATAGTTATACCAGTAGAATAGCAACAGATGTTATAATTAAGTTAACGGGCGAATTGGAAAATCCTGATATAGAATTTGGAATCGATTTTCCAGGAACCAACTCCATTGTAAAATCTGAGTTGGAGTATAGGCTTCAAGACCCTACGGTTGCGGAGAAAAATGCTATTTTCTTATTGGCCCAAGGTTCTTTTGTAAGTGATCAAAGTGGTATAAACCAGCAGGCGATTACAGGTAATTTGGTGCAGAGCGCTTCAGGAATATTGAACTCTATTTTGGGAGGGGGCAACGATAAGTTAAATTTTGGACTATCGTATGAACAGGGTATACAAAGTACAGATTTGGAGACGGATGATCGTATAGGGGTAACCGTATCCACTCAAATATCGGATAGGGTATTGTTTAATGGTCAAGTAGGGGTTCCCGTCGGCGGAACGAGTGAAACATTGATCGCGGGGGACTTTGAGATACAGTTGCTTTTAAACGAAGAAGGTAGTCTTAGTGCGAAATTCTTTAGTAGGCAAAGTGAAATAGAGGCCATTCTTCCCGACCAGCAAGGGTCTACCCAAGGCGCCGGCTTATCTTATGAGGTAGATTTTGATAGTTTTAGGGAGTTGTTCAGAAAAATTTTAAAGAAAAATTCTGTAAGAGCACGTCCGGCAAACAACCCTACGCCTCAAATAACACCCGATCCTGATACCGTAATGGGAAAAGACAGCTTGTTAAATTTTTATTCCAAGCCAAAATCTTTCTAGAATTTTAAGTGTTCGAATGTCTTAAAATGTTAATAAATTACAGGTTTACATTATTTTTTGGTTAATATGTAACAGTAGTGTCTTTTTTTTAAGGGATTATAGTAAAATGCATGGTCGAGCCATTTCTTTATTGCCATAAGTTTTAGTAATTTCGTTGGCTTAAATTTTCGCATGTCATCAAATATTAAAAAAATAGCAGTACTCACATCTGGGGGCGATTCTCCAGGTATGAATGCGGCCATAAGATCGGTCGTGAGAACATGTGCCTACATGAAAGTTGAGTGTGTGGGTATCTATAGGGGATATCAAGGAATGATAGAAGGAGACTTTAAACCTATGGATGCTAGGAGCGTGAATAATATCATCAATAAAGGTGGTACGATTCTTAAATCGGCAAGGTGTACCGAATTTAGAACTCCCGAAGGCAGAAAAAAGGCTTATGATCAATTGGTGTCGGCAGGTATAGATGCCTTTGTGGTTATTGGGGGTGACGGTAGTTTCACGGGCGCTATGATTTTTAATCAAGAATATAGCTTCCCTATTATAGGAATACCCGGTACTATCGATAATGATATTTTCGGTACCAGTTTTACGCTTGGTTTTGATACGGCACTTAATACGGTAGTAGATTGTATAGATAAGATCAGGGATACGGCCAGCTCCCATAACAGACTTTTCTTTGTAGAGGTTATGGGTAGGGATGTTGGGCATATTGCCTTGAACGCCGGGGTAGGTGCAGGAGCAGAAGAGATTCTGATACCAGAGGAAAACTTAGGTCTGGACCGCCTTTTAGAATCTTTGAAAAGAAGTAAGGAATCTGGAAAATCCTCTAGTATCGTTATAGTCGCTGAAGGTGATAAATCAGGTAAAAACGTATTTGAATTAAAAGAATACGTAGAAGAACACTTGCCTATTTATGATGTTCGTGTCTCTGTATTGGGGCATATGCAAAGGGGCGGGGCTCCGTCGTGCTATGATCGTGTACTTGCCAGTAGAATGGGTGTTAAAGCGGTAGAGTCCCTATTAGAGGGCAAAACCAATCTAATGGTAGGTGTTCAGGACAATAAAATAACCTTAACGCCTATAAACAAGGCAATAAAGGGCCATACAAAAATAGATAAGGAGCTGATAAGGGTTTCTGAAATAATGACTACATAATTTTTTAATCGATTAAAAACAATAGAAAATGTCAAATTTAAAAATAGGAATAAACGGTTTTGGTAGAATAGGTAGATTGGTGTTCAGAACAACGATCAAACGTGGAGATGTCGACGTGGTTGCGATCAACGATTTGTTGGATGTTGAGCACTTGGCATACTTGTTAAAATATGATTCTGTTCACGGACATTTTGATGGCACCGTAGATGTTAAGGACGGTAACTTGATCGTTAACGGAAAAACTGTTAGGATCACTGCGGAAAGAGATCCTAAAAATTGTAAGTGGGACGAGGTCGGTGCAGCTATTGTTGCAGAATGTACCGGTATTTTCACAACATTGGAAACGGCACAGTACCATATTGATGGTGGCGCCAAAAAAGTAGTTATTTCGGCACCTTCCAAAGATGCCCCAATGTTTGTAATGGGCGTTAACCATAAAGATGTTAAAGCTTCCGATACCATTGTTTCCAATGCATCTTGTACAACCAACTGTCTTGCGCCAATGGCAAAAGTATTAAACGATGCCTTTGGTATCGAAGAAGCGTTAATGACCACGGTGCACGCTACTACAGCAACTCAAATGACTGTTGACGGACCATCTAAAAAAGATTGGAGAGGTGGTAGAAGTGCGATGTTGAACATTATACCTGCATCTACTGGTGCAGCGGTTGCCGTAACGAAGGTTATTCCTGCCTTAAAAGGAAAATTGACAGGCATGGCGTTCAGGGTTCCTACTGCAGATGTTTCTGTTGTGGATCTTACGGTTCGTTTAGAAAAAGAGACTTCCTACGAAGAAATTAAAAAAGCTTTCAAAGCTGCTTCTGAAGGAGAATTGAACGGCGTTTTGGGTTATACCGAAGAAGCGGTTGTTTCACAAGATTTTATCGGTGAGGCCAAAACAAGTGTATTCGATGCCGGTGCCGGTATTGAGTTGAATTCCAAGTTCTTTAAACTTGTTTCTTGGTACGATAACGAATCTGGTTTTTCAAATAAAATGGTAGACCTTATTCAACATGTAAACAGCCTTTAAGGAACAATTTAGTTTTATAATATTAATCCTGATTATAAGGCGATTTTTCCTTATTTTCAGGATTATTTTTTAAATGAAAGCGTATGATTTTAATAGTGGATAGCGGTGCTACCAAATCAGATTGGATAGCCTTGGATGAGAAGGGAAATGAGCTTTTTTTGACCCAAACGCTAGGTTTGAGTCCTGAAGTTTTGACCAAAGATGTTATAGAGGATAGATTGGCCAATAATTTTGAGCTGTCTAAAAATAGGGACAAGGTTACAAAGCTGTTTTTTTATGGCGCAGGATGCGGTACCGATAGAATGAAAAAGTTTTTAAAGGATATTTTTAAAGACTTTTTTCCGAATGCCAAAGCGGATGTTAGGGAAGATACCTATGCCGCTATTTATGCCACAACAAAAATAGGACATCAGGGTATCGTATGTATTCTTGGTACAGGGTCTAATTGTAGCTATTATGATGGCAACCAATTGTTTCAAAAGGTAACTTCTTTGGGTTACATTCCTATGGATGACGGTAGTGGAAATTACTTTGGCCGAAAATTGATACGGGATTATTACTTTAATAAAATGCCCGGTGATCTTGGTATTAAATTTGCCCAACAATATGATTTGGAGGCCGACACCATAAAAGAGAATTTGTATAAACAACCTAACCCCAATACGTACCTAGCTACATTTGCAAGGTTTTTGATAGAAAACAAAGATCACCCATATTCTAAAGGGGTAATAGATAAAGGTTTTCAGCAGTTTATAAACAACTACGTTATGCAGTTTGAACTGGCTACCAAGGTGCCCATTAATTTTGTAGGCAGTATTGCCCATTATTTAAGGGATGAGCTTACTACCGTATTAAAAAGAAACGATTTGATCGTAGGTGTTATTCGACAAAGACCTATAGAGGGCTTAGTTGAATTTCATAGAGAGAATATGTAGCTTATTTTACAGCGATCATAGAAATCTCCACATTTACGAATTTAGGTAAGTTGGCAACTTCGACCGTTTCTCTTGCAGGAGCGGTTTCTTCGTTAAAATAAGAGCTGTAGACTTCGTTTACTTGAGAAAATTGGTTCATGTCGCTCAAGAATATAGATGACTTTACCACGTTTTCAAATGTCATATCGGCCTCTTCTAGAATAGCCTTTAGGTTTTCCATGGACTGGCGAGTTTCTTTTTTAATGTCACCGGAAATAAGTTCACCGCTCTTTGGGTCTATAGGTATCTGTCCAGAAATATAAAGGGTGTTTCCGCTCAAGATGGCTTGGTTGTATGGACCTATCGGTGCTGGTGCATTTACAGTGTTTATGACCTTTTTCATATTGTGGTTGTTTTGTTGTTAGTAAGATTTACTTCGGTTTTCCCATTTTAGATCACTCAATATAGAGGCGTCTATACCTATAAAGAAATACCATCTTTTATATGTGCCAAAAGGTGTCCAGTTAAAACGCATGGAAAAACTCTTTAAATCTCTTTGAAATCTTAATTGGGTCAAGGTAAAACCTTTGTTTTTAAAATCATACCCCGAAGAACCGCCCACTTTCCATCTCGGGGATAGTTCTATATCTCCAGAAAACATTAAAGAGTGGCTGCTGAACTCGTTTTGCCGTGCACTGTTTAAATAACTTGCGGAATAGGCCAGCCTAAAGTTCCATGGTATTTTGGTGCCATATACGGGGTTTTGAACATCTTCGTCCTTGTCTTGCGGTCTTACAGGGTTGTCAGAAAAACTATCGGCACGTCCAAATAAATCATCGGTTCGACCACCACTCTGGGCAACATAGTCGAAGGGGTCTTCTTCCTCTTCACCTTTTTTGTCATCCTTATCTTTTCCGAACATGTCGCTACTGATGGAATAGGAAATGTTGGCGTTAGCCCTTGTTAATCTAAAAAGGCTACCTCCGTTATCAATATTCCATGTGTCTATACGTGTACCGTTGTTATCTATCGCATAAGGGTCTAGTCCCGCAGAAAAGTTGATAGACATTTTATTGTCCAATATCGTGGTACCTCCGTTTATGCTTAGGGGGCTCAGCCTTAAAGAATCAGATTCTAGGTTGTATGAGGTAGAGATGTTAAGATTGCTTAGAATAGGTATCTTCTTAGGTTCTATTTTTGTAGAATCCTTATCTCTGACCTTTGCTTCGAGGGTATTTGCCAATGAAAAACTCACACTGTTGGATTTTCCTAGACTAGGGGCTCCGTTAAGGGTGCCTTCAAAACGACTGTATTGTACCACATCACCATCTTCGTCTATATATTCATCGTAAAATTGATCAAAAGAGGGTGCGTATCCATAACTTAAAGAGGGACGCATTACGTGTCTTATGGCCTGTATCTTTTTGTCCTCACCAAAGTTGAAAGTTCCGTACAGGGTGGTACCTATACTAGCGCTAAGGTTGTATTGGTTGTATCTGTCAAAGCCACTTATGGTATCTCTTACGACAGCGTCCGATTCACTATCATAACGTTTATTGAAGGTCTCTAATGTCCACACATCCTTATAACTACCGCCCATGCTAACACTAAAGAATTTTGCTACTTTAAAGTTGGTGTTTATAGGGATGGTGTGTACCGCGCCAACTTTGGCGTTGTCGAACATTTTGCCCGTTAAAAAGTCATCATCATTGGTCGTTAATCTATTTTGAGCGTTTAAGTCGTACTGAAAATTGATATTTTGAATAATTCCTTTCTTTATCCCATCCCTTTTGGCAAAAGGATAAATACGTTCCATACTTGCCTGCAAGGTAGGAAGGGTCATAGTAATGTTGTCCGTATCGGACTCAAGAACCGTAGGCGACGTTAGCTGTGAGTGTGTCGCGGTCAAACTCATGTTTACCGACGGATATTCGGGAAACGTTTTTGAATATGATATAGAAGAAGAAAGAGTGTTGTTCTGCGTACTGGGCAAATTTCGTTGCTGTAAAGAGTTTCTGTAATATTCGCTACTTCCTAAGTTAACAGATGCGGAAAATCTTGAGTTTGGACTTGCCTTTGTGTCCTGGGAATGTGAAAATTGAATGTTATAGTTTTTTGAAAGACTGTAATCGCTAAATCCCTTTTGGCTATTTACTAGATTCTCGTACCTGATATTAAAGTTTCCCCGGTACTTGTATCGTTTGGTGTACACCGAGGTGGCTCTAAACCCCCAACTGCCGTTAGTGTAAAAATCACCTGTAAATGTTACATCCGCATAATCTCCCAAAGGCAGGTAATAGCCCATATCCTGTAAAAAGTAACCTGTATCGGGGTCGTTACCGAAAGAGGGCATCAAAATACCTGCTGCACGACCTACGGATAATGGAAAATAGGCAAAAGGCATAATTATAGGTGTAGGAACATCGGCAATGTATAGATTACTGAAACCTGCAATTACCTTTTTCTTGGGAACAAATTTTGCTTTTCTTACCCTGATGTAATAATCGGGGTTAATGGTGTCTTTTGAAGTGGTAAGCTTTGCCTCGCTTAAAAAGTATACCGAGTCGTTCTCTTTTTTTGTGATTTCGGCATAAACTTTCATGGCGTCACTTCCCAGCTGCCCTGCAGCCGCCTGTTGTTCAGTTCTAGAATTCCAGATGATGGCCTTTTGTGTATCAAAATTAAACCGGATAGAATCAGGAATTACGACATTGGAACCCTGTTTAAAATATGGTAATTGGGTGTAATTGCCCAAAGAATCTTTTATACGGCCGGCGTACACCTCATTTTTAATGTAGTCCATTGTAATGATACCGGCCTTCAGTTCGGTATCTTGATAATAGATCTCTGCTTCGTTGTACAGGTATATTTTATTTTCTTTTTGGCTTAGTTTAACGTAATCCTTGGCTTTGTACTTAATGTTATCCAATAATATTGGAGGCTTTTGGTTAAGGGAATCTTGAGCCAAAGAATCTCTCATAACACTGTCGTTTTCGACAGGTTTCGGGAAAAGAGGGGCTACAATAGAGTCTTTTTCCGCTTTTACTTCAATGGGTATAACCTTGTTCTCTTGGGCTACCAGAGAAAATATACCAACAAAAAGTAGGAATAGGAAAAGTACGTTCTGTTTATTTGATTGCAAGGCTATATATCCTATTTTTGTAAAGGTTTGGCAATCTGTGGGCCATTAGATTCAGATGTCAAACTTACATATATTTTTTATTCCCTTTATAGAGTATTACAATAATTTTAACCATGTAAAGGGCTGTGAAAACCCAATTGAATATGAAAATTAAACCATTATTTGCATTCTTGTTGTTGGTGTGCCCCTTGTTGCTTACCTCTTTTACCGATTATGATTCGGTCGAGGACACCACCGACCCCTTTGTAGTTGTACTGGATGCCGGGCATGGTGGTCATGACCCTGGAAACTTGGGAAATGGATATTTAGAAAAAAATATAGCCCTTAATATTGTATTGAAAGTAGGTGAGATACTATCTAAGAATAAGGACATTAAAGTAATCTATACTAGAAAGGACGATACCTTTATAGATCTTTATGTAAGGGGGGAAATAGCGAACAAGGCAAATGCCGATCTTTTTGTTTCGGTGCATTGCGACTCGCATACTTCAGATGCACATGGTGCAGGTACTTTTGTGCTGGGGCTTCATGCTAACAAACAAAACTTTGAAATCGCCAAAAAGGAAAACTCGGTAATCTATTTGGAGGATAATTATGAAACCCGTTATGCCGATTACGACATCAACTCTCCAGAATCGGTTATCGGACTTACCATAATGCAAGAAGAATTCTTAGACCAAAGTATTGCGTTGGCAAAAAAAATACAAGAAAATATGTCCGGTAGGTTAAAGCGTAATGACCGCAAGGTGAAACAGGCCGGTTTTATTGTATTGCACCAAACCTTTATGCCCAGTGTGTTGGTAGAGACCGGTTTTTTGACCAATAAAGAAGAAGGGGCTTATCTAAATTCGAAAAAAGGACAATCGGAAATGGGAGCTGCGATAGCGGATGCCATTCTTAAATATAAAGACGAAACAACAAGTAATAGTTCTCTTGTTGGTTCTGAAATTTCGGCTCCGGAAATAGAAGAGCCTCAGAAAACACCCGAAGAAAAGAAAAAAGCGGAAGAGATTGTGGCAGTGGTAGTGCAGGAAAGTAAGCCAAAACCGGCCATAGACGATGATATAAAGAAAAAGCTTCCCAAAAAGGAAGAGGTGAAGGAGGTTGTAGTGATAGAAAAGGAAAAGAAGGTCGATGCATCGGAGAGTTCCAATAATCAGAAAGTGATTTTTAAAGTCCAGTTAATGGCAAGTGGTAAAAATTTGTCCTTGGAGCCAGAAAATTTTAAAGGCCTATCACAACTTTCAAAAGAGCCTTATAAGAATCTTTATAGATACATGTATGGAGAAACACGTTCTTATAGGGAAGCTAAGATGATGCAAGCTAAAGCGGCCAGAACAGGGTATCCTTCCGCCTATATTGTAGCATATGAGAACGGAGAAAGGGTAGCTGTTCCAAAAGAGCTGCAAGACGATTTGCAATAAATCTCCCTGATATAATATTTATTTCTAATTTTGTTGTTAACCGTAAAACTGATTACTTGAAACTATCCAGAGAAATTAAAACCGGAATTATAGTAATTGGAGGAATACTTTTATTCATATTGGGGTTTAGTTATTTAAAGTCCACTCCACTTTTTGACAACAGTAAGACATTGTATGCCATATACCCCGATGTTGGGGGCTTGCAAGTAGGAACCGTGGTTTCTATAAACGGCTTTGGGGTAGGAAAGGTAAATGATATAAAGTTTCTTGATGCAAAGGGAAACCTTATGGTCACCTTTACGGTGAGCAGTGATTTTGAATTTTCTAAGAACAGTACCGTAGAGTTGTACGATACCGGTATTATCGGAGGTAAAGGACTACAGATAACACCTGTTTTTGATGGTGCCCGCACCATTGAGTCTGGAGATACCCTAAACACACAGACCAGGCCTGGCCTAACAGAACTCGCACAACAAAAACTTACCCCCTTGTTTAAAAAGTTCGAATCTGCCGTAGGCGATGCAGATTCTGTTCTTATAAATGTAAACGATGTCTTAAGCGGTAATACAAAGCAAGATTTACGAAAGGCCATTAATGGGCTGAGCGAGCTAATGGTAAGTCTTAACGGAAGTGCAAGGGTATTGAATGATATTTTAAAAAACAATGAGAGCAAACTAGATAGTTCTTTAAATAATTTTGAACGATTGACCCATAATTTTGCAGAACTTTCCGACACGCTGAACAATGCCGGTCTAGGTAGAACACTATCTAGCTTAGAATCTACAATGGCCAGTTTAAATGGTATTATGTCAAAAATTGACGAAGGCGATGGTACTCTGGGCAAGTTGATGAAAGATGAAGAGCTGTACGTAAGTTTAAATAATGCTTCAAGGGAGTTGGATTTGTTGTTGCAAGATTTTAGGTTAAACCCAAAACGTTATGTTAATGTATCTGTCTTTGGTAAAAAACAGAAAGATTATAAGGTTCCCGAAGAAGATCCAGCAGATAAAATAGAATAGTTGTTATGCAATATTTACCTAATTTTCTTTTTGTTGTCGTTCTTGCGATAGGAATAGGGTTCTTTACTCGAAATATTTTTCGTTTAAGAAGAAACATTCTTTTAGGTAAGGATGTCGATGTCAGTGATAACCGGTCTCAGAGATGGGCTAATATGGCCCGAATTGCCTTGGGGCAAACAAAAATGGTCGTTCGCCCTGTTCCGGGCATATTACATATTATAGTGTATCTAGGTTTTATCATTATCAACCTAGAAGTGTTGGAAATAATCATTGATGGTATTTTTGGTACTCATAGGGTTTTTGCAGGCTTGGGTGGTGTATATGATTTTTTGATCGCTTCATTCGAAATTTTAGCCTTGCTGGTAATCGTTTCCGTTACCATTTTTTGGATCCGTAGAAATATTATTCGGTTAAAGCGTTTTTTTAAGCCCGAAATGAAAGGATGGCCCAAGATGGATGGAAATCTGATCTTGTATATAGAATTTGTCTTAATGCTCTTGTTCCTTACTATGAACGCTGCAGATTTTCAATTGCAGCAGTTGGGTGCAGACCATTATGTACAGGCCGGTTCGTTTCCGGTAAGTCAATACATTTCTCAATTGTTCGGAGACATGTCCATTTCTGGTTTAATTTTATTGGAAAGGATTACATGGTGGATGCATATTGTTGGGATATTGTTCTTTCTTAACTACCTATATTATTCAAAACATCTACATATTCTTTTGGCCTTTCCGAATACGTTTTATGGTAAATTAACGCCTAAAGGCCAGTTTAAGAATTTAGAATCGGTTACCAATGAGGTTAAGTTGATGATGGACCCATCTGCGGATCCCTTCGCGGCGCCTGCCGAAGATGCTGCCGAACCTGAAAAATTTGGTGCGTCTGATGTTACGGACCTAAATTGGGTACAGCTTTTAAATGCTTATTCTTGTACCGAATGTGGTCGGTGTACAAGTGAATGTCCCGCTAATTTGACCGGAAAGAAATTGTCGCCTAGAAAGATAATGATGGATACCCGTGATAGGTTGGAAGAAGTGGGTAAAATCATGGATAAGAACAAGGGTGAGTTTAAAGAGGACGGAAAACAACTTTTAGACGATTATATAACCCGAGAGGAGTTATGGGCATGTACTTCGTGCAATGCATGTGTAGAAGCTTGCCCTGTAAGTATAGATCCGTTATCCATTATAATGGATATGAGGCAATACCTTGTTATGGAGCAGTCTGCTGCCCCTTCTGACCTAAATAATATGATGGGCAATATAGAGAATAATGGAGCTCCCTGGCCTTTTAATCAGTTGGATCGTCTAAACTGGAGCAAAGAATCTTAAAAAAAACAATGAAATGGCAAGTGAATTGAATGTGCCTACAATGGCAGAAATGTTCGCTTCGGGCCAAAAGCCAGAAGTGCTTTTTTGGGTGGGGTGTGCAGGAAGTTTTGACGATAGGGCCAAAAAGATAACCAAGGCCTTTGTTAAAATACTGAACAAGGCAAATGTGTCATTTGCAGTTTTGGGAACAGAGGAAAGTTGTACCGGTGACCCGGCAAAACGGGCCGGTAACGAATTTTTGTTCCAAATGCAGGCGGTTACCAATATAGAGGTGATGAACGCTTATGAGGTAAAAAAGGTAGTTACTGCCTGCCCGCACTGCTTTAACACGCTTAAAAATGAATATCCGGGGCTTGGCGGTAATTATGAAGTGGTACACCATACCCAGTTTCTTAAACAGTTGTTGGAAGAAGGCCGTATTACAATGGAAGGTGGTAGTTATAAAGGTAAACGTATTACCTATCATGATCCTTGTTATTTAGGTAGGGCCAACAATGTGTATGAAGCACCTAGAGACCTTATAAGAAAACTGGATGCCGAGCTTGTAGAAATGAAAAGCTGTAAGCAAAGAGGGCTTTGCTGTGGTGCCGGAGGTGCTCAAATGTTCAAAGAGCCGGAAAAAGGAGATAAGGATGTAAACGTAGAAAGAACGGAGCAGGCATTGGAAACCAAACCCGAGATTATAGCCGCTGGTTGTCCGTTTTGTAATACGATGATGACCGATGGTGTAAAGAGCAAAGAAAAAGAAGCATCGATAGCAGTTTTGGATATAGCCGAGTTAATTGCCAATGCTCAGGATTTATAGGTTCTTTCTTGAATTGAAAAAAAAAGGGATATTACAAATATTAAAATATAGGAGGAATAATGTTAGTGGATTTTGATACATTGTCGGATAGTTCAAGAGTATGGATTTACCAGGCGAATAGAAGTTTTACCCCAGAAGAATTGGTTCAGATAAAAGAAGAGTTGAATGCATTTATCGAAAATTGGACCGCTCATGGTAAAGATTTGGAGGCAGGTTATGAGATAAGATATAATAGATTTTTGGTCATTGCCCTAGATCAAAGAAACCAAGCGGCCACCGGTTGTTCCATTGATGCCTCGGTTCATTTTATACAGGCCCTTGAAAAGAAATACAACGTAGAACTGTTGGATAAGATGAACGTGTCTTATAAGCAAGGTGAATATGTGGCCTACAAGACATTGTTGGACTTTAAGGCAATGGCGAAACAAAAAGCAATTTCGAAGAATACGATTGTTTTTAATAACCTTGTAGCTACAAAAGGAGAGTATAAAGAGCATTGGGAGGTGCCTGCATCCGAAAGTTGGCACGCTCGTTTTTTGTAGTGCCAATGTTTTGTTAAACACCACTTTTATTAGGTTTTATCGGTGAAATGCAATAATTTTCGGGCTTTTAAGTTATTTCCATACATTCAAATTACATGCGCCCTTATATAATTTGCATCATAACATTTTTTGGTTTTTTTAATCTTTTTGGACAAAATCCTTTGGTTAGTGAAGACAGCCTTGCCCAGGCAACATGGGTAAATGAGCAGTACCAAAGAATGTCTTTAGAAGAAAGAATAGGACAGCTGTTTATGGTTAGTGTAACCTCTGACCAAAAGACATCGAACGCCAACAAAATAAAAGAACTTATTAAGACACATCAGATCGGTGGTGTTATTTTTTCGAAGGGAGGACCTGTAAGGCAGGCTAGATTAAGCAACGAATTTCAGGCGGTTTCTAAAATACCATTATTGGTCGGTATGGATGCGGAATGGGGATTGGCAATGCGCTTAGATTCTACCTATGCTTTTCCATGGAACATGACTTTAGGGGCCATACAAGATGATAATATCGTAGAAAAAGTAGGGTATAGGATAGGGCAACATGCAAAACGCTTGGGTGTTCACATTAATTTTGCTCCAGATATAGATATCAATACAAACCCTAAAAATCCGATAATCGGAAATAGATCGTTCGGGGAAACCAGAGAGGTCGTAACCAATAAAGGCATTGCGTTTATGAAGGGTATGGAAAAGGCCGGGGTATTATCTAGCGGTAAACATTTTCCGGGTCATGGTGATACCGCTGTGGACTCCCATAAAGATTTGCCTTTGATACCATTTTCCAGAGAGCGATTGGATAGCTTAGAGCTTTATCCGTTTAAAAAGTTAATAGATCAAGGACTTAGTAGTGTAATGGTAGCGCATTTAGAAGTGCCCGCCTTAGAGATAAAAGAAGGTTTGCCGTCGTCATTGTCGGAACAAATTATATCGGGGATCTTAAAAGAAGAATTGGGTTTTGAAGGCTTGGTGTTTACAGATGCATTAAACATGAAAGGCGCTTCTAAATTTGGTACTGATGGCGATGTGGAGTTGGCCGCTTTTATGGCCGGAAACGATATTCTTTTGATGCCGGAGAATGTGTCGGAGGCAAAAAACAAGTTGATAAAAGCGTACAATGACGGTAAAATTAGTGAAGAGAGATTGTCATTGTCCGTAAAGAAAATCTTGATGTCCAAATACAAGGTAGGGCTCCATGATTATCATCCTATTAAAATTAAAAATCTTTATGAGGATTTGAATTCTCTGGAAGATGACCTCATATATGAAGAGGCTATAGAAAATGCGATTACCGTCGTAAAGAACAAATTTGATCTGATAGGAATCAAAAATTTGCAGAACAAGAAAATTGCTTATGTGAAGTTTGGCGATGCACCCAACGATACCTTTTTTAACGAGTTGAACAAGTATGCCGAGGTAACGCAAATAAACGGTAATAATATTACCGAGATAAAGAACCAGTTATCGAATTATAATTTGGTGATTATAGGACATCATAAAAGTAATGATAGCCCATGGAAATCGTATAAGTTTTCCGATAGGGAGCTATCATGGTTACAGGAAATTTCTAACCTTAGAACATCAAACCTTATTTTATGTGTATTTGCTAAACCTTATGCGCTATCCGCTATTTCTACCTTTCAGAATATTGATGCCGTAGTGGTATCGTATCAGAACAGTAAAATAGCCCAAGCAAAAACGGCAGAATTGCTTTTTGGTGCCATTCCGGCCATAGGTAAGTTGCCTGTAACCGCAAATGCCGATTTTAAGGTTGGTAGTGGGGTTCAGATAAAACCGTTGAAAAGATTAGGGTATAGTATTCCTGAGCGGGTAGGGCTGAGTACCAAGGGCTTAAAAGAAGTTGATAGATTGGTACAGCAAGGTCTTGATAGCCTTATGTTTCCGGGGGCCCAAGTTTTAGTGGCAAGAAAGGGGAAAGTGGTATATAACAAGAGCTTCGGAAAACCTACGTATGATGCCAATACAAAAATCACCAACGATAATATTTACGATTTGGCATCCTTGACAAAAATATTGGCGACCTTACCTATGGTCATGAAAATGGAAGAGGAAGGAAAAATAGCTTTGAACGATACATTTGAAGAACTTATTCCCGATTATTCCAATACGGAAATAAAAAATGTAACGGTATTAAAGGCTCTTTCTCATTATGGTAGATTACCAGCGTGGATTCCTTTTTATGTACGAACGCTCGATAAGGAAAGAAAACCGTCGAAAGAATTTTACAGAAGTGAGCCGACACCCGGATTTTCGGTTAAAGTGGCGGATCATCTGTATTTAATGGATGCTTACAACGATTCGATATATAATCGCATTGGTCGTCAAGATTTAAAGTCGAACAGATATCGTTACAGCGATGTTCCTTATTATGTAATGAAGAAGTACATCGAAGATACCTACGGTAAAAAACTGAATGTATTGGCCGATGATTTTCTGTACAAAAGAATTGGTGCAAACTACACGACCTATAATCCGTTGGAGAAGTTTCCGAAGAACAAAATAGTTCCTTCCGAAGAAGATGATTACTATAGGTACCAGACGGTGCAAGGGTACGTTCATGATATGGGAGCTGCCATGCAAGGAGGAATAGGTGGCCATGCGGGGTTGTTTAGCAATGCCAACGATATTGCGAAAATTATGCAGATGTATTTGCAAAATGGATATTATGGAGGAACAAGGTTTTTTGAGTCCAGAACGGTAAAAAAATTCAATACCTGCTATTTTTGCGATAAAAATGTACGAAGGGGCGTTGGCTTTGATAAACCGCAACTAGAACATAGCGGTCCTACTTGCGGATGTGTTTCTAGGAAAAGCTTTGGACATAGCGGTTTTACGGGTACATATACGTGGGCAGACCCAGAAGAAGAGATCGTATACGTCTTTTTGTCGAACAGAACATACCCTACCGCATCCAATACACTTTTAGTTAAATCTGGGTTAAGAACTAGGATTCAACAAGCTATTTACGACTCCATTGTAAATTAAAGAGTAGTTTTGTAACTATGAAAATTGCAATAGTATGTTATCCTACCTTTGGCGGAAGTGGGGTAGTGGCCACAGAATTGGGTATTGCCCTAGCAAATAGGGGGCACGAGGTTCATTTTGTCACTTATAGGCAGCCGGTAAGATTAGAACTTCTGAACAATAATATTTATTTTCATGAGGTTCACGTTCCCGAGTATCCATTATTTCACTACCAACCATATGAGCTTGCGCTTTCCAGTAAATTGGTAGATACCATTAAGCTTTATAATATAGATCTATTACATGTGCATTATGCCATTCCACATGCATATGCAGGTTATATGGCAAAAAAAATGTTAGAGGAAGAAGGTATGTATGTACCTATGGTCACCACACTTCATGGTACCGATATAACCTTGGTAGGAAAACATCCTTTTTATAAGCCGGCGGTTACTTTTAGCATTAATCAATCCGATGTGGTAACCTCTGTGTCAGAGAGTTTAAAACAGGGTACTTTAGAAACTTTTGATATAAAAAAAGAGATTGAGGTAATTCCTAATTTTATAGATAAGAAAAAATACAATACTTCTTTTACAGATTGCCAGCGTTCGAATATGGCCAAAGAAGATGAACGTATCGTTACCCATATCAGTAATTTTAGAAAAGTAAAAAGAATTCCTGATGTCATTAAGGTTTTTAATGAGATTCAGAAGAAAGTTCCGGCGAAGCTGATTATGGTCGGTGAAGGACCCGAGAAAGAAGGAGCGGAAAGACTATGTGAAGATTTAGGGATTTCCAATAGGGTTATCTTTTTAGGCAACAGTAATGAGATAGATAAGATTCTGTGTTTCTCCGATTTGTTCTTGCTTCCCTCGCAAACAGAGAGTTTTGGTTTGGCGGCTTTGGAAGCTATGATAAACAAGGTTCCTGTTATTTCTAGTAATACCGGTGGAATACCAGAGGTTAATATACAAGGTGTTACGGGGTATTTGAGCAATATTGGTGATATTGAGGATATGGCCTCTAAGGCCATTTCTATCTTACAGGATGACGCTACGCTTGAGAAGTTTAAGAAAAATGCTGTAAAAGAAGCGGAGAAGTTCGATATACTTAAAGTATTGCCTTTGTATGAAGAGGTTTATGAAAGGGCTTACAAAAGAAGGTTTAAAAATGCTTAAGAGTATACTTGCGTGTTCTTTATTTGTTATTTCAATAGTTTCTTGTAAAAGTCAGGATCAGATTAAAAGTGCCAATACCGATACAATGCAGCTAACATTGCTTATAGAGGACAACTATAGTGGGCAAGATGAAGAGGAATTTCTTACCATAAATGACCAAAATGAGTTAGAAAAGTTTTTTGGAAAAGTAAATAGAACAAGAAAGCCAGGTTTGCCTATTCCTGAAGTCGATTTCAAAAAAGAGATGGTAATAGTGTGGTGCGGTGGAAATAAAGATTCTTCAAAACTTAGGTTGTCCGTTAAAAATACCACAGATCAAAGTATCTTTTTAAAGAAGGAAAGAATGACTTTGTCTAATTTAAAAGGGGCGGTAATCACTCCTTTTGTCATGTACAAACTTCCTAAGACCCAAAAGGTTGTTAAATTCCAGTAAGTTTCGTCGGTAAATTATACGAATACATCTATCAATCGATAATACTTACCTTA
Organism: Maribacter sp. MMG018; assembly: GCF_018100785.1. Lineage (GTDB taxonomy): Bacteria > Bacteroidota > Bacteroidia > Flavobacteriales > Flavobacteriaceae > Maribacter. Next base: position 104,057 of record NZ_JAGJEC010000003.1, on the reverse strand, counting down.
CAAAGTACTTTTTTTATAATCTAAAACCATTGTAGTAATTTTACATTTCAATACCCAAATTATAATATATGAAAATTAAGATTTTATTGAGTTTCTTTTTGGTATGTGTGTTGGTCAATACCACTTTTGCCCAAGAAGAATTGGAGATTACGGCTAAGGACAGTATTGTTCAAAGCTCATGGATGTTTGGTATAGGATTTAATGCCGTTGATGATTCGGGGAATGTATTCGACGGACTTTTCAACGTCAGTGATGAATGGAATATGTTGCCTTACCCGTCAAGAATCAGTATTGGCAGATATTTTAAAAATGGTCTAGGGCTTGAGGCCATAGGTACTATAAACAAGTACAAGGAAGGCAAGATAATAGATGGGGTAGTTAATTTAGAAGATAGCGATTATTATGCAATAGACGCTAGAGTTACTTATGACTTAAATAAGATTATAGGAGAGACCGGTTGGTTTGATCCTTATGTAGGAATTGGTGCCGGTTACACGGACGCGAACAATCTTGGGCGTGGTACCTACAATGCCGTGGTCGGTTTCAGAACTTGGATTTCTGATCGATGGGGATTGGACTTCAATTCTTCCGGTAAATGGGCCATGAGTAAAGGTGATGGTGCTACTAATCACATTCAACATGCAGCTGGGGTCGTATACCAATTTGGTATAGAAAAAGGGCTCTCGAAAAAAGGGGAGGAGAAGAAAGAACTGATGGCCGCTATCGAGGCAGAAAGACAACGTCAGCAAGATTCGATAGCTGAAGTAAATAGATTGAAAGAAGAAGCTTTATTAGCGGAAAGATTGAAAAAGGAGAAGGAAGCCGCTGCTTTGGCCGCTGCTGAAAAAGCAAAACAAGATGCTGAAAATGCTAGAAGAAAATCTATCGAAGATCAAATAAAAAACAGTGGCTTGGTTTATTTTAACCTAAATTCCTCTGCTATAACTAGGGAATCTAAAGGTGTTTTAGATCAAATTAAAACAATACTTGATGAAAATCCGGAGTTGAAAATTAAAATTACTTCGCATACAGATTCTCGAGGTACCTCTAAATATAATGATTGGCTATCACAAAGAAGGGTCGATAACACCAAAGATTATTTGGTCAAAGCCGGTGTAGAAGCTAGTAGATTGGCGACCGAGGCTTATGGTGAAAGTCAGTTATTGAATGAGTGTGATGACAATACATATTGTCCAGAAGAAAAGCACAAAGTAAATAGGAGATCAGAATTTATAGTTCTGGAGTTTTAGTAGGTTTTATGAACCAAAGTATAAGTGACAAAAAATCCCGCTCTTAATTGAGCGGGATTTTTTTTATTATGTTTTGGTAAGTAATATTGGTGGCCCTTATCCTACTGAAAAAGAAAAAATGGCAGAAGTGGATTCGTTTCCTATACTGTCCCTAGTAACTATCTTCCAATAATATGTTTTTCCTGATGTAACCGGTATTCCACTATAGCTAGAGGTTTCTATATCTGAAATTAGTAACTCGGGGTCGGTGCTTTCCCCAAAATAAAGGTCGTAGCCAACAATATCATTATCCAAATCTTCTGCGTTCCATCTTAGGTTTACGGTGGTACTTGTTCTAGAAATAGAAGCGCCGGAAATAGGGGATAGGGCAGAGGCGGGAAAAGGAATAAAAGACGCAATGCCGTTACCTTCGTTATAGAAGGTCCAAACATCGCTACTGGTATTATATTTTCCGGTAACATACCAAGAATAGGGTGTGCCTTTTTCTAATACTATAGGTATTTCTGTACTTTCACTCTCTATCAATACTGTTTCAGAATTGGAAATATTTGTAAGATGTACTGTATATGGCTCAGATGACCTTTCATCGGTCCATTCAAAAACTACTTCACTTTGTGTGTCGGAGACAGGGGAACCTTCGGTACATTCTGAATCCTTTTCAGGAAAAACAAGATTTATGCTAATATTGGCCTTGGTATATTCCAATACATCCAAATCGGGACTGCATGAACTAAATATAAATCCGGATAAAATGAACACGAAACCTTTTTTCATAGTTTGACCAGTTTGAAAGATTCATTCATTTTTTCGTTCTTTAATCTTAATATATATATACCCGAAGCAAATGAGCTAGTATCCAATGTTACCGGCGTTTGGTCTACTTCGTATTTTTTAGAGCTCAATAATACACCTGTTTCCGTAAAAATAGTTATTTCGACCCATGTAGAGGTTAGTGGTTTTAAATCTATGGTAAGATTGTTTTCTACTGGGTTGGGATATGCCAAAAAGGAATTTTCTAAAATTACGGTTTCTTCAAATTTTCCTAGACAAGGTTGGTCTGAAAAAACAGTAATGTTATTGACATTTTCGTGTAGCAAAAGGTTTAATTCTTCTTTATCGGTGTAATGTGTGCTCTTTCCATTTATATCAATGGTGTATTCCGTGCCACCTTTCATTTTTAAAGTGACACTGTTGGTAGATGAATTAAAATCTAGTTGTACTTCAAGTGGGTCGGGTTCGGTAATAATAATTTTAGAACAACTTTGATAGTTAGAAGTAGGACCTAGTGTTATGCATAGATCGTATGTTCCTTTTTGTAGATCTGAAATTTCCAAAGATTTAGAAAAAGGAAAGGAAGCTTCACCTTCTGGGCCACTTAGATTGGCGATGTAATCATTAGCTGTTTTTGCTTCTATATATACAGAACCGTTGTTTGAGCCGATGCAAGATGTTCCTGTGGATGTAATCTGAAATTGATCGACGGAAAAATCATTTGCCGAACAACCATTTTCATTAACTGTTTCCCCTTCTAGAGTATTTGGACAAATGTCGTTTGCATCTATGATTCCGTCATTGTCTTGGTCGTTACCTACTGTAATTACCAAGCTTTTGGTGCATCCTATTTCCGTAGTATAGATATACGTTCCTGATTGTTCTGGCGATATAGTGTCAATTGTGTATTCTCCGTTAACGATAGTTCCGTCAGGTAGCGTAAGGTCAAACGAAATGTTGTTGGGCAATAAACTTAAAACTACCTCACTTCCTTCTTTTACTATAATATTATTACTGCCACTATTGGATTCCCCGTTTATTCGATATTCGGTTATTATGCTGTCTTCCGTACAAAAAGTTTCAGACCAAACGGCTATATTGTTTGTTGGATTACCGCCGGCCGCCGTAAAATTACCACCTACTATAAGCTGTGTGTTGTTTTTGGTAAATAGTATAGAGTTCACCCTATTGTCTACCCCGACATTTGTTTTGGGGCCTAAGGCTTCCCACCCATTGGCAACACTCCATCGGGCTGTGTTCATCATTATTTTATTATTGTTTATGTCATCACTAGCGGTTTCAAAACTACCTCCGACGTATATATAGTTGTCATCCGATGTCATATCATTAACATTTCCGCTTAAACCGTTTCCTAAGGGTTCCCAGACTTGTGTAGTTCTATTGTACCTCGCAATTCTATTTACGGTTTGTGAACCGGATAAGGCAAAATTTCCTCCTGCATAAATATAGTTCTCATGTACTACTATGGCTTGTACAAATCCACTGGTGCCGGCTCCTAAACCAGACCAGTTTGATCCGTTCCATTGTGCAATTCGAGCAGCTTCATTTCCCCCGGCCGTATCAAAGTTTCCTCCAACATATAACGTATTGTTCTCGTCAAAAGCGATGGCCCTGATCTCGTTATTTGTGCCTATAATACCCGTTGAAGAATCGGTCAAGGCACTCCACAAGCCATCTTTGTATTGGGCAATATTGTTTACGGTAATGCCGTCAGCTGTTGTAAAGACCCCACCAACAATCAGTGTTCCTGTGGCATCAAAGGCTATTTTGGCTACAGGTCCATTGGTTCCGTCTCCCAAGGTATACCAGTCAGAACCGTTCCAATAGGCGATATTGTTTGCATTTGTGCCTCCTATCTGTGTAAAATCCCCAGCTGCAAAAATATCTCCATTGTCGGCAATAGCCAGTGAGTATATTGTTCCATTACTTCCTTCTGCAAAAGATTCCCAATTACCATCTGCATTAATAATGGCAAGATTGGAAACATCTACACCTCCGGCATTTGTAAATGATCCACCAACATATATACTTCCATCTTCTGACTCTACCATGGTTTCTATGGTACCGTTTATTCCCGATGATATTTTTTTCCAGTTACCGATACCGTTTACCGGAGTTACTCCCGGACCACTACTTTCTGCTGTCAATTTATATATTTTAGCAGACGAACCATATCCGGAGAAATACAATTCTCCATATTCATCTTCTCCAAACGAGGAAATAAGTTCACCATTGGTTCTAAATAACAATTGGTTGTCAGTAGTTCCGTTTGCTTCATCATATTCCAGTGCCCAGACCCTTCCGGACACATAGTCGGCATATATGTATTTGTTTTGTAAATCGGAAGCGGACAGGGAACCTCTATATACATATCCTCCTGTAATAGAAACATCACCTGCGCTATGGTCATAGAAAAAGATAGGTGCTATTTCTGGTGTTGTTATCAAAGAGGTGCTAGATCCATAACTGGGTTGGCTATTGGCTTCATATTTGTTCCATCCATAATTACCACCTTTGGCAATCAAATTTATTTCTTCATAAACGTTTTGTCCCACGTCAGCTCCCCATAACCTACCCTGTTCGTCAAATGAAAATTTCCATGTATTTCTAATGCCCCATGCGTATATCTCATCCAATCCGGATAAACCAACTCTAGGGTTGTCGCTAGGTATTTCGTAATTGCCATCCGGTTCTTCAGGGTTTGTTTCAATTGGGTTGTCCCCGTTAATATCTACGTCTATACGCAATATGCTCCCAAAGACGGTCTCTAGGTTTTGTCCGTTTCTTTGAGGGTCGCCTCCGCCTCCGCCGTCACCTATAGAGGCGTAAAGGTAACCATCGGGACCAAATGAGATTTTACCACCGTTATGATTAGAGTCGGATTGATTTTTTGTAAACCTGGCGATAATGAATTCACTGTTGGGGTCCAGCATATTGGGGTTACTGCTAGAGATGGTGTATCTGACGATATTGATTCTATAGTTGGAAGGTCTGTCGATATAATAGATAAACACATAACCATTTTTTGTGTATTCTGGATGGAAAGCCATACCTAAAAGACCTATTTCTTGTCCAGAGCTGTAGGCTACTTTTTCCGATAGGTCTAAAAACGTCGCTACATCATCGTTTTTAGCGGTAGGTGAATTAGGAAATACTTTGATAACTCCAGGTTGCTCTACCACAAATAGGCGGTTTGTGCCGTCTATCGATGCTTGTATTTCTACCGGAAGATTGAAACTTAGGTTAGGAAAAGCGTTTTCGTAAGACACTTGACTGGTTGCCAAGTTGATTGAAAAAAATACAAATAAAACTATTAAATTTAAAATACTCTTATTCGGGGACATGCAATCGTTTTTTATCGGTCCCAAATATACAGTTCATTCTTGAACCTATTTGATTTAAAACACCTAAAAATTAACCGATAAAAGGAAGTATGTCAATAAATTAAATAGATGTCATCAGTTTTTTTGACAATACCGAACTGGACCAAATTATTCTAGCGCAATGCTCTAAGTGCCAGAAAATTTTGTCTTCTATTTGGTTACCTGCCAATAAAGGGCCGGCAATAAACAAGTTTTTTGAAGCTTGCATATTTTCGTCTACATGAAACCCTATTTTGGAAGGGTTGGGTCTACAAAGCCCCTCGTTAACAAGGCTTTTAAGAAAGGGCGATAGGTCGTCAGCAGTTAAGTTAACGCTTCCAAGACAATTAATCACAATATTGAAATTTTCGGTACTTTCTTTGGAATCGGACGATTCGCCGGTTTTATACTTCATGGACAGGCCATCTTGGTTTTCCGTTAATCCAACAAAGCGTCCTTTTAAATGTTCAAATCTTTTAAGATTGGTCAATTCTTCTACTACCGATAGGTAATGATTACCTGCACAACGCTGTCTTCTACCTATTTGGTTGCCATGAAAACAGGCAAAGTTCAATAGTTCTTCTTTACTTAATTTTGGTAATAAAGCTCCAAAACCTTTAGAAATTATACCCACAGTTGTTGCTGCACCCAGTCCTATTTTTTCTGCTTCGTCAATATCTTTATGGGCGGCCTCTGCAATTGCACTGGCACTTAAATTATCGGCTTCGGCCAAAGATTGTAGGTGTTTGGCCTTAAAGTGCTTGGCTTTTTCCGCATCAAAAGTTCCGTCGGGCATTACGCCATGCGACGATAGGGTTTTAAAAGTTGTATCATACTCGTTAATTGGTAGTTTGTCACAGATTTTATAAATCATTTCCAAGCCACTTGCATTGGCTCCAAGAACGGCAATCTTGGTTTTTAGCCCCTGTTTTTTTCTATTTTTTATGAAGTTGGCGATTTGGTTCATGTTTTCTTCCATGCCCACGCCGTACGGTTCTTTGATGTATAGTGCCGTATTATTGTTTTTAATAGTGTCGCTATACAGTTTTTTATAAGGAAGGGAACCTATGGATAATATTACTTTGTCTGTCTCGATTGCAGTGGCGTCATCAAAAGCTATGTGAAATTTATCATCATTTTTTTTAATGGCTACTGTTTCTTTTTGAACATATGTAATGCTTACTTTGTTCGAAGCAACTAATGTATCCAAACGTTTGCGGACCTCTTCATCTATATACTTACCGAAAAAAAACCGTGGAATGTATAAATCGTCCCATTGGTCTTTTTTGTATAAGGGACTATTTTTTTCTACCCACTGTGTGGCATACTGGCCACCATTTTTCATAAACTCTTCTGAAAGAGCATCTATATTGGCGTTCAGCCAATTCTTAAAGTGTGTTCTATGTGGCTCGGTAATAAAGTTTTTAAGATCCTGTATTAAAAGAACCGATTTTCCCGAACGATTGCCATAAGGCATTCCCTTAAAAAAATCTTGACTCTTATCAATGATGAAAAGTTCAATTTTTTTATCCGTTTTTTTAGTGGACAAACTCTCTAAAAAAGGAATCAAAGTATAGCTAGTTGCTATTCCGGCGCCTACAAATGCAATTTTTTCAGACATTTTTCTTAAAATAAATTTGGTATAAAGTTCTTTAATTATAATTGAAGTTCAATGGCTAGTGCCTAATATTTGTCCAAGTCGATATAATTATCGATTATCTACTTGTAAGAAGGTTTTTTGGGGGAATTAAAACAAAGTAAAAAGGCCTGTATAAAAACAGGCCTTTTTTAGCGGAGGAAGAAGGGATTCGAACCCTCGGAGGCGTTAACCTCAATAACAAAATACATTGTTATTTGCATTAGACCACTCTGCCATTCCTCCATTTCCAATTTCAAAACGCATCCTATTTGATAATATTGTTGATAAGTAGTTTTTTTTAATCTAATAGGGTTTCTCTTTACTTCATGGATAAAGTAAATTTGGAGCCCGTAAAATAAACGTGTTTATATGGCTTTTGAACGATATTAATCTGTCACTTAGTGATAAAGCTTTTTTTTTGTAGTACAAATTGCACACCGCACGTTATAAAATATTATGATGAAGAAAAATTACGCAACTAAGGCAAAATCGTTTAAGAATCTATTGCTTACCTCAGGTATTATTGGTTCTGCAGCCTTGATCATGGGTTTTGGACCAATGTTTTTTGGTCCTGGGTTAACGGAAGCTGAGCCTTTTGATCCTTTTACGGATACTGCTTTTTCACCTGCAGGAACGGCTACCGATCCTTATGAAGTGGCATTTCCGAATTTGGATTTCGATACTCCCTTGAACTTTAATATTGTACCGGGGCAAAATAGAATTGTAGTCGGGCAAAGGGACGGTAAGGTGTATTGGTTCCCCAACGTTGATAACACTGCAGATAAAAATTTATTGGTGGACCTTTCTGCGGAAGTCGGTGTTGTGTGGGATGGTGGTTTCTTGGGACTGGCCATACATCCTGATTTTGGAACGACAGGTAAAAATTACTTTTTTGTATACTATACAAGTGATTCAGGAAATAACGAATTGGATGGTCCTTTAGGATTTTCTTGTGGAGTTGAAAACTTTCAGGGTAATTATCTTTATTTAGAACGTTTTGAGGTGGATCCAACTACATTGAATTATGTACCTGGGTCAAAGGTTACCATGATAAAGAGAAGAATGTACAATACCACACACCGTGGTGGTGGTATGGAATTTGGCGATGATGGGTTTTTATACCTATCTACCGGTGATCAAGCTGCTTATATAAATGCCCAGGATATTGCAGAGAATTTAGATGGTGGAGTGTTGAGGATCGATGTGGATATGGATCCAGCGAAGAGTCATGCGCCGATAAGAACGCTCTCTTCTCCTGGGGCAGGTGAAGCCGATGAGTTTTCGGGTCAGTATTATTGGATTCCTAACGACAATCCTTTTCCGAGCCTTACCGGAGATAACTTTGAAGAGTATTACTCTTTGGGGCACCGTAACCCGCATAGAATGACTAAAGATAGGGCTACAGGTACTTTTTATATTGGTGAAGTAGGGGAGAATACCCACGAAGAGATTAATGTACTGTCTAAAGGTAAAAATTATGGCTGGCCCTTGTATGAGGCAACTTTAGGTCCGAAAACAAGTTGTGTTGCACAGTTGTACAACAATATGCCACATGAGGAACCCTTGGTGGAATTTCAGAGAACGGAAGCCAGCTCCATTATTGGTGGTTATGTATATAATGGATCGGATATGCCTAGTTTGCAAGGTAAATATATTTGTGCCGATTATGCTAAAAAGACGATTTGGCAAGTGAATACTGCGACAGGGGAAAAACAGGTATTGGGTAATTTCACACCCTATGCGCCTGTATCTTTTGGCCAAGATTATCAAGGAGAACTTTATATTTTAAGTCAAGGAAACGGTGTTAAGCTGTATCGTTTAGAAGACCCTATAAGTTTGGAGGCTGCCCCAGAGAAACTTTCGGATACAGGGGTCTTTACGGACATGAACAACCTTACAGTAAGAGAAGGTTTTATCCCTTATACGATGGTAGACCCATTCTGGTCCGATGGAGCATACAAAACACGATGGATGGCCATACCCAATGATGGTACGCACAATACACCTGAGGAACAAATTCAGTTTTCAGAAAACGGCGATTGGGAATTTCCTGTAGGGTCTATTCTTGTAAAACATTTTGATTACCCGGTCGATGATAATGATCCCACGATTACAAAGAAAATAGAGACCCGATTTTCAATTAAGGGAGCTGATGGCAACTTCTATTTTCTAACCTATAAATGGCGAGATGACCAAAGCGACGCTGATTTAGTGGACATGTCATTAGGCGAAACAGATAATATTGAGGTTGCAGCTGCAGGTGGTGGTACACGTAATGTAGAGTGGTTGTATCCTTCCAATTCAGATTGTGTTACGTGTCATAATCCGGCTTTAGGAGGAACATTAGGGCCTCGAACCCGTTCTTTAAATAGAAATTTTGATTATTCTACCCATGACCCTAGTGGTACGGAAGCAAATCAATTGGTGACATTAAGTGCTTTGGGTATTTTAAACGAGAACATTACAGATACCGATACCCCAAATTACTTGACACATGTCGCCATGAGCGATGTAAATGGAACCATAGATGAAAAGGCTCGTACTTATTTAGATAATAACTGTGCCTATTGTCACCAGCCTGCTACTGGAAATCGTGGGGATTTTGATCTTAGATTGTTCAATACCTTGGCACAAACGGGTCTTTTAACTGCAGGCATGAACGAGTCCGTCGGATTAGGCCCGGATGAGCGAATTGTATATCCTGGAGACGCATCAAAATCACAGTTATACCATAGAGTACAGAGTACTACCCCAGGTGTAATGATGCCACCATTGGCCAAAGGGCAAGTAGATACGGAAGGTGCACAATTGATAATGGATTGGATAAATCAATTGCAACCGCTGGCCGAACCACCTGCTGCCGGAAATTATAGAATTGTAAATAGAGGTAGTAACGAGACACTACAAATTTTTGAGGGAAGTGTTTCACAGGGGGCAAACGTTGTTAGTGGAAGCTACGAAGGGTTGCCAGAACAACATTTTGAGCTACAAGAAACACCTGAAGGATATTATTACCTAAGAGCATTGAATAGTACAAACAGGTATCTTGATGTACAGTACGGAGAACTGGATCCAAACACTAATGTATGGCAGTATGCAGGAAACGGTTCACCTGCACAGACTTGGGAAATAGTGGATGCAGAAGATGGTACATTTAATATTATAAGTACATTGTCGGGTTATTATTTGGGACAAGACGATACAGGAAACGTATTGGTGGTAGAAAATCCATTGGACGATAGTATACGATGGGAATTTATGCCAACGAGCGCACCTTTTACCATAGGTATAGATATATTGGATGACATACTTATAACCTCTGAAGATGGTACTGCCGATGAATTTGATGTTGCTTTAAAATCGGCGCCATCAGAAGACGTGGTCTTGGTACTGACCGGCACGGGAGCTACCGATGAATTTACACTTTCCGATACAGAACTGACCTTTACGCCCGCGAATTGGAATGTTCCACAAACAGTTACGGTCACGGGAGTAGATGATGCAGATGTGGACGGAGTTCAATATTATGATATTGAGATTGCCGTTGATGGGCCTCGTAGTGATAGTGCCTATGCCGGTTTTGTAGAGGTATTTGGTGGTTATAATGAAGATAACGATGGCGGAGAAGGAGCGCCACCTGCGCCGGGTATTTACAGAATTATTAATGAGAGCAGTGGCTTGTCTATAGAAGTTGCTAATGCCGATACCGATAATATGGCAAATATAGAACAAGGGTTGTACCAAGGCCAAGCACATGAACAATTTGAATTGGTATATGAAGATAATGGGCTGTACTCCCTTATTGCCGTGCACAGTGGAAGAGCCATGGATGTAGAGTTGGGAAGTTCAGACCCAGGTACGAACATATGGCAATATACGGCTAACGGAACTCCGGCTCAATTATGGAGTCTAGAAGATGCAGGAGATGGCACTTACTTTATTGTTAGTGAAATGGGAGGACATTATTTAGCGATTGAGCCAAACGGAAATATTATTGTTGATGTAGAGAATGGCGATGATATTTTTAAATGGAGGTTTGAAGAAGTAGATCCTTCGTCAAACTACGGGTTAGTTATAAATAAGGATGGTGTTTATACAGACGAAGATGGTGATACCGATACTTTTACGGTAGTACTTACAGAAGCTCCTACGGCTGCGGTAACAGTTGAGGTGTCTGCTATATCAGGTGCAGATGAGGTGACCTTATCACCAACGCAATTGAGTTTTGACCAAACAAATTGGGATGTACCTCAGACCGTTACGGTTACAGGTGTTGATGATGCAGATATGGATGGAGCCCAAGAGGTAGTCATAGAAGTTTCGGTTATAGCACCTGTCACCGATACTAATTACGGTATAGGATTGGGAGACGACATAAAAGGAACCAATTATGATAATGATGGAGGTGACAATGGGGCACCGCCACCAGGAATCTATAGATTACGAAATGTTGGCAACACCCTAAGTATTATGCCAGAGAATGGTGGACTTACAAGAGATACCAACTTTGTGACAGACGTGTATAATGCATCTAGCTATCAACATTTTGAACTGGTACCCGATGGAAATGGATTCTATAGTATTAAGGCTATCCATGACAATTTAGTATTGGATATACAAGGAGGAAACCAAAATGCGGGAGCCAATGTTTGGATGTATACCGGTAATTTTAATGACGCCCAGTTATGGGACGTGGTAGAGGCAGGCGATGGTAGCTATTATATCATTAGTGTCTTCCCTGGCGGCTATTATTTAACGGTAGAACCAGATGGCAATGTAATTGTAGATGCAGATGATGGCAGTGATCTATATAAATGGCAATTCTTACCAACAGGGTTTGAACCGGAAGCTGTGGCCAGTGCAGATATTATTAGTGGAAATGAGCCATTGACCGTGCAATTTACGGGTAGTGCCTCTACTGATGATAAAAATGATATTGTAGGTTACCTCTGGGATTTTGGTAATGGAGATTCCTCAACAGAGGTGAACCCTCAGTATGACTTTACTACAGGTGGACCATATGCGGTTACATTAACGGTTACCGATGGTGACGGTTATACCGATACTAGTGATGCTATATTGATTACAGTGAACGGTACACCGGAATCTGTAGCCAGTTCAGATATTACTAGTGGAAATGCACCTTTATCAGTGAATTTTACAGGAGATCAATCATCGGATGATAACGGTATCATAGGTTATTTGTGGAATTTTGGAGATGGTAATACTTCTTCGGAAATCAACCCTTCACACACCTTTAACAATCCAGGAGAATATGAGGTTGAATTAACGGTTACCGATGCAGGTGGACTGTCGGATACTTCTACATTGACCATTACGGTGAATGGTGCACCTTATGCTAGTATAATAGCGGACAATACGGGAGGAGAAGCTCCGGTAGAGGTCAATTTTGATGGTAGTTCGTCTACAGACGATGTGGGTATTGTATCGTATTTGTGGGATTTTGGCGATGGAGCCAGTTCAACAGAACAAAGCCCTACCCATACTTTTACAACACCAGGTGTCTATGAAGTGGTACTTACCGTTACAGATGAAGGAGGTTTAGAAGATACCGCAACTACTACAATTACGGTAGTGGATGTTAATGAAGCGCCTGTGGCGGTAGCGGATGCAAATATTCAGAATGGGGTGGCACCGGTAGAAATTATTTTCAATGGAGACCAATCTACGGATGATGTTGGTATAGTTACCTATTCATGGGATTTTGGAGATGGTACAAGTGATTCAGGAGATAGTCCTGCACATACGTATACACAGCCAGGTGTCTATGAGGTAGTACTTACCGTTACCGATAGTGCAGGGTTAATGGATAGTGACTCTATTACAATAACTGTTGTAGATAACGAAGCACCTATAGCCATAGTTAGTGCAGATGTCACCGAAGGTGAGGCACCGTTGTTGGTGACCTTTACCGGTGATCAATCTACAGACGATGTAGGCATTGTTTCATATAATTGGGATTTTGGAGACGGTGTAACGTCTTCTGATGCCAATCCAGAACACACCTTCGATGTAATTGGCACTTATGATGTGATTTTAACCGTTACGGATGATGCAGGGTTACAATCGACAGCAAGCGTAGCTATAACAGTAACAGAAGAAAATGTTACTTTAGAACAGCCCTCTTTTGAATTTATATTGGCACCTAATCCTTCTACCGAATATGTAGAGGTTATCATGAAAGATAATTTTGATATGGATGAAATAGTAGGTGTTATGATTCATGATAGCGCTGGTAGGCTGATTAGACAATTTATGGTCGATGAGGTTCTACAAGGAGATAGATTGCGAATACCAACAGGTCTTTATAGGAAAGAAGTATATGTTGTAACGTTATTGTACAAAAACAACGAGCCAGATTCAAAACGTTTAATTATTCAATAGGTTCATATAAATTATAATTTCTTCAAAAGGCCGTTCAAGTATATTGAACGGCCTTTTTTTGTTGCAAAGTGTCCTATTTCAAGTTAGAAAGGGATTATGGTACGTGTTTTTTCTTTCTCTTTTGTAGGAAATATAATTAGCTGAAATACAGTATTTTAATATGTTTATTTTTAAAATGTTAGTGTGTTTTACTGTGTTGAATAAAGAATCTATAGTTCATCTTATAAAAGCATTGGTTGAACGTTTATTTTAAATAAATGGCTTTATAAACGGTAATTTCATAGTCCCCCCCGAGTTTAACGATAGTGCAATAAAAAAATTTATGTATGATACCTAAAATCATTCATTATTGTTGGCTTAGTGGTGAGGAATTTCCACTAGACATAAAAAGAAATATAGCATCTTGGAAATCGCTTTTGCCTGATTATGAATTCATGCTTTGGGATACGGAACGTTTTAATTTGGAAGAATGGCCATTTGCAAAAGAAGCTTTCGAAAAGAAAAAATATGCCTTCGCATGCGATATAGTTAGGTTGTATGCAGTGCATAAATATGGTGGAATTTATCTAGATACGGATGTCCAAATTCTTAAGAAATTTGATAACCTGTTACACTTGCCCTATTTTGTCGGACTGGAGTATGCCAATATCATCGAGGCGGCCGTATTTGGGGCCGAGAAAAATTCCGAATGGTTGGCACATTGTCTAAAGTATTATGACAACAGATCCTTTGTTAAAGAGGATGGTAGTATGGATATAGTGATAATGCCTACTATTATGAAGTTGCAACTACAGAAGATAAGACAGGTTGTGCCAATGACAAAAGAGGAGGTATGTATGGTGGATCGGTTAATTAATGATGAGAGCAAGTTTTATTTGTTTCCATGTGAGTACTTTAGTCCTAAAGATGTTGAAACCGGAAAAATACATACTACAAAGAATACCTATGCTATTCACCATTTTAATAGTTCTTGGTTACCTTATTTTTCTAAGTTAAGAAGGAGAATAAAACTTATTCTAGGGGTAAAGATGGTTAATAGGATGTTAAAGATATATTGGGTTAAAAACACGCTCCAATTCTTTAAAAGAATAGAGATGCAATTTGATTCCAAATAATATTTTTTAAGAAACTCCAAAGTTGTATAGTAGCCAGTAGCGTACTATGTACTGGTTAAGTATGACAATCGCATTTAATTAAAACGATGATATGGATGGAAGTGGTGAGTACTGCAGGGAAACGATATCTTCATGATTTCCTTCGTATGCTACAGCTCCAATATATTCTTCGTTAATATCAAAACTTAAAACCGTTAGATCGGTAATATCCGCCAATAATTGAGATGTAACCAAGTGGTGCCCTTCGGAAGATGGAATTTGTCTAAAATCGTCCTCTATACCTTTTCCGGTTGCCTTTACAATAGCTTCTTTGCGGGTCCAAAATTTATAGAACAACTTCTGCTTGTCCGTGGCACTTTCTAGTGCCAGAACTTCATTTTTATTAAATATATAAGGTATAGTTTCGGAAAAATCGTTTTCCCTATCTATTTTTTCTACGTCTATTCCTACAGCATTTTTTCCTATTGCAATTAAGCCATAATCATTGGTATGGGAAACATTGAAAAACACGGATGGATGGGAGCGGAGATAGGGTTTTTTGTTTTGGTGTATGTCGATATGTATCTGTGAAACGTCTAATTTGGTATATTCCGCCAACAAGAGTTTAAGGAATGACCGGCATATAATAAACCTATTCCTGTCCTTTTTAAAATGGTACTTTTGTGAACGCTGTAATTCTACATTATCTAGGTAGATTTCCAGGTCAGGGCTCCGATCGTAAAAGTCGGATAGTTTTATTTTGAATAGCTTTATTTCAGATTTGTTTTCAGAAATAGTTGCAGTAATATCAATAGGAGTCTCTACTGTACCACAAAATAACCTACTCTTTGTTTTCTGTATCATAATTGTCCAAAACGTCTTGTAGGCTATTTGCAAATACTTCTACGTTAGGCGACGAGAACATATCAATATGGTTACCAGGTACCATATGTTTACGTATGCCTTTTTTAGCTATATTTTTCCACCCCAATAAATTATAATCATGCGCGAAATAAATATCCTGTTTGGCCCTAAAGAGGTCCACTACCATATCTTGTGGAACAATCGTGTAACGATCAGTGGCTTGGTTATGCATCGTATCCATTTTCAATGAACGGTTATGTTGCATTTCATGTTGTTTTTCCTTACCGATTTTCATTCGTAGGAATAATCCGGAAACATGGAGCTTTATCAGTTGGATCCTTCTTTTAAAATTTTTCGCACTACTGAACATATTCAAGAAGATAAAAGTTACCCTTCCTAAAAGATATAGGAACGATACAACTTTTTTCTTGAAAGGGTTTTTATAGTAATAGTACGGAAAGACGTAGCTATCAAAGAGAGCTAATATTTTTACTTCTTTGCCTTGTTCCCTTAATTGTCTGGCCATTTCAAAAGCTACGATTCCCCCTAACGAAAATCCGGCGAGGGCATAAGGTCCTTCAGGGTTTGATGCTATAATCTCAGAGACATAATGTGCCGCCATTTCATCAATAGAGTCATGTGGTTCCGAAACGCCGTTAAGACCTTTTGGTTGAAGTGCGTAGACGGGTTGGTCATCGTCTAATTGCTTGGCCAGGTCATTAAATATAAAAACATTGTGATGAGCTCCGTGTACTATATATAAAGGAGGTTTGTTTCCTTCTGGTTTTAATGGTACCAATGAATCCCAGGTAATGAATTCACTATCCATATATGCTGCCAATTTTTTAACCGTTGGGTTTTTCAACAAGGCAACTAACGGCAATCTATTGCCTGTTTCTTTTTCTAGTTGTGTCATTACCCTCACGGCTATCAATGAATGTCCTCCGAGTTCAAAAAAGTCACTATTAACATTTATTTTATCTATACCAAGACATTCTTGCCATATGGAGGCGATAATTTTTTCTGATTTTGTGCTAGGGTCGACAAAACTTGTAGCAGTATTTTTTTTAGATAAAAGATTAAGTAATTCTTTTCTGTCAATCTTGCCATTTAATGTTGTTGGAAATTCTTTTACCAAATTAAACTGCTGGGGGACCATATGAGGGGGCAGTTGTTCTCTTAAAGTTTCTTTCCAACTGTTTATTTGTTCGGTGCTTGTATCTCCTATATGTGCAGGAATTAGGTTTGCGACCAAATTATCTCCATTCAACAATACTACGGATGATTGCACGCCATCTAAAGAATCTAGGGCTTGTTCAATTTCACCGAGCTCAATACGATGACCCCTGATTTTTATTTGTTGATCTATACGACCCAAACATTGAACTTCTCCGGAGGGAAGTAATTTGGCCAAATCACCCGTATGATAAAGAATAGGGCCTAAATCTGATTCAAAAGGATTTTTTGTGAATTTTTCAGCTGTTAGGTCTTGTCTTTTCCAATATCCTTTGGCGACACCATCTCCGGCAATGCACAGCTCACCCGTTTTACCGGGTTCTACCAGCTGATTGTGCTCATTTACAATATAAATTTGAGTATTGGCAATAGGTTTTCCAACGGTTATCAGGTCGTCTGATTTTGAAATTTGCTTAACGGCGGACCAAACTGTGGTTTCGGTAGGGCCGTACATGTTCCATAACTCATCTACTCTTTCCAATATATTTTTCGCCAATACTATTGGTAATGCTTCACCTCCACACAAGGCTTTTATGGGCAAGGGTTTTTTCCAGCCAGCATCTAAAAGCATTTGCCAAGTTGTTGGAGTGGCCTGCATCATTGTTATAGACTCATTTTCCATGACCTCTAACAAAAGACGGCTGTCCCTGGCGGTTTCTTCATCCGTCAATACCAATGAAGCACCTTTTAATAAGGGAACAAAAAGTTCTAAACCTGCAATATCAAAGGATATCGTTGTAATGGAGAGTAGTTTGTCGGTTTCTTTGATACCGGGCTCTTGTAACATGCTATACAGAAAATTGACCAAATTCTTGTGCGTTACAGGAACTCCCTTTGGTTTTCCGGTAGAGCCGGAAGTGTACAGCAAATAAACTACTTCACTATTGTCAACTTTTATATTAGGAGATGTATTGGGATATTTTGATAGGCCTTTAAAGATGTCTTCTAAAAGTAAAGTCTTGGAATTGGACTTTAAGGAAGAGGATAGGTTTTTGGTCGTTATCAAATATTTGGCTTCAGAATCCTCTAACATAAACTCTAATCGTTTGCTAGGGTAGTTAGGGTCTAAAGGTAGGTAGGCGGCACCACATTCCATTATGGCGATAAGCGTAACCACAAGTTCAATTGAACGCGGTAATGAGACGGCAACATAATCGCCAGGCGCCACCCCTTGTTCTATAAAATAATGTGCCAATTGGTGACCTTGCTTTTCTAAATTTTCGTAAGAAATGTTAGAATCGCCAAATTTTATAGCTTGTTTTAGAGGTGTATTTTGAGCTTGTTCGGCTAAAAGTTCATGTAATGCCAGTTGTGGATAAGAAACCACAGTGTTGTTCAGGTCCGTATAAGGTTTAGTATCTATCTTTACGATATTTCCTATTTCGATACTTGGGTTGGCAACAATACCGTGTAGTACTTCTTTAAAAGAAACCATCATTTGCTCTATGGTAGAAGAGGAGAACAAAGCAGAGTTATAGGCCCATTCTAGAATGAGTTCATCTTCTGTTCCGGTCGCGTTTAGAAAAAGCTCAAAAGCTTCATATGCCCTAGGGTTGCTCTTTAGCTTATAGTCCAATCCATCAAATGAAACCGCATTGGCCATACCCATGTCTATATTAAACATGATCGGTACCAATGGCACCCGAGAAGGGTCTCTTGCAATGGCAAGTTTTTGAAGTAATTGGCCAAAACTAAATTGCTGGTGTTCATAGGCATCGAACAATGCAATTTTTCTGGTTTTTAAATATTCGTTGAAAGGAATATTTGCGGCAATTTTAGTTCGTAATGGTAACAGATTTACACAGTGTCCTATCAATTGGGTTTTTCCGCTCAGGGATTGGCCTGCGGCCGGTAGCCCCAAAACTAGGTCATCTTGTCCTGTTTGTCTGTAAAGAAACACTTCAAAAGCGGCCATCAAGGTAACTACAAAACTGGCTCCTGATTTTATTCCAACTTTTTTTAGGTCGGCAACTAAATCACTGTCAATTTCAAAATCTAAGCGATTACTTTTAAAAGTTCTTAATTGAGGCCTTGGAAAATCGGTAGGAAGTGTTACGGTCGGAACCGATTTTTCATATTGTTTTAACCAATATTGTTCTGTAACAATATAGTCTTTACTTTGAATAAACTCTTGTTCTTCTTCGGCATAGGAGCTATACATTTCGGGTTCTGGAACATCTGGTGTTTTTCCTGATGTATAGGCTGAATAGAAACTTCCTATTTCTTCGAGCATAATACCTGTAGACCAACCATCACATATAATATGATGGGCCGTGAGCACTAATTGGTGTTCCAGTTCCGATAATTTCAATAAACCTATCTTAAATAATGGCCCTTCTACCAAATCGAAAATATAATGGGCATCTTCAGACAAATAACCTTTTACGGACCTATTTTTTTCCGCTTCGTCAAGTTGCGAGAAATCTTTGTACACAGGTGTAATGGGTAGCTCCTCAAAAACGGTCATAAAACGCCCGTCCCTACTAAAGGTAGATCTTAATGCTTCATGACGTTGAACTAACTTCTGTATGGCATCCTCTAGTCCAGCTTTATTCAAATGGCCCTTTAAGATAAGGGAAACAGATTCATTATAAGCTCGGTTTGCATCTTCTCCCCCCAACTTACAGGCAATCCATACTTCAGCTTGCGCTTGTACTATTGGAATTATTTTTTCGATTGCAGGTCCGACAAACGGATTAAAGGCAACTATGTCTTGCATTATATTGTTTATTGTTTTACTTCGTTAGATTTATGCTATCAAAGTAATTCGGTTATTTGATTAGGGTTACCTTTTAAATGTCAAATTTAACGTACGATCCATTTTTCTTTTGATCTTCAACAAACCATGCAGGATTTCCAGACTCGTCCATACCAAGTCTTGCGCCTTCTACAGGCGGTGTGTTCAATGATTTTATAGAAGACTTATTTCCACTGGAGGTAGCGCTACCGTTCGTTTCCAATTTAAAGATGCCTACTTCAATAAGTTCATCGATACTCTCTAAGATGGTATCAATAATTTTTCTTATATCTTCTTGTGTATACGCTATGGTCATATAACATGGGAAACCATCCATAATATGAATTCCTTTTTCTCGTAATAATACGAATAGCAATTCGGAATAAGGAATATCCTCCATTATTTTAAGTCTCCATAAAGAAGCGTAATAATTGACTTGAATAGGTAGTTTTCGTTTAGTAAACTCCTTGTTCAATTCAATGGCCAATCCTTCGGTCATTTCAGAAAGTCCTTTTTGAAGCTCCGGACCTTTTTCTTTCATGAAATTTAAAGAAGCTTTGGTAGTGGCCAGTGCTAAGGGGTGACGTACAAATGTTCCAGCAAAATAGGTAACACCTACTTCTGGGAAAGAATCGTCTCCATATTGCCAGAACCCGCCATCAAGGGCATCCATATATTGTCTTTTTCCTAAAATTGCCCCGATAGAGATACCTCCACCAATAACTTTACCATAGGTTGCAATATCCGCTTTGATGCCAAAAAGTGCCTGTGCTCCTCCTGGATGTGTTCTAAAGCCTGTAATTATTTCATCAAAAATTAGAACGGTTTCCGATTCCGTGGTAACCTCTCTCACTTTTTTAAGAAATTCTATTGGTTGAAATTCCGGTCTTCTACTTTGTACGGGCTCTACTAAGACCGCAGCTATTTCATTTGCCCTTTCTTTAATGATTCTTAAACTTTCCTCTGTTCCATACTCCAATACCAATACATTTTGTACGGAATCTGACAAAATTCCTGCTGCAGCAGGAAAAGTTTTTAATTTTTTGGAACCTCGTACCAAGGCTTCGTCATTGATACCATGGTAAGAACCTGCGAAAGAGACAATTAGTGAACGTCCGGTAACTGTTCTTGCAATACGCACTGCACCCAGTACAGCTTCAGAACCTGTATTACAAAGGGCTGCACGATCATGGCCGGTAAATTCACATAACAATTTACATACTTCACCTGCAAGTGGGTGTTGTGGGCCTACTTCGAAACCAAGGTCTACTTGTTTGTGCAAAACTTCTTTTATGAAATCTGGTTGGTGACCAAATAGACCGGCACCAAAACCATTAAGGGCGTCAATGTACTCATTGCCGTCCAAATCCCACAAACGATTGCCCGATGATCTTTCGATAACAATAGGGTAAACCAATTCTTTGGTTGCCGGTTTAAATCCGGAAACTACCCTAGGGTCGGCCATATAAGAGCGATGTTTTTGCGAATAGGCCTTACTCGAAGCTGTTTTTTTGTTATAACGTTTTATAAGTTTTTCTAAAAATGCTTGGTGTTCGGGAGTAATCTCGGTGGGCTGTTTTTCAATCTTCGGAGAAGCTCCAAAAGGTTTTTTTAATTCTTTTTTCTCTTCTTCGGACAAAGAATCATTTGACGTTGTTGTACTAGAAGTCAAAGGAGCTTTAAAACTTCCATTATTTTGAACTGTATTGGGAGTAACAGGGGCAACTGGTTGATTTTGAACAGGGCTATTTTGCATTGTTCCGTTCCCTTGAAGTAAATCTAATTGCTTTCCTAATAATTGAAGTTGTTGGGCAATAAGGCTTACTGCAGTATTATCTGTATTGTTGATATAATGGTTCCCTGTTGTCACCGTAGATTGCGGAATGGACTGGGGAACAGGTGTCGGAGAAGTATTGTTTACTGCTTGCTGCACCGGGATGCTTATTGGTTGTGCAGGTTCAGGGGCAAAACTTTCCTCAGGTAAAACTTCATCAAGATAATTTGCCAAGAGCTCTGGTGTATTCAACTCATCACTAAGTTGCCTAAAAGTAATGGCCGTATCAAACTCTCTCTTGCAAGTAGTGGCCATTTGGGTTAGCACTAAAGAATCTAGGCCAAGTTCTAAAAAGTTATAAGTGGTATCCCCTGCTTCAAGTTCTATACCGGAAGTCTTTAAAATTATTTCTGAAATTTTTTGAAGGATATTCTCTTTTCTCATATTCGTAATACTTTGATTGATCTTAGTCTCTACAGGACTTTCTTGTTGAATAATGTTTTCTTCTATGGTTGAATTGTCGATAAATTGAGGCACTGAAGCTGGAGGGTCTATCCAACAAGGCTTACGGTCATATACGTAAGATGGTAACAGTACTTTTTGTCTAGATTGGTCTTTATAAAATTCTTTCCAATCCGGCTCTATACCCTTTAACCACAATTGGCCCAATGCCGTTAATAGCGCATGGTAGGAGTTTTCACCCTTTTTGGGTAAAGGCAAACTGGAAATGGCAGTTACGGTTTTCTCTCCTTTTTTCTGATGAGCCAATGTCGTAAGGGCACGACCTGGACCTATTTCCAAAAGTAGGGCATCATCCTCCATGTTTAAAATAGTATCCATTGCGTCTGAAAAACGCACGGTATCGCGTAGATGGTCTGTCCAATATTTTGGGTTTGTAGCATCCGTATCACTTAACCATGTACCTGTTACCGTTGAGATCATAGGTATATTCGGAGCTTTTAAAGAAACTTTTCTGACTTCTTTTTCAAAGACATCCAAAATAGGTTCCATCATGGTAGAATGAAAAGCATGGCTCGTAGCTAAAAGCATATTGGCAATGCCATCTGCCTTTAGTTGTTGTGCAAAATTTTCAATTTCCTTGTCCGGACCCGATATTACGCATAATTGATCTGAATTTACCGCGGCAATTGAAAGTGTCTCCGGTATAATCTTCGATAAATTGTCTACAGAGGTTCTAGCGGAAAGCATGCTTCCACCGGGAAGCTCGCTTACCAATTTGCCCCTTACCGTTATTAAACGTAATGCATCGGTCAAGGTAAATACTCCCGCTACGTGGGCGGCAACAAATTCACCTATACTGTGTCCGCATAAAAAGGTAGGTTTAATAGACCAGCTTAACCAAAGTTGTGATAGGGCATATTCGATAACGAACAATGCCGGCTGTGTGTACTTCGTATCTTTTAATCTTTCTTCTAATCTTTCTTCGGATTCTGTGTTATTTGTTTCCGGAAAAATTACGTTTCTTATATCTAGTTGAAACTCGTTCAGTAAAATGTCGGCACATGTATCTACAGCCTCTTTAAATACTGACTCATTTTCATAGAGTTCTTTTCCCATTTGCAGGTATTGTGATCCTTGGCCGGGAAATAGAAATCCTAGTTCGCTTGGAATCGTCCTTAAAGAGTTACTCTTTACGTCCTTACTATTTTCAGATAATAGTTTTTCGCTGGCCTCGGTTAATTGACCAGCTACTACAAAGCTTCTATTGTTAAAGATGTCTCTTGTAACATTGAGCGAATAGGCTATATCGGCTAGGGGAGTAGCTGCTTTGTCTATATGGTCGCCCAGTGCTTTTTGATAACCATCTAAGCTTTTTTGTGACTTGGCCGACCATGTAAGCAGTTGTACCGGTCTTCCTTCGTCGCTAGTTTTTGTTTTATTTTCATATTCTTCAACAACCACATGTACATTTGTGCCCCCGACACCGAAAGAACTGATGCCTGCCTTCCTTTTTCCTTCAACATCCCAATTTCTTAAAACATTATTTACAAAAAATGGATTATTTTCAAAATCTATCAGTGGGTTTGGTTTTGAGTACCCCAAAGAAGCAGGAATTTGTTTGTGGTACATTGCCAATATTGTCTTTATAAAACCGGCAACCCCAGCCGCTGAGGTAAGGTGTCCCATATTACTTTTTATAGAACCCACAGCACAGAAATTTTTCTTTTCTTGTTCACCAAAAGCCATTTCAAGACCTTCTATTTCAATAGGGTCTCCAACCGGAGTAGCGGTTCCGTGTGCCTCTACATAGCTTATTTCCGAAGGAGATATTTGAGCATCGTCCAAAGCATTGATAATGGCCTGTGATTGTCCTTCTGCACTTGGTGCGGTAAAGCTTCCTTTTTCTCCGCCATCGTTGCTTAGTCCTATTCCTTTTATAACTCCGTAAATGGTATCACCGTCCCTTTCGGCATCTTCCAAGGTTTTTAATAATACCACTCCGGCACCGTCGCTAAAAACCGTTCCTTTACCGTTTTCGTCAAATGGACAGCAATGGCCTGTCGGTGTTTTTATAGCTCCTTCTTGGTATAAATGTCCACTGTTCATTGGAGACGTTACACTGGCGGCACCGGCCAGGGCAACATCACATTGTCCTGTTCTTAAAGCTTCTGTAGCCTCTGCTATCGCAAGTAACGAAGTGGAGCAAGCTGAATGGACACTAATGGCAGGACCCTTTAAATTTAAGTGATATGCGGTTCTAGTAGCTATGTAATCTTTGTCGTTTACGGTAGTGGCTACAAACTCACCTACTTGATCTAATAGGTCATTGTTCGGTATAACATTGTTTATGTAATACGTATTGTAACCGCAACCGGCATATACGCCCACACTTCCGTCATAATGTCTGGGTAGGTAACCTGTCTGTTCTAAAACCTCCCAAGATATTTCCATAAACAAACGTTGTTGTGGATCCATGGCAAGGGCCAGCCTAGGATTAAGGCCAAAAAATTTAGAATCAAACTCTTTGGCAGAAGGCACAACTCCACGGGCAGGAACATATAAAGGGTCTTTGCGTATGGCCTCTGGTATATTTTTGTCTATTTCTTCGGCCGTAAAAAATGAAGTTGTTTCTCTTCCTTCTAAAAGTACATCCCACAGTTCTTGAACAGATTGGGCACCAGGAAACCTTCCTGCCATTCCAATAACCGCAATATCTTTATGGTTCTGAAGATTCTTTTCGGTTTTTCCTTTTTGTGATTTTTTAGTTGAATTCTTTTTCTTAGGAATTTCTAAATGGGCAGCGAGCTTTCGAATAGTAGGAAATTGATAAAGCTTGGTTATCGGAATAGAGGTGTTTAACTTCTTCTGTAAAATAACTATCGCTTTTTGTCCCAGTATTGATGTTCCTCCGATTTCAAAAAAGTTGTCATCTATACCAATAGAAGGTATTCTCAATACTTCTAACCATACCTCGGCTATTAATTTTTGATATTTTGTCGAAGGTTTGACGAAAGGAGCCAAATAATCCGGACGTTCATATTTTGGTTCTGGTAAGGCGTTTCTATCAATTTTTCCACTTGCGGTTTTCGAGAATTCATCTACCTGAACATAAAAGGAAGGAACCATGTAATCTGGCAGCATTTCCCTGATTTTTTTGTGAAAATCGGGCATGTCCTTTAGTTTCTTGTCCGACTTAATATAAGAGACCAATTGGGGTTCTCCTGTCATGGAAGTATTGACGACTACAATAGATTTTTGAATATGCGGAAGCTTATCTATAAAAGCTTCTATTTCTCCCAGTTCTATTCTGTGCCCCCTAACTTTTACTTGTTGGTCTATTCGACCTAAGCATTGTATTTCTCCATTTGGTAAAATTTTACCTAGATCTCCGGTTTTGTACAATACTTTACCTTTTTGCGGCTCAAAAGTGTTTTCAACAAACTTTTCTTGGGTAAGATCGGGTCTTTTCCAATAGCCTATAGCTGTTCCTGTACCTGCAATGGCAATTTCACCAATAGTTCCGGATGGTACTAGTTCCCCGTTTTTTCCAAGAATGTATATCGCTGTATTCGCTATTGATTTACCTACGGTAATTATCTCATCGTCCCTTTCTATTCTTTTTAATGAAGACCATATGGTGGTTTCCGTTGGGCCGTACATATTCCATACAGAAGCACATCTATCCAATAGTTCGTTCGCTAGTTTTTTTGAAATCGGTTCACCCCCAGTAAGTGCTTTTAAGTTTACACGTTGTTCCCATCCGGCATTTAGAATCAACTGCCATCTTGTAGGGGTGGCTTGCATAAATGTTATTTCTTCATTTATGATAATGTTCAACAGAACATGATTGTCCAATACCATGTCATTGTCTGCCATGACAATACAGGCACCTTTTACCAAAGGAGCATATATTTCAACACCGCACATGTCAAACGAGAAAATATTTATGGCTAGTATCCTATCTTCTTCTGCAATGCCCGGCTCATCTATCATACTGCACAGTACATTAACTAAATTTTTATGGGAAATAGGAACCCCTTTGGGTTGGCCTGTAGAACCGGAAGTATATATCATATATACCAACGTATCCATAGGAACCTCTATTTTTGGATTATCCTTAGAGAATTCTTCTATTTTTTCAATAGATTGATCTTTAAGTATTTTTTTATGGTCCGAAGAAAATATTTCAGATAATTCTGTCGTGGTTATCAAAAACTTGGCATCCGAATCAGATAACATAAACTCTAATCTATGGGAAGGATGCGCCGGATCTAAAGGCACATAGGTAGCACCACATTTCATTATTGCGATAAAGGTAATCAAGACGTCTCCAGAACGTGGTAGACAAACTCCTATTAAGTCACCGGGTTTTGTTCCTAACGACAATAAATAGTTTGCTAATTGATTGGATTTTTGGTCAAACTCCAGAAAAGTTATTTTTTTTCCATGAAACTCTATCGCCGTACGCTCAGGGTTCATTAAGGCCTGCTTGCTCACAAGGTGGTGTAAAGGAGCCTCTGGGTAGGAAACAAAAGTATCGTTAAGAGTTTTATATTGCTCTAATAATTTTTTTTGGGATGCGTCCATTTATTACTGTTATTGAGAATTTCTTCGGTTTATAAAGCTATTTCACAAATAGATCAAAACCATTATAATTGTTGAAGTTAATACGAGTGGCAATATAAGTTTAGTAATTTCCTATATAATCCTTAAATATTCGTTAATATGAAGATATTGGCCCATTTAAGTTGTTGTTTTTTGTTCATTGGTCATAGCATTATCAATTTCAATAATAAGGTAAGGTAGTGTGGCGTGTTATATTGTTGATATTTAACGTGTTAACAGTAGAAAGGGTTTGTTAAAAATTTTTCGCCCCGATAATACTTGTAATATCCGGGTGTTCGCCTTCAATTTTTTTTGATTGATGCCATATGCTAAATCCTGCATTTTGGAAAAGTTTGACATAATTATGGGAGAAAGCGCATTCATTACCATAGATTTGAGAATTTGGGTTTATACTAAAGTCATGGTCAAGTCCGTTAGGCTCCACGGCAAAAAAAGTCGTTTTTCCCAGACTGTTCAGTTTGTGAAAAAAATCTTGTAATCGTTGTTGCGTGAAATATTCCAATACACCTCTGAATGTTACAAAAATCATATTTGTTGAACCGTTTTCTTTCACCCACTCAAAACCGTCCGTAGCAACAAATTTCAATTTGGGGTTTTCTTTAAATTTCATTTTGTTCTTCTCAATTTGAATTTCACTTAAATCAATACCGACCATTCTATTTATTTGAGGAAACTTTTCACTTAAAAAGTTTAAAATACTACCATCTCCAGTTCCAATTTCTACGATGGCGGTGTACTTTTTAGGGTCTTTTAAAAGTTCTTTCTCAAGAATGTCAAATGTTGCTTTGTATTTGGGTAAATAATCATTTTTCATTCGATTCTCTGTCGAAGCAAAAAAATCATGTCCATGGTTTGCCCAATAATTACGATGAAATTTTTCTAAGGATTCTACATCTTCTTTCTTCTTGGCCGTATATAGAATAGCCCTTCTCATTAATTTTTCTTTCCAATTTAAGCGACTTGTATTTCTTAGGTTTGTAATTCCTTTTTCTATTAATTCTGTTGCTTTTTTAGGGTTTAGATATACAAGCCACCTGCCTAGTGTACGTGTTAATATGTAAACAATAAGGTCTCTTAATTTACGCTTCATAATCTATGGTTGTACAATTAAAACATATGAGTAACTATTATCTCTGTTTTAAGGGGCGAACTTTTAAGGTTTTATGTAAAGTTCATTTTAATGAATTTACTTTAGTGTTCTATAGGCTATATTCATTTAAAATTTCTCGTTAAAATTTAAAAGTCCGTATAAAAGCTATTAAAAGAGTTTGTATGTTATTGGGCCTATTTTAATATGATTTTTTTTCTATACCTCTCATTCGTATTGTTTCTTAGCTCCATTATGTAAATTCCCGGGGGTAGGCTACGATCCAGTTGAATGTAATGTTCAGATATTCCTTCATTATTCATGAATTTAGAGGAATGAACCAATTTTCCTTCCATACTATACACCGTAACGGCCACTTCTTTGTTTGTTAATGAACTTGTTAATTGAAGCGAGATATTTCTAGCTTCACCTACAGGGTTCGGTGCAATTATAAAGCTATCGTTCTCAGGGTAAACATTGTCGAATTCTAATTTAGAGTATAGACCAACGGCACTTGGTTCATTTTGGTCGCACCCCAATAGTTCGATTTCCGCGAGCTGTGTCATCTCCAGGTCGCCCCGGTTTTTTGTTATCTCGAGCCTGTACTGTGCGTATGTTCCTGGGTTGGCGACCTCGAATGTCCTTGACTGGTATCTCTGGTCGAACTGCTGTGCGCTCCAGCTGCCCAGTTCGGTGAACGCGCCTCCGTTGGATCCCATGAGCCTGAAGTCCTCGGGGTCCCTTCCTATCTCGTCGTTGGCACTGGTGATCACGATGGCCTCGACCCTTTTTGGCTGTTCCATTACGATCTGTATCCAACTGGGGTCGGCCGGTCCGGGTATTCCCCCGGCATCGAGCCATTTGCTGAAATCGCTCCTTTCCTTCCTGTTGTCGAATGCCTTGAACCTGTCCTCCTTGGGTATGAAGTCGTCCCTTGAGGTGATGTCGCCGCTTCCCACGGGGTCGGTCACGTCCACCAAGGTGCCGTTGCAGGTACCGTCGTCCACGACGGGTTCCCGTACGGTGACCGTTGCGGTATCTGTAAAGTTCCCGTCATCGGTGGTCACGGTAATGTTGGTGGTACCGGTGGCCTGAGCGGTAACGTTTCCGTTGGTGTCCACTTCCGCTATGGCGTTGTCCTGGCTTTCCCAGGTTATTTCGGTATTTGTGGCATTATCGGGCGACAGGGTGGCGGTCAGCTGAACGGTATCGCCGATTTCCATTTCCATTTCGGTAGGGGACAGGGCGACACCGGTCACCGCTATCTCCACGTTGGAGGAGGGCTCGCACCCCAATAGTTCGATCTCCGCGAGCTGTGTCATCTCCAGGTCGCCCCGGTTCTTTGTTATCTCGAGCCTGTACTGTGCGTATGTTCCTGGGTTGGCGACCTCGAATGTCCTTGATTGGTACCTCTGGTCGAACTGCTGTGCGCTCCAGCTGCCCAGTTCGGTGAACGCGCCTCCGTTGGATCCCATGAGCCTGAAGTCCTCGGGGTCCCTTCCTATCTCGTCGTTGGCACTGGTGATCACGATGGCCTCGACCCTTTTTGGCTGTTCCATTACGATCTGTATCCAACTGGGGTCGGCCGGTCCGGGTATTCCCCCGGCATCGAGCCATTTGCTGAAATCGCCCCTTTCCTTCCTGTTGTCGAATGCCTTGAACCTGTCCTCCTTGGGTATGAAGTCGTCCCTTGAGGTGATGTCGCCGCTTCCTACGGGATCGGTCACGTCCACCAAGGTGCCGTTGCAGGTACCGTCATCGTCTATATTGGTTCCATTTATGGCAACGGACAGTCCATGGTAACTACTATCACTTCTAGAGTCATCAACGGAAATATCTATGGTATACGGCTGGTTTCCATCTGCTTCAGAGTCGTCTGCACCGGTTATGGTAATTGTCTGGGGAACATCCCAATTAGAAGAAGAGAAAGTAATTTCCGATGGGGAAATTGTGTATTCATCGGTATTGTTACTACCAGCAACCAGTAAAACAACATCCTCTACGGGAGCAGCAGTTAAATTAATGTCAACATTGTCAGCGCTGCCATCTTCCGAAGTAGATATAGCCGTGGTTTGTAATGCTATGCCCGTATCTGGCACTGCGCCCATAGGAAGAAATTTCCAACGTATGGCATTGCCATCATTGTTTTGTAGTACGGCAACATTTCCATCGGGGTTTTCCCCTAGGTAATACCCAGAAAGTTTGCTGACGATATAAAAAGAATCGTTACCTGCATGCAATATTTGCCAGAGTTGTGCGTCCGTACTGTTACCTACATATTGCCAAACATTGGTGTCGGGGGCAGTGTTGCCCATTTCAACATCTATATATCTACCACTATGAAGTGCTCTAAATTGATAGAAACCGTCCCCTGCATCTTCGAGGGCAAAGTGTTCGTTGTCGAGTTCGTTATAAGCACCTGCGGCAATGTTGGCACGATCATTTTGTCCTGCATTCGATACTTGAAGGGTATTTCCCGTTGTGTGGTTTACGATTCTATAGTCACCGGTATTCGGGGGAGTGGAAGGTGATCCCATTTGATTGATCCAATCCTCTATTAATTGTACCGCTTCGCCATGCACTTTGTTTTTGGCAATTGGCGGCATCATAATTGTTGGATCGGCGCTATTTATTCTATGATATAGAATAGATTTGTCGGCATCTCCGGCATATAGAATTTTTTCACCACTAATACCGAGGGGGGTGTTGACCCCGGCCGTTAATAAATTTGTTTGTTGCAGGTCATTAAACAATCTAAGGTCAAATTGAGCTCTGTCGCCGGTGCTTCCCGGTCTGTGACAGTAAGCACAGTTTAGATCTAGATAAGACCTTGCCTTTTCATCTAAACTGGCATTGTTGTCATTAAGGGCCTTGTAGGTCTGGTATTGTTGTGTTTTGTTATCGTCAATTATTTCATCCAAGATTCCAAGATGGCTCAAGGTTACTAATTGATTAGAGGTTACCCCCGATTTTTCATAGGTGTAATCTGAATTTAAATATCGGGTTCTAGGTCCTAAAGTGCCCCCGGTTGCAGGGCTGTGACAGGCAATACAATCTTGGTTGGATGGGTAGGTCCATTTTTGAAATGCAGTACTTCCATTTGCTTTTTTTATAGGAATATCCTCTTCCAAACCGGTTTCTAGAAGATAGGCGTCCGTTTCTTGCTCGTTCCATTTATAGGTAGCAAAATAGAACGAACCATTACTCGCCTTGATCGAGAACCTGGTTTCTAGTTTTTTTGTCTTGTTTGGGTCGGTCTCATCAATGGGAAGCTCAAAGTGCTTAATCAATACGGTACCTACGGGAAAATTCCAATCTCCATTTTCTGAAAACGAAATTTTTTCTGCCGCCGTATTGTGAGTACCGTTATTAGGTATGGCCATCCATCGTTTTTTTTGTGCTCCGTCCGACCAAAAAGATTCTATAAGCTCGTAAGGAACCAGTCCTGTACTTGGCTCCATATTTTCAAGGTCTTCAAATGCCTCGGTGCTGGACAATGATGGAGGCATGGATCCCGAAAGGGAGCTTTCTTGCCCCAATTTATATAAGGTAACATTGTCTCCTTGACTTAAAAGGTATAATTCTCCATTATTATCTTCACCGAACGACATGATATTGGTGGGTGAAAATTGCGTTATTATTTCATAGTCGCCAGTATTTGTGTCCACTGCCCATATTTCTTCTCCGACACCATAATCGGCACAGATATATTTACCGTAATAGTCTGGCATGTTATCGCCCCTATAGACATAACCACCGATGAGGGCGTTGGCTTCTGATCTTGAAAAAGCCAATAAAGGGGCTTTATGTGGCATATTATCTAATAAATCTACACATTGTGTTCCCCTAAAGTAATTTCCTTCGTAAACCGGCCAGCCATAATTTTTGCCGACTTCCAATTTATTTATTTCCTCGTGTCTACTTTCTCCTATTTCACCGATATAAAAATCTCCTGTAACCCTATCTTTGGTCATTCTATGGGGATTTCTATGTCCGATCGTGTAATATTCCTCAAAATTACTTCCATCCGGACTCAAGAAGGGATTGTCATTCGGAATTCCATAACCGATGCCGGATATCTCGTCTGAAAAACGCCCGTCTTCTGTAAATGTTCTGGTAGGAGCATGGCTTTTTGATGGATCTTGGTCAACATCGATTCTCAATACTCCGCCATCTAAATTGGTCGTAATATTTTGTGGTTTTGCATAGGCAGATTGGTCTCCCGTGGCCAAGTACAGAAAGCCGTCGTTTCCGAAAACCAAGCCACCCCCTCTGTGGGTAGAACTGAACATTCTCATTTTAATCATTACCAAGTCATCGTTGGAGTCCGATATAAATGTGTTGGGATCAACGGTAATTCTTTTTAGTATTAAAAAATTACCCCAATAATCTTCTCGCTCGCAACCAAAACCAGAGATGAATGCATCTGGGTAATCACGCCCTTGGTTATCTTTGGTCGTGTAATATATATAGAAATAGTTTTTGTCGGCCTGTCCAAATTCCGGATGAACTGCCAGACCCAAGAAACCTCCGTCCCAAACTACGCCCACTTCATCCGACAAATTCCGCAAAAGGTTTTTCTGAGAAACATTGTTATCATTTTCGAACCAATATATTTCACCGTTCCTTTGGCCTACGACCAACTTGTTTGAACTAGGAAGACTTGTAAAGGTCAATGGAGAATCAAAAGAAATATTTGGAAAGGCAGGTTGATATTGCAAATCCGATGCGGAGGCATCAGGAAATTTTCCGTTCAAAAATGCGCCTACGGGTTCAGGGTTTGTTAGACCTGGCTCAACTACGAGCGGACCAAAACCAAAATAAAGGTAAACGCATGAAAGTAAGAAAATAATTCCCCAAGAGGTTTTTCTCATTTTAGTGTATTTTGAGATTAAAAGGGGAACGGTATGAAATTATGATAAAAAAAAGTTAAATACAATAATAATTATATCATTATGTCATTGAAAATTAGTCTTTTGTCCGATTTTGGAAAAAAGTAAACGTATTCTTATATCTGTGTAGTTTTTTAGTTACAAATGGACTGCCTAATTCTTATGGAAAGAATGTTAGGTCGTATCATTGTTTTGAGCTAAGTTTTTTTGTTTCAACTTTTTATTGTCATTTGAAGTGAAAAATATGAGTGAACAGGATTCTGAATCTGGCGTCTTTAGCGTATTTTTGTTGACTTTAAAACGAGGAACAAAGTTTAATTCAAGAATAATTTTTGTAGACAAAAAAAACAATTCTTTGAACTAATATGCGTTCTATTTCACAAAACATATAAACATGCAGTCTACACAGACTTTTACACTAAATAATTATTCGTTCGATAACAACCAGCATACGGCACTTTATAAAAAGGCTTTGAATGAAGTAGGTTGTGAAAGTGCATACTACTGTTATGAACTATTGAATAGTGGGCAAAACGAACAACAACGTTTGAACTTTTTTGTTTTTAGGTCTTCAAATGATCAAGTTATTGCCGTAATGCCATTTTTTCTTAGAAAAATAATCTTTGAGGATAAGGATACGGGTTTTAAAGATGTCAGTAGCCCATGGGGTTATAACGGACCTTTTTTTAAAGAGGGTATTTCAGAGGATCTGATTGTTGAGTTTTGGAAGTTTGTAGACGAGTGGTATAAGGAAAACAACGTAGTGTCGGAATTCTTACGGTTTAATTTCTTTGATAATTATAAGTATTATTCTGGGGAGGCGGTACATTCTTTATTAAATGTGAAAGGAGATATTACAGATTGGGAGCTTTTTTGGTCCAATCTAAAATCCAATACCAGAAACCAATTTCGTAAAGCCGAGAAGACCGGTTTAGAATTTAAGCTTTTTTATAAAGATATTACCGAGAAAGAGATAAAGGACTTTTATCAGGTATATATAGGTACTATGGATAGGAGGGATGCTATTGACTCTTTTTATCATCCATTGGAGTATTTTGTTGAATTTTGGAAGCATAATCAAGAAAAATGCGCTATCGGATTGGTCTATAAAGACGGCACTCCGATCTCTACAGAACTTTTCTTGATTTCGGAAGCTACTATGTATTCCTTTTTGGGAGGAACCGATTCCGATTATTTTAAATTGAGGCCTAATGAATTTTTAAAGATCAGTGCCGTTAAATGGGCCAATGAAGAAGGACTCAAATATTATCTGATCGGCGGTGGGCTGTCTAATGGCAAGGAAGACAAGCTATATCTGTACAAGAAGAAATACTTCCCTTTTGATGATGATATCGATTTTTATACCGGTAGAAAAATTGTGATGCCGGAACAATATTTGGAATGCTTAAAACTGTCTGGGGTAACCGTGGACGATGACCGTGCGGCCATAGAAAATGTAAGAGAGGGCTTTTTTCCCAAGTATAGGGAAAACAACAGGTAGTTTTAGTTTACAGGTTGTTAAAAAATATATGGCCTTGGCTACATGCTCACAAGTTCTTCGTATACCTTTAAGGTATTATCGATCATTTGTTTGTGTGTAAAATTGGCCAAAGCTTTTTCTTTTCCTTTTTTTGCCAAGGTTTCCCGTAAATTTTCGTCAGAAAGTACTTGTGCCAGTTTTTGTCCCAATTGTTGGGCATCTTCCATAGGGAAGATCATTCCGTTGACCCCATCGTCTATTTGATCATAAGCACCGTTAGAATTGGCACGTATGGTACAACAACCGCTCATCATGGCTTCTACCGCTACCAAACCAAAAGTATCTGAACGTGATGGCAACACAAAAACATCAAATAACTGATAAAAGGGCTTTGGGTCTTGAAAGGATAAGACGGTAACCATATCTTGCAATTGATTTTCTTGCAACATATTTTCTAACCATTGCTCTTTGTCCTTGTTAAGGTAATCGCCTACCAGTACAATATGAATCTTTTCTTTTAATGGACCGGGCAGGTATTTGCCTATGGCTTCCATTAGAATATCGGTGCCCTTCATTTCTGAAATTCTTCCAACAAACCCTATTATTAATTTATTGGTAGGAATCCCGTTTTTTATTTTTAGGGCTTTTAGGTCCTCTTGGGGTATTTCATTTGCAAATCTGTCGGAGATACCATGATAGACCATTCTAATACTTTCTGATGGCGACCCCATTACAGTTTCCGTAAATTCTTGAGACCCTTTACTTACGGCGATCAATAAATTAGGGTGTTTGTATCGGGCATTGGGCCGTATGGTATCTGCATGTACCGTAGACACATATTTTTTACGTAAGAGCCACGGAATAAAAGTCAGGTTCGGAGAATGGCAATGAATAACATCGGCCTTCAATTGTACCAGTAAAGAACTTATTTTAACAAGGCTTGCAATAGAACCAAATCCTTTTTTTAAGGCGTTGCCAGAAGGTTCTTTAAAATAATGGAGTTGAACACCAAGGGTATTGAACTCGGTTTTTAGTTTTTCAAAAAAGGTGTAGTCGTCAGAAGCAATGCTTTTAAAACCACTGGTGATAATATGTAATTCATGCCCTTTGTGCACCAAACCTCGTGTAAGGTCCAAAATGTTGGTAGCTAGGCCATCTTTGCCAAATCGCATTACAATAAATACAATTTTCATGGCTATTGTTTTTTAACGTGTTTAAACTGTTCCCAAGAACTACGTTCAACATCTAAAAACTCCATTTGAGGATTAGATTGAGGATCGACCTCGATATCATCCGAGGAAATCACTTTCTTTAGTGTCTCCCAAAAAATTTTGGCGTCCATGGCAAATGTTAGGTTGTCTACGTACTCTACATCTTTGGCAAACCTATCTTCCCATGTGATGAAATTTCTACCTGAAATTTGTGCCAGTCCCGTAATTCCCGGGCGTATAGAAAAACGTCTTCTTTCTTCTTCGGTATGGTACGGTAAATATCTGATTAACAGTGGTCTAGGGCCAATTAAGCTCATATCGCCCTTAAGCACGTTTATCAACTGAGGTAATTCATCGATAGATGTCTTACGTATAAAAATCCCCATGGGGGTCAAGCGTTCAGAATCGGGTAGCAAGTTTCCCGAGGCATCCTTTTTATTGGTCATGGTCTTCAGTTTTAGAACTGAAAATATTTTTTCATTTTTACCTGGGCGTCTTTGTGTAAAAAACGGATTTCCACGAAAGCTTATGGCTAAAACTATAATAGCAATCAATAGTATGGGGGAGAGAACAATGAGTCCTCCAAGAGCCATCATAAAATCCAATGGTCTCTTAAAATAATTCTTATAGATCATTAAGGTATGTGTTATTCGCTATACTGGTGAACGGCTAAGTTAATCGATTATTTTGTTAGTATGAAAACTTAAGGATAGGGACTCCGTTATTTAGACAGTACCGATTTTGTTCCCGAGTCGTCCTGCGAGTCCATAAAGAGTGTTTGTGGCTGCCATTTATTGATTATTTCTGCGAAATATGACAGGTCTTGTTCGTTATAACGATAATCTATATGCACATTCAATAGATACTTGTATTCTTGGGCTATTTGGTTTTGGGGCCAAAGTTCTGCCGGGTATATGTCGTTTGAAATTAGGTGTTGTTTAAAATCGTTCAACATTTCCCTATCCTTAAAAGCTACTAATAACCCGAACGGAACATTGTTTTTAGAAGAAACCACCTTGAACATATTAGAAGGCGTTAGTTTCGTTTCAATAAGTGCCAAATGTCTCTTTTTATAGGCGTTATAATCTTTAAAAAGGAAGTTACGAATTATTGCCTCGTGTTGTTTTTTAAGTGGATATATGGCCTGCGTGTTTCGCAGTAGCATTTCTCCTTCACCATAGGCCGACAAAAATTCCTCTTTTTGGTTTTGGTGTTCGCAAACCGCTTTTTTGGTCATGGCCTTATCTATATAATTCCACGCCATTACCATGGGGTTCTCTGCGTTAAGTTCTTTATTCTCCATTAAGGGCATAGGAATGGAACAGGAACTGGTTTTGGGCTTCCAGGCAATACCACCTAATGGCACGGGAATTGTTTTTCGTAGCGATGCAATGCAAAAATCGGCCTTACTTTCTATACACCCTTTAGACAACCAACCGTGTGAGTGATCTTCTATGATCGTTGGTCTTTTTCCTTCGGGTATGGTAAATTGTTTAATTCCCCAATAATTGTTTGCCAAAACAACATCTGAAGAAGAAAAGGAAGACCAAGCAATTTCTACATCCGCATCAAAAGGGTCTACATCATAATATTTTATGCTGTTGAATTCTTGTTCTAGCCATTTTTTTACAAAGGGACAGTAATAATTCGGCAACCAAATAGTTGCTATCTTCTTATGTCTCGCAATGCCATGAATAATATGTTTTATGGCATAACGCCCGGCATAGAAAAGTTGGTGTTCTCCTAAGAACGAGCTATCCGATTCTTTAGTAAACTGGATAGGATCTTCTTTATGGAAGATAGAGCCATAACCTATGATACTTTTTTGCATAATTCAAAGAAACCAAAAACAGGTGAAAGTAAATTCAGAATTCGAAGAAGTTCTGATATTATGGTTAAAAGGAGTCGTTTTAGATGTTTTTATGCTAAAAGTACTGTTTTTTGCTTGGGTTATAGTGTATTTTACTCGTTT
Source organism: Maribacter sp. MMG018 (assembly GCF_018100785.1). Classification (GTDB taxonomy): domain Bacteria; phylum Bacteroidota; class Bacteroidia; order Flavobacteriales; family Flavobacteriaceae; genus Maribacter. The sequence goes on along the minus strand of NZ_JAGJEC010000003.1, from coordinate 67,174 downwards.
TCAATAGTTTGGTATTCTTTAAGTATAGCGGCCCAAACATCATCTTTATTAAATCTTGATGAAATCATGTGACGGGCATTTTGAGCCAATTGCGTTCTTAGTTCATCATTGGTCAATAGATTTTCCATGGCATTTAGGAGTGATTTTTCATCTTTTGAGGGAATGATCAATCCATTTTTTCCTTCTATAACAATTTCATTGCTGCCATTTATATCGGTAACCAAGGCCGGTAAACCCATGGCTCCGGCTTCTAATACAACGTTAGGGAAACCTTCTCGGTAACTAGGAAATACCAATGCATCCGAAATGGCCAAATAAGGGCGTACATCGTCTTGGTGGCCTACATAATGAATAGCCTTGTTCGCTTTTATTTTTTCCCAGGTGCTACTGGGTAAAAGGTCGGTTTCGCCCTCATACGAACCTACCAACATTAATTTGACATTGGAGTGTTTGTTACAAAGCTCGCCAAAGGCATAGGCCAGTTCGTTTACGCCTTTATCGTTTACCAATCTACCAATGTAGATAAACAATATATCGCTTTCGTTTATGCCAATGCTTTTGCGCAATTGTATGTTCTCTTCCTCTGAAAAAAGTGTAGGGTCGAATTTATCAAGATCGATTCCGTTTACATTTCCGTTGGCAATTATTTTTAGGGGCTTTTTGGTTACTTTATATGCCAATAGGTCATTTTTAACACCATTGCCCTCTGGGTAAACATGGGTGGCGAACCTACAGATAAGTTTATCAAAGAAGAGCAACAGTTTTTTCATTGCCCCGGTTTGGGTAGGGAAAATTAACCCTGTAAAGGTATGGGCTCTTTTAGGTACACGGGCCAAGTACGCCGCCATCATGGTCAATAGTCCGGCCTTGGGTGTAATACTATGTACCATAAAGGGTTTTTCTTTTCTAAAGACCCAATACAGACGGTACAACGAAACCAAATCTTGTACAATATTTATTTTTCTTTCTATGGTAACTTCTTTGGTTCTAATGCCCTCGCGCTGCTCCATTTTCTCCAAATACCGGTCTTCATCATCTGAACCAATGGCCAATATATCATAGTATTGGTTCAAGAAACGTAATTGGCCCTCAAGAAGTATGTACAGAGAACCCGATAGGGCAGCTGTGCGAATTACTTTTTTCTTTTTATGGGGGTGTTTTTGATCTTTCATAGAATGGTTATGATAGAATATGATGGGTATAAGATTCTAAAATAGGTTCCCTTTCAAAATTTTGAATGCGTTCTTTCACACGTACGCGACAATTATCTAAAAAAGCAGGATGCTCCAAACAATAGGCCAGTCCTTTTTTTAATAGATCCACATTGCCCACCGGGGTCAGTATCCCGTAATCGGTAATCATTATATCGTCTGTTTTTGGGTGTTCCAGTTCCATAATTTCGTCCGGTCCCGACTTACAGTTGGTGGTTAGAATGGGAAGACCGCAGCACATAGCTTCTAATAAAACATTAGGGAAACCTTCGTGTATAGAGCCAAAAATAAAAAAATCGGCACTTTTTAGGTATTGAAATGGATTAGACTCAAACCCCATTAAGAATACACGGTTTTCTAAACCAAGGTCGGCTATTTGTTGTTCCAGTTCCGGTCTTAATTCCCCTTCACCAAAAATATAGAGGCGTACTTTTTCGAACGGCGCTACGGCTTCTATTAAAATTTTTTGATTTTTCACTATTTGTAATCTACCTACACTAACAAGGTTGGTATAACTAGCATCAAAGAAATTTGTAACGGGTGTGATGGCGTTAATTTTTTCAAGGTCAATAGGGTTATAGATGACCCTTGTTTTTTCGGGGGCAACGTTAAAATTTTGTACCAGGTCTTCAGCACTGGCTTTTGCATTGCTGATCACCATATCTGCCTTCGGATATAGTTTTTTTACCAAAAATGTGTTGATTTTACTTTGAGCATCGCCATAACCGTACTGTAAACTTGGGTAATTACGTTCACTGACCATTAGTTTATAGGGATGGTTTGTAAACCAACGGGCCATAATATTAATGTAACAAGGTCTTGTTAAAAGACTAAAGGAATGGGTAATTTGTAGGCGTTTTAACAAACGGGCATATTTCCACGCCAACCACGGAAGCTTTAGAAATTTGAAGATGCCGGGTTCGTCTCCTTTCGATTTTTCAAGATAGTAAATAGGCACATCCTCTGGTATCGAATAGGCCATTGTATCGTTCATAAGCACCAAGACTACATCATGGCCTTTGTTTTTTAAATAGGGGAGTAAATAGGACATAACACGTTCTGCGCCTCCGCCATCCATCGAATAAATGAATATGGAAATTTTTTGATGTTTCTCCATCTTATTTGTTTTTTACGGCTTCCATGAAAAAATCTTCATATTTTTTCAGAATTATGGCTTTATCAAATTTGTTATAGACCGATTGTGATACTTCTTTGGGGTCTAGCTCTGGAAGGTTGTTTAAACGATCTAAAAACTCCTCTTCGGTATTTACCAAATAACCATTTACCCCATTTTCTATAATTTCTTTTGTGCCTCCCCTAGCACTAAAAGCTATTACGGGTGTTCCAACGGCACAACTTTCTAATAAAGCATTTGGAAATCCTTCTGTGTAAGATCCTTGTAAAAAGTAATCTGATTTACTTAAATAATCTCTAACATTTTTAGAAAAGGGTATAAAATCTATCTTTTCTAAAATACCTAGTTCTTTTGCCCTTTCTAATATTTCTGTTTTTAAAGGACCGTCCCCTATAAGAGTATATTTAAAAGGCTTTTTAAATTTTGAGAGGACTTTTAGTAATCTTAAATGACCCTTGATTGCGGCCAGTCTTCCAACCGTTATGAATTTGTAAGATATAGCATTATTATCGCTCATATTATCTTTTAAACAAAATCCATCAGTAATAGGGTTTTGTATAATTTTTAATTTTTCATCATTTATGTTGAACTCACTTTTAGTGTCGTTCAGCATATCTTGCGATTGGCAAATGACGTAATCAAAAAGTTTAAAACTTCTTGATTCAATAAATTTATCAATTTTACCTTTTTCGAATGGTTTATAGCCAGGGGTGTTTGAACGTATGTAGGTTTCTCTAGCAATAAATATTTTCTTTGGGAATAAAATCGATATAAATGAAATTATGGTATTTAAATGGGATAATGAACTAAAGATAATGTCCGAAGGGTTTCTAATAAATTGAAAAATTAGGGAAAGTACTGCAAAACGTACCTTTTTCTTGTTTAAATAAACGATTTTAAGAGATTCTAATTCATAGGAGGTGTCATCTTTACTTCCGGTAACTACTAATGTTACTTCAAAAAGTTTTTTGTTGATATTTTGAGCTATATATGAGACTACACGTTCGGCTCCACCAGCCTGTAGAGTAGGCAAAACAAATGTTATTTTTATAGGTTTATTCATGTAAATGTTAAAAATAAAATACTATAATTATCTTTAAATTAAGTAGTTGTCAATTTTGTTAACCGCCGTATTCAATAAGATGCTTTAATGGGTCATAATTTTTGGTGATGTTGAGAATTTCATCAAAATATTTTCCAAATAGAGGACCATTACACATTTGATGCAGATTTATATCTTGTCCCATAGCATTAAATTCGACAATAATAACTTCTGATTTGTTATTTATAGCAATGTCCCAAGAAATTAACTTAAAATGGGGCATGTTTTGATGTTGCTCTTTAACACTAGAAATTATCGAATCAAAACACGGAATTTGAAAATTTTCAAGAATGGTACCATTATCAGTTTTAGAATATCCCTTGCCATAAGTGTCAAATGCGCGTACACGCAACTCTCCATTTTCGTTAATACCGCAAGCATAACCTCCGGAAGTTAAATTATCAGTAAAGGAACCCGCTCTGCCAATTCTAATAACCGCAGATAGTGGAATCACTTCTTCTTGTCTCATATAGGTAATGATTCTAATGGTATTTAATGAGGTATTATTCAATAAAGCCAATTGAGGGTGTTGCTCCACAATTTCCTGTACTATATAATTAGTTTTATATTTGTTAAACAAAGTATCTAGTTCTTGACTGCTATTATTTGATAATTCAATCTTCTTGACACCTTTTCCTCCTACTGTTCCAATAGAGGGTTTTATAACCATAGATTTATGTTTAGCACATGTTTCAATTGCAGTTTCCTTTGAAACTTGAAGATTGTTCACATAAAAAAAACCATTAATATTTTTTATAATTGATTTTGGTAAATAAGAATCATCAAAAAATTTGTCCAGTAAATTTTTGTCCTCCAAAGCAGGATACATCGTTGAATTGTTTAAAGATGGTTCTACACGGGAATAAAATAGTATTTCAGGAATAAACTGAACATCTTCTTTTTTTATGGTATTCGTATAAAACCTATGCCATTCTGTGGGTATTTTTTTGAAACCATATAAACCGAATGTCTCTTTAATATTGTTCTTATATAATGAAGAGATTTGTTCGCACTTGTTTTTTTTGTTGATTAGAGCGATTTTTTTATTGTAGACATATTTGACCCTTAAATACTTTACGGTCCATATAAATTGATAAAATAATTTTCGAAAACCCATCTTTTAATTAATTTAAAATTAAGTTGTAAAGTTGTTACTTTATATAGGTAACTTTAATTCGTTACCTAGTTTTTTATCCCATATTTTTGGTTCGATAGGTCTAAAACCACCATCATGGTGGAAGGTCAATTCTCCAAAGTATAAAACTCCGTCTACATCGTACCAGTCGACTCTGACGTATGAAAAAGGTTCCGCCAAAATTTCAGAAAGACGGATCATTTCATTGAGTGTTGTAGGCCTTTCGGCATCTTCTTCGCTGGGGTCGGTACTTTTTCCGTTGCCCTTGGGAGATGACCATTTAAATTCTTCGCGTTCCCAATTGGTATTGTACCAATTTCTATAGTGTTGGTCGGTACCTCTTCCCATATCCACACTGATCATGCGTACCTTACCATTAAAACAATGTAGTTTATAATCAAAAGGAATATTGCCATTCTTGTCTTGTAGCAGTTTCTCTACAATTATTCTTGGTTCAATATTTTTATATTGCCATTCCCTAGACCCTACATAGTAATTTAATTTCAAACGCTCTTTAAATGTCTCTTGTACATCTTCCCAATTAATTTCAGATTTATCATGAACAAATATACCCCCACTACTATCGTGGTTTGCCTTAATTATACATGGTACATCCGAAATATTTTCTGGAGTTATCTCTTTTGGATTTGTGGTGGTGAAATATAAAGGGACTAAAAACTGATTTCCAATTTTTTCCTTTATGTATTCCCTTACCAAATATTTGTCCGAGCATTGTGTATGCAAGGGAGTTCGATCATATAACTTGAGCCAATTTATTTTTTCGTTTAGAGTAGATGGGTTTTTAAGATTGGGAAAGTAGCCCATATGCCATCTAAACTTCAATTGAACTAATTGTTTGTCTGGAATCAAAGGGAGTATAAATACGAAAAGTGATTGCAATGCTTTTTTCATAATTACGAATTATTACCTTTTATTGAATATGGTTTACCTACAGATCCTAGCCATTGTCTGAGTACCAATAGTTTCCATATCATGGTATGGTGGTTCCAGCTACCATTCATATGTTGGTCAATTAGTTTTGTCACTACGGCTGGTTTGATTCCTGGAATATCTTTTAGGTTATTCATTGAAAGCTCCGAAAGCACCAGATCTTTTAAGTCGTTACGAAACCAGATGTTTAAGGGCATTCCAAAACCCGATTTAGGGCGATCAAAGTAGGCTTCGGGAACATGGTCGTATAAAATATCTTTTAGAATCCGTTTTTGCTTTCCTTTTTGGTACTTAAAAGCAGTAGGCAGGCTTTGTGCCATTTCTACGACCCTGTAGTCTAAAAAGGGAGACCTGGCCTCTAATGAATAGGCCATAGTGGCACGATCAACCTTGGTGTTAATATCCCAACTTAAATATGTCTTTAGATCAAAATCTCCGGCGCTTTCAAAACTGTTTTTATCGGATTCCAGTAAATATTTTAACTCTTGAACTTGTGAAACTCGTTTGTCAATATGTAACCAAGAGGCATTGGTATTGGCCATCATGGCTAAATACGCTTCTCCGGCACTTTTGGCATGTAGTATATCCTTTACCCCGTTGTATCTATTGTTCTGAAAAATCTTTAAGAGGGGAGCGCCTAACATACGTAGTGCATAGGGTACTTTAAGGGTGTTTTCAATTTTTTCCAATTTCTGGTAACGACGGTATCCGAGGAAAGCTTCATCAGCACCATCACCCGATAAGGCCACCGTTACCTGCTTCTTTGTATGCTTTGCCAATAACATAGAGGGGATGGCAGAAGCATCGGCAAAAGGTTCGTCATAATAATGGCTAAAATTTTCAATTAGCTCAATACCCTCTGCATAATCACAATTAATCACATGGTGGTCTGTTTGTAGGTGGTCAGCTACCTTTTGGGCATAGGCACTTTCGTCAAAGCCTTTTTCATTGAACTTTACGGAAAAGGTCTTTACCTTTTGTTCCGAATTTTTTACGGCCAAAGCAGCAATTAGGGACGAATCTACACCACCCGATAAAAATACGCCTAAAGGAACGTCGGCTATCATACGGTGGTCGACCGCATCGGTCAACAATGCTTCCAAATCCTTTTTGGCATCTTTATAAGAGCCTTGGTAGGCCTGTGCTTTCGGAAAAGCAATATCCCAGTAGCGCCAATCTTTAAAACCTTTCGATTCTAGGTCATAGGTAAAGGCATGGCCATCGTTCAGTTTTTTTACCTCGTTAAAAATGGAATTGGGGTGGGGTATGCTGTTCCACGCTAAATACTGTTCAATACTGTTTTGACTAATGCTTAACCGGTCGTTAAAAAGTTGTATCGACGATATTTGACTTGAAAATTCAAAACCCTGGTCGCTTATCTGGTAGTAAAAAGGTTTTTGCCCCAAACGATCCTTGGCCCCAAACAGGTGTTGTTTTTTTACATCATAGATAACAAAGGCGAACATGCCGTTAAAATGTTGTACGCAATCTTCACCATATTCTAGGTAGGCGGCCCCTACCACTTCGGTATCACTGGTGGTGGTAAAGGCATATCCTTTTTTAGAGAGAGATTCCCGCAGCTCCCTAAAATTGTATATTTCCCCATTAAAAACCAAGTGTATTTGGTCTTGGTAGGTAAAAGGTTGGTTAGACCGTGCATCCAAATCGATAATACTAAGTCGGTTATGGCCAAAAGTAATAGGCCCTATACGGCTATCGTAAGTTAAAATACCCATTTGGTCAGGTCCACGGAATTGGGTCCGTTCCAACTTTTTTTGTACTTGTTCTTTTTTATAAGGAAGCGTAGTGCCGTAGATTCCACACATAGATATTGATATAGAGAGTTTGGTTCGATGTTTATTATGCTACTATAACGAAACATCGACATTTCGATTGTTTACAATGCTATTAATTTGTTTTAGAGGTCACCGATGTAATCACCTGCATCCATTGCTGGGCAATGGGTTCCATTTCATATTTCTTGGTGGATTCCAAGGCGCCTTGGCTAAATTTATCTCGTAGTTCGGGATTATTCATCAATAGTTGCATTTTTTTTGCCAAAGCATTTACATCACCAACAGGTACCAAAAAACCATTCTCACCATCGGCAATCATATCCGATGGCCCATGGGGGCAGTTCGTGGAGATACTGGGTACCCCAAAGTATAGGGCTTCTAAAAGGGCGTTGGGAAAACCTTCGTGCTCTGAGGTAAACACAAACATGGCCGCTTTGTTGTAATAAGATGCTACATCTTTTTGTGCCCCTTTAAATGAAACACGGTCGGCGATTCCCAATTGTTGGGCCAAGTTTTTAAATTTATCCATATTGGGGCCATGTCCTAGAAATACCAAACGCCAATCGGATGTGGGCAATTGGGCAAAAGCACGAATTAAAACATCTTGGGCCTTGCCATTTTTAAAACTACCGACATTTAAGATTATTTTTTCTGAATTGGCAACGGGTTGTCTAGCTAATTTTAATTCGGAGGCAATAGCATTGGGGATGACCCATTTCTGAACTTTCGGTACAGTTTTTTCATAATAGTTTTTATTACCTTCAGTTTGTACAATTAGGGAAGAACAGAAAGGATAACTTAAATTTCTAAAATATTCTTGAATTTTAGGTAAACTGTTCACATTGTGATTTGATCTTTCACATATAATACTAGGGATTTTAAGCCCTCTGGAAGCACAAATGGAATAAATATTGGAGGTAAGCATAAAACTTACTACTACGTCTGGTTGCAATCTGTTTAATGTTTTTCTTAATTTTAATATTCGTAAAGCACCATCCTTAAGGGATTTTAAAACAGTTGTACTTGTTTTTGGTTGCTCCAGACAATGAAATAAATTTACATTTTTATCTAACTCATAAAATGGGGCAGTTTTTACTAATGTAATAATAGATATTTCATGGTCTTTAACCCAATAGTTAGCAAGGCCTGTCACTGCCCTTTCTGCACCTCCGGAATTTAAACCATATATGACAAAGGTTATTTTCATTTGTAATTTTTAATGAATATGAGGATAACTTATCCTTGTTGCGGCTACAAATTTTATTCTTTTTCTACATTGATTTGAGATGATTTTTTTAAAATTTCATATTGTAGCCACATGGTAAAAAAGAGAATATAGCCTGAATCAAAAAAATTATGGTTGGTCAGCAAGTAGAGACACAAGGAAAAGGTCATCAGAAATAAGCTAGGCTTTTCGATAAAATTAATCCAAGAATTTTTAAGCAACAACCCATATAAAATAAGAAGAATAAGCAAAGAAAATATACCTCCTTCACCCATAATTTTGATATAGGAATTATGCGGGCCTACAGGCGATACTTTGGCACCACCAGCAAAGGCATTATAACCATTACCAAATACGGGTTTTTCCATTAAGGCAGGGTAGTAAATGGCCCAGGTTTGGGTCCTGCTGTCTTCTTCTAACTTGCCGGTATTGTTTGATTTACCTTGTAAGATGTTGCTCATGGCCTCTAAGCGTGGGTTTGATTTCGGTAAGAAGGAATTAAAAATCAATAGACTTATAAATAATCCTAACCCTATGGCCAAAACGCGAATATTTTTTATTGATAGGCGTATGGATAATAAGTTCATAAAAAGCCATACTATGATGAATGTTCTGGAAAAGGTTAAAAAACCAATAAAGGTAAAGGCTATTTGACCTAGCGTTCGCCATTTTTTTTGCAAACCATAGGTAAGGCCATAGCCCATCATACAAATAAACCCTAATGAGTTTGGATTTAAATAGAACCCACTGTAACGCCCATAATCTTTTAATGGGTTGTAAAAGACGAACATTTGTAAAAAAACGGTAGTTGCACCTAGTAACAAAAAAACAAACATTTCATTTTTAGTAGTGTCCTGTATAACGGAGTAGCCGGCTATCACTATTATAAAATATTTTATAACAACAATAGTATAGGTAAGGAACTCAGGCATGTATTCTTGGCCTGATAAACTGGATATACCAAAATAGGTAGCGCCCAATAGTACCATGCCGCCATTAAGATTCCATTTTTTTGCCATCACAAAATAAAGTAGCATCAGCCCAAATGATAGATAGCTTAAGGCGCTGGAAATAGTTTGATTAAAATTAACCAAAACCCAATCTGGAAAGTTGAGCATAATTAGAAATAATGTGAAATAACGAACTGCTTTAAGTAGCATTTGAAAGGTTCTAATATGTTAAATACTTATTTTTTAATAAGAAAGAGTGGTTTTGTAACAAAGTTAGGTAATTATAAATTGTGGCTTTATAAAACTCTCTTTAGACAAATATTTTTTTATGAAATAAGAATTGAGATGTCTAGAGAAAAGATTGAATGAAGTAAAAGCCGATTTCCGTATTTTGATAGAACGATTTTAGTATTGTCCTCATATATTATTAGCCCATTAAGTTGCTTGTTGCAAATCTCCTATAAAAAAATCGTATAACAGCAAAAAGACGTTCAAAAGAACGTCTTTTCTATTAACGGGTAAAATAAATTTATATTATTGAACTAGGGAGTATAGAAATGCCTCCAAATTTGTGTAGCCGTCGCCATCTTCATCTCCGTTGGCCGTTTTCGATAAATCCCCGTACATGGCTCTTTCCCAGGCATCGGCCATACCATCGTTGTCGGTGTCATAATCGGAAGGCCTTGAGGTACTTTCCTTATTGGGTACGTTTAAAGAACCAAAACTACCCGTATTGTTAAAATAGTCTGATATTGCCTGTTCGTCCATACTGTCTTGGTACAGACTATTGCCGGGAAGTTTGTCTCCAAATACTCGAGCTTCAATATCTTGTACCGAAGTTGCCCATGTGGAGATAGTACTATTGGTAATTACCCTACTGCTATTTTGGTAATCTAAAGCTCGGCTATTGTATAAACCATATTGATGTGGATTTAATTGATGGTTATCACTGAGGTAAAAGGAACCATCTGTTATGGAGCCATTCGGGTTGTTATATTGGTTGGGATTCCATTCGATGGTAGTATAATCTGGAGTATTGTTAATAAAAGCCTTGTAAATATTGCCAAGAACGTCCAAATTGTTTCCATATACCATATTCATTCCTCCCTCATAACCATAAACGATGTTGTTTATCCATTCGGAAGTTTCTCCGTTTAAACCATAACCTACTAAAATATTACGTTCTACAGAATGTGATATATAGTTACCTATAAAAGTAAAATTGTAATTTTTTATTCCGAAAAGGAAGGTATAGTTGGTATCGGTATTGGTAATCATACAATTTTGAATAGTAACATCGCTAACTCCTTGAACGGAGAAATTTTCATCACTGCCATTTGACATACTAACATGATCTATGATTATATTGTTCATGCCCACATCATTTCTAAGTCTTATGGCATCATTATCCGTTTTATTGTTATTGTTTTCCCTTACGGATATATAACGTATAATAACATTGCTGCCAGATATGTTAATGGTGGCTCCAAAACTAGCACTAGAAATTTTGTCTCCTCTGATGGTGATACCAGGAAAGGGTGCAGTTTCACCCGCTATGGTAAGGTCTCCATTAGAACTCCCTATATTTAATTGTGTACTAGTTAAATAAATATCTCCCCCAACATCAAAAACAATGGTTCTTGCTCCTTTTTGTTCTATGGCATTCCGAAGACTGCCCGATCCGCTATCATTTAAATTGGTGACATGAATAACCTTACCTCCACGGCCTCCAGTGGTGTATTTACCAAAGCCTTGGGCGCTCGGGAAGGCCAATAATTCGCCCATATCCGAGGACGAAATGGTTACCGTAGCTTCTTCTCGATACGTGGTGTTGTCTTCGGTAGTTACTTCGGTAGTATAGGTGAAATTATCTTCTACGGGTTCTTCGGTACTCTCTTCTTCGGTATTGGGGGTGTAGGTCAAGGTATTGTCCTCGTTGATGGTGACATCCCCATTGCTCGGGGTAGAAGTGCCTACGATGGCAACATCCGCATCGGGACTAAAGGTATCGTTGTTCAATACATCCATGACAATGGCATCTTGCCCTGGGGCCATAAAAAAATTATCGTCCAGTAGAAGGGCAATGCTTTCAAGGTCATTATCGGAAGCAATTACATATTCCGATAACAGATCCGCATCCTTGCTACATGAAAACAACGAAACGAGGACAAGTAATAATAGGGACACTTTATAGAGAGGGTTTTTAGATGGGCACATAAGTAGGTAGAATTTGTTTAAATGAACTGCACTGTTATTTGGGGTACAATTATAGATTAATAATTTTGCTTTTCGACGAATGATATGATTTTTTCGTTGAAATGCATCATTGTGTTTGGGGTTTGTATACATCAACGGTGAAAATCTTTAATTATTTTTACTTTTTATATTATTTAACTTCTTGGATCCTAACCTTATTGCAAATCGGTTATCGATACCTTTTGCTTTACGGAAGAGATACGATGATTGGATCTTTTTGATCGATGAAATACACTGATTTTTTTATAAAATCGATGAACTACAGCATCTGTTAACATATTATTTACTTTTTGGGCTTAAATACAAAGGGTGAACTTTTTTATTAAAGCATATTTTTGGTAAATAGAATAAGTAGGTTTATTTATGTTAATTTGTTACTTACCTTTTTTCTACAGAATTTATGAGGATTGGTTCTTTGATATGATGTACACCAAAATTAATATAAAAATGTGTGATCAATTTTTTTTAAACCGGTAAGATAGAGGGTATAAAAAAGAATTCTGTTAGAGATAGAAGAGGTGTAGTATTTAGGGAATAAATAAGGGGGAGGTTTTTTAAAGTATCGTATCTAATACTGGTTATGTAAATAAAGCTCAGTTTGATTGATAGGTGTTTGATCTTATCCAAAATCTTTGTTCAATATTCCCAATATATTAGAATATTATTGTCTTTGGTTAATTAAAAATACTAGCAAACAGGTTTTGATGGTGAAAAAATATTAAGAAGATTGTTTGTTTAGAAAATTTTACTCAACAACTTTCCAGGTAAGAAAGAAAGGAATGCCAGCCATGCTGCCAGTAATCGGTTTCCTCTTAGTTTTAGTTGGTTATCTCTATAATAAAGGGAAGACCTAGTATAATTAAAGGCAACACCTCGATAATGCGAGGTATACAGAATTTCTTTAAAATTACTTTTTATCAGGTGATAATAAGCTGTGTAGTAATTCACTTTTTGAATTTCTTTATAAGGTTTCTTCTGGTGAATAAGCCCATCTTCTGAAAACCAATAACGTCTGTGGACCGTATTAACGCATAAAAAATCGTAATCTTCGTTAATTCTATTCCATGTAGCTGCTTCACTAATAAATGATTTTGGGTGCACGTACATTTTATATTCCCTTAAAATTGAAGTACGCCAACTGTGCCATTTTTCTCCTTTTATAGGGGCTTTTCGTTTTAACACCCTTTCTTTAAAACCAACTTGCCACAAATTTTTAGGAAAGGGTTCGCCTACCAAACGCCCTTGCTCATCTTCGACCAAGGTCCAAACTGCCGCAATGGTATTGGGGTTTTCGGTATGCTCGATACTTTGCCAAATAGTTTTTAATTCGGCCAAGGTGTTTGGGTGAAAAGTGTCGTCACTATCTGCAATTAGGGTGTAGGGTCTTGTGCATAATTCGAGCCCTTCGTTTACCGCATACGACTTCCCTTTGTTTTTGGCCAACACATGATATGTGATTTTAAAATCCAACTCTTTTTTTTGCCATTCTTTAATCAAGGCAGCCGTTTCATCCGTACTACCATCATCGGCAATGACCCACTCAAAATCTCGAAAAGTTTGGCCAATGAGCGAATCATAGACTCTAGGTAGTTCTTTGGCTCTATTATAGGTGGGTGTAAGGATGCTAAACATTAAATAGTAATTATTAACGTGATTTTTTTATTAACTGGTTTTTTAGTCTTCTAAGTACATCCCTAAAATATTTGTTGGTACTATATGAAATGAAAAAAAAGGAAATCATAGAAATAGCTGCTACCTGTACTACGCAGACTGTAAAATTATAATAATTATCAAAATGTATATCTACAAGTGTTCTAGTTAGATATTGTGTTAGTAAATAAGCTATAGTGGTTATGGTGGTTAAAAAAGCAAATCTTTTTATATAATCGAAAATAGGTTTTTTAAACCCCGATTTATATACATAAATGGGCCTCCATACGGCAACTATTAAAAAAATACTGACATTAGTTCCTAATAAAATACCTGCCAAACCATATTTTTGAGCAAAAACAATGGATACAACTAGGTTTAAGATACCTTCTGTGATAGGGGCCCAGGTGTCACTATACAAGCCGTAGGCCTGTTTAAAAGCTTCTATTGGGTTTACCACTTGTCTAATGAAAAACAATAAACAAAAAAGTCCTACTACTGTATTTTCTAAAACATATTTTTCGCCCAGCCAAAGGGTAATAAAAGGATTGATCAATAATAGAATACAACTTATGGCAAACCCTCCAATAAAAAAGCGTAAGCTCATCATTTCCCATAGAACTTGGTGTATGGATTTTTCATTGTTTTCGGCGACTAAGTTTCCTATGCTTGCTTTGCTGCCTGCGAAAATTTTTTCTACCAAGGTTCCTAAGTTCAAAATAATTAGTTGATAATTACCAAAGAAAGCAACACTTTGAGCACTTATAAAATAAAAAATGAGAATATTGTCAGTGCCTCCGTTCAGGAAACCTCCTAATTTATGAACACTAATCTGTTTTATTTTTTTTAGTAATTCGGGTTGTGATGGGTAGTTCTTTTTGTTTCTTTTAAATGATAAAGAAATATCTAGCCAAGGATATTCCTTTCTTATTTTTTTGCGTATTATGATGGTGTAAATTATACCGGTAAGAACTTCCAGAGTAATCCAAATAAAAAAACTTTGAAAGAAGTACACAAATACAGCTTGTATAATGATCTTGGAAATATTAAAGGACTGAAAGTATTTTGCTACGATGTAATCTTTTTGGTCGGCTTGTAACAAAAAAATATGATAGTTAAAGAAATACCCTAATAAAGAAGACATTAAAAATGCAAAAAATGCATAATAGATGAATACTAGTGGTATGGTAGAATCTTCAAATATAATTGGGAAAAATGCCGATAGGATAATTGCAGCTGCAATTATCAATAAACCAATATTTTTATAGAGATTCCCTACATATCCTATTATATGATTTATTTTTTTATGGTCTTTGTTGTAAATGGGTCTGTATAGCGCAAAACCTATTGCGGATCCAATGCCTAATTCAGCTAGATTTAAAAAGTTCAAAAAGCTATATAACGTAGCTGTTGTACCCATAAAATCATCACCAAGATCATCTAGGAATATTTTTCTTGAAAAAAATTGTACCAATACAAAAAGGGCATGAAAGAAAATGCCTACCCTTGCATTTTTTATAGTATTGGCCAGTCTAGACATTGAATCGTTTCAAAAGATATAATTGAACATCTATTCGCTTTTTATTCACTCTTCTAATTATACCATAAAGCCAAAAGGGGAGTTTTAGAAAAAAAGATTCTGTTTTTGAAACGCCACTTTCAATACCTAAATGTCTCATTTTGGTCATTTCCTGTTTAATAGCATTTTTTAATTCTTTACGGTGTTTAAGGTCAGGATCTAAATGAGCATGTGTAAAAAGAGGATTGTAATGATTTATTAATCCTCTAAGTAAATATTGGTCGGCAAGAGCTTTTATGTCTTCTCCATACCCTCTAGTTTTTTCAACAATGTAATAAAGGGCGTCTTTGGCGTCTAATTTTTTTAGACTGTATGGACTTCTGGTGATACTAATATTTTCTGTATTATATATGTAAAGCTTTTCAGGTATAAAACCTTGTTTTTCTATTAAATTGATACTGTCAATGGTAAAGAATACATCTTCGCTGATTTTCCCAGGAATAAATTTTCGTCCTTCCACTATTCTTTTTGAATATATTCTACGCCAAACAGAAAAATTGTTTGTTTTTAACAAACGTAACATAGCTTCTGATTGGTTTTCTATAAAGGAATTACCTGTTGAATTTATATGGTTGTTTAAGTCTCTACTATTTAAGATGCCGCATTCTACAAGTTCTAAATTATGCTCTAAAGCAAAAGATAGTAGTTTTTCTATCATCTTGGTTTTTAACCAATCATCACTGTCAACAAAAATTACGAAATCGCCTTTCATAATACCCATTCCGGTATTACGAGCAGCGCTTAGGCCACCATTTTTTTGATGCACCACACGGATACGATCATCTTTTGTGGTAAAGGTGTCACATAGGCTCCCACTATTGTCGGTAGAGCCATCATTTACCAAAATAATATCCAAATTTTTATGGGTCTGATGGATTATACTTTCGATACATCTTTCCAAGTAATTCGCTACATTATAAACAGGTACAATCACCGATACCAAAGGGTATTCTGAAGATGATTTTTGGTTTGTAGGCATTTTATTGGATTTTAATTGACAGATGGGAATGCTTGAATTATACTTAGATAGGATTTATTTTATAAAATTATAGCCTACCGTCTACATTGGCATCTAAAATACCTTTTACATCATAAATAACACCTTGGTCGTTTAAAAGGTTTTTTAAGTCCAAATTCAAAAATTCTTTATGAGCTACGGTCAATACCACGGCATCAAATTTTTGATCCGGAATGGTATTGGTAATGTCCAGACCATATTCATGGGTTACCTCTGCTGGCGAGGCCCAAGGGTCGTATATGGCAACATTGGTGCCGTAGCTTGCCAAATTATTGATGACATCCACGGCCTTGGTGTTACGAACATCCGGGCAATTCTCCTTAAAGGTGATGCCCAAGACCAAAATATTACAGCCTTTTATTTTAATATCTTTTTGTACCATGAGCTTCACTACCTCAGAGGCTACATATTTCCCCATGGTGTCGTTCATGCGTCTACCTGCCAGAATAATCTCTGGGTGGTAGCCATATTCCTGCGCTTTTTGAGCCAAGTAATAAGGATCCACACCTATACAGTGTCCGCCTACCAAGCCCGGTTTAAAAGGAAGAAAGTTCCACTTGGTGCCAGCTGCTTTTAACACGTCATGGGTGTCTATATCCATGAGGTTGAATATTTTGGCCAATTCGTTTACAAAGGCAATGTTAATGTCCCTTTGAGAGTTTTCGATGACCTTGGCGGCCTCGGCTACTTTGATCGTTGGTGCCAAATGAGTACCTGCCGTAATTACCGAGGCATATAGGGCATCCACCTTTTTACCTACTTCAGGAGTAGATCCAGAAGTTACTTTTAATATTTTTTCTACGGTATGTTCCTTGTCTCCGGGGTTGATACGTTCGGGGGAGTAACCGGCATAAAAATCTTTATTATAGGTCAAACCACTTACTTTCTCCAATACAGGAATACATTCGTCCTCGGTTACCCCTGGGTAAACGGTAGATTCGTAAACAACCGTATCTCCTTTTTTTAATACTTTTCCAACAGTCTCGCTTGCTTTATAAAGAGGGGTTAAAATAGGACGGTTGGTACGGTCCACTGGGGTTGGAACCGTCACAATATAATAATTGCAATCGGCAATATCGTCCAGTTGATCGGTACAGAACAGTCCGGTCTCCATGTGTGCAGACTCTTTTAATACCTCTTGTAGTATATCATCTTCCACTTCCAACGTGCTATCATGACCTGTTCTTAGCTCGGCAACACGTCCGGCATTGATATCGAACCCAATAACAGGGTATTTGGTAGCAAATAATCTAGCAAGTGGCAGGCCTACATACCCTAATCCTATAACGGCAATTTTAATGTTGTTCATATTTTAAAGTTCCTTGTTTGGATGCTTTGCGATGCGCAGCATTCGATTGTTTTTTATTTAATTAGTAGTACTGTGCTTTATTTCTTTGTGTTTGCATGTAAGCCCGCTTCACTCTCTCATTGTTTTAGGCGATATAGAACGGAGCCAACGCTACTATTCATTTTTTAAATTTTTCCAATACCAGTCCACGGCTTCTTTCAGCCCTGTTTTAATGTCGTACTGCGGGGCATAACCCAATAATTCCTTCGCTTTGTCGATAGAGGCCAAAGAATGCGGAACATCTCCGGCTCGGGTTGGGCCATAAGTGTTTTCGATAGTGGCGATCTTTTCGTCATAGGCGCTTAGGTATTCTTTAAGCAACTGGGTAAGTTCGTTTAAATCGGTACGTTCCCCAAAAGCCACATTATATACGGTATTTAACGCGTCTTGGTTTTCGGTGACCAAGGCACGAACGTTCATTTGGATCACATTGTCTATATAGGTAAAGTCTCTAGAGTAGGTGCCATCACCATTTATAATGGGCGATTCATGCTTCATTAATTGCATTACGAATTTTGGGATGACCGCTGCATAGGCCCCATTGGGGTCTTGTTTACGGCCGAATACATTAAAATAGCGCAAACCTATGGTTTCGATTCCGTAGGTTTTACTGAAAACATCGGCATATAATTCGTTCACGTATTTTGTAATGGCGTAGGGGGAAAGGGGTTTCCCGATAATGTCCTCAACCTTGGGCATGTTTTTAGAATCGCCATAAGTAGATGAACTGGCGGCGTACACAAAACGTTTGACCTTTGCATCACGGGCTGCCACTAACATATTCAAGAATCCGGAAACGTTTACATCGTTACTGGTAATAGGGTCGTTAATAGATCTAGGTACCGATCCCAACGCTGCTTGGTGTAAAATGTAATCGACGCCCTCACAGGCTTTTTTACAGTCTTCTATATTACGGATGTCCCCTTCTATCAAGGTGAATTTAGGATTGTCCATCAACGGAGCCAAGTTTTCCCGTTTTCCGGTCGCAAAGTTATCCAAGCAAGTTACTTGATTACCATTCTCTAGCAAAGCGGTGCAAAGGTTAGATCCGATAAAACCGGCACCCCCGGTCACTAAAATATGATATGCTGAATTAAGGTCGTATAAATTCATGTATTTGTTTTGATTTTGCAAATATGTTGTTCACTTTGGTTTATGGAGCAATTTTTTATGTCAAAGGCATTTAAAATCGTTTAACCGATATATGTATGTTAACAACATGCATTTTATTGGGTTATTGTTCTAATGGGGTGTAATATTCCTTATACCAATCCACAAAATGCTGTACGCCTTTTTGTATGGGGGTGTTGGGGCTATATCCGTAATCGGCTATGAGGTCATCTACATTGGCCCAAGTTCGCTCTACATCCCCCGCCTGCATGGGCAGCATTTCCTTTTTTGCGACCTTGCCCAGGCTTTTTTCTATGGCGGTTATAAAGTCCATCAATTTTACCGATTTGCTATTGCCGATATTATAGACCTTGTAATGGTCTTTTTTAGAAACGGTATCGGTTATAGGGGTTTCCATAATACGTACGACCCCTTCGGTAATATCGTCGATATAAGTGAAGTCCCGTTCCAATTTTCCATTGTTGAAGACTTTGATAGGTCGGTCGTTGATAATGGCATCGGTAAACAAAAACATCGCCATATCGGGTCTTCCCCAAGGGCCATATACCGTAAAAAAGCGTAAACCTGTGGTTTTGAAACCATACAGGTGCCCGTATGAATGGGCCATTAATTCGTTACTCTTTTTGGTAGCTGCATACAAACTCACCGGATGGTCCACAGAGTCAGTGGTTTCAAACGGTATTTTTTCATTAAGCCCATATACGCTGGAGCTACTGGCATACACCAAGTGCTTTATGTTATAGTTGCGGCAACATTCCAGAACATTTAAAAAACCTACCAAATTACTATCCACATAGGCTTCGGGATTTTCCAAGCTATAACGAACGCCGGCCTGTGCCGCCAAGTTACAGACTTTGTCGAAAGCCTCGTTCTTAAATAATTTAGGAAGTTGTTCCCGATCTTCCAAAGCCATTCGAACAAAAGAGAAAGCTGGTTGGCTTTCGCTTTTTGCAATTACATTGAATGGTTCCGCATCGCTTTTTTTGATTCCCAATTGTTGTAGCCGGGCATATTTAAGGTTCACATCGTAGTAATCATTGATGTTGTCCAAACCTACTACGATATGGCCTTTCGCTAAAAGGGACTTGGCCACATAAAAACCTATAAAACCTGCGGCACCTGTTACTAAAATTTTCATGATTGGCCTATTTTGTAATAATTAAAACCAATGCTGTTCATTTTTTCGGTATCCAGCAAGCGTCTACCATCAAATACAAAGGCAGGTTTTAGCATTTGATCGTAAATTTTTTTCCAGTCGTACCCTTTAAACTCATCCCATTCCGTTAAAATGGCAATGGCGTGGGCATCTTCCGTTGCCCTTATGGGGTCGTTGGTGACCTTTAGCAAAGCCCTGTTCTCTTCAGGTGAGCGCGTGTTTAAATAATCTAGATCGGCATAAATGCGTTCTTCGGTAACCTTGGGGTCGTATACCAAAATTTCAGCTTTTTCCTCTAAAAGCGCATCGGCTACAGAGATGGCCGGAGACTCCCGGGTATCGTTCGTGTCCTTTTTAAATGCCCATCCATAAAGCACTATTTTTTTTCCTGAAATAGTGTTGTATAGGGTAGAAATGATATTTTCGGCGAACCTACTTTTTTGGTAGTCGTTGGCAATGATGACCTGTTCCCAATAATCCGCTACTTCTTCCAGACCATACGACCTTGCTATGTACACGAGGTTAAGGATGTCTTTTTGAAAGCATGATCCCCCAAAACCAACGGAGGCATTTAAGAATTTAGGTCCGATTCGGCTGTCGTAACCAATGGCCTTGGAGATTTCTTGGATATTCGCATCTGTTTTTTCGCACAAGGCAGAAATGGTGTTAATGGAAGAGACCCGCTGTGCCAAAAAGGCATTAGCTACCAATTTAGAAAGCTCTGACGACCATACATTGGTCTGTAAAATACGTTCTTTTGGAAGCCAGTGTTCGTATACCCAGCTTAAGGCGTCTTTTGCCTCTTGCCCAGAAGGAGTGTCATTACCACCGATCAATACGCGGTCTGCATTTAAAAGATCGTTTATAGCGGTACCCTCGGCCAAAAATTCAGGGTTGGAAAGTATTTCAAAGTTTACCGAATTACCGGTATTGTCCAAGATATTCTGTATGGCCTGGGCCGTTCTTACCGGTAGGGTCGATTTTTCTACTACGATTTTATCGTCTTTGGCGACTCTGGCAATATTACGGGCACAAAGTTCTATAAATTTAAGATCGGCTGCCTGTCCTTTTCCTTTTCCGTAGGTTTTGGTAGGAGTGTTGACCGATATAAAGATCATTTCCGCCTCATCGATAGCTTGGTCCACATCAGTAGAGAAGAAGAGGTTTTTGTCTCTACTTTCCCCTACAATTTCTTTAAGCCCTGGTTCGTAAATGGGAAGCTTATCCAAGTCTTCCGTATTCCATTGTGCTATTCTGTCTTCGTTAATGTCTACCACGGTTACCTGTATTTCAGGACATTGGTTGGCGATGACGGACATAGTAGGGCCGCCAACGTAGCCAGCACCGATACAGCATATTTTTGTAATCTTTTTCATTTCTACGATTAGGAGTTAAAAAGACAAAGATTAAAAAATAACTTACGATTAGAAAATGTATTTTAGATGTATATGTTATTTAAAGGGGTGAAAAACATGAAGTGCCGTTAAAATGGACCTGTTAAATCCTTTAACCGATAATTTGCATGTATTAAACGAATTATGTTCTTAATTCTCGTGAATAAGGAGTGGTATACTTAATTTTGAGTTCTATATTTGTAACCCTAAACACTTGAACCATTGAAAACCACTTTAATGCCTACCAAAATTTGGCTCTCTTCCCCGCACATGGGGGGTACTGAACAAAAATACGTAGCCGAAGCTTTCGATACCAATTGGATTGCCCCGTTGGGACCCAACGTCAACGCCTTTGAAAAGGCCATTGAGGAAAACCTGGGAAATGGAGCGCATGTGGCCGCATTGAGTTCTGGTACAGGGGCCATTCATTTGGGACTGGAACTGTTGGGTGTTGGGGCCGGTGATGAGGTTCTTTGTCAAAGTTTTACATTTTCCGCTTCCGCCAATCCCATTCTTTATTTAGGAGCAAAACCTGTTTTTGTAGATAGTGAAACGGATACGTGGAACATGTCTCCGGTGTTGTTGCGCGAGGCTATTGTAAACCGGATAAAGGAATACAAGAAACCGAAAGCGATCCTTGCCGTGCATTTGTACGGTATGCCCTATAAGGTAGATGAGATCCGTGAAGTGGCGGATGAATTTGATATTCCCGTTTTAGAGGATAGTGCGGAGGCTTTGGGAAGTACCTATAAAGGTATACGCTGTGGAACTTTTGGGGATATTGGTATATTATCTTTTAATGGAAATAAGATCATCACTACTTCTGGAGGAGGTGCTTTGGTGTCAAAGAATAAGGCATACAAGGAAAAAGCGGTGTTCTTGGCCACCCAGGCCAGAGACGACGCACCCCACTACCAACACAGTCATGTAGGTTATAATTATAGGTTGAGCAATGTGCTGGCCGGCATCGGAAGAGGACAAATGGAGGTTTTGGCCGATAGGGTAGCCGCAAGAAGGGCAAATCATACATTTTACTTTGATGCCTTGAACGGTTTTAAGGAAATTACATTTTTGCCGGAGCCAGATGGTTGTTTTTCAAATAGATGGTTAAGTTGTATCTTAACACCATCTTATGATATGCGAGAAAAGATCAGGACGGTTTTATTGGATGAAAACATAGAATCTAGGCCGTTGTGGAAACCATTGCATTTGCAACCTATTTTTAATAAGTATGAACGGTTTATGGATGGAACTTCGGAAGATCTTTTTGAACGAGGTCTGTGCTTGCCCAGTGGCTCCAATTTAACTTCCGAAGATTTGGAGCGTGTTGTTTCTATCATTAAAAACGTTTTATCATGATACAAAAATACCTAGCTTATAATAGTCAGCGTTACGCCTCTAAGTGGTTGGTATTGGTCATAGATCTTGCCACGATAGGCTGCTCGTTCGTATTGTCATATTTGATACGATTTAACCTAACCTTGAATTTTAAGGTAGAGAATTTATTGGTGCAATTGCCTTTGGTATTGGTAACGGCTTTGATCGCTTTCCTTATCGTGGGCTCTTACAAAGGAGTTGTACGCCATACGGGGGTAAGGGATGTCTATAATATTTTTAATGCCGTTTGTTTATCAAGTATCTTGGTCATTTTTGTGGTGCTTGCCAATAGAATGTTTGGTATTCTAAATGTCTTTACCATTCCCTTATCCATTATAATTATAAACAGTTTGATCACCTTTATTGGTCTGACCGCATCACGATTTGTATTCAAATCCATTTACAATAGAATGCATAGCATGGACAAGGCCTATAAAAACGTACTTATTTATGGTGCGGGAGATTCGGGAGTGCTAACACATGGAGCCATTACAAGTCATGCCCAAAGTAAATACAAGGTGTTGGGTTATGTGGACAGGGACCCCAAAAAAATTGGAAAAAATATAAATGGGGTGCCAGTGTTTTCAAGAAAATCATTGACAGAGTCCTTTATAGCCAAAAACAATATTTCGGAGATTATTTTCTCCATACAAAACATAGACGCTACCAGACTTCGTAAAACAGTGGAAGGATTGGTGGATCTGCCTATCGTAGTTAAAATTGTACCGCCTATTGAAGATTGGATCAACGGTGAGCTGAAGGTTTCGCAAATCAAACAGGTACAGATAGAAGATTTATTGGATCGCCCACCGATCAAGATAAAGAATAGTAAAATAGAGATGGAGCTGTTGAACAAAACTATTATGGTAACCGGGGGTGCCGGTTCTATTGGAAGTGAAATAGTACGTCAAATATGTTCTTATTCTTATAAATCATTAATTATAATAGACTCTGCAGAATCTGCTTTGTACGATCTACAGCAAGAACTGAAACAAAACGGGTGTCATAATTTTATTCCCATTGTAAGTGATGTTCGAGACAAAAACAGAATGAACGCCTTGTTTATGGAACATCGTCCTAACATGGTCTTTCATGCGGCAGCCTATAAGCACGTTCCTTTAATGGAATATAATTCTTACGAGGCTATCAAGATCAATATTGCGGGCACCAAGACCGTTGCGGACCTTTCATTGGTTCACGGAGTAGAGAAATTTGTTTTTGTATCTACGGACAAGGCGGTGAACCCTACCAATGTTATGGGGGCTTCTAAGCGTATTGCCGAGATGTACATTAGTTGTATGCAAAAAGAAAACAAGACCAAGTTTATTACGACAAGGTTCGGGAACGTTTTGGGATCCAACGGATCTGTTATTCCATTGTTTAGAAAGCAAATAGAAAAAGGTGGGCCTTTGACCTTGACCCATAAAGATATTACCCGCTATTTTATGACCATACCGGAAGCTTCCCAATTGGTATTGGAAGCTGGGGCCATGGGTGAAGGAGGTGAGATTTTCATCTTTGATATGGGAGAATCGGTGAAAATTTTCGATTTGGCCAAGAATATGATCAAGCTCTCAGGATTGAGGTATCCCGAAGATATCGACATAAAAATTACCGGCCTGCGCCCAGGGGAAAAATTGTATGAGGAGTTGTTGGCCAATGGTGAAAATACCATGCCTACCTACCATCAAAAAATTAAAATTAGTAAGGTACGTGAGTTGGATTATGCCAAGGTGCGCTCTAAAATCGATGAACTATGTATTACCAACATGTTCTTTAATGGCAATACCGTTAAATTGATGAAAGAAATTGTGCCCGAATATGTTTCCAAAAATTCTGACTTGTGCGAGTTTGATGAAAAATCGGAGGCTACCGTTGACGGCTCAAAAAGCAACTCAAATTTAAAAATTGTTCAATCTTAAATTTTTAGTATCCTTGTGGTACAATAATCCATTCAATATAATTATGTTAAGAAACAAAGGTATTTTCAAAGGAGTATTTTTAATAGGGTTCATAGGGGCTTTATTGACCTCATGTGGGTCTAAAAAGGATATCGTTTATTTTCAGGATGCGGCCGATTATGAAACCATCGTAAGTGATAATAGCCATGTAAATACCTTTAAGGTAGATGATATTTTAAGAATTAATGTGTCTACCTTGGATCCAGCGGCCAGTGTGCCCTTTAACCTGTTTTCAAGCATACCTGAAGGTACCAATAGTGCTCCACAACAATTGGATTACCTAGTGGACAAGAATGGAGAGATCGATTTTCCGGTATTGGGCAAAATTAAGGTGGTGGGACTTACCCCGGAGGAAACCAAAGAATTATTACGTGAAAAATTAAAGCCCTACCTA
This sequence comes from Maribacter sp. MMG018, assembly GCF_018100785.1. GTDB lineage: Bacteria > Bacteroidota > Bacteroidia > Flavobacteriales > Flavobacteriaceae > Maribacter. Next base: position 42,405 of record NZ_JAGJEC010000003.1, on the reverse strand, counting down.
AAGGACCCTATCATTAACATTCGATTGTCCAATTTTACCATTACGGTATTAGGAGAGGTAAACCGCCCCGGAACCTACCAAGTGAATGGGGAACAGATTACTGTTTTGGAGGCTATTGGTCTTGCCAATGACCTTGGCATTAAAGGTAGAAGAGACAATGTATTGGTAATTAGGGATTTTAACGGGACCAAAGTGTATACCCGTGTTAATTTGACGAGTAAGGATATTTTAAACTCACCGGTCTATTACCTTACCCAAAACGATGTGGTGTATGTAGAGCCCAATAAATCGGCCGTAAGTCAATCTACTTTAGACAATAGGGCAGGTTTGGCAGTGTCTATAGCATCTCTTGTTATAACTACAACGATACTTCTAATCACTAGAAATTAAGATAAATACACGCAATCATATTCAAAAGTAGTCTATGAATTTTTCCGATAAAAAAGAGGATATAAAGAACATTATAACCACCTATGCCAAGCAATGGAAATGGTTTGTGCTATGTGGGTTCTTGGCCTTGGTCTTCGCGTACCTGAATATAAGGTATACGATACCAGAATATGCCGTGCAGTCGCAGATACAGATCGTACAGGAGCAAAATACCTCTAATGGTATGAGTATCTTTCAGGATCTGGACATCATGGGAGGTACCGATAAGCAAGTAGAGGATGAAATTGAAATATTGTCCTCAAGATCCAATTTTATAGAAGTGGTGAAAGAATTGGGGCTCAATGTTAAAATGATGGCCTTGGGAAAGGTTATTAATTCTGAGATATATGGGAATCAGCCTATTAAAATAAATTTTATCGCCGCCGATTCCATTGTCAACAGTGCTAGATATAGCTTTTTTATAGAGTTTACCTCGGCAACTACCTTTGGTTTTGCCGAAGATGAAAACTCGCCATCAAAGGTATATTCATATGGGAACGGGATCCCGACCCCTATGGGAGATATGGTTATAACCCCCAATGTAAAGGATCCAAAAGGCTTAATAGGAAATGAGTACCATGTTTCTATAAACCCTGTTGAAAATGTAGCACGCTCTTTAAAGTCGGCTGTTTCCATTTCGGTGACCCAAGAGTATTCGAATATTCTAGATGTGTCCATGACCAGTGCCATACCACAAAAGGCAAAGGATATTATAGATAAATTGATAGAGGTGTATAACAGAAATGCGGTAGAAGAGAAAAAACGTGTTGCGGATGCTACCTCTGAGTTTATTAACAATAGGATAAAACTAATTTCGGGAACACTTAGTTCGGTAGATCAAGATGCCCAAGAATTATTGACCGAAAAAGGAATGACGGGATCAGGCCTTGAGGTCGGTGCGGCTGTACAGGTAAGTGCCGGTAGTCGTCAAAATTTGGAAAGTGCCAAGGTGCAGTTACAAATGGTAAGTGGACTTAAGGAATATGTAAGTGGAGAAACGGGGTATGAGGAAATGCCCGTAGTTGATGTAGGAAGTAGTGCTTTAAACCAAGCTACAATGCAATATAATACCTTGGTAGCGGAGCGTAAACGATTATTGAAAAGTGCGGATGAGCAGAACCCGATGATCGTTAATTTGGATGAGCAATTGGAGGGGTTAAAAAACACGATGAAATCTAGTTTGACCTCTTTGGAGCGCAATGTGGGGATGAACGTAAGTACCCTACAGAGTCAATTGGGCCGAATTCAGGGAACCATATACTCGGCTCCCGAAAACCAACGTGAATTGAGGAATATTACCAGGAAGCAAGAAACTACGGAATCGTTGTATCTCTATTTACTACAAAAACGTGAAGAATCTCAAATTGCGTTTGCTTCCGCAGAGCCTAAATCGCATGTGATAGACAAAGCTTATGTAGCTAGCCCAACACCGGTGAAGCCTAAAAAAGCTATTACCTATCTTGCTGCTTTAATGTTGGGTATGTTGGTTCCTTTTGGAGTTATTTATGCCAAAGATTTATTGGATACCAAAATACATAACAAACACAACTTAGAGGACATCACCAAAGATGTTCCTGTTTTGGGTGAATTGCCAAGCCTAAGCAAAAAGGACTCAAAGCTAATTGTAAAAGACGACCGTTCTGTCTTGGCAGAGGCCCTTAGAATTTTAAGGACCAATCTGGACTATATGATAAAGGCCAAGAAAGGTGCTGAAAATGGCAAAAACAATAAAATATTTATTACTTCTAGTGTACCCGGAGAGGGTAAAACTTTTACCTCTACCAATTTGGCCATGATATTGGCCAGTACCAATAAAAAAGTACTATTGATCGGTGCGGATATTCGTAACCCGAAGTTCTATTCTTTCTTTATGGGAGATTCTGTCGATAAAATGAAAAGATCGGAAAGAAATAAGGATGCCGGACTTACAGATTTTATCTTTAACGAGAAGATAGAGGTGGCAGATATTATAAACCCTATGCTGGTACATAGTAACACCATAGATGTTATTTACTCGGGTAAAATACCACCAAACCCTGCAGAATTGTTAATGAGTGACAGGGTAGGGGAACTTTTTGACAAGGTGGCCGATATGTACGATTATGTAATCGTGGATACGGCACCGTTAATGGTTGTAAGTGATACCTTGTTGATCAGTCCACATGCAGATCATATTATATATGTAACCCGTGCCGGTGTTACCGAGAAAAAGGCAGTAGAGTTCCCGTTACAGTTAAGGGAAGAAGGTAAAATTAAGAATGTGTCTTTCGTAGTAAACGATGTTAGTTTAGATAACCTTGGTTATGGAGGTAAATACGGTTACGGCTACGGAAAGACAACCAAAAAGTGGTGGAAGTTGTAGAGGGTGGTCTACCCTTTAAAATTATAAGCTGTTTTTTGTATTAAAGGTTCTACTTTGGCAATAAGGGAAGTACTAAGTTTTATTTCCCTTATTGCTTTTAATTGTCGTTGGTTGTGTACATCGGACGATATAAAATCCAATAATCCATTATCTAGAAGGCTTAATGCCGATTTTTGTACTTCTTTTCCATAATAATTGGATAAAGAAAGTATGTTTAGCTGCATCAACATGCCTTTGTCCTTATATTCTTTGTAAGTACTGGTTTTACCATGTAAGAATGCATAACGTTCTGGATGGGCAAGGATAGGGTAAAGGTTCTTGTCCGCTATTTTTTCCACAGCGGTAAGCAAGTTTAAGGAGGGTTGTAAATAAGACATTTCAATTAATATGTACCTTTTGTCCAAAGGCATCACCTCGTCCTTTTCTAAAATATTCTCAAAATTGGAATCGATCATATGTTCAGCAGCCATATCTATGTTCACATGGTTTAAATTATTCATTTTTAAACCATTTTGAAGTAACGCAAATGAATTGGATATAGTAGCTGGCGTATTGGGATGGTAGTTTTCCATAATATGCGGTGTACATATGAAATCCGAGACGCCAAATTCTCCAAATCCCTTGATCAACTCTATGGAATCCTCCACACTTTTAGACCCATCATCTATACCGGGTAGCAAGTGGTTGTGTATGTCTACAAAACCTTCTAGGGAATCTACTAAAAAATTCTTCTTTGTAAAAAAGTTGAACATAGGGGCTTTTTTGTTTTAATATAGATAATGTTATGGATTCTAGAGGTAAATAACTAAAAGCCATAGAACTATAATATGAACTGCAGATGCAAATATAGAACTTAGCTTTTTGTTGATTTTGATTTTGAAAAAGTTTTATGAATCCATCCGTTACATTAATATCGGGTAAAACTACCCCGATGATACAAAATACCCCGTCTTATATAAGGAATAGCTTTTGTTATTGTTTTATTTTTTTGTTGGTTATCAGTGGTTTATAAAATAGAGGAAGGGTTTTAAAAGGATTGGCACGTGAATTGTTGTTTGATGGTCGTTATGTTTATTTATGGCTTCCTGTTATAGGACTCCATTAAATTGAAATGAATAAATGAGTTGCTAATTAGTGTTCTGTTTTTGGAAATTTAATTTTGTGTAGCAAGATTATAGTTTTTTGAAAACCGAAATCTATTTAGTTTTTGATCCGCCCGGTTTGGGCTATGTATTTTTGCTTAAAGTGGTTAAATACAAAATCGGGCGGTATTAAAAAAATGCTTGTTTTAAGTATGTGAAATCTTCTTTCTATATCACTTTTACGAAGCTAAATTATCTTCGTAGATGTCAATCTCACTGGCTAGTTGTATTAGTTTGTCTTTATAAGTTTTTAATTGTTTCAGTACATTATCATACTTAGAGGGTACTATATTGTTTTTTGATCGGAACAATTTTTCATAATAATGAATACCTTCATTAAGATGCTTGCCAAACGATGCTAATTGTTTTTTGTGTTTGCCGGTCGGTGATCTTCGATATATCAAAATCTGTTTTTTATAATAATCAAGGTAGATATATAACTCCTTAATAAACATATGAGGTCTGTCGGTACGTGCAATTATGTTCGTTCTACCATATATATGGTCGATCATTTCTTTTAAAGAAGTAATCTTCGAAAAATAGGCCATGTTGGGCCCTGGGCAAACAGATACTCCATCTCCCTCGATTTTTGTATCCAAATCGTGGGCCAGTAGGGCAGAAGTGCCCAAGCCTACACATGTACACGACTTTTCGGTAATCTTTTGAAAATGATAATCGTATTCGGCTTTTGAAAGGTTGAGATCTTTAAGTTCTTTCAGTTTTTGATGTTGATATTGTCGTGATGCGGTACAAAGGCCTTTCTCGTTAAAATCTTTGTTCAGCGCAACAAACTTCTTCGGACACGGACTACCGGGTTTGCCATCGGAGATACGCTTTAGTTTTTCCATATCTTTTGTATTTTCTTTTAAACTATGAAAAGGAACACCCAAAGGGGAAATATTGCTCAAATAGAGATCTTCTTCTTTGGCCTCGACCAATTTGTTCAAAGTATCTTGATCCACTGTTGTCGCCTCTGGCACCAATAGGAATGCAGATCCCCAACCCACAGCGTCCACATCATACTCATCAAGTAAAAATTGGTGTTCTTCTGCCGTGCCCACACCGCCTTGAGCCGTGATTTTTAGAGGTAAAGGCTTTTTGGGAACAGGGCGTTGTTGGTGTTCAAGTGCATGAATAAGAAGTTCGTGCACGGTATCGATCAACTCTTGTCGATTTTCTTTAAACTGTTGAAGAATCGGCCCCATCAAATAGCCATCCGTGGCAAAGGCATGACCACCACAGTTGAGTCCCGATTCTATTCGGTATTCTGAAACCCAGATACCTTTTTTTGCTAAAAATTTTCCTTGGATCAGGGCTGATCTATAATCACTAACCTTGAGTACCACTTTCTTTTTGAGGTTTCCGTCCGCATCAGGATAAAAATCATCAAATTTTTCTAGGTAACTGTACAAACGTGGATTCATTCCAGCCGATAGAATAACGGAAGAACGTAGTTTACTTTTTGCAAAACCTCTAAGGGCCGCATGGGCGTCATTAAATTCTGGACTAAGCTTTTCTTTCTTTACGTAGTTTTCCTTGTCGACCTTGGTCATAATGTTAACATCAATGCTTCCCATAGGCATGTGTTCCTTTACCCAATATTTTATATTGGTCATATTAAGGCCATTTTTTGTAAGCTCTAAGAATTCTTTTTTAAAAGAAGAGGTATCGGGCAGTAGGTTGAAATACGATTTAATACCAACTGCAGTTTCGGTGGTGGAATTCTTGAATTCCTCAAACTTTTCATGAGCAAGATCATGAATCATATTAAGATAAGAACTAATGCGTTTGGCCCTAAAATCTTCCATACCCTCCGTGATTTCCTTGTAGGGAAGGTTGTATTTGCCAGCATACATTTTGCGAAGTTTTTCCAACAGAATATCATCGACCAAAGAAATAACGGAGTCGATACCGAATTGTGAAACTTTTAAGGGGGAATCGATAGTGAACCCTATGCCCATAACGGGAATGTGAAAGGAATGTGCGTATGTCATAAATTGTTTTTTGTGATGGTTTGATCGCACTGAACGTATTTGTTCATGGATCGTAAAAAACTGTAGCTAACAAAAATGGGATTTCAGATAGTCTTAAAACATGATTTTGATCAGGTTTTTTGAATTAAAAGTGGCTGAAATAAGGTATCCCTTTCTTTAAAATGAATCTACTGTTTAGATTCATAAAAACAAAAAAGGGGAACATTTTATGTTCCCCTTTTTTTAAGGTCCTAAAAATTTTTAGAATTTAAACCCCTTGGGCGTCACTGATTACGCGGTCAATAAAATCCGTATTTATACGTAAAAGCCTTGCCAAGTTATAGAGTACGTTTACTTCACTGTCGTCTATTTGTCCGTCGGCGTACGATATGATCGATAGGTCCCTCAGGATATTCAACTTTTGCATCACGGACAATACCAGATCCAGATCGCCGGACAGTTGTTGTACTTCTTCTATCATTTCCTTTTCGGTAAGGCCTTTAATAGTCATCATACAATTGGCAAAGACCTTAGGGAGTACAATACTGCTCAATGCCTGTATTTCCGAGTCGTCAACAACACCATCGGCATTCGATATCAAGTAGCCCCCCAAGAACATAAAACGTTGTATTTTTTCCGAATACTCGCCGTTTTCTTCCAAGTTCTCGGGCTCCATCAAAGACATGATGCGCTTAATTTCAAGTTCCATGGCCTCTTCGGTAATCTCTCCCTTACTACTTTCGTTAAAAGAGGCATAGGTTTCGCTCTTGTTAAAAAGTTCCAAGGCTTTGATCCGTAAAGGACTGAAAGGGTGACTGCTGTACCAATCCGATGGGTCGTGATTGGCATCGTTCAAGGCCTCTTCCAAATCTACAAATTGCTCTATGTAAGCGTTTAGTTGAAAGTCCAGCGAATCTGTGGTTACCCCCGAAGATAGTTTAAAGAAGGTACGGCCGGCAGTTTCAAAATCTTGGCAGCAAAGCAATCCGACCCTATCGGCGCTTATTTCGGCATTTCGGTTCCATGCATACAATTTCATGGCGTGTATGGGGGCCAGGTCATTTTGGCCAATATCCAAGATCTGTCGTACGGGGTAATCAAAATGTTCAAAAAGTACATGGCCGATTTCATGACCGATTACGAAGGTCAGTTCCTCTTTTGTAAAACGCTCCAGCATTCCCGAAGACAAAATGATATAAAGTCTATTGTCGTCCGGTGGGTAGCAAGAAGCATTGAATTGATCGCTCTGATAGACAAAGAATTCAATGTCTGCCTTCAGTCTTAAAATCTCCTTGCAATGTTCCCCAATTTCATGAAGCATGGGAGCCAAGGTTTTGGTCAACCTTAAACTGGATTTTAACAAATGCTTTCTCGATTTGAACTTACCGTTGGTTTCGTTGACCTTTTCTAAGGTCTGTTGTATCAATTCATTATTTTGAAACTCGATAACATAGTCCCTATCGCCATCATAGACCAAGTGGTTCAAATTTATTCCAGCTCTTTTATCGGAATAGATATCGGGTACTTTATCCGTTACCGCCTTTTCGTTCAAGGCGTTGATCTCTTCGATACGTTTGGTATAATCATCGGCCAACTTTGTTGTTGTATTTTGAAATGAAACACTTACTTCCTGTATTTTTTGCATATCTCCTTTGGCCTGCGCTTCATTTAAATTGGCCAACATCTCTTCTTGGGCCGCATTAATGGCATCTTGGTGTTCTTTTTGTAAATCCGCTAAGGTTGTTGATGTGTATGACATAATATTATTTTTTTAGGCTTGAACGGCTGTTTTTGAATTTGAAATTTTCATGAGGTTTCCCTTTAGGTCGAAAATGCCCAGAATCTGATCATCCCCATTTTTGGCCAAAATGTTATTGCCACAGTTTTCTACCTGATATCCTTTGGCCATTAAGTAATAATGTAGACAGTATTTATGCGGGAACCGATAGCTTGCCGCTAGATTGGTAAAATGGGAACAGATCAATGCAGGGGCGGTTCTTGCTTTGCTATCGACCTCTTTAGATCGCACGGTTACATATACTTTTAAGCCTTTAAAAGTTAGGGGAACATAACAACTGTCATGTAAAGCACCTAAGGCTATAACGGAAAAGTACGCCCCGGGATCAGTGTCCATTTGCAGTTTCGGAGTGGTCAGGTCCTCTAGTTTATAGGCTGCTCCCAGATCCCTCATTCCCATAGATGTTTGAAGGAAAGTCTCGGGAATACCACTTTGGTTGTTGGCCCAGGCCCATAACCAGCTTTTTTCGTTCTCTGAATAGGTTCCGATAACCTGAATATCAAAAACCTTGTCATCGCCATAGGTTAATTTACCTTCAAGGATATCGCAGCTCCAGTTCAAACCTTCTACCATCTCCCCAAAAATTTCCTGCTTTTCGCAAGCCAATGCAAAAGATTGGTCGTACAGTTCCGCCATAGAAACTTTTGGAAGTGGGTTGGGTTGTTCCTGTTGATTTTGCGGTGTTTCGGTATTTACAGGGGTTGTTGGTGTTTCTGAAACGGCTGGAGCGGCCGCTGCCGTGGCATTATCCGTGGCTGTTTCGGCAAATTCCTCCAGTTTGTTTTCCAATAATTCAAGAATACGGTTCGTCTTGTCTTCAACATTATCGGCGTTTATAATAGGACTATGGTCAATTTTTAGCACACCATCTTCAAAAGTGATGGCTTTCCCTAAACTGTGCTCATTGTTTTCGTTTACAATGATTACATTTTTTAATCCAGCCTTTAAAAGTTCAACCCCCATTTCATCAATACAAATCGCTTTAAAGGCTTCGATCAAGGGCTGAAAATATATTTTGGGAAAAGTGTTATGGTATATGTGCGAAAAGCGGTCTTCCATTAAGGTGTCCCACTTAATGTCCATAGGGACTTCGAAACCTGCTGCTTGGTTTATTTCCGCTTCCAAAGCGGGATATTGTTCGGTTTGAAAGGCTTTGATTATTCTTCTTTCTTTAAGGCCCATATCTTTTGTTTTTTATAGTTGTTGTAATAATTTTTCTTCTAAAATTTTGGACAGTTCCTTTGGTAATGCCCTGTCTATTGCCAACGAAACGGTAAGTGTCGCAGCTTGAACATCGATGCTCAAGGTATCTGCCTGATGCAGGATGATGGTATCGATAGCTTGCCAGGCGCTTTTGCCTAAATCGTCTTGTGTTATTTGGGAAACCACCGTTTGTAAGGCTTTGAACACATCTTTTATGTTCAACCGGTTGTTCTGCTCATCAAGGGGAAGTTGGTCTATATTGAATTCCTTGATCTGATTTCCCAACTGTGACCTTTCGGCCTGCAACCAACGTTTTAGCTGCAATACGGTAAGCGTTTCGTTTGCTGGGTCTATCGGCCTGCTAATACTTCCTTTAGATAGGGCGACTACCATTTTTTTTGGCTGTTTTACCGTGATGGACACCAAGCTATGCAAATTGAAAAACGATACCTGTTCATCGGACGAAAGCAAGCAGACCGATTTTTGATAATTCTCTTCTTTTATGTCCAGCACAATGCCCTCCAAATAGCTGCCGTTGGAAAGGGAAACACGTAATAAAACTGGTTTTTCATTTTTATAAACGCTTTGTAAAACCTGTTCTGGCGTTTGCGCCACAAAGGCGTTATAGTAAGGTGTATTTGTCATAATAAGAAGTGTTGTAAGTGATTGTCAATAGATAAGGAAATACAAACATGAAAGGGTTTACAGATTGCTTTCCAATAGATCGGTCAACACTTTTACCCTCTCTTCAACGTTGTCGGCATTGAGGATGGGGCTGTGATCTACCGTTAGAACGCCCTCTGCAAATGAATAGGCATTTGTAGGGTTGTGATGGTCTTTTGTATTGGTGATGCGTACTTCCCTTAAACTTTCGGCCAAAGCTTCCTTGCCCATTTCGTCGGCGGTGATGGCTTTGAAGGCTTCAATAAGTGGCAAGAAGTATATTTTTGGGTACGAGTCGTTATACAGATGCAAGAAACGGTCTTCGAACAGGGTTTCCCATTCAATGGCAAGTGGAACATCAAAACCTACTGCCTCGATTATTTGGGTTTTTAACTGAGGAAATTGCTCTTCTTGAAATGTTTTGGTAAATCTTTTTTCTTTTAATCCCATGATCTTTTGTTTTAAGGGTTATTTGTTTGTTTACCTCAAAACTAGGATGGGAAAAGGGGGATTTTAAAACCGTTTTACATTTGCTATTTTCTGTTTTGTATTTGCGTTTATAGGCTGTCCAAAACCTGTTTTAGGTACGATTTTTTTCGTGTGGCCACGGGTATTTTTTCGTCGTTCGTAAGGCAAACGGTATTATTGCTACCGATCGTTTTTATATACTTGATATTCACTAAATGCGATTGGTGCACGCGCACAAACGTATGTTCGCTCAAAATGTTCTCGTAATACTTTAGGTTGCGGGCACTCATGATTTTTTTGTCCACGGTATGGAACACCGTGTAGGCGCCATCGGATTGGCAGCGTACGATATCCTTGATTTGAAGAAAATATTGGGCGTCGGCCGTTTTGATCAATAGCGTTTTCTGAATTTCCTTGTTATTGATCTCGGCAACTTTGTCCAGTGCACTCTTATAGACTTGCTCTTTCTTAAAAACCTCCCTGAACCGATCCAAACATGCCGATAGCTCATCGGAGTCAATGGGTTTTAACAAATAGTCTATGGTATCGAACTTAATCGCCTTTATGGCGAATTCGTCGTAGGCGGTAATGAAAATAAGTTTGAAGGCGATACTGTCCAAGGCCTCCAAGATTTGAAAAGCGTTGCCGCCAATAAGCTCTATATCGAGAAAAACCAAGTCAGGGGTACGTTTCTTTAAAAAACGTATGGCCTCTTCGACATTGTCTATTTTGGCAACGACCTCAATATCTTTTTGAGTGTATTTAATAAGTTTGTCCAGCGTGTTAAGGGCATTGAATTCATCCTCAACTATAATGGCTTCGATCATTGAATTTTCAATTTAAAAAACACTTTTGTTCCTGCGGGATTATTGTTCTTATCAAATAGATCTTCGATTATGAAGGTTTTTTCCTCTCCCTTTTTCCTCATTTTTAAACGCTCTTTAAATATACTTGTTGCGTGCAGTTCTTCGGTTATTTTTTCATCTTTGGCCTTTGCCGATCGTCCTACCCCGTTATCGGTAATGACGAAGGACAGTTCGTTCTGTGTCCTTTCTATTTTAAGTAGCAATTTGCCGCCTTCTTTTTTCTCCTTTAGGCCATATTCAATGGCATTCTCGACAAAAGGTTGCAATAACATGGGAGGCACCTGTATGCTCGAAGGGTCCTCTATACCTTCGGTTTCTATTGCATATGTAAATGCCTTGTTAAAGCGTAATTGTTGGGTTTCTATATAATTGGAGATCATTTCAATTTCCTTGTCCAATGGAATCGATTCCTTTCTTACATAATCGAAATTTTGACGAATGAGCTTCGAAAATTTGGCAATGTAGTTGGATGATTTTATAGGATTGCCTTCTAAGGTTATATTCTGGATGGCGGCCAAGGTGTTAAAAATAAAATGCGGGTTCATCTGTACGCGAAGTAGGCGCTGCTCTAATTTTGAAGCCCTGTTCGCCGCCCGTAATCTGCTGTTGTATATATAAAAGGCGGTACTTATGAGCAAGAGTATAAACAGGATGGCCGTACTTATTAAAAGCCAGGTATTTCTACGGTTTATTTCTTTCTGGTGTTTAATTTCAGTCTCTTTTCGTTTGACTTCATAATTGACATCGGCAAAATTCAAAAGCCGGTCTTTTTCCAAATTATTTACGTTTTGCCGTAAACTGTCCCTGACAATTTGATGGTTCAAGGCTTCGGTGTAATCTCCGGACATAATGGATAAGGCAATCAGTTTATCCCTTACATCGATCTCTTCCTTTGTGTTCTTCGTAGCTTTGTAAATAGCCAATGCCTTGTTGAAGTTTGCTTCGGCCGAATCCTTTTCGGCCTTCAATAAAAATAAATTGCCCAGACCTTTGTAGGGTGCCGCGTTTACGGCTTTTATGTTTTTGTTCAAGGTAATGGCGCCCCGTAAAAATTTTTCGGCACGCTCGTATTCTTTTGCTTGCATGTAGGTATAGCCGATATTGTTCAGCACACTTACCAATGTTTTCGGGTCTCTTTTCGTTTGGCTCAGTGTCATGGCCTCAGAGTAACTGGCCAGAGCTTTGTTGTAATCTTTTAACTTCAGATAAATACTAGCCTCATTGCTTTTTATTGAAATTAAGGATGTGGTATCCCCCTCTTGCGAATACAGGCTGTCGGTCAATTGGATATAGGATAGGGCCTTGTCGTAATCTTTTAATCTAAAATGGAGTTTGAACAACTGGTTATAGGCCTTTCCCTCTATGCGTTTATCATCAATTAACTGCCCTAATTCCAAGGCATGTAGGGCATATTTTTGAGAGGTTTCTATATCTCCCATGTGTAGGGCGGCACCACTCAAGGTAATTAGGGAGCGGCCTTGGTTGTATTCATCCTTTAGCCCAACAAACAGTTTATGGCCTTCTAGATGGGTGTTGAATGCTTCGGGGTATTTGTCGTTCAGGTACAAGGCCTCGCCTTTCTTGAACAATAACAGGGCCCGCTCCAGGTCGCTTAGATCTTGGTTGTTTTGCAATAAGCTGTCCAGCTCAAAAAGTGATTTTTCAGGTTGTGTCAGTCTTATGCTGTCCAACACGGCGAGTCTCTTTTCTATACTTGGGCGTAGGGTGTCTTGCTTGTCACAGGCCGTAAAAAAGACCAAGAATAAAATGCTAAACCCTAACCGCCAAAGGCTTCTGTTCTTTAAAATCATGAAAGCAAAACTCAATGTTGTTTGAGTAGGCTAAAGTAAGAAATCAGTAATGTTTAATGAGGGTGTTGGGTGTGGTTTTTCTTGTTCGGATATGGAATCTAAAAGATTTGGCAGATGTCATAAAATTGCACATCCATTTCGTTTAAGTCGTAAGCGATAAAAATTAATCTTTACTTTTTAAAATGTTAATCTAAAATGATTTCTTTTCTATTCTTGTAAGTATTTCATATACAAGCTTCAGCGTGCTTTTCGAAGCTTCTAATTGATTTAAAGTACCTGCGATATAAGTATCCAGTTGGGGACAATACCATAAAAAGGATGCCGTACTGCCTGTGTGGCCAATAAGTTGTAAGTCGGTTTCATTATTTAATAAATCTTTAAAAGATACTTTTCGTATTCCAAACCCGTATTGCATACCTACCGTTTCATCAACCCAATGTTGCATTTGTAAGCGTGTTTCTTTTTTTACAACCTTATCTTCATTGTACGCTTTCAAAAATTGAATTAAATCTTGTGTTGTAGATACTAAGCCGCCACCGCCCCAATCGGCACTTAAACTTTTGAACGAGGAAAGTTCTATGTCGCCCACATAAAAATTAGCTGTTTTGGAGGTAGAATTTATTGGTGATGATTTTAAATTGATATAAGAACTATTCATTTCCAAGGGTTGAAAAATGAATCGCTGAAAGAACTCATGTAACGTTATACCACTTGTTTTTTCGATTATTAACGCCAGAAGCACATACTCCGTATCGGTATAATGATAGCCTTGGCCAGGAACAAAGTGGGGTTTCATCTTTTCTTTGGTGAATAGAATCATTTCATGGGGGGACCAAGACTTATTTGTATCAATAAGTAATTGATTGATAATATTTGGGCTTTCATCAATGGTAATATCTGTGAAATAGTCTGGCAAACCGGAAGTATGTTGTAATAAATGAGCTATGGTTATGTCTTTTGAATATTCTTTGCCGTCCATTACATGCAGATTTTCGGTAAGCAGTTCTGGTAGATGTTCAACTATTTTATCATCAAAATTCAACTTACCGAGGTCTTGTAAGATTCCGATGGCACTGGCGGTCAGCATTTTGGTGATACTGGCCGTGTAAAAAGGATTGTTGATAGATATAGAGTCTTCCGAGTTAATTTTACTATCGGCTAATTGAATATCTATACCGTTGGTTTTAGAATGTATATGCAGAAAAGCACTTTTAATCGATTCTTTTTCCAATTGGGCCTTAAACAATTTCTCTATCTCTTTATGTAGGGTCTGCTGACCGAAGCAGGATATTGAAACAAAAAGCAGTAAGCTTAATATTGTGTTGTTTTTCATATGTAGAAATTTATTGTTTTTAATAGTCGTATAGGTATAAACAGTGTCTTTCCATACTCTATTGGTTAATTGTATACCCTTTTACATAAGATGCCAATTGCAGCATATTATAGAATTTAATAAAATCGCCCTGTAATACAGAAATAAAGCTATGATCTACTAACAATGCCCTAGAAACGATTTGTTTTTTTTCATGGTTTATTTCTTCGATTACGGTTCTAGAGCTGTCTAGTCCTCCGGTTTCATAAGCTTGCAATGCTTTAACAGCATTTTCTTCGGCGGTTATGGGTCTTTGTTTAGGTGTATATCCCATTTGTTGTACCATGGCCTCTGCCAACACCCAAACCGACCACGGATTTTGACCGGTTATTAAATTATCGTCAATACTTATTTTTTCCAAGTACATGGTTCCTTCATTAAATTCTGCGCCTTGTTCAATTAACTTATCTTGTAATAGGAAAGGAAAAATAGAGGCCGCTTTTGGTATCAACAATAGTTCCTCCTTATTAGTAAAACCACTTACATTTTTATTTTTCACAAACCATTGCCCGTCTTTTAATTTCACGTTAACAAATGCTGCAGGGCCATGACATACGGCTCCAATAACCCTGTCTGTATTATGAAAATCTTGCACCAAGTGTTGTATATGCCTATTATTCGGAAAATCGAACATAGCACCTTTGCCTCCAACAAAATAGACGGCTTTATATAGTTTGGTATTTACATCTTTTAGCGACAATGTGTTCTTTAATTTGTTTTGAGGTATATCGTCATTTAAAAAGGCATAATCGAATTTGCCCATATCATCGTCGTCTAATACTACAGGGGGGAGTCCACCTAAGGGACTAGCAATATCAACATCAAAGCCGTTGGCCTTAAAAACATAATAGGCCCTTGCCAATTCGGTAAGTTCATAACCGGTGCTCTTTTCGCTGGTGCCCATAGTATCTGTACTGGTTACAACAGCCAGTATTTTTCCTCGATATGCTGGTACATTTTCTGTGATATAGGCAATATCGCTTGCTTTACTATTAATTAATGTAGGATCTTCTGCCGGTAATAAACTTACAATATATATACCTGTAATAATAATGAAGGCAAAAACAATGGCCATACTGGTCAGAATCCATTTCACGATGCGGTATTTTTTAAACATAGTTTCTTTTTTATATGTTCTTATAGCTTAATTAGAACCAGCTAAACCCTAGCCCTAGGTTAAAGGTGACGACGTCTCTGTGGGCATCCTGTTCTAGAAAAGCCCTTCCCATAACTAGTTTGGACTGAATGTTAAGAGCAAAGTTCTTCTTTTTATAAACTTCGTAACCAGTGCTGGCCATAACTGCACACCCAAAATTCCAATCATCGTTCACGTTGTCCTCTATGTCGTAAAGTGCCGGTGAGTCAATTGCCAAACCTAGACCTCCATGAATCCACCACCGGTCTTTTACCCAATATTGTACAGATGGAATAAAACCTCCGAAATGTCTGTCGTTGTCCTGAAATTCATAGATCATGCCGGGCGTAGATGCAGTGATGGCCAACTTATCGTTTAGCATATAACCAAACTTTAGTTCGGGAAAACTGATACCACCTTGCGACTCGTCGAAAGATTGTATGCCATTACTATCCTCTATACTTATTATACCTCCTCCAAGTCCTACTTCTAGCATAAAACCTTTACGTTGCGATATGGTTTGGTCGGTAGAACTGTTTTGTGAAAATGCCACTGTAGACATTAGTGTACAGGCGATGAACGCCATTTTAATGATAAATTTTTTCTTGATTGTTTTCATGATTGTTCGTTTTTTGATTGTTCTTAATTTGATGTTACAAAGTTGGGGTACAAATTGAAGCAAATCGTCTTGATTTATAAATAAGAACTTTATTGCATTTGATTTGTATTTAAAATTTGATCCCCACATAAAGGTTAGGTTCGAACAGGAAATAAGATTTCCATTTATTGTCCAATTGTTTAAATTCTTCAGGAGTATTGGTGTCAAATATCCAATTTTGGCAATGAATCTGGGGTTCTACGAAGATGCGCTTCTTTTTTCCGAAAGCAATGTGATACCCAAGGTGGTACGATGTGTAGAGCTTAAAGCCGTTGGCTATTTTCTTATCGTTCAGGTCCAAATAGGTCTTGTACTGGGGCAAAACTTCTACTGAGGCAAATAGTCCCTTCCACAGCATTCGTTGGTACGATATTCCTATTCCCGTTTCCCGCAGATAACCTGGGTAAAATTCCGTTTTCGAATCTATTTTGTCCTTAAGTCCGTCCCACCATTGAATGCCCATGGGTTGGAACAATCGCCAAGTGGCAAGTTTGACACCAATGATGTTTTTAGAATCCAATTCGCGCTTTACGTGAAGCTCAATATGCTGCGTATTTGTTCTTTCGCCTCCTTTACCGATATTACCTAGAATAATTGCAGGAAAACTGACCCTGTATTTATAATCCGTATCATTATTCCTTAAAGATTCCTTGTTGCCCTGTGCCCATATGTTCAAGGTGCAAAAGACAAAGCCGATGATCAACAGTTTTTTCATTTTGATTTGTTTTTGATTATTCGTTTTTTGATTTACAATGAATTTACTGGTACAAAGAAACGTGAGAAGTAGAGGCGCTTCGTCCTGAATTATGATTTCAAACCTTTTGCCTCTGTGGCCAAAAGGTATACCCGCTATTTTCGGAAAATGTCGTATTTCATGCATGCCAAGAAAAAAGGCCTAACATTTTTGATGTTAAGCCTTATGGGAAACTTAGGTTCCGTCTTGTTTAAGATACTCTTTCTTTTTTTATGGCAACGCCTCCGGTCCAGAAGTCAGTAGATCCAGGTTTTTGGTAATTTTTTCAATACTCCAATGCCACCATTGTAGGGCCAACAATTTTTCGATACGATCTTCCGAAAAACGTTTTTTGATTGGTTTAGCCGGGTTTCCCCCAACAATGGTATAAGGCTCCACATTTTTGGTGACAACCGCTTTTGTGGCAATAATGGCGCCATCGCCTATATGTACCCCCGGCATAATGGTTGCGGCATGGCCTATCCACACATCATTACCGATAACGGTATCCCCTTTTGACGGATAGCTTTTGCCCTTCATGGCATCTTGCCATGCGCCCCCAAAGATGGCAAACGGATAGGCTGTTGTAGCTTCTGTGAGATGGTTGCCACCATTCATGATAAAGGTGGCATCCGAAGCGATCATACAAAACTTGCCGATGATGAGTTTGTCCCCAATAAAGTCAAAATGGTATTTGACATTTTTTTCAAAGTTGGATACGTCCTCAAAATCATCGTAATAGGTGTAATCGCCCACAACGATGTTAGGATTGTTGATATAACTTTTTAAAAAACATAGGTTTTTATAATGGGCCAATGGAAAAACTGTAGTGGGATCAGGAATTTTCATAAAGGTGCTATATGTTTTGATGTTTTGAACAGTACAAAGGCCAAATACAGGGTTATTAGGGCTTGGACTTTCTCTATTTTGGTCTCCGCCAAAAGGTTGCCAAGGGTATTCAATATAAAAAATACGGCAAATACGAACAATATTCCCTTTATCGCCTTAGCTGTAAAAATAGGTTTAATAATCCTGTTTTTCATTAGTATAACCATTGCCAAGAACAGCATGGTAACCAAGGCTACAATTTCTAAAACATAAATGGTCTGGATCGACGCTATTTTACCGCCCCAAACAATAGTATGGGGTACCAATTGAAATAGCACCGATAAATGTAAGACGGCGTAGGCTACTGCGATGGTTACAACGATTTTTTCTGAGGTTCTCATTTATAGTACGTTTAAGGTCTTAAAGGTTTTTGGCCTGTGCCAAATAAAAATCCTTAAGATGTTGATTGCCATACGATGGGGCAATATTGTCCTCTGCCATTAAGGTTAAAAAAAACTCGATCGGGCCATAGGTTTTGACACTGGTAAAATTTCTTAGGCACCAGAGGGTCAGTTTTCGGCTCCAATCGGGTAAATGAATAATTTTTATGGGTTTTTCCAAAGAAGTCAGGGCGAGTCGGCCTATATCGTTAAGACTTAAAACATCGGGGCCTCCAATGGTCAATTCCTTGGTGTCCATGTCCAATGAATCCA
Organism: Maribacter sp. MMG018; assembly: GCF_018100785.1. Lineage (GTDB taxonomy): Bacteria > Bacteroidota > Bacteroidia > Flavobacteriales > Flavobacteriaceae > Maribacter. The sequence goes on along the minus strand of NZ_JAGJEC010000003.1, from coordinate 24,251 downwards.
CAATGGCCCTTGCCAAATCCTTACCGTGTATGGGGTTAAATTTTTGATGGCCCGAGCCGAACAGATATACACGACCCGATTTGGCCATTTGTAAAAAATCTTTCATATCCGAGAAAAAGCCATTAGGTCTTACTATGGTGTAATTTAATCCAGAGGATTTTAGGGCATCGACAAACTTTTCCTTGGCTTCAAAAATTTTTAAAGCTCGATATTTATCGCCGTTAATGGCCGAAACGTATACAAAGTGCTTAACACCGGCCTTTTTTGCTTCTTTAAGCAAATTCATATTAGCCCCATAATCTACGTCCATATAGGTTAGCCCCTCTTTTTGCCTGGTAATGCCCACCGTTGATATTACGGTGTGTATGCCTTTACAGATGTCGCGTAAGGTTTCGGGCTTTGTCACCTCGGCCTGCTTTACCTCCAAATAGTTTTCGTTGCCGTTCGACAACTTGTCGGGGTTGCGTGCAATGGCGATTACCTGGTTTTGTTGTTCGGTGAGTACCTCTAGCAAGTAACGGCCCAAATATCCTGTGGCCCCTGCCAATAAAATGTTGGTATGTTTCATTATCGATTGATTTATAGGGCTATTTTTTAGTGTAGCCTTCTTTTAAAAATGTAGCGTGTGATAAAAATTCCGTTGTCATCGTCTCCGCCTGCATTGCTTTCCACCGCGCTGGTCACGAACATCAAATTCCAACCTTCTGAAAGCATGGCCGTCAATTTTGAAGAAATCAAGGCGTCATTGGCCGCAATATTTTGAAACCGAATTCCGCCTAGGTTAAAAAGGTTCAATAATTTGGTCTCTTCAAAATTCTTAAGCCTAATGTCCTTTCTTTTTGATTTATTCCGGGTTGCATTGTCCTCGGTTCGGGCAGAGGTAAACCGTTCGTAATTCCTTTCATCGTTTGACGAAATGATACGCGATCGGCCCAAGCCGCTCGGAACGATGGATTCGACGCTTGTGATGACCTTGATCTCAAAAGCTTGTTCATTTGTTTCTTGACTATAGGTATTTGTCGCCAATAGTGCGAACAATGTGAAAATTGATAGTAATTTTTTCATGGGTATATGGTTTTTATGATCGTTTTCTATTATTGAATGAATTCGTGCGTTAATAATTGTTGGATAATGGTATTGCGTTGTGATCCAGAGTCGTCTTGTTGATTGCTCAATAGAACTAGGGTGGCATCGTATTGTGGTACAAAACCGATCATGCTCCAATAGCCATTAATGTCTCCACCGTGCCAATACATTGTGGTATTGCCTTCTTGCGTGGTAAACCACCCCAAACCAAAATCCACAAAACCGCTTGGTACCTCTTGAGCGAATATTTCGGCTTTTTCTGCTTCTGTAAACCAGTTTGTTTTTACGGCATTGGTCCACGTTTCCATGTCCTTTGGGCTGCTGCTAAAGTCGCCCGCGCCAAAGGCAATGCCCATGGGGTACGTACTGTTGACATTCCCGTTCAAATAGCCTTGGGCATGGGTGTCAACATCTATTTCATCGGTGCCCTTAAATGAATCTGCCATACCGAGTGGACCAAAAATATTCTGTTGAACGTACTGATGGTAGGGCACACCGGATAATTGCTGAACCAACAAAGCCGCAATAAGATAATTTGAGTTGCAATATTGCTTGTTTGAACCCGGTGTAAAATGGAGTCCATTTTCGGAAACCAGGTCTGTAATCACCTCATAAATATCAACTTCATCCAAAGCCAACCCTTCTTCAAAAGCTTGTTCGACCACCGATTGATACTCCGGAATACCGGATTGATGCGATAGTAAGTGGGCAATGGTAATTTGGTCACCGTTTGGAAATTCGGGGTCAAATTCATCTAAAGTTTGGTCAAAACCATTGATCAGACCATCACGCTTTAGTTGCACAATAGCGGCTGCCGTAAGGGTTTTTGTAACAGAGCCAATGCGATAAGCAAGGTTGTAACCTTGTGGTAAATTGGAGTTTTGGTTTGCCGATCCAAAACCTAGACGCACTAAATCACTTCCGTTTTTTGTGATGATGGCGTAACCTTGAAAATCAATTTCGGTCAATAAATTTTCAATGGTTGTGTAGTTGCTTGCCGGGGGATCGCCATCATCGTTCTTTGAGCACGATGATGCCCATATGGTTAAAGCCAACAAAAGGGCGGCCGATAATCTGTTTGCCGAATACTTGTTGAATGATAGAATTGATAGATTCATGATTGTTCGTTTTTTATTGATTTATAATTGTTCGATAGTGCAAATTTGAGACAAAAGACCTCTCTAATCGTTCGTAATTATAATTTAGAACGTTCGTAATTATGGTCTTTCATATGCATTTAAACACAGTGTACCAGCCCTTGTTTAAATGGTAAAGAATGATTTTTATACGACTGAGATGAGGTTGTTTTAAATTGTTTATTGAGATGATTCTGTTTGAAAATCTTCAACGGCCTTGAGGTGTTTCAACGCTTTATTTATTTGACTTCCATAGCCTTGCAGTAGCCAGTCGAGCAATTTTGAATTGAGGTGCTTTAGACGTAATACTTTTAACACTAGCAAAGAAATAACTTCTAAAATGATAGTCGTTATCCCAAAAGATAAAATCATATTAAAGTCTATGAAGACCATTAAATCGATATTAAATAGAGCCTTGAAAAAGAAGAGACCGACAAAGGGGCCAAAAGGCAACAACCAAGCCACGATTCTCAAATTTTGAACAATTGCAGTTTTAAGTTTAGCCAATTTTTCTTGAATCATAACCACAGCCTCATAGTCTATCGATAGTATGAGTTTTAGTTGTTTAATGGATGACCACACCAACCAGAAAGAGAAAAGAGCTACAATGATTCCAGAAAAAGTAAAATACCATAAATGAGTATAAAGAGTTGCAAAGTAACATGCATAAAATGCAACTAGACTACTAAAGGCAAGGGTAATTGTGATTCTGGTCTTTAGAATTTGCAGTAATGATTTTACTTTGTCTACCTTAAGTTCTTTCAACAAATTTAAATGTAAGCCCTGTTGTTTCTCTATATGGTTTTTTAGTTTTATGCCTTCCATAATATTTGGTTTTAATAACCGATTTAAAAAAATATATAAGTGTCGGTTCAGTATGATTTCTGGACAAAACTAGTATGAAGGAAAGCGCGAGTCATCCTAGATTATAATTTAGCACGAGTTGGGTCGAAGAGAATAAAATGCTAATTGGGCGTCAGTTACAATTTGACTTCACCCATTGACTTGGTGTTGTTCCTTCAGTTTTTTTGAAGTAATTGTTAAATACGCTTTTGGAGTTAAAACCACTGTCATAGGCCAACCCAAGAATGGTCAAATGCGAATTTTTGGGATCTAGGGATATGGTTTTAAAATGGTTTAAACGGTACGAATTGACAAAGTCGTTAAAATTGGCATTAAACGCCTGATTGATCAGAAATGACATTTTATTGGTGTTTAACCCCAAAACGTCGGCAACAATTTTTAAACTTAATTGAGGATTTAAAAAAGGTTCTTCCTCTTTGAAATAAATAAGTAATTCTTTTTTTAAGGTTTCTATTTGGCCATCATCCAAAATGTTCGTGACCGGTTTTTCTTCATCCGACCGAGGGCTTGTGATATCGGAAAGGGACAAATTGGAACAATGCAATTCTGTAAAGCCCTTTACTTTGTGCAAAGGAAGTAAAAATGGTTCTTGCCTGTAGTTTATGATCTGACCACGTCTTTGGTCGATCATCTCTTTTAGCCGGGAAAACCCCGATTCTATATGATCTGAATTGCTTAAAATAAATAGATCATAAGGAACCAGTGTGGTTTCGTTGTAACCTTGTTCCGACCATTTTTTAATAATGGGATCCTGAACTTCAATATGCTTATCATTGATAAGTTTAAACAGTAGATTCTTCTCTTCTATTAGCGAGGTATTGTGTATAAATTCTTTAAACTGCTGTCTTCTGTTCAACCATATTAAACAGAAGCATTTTAAATGATGTGCCAACTCCAGTTCAGGATTAAGCGTTAAGGCATATTCTACGGTTTCAAGGGCTTTGTCAAATTTACGTTGGTAATAGTAAATATGTGCCAGCGTATAATGGTTATTGGAAGAAAGAGGGTCTACTTCTATCAGTCTGTTGGCATATATCAAGGCTTTATCAAAAAAACCGAGCGCTATAAACAACTCTGCCATAGCTTCCAGACCGTCGATATGATCTGGGTTTATAGCCAGTACTTTGTTTATATGAACGTATGCGTTTTTAAAATCCCATTCTTGCCAAAAAAATCGGCCTACATAAGACATAGGGTATTCAGGCAAAGAGGTGTCCAATTCCTTAGCAATGAGTAAATTGCCTATAGCCGATTCCATAGCCTCTTCATAGGGCATATACCCCCACATTGCCGATAACCCATAGCATTGTAAATTGGCATAATAGGCCCTGGCGTAATTTTTGTCGAGGGCAATGGCCTTATTGTAATAGGATATAGCTTGGTTTAAACTTTGGGGAGTCCATTTTAATTGAAATGACCGTCCCTTTAAATACAATTGATAGGCATCAACACTGTCTGTAGGCTGGTCTATTAAATGATCTTGAATTTCGAAATGGCCAAAATTGTTTCTGACCTCGTCCGCTATCGCAAGACTGATCTCATCTTCTAAATCAAAAATGTCGGTCAATTCCCTATCAAACCTTTTGGACCAATAATGTGATCCATCTTCAATGTCTATTAACTGAGCGGTTATTCTAACCCGGTCGTGAGATTTTTTGATGCTTCCTTCAAGAATCGTATTTACGCCCAATTGTTTACCGATATTCCTAATGTCAATATTTTTTCCCTTAAAGACGAATGAAGAGGTTCTTGCAATTACTTTTAGTTGATTTACTTTTGTTAGGGCATTTATAATTTCTTCAGTGATTCCATCGCAGAAATATTCATTTTCAATATCATTACTCATATTAACAAAAGGAAGAACTGCTATGGATTGCGTGTTGGCCATCTACTGAAAAAAATGAAATTTATAAGAACCAAGGGTTCTCGTATATAAGTTTGTGTGTTTAGTTGCCGTCAGATGCACGAGTTAAATAATTTAATTCTCCTTTTCTAAAGCCAAATCAAAAGATTTGGTAGATGTTATAAAAATACGTTAAACTTTGGGTTATGCGCCAAAACCCTGTTTAAATATAGTCGTGACAGAGCATTTTTTTATTTGGGGTGTCATCAATTGTCTGTTCATGACCATTGGAAACAGATTATAAAATTCTATGTCCTGATCCTTTTCAGGACGATTCCTACCTTATCTAAAAAGGTTTGGTTTATGGGCAATTGCGTCGTTTGTCAATGGATCGGCACGGGGCTGCCAAATTGAAAATCGGCAGTATGTTCTGAACAAATAATTTTTTACATGTTATTGATGAAGGGCAGTTTGTTTTATTCGTACTGTCTTATAATTTCACCTCTTCCTTTTCCCTCTACACTTCGTATGTATGCATTTACAACTTTCTTCATATTAACGGGATTGTGTCCGGGGAAATAATCTTTATATTTTTCATAGGCATCCTCGACCATTCCAAGTGATACTACGTTTACCCTAATTTCATTTTCTATTTCTAGGTCAACCGCTTTTACGAAGCTGTGGATCGCACCGTTTACCATAGCGGCACTTGCTGTTTTTTCAACGGGGTCATCGGCTAAAATTCCTGTAGACAATGTAATGGAACCTTTTTTGTTCAAATACTTTCGACCTATTCTTACCAAATTAACCTGTCCCATTAATTTGCTTTTAAGGCCAATGTAATAGTCTTCTTCCGATAGATTTTCAAATGTATCCCACTTGGCTTCTCCTGCAATACAAATTATGGCATCTAATTTTCCAATTTCCTTAAGACAGGCCTCTATCGATTCACTTTTAGAAATGTCAATAGTTATATCACTATTCGACCTTCCTCCGATTATAACTTCGTACTTAGATTTAAAATATTCTGAAACCTTTTTTCCAATGGTTCCATTTCCTCCAATTATCAATATCCTCATTCGTTGTCATTTTTTATTTTTCGGACTCCGACCCATGTTAACGGTGGTCGGTATATAGCTGGTTTAAGCGCCTAATTTAGCAAATTCGGACCGAAAAAAATATGGTAGCTTTTTTAGAAATAGGGGAGAAGATGTAATGGGTTAGAACTGGTATTATGTTTTTGACATTATATAAAGTCAGTTCTCCGCTCAAAAAAATTCCGTTCGAGGACGTATTCTAGTATTTAATAAATTATAACCATGCATAGTTGGTATATGTTATTTCAGGTGGCTTTTGAACCATGTGGTTATTTCTTCAAACGAATCAAATTTTGAATAGGGCAAACTGTGACTTTTTCTGTTATATATTTTGAATTTGTACTCTTTGTTATACGAATCAAGTTGTTGCACAAGTTCAATCGCCCCGGTAACGGATACCCTTCCATCTTGTCTAGAATGTAAAATATAAATTGGGGTGTTTATTTCATCGGCCCATTCTATTGCAGAGCGTTCATTTAGATATTTTTCACTGTTTTTATTAAATTCGGGTAAAATGTTGGCCAACCCCTTATAATTATACTCTTCTTCTAAATCTGACCAACCGCCAATAAATATAGGTCTTTGTATGGTATGTAACTTGAAGTCCGCAATACCACCAATTACAGCGGCTGCATTGACATTGATTTTTTTAAGACTTTGGTAGGTCATCATTCCTCCTCTAGAAACACCCATCATAAAAACATTGTTACCGTCTACATCATCAATTTTCTTTACTATGTTATATAGATTTAGAACATCGTTTATATCATCTCCTCCTGATTGATCCATTTTTCCCATTTCACCGACAAAGCGGTAATTTGATGCGTACACTGCAAATCCGTTTTTGGCAAGCCAGTAAAAATCGGGTAAATCTTCTTCTGATAATTTTCCGAAATTTCCGGTACCTCCTCTATTATAAATAATGACAGGTACTTTTTTGGTGATCGCTTTTTTTGGGCGACATAAGTAACCGCTTACCTCAAATCCATCACTTTTATAATTGAAAGTCTCAAAAACGTACTCCTTTTGCTTTCTGGCTTTTTCGTATGACAAACTATCATATCGATATTTTCCAATTGGGCTAAGTTCTTTATAGGTCTTTTTTATTTTAATTTGATTGATGTTATAGATGCCAGATTGAGAAAATACTTGAGTGCATGCATAGAATAGGATGAATAATTGACAGATTTTTTTCATTTATCTTTCTTAGTGTTCGGTAACGGTTTAGTGTTTTAAAAGTAGTTGATTTTTAGGCGCCGACCTTTCGGTTTAGCACAGCGCCCTATTTTTGGGCCATAGGGTCGTTTTGTCACGTAAACCACTATAACTAATACACATTGTTGTAATGTGTTTTTAGTACGTCATCAATGGTCGATACTACCACCTCGGCATTTTCTTTGCTAAAACATAGGGGAGGTTTTGTTTTGATAATGTTATCAAAAGGGCCGTCTGTACTGATTAAAATATGCCTGTTTCTCAGCTCATTTTTAATATGACTTGCCAATGAGGTGTCTGGGTCCTTGGTATGATCGTTGACTATTTCACAACCAATAAATAATCCGGATCCCCTAACATCCCCGATACAGGGATATTTTAGCATTAATTCACTTAACAGCGATAAATAATGTTCGCCCACTTCTTTGGCATTTTTTTGTAATCGCTCTTCTTCTATCACATCTAATACCGCAGTAGCTATGGCACAAGAAACGGGGTTGCCACCGAATGAACTAAAGAACTCTACACCTTTTTCAAAAGAAGTAGCGATTTCATCTGTGCAGACCACAGCACCCATAGGATGACCGTTAGCAATGGGTTTACCAAGGATTACCATGTCCGGTGCAACTCCGTGTGCTTCAAAACCCCAAAAGTGATCGCCTACCCGGCCAAAACCCGTTTGTACCTCATCACTGATACATATACCGCCTTGCGCCCGTATTGCCGGGTATATTTCGTTTAAATACCCCGTAGGTAAAGGCACTTGACCGGCACAACCCACAATAGGTTCGCTAATGAACGCGGAAATAGGCACATTACTATCCTTAATTTGTGCTACTGCATCTAATCCGTATAGCTTGCCCGCATTGGGGTTGTCTTTTTGATACCTTCCTTTGTACGTGTCGGGTATTGGGGTCTTTATAATATGATGTTTTTGTCCTTGCCCTTTGGGGTTGCTGAATTTATAATCACTGATGTCAATAGAGGTTTGCGTATTTCCGTGGTACCCTAGTTCCATCACCATCATGTTCGATGTTCCCGTATGGTTATTGGCCATTCTGATGGCCAGGTCACTGGCTGCACTTCCAGAGTTTACAAAAAATACCTTGTTCAATTTAGAGGGGAAATAACTCAGTAATTTTTCTGCATATATGGCCAGTTCATCAAATAGATACCGTGTATTGGTATTTAGTTTGGCCATTTGGTTTTTGCCGGCCTCTACCACCTTTGGGTGCGAATGTCCAACGTGGGGAATGTTGTTATATGCATCTAAAAACGTATTCCCGTCCGCATCATACATATACTGAAACGCGGATCGAACCATATGGATGGGCTGTTCGTAGCTCAATGATAGTATAGGGCTGATATGTTGATGCCTTCTTTTTAGAACTTCGTTGATTTCAATTTGTTCCAGCCTTGAAAAACCAGCGGCTTTTCTAAATTCATTTTCGGCCTTTATGGGATTTATAGTAAGCCAACGATATAGCATTTTCCAAGCCGACTTCTCGCTTATAGATGCATAGGTGTTGGTAGGGTCGGCCTTGCGAGCGTGCGCCGAATTACACACACTGGTACAAAGTCTTGCAGCTATGAGGTAATACAGAATTTTTAGTTCTTTCTCTTCTATCGGAAGTACTTGATGATAGGCCTTAATTAGTATAACGGCCCATTCTAGCGGATTTTCTTTGTCATAACATCCGTAGGTTATGGCAATAGCCAATTCATTGATTAAAAAAGTATGGGCCACATCTCCGAAATCGATTATTCCAGAAATGTCACCGTTTTGAACGAGAATGTTCCATTCATTGGCATCATTGTGAATTATCTGTTTTCTAAGTTCTGGAATGACAGGTCTGACAATTTCATCAAATTGATTAAAAAAGTAGGTAACTAGACTTCTGTCTTTCGGATCGGGAATGTCATTAATATATTTTTTGTTCAGGTCGAAGTGTTGCAGGTCCCATTCCCATTTTCTGGCTTTAACGGTGTAGTTTTTTAAGCCTTTTAGTGCGATATCTAGCTTTGCCAAGAAAGTTCCCAAAGATTTAAATAAAGATGGTGTGTGTGCCGAACTGCCAAGAAATTCCCCTTTTAAGAAAGAGAGCATGCGGGAAATTACTTTACCGTTATCTGAATCTACTAGTTTTACATAGGAATTGTCTTTAAAGGGAATAGGCGTAGGAATGCGTGCATCAAATTCTTCTTGGAGGTACAGAAGAATTTCATTCTCTGCTTCAACGGTATCTTTTAGCGATTCTGAATATTTATATGTCTTATATATGAAATCTTTTTCTGCTGTAGAGATATGATAGTTCTTGTTATCGTAACCATCAAGAATCTTGTTGTTCTGAATTTTGATGCCAAATTCTTTTTCTAAAAAAGTGTTCATTTTTTTGATTCCAATTTTTTCGGGTTCTTCCAAATCCATCTTTATTTTCTTAACACCCAAAACAAGAAATCGGCACACTGATCCCGGTTTCCTTTTTACAATAATCTAATTCGTGAAAATCATCGTTAATGTACACTGAAAGCTGATTGTAAAAAAAATTAAAATTGATCCAAGATTCGATTGCTTGTCCTTCTTTACGTTGTAAAATAGCCACATAGAAAATTATGTTCTATACTATGTCTTTTACTTTCTCTAAAACCTATGTGCTTTATACATAGCCTAAATATAGCAAAACGGCCCTGAAACAGAAGCAACAAATTAGTTCTAATATGGTCATTGTAATTACCGTAAATTCTAAACACCCATATTTAGTGACCGATTTAAATTTTTGGGGGCAATAAGCAATTGCTGTAATCTAAAAGGGTACGTAAAGTCATCTAGAACAGAGCAAGGTTTTATACATGGCATACATTCATAACTAAGTTATGAACGCCCCATATTGCAATAGGTGGCTGTTTTATGTCCTTACTTCCCAATGCGGAAAGTATCAATATATATAAGGGGTAGGGGGCGAGGTGCAAATACGGTACACGTTAATGTTAGACCTTGATCGTTGCTTTTATTTTAGAATAATACCTCTTATCATCTTTATTAAAACCCCAAACATCCAATGCTTCTTGCTATTCAGGTAAGTCTTCGCCTTCAATGATTTTTTGCTTTACAATTCTTTTTAGATCTGCTTATTTGTGTCTATTTTTTCAATGAGTGCCAACGGTCTCGGCTATGTGTAGTTGCATGGGTTAGTACATAACTTTGAAAGTATACACCAAACAGAAAACCCGTGAAGGTTTTCAGAAGTGGAGGAGAACAAACAATTACCTATAACTATTGTTTTAGCAGGTTTTTATTTCCACTTCGAACAAAAATTAGACTAAAACCAATTAGGGTTAGCGCATAGCCAAAAATAAGTCGAAATGGCAATGGGACTATATGCCACAAAATTAGGTTGGCCAATAAAATAATGACTATTCCTGTCTTATTGTTTTGAAAGTAATTAAAGCTTAAAATCAATAAACCAAGATTAAAAATTTTAGAACTTGGTCCTATGGTCACAAAAGGTTTCCAGATTGATGGAACTTTCGAAATATGATCAGTAAACTCATTACGCATTTCTTCGTTTGGAAAGCTCCACCATACGAAGTCCAATACGCACATTCCAATAATACAGGTGATCCCTATTAAAGTTAAGGGAATTCCGATTAGGCTAAAGATTTTTTTCGGAAAAGAAACAACTTGGGGAATTAGTAATACTACTCCAATTAACAAAAACCAATGGGCAAAATCTATAGGTTCTTGGGCGTACACAAAATCATTTCCTTTTAACAATATAATCTGACCGATTAGAAAGAAAACGAGTCCAATAATAAAGAATGTTTTGTATATCGATTCAGTTTTATTTTTGAGCTTTTTGGTTATGGTCATTGGTTTTTTATTCTTTAGTCCCATATCTCGGGGCGGTCAATTTTCATTGCTCTCAGATATGAAATGAATTGCCCTGCGTGAACAGATTCATGATATCCAATTCGTAATAAATATTTCCCGAGGTTTTTTTTGTGCCCATTTCCGGGGTGAACGATTTCCGTTTCGTTCAATTCTCTATCCGAAAATTGGCGAATGCTTTCTAAAAATGTGTTTCTATAAGGTTCGGCAAACTCAAGTTCGTCAGAAACGCTAATAAAGGGGCGATTTTTCCAAGGCGTTCGATAATTGGTCATACTCCCATTTTTGATTATTATATTCCATCCGTAATCGGCTTCCAAAACATGTCTGACCATTTCTATGGCGGTCATTGCCTTTTCGTCCGGTTTCCAATTGTAATATTTCTCAGGTAGTCCGTTCCAAAGTTTTATACTTCTTCTCCTAATTTCTGTAAAGTTTAAAATTATGAGTTCAGATTGAGTCATTTTGTTTGTTTTCAAAAATGTCGTTTTACATTACGGCCAACGGTTTTGAGCATGGTCAAGTACCTAATTTAGCAAATACAAACCGAATAAATATCCGAGAGGGTTTTGTAAGTAGGCCGGTACTAGCAATAAATTATACACGGTGTTGGCGGTAGTACTTATTTTATGTTTCAAATAGTATAAAATTCCTCCAATACTTTTGTTTTCCATTTATCATTTTCTTTGTACTGAAGTAAAGTTCCTCCCCAAACTTTATCTGGATTTGCCATTATTGACTTAATCATTGAATTGATGTGAGGAAAAGTGATTTTTTTCATTGCTTTTTTAAGAGGAAGCCAATTAATTTCCTCAATTCCATTTGGTCTTTGATCTACTCCATCTTTGATTTTTGCTGTATAAATATTTCGCAATGATGTTGAATTTTTTCCATTCAATTCTCTTTTTAGAATAAAGGTTCCTTTTAGTTGAAGTTCCTTTATGTTAATTCCATAGGATGATGCAATACTGTCTAATCCTTCTCTAATTGTTTGTTCTTTTGTTTGATATAGTCCTGGGGTTACCCAAAAGTCAGCATTTTCAATTTTGACAACCATTAATTCATTTTGAGAATTAAATATCAATAGCCTATGGAAAATTGAAATATCATTTTCAGTTTGAGCGTTCGCTGAATGAAATAACATTATAAAGATTACTACAATTATTCTTTTCATTATCGTGATTTAAATGTTGCACAACGGTCTCGGCTATGGGTAGTGCGGCGCAGAAATCTGACGGATTTCCAGCTACGCGCTAAGCAAAAGCTTTTGGTTTTTTCTTTTTCAAAGCTAATTTTGAATATTTCGCTGGCGCATAATTTTCAATTTAGCGACATTATAAATATACGCAGACCATTCGGTTAAGCCTTAAAGTCCGCATTACGTTTAGGCTTTGGTGTAATGTGTATTTTATGTTTTAAAAATGTCAAGTCCCTTTATCCAAAAGATTTCACTCTCAAAAAACTTTAGTCTAGTCTTTATTATCCTGTCCGTTTTGTCCCGAGAAGGTTTTGTAACGAATCTAGCTTTGGAGTCACTAAAGTTCAGAGTGTATTTTTCGTCTAAGTCATTTTCCTTACTTGTAAAAAATGAAACGACTTCACCATTTAATTTCCAAGTTCCTTTTCCGTATTTATGGACTATTGGTGGAATTCCATTTTGATTATTGGTATACGAGTGAAATACGAATGTTCCGTCCGAATAAATATTTAGTCTGTACTCAATTTGGTGCTTTCCGTTTCCAAGTTCAAGAAAGTATTCCCCAATTATTTTATCCGACTGAGAAAATGAAGTTAAGGTGCTAATTAAAAATAAAGTTGTTAGTATTGTTTTCATCTAGATTGAATAAATGCATTACAACGGTCTCGGCTATAAGTAGTTGCGAATTTTATACAACTACTTTTAGGATTACAATATACTTTAATAAAGTGAAAAAACGGTTCAAGTTGTAACTCAAACCGCTATTGCCTATACACATCGTTGTGTGCCGTTTTTATTCAACTGTTAATTTGCCACTAACTTTTAGGAAGTATAGGTGCTTTTTTACTTCTTCCCCAAGCAATAAAAAGCGCAATACCAATTAGAACAATATTCGTTCCTATATTTGGAAATTCACCTCGTGATGCATGAAATCCTGCTGCTAAAACCATTACCAATGCAAGACCTAAAGCGGCCCAAACAGTTAAAAAAGGTTTGAACCGAAAAATGGATGGAATTAATAAACCTAATCCTCCTAATAATTCACTAATACCAATAAACCTTACCAATTTTAATGGTGTAGATGTAACCCATGGAAGTGATTCTGCTAATGCTTCTATTGGTTGAGTAGCTTTCATAATACCTGCCATTATAAACATGACAGCTAATAGTCCTTGTGCAATCCATAATGCTATATTGATCGCTTTGTTGCTTTTTTGATTTGTCATTTTACCTTGTTTTTATTTTATGGCACAAAAAACATAGTTTTAGAAAGCCTATGCATTGATGTACATCAAGAAATGACATTAGATTATTTTTTTTGAGAAAGTTCATTTCGAACACGACTCAGGGCTTCAGGCGTAATTCCTAAATAAGAGGCTACCATTTTTAGGGGCACTCTTTGAGTAATGTTCGGATAGGTTTTAATAAAATGCTCATACCTTTCTTTTGCACTTGAACTCATTAACATTATAATTCTATTTTGCATAGTATTTAAACGTCTTAACAAGGCATTTAGGTCTGGGCCTTCTTTTAATAATTCTTCTTTTGTAGCGACATTTATAATGGTGTCTTCAATAGCATCTATAAATAATTGACAAGGTGTATTGGGTTCACAGTTGTCGGCAACTAACCAGTTTTCTGGACCAAACATATATATATGTTCTTTTCCTTTTTCATCGATTGTATAGCTTCGTAACAAACCACTTTCAACAAGATAAACCTTAGAACTTATCTCTCCTTTTTGTTGTAAAAGAGTTCCTTTTTTTGCGTTTATTTTTTTCAATTTCCAAGTCTTATTAGGGTTCGTTCAAATGGCATACAACGGTCTCGGCTATGAGTAGTGCGGCGCAGAAACCCGACGGATTTCCAGCTACGCGCTAAGCAAAAACTTTTGTTCTTTCTTTTTTTGCCCAAAGCCAATTTAGAATATTTCGCTGGCGTAATCTTCAATTCGGCGGACATAGTAAATAGGCCCAAGCCCCTAAATTTAATACTTTTCGCCCTATTTGCTATAGGTATTGTTGTAAGTAGTTTTTGTTAGATAACCTAACTCGACCAACTCGCTTTTGTCATTGATTTTTTTTAAATATCCATTTTGTAAATACAGGATACTATCCGCTAAGTTGATTACATTTTCAAAATCGTGGTCCGTAATAATATATCCTTTATTCAATTTCATTTTCTTAATGTATTCTATGATATAATCACGGACAAGGGGGCTTACTCCATTGAAAGGTTCATCCAGTAAAATGTATTCCGAATCGGAATGAATGATTAGTAATATTTCCACTATTCTTTTTTCTCCGCCAGATAAGTCTTGATTTTGTTTGTTTAGTAATGGCACTATCTGCTCGTTGTTAAATAGGATATCCGAATTTTCTTTTGAAAGAAATAGCTTTATTAATGTGCCTATTTTTACATTATTTGGCAAGAAATTGTCTTGAGGTAAATAATTAATTAGATTTCTACCATCTGAAATATTTCTAATTATTTTTTCGCCTATTCGTATAAATTTCGATTCAGCTTTTTCAGTCCCAAATACTATTTTTAAAAGAGTAGACTTTCCAGAACCATTTCTACCGATTAAACCTGTTATTTCACCTTTTTCGCACGATAGGAATATATCACTTAGGATTACTTTATCATTATATTTTTTGGTTAAACTGTCAATATGTAGTCTATTCATATAAGAGATAATATCAACAGATTAATTAATGCTATTATAAAGGTAGAAGCCCAAAGTTTAATATTGCCTAATCCTAAATTAAAGTAATAGTAATATTCGTTTTTATATTTTATGTCATAGACATAATATTGAATTACGGGAGCAATGAAAATGAAACAAAATCCTATTGTTGAAAGTTTACCGCCAAGTAATGTTCCAATCACTATTGAAATTATATACGAGACGAAAAATATCTTTTTTTGGAATAATAATATGTTTTTTAATATTCTCAGAGGTCTATTTTTAAATTACTTACAACGGGTTGACGCGCTTGCCAGTTTCCGTCTGCGCACGAAGCTAAAGCTTATTGTTTGGTTTTTTTAATCATTCATAAGAATGGAGTTATAAATATTGAAATCAAGACGTTCATAAATGCTTCTCCAAAATTTGACAACCAGAAATAATCGGCAAAGTAAAAAATGCCAAATACCGCAATTACAGATATAAGATCAATAAAAACTGCTTTTTTGTAGCGAACTAAATCAAATACAAATAATGTAATAGCAGGTAATACTTGAAGTCCCTTGTTGAATAGTTGACTAGTCTGCATATTTAAATCAAACGACATTCGAAAAATAGCTGCGCTCATCAGCATAACCATGCCACCTAACATTAATCGTTTATGAAGGAACACTTTTTTTCTATAGAAAAATGCGAAAGAAAATAATATATAACCTGAAAATAATCTCAAAACATTGTGTCCAGCACCATCAATTGTTGTAGTGCCTGCATACACTTTGTAAATTGACGGGAAAATTCCGGTTGGAATCATTAGAATTAAAATAAACAGTCCAAATATTCCGAGCGATCGATGGACTCGAAAATTTTTGTATCGAATTAGAAAAACCTGAACTGCATATAAGAGTACCCAAATTGTGAAAATAATTCCGTGAATTACAAGGTGAATAGGTAATGGGTCAGGGTTTTCAAAATATTTTGAAAGGTAAAAGGAAGGAGCAAAACCCCAAAATACAGTTAGCAAATACCATATCGCAGTTGCTGTAAAAAAGTTGTGTTCTGCTTTTGATCCCATTTAAATTAAAGCTAACGTTTATGTATAAGAATAGTTGCGGGTTTACGTGCGAGGATTTTCCGTAGGAAAATAAGACGTAGCAAACGTGCAACGACCTTTGATTTAGCACAACACCAGCAATTTTTTATATACGGCTTAAGTTTGGTTCGCTGTAAATTGATGCAATAACCAGAAAGAACAAAAGAGAGAATTAAGGTTGGTATTTACGGTGAAGCCTCGACTTCGTCAATATTGATAATCCTCTTTCTTTTATTACTTAAACCACGTTCGGTTCTGTGAGGTTCGACCTCGTTTTCAAGTGGTTGTGATGCCAGTAGCTGGTTCTTTCAAAAATCAGTTCCTATGAATAAATATAAGGAAACTTTTGGAGTCGACATCGGTAAAGATGTCTTTGATGTGTATGGCAGTACCGTAGTACACGACCGGTACACCAATGATGGTTCTGGGTTAAAGAAGTTGCTTAAGGAGTTGCCCGCCGGTGCATTGGCCATGGAGCGATAATGTCTTAAATTAAGAAAGAATTTGTTTGTTTTTTACCTCGGTTCTTTGTTGGCAGCTGTTTTTTATAGTTAATTTTCGTCAAAGTTCAATTTCTTATTTTCCATTGCGGTTTGCCAACCATAAGGAAAAATTCCGTGTTCATTTTCTGTTATGTTTGCCATTATCTGGCTAACGCGTTTTTTTATTCCGATTGGAAGTTCGTAATACAATTCGTCAACTTTAGTGTTTCTCTCAAAGTCTAGCGTTCCGTTTTGATGTCTAATTGCTCTCTTTTTGCCATTATGATAAACCAATATTTTAATTCGTCCATCATCTGTTCCATTCATTCCATATGTTCCATAAACCATTATTGGATCAATAGATCCATCATTGTCGTAGTCATTTAATTCAAAATATTTTGTCCAAAAATTAATCGAATATTCCTTAGAAACTTGATTGCCCTTTGGAAGAATAAAGTCGGTTAATTTCCATTCTTGTATAAATCGGTCGTCTTTGAAACTAAAACAAAAAGCTTCTATTGAGTCATAGCATTCTTGTCCATTATCGCATTCAATTTCATTTTTGGTCATAATCAGAAAATGGGTTCCACCTTTGTCATCATATTTATAAATACGATGTATGGAAAAGTCAATTTTAAGTGAAGTCTTTAAGCTGTCGGTAAAAATCGAATCAATTTCTTGTTGGGTTAATTGGCTTCTTGATATTTCTGAGTTTTGCCCATATCCAAAGTGCACAAGTGTAATTAAAAGGAATATTAATATTGTCTTTCTCATTGTTTTTTCATGTGGCTAACGGTCTCGGCTATGATTTCGTTGCGTGGGTTAGCACTAATCTTTGCAAGTACACACCAAGCTGAAAGTCCGCACGGATTTTCAGAAGTAGGCGAGAACAAGCAATTACTTATAGCCATTGTTGTGTGTAGGTGTTTTTATTCCGATTTTTATTAATTCGTGTCGATATGTAATCGATGTTGGTCGCAATGTAAACACTTAAATAAATAACCTTGCATTCCGCCATCATTTACTAAATATTGCTCAAATTCCGACTGCGATAATCCATATTCCGATTTAATTCTTTCAATATCGTCTGATAAATTTTCTTTCAGATGTTCAATCTCTTTCCAGCCAACATATTTCTCAAATGAACAATAATCATCGTGATGTGCAAGCCAAACTTCTTGTTGCCAACTCACATAATTTGGTGTTTTCGTAACCAATTCAGTTAGTTTATTTTGGTCAGAAACTTCTTCGCAAGAAGCATCGTCAATATACATTCCATCGTATTTTTCGGCTGCGCTTCCGTCCGCAATACACCAAGGACAAATAAATTCAACTTCTTCCACAGCGTAAATTCCGCCAGAGTAAGCATAGTCTCTATTTTTCTCACAAACTGGACAATCAATATTTTTCTTTTCAATTATTCCCAATTCGAGTGCGTTCGGTTGGTATTTAAACTTTGGTAATTCAGACATATTTTTTGAATTCAGAGTGTTATTGTTTTTACAGCCAGAAACTATTCCGATTACTAATATTAATGCTATGACGAATGTTTGTTTCAAATGGTGTAGAACGGTCTCGGCTATGATTTCGTTGCGGAATCGTCAGCTAGGACATTCCGAGATACACTAGCCATCATTGCAAGATAAGAATTTCCGGTAGGAAATTCCGCAGCAATGAACTATAGGCGTTGTTGTAACCAGTTTTTATTTAATTTTTTCATAGTAATGATTCATGTCCGAATTCAGGATAATTTTTGGCTTTTCAAAGACCTTATTATTAAAATACGTTCTTTGTCGAGCTTGTCCCATTTCGAATTCGTAGGTCCAATCAATTTCGGTCGTTAAGATTCCGTAATTCACATTATAATTTCCGATTCCATAAAATCCGCTTTCAAAAGTACCGTCGGCTTTTAAAATTAAAGTGTCAGATTTGTGCGGAACTTCTGTGAGAAATGGATTCGTTTCTGTGCTAACATAAGTGCCAATTATGTTCGACTTTTTCAAAGGTAAATCAAATCGAAAAATTAGAATTCCGATCAAGATTAGCAGTCCTATTCCGATTATTATCCGTTTCATCACGCAAATTGGTTACAACGGTTTTGTATATGGTTTGTTGCGTGTTTTAAGCACCTAATTTAGCAAATACAAACCGAATAGAAAATCCGAGAGGATTTTCAGAAGTAGGCGAGAACAAGCAATTACTTATAGCCATTGTTAGCCTTTCGTTATTTTATTTTGTAATATCATTACTATTCGAAAGCTCTATAATTCTTCTTAATAAAACACGTGCTTTATCATACCTTTTTTCTATTTCTATTAAAGAATATAAACTGTTCTCTAGGTCATTTTCAAAACGTATTTCTTGTAATAAGTCTATATTTTCAATGTCGAACTTTGTGTCCTTTTCATTTTTGTTATTATAATAGTCAATATTAACTAAAGATCCTTTTTCACTTACAAAATAAACTATTCTATTTGTGTTATTAGTTGAGCCAGTATGCCATTCTAGAATATCTTCATAAAGTCTGTCCCAATCATATAAAAGAAGTTTAAGGTTTTCATTTTTCAAAGTTGATAATTTTCCAGAATTTTTAATGTCATTTAATACATAAGAACTGGGGTTCCAAGTAGGATTAGAAATAGCATAATAAATTAAACTATCAATTATTGTGTTATCTACCTCAATATTTTTTGAACCAGTATATGATAATAAAGTGTTAGTCGCGGTAATTGAATTTTTAACACGTGTTAAGTCAGTCTCAAGTTCTTCCAAATTCTTTTGGAATTCATTATTCAGATTTTCAGTTAATGTTTTTAATGCATTATTTTCCTTTCGATTTTCATTCCAGTTATTAATTGACAAGGCAATTAAAATTCCAATCACGACAAGAATAATTTCTCCGATAGCATACTTGAAATACTTTCCAGTTTTTCCTTCTGAAAGTAGGTTCTGTCTAATTTTTCTAAAGAATTTTATCATTTGGTCGTTGGTTGGTCGTAATGAAGGCTAACGTCTAGGCTAAGCGTAGTGCGGAGGTACGGCATCTGCGTTAGCAGTGGGCGAGTTGGCGCCCTGGCCTGTTTACGTCTGCGCACGAAGCTAAAGCTTTTGGTTTTGCTTTTTCTTTTTTATCCAAAGCTAATTTTGAATATTTCGCCGGCGCGTAATTTTCAATTTAGCGACATCATAAAAATACACAAACCCAGCGATTAAACCTTAAGCCCGTATTGTTTATAGGTATTGTTGGCAGCAGTCATTTCAAAAATTATTCAAAAACAGTTTCTTTGACTAAATTGCCATCTTTATCATAAGACACCCATTTTCCTTTTTCTTTACCATCAATATAGTTTCGAACTTCTCTAAGTTGCCCATTTTCAAAGTAAACCCGAAATTCTCCATTTAATTTATCATTAGAAAAGAAAGTAACATTTTCTATTTGTCCATTTTCAAAATAATTTACCCATTTACCGATTCTATTCCCCAAATAATAATTATTTATTGACCTAATCTGCCCATTTTTATAATAAGATATTCCTTCTCCTGTTCTCTTTCCTTCCGAATATTTTTGAACTAAGGCTAATTCTCCAGTTTCCCAAAAGCGTTTCATTTCTCCATTTAGTTTGTCATCATGAAAGTATGTCGTTTCCCATAGATGTCCATTTTCCTTATACTTTTTTCTTTCACCCGTAAGAAGACCTTTATAATAATTGGACAGTCTTTTTAATTGACCACTTTCAAAGTATTCCTTGCATTCTCCATCCTCTTTGCCATCAATATAGTTTACTGTTTTTTTTAACTGTCCATTTTCAAAGTAAATACTGTATTTTCCGTTTAATTCACCATTGGAGAAAAAAGAAGACTCTTCTATTTGTCCATTCTCATAATAAGTTTTCCACGGACCAATTCTCTTGCCTTCAGAATATTTTTGAATCCATTTTAGTTGTCCGTTTTCATAATAGGATTCCCATATTCCGTTTTCTATACCAATCGAATAATTTTCGATTTTCATTAGTTGTCCGTTTTCATAGAAGCTTTTCCATTCTCCTTTTCTAAATCCTTCTTTAGAATATCTTTCAATGTTTTCTATATTCCCATTTTTATAAAAACTTTTGGCTTTTCCTGTTCTTTTATTATTAGAATACCTTACGACATAGCCTAATTCACCAGAGATATAATACGTTTTCCATTTTCCAGTTCTTTTTCCGTTTAAATACTTTCCTTTCCATCGAAATTCCCCATTTGAAAAATTAAAATTTCCTGAAATCTTGTGGGTTTCAAAGCTGTCAATCACTTTTCTATAAATCTGGTTATTCTGTGAATGAACATTGAAGTATTGAATAATTAGAAATAGAAATATTAGTATTTTTTTCATTTAACTTAAAGCCTTTTTTTATTTTCTTGATTGCTTCCAACGGTTCGGCTATGGCAAGTACGGGGCACGCCGTCTGCGACAGCAGCGGGCGAGTTGGCGTGCTGGCCAGTTTCCGTTTGCGCTCGTAGCGAAAGCTTTTTGTTTTGTTTTTTCTTTTTTATCCAAAGCTAATTTTGAATATTTCGCCGGCGCGTAATTTTCAATTTAGCGACTTTATAAATATACACAGACCATTCAGTTTTGCCCTAAAGTCCGCATTACGTTTAGGTATTGTTGTAAAAAGTTTTATGCCAGTTTCTGCTTTTAAATTCCGTATGCGTTATACTTGCGTTTTTATTTTTAAGTATGATGCAAATTGTTTTTAAGTTCTGTTCACTTGACAATTATAGCAACCAGGACTCGAATTATGGATTTGAATGTATTCTATTCCCTGATTTTCAAAAATCTTCTCTATGATTTCTTTAGTTTTATCTCCTTTCTCCGTTATGGCTGATTTCATAATTCCACTTTTGTCATATCCACGAAATGAAAGTAATCTATGATTCAACATTTCGGGAATTTCATTGATATCCAATTTTTTTGTTTTTACATTTTTTCTAACGAAAATCGGACCTTTTGCTTGATAGGGGCTTTTAGTTTTGTGAAATTCAAAAGGAATCAAAATTACCTCTTCTCCGATTTCAGCATCTTCTAAACTTACTCTGCAAGGGAATCCCGGATTTTCATCTACTATCATTCGTTTTCCGCCTACTTTTTCAAGTTCAGTATCGTTAAGTTTAAAAAATGAATCGAATATTTCGTAGTCTAATGCTGAAATTTGAAAGTTCATATTTTTCTTTTTTTAAATTTTTTACAACGGTTCTTGTATGGTGTCGTAGCATCCCGCAGGGTGCATATGCATTATACAAATTGTTGTAACACGTTTTTACTCTGTTCTATCCTCTCTTTTCAATTCAGTTAGTTTACGGCACTGATCGAGGCAAATTCTACTATATAAAAATTGGACTTCATAATTTTGAAGTCCTTAACCAACTGAACTTCTTTGCCTTTTAATTCACTTTCAGTATTTAAAGAATTCTATTTTTTAGTTACATAAATTAAATGTTGAGCAAATGACAAGTCAAGATAAAACAGGCTAATAATAAAAATAATATATTTAGAATTATTGTTTTTGTATTTGACTTCTCGATAATATTATTGATTAATAAAACTATAAAAATAACGGAATAGATAGAGGAAATTATTGGTGAGTAATTATAATAAAAATTATAACAACTATTTTGGAATAAACAAAAAAGCATTATTGTAAAATAGACAAAAAAAGAAATTTTTATTAGTAATATTATTTTTTTCATAAGTTAGTTTTCCTAATTATTTATATGGAAAAAACAGATATTGATTAAGTAAAATGTTTAATGTTTTTTTATCAGAATCTGTTTGGTTAAATGTGTTACAACGGTCTGTGTATGAGTAGTAGCGAATTTCTATGCACCAATTTTTCAGTTTTCACTGATCTTTGTTTTATTAATAAACTTTCGTTTTAGCACTCAAATGGCTATTACTTATACACATTGTTGGTGGTAGTTATTTATCCTCTTAATTTCTTAATTTTAATATTTGTTTTGGTTTTATATTCTTCATTCGGATTTAAATTAATTGCTTTCAAATAATTGAATATTGCTTTATCAAAGTTTCCGTTCTTTTCATAAGCATCTGCAAGACTATCAAAGGTGTTCCAAGATTTTGGAAATTCCTTTGTGTTCAATTCAAAAACACGGATTGCCTTTTCAGAATTATTAAGACCTAAAAGCCAAAAGTAACCGACATCATTTAAGTGTGCTTCAAAATTATTATTTTCAAAAATCGGATTGTTTTTAATTACCTGATAATTAGAACTAAAATCTTCATTTTCATAAGTTGCTCTCAACACCGTTTCAAATGCCAAATTATTGATGTCTGAAATATCTCTATCCACTAAACTTGCAATATGATTTACAATGTTGTCTATGTTATACCATTTAGTAAGTCCATTAGTTAAAAAGATTATACTCAAATTCTTTTCAGGGAAGATTCGGTAAGCTGTACATAAGGAACCTGAAAAACCATAAGACTCATAATTGTTTACCATAATCTTATCCCATCCATAAGTGAAACTTTTATTAGACTTTGTGAATGGAAAACTTTGCCACATTACATTTATTGATTCTTTGTCCAAGATTTTATCTGTAGTAAGCTTTTTATACCAATTGATAAACTCGTCCAAGGTAATATTCAACCCGTTTTTGGAGTGTGCATAACTACCTTGCAAATATGGATGGTCAATCATCAATGTCCCTTTTTCAAACGGAAAATAAGGAGTTACACGATTCAGTACTATATCTCTGGAATCAGAAGAAAAAAATGCCTTTTTGCCAGAATTAAACTGATTTTTAAGAATATAATCAGCTAAACTTTCATTAGTTACGTTTTCGATTATCTTTTGAAGTATCCAAAAACCTGTTTGGTTATAATCATATTTTTCTCCAGGTTCAAACTTGACGTCTTGCTTAAATACTTTATTCTTTGCCTGTTCTTCTGTTAAGTCTTTAAACTCTGAAGTTGGTGACATATCTGGAAGTCCTGAAGAATGTGATAATAGATGTTTGATTTTTATGTTATTCCAACTAGCTGGTAAGTCAGATATGTAT
This sequence comes from Maribacter sp. MMG018, assembly GCF_018100785.1. Lineage (GTDB taxonomy): Bacteria > Bacteroidota > Bacteroidia > Flavobacteriales > Flavobacteriaceae > Maribacter. The sequence continues at coordinate 606 of NZ_JAGJEC010000003.1, read as the reverse complement.
TTTGAAACAAAATCATCAAGATTAATTTTTTCTTTTTCAATTAACTGAAATATCCCAACGGAGATAATCGGTTTTGTTAATGAGTAAACTCTAAAGATTGAATTATCAGAAATAGGTACTTGATGTTCAATATTGGCATATCCAAAATTCTTTTTATATACTATTTCATCATTTTTTACTACAGCTAAAGCTACTCCTGGAATTCCTTGCCTTTTTATAAGGTGCGTAATATAGTCATCAATTTTCGCATCTATTTCGGACTTTTCTTGACTAAAACAAATTATATGTGATATAAGTAAAATCGTGATAAATAATTGTTTCATTCTTATTTGGTTTTATTTAAAGACTGATTTAAAAATAGAATGTTGCATTGAATTTAGGTTAGTTTTAATTGCCACCAACGGTTCGGCTATGATTAGTGCGGCGCAGAAATCCATCGGATTTCCAGCTACGCACAAAGCAAAAGCTTATGGTTTTGTTTTTTCTTTTTTTATCTAAAATGCAAAATCCATAAGATTTTGCGACATTCTAAATATACACAGACCATTCGATTTAGCCCAAAAGTCAGCATTACGTTTAGGCATTGTTAGCTATAGTTATTTCCGT
>NZ_JAGJEC010000002.1 GCF_018100785.1 Maribacter sp. MMG018 | reverse complement strand
TGGGCTAACGGTTGGGCTAAGCGTAGTGCGGAGGCAAGGAAACTTTTCGTTTCCGTCTGCCGACGTAGCTAAAGCTTATTGTTTAGTTTTATTTTTTCTTGTCTAAAGCTAAATCCATAAGATTTAGCGACATTATAAATATACACAGACCTTTAGATTTAGCCCTAAAGCCCGTATTACGTTTAGGCATTGTTGTGCAACGTATTTTATTTTTTCCTTACTTCCCGCTGTATTGATTAATCCAATTCTTTTTGGTCAACTCCGTAATATTCAACACCAAATCGGGCGCTCTTTTCCAAGTATTTTTTTATCAAATCGTTTTCATCTTCTACATAAGTGTTTCCACCTAAAAAGGTCACATTTTCCTCATATTTATGTACCAAAATTACTTTAGGTTGTCCAGCCATAGGGATAAATGGAGTATTCTTTTCATGTCCAACGGTAGGTTTATCCTTTTCTAAATTGTAGATGTATGTTACGTCCACTTTTCTGTTCTGATAGGCAAATTCCTTTTCAACTTTAATTATAAGTCCTTGCACTTCAACAAAGTCCTGCTCATTATAATCTTCATAGCTTTTTATCGATTGTTCTTTGCAACCGTAGTATAATAGTATAATTGAAATAATCAAAAATTTTCTCATGTCCATATGTTGCACAACGGTTTCGGCTATGAGTAGTTGCGTGGTTTAGCACTTAACTTTGCAAGTACACACCAAACTGAAAATCCGCGAGGATTTTCAGAAGTAGGCGAGAACAAGCAATTACTTATAGCCATTGTTGTAAGCAGTTTTTATTTGATTCGTTTTTTTATTAATATTATTTGTCCAAGATGATAATAAGTATGTTCTATCATTGCGTCAAAATTCCTGTAAAAAGTACCGTATTTTTTATCTACAAAGTCCGATAATATTTTTTCCTCAGTCATATTTTTGACAAGTTCAATAAATTCTTCCGAGTCAAGGCAAAACTTATTTACTAAATCTTTCCAATCTTGTTCAGATTCTATTGGTGGGCAATCAAAACTATATTTATCTCGAATATCAAGTGCTCCGCCTTTAAGAACGTTTGCCACTCCAGCAATATAGTAATCAATGTGAAAAGTCAAATCAGCAATTGTGTTGAAGTCATCTATTTTTTGAGTTGCTTGTTTCCAATCAAGGTCAATTATTTGTTCCTTGAAATTTGTGCCTAAGACCCATTTACCTTCTGTAAAAACTTCTTTCAGTCGGTCAGCTAAGTATTCGTTTAGTCTCATTTTAGATTAGTAGCTTTTTTGCGGTTTTCTCAAATTGCTTACAACGGTTAGGCTATGATTTCGGCTTGGGAAATCCGTTAGGATTTTTCAAGATAGAAATCAGGCTGTTTTAAAGTTAATATTTTTCAAAATAGCAAAGAGGTAAAGCTGAATTATAGCCAGTGTTAGGCATACGTTTTTAATTTTTCTTCCAAATTTCCCCAGATTTTTAACAGAGTATTTGTCGTTTCAGTAGCGTTTTTATATTCACTTTTTCCCTCAGGTGTCAACGTATATTTTTTTCCATGTTTACTAACAAGTCCTTTATCAAATAACCAAGAAATTGATGTTTGCATTTCTTTATGAGTAGGTATTGCATGATTAATTCCATCTGCAATGATTGAAATTCCGTTGAAATCTGTTGGTTCAGTTTCGGAAGCTATCGCAGTAGCCATAAAAATCCAAGAAATTGTTTCTGATTCTTTCAATTTGTCAAATTTTTTAATTTTCTAGCAATTTCAGCATGGTCAGCTACGTTGGTGCTTAATCCCATATTCATATTGGCATGTTGATGCAGAAGTTTTGTGATTTTCGATTCGTCAGCATCCACTATTATCAGTTTAATGATGGAAGGTATATAACCTCTATATTCATCATCAGGTGCTCCATTATCATTCACTCCAATTGGATCCCAATCTTCCCAAAGAATCTTGTCAACTTTTATCCAAAGTTCAGATTTTTCCATTTTCAAAATTATGCCTAACGGTCTCGGCTATGAGTAGTTGCGTGGTTTAACACTTAACTTTGCAAGTACACACCAAACTGAAAATCCGTGAGGAATTTCAGAAGTAGGCGAAAACAAGCAATTACTTATAGCCATTGTTGTGCAACGTTTTTTATGTTTTTAGTTCCTTTTGTTTGTCGGTAAATATTGAAATTAATAGCAAAATCGCCCAAATAATATCAATTAAATTCCATAGTTCTCGTCCAAGAGCGATTTTAAAAATCGGATTAATTAAAACAGCCGATGATAGCCAAATTAAAAACCAGATTTGATTTATTTTATAATTGTAATAGGCTAAAACTCCAAAACCTACCATTCCTAAAAATCTAACCAATTGGTAATAGCCATATTCCCAATTTAGTAAGCAACTCAAAAAAAGGATTATTAAAATTACCTTTATTGTCAAATGTAGCTTTCCCATGACTAATATTGGTCTACTTCATTTTGGTAGTCTAACATTTCATCTTGATAATCCTCAATAATTTCATCTCTTGTTATCATCTCGTACTGATAACTGAAAATTATTGACGCAGTTAATTTTTTCGGTAAATCATTCTCATTAGCTATGGTGTCAATCACTTTTACAACATAACTTGGGTCTTCCATTGCTTGAATAGTTGAACGAAATGTTTTTGCTAAATAATCTCTTAATACTGAATTGGCTTTTTCTTGTGGAATGTCTTTGATAATAGAAATCAGTCCAATTTTTTCCGCATCAAATTCTAAAAACATATCTGCTATTTCGTAATCCAATTCAGTCTGTGATTTTTCGGGTTCCTTGTCCGTTGATGTCGATTTGTTGCAAGAGCAATAAAATAATGCAACTAGAGAAAGAAGTATAATTTTTTTCATAATTGATGAATCTATCTTTCTGTGAAGTCCTTTAACTCTAAATATTTTTTTCCAGATGGTATGTACATAGTACCAGTTTTAGTGTCCAATATTATTAAGCTTTCTTCTCTCATAGTATATCTGCCGTTCGAGGAATAATTCCAAAATATCAACAATAGGAAAAAGCAAAAAGCAGATAGAATTATCAATTTGTATTTCTGGTATTTAGTCATCTATTCTAATTTTAGTCAAATGTTGCACAACGGTCTCGGCTATGCGTAGTGCGGGATTTCAAGGCACTTCTCTTTCCGTTTAACAGTTAGTTTATTTAATGTAATTACTTTCATATCAGTATACTAGCCCGCATTACGTATAGCCATTGTTGTGCGTTCGTATTTTTTTAAAATTCCCTGTTAAATATTTTTCCATTGAATTTATATACATCACCATTAGTCAGTACAAACCACAATTCATCATCATTATCTTTGTAAATACTATGAACGAAACCATTCGATTGCCCTAAACTGTCGGTGTAATTCTTAATATTATCACCATCATATTTCCAAACTCCTGTATCTCTATCTCCAAACCAGATATTTCCCTTTCCATCCTCCTCAATCGCAAAAACGTGCTCAAGTGTACCTGGTTGTGACTTATCTCCTCTTCTTGAACTTGTTGGGTGAATTAGATTATTCTTTTCCGAAAAATTAATAATCGTATCAGCGTCTCTCAATAATACGCCAATTCCATTATTTCCAATCCATAATCTGCCTTTTGAGTCTTCAAAAATACTTCGAATATGTAGTGGTTCTGTTTCAATATCAAGTTCGAGAGTTTCATCATTGATAATTATAAAATCACTTCCATTATAGCCAAAAACACCTGCGTAAGTACCAAACCAAAGTATATCATTTTTTCCTTCTGAGATACTTGTCACAGAATATAAATTGTTGGGATTAATGACTTTTGGTTTGGGAAAAGCTAAATAATTCAATCTTTTACCGTCATATTTATATACTCCTTCCTTATTTCCTGCACTAAACCAAAGGTCGTTGGAAGTTTTTGTCCACTCATTTTGCGAGATTGCATTTTCAATTATAGTATGATTTGCGATTCTCTTTCCGTCATAACTACTAATTCCATTTGCTGTTTCAAACCAAATATTCCCATTGTTATCTTCCTTTATTGAACGAATCTGATTATCTGGCAAACCCTTGTTAGTTGTAAAATAGGTGTAGGTTTGTCCGTCAAATAAAGCTACTCCTTCTTGACGACTTCCATACCAATAATTTCCTTTACTATCTTGGAAAATTGAACTAATTCCATTATTAAATTTTAAAGTATCAGCGTTAGAATTACCTACCAATTCAGTTTTGTTTTTTTCTTTATCGGCTTCTTCCTTTTCAACACAAGAAAAGTTCAGCGTCAAAAAAAATATTAGGTAAATCAAATTCAAATTTTTATTCATTTGTAGTTTTTCTCATATGACGCACAACGGTCTCGGCTATGAGTAGTTGCGTGGGTTAGCACTTAACTTTGCAATTACACACCAAATTGAAAATCCGCAAGGATTTTCAGAAGTAGGCGAGAATAAGCAATTACTTATAGCCATTGTTGTAGCACGTTATTTTTTTATTTCGTTGAACTTCCAAGTAAAACCTTGTTCCATTATATGTTTAAAATCCTTAATTAAGTATTTTCGGTACAATTCATCTTCTGGTTTTATATCTCTCCAATAAATTCTATTCTTTACTATATCAGCATATTTTGAAATAGTTATTTCGAATTTTCCTGAATCAATACTGTAGTTTTCAATTTCAATAATGTAAAACCTTTGTACTCTCATCATATTATCAACAAAATTTGGATGAATTGCCATATTCACACCTTTATATTTTGTTTGAACACTTGGGTACATCAATATGTCAGTTGCTAAATTATGTTTCGCATTGAGTGTTCTATGAGCCAAACTTGCTGATAAAGAATAATTATTGTCTTTGATAAAAGAATTGTGTAGAAATTTAATCAGTTCAGCAAGTCCTGCTTTTTTGTCTTCTCCTAATTTATTATCAAATGGTTGGTCTAATTGTTCTAATTCAGCCTGTTTTAAAAACGCAAAAACATTTTCATTATCTAACTCACTGTGCAAGAAAGTCTGAAATACAAACTCTTGTTCTATATCTATTATTTCCCATTTAGATACGCAAAATTTTCTTTCTTTGTGATTTCCGTTTCGTATTACTTCGGTTAGTGCAGTCAATGGATTATCTGAGCAATAGAAAACTGGGCTTTTTGGAAAATTACATCTATTAAAGCCAACAAAATTTGCAGGCGGATAACTATGTTCCGAAAATAAATTAATATTCTTAAAGTCCTTTAATTCACGAGCTCTGAATATTGGAAGTGGGAATTCTTTAGGTTTAAATCTTTTTAGAATATCAGGTAAAATTTCAAAGTCTTGAAAAAGAATTTTCTCAACTTTTGAAATGTAATTGTCTACATTATCACTTTCTTCAAATTCCGGCCATTCCGCTTTATTTAATTTCTCTACGAATTTTTTTGCTTGGGAAAAGGTCGGAAATTCTTTAAAATCATCTCCCATTCTTTTATTTTGTCTATTTAGCTATAATGATTTGAGGAATACTTTTTATTCAATGAATTGTGCTCTTATACGGTCAATTAATTGGTCTTTATATTGCCAAAGTATTAGATAATTTGGCGATTCAATTTCTCTTAAAATATTAATTTCATTGCGTAAAAAATCTGTTAATTCTGGAATACTAACAGAATCGTCTGGGTTTGTTGTATACTTTAAATATGCTGGAATATGAATTCCGAAAACTCGGTCAGTGACTAAGTAATTTATATCTCTTACAATTCCAGAAAACAATTCGTTTTCAATTATTAGTCCTTGATTTCGAGAAAGATTTAAACGTGGATTTGCTTTATTAATTTCAGTTATATAGCGTTCCAATTGGTCAATCATACTTGCTTTCGCTTCTCTGCTATATCGTTTGTCCTCGACTTCTACTATTTGGGCTTCCAAGTTCTCAACTTGAGCACTTATATTTTCCAATTCTTGAACAAAACGAATTCTTTCAGCATCATTGGTCCAAATGTCAATTCTTAACTGTAGGTCGTGCGCTATTCTTTTTGCCTCTATTAGTTCTTTTAGTAATTCAATTTCATTCATTTTTTTAATTTTGTTGTTTGGTCATAATGTGCTACAACGGTCTCGTATAACCGTCAGTTACGGGTTAATATGCGTTAATTTTTGGTTTTGCACAGACTTTAGCAATTCCGAGTGGATTTGGACGTAGTCGAATCCGCCGTAATTGCGGTTATACATTGTTGCCATTAGTTTTTTTTCGCTTGAATTGCGCTACTTGATATTCCTTCGTATTCTTTTCCATAATCATTTTTAGTTTCGACTAGCATTTTCATATAAACTCTGTCGGCATCGATTTTCTTTTTGTATTGAAATCCACCTTTTTTCATTTTCAGAGTGTCTGGATTATATAGAACTTTTGGATTGTATGAAATACTGTCAACTATAATCACATTGGTTTTTTTATTTCGATTATAACCAACAAAAACAATTTCGCCTTGAACATCCGTATTCATCTTGTAAGTATTTTTATAATTCGGAATGTCTCTTAAAGAGATACTATCAAATACGTATTTGTTATTTATGTCCGCTAAAATTGTTTTCAGGCTGTCATTTTCCGCTTGCAGACTTTCAATACGTGCAATCGTATTTTCAGTTTGATTTATGTCCGTGCAACTAGAAGTCAGAATAGTCAGCAGTAGAAAAATTATTGTTTTATTCATTCGTTGGTTAAAATTAATGGCAACGTGTTTGTGTATGATTTGTGGCGTGTTTAAGCACTTAATTTAGCAAATAAAAACCGAATAGAAAATCCGCGAGGATTTTCGTAAGTAGGCTCTAACTAGCCATTAATTATACACGGTGTTGTGCATAGTATTTTATTCTTTGCATATTTTCCCAGTCATTTGTTGTGTTTCTCCATTAACACTTAATGTTGATTTAAAATAGAAACATTTTCCTTCTATTTTTACCAATTCATTTAAAACTCCGTTATTGTCATTCAAGAATTTTTGATATTCGGTCAATTCCATTTTTGATTCGTCATACTTGAGTCGATAAGTACAGTCATCAATCCATTCAATTATCTCGTAAGCAGTTTTATTATAATCCGTTCCAAGAATATTTTCTGGGTCTTCAACTATTTCAGTTTGTTGATTTCCATTTCGAATTATTTTATAAGGCAGAATTGTTTCATTATCCGCTGGAACATAGAAATTTCCATTTTTAAAATCCGAGCAAGTCAATTCCTGCGCATTGATTTTAATTCCGATTAGAAGAAATATTGCAATTAAGATTGTAGTTTTTTTCATTCAGCGTTTTGTTTGTCGATATTATGCACAACGGTTTGAATATGGTGAGTAGCCGACACCACTAAATTTCGGCTTTAAAAACAAATGTTTAATCGGCTATTCACTATATTTTGTGTTAGCCACAGTTAATTTTATTATGGAAAGAACAATAAGAATACTAAAAGAAATGAGAGAAAAGGCTGAACGAAGTTTTATTGATAATTCTTTAATTGTAAGAAATACGAGAGGCGATAGACCTATACCCGATACAGAAGCAGACCTTGAAATGATATCGGAACTGAATCAAGCAATAAGCATTTTAGAAAACTCAATGGCTGCAAAAGAGCCTGTTTCTAATTGTGGCTAACGGATTTGTGTATGAGATCGTTGCGTGTTTAAGCACTAAAATTAGCAAATAAAACACATATAGAAAGTCCGCGAGGACTTTCGTAAGTAGGCTATAACCAGCAATGAATTATACACGTTGTTAGGCGCTGTGTTTTTTTTACAACTTTTCTTTTATTGCTTTTCTCCAAAAGTATATTCCAAAAACACAAGTCACAATCGCAAACATTATTCCATTTTCACCAAGCCAATGTTCTGTTCCTTCAATTTTTGATGTTAAAGGAGGGAATATTTTCTGAATAAAAACATTGCTTACTGAATGAAATATTACTGCTGGCCATAAACTTTTAGATTTAAAAGTATAGTAAGTCATAATAAATGACATAGAAATTACAAAAACGAAAAAAGTTATAAATTCCAAAGTAACATTTTTGCTGTAATACAGCAATATTGGCCAATGCCAGAATGCCCAAATAAATCCGGCAAAAAGTGAAACACCGGTAAAAGAAAGAACCTTTCTTAATTCATAGATTAAAAATCCTCGCCACCCTATTTCCTCTCCTAAAACCGTTGCTGCTGCCCTTATTACTCCAACAGTTCCTAACAAGATAACAGCTATGATTATTATTGACGTTGGGTTTAATGTTCCTATTCCAACCAATCCAAGTTCTTTTGCCCAATCTGTAATTGCTTCTTTATTAGCTAAACCTCCAAATCCCAAAATCCAGATAAGTAAATAAGTAATTAAAGCATATAATGAAGGAATAAAATAAGACAAGCGAATATATTTCCAGTTTGACCAATTCCAATTTAAGGAAGAAATTGATCTTCCTTTTAATTTCATTGTGATAATTGCAGCTAATGCTGGACACCACATAAGTGCGCCAACGTATATTCGTGAAGGATATAAATTAACAATCGCATAATGAAAAGGTGTACTAATAATTGTTACAATTGCTAGGAAAATTAGAATAGTTTTCCAAGTTTTTTTACGTTCGGAGGATTTTTCCAACATCTTTATTTGATTAGTTTAATAGAAGACGAAGGAAAGGAGGTTTTGTTACATTGCGCCTAACTTGTTATATCACCCCTAATTTACACTTTTATCCTTTTTTGGGCCGGGCTATCGAGACATTTTGTTCTCGCTTAGCGGGTGTCGTTATTTTTTTACGGCAATGTTCAACGTACTTTATACCTGTAATACATCTTTTTGTGCAACACGGGGTTGGATCATTGTTTTTTAGGACTTTGAGCGGTGTAATAGTTCTTGGGTATACTTTAAACCGATACCTTTTTTTAGCAAGTGGGTGGCAAGAAAGCGGTCGCCATGATCAGCCCTTAAAAGATGTGATGTAGCGTAGGCCCGCATGTCTATAAACAACACTTCTCATCCAATAAAAAGAAACCAAAATCTTATAAGCATCTTTTTATTAGGCTTTAATAAGATGTTGTTTGACCTTATTACTTCCCGATGCAGAAATTTGCGAATATATTGCCCAGCAACTCGTCGTTGGTTACTTGCCCCGTAATCTCACCAAGGTGGTAAAGGGCTTCTCGTACATCGATCGCCATAAGGTCGCTAGATAGCTCTTCGGTAATGCCGAATTGTACTTTTTCTATCGCCTCCAAGGCTTGAATAAGGGCATCATAATGCCTCGTATTGGTTATGATGGTCTCATTTTTGCCCAGCCTTCCGGTATTAACAAATTCCAATAACTTTTTTTGTAGGGTCTCTACACCTTCGCCTGTTTTGGCCGAAATATAGTCAACGGTCTGCAATTGGGCGTTAAGCTTGTTTTTGTCTTCTTCAGAAAGGGTATCCGACTTATTCACCAATAATAGTAGAGGCTTTTGAGGATTTTTGTTCTTAATTTTCTCAAAGTCGATAGCGATGTTGTTTAGTTTGGTCGCATCGCTTAAAATTTTAGGCCCATCAACAAGAAACAAGACCACTTGGGCCTGTTCTATCTTTTCAAAGGTCCGTTTAATGCCCATGCCTTCAACAACATCTTCGGTTTCGCGTATGCCGGCAGTATCTATAAACCGAAATCCGATGCCCCCTATAGAGATTTCGTCTTCTATGGTATCGCGAGTGGTACCCGCAATATCGGATACTAGGGCCCGTTCTTCGTTTAAAAATGCATTGAGCAAGGTAGATTTTCCCACATTGGGTTCGCCTACGATGGCCACGGGTATACCGTTTTTAATCACGTTTCCTACGGCAAAAGAATCAATGAGTCCTTTTAGTACTTTCTGTATTCTTTCCAGTAATTGGTTGAACTGGGTGCGGTCGGCAAACTCCACATCTTCTTCCGAAAAATCAAGTTCAAGCTCGATCAAAGAGGCAAAGTTCAATAGCTCTTCCCTTAATTTTTTAATCTCGTTGCTAAATCCACCCCGCATTTGCTGCATTGCTATCTGGTGGCTTGCGGCATTATCACTGGCAATAAGATCGGCAACGGCCTCGGCCTGGCTCAAATCCATTTTGCCATTTAAGAATGCCCTGAGTGTAAATTCGCCGGCATCGGCCATACGACAGCCGTTTCTTAGAAACAATTGAATGATCTGTTGCTGAATGTAGGGTGATCCATGGCAAGAGATTTCTACTACGTTTTCTCCTGTATATGAATTAGGGCCCTTAAAGACGGTGGCCAATACCTCGTCCAATACCTTTTCTCCCTCGACTATATGACCTAAATGAACGGTATGCGATTTTTGTTTTTGTAAATTCTTGCCCCTGACAGATCTGAACAACAGATCGCTAATAGATATGGCATCTGTACCCGATAGCCTAATTACTGCAATTGCCCCAGGGCCAGCAGGTGTTGCCAATGCAATAATAGTGTCGTTAGGAACCATTTGAAAGTTTTTGCAAAAATAGGCAAAAACATGTAGATGTTTCTTTTGTACAGGGCTTCAAAAAATAGAAACCCATCTATGATCAGGATATCAAAAATAACTAACTTCGCGATCCATTAACTATAAAATTTATTATTATGAAAATGCGTTTATTGCCGTTTTTAGTATTTCTTATTGGAGTAACGACCTGTTCGTTCGCGCAAGAGCAAGAAGAAGAGAGCGTGATTCAAAAAGAAATGATTTCAGAGGCCGAACAGGCCAAGATAGAAGCTGAAGAAATAAAGAAGAAAGTAGAAGCAGCCGAAAAAGAGGCAAAAGCGGAAAAGAAAGCCCAAAAAAAAATAGAAAAAGCGAATAAGAAGTACGAAAAACTCAACAAGAAGATTAGCTCGGTGAAGAAGGGTATTGATAAGGATGAAAAAAAGTTGACGAAGATCAGCGACAAAATGGAGGTAGATAAAATTAAAGGTAAATTGTCTCCAAATGATATTGAAAAAACCGAAAAGAAGATAAGTAAGTTAAAAGTAGGTATTACCAAGAAAAAAGAAAAGCTGGTAAAGTTACAGCGAAAATTATAAGCTTTTATGTTTTAATAGGTAAAAACCCTGTAAGATAGCGTCTTACAGGGTTTTTTGTTCTGTATACTGTAACATTTTCCTTTTTTGTGCGTCTTATAGGTAACATCATTAAATCAATCAAAAAATGGAACTAGTAAATAAAAACACAGCCGCAGTACGTGAAGACCGAAATCTTTTGGTCATTACACATTTGTCTCAATATTTAGATTTTGTAACAGGATTTGGAGGGCTCGTAGTGCCACTTGTGATTTGGTTAACGACCAAAGATTCTGTTATGGATATGAACGAGCATGGTAGATCTATAATAAACTTTCAATTAAGTTTAATCGTCTATTTGATCATAGGCATACCGGGTATTCTATTGTTTGGGTTAGGAATTTTACTATTGATATTTGCAGGTGTTTTATCTATCGTAATGCCTGCAGTAAATGCTTTTAGGGCAAGTAACGGAGAGTCGCCCAGTTACTTTGGTACCATTAAATTTATATAATTTACCATATAAAATTTGAGATGAAGAGCTGCCATATTTGGCGGCTCTTTTGCTTTTTTTTGATTGCCCTTTTATCTGTGTATTGCATTTTTCTTAAAAAATAGCGTAAAGTTTTGAAGAAATAAAAAAATGTATTTGGTCGTATATATTTATATTTGAGTGTTGGGTTTACTACTTGACCGTGCTTTAGCAATTCTGGTGATTTTTTTACAAAAAATTACTGGGCCTAATAAAATTCATGACTAAATCGAGTTCTAAATTTCTATCTTTTTTTAAACAAATTCCACATGCGATCACAGTGTTGTTCTGTATCATCGTTCTGGTAACCATATTGACCTATATTTTGCCGGCGGGCGCATATGAGCGGGTAATGGTAGATGGTAGAAATGCCGTAGTGCCCAATTCATATAAGACCATACCTTCTACACCTGTTGGTTTTTTCGATATGTTTAGGGCTATGCCATTGGGCTTTAAGGCAGCTGTAGAGATTATTTTTATTGTTTTGGCCGGGGGTATCATGTTCGGGGTAATGGAAAAGTCTAAGGCCGTTGAGAATACTGTGGGTACACTCGTGAAAAAATTAGGACTTAAAAACAAGTACCTTATAGTTGTTATCATGACTTTTATTTATGGTATTCTAGGTGTTACCGTGGGGTATGAGAATAATATTGCAATGGTGCCAATTGCAGCGGTGTTAAGTCTTGCTTTAGGGGGAGATTTAATTTTGGCAGCTGGTATTTCGGTCGGGGCAATGACCATTGGTTTTGGGCTTTCGCCGATCAACCCGTATACTGTGGGTACGGGGCACAAAATTTCAGAATTGCCAATGTTTTCTGGGGCATTGTTAAGAAGCATACTTTGCTTTTCTGCCCTGGGTATTATGGCCTACTATAATGTAAGGTACCTTAAAAAGATTCTGTTAGACCCGAGTAAGAGTCTTGCCAAAGGCCTTAATGTGTCAGAATTGGCATTGTCAAAACCTATTCAAGAATACAATTTGACCACCAATAACAAGATGGTAATTTCTGTTTTTATTGTGGGGCTCTTATTCATTTTATACGGGGTTTTTAATTGGCACTGGTTTATTAACGAACTGTCGGCGGTATTCTTGATAATAGCATTGTTATGCGGTATAGTGTCTCGAATGAGTGCTACGACCTTGAGCGAAACGGTTCTTAAATCGGTAAGTTTGGCCGCACCGGGTGCTTTTATGGTAGGTTTTGCGACTTCTATAAAAGTGCTAATGGAAATGGGAAATATAGGTGATACTATTTCTTATCAGTTATCATTGGTTTTAGAAGGGCTGCCATTGTATGTTAGTGCCATTGGCATGGCGGTTTCTCAGTCGGTAATCAACTTTTTTATACCATCGGGAAGTGGGCAGGCATTGGCTACGTTGCCCGTAATGCTGCCATTGGGAGAGTCGTTGGGTTTATCGCGACAAATAACCATATTGGCTTTTCAGATAGGGGATGGGCTGTCAAACTTGGTCAACCCGACTTTAGGTGGTTTGATCGCAATGTTAAGTATGTGTCGCGTGCCCATCGATAGATGGATCCGTTTTATATTTCCAGTACTAATATGTCTGCTGCTAATTTCTTTTTTAGTATTGATTGTCGCAGTAGCAACAAATTATAGTTAAATATGACCGTTGAGAGTATTCTAGAAAAACTAGTTGCGTTTCCTGTATTAGGGGGTGAGAGTAATTTAAGTATCATTCATTGGATCAAAGAATATATTGAGTCGCATGGCGTCGAAACAAAATTGGTGCCCAATGAAGAAGGTACTAAGGCATCGTTGCACTGTAGAATAGGACCTGCTGTCGATGGTGGTGTTATTTTGTCCGGACATACGGATGTGGTTCCGGTAGAAGGGCAAGAATGGTCTACGGACCCTTTTGTACTTACGGATAAAGGTGATGGAAAATTATACGGAAGAGGTTCTTGCGATATGAAGGGCTTTTTAGCTTGCTGTTTGGCTGCTTTACCACAAATGATCAAGGCCGATTTAAAGAAACCGATTTATTTTGCTTTTTCCTATGATGAAGAAGTGGGGTGTTTGGCGGCTCCAGAATTGGCACGCGATATAAATACCTATTATACCGAAACTCCCAAATATGCCATTATTGGGGAGCCTTCTTTAATGGAACCTATTGTCGGGCAAAAAGGTATTTATATTCTAGAAACGTATGTAAATGGCTCTGCAGGGCATAGCAGTCGCATTAAACAAGAAATCAGTGCCATTCACGAAGCTATGCATCTGATTCTTTGGTTGGAACAAAAGATGGACCGGTTAATAGCGGACAAACAATTGGACGACCGTTTTCATCCACCACATTCGAGTATTCATATTGGTTTGGTAAAAGGGGGCATAGCCGCCAATGTTATTGCGGACAAAGCAAGTTTTTATTGGGATTTACGTACCATTCCAAAGGATGATATTAGCAGTATTGTGGCCGAGTTTGAAGCATTTTGCAGAGAACGTGAAGAGAAGAACCGGAAAATATTTCCAGGTTTTGAGATAAAAAATGTTGAGCATCACCCACCGGTACCCCATTTAGATACCAAGGCCGATGATGATATTGTTGGTTTGATCAAAAAGATATCGGGCAATGCTAAATTAGATACCGTTTCTTACGCCGCAGAAGCCGGCCAGTTTGCCAATGAAGGTTTTAATGCCGCTATCTGTGGCCCGGGTTCTATTGAACAAGCGCATAGGGCAGATGAATTTATAACTATAGAGCAGTTGGAAAAAGGGGTAGAAATGATGGAAAAATTAATAGGGGAATTGGCTGCTGAAGATTTTTCCTGAATAACCGCGATCAAACATACTATGTTGTAAAGCCATTATTTTTGAACATAGAACAAAAGCCAAAAGTATAAAACCAAAAAGAGTCCGTTTAAACTATGTTAAACGGACTCTTTTTTATGTCGTGATTTAATTTTAGTTGTTCAGCATAACCGGCATTACCAACATTGTTACGTTTTCACCCTCGTCCAAACCATCTATAGGGGTAAGTATACCAGCTCTATTGGGTAAACTCATTTCTAGGGAAACTTCGTCAGAACCTAGATTGTTGAGCATTTCTGTCAAAAACCTTGAGTTAAAACCTATTTGCATATCGTCCCCTTGATATGAACAGGTAAGACGTTCCTCCGCTTTGTTGGAGTAATCTATATCTTCTGCAGAAATATTGAGCTCCGCACCCGCGATCTTTAAACGAATCTGGTGTGTGGTCTTGTTCGAAAATATGGAAACCCTTTTTACAGAACTTAAAAATTGATTTCTGGCAATGGTCAATTTATTGGGGTTCTCTTTTGGGATTACCGCTTCGTAATTCGGATACTTGCCGTCTATTAATCTACAGATCAGTTCGGTATCGTCAAAAGTGAATTTTGCATTGCTCTCATTGTATTCGATAAGAACATCTGATTCGCTACCGGCCAAAATTCCTTTAAGCAATGTTAATGGCTTCTTTGGCATAATAAATTCGGCAACCTCAGAGGCGGTTACATCTTCTCTTTGGTATTTAACCAATTTATGGGCGTCTGTGGCTACAAATGTTAGATTCTCGGGAGAAAACTGAAAGAACACTCCGCTCATTACCGGTCTTAGGTCGTCGTTGCCCGCCGCGAAAATGGTTTTGTTGATCGCTGTGGCAAGTATATCGCCAAGTATAGTGGTAGAACTTGGACTTGAAAGTTCCACCGCCTTCGGAAATTCGGCCCCATCGGCATAGGCCAATGCGTACTTACCGTGATTAGAGCTTATCTCAACGGTATTATTGTCAGCTACAATAAAGGTAAGTGGCTGTTCCGGAAAAGTTTTTAAGGTGTCTAGCAGTAACCTGGCAGGTACCGCAATGGTGCCTTCGTTATCGGAGTCCACCTTGAGAACAGAACTCATCGTTGTCTCTAGATCCGAAGCGGATACTGTTAGTTTATCCTTATTAAGGTCAAAAAGAAAATTGTCTAAAATAGGTAAGGTGTTACTATTGTTTATAACTCCCCCTAATATTTGAAGTTGCTTTAATAAATACGTGCTCGAGACAATAAATTTCATTAGTTGTTCTTTGGTTTATTATAAATGGGATAAGCCGTTTCTTATTTCTTTTAAAGGTACTGTTCTAAATGTACCTTAAACCGTCAAACAAAGATATTTGAAATGGTTATTTATAGGAAACAAACTTATTAACAGTCAAAGGTCTTGAATTTATGGGTAAAAGCGCCATAATATCAAGGTTAAAAAGTAAGAAGGTGCCCTAGTGGCAAGAGTTATTAACTATCATAACAATAACGAAAATTGAAAGTTTAACGCTTATTGATTGGGGTAGGTGCTCTATCTAATACTGTTTTTGAACCAACATCGTCAATAAAAATCAATGATAATGGTATCTCTGTAATCGAGCCCCAAAAGAGTGGATGCACCACCTACGGTGGCCAAATTACTTTTATAGATGGCCAATTCTATATACTCGGAAGAGTTGAACAATGCAAGTAGGTCGCCATCACCCTTTCTTCTGTTTTTATCAACAGAGTAATCTATGATATCGCTATAGGCAGTATGTATTTGCTTGATCTTATGATTTCTGACCAATAATTCAAATTCTCGACCCTTTCTATGGGTTTCGAACAGCTTTTTTTGAATGCTGGTAACAACATTGCCATAATTGTCTATATAGATAACACTGCCCACGATTTTTTTGCCGTCTTCAACAATTCGGGGCGAGAATTCCCTAAGGTTTTTTAGTTCTGAAAATGGTTTTCCTACTACCTCTAAAGTACCGCCACGGGCAATATGGCAGGCAACTTGTATAAAAACACTCAATACGGGGAACGACCCGTGTATAGGGTCTGGAATATTGATTTCAACAACCTTTTCAGGTTTAATTTCAGAGGTAATTAGACCGATCACCCCTGTATTGGCACTAATAAAATAATGACCGTTGACCAAAGCAACTACATGTTTGTTTTCTTGTGTAGCTTCTGAGTCTACCCCTACGATATGGATCGTGCCCTTTGGAAAGCTGTTATAGGAATTCTTTAAAATGTAGGCACATTCATGAATGTTGAAAGGTGCTATATCATGTGAAATGTCAACAATTTGAACATCTGGAAGTTGACTATAGATAGAGCCTTTTAATACACCCACAAAGTGGTCCTTTAATCCAAAATCGGTAGTAAGGGTGATAATTGCCATACAGCAATGTTGATATGTTTTTGATTAAACAAACTTAATTTTTACTTAAATTTGATTTACAAAATTAAGCAAAAAAATAGCCAAGCGAAATTAATCTTGGGGAATTAAAATCTTCAAAATCCCACTATTTGAACGAAATTATTTTAGAACTTACAGATGTTAGTCCGAGAGAATTTTTTGGACAGCAAAACGAGAACATCAATCTTTTGAAAAAGTATTTTCCCAAGCTTAAGATCGTTGCTCGTGGTAATAAGATCAAGGCTTACGGAGACGAAGATCAGTTAGAGGAGTTCGATAAACGTTTTGATATGCTAACGGAGCATTTCATTAAATACAATAAGTTGGACGAAAACAGCATTGAACGGGTTCTTACAAGCGACGCCTCGGGAGGGTACCAATCTTCAGAAAAAAGTAGTGATACCTTGGTACATGGGGTCAACGGTAGACTTATAAAGGCGCAAACGGCGAACCAAAGGCGTTTGGTGGATGCGGCCAGAAAAAACGATATGGTTTTTGCCATAGGGCCTGCGGGTACCGGAAAAACCTATACGGGCGTGGCTTTGGCGGTCAAGGCATTAAAGGAAAAGCAGGTAAGGAAAATAATTCTCACAAGACCGGCCGTAGAAGCAGGGGAGAACCTAGGTTTTTTGCCAGGTGACCTTAAAGAAAAATTAGATCCCTACATGCAACCGTTGTACGATGCCCTAAGAGATATGATCCCTACCGAAAAGTTGGCACATTATATAGAGAACGGAACCATTCAGATTGCGCCAATGGCCTTTATGAGGGGTAGAACCTTGGACAATGCCTTTGTAATACTGGACGAGGCCCAAAATACCACACATGCCCAAATGAAAATGTTTCTTACCCGTATGGGAAGAAATGCCAAGTTTTTGGTTACGGGAGACCCTGGTCAGATAGATTTGCCAAGAAGAACCATTTCTGGTTTAAAAGAGGCTTTGCTGATACTTCAGAATGTAGAAGGTATCGAGGTTATATACTTGGATGACAAAGACGTGATCCGCCATAAATTAGTGAAAAAAGTAATCGACGCATATAAAACAATAGAACACCAAAATTAAAAGAATGTCCAACACCATTTTTGATACCAATTTCAACTTTCCGGGCCAGAAAAGTGTTTACAAAGGTAAAGTAAGGGAGGTTTATACCATAGAAGACGATATATTGATCATGATAGCTACAGATAGGCTCTCCGCTTTTGATGTGGTCATGCCCAAGGGAATTCCCTATAAAGGACAGATCTTGAATCAAATTGCGACAAAAATGATGGAGGCTACGGCCGATATAGTACCCAATTGGTTGATCGCGACCCCAGACCCAAACGTAGCCATTGGCCATGCCTGTGAGCCGTTTAAGGTAGAAATGGTGATAAGGGGGTATATGAGCGGACATGCGGGCAGAGAGTACAAAGCGGGCAAGCGAATGTTATGTGGTGTGCCCATGCCGGAGGGGATGAAGGAAAACGACAAATTTCCAGAGCCCATTATTACCCCGGCAACAAAAGCGGAAATGGGAGACCATGATGAGGATATTTCTAAAGAAGAAATCTTAAAACGAGGTATTGTTTCTGAAAGCGACTATGCCGTATTGGAAGAATACACAAAAGCTCTTTTTAAAAGAGGAACGGAGATTGCCGCTCAAAGAGGTTTGATCTTGGTGGATACCAAATACGAGTTTGGAAAAACAAAGGAGGGTAAAATTGTTTTGATAGATGAGATCCACACGCCGGACTCATCACGTTATTTCTATGCCGATGGCTATCAAGAAAGACAAGATAGGGGAGAGGCACAAAAGCAGTTGTCGAAAGAATTTGTACGCCAGTGGTTGATTTCAAATGGTTTTCAAGGATTGGAAGGACAGACCGTACCAGAAATGCCAGATGAATATATTGCAACCGTTTCGCAAAGATATATAGAGCTCTATGAGAATATTATTGGAGAAGACTTTATAAAGTCGGACACCGACCATATTTTAGAACGCATAGAAAATAATATTCTAAAGTACCTTAAAACGTCTTAGCTATCTGAGGTTTTTAAGGGTGAGTTCTTTTTTCTCCTTTATTTTGGTGAGTAATTTTAAAAAGGCGACAGCGGTTATATAGGCATCTCCCAGCGCGGTATGCCTGTCTTTTTTTGATATGGCAAATTTATCCGCTAAATCATCTAAGGTGTAATGCTGCTGGGGCTGAACCAAATATGATTTGATCAATGTTTTCTTATAGAGGGTGCCGGTGTCCAAAACTATATTCTTAAGTTTTGGGAGTCCCATTCTCTTCAAGGCCATATTAATCATACCTATATCGAAACTAGCGTGGTGGGCCACAATAATGGCATCGCCCACATACTCTAAAAATTGCTGTATGGCCACGGTTTCTTCTACACGCTTTCGCTTGCTGTTTTTTAATATGCCGTGTACGGCAACCGTTTCTTTGTTGAATTTTTCTTGTCGTATATAAATGTCAAGAACTTCATGTACCTGAATAATGTTGTTTTGTATTTTTAGGGCCCCTATAGAGAGAATTCGGTCTTGAAATTTATCAAAACCGGTTGTTTCCGTATCGAGCACAACAAAAACAAGTTCCTCAAAATTCTTGCTTTTCTTTTGTTTGAAAAGGTTGGCATAGTCAAGCCAAAAAGAGGGATGGTTCGAAGATGTGGAAAAAAAACTCATCAGCCTAAAATATTGGAAACTTTAAACCGTATAGATATCACATCTTGTATTTCCTTAACGGCCTTAAAAGTTCTTTTTAATTTCATTTTTTCTTCTTTTGTCAAAGCTTCCAGTTCTATATACCTACCAGAATCGTTGTGCAGTATACCCTGTTTGGTCCTAAATTTAAGCAACGCTTTGGTTGCGTACGAGCACGCCAAATATAGATCTTGGTTGTTGGGTTCTAGTTCTGCCAGTTTTTCGTAACGCTCCCAAGTGTTACTGATACCCTTAATGGAATGTGATAATATGAGAACCCTTGCGGCATCTATAAGGGGTCTCAGGGCCCTGCTTTTTAAATCGAAAAAGTCTTTGTGCTGCCCATCTTGTTCTACAAGAAACTGTCTGAAAAAACCTGTAGGGGAGGGATTTTGAAGAGCCCCATTCGCAATATGTACCAAGAAAATAGGGTACTTTTTTACACTTTTAAATATATGGTCGGACATTTGGTCCAGCAAACTTCTTTCGCCATAGGCCAAACTATAATCAAAAAAAATGGACGACATTAAAACTTGATTGGGGCCGGGGTTTATGATCCAATAAGAAATCTTGTTTTTCCATTCTTTCAGGCTAAGGCACCATTTAGGGTTGCTTGCCATCATGTCCGCAGGGCAGTATTCGTAACCTATTTTATTAAGTCCTTTGGTAACTTTTTTTGATAAGTTTAAAAAATAATCGGTCGTTTCGGGCAACAGGTCTTCGGGTACATCATCAAAAACCAATGCGTTGTCTTGGTCTGTGTGCAACAATTGTTCGCCCCGTCCTTGGCTCCCCAGTGCCAACCATGCAAATTTGACGGGCGGTGGGGTTTTCATTTTTTGTAAAGATATATGGATCACCTGTTTTATGCAGGTGTCGTTTAATTCGGAAATTATCTTTGAAATTAGGGCCATAGGTATATTCTGCTCCAAATATCCCTTTAAAAGAACCATAATACTTTTTCTAAGCTCTTTGATCTGCTTTATTTTTCGGGCTCTTTTAATGGCTTTTACGATTACCGCAGGGTTGTCGCCCAATGATACCATTACATCGTTTTTAGAGAGTATCCCTACGGCAGGAGTGTTAACGGTGCCGTCTTCGGTAAGTATCAAATGGCTTATGTCATTTTTCATCATGGCCATTTGTGCTTGGGTAATGGTCATTTTTTTAGGATAGGTAACTACCGGGGACGACATTATGGTCTTTACGCTCGAGGTAATTGAGTGGTTGCCGGTAACTACCTTGTTTCTTAGGTCTTTGTCGGTAATAATGCCTATGGGGAGGTCTTTTTCACATATTAAAATAGAACCGATACGGTTTTTTGTCATTTGTTGCGCCGCCTTTTGTATCGAGTATCGCGGCCCGCAGGAGACAATTCTTTTCGAATATCTTACAGGTTGAAAATCGGTTAGTATAATATCTTTTCCGGTGTCGATATTATAGGGTGATTCTTGTGGGGTTATCTTAGCTTTTTTATTGTAGGGGTTTCTTGTGTTGGAAGCAAAACTTTCCGTTAAGAAATTGGAGATATCCGGATTCGAATCTGTAATAGGTTTAAAAGAAGCTATAGGAATTGCATACAGAATAGATTCCTCATATGCCTTGGCTTCCAATCTATAGTTCTCTTTGGCAATAAGGGGCCGCAAACCAAAAATATCTCCTTCATCACAAAAATCGGCAATAACATTGGTTTTTGTATTGCTCAGTTCAATGGCTCCTTTATGAACGACATAAAAGTTGGGGTGGGGATTTTCGTCCATAGAAAAAACAACACTGTTCTTTTCTTTATAGACTATGGAGACTTCTTGCGACAGGGTGTCCAATAATTTGTCGTCCATTAAATTAAAGGGAGGATAGTTTTTTAGAAAATCCGCAATACGTTCCGATATAAGGTTTTTCATTGTTTCATGGTACTTGTTTCTATATAGGCCGTTTTGTTTTTTTTAAGTGGTTGCTTAACAATCACTTAAGAAGACACCTACGGCGAGTCCTCCTTCGGATGTTTCTTTGTATTTAGAGCTCATGTCCTTAGCGGTTTCCCACATGGTCTGTACAACCTTGTCCAATGGTACCTTTGCCTCCGAGGGATCCGAGCCGAGTGCTAGCTCGGCGGCATTGATAGCTTTTATGGCGCCCATAGAGTTGCGTTCTATGCAAGGCACCTGTACTAGGCCTCCTATGGGGTCGCAGGTAAGGCCCAAGTGATGTTCCATGGCTATTTCCGCAGCCATGAGTACCTGTTCTGGAGAACCGCCCAACAACTCTGTCAGCGCTCCGGCCGCCATGGCCGAAGAAACGCCTATTTCGGCTTGGCAACCGCCCATGGCGGCCGATATGGTGGCTCCCTTTTTAAAGATACTTCCTATTTCGCCCGCGACTAAAAGAAATTGTTTGATGTGTTCAAAATTTCCAGCATGGTTTTCGATGACCATATAGTACATAAGTACGGCAGGTATTACACCGGCACTTCCGTTGGTAGGTGCCGTAACAACCCTTCCCAACGATGCGTTGACCTCGTTGACACTTAAGGCAAAACAACTTACCCACTGCAATATTTGGCGAAATTTAACCTCGGTCTGCCGTATACTCTGCAACCATTCTTCTGGATTGTTGTACGGAACATTGCCTTTTAGTTTTAAATGCATTTCATAGGCCCTGCGTTTAACGTCCAATCCTCCGGGAAGTTTACCTTCTGTATGGCAGCCTATGTACATACATTCTAACATGGTGTTCCAAATACGTTTGATCTGAAAGTCTATTTCGGCATCGCTTCTGAGCGAGCGTTCGTTCTCCAAAACAATTTCCGATATCGGTTTCGAATGTTTTGAGCAGCACTCTAGCAATTCTTTTCCATCCTGTATGGGAAAAGGAAAGGTATTGAAGGCGGCATCTTTTTTCTTTGCGTTTTTTCTTTCTTCGACCACCACAAAACCACCTCCGATGGAATAGTATGTTTTCGATTTTTTCTTTCCAGAATTCAATAAGGCTTCAAACTTTAACCCGTTGGCATGAAAGGGGAGAAACTTTTTGTGAAAAACAATATCATTATCCGGTTCGAACGTAATTGAATTTGTCCCGCCAAAATCCAATAATTTAGATTCTTTTACCTTTTCTACCATCGAATGGATATTTTCGATAGGAACATATTCTGGGTCTGTCCCCAAAAGGCCTAACATTATGGCATAATCCGTAGCATGGCCTTTACCCGTTAACGACAAAGAACCGTACACATGGGCTTTTATTCGTACGACCTCGTCGAATATGTTGTCTTTTTTTAGCTCGTATATCCATCTTTCGGCAGCGCGCCATGGCCCCAAAGTATGTGAACTTGAGGGGCCTACGCCAATTTTTAGCATATCAAAAATGCTGATGCTCTCTCTTTGTGACATTTATGTAAAATCTGTTTACTAAAATACAAAGTTAGTTTGAGCTTGCTTATTTTTTTATGCTTTTGTAGTGGATATGGCTATTTGGCCCAACTTTATTTTGAGTACTGTGAATGACATCATGTCAGTTTTTGTCCCTTGGCATATTGTTTGTCATTTACATTTTGATTTAAATAAAAGACTAATATTTTAAAACATATAGAATGAGTAAAATTATAGGAATAGATTTGGGTACTACCAACTCGTGTGTTTCCGTAATGGAAGGTAACGAGCCAGTGGTAATACCAAATGCGGAAGGGAAAAGAACCACACCGTCGGTTATTGCCTTTGTTGATGGAGGTGAGATCAAAGTTGGAGACCCGGCCAAAAGACAGGCGGTGACCAACCCTCATAAAACCATTTACTCCATAAAAAGGTTTATGGGGAACAAATATTCAGAATCCAGTAAAGAAGCCGAAAGGGTACCTTACAAAGTTGTAAAAGGTGATAACGATACGCCAAGAGTAGATATCGAAGGCCGTTTGTATACCCCACAGGAACTTTCAGCCATGGTTCTTCAAAAAATGAAGAAGACCGCAGAGGATTATTTGGGGCAAGATGTATCACGTGCCGTTATTACAGTACCGGCATATTTTAACGATGCACAAAGACAAGCTACAAAAGAAGCTGGTGAAATCGCAGGTTTGACCGTAGAACGTATTATCAATGAACCTACCGCCGCATCTTTGGCGTACGGTCTTGATAAAAAAGATACCGATCAAAAGATTGTGGTATTCGACTTCGGTGGTGGTACGCACGATGTGTCCATACTAGAGTTGGGCGACGGTGTCTTTGAGGTATTGTCTACCGATGGTGATACACACCTTGGTGGTGATGATGTTGACCAAAAAATAATTGATTGGTTGGCGGACGAGTTTAAAACTGAAGAAGATATGGATCTAAGAAAAGATCCTATGGCATTGCAACGTTTACGTGAAGCGGCCGAAAAAGCAAAAATAGAATTGTCTTCTTCTGCACAAACAGAAATTAACTTACCATATGTAACGGCTACCGCTTCTGGACCAAAACACTTGGTAAGAACATTGACCAGATCTAAATTTGAACAGTTGATAGCTGATTTGGTAAAAAGAACCATAGCTCCTTGTGAGAGTGCATTGAAGTCTGCTGGATTATCTAAGAGCGATATCGATGAGATTATCTTAGTGGGTGGTTCAACAAGGATTCCTGCTGTACAGGAAGCGGTTGAAAAATTCTTTGGCAAAAAACCATCTAAAGGTGTGAACCCCGATGAGGTTGTTGCTATCGGTGCCGCAATTCAAGGAGGTGTGTTAACAGGTGACGTTAAAGATGTATTGTTGTTGGATGTTACACCACTTTCATTAGGTATTGAAACCATGGGAGGTGTAATGACCAAGTTGATCGAGGCGAACACCACTATACCTACTAAAAAATCGCAAGTATTCTCTACGGCGGCAGATAACCAACCATCGGTTGAAATTCATGTGTTGCAAGGAGAAAGACCAATGGCCGCTGATAACAAGACAATAGGAAGGTTCCACTTAGACGGTATTCCACCTGCACCAAGAGGAACACCTCAAATTGAAGTTACTTTTGATATTGATGCCAACGGTATCATCAAGGTATCTGCAACCGACAAGGCTACAGGAAAATCACAGGATATTCGTATTGAAGCTTCATCTGGATTGACAGAGGAAGAGATCAAGAAAATGAAAGCCGAGGCAGAAGCCAATGCCGAGAGTGATAGAAAAGCCAAGGAAACTGCAGATAAGTTGAACGAGGCCGACGGTATGATCTTTCAAACTGAAAAACAATTGTCAGAATTTGGCGATAAGTTATCGGATGACAAGAAAAAACCGATAGAAGAAGCTTTGGCCGAATTGAAAAAAGCGTATGAATCAAAAGATTTGGCAGTAATTACACCAGCTTTGGATAAAATAAACGAAGCTTGGAAAGTTGCTTCCGAAGAAATGTACAAAGCACAGGCCGAAGCACAACAAGGTGGTGCCGCCCCTGGAGCAGATGCTGCTAGCGGATCAGGTACGACCGAAGAAGGTGATAACGTTGAAGACGTAGATTTCGAAGAAGTGAAGTAATAGTAAGAACAACATTTTTCGATTTCGATATAATATAAGGAGCAGTTTTACTGCTCCTTATTATTTTTTAGACAATTATAATTTCTACAGGAAAGAAATTGGAGTAATTTTGTTATATGGCGAAAAACTACCTAAACATCATTTTATTTACATTGTTCATTTCTTCTCTTTGTTGCTATGCTCAAGAGGTGAAGGTTTTTACCGTAAAAGATTTTGACCTTAAGGACAGTGTTAAAACTTGTTTGGTAAGTACTAAATATGGTAAAGAGGAATATAATTTTAACAAAAAAGGGTTATTGACCAAATCGGTTACCAGATATAGTGATTCTGATTATGATGTGGTGCTATATAAATATGCGAACGGGGAGTTGTTGGAGAAAAGGTCCGAAACCTACAGGGACAATAAGTTTGATCCCAGTACTTCCATTGCCCATTTTTTTGAATTGGACACTACTTCTAATCGAAAAGTAATTGAAAAAATAATCTCCTATGATAAGGAGTTTCTAGATAATTACATCTACCATTATGACGATAAGGGGGACCTGGTAAGAATGATCAGGACCAATAATGAAGGTACCGATGAAACCTTGGTAGAGTATAAAAAATATAAGGGGGAGTATACGGTTACGTATTTGTTGAACGAGGTCCCGTTAAAATCTATCAGAACGTCGAACCGAAAAAAGAACGGTGCCGTTCAAAAAATAGTTTTAACTAAAGAATTTTTGAAAGGAGAGCCAAATAAGGCCATTGAAGAGGTTTTTGATGTCAACGAACTGCTTTTAGAGCGACAGGAATTTGATTATAACGTAACAGAGAAAAAATTTGTGCCCACCGTACGTACCACCTATAATTATGATAAAAACGGGATGTTGGAATCTGAAATCATAGCAGACGGAAATTCAACAGAAAAGAAAGAATATATATATCAGTTCGATGGGGAAGAGGGTGGTAATTGGATCAAAAAAATCATAAAACCCGATAACGCCTACACCACTAGAAAAATTACTTATTATAAAGCGGAGTCGGAGAAAAAAGAGGAGGAGTAACCTTCAAAATCCGTTTTTTTAATTGTTTGCCATTCTTCTTTTAATAGACCATAACAGCAAGTGTTCCTTTTAAACCCGTTTAACAGGTACACATCTTTTCGTAAAATACCTTCGAGGGTACAGCCCAGTTTTTCGACCGCTTTTCTAGACTTGACATTTCTTTCATCGACCCTGAATTCTATTTTTTCAAAATTTAACTGGTTAAAGGCATAGTCCAGCATTAAAAATTTCATATGGGTGTTTAAACCCGTTCCGTGAAATTGATGGCCGATCCAAGTAGAACCGATATGGGCCACTTTGTTTTTCCGATGAATGTTCATGTATCGGGTACTACCGGCGTATTCCTCTTTTTTCTTGTCATAAATGATAAAAGGGATACCGGAGCCTTGTTCTTTTTGCTCTAATGCAATGGCCACATAATTTTTTAATGCTTGTGGGGTTTCGATATCGGAAGGGGAAAATTGTACCAGATCTTTTTGAGCAGCGATCGACAATAGTAAATGGTAGTTCTTAAGTGTTAAAGGTGTTAGTTTAACTCTTTCATTTTCTAAAACAATATCCATATCAGTCTGCAAAAGAGTTGATTATTTCCTTTTTTATCTCATGGCCTCCTTCAAAGGTAATTTGTTTTGCGCTACCTTGAAAAAGTGAATCTATTTTTAACGATTCGGTCTTTAGCCTTTCAGAGTTTATATATTCGTCTTCGGTTCCGACAACCGTTACAATCTCCGTATTATGGGTTATTAAGTGCTGAAAATCCTCTTTTGTAAGTTCGTTGGGGATGGCCCCGGCATAAAGAATTAACTTTTTACAGACCATATTATTTTTAGCAACGAACCTAGTCGCAATAGAAACGCCTTGAGAAAACCCAAGTACGATCAAATTACAATCTGCAGGTATGTTTTCGTTTTTTAATACGGCATTTATATACGCCATAACATTGGCCATTTCTTGTTGGGTATCTACCTTGGTCAACCAACTGGCACCCACATGCCGATATTTGTTGTTGAGGTAATATTTAGATGGTGCCTGTGGTGCAATTATGTAATTTTCATCGGGCTTTAGTTCATCAAAATACCTGAGAAAAAATTTACTAAGAAATCCTATACCATGAAACACTAGCCAAACATTTTTGGTGTTCGGGCCTATTTTATTTAGGGTTTCATAAGAATTTGTATGGTGGTAACCAACCTGTTTTACCGAAATGTTCATAGTAAATCTATCTGTTCTATTAATGTTTTTTGATATTCTATTCCTTAATTTTACATAAAAAAATATGAGCGAGTACAAAGATAAGATTCTTCGGGTCTGTAATAACTCTTCGAAGAACACGATGATGGAAACTTTGGAGATTGAATATGTGGACGTTGGAGAAGATTTTCTGATCGCTAAAATGCCCGTAACGCCCAAGGTGCATCAACCCGATGGGGTATTACATGGTGGGGCAATGGTAGCTTTGGCCGAGAGTGTGGGCAGTATGGCCTCTTATATATTCTTAAATGCCGAGGAGTATTTTGTAAGGGGAATAGAAATTTCTGCGAATCATGTAAAAAGTATCAAAGAGGGATTTGTATTTGCAAAGGCCACTTTTATCCATAAAGGAAGAACGACCCAAGTATGGGATATTAAAATTACCAATGAAGAGCAGCAGCTGATCTCGGTTTGTAAGTTGACTACGATTGCATTACCTAAAAAATAAGATAGTGCCAACTATTTTTAAGCAAGCAGAAAGACATTTAAGGGAGCAACTGCCATTTGTTTTGTACAGAAAACCAAAGACAGCGGTATTAAACGGTCTTTTTCAGAACGACGACAAAATCCACACCATAAAAGACTTTAAGGAAAGTGGTTTCGTATTTGCCCCTTTTGATGATAAAGCCCCGTCTATATTGCTTTATCCTGATAATTATGTGACCGAGCCCCTTGCCTTAAAAGAGACCTCGAAAGATCATGTAAGCTTTTCGAATCCGATAGATGGAATAGAGAAATCGGAATACAAAAATATGGTGAAAAGGGCGGTAGCGGGCATTGAATCCGGTGAGTATAGAAAGGTGGTCTTGTCAAGAAAAAAAGAAGTATCCATTATAAAATCGGCCATAGCTATTTTTAAAGAACTCGTTCAGCTCTACGAAAATGCATTGTGCTATGTGTGGTACCATCCTAGAATCGGTACTTGGTTGGGAGCAACACCTGAAATTTTGCTAAAAACCAGGGGAACCGCTTTTACTACCATGTCGTTGGCAGGAACAAAGTTGATAAACGGAATAGATAATAAGCCTATTTGGGAAGAGAAAGAACTACATGAACAGCGATTGGTCACAGAGTTTATAGAAAGTGTACTAAAAGAAAAAAGCCTAAAAATGGAAGTCGGCGAGTTGGAAACCGTTAGAGCCGGACATCTGTGGCACCTAAGAACCAAAATTTCTGGAGAGTACGAGAGAAATAAAATAGGGGAATTGATAACGGCACTGCATCCAACACCGGCCGTATGTGGATTTCCGAAAGCAGAAGCAAAAGAGTTTATTCTACAGAACGAAAGCTATACAAGGTCTTATTATACCGGGTTCTTGGGAGAGCTTAATTTTAAAAATGAACGATCGCGAAACACCAATAACCGCAATAAAGAAAACAGTGCCTATAGATCTATAACAACCTGTTCAGAGCTTTATGTAAACTTAAGATGTATGCAAATAGTTGATAACAAGGCAATAGTGTACGTGGGCGGTGGTATTACCTTTGATTCGGATGCGGAAAACGAGTGGGAAGAGACAGAGAATAAAAGCTTGACAATGCTGAAGGCGGTTATGACTTAATACTTCCTCTTTTGGGTAAAGAGGTTCATAGGTCGTATTTTTGTATACAATGAAATACTCAACAATACCCACAGCTCAGAGTCTAATAGAGCATTGTAAGGCCAAAGGATTAAGCAACATTGTTATTTCTCCTGGATCTAGGAACGCTCCCTTGACCATATCTTTTACCGAGCACCCATATTTCAATTGTTTTAGTATCGTAGATGAGCGTTGTGCCGCTTTTTTTGCCTTGGGTATGGCCAGACAGTTAAAGGAGCCAGTGGCGGTAGTTTGTACCTCGGGCAGTGCACTGTTAAATTATTACCCTGCCGTAGCGGAAGCTTATTATAGTGAAGTCCCCTTGGTGGTTATATCTGCAGATAGGCCATCGTATAAAATAGACATTGGTGATGGCCAGACCATCCGACAAGATGATGTTTTTAAAAATCATATAGGTGACGCTGCCAATTTAAAACAAGATGTAAGCCACGCTACAAGTACTATAAACAAGTATGATCCAGCGTTGCTTCGGTATAAAGACCTAGACACCTTGCAACAAGAAGTACAGGCCTATAACGATAAGCAACTGAACAGGGTAATTAACAGTGCCATACAAAAAAAACTTCCGGTCCATATCAATGTTCCGTTAGAAGAACCATTGTACAATGTGCAGGAAGGTACAGGTTTGATTCCGCATATAGAGCCGGTGCAGAAAGCAAAAGTAGAGAAGGTGATATCGAAAGACCTTTTAAAACAATGGCAACAAGCTAAGAAGAAAATGGTGCTTGTAGGGGGCAAAGCTCCCAATATGATCGAATCGGAAATGCTGAAAAAACTGGCCAACGATCCATCTGTTCTGGTATTTACAGAAACGACCTCCAATCTTCACCATCCTAACTTTTTTAATAGTATAGATTCTATTTTGGCTCCTATTGAACTAAAAAAGGATAGGGAAGCATACTTTAAAAACTTGCAACCAGATATTTTAGTGACGATGGGAGGCTTGATCGTATCTAAAAAGATAAAGGCCTTTCTAAGGGATTACGCTCCAGAACATCATTGGCATGTTGGAAATACAAGGGCCAATAATACCTTTTTTTGTTTGGAAAAGCATTTCAATGTACCTCCGAATACTTTTTTACCCTTGTTATACCCAGATGGTAAGGCAACGAATTCAGATTATTTCTCCTTTTGGGACAAGGTGAAAAAGAACTATGAAGCGAAAAGGAAATCGTATTTAAATAAAATTCCATTTTCCGATTTTTTGGTTTTTGATCGTATCCTAAAAAAAATACCGACAAATTACCAATTGCATTTGGCGAATAGTTCAACCATTAGATATACACAGCTCTTTGACCTCGATCCTTCACTAAAAGTTTTTTGCAATAGGGGTACAAGTGGTATAGATGGTAGTACATCTACGGCTATCGGTGCTGCGGTACATCAACAAAGTCCTACCTTGTTAATTACTGGGGATCTTAGTTTTTTCTATGATAGCAATGCCTTGTGGAACAACTATATAAGAAATGATTTTAGGATAATCTTGATCAATAATAATGGTGGAGGTATTTTTAGAATCTTGCCCGGTAAAGAGGATACCGACAATTTTGAGCGGTTTTTTGAGACCAAACATGATCTTAATGCATCATCGCTCTGCGATATGTACAATATAGCATACTCGGTGTCGTCCGATGAGGATTCGCTATTAAAAGAACTGTCGGTTTTTTATAAAGCCTCGACCAGGCCAAAACTTTTAGAGATACAAACACCGCGACTTATAAACAATAAAATTTTGACGGATTATTTTCATTTCATATCTTAGATGACATATTAACTATTTATTTAAAAAGACACTAATAATTATGAGTAAAAGAGATGATTTAATCGAGAAATATGCAGCGGATATCAAAGACAAGTTTGGTGAAAGCGCAGATATGGATTTGCTAACAAAGGTAACAATAGGTTTAGGCCCTTCTATATATAACCTTGACGCTTCTAAAGTGTCCGGAGGAGATGAAAAAGAGTTGGAAACTGTTAAGAACAATTATCTTATTAAAAAATTAGGCCTTAAAGATGGTCCTGAATTAATGGATGCTATAAAAAGCGTTATGGATAAATATGGTTCTTCTAACAAGAACAAGCACAGAGCGGTAGTTTACTATATGTTGTGCAAGCATTTCAACAAAGCTTCCATCTATTAAGAGGGATATTCTAAAAGTTTTTATCGGCCGCTTCTTTTGAAGCGGCTTTTTTTATTTGAATTTATAAGAATTGCACTCCCGTTATAATAATGTAATTTTGTAGCATGATAGAGATAGGAAAAAAAAATAATTTAACCATACTAAGAGATACCAGCGTAGGTCTTTTTTTAGGAGACGAAGAAGGCAATGATATTTTATTGCCAAACAAGTACGTGCCTACAACCTATGAAATAGGGGAGAAAATAGAGGTGTTCTGTTATTTGGATTACGATGAAAGACCAATAGCCACCACTATTGATCCAGATATTATGATAGGTGAATTTCGTCTTTTACAAGTGGCGGAAGTAAATGAATATGGAGCGTTTATGGATTGGGGCCTTGAGAAGCACCTTTTGGTTCCTTTTAGGGAGCAGCGCAATAAAATGAAGCAAGGCCAATGGTACGTGGTGCACTGTTACCTTGATCAAAAGTCGGGAAGATTGGTAGCCTCCAATAAATTGGATAAGTTTTTGAGTAACGAGAACCTTCAAATAAAAGAATGGGACGAAGTGGATCTGGTGGTGACAAGGCAAACAGATTTAGGATGGGAAGTTATCGTAAACGAAAAACATAAGGGACTGGTCTATTTTAACGAAGTGTTCAAGACGATAAATATAGGGGACGTTATTCCCGGTTGTGTAAAGAAAATAAGAAAGGATAATAAAATAGATATTTCTCTACAGCCTTTAGGAAGCAGGGTCTTAGAACCGGCAGCGAACAAAATTTATAGTGTGATCAAAGAAAATGGGGGGTTTTTGGCATTGCACGATAAATCCGATCCCGATGAAATAAGGGATATGCTTCAGATGAGTAAAAAAACTTTTAAGAAAGGACTTGGTACCCTATACAAAGAAAGAAAAATTAAGTTGGAAGATGATGGGGTCAGTCTGATCGACGAATAAATTTTGAATGTCAGAAAATTCTTAAATATTTGATTTTCAAATTTTTATTGAACAAATAGGATCTATATTATTTGTTATGTTTGTCGTTAATCCTATTTTTGTGTACAATAAGGGTAGTTATAACAATTATAACCCCTTTTTAAATTATCTTTAACATACAGTATTGCCTAAAATATATTTTATATGCCCTTTATTGAAGAAAGTGATTTACTAGAGTTGCATAAAGACATAGATAAAGCTCAAATTATTAACGAACGTCTTCTTGATCAGATCAAGTTTAAGAACAAAGAGCTGAAAAAAAGTAAGTTGCAAAGAAATATTTTTGCCGGTATTACTGCTTTTTTCTTAATTGGGGGGTTGGCTTTAACCTCTTTTACGGCGGGTTTGAGCAGCTCTAACTCTTACGATAAGCAGAATAATACCTTGTTGGTTTCAATTGATAGTTTAGACGCCATTAAATCCAGAATAAATAATCTTAAGGCCCAGAACGAAGAATTAAGTTTGGTAAAGGAATTTTACTTGGCCAAAGAATTTTTGGAAAAAGAAAAAATCTATTCCGTACAAGTCAAATCTTTTGTGGATAACAATGTAACTCTTGCTTCTGAAGCACTTACCAATACCTTGTTTGTAAAGACAAATCCTTTTTATTCTTATTCCTTGGGTAATTTTGAAACTTTAGAAGAAGCTCAGTCTTTTAGAAAGCAATTGGTTCAAATTGGTTTTGAAGATGCGTTTGTGGCTTCTTATAAAGGAGGAAAAAGAATTCAAATAGAAGACCCTTATTAATAGTGTTAAAATTAAAGGCTTGGGTTAGCGCTGCCAGACTCAGAACATTACCTTTATCCGTATCGGGCATAATTGTTGGGGCCGCATTGGCAGGGTATTACGGTGCTATAAACAATACCGTGTTTTTGCTGGCAATTCTTACGACCGTTGCATTTCAAATTACCTCTAACTTTGCCAATGATTATGGAGATGGTGTTAAGGGCACCGATAATGAGAATAGAGTTGGACCTAAAAGAGCCTTGCAGAGTGGTCTTCTTTCCCGTAAATCCTTAAAAAAAGGTATAATCATTAATGTATTGGTAGACCTGTTACTGGTGTTTGCCTTACTTTATTTTTCATTCGATAATAATGAGTTGCCTTGGGCCATCTTGTTTTTAGTTCTTGGGGGATTAAGTATATGGGCCGCCATAAAATATACTGTGGGTGAATCTGCTTATGGGTATAATGGTTTGGGAGATATATTCGTATTTGTGTTTTTTGGCCTGGTCAGTGTATTGGGAAGTATGTTTCTTTTTATAAAAGAAGTTCCTATAGGTTCTATATTACCGGCGGTTAGTGTAGGGCTGCTTAGTGTTGGGGTTTTGAACCTTAACAATCTTAGAGATCATATATCGGATAAGCAGTCGGGTAAAAATACCCTTGTTGTTAAAATGGGCTTTGAGAAAGGAAAGAAATATCATTACGTAATTTTGGTATCCTCATTTATTTGTATGTTTGGGTACATTGCGTTTACCTACGATAATTGGAAAAATTTTATTTGCTTAATCGCTTTTATACCCGTTTTTATACATTTGCTAAAAGTAAAAAGAACAAACGATCCGGTTTTACTGGATCCAGAACTAAAAAAGTTGGCATTAAGCACCTTTTTTATGGCGTTGCTCTTTTATTTTAGTTATCACAATTTTTTGTAGTTTTGGACGTTAAACCACTAAACCGCTAACTATTTTGGAACAACCTATTAAAATACTTATTGTTGAGGATAATGTGATCATAGCCGATGACATGCAATCCATGTTAGAGGAGATTGGTTATGAGATTGTAGATAATGTAATTGTATACGAACAGGCCGTTGAGGTGCTAAAAAATCAGCAAGTAGATCTTGTGTTGATAGATATTATATTGGCATCCGATAAAACGGGAATTGATTTAGGAAAGCATATAAGGGACAACTACGACATCCCGTTTATTTTTGTGACCTCGAACTCCGATAGGGCTACCGTTGAAAATGCCAAAACCGTAAAACCGAATGGCTATTTGGTAAAACCATTTGAACAGCAAGACCTGTACACGTCTATAGAGATTGCATTGTCGAATTTTATCTACGGTAAACAATCAGGTGGATCGGCAAACAATGGAGATGTAAACGAAGACGGACCTATGTCCAACTCTATTCTTAAAGATTCTATTTTTGTTAAAAAACAACATTTGTATTACCGAATCCAGTTTGGTGATATTCAATTTATAAAAGCCGATAACGTTTATTTAGAGGTAAATACCGTTGATAAGAAATTCTTGGTAAGGTCTCCCTTAAAAGATTATTTGGAAAAACTTCCAAAGAACAAGTTCTACAGGGCACATAAGTCTTACATTGTTAATGTAGATCATATAGACGCCATTAACTCTAAGGATATCATGATCAACGATACTTTGATTCCGATATCCAAAGACTTTAAGGAGTTTATTATTTCTGCAATGAATTCATGATACCTCGTTTTGTCGGGAATTTCCGACAAGACAGAAATATCGACGAAATGCACGAAAAAATCGATAAAAAGGGTATTTTTTCTGTTGCATTGCACTTCACAACAAAAAAGAGTGGTTACACAACAAATTGCTTTGATTAGAAATACGAAGCAATATTTTTGCTGTAATGTAACATAGGGTTGCCAAATAAACTCATGTTTGTGGGGTATTCATTAGCCAAATAGTTTTAATACTATACTGCTTCATGTTATAATTTTGATGGTCACGTGTATTTAAGAATGCAATTTTAAAGCTTACGCGCAATTTTATTTGTTATAGGCAATGTTGCTGATGCAGTTCACAACAAAAATTTAACTAAGCCAAGTATAACGATTAAGTTTGTTACTGTGTTTGTTATGATATGAAAAAGCACTTAGGGTTAATAGTTTTGGGGGTGATTTGTTTCCTTATATCTTCTATGAAGATACAGGGGCAGGAAGTTGATTCCTTACTCGAAAATCATTTTCAGGAATTTCAAAATTTACCCGACTCCAAAACCCGTTCCGAATTTTTCTTTGGAAATAGCAATCGATATACTTTGAATCCTGCATACGATTGGTTGGATTCGGTCAATATTTATCTAAATACGGCAGAGAAAGAGAATGACTCCACGTCCATTATAGACTATCAGTTAATGCAGTCCCAAATTTATTATGATCTAGGGGACTATGAAAAAAGTTTGGCCATAGCCAAAGAACTGTATGATAGAATAGATGATTTTAAAATGAAGGTCAAGACTTTGGTGCTTGACTTAATGGATTCCAATTATGCTAAACTTGAGTTGTACGACAAACAAATTGAAGTTAGAAGATACAAACGTGAAATAGGCATAACAAACAATATTTCCTTTTATGATATTTATTCTAGCCTTGGTCAGCACAGAAAGGCGATGACGGATTATATGACCGAAGAAAAAAAGAATATCGAAGAAGGTGATTTCTTGGGGCAGGCTATATATAACAACAACATAGGTAATTATTTAAGACTCGATAAATCTACACCTACGGCCTTAAGTTATTTTAACAAGGCAAAGGCACTGATAGATGTTTATTTTAGCGATGTTATCAAGGTAAAGACCAAAAATGAGATCGTCGAAGCCAACTATCTAAAAGGGGTGGTATTGGGTAATATTGGTAAATGCCATGTTCAGTTGAAAGAATATGAGGAAGCTGTTCCTTACCTGGAGGAAAGCATTGAAACAATAAAAAAATATAACTCGGGAAAATTTTCTACGGATCTAGTAGAGAATACTTTGGAAATAGCTGAGTGTTACCTGCAGCTTAACGACTTTGATAAGGCAACAGATTATTTAAGCGATGACCTTACACCAATACGAATAGAGAATGTATTGAAGAAAAACAGATTATACGCCGCTTATTATGATCGTACCGGAGATTACAAGAGTGCTATTATGTACTTAAAACGTAATAATAGAATTCGAGATTCCCTCGATGTAAACGCAACCAATATTAAAAGTCAACAACTAGAGTCCGTTCTAAGCCAAGATTTGGAATATTCCCGTAAAATGATGGAAGAACAGAAAGCCGATCTTGAAAAATCTAGAAACGAGATCAGTGAGATGGATGAAAGGATCAGTCTGGTGTTTATTTCTTTGATATTTACCTTGTTAGGTTTTGCAGGGTTGGTATATGCATATTTAAAAAGTATTAAGAACCAACGCTTGATCGCAGAGCAGAAACATTTTATCGAGAATTCGCTCATAGAGAAAGACTCGTTGTTAAAAGAGATTCACCACAGGGTTAAAAATAATTTGCAGATGGTTTCAAGTTTATTGAGTCTGCAAACAAAAAATACCAGAAGTAAAGCTGCTATAGTGGCTTTAGAGGAAGGAAAGAGTAGGGTAAAGGCCATGGCACTGATCCATCAAAAATTGTATCAGAACGATGATCTGTCGGTTATAGAAATGCAGGGGTATATAGAAAGTTTGATCAATAGTGTACAGTCTGTTTATAAAAAAGGAGGGCATAATATTAATATTACCATAGACGCCGAAGGTGTTGAGCTGGATATAGATAGGGCAATACCCTTTGGGCTTATTCTTAATGAATTGGTTTCCAACTCTTTTAAATACGCATTTCCACATGATGAGGAGAATGGAAAAATTTATATTCATTTAAGAAAAACAGCTGGTCAAGAAGGCTTCTTCGAGTATACCGATAACGGTGTAGGCCTGCCAGAGGATACAGAGGAGAGAGCCAATTCCTCTATGGGTATAAGGCTTATGAATAGATTGGCAAATCAATTGCAGACCACATTAAACACAGACAGGACCACTGAGGGTGTGCGTTTCTGGTTCAATTTTAAATAAGGTTATCTTACGCTACTTTTAAGAACGGTTTTATGAAGTAGCTTTGGAAAAAAACGTTTTAAATAAACGCCGTATTTTTCTTTGCCGCCTATATATGCTTCGAATTTTTTCTTTTCAAAAGCTCTTATAATTTCTTTGGCACATTGGTGTGCCGTTATTCCGTTTTTAGTTGCATCGTCTTCTTTTTTTTGTAAACTGCCGTCACCCGTAAGGGCATTTTTTGCGATGTTGGTCTGAATAAAACCGGGGCAGATAAGGGTAACATCTATACCGTCTTTTTCATGCTCCATTCTAAGGGAATCAAAGAAGCCGTGAAGGGCATGTTTGGCGCCACAGTATCCAGAACGGTAAGGCGACGAAAATTTACCCATTAGGCTGGTAACCGTGACAAAATGACCGCTTTTTTGCTTTGTGAAATAAGGCAATGTTTGCATGGTTAACTTTATCGTACCCAGATAATTAATATTCATCATTTGTTGGTAAACTTCAAATTTGGTATCTGCAATGAGAGATCGTTGGCTAATCCCCCCATTATTGATAAGAATATCTATTTTACCATAGAAAGAAACGGCTTTTTTCGGCATCCTCGCAAGCTCTTCAAAATTGCCAAGATCTAATGGAAGAACCGAAACACTTTCAGGGGTTGTGCAATTGTTTTTAACCCTGTTCAGTTCTTTTTCCCTTCTTGCGGATATAATTAATTTGCATCCTTGTTCATTTAATTGATAAGATAGTTCTTCACCGATGCCCGAAGAGGCTCCGGTGATCCAGATTATTTTATCTTTTATACTTTTCATAATTGTTTATTGAGTATCAAAATATAGCTAAATTTGAATTATTTTATGAATGTAACTTTTAAAAAGTACTTACTCAATTTTAAAAGACCCAGTGGCACCTCTAGAGGCGTGTTAAGGACTAAGGAAACATGGTTTGTTATTTTAAGGGAGAACAATCGTTTCGGAATAGGTGAGTGTGGTCTTTTTCGGGGGCTTAGTTATGATGATGTTCCCGGCTACGAAGAAAAATGTAATTGGGTAGTGAAGAATATTGATTTGGGGTTAGAGGCCCTACTTCCCCAATTAAGAGATTTTCCGAGTATACAATTTGGATTGGAACAAGCATTTTTGTCTTTAAGTGCCCAAGACCCTTTTCAGCTTTTTTCTTCCCCTTTTTTAACCTCAAAAGAACCAATTTCTATTAACGGACTTATTTGGATGGGGAGCTACGATTTTATGAGGTCTCAGATAAGGGAGAAGATCGATCAAGGCTTTTCTTGTATAAAAATGAAAATAGGGGCCATTAATTTTAACGATGAGCTAAAGCTTTTGGAAGCGATCAGAAAAGAGTTTTCGAAAAGTGAAATCGAATTAAGGGTAGATGCCAATGGGGCCTTTAAGCATGACGAGGCATTGGATAAATTAAAGGCTTTGGCGGAATTTGATTTACATTCTATCGAACAACCCATAAAACAAGGAAATTGGACGGCAATGCAACGATTATGTGAAGAAACGCCGTTGCCTATTGCTTTGGACGAGGAATTAATTGGTGTGGTAGATGTAACTAAAAAGGAGGAATTGCTACTAACGATTAAACCACAGTATATTATTTTAAAACCTAGTCTGGTCGGTGGTTTTAAAGGAAGTGGGGAGTGGATAGCTTTGGCTGAAAAATATGGTACAGGATGGTGGATTACGAGTGCCCTAGAAAGCAATATAGGTTTAAACGCCATAGCGCAATGGACGGCCACACTTGGCAATAAGATGCCTCAGGGCCTGGGAACGGGGTCGTTGTTCACGAACAATTTTGACAGCCCTTTAGAGGTGAATAATGGGGGGCTGTATTACAATAGCTCTAAAGAGTGGAATAAAAATTTAATAGATAGTTTATGTATATAGAGCAGGCGTACAAAGGTTTAAGTGATAGTTGGAGGTATGTTCTGGGTGTCTTCATTGTTTTTGGTGCATGGCAGGTTTTTGGTGCCATCCCGTTATTAGTGGCCTTAATAATGAAAGGTGACGCCATGTCGGTTATGGCCAGTGGTGATATGGGGGCAATGTCAGAAGTTTTAGGTTCCAATACTTTTTTGTTTTTTATGTTGTTGACCTTCGCTATAGGACTCGTCTTTTTGTTTCTTTATGTGAAATTCGTACACAAACAATCCATAAGATCGTTGACCACCTCCAGAAAAAAGGTAGATTGGGGTCGAATTGCCTTCTCCTTTTCTTTATGGGCCGTTATCTCGATAATATTCATTTTTATAGATATTTTTCTATCTCCCGATGATTATGTTTTTCAATTTAATCTGGTGCCATTTCTAACATTGGCAGTGGTAGCGATTCTTATGATTCCTATCCAAACAAGTATGGAAGAATATTTTATGAGGGGATATATGATGCAGGGCTTGGGTATTTTGACTAAAAACAGATGGTTTCCACTGGTTTTTACTTCCGTTCTTTTTGGTATGATGCATATTTTTAATCCAGAGGTTCAAAAACTAGGCTATGGTATCTTGATCTTTTATGTGGGTACCGGTTTTTTTCTTGGAATACTCACGTTGATGGATGAAGGCCTGGAATTGGCTTTGGGCTTTCACGCAGCCAATAACTTAACGGCCGCTTTATTGGTAACCGCCGATTGGACGGCTTTTCAAACAAACTCTCTCTATACCGATGTTTCAGACCCAGTGCTAGGATGGGATGTCTTGGTTCCTGTATTCGTTGTCTTTCCATTATTGCTATTTTTCTTTTCTAAAAAATATAAATGGACTAATTGGAAAGAGAGGTTAACAGGAAAAGTTTTGTCAAAAGAGGCCTATTTAAATGGCGTTAACGATCAATAGCATGTTTGTTGCATCTGTACACCCAGAATTTCGCATCGATGGTAAAAAGGTTTCTGTGGGCGATTTAACCGAAATAGCCTATAGTTTTATCAAAGAAGGTGAAGAGTATCAAAAAAGTATTGGTGATTTTCTTTTAAATTGGATAGACGGTAGTGAACGTCTTAATGTGCAAACTTCTGGTTCTACAGGAGTACCTAAAGTAATAACACTCTTAAAAGAACATATGGTCAATAGTGCTCTTGCTACGGGTGCTTATTTTAAAATTAAACAGGGTGATACCGCTTTACTTTGTTTGCCGTGCGATTATATAGCCGGAAAAATGATGTTGGTCAGGGCCATGGTACTAGGGCTTAATATTTATATGGTACCACCCGGTTCGGACCCTTTAGGGAAATTGGACAAGACTTTTGATTTTTGTGCCATGATCCCGCTTCAGGTCGAAAAATCCATCAATAAATTATCAGCAATAAAAACACTTATCGTTGGTGGGGCGGCTGTTTCGCAAGAACTTATTAAAAGGCTAGATAACATAAATACAGGTGTTTTTGAAACCTATGGTATGACCGAGACCATTACCCACATAGCGGTAAGGCGCCTGAACCGTTATAAAGAGGATAATGTCAATGAATTTTTTCAAGCATTGCCAGAGATATGCCTATCACAGGACAAAAGAGGTTGTTTGGTAATCCGGGCTCCAAAGGTTTCGAAAGAAACAATTGTTACGAACGATGTGGTTGATCTTATTTCGGATACGCAATTTAGGTGGTTGGGAAGGTATGATAATGTTATCAATTCTGGAGGGGTCAAATTACATCCGGAAACTATAGAAAAAAAGTTAGGACTATATATTCAAAAGCCTTTTTTTGTAACGGGAGTTCCCGATGCCGTTTTGGGTCAAAAACTGGTTTTGATCATTGAAGGCGAAGCGACGCATAATTACGATTTTTCTTCCATGAAAGAATTGGGTAAATACGAGCGTCCAAAAGAAGTTTATTCCCTAAGAAGGTTTGCAAAAACCAAAAACGGGAAAGTACAAAGGAAAAATTGTTTGCAAATGGTTTTGGATAAACCTTAAAAAGCAGTAATCTTATTTAAATTAAATATTCAGGTGTATGAAAAAAGCGGTTTTTCTTTTGGTTTTGTTGTCTTGTTTAAGTGTCAATGCCCAGTATATTTTAGATGAACGGGAAAGGGCGACGGTAGTAGATGAGATATTGGATGACCGTTTTAATAATCTGTTGCCAGATTTGATGGATGCGGCCGATATAGATATGTGGGTCGTAATTTCAAGGGAATATAACGAGGATCCGGTAATACGCACTATGCTGCCCGCTACATGGCTGAATGCCCGTAGAAGAACCATCTTGCTTTTTTACAGAAACAAAGAGAAGAACAGTATCGAAAAACTGGCTGTGGCCCGTTACAATGTGGGTAAGAATATTATATCTGCTTGGGATAAAGAGAAAGAGCCCGATCAATGGAAGCGCTTAATGCAATTGATAACCGAAAGAAATCCGAAGAAAATAGGATTAAACTTTTCTAAAGACCATAATATAGCCGATGGCCTGGATAAGACCGATTATGATGAGTTTATGAGGTACCTTCCAAAAAAATATAGCAATAAGGTTGTTTCTGCAGAGCAATTGGCCGTTCGGTGGATAGAGACCAGAACAGCACGCGAAATGGTTATTTATAATCAGTTGGTGGATATTACCCACGATATCATTGCGGAGGCTTTTTCTGAAAAAGTGATAACTCCCGGTGTAACCACTACATCCGATGTTGAATGGTGGATGCGTCAAAAAGTAACAGATTTAGGTTTAGAGACCTGGTTTCATCCTACAGTGGACGTTCAGCGTTCTAAAGAAGAGTTGGTAGGGCATTTATATTCTTTTTCCGGAAGGCCAGAGGATACGGTCATTCTGCCGGGGGATCTGTTACATTGCGATTTCGGTATTACCTATTTGCGACTTAATACCGACTGTCAAGAATTGGCCTACGTGTTAAGACCAGAAGAAAGGTCGGCTCCTGATTTTTTGGTCAACGGACTTAAGGATGGTAATAGGGTACAAGATTTTCTTACTTCCAATATGATCAAGGGTAGAACGGGAAATGAAATTTTGGCAAAATCGTTGAAAGAGGCAAAAGCGGCCGGACTAAGGCCTGCAATATATACGCATCCGTTGGGAATGTACGGACATTCTGCAGGTACTACTATTGGTATGTGGGATTCGCAAGGCGGTGTAATGAAAGATGATGGGGAAAACTACCCGCTAAACCCCAATACCGTTTACGCCATAGAATTGAATACTACCATCAATATTCCAGAATGGAAAAGAGATATTCGTATTATGCTGGAAGAGGCCGGTTTTTATGGTGAAGACGGCTTTAGATACGTAAATGGTAGGCAAACGGAACTTTTGCTGATACCAAGGGTGAAAGACCACCAAGGTAATTAAACCGATACCCGATAGTATAGGGTCAACGGTTTTATAAAAAAACATTCTAACCATTAATAAAACTGCTTCTATGATGAGGGATTTTAATTTTGTTTTTAAAAGAACCCTCGTTGTTTGTGCATGGTTTTGTTTCTTTTTGCTGTCCCAGGACTTGTTTTCACAAACAATTTTTAAAGGGGTGGTTTTAGATGCCGATACGGGTCTTCCCTTACCTTATGTAAATATAGGTTTCGTGAATAAAGGATTGGGTACGGTTTCGGAAGAGGACGGTACTTTTAATTTTTCTTTTGACGCATCTAAATTATCATCTTCCGATACTTTGAAGGTTTCTTCTTTGGCCTATAAAGATTATAGGTTGCCATTTTTAGAGGTACAAGGGCAAGGTGCCAAACCTCTCCAAATAAAATTAGAACCAGAGGTTGTAAGCCTTAATGAAGTTGTTTTAAGTAGCCGCAAAAGAAAACGTAGGAGCAAAAATGATAAAATTGTGGGCTATTCTTATGTTGGTAAATTAAAAAATGGTTCGTGGGAAGGTGATGGGGCCTTAGGTGGTGAATTGGTGACCAAAATTAATGTGAACAAGAAAAGTAGGCAGCTAAAGGCCTTTTATTTTTATGTTCTAGAGAATACCTCCGACAGTCTTTTGATAC
Organism: Maribacter sp. MMG018; assembly: GCF_018100785.1. Classification (GTDB taxonomy): domain Bacteria; phylum Bacteroidota; class Bacteroidia; order Flavobacteriales; family Flavobacteriaceae; genus Maribacter. The sequence goes on along the minus strand of NZ_JAGJEC010000002.1, from coordinate 1,287,044 downwards.
GGATTAATGTATATGACGGAACCACTAAATATCCAGAAAAAAAGATTACCAATAAGAACATTCTTTATACCCTTAAAACCAAGGTAGGTAAAGTAGGAGTAGACCTTGAACCTTATAATATTATAGTAGAAAACGATTTTAGTATAGGTGTAGAGCTTTTAAAGGTATATGGTTCGCAGATCGGTCTTATGTTGGCCGGTGACGATACTCCGGGGGTTTCCTACAGGAGGTATGCGAGTCAAGGGGAGTGGAAAAGGTATTCTAAGGATGCCCTGACCTATTTTGTAAGTACTACGTTGTTGGACGATGATGAAGATGATGCGGACATGGATGAAACTTTGGTCCTCGATTACTCGGAAGAACAACTGCTAAATACCATGGGTAAGAACAAAAAACAGGTCGGAGGCTTTGTTTTTAAAGAAGGGGAACCCATTGTCAAAGCACAGATTCAGAATCTTACCACAGGTGAAGTTGCATTTACCGATGAGAAGGGCAGGTATACCATAAACGCCAAAGTGAACGATGAGCTAGAGTTTAGCCATTCCTTTTTAGAAAAGGAAAAAAGAAAAGTACTGGAAACATCATATGCCGTTAATGTTTCTTTGCAAGAAAAAGTGGTGAACCTAGAGGAGGTGACGGTTACGGCATCGACCAAAGGAAAAAGAACACAAGAAGAACTGTTGGCACAGTATAATGAAGATAAGGGGATTATAAAGACTTCTTTCGGCATTTTTGACAAAGAAACTTCTGGGGTTTCTTTAAAAATTATGGATGAGTCGGATTTTACCAGTGGTGCCACTACATTGGGCAATTTGTTAAGGGGCAAGGTTTCTGGTTTAAGTATGTTATCCACGGACAAGCTAGATGGTTCTACACAAATTTTTTTAAGACAGGGGGGTACTAGCAATCCTATTCCTGCAGCATATGAAATTGATGGTCTTATTGTAGAGGGGTTTCCCACTTTCCTCGACATATCACAGATTAAGCGTATTGCTGTTTTATCGGGGCTTTCGGCGGTAGCCAAGTATGGTTCTATAGGAGCTGGTGGCGTTATCATAATCAATACTAAGGCCAGTGCGTCGTCCAGTAATGGGCAAAAGCGTGGGGCGGGCATAGGTAATGCCCGAACAGTGGCATCAAAAACGATAACGGAAGAAGAGGCACGACGTAATTGGCCGGATTTTTTGCAAGAGCTATATAGTTCCACAAATTTTGCCCAAGCACAAGAGGTTTATAATACCTACGAACCCAAATATGGCTCCAATCCTAATTTTAATATAGATGCCATTAACTATTTTCTTGAATTTTGGGCAGGTGAAACTTTTACCGAAGGTTTAGTGGAGCGTAATCTAGAACGTTCTACTAAAGATGTCGACTACCTTAAGGCATTGGCCTTTGTTTTGGACAAGAATGAAAAGTATGGACTATCGGTCGATCTTTATAAACGAATCTTGAGGCAGAAATCAAATTCGATAGAGTCATATAGAGATCTCGCCTATGCCTATGTTCTTAACAAGCAAGAGGAAAAAGGAATGGGGTTGTACGGTCGGTGTTTTAACCTTTTAGAAGAAGGTTATTTTTCTGAACCGCCCGAAGCCCTTCAGAATGTTATGAATTCTGAGGTGAAAGTATTGCTCGATATTCCTGAGGAGAAAATAACCTCTTCTTTAGCCAATTTGATGGAAGATGAACGCAAAACAAGAATTTTATTGGAATGGAACGACGATTCCGCAGTATTGGATTTTCAGTTCGTGTCTTCCGATGGCTATGTAAGCGATTGGTCCAACGAAAGGGATGGCGAAGCCAAAGAAAGCCTTGTTTCTAGAGGCTTCACCAGTAAAGATTTCTTTATATATGGTAATGAGGGATCTTGGCAAATAAACTCCAATTATAGGGGTAACAAATCAGGGTTGGCCACCTATTTGAAAATTACCATCAGTACCGATTATGGTACTGCAGATCAAAAGAACCGTACAATGTTCTTTAGGGCCGATATCAAGGATGTTTACAGAGAACTCGTTAAAATTCCATAAGCATACCTATCCTAAACCTGTAAAACTCCCATGTTAAACGGTTTTTCGATAGGGGAATGGTCGGCAGCTTCAATTCCCATAGAGATCCATTTACGGGTTTCCAAAGGATCTATAATGGCATCTGTCCATAATCTTGATGCCGCATAATAGGGGGAAACCTGATTATCGTACCTTTTTTTGATTTTATCGTAGAGTTCGGTCTCTTTCTTTTCTGTAATGGTTTCTCCTTTCTTTTTTAGGGAAGCCTTTTCGATCTGCAATAAGACCTTGGCCGCAGAATTACCGCTCATTACAGCAAGTTCTGCACTTGGCCATGCAACTATTAGTCTAGGGTCATAGGCTTTTCCGCACATGGCATAATTACCTGCCCCGTAACTATTTCCTATAACCACAGTAAATTTTGGCACTACCGAATTACTGACGGCATTTACCATTTTGGCACCGTCTTTTATAATACCGCCATGCTCACTTTTGCTACCGACCATAAAACCGGTAACATCCTGTAAGAATACCAACGGAATTTTCTTTTGGTTGCAATTGGCAATGAAGCGTGTGGCCTTGTCGGCAGAATCCGAATATATGACCCCTCCAAACTGCATTTCCCCTTTTTTTGTCTTCACGACCTTTCGTTGGTTTGCCACAATGCCCACGGCCCAGCCATCAATTCTTGCATAACCGGTGATGATGGTTTTTCCATAACCATCTTTATAAGGTTCAAATTCGGAATTGTCCACTAACCTTTTGATGATTTCCATCATATCGTACTGTTCTGCTCTTGAGCTGGGCAGAATACCATATATGTCCTCTTGTTTTTCTTTTGGGGCCAAAGGTTCGCTACGATTATATCCGGCCTTGGGAAAATCCCCTATTTTGTCCATAATATTTTTAATGGTATCCAAGGCGTCTTTATCGTCTTTGGACTTATAGTCGGTTACCCCGCTAATTTCGCAATGGGTAGTGGCGCCACCAAGGGTTTCATTGTCTATACTCTCACCGATAGCGGCTTTTACAAGGTAGCTTCCTGCCAAAAATATACTTCCTGTTTTATCTACGATCAAAGCTTCATCGCTCATAATAGGTAAATAGGCGCCACCGGCAACGCAACTTCCCATAACGGCCGATATTTGTGTAATGCCCATACTGCTCATAATGGCATTGTTCCTGAAAATACGGCCAAAATGCTCTTTATCGGGAAAAATTTCATCTTGTAACGGCAGATAAACTCCTGCGCTATCTACTAAATAAATAATGGGTAGTTTGTTTTCTATGGCAATTTCTTGGGCCCTAAGATTTTTCTTGGCCGTTATGGGAAACCATGCCCCGGCTTTTACCGTAGCATCATTGGCGACTACGATACATTGTTTTCCTTTTACGTACCCAATTTTTACGACCACACCTCCAGAAGGGCATCCACCATGTTCTTCGTACATTCCTTCTCCTACAAATGCACCTATTTCCAATTGTTCTGAATTTGGGTCTAGCAAATAATCAATACGCTCTCTAGCAGTCATTTTTCCTTGTTCGTGCTGCTTTGCTATTTTAGCTTTTCCACCACCTAGCTGTACTTTTGCCAATTTTTGCCTAAGTGTGGACAGTAATAACTTGTTGGTATCTTCGTTTCGATTGAATTTTAAATCCATTCTTTACAATTTCTTTTTTCTAGGCTAAAGATAAGGAGTTAAATTTGGGTAAATACAATACTAAAAACAAAAGTATGGTTAGATGGGGTATCGCAGGAGCTGGTAAAATAGCTCATACGTTTTCAAAAGATTTGACATTGGTGAAGGGAGGGCAGCTGACGGCGGTCGCTTCTAGAAGTTTAAATAAGGCCCGGGAATTTGCTTCCGAATATGGGGCATCCCATTCTTTTGGGAGTTATAAGGAACTGTTTGAAAGTGATACGGTAGATGTGGTCTACATAGCGACTCCCCATACCGGTCATGCCGCATTGGCCATAGCCGCTATGAAAGCCGGCAAAAATGTGTTGTGCGAAAAACCTTTAGGGGTAAACAAGAAAGAAGTAGCGGCTATTGTAAAAGTAGCGCAAGAAAATGGGGTTTTTCTAATGGAAGCCCTTTGGTCTAGGTTTAACCCCACGATAAAAAAAGTTAAAGAATTAGTAGATGCCGGGGAAATTGGCAAAGTAGGATATTTGTATTCTGATTTTGCTTTTTATGCTTTGGATAGGGATGAGGGAGGAAGAATTTTGAACCCTGATCTTGCTGGGGGATCTTTGTTGGATATAGGTATTTACCCTATTTTTTTATCCTATCTAATGTTGGGGATGCCTACAGATATTATGGCCAAGGCCAATTTTCATTCTACCGGTGTAGAAAAACAGTGTAGTATGGTGTTCGGTTACCCCGATGCCCATGCGTTATTGTATAGTGGGTTAACTTCAAATTCTGAAATGAAAAGTGAGATTTCGGGAAGTAAAGGGAGTATCTATATTAACCCCAGGTGGCATGAGGCTACCAGTTATACCATTGTTAAAGATGGGAAAACTGTAACGGTCGAGGTCCCAAAAACAGGAAAAGGGTATACCCATGAGATCGAGGAGGTGCACCAATGTCTTGGTGCCGGTAAGTTGCAGAGCAATTTATGGAGTCATAAAAACAGTCTCGATCTAATTTCCTTAATGGATAAAGTACGTGAAAAGACGAAGATCAGGTTTCCTTTTGAGGAATAATCCATAATAAAATTAAAAAGACATTTTAAAAATTGCGATATTTGAAGTTCGCTAAAAATTATAGATAAGATGGGAATGAACAAGAACACGGTTTTGGCATGGGCCACATTTATTATGATTTTGGTCGGTTTGGGGCTCATAGCCCTTGGAGCATTTAGATATGATGACGTAGCAGGATGGGGATTTGCCTCGGTAGGTATAGGATTTTTTGCTATTGCTTGGGTATTTAATGCACTTAAGGGAAGGGTTTAGTTTCCTTCTAAAAAACACATGCGTCGTACGCTTTTCTTTAAAACACAATACCTAATTTTTAATTATTATGTCTGACGATAAGAAAGTCATTTTTTCTATGTCCGGGGTTACAAAAACCTTTAAAACGGCAAACACACCGGTACTTAAAGATATATACCTGAGTTTTTTCTACGGTGCCAAAATCGGAATCCTGGGTCTTAATGGATCGGGTAAGTCCACATTGTTAAAAATAATCGCTGGGGTAGATAAAAACTTTCAGGGAGACGTGGTGTTTTCACCGGGTTACAATGTTGGTTATTTGGAACAGGAACCAAAGTTGGATGAAGATAAAACGGTATTGGAGGTCGTAAAGGAAGGGGTAGCGGAAACCGTTGCAATTTTGGACGAGTATAATAAGATCAACGATATGTTCGGTCTGCCAGAGGTTTACGAAGATGCTGATAAGATGCAAAAGTTGATGGACAAGCAAGCTGCTTTGCAAGATAAAATAGATGCATCAAACGCTTGGGAATTGGATACCAAGCTAGAAATTGCCATGGATGCCCTTAGAACCCCCGAGGCCGATAAGAAAATAGCTGTTTTGTCCGGAGGTGAACGAAGAAGGGTAGCCCTTTGTCGCCTACTTTTGCAAGAACCGGAAATATTATTGTTGGATGAGCCTACCAACCACTTAGATGCAGAGTCGGTACATTGGTTAGAGCATCACTTGGCCCAATATAAGGGTACGGTCATAGCGGTTACCCACGATAGATATTTCTTGGATAATGTGGCAGGTTGGATTTTAGAATTGGATAGGGGAGAAGGCATACCTTGGAAAGGAAACTATTCGTCATGGCTAGATCAGAAGTCAAAAAGAATGGCCGATGAAAGCAAATCCGCCTCCAAAAGACAAAAAACATTGGAGCGTGAGTTGGAATGGGTGCGTCAAGGAGCCAAGGGTAGACAGACCAAACAAAAGGCACGTCTTAAAAACTATGATAAGTTGATGAGCCAAGACCAAAAGCAGTTGGACGAAAAGTTGGAAATCTATATACCGAATGGACCACGATTGGGCACCAACGTTATCGAGGCCAAAGGTGTAAGTAAGGCTTTTGGGGATAAATTGCTATACGAGGATCTTAACTTTAAATTGCCCCAAGCGGGTATAGTTGGTATTATCGGTCCGAACGGTGCCGGTAAAACCACTATCTTTAAAATGATCATGGGAGAAGAAACTCCGGATAAAGGGGAGTTCATTGTTGGTGAAACTGCCAAAATAGCCTACGTAGACCAAAGCCATAGTAATATTGATCCGGAAAAAACCATTTGGCAAAACTTCAGTGATGAGCAAGAGCTTATAATGATGGGGGGAAGGCAGGTGAATTCTAGAGCCTATCTAAGCCGATTTAATTTCTCTGGTAGCGAGCAGAATAAAAAAGTGAACATGCTTTCCGGTGGTGAGCGTAACCGTTTGCATTTGGCAATGACATTAAAGGAAGAGGGCAACGTATTGCTTTTAGATGAGCCAACGAACGATCTGGATGTTAATACGCTGCGAGCATTGGAAGAAGGTTTGGAGAACTTTGCCGGATGTGCGGTCGTTATTTCCCACGACAGATGGTTCTTGGATCGTATCTGTACCCATATACTTGCGTTCGAAGGGGATTCTCAAGTATATTTCTTTGAAGGGTCTTTCTCAGAATATGAAGAGAACAAAAAGAAACGCCTAGGAGGTGATTTAATGCCGAAACGTATTAAATATAAAAAGTTGATTCGATAACGAACAGATGACATAAACCAAAAAGCCCCTTCATGGTAACCAGAAGGGGCTTTTTTATGGGTTAATATTCGTTGTTCGGATACCAATCTAGTTGTACCACTTCAATATCAGGATTGCCGGCATTTACCAATTCCTTAAACTTTGCTACATCGCTAACATCTGGTTTACCTCTATAATGATAGGGGTATACTTGTTCTGGTTTAAAGGCAAGTACTCCTTCGGCCGCATTTTCAACGGTCATAGTATATGGTAAGTTCATGCAAACAAAAGCTTTGTCGATATTTTCTAGACTTCGCATTTCTGGAATATCCTCCGTATCGCCAGAAAAATAGATTCGTTGATCGCCCAGGTTCAATATATAACCGTTGCCCCTTCCTTTTTCATGAAATTTCTTGGCCTCTTCCCGCAGATTGTACATAGGTACGGCTTCTATGGTAATACCATATCGCTCTTTTGATTCTCCATTGGCCAAAATATCCAACTGTGTCGTAAACTCTTCCGGTAATTTATCGGCGACGGCCTTGGGGGCAATTATTTTGGCTCTGGAAGTGTTTAGTTCCCGTAGGGTCTCAACACTTAGGTGGTCTCCATGAATATCCGTAATCAATATTAAATCGGGTAGCTCTTGTTCCTCAAAAGCTTTTGCACCTCCCACAGGGTCAATATAAACCGTAATATCGTTCCATTGTACTACGGCGGTAGCATGTTCTATGGGAATTATGGATACGGTATTGTTCGTTTCTTCTTTCGATTGTTCTGAAACGGCATTTTGGTTTTGTGCTGTTTCATTAACCTTAGAATCCGATTTTTTTTCGTTTTTGCAAGAAAAAACGAAGAGCGCTATAAGGATAGGCGCAAATAATTTTATTTTTTTCATACGACTGGTTTTAGGGTTTATATTATTAATTCCATTTTAACATCGCTTCGGGCGTAGGGTAGGGGTTCTTCTAATTCTATTTCTTTGAACCCGAATTTTTTATAGATGTGCAGGGCGGTGTCTAGTTTGGTGCTAGAATATAATTCGATTTTTTTGCAATCTTTCTGTTTGGCAAAATCAATAGCGTATGCTAACATTTTTTGCCCAATTTTTAAACCTTGATATTTTTCGCTTACGGCCATTTTGCCCAATTCATACGACGTTTCGTTTTTCTTTATCAGAGCGAAACACCCTACGGGAATCTCATTTAATAGGGCTATAAAGATATACCCTCCTTTGTCAATTATATTCTCTTGGCAATTGTTTAGCAACTCGGTGTCCTTGTTTTCAACTTTAAAATATTTGTTTAGCCATAACAGGTTCAAGTCTCTGAAAGCTTTTGCGTATTTAGGTTCGTACGGAATTATTTTTTGCATGGCAGGGTCTACATTGGTGACAATATAAAATTAGATTATTGTTTATGAGGAAGCCGTTAAGAAAATAAATTAACAATAAAAAATCTAAAAATTAGTTCTTTGCGTATATAGTATTGATACAAACAATTATTTTAGCTTAAAACCAACGCGATTAATTAAAAATTACATTATGACTGAAACAAAAAGTAACAATGGATTGAAGGTCTTGGCCGCTTTGTTAGGTGTGGTACTTTTAGGTACTATTATATACACCGTTAGTCTTTATCAAGATAAGAAAAAGACAGAGAGCGTTCTTACCAAGGAAAAGGAACTTGTGGTCGAGGATTTAAATAGTCTAAAATCAGAGTATGACAAGGCAATTTTGGAGAGCAATGCCACCAATGAGGAATTGGTTTCTGCAAGAGATAACATTGCGAAGTATATTGACTCTGTAAAAACAATGAAAGCCGACATTTCTACACTTTCTAGATATAGAAGACAAGTAAGTGTCTTAAAGGCGGAAAGAGAGCAATTGTTGAAACAAGTTGATTCTTTAACAAGATCTAACACTATGATCGCTATGCAGAGAGATAGCACTTATGTAGAGTTGGAAAAACAAACTGTTTTCAACGATTCATTGGTTGTTCAAAACACTCAATTGGCAGATGCAGTTGAAAAAGGTTCTGCTTTAAACTTGTCTAAAATCAACGTAGATGCAGTAAAAGAACGTAACAGTGGTAAATTGGTTTCTACACAAAGAGCCAGGGCTACCGACAAATTTAAGATCTGTTTTACAATTGCCGATAACGTTATTGCACAAGCGGGTGATAGAGAATTTTATATAGAGGCTTTAGATCCTCAAGGAAATGTAATGGGAGAGAGCTTCTCTAAGACGAACGATGAAGGTGCTTCTATTACTTATTCTAAGTCAACTAGCTTCTACTATGAAAATAAAAGCTTGGACATCTGTGATTATTTGAACAAGCCTGCAGGTGATTTCAAAAGTGGAAAATACATGGTAAATGTATATGACGATAAACTTAAATTATTGGGTACATCTCAATTTACCCTGAAATAATAAACACATACACTATCCATTAAATAAAAAATGGCGGTCTGTTACAGACCGCCATTTTCATTTTATATTATTTAGTTAGGTCTATTTTAAACTGCCTACCATGTCTTCGGGTTTTACCCATTCGTCATAATCTTCTGCAGAAACGTAACCTAGGTTAATAGCTTCTTCTTTCAGGGTAGTACCGTTTTTATGCGCCGTATTTGCTATTTCGGCGGCTTTGTAATATCCTATTTTGGTATTCAGTGCCGTAACCAGCATTAAAGAATTGTTCAAAAGTTGTTTAATAACCTCATGGTTGGGCTCTATGCCATTGGCACAGTGTTCTTCAAAGCTAGTGCAGGCATCACCTAATAATTGTGCGGACTGTAAAATATTGGCGGCCATAACCGGTTTAAAAACATTAAGTTCATAATGTCCTTGGGTACCACCAACGGTTATAGCAACATCGTTGCCCATTACTTGTGCGCACACCATTGTTAATGCTTCACATTGGGTAGGGTTCACTTTACCCGGCATTATAGAGCTTCCTGGTTCGTTCGCGGGAATAATTATTTCACCGATACCTGAACGTGGACCAGAAGCCATCATTCTAATATCGTTTGCAATTTTGTTCAAAGAAACGGCAAGTTGCTTTAAGGCCCCATGACTTTCTACAATGGCGTCGTGTGCTGCCAGTGCTTCAAATTTATTCTCGGCGGTCTTAAAAGGAAGGCCGGTAAAATCTGAAATGTACTTGGCGACCAACACATCATAACCGGCAGGGGTATTCAATCCTGTGCCTACTGCGGTGCCTCCTAAGGCCAATTCGCTTAAATGGTCTAAGGTGTTTTTTAATGCCGCCAATCCATGGTCCAGTTGAGAAACGTATCCGGAAAACTCTTGGCCCAAGGTTAAAGGTGTAGCATCCATAAGATGGGTTCTACCGATCTTCACTACATTTTTAAATTCTTTCGCTTTTTTATCTAAGGTATCCCTTAATTTTGTGATTCCCGGTATGGTTACTTCAACAATCTTTTTGTACGCTGCAATATGCATCCCCGTAGGAAAGGTGTCGTTTGAAGATTGTGATTTGTTGACATCATCATTGGGCTGTATGGTTTTTTCTCCCTCACCAATAACGTTGCCCGCCAATTCATGTGCCCTGTTGGCAATTACCTCGTTAACGTTCATGTTACTTTGGGTACCCGAACCGGTCTGCCATATAACAAGGGGAAATTGGTCGTCATGTTTGCCTTGTAAAATTTCATCACATACCGTAGCGATCAAATCTCTTTTTGTTTCGCTCAAGACCCCTAACTCGCAATTCGCAAAAGCGGCTGATTTCTTTAAATAGGCAAAACCATATATTATATCCAAAGGCATAGAGGCCCTTGGTCCAATTTTAAAGTTATTTCGCGAACGCTCTGTTTGGGCACCCCAATATTTGTCTTTGGGAACCTTAACTTCGCCCATGGTGTCTTTTTCTATTCTGTAACTCATGATGATAAATTTTTAGAATAACAAAGTTAGCAGTTTAGCGAATTATTTGCGGATCATTGAGAATTAAATATTTTTTAAATTTGATTTGCAAAATTTAGGTATTTCAAAGTATCTTTGAAGCGTAAAACTTATGATTATGTTTGAATTTGACCAATATTTAGGATTTTTAGCATTTTTAACCATATTGACCATTGGTTTTTGGTTGATGATATTTTTATTGACATTCGTAGTTCCATATTGGTTATTTGGTAATATAAAAGAATTGTTGAAAGAAAGGCGCGACAAAAAAAGAGCCGCCGCCGATAATATATAATGAAAAGGGAAGCTATTGCTTCCCTTTTTTGTTGCCACCAAATTTATTTTCCTCCTTCTTGTCTTTAATTGGTTATGTTCTCTCTTTACGGTTTCTTACCTCATATAAGAACTTTTTGATAAGTTATAGGTTTATGCGGTAGATTTTTATTTATAGAAAGAAAAGAACCAAAATCAAATTGTATATAATAAAAAAAACGGGAAGCTAATAGCTTCCCGTTTTTTTATGGAGGTTTTTACTGTTAACCTTCTATTTCTTCCTCCATATCTTCATTTCCTCCTCTATTGTTACCTCTATTACGCTCTTTTGGTTGATTGAACCTATATACGAACCCTAGGGTTATTTGTCTTTTCCTCCATTGGAATTCACTGTCGGAGGTAAAGAATTCGGTTTCGGTATAGGATCTTCTCTTTCTCGAGTTCAATAAATCGCTAACGTTCATAGAGAGGGTCCCGTTGTCATTTAAAATATCTTTACTAAAGGCCAGGTTCAACGAAAATATTCCTTTGTATTCGCTCTGTGCCGTTTGTGAAGGCCCTCTGTAGAATGCATTGGTCTGCCAATCTATCTTTGCAGGTAAAGAGACCTTAGAGCTAAACCTTGCAAACCAACTGGTGTTGGTCGTACCATAATCTACACCATTAAAATCACCTTCGGTGGAAAAACGGAAAAAATTGAAACTAGAGTTTAAGCGCAACCATTTGGCCGGATTGTATAGCATTCCGGCCTCTACGCCAATTCTGTCGTTCGTAGAAAGGTTTATAGGTATGGATCTGATTATTTCTATACCATCGGTAGTTGTTTGTCCTGTCTCTTCTTGTACACGTTCAAAAGAATCTGTTTCCCTTTGGTAATAGACAGAAGAAGTGAAAGTTAACTTATCCCACCTTTTTAGGTATCCCACGTCAAAAGCATTGGAAAACGCTGGGTTTAGGTCTGGATTTCCTTGAAAAATATTAGTTCTACTGGAGCGGGAAGGGAAGGGGTTTACAAACCATCCTCTGGGTCTATTGATTCTTCTATTGTAACCAAGCGATATATTTTCATTGTCCGCCAATTCAAATATTAAATTAACGGTAGGGAAAAGTCCCAAGTAGTTTTTGTCGAAATTTACATCGACATCAACTCCCAATTGATCTTCCAGTTCACTAGTGTCATATTCAGAATCCAGTTCTCCTTTAAGTTGTGTGTTTTCTAATCGTAACCCTAATAAGAAAGAAAACTTTCCGAACTTATTACCGTATTGGGTGTATAGGGCATTTACATTTTCTGTATAGGTGAACAAATTGGTCAAATCTTTGTTGATATCAAACAGACCGGTACCTTGGTTTAAAGAATCTAAGCGGTAATTTGTAGCATCTTTTTCGAACGTTCCCCTATAACCAGCTTCAAACTGTGCATCCCCCAGTGGAAGTACATAATCTGCCTGTACTAGATACTCGTCTTCCGACTCTGTTTCATAGACATTTTCCAATACAATTAGATTTTGATTGGGCAGTGTGTTGTTTTCCTCTATAATAGAAACTTTGGTCTCTTCTCCTTTTGAGTACTGAAGGTCAACTGTCAGTTTTTGACCATCTTCGTCCAAATCGTTTACATAGTTTAATGAAAACTGATAGTTTTCATCGTCTTCATTTTCGTCTTCGGTTCTGTATGTTTCGTTACTAAGGGCGCTACCAATATATCTCATATTGGTATTTTCCGTATCATCCTCACTATCCGATGTTCTATAAAAAACACTACCTGTAATAGAGGATGTTTCGGTTAAAAAGTATTCTAGGCCTAAGTTGGTATTGAAACCTTTTCTTAACCTGTTATATTCCCTGTCTTCTATTATCCTGTCATAGCTTCCAGAAGTATAGGTGTTGTCATAAAAGGCATTACCGGGTGCGTCTCTGTAGCTGTATCCTGTGGTATTGAAGATATTGAACTTATCGGTTCTTAAATTTACGTTTGCAGAAATACCACTATTTACGGGGTATCCGATCGTAGTATTTACCGACCCGTTGAAACCCAGTGTCTTTTCTTTCTTTAAGACAATGTTCAGTATGCCAGCGGTACCCTCTGCATCATAACGTGCAGATGGACTGGTGATTACCTCTACTTTTTCTATGGCATCTGCAGGTAATTGTGTTAGGGCATCCGTAGAGCCAAAACCTGCTAAGGCAGATGGCTTGCCGTTTATCAATATTCTAACATTCTCGTTACCCCTTAAACTGATGGCCCCTTCTACATCTACATCTACAGAAGGTACATTATTAAGGGCATCTGTAATAGTGGCCCCACTGTTGGTAAGGTCTTTACCGATATTGTATATTTTTTTATCCAAACGTACTTCTACCGTGGTCTTTTCGCCAACAACTTCCACACCTTCCAATTGAGCTACGTCCAAAGCTAATTTTACAACACCTAAATCCTTTGATCTGGTTAGGGTTTGGTTAGGAAGGGAATAAGTTTTATATGAAATGTATTCTATTCTTATGTTATACTTTCCTGGAGTGGTTTCGACGTTAAATTTACCGTCCATATCTGTGATGCCTCCAGTAATTTTTTGAGGATTTTGTGCATCTTGTAGAACTAAGGTTGCATATTCTAAAGGTTCACCTGTTTCTTGGTCTAGTACTGTACCGGTGATTTTGATTGATGTTGGGCCATTTTCCCGGCCTCCTCCTGGTCTTTGACTTAAAATTGGGTTTAAAGTAAGTAATAGCAGGAGTAAAGGGAAAAGTTTTTTCATTAGTTTAGTTTTTGTTTTTCTTTCGTTTCTTTTTTTGTTTTTTCTTCTCTTTCAATGCTTTTGCAACGCCCTTTTTTTGGAGTTCAACAAAAGCTTCATACTTATCGGCAGGCAGTCCGGCCCTTAATTCTTCATCTTGCTTTTTAGTTATGTTTTCATAAACTTCTCTCATTTTTTCAGGAGGAAGCTTTAAAATTTGAGCTTCGATTCTTTCCTGAACATATTTTTTTAGTACTGAACTTAATACCGCGCTTTCAAAATCGTTTAATTGTAACGCCTCTGTAATAGAGGGCATTTCGGCATCAACAATTTCTTCAGCTGTTTTTGGGGTCTCTTCTTTACGGGTCTCTTGGGCTTGTGGAATACCAGATCTTTGTCTTCCATAACCATAACCTCCTCTTCCATAACCATAACCTCCGTAGCCATATTGGCCATATATTTCATTGCCGGCAAATAACAGCATTACTACGGCAAGAACATTAAAACGACTAAATATTAAAATATTTTTCATAATGTTAGATTGTGAAATTATACTATGGTTTAAGTATGATTGGTTAATTATTTGTTAATTGTTGAGACCCCAAAACGATAAGACTATGAGATAAGTTCCTCTATGTTTGTGGAAGGCCTGCCAATAACTGCCCGGCCGTCTTTTACTACGATAGGTCTCTCTATTAATTTTGGGTGCTTTATCATGGCATCCAATATGTCTTCATCCGATAAAAGTCTGTTTCTATAATTTTCTTTCCAAATCGCTTCGTTTTTCCTTACCAAATTTTCCGCAGTGATTCCAAGACATTTTAAAACTTCCCTTAATTCTTCTTTAGAGGGTATATCTTCCAGATATCTCTTAACTTCAAATTTCTTGCCAGACTTTTCCAGTAGTTCTAATCCTTCCCTAGATTTTCTACATCTTGGGTTGTGGTATATTTTAATCATTGTTCTATAGTTTAAGTAAACAGTTTATTCTTCTTTTTGTCCCATCATCATAAGGTAAGATTTTAAGAACGCGTCTATGTCGCCATCCAGTACGGCATCTACATTACCTGTTTCTTCCCCGGTTCTAACATCTTTAACCAGTTTGTAGGGGTGCATTACATAATTACGGATCTGTGAACCCCATTCTATTTTCATTTTTGAAGACTCAATTTCTTGTCTCGCTTCCATTTTTTTTCGTAACTCTATTTCATAGAGTTGGGATTTCAACATTTTCATGGCCGTAGCTCTGTTATCGTGTTGGCTTCTGGAATCGGAACATGAAATTTGAATTCCTGTAGGGTGGTGTACCAATTGTACTTTTGTTTCCACTTTGTTTACATTCTGCCCACCGGCCCCACTTGATCTGGCAGTTGTAATGGTTATATCCGCTGGGTTTACATCAATTTCTATACTATCGTCCACCAATGGGTACACATACACTGATACAAAAGAGGTATGCCGTTTAGCATTGCTGTCAAAAGGCGAGATACGTACCAAACGGTGTACGCCATTTTCACCTTTTAACCATCCGAAGGCAAACTCTCCGTCTATTTCTAAGGTGACCGTTTTAATACCGGCAACGTCTCCTTCTTGAAAATTGAGCTCTTTTACCTTATACCCATTTTTTTCGGCCCACATCATGTACATGCGCATCAACATAGCTGCCCAATCACAACTTTCTGTACCCCCGGCACCTGCCGTAATCTGCAAAACTGCGGGTAGCTCATCGCCTTCTTCCGAGAGCATGTTCTTGAACTCCATTTTTTCTAAGGCGTCCAAGGCCTTTTTATATTGTAGGTCTACCTCTTCTTCAGAAACCTCGCCTTCTTGTTGAAATTCTATCAGTACCTCTAGGTCATTAACTAAAGTGCTGGCCGCATTATAGTCATCGACCCACTTTTTTTTGGACTGAATAAATTTCATATGTGCCTGTGCTTCTTGGGGATTGTCCCAAAAATCCGGAGCTAGGGTTTTCTCTTGCTCGTTCTCAATTTCTATAAGTTTGGCATCAATGTCAAAGATACCTCCTTAACGCACCAAGGCGATCAATGAGACCTTTGTAGTGGTCTGTTGTTATACTCATTTAGATAAAATTTCTGGTAAAAATAGTATTCTTTTTTACCAAATAGGAATTGTGATATCTGTTTTATTGTTGTACTGCCTTTTGTTGGCCTACTACCGTTACGGAATGCGAAGTTTTATTGGATCCCTGAGTGTATATAACTCCTTTAAGAGGGGAGCAATCATCATAGTCCTTTCCGTGACAAACCTTAATATGGTTTTTGTTGGCAAGAATATTGTTTGTAGGGTCAAACCCGATCCACCCTAAAGTAGGAATATATGTTTCGGCCCATGCGTGCATTTGAGAATCTCCAAAAAAACCACTTTCATGATTTAAATAACCAGAAACATACCTGGCGGGTATTCCGTTTTGTTTTGATATTGCACAGAATAAATGTGTAAAATCTTGGCATACCCCTCGTCTTTTTTCGATGATTTCATCAAGGGTGGTATGTACATCTGTGACCCCGGTCGTATAATGTATGTAGATGTAGACCCAATTGTTCAGGGACATCAGATTTTCATAAATGGACAGATTTGGGTCAAATTGAAAAAGATCTGCTTTTGAATGGGGGATAGAAGTAAGCCGGGTAGCTCTTAAATATTTTTCAAAATCTACTTTGAAATCGATAGAGGAAGCCAAATCATAATAATCTTCCATTGTTGGGCTAGATAGTAAATGTGTTGGTTCTTGAAAGGATTTTAGCAGTTTAAAGGTAGCTTCAAAAGATATTTGTTTGAATTTTTTCCGACTATGTAGCCTTATAGTATTGAAACCATAGCCATTAATGGAAAACTGGTTTATCGCGTGTATGGAATTTGAAAAATCGATGGAAACCAAATCTTGCGTTTCATTCTCTTCGGGAATAATCAAAAATTGCCAAAAAGCATTATCCACCCAATTTTCATATGTATTTTCAGCTATATAGGTAACCGTATATTCTTTCGACATAAACTTTCTTCATTATTGTTGTAAAAATACATTATTTAAAATCTCTAATAATTAAAGAACTCTTCATTTATCTTATTGCTTATATCATCAAGACTTTTGAGTATATTTTCAATAAAGGATTTAATATCTTGTTCTATTTCCTCAATATATTTGTATTGATATTCTGCTCGTACTCTTCCAATTAAAAAAGCGGTGGAGTTTTTATTGTACCTTTTTTCTGGGTTTAAAATTTTCACATTTTTGTAGACTTGGTTAAGGGCGTTCATTACAGATCTTGGACAGTTCGGGTTTAAGATTAAAAACTCTAAAGTAGAAATACTGGTGGGTGTTTTTTTATAGAATCTACGCATCATGTCATATGACTCCGCACACTTTAGCAAGGTGGCCCATTCCGCACTTTTGCTGAACATTATATCATGGTTTCCTTGGGTCAATAGGGCATCGTTGTATTTTGTGTTTATCATACGGGTAACCTGGGTGGCCCTTTCGATATTAACGCCCATCAAAATAATGGCATAAATGGAATCGTGCAGAAGGGTTCCCCTTATTTTACCCCTTAAAATGGCACTCATTTCAGAAACATTGATGGTAAAATCGTACAATCCACTTTTAACGAAGATTTCTTTGGGGTACTTCAAAACAAAGTGGTAAAATTTATTGATGGCCTCGTAAAGTTCTGTTGAAATTAAATCTCGGGCACTATTGGCATTTTCCCTGGCCTGTTTTACATTGTTCAAAATTGAAAACTCAAAATTCGGATCAAGTCCTATTTTAAATAGAACATCCTCTTCCTTTAATATTTTGTTTGGGTCTTGTTCCGGAGCTCCTACCATGAACAACATAGACCTTAATACGAACTGGCGATTTTGTGATACTTGGTTCGGGGCATCTAACGAGGAAAAATAGTTTACGTTCATATACCGCGCTATATGTTCGGAACGCTCAATATAACGACCCATCCAGAAAAGATTATTGGCTACTCTTGCTAGCATATGTTTATTGTTTTTTTAGTACCCAAGTATCTTTGGATCCGCCTCCTTGCGACGAGTTTACTATTAAATTTCCTTTTTCGAGAGCAACCCTTGTCAATCCACCTTTTAGTACAAATTCTTTGTCTTTTCCCAAAATGGTAAAGGTTCTCAAATCTACATGGCGCTGTTCAAAAGATTCGCTTTTGTCTATATAGGTAGGGTGTACGGATAAGGACATGATGGGTTGGGCGACATATTTTCTTGGGTGCTCCTTTATTTGTTTTCTAACCTGTTCTATTTCTTTTTGGGTTAGACGATCGCCAATAGAAATACCGTAACCACCGGCCTCGTCAACGGGTTTAATGACCAGGTCTTTTATATTTTCCAAAACATATTCCAATTCTGACGGTCTACTGCAATGGTAGGTGTGTACATTGTTTAAAATAGGTTCTTCCCCTAAATAATATTTTATGATCTCTGGCATATACGTATATACCGCCTTATCATCCGCTACACCTGTGCCTGGAGCATTTGCTAGGGTTACATTGCCTTTTTTATACGCAGCGAAGAGTCCAGGGACCCCCAAAGCCGAATCTGGCCTAAACTCTAAAGGGTCTAAAAAAATATCGTCGATACGACGATATATGACATCTACTTTTTCTGGCCCTTTTATTGTTTTCATATAAACGAAATCGTTTTCAACAAAAAGGTCTCTGCCTTCCACCAGTTCTACACCCATGGTCTTTGCTAAATAAGAATGTTCATAAAAGGCGGAATTGAACATACCTGGTGTAATAACTACGCAATTAGGTACATCTACTCCTTTAGGTTTTACCGATTCCAATAAATCCAATAGGTTTTCGGCATAATTTGTAACCGTGTGTGTTTTATAATGATTGAACACCCCAAAAAGGGCCCTTTTAAGGGCTGTTCTGTTACATATTACATAGCTCACGCCCGAAGGACATCTTATATTATCCTCTAAAACATAATATTTACCGTCTTTATGTTTAATGATATCGATTCCTGAAATATGGTTGTAAATCCCCCCGGGAGGATTTACGCCATTCATTTGGTCGAGGTAGTTTGCGGAAGAAGTAATAAGGTCTAGGGGAACAATATTTTCACGAAGAATGTTCTTTTCGTGGTAAATGTCCCATAAAAATAAATTTAAGGCCTTGCTTCTTTGTATCGAACCTTTTTCTATGATTTCCCATTCATCGGAATCTATGATGCGGGGAAAAAGGTCAAAAGGGAAAATCTTTTCTTGTACATTGTCTTCCCCATAAACTTGAAACGTTATGCCCTGGTTAAAAAAAGAGGATTTGGCCTTTGAATTAAGATTTACATAATCTTGAATGGAATGACCTCCATAAATATCGAACAATTTTTTATAAACAGGTTTTATTTTTCCTTCGCTATCATATATTTCATCATATAAATCGGAATTTTTTTGGTAAGAAGAAAAAATTTGATTTTTGATGTTTGTCATACAATATAGTTTTCATAAAAGGTAATTTTTATTCTTTTAAAAACATATGGTATTTTCATATTAATTGCTTGTAAATATTTTATTTTCAATAATAAAAGAATGATTTTTTGTTAAAATCTCGTTTTTGGATTTTGCTAGGGTTCCTATAAAATGTATTAACTAGAATTTGCATATTTTTAATGCTCAAACTAATTATGACCATGAAAAAAGCCCAACCACTGTTTTTGATCCTTGCCTTTTTATGTGCAACCTTTGTTTCTGCACAGTTTTCTGAAAAGAAGAAAAATTTTAAAAAGTATGAAGGATTTTTTGACTTCTATTATGATGAAGGCAACGATAAAATATTTTTAGAGGTAAAAGACCTCGAAAAAGAATTTCTTTATGTGTCCTCTTTAAGTAGTGGAATAGGAAGTAATGATATTGGCCTAGATAGGGGGCAATTGGGTAACGAGCGCGTTGTATTCTTTAGAAAGGCCGGAAACAAACTTCTGTTGGTTCAACCTAATTTGAAATTTAGGGCATTAACCGATAATGAACTGGAGAGAAAATCTGTAGAGCAAGCCTTTGCAAAGTCCATTTTGTTCGGCTTTCCTATCACGGAACAAAAAAATGGTGTTTATGTAATTGATATTACCAATTTTTTAATGCAAGACACACATGGTGTATCTGCCAGGTTGCAGCGTAGCGATCAAGGTAATTATTCTTTGGACAAAGCGAAAAGTGCCATTGCCTTGGACAGGACCAAAGCTTTTCCAAAAAATATAGAGTTCGATGTTACCATGACCTTTAAAGGAACCCCTAAAGGAAGTTATGTGAGAAGTGTGGTACCTACTCCGGGTCTAATAACGGTGGCCCAGCATTATTCTTTTATAGAACTGCCCGATAACGGATTTAAAAAACGGGCTTTTGATCCTAGGTCTGGGGCATATCCTTTTTCTTATTATGATTATGCGACACCTGTAGAAGAATCGTTGGTAAAAAGGTTTATACCACGTCATCGTTTAGAGAAAAAAAATCCTGATCAAGAGGTTAGTGAGGCGGTGGAGCCCATCGTTTATTATTTGGACAATGGTACGCCAGAACCTGTAAGGTCTGCCTTGTTGGATGGTGGTAGATGGTGGAACCAAGCTTTTGAGGCCATAGGTTTTAAAAATGCGTTTCAGGTAAAGATGTTGCCCGATGATGCCGACCCCTTAGATATTAGGTACAACGTTATTCAATGGGTACATAGGTCTACAAGGGGGTGGAGTTATGGGGCCAGTGTGGCCGACCCCAGAACAGGTGAAATAATAAAAGGACATGTCAGTTTAGGTAGTCTGCGAATTCGTCAAGACTTTCTAATAGCACAGGCCTTAATGAACAAACCTTTCGCAGAACGGGACGATAATTACAAGCCAATGTTAGATTTGGCACTGGCGCGCATCCGTCAGTTATCGGCACATGAGATCGGACACACCTTGGGTTTTGCGCATAACTTTGCCGCTAGCACCAACAATAGGGCCTCTGTGATGGATTATCCACATCCTCAATTTTCGTTAAAAAATGGAGAAATAGATTATTCTAATGCATATGACACTGGTATCGGAGAATGGGACAAGGTAACGGTGGCGTACGCCTATAGTGTTTTTCCGGAGGGAACGGATGAACGTAAGGCTTTGAACAAAATTTTGGAAGACGCCACGGCCAAAGGCTTAAGGTATATTTCGGACCAAGATGCAAGACCAATGGGAGGGGCGCATGCCTATGCCCATTTATGGGACAATGGAAAATCTATCAGTGACGAACTAAAGTCTATGTTGGATATTAGAAAAACGGCCATTTCCAATTTTTCTATCGATAATATTAAAACCAACGAACCAAATTCTGTATTGGAAGATGTATTTGCTCCTTTATATTTTTTCCACAGGTACCAAACAGAAGCGGCTACCAAGGTAGTTGGTGGTTTGGACTATAATTATACGGTAAAAGGGGACGGACAATTGACCGTTGCTCCCGTAGATAAAAAAAGTCAGGAACAGGCGTTAAAGGCAATATTATTGACCTTGGACGCTGAAGAAATTGCGATACCAAAAGAGAAGCTTTCACTTTTTCCTCCAAGAGCCATTGGGTATGGTAGAACAAGAGAGTCTTTAAAAGGAAAAACAGGAGTCGCCTTCGATGCATTATCTGCCCCAGAAACTGCTGCAGATATGACCTTAGGATTACTTTTACATCCAGAAAGGGCCTCTAGGTTAATTCAACAAAAAGCCTTGGATCCAAATAATATTGGATTGTCAGAGGTGTTGCAAGAAGTGGTATCCAATACTTTTGATAAAAAGCATAAAGACCCGTACAAGAACGAGGTGCAACAAAATATCAATTTTAGGGTATTGTTCCATATAATGAATCTTGCTGCTAGCGATAAGGTACACCCTCAGGTAAATGCCATCGCCAACCAATATCTTCAAAAATTAAGTCTTTCTGTGGCCCAAGAAGCTATAAAAGACCCAATAAAGGGTGAAATAGCCCGAAGAATAAATAATTTCTACAAGCATCCAGAAACATTTAAGGTGGTTCCCTCTCCGAAAATCCCGGACGGTTCACCTATAGGAATGGATTGCTTTCACTAAAATTTGATCTTCGTTATAATATGAAAATAAATTTGATCAGCGATACGGTTACAAAACCTACGCCAGGTATGTTGGATGCTATGATGCATGCAGAAGTTGGCGATGATGTATTTAAGAACGATCCTTCGGTAAATAAGTTGGAAGAAAAAACGGCCAAATTGTTCGGAAAGGAAGCTGCGTTGTTTTTTCCAAGTGGTACCATGACCAATCAAACGGCGATTAAATTACATACCCAACCCGGCGAACAGCTTATTTGTGATAAATATGCCCATGTGTTCAATTATGAAGGGGGAGGGGCAAGCTTTAATAGTGGAGTATCTTGTAGATTGGTAGACGGTAATCGTGGAATGATAACCGCAGATCAAGTGGAAGAGGCGATCAATCCTCCCGATTTTTACCATAGTCCGTTAACCTCTCTTGTGTGTATTGAAAATACCACGAACAAAGGGGGTGGGGCCTGTTGGGATTTTGAAGAGCTAAAAAAAATAGCAGGTGTATGTAAAAAACATGGCTTGGCATACCATTTGGATGGCGCTCGCTTATGGAACGCCTTGGTGGCAAAAAACGAAACACCGGAGCAGTACGGAGCAATTTTTGATACCATAAGTGTATGTCTCAGTAAAGGATTAGGGTGTCCCGTGGGTTCTGTTTTGGTAGGGGATGCCAAAACAATTCATGATGCCCTTAGAATTCGAAAAATTCTTGGCGGGGGTATGAGGCAGTCCGGGTTCTTGGCGGCGGCAGGTATCTATGCCTTGGACAACCATATAGAAAGGTTGGCCGAAGACCACTTAAGGGCAAAGGAAATAGGGGTGGCGCTTATAGGTCTAAGTTATATTAAAAAAGTAGAGCCCGTAGAGACGAATATTGTCATTTTTGAAATTGACGAGAATTATATGCCCAGTTCTGAATTTACGTCTAAGTTGGAGGAAGAGGATATACATATTATAAGTATGGGGCAAGGTAAGTTGAGAATGGTGACCCATTTAGACTATACCGATGATATGCATAATCAGTTCATGGAAGTCGTCAGAAAATTATAATTCGATTTCTTTTGTCTGGCCAAGAATCTTCTTTAGGTTTTTAATTCCATTTTCCATTCCTGCCTCAGAAGTGTACAGGCCACTGTTACCTATAATACGACCTTGTTCATTTTTAAGGTTAAAAAGAAATTTACCTTCGAAATTTGTTTTACGTTCAAAACGTTTTAAGGTGGCGCTTGTTTTTAACCTCTTTAAAGTGGTGTCTAAGGTCTCTTTGTCTTCAAAAGGAATACTCTCCAATAACGTTTGTCCCGTTTCGGATTTAACAGTGAATCGATAATGGTCATTGTTAATTTTACTTACCTCTATCATAAGCCCATCTTTCTTTTAAAGATAATCAATTAATATTTTTTAGGGCATATTTTACCTTTCTAAAAAAAATCTTAAAAAAAATGTGACCAATAGGAAATGTCTGTTTCTTATAGATTATAAACACTAATGATTAATTAAAGATCAGCCATTATGAAAAAAGTATTATTTCTTTTCACATTTATTTCCGCGTCTGTTGCAATGGCGCAAGATTTACCTACCGATCCCGAACCGGGAAAATGTTATGTTCGTTGTACGACTCCGGATGTTTATGTTAACGAAACCGTAACGGTAACAGTTAAACCGGCCTATAAGGTCTTAAAGACTGTGCCTGCAACTTACAAAACTGTAACAGAACGTGTTCTGGTAAAGGAAGAAGGTAAAAAGTTGACCGTAGTTCCTGCCAAGTGGGGTACAGAGACGGTAACGTATGTATCTAAAGAAGGTGCAAACACTTTAAAGATAGTTCCTTCTTCTTTCAAGCCAAGCTCTGAAACAATTGAAATTAAGCCGGCATATGCCCAATGGGAGTTAGGTGCGCCTGCGCCTGATTGTGAGTCGGGAAATCCGGACGATTGTAGGTACTGGTGTTACAAAGGGTATCCTGCAGAATTCATGAACGTAGAAACAGAGGTTATAGCTTCTGAAGCATCTACGATCAAAACCCCTATTGCCCCAAAAAATGGTTCTTACACCAAAAGAGTATTGTTAGAGCCAGCTAAAGTAGTAGAGGAAATTATTCCAGCGGAATATGAGACCATTACAAAAACGGTTTTGGATAAAGATGCCTATACTGTTGAAGAAATTGTACCTGCGGTAACAAAAACTATTACCAAAGAGGTATTGAAAGAAAAAGGAGGACTTACCACTTGGAGAGAAGTTGAGTGTGCTTTAGTAGAGTACCAAGCGTTACCTATTAATTGGAACTTAGGAAGTGCAACCTTGACTACAGAGGCAAAAACAATCATTGATACTCGTTTAATGCCTGTTTTAAAACAAAATCCTGGAGCTAAATTAGAGATCGCTTCTCATACGGATGTAAGAGGTAATGCTTCTTTTAACCAAGATTTATCTGAAAGAAGAGCCAAGGCGGTAGCCGATTATTTGATAAGTAAGGGTGTAAATTCTAGTCTTTTGGTTGCCAACGGTTATGGAGAGACAAGAATTAAAAATAGATGTAAAGAAGGAGTTTCTTGTACAGAAAGGGAACATTCCGTTAACAGAAGAACAGAGTTTAGATTAATAAATCAGTAAGCAGAATTTGCCCTAACAAAGTTCCCCCAATAGTTCCCAAGATAAAAAAGGCTTTCCGATACGGAAAGCCTTTTTTTATAAGTACTTTTTAAGAAGCTGCATGTGATATCTAATATCACCGTTCATTGCATAACCAGAATATTCGTCCAGTACCTTTCCCTTTTTGTTTAAAACTTGAAACAAGGGAAATACTTTTCGTTTATTGAGTTTGGACACTATTTGTTTATTGTATGATAATTGATCAGAGGTTAGCAAATCCTGATTTCGAGGCATATCTATATAGACCCAAATATAATTATCGGAAACATCCTTGAATTCCGAAGTTTCAAAAAGGTCTTTTTTTAGCATTTTGCAAGGGGCGCACCAATCGCTTCCTGTGAAATATACCAATACCTTTTTATCTTGTTCTTTGGCCTTTTCAATAGCGGTGTCCAAATTATACTGCCAATCCATGTTGCTTGGCTGCGCCTTTATTTCTTGCGCCATTAATATGCATGGTAGAAATAAAAGTAGTATCGCTTTTTTCATTGTTCTGTTATTTTTAATGGTAACGACCTTTGTTACTTAAATAACGAATCCATTCCCGGAATATTGGGCATGCCCTCTTTTGCAACCGCGGCAAGCTCTGCTTCGTTAACCTTGCTAGCTTGTTCTATAGCCTTGTTTATGGTGAGTATTAAATAATCTTCCAATTGTTCTTTGTCCTCTAAAAGGCTATCGGCAATTTCGATTTTCTTTATTTCTCTATTAGCCGTAATAGTGACCGTTAACGAGCCGTCAGAATTTTTTTCTTCGAGCATAACGGTATCCATTCTTTTTTTTGTGGCTTCTACTTTTTGTTGGGTCTCTTTAAGTTTACCCATCATTCCCATCATATCTCCGAACATAGTTGATAAATTTATGTGTTTAGGGTGTAAAAGTAGTAAATTGGCCGGATACCCATTTAAGATCAAAATGAATTCGTTGCACGCTATAGGCTCCCGGTATTTAGTTTTATTTTTGCATTTGCTTGTTATAACATTATCTAGATTTAAATGAACAAAATAAAAGCTCCGAGGGCTAAAAAGATAACCAAACAATTGGTTGCGCATAATGATGTAAGACTAGACGATTATTACTGGTTGAACGATAGGGAAGACCCTGAAGTCATCTCTTATTTAAAGAGCGAGAATGAGTATTATGATCAAATGACCTCTCACACCAAAGCATTTCAGGATGTTCTTTTTAAAGAAATGAAGGGGAGAATCAAAGAAGATGATTCTTCCGTTCCCTATAAGCTAAATGGCTACTGGTACAAGACAAGGTACGAAACCGGAAAAGAATATCCTATATACACGAGGTTTAAGGGTAGTTTGGATGCAGAGGAAGAAACAATTTTCGATTGTAACGAGATGGCCAAGGGGCACGATTATTTTAGCCTGGGGGGTATATCTGTTAGTCCAGATAATAAATTGGCGGTATTTGGTGTAGATACGGTGTCTCGTAGACAATATGTTCTACGGGTGAAGAATTTGGAGACCGGGGAAATTTACGATGATAAGATAGAAAACACTACTGGTGGTGGTGTGTGGACCAACGATAACAAAACTTTCTATTACACAAAAAAGGATCCGGTTACCTTGCGGTCAGATAAAATTTATAAACACGTTCTGGGTACTTCGGTAGATGATGATGAACTGGTGTTTCATGAAGAGGATGAAACCTTTAGCACTTTTGTATACAAGACAAAATCGAAAAAATATATTGTAATAGGTTCGCATAGTACCCTTACATCTGAGTTTCAGATCATGTCATTGGATAATCCGGAAGCGGGCTTTAAGGTCTTTTCGCCAAGAAAGCGGGGGTTGGAATATTCTATTGCCCATTACGATGATTCTTTCTATATCTTAACGAATAAAGATGGCGCCACCAATTTTAAATTGATGAAGGTAGGTGAGGAGAATACCGATGCTGAGCATTGGCAAGAGTTTATTGGGCATAGGGAAGATGTGTTGTTGAACGATATTGAAATTTTTAAGGACTATTATGTGCTTTCTGAACGTAAAAATGGGTTAAACCGAATAAAAATTGTCCGTTGGGACGGTGCCGATGCGTATTACCTACCTTTTAATAGTGAAACATATACTGCTTACGTAGGAAACAATCCTGATTTTGATACGGAACTGCTTAGGTATTCCTACAATTCGTTAACGACCCCAAGCTCTGTCATAGATTTTAATATGGCAACGAAAGAGAAAGAGGTTAAAAAGGAACAAGAAGTTCTTGGGGGAACTTTTAAGAAAGAGAATTATGTGGAAAAACGAATATGGGCAATTGCAGCCGATGGGGTAAAAATTCCTATTTCCATTGTGCATCATAAGAATTTTCCACTTTCAAAAGAAACACCTGTGCTTCAATATGCCTACGGATCTTACGGTTATACCATAGATCCATATTTTTCTACCGTAAGGTTGAGCCTGCTAGATAGAGGGTTTGCCTATGCCATTGCCCATATACGTGGTGGTGAGTATTTAGGTCGCCCATGGTATGAGGACGGAAAATTGTTGAAAAAGAAAAACACTTTTACCGATTTTATAGACTGTTCTAAGTTTCTTATTTCTGAAGAAATGACCAGTCCTGATCACTTATATGCAATGGGAGGTTCTGCTGGCGGATTGCTCATGGGGGCGATAGCCAACATGGCACCGGAGCTTTATAACGGAATTATTGCGACGGTTCCTTTTGTAGATGTTGTAACTACCATGTTAGACGATTCTATTCCCCTAACTACCGGAGAATATGATGAATGGGGAAACCCGAACCAATTAGAATATTATGAGTATATGAAATCGTATTCTCCCTACGACAATGTAAAGCCCCAAGATTATCCAAATATGCTGGTAACAACAGGGCTACATGACTCTCAAGTACAATATTTTGAGCCTGCAAAGTGGGTAGCAAAGCTAAGAGATCTAAAAACGGATGAAAATATTTTATTGTTTCATATTAATATGGAAGCGGGTCATGGTGGGGCTTCGGGAAGGTTCGAAGCTTTACGGGAGACAGCAAAAGAGTATGCTTTTTTATTAGATTTAGAGAGAAAAATATTACTGTAGAAAAAAAATAGTAGATTTGTACCGGAATTTTGGCAAATAAAAAAAGTTTGCCGAATAGAAAAAACATATCCCCCTTATGGAAAATAAGATAAAGGCTCATAACAATATCTTAGAATTAATTGGGAAAACACCGCTGGTAAAACTTAATAGGATTACTAAAGATTTTAAAGGTGATTTTTACGCGAAAGTAGAAGCGTTTAATCCTGGGCATTCATCCAAAGACCGTATAGCTATTCATATCATAGAAGAAGCTGAACGAGCAGGAATACTTAAAGAAGGAAGTACAATTATAGAAACTACATCGGGTAATACTGGTTTTAGTATTGCAATGGTCAGTATTATAAAAGGATACGATTGTATTTTAGCGGTTAGTTCTAAATCTTCAAAAGATAAAATAGACATGTTGAGGTCTATGGGCGCACAGGTATACGTTTGCCCGGCACACGTAAGTGCAGACGACCCAAGGTCTTATTATCAAGTAGCAAAGCGCATACATGAGGAGACCAAAAATTCTATTTATATAAATCAATATTTCAATAAGTTGAATATTGATGCGCATTATAGGTCTACAGGACCTGAAATATGGGAACAGACTGCAGGTCAGATTACCCATTTGGTGGCTTGTAGCGGTACTGGAGGAACAATTTCAGGAACAGCAAGGTTTCTGAAAGAGCAAAACCCTAACATCAAGGTTATAGGTGTAGATGCGTACGGGTCTATTCTTAAAAAGTATCATGAGACCGGTAGTATCGATGCGAATGAGATATATCCATACAGAATAGAAGGTTTGGGTAAAAATCTAATACCTACGGCTACAGATTTTGAGATCATAGACGAGTTTATAAAGGTAACCGATGCAGAAAGTGCCCATACGGCAAGAGAGATTGCTAGAACAGAAGGTCTTTTTGTTGGTTATACCAGTGGGGCTGCCATGCAGGCCATGAAGCAATTGAACGAGTTGAATACCTTTGATGAGAACAGTAAGGTAGTGGCCATTTTTCCTGACCATGGTTCTAGGTATATGAGTAAAATATACAGTGACCAATGGATGGAAGATCAAGGGTTCTTGGAGTCTAATCCCGTGGAGGAAACCCAAGAAATACAGTATATAAAATAAAGAGTTTAAGATAATAATTATTAAAGCGGGCTTAAAGCCCGCTTTTCTGTGTGCAATTATTTATGAATGCTTCTTAAAAATTTTTACTTTTGCAGGCAGAACCAAATTTAGGCGATGAGAGACTTATTTGAAAGAATCATAGAGAACAAAGGTCCGTTAGGGAAATGGGCCTCACAAGCAGAAGGTTATTTCGTATTTCCAAAATTGGAAGGTCCAATTTCGAACAGGATGAAATTTCAAGGGAAAGACGTTATTACTTGGAGTATAAATGATTATTTAGGTCTTGCAAACCTGCCGGAGATAAAAAAGGTAGATGGTGAGGCGGCTGCCGAGCATGGTGCAGCATACCCAATGGGGGCCAGAATGATGAGTGGCCATACCGATTTTCATGAGCAATTGGAGCGTGAATTGGCAGATTTTGCCCAAAAAGACGCTTCTTATTTATTGAATTTTGGATACCAAGGGTTTATGTCCGTCATAGATGCTTTGGTGACAAAAGACGATATCATTGTTTACGATGTGGATTGCCACGCCTGTATAATTGATGGTGTAAGATTGCACATGGGTAAGAGATTTACTTTTATTCATAATGACGTTGATAGCTTAGAGAAAAACTTGGAGCGTGCCACTAAAATGGCAGAGCAGACCGGAGGTGGAATTTTGGTCATATCCGAAGGTGTATTCGGAATGCGTGGTGAACAAGGTATCCTAAAAGAAATTGTGGAGCTTAAAAAGAAATTTAATTTTAGGCTTTTGGTTGATGATGCCCATGGTTTTGGAACTTTGGGAAAAACAGGAGCCGGTACCGGAGAAGAGCAAGGCGTACAAGACGATATAGATGTGTATCTGGCGACTTTTGCAAAATCAATGGCGGGTATCGGGGCCTTTGTAGCTGCTGATCAAGAAATTATCGACTACCTAAAATACAACTTGCGTTCGCAAATGTTTGCAAAATCACTTCCTATGGTATATGTAAAGGGAGCTTTGAAACGTTTGGATATGTTGCGCAATCGACCAGAATTGAAAGCAAAGCTTTGGGAGAACGTAAACGCACTTCAAAACGGACTTAAAGACAGAGGTTTTGATATTGGAAGTACAAATACCTGTGTAACTCCTGTATATCTTAACGGAAGTATTCCTGAAGCTATGGCTTTGGTGAAGGATTTGCGTGAGAATTATGGAATTTTCTGTTCTATAGTGGTATATCCGGTAATTCCAAAAGGAATGATTTTGTTAAGGTTAATACCTACCGCAACACATACAATGGAAGATATTAGTGAAACATTGGATGCGTTTTCTGCTATTAGAGAGCGATTGAACAATGGAACCTATAAAAGATTATCGGCTGCCGTTGCCGCTGCGATGGGAGAATAAAGTATAGATTACCGATTACAAAAAAGGCCAAACTTTATAAAGTTTGGCCTTTTTTGGTCTAAAGACTCTTTTTGTATGTCCGCCGTCTTTTATATATAACGGGGTCAAAATGTTTCCACATTTGTTTTATGGCTACATTCTCTTCCAATTCGGGGGTTCTATAACACATTTTAATTCCTTTCTCCTTAAATGTCTTGTAATATTCATTGAATATTATAGCGGTTACCCCTTTGTTTTGATAATCGGGATGAATACCTATCAAATAAAAAATAACGTCTTTGCTGTTTTTCTTGGCCTTTAATAAATGGAATATGCCGAAGGGGAATAGTTTGCCCTTTGCCTTTTGCAGTGCTTCGGAAAAAGAAGGCATTACAATGGCGAATGCTATTAGTTTATCTTCTTTGTCCTTTATGAACTTTATGTATTCCGGATTTATAAAGCTGATGTATTTTTTCTTAAAATAGTTTTTTTGAACTTCGGTGATAGGAACAAAAGAAGATAGTTTAGAGTATGTTTC
This sequence comes from Maribacter sp. MMG018, assembly GCF_018100785.1. GTDB lineage: Bacteria > Bacteroidota > Bacteroidia > Flavobacteriales > Flavobacteriaceae > Maribacter. The sequence goes on along the minus strand of NZ_JAGJEC010000002.1, from coordinate 1,256,599 downwards.
GTTAAAAAGGTCGAACATCTCATCTGCCATTGGCATTACCTCTTTGGTGCTGGTAAAGTTAACCTCTTTAAGTCCGTATCGTCTTTTTATTAAATCGTTTAATTTGGTGAAAAGAGCGGGGTCCGCATTACTTGCAGGAAACTTGTTTTCCATATACTCTTTTTCCTTTACAAAACCCATGTTTTCATAATGGGTCTTGTAGTAAGGGTAATTATACCATGTGATCATGGTACCAATATGGTCAAAACCCTCTATAAGAACACCTACTTTGTCCAAATTGGAAAAACCTACGGGGCCTTCCATGTATTCCAAATTATTCTTGGTGCCAATTTCGGCTACTTTTTGTAATAAAGCTTTAGAAACTTCTTGGTCGTCTATAAAATCGAACCACCCAAAACGCATTTTTTTTAAACCTTGTTTTTCAACTTCGAGCCTGTTGATGATGGCAGCGACCCTACCAACTATTTGTCCGTTTTTATAGGCCAAGAAAAACCACGCGTCCGCGTTTTTGAAGACAGGGTTTTTGGTCTTGTCAAAAGTTTCTAGTTCATCTTTAATGATGGGAGGGACCCAATATTTAGAGTCTTTGTATAAAGAAAAGGGAAAGGTTACGAACTTTTTCAGTTCGGTTTGCGATGTAACCTTTTTTATTGTAATCATGGGCGCAATTTATAGGTGTCAATATTAGGGATATTAAACAACACCTAAAAATCTTAAGGAAATAAATTACTTCCTTTAAAAAGGTTTAAAAATCTATTTCACTTTCGTCTTTCTTCTTTTTCTTTTGTGCCTTTTTAAGTTTCCGCAATTGTTTTTTTGAAGGTCCCAAGTCTATATCTTCGGCGCCACTACCTTGTTTTTTTCTTTTTTTCTTCTCTTTTTTCATGGCGTTCTTTTCTATGGCCCCGCCGTTTTCATCTGCAGACTGATCCTCTATGGGTACTAGGCTGTCTTTATGAAAATCGAAACGATAAGAACCTCCCAATCCTACGAACACACGCGATGGAGTGTCCTTGAAACTAGCTCCCAAACTTACGTCGAACTGTAATGTTTCGTTCAATAGGTATGCGACACCGCCTCGTAACAGTAAATCGGAATAGCGGTCACTTTTGATGCCTTGGTGCTCTATAAAAGTACTCCACTTCGGATTGCGAAAGGCATGGGACAGTGATATTATGTAGCTTAATTCAGGATATTCGGTCCCGATTCGGTCATAAGACGTATTGGTAATCATTACGAACCTTGGTGTCAGCCTACTTTGTGTGGCGATCATGACCCTTGGTGATATGGTTGGTTCGTCTAAATAGTATGGGTTGTCGCCAAGTACAAAGTTTGCACCTGCGTATAAGGATATGGCGGGTAATAGATTTTTTAACTGAAATTTGTGGTTGGCACGCCAGCTGTACAAGTTGGGTTTGTTTCTTTCAGGGTTTTTAAAAGGATCGTATATTAAAAATTTCAATCCAAGACGATTTCTGGTGAAATCGGTTCTTTTTGCTTCTAAATTAAAATTCTCATAAAGAATGTTCTGGTTTTGAAACGTTCCTTCGTAATTAAGTTCTAGCTGTTCGAACAACAGACCATAACGTAAAGAGAAATTGGTCCCCCAGATGTCTGATTGTGTGTTTAAGAGGCTGTGGTCACTTTGTTCGTAGAAGAGGCCCATCTCTGCCTGGATCACATTTTTGCCCACTGCGTAGGCACTTACCGATAATCCGGGCCTGTTAGAATTAATGACGTCTGTATACTGACCAATAGATAATAATGGTAAAAACAGTACCAATAAAAGTTGAAAATTGATTCTTTTGATAATAAAGGGCCTTCCCATTGAAACGACTTTATAATTATTTTAATACTTTGAATCTAGTAATACAACGTGATAATTGTATTTTTGATATATATCAAACTAAAATAAATGGCATTTTTAAAAACAATACTGATTATTCTTTTGGTGTATTATTTGCTTAAAATTTTAGCAAGGTTATTTGCTCCAAAAATATTGAACTACGCCGCCAAGAAAACAGAATCTCATTTTAGACAAGCATTTGATGGTTTTGAACAACAGCGATCCAGGTCTGAAGAGAAGGTCGGGGATGTAATTATAGACAAGAAATCGAATAGAAAAAAGACCGATTCCGAAAAAGTTGGCGAGTATATAGATTTTGAAGAGTTAGACTAGTTATATTTGCGTAACTAACTACTACTCGGAACATGAAGAAAGGTCTAAAATTCTTTTTCACCCATTTTTTTGTAACCGTATTTTTTATCGTTGCCGCATTGGCCTATTTTCACCCTGTTCTTCAGGGTAAGGTTATATATCAGCACGATATTGCCCAATATACGGGCATGGCCAAGGAGCAAAATGATTTCAGGAAAAAAAACGACGCTGAACCTTATTGGACAAACAGTGCTTTTGGTGGCATGCCCACTTATCAGCTAGGTGCCAACTACCCACATAATTATATCAAAAAATTAGATCGTCTAATTAGGTTTTTGCCTAGGCCGGCAGATTATCTTTTTCTCTATTTAATCGGTTTTTATATCCTTTTATGTAGTCTTAAAGTAGATTATAAGCTGGCCATTGTAGGGGCATTGGCCTTTGGTTTTTCTACATACCTGATCATTATTATAGGGGCGGGGCACAATGCCAAGGCGCATGCCCTGGGTTACCTGCCCATTTTATTGGCCGGTATTGTGATGGTGTTCAGAAAAAAATATCTCTGGGGGTTCTTGGTGACCGCATTGGCAATGGCCTTGGAGATTGTTGCGAACCACTACCAAATGACCTATTACTTTATGCTCTTGGTGTTGGTTCTTGGTGTCGTATATCTAATAGATGCGATTAAGAGGAAAGAATTAAAGCATTTTTTTGTTTCGGTAGGTATTTTGGTCTGTGCAGTTGTGTTGGGTATCGCGGCGAACGCTACGGGGCTAATGGCGACCAAAGAATATGCCGATTGGAGTACACGGGGCAAGAGCGAGCTGACCATTAACCCAGATGGGTCTCCGAAAGACAACACAGGCGGACTTAGCAAAGATTATATTACCCAGTGGAGTTATGGTATATCGGAGTCTTTGAACATATTTGTTCCCAGACTTTTTGGTGGTGCGAGCCAAGAGAACCTTGGTGAAGACTCCAAATCCTTTAAATACCTTATCGATAAAGGATTGCCAAGGTCGAGTGCTTTGGATTTTGTAAGTGGTATTCCGTTGTATTGGGGGCAGCAACCTGGTGTTTCTGGGCCTGCATACGTAGGTGCTATTGTGTTTTTCTTGTTCTTTTTAGGATTGTTTTTGGTAAAAGGAAAGCATAAGTGGTGGTTGTTGTTCGGCACCATATTATCGTTGGTATTGTCTTGGGGCAAGAACTTTAGTGCCCTAACCGATTTCATGATCGACTATTTTCCTCTATACGATAAGTTTAGGGCCGTTTCTTCAATTCAGGTAATATTGGAGTTGTGTATGCCTATTCTGGCAATTTTGGCCTTAAAGAAAATCTTTTCTTCAAAGGTAGATGTAAAAGATAAGATCACTTCCTTAAAATATGCAGCGGCAACGGTTCTTGGTTTGGGGGTTCTTCTGTTCGTGTTTAAAGGCATGTTCGACTTTACCGGACCGGTGGATGAACGATTAAGAATGACCGGTTTAGAGGAATTACCAGAAATGCTTAAATTAGATCGTAAGGCTGTGTACAATAGTGATCTGTTTCGTTCTTTAGGATATGTATTGGTAGTGGTTCTTTTATTATGGTTTTACCTAAAAGGGAAATTGAAAATGAACCTAACCGTTATTGTGATAGGGGCTTTGCTTGTTTTTGATTTGGTAGGTGTAAATCTCCGATATGTAAATGAGGATAATTTTGTGTCTAAGAGAAGAATGTTGGAACCTTTTCAAAAAACGGCGGCCGACACTCAAATTTTAAAGGACACTAGCGTATATAGGGTGTTTGATCAAACCGATGGTTTCGATTCTGCCAAGACTGCTTATTTTCACAATAGTATTACTGGCTACCATGCGGCAAAACCTGCCGGGATGCAAGACCTTTTCGATTTTCATGTCTACAAAGGAAACTTGTCCGTATTTAATATGCTCAATGTTAAATATGTGGTTCAGCAAGATGAGCAAGGAAACAAGTTTCCGATACAGAATCCTAATGCGAACGGAAATGCATGGTTTGTTAAAAACCTTCAACAAGTAGGGTCTGCTGATGAGGAAATAATGGCGTTGGATAGTATAGATACCAAGGTAACCGCTGTTGTAAACACAAATAAGTTCAGTATTAACAGATTTGAGTATCAAGTAGATTCAACAGCATCCATTACCCTTACAGATTACAAGCCCAATCATTTAACGTACAGTTCTAACAATTCGAACCCTGGGGTAGCTGTATTTTCAGAAATGTACTACGCCCATGGATGGAATGCCTATATAGACGGTACGCCAACCGACCACTTTAAGGTAGATTATGTGTTACGTGCCATGAGAGTACCCGAGGGGAAACATACCATTGAGTTCAAGTTTGAGCCCAAGGTGGTGGAACAGGGAAGTAAAATATCTTTGGCAAGTACTATTTTGTTGGCACTTGTATTACTTGGAGGTGTAGGATTTACTTTTTATAGAAATAAGAAAGAGAATAATTCTTAATGAGAAGGGTCCTGGTCATTACGTACTATTGGCCACCGGCAGGAGGGCCGGGCGTACAGCGCTGGCTTAAGTTTGTAAAGTACCTTCCAGATTTCGGTATAGAGCCCATAGTTTATATTCCAGAAAATCCACATTACCCTCTGGTCGACGATACTTTTTTAGATGAAGTTCCTAAGCAGGTACGTATTTATAAGCATCCTATTATAGAGCCTTACGGGATAGCGAGTTTTTTTTCGAGCAAAAAGACAAAGCGTATAAGTTCTGGGGTCATTAAAAACAAAGATCAGTCGCTTTTAGAAAAATTTATGCTCTGGGTCAGGGGCAATATATTTATACCGGACGCGCGAAAATTTTGGGTAAAACCTTCCGTTCGCTTTTTATCCGATATTATAGATAAAGAGCGTATAGAGACTATAATTACAACAGGTCCGCCACATAGCCTTCATCTTATCGGTCTGGGGTTGAGAGAAAAGAAAAACGTTCAATGGATCGCAGATTTTAGGGACCCATGGACTTCTATCGGTTATCATAAGAAATTAAAACTGACCAGTTCTTCAAAGAGAAAACACAAGCAGTTAGAATCTTTGGTATTGAACAGGGCCGATAAGATTCTGGTGACCAGCAAGACCACAAAAGAAGAATTTGGGGAACTTACATCAAAACCTATCAAAGTTATTACCAATGGGTTTGAGCCTAAGGATCTTGATGAAGTTCAACTAGACCACAATTTTACCATTTCGCACATAGGATCTATGCTTACCGGTCGTAACCCTATTAATTTGTGGAAAGTGTTGGGGCAATTGGTAAAGGAGAACAATGAATTTAAAAATGCTTTTAAATTAAATTTTATAGGTATTGTCGGTGAAGATGTATTGGCTTCTGTTCATGCGAATGGCCTCAAAGACTTTGTTGAAGTCGTTGGCTATGTTTCCCATAGTAAGGCTTTGGAGTATCAGCGAAGATCTCAGGTACTGCTTTTGGCCGAAATAGATTCTTACGAAACAAAGGGCATTATCCCAGGAAAATTATTCGAGTATATGTTAGCGCAACGTCCTATTTTGGGTATAGGACCACAAGGTTGGGAAGTAGCCTCCATGGTTGCCGATACCGAAACGGGAAAAGTGTTTGATTACCATAACCATTCTGAACTTAAAAATGTAATTTTAGAATGGTTCAAGCAATATAAAGAGAATTCGTTACAGGTTTCATCGGTAAATATCAATACATATTCTAGAAGGGAACTAACAAAAAAATTGGCAGAATATATTTAAATGGGAATTGTACTAAAGCAATCATTGAACAACACTGTAGTTACGTACTTTGGCTTTGCGCTCGGTGCCATCAATACGTTGTTTTTGTATACCCACTTTATGCACCCCGATACTTACGGGTTGGTACAGGTAGTCTTATCCATTTCGGCGGTTTTAATGCCTTTATTGGCCTTTGGGGTTCCTAATAGTTTGGTTAAGTTTTATAGTAGTTTTACAGAGGGTAGGGAGCAAGAGGGCTTTTTGACCATGATGTTGTTATTGCCCTTAGTACTGATTTTGCCGGTAGGCCTTATCAGCTATTTTGCCAATGAGGCAATTGGGGCATTCCTATCCAGAGAAAACCCCATCGTTAGAGATTATATTTGGCATATTTTTTTTACGGGGATGGCAATGGCCTACTTTGAGATTTTTTATGCCTGGTCCAGAATACGGATGAAATCCGTTTTTGGAAATTTAATGAAAGAACTGTTTTGTAGGGTAGGGCAGACTATTTTACTAACGTTACTGTGGTTAGATGTAATCGATGTTCCTTTTTTTATAAATGCATTGGTGGGCTTCTATATTGTTCGTACGCTGATCATGAAAATATATGCCTATCGCGTGCATATGCCTAAATTAATATTTCAGCTTCCGAAGAATTGGAAGGATATAGTAAAATATAGTGGACTTATTATTTTAGGAGGGTCAACGGCCATTGTCTTAATGGAGGTAGATAAGGTTATGCTCAACAATTATTTGCCTATCGAGAATGTTGCTTATTATGGTGTTGCGGGGTTTATTGCCATAACCATTGCCGTGCCATCCCGTGCCATGCATCAGATTACCTATCCGATGACGGCGGAATATATAAACAAGGGAGATAAAGGCGCCCTTTCAAATCTGTATAAAAAAAGTTCGCTGACCCTTTTCATTATTGCGGGTCTATTGTTTTTATTGATCGTTCTTAACTTGAACGATCTTTTTCAATTGCTCCCCCAAGGGTATTCGGGCGGATTTCTTATTGTCTTCTGGATCGGACTTACCAAAGTGTACGATGCGCTATTGGGCAATAACAATTCTATATTGTACAATTCTGATTATTATAGATCTATCTTGTTTTTTGGTGTGTTATTGGCCTTAATGGCCATAGGTTTTAATCTCTGGTTAATACCTGCCTATGGTTTAAATGGCGCGGCCATTGCCAGTTTTTCGGCCTTTTTTATTTACAATTCACTTAAGCTGTATTATGTAAAGACAAAATTTAATATGGTTCCTTTTACGAAAGGTACTTTTAAGGTGTTTTGTTTATTGGCGGCAATGGGGCTGGTGTTTTATTATGTGCAGTTTCCTTTTCATCCAATAGTGAACATAGTACTGAAGAGTGCTTTAATGGTCGCGATTTACTCAACGGTCTTGTATAAATTTCGAATATCTGAAGATATCTATAATGTGATGCGGAAATTTATAAGGAGATAAATGAATTACCGTTTTTAAAAACTGCCAAAGCTGTCAATGATTATTGAGCAGGGGCTTTTCTCAAGAAAAAGCGTATGGATTATTTCTCTGGAGCTAAACAGTATACGGGGTTATGGGCTGTTATATGGTAAAGTTTAATATAGATTGATGTTATACGGGAACTTAATTTTTTGGAACTGAAAATAATTGAAACACATATTGCGGCCAAACAAGATCAACCACAAAGAATACAGGAATATGGGGTAGGTGTTTTTAAATCATTGCCTACAAAATCATCTTTAAAAAAGGCTATAAAAAAAGAGTTGGTGCTAATAGATGGCAAGGTAGCCTCCACTGGGTGGTTTATAAAAGGAGGGGAGCGTATAGAATTAATGGAAGCCTCCAAGAAACCTGGTTTAAAAAGATTAAATCTATCGCTAGAAGTGGTTTTTGAAGATGAATATTTGGCGGTAATAAACAAACCTGCAGGTGTTTTGGTCAGTGGAAACAGTTTTAAGACCGTTGCAAATGCATTGGAGCAAAATTTAAGTACAAGTCACGAACCGGATGCCACTTCGCCGAAACCCGTACACCGCTTAGATTATCCTACCACAGGGTTGTTGGTTGTAGGCAAAACAAGCTCTAGCCTTGTGCGGCTAGGCAATCTTTTTGAAGAAAAGAAAGTGGTTAAGACCTATTATGCCATCACTATTGGTAAAATGAGCAATAAAGGTATAATAAGAACCGCTATCGATGACAAGGAAGCACATACGGATTATGAGGTTTTAAAAACCGTTACTTCCCCAAGATTCGAATATTTAAACCTAGTTAAATTGAACCCAAAAACAGGTCGGCGGCATCAATTAAGAAAACACTTGTATATGATGGGGAATCCAATTTTAGGAGATGCTACTTACCATTTACCGGGCTTATTGTTGAAGGGGAAGGGATTGTACCTTCATGCCGGGGCGATAGAGTTTGTTCATCCGTTTTCTGAAAAGGCCACTATTATCCGCAAAGAAGTACCTGAAAAATTCCGAAAGATTTTTGGTAATGCTGTTGCCGTGTAAGCGCTGGGTACATATATAGGTTGTCCGAAATAGTATAAAAAAATAGCCCTGAAGTGAATTTATCCACTTCAGGGCCATACAACTAACTAACCTAAAAACTATCTTAAAAACTTTATTTATTAATTTCTTCTAGCGGACACTGATCTAGAGCTAGTACTTTTTCTACTATTGGTAGAAGCCTTGCTTATCGATCGTGAGCTACTACTTCTGCTAACAGTGCTCCTTTTGGTAGAAGGTGCTTTGTTTACGGATCTGGTAATACTTCTCTTTGTTTTGGTCTGTGCTACCGATCTTTGGGTTTTCCCTTGGCTACTACGTACCCCGGTATTTTTGTTTGTGGGTTTCTTATAAGTAGTAGTGGTTCTTTTAACAGTAGTACTACGTGGTGTTTTTGTAACTTTCCTTTTAGTGACCACAGTTCTTTTTTTGTTAGCGGTCGCAACATTGTTTCCACGTCTTACAGTGGTAGATCTTTTAACAGTGGCGCTCCTATTGGTACGTGTCTTATTGTTAGAGGCGATTGCCCTATTGCTTCTGTACCCTTTGTTTTTTGCGGCAACGCTTCTGTTACTTCTATAAGAATTGCTTCTTACAGCTACTTTTTTGTCGTTTCTGTAAATGTTGGCTCTTTCACGTCTTACTTTGTTGTACCTGTGTTCTTTTCCAATTTTTACATAAGCCCTTCTTTTGTTGAACCTATATGGTTTATGAAAAGTATACCTAATTGGTGTGTAATACCTTCTGTAAGGTCTATTGAGCACAAGGCTAAATCCGATCGCAGGTCTAACAAACCATCTGTGAAATGGACGAAACACGTAATTTCTGTTATAGATATTTATGAATCCGGTGTGATAATTGTAAAATCCCCTGTTGTCATAGAAGACATACATTCCGCCTATACTACGTATCCTATTGTTTCTATAGTTGATATTAACATCGCCAATTTGACTTACACGACCGTAGTAATCATAATATATAGGTACGTTCTCTACTTGTATTACTGCACCATAATCATCATATTGGGCATAGGGGCTATAATCATAACCAGAATTAAATGTAATTCCGTTTTTACTTCCAGTAACGTAATCTTCTATATAAAAGTCGAACTCTCCATCTGGGTAAACGGAAAAGGTAATTCCGTTTTCAACAAATATAAATGAGTTGTTGTTTCTATAAGCATTGCTGGTTGCAACCTTATCTTCGTTCGTACTTGTGGCAAAGACACTGGGTGTGCCCAAGATCATCGCCGTAAAAAGGAGTACTAAATTTTTCATGATATAAGGTTTTAAAATTCTGAGCGTAAATATTTACACTCGCTTTACTTATACCAAACAGCGTGCCAAAATTTAGACAATGGTTGTATTTAACTGATAATCAGTTGTTTGAATTGATGTTGTTTACGGGGTTAAAATGTGTTTCTCAATTAAATCTTCTCTTTTAGGTACTTGGCGGTAAAAGATTTTTTACTTTTCGCTACTTCTTCTGGAGTACCCTCGGCCAATAATTGTCCCCCGTTTTCTCCACCACCCGGACCTAGGTCAATTATATAATCTGCACATTTTATAAGTTCTATATTGTGCTCTATAACTACAATGGAATGTCCTTTTTTAATAAGGGCATTAAAAGATTTCAATAACTTTTTTATATCATGAAAGTGTAATCCGGTGGTAGGTTCATCAAAAATGAACAGAGCTTTGTCTTTTGTGGATCCCTTTACCAAAAACGAAGCCAGTTTAATTCGTTGCGCTTCACCACCAGATAGGGTAGAGGAAGATTGTCCCAAGGTTACATAACCCAAACCAACATCTTGTAATGGTTTCAATTTTGAAACGATTTTATTTTGTAGGCCCTTTTCAAAAAAGTCGATGGCATCGTCAATGGTCATATTTAGAATATCATCAATATTGGCATCGTTAAAGGTAACTTCCAGCACATCTTTTTTAAAACGTTTTCCACCACAGGTGTCACATTCTAAATGAACATCGGCCATAAACTGCATTTCTACGGTAATTTCTCCTTCTCCTTTGCATTTCTCACATCGCCCGCCGTCTACGTTAAAAGAAAAATGTTTGGCCTGGTAATTCCGTATTTTACTTAATTTCTGGTTTGCAAAAAGGTTACGTATATCATCGTAGGCCTTTATATAGGTTACTGGGTTAGAACGAGAAGAGCGCCCGATAGGGTTCTGGTCTACGAATTCTACATGTTTAATATGCTTGTATTTACCTGATACCGAGGTAAACTGTCCGGCCTTTTCTCCATAGCCCCCAACTTCTTTTAAGATAATGGGGTATAACAATTTTTTTACCAAGGTACTCTTGCCGCTTCCGGAAACTCCCGTAACCACGGTAAGCATATCTAAAGGAAAGGTAACATTGATATTTCTGAGATTATGGGCCCTACATCCTATAATTTCAATATAATTTTTAGAGGTACGTCTCTCTTTCGGAATTGAAATTTCCATACTGCCGTTCAGGTAGCTGGCCGTTAGGGAGGTAGATTTTAACACCTCTTCTAAAGTGCCTTGCGCCACTACTTCTCCACCGTGGGTACCGGCTTCCGGTCCTATGTCTATAACTTGATCTGCAGCTTTCATGATATCCTCGTCATGTTCCACTACAATTACGGTATTTCCCAAATTGCGCAGAGAAAGCAATACTTCGATTAGGTTCTCGGTGTCTTTTGGGTGTAGGCCAATACTTGGTTCGTCTAGAATATACATAGAACCTACCAGGCTGCTGCCCAAAGACGTGGCTAGATTTATTCGCTGACTTTCACCACCCGATAACGTATTCGATTTTCTGTTCAAGGTAAGGTAGTTAAGACCTACCTTATCTAAAAACCCGAGTCGGGTATTGATTTCTTTAAGTAACCTATCCGCAATTTTTAAATCGTGGTCACTTAATTCAAGTTGTCCGAAAAACGCTATTAACCTTTCTATCGAAAGTTCTACCAGTTCTGAGATAGATGTACCTCCAACTTTTACATAATCCGCTTCTTTGCGCAATCGTTTTCCGTTGCAAAGGCTACATTTTGTCTTGCCCCTGTAACGGGAGAGCATTACCCTGTTCTGTATTTTGTAACTTTTCTCTTCTAAGGTTTCAAAGAATTTGTGCAACCCTATAAAGTGCTCGTTACCGTCCCAAACCAACTTACGTTGTTCGTCGCTCAGCTCAAACCAAGGCTTGTGGATGGGGAAATCGAATTTATAGGAATTGTTTACCAATTGATCCCTGTACCAGCTCATACTTTCGCCCCGCCATGGGAAAATGGCATTTTCATAAACCGATAGCGCCGTGTTGGGTACTACCAAATCTTCGTCTATTCCGATTACATCACCATAACCCTCACATTTTGGACAGGCACCGTACGGGTTGTTAAAACTGAACAAATGAACGTTCGGTTCTAAAAACTGCATTCCGTCAAGTTCAAACTTATTGCTGAATACACGCTGTTTCGAATCGTTCAGGGTTTCAATAACACATTGTCCCTTTCCCTCAAAAAAGGCCGAATCTACGGCATTTGCCAATCTATTGTAAAAATCCTCGTCATCTTTGGTGATGATCCTATCTACGACAAGATCAAATTCTTTGCCTATATCTTCGGGCGCTTGATCTATTCTGAGTACTTTTCCTTGATATTTTATACGGGCGTAACCTTGCTTTGAAAATAGCTCCAGCGATTTTATAGAATCGCGGTCTTCCTTGATTTGAATAGGGGCCAGTAAAAGAAGCTTGGTATTCTCTTCAAAAGACTTTACATAGTTAATGACATCCGAAACCGTATTTTTTTTGACCTCTTCACCAGATATTGGGGAGAAGGTTTTGCCGATACGTGCGTATAGCAGTTTAATGTAGTCATAGATCTCTGTTGTGGTACCCACCGTTGATCTTGGGTTGGTAGAATTTACTTTTTGTTCAATGGCAATGGCCGGGGCTATACCTTTTATGTAATCTACCTTGGGTTTGTCCAATTTGCCCAAGAACTGTCTTGCATACGAAGAAAGACTTTCAACATATCGTCGTTGCCCTTCTGCGTAGAGGGTATCGAACGCCAAACTAGATTTACCGGATCCCGAGAGTCCGGTTATGACTACCAATTTGTTTCTGGGGATTACAACATCTATATTTTTAAGGTTATGAAGTTTTGCACCTTTAATAATGATGTTCTTCTTGGGGTTTACTTGGGATATAACGGGCATAGCAATTTCTAAATTCGCAAAGATACGATATGGTACTTTTCTAGGCGATTAAATAGCGGTAATCTAAAAATAGGAAGGTGTTTTTTCACATAATTTTTAGAGTATTTATTTTTTTTTATCTTTGGTTCTCAATAAAATACGTTTAGCCTATAACGCAAAATTACTTTTTAAGTTAGAATAAGACCCAAATTAACCCTAGTCACATTGATGTAGGGAGTGGGTTTTAACCCCAAAAAGTAAAGTTATGAAACAGGCTACTAAAGATTCCCAATTAGTTCAGGATTATATTAACGGTAATGAGAAGGCCATTGAGGTTCTTATCAATAGACACAATGCGCGTTTAACAGGTTTTATCTATTCTAAAGTAGGAGACCGTGAACTGACCGAAGATATTTTTCAGGACACTTTCATGAAAGTTATAAGAACCTTAAAAAGAGGTGCTTATAATGAAGAGGGTAAATTTCTGCCTTGGGTAATGCGTATTGCACATAACCTTATTATAGATCACTTTAGAAAAAGTAACAGAATGCCCATGTTCGAAGGGTCCGATGTCTTTAGTGTATTCTCTTTAATGGGAGATGAACGGCTTAATGTAGAAAAACGGATAATTAAGGAACAAATCGAAACAGATTTGACCAAACTGATAAAAAAGTTGCCCGAAGACCAACAAGAGGTGTTGGAAATGCGTTTGTACAAGGATATGAGTTTTAAGGAAATATCGGAAAATACGGGAGTAAGTATCAATACTGCTTTGGGTAGAATGCGTTATGCACTTATCAACCTTAGAAAGCTGGTTGAAGCAAATAGTATAGTTTTAACCGATTAATTGGTCACAGGTCGAAGAGTTTTACTATATTTATTCCTCTAGCGTTGTAATATTGAACCAAGAAAAACGGAAGAGGAATATGGAAAAAATTTACACGACCAAAAAGAACAAACACAAATTAGTATCGGCAAAACCGGAGACCATTAAGTTTTTACTGGATTACTCTAAGTCGTTACAAGTGATGGAAGCAGATGGAATCAAATATGAGAGTAATCTGAATTAGAAAAAACAATCTATCATATAAAAACCCCCAAGGAACCTTCCTTGGGGGTTTTTCTTTATATGTATGATATATAAGGATATATGTATATAATAAGGAGGGTTTACCTTAATAATATTGTATATACCTTATTATAAGTATATTGGTATTCTTCGCCAATAACTAGTAAAGCCCTTATTTATTGTACTGAGAAATAGGTTTTCGTTGTTTCACATCATAAAAAGCTAGTTTGACAACATACTTTTTCCTACAGGAGGGGTTTTATATAGTTTTATCTCAGAATTAAATAACTAAACACAATTATTAACACACAGGATTCCCCAACCAGTCACCTAAATGAAAACAACTAATATGGAATTACAAATAGAAGATTCAGAACTAGTAAGAGATTATATCAGTGGCGATGAAAAAGCCTTGGAAATCCTTATCAATAGACACAATCAACGTATTACGAGTTTTATTTACTCTAAAGTATTGGACAGGGATGTAACGGAAGATATTTTTCAAGATACTTTTATCAAGGTAATTAAAACCTTGAAAAGAGGTAGCTATAGTGAAGAGGGAAAGTTCTTGCCATGGGTAATGAGGATTTCTCACAACTTGATTATTGACCACTTTAGAAAGAACAAAAGAATGCCAATGTTCGAGGGCAGCGATGACTTTAACATTTTTTCCGTGATCGGCGATGATAAGTTGAATGCCGAAAAACAATTGATAAAAGATCAAATAGATACAGATTTAAGAGAGTTGGTAGAAGAACTTCCAGATGATCAAAAAGAAGTTTTGATTATGCGTATCTACAAGGATATGAGCTTCAAAGAGATTTCAGAAAACACGGGAGTAAGTATAAACACGGCTCTTGGGCGAATGAGATATGCTTTGATCAACCTTAGAAAGATTATTGAAAAAAACAACATAGTGCTTACAAATTAGTAGACCGTATACGGTTAAAACAATATTTCTGATGTAGTTGCGTTAATTTAATGTAACAACAATGGAAATATGGAAAAAATTTACACTAATTATCGGGAAAAGGCAGAATTTAGCAAAGTATGTCCAAAGACAATAAACTTTTTGTTAAGTTATTCGCAAGCACTTTATGAAATTGAATATAAAGAATTAAGGTTCGAAACCTTTTTAAACTAAAAAAGACCCGCATTAGCGGGTCTTTTTTTTGTTATAATATTCTTTCAGTACCGTTTTTCTACCTATAGTTTTGGTAATGATGTCTTTTTCAAGATCCCAGCCCCTCGCTGGCGAATATTCACGACCGTACCATATAATCTGTAGGTGTAAGTTGTTCCATAGTTCTTTTGGAAAAAGTCTTTTTGCATCCTTTTCTGTCTGTACCACGTTTTTGCCATTGCTAAATCCCCATCTATATAACAGTCTATGAATATGCGTATCTACCGGAAAAGCAGGTATTCCGAAGGCTTGTGAAACGACCACACTTGCAGTTTTGTGGCCTACTGCCGGTAATTCTTCTAAAAGTTCGATGTCTTTGGGTACTTCGCCATTATATTTTTCGATAAGAATTTTAGAGAGTCCGTATATACCTTTCGATTTCATGGGAGACAAGCCCACGGGCTTTATAATTTCCCTAATTTCTTCAACGGTCAATTTTACCATATCAAAAGGATTGTCCGCTTTTTCAAAAAGTAACGGTGTTATCTTGTTTACGCGAACATCGGTACTTTGGGCGGACAAAAGAACGGCCACCAATAGGGTATAGGGGTCTTTATGGTCTAAGGGCACCGGTATTTCGGGGTAAAGCTCCTGTAGCGTTGAAATTACAAATGACACTTTTTCTGCCTTCGTCATATATTGTTTAATTTTACGGTCTATAAGTTAACGACTTTAAAGAAATTGACTATGAATACATTAAAGGTAGGGGACAAGGTACCTTCATTTTCAGCCAAAGATCAAGATGGCAATACTATTAATTTATCGGATTATTCCGGTAAAAATTTAATTGTTTTTTTCTATCCGAAGGCAAGTACCCCAGGTTGTACGGCCGAGGCGTGCAATTTACGCGACAATTATAAAGAGCTGCAGGATAAAGGATACGAGCTGTTGGGGGTTAGTGCCGATTCTGAAAAAAGACAACAGAACTTTAAAAACAAATATAAATTTCCGTTCCCGTTATTGGCCGATGAAGATCATACGGTAATAAATACGTTTGGCGTATGGGGCCCAAAAAAGTTCATGGGTAGGGAGTATGACGGAATTCATAGAAAAACCTTTGTGGTAAATGGAGAAGGGGTAGTGACCAAGGTAATAGATAAGGTCAAGACAAAAGATCACGCTGCCCAATTATTGGCAGAATAAAAAAAAGCCCCTGTCAGGGGCTTTTTTTTATTTATCTTCTTCTTTTGGTGCCAGTTCCTTTTTAGTGAACAGCTTCTTTTCTTTTATGATCTCTGCAATACCTTCAGGTAGCATTTCTTCCCAACCATCTTCACCGTTCATAATTTTCTTTAATACATCCCTAGAGAAAATATGCATGATCTCTGGCTCGTAATCTATAATGTCCATTACTTTGCCATTGTACTTAAAGAACTTGTAAAGCTCTTTCATTCTTGGGTGTACCTTTATGTTGTTACTGGTCATGATCTGCCCTGTATCAGGGTTCTTCATTGGGTAAAGATATACCTGAAGGTCTTTGAAAAAGAGTTTACCAAAGGCTTCGAGAATACCACCGCTTAGATGGCGATAGTATTTTTCGTCAAAAATATCCACCAAATTATTGACCCCCATAGTAAGGCCGATCCTGTTTTTTGTATAGTTGTTAAAGTACTCTACCAATCGGTAATACTCTTGAAATTTTGAAATCATTACAGAGTGCCCAAGGGAGCATAAAAGTTCGGCCCTGCCCATAAAATCTTCCTCATCTATTTCTCCAGACGCTTTTAGGTTAGATAGGGTTATCTCAAATATTACGATAGTATTTTTTTCTTCTACTTGCGGGTCTCGTATAAAAATATCGTACGACTTGTGAAACATGTCGCTGTTCACCTTGGTAACAGGTCTAAAACTACCACGCATGGCCAAGATATTTTTCTTGTAGAGCACAGAGGCTGGTAAAAGGTTGTTTCCGTCAGGGCCGAACATCACCGCATCGGTCATGTCATTTTTAATCAACTGAAGGCTCATCAACCTGTTGTCCACCTCTTTAAAGTTAGGGCCAGAGAAATTGATCATATCAATTTCCAAGGTATCCTTGTCAATATGGTCGTACAAATATTTAAGCATCTTTTTGGGCTTGTGATATTTGTAGAAAGCACCGTAAATTAGGTTTACACCAAGAATACCCAATGTTTCTTGCTGTAGTCTGGCTTCGTTCTGTTTAAAACGAATGTGCAGTACAATTTCGTCGTATTCTTTTTGGTCCGGATCCAGTTGATAACGTATTCCTACCCATCCATGACCTTTGTATCGTTTAGAAAAATCAATGGTAGCTACGGTATTGGCATAAGAGAAAAAGACCCTTTCCGGATGCTTTTTTTTACTGATACGTTCTTCCATCAACTGCATTTCGTACTGCAGCATAGTCTTTAAACGAGCTTGTGAAACGTATCTTCCATCATTTTCGATACCATATATGGCATCACTAAAATCTTTGTCGTAGGCACTCATGGCCTTCGCAATGGTACCGGAGGCACCTCCAGATCTAAAGAAATGTCGCGCTGTTTCCTGTCCCGCTCCGATCTCTGCAAATGTTCCGTAGATATCGGGATTTAAGTTTATTCTTAAAGTTTTAGCTTTAATCGAAGGGATATTCTCAAAGACACTTTCTCTCTTTAAAATTGAAGCCATTATAAATTGTTGTTTAGAGCAAAGTTATAAAGAATGGGTTATCTTACGGGCATTACGGACAAAAAAATACTATAAGTTTCGTTAATCGTTTATTTAAACCAACCATTCCCATCTATCTTCTAAATAATCGCACTAATTTTTAAGGAATAAGAATTAAATTTGGGGCAATGAAGCGAGATTTTAAGGTAACATTTTTAGGTACGGGCACGTCGCAAGGCATTCCGATTATTGGAAGTGATCACCCTGTTTGCTTAAGTACCGATTCTAAAGACAAACGTTTAAGGGTATCGGTTCTGTTGTCTTGGGGCGATTACAACTATGTTATAGATTGTGGGCCCGATTTTCGCCAACAGATGTTGACGAACAAGGTGAACAGATTGGATGGTATTCTTTTTACCCACGAGCATTCGGATCATACGGCCGGTATAGACGATATACGCCCGTTTTTTTTTAGGCAGGGCGACATTCCTATCTATGCGCATAAAAGGGTAGTGAAGTCGTTAAAGAAAAGATTCGATTATATCTTTGAAACAAAGAACCGTTATCCCGGAGCGCCCGCCGTGGCCATTAATTATGTGGATAAGGATATGGTTATGGAGTTGGGCGGTAAAACGGTCGTGCCAATAGAGGCAATGCACAATAGGTTAAAGGTTTTAGGGTATAGAATAGGTGATTTCACCTATTTAACGGACGTAAAATCTATGGAAGATGAAGAGTTGGAAAAAATAAAGGGCACCAAGGTCTTGGTCGTAAACGCTTTAAGGATAGAGCCCCACCACTCACATTTTAATTTGGAGGAAGCCCTGGATTTTGCGAACAAGGTAAAACCTGAAAAAACATATTTTACCCATATAAGCCATTTATTGGGCTTTCATGAAGAAGTAGAACAAAGTTTGCCAGATAATGTACATTTGGCCTATGATAATCTTAGCATACAAATTTAAATTATGAAGAATAAAATATATCTGTACTTATTTATTTTCACGGCTTTAATATGCCTTTATCTGTTTGTCAGTTCCAATAAAATGACAGCGGCAAGTGATGCCAGGATCCAGGCCTTGGAAACCAAGGTGGAAAATTTAAAGGATTCGCTGCAACAGGCAGAACTCAGTGTATTGGAAATGCAATACTTTTCTTTAGAAAATAATGATGATGCCTTGGCGTACTATGAGCATCTAGATTTAGAAAACCCGTCGAGATATATTTCCGATAAATTGTTGGAGACCAATGAGTCTGAAGGTGATAACCCTTTGGTGCCCTACGAGGGAATGCAGAACGATTTTAAGATCAACAAGATCAAGGTGTTGAACCATAAGTGGATCCTGACCGATTTTTCAGATGGTAAATATTGGGGCGAATTACTGATCAAGTACGAACTAAAAGATGATTTGGGCGTAGATTTTACGTTAGTCGACCATCTGTTGTATACCAGAAACAATTAAGAATTCGCTATCATCCATTTTTTAAAGGAATGGAAGTTTTGTGGCGATACCCCATGGCCTGTAGGGAATTCTTCAAATACGTTTTCTACACCAAGTTTATCTAGAAATGCCGGGGTTCTTTGTGCCCATTCAATCGGGATCACTTGATCTACCTGACCATGGGAGGTGTAAATCTTTAATTGTTCAAAGTTGTTGTTCCGGTAGTTTTCGGCCAAGATATTCTCGTTGATATAACCACTTAGCGCAATGACCCTTTTTATCTTTTCTGGGTACGACAGGGCTATGGAATAGCTGAGGATAGTACCTTGGCTAAACCCTAAAAGGCTTACATTGTTTTTGTCCAACGAATAGGCCTCACAGGCCTCGTCTATAAATTTTACGATCCTTTCCCTAGATTCTATCGCCTGTTCATCGTCGCTCCACTTGCCTTTTTCATTATCAAAATTTATGGCATACCATGCATGACCAAAGGGTTGAAGCGCATATGGTGCCCTAACCGATATAATACATAGGTCTGCCGGTAGTTCTGAAGCAAAAGAAAATAGGTCTTCCTCGTTACTGCCGTAACCGTGCAGCATAAAAAGCACGGGAGCCTTTTCTTGGGTCGATGATGAGGGTCTTATAAGGTGTTCTAAAGATAGGGGAGCGGTAGTCATAATATATTATTGTATAAAGGTGAACCACTTCTGAAAATAGGGTCCGACTATAGGTACTAATTGTTTTTTATTGTTGAGGGCGCCAATGAAGCCGTATACCCAAAGTACAATGTAACACAGGTATAATCCGTAAAGTCCGTATTGGTTGTACCACACACTTGAAAACAGGGCAAAGGCATGAAACAATAAGTGGATGCCAAATGCCTGGCGTGTGTGAAAACGTGCAAAATCGTGCTTTGGTTCAACGTTCATCGTTATGGCGATAATGGCCCCTACAATGGTAAGGTAGGCGATGATGCCCGTGGTCTTTCCTGGAATTTTTTGGTTTGTTTCCATAGTTAAAAGTTTACGGCCATTTTATTGTTGGCGAGTGTTCCCAACACTTTTCCTTTTAATTGCTGGTTTATAAAAAGAGCGTTTTTAGAACTGCTCAAAATATGTTCGGTAGTAAAATTATAAGTTGCTTCCGGTTCAAAAAGGCTCAGGTTTGCTTTCGCCCCTTCTTTTAATTCTGGAATCTCCAATCCGAAATGTTCCCTTCCACGGGTCAATATTTCAATGGTCTCTTCAGTATCGAATATTTGGTTCAAGACCCCGTAACTGCTTTCTAGGCCAATGGTGCCATAATCGGCATTGTCGAACTCTACGTTCTTCCTTTCAATGTTTAATGGTATATGATCGGAGGTTACAAAATCGATGGTGCCGTTTTTAACACCTTTTATTAATTCTTTTGTGTCGGCATTGGTTCTTAAAGGGGGAAGCACCTTATAATCGGTCTCAAATTCTTCTAGAACCTTATCGGTAAAAAATAAGTTATGGACCGCCACACTACAGGTCACGTTTAAGCCTTTCTTTTTGGCCGCGGCGATCAGTTTTACCGAATGTGCCGTGCTAATGGTGGGTATATGCAGTTTACCGCCGGTATACTCTAAAATAAAAAGGTCTCTAGCCACCTGCAGCTCTTCTGCCATGGCGGGTATACCCTTTAGACCAAGGCGTGTGCTAACAATACCTTCGTTTACGATACCTTTTCCCGCGATATGCTGGTCCAAGGGAAAAGAGAAAACGATGGCATCAAAATTTTGTGCGTATTGTAGGGCGATCTTTAAAAGGTTCGGGTTGGCGATGGCGTGTTTAAAATCGTAAAACCCGACCGCACCTGCATTTTTCATATCAAAAAGCTCCGCTAGGTCCTCGCCCTTTCCGTTGGTGGTAAGGTTTCCGAGTGGGTGCAGATCGGTCAAATGGTCTTTGGCCGCATTTTTAAAGAATACGATATCAGAACTACTGTCGGGCAACGGAAAACTGTTGGGGTTCAGTATCACATCTGTAAAACCGCTACTTGCCGCAGTTTTAAGTCCATTGGTTATCGTTTCCCTTTCTTCGTATCCGGGTTCGCCAAAACTTACCCCGGTATCTAACCAACCTACCGAAACATGCATGTTCTTGTGACTTAAAACCTTTGTTTTGCTGGGAGGTTCAATGCTGGGAGCAATCTTTTCTATCACTCCGTTTTTAATTAAAATATCTCTTTTCTTTAGATGAAATTCTTTCGATTCAGCATTTACTATCTTGACCGATTTTAAGAGTACGTTCATTTAAGGGTTATTTTAATAGTCTTTGGAGTATGGTTTCTAACACTACAAATACCAGCGCTAAAATAGCAAACCATTTCCAAAATTCGTTGATGCGATTTGTTTTTTGCGTATCCTCAAAGAAATTGAGAATAGTGTCGTAATAGTTGATGTTCTCTTGGTTTTCTAGATTTAAATATGACAAACGACTTTCTGTTCTGTTATAGTTAAAACTAATGTTCTGTAAACTTTGGCCGTTGTCCCGTATTTCGAAAATACCGTCGGTGGTGGGGTTTTCCTCAAAAATAAGCCGTACTTTTTTTGGTAAGGACCTTTGTTGGGGAATAAACTCATAGTCGTCTTTAACAACGGTAAGTATGTTGTCCTTTGATAGTGATATGGGTATTTCCAACTCGGTGTATTCGCCCAAGGTGGTGTATAGAGACGGCAGTTTTAAACTGCTTTTGGCAATATTGTAAAAGGTAGGTACGATCAACGGCGAGTTTTTAAAGTTGGCGTTGTCGTCCGATATAGCGGCGCTAAAAAAGTAAACGTTATCGTTGCCCGCTAAAAACGGAGCCTTGTTCTGTAGTGCAAGGGCTATTTGTGCATTGGTTTGTAAACCATAATAACCGTTCACCTTTGGGTATTGAAAATTGGCAACGTTTCTTTCAAAAACATCGGTATAGATGTTATGGTCAAAGGCAATTTCGGAGATGGCCACCGGCTGCTCTATTTTTTTTGTGTAGGTCGTATTAAAATAAGTGGAGCACAGTTGGTTGTATGAATCTACTTGGATCTCTGTTGCGGGAATAATGACGATACTGCCCCCATTTTTTGTAAAGGTGTTCAGTACGGTCGACAATCCGGTCGGAATTTGTTCCAATTCGTTCAGAACGATCAGGTTATAATCTTCAAGGCTGCCATAGTTTAAATTGGCCAGGTCGGTATTCGTAAAATCAAATTCGTCTTCGGTATAGATCCGTTGCAGGTATTCCGCCTCGGCATTTGAAATGGCCAGTACCTTTATTTTTGCTACCGTATTAAGGTTAAAGTAAAACTGGTTGTCGTACAAAAGCCCTGTGTCGGAGATGACGATCCTGCCCAAGATCGCCTCGCCGGCCGGCACCGAAAAAGTAACGGCGGCCTTTTTGTCGGTATCGAATGTTGCGGCGGTCTTGGCAATAAGTTTGTCGCCGTTGTACAGCGAAACCGGGGTGGCATCCATACTTTTATTGGACGACAGCAAAGAGGTAAGCTCTATAATCTCATTGTTCGATTTTGAAATGAAAACAGAATCAATGGAGATGTTCGTAATATCTTGCGTCGGTGATTTAATAAAATAAAGATCCGATGGCAGCGAATCGGTAGGTAAGGGTCCCATCGATGTTTGAAAATCGGAGATGAGAATCGTTTTTTTCAATGTCTCTTTTCGGTTAGAAAACAAACTATTGGCCCTTAATATAATTTGATCCAATTGTAAGTGCCCTACACTTGGTGCAAGGTCTATAAGGTCGTTTCTAATATCTTTGATGGCTACATTTTCGAACACCCTATCATTTGTAAATAGAGAGAATGTACTGTTCTCAGGGGTTTCTTTTATAAAATCTTGAATGGTGTTCTGTAGCAAGGTACCGTTCGGTGTCTTTGCCTGTAAACTAAAGGAATTGTCAATGTAAAAAACGGTCTCTTGTGGTTTCAGCGCTTCGTTGTTGGCACTAAAGGGTTGTGCAAAAGCGACGATCAATGCGGCAAATAGCCCTAATCTACAAAGTAGGATCAACCATTTTTTTAGCGAGCTGCTCTTTCGTGATTCAGAAACTACCTTTTTAAGCAATTTTACGTTCGTAAAAGGCGTTTTTTTAAACCTGCGAAGTTGAAAAAGGTGAACAATAATGGGAATGATGAGGAGTAGAAGGGCCCAAAGAATTTCTGGATGTTTAAACTGCATTCCTGTTATTGATTAGTCAAAGATACTTATTTTGTAATTAGAAGATCGGCCCAAAGTTCTATTCTTTGGTTAAAATTAAAAACGGGGCATTTAACAAAAGAAGAAATAGTCGGTCATGGGTTGCATGTTTCTATCCTTAAAATAATCTTTTATTTCTTTTTGTGCCTCTTCATTGGCCACCGTTATAATGCTTTGTGTGTTGGGTAGCTCTTCCAATATTTTAAAAGGTAGCATTTCTTTACCGTATATATCTTTTCCTATTTTCTTGGGGTTGTCACATACCCAATAAAAATCGATGTCATTATTTAATAGCTCTCGGGCAATTTTTTTTCCTTTGTTACCTGCGCCCCATACCACCAATGTTTTATTGGGGTCGTGATCCAGTTTTAAAAAATAGAACAGTTTAATGTCTAAAAAATAATTCTGGGCGTAGTGTTCACTTGTTCTAGAGGTTCGGGTATCATAGTCGCGCCATAACAACAATACTTGGTCGCAGGGTATTATTTTAAGGTGGTTTTCGTAAAAACGAAAAGTAAGGTCGTAATCTTCGGGGTACCTATCGGGCGTAAAACCGCCACATTTTATAAAATCTTCTCTATAGGTCATCCAGCAAGGGGAGGGGATCACACATTCTTTGTAGATCTCGCTGTAGTTGGTGCCTTGGGCGGTAAGCTTGTTCAACCATTTTTCGTAGCGGTCATAACCGTTACTGATACCCCTATCTGAAAAATAGGATACCTGGCCCACGGCCACATGGCCCGTACCATGTTCTAGTAAGGCATTTACCATATGATCTAACCGGTGGGGCGCCATAATATCATCAGAATCCATACGGGTAATAAAGTGGCCCTTGCTGTGGGCGAAACCGGTGCGCAAGGCCGCTATAATACCTTTTCCTTGGTTGTTTATATGAGTGATCCTATGGTCCTTTTTTGAGAATTCGGCCACTACTTCGGGGCTGTTGTCGGTAGAGTGGTCGTTTACGGCAATTACTTCCCATTGATCATAGGTCTGTTCGAGAATGGAAGAAATACAGGCAGGTAAATAAGCTTCGGTATTCTTATACGGAACGAGAATACTGACCAACGGATTTTTCATGCCGGCAATTTATAAAAAAGGTGGTAACACGGCCTAAAAATGGATTTTAAAAATAATTATGGAAAAAAGATTTTAATAGAAAGAAAAAGCTTTCTATATTTGCACCCGCTTAGGAGGAATGGCAGAGTGGTCGAATGCGGCAGTCTTGAAAACTGTTGAGGGTCACACCTCCGGGGGTTCGAATCCCTCTTCCTCCGCGATCAAGCGCCACTTCGGTTGAGCTTGAAAAAATAAATCCCGTCAAGTTTTCTTGACGGGATTTTGTTTTTTAAGACCCGTATTCTGAAGGAATGCCACGTTGCATTGGTAAAATGGGGTAATAGCGAAAACCTAGGGTAACCTTTCTTTTTAATGCTGTTTTAAGATCAAAAGTGGTTCTTCTATCTATAAGTTGAAAGTATAGAATACAGGACTCTGTCACTTACCCATCATATACCCGAATCGAATACTTTATTTAAGTAAGCCTTATGGATAAATAATATGTCTTAGGTGATTACGCTTTTCTGTAAGAGATCTTTTCAAAAAAATAGTTAATTTGTAGGTGTTTAACCAGTGTAACCCTGTAATAATATACATGTTGGTGCATGCTTGGCTTTAAAAATTCACTGGAATTTTAGGTTGGGTGCGTACTTACAAATGCAGGTAGTAAACTTTACAGGTACGGATAGCCCGAGTTGGGGCACATGTAAAAAACGAAACCATGAGTAAACAAGCATTCTTCAAAGTAGACACCAAATTAGCCGAACTGTTAGGTGAAACGTATCGTTCGACCGAAGATGCTATTAAAGAACTTATCGACAACGCATATGATGCGGACTCTGAAAAGGTTGAAATTTTCTTGCCAAAAGAATTGACACCAGACCCGAAAATAATTGTTGCTGACAATGGTTCAGGCATGAAAGAAAATGAAGTTCGTTCAGAATATTTAAACGTTGCTAATAGTCGGACAAGTAGAAAAGGTGATACGACATTCAAGAAGAAACGAAAAGTAAAAGGCAGAAAAGGTATCGGTAAATTCTCAGGTCTTATGGTCGCTGAAATAATGCAGATTGAGACTTTTTCTAATGGAGTAAAAACAACACTTAAAATTAATAAGTCCGAACTTGCTAAAGGAAATTATGACCTTGAAAAAGTGCCTTTATTCATAGAGACAGAATCTTGCGACAAAGAAAAACACGGAACTATAATAACTCTGTTTGGACTTAATCAAAACTTAGATTTTCCAAATCCAACTAGACTAGGCGAAATTCTTATGTGGGACTACGGTCGGGAACATGATTTTGAACTTTTCATTAACAATGAAAAGCTAGGAGTTGAAGACTTAGCTGGTAAAACTTATGAAAAGAAAATTATTCACGAAGGAAAGGAAGCTGTTTTAAAATATACCATAACACCAAAGCCAATAAAACAAGCAGGAATTGTAACAAGAGTAAATAACAAGATTATAGGTCGACCTCAAAATCTATTAAATGATGATGATTTAATTCCCAAGAAATTAAAGAATCGAATTTATGGCGAAATAATTTGTGATGATTTGGAAGACGATGTTACAGCTGATCATGGTGCTATTATTGAGAATAGCAAACTCTATAAAACTATTCTAGACGATGCCACTAAAAACGTTAAAAAATCTGTTGATGAAGTTTTTGCAACAGACATGAAAATGGCTAGAGCCAGGTATCAAAGGAAAATAAATAAAGAACTATCAAAGCTTCCCGAATTTAAGCAACCATTCGCCAAAAAGGCATTATACAAGACTCTTGAAAAGTTCTATGGCGAAACTGAAGACCGAATAAATACTGTAATTTCAGTTATGGTTTCTGCAATGGAAAAAGACCATTATTGGGATATCGTTTCAAATATCAAAGAAACTGAAAACCATGATATAGAAAAATTTGCGGGTGCTCTTTCAGAATTCGGGCTTTTAGAAATGAGTATTGTCACGAGTCAAGCAATTAATAGACTAAAGTACTTGGATGAACTTTCCATTCTCATACACGACCCAAAGACATTGGAAAAACATATTCATGAAGCTTTAGAGAAAAGTACTTGGATTCTTGGAGATGATTATTCCGTACTCTTTTCTGACACTAATTTGAAGACTGCTATTAAAAACATGCTTGATAAAAAGTATAAGGGTAAAAACTCTAAGAAAAGACCAGATTTATTTCTTTCAAGGACAGTCAGTCGAAGATTACTTCTTATAGAATTTAAAAGACCAAGTTTCACGTTAACTAGAGATACAGAAGCCCAAGCATTAAAATACAAAGACGAGTTAGCAGAATATTTTGGCAATCAACCCATAGATATAATTCTCATGGGAGGGAAGATTGACAAAACAATTAAATCCGTTCAGTCAGATATTATTTATATGAGTTATTTGGACTGTATAAGTTCAGCAAGGAATCGACTAGAATGGATGTTAGAAGAATTGAAAAAAGAATAAAACACGATGCCCCAACAACGGCTATACGTAATGCGGGCAAAAGTGCTAATATGAAAGTGATTACATTAAATAAGCTAAGTGCTAAACGGAATGTGAAGTGCCTTGAAATCCCGCACTACGCATAGCCGAGACGTTATATGCAACCTAAAAACAGAACTAAAATTAGAAAATGGGCACAATAAAGGATATGCTAAAAAAAATGGAAAGGTTTCAACAAGACATTGAAAATATATCCAAAATATCAATCCCAATTACCCCTGACAAAAATGGAATGATTGATAGGCAATGTCCCAAAAGTGAATGTGAATCTCTTTTTAAAATACACAAAGAAGATTGGTTAAACATTGTAAGAGATGAAGAGGTTTTTTGTCCTTTTTGCAAGAATAACTCAGAGGCTAAAAGCTATTTAACTATTGAACAAAACAATGAAGTGATTGGCGATTTAAAAAAATCAATAAAAGAACTTTGGGATTATGGCTACTCAACAACTGGAAAAAATATTTCCATAAAACCAAGACCCGAATTTGAATTAAACATAAAATGTGAAAAATGTAATTGCAGATACTCAGTAGTTGGCTCTGCCTATTTTTGTCCATCTTGTGGGGATAATAATATTGAAGTTAATGCTAGAAAAGCTATTGAAAAAATAATATCAAATGCTAATAACATAGCAATAATCCAAGAAACTCTGGAGACGAGCTTGAATAAAGATGAAGCAACAATTATAACCAAGTCTATTGTTGAAAAATCCATATCAGAAATAGTAGGTACTCTCCAAAATTATAGTGAGTCAATCTACAACTCATTATCGGAAAAAAATGCTCCATTTAATGCATTTCAGAATGTTGAAAAAAGCAATAAACTATGGGTTTCGTTGCTTGGAAAGGGCTACAAGGATTGGTTAACACAATCTGAAATAAAGCATCTCCATTTTTACACACAAAAAAGACATTTGTTAGAACACAAAGGTGGAATTGTAGACTCAAAGTATATCGAAAAAACTGGAGACAACAAATATCAAGTGGGAGAACGCATCATAATTAAACCTTCTGACTCAATTTGTTTAGGAGAAATTACTATTAAACTTTTAAATCAAATATCAGAGCTAAAAAAAGCCAGCAGCTAACAAAACCTATAAGCAATAGCGCCCTGCGGGACGCTACTGCTCATAGCCAAAACGTTGTAAGTAATTATAAAACGCAGATTATGAAAAAAATAATATTGATTTCAACCATTTTAATTTCTCTTATTTCCTGTAAAGAGAAAAAGGAAAATAAAAAAGAACTAACGGATTCCATAAAGGCAGAATTAATAGCTGAATTCAAAGAGATGAAAGAAAAAGATCAACTAAATAGATCTTATGTTTCATTAGGAACATTTGACCAAAAGTTAATTGACAGCACAAAAGAACTAACTACTCAAGAATATATCTCTTTTATGCAATCACATAAATCAGAATTAACTAAAAAACAAGAGGATTCACTTTGGAATATTCAGAACAAAATTGATTTGAGAAATACTAATCGTCTTTACGAAATAACAAAAGAATATGGATGGTTGAGCAAAACCAAATTAGACTCTGTAATTGACCCAATGTTATTTCTATTCCATACACCAAAAGAAACTATTGATAAAATGCAAGCTTTACTTATGGAAGAAGTAAAAGCAAATAGAATGGAACCTATCAAATTTGCAACTTATGTTGATAATATGAGAAAAAAAGCTTTTGGAAAAAATCAACTTTATGGAACAGGAGATGAATTTGATCCTAAAACAAACTCTATTGTTCCACCATTTATTGAAAATATTGACAGTACAAACATTGAACGAAAAAAAATTGGGCTTCCTGAATTGAAAGAGGGAGAATACAGAACAGAAAAATAACTGGCTACAACAATGGCTATAGGTAATTGCTTGTTATCGCCTACTTCTGAAAATCCTTGCGGATTTTCAGTTTGGTGTGTACTTGCAAAGTTAATCGCTAAACCACGCAACTACGCTTAGCCCAACCGTTGTACACAATTATGAGAAAATCATTTTACATACTACTAATATTATTGATTTCAGGAAATGTTTTCTGTCAAAATTCAATAATTAGCGAAAGTGATATTCCAAAACTTGATTCCATTATTAATGACTTGGAAGGGAATTACAGTCGAAGTGAAATACCTAATTTTTACTCTCTACCACAAGCATCAGCTAGTTATTTTGAAATCATTACTAAAGACCCAAAAAATTTTCTTGCCGAATTAAAAAAATCAGAGAACCTAGAACAAATACAAAATAAATTCAAAGGATTACAAATTGACAATGATTTACTGGTAATAAAAAACGTTTATTCCGATTATAAAAATGAAAAGAAATTAGAAATAAAATCTTTTGAAATTGCGAACAATCAAAACCACGGCATTATACTGTCATTTAATGATTCCCTTAACCAAAATAACTTAAAATATTTTTACTCTAGTTATACAAACAAAAGAGATAGTATAACCACAATTCGTGGCTTTTATTTGAATAATCAATTCAATTCGATTAACCTTCCAAAAAGACTTTCGGATTGGATTAACTATACTGATTTAATAGTGAGGCCAGAAACCTCTATTTTTTATGATAGTGACAATAAATCAAATGGATTTAGAACATATAAAAGAACTATCATTGACTCATTAGTAAATTATTACGAACTAAAAACCAACAAACCACCTTACAAAAAAGAGCAAGATTTCATTACCCGAAGAAAGGAATTAAATGAGTGGCAATCTAAAAAAGAAATATTTGCAGATAGCCTTTATACTAATGACCAAAATTTCAAAAAACTCTTAATTGAGGCGTTAGAATATGCAGAAGAAAATAAAGTTTCTAATGGAGATTTAGAGGACTTTACCGCACAATTAATTTCCAAAAAAAGAGCTTTAGAATTAATGAGACTAAATAGACAGGTTGGAACTTGTAGTTTCGATAATGGTCCAATCATTCAACAAAAAAGGATTGCAAGTTTAGCTTCCAAAACTCAAAATTGGGACGTTTTTATTAAGTCATTCTTAAATGTGATGAATGATAACGTTTCTAGAAATGCAAATAGTAATATTGCTTCGAACGTTAGAAAAACTTATATCGAAGAGCTTGCAAAACTTGGTTTAGATATTGATAAAATCTTATTGGGTTCCAATGTTAGAATTGAAGATGCAACTCGAAAACACTATTTTTCAGATGGTAGCAAAATCGCAAAAGCATATGCTAACTTAAATTCTGACAAACAAGAATATTTCGAGAATAAAACTTTCGAAATAATTAAAGACGAAGAAATTGATGCTTTTAACAAGCTACATTTTTATAATACACTCAAAAACTATCAATACTTTATAAAAGATAGTATCAAAAAAACAGAGTTGGAAAAAGATATTCAAAATTTAGTACCATTACTTCCAATAGAATTAAAATCTCGAATAGAAAACCCAAACAAACAACTTTACGATTTACTTTATCGTGAGAAAGAAGAGCTAGATAATTTTGATGTTAAATCGTCAATTATAGCACACATTAGCTCTTACAGTTTTGATGGCGATTGCTGGCAAGCTGAACTTATTGACAAAAAATCTGACGGAAAGATTATTTACGACTTGACAATGGCAATTGGAGAAGAAATAACACCACTTCAAAATTTTATAGACAAAAAAAGCGAATTGAAATCTCGTGTTGAGGAACATTCATTCTTACAAAAAATCATCAACGATAATAAAGAAAATAGGGTTTACATAAAATTCACAACCGACAAGTCATTTGTTAATCACAGAAACAGAGTGACCGAAGATATGCCAATGGAATTAGTAGACGAATTAGACTTTGAAAATGCAATTTCTTTATATGTGTCATTTCCGAAAAGAAAATATGTACGCTTTGTTTTATTAAATAATGGAAACTTATTGATGTTAGGAATACCTAAAGGCTTTGAGTTACCAGGTTATAAATTCGAAGACTTAATGACTAAAGAAGAAAAATCATTTCTATCAACATCATATAAAAGCTTTAAATTATTTGATGAGAACGGAAAAATATTGAATTAATAAAATAACTGGCTACAACAATGGCTATAGGTAATTGCTTGTTATCGCCTACTTCTGAAAATCTTCGCGGATTTTCAGCTTGGTGTTTACTTGTAACGTTAAGTGCTAAACCACGCAACTAGGCATAACCGAGACCGTTGTACACAATAAAAACTACCAAATCGATTAAATGAAAACTAAAATATTCTTACTAGGATTTTTTTTGATTATAATTTCCTGTTCTAAAAAAGAAAACATTTCATCCACAATAGTTGCGGATTTAAGTGTCAGTAAAATTGACAACCCATTCTCTAAATCAATGAGTCCACTACAATATGTAGGTTCTATAAAAAATGAATTTAAAGGAATTATAAACAATGACAGCTCTTTTGTAATGTATTTAAACACGATTAACTATCGTGATATGAAAAACGCTATTAAAAAAGGAGAAATAAATCAAGAAACCGTAGATTCAGCAAATAACAAAATTTATTTATTAAGTGGTTTCAATAAAGGCAAGCAGTATTATGTCATAGACCTTAACAACAACAAGGACTTTAGTGATGATGAAATAGTAGAGTTTAGTAAAAACGTTACTGAAAAAGAAAATTATCGTGATTCATTTGATGTAAAAAAATTCATCGTAACAAAATTTTCAGCAAACAAATTTTACAAGCAAAAAACCTATCTACAATTTTTACCAGCACCAGATTATTTTACATATAAACAAGAAACAGAAAAAGAAAAGTTTAAGCATAGTTTACAATTAGCTGCTTTAAAACACGATTTTTTGTATGGGACGTTTAATGTGGACGAAAAAGAATATGGTGTAGGTGTAAACAAAGGTCTTTTTGGAAATGAAATCATTTTTAAAAAATCCGATACCGTTTTTTATCCACCAAATCATCCGTTGTTTTCTAAATTTAAGCTAAAAGATACAGTGAAACTATACGATAAATATTTCAAAATAGACAGTTTGACTAGTAATCCAGCAAGTTTAATAATTAACGAAATTGATAGTATTGGAAGTATATATGGATTCAGAACAAATGAGGTTTCAAAAAACTATTTGGTCAATGACCTATATGGCAACTCAACAAACATTAAAGACTTAGCAGAACAAAAAGGATTTTTATTTCTTGACTTTTGGGGTACTTGGTGTGCACCTTGTAAAGAACTTACACCTGATTTAGTAAAATTACATCAACAATTCAACAACCAAATGCAGTTTGTTAGTTTAGCTTTTGAATTAGACCCAAAACCTGTAATTGAATATACCGAAAAAAACGAAATGGATTGGTATAATGGAATAATTAGAGGGAAACCAAAATCTGGAGATATGTCATCACCAATCATTAATGGCTTAAGAGTTGAATGCTTCCCAACTTTTATTATAATGGACTCTGAATTAAACATCTTGTATCGAACTTGTGGTGGTGGAGATAATTTTAAAGGTTTAAAAGAGTTTTTAAATTCTAAATTTGAATAAATTACTGGGCACAACATTGTATAATAATAGTGGTTTAATCGCTAAAACGAAAGTGAAATATATAAATCAAACGACAGTAACAATCCGAAAAGTAAGTGCATAAAATCCGCTACTATTCTTATACGTTACCGTTGGCAACATTAAAACAAATGCGAAATCTAATCCTGATTATAATTCTTGTTTTTTTATCAAGTTGTGCGGCAAAGAAAAATTGTCTGACCGATCTCAGCAAAATTGGATTGTTGGGAAATGTCAAATATTTAAAGTTCATTAATCAAAATAATGAGGAAAGAGAGCCTGAAGATTCAGATGAAGAACTCGGATTTATTGATAATGAATATTTCTTCAACAAGAATGGAATGATTAAAGAACAAAGACAGTACAGTTCAAATGAATTAAGTCAAATATTCGTTTTCTCGTATGACAAAAAAAACTTTTTAATATCTAAAGACTATTATAATTCAGAAAGGGAAATTGTAACCAAATCAATATTTGAAAACAAACTCAATAACAAGGGAAAACTTTACAGACAAATGGAATTCAGAGCTTGGGAAAGACCTTTGTCTGATTCAATAAAAGTTCGATATCGAATATTTCCCGAAGAAATAATTGAGTTTTTATATGACAAAAACGGGAACCTGATTCAACAAAACCTTTATCAACGAAATACTTCATTCAAAAATGTTATTGAATACCAAGATGGGAAAATGGTAAAAGGAAAAACAGTCAGCCTATTAGATAATAGCATATGGAGCTCGATTCAATACGATTGTTTAAAATTTGACCAAAATCAAAATTGTATCAAATATGAAGACACGGATGTTACAATCGAATATTATAAATAACGTTGCCTAACACAACCTAAACGTAATGCGGACTTTAGGGCGAAACCGAAAGGTCTGTGTATATTTATGAAGTCGCTGAATTGAAAATTACGCGTCAGCGAAATATTCAAAATTAGCTTTAAACAAGGAAAAGAAAAACCAAAACAAAAGGTTTTGGCTAATCGCTGAACGGAAAGTAAACGCTAGTTTGCTCCCGTACTGTTCATAGGGCAACCGTTACCTGAAATAGGAAAAAACCAACAATGAATAAATTAATCCTACTTTTTTGTGTCATTCTTTTTGTTTCGTGTAAATCGCAGAAAAAAAATGAAATAAATAAAATTGCAAAGTTTGAGCAGCAAGTTGATTCTTTACGAACAGAATATAAAATCCCAGGAATTAGCGTAGGCATTTCTATCAATGATTCAATACAATTAATCAAAGGTTTTGGACTGGCCAACGTTGAGCAAAAAATTCCAATGACAGGAGATACACCTTTACGAATAGCTTCATTGACTAAACCGATTTTTTCAACAATCTTTATGCACCTGGCCGAAGAAGGAAAGATTGATTTAAATTGGAAAATAAAAGACTATTATCCAGATTATTTAGGTAGTTGTACAAGGATACTTGGATATTTCGATGAAGAAATGCCAGAATATTCCTTTCTCTTAAATAAGTATCGTCCTGAACGAGATGACATCTTGCTCAAACACCATCTATCACACACGGCTGAAAATATTCCCGGAACAGCTTATAAGTACAATGGATTTCTTTATGGAATGCTCTCTGATGCCGTAGAAGTTGCAACGCATCAAAAATTTGATAAATGGGTTGACAGTTTGATAATTGAAAAACTGAATTTACAAAATTCAGCATCCTCGCAATTGGACGAATCAAAAAAAACGATATTGGATAAAATTGCCTTGCCTTATAAAATTGATGATAACGAAATTTTTGAAAGAGTTGAATTTCCTGACCCTGATTTAAACGCAGGAGCTGGACTTGTTTTTTCAACCTATGATTTATTACTGTTTGACAAAGCTTTTGACAATAACAAAATTATCTCAAAAAAAAGTAGAGAGAAAGTACTAAAGCCATTTGAATTGGCAGACAAAAGTCTTTCGCCCTACGGTTATGGTTGGTTTATACAGAAATATAAAGGATACACTTTGGTTTGGCATTATGGGTTACAACCAAACGCTTATTCGGGACTATACCTCAAAGTTCTTGAAAAGGATTTGACTTTAGTGATTTTAGCAAACAGCCAAGATTTAAGCGAACCATTTGATTTAGGAAAAGGAAATGTATTGAACTCAAAATTTGCAATGGCATTTTTAAACGAATTCCTTAAATGAAAAAAATAAAAATACCGCAGGTAACAAAGGATATAAAAAATAGGAAGAAAGTGCTAAAACAAAGGCTTGTGCTTATTTGAAAAGTCCGCCAAATTTTTCATATACTAGACCGTTAGGTGTAATAAAAAACAAATGCAATGAAAATAATATCAAGTTCTGGAAAAGGTAATTTTAAATTAATTAAGGAAGATGATGAAATTTGTGAATTAATTTATACTAATTGGTTTTCGGAAAAAGCTCAAGCCGCATTGAACGGAAACGATATTGTAATCAAGCCAAAAAATATTTGGACAAGTAAAGTCGATATTTTTAAGAATGGAAGCCAAATAGGAGACATTACCTTTAATCTAAAAGGTCATATGGTTATTAGACTAGAAAAACCAAATGGAAAAGAATTTAACTATCTGTTGAAGAACAAAGCGAAATGGAAACTAAGATTTGAAATTTTTAATGAATCTGAGATACAACAATTTTCACTAAACTCAGTAAATAAATGGACAAAATTAAATTATGACTATGATGTTGAAATGGCTGACTATAATTCGGAGTTTGAAATTGAGGAACTATTGATTTATTGTGGTTATGCAGCAAACTTATATTTAGCAATAATTAGTGCAGTTTAATAAAACAAAAAATTACTACACCTAACAATGCCTATAGCAAAGAGGGCATAAAGTAATAAATGTAATGGCTTGGGTTTATTTACTAAGTCCACCAAATCTTTTGGATCTACTCATGTAATTTCTATTTTTTTAATAAGGAATTCGTGATAACGCTGCGCTAAGTTGGCAATTAAAAAAGAAAAGATAATTACAAAGCAAAAAGCTCTGGCTCGTAGACTAGACGGAAACTGGCCAGCGCACCAACTCGCCCGCTGCTAGCGCAGACGACGTACCTCTACACTGCGCATAGTTAAACCGTTACCAAATATTAAAAAAATAGAAATGAAGATTAAAACGCTAACGGGAATTTTATGTTTTATAATGTTAAACAGTTGTGGTTGTTCTGACGACGAAACAATAAACTTTGTATTAAACGAATTTGAAAGCTCTGCTATGCCAATTATGGCGGAGGATAACATTCAGTTTATTAATTCCGAACAAGAACTATTAAGTGCTAGGTCTACTGCCAAAGTAATAGAAAATCGTGACCTAAACTCTTCAAATGATGACAGTTGTACTGTAATACTTGCCGAGAGCCAAGAAAACGATTTGATATTCGGCACACTTGAAGAAACTTATACTACAGAAATAGAAAAAAGAAGTGATAATAAATCTCATATAGTTATTTCCGGCAGTTCCGGATTTTATGGAATTAATAATCTGAATACTGAAAATTTAGAGGACGAATTAATGAACTTCTCTTCTGATGGATATGACTTTGATAATGTGTTTGTATTAAATTCAGGAAGTCATTCGGGGTTTATTATTTACTCGCCTACCAAGGGAATTGTATTTATTAAAAATGATGATGGAACCTTTCTAAAACGAACGGAGTAATAGCATTTGGTAACAATGGCTAAAAACAATACGGGCTTCGGGCTTAATCGAAAGGTTTGCGTATTTTTATGAGGTTCGCAAAATTGAAAATTACGCGCCAGCGAAATATTCAAAATTTGCTTTGGACAAGAAAAAATAAAACTAAACAATAAGCTTTAGCTTCGGGTTGTGGCGCAATGGGAATCGCTTCTCTAAAACCGTACGACGTTTAGCTAATCGGATTTTCAGTTTGGTGCGTACTTGCAAAGTTAACGGCTAAATCATGCAACTACTCATAACCGAGACCGTTGTGTGTAAGTCCAAAATCATCTCAACAAGAATGATACAGCCGAATCAGTTATTTCTGATTCTTCACTCTTTGGGGTCGCTAGTAAAACATCCGTAAAAAACTTATTATCTAAATCTAAAAATGATAATTCTGAATATTTATGGTTATTTTTCAAACTACTTGGCACAATAGAAATTCCTAGTCCATTTCTTACCAATTGAATTATGGAATTAACATTATTTGATTCGTGAACAACATTAGGTATAAACCCATAATGTGAACAAATTTCAATAAGAGAATTATAATATACAGGGGCATAATCTTTATTAAAAAAAACGAAAACGTTATCTTTTACATCAACCAAACTACCAACATTCTTATTTAGGTTATTATTAAAAACTAGTGAATAAGAATCTTTAAACCATCGTTTAGAAGCTATCTTTGTAGATATTAAAGGAGCTCTAATTATTCCTAAATCTAATTTATTTTGTTCCAAAGCTAAAATTTGCTTGACTGTAGAAACCTCATATAATTTAATTTTTAAAAATGGATATTTTTCAGTTAAAAACTGAACAAGTTTTGTCATCTTATCAGAGAATGTTGAACTAATATATCCTATTCTATATTCACCATTAACGTTTTCTGAAATTTTTCTAGTCTTTAAAACTACTGACTCTAAGTCTTGTAACTGATTAGTTATTTTATCTTTAAAATATTTACCAGCTTCAGTTAAGGCAACCTTTTTATTATTCCTTTCAAACAACCTGGCTCCTAGTTCATTTTCTAATTCTTTTATTTGTCTACTCAAAGGAGGCTGAGAAATACAAAGCTTTTCAGAAGCTTTTGTAAAGCTCAATTCTTCTGCTACCGCTAAAAAATATCTTAAGTGTCTTAATTCCATAACTATACTTAATAGGTATTATTAATTGACAAATTAAGTCTTTTTGAAACAATCAAAAGAACTATACATTTGAAATAACAAATAAGGCATTACAAAAATGAATAAATCAACAGTTAAAGAAATTAAAGAGCGATTTGATAATGATGTTGAACGATTTTCTAATCTAGATACGGGTCAAATAGCAACAATTGACGCCAAAATATCTCTTGAACTTTTAACCGAAGCTTCAAAGAGAATAAATCCTAAAGCACAATATTTATTGGACATAGGCTGTGGAGCAGGAAATTATAGTCTAAAAATGTTAACTAAAATCGCAGACCTTAACTGCACTCTAGTTGATTTGAGTAAACCTATGTTAGACAAAGCAAAGGAAAGAGTATCAGCTAAAACAAACAGTACGGTAGAAATTATTCAAGGAGATATTCGAGAAGTAAATTTAAAAGATAATGGTTTTGACATCATATTAGCTGGTGCTGTATTACATCATTTACGGGATGACAAAGACTGGGAAACTACATTTGGTAAATTATTTCGTTTACTAAAACCAGGTGGATGTTTAATGATTTCAGATTTAATAACTCAAGATACAAGTGCAGTAAATGAATACATTTGGGAACGTTATGGAGATTATTTAGAAAGTGTGGATGGAAAAGAATACAGAAAAAAAGTGTTTGAGTATATAGAAAAAGAAGATTCTCCTAGGTCTATGACTTATCAGTTAGAATTAATGAAAAAAGTAGGTTTTAAAAAGACTGAAATTTTACATAAGAATATGTGCTTTGGAGCATTCGGTGGAATCAAATAAAACCTACACACAACAAGGTATAAAGAACATAGGGCGTTTGTGCTAAATCGAATGGTCTATGTATATTTATAATGTCGTCAAATTTTTAAATTTGGATTTTAAGAATGAATAGATTAAAAGCAAAATAATAAGCTTTAGCTTCGTGCGCAGACGGAAACTGGCCAGCGCACCAACCCGCCCGCTGCTAGCGCAGACGACGTACCTCCGCACTACGCTTAGCCCAACCGTTAGCAATAAGGCAAAAAAGAACACACTGCGTAGATAGTTAATTGCAAACATGAAGGGAATTTATTTTGTTTTCCCCACCCACAGCTTTGAAGCGATAGTACAAAATTGAAACCTCACCCACAACAGCACATTATAGTTTTGTTTTTAGGATATTGTTTTTTAATGGCTAAACAAAACTGTAAAGAGTTGTTTTTCCTTCCCTCCATGAATAAGATTGTAAATTTGTGAAATGGACGCTTACAAAAGTTATTTGGCAGAAACAATTGGTATGACTAATACCGATGCTGATTTATTCCTTTCAGGTTTTGAGACCGTTAAATATAAAAAAGGTGATTATCTACAGGAAGAAGGTGATAAGTGCAATGTTATTCGCATTATTCTACAAGGGTGTGCCAGAGGTTTTGTAGTGGTGGATGGTAAAGAAGTAACCACTAACTTTTACTTTGAACATGACCACACCTACGATTATATCAACTATTTAAAACAACAAAAAGGAAATATTACAATACAAGCCTTGGATAATATAGAGGCAATAGAATTATCAATGGAAGCACTCGACTTTTTACAGTCTGAGGTAATCGGGTTTCATCGAATGAGCCATCAAATGTTTAAAATGAATATTATTAAATCCGAATCGCAACGCATGGATTTATTAGTTAAAACACCGAAAGAAAGATACCTTGCTCTGCTCAAGAATAACAAACAAGTTATATCAAGAGTGCCCCAACATCAAATAGCGTCATTTATTGGTATTTCAGCAGAACATCTTAGTCGCATCCGCAAAGAAATACGTGATGCCGAATGATTGAAAAACTTTCCATATCAGAAGCTCAAAAACTCTTATTGCTATCTCAAAGAGTATTTCCTGTCAAAGCAAAAGGCACCTCTTTAGATAGAACATTGGCAACAATTGAACACCTTGGCTATATACAGATAGATACCATTTCAGCCGTTCAACGTGCCCATCATCATACGCTATGGAACAGAAATCCAAAATATCAGCCTTCCCATATTGATGAATTGCTTGAACAGAAAAAAGTGTTTGAATATTGGTCGCACGCAGCAGCCTACTTGCCTATAAAAGATTATCGGTTTTCCTTACCTCGCAAACAGGCCATTTTTAGGGGTGATGAAAAGCATTGGTATGAAAAGGATAAAAAGTTGATGAACGCTGTACTAAAACGCATTGAGAATGAGGGTGCATTAATGGCTAAAGATTTTACACACGATGAAAAAGTTGCAGAATGGGGAAGCAAACCTGCAAAACGAGCCTTAGAAAACTTGTATATGCAGGGAGAACTCATGGTTTCATCCCGTAAGAATTTCCATAAAGTATACGACCTTACAGAACGGGTTCTACCCAACACTATTGATACAAGTACCCCTACACAAAAAGAATACATTCGTTTTCTCATAACAAATTACCTAAAGGCTAACGGTATAGGCCAAGACACTGAAATAGCATATTTATTAAAAAACACAAAAAGATTTGTTACCGCTGAATTGAAAGAAATGTGTTCAAATAATGAGCTGATTCAAATAAACGTGAATGAACAGTTATATTATGCCCTGCCAGAATCATTACAGTTATTGAACAAAAGACTTAACCGAACCCAATTAAAAATACTTTCTCCTTTTGATAACTTACTCATTCAGCGAAAGCGAATGCAAAACTTGTTCGGTTTTGATTATCAAATAGAATGCTATGTACCTGAAGCAAAACGAAAATACGGTTACTTTGTTTTACCCATACTTTGGAATGGCAAGTTTGTGGCTAGAATGGATTGCAAAGCAGAAAGAAAAACAGCTATTTTTCATATTTTACACATAGCATTTGAAAATCGGTTCAAGATTAACGACTCATTTAATAATGCTTTTCTCAAGGAGTTGAACTCTTTTATGGTCTTTAATAATTGTACCAAGATTCAACTACATAAAACAACACCATTGTTATTCAAAGAGGAATTTCAAAAGACTTTTCTCGAATAAAAAATACTATTTCTCTCCGGTCGCACCGGTTTCTTAGCAAATATCAACGTCACAATTTTTTGCAGTCTGTAGTTTTGCATTGTATTAAAAACTATAGATATGGAAAACAAAAAATTCAATTTAAAACAATTCGTAATTATCACCTTAATTACAAGTGTTTGGATTCACATAGGAGAAACTGCAAGGGCTATGTTTGTGGCTTTCCCGTTAATGGAATCTTTTTTCGAAGGTAAGGTGCAACTCATAGGAATGCAGCAAATACAATTAAGCCATGCACTGGTATGGGGATTGTGGGATACCATTCTTACAGCAGTTTTAGTATTTATACTTTGGCTTTGTATAGTAGTTTTTGGAAATAACGGAAAATCGGTTCTTATTTCAGGTACAGTAACTGCCTTTGCAACTATCGGTATATTTTGGATTGCCAATGTAAACTCAGGACTTGGAGAATGGGGAGCTGCATTTAAAATCTTTCCCTTGGCTTGGATTGAGCTCGTAATTGGAGCATGGATAGCTTTAAAGCTGTATTCAAGAAAAAAATAACTATGGCTGTTTCAAAAGATTTCCTACAATACGTACTTGACCAACTTTGGGGTTGGGGCAATGTACATATAAACAGGATGTTTGGTGGTGCTGCACTCTATCAAGAAGACTTAGCTTTTGCCATGATTGTAAATGATATAGTGTACCTAAAGGTGGATGACACTAATAAAGACAAGTTCATAGCAGTAGGTTCAACGCCGCTGAAACCTTTTAAAAATAATGCTACTGTACTTTCATTTTACAGCATTCCTCCTGATGTATTGGAAGATGCTGATGAGTTTATCGAATGGGCAGAGGAATCCTTGGCCATTCAGAAGAAAAGAAACAGACAGTATTAATTCTTTAAAACATAATTCATAAAAAAACATATGTGTGACCAATGCAAACTAAGAGCAAAATATGACAAGTCACCGAAATCATTGGTTGGAAAATTTTGGTGATGGCATATTAACTTTTGTCCAGGATGAAAAGTCTATTTAAAATCATTGGATAATGAAAAAAAGATAGAAATTAAAATTCGGTATAAGCTGGATATATAGTAGAACAAATGGCTGAATTATTTAAAAACCTTTTCTCAAAAGAATTGATGTATAATGTATCAGAAGCCATTGTACAGGTAAATTGCGATTTTGATAAGGATGACTTTCTTGCCAATAGAATCGCAAACCGAATGGAGAGAGTTTCAAAATAAGTTCTGGAACGACACGGAAAAACTTGCGGAATTAATAGAAAAAATGTCCGAAGAGTAACTAAATGAGGATTCTGTGGACGAAAAATACGGAAATTATTTACGGAATATTGACGGAATGATAGAACACAGTTAGTATCATTTATGGCAAATTTCATTGATAAAAAATCTCATAAACGCATAAAATACTGCGCACAACAAAGCCTATAAGCAATAGCACCCTGTGGGACCATACTGCTCATAGCTAAACGTTGTATGTAATTTCCATTCAGATGTAACATTTATCCTTTTGAAGAGTCTTCATGTAAAGGCTTTGAACTAAATGAATTAAAAAATTTGGAAGATTACTAATACCAAACACTACCCACAAAACAAATTATGTTGAACTATGAAAAATTTGAATCCAAATAGAAAAAGCGAAATCATTCTATTCTCGGTAATTGTTATAGCCTTGAGTTCGGTGATATGTTTTATCTCTTATAAATTGGATGATCCAAATATTTCAATATTAACTGTTATCACACCATCAATAGTTGCTCTGATTTTTACGGCCATCACAAATGGGAAGAAAGGTCTCTATGAATTGTTCGTTAAACAGACGGTGAAGAAAACAGGCTTAAAATGGCTTCTTGTTTCAATGATCGGAATTCCGGTCCTTGCTTCTTTGGCCATGCTTACTTCCTTGGACTTCGATATCTCCAGATTTGATTTAAGAACTACTCAACTGCTGCCACAGATTGTTGTTATTGTATTAATTGCAGTAGGTGAGGAGTATGGTTGGAGAGGGTTTTTACTTCCCAGATTGATGGATAAATTTAACCTGTTATATTCAAGTATAATACTTGGTTCGATATGGGGAATCTGGCATTTTCCGGCATATCTGATTGGAACAGGGGTGCCGTTGCAAATGGACTTTACAGTGTTTTTATTATGGATTGTTCTGGGAACACTCTTTATAAGTTGGATTTATTACTATACCAAAAGTGTGCTGACATCCATACTTGCTCATATTAGTGCTAATGCCGCCTTTAATTATCTACTTATATTGCCAGAACACACTGGAAGTATGAATACATTCTGGTTGTTTATTCTATACTTGTCCGTTCTGATGATAACGATCTTATACATTAAGAGAAAAGATTTATTAAAAGGCGTTAACAATAAATCTTATTGAGTAGAGCGCTTATTAAAAACCTTATGAAGAACAGTTAACAAGCTAGAACTAACAACACCTCAAAATACTGGTTAAAATTAATTGCTTGTTCTCGCCTACTTGCGAAATCTCTCGTGGATTTTCTATTCGGTTTGTATTTGCTAAATTAGGTACTTAAACAACGTAACTAATCTTATACGAACACGTTAGGGGTCATTTAAAAACAGCTTTCGAAGTAATCAACAAATTTTAGCTACAACTATAAAGGATTTGGATACATTGGTCATGAGTGATGCTGATAAATTTGTCTCATTATTAAATTAAAAAATAAAATATGGATTTATCAGATAAAGTGGCAATCGTAACAGGTTCTAACACAGGTATTGGATTTGAAACCGCCTTGGACTTATATAAAAAGGGAGCAAAAGTTTATATTGCTTGTCGCAATCAAGAAAAAGCACTAAATGCTATCCAAAGAATGGAAGCTGATGGAGGAACAGGTGAGTTATTATATTCTCATCTGGATTTAGCTAATTTGAGCTCTGTGAAAGCTTTTGCGGACAAAGTGATACAAACTGAATCAAGTCTCGATTTATTGATTAACAACGCAGGAATCATGATTCCGCCACCAGCAAAAACAGAAGATGGTTTTGAAATTCAGTTCGGGGTAAACTTCGTTGGTCATTATGCCCTAACAGGCCACCTTTTTAACTTATTGGATTCAACTAAAGGTGCTAGAGTTGTGACATTAAGTAGTATTGCGCATAGAGGTGCAACTATTGATTTTGACAATTTCCGATTAGAAAAAGAATATAATAATTGGAGAGAGTACGGACAGAGCAAATTGGCCGATATCATTTTTGCACTAGAATTTGACAAACGATTGAAACAAAGTGGAAGTCAAATTAAATCTTTAGCTGCGCATCCAGGGTTCGGCAAAACAGACTTGCAAGTACATATGGACAAGGATATGCTTGCCTCACTCGAACTAATGACTGCTAGGGAAGGCGCTCAACCTACATTGGCCGCTTGTTTACGTGAAGACGCAAAAGGAGGGCAATATTGGGGGCCGGACGGAGAAAATGAACAAAAAGGAAAGCCAGCTTTAGCAAAAATTGATGCAGCCGCTTTAAACGAAACTTTAAATGCCAAGCTTTGGGATTGGGCTAAAGAAACAACAAACGCAGATTTTCCTTTTTAGGCAGTAAAAACACTAAGAATTGCATAAAAAGTCATTATTAATTTCAATAATTTATTAATGTCAAATCTAACAAGACTAAAGACTATAA
Source organism: Maribacter sp. MMG018 (assembly GCF_018100785.1). Lineage (GTDB taxonomy): Bacteria > Bacteroidota > Bacteroidia > Flavobacteriales > Flavobacteriaceae > Maribacter. The sequence continues at coordinate 1,212,870 of NZ_JAGJEC010000002.1, read as the reverse complement.
ACGAATTGCATCGTTTCAACAACATTGCCCCACCAAATCATCCGTTGATCAGCCTCATTGATTATAGTGAAATAAAACCAACACCGGTGAATAATGAATTGAAATGGGTGCAAGAATTTTATACGATTTCAATAAAACGAAATGTTGTTGGCAAATATCGCTATGGTCAAGAATCGTATGATTTTGATGAGGGCTTAATGACTTTTTTCTCGCCAGAACAAGTTATTTCGGTCCAATTGATCGAAGATGATTTGAAAAGCAATCCTTCAGGATGGATTCTAGCAATCCATCCTGATTTTTTGTTTGGAACTTCGTTGGCAACAAACATAAAAAAGTACTCGTTTCTGAATTACTCCGTTCGTGAGGCGCTATTTTTATCCGAAAAGGAAGAGAATACAATCTTTGAGATTCTTCAAAATATAAAAGGTGAATATCAAACAAACCTAGATCAGTTCAGTCAACACATTATAATAAGTCAACTAGAATTATTACTTAATTATGCCGAGCGGTTTTATCAGCGTCAATTTTTGACTCGTAAAAAATCCAATCACCAAATACTGGATAGATTGGAAATTCTTTTGGAAGATTATTTTAAAAGGGATGGTGATTTTGATAAAGGCTTACCTACGGTTAAATACATTTCACAAAACTTAAATCTCACGACAGATTATTTAAGTAGCATGCTTAAAAGTTTAACAGGACAAACGACACAACAACATATCCACAATAAAGTAATAGAAAAAGCTAAGACTAAGTTATCTACAACAAACTTATCGGTAAGCGAAATTGCATATGAATTGGGGTTTGAACATTCACAATCATTCAACAAGTTATTTAAATCCAAAACCAATCAAACACCATTGGAATTTCGGGCTTCATTTAATTAAAAACTATCGCACAACAATGACCATAAATAATGCGGATTTTAATGGTTGATGAAAGTTTATCGGGATTCATCTGCCAAAACAAGTTTTGACGTCTTATTTTCGATAAATTTAAGCCACGGAAATTGGTTTGGCTCAGTTTTACGGATTGCTCAAACATTATCACTGTTCAGTCCGGCACTCCGCATAGCCGAGACCGTTGGTGGTGATTTAAGAAAACCGTCATGAACAAGGGAAATGGTTAATATTGAACTTATTTGGAAAATTAAAAGAGTGAATAGAATATTATGCTAACAGACATTAATCCAAAATTACCAATGCGTGACAAAAATGTGACACGGGAATTTTACTCAAAACGATTAGGGTTTAAAGAATTTGGGAGTGCTGATTTTGACGGATATTTGATGATGGAAAAAGACCAAATCCAAATCCATTTCTTTGAATTTAAAGAACTTGACCCGAAAGAAAATTATGGACAAGTTTATATTCGGACTGACAATATTGACGAATATTATAAATCATTATTGGACAATAAAACTAAAATTCACCCGAACGGCAAGTTGGAATTAAAACCTTGGAAACAAAAGGAATTTGCAATACTTGACCCAGACAGTAATTTATTGACTTTTGGAGAAAGTGTTTAACGTCAAAAAAGAATAAAAAAACAACTGCGAACAATGGCGGTAAGTAATGGCTAGTTATAGCCTACTTACTAAAATTCTCGTGGATTTTCAGTTTGGTGCGTACTTGCAAAGTTAACGGCTAAATCATGCAACTACTCATAGCGGAGATAGTTGTAGCCAATTTGACAAAATCGAGAATTAAAACAAAATGAAAGAATTAACTGAACTAATCAATTTAAATGAACCTGGTTGGGATTTGGTCAATGAGTGGTTAGGAGAAGCGACTAATGAATATGAAATATTGCCGAAAAACGATAAACGGGCTGAAAGAGAATTGATAAATACTCAAGTCACTACGCGCTCACCAATGGGAGCTGTCATTTACGAAACAGGCGGAATTTTGATTAGTAAAGGCTGGCTCAGAATTCTGGGTTCAGGAAGCGAAAAACTTGACAGAGGATTGAGCGAATGGAATAAAGGAAAAACTTTTGAAAATTATGGAGAACGACCTTCTCATTTATTAATAGCTGATGACATTATTGGAGGTTATTTTGCAATCAACGCAGGTGGAATTGGAACAGAAATCGGAAAAATATATTATTTACCTCAAGACACACTCGAATGGGAATGTTTAGACATTGGATATTCGGACTTTTTATATTGGACATTAACAGGAGACTTAGATAAATTTTATGAGCTATTTCGATGGGAGAATTGGGAAAGAGATATTCAACAAGGAAATGGAAATCAAGTGTTTTCTTTCATACCATTTTTGTGGACTAAAGAAGGTAAGGATATAGAAAAAGTCGATAGAAAATTAGTCCCAATTGAGGAAAATTATAGTTTGACACTTGACTTAAAAAAGCAACTAAATGGATAATAAAAAAACTGGCTATAACAATGGCCAAATTTTTTTGCTAGTGCTAGCCTACTTCTGAAAATCCGTGAGGATTTTCAGTTTGGTGTGTACTTGTAACGTTAAGTGCTAAACCACGCAACTAGGCATAGCCGAGCCGTTACCTGCAAGCTATCCCTAGAGGTTTAAAACAATAATAAATGATAGAAAAAAACATAGAATTTATTAAAAAGACAATTGAAGAGGGAATTCCAATCCACAAATTTTTAGGACTAAAACTATTAGTACTGGAAAAAGGATTTGTTAGAGTTAGTGTTCCTTTTAGAGATGAAGTTGTAGGAGATATTAGACGAAACAGATGGCATGGAGGAATTATTGCTACCATAATGGATTCTGTAGGCGGAATTGCCGGTGGTACTCACTTTACTTCTTTTGAAGATAAGTTAGCTACAATTGATTTAAGGATAGATTATCTAAAAGGGGCAGAAGCATTACCAATAATTGTAGAAGGAAAAATCGTTAGATTAGGCAATAGAATACTTGTAACGAAAATGAAAGCCTTTCAAAAAGATGAATTAATAGCAGAAGGAAAAGGCGTCTATAATTTTATACGAATCGATAATTCAGATAAATTGCAAAATTGAAAACTATAGAGACTGTTTCCATTAACCAATTGTAACTATCATAATTCATCTGAAATTAGAAACTTAAAAATATAGGGAAAAAGTAATAAGATCAAGGCTTTTGGCCCGTATTAAGCTTTGTGTTTAACCGAAAGTTTCACGCATCTAAATCGCCTATTTTTTTATATGCTGAACGTTAGTTTCATCTATGAATACCTTATTGACTGCTTAGAATTAAAATAAGAAATGAAGAAATCCAAGAAAATCATATTAGGCATATTAATTACCGTACTCTTATTTGTTGGTTTGTTCCTTTGGTTTATAAGTTACTCGTCAATAGAAAATATTTCGCAAGAATCACCATTTAAAGATTACTTAAATAAACCTTTTTTAGTCAAGCAACCGTCGGCGTTAAGGCAAAATTCAGATAACCTAAATAGATTTAGTAATTATTACATTGATGTTTCTACTGAAGAAGCTTTTGAAAATGACACAACAATACTTAAAAAATATAAAGTTGGTGATACAATAATTTTCACTTCGGCTAAAAAATATTTCAGCAATCATGTTGGGGATAGTTATTATTTATTAGGTAATGAAAAGCTAGGCTCTGGTGAAATCATAGAATTTGAATACAGTGGCAGTTTCGAATATATGCCCGCTATTTGGGAAACTACCGAAGAGTTTTTAGAGAGAAGAAAGTTGAAAAAAGATTTTCCATAACATTACGTAAGGTTCTCTGATAAAAATATCCAGAAATAGAAGTAGTTTTAACCTGGAAGCGGACTAAAGAACTATAGCTAACAACCCATGTGAAAAATAGCTTGAATGCCTTCTGACACTATGGTTCGGACATTTTTGCCAAGTCGCCAAAATTTTAGATTTGACAAATTTCCAAACATTAAATAAGTAATAAAATTTAAAAATTCGGCCTGTATTTTACCCTAAAAGTTGGTGTCTATTTATATGCTATTTATATATACAAGATCGTTAACGGTAATTTTAGAAATAAATGAATTTTAAGAGTTTAGAAAGTGTCAACAGCAAAGATATTTTAGACGTATTCAATAAATCATTTGCGGACTATTTTGTACCTTTTAAATTAACTGAAGATCAATTGGTATCAAAAATGACTTCAGATAAAATCAATTTTGATTTATCCGTTGGTGTTTTTGAGAATGAAAAACTAATCGCTTTTGTTTTACACGGATTTGACACAATCAACAATCAAAAAGTGGTCTATAACGGAGGGACCGGTGTTGTGTCCCAGAACAGAGGGCAAGGAATTACAAAAAAAATGTACGATTACGTTTTGCCCATTCTAAAGGAAAAAGGAATTGACAAAATTGTTCTCGAGGTAATAAGTAAAAATACTCCTGCTATAAAATCTTATGAAAAGGTTGGTTTTAAGATAACCAGGGAATTAGCTTGTTTTAAAGGTGTTTTTACGTCTAAAAGTTCTAATACCATTGTAGAAACTACCGAACTACAGAACTATGACTGGGATTTAATGGAATCTTTTTGGGACATTCATACAACGTGGCAAAACTCTAAAAATGTTTTGAACGATTTGAAGAAGGATAATGATGCTCGGGCCGCATATATTAATGGGCAATTGATAGGCTATGCAGTTTACAACCCCAAAAGCAAAAAAATACAACAAATTGCCATTCATAAATCATTTAGGAAAAAGGGAATCGCCACAAAACTAATGTCTGATTTGGCAGAACAATATGGAAGCTCATTTTCTGTAATTAATGTAGATAAAAAGTCAAATCATTTAACCGGTTTTTTTAAATCATTAGGTTTTGAGTGTTATATAGAACAATTAGAAATGGAATTGGATCTGAGTAAAAATTAATCCTCAATTTTGGGCTTAAACAAAGGTAGTTGAGGGTTTACTACGTCCGATTTTCATTCGGAAAATCCTCGCACACAAAACTGTACTACGTTTAACCCAAGCGTTGACATCAATTATGAAAAAAACAATTATAATCATATTGACCTTAATCGGATTTTTAGCTTTTGGCCAAGAGAGTGACATTGACCGAATTAATAACGAAGTAAAATCCATAGAATCGGATTCCACTCTTGTGGAAACTCAATTTGATTTGGGGCAATTAATGGGAGTTACTAAATATGGTAGCGGATATATTAAAGTTTGGGGCAATAAAAAACAGATTTTCAAAATAGTTAAGTTAACCGGACTTTCTTACGGTCGTTTAAGGACAATTATTTATCTGAATAACGGAATCCCAATTAAAATAATAGAAACAGAGAAAAACTTTGGTTACATAAATGGAAAAATGAACTTTAAAGAACTAAATGAAGTTTTTAAAGTGACTATCCACATTTTTGATTGGGAAAAGGAGGACTATAAAATAGTGCAGACAGGTAAAAGGGTTTTAAGCGAAGGTTCGTATTCAAAATTCGATTATGAGGAGATAATTAAAAGTGTCAAAAAAGCAACAGAAGAATGAATAAATAACGAAACCCCAACACAACCTGTTAACTATAAGTGGGGTAGGGCTTAATCGTAAGGTTTGAGTATTTTTATAAGGTCGCAAAATCTTTAGGACATTGCGTTCAACAAGAAGAACCATAAGAAACTAATCAAACGATTTTAAAATGGTTTGAAGAACAGAATGAATAAAAAAGAAATAGAAACATATTACCCCAAAAACCAGACAGATTGGAGAAACTGGTTAAAGAAAAATCATCGGTTAAAACAATCTGTCTGGTTAATTTTTTATAAATCATCAACAAAAGTAGCTTCTATTAGTTGGAGCGATGCTGTTGACGAAGCACTTTGCTTTGGGTGGATAGACAGTACTAAAAAGACGATAGACAATGAAAGGTATATGCAATATTTCAGTAAAAGAAAGTCTAATAGCATCTGGTCTAAGGTAAATAAGGGTAAAGTAGAATATTTAATTTCAAAAGACCTAATGCAAGAAGCTGGTTATAAATCTATTGAAATTGCGAAAAAAAATAAATCTTGGTTTATTTTAGATGAAGTAGAAGCTCTTATTATTCCAAAAGATTTAAAAAAAGAATTTGACAAAAGAAATGGAGCTCTGGAATTTTATGAGAGTTTAAGTAAATCGGCAAAGAAAATTCTATTGAGCTGGATCGTGCTTGACAAAAGACCTGAAACAAAACAAAAAAGAATTATTGAAATAGCAGAAAATGCAAGTAAAAATACGAAACCGAAACAATTTAGATAGAGTAAAACGGCTTACAACAATGTAAATGAGAAATAGGCGAAACATTAATAAATTCAAGGCTTTTGGCCCGTATTAAACTTTGTGCTTAACCGAAAGTTTCGCGCATCTAAATCGCCTACTTTTTATATATTAACCGTTAAGGCTAATTTAAAAGTGAAACAAACTACATTCTTCTTATTGACATTGATTCTGATAATCGGTTGTTCTACCAAGACCAAAAAAACTCAGACTAAAAATGTGATTGAATCACAAGTTGAATATTCAATTGAGCGACTTGACTCCATTCCTGGACATGAACTTGAGGAATTGATTAAAGTTCCAATTCGAAACAAGTTTGGCGAAAAATATAGTGGCCACTATACTTTTGAGACTAACGAGCAAGGTCAAAAAGTTCTTAATGGAGATTTTAAATTTATCCACTTGGACAGTTCTTCATTCTACGATCCCATGACCAAAGAATACGATACAACTTGGGTTTCGGTATCTAAGATCGAGTATCAAGGAAAATTTAAAAACGGAGTCAAAGATGGAATCTTCAAAGAAAAATTACTCTTTGACGATGGTATCGACCTTTATTCAAAATGGACAGTGTCTATTGATTTTAAAGAGGGCAATTGCTCAAAAGGAACATTCACGGGTATTCTAGGTCACATAATGCCGGAGTCAACTTATGAATTTGAGAAATTGGATTCTTGTACATTTCAGTCTGTGGTTAATAGTGCCTCAGAACGGTGGGAAGAAGAATATGAAAAAAGAAAAAAATAGCCCCGACAACACTTGTACGCAATGTCTCTCGAGACACTGTGCATAGCCGAACCGTTACCATGCATTTGAGAAAAAATCCGTCGTTCAGACAACCATTTAACGGAAAAAAGCGTCTATAGTATAAGAACGAACAAAATTTAATGAAAATGGCCATGTTTAAAACAAGCATTCTATTAATTTTAATGGCATTATTTAGCATAAATGCAGACGCCCAAAATGATAAATTGATGGAATGGGCCAATCAAGGTACTGTAAAAAACGAAGACTACAATTCTGAAATTCCATTTCGATATGTTAACGGATATATTTTTATAGACATTGTACAAAATGATAAAAAGTATAATTTTCTATTCGACTCTGGAGCAGAAGCAACTTTAATTGACAAGTCTATAGTTAACGAGTTTGAATTTGAACCTTTTTCTACAACTGATATATCTGGTCCGTTAATTACAAATGAAAATGTAAATACAATAACCTTATTGGAAATTAAAGTTTCGGACGTAGAGTTTATTAATATTGGGGCAGTTGCATTTGATTTGCAAATTTTTAAATCTAAATTCTGTGATAAATTAGATGGTGTAGTAGGCAGTACATTATTAAAAAAAGCCAAATGGCAAATAGATTATGAAAATAAAGTTATTCGTTTATCTAACGACATTACGCAACTAATCACTGAAAAGCCTGAATACACCCTAACAACTAATCTTTCCGAAAAAGGTTGGGGAACTGAAACTGTAGAACTAACTGTCGATGGTTACGCTTCTCAATTTGATTTTGACACTGGTAATGGACGATCGAAAATAGTTTCGCAACCCAATAAAATTAAAAATTTCACATCCGATAATAAAGGTTCAATTATAGAATATGGACTTAAAAAAACAGCCAAGGATTATAAATTCATTGCTAAAAGCATAACTTTAGGAGACATAAAACTCAACAATCAAATTATAGCTTTAGAAAGTGAAGTTGGCAACTATCAACTTTTAGGTAATAGATTTTTTGAGAATTATATAGTTACAATTGATTGGGAAAACCACCAAGTCTTTTTAGAGCCAGTAAAGGAAATCCTGCCAGACGAACTATTTGGTTTTGAATTGGATTTTAAAGCCAATTATGAAAACAACAAAATAGAAGTTGCAACAGGATTGAAAAAATTTACCAAACAAAATAAAATAGAAAGAGGAGCTATCTTATTAAAGGTTAACGAAATTGATGTTTCCAATTTTTCGCATCAAGAACTTTGCGATTTTTGGAATATGGAATGGAAACAAATAACTGACACAGAAAAATTAAACATTGTAATTTCGCAAAAAGGGAAAACAGATGAGCTTATTCTGACAAAAAAGAAACTGATATAAAAAACGTTCGGCAACAACGTATGTAGTTCATATCGTGTTAGTTACTTAGTATAAAGTTCAAGGTGTATTCGCAGATACGCCAAATTTTTAAATTTGACAATTTCCAATAAAAAAGATAAATAGTAAAATGTAAAAATTCGGCTTGTGTTCATCCAAAAAGAAACCGCTACTTTTCATATAGAGCCGTTGTACAACATTAAAGAATGAGAATTTTAGCACTAATCATACTTTGTTTATTATGCACAAAAGGATTTTCTCAAAAAGACACTCTTTTTGAGAACCAGGAACTTATTATCCGCAAAAAAAGCGCTTACTATAAAGGCAATGAAATATATAATGCAGATAGAGAATTAGAAAATTTAATTAAAAAAGAAAAAACGGATGAATGTGGTGTTTCTTATCGGTTTTATTACAATCCACTTTCTTTAGTTGGCAATTACTACAGCTATGAATCTGGTGAAGGAGGAGTTTTGGCCTGTGGCGTACCTGGCAGTTCGCTAAGCGTGCAAACGATAAATCTGGAGAACAATAAAAAGACCTCGATATCTGATCTGTTTTTGGAAGAAAGTATTCTCAAAGCCCTAAAAAATGATAGTTGGATAAAGAGAAATATGGAAGAAAATAAAATTGATTTTCACTTAATAAACTCTGTTAAAGCTTTTTTTGACCGTATTAATAGTTTAGGTGATGTAAGATTTAATTTAAATAGTTTTGCGATTTTGGAATACGACAAAAAATACGGAAAAGTATCTGTTAGATTGGTGGGAACGGAATATATGGGATATAATCATAGTAGGCATTTGCAATTGGGATTATTGTTAGAACCAAAGGAACCGTACAAGCATTTATTTCAAAACAATATGTACTTTACCGTAGGTGACTTCAATAGTGGATTAATAAAATAACGTTGTACAACAAAACCTATAAACAATAGGGGTTACGGGCTTAGTTGAAAGGTCTGTGTATATTTATGAAGTCGCTGAATCTACGGATTCGGCTTTAGAACAAAAAAGTAAAAGCAAAACAATAAGCTTTAGCTTCGTCTTCAAGTGAAAATTCGACATTATTTCAGGCCGATATCCATTGTACCACAAATTGCTTAAATTTAATAATAATCAAAGGTGGTTTTGAGACAGACTGCCGTTGTGCAACATTTTGGGGAAACAACCAATGAGCGAAGACGTAAACGGATACCTTAACGGACTTAAAAAATGGAAATCTGAATTGTCCAGACTTCGTGAAATCATAATTGATTGTGGATTACATGAAGACTTCAAATGGATGCACCCGTGCTATACTGACAATGGAAAAAATATAGTTTTATTACACGAGTTTAAAAATTACTGTGCGATTTTGTTTTATAAGGGTGCATTACTAAAAGACCCTGAAAATATTTTAGTAAAACAAACTGAAAACGTTCAATTCGCTAGACAAATACGGTTTACTGATTTACCCGAAATCGACGAACTTGAACCGACCATAAAAAAGTACGTTCGAGAAGCAATCGAAATTGAAAGATCTGAAAAGAAAGTTGAAAAGAAGAAAACTTCTGAATTTAATGTGCCAGAAGAGTTGGAACAATTTTTTTTCGAAAATACCGACTTTGAAAAAGCGTTTAAGAATTTGACCGCGGGTCGCCAACGAGGCTATCTTTTACATTTTAATAAACCAAAGCAATCTAAAACAAAGATATCTCGAATTGAGAAAAATATGGAAAGAATAATGGATGGTTATGGGTTGAATGACTGTGTTTGCGGACTTTCTAAACGAAAACCAAATTGTGATGGCTCACATAAACAATTAGAAAATTAAAAAATTGTGATCACGGTTAAAACAATGATAAACGCCCCGATTCAAAAAGTCTGCTACTCGTGGACAAAACCTGAACATATAGACTTCATATAGATAAATACGGTAACCCTGTAACCAAGAGGTTTTTGAAATTGATATGGCATATCGACCAATATCATTTAATAATGGAAGACTTGCCGAAAAATTAACTGATATTTCCGCTGGTTTGACCGGTATATGTAAAACAAAAGGACCATTGAAAAAGGCCCACATCCGATGCTGGATATGGGCCTCTTCGTTGCATTTTTATCTCAACAGGGTTTTATATGTTACTTACAACCTCTGGGTCCAAGTTTAGAAACGAATCAAAATATTGGCGGAAGTTGTTAGGTTTTGGTTACTGGCAGATGTAACGTTCATGGTTGTGGTAAAATGATCCATAGATCCTAGAACATTGAGCAATACTATTTGCCCCGACGCGTTGAGCTCTATAATTGAACTGGCCGTATCTACGCCGTTAATCTTATAGTCACTAAAGTTGACGACATAATTGCTGTACAGATCGGTTCCTTGTATCCTGACTCCGTCTAGGTATACCTCGGCGGTAAAAGCAATGTCGCCAGGAGAAAAGCCACCGCCTAGGGTTACGCTTTTGTTGGGCATAGAAAGTTCGCTTAGATCGTTTAGACTAACTACCAATGATATATCCCTAGAAGTTCCTTTTTCATCCGTGGCCCTTACGGTCACGTTGAGGGTAGGGTTTGTTTCGTAATCAAATAAAGAGGCACCGCTTACCTCTAGCATACCATCATTGGTTACGCTGAAAGCACCAGAAACCGATTCGCTGTATACGGTATAGGAAAGTCCCCCATGCATGCCTTCATGGTAATCTTCCAAATATTGGGTTATATCGGCAATAGGGGACGAAGTATTACGGTTTTCGTCCATAGAAATGTTAGTGCCGATACTCGTATTAAAACCCCATGAACTTTCTTGTATGTTGTTCAGTTGTACTAATATTGTAATGTCTTGGGTATGGCCTTGTTCGTCGGAAATAGTTACGTTAGCTGTCTTGGCCCCCGTTTCATAATCCATCAGGTAACCATGGTTCACAATAACATCACCATTGGTGTCTATAGCCAATAAATCGGTCGTAATTTGTGAAATGGAATAAGAAAACACGATATCCGAGGCATTTGTGTTTGGGGCAATGTTACCAATAATCGTTCCGCTATTTGGATGTTCATCTATGGTCAATGTCAGGTTCTCTGCCGTCCAACTAACCTCGTCAACGTCTATTAGTGAAATGGTAATGGTGTTTTCCAAGGATGTTCCATTGCCATCGGTGACGGTAAACTTTGAGGTAATAAGAGGGTTGGTCTCATAATCGAATATACTGGCGTCGTTTACATAAAGCTCTCTGCCCTCTACACGCAAGGCACCTTCGTGACTTTGTTCACTCAATGTAATGGTAGGTTCTCCGTATAGCTCTTCGTCATAGTCGCCAAGTGCTATCGTGAGCAAGTGTTCATCGGCATCCGGGTTTTCGTACATACCGATCTCTATGGGGCCTATGGCCCAAACGGATTCGAGTACATCGTTCAGGGTAAGGGTTATGTTGAAATCTTTAGATTCGTCACCGACACTCACTGTTATCACGGCCGTAAATTCCGGATTTGTTTCATAATCCAATACAGATTTATCGTTAAGCACCAATACTCCGTTCTCTATGGAGAAGGCCCCGTCTACAGACTGTGATTTTATAGAGAACGTGGGCGACACATCTGCACCGTTCTCAATGGTAATGTAATCCGTAAGTTCGGCTAGATCTAGGGTCAACTCTTCTTCGTTATCTATTTCGGTGATCTCGTCCATTTCAATTGAAATGTCCTCTGTGGTAATGGATACCGTGGTTTGCTCCTCAATCGTTTCGTCGGTGGAGCTATCATCATCTTTAGAACATGATGAAATTAGAGACCCGAAGGTCAATGCGTAGATCAGTAAAAGATTTGTGTTTTTCATAATTGGTATTATTAATTTTTTGGGAGTTCAAAACTATATCGGTAGGGCCGTTATATAACCCGGTTCTTTCTTAAATGGCGATTTTTTTTTCTAAGCCGTTTCGCTGTTTTATGTTCAGAAAAAAAATCACGGGGTTTAGAAAAGTTTTGAGCCTTGTATTTGGAACTATCTTTTTTTTTGTGGCAACAACAAACCAATTTAATAATGAAGAGAATTTATTTACTGCTTTGTGCAGGCGTGATGTTAGGGTACCAATCGGCAGAGGCCCAGTTCATGAAAAAACTAAAGAATGTCGCAAAGAAAGAGTTAAACAAAAAAATGGATAAAAACGATCCGGAAACATCTACCAAAACTTCTTCGCAACCGGTTTCGGGCCATGAGGGTACTTATGAAAATAGTACTACTAATGAATCGGCAGATGCCGAGGGGGCAGAAGAGGCAACGATAAACCTATATGAAATTACGGAGCCATACCCATTTGTATACAATAGAAACAAGGTAAAGGCCTGGCCGGTCTATAAAAAAGATTTTACAGATGAAAAAGGGTTATCGGGAACTTATTACCTATCTGCGGTAATGTTCGATCAAGTAGGAAACCATTTTTCCGAATTTCCATTGTATGCCTACGGCGGTTTTTCTTTGGAATATGATCCTAAGGCATATAGCGGTACCATGCATTTGTCGGACGAGGCCAAGAACCATTTTGTGATTCTGGAAGAGTATAGAGAGCTGGTCGACCGGGGAACCTTTATTATAGAGTTCGCAAATTTTGCGGGGCCCGAGGCCATGAAAATGAAACGGGCCTATGCTATTGAAAAAGATGTACTGATCGTTGCACCGCCGGTTGTGCCCATAAAGGGCCAAGAATTGGGCAATGAATGGGTAGGGGGCGACCAATATTTATTAATGGGTAGAGATCTTGAACATATTCAGAATTTGCTACAGACCCCCGAATATGTAAAAAAACGTAGTGTCGAGGTATTTGATATGTTGCAGTTGCACCTTAAAGAACAAAACTTGGCCAATGCACCTGCCTTGCCGGCACGGGGTATGAAAGATGTGGGTATAGAGGCCGACGGTCTAAAGTTCATTAAAGAAAGGGCGGCTTATTACAAATGGAAAGAACAACCCGTCTATGCCTACATACAATCAAATGATTGGAATATTATTACCCATGCCCTAACGGGGGTACCCTTGAGAAGGGAGTTAAAATTGATCGCGGTGATGAAAACGCCCGACGGCAATTACAAGCGCGAAGGCTTTTTTATCGCACAGAAATATAACGGTAGCGGTTATGGAAAAAGCTATATGCTCATGAACGACCAACGTATTTACTATGTAAAAAAGGAAGAAGCCTTTAAATACAAAAACTAATCAAAACTATAGATATAGCATACAAAAGCGACCTTTTTTGGTCGCTTTTGTTTTACCAGAATGTTTCTCTGACAACACTTATAAATTCTTCCTTTTTGCTTTTTGATACCGGAATTCTCTTCTTGTTCTCCATTAACAGGTAATCACCATCTTCACGAACCAACTCCTCAACATATTTTAAATTGATCAGATATGATCTGTGACATTTAAAAAATAGGTTGTTATCCGCTAATTGTTCCGCAAAAAACTTGAGTGGTTTGCAAATGGTCTTATTGCCCTCTTTCTTCATATATACGGTAGTGTACATGCCATCCGCTTCAAAATAAAGTATGTCGTTGTATGAGACAAATAAAATTCCTTTGGGTACTTCCAGGGCAATTTTATTTAGGCTGATCATCTTCAACGATGTTCGTAGGTGTTCTATTTTGCTATGTATAGCCTCGCTATTGGCGAGTACCTCCGCTTTTTCGACGGCTACTTTCAACTCATCGGAATCTATTGGTTTTAATAGATAGTCTATGGCGTTCAGCTTAAAGGCATCTACGGCGTACGAACTATAGGCCGTGGTAAATATAATTTGGAAGTTTACCTCGTCTGTGTAATGATCCAGCAGTTCCAGCCCCGAGGCCTGCGGCATTTCAATATCCAAAAAAACTAGGTCGGGCCGTTCTTTTTTTATTTTTTCCACCCCTTCGAATAGATCTTTTGCAAGACTTATTTGGTGGATTTGTGGACAGTACTCTTTCAATAAATGAAACAATAGGTCTCTTGCTTTTTCTTCGTCATCTATTACAATGGCTTTCATGATCAATGTTTTTGTAGTGGAATGTTAATAGTTACCAATGTGCCCTGTTGGCCCTGTTCCTGTAGATCCATAACCTTTAAACGGATTTTTTTGTTCCGCTTTAGGTTATAAAGTTCTACACGTTCCATATTTGCCTTGCTGGCAAATGGTCTGTGTTCTGTTTTTCCTTTTTGTGCCATAGATGCGTTGATCCCGATACCGTTGTCCTTTATGGTACATACAAGTTCGTTCGATAGGGGAGCTAGGTCAAAGGAAATAGTTAGTTTATTTTGGTTAGAATCACCTCTTAGACCATGTTTGATCGAATTTTCGACATAGGGCTGTATGAATATGGACGGAATCTTGATTTGGTGAACATCAACTTCTGGCGAAACGTTTATGGAAAAGTCGAGTTTTTCTTCAAAACGTATTTTTTCTAACTGTAGGTATAGTTTCAAGGCCTCTAGTTCTTCTGCAAGTGATACCTCGTTTTTTTGTCCGTGTTCTAAATAGATTCGTATCAGCCTCGAAAACTTTACCAAGTAGGTGCGGGCGAGGTGTTTTTCATTGTTAACGATGTACAGTTGAATGGAGTTTAGGGCATTGAACATAAAGTGGGGGTTCATTTGCGATCTCAAGATCTCTAGTTTAAGGTTGGTCAACCTTTTGTCCTTGATCAAATTGGCGAGTTCTTTTTGTTTTTCCCGTTCGTTTTTTTTCATTTTACCCCTGTAGAACATCCACGCCGATAAACCGATTATGATAATACTTAATGCCCGGAACCACCAAGTTTGCCAAAACGGTTTGGTAATAACCAAGGATACTGATAAGGTTTCTCCTTTTTTGTTCGAAGATATTGGTCTTATGTTAAATTTATAATTGCCCGGTGGCAAACTTTCGTATGTTACCTGCGATTTATTGGTAACCTGCCAAGTGGTATCCAAACCTTTTAATTGGTATTCGTAAGATACGAACTCAGGACTTCTAAACGTGTTGGCATGAAAGCCAAAACTTACTGCATTTATATGGTAGGGCAATTCGTAAGAACTCTGTATAAGTGTGTCTCTTTTGTTGAGTTTAATGTTGGTGAAATATACTTTCGGTACTTTAAATTGCTTAAAAGTTGAGTGTTCATTTTTGTTTAAGATCAGCAGGCTTTTTTCCGATGATGCAAAAATATGGTCTTCGGTTATTTCAAGGTCACCTAGGTTATTGGGTATACCGTCTCTTTGGGTGATACTTTTTACAGAGTCTGTAGCTGTATCTATTCTTTGAATTCCTTTTTGTGAGGTAATCCATAATATGTTGCCATCGCTTTTTAGGTTTTGTATGTTGGTACTCAACAATCCACTTTTTGTTCCGTACTTTTTTACGACCTTTTTGTTTTTAATACCTATTAACCCATGTTCATTGCTGGTGCCCCAGACAATGCCGTTTGTGGTCTGTTCCAAGTTAGACAAATATAAAGAGCGGTCTTTATAGGTAATAGGAGTGGGGTTCCATATACTATCGTACTGGATTAATTCATCGATATAGGCGATGTAGCTGTTTTTCGAATCATGGTCATATACGACCGAGTAGGGCCGTTTTGTTAAAATAGTTTTTGCATTAAGGGCACCGTACCTTGGTTGATCGTACAAAACGGCTTTGTTGTATGTAAGATAGATGCTTTTAGATTCGTTTATAAAAGCCAAATCTTTACAGACATTGTATTTTTTATACAAAGGGAACAATTTTTTTGTCTCTAGGTCCAGTTTGTATGATTCCTCGCCATTTATGCTAATGATCACCGTATGTGAAAACGGGTCGTAGAATATTTTTCCGATGGCATTTGGTTTGGGTAAATTGAACGTATCGGTAATTTTTTTACTTTGTTGGTCCATCAGAACAATTTCACCTTTTGTAGTAGCCATGACCAAAAACGATTTGGCCCTGATGATGGATGATATACTTCCTTGCAGCCAATCTAGATGCATCTTTTTAAGGGCGATATTCGGAATCAAAAAAACACCGTTTCTTAAAGTAGAGATCCAGTAATTATCATCTTTGTCCTTCAAAAGACTTGTTACAAAATAGGGAGCCAACAGTTGCTCGCCCAAAAGATATTTTTCTTTATTTTTTCGATAGATAAAAATACCATGGTCCGTGGCAAACCAAAGTTCATCGTCTAGATACCGAACCTGGTTTATTTTTGCATCTGCTATGGCATCAAAACCAGCGTAGGGCAGTATGCCATGCGATTCGTCTATAATGTTAATTTTTCGCTCCCCGTTTCCTATATAACTGATGGCCACCCGATCATCGATTTTAATGAAATAAGGATTTCGGATATTTTGTACGGGTTTAGATTTATGCAACGCCAACAATTCATTTTCAACGAGCTTATAGATATCCCCGGTAAGGGTTATGAAATAGAGTTTGCCGTCGACCACTTGTGAGTAGAGAATATCCATGGTGTATTTAAAAGTGGTGTTGGCCGTACTTTTGTCTATACTTAGAATTCCGCCCTCCCAAATAACGATGAGGTTATTTTGCATATGGTGCAACTGGGCCAAATTTCCCTTTAAGTTAGGGTTTAGGTCCTTGAAAAGCTTTAAATCTTGTCCTTTGGGGGCATATAGAATTTGACCGTGCAGATTATTGCACCAAATGGTACCTTGTTCATCTTCGGAAACACCAAAAACAGATCGTCCTTTTTGATCGGTTATTTTATATTCTGAAAAGACTTCCCCATTATAGCTGTAGAGTCCCGAGTTACTCGCGAGCCAGATATAATCATCTTGATCTTGAATTATTTTATAGCATTCCAGGTCCGGAAGCCCATCTTTTTCTGTAAGATGAAGTGTTACCGGAAGCTGTGCACGGGCCAAAGAAGAACAGAGCACCGTGAGTACTACAAAAATCACTTTTTTGAGCATATTGCAAACATAAATCAATCCTAAAAACAGCGATACATTTTTTTCTTAATGCGAGTAGTTCTTTTCTAAAAGGTCATCTAAGCCCGTAGTTTTTGCAACAGTTCGTCTTTTCTTCTCACGGCAACCTCTATTTTGGTTTTGTCGGACAAGGTTATGTAGCCTCCTTTTCCTTTGGTGTAGGTTTTTATATAACCCAAGTTGACGAGATGCGATTTATGGACTCTAAAAAACATGTTTTCGTCTAGTATTTCCTCAAAATACTTGATGGTTTTTGAGGCGGTTATCTTTTTCTTCGATAGCGTATGTATATGGGTGTAGTTTGTATCCGATTGAAACCTGATGATCTCTTTGGTGTCCATCATCGTAAAACCTTCTACGGTGGGTATCGCTATTCTTTTAGAGGACGCGTTGCTCTCTTTAAAATTATGAAATAGGACATCTATTTTTTTTGAAGCTTCTTTCAGGCTTCTTTGTTGCCGTAACTTTTGTAGGGCATTGTCAAGCTCCGTATTATCTATTGGTTTTAACAGATAGTCCAAGGCAGAGAATTTAATGGCCTTTAACGCATATTTGTCATAAGAGGTGGTGAAAATCACTTCAAAATCTATACTGTTTAATTGAGACAAGAGATCAAAACCGGTCTCGTTTCCCAGTTGTACGTCCAAGAACAGAATATCTGGGGTAATTTTGGCAATTTCCTTTTTTGCTTCGTCAACGGTTTTACAATAACCTACAATTTGTATATCGTAGGTGCTGGATTCTAACAACCGCTCTAGGCGGTCGATGCAGTGTTGTTCATCATCAACTATTAATGCTTTTAACATGCTGTTCTTAAAATTGAAGTTCTAAGGGAAGTGTTATTTCTACGCGTACCCCTTCTGGTTTATCCATCAAATTAACGGATCCCTTTTTATTTTTTAGATGGCTCAGAATATCGATTCGGTTTTTGGTGATCTTAATGCCGTAAGATCCGTTCGATTTTTTCTCACTCATATTCTTTTTGGGTTGCCCTACACCGTTGTCATCCACCACATATTTTAGCATATCGCCCTCTTTTTTAATTTTAATATCTATGTGGCCATCTCCGTTTTTAGGGGCAATACCATGCCAAATACTATTTTCTATAAAGGGTTGTAAAATTAGTGGGGGAACCAGCGTATTGTTGGGTTCAATATCTGGGTCGATCGTAATTTGATGGTGCAATTTGTTTTCTAGACGTATGGCCTCTATCTGCATATATAGTTCCATCAGTTCAAGGTCCTCGTTTAAGGGAATCGATTTTTTCTCTGAGTTTTCTAGAATTGCCCGTGTCAGCCGAGAGAATTTGACCAAGTAGTCATCTGCCTGTTGAATATCGTTTTTAGAAATAAAATCGCTGATGGAATTGAGGGAGTTAAAAATAAAATGGGGATTCATTTGCGAGCGCAGGGCCTTAAGCTCCGTCTCCGATACCCTGGCATTGAATTCGGCGGTCTTCTTTTTTTCTAGCTCATCGCGTCTACGCTTGTAAATATAATAACCGAAGACGGCCAGCAACACTAATAAAATGGCGCCGATCAAATAGATATTTTTTACCAGTTGCTGCCGTTTGATCTCTTCGTTGGCCACCGCTTGCTGGCGTTCCATCTGAAATTGCATTTCCTTACGGGTCAATTCCGATTTCTTTTCTTCGTTTAGTACGCTGTCCCTTAATTGTATATGCTTTTTGTAGGCATTCAAAGCTTCGGCCATTTTACCATCTTGCTCATAAACCTTACTTAAGACTTCCCAGGAATCGGCTTCCCACTCCACGGCCCCGATTTCTTTGGAAAGGGAAAGCGCTTTGCTAGCGTTTGTTTCGGCAACGGCATAGTTTTTCAACAATACGTTTATTTTTCCGATACTGTTCAGCGCAGAGGCCTCTATGTATTTATTGCCTATTTTTTGGGCCATGGCCATAGCTTCTTTATAGTGGAAAAGAGCTTTTTGATGCTCCCCCAAATTTTTATACGCCAAGGCTAAATTGTTGGTAATGGCCGCTATGAACAAATCGTTTCCCTCTTCCTTGGCCAATGTGAGAGCCTTGTTCAAGTAAGATACACCCGCTTCAAAATTTTCAGTGTCATTGTAGATAATGGCAATATTGGAAAGCGCCTTGATTTCTTCCGCCCGGTTGCCCATTGCCTGTGACGTTTCTAGATAGGCGCCGTAATTTTCTAGGGCACGGTCGTATTCCTTTAAATCTGCATGTATATTTCCAAGATTGCTTAAAATGCTGGATTCCAGTTGTTTGTCCGTTATTTTTTTACTGAGTACCAAAGCCTGTTGGTAGGCGTCCAAAGCATTTAGATTATCCGCCAAAACGTAATATAAATTTCCTTTTTGGCGTTGGGCCAAGGCCTCACCTTTGATCCATCCATTTTTTTTAGATATGGTAAGGGCCTCTTCTATGAATGAAAATCCCTCATTTGGTTCGGAATAGGTCATTTCACTCGCTAGCTCAATAAGCAGGCCTGCTCGTATGGTATCTTTTAAGGTGTGAGTTTGTAACTCGTTCTTTAAGGAGTCTAGTTTATTTTGCTGAGAGGTACCAAAAAAATGTACCAAACAGATAAGTATAAAACAATACTTGTTTTTAGTTGGTCGGGGCATGCTATGCGGTTGGTTATATCCAAATTTAAACTTTTTGTTCGATTAATAGACTGTTATACCTGTGTTTACGAATATTTGAACAATTACCACGGTAAAATGGCAAATGGATACGTAGAATAATTGCTTATGGCACAAACCGGTCGTAATTGATAGCTTGGGCATAACCAAACCGTATAATTGAGTAGCCACATGATAAAGAACATTAAAAATGTACTGTACTGTTCAACCTTCTTTCTCATTTTTGGTTGTGGGTCGGATGATAGTACAGAAGAGGAAGTTGTTTCCAACGGGGCACAGGGCAATATTACATTGTCCGGTGATGAGACGTCTGAATTGGGAACCTCGTTAACCGTAGCAAATATTGAGGTTGCCAATGCCTCTCTTACAGGAACCGATAAATCTGTCATACTCATGTCGGAGAATATTTCTGTGGTCGATGATGAATTTGTTTATGACGATGACCAGAACGGATTCGTCATCGTAGCGGCTGATTTTTCTACCGGAGGTTCAGCCGATATCGACAAAAGTATTTCCATGACCATCGTAAAAGATGGTGAAGAGTACAGGCATGCTTGTTCCTCTCCCTATCTAAACTTTTTTACTGCCTGTGGCGATGGATTCGCAATTGATTTTGAGGGCAAGAGCGTCACTTTTGATGGTACTACGGTAATCAACACCGATGATGATACCATTTTAACCATGGATGGGACCATTACTTGGAATTAAAAATATAAAGGCAAAGTTATGGTAAGGTCATGTTTGTTGATTGTTTTGTGTTTTTTGGGAGTGCTTTCTGGTAATGCACAGTCTATAAATGATAAAGAGATGGTGGTCTACCAAGCACCTTCCGATAAGTTTGCTTCCATCACATTACAGGCCCATAAGGGCTTGCCACGTTTTGGGGTTCCGAATATGTATCGCGAACAAACTGGCGGTATAAGACAGGGAATGCGAACGGTTAGACCGGTTCGTGGGGGCAAAAATCCTGTGAGTAATGATAAAAACAAGCTTGTAACTACGGGCAAAAATAATCTTTCGCTATTGGTCGGCTTAAAATATTTACAGCCGTTTATGGAGGATCTGGATCGGGAGCGGTTAACCACATTGACCTCCAATATGTCCGAAAAAGAATCCAATTCCGCCTTCTTACAGCGGTTTTTACGGAGTCAGGTGGCACCTAACCTGTGCTTGGCAGATGAATGTAAGAATGCCAACCAAGGCAAGAACGAATTTGAACGGCTTCGTAATTATACATCTTTTGTAGATAACTGTTTAGATCCACTTTTAGATTGGAGCAAAAATGTAATGGAAAACGATGAACTGGTCGGCTACCACGTTTCTATGCTGAACATTGGTAATAATTATGATTTTGATAAAAAGGGATATACCGCATACCATTCTTTAATGCTCAACAACATTTTTACTAGGAAGCAGGGTATCTTAAATCAAGTGGTCTTCAAACCGGTGAAACCGTTCGAGGAGGCACTTCAAAACTCGGTAGATAGGAGCAAGACCCTGAAATTTTTACTTCACATAGATGAGCAAACGGCAGAACGATTTCAAAAAGAGGGCATAAAGCGCTTGTATGCCGTAAAAAAAATAAAGTTACAACGGTCTAACAAGCCCATGGAGTCAGTCTCTAAGGCCATAGAATTTAATTACTCCCACGAAAGTGCCGATTTGGAATTGTATACGGACGAGGCACTGACACAACACTTTAAAACTTTGTCTCTGGCAGACCTAACCAATTAAATTATGAAACAGTTCCTAATTATTCTAATACTGCTAACAGTACATTTTTCGGTTTGGGGACAAGGGGAAGAAAAAGTTTTTGCCGCTCCTTCTTCAAGTTTTATAGACCTGTCGCTACAGACCCACAATGGCAAACTGAGGTTTGGCCTCCAAGATGGATATTATGTCAAATCGGATGGTAGCTATGTAAAGAACAACGAAGCGTCCTATTTTGAAATGGATAAACGTTTTAGCCATAACAATGCCAGCAGACATGCCTTTACCGAACTTTTAAAGATACGGTTCAAAGAAGATATGTTGGCGGCAATGGATAAAGACTATTTCACCGTGCGTACACCTAACATGTACGACAAGGAGCAGAAATCCTACACCGCACAGCAGCACGTGCTCAACCTGGCGAATGCCCTTTGCACTACCGAACAGGCGATCCAATTTTTCTGCAATACAAAAGAAGAGGATTGTGGCAGGGTATTCCCTAAAGAGGGGTATTACAATGAGCCTAGAAATATAAGGTACTGGGGCGGAAGGGGAGCTTCGGAGTTTCAAAAGTTAAGGGCATACACCTCGTTTGTAAAAGAGAAGTTTCCGTTGGTGCAAGAATGGGCAAAAACCCTATATCCCGATAATAAAATTAACGGTTATTACGTAGCCAAAACATATTTGGGAACCTACGATTTTAAAGAGGGCGGTTACTGGTTACGTACCGGTGAGTTTAGTAACAACGGCTTTTTGTTGAGGTGGTTTGGCCTTCAGCCCAGTAATTCGTCGGAAAGAAAATTGGTGCATCCCAACGGTTCATCCATCCTCTTAAAAATGTCCCCTGAAAAAGCGGAGACCTTTTCGGAAAAATATCAATACCTGTTTTTAGTTTTTGACGTCACGGGGCAGCTGAACGGACTCGAAAACTATAGGGCCGACCAGCTAAAGACCACCTTTACCCTCAACAGTCCGGTTATTGAAATTTATACCGATGATGCGCTTACCAATAGAGTAGGCGAAATTGACATAAACACCATGGTATCCAAAACCAGATAAGAGACAATGATGAAAATTAAAAATATAAAAGCACGTTTTGTACTACTTTTTGCCATAACGGGCTTCTTGGCACCAAGCGCCGTGCATGCCCAATTTTTAAAAAAATTAAAAAAGAATGTAGAGGATAGGGTAGTAGAGGCCGCCGGTGAAAAATCGGACCAGCTATTAAACGGGGAAACGGAAACTACCGTAAACGATAATGTAAAAACAGGGGGCGATACCAAAACAACACCAACGATAACACAGGTGAAAAAGGTAGACCCAAGTCTTCAAGACCAAGAGGTATTAAGGTTCAAGGCACCTTCCAACGATTTTAGGGATATTGTAATACAGGCATATAATGGCCTGCCAAGATATGGTGAACTCAATTTTCAAAGTGGATCAAATGCCCTGATTACCAATAATGCCTATAAAGCCCTTTTAGAGTTAAAATTTTTAGAGGATACTTTTAAGGATATGGATCGGTCTAAATTGACCAAGCATAAAAATACGGCAGGCGACCTTGCCAAAAAGAATTCAGAATTTGCCCAAAATAGTTTAAGGATTCTCGCTGGGGAAACACTATCCGACGAAAAATTGAAAGAATATTTCTGTGATTCCGAAGCACCATCCCCCTGTAGTTTTTACAATCGGGCAGGGGAGAGGATATTTGTTTCGTATTGGGGCGGTACGTCTACAAATGAATTTGCCCAGAACCGTAGCTATACCACCTTTGTAAAGGAATACTTCGATACCCTTAAAAATTGGAGCCAATCGTTTTATACCAATGATAGCGAGGTCGCCTATTATGTGGCAAAGGGTTTGGTGGGCGAAAAATATGATTTTAAGGAAAAGGGATATTGGATAGGCAATCTATTTTCCATCGGAGGGGACTTCATACTACATCAGTCCAATTTTTTACCCTACACCGAGAACGAAAAAGCAATAAGGCACCAGGGCAAAAAAATATTCCTGCCCATGGATGCCGATAAGGCGAAGACCTACAAGTTAACTCTTCGGTCACCGGTATATGTAGTGTTCAAGGTGCTTGTAAACCCCAAGCCCAACAATACAACCTCTGTAAAATGGGAATTTGAACTGGAGAGTCCGATCCTTGAAATTTATAAGGACGTGGCACTTACCGATAAAATGGGAGAGGTAGATATTAATAGTACAAATCTTAAAAACTGATCGATGGGAAGCAGTCGTACAATTATGGTGGTAATGGGAATGTTGTTCTTTATAATGGCACCCCGGGTCAATGCCCAGTTTTTTAAAAAACTGAAACAGCAAGCTGAAGAAAAACTTACCGAGAAAGCCAATAAAGAGGTAGATGATATTTTTACCGAAAACAAGGGTACAACAAAGAAAGAGGAGGGGGCAAAAGAATTGGGAACCGTCAAAACCGATGAAAACAAAGTCGTACCGCCTACTACCGTACCGCAATCGACGACCACTTTTAACGAATCGGATTATTTGGTGTATAAATCGCCAGATCCGGCGTTTCATGATGTGTACGTTCAAAAATTTAAGGGGCTTCCAAGATTCGGTTCCTGTAATTTTTATACCATGCCCAACAATCCCAAAATACCCGTATCGACTCCCGAGGTCAATGAGAAAAGAGTAAAAATGAAAATGGGTTATAATGCTTTTTTGTTATTGGCACGAATGCATACCCTAAAGAATCATTTTAAGGTAATGGACAGAACGGCCCTCACCCCCATTAGTAAACCCTTGGTAGAAGATGAGGTAAAATCCAATATGGCACAAGGCTACCTAATGAATTTTGCATTTTTAATGGGCACGGATGCCTTGAAAAAGGAATATTTTATGAATGATCGCAACGGTGACGGTAATGCTCCCATTGTATCTAAATGGGGAGGGCAATATGCCGATGATTTTACCGAGAATGAAAAATATGTGGCATTTGTAGAAAAGTATCTGGATAAAATACTGCAATGGACCCAAACATTTTTTGAGGATGCTACGGAAGATTTTCAATTTGTTGTTCCGTTGGAGTTCAAAGGATCTTATGATTTCGACAAAAATGGATTTTGGGTGCAACTGCCCACCAAAAGGAGGTCTAGTTATAGTATGGATTTTGGAAGTACGAGGGATAATTATTTTTTTGAGTTTCTTCCCAAGACACCTTATGGGCAGCAAATCTTTAATAAAACACAACAGGTAGAGCATATAAATGCCGAGGTGCTCTTTAAAATGGATCCGGCCGCGGCCGAAGCTTTGATAAACGATAAAACAAAGAACCCACAAATGGTGGTAAAAGTAAAGGTCGTTTATGAAGGGTTCCGACCCGAGAATCCCACGATTTATGCGCCAAAATACACCTATCATTTACTGGACCCTATTATGGAACTGTATTCCGATGCTGGGCTCACCAAAAAAATTGGGGAAATAAACCTCCAAAACCTGACGTATAAGGGCACAGATTAATTTTTTACTACAAGTAGAGACACATCATTTTATGGCCATACCTCCTGTTTTTTACGAAGGGTGGCAATCAATGTTTTTATAAAACCAAATGATGGATCTTCTATAAAGGGTTAAATAGTATGTTTTAGGTGATTACGCTTTTCCGTAAAAGATTTTTTTTTAAAAAATAGTTAATTTGAGGGGGACTTTCTAATTATAGAAAGTCTGTAAATTAGAGGCTTTACAAAACAAGGTTATGATCTTGTTGCCCACAATATGAAGCAACTACTTGCGATAACATTTTTATTCATTTCAAACTTTAGTTTTTGTCAGTTGAAATCAGTGATTATTAACAGCGAAACTAAAGAAAAGATACCTTACGTAAATATTTGGGTAGAAAATGAAAATGTCGGAACAACTTCAAACGAAAAAGGAGAATTTAAATTGGAAATTGATAGCACGAAAATCATTCTTTTTTCTGCAATCGGTTTTGAAACAAAAAAAATATCCTCGGATGTAATAAAAGAGATACTTGAATTAAAACCCATAACAACTGAATTAGACGAAGTGATTATTAGTTCTAAAAAATCAACACAAGAATTTATAATCGGAGAATTTAAAAAGTCTAAAATCAATCATTACTTTGGTTGCGGAATAAAACCGTGGATTACAGCTAGATTTTTTAAATATAATGACAAATATGAAAAAACACCATTTCTAAAAAAAATAAGAGTTCTAACAAGAAGTGATGTAAAAGATTCAAAATTTAATATTCGACTTTATGGAGCAAACGAAAAAGGAGAGCCAGAAAATTATATTTATGACCAAAATATAATTGGAATTGCCAAAAAAGGAAAAAAAACAACTGAAATCGATATTTCTGAATTAAATATTGAATTTCCCGAAAATGGATTTTTTATTGCAATTGAATGGTTAATTATTGAGGATAATAAGTATGAATATAAATATACAATGGAAGGTTCAAGGAAAAAAATAGATGGAATCTCTTATGAACCTGCAATCGGAACTATACCTGCTGAAACCGACGAAAATAGTTGGATTTTTAATCAAGGAAAGTGGAAAAAAGTTTGGAAAAACGTTGGAACAAATAAAAAAAATGAAGAAAAGTATAGCCTTATGGCAATCGAATTAACACTTACGAATTAAAAATACTGTGGGCAACAATGGTAACTGTTGAACGAGCCCTTGAACAGCAAAAAAAGACCTCTTTTAAGCCCTTTTTTTAGGGGCTTTTTGTTTTTAGGACACTGGGGGATCTGGATTTTTAGGCAACCCTACAAGTGTTCTTTCAGGTTCTTGGCACCTGTTTTTTATAAAAATGACAAAGCAAGCTTTCCTGCTCCACTTTTTACTCGTTTTTGTTCGAATTTCAGGTACTTCTTCAGGTTACAGATCGACGAGAGGTGCATCACCTTGTTGGCCTGTTCAAATCCTATGGTGTTTATCTTCCTGAACCCCATGAACTAGATGAGCTTACCTAAGACTGGCTCTACCGCACCATTCCAGCTACCCTACAAATACCTGAAACGAATAATTGATTTAAGCAAACCCTATGGATGAATAATATGTTTTAGGTGATTACGCTTTTCCGTAAAAGATTTTTTCAAAAAAATAGTTAATTTGAGGGGAGCTTTCTATTTATAGAAAGTCTGTAAATGTATACGCTTTACAAAACAAAGCTATGGTTAGGTAGTAAGGTTATGCCGGTATAGTAGAAAGATGTTGAGATCTATTTTAATACAATTTTAGTCGTTTGTAACGTTATCGTATACGGTTAATATACTGATAAACCCTATGGAATACCTGTTTTGTTGATATTTAATGAATTACACCTAAAAAAGAAATAAACGTACCGAGGTACGCTTGTACAATTGTTGTAGCACATTTGATGAAAAAACTGCAGAAAATAGAAATTATCAATTTGATTGGAAGAGAACTTCAAGACCGAATGAAGTTTGTAGAAATTGATGGATATTTTGAAAGTTACGGAATTCCGACTAATCACCAGCCGACATATAATAGCAAATATGTTTATGTTCAAGAAGTTCTACCAAAAGTAAAAGATGAGATTATACTAGAAATGGCATCAGAATTAGGTATTGAACATCCTGCTGTTTCTCAAATTCCAATTATAAAAGAAAGTGAAGCTACATTTTGGAAACCTGGACATTTTAAGCTTTTCGTTAGTCATTTAGCTAGTTTTAAAAAGACAATTGGAATTTTAAAAAAAGAACTGGAGAAATACGGAATTTCTTCTTTTGTTGCTCACGAAGATATCGAGCCGACAAAAGAATGGCAAGACGAAATTGAAAAAGGATTATTCTCAATGGATGCACTTTGTGCAGTTCTTATGCCTGGATTTAAAGACAGTAATTGGACTGACCAAGAAGTTGGAGTTGCTATTGGACGAAATGTTTTAATCATTCCAATTCGAAAAGAACTTGACCCTTACGGTTTCATTGGAAAATTTCAAGGATTTCAAGCTGTTGGTAAAAATGTTGGACAAGTTGCCGAAGGAATTTTTGAGATAATATCAACAAACATTAAAACAAAAACCAAGTATTTAAATACTCTAGTTGAATTGATTTTACTTTCAAACACTGCTAATCAGGCAATTGAAAGACTTAAAGCATTGGAAAAAATTAAAGATTTACCCAAAGAAAAAGTAGAATATTTACAAGATAAAATAGTGGAGAACGAGAACCTAAAAGAAACAAGGTTTTTGAACCCATTCAATAAAATAGCTTGGAAATACGAACTTGAAGGTTTGAGTTTAAAATCTTTCGATAAAGAAAAAGAAGAAGATTATGATGGTTTACCATTTTAATAATAAAAAAACGTGCTACAACAACGTATGTAGCTCATAACTAATTAGCTGCTTAATCGAATTTAAGGCATATTTGGAAAGACCCCAAATTTTTAAATTTGACGATTTCCAATAAAAATATAAATAGTAAAATTAAAAAATATGGCTTGTGATTAAACCGAAAAATAATAGCTAATTCACACGGTACAAGTCATATACAAGACCGTTGTAACACATTAAAACCATAGCAATATATGACCAAATTTAATTACTTTATTATTCTTATTCTTCTTTGTATTAGCTGTACAAACGACAATAATTTAGAAACTGAACAGGAACAAGAACAGATACAGGAACAAGAACAAGAACAAGCACCAATTGTAAGCAGTATTTCTCCAAGTGAAGCAAAAATTGGAGATATAATTACAATTAACGGACAACACTTTGATCCAAATGATAACTATGTCGTCCAAATCAATGGAGTCAATGGAATAATCAACGAAATCACTTCGTCAACAATTAAAGTTCAAATCCCAAACAATACAACTTCGGGAGAAATAGTGTTTATAAATAATGATAATTCAACGGTAATTGGGAATATAACAATTAAGTTGGAGTTAAAACTCTACGCATATAAATACTTCGGTTCTGAAGACAGTTCTAACCCTAAACAGATTGTTGAGATTGACAAAACGAACGGAAACACGCAAATTGTTGCAACACTAAATTACAACACCATTTATATACAGAGTCTTGTGTTTGATAGTGTTAATCATAAAATTATAGCGCTTTATGACAATAATCGAGAGGAGGACCAATATATACTTATTATTGATGTTGAAAATGGAAGTTCGGAATCAATTCCATTAAACAATGTTAGTGAAAATTCAAAATATGCTGGACTGACTGTTGGAAACGATGCGAAACTTTATTCATATAAATACTTTGGTTCTGGTAACAGCTCTGAACCCAAACAAATTGTAGAGATTGACAAAACTAACGGAACTTCTCAGATTGTTTCAACATTAGATTTCGATTCAATTTATTTGACACATATCGTGTTTGATAGTGCTGATAATAAAGTAATAGGTCTTTACGATAATGGCCAAAGTGAAGATAAATATATACTAATAGTTGATGTTGAAAATGGAAATTCGGAGTCAATTCCATTAAACAATGTTAGCGAAAATTCAAAATATGTTGGACTGACTGTTGGAAACGATAATAAGCTCTACTCATATAAATATTTTGGTTCTGGTAACAGCTCTGAACCCAAACAAATTGTAGAGATTGACAAAACTAACGGAACTTCTCAAATTGTTGCTACATTAAATTTCGACTCACTTTATTTTACAGATATCGTGTTTGATAGTGCTGATAATAAAGTAATAGGTCTTTATGATAATGACCAAAGTGAAGATAAGTATATATTAATAGTTGATGTTGAAAATGGAAATTCGGAGTCAATTCCATTAAACAATGTTAGTGAAAATTCATTTTACGGTAGACTGACAAACGAATAACGTTTTACAATAAAACCTATAAACAATATGGGCTTAGGTGCTTAAGCTAATGTTTGGGTATATTTATGAAGTCCGCAAAATCTTTGGGATTTCGCTTTGGACAATAAAAAAATAAATCAAAACCAAAAGATTTCGCTATGGGTGTGGCGGAAAGCAAATGCCAACGCATCAACTCGCCCGCTACTGTCGCAGACGGCGGGCCCCGTACTGTTCATAGCCAAACCGTTAGGCACAATTAAAAACAAACCATGAAAAAAATATTTAACAGAGAAAATCTATTGATACTATTAGTAGTAGGACTGATTGGCCATAATGTTTACTTGCAGACGCGGGTTGAAAAAGCAATTGACGCTGCTCAAGATGCCGAATACGAAGCTAGCCGAGCCGCAAACAATGCAGACGATGCTGCGAGTTATGCAAGGAATGCGGCTGATTATGCCAGCGAAGCTTCGGATAATGCAGCAAATGCTTGGTATTCAGCCCAAGATGCTGCTAATAATGCTTTCGGAAACGAATGTTGGAGTTGTCCTTGAAACATTCTTATAACCGGATTAATAAAAGAAAATGAAAATAACTGTGCCCAACAAAACCTATACGCAATAACGCCCTGCGGGACGCTATTGCTCATAGCAACACCGTTGGCAACCATTTGAAATGAATATATACGATTCAATTTTAGAGTACCTATATAAAAATCAAGACAAAGGTTTTTTAGAAATTTCGCATATATGTCCAGATAAAGAAAAATCGACTCGAATTGCCAAGGAATTAAAAAAAGATGGACTTATTATTTTTAAGCAAAAACGCTTAATGGGGTCTGGAAAAACACCGCCTTTTAGAGGACACCCTAAATTAGAAATAACTCGACTCGGAATCGAAAAATACGAAAGAGAAATAACTGAATTAAAGGGAGAAACATTAAAAATGGACGAAAATACCATTCAAACTTTAGAAAGTTTAAAAAACGGAAAATCCATTACTTTAACCAAAGACAGTCCGAATGAAATATCCGAATTGATTATTAACCTTAAAAACCTCGGAGTTTTACATAAGCCTACTAGGTTTGGGTATGCTTGCGATCTAAGTAATAGAAAATATATAACAAAGTTAATAGAACTTAAATCTTGGGAAAAGTTCCTTGATTGGTCGGAAAACGAAAATAGCAAATCTGATTTCATAAATGATTTTTCTGGTTCAACAATCGGACAAGTAAATCAGTCATCTGAAAAAATGGATTTAAAAAGCCCGATTACACAAAAAACTGTCCACAAAACAGCTAAGGAAACTAAGAAAAAATCTTGGGTTGAAATATTAGCTTGGTTAATTGGAATTATCGCTGGACTTGT
Source organism: Maribacter sp. MMG018 (assembly GCF_018100785.1). Lineage (GTDB taxonomy): Bacteria > Bacteroidota > Bacteroidia > Flavobacteriales > Flavobacteriaceae > Maribacter. The sequence continues at coordinate 1,182,122 of NZ_JAGJEC010000002.1, read as the reverse complement.
AGCTATATATGAGTTCATAATAACGAATCTTACTAATTAAAAAACGCTTTTTTATGAAAAATTTACAAAATTTTGGCGTTCAAGTATTGAATACTGAAGAACTTATTAAAATTGATGGTGGAAGCAGAATTCCGGGGAGGTAGATTTATAGAATGGGCAAGAGTTTATGATGCTGTTTCTGAGTTTAAGGCAGGATTTGCTGAGGGTAATTGCGAATAAATATTTGTTAACAACAAATAATTTTAAATTATGAAAAATATTGAAAAATTTAATGTTTCTGTATTAGATACAAATGAAATGAAATTTATTAATGAAGGAGGGTTGTTTAGAGATTTAGGAAGAATGGCAGGTAAAGCATGGTATAAAGTAAAGGAGTTTGTCGCCGATATGGATAACCATCTTGCTTTGGGGCATGTAACAGGAAGTCATGCATAAAAAATATGATTAAATATATTTACTATTTAAAGAGGAAAACAAATCGTGTTCCTCTTTTTTTTGTTGTTTTTAGTATAGATTTAGTTTTTCATTTAATTGTTTCATATATAGTAACAATTTATAATCCTGAAATATTAAACGTATTTGATGAAAATATGTCTTTAACTGAAATCTTTGTTCTTTCAGTTATAATTGGACCATTAATAGAAACTTTTTTATTCCAATACTTAATCATTGAAATACTTTCCTTTTTTAAAAAGATAAAAGTTAATACTATTATAATTATTTCGTCACTTGCATTTAGCTTAATACACTATTACAATTTAATTTATATCATAGTCACTTTTTTATCGGGAACAATTTATGCGTCATATTATTTATACCTTAAAATAGAAAAAAAAAGATTTCAATTTTTGTATATATGGGTTCTTCATTCACTTTATAATTTTAGTGTATTCATTTTGGATGATATTTTAGGTTGGTAATCCTATCGTATACGGTTAGTATACCGATACCCTATAAATACCTGTTTTATTGATATTTAATAAATTACACCTAAAAAAGAAATAAACGTACCATGGTACGCTTATACAATTGTTGTGTGCAATTTAAAAAACGTGAAATTTGAGAAATAAATTACTGATTTTATTGACCTTAATTTCTCTCAACTCTTGCCAAATGAATTGGTATGGAGATATAGATTTAGGCTCTGACTTTTACTATATGGTTGAACCAGCTTTTAACAGTATTGTAATCCCAGTAAATCCAGACGAACCTTACAAATCAAATATTACGATTATAAAAGATATTGAAACTCTAGGATTTAATAAAAACTATATTCTTGCGACTTCAAAAAGCAACGATGAAAAAAAGTATTGGCGGATTGACAAAAAAGCGGAATCTAAAGAATTGGGCTATAAGGAAAACTCAATAATGGAATTGTCAAATGTTTCGGAAATTGATTCAACGGAATTTACTCGAATGAAAACTGTCGAGAACATCAAACTGAAAACCAAATCGGAATACAGAAAAGAACTGAATTATGAATGAAAAACTGCACACCACAATGTATAACCGCAATTACGGCGGATTCGACTACGTCCAAATCCACTTGGAATTGCTAACACCAGTTCTTAACCGAAAATTAACGCATATTAACCCGTAACTGACGGTTATACTAGACCGTTATAAATAATTAAAAAACGTTAAAGTGAATAAACTATTAATATTAGCCATAATTCTTATTACCTTGGATTTATCAGCACAAGAAAAATTGACTTACGAGAAATTAGATAAGCTTGACCGGGTAACAACAATTAGATTAGCAAAAAAAGAAATCAATAAATATTTAACCCTTTTAGGAGATACAAGTTTTAACTATAGCTTGATTGATACCATTAGGGTTTATAAAAACAAGAAAAAGTATTTTGTTCGATTTGAGCAAATAATAAAATATGCGCCATTAAATTCAAATTATTACTATGGTTTGGATGTAGATTTACTAAACAATGACATTCATAGAATATTAGTTTTGAATCAAGATTCTGCATCTACTAATGTATCTTTTTATCATCCAAATTCTCAAGATATAGAAAAAATCAAGTTTATTAAGAAGGCACTTGGGCTTAATGAGGTATACGAATCAATCATAATTCGTGAAAAACAAGATTATTATGACATTGGTTATGGTTCGAGTGGTGAGAAAGTTAAGAAAATAACTGGTAACATATATGACCAGTGGGATGAAATCATTTATGTGCCAGATGATGAAAGATTAGTAGAGACAAAAATTCATTAATGGAAAACTTATTTATAACAATATATAAGAAAACATAGGGCTTTTGGGCTAAATAGAATGGTCTGCGTATATTTATGATGTCGCAAAATTGAAAATTACGCGTCAGCGAAATATTCAATTTTTGCTTTCGAACAAAAAAAGAAAAACAAAACCAAAAGATTTCGCTATGTGCGTGGCGGAAAGCAATGCCAACACGCCAACACGCCCGCTACTGTGGCAGACGGCGTGCCCCGAACTGTTCATAGCTAAAACGTTGGCAAACATTAAAAACAATAGCGAAAAATATGAAAAATTGGAATTTTAAGTTAAAAAATCGACCGAAAGAAGTTATTGAAAAACTAACATCTGAACTTAACTCTATTGGAGGATTTTCATTTGATAACAAAAACACTAATACTTTTAGTTTCCGTAAGAGGATTTTGTATCCTTGGTATTATGCATTCCAAAATTGGACTGTTGTTAATGGTGAATTAGTAGAAAATAATATTGAAAATATAACAGAAGTTAAAATTTCATTCAAACAGCACTTTTTAATAATATTAATAATAATAACTCATCTTATTCTTGGATTGGGACTTATTCTTGGACTATTCCTAACGACAAACAATCAACCTCTAACTTATATTTTTGGTGGACTAGTTATTGCTTTCGGAATAATTATTTGGATTACGGCAGCTAGAAAATTTAAAAAAGATTCGGAAAAATACAAAGTGCTAATAACCAAAACATTCGGAATTTAAAAATAACTAATGCCAACAATGGCTATAAGTAATTGCTTGTTCCCGCCTACTTCTAAAAATCCTCGCGGATTTTAAGTTTGGTGTGTATTAGCTAAGTTAAGTGCCACCCCCACGTGCAACAAACTACATACAAACACGTTGTATAAGCTTAAAAACAATTTACACGCTATAAGTTAACCCCTCCTCCAAACATGAATAAACTATTACTACTGTTATTTGGTGTACTAATGTTTACACGTAGTTTTTCGCAGACAGAATTTAATAGAGATACAGAAAATAGATTTATTGGATCTATTACCAGCAGTGCGATTTCTAATGAAGTAGAACCTAAAGGTTTAATGGATAGTTTTACATTAGGCATCCAGTGGTGGGATTTTTTAGGTGAACCTTTGGAGTTTTACTCGTTTAAATGGGAGGCATCCGGTTCAATTATACTTGGTACCGGTAAAATATTAAACCGAAAAGATTTAGAAAAGTATCCAGACCTATTAAAAAGGTTTGACAATATTCAACCATCAAAAATAAGTGTGGTTATTTCTGGAAATAAAGATAATAGAGTTGATTCCGACTTTACCTATAAATTATCCGATTGGCAGATACTATATTCGAAAGCAGGGGTACAATCGAAAAACTTGTCTCCTGGAAGTCCTGAAACTTGGAATGATTTTTGGCAATGGAATTGGGGACTTACGAATTCTCAAGAACATAATATACCGAAATCTGAATTTAAAAACCTCTCAAGTACACAGAAAAACGAGCTTCTTGGTAAACTAAAGACAAAGTTCGACAACTGTAAAACAATTTATCTAAAAGCCCATATAGATAAATTGGAATGGCCTAAATATGAAATTGAAAGTATATATGATACTTTCTTAAGCTATGAAAAAGGAGAAGAAAAACCTTCACCATTTGAAGAATTAAAGGCTGCTGAAAAAACGATTGCTAAAGAAACTACTTATACAAAAGATGATTTTTGGGGTGATATTACTCCTAAGAAAAATCCTGAATTGGAAATGTTTAAAAATGAATCAGGTAATTATGGAGTTAAAACAAAAGGAGAAAATAAAGTAATTCTTTCACCTGATGATTATAGGCATATTGAGGAAATAGAACTTGATACGGCTAAAAAAATAGATAACCAATACTTTTTTGTAAGGCTTAGACTAAGTTTTAGGGAATATAGAATGAATGAATATCAAATCGTAGCTAGAAATGGTAATAAATCAACGGAAATTTTCTGGCGTCACATGGTACATCTAGAAGAATATTCTGTGCTTACAAATAATGGGTGGATTAAGAGAAATCCGAAAGTAGTTGAATATGAGATTGAGATAGATAAGGATATGGCTATGGATCGCAATAATAGTTGGGTAGGGGATTCTGAAATTAGAATATACGATGAAAATCTAAATTTAATTGAAACTTACTATAGAACTTATGATTAATGCTCTTCAAATCAATTATATGAAATATCTACATCTATCCAATTTTAATATAAGTAAGGTACTAATTTTTATAGCCTTTTGCTTATTTAATATTTTTGGTTCTCAATCAATGGAACCAATAGTTGCACAAGATTCTAAGGAGTATTATAAAGAGGCAGAAACAGCGTTTGAGTCCGGTAATTATGATAATAGTATTATATATGCCAATAAAGCCAAGAATTTATTAGGAAGAACAAACCCTAAAATAGAATCTCTACTAATGCAAGCCTATTATAAAAATGGAGACATAGTTAAGGCTAAAATTGCATATGAGACCTTTCTTAAGGTAACACCGCCCCAAAAACAAAGTTCTGAACTATTTGAAAGTTATAAAAAAACGGGAGCGTTAATAGATAGTGCTTTTAACGAACTAGAAAGAAAATACCAACAACAAAAAATCGATAAGCAAAAGGAGGTTGAAAATGTGGCTATCGGTAATGAAAAAAAACAACGACAAAAAGATAACGACAAACAAGAAGACTTAAAAACAAAAAAAGAAAACCTGGAGAGGAGACTATTTTTAAAAGCAAAAAAAAGCATAGACCCAGTAGTACTTAAAGCGTATAAAGAGAATTTTCCAAATTCATATTTCTCTGAAAAAACCCAGGACTTAATAGACATACTGGATGTTAAAGATGATTTGCCTCTAGCCGAGAACAGAGAAGCTTCGTTTAGGGGAGGTAGTGCTAATTTCTACAAATGGTTATCTCATTATATAATTTATCCTCTTAAAGCTCGTCAAATGGGTGTAGAAGGAACGGTACATGTATCGTTTACAGTTTTAAAAGACGGTAATATATCAGCTATAGAAATTTCAGAAGGAGCTAGTTATTTTAAAGAAGAAGTCATTCGAGTAATGAATATGAGTCCAAAATGGATACCTGCTAAAAAGAATGATGAATTTGTTGAAGAGAGAAAAACAATTGCAATTGATTTTAAATTTGGATAATATATAATTCTGGCCATGTGAATTATACAAGAATCGTTATAGTCGTTACTACAGGCTATATTCTATATTTAGTTTTTGCGGCCGTGTAATGGTGAACCAAGAATTTCTAACTATTGCAAGAAAAAAAATTAAACTGTAGGTTCTTGTGCCCAACAAAGAACAGAGGTAAAAAAGAAACAAACCCTTCCTTGATTTAAGACCATGCTATTCTAGGCCCGTTAATTCTAAAACACTATTTTTTTCTATAACCCTCTTTCTCTACAACCTCATATTTTTAAACCATTTCACACAAGAAAATAGAAGGTCGTTACCAGAGGTGTTTGTGTGAAAAATGTTCAGGAATTTCACCGTTTTCAAAAAAATAATTTTTGTTCATGTCGTTGGTATTGCCAAAAGTGTCGTTTATCTCTTAAAATTTGCTGATTATGTTAAAGCTTGTTAAATAAAGCATAACTTTTTTATAAAAAAGTGTTTTAAGGCTAGTTTTGTTATACCAGAAATCACAAACTACCAACGCAAACTTATGAAACTAAAATACATTATTTATACCCTTTTAATTGTAGGATTGGGAGGGATGATAATATATCGTATTAACGCAAACTCAAAGATCGGAGCTCCCAAAAACGAAGCGCCGACACAAAAGGCGACTACCGTAAAAGGGATTGTATTAAAGCCCCAGAAGTTTGACGATAATATATCATTGTCGGGTACATTGGAGGCCAATGAACAGATAGAGATCAGAAGCGAAATTTCGGGTATTGTTCAAAGTATCAATTTTAAGGAAGGTAGTAAGGTAGCCCAAGGGCAAGTGCTTTTTACCGTAGATGATATAGAGTTGCAGGCACAACTGTCAAAAGTGAAAACGGCCCAAAAATTGGCCGCGGAGAACGAAAGGCGCGCCAAGTTATTATTGGACAAGCAGGCCATTAGCCAAGAGGAATACGATATTGCAAGTGCCGATTTTCAATCGGCCAGTGCCGAAGCTTCGTTAATAGCGGCACAATTGTCAAAAACCGTAATAAGGGCTCCCTTTTCGGGGACGATCGGGTTAAGGTCCATTTCAAAGGGAACGTATGTGACCCCCGAGACGCCCGTTGCAAAATTGGTGAATACGAGTAAGTTGAAATTAACGTTCTCCATTCCAGAAAAGTACGCATCCAAAATAAATATAAACTCAGATTTTATCTTTACCACCTCCGATTCGGCCGAAGAGTATAAGGCTACCATTTATGCGGTAGAGCCCGAAGTGGAGATAGCGACCAGAACTTTGAAAATGCGTGCAGTGGCCGATAATGCGGACGGGCATCTGTACCCAGGGGCCTATGCGAACGTGGTTCTGCCATTGGAAACCATCGAAGATGCATTGTTGGTGCCTTCCGAGGCATTGATTCCGGTTCAAAACGGTAAAAAAATATTCATCGTCGAAAATGGTATGGCGAAAGAGATCGATGTTGAAATAGGGGCAAGAACGGGCTCTTCCGTTAGGGTATTGTCCGGTTTGCATGCGGGCGATACGGTTCTCACCTATGGTGTAATGGCGCTTAAAAACGGAGCGCCAGTAGAAGTAGAATTGGATGAACCTCAATTAATGCCCGCCGAATAATGAATTTATCTACCTTAAGTATTAAGCGTCCGGTACTAGCTATTGTAATGAACATTGCCATTGTGCTGTTTGGCCTTATCGGGTACACCTATTTGGGTATACGTGAGTTTCCGTCCATAGATCCCGCACAAGTATCCGTTAGAACCAGCTATTCGGGTGCCAATGCCGATATTATAGAATCACAGATTACAGAACCTTTGGAGAAGGCCATTAATTCTATAGATGGTATTCGGAATATTACCTCCTCTAGTGTGCAGGGGGCGAGTTCTATCAGTATAGAGTTCGATTTGGACAAGAACCTGGAAGATGCCGCTAATGATGTAAGGGATAAGGTGTCGCAGGCCGTTAGAAGCCTGCCAGATGATCTAGATTCGCCTCCGGTAGTGTCTAAATCGGATGCAGATGCCCAACGTATTCTGTCGATGACCGTACAGAGTGATGACAAGAACATTTTAGAATTATCGGATTATGCCGAAAATGTAATAGCACAACGGATCGAAACCATACCTGGGGTAAGTAGTGTTCAAATTTGGGGTCAACGCAGATATGCCATGAGGTTGTGGATAGATCCTTTGAAACTTGCTTCCTACGGACTTACCGTTGCCGATGTACGTAATGCCCTGTTGGCCCAGAATGTAGAGCTGCCGTCGGGTAAACTTACGGGTACAAATACCGAGTTGGCCGTTAAGACCATTGGAAACCTACAGACCGAAGAGCAGTTTAACAACATTATTATTATGGCAGATGGCGAGAAGCTCGTGCGCCTTAGTGATATTGGAAAGGCTTCTTTAGAGGGAGAGAATATGGAGACCAAGATGAGCGATTCTGGTCAGCCAATGGTAGCAACGGCGGTAATTCCACAACCGGGCACCAATTATTTGGAAATTGCCGATGCCTTTTATGAGGAGTATGAAAAATTAAAAAAAGACCTTCCCGAAGGTTTTAAGCTCAATGTGGTTATAGATGATACCGTTTTTGTAAGGCGTGCCGTTACAGAGGTGGTGGAAACCCTTATAATATCTATTGTGCTGGTTATACTGGTCATTTACCTGTTCTTTAGAAACTGGTCTATGGCCTTGCGTCCTTTAATAGATATTCCCGTGTCTTTGATCGCCACGTTCTTTATTATGTGGCTTTTTGGTTTCTCTATCAATGTACTGACATTGTTGGCCATTGTACTTGCTACGGGCTTGGTGGTAGATGATGGTATTGTGGTCACCGAGAATATATATAAAAAGGTAGAGGAGGGCATGAGCCCCATAGAAGCTGCCATTAAAGGGTCTAATGAGATATTCTTTGCCGTTATTTCTATTTCTGTAACCTTGGCGGCCGTTTTTCTACCTGTAATATTTTTAGAGGGCTTTGTGGGTAGGTTGTTTAGGGAATTTGGGGTAGTGCTTGGCGCCGCCGTGCTGGTTTCAGCTTTTGTTTCTCTTTCGTTAACACCGATGCTGAACGCGTACCTGATAAAGCCAGGTAAACAAAAACAATCTAAATTTTATCATTTTACCGAAAAGTACTTTCTTAAAATGAATGAATCTTATGCGGGATCGCTACGGGTTTTTATGAAAAGAAAGTGGCTTAGCTTTCCTATTTTATTCGCTTGTTTGGGCTTAATTGCACTGTTCTATATTTTACTTCCGAAAGAAACGGCACCTTATGACGACCGTAGTTTTGTAAGGTTGAGCGTAACCGCACCTGAAGGTTCTTCTTATGAATATATGGATCGTTTAATGACCGATATTACCAATTTGATAAACGATTCCATTCCGGAAAAAAAGGTAAGTCTCGTACTTACATCCCCTGGTTTTGGTACTTCTTCGGTAAACAGCGGTAGGGCCAATATAGCTTTGGTAGATCCAAGTGAGCGCGATCGCACGCAACATGAAATTGCGACCGATCTCGGGCGTTGGGCCAAAGCTTATGTAGGGGGTAAATCAAATGTATCGGAAAAGCCGACCATATCTGTAAACAGAAGGGGAGGGCCACCGATCCAGTTTATTATACAGGCCCAGAACTTTGAAAAGCTAAAGGAAAAGATTCCTGAGTTTATGAAAGAGGCGGAGCAAGACGAAACATTCTCTTTTGTAGATGTGAACCTTAAATTTGATAAACCTGAAATATATGTGAACATAAATAGGGAGAAGGCCGAAAGTCTGGGCGTTTCTGTATTGGATGTTGCACAGACCTTACAGTTGTCTCTTAGTGGTCAGCGTTTCGGTTATTTCTTGATGAACGGAAAACAGTATCAGGTAATAGGCCAGTTTGATAAAAAGGATAGGGATGCCCCTGTGGATCTAACCTCTATTTTTGTGAAGAATAAAGACGGACTTCTTATTCAATTGGATAATCTGGTAGAAACTAAAGAGCATAGTAGTCCGCCTCAATTGTATCACAATAACAGATATATGTCGGCGACCGTATCTGCCAACCTTGCCCCGGGCAAGACCATAAATGATGGTATAGAGGCTATGGAGGCCATTAGGGAAAGGGTCTTGGACGATTCTTTTACCACGGACTTGGGTGGGGAATCTAGAGATTTTGTGGAGAGTAGTTCCAACACTTTGTTCGCCTTCGGATTGGCGTTGTTGTTAATATTCTTGATCTTGGCCGCCCAGTTCGAAAGCTTTGTGGATCCGTTTATTATTATACTAACGGTGCCAATGGCCGTGGCCGGGGCCATGTTCTCGTTATGGTTGTTTGGTCAGTCTTGGAACATTTTTAGCCAGATAGGAACCATTATGCTGATAGGTCTGGTGACCAAAAACGGAATCTTGATCGTAGAGTTCGCAAATCAGCTTAGAGAGCAGGGCATGCCTAAAAGCGAAGCTATTTTAAAAGCTTCGGAATCTAGGTTAAGGCCCATTTTAATGACCAGTTTAACCATCGCATTGGGTGCATTGCCGATAGCACTTTCTTTGGGTGCGGCATCTACCAGTAGAATTGGTATGGGGGTCGTTATTATCGGAGGTACCATGTTTTCTTTGGTGCTGACCTTGTTCGTAATACCTGCCCTGTACTATTTATGGTCAAGAGATAGGGTAGAAAGACCGGAGTTTAAAGTATTAGAAAGTAATTAAAATGCCATACCGTAATCGTAGTCTTTTATCTGTATTTGTTGTATTTAGTTGTATTGCCCTGGGTTTTTCCCAAGAGATACTTACCGTTGAGGAGACGGTAAAGTTGGCATTGAAGAATAATTATGAGATTATTATCGCCTCTAACGATTTAAAGATCGATGAATATGGGGTTAGTCCTGGTTTGGCGGGTATGCTACCTTCTGTAGAAGCCTCTATTTCAGATAACAATAGCATTCAAAATCTTTCGCAGACAAGATTGGACGGGACGGTAGCAGAGCAGGACAATGCCAAAAACAACAGTTTAAATTATGGGGTCGCCTTGGATTGGACCTTGTTCGATGGTTTTGGAATGTTCGCAAATTATGAGCAGTTAAAGGAAAATAAAAAACTTGGCGATGCTGAGTTAAAACAGGTAATCTTATCTACCGTAGGTGATGTGATGGTTACGTATTACGATTTGGTACAGCAGCAGCAACAGCTAACGGCATTGGACAGTACCATTCAAATATCGAAACAAAGGGTAGAGTTGGCACAAAATAGGTTTACCATTGGTAAGGCCTCTAAATTAGAGGTATTGAATGCCCAAGTGGACCTAAATACGGATTTAACCTTGATGAAACGACAAAAAGAACTGTATGCGAATACCAAGATCAAATTGAACCAACAGCTGGCGCGGGATTTGGATACGGATTTTAAAGTTGCTCCCGAAATTTTTGTGGACGAAACATTACTGCTACCGGATCTAGAGACTATGGTGGTGAATGAGAATCCGCAGTTATTGGCCATGGAAATAAATAAGAGGATAGCCGAGCTGGAATTAAAGCAGATTAAAGCGGCAAGATACCCAAACATATACGCTACTACGGGATACAATTTTGGCAAATCGGAATCTAGTCTTGGTTTTAATACCAGCTCAAAATCTAGGGGATTCAGTTATGGTTTTGGGGCGACCCTGAACCTGTTCGACGGTTTTAACCAAAATAGGAACGAGAAGATCGGAAAATTGGATATAGAGAACACAGAGATAGAAATTGCCCAACAAAAACAAGAGCTTTTGGCTCTTTTGGGTTCTACCTACCAAACATACCTTACAAATATCAGCCTAATAGAGCTCGAAGGCAATAATGAGGCCATTGCAAAAGAAAACCTAGACATTACCGTAGAGAAATATAGAATAGGTATTATACCCACCATAGAGTTTAGAACGGCCCAATTAAACTACATCAATGCCAAGGTACGTTTTAGTAATGCCAAGTTCCAGGCTAAAGTATCTGAAATTGTTTTAAAACAGCTAGCCGGGAATTTATCGGTTTAATCAGAAACGATGCTTTCTATAGGATTTATTAGTCCACTACAAACTTAAAGCCTGCGGTAACGATACCAGAGGAAAAAGTAGTGTCCCTATCATATCTGTAATATTTTAGATCGATACTTTTTAAACCAAGTCGCCAAATATGTGTTTTGGTAAAAATATCGGTATACGAGATACCAAAACCAAATTGGTTGGCGGCATATTCGGAAAGGTCATAGTCAGAGGTATAAAACTCTTGTGTCGATAAATGGGTTTCGTAAGGGGCAAAGTAATCTGCCATTGTCTGGTTGTAAAACCTATAAGAGGGGTATAGGGTAAATTTATCTGTAATCTTTACAGGTATTTCTATACTTGCTGTGTGCGAGTTAATGCCCCAATCATCAAAATAATAGCGATAAAAAGTACGTACCGTTACTATTTCGTTTACGTACCAATGCAATCTACCGCCCATTGCAATTTTAAATCGACTGTCGGGTAGGCGTTCTACGTCATCGGCCAAATGAAAGTCTTCGATAAAACTGTCGGCTACATCACTAAAATACACACGTTGAAAGGGAGTGGACAATAGTCCTTCCTGTTTTACAAAATCCAAGGAAAGCGAACCTTGTACGTTTTTATGCAGAATTTGTGAAAAGCCAAAACCTAAGGAGTACGAGTTTCTGTTCTCTTTGTCAAATTCAGAAAAATTGGGATTGTATGCGGTATTTCCCGTTATTTCGGTAGGTCTAAAAAAGCCTATGCCATCGTTTCCAAAAGGTCTCAGTTCAAAGGGGTATATGGTTTTCCAAGAATCTAGGTAGATATTTCCGTTGACACTCAGTTCGGTATTTTTTTCATTGAAAAGTTTGGTGTATCCGCCACCAAAACCGAACGAGAAATAATCATACTCGGAAGAAACGGACAGTTTGGCCGACCATATATCGTTTCTATCGTCGGAACTATGACTGTAAGAACCTGTAAAATTCACCCAAGTATCTGATCGAGAGGCACCGGAACTGGCCACAAAAGGGTCGGCGGCTTCCGAACCGTCAAAAGGGTTTACGTTACTAGAGGAAGCCGAAGTATAGGCAGATACCCCTGCATCTATGGTTAAGACATCATCGTCGTTCAGCGGTATCGAAACAACAAATGTTCCGGTAACGTCCGTTAGCTCTTCTGTACCAATACCACCGCTGACAGCGGCATTATCACCGTCTTGCGAGTAATAGCTGGTTAAGAAGTCTACTTCGGTACTTTCCAAGACACGTTTTTTGTAAGATGAGGCGTCTCCGCTTTCTTGCGAAAGAAGCGATAGGGATGTTAATGCCGATAATATGAATAAATAATATTTTAATTGTTTCATAGCTTGTTTACCGTTGCTAGGTTATTAATTACAGCCGCAGCCTCCTCCAGTTTTACCTCCATTGGCACCAGAGGCCGCTTCGCGGTACGAATGCATGGTAGACACGTTACGGTCGCAATTTTTGTCGGCCAGTATCATATCGGGGTCATTAATGTTTACTTTGTCATACTCCTTTACCACGACACAGCTGCTAAAAGAACTTAGTACAACGACGAATATTAGCGCTTTTTTTATCATAATTTTTCTATTTCTATATTCTTCGATTTTGAAATATTGCCTTTATCATCAATGATAATACATTCAATTTTTGGCAGTTGGTCTATTCTGTCGAGACCGATCTCTTTGCCCATAACAAAAACGGAAGTGGCTAGTGCATCGGCCAATTCTGCTTTGGGTGCAAAAACGGTAACACTGATAATTCCACTGGACGGGTATCCGCTTCTGGGGTCTATAATGTGACTATATCTTTTACCGTTAAAGTTTACATACTTTTCATAATTGCCAGAGGTGACTACCGCCCCGTTGGTAATAGGCAATAATGCAAACACCTTGTTCTTGTTCAAGGGGTTGGTAATGGCCACTTTCCAGTCATCCCCGTTGGGTTGTTTTCCCCAAGTATTCATGTCGCCGGAAGCATTGATGATGCCGGCAACAACCCCTTTGTCCATCAACAATTTTTTGGCCATATCGGCGGCATAGCCCTTTCCGATGGCACCAAAACCAATTTTCATTCCCGGTAGTTTTAGAAAAACAGATCGCTGTTCGTCATTTAAGACAATATTCTGAAACCCTACTTTGGCCACCGAAGATTTTATTTCCTCTTCCGAAGGCATAACGGTTATGCTACCATCAAATTTCCAGATACGGTCCATAGAGGCATAACTGATATCAAAGGCACCATCTGTAAGTTTTGATATATTGATGGCCCTTTTTATCAAAGCATAGAGTTCAGGGGCAACTTTTACGGGTTTTATACCGGCGTTTTTGTTGATTTCGGAGGTTTGCGAATCTTTGTCCCAAGAAGAAATAAGCTTTTCTATTCTTTTTATTTCTGCTACTGCATCGTCTATATAACCATTGGCGGTTACAGAGTCGTTGGCCACAACGGTAATATCAAAACGACTTCCCATTAACTTTAGGGTTCTCAGATAATTCTGTTGCCCTATAGCAAGGTTACAGCAAAAGATAAACGTTATGAATAAAAGCTTTCTCAAATTATTTTATAAAATTGTTCAGTAAGGCGATGTATTTTTTCGGACCCATTTTTTGATAACTCGTTTCGCCCAAAACGTTTCCGTTTTTGTCCAACACCACTACCAAAGGAAACACGCCCATTCGATTGTACTGCTCGGCCAACTTTTTATTGGCATTCAGTTGCGCTTCTGGCAATTTATTTTTCTTTCTTCTGGGAAAATCGGCCTGTAGCATTACATAATGTTCCCTTGCATACGATTGAAACTCGTTGGTACTCCAAACCTCCCTATCTAGTTTTATACACGGAGCACACCAATCGGACCCTTGAAAAACAAGAATAATAGGTTTGTCCTCTTTAGAGGCAATTTCTTTGGCCTCTTCAAAACTATGCTTCCAGTCTTGTGCACATAGCGTTGTAAGCCCGGTAAGAAAAAGCACCATGATCAATTTTATATTTCTGTTCACTTTATTTTTTATTTAATAATGTTTTAGTCTATAAGTATGTCAAAACCTTTCGCGGTACAATACCTAATTTTATAAGAATTGTTATTCAGCGATCAGATTATAGGACCCCACTGTTAAAAACTGAGTGTCCGGTTGAAAGTCACTGCTATTGTCGATGGGGATATAACCATTGTACCCATCGTTACTTACTTTAACTATGTTTTGCGTAAAATAATATGTATCACCTTCTTTTTTATCCAATACCAGTACGGTATTCTGGTCATTCGTTTTTGTTACTGCCGTACCGGGCAATGCGTTTAACGTGGTTTCGTCGGTAATTATATTGGCTTCTACGAACATACCCGTTAAAAAGTTTTCTTCGTCCTCATCCTCTAAGTGGCCGTGCACTTTAATGGTCCTGTTTTTTTCAATGGCGGTACCTACTAAATGTACTTCTGCGTTATAACTGTTTTTTGAGGCCTCGGGAATGGTAAAGATTATTTTCTGTTCTTTCTTCACGTTCATAATATCTTTTTCAAATACATTGAGCTCTAGGTGTACATGGCTATTATCTATTATTTCCATAATTGGAGAGGCCGGGGAAACATAAGTGCCCTTGGTGACGTTTACACTGGTAATGCTACCGGAAATAGGTGCTGTTATCCGTACGGAAGAAACAATCTCGCCCGCTTTTACTTGCGTTGGCGAAATATTGAGCATTTTTAATTGTTTTTCTAATCCCGTATGTTTTGCCACTGCGGATTTGTACTCGCTTTCCGCTTTTAAAAAGTTCTTTTGCGAGGTGATATTTTCTGCCTGCATGATCTTATTTCGTTCATACTCGGCCTTTAAATATCCTAGTTGTTCGTTTACTTCCATGTATTGTTGTTGAAGGCTTATAAATTCAGGATTCTCGATGGTCACCAATGTTTGCCCTTTCACAACTTTATCTCCTATTAAAAATGGGGTCGTTTTTATATAACCGCCCATGGTGGCGTTTACCACCGCTCTGTTTTCGGGTGGAACATCGATCATACCATTGGCACTAATTAGTACGGGGAACGACTTTTTTTCAAAAGATCCCAATTGCATGCCTAACTGGTCAAACTGACCTTGGGTAACTTTTATAAATGAATTGCCGGTATTTATGGGGTCTTCGCTTTTAGCGGCCGTTTGGTTTTTTTCGCCACAACTTGCCGCCGTATAAATTGCGGCCAGCAATAGTATTTTATATATATATGATTTCATGGTATTTGTTTTAAAGTGTTAGGTAATTAATGGTAATAACTGTTTGGTTATACTCTTTTAGTTTGTTTAGGTAGTCTATTTTTACCTCGTAGACACTTTCAAGACTTTGTATGTACTGGTAAAAATCTATTTCGCCATTTTTGAAACTGCCATTGGCGGTTTTTAGGATCTCATCCGATAGCATACTTCCTTCATTTTCGTAGTAGGTCAATGTCTCTTGTAATGTGACGAGCTTCCTTTTTAATGTTGAAAGTTTGGTGTTCAGTTGAATTTCATATTCCCTGTATTCAGATTCTGCACGTAACCTATCTATCCGGGCAGCCTTGATTCTTGAAGATTGCCCCGTAAAGAACAAGGGTATTTTTAATCCCAATTGGTAGCCATGCAGATTTTCGTCTATACCAGCATTGCTTCCTTGAAAATAGCTGACGCCAATGTCGGGAAGTAATTGCTGACTTTCAAGATTGCTCTGGGCCCTGCTTATATCTATTTGGTTTTTATGATAGGTTATCTCAGGACTCGTTTCAATATCCATTTCATTCAACGATACTTTAATAACAGGTTCTATCGCTATCTCAAAGCTGTCTTTAGACTGTACTGTTTTAAGTAGGTTTTGAAGGGTAATGGCCATGTTCTTTTGAGCATCCAAATATTTTAGTTGTATTTGTTTTTGTTTGGAAGCGGCCGTTATTTTTTCTAGATAATTGGTTTCTCCAAGTTCAAAACGACGTTCGGCAATATTGGCGAAATTGTTATAGAGACTGTCCAATATAGAATACACATTGGCCATCTCATGGGCTACTTGGTACTCGTAATATTGAGTTGTCACCTCTTTTTCCAATCTTTTTTTCTGAATGTGGTACGCACTTTCCGAAAGATGGTATTTGGCCTTGTTTACTTTTTTCTCGGAAAAATAAATCGTTGGAAATTTAAAATTCTGTTGTACCCCAAAAACCTGCAAAGGTTCGTTGTTGATCGCTATATTGTTCTGGTCAAATTGATAGTAGATATTTGTTTTCTCAAAATCGTAAGCGCTATTGACCAAGGCATCGGATTGGTGCATTTGAAGTTTGTAGGCGTTTAGACCGGCATTGTTTTCAACGGCAATAGGCAATAGGTCCTTTAAGGTCTTTTTGCTCTGTGCATGTAAAGATGTGGAGCACAATAATAGAATTGTGCCGATTACGCCTATAGTGCCGTTTGACTTGTTCTTTTGGTGCTTTTCTGAACGGTGTATGTAAGAATATAGAACAGGTAAGACCACCAACGTTAGTAACGTAGCGGTTATTAAACCACCAATAACAACGGTAGCCAAAGGTCGTTGTACCTCGGCACCTGCGTTGGTGGAAATGGCCATTGGCAAAAAACCAAGGGCAGCGGCAGATGCCGTAAGTAAAACGGCCCGTAACCTATCTTTGGCCCCTTGTTTGATCAATGCGTTCATATCATCGAATCCTTCGTTTTGTAATTCTTTAAAATGCTCGATCAAAACAATTCCGTTTAACACGGCTATTCCAAAAAGGGCAATAAACCCGACCCCCGCAGAAATACTAAAAGGCAGGTCTCTAAGCCATAAAAGAAACACCCCGCCAACTGCCGCCAATGGTATGGCGGAATAGATCATTAAGGCATCTTTTACCGATTTAAAAGCGAAATAGAGAAGAATGAATATAAGAACCAAAGCTATAGGTACGGCAATTAAGAGTCTTGCTTTGGCACTTTGTAAATTTTCGAATTGTCCGCCATAGGAAATAGAGTAACCCGAGGGTAACGAGATATGGTCGTTCACTAATTGTTGTATATCGTCGACTACCGATTGTAGATCTCTGTTTCTAACATTAATACCTACAACGATCCTTCTTTTGGTGTCATCCCTAGATATTTTGGCAGCTCCTTTTTTATAGGAGATTTCGGCCAGTTCGCTCAAAGGTATTTTTTCTCCCGAAGGTATATCTACATAAAGATTTTTAAGATTGTCGATATCGTTTCTTTTGTCGGCATCCAATCTTACAACAAGATCGAACTTTTTTTCGCCTTCAAAAACACTACCTACCGTTTTTCCGGCAAAGCCCATAGCCACCATGTCGTTGAGCTCTTGTATGTTTAATCCGTAACGAGCTATCTTGGATCGATCGTATTTTACGTTCATCTCGGGTAGCCCGGCAATTTTTTCGACAGAAATATCCGCGGCCCCATCTACGTCTTTTATAAGGTCTCCTATTTCTTTGCCCTTTTGAGCAAGAACATCTAAACTTTCACCAAAGATTTTAATGGCTATATCTGCTCTTACCCCGGTAATAAGTTCGTTAAAACGCATTTCGATAGGTTGTGTAAATTCTACTTCCATGCCAGGAATAATGCTCAATGCTTCTTTAAACTTATCGGCCAGTTCGTCTTTAGAAGAGGCAGAGGTCCATTCACTTTTCGGTTTTAACGATATAATTACATCGCTTTCTTCCATAGACATTGGGTCGGTAGGTACTTCGGCCGCGCCTATTCTGGTAATTATCTGATCTACTTCTGGAAATTTTTGCAATAAAATATTTTCAATTTCAGTAGTGGTCTCCACAGTATTGCTCAAAGACGTTCCGGTTTTTAAAACCGGTTGGATGACAAAATCCCCTTCGTCCAAAGTAGGTACAAACTCACTGCCCATTGATATATATAAATAGGTAGCTGCGGCCAAGAGAACCACCGCCGTGCCCAAAACAATCTTTTTACTTCTCAATGCCCAATCTATAACAGGGTCGTATTTAGCTCTTAACCATGCCATTAAACGTGCAGAGATATTTTGGGTGTCTTCTTTGGATGGCTTTAAGAAAACAGAGGTAACTACAGGAACATAAGTAAAGCATAAAAGCATGGCCCCGATCAATGCAAAGCTGAAGGTAAGTGCCATTGGTTTGAACATTTTACCCTCTACACCGCTCAATGATAAAATGGGAATGAAGACTATTAAAATAATAAGTTGTCCGAAAATGGCGGAGTTCATCATTTTTGAGGCTCCCTTAAAAGTAATATCATCCTTTAATGCCTGTTGTTCCTTTACGGACAGAGAGTTTATTTTGTCGTGTTCTTTCTTTATTTGAAAGGCTATGAATTCGACAATGATCACCGCACCATCTATGATAATTCCAAAATCAATGGCACCTAGGCTCATTAAATTGGCGTCTACTCCAAAAATATACATCATGGACAGTGCGAAGAGTAGGCACAAAGGAATTACCGAGGCAACCACGAGTCCCGAACGAAAATTGCCCAGTAACAATACAACAACGAAGATCACTATCAAGCAGCCTAGAACAAGGTTTTCGGTCACGGTGAAGGTTGTCTTGGCAATAAGGTCGCTCCGATCCAAAAAAGGGTTTATATAAACACCCTGTGGTAATGATTTAGAGATATCCGCGACTCTTTCTTTTACGGCATCGATTACCTTTTTTGAGTTGGCATCCTTTAGCATCATTATTTGGCCGAGCACTTTTTCCCCCTCTCCATTTCCTGTTATGGCCCCAAAACGAATGGCGTTTCCAAAACCTACCTTAGCAACATCTTTAATATAAATGGGTATGCCATTATCGTTCTTTACTACGATATTCTCTATATCCTCTAAGGATGATATTAGTCCCTCGCCACGAATAAAAAAAGCTTGGTTTACCTTTTCTATGTATCCCCCGCCGGCAACACTGTTATTGGTTTCCAAAGCGGTATACACATCACGGGCACTAATATTCATGGCATTAAGCTTATCTGTACTGATGGCGACTTCATATTGTTTTAGAAAACCGCCCCAAGTATTTACCTCTACGACCCCCGGGATACCCGAAAGCTGTCTTTTAACGATCCAATCTTGAATGGTTCGTAAGTCTTCGGGGGTGTACTGGTCTTTGTACTTTGGTTCAACATCTAGAATGTACTGATATATTTCGCCGAGCCCCGTCGTAATTGGCCCCATTTCGGGTGAGCCAAAACCTTCGGGAATCTTTTCCGAGGCAGATTTGATTTTTTCGGCTATAAGTTGCCGCGGTAAAAAAGAGCCCATGTCTTCTTCAAATACAATGGTAACTACCGAAAGACCGAACTTTGATACCGAACGTATCTCTAGAACACCTGGTAGATTGGCCATTTCCAATTCTACCGGATAGGTAATGAACTGTTCTATATCTTGGGTAGATAGGTTACGGGATGTGGTGATTACCTGTACCTGGTTATTGGTAACATCGGGTACGGCACCTATAGGTATTTTTGATAGGGAATAAAGCCCAAAACCTATAATAAAGCATGTGAATAGTAGAACAATAAATTTGTTCTTAATACTGAAATTAATGATATATGATAGCATTTGTCATAAAATAATCAACGTTGAAAAATACCCTGTGAAATTTCCAGGGGCTACTAAAAAAAGAAACGGTTGATTATGACTGCCGAGGTGGCTGCAACAACCCCATGGCGTGTAATGAAGAGGATGGGGCCTGATAATGGAAATTGGTACTGTTAGATTCGAATACTACAAGAGAACTCAATTCTTGAGTGCATAAATTTGGTGTAAAAACAACCAGAGGGGTCAAATGGCACTGGTGCTGAAAAGGCAACTGATCGTGATCATTTTTTTCTTCTTGGTGTTCCCGTTCGTGCTCTAATTTAAGATTACCGTAATGTTTTGATATAAAAACCAGAACATTGTCTCCATATTCTTTATAATGAAACTGTGCGTGCTCTATAAACTCGTCTATCTGGGCAATATCATCCGTATGCAGTCCAAAACTCTGTAGTAGAATTAAAAACGAAATTGATATGGAAATTACTTTGCTCATTAGCACGAAGTTATGAAAAAAGTGATGGATTTTAGAAGAATACTTAAATTATGTTGGAAAAGTAGCGGTGTAGATGTTAATAATTTCTTGGTGAAATTGAATCGAGGATCCTATTCAACATTTACTTTTGCAGACTTTTGAACCTTATGAAGAAATTAGAAGTTGGCGATAAAGTTTATAATACCAAACAAAATGGGTTTGATGATTTTGTGAGGTATTCGTTTTCAGAAGTTGTTCGGCTTACCAAGACCTTGGCTGTGTTAAAGAACGGGGTCAGGTTAATAAACCAACCAAAGGCGTCCTATATAACAGAAGATGTAGGGTACTCGGTTTCACGACAAAAAGGAGTCCACTGGCATATAGTTTCGTTGAACGCCATCAGAAAGGCACAGATTGAAAATCAGAAGATTGCGGCCCACGATTGGTTTGAGAATAAAGAGTTTACCATTGAGGACAAATTGAAAATCTATAGATTCTTTAAATCCATGGAAAATTGACTTATTTTTAATTTTAAATTATAGCTATGCCAGGATTTGAACTTTTTGGAAAAAAAGAAAGAGAAAGTGTAAACGATGTATTGAACTCGGGCGTATTAATGCGTTATGGGTTTGATGGAGCACGCCAAGGACATTGGAAGACCAAGGAGTTGGAAAAAGCATTGACCACAAGAATGCAATCTAAATATGCACACGTTGTAAGTAGCGGTACCGCTGCGTTAACGGTCGCATTGGTAAGTGCAGGGGTCGGGGCAGGTGATGAGGTGATTATGCCTACGTTTACTTTTGTGGCCAGTTTTGAGGCTGTGTTGGCCATTGGTGCGGTACCTGTTTTGGTAGATATAGATGATACTTTGACGTTGGACCCTGCCGCGGTAGAAAAAGCGATTACCGATAAAACCAAGGTTGTTATGCCTGTACATATGTGTGGGTCTATGGCCGATCTAAACCGTTTAAAGGCAATTTGCGACAATCATAATTTATTGCTGCTAGAAGATGCGTGCCAAGCAATAGGGGGCAGCTATGAAGGCAAACCCTTGGGTAGTTATGGGGATATAGGTTGTTTTTCCTTTGATTATGTAAAGACTATTACCTGTGGTGAAGGTGGGGCCATGATTACCAATAATGAAAAATATTATACCAATGCGGACCATTATTCGGATCATGGGCATGATCATGTAGGAAATAATAGGGGAGCGGAGTCCCATCCATTTTTAGGGTACAACTATAGAATATCGGAATTGAACGCAGCTGTAGGTTGCGCCCAGATCCAACGATTGGACGAGTTTTTGGATATCCAGAAAAGACATTACGATATTCTTAGAAACAGTTTGGAAGAAATTGAAGGGGTAACCTTTAGACGCGTACCCGACAATGGTGTAGAGAATTATTCTTTCCTCAGTTTCTTTTTACCTACGGGCGATCTTGCTAGAAAAACCCATGCTTCATTGGTTGACGGGGGAGTAGATGCCTGTTTTTATTGGTTTGATAATAATTGGCATTACTACAAAAAATGGGAACACCTTACCAATTTAAAATCCTTGGGAAAATTACCCGAAGAAGTAAAAAACCGACTACCGGATTATAGTACAAGCGATTTTTCACGATCAGATCAATGGATAGAAAGAACAATCTCTTGTTTGATAAAGCTGAGTTGGACAGAAGAAGAGGTGAAGGCCCGAGCGCTAAAAATGAAAGAGATCATTAGCGGCCTGTTGTAGGTGTTGAAGATAAAATTATTTCACTCAATAAATAATCGAGGCACCTTTGTCGGTTTCTTTGTTGCTTTAATGTGAATTAACCTCTCTATTTATTTGAGACTAACATATGTTGCATCTTTTGCTACATATGTGGTACTTCTTGTTTTATAATTGTAATACTCTTGTTAGTGAGCTGATTGCCAGCTAATAAAGATATAATCACAATTATGGAAAACAAGAAATTCAGAGTTTTATACATTCTTTTTGTAGGTGTTTTGTTAGTGCTTATGGCATGTAGCAAAGATGAAACAAAAGGAGGGGATCCAAAAGAGGAAACCAAAGATCCGGAAATAGAGAATTTAAATATCTGTTTAAATATTAGTATTGTAGAACAGAGCCTATTTCCAATAGATAAAATCACGGTCAAGGGAATCTCGGATGATTTAAAGAATGATATTACTGCCGAGTTTTGGTATAAGGGCGAGTTTACCGATCTCGCAATGAACGTGGCGGAAGACGAAAATGGGGAATCTTTTATTATTGCTCCCATTCATCCCATATTGCCTTTAGAAGGAGGGGAGTTGCAGGTGGTGTTTAAAAATGGAGAGGGATCTCTTGTGTGCGATCCTATATCTTTTACGATAAATGAATTGCCAAAAGCGAACGGGTATACTAAAGAAGTAGCTTTGGCCCTAGATGTGCTTTTAACCCAGAGTACAGATTATTTAGGGATAGACAAAGCTTTGTTTGCCGGAGATCTGGAAAATTTAAACGCATCTTATTTTCCCTTTGCAATGATCTACAATTTATTACATAACGAGTCTACTGATTTTGCCTTATTGCCTTTTATAGAGAATACGGATGCCTTGGATTCCAATAGTGTAGATAAAGAAACGGTAATAGACCTGTCTGATCGTATTCTTAAAAAGTATGACCTTCTTGATTTGATAAATGGTAAGGTCGATGCTTTTGAACAAGCTGTGACGGCCAAAAATGAAACTTTAACTTCAATTGATCCCATAGACTGCGAAAATATAGATGAGGATGATTTGGCCATGCAGATGAACCAGATTTGGGATACTTTTAATTTTAGCTTAGAGGAAAAGGAAAAAATAGATAAACTTGCATTAGGGGCAAGTGCATTAAGTATCGTACCAAAAATATCTAAGGCAGGAGCGCTTGCGGGGTTTGCCATTTTTGCATTTCAAAAATTAGCGGAGGGATATCAAAATACCAGATTGTCCCAGTTAAATAAGTTAGAATTTACCATTGATCCTACCGATTTTATAGAAGAATCGGCATGTGACCCTGTCACTTATGGAAACATAAAGGTTTGGGCTTCCACGAAAGGTTGGGAAATGGATAAAGATCTTTTTGAATCCTTATTTCAAATAGGAAGTTTGGGACTTTCTTTTATATCGGTAGATGACGCAACGTCTACCGTTTTGGGAGCGGCTAGTCTGTTTACTGGAGAACAGTTGAATAATCTGAAAAAACAAGGGTATTTGGATGGTGATAGAGTGAAGATAGATTCTATTGCCTGTGGACCTATTAATATTGTCAAAAGCGAATATTTTTACGCAAAAATTAGTGGGGAATCTTTTAAACTCGATGAGGAAAATACGAGGGTATATCCATTAAAAGCTGGAACTTCTGAGCTTGAAGTTGGTTTAGAGTTAGAGGCATTTGGAGGGGTTACCATAAGTGCGAAGAAAGAATTGGTAATAAAACCGGTAAGCTTAAATTGGGTGCCCAATGTAGAAGTAATCAAGGTGACACCTGGCGAAAGTATTGATTTGGAGGTACAGTTACAAAATGCCTTAAATAAAGAATTAACGGTTACCACTCCTGAGGGGGCCATACAATATGTTGGTTTTGCGGATGACGGGGTCGCTTTTGGGGGAAGACAGCAATATAGGTTGTTTACACCATCGTTGGAAGAAATAGATAAATATCCTTTTACCGTGACGGCAGTGTTTGATTCGCAGGAATGTTTGCGTGGTAATGAGGATGCCGAACCCGTTAAAACAAGTATAATAATCAATGCTGACGTGCCGTGGTATATAGAAGTCTATACCTTAGAGGACGACTGTCTTGCCCCAGGTGATTACAGGCAATTTGACGTTAATCTTTCAGATGAGGATATCAAAGTTGTTTGGAGTGCTAAACACGAGGATAATAGCCCTGCAAACATTAGTAGTACTGGAGGGTTTACCGCTCCACAGAAATTAGGAAAATATTATATTACCGCTACGGCCGAAGAGAATTCTGAAGTTACCCATACCTTAGAGATAGAGGTGAAGAAATGTACCTGCTCTTGGGAATTTTCTGGCGGGGGCTTTGAACACAACTACGAACAGGCATGGTATAACATTAATGGAGATATGACCAATGGTACGCTGCAGATGAATTTGCATAATGATTTTTACAATGTTGGGGATGAGGAAATGATCGTAAATATGGATATATCATTTTTACCGGAAATAGGAGAGACCATGACTACTGGCGGCTTAAACGATGATAACCTTGCAAATAATCTTATGACTATTACAGGCCTGCATTTTCCGGATACGGTAGTAGGTCCTATTGGAATTTATGAAGTTACCATTACAAGAGAAAATGGGCACATAGAAGGTAGTATCACTGGAATTTTAAGGAATACCGTTACGGAAACGGAATTCCCATTCGAATTGGAATTTAGCGCCAGTGAAGGGTTGCTTAGTTGTGAGTGATCTAATAATATAAAATAGTGGGAGCGTAAAAAAGAGATAGGCCAGTGTAAAACACCGGCCTATCTCTTTTAGTTGTCCATATCGTTAGTAAGAAACGTACTCTACTATTTCTAGACCGTAACCGACAATTCCCACTCTTTTGGCTTGGGGACTATTGGTCAATAACCTCATTTTTGATATACCGAGATCATGAAGTATTTGAGCACCGATACCAAAATCTTTGGCATCCATATCTATTTTAGGTGCTTTATGAATACCTTGTTTTTGTAGTTCTTTCAGTTCCGATAGTCTTGATAGGAGGTTTAGCGATTCATAATCTTGGTTTATAAAAACAATGGCTCCTTTTCCCTCTTTATTGATGGCATTGAACATATCTTCCAATTTTTTATCGGGACTGTTGGTCAATGTTCCTAATATATCGTTGTTTATAAGGGTAGAATTGATACGTGTTAGTACATGCTCTTCTGAGTTCCATACCCCTTTTGTTAAAGCCAAGTGGATATGGTTATTGGTAGTTTGCTTGTAAGCACGCAATCTATACTCCCCGAACCTTGTGGTAATATCGAAATCTATTTCTTTGTTTATTAAACTATCGTGCTCCATACGGTAAGCAACCAAGTCCTCGATGGAAACGATTTTAAGATCAAACTTTTTGGCAACTTCAATAAGTTGCGGTAACCTCGCCATACTGCCATCTTCGTTCATTATCTCTACAATGATACCTGCGGGTTTTAGACCTGCAAGTCTGGCAAAATCTATAGCGGCCTCTGTGTGCCCTGTTCTACGTAGTACCCCACCTTCTTTGGCTACCAAGGGAAAAATGTGCCCAGGTCTTGCCAAATCGTGTGGTTTGGTAGCTTCATCGGTCAGTGCACATACCGTTTTACATCTATCGCCGGCAGAAATACCTGTTGTAACGCCATTGCCCCTAAGGTCTACAGAAACGGTAAATGCAGTTTCCATAGGATCGGTGTTGTTGCTTACCATCATGTGCAAGCCCAATTCTTTACACCTTCCTTCTGTCAATGGTGCACAAATAAGACCTCTACCATGGGTTGCCATAAAATTTACGGTTTCTGGAGTCGCCAATTCGGCAGCGGCTAGAAAATCACCTTCATTTTCCCTGTTTTCATCATCTACCACTATAATAACCTTTCCATTGCGAATATCTTCAATAGCTTCGGCTATGGTATTAAGTTGTATTTTATCCGGTGCACTAGTTGTCATCTGATCCACTTTTGTCTTTTTTCTTAAATAAGTTTTTAAAGAAATCTGTAACTACCCCAAAATTAACCATTCCCTTATCCTCAGTGGCCCTTTTGGTCAAAAATACGCCCAAAGGCAACATTATAAGGGTAGAGAGCCATGCGCCCAACATGGGGTGTATATTTCCCTCTTTGGCATAATTACCGGCAAAAACGCCAATAAAATAATAGATTAAAAATAAGATAATTGCGATAACCATGGGTAGGCCCAATCCTCCTTTTCTAATAATGGCCCCTAGGGGAGCGCCTACAAAAAATAGGATGATACAAGAAAAGGCCAATGCAAATTTATTGTGTAACGACAGTATATGCATGTTGTATATCTTATATCGTTTTTGCATCTCTTCTTTTTTTCCCCGTACGGAGTTCAATATATTGGTGGTATTGTTTTTGGCGGCACTTAAAACCTGTATTTGCTGCCAATCTGGAAATAGGTATAAAACACTCTCCTTTACAGAATCTTGCTTTGCTTTATTGGCTCTATAAAGTTTCAATTTTATCTGTCTGATAGAATCTTGCTTCTTTTGTAGCGCTGTTTTTGTTTTCAAGGTGTCTTTGGGGTCGAGCGGGGCGAAGACGCCCATACGACTTTCCATGTTTTTGGAAAAGGCTCTTACGATCCTATAATTGTCTTGTTTTAAAGAATCTATATCTTTTCTTAACCGAGAAATATTTTTCATTTTATCGGTGCTGATATCACGTTCGGCCTCCAAATCCTCTTTGTCCAGTTCGGGCACTTCAATATTCATCGTATAGGTGTCAAATGACGCCTTTGCATGTGGATATTTTAGTTTGTTCTTTTTAGAATCTACATCCTCGTAATAATGACCATTGGTCAAGACCAATTGTATTATGTCCGACTCTTCGCTACTGATAAGTTCTCCTTTTTCAGACTTAATGACCGTGCTGTTAACATTGCCCTTATTTTTAATGTGAATGATGACATTTTTTAGATATCGGTCGTTTTCACCATGTTTTTCGTCCACCTTAATATTCATTCCCTCAAAATCGCTAAATACACCTTCGGCGACTACGGCTGCGGGTTTTACCTTTGCTATATTCTTTCTTAGGTTGTAGATTTTTCGTTGGGATAAGGGGATGACCGTATTTGCAAAAAAGAAAGTGACACCGCCCAATAAGACCACAAATACAATAAGGCTCAACATAGACCTTTGAAGGGATATACCCGAAGCTTTCATGGCCGCAAATTCATAACTTTCGGCAAAAGAACCGAAAGTAAGGATAGACGAAAGTAGTACGGTCAGTGGTAATACTTTCTCTGTAAGGTCTGGCATTAGGTAGAAAAGAAATTTTCCGATAATGATAATATCCAGGCCTTTACCGGCAAGGTCATCAATAAAAAGCCAAATCGTTTGAAATATGAAGATAAACATCAATATTACAAACGAACTGACAAAATTAAATACGAACCTTGATAATATATACCGGTCTAGAATTCTCAAATTACCTAATTTCTTAAGATGTAGTACCCTTCATCTTTATATTTAGCCTCGTCAAAAGTAAATAAGGTAGATGACAGTGGTTGGTTTGTTTTAAAAGAATTAACAGTAATCGTGGTTTTGGTACCGTTCTTACCTGTTTCAATTAATCTGTAGATGTGTTTGGTACCCATGTCTATACCTAACAATCTAGATTTGATTTCTGTTTCAGAATCAATAGGGGTTAATTTTATGTACTGTATTTTTCTGCCTTGTACATTCTGTAGAATGTCCCATTGATAATTATGGCCTTCTTGGTAAAATGTAAGCATTTTAGAAGGCGTCATGGCATCTTCGTCCTCTGAAAGGTCCTCTATGGTAACTTCCTCGTTTTCTGGTACTATAGTGTATACTTTGTTTCCGTCATAAAGTTGTTTGGATCCTAGGTAATTGAAAACATATTTTTCTCCTGCCAAGGTGACGTCTCCTCTGGTTTCTTGATTTATGCCCGCTTCCGCATTTCTTAGGTCAAATCTAAAGTCCACAAAAATGTTGTCGTAGCTCTTTACTTTTTTGTACACCTCGTCCAATAAAGCTTTTGCTTTTTCAGAGTTTTGGGCACTTAAAAAATTGGCTGAAAGCACAATGGTTAATACAAGTAATACTTTTTTCATTTTTATTTTATTTCGTTATCCAATAATTGTTGCAGGGATGCCATATCCGGTACAAGCACCTGTCTTGCTTTGCTGCCTTCAAAAGGGCCAACGATTCCTGCGGCCTCCAATTGATCAATGATCCTACCTGCGCGGTTATATCCCAATTTGAGTTTTCGCTGAATCAACGAGGCTGATCCCTGTTGGGCAATTACTATTACCTCGGCCGCTTCACGGAACATTTTATCCCTATCGGCAATATCATAATCAACACTCGTGCCAGAATCTTCTCCTACATATTCTGGCAGCTCATGAGCTTCTGGGTATGCTCGCTGAGAACCTATATATTCTGTAATCTTGGCAACCTCGGGCGTATCCACAAAAGCACACTGAATTCGGGTTACGTCATTACCTTGAGTGTATAGCATGTCTCCACGACCTATAAGTTGGTCGGCGCCCTGTGCATCTAAAATAGTTCTGGAATCTATCTTCGATGTTACCCTAAAGGCGATCCGTGCCGGAAAGTTGGCTTTTATAATACCGGTAATTACGTTTACCGATGGCCTTTGGGTCGCTACGATCAAATGTATACCAATGGCCCTTGCCAATTGTGCCAGTCTTGCGATCGGCGTTTCAACTTCTTTGCCCGCTGTCATGATCAAATCAGCAAACTCATCTATGACCAATACTATATACGGTAAGAACTTATGCCCGTCGTTGGGGTTTAGTTTTCGGGCCTTAAATTTTGTGTTGTACTCTTTAAGGTTTCGTACCATGGCCAGCTTTAGAAGCTCATAACGGTTGTCCATTTCAATACAGAGCGAATTCAAGGTGTTTATTACCTTGGTATTGTCAGTAATGATGGCTTCTTCTGAATCTGGTAATTTTGCCAGAAAATGGCGCTCAATTTTATTGTACAAGGTAAGTTCCACTTTTTTGGGATCTACCAAGATAAACTTAACTTCAGCCGGATGCTTTTTGTACAGTAAAGAGGTAAGTACGGCATTTAAACCTACAGATTTACCTTGGCCCGTAGCACCTGCCATTAATAAGTGGGGCATTTTGGCAAGGTCCACCACAAAAGTTTCGTTGCTAATGGTCTTACCAAAGGCAATGGGAAGTTCCATTTCCGCCTTTTGAAATTTGCTCGATGCAATTACCGAACGCATAGAAACTATAGTCGCATTTTTGTTAGGCACCTCTATACCTATGGTTCCCTTACCGGGAATAGGGGCGATAATACGAATGCCCAATGCTGCCAACGATAGGGCTATATCATCTTCCAAGTTTTTGATCTTGGAAATTCTGACACCAGCCTCGGGGACTATTTCATATAAAGTGACCGTAGGGCCAATGGTAGCCTTTATTTGGGCAATTCCTATTTTGTAGTTTTTAAGGGTTTCTACGATCTTGTCCTTATTTTCTTCAAGCTCCTCTTGGTTTATAGTGATGCCACCGGTAACCCCATGTGGATCTAAAAGGTCTATCGTAGGAAATTTATAATTGCCAAGTTCCAAGGTAGGGTCAAACTCGCCAAAATCGTCTACCAGTTTACTTGCAAGTACATCTACTTCTTCGGGCTCTTCTACGATTTGTTCCACTTCCATGGCCAACTGCTCTTCTGGCTCCGGCTCTTCGGGGAAAGCGATTTCCAAATCTTTCTTTTCTGTTTTTGTTTCCTTTTTTAAGTGGGGAATCTCTTCTTTGTGGGTGTAAGTGTCGATTACGACAGGGGTTTCCTCTTCGGTACTTACAATAGAAGGCTCTTCTTCGGTTTTTGTTTCTTTTTGATTTTTGAATTCTGATGATAAGGCCTGTTTTTTAGACTTAAAGAAAGAGGCTACATCCTCTGGTGTTACATTGAACAAACGCACCAAAATAAATACCAAACCAAATACCAATAGTAAAAGAACGCCTATTTTGCCGGTGTAATCCTGTAGAAAATCATTCATTTCATATCCTACAAGCCCACCTAACAAAGGACTTTTTACCGCAAAAAATCCGAAAGCGATAGAAAACCAGATCAGGAAAATAAATCCCCAGATCCATTTTTTCCATAACCCTTTTTTATCAAGGCCCAAAAACATATAGATGCCCGAGAGGCATAAAAGAAAGGGGAAAATAAGCGACGCGATTCCAAATCCCTTGTAGACAAAGAGATGACTGATGCTAGCGCCAAACTTGTTCAAAAGGTTTTTGGCCTCTTCGTTACGGTTCTTAAACTCAGAAAGAATGCTTTGGTCGTCTTGCCAAGTAAAATAGAAAGAAACAAAAGAGAAAAACAAGGCAATGCTGAAAAGTATCAATAAACTACCCAAAATAATTTTATTCTGTTTAGATAGTTTAAAGGGGTTACCTTTCTTTGCCGATTTTGCCTTGGGCTTTGTTTTGGTTGCCTTCTTTGCCATGAAATCTTTATTCTGGGGGCAAAAATACAAATTTACCCCCTAAGCCATCAGACTATAATTTTTAAAAAATTTTCGGAAAATAAATAATACAGCCGATAATGCTCGATGCAATGGATACGAGCATAACCGCACCTGCAGAAATATCTTTTATGAACCCGATTTTTGTGTCAAAATCT
The DNA here is from genome assembly GCF_018100785.1 of Maribacter sp. MMG018. Taxonomy (GTDB): domain Bacteria; phylum Bacteroidota; class Bacteroidia; order Flavobacteriales; family Flavobacteriaceae; genus Maribacter. The sequence continues at coordinate 1,151,313 of NZ_JAGJEC010000002.1, read as the reverse complement.
GGTTGTACATAATCGGATATTTTTTCAACGGCGGTATTCATGCCTTCAATACCCAATACCATAGCGATCGCAAATATTTGTAAGATCCATTCGGTATTGGAGATTTCGAAGTAAAACCCTGCGGCCGTCATTACGATCGCAATGAATATTTGGATTTTTATACTCGCCTCGGTCCTGATCAATAATAGGGCACCGCGTAGGGCAAAGCCCACGCTCTTAATGCGATTTACCAAAAAAGATTCTTTGGACATGTTCGTTTTTGGATATTATGAATCCATCAAAGCTTCAAGAGCTGCTTTATAATTGGGTTCATCAACAATTTCTGATACTTGTTCGGTATAAAGTATGTTGCCGTTTTCATCTAATACCACGACAGCCCTAGAATGCAATGGAGCCAAGGGACCATCGGTAAAATCTAGATTATAGCCTTTTCCGAAGTTGCCGTCCCTAAAGTCGGATAACATCTCAACGTTCTCTATACCTTCCGCTCCACAAAACCTGGCTTGTGCAAATGGTAGATCTTTAGATATGCAAAGAACGATCGTGTTGTCCAATTCAGCGGCTTCTTGGTTAAATTGTCTTACAGATTGCGCGCAAGTGCCTGTATCTACACTTGGAAATATGTTCAATACCAATTTAGATCCAAGATAGTCTGAAAGCTTCACGGTAGATAAATCGTTTTTTGTCAATTCAAAATCAGGAGCTTTACTGCCTTTTTCCGGTAAGTTTCCTAGTGTGTGTATTTCATTTCCCTTTAGGGTTACAGTAGCCATAATCAGTGTTTTTACGTTTAAAGTGTGAAATTATAAAATATTAAGAGGATATGTAAGTGAATATAAAAATAAACGGCCACTCTTTTATGAGTGGCCGTTTAAATAAAATGTTAAACCTGTACTAAGAGTCTATAGATCCCATGACCCTGGACATAAAACTGTTCAAGGCCTCTTTTTTGGGCACCCCTTCCTTGATGGCTTTGTTAACCTCTAAAGCACCGTACATGTTAGAGATCAATTCGCCGATAACATCCAGTTCTTCGTCTTTTAATGAAGAAACTTCCGTTAGGTCCTCTAAGGTTTCTATAGTCTCGATCAGGTAGTCCTCATCGTTCTTTTCAATAAAATTGGTCAAATGTTTAATTACTGGCAACTTCATTGATCAACTCTTTTAGAACATCATATTTATTGGTCTGAACCTGACTTTTGAACTCTCCATCAGAGAATGCCGCAAAAGTTGGTAGGTTGTCTACCGTGGCCAATTTTCTGCTTTCAGGGAATTTCTCGGCATCGGCAATTACAAAAGTAATGTCCTCATGGGTGGTAGCCTCTTTTTTAAATTTAGGCTTCATTATTCTACAATTACCGCACCAGCCCGCAGAATATTGCACGACAACATTTTTGTTCTCGGCAATAATCTCCTGTAAATTGTCTTTTTCTAATTCTAATACCATTTTGATCTTATTTTATGTTTACACGTTACACCAATGCAAATGCGTTTGGTGTAACGTGTTTTATGAATGGTTAATTTTAGTTGGCGTGTGCAGCCAAATAGTTGGCAACACCATCCCTATTGGCAGTCATGGCTTCTTTGCCTTCTTCCCAGTTAGCTGGGCATACTTCGCCATTCTTTTGTACGTGTGTATAGGCATCGATCAAACGAAGGTATTCGTTTACATTTCTACCTAAGGGCATATGGTTGATGCTTTCGTGAAAGACAGTACCTTCTTCATCTATTAAATAAGTGGCACGGTATGTTACGTTGTCACCTTCTACCATTACCAAACCAGTGTTTTCGTCATAGGTTTCATTGGTAATGTCCAAGATACCTAATGTTGAAGCTAGGTTTCTATTGCTATCCGCTAAAATAGGATAGGTAACACCTTCAATACCACCATTGTCCTTAGAAGTGTTCAACCAAGCAAAATGAACTTCTGCCGTGTCACAAGATGCACCGATTACGATGGTGTTTCTTTTTTCAAATTCTTTTGCCGCTTCTTGAAAGGCGTGTAGTTCCGTTGGGCATACAAAAGTAAAATCCTTTGGATACCAGAACAATACTACTTTTTTGTTGTTTTTTTGAGCTTCTTCCAAAACGTTTATTTGGAATGTGTCGCCCAAATCATTCATTGCGTTAACTGTTAAATCTGGAAATTTTTTACCTACGTAAGCCATTTTTATAATTATTTATTTGATTCATTTTGAAGCAAATTTATAATCAATATAGGTCTGTTCGTATAATCCGAAATAAGAAAAATCAATACAATAATAATTTTTTCAAATAAGTGAATATAGGTAGGTGGATTAGTGTTAATGTTAAAATATAACAGGATGATTTTTGAGTTATCGACAATAAAACCTGCCTAAAAATAACGAATGCATAATTAGACTTTTTGTTAAATTTTTGTAAAGAATTTATCCCTGGTTGATTTTGGAAGCCAACTGCTTTATTTTGATATTGAAAGCGGCAAAGATCAAGGTCATTATAGGGCTCAGCCAGTTGAAAATTGCGAAGGCAAAGTATTCCGCTACGCCAACTCCCAATACACCGCTGTGGTATGCTCCGCAGGTGTTCCATGGTACTAATACGGAAGTTACGGTACCCGAATCCTCTAAGGTTCTACTTAGGTTTTCAGGGGCCAGACCTTTATCGGCATAGGCCTTTGAAAACATTTTACCGGGAACAACTATAGCAAGGTATTGGTCTGATGCGGTTACGTTCAGTGCCAAACAACTAGCGACCGTACTGGCAAAAAGCCCGAAAACAGATTTTGCCATGCTTAACAAAGCACTGCTTATTCTAGAAAGTGCGCCAATACCGTCCATAATACCACCAAACACCATTGCACATATTATCAGCCAAATAGTGCCCATCATGCCTGCCATTCCCTTTGCTGAAAACAAATCGTTTAACGCTTCGTTATCGGTAGGTATCGAGGTGTTTACGGTTATGGCGTTCATGATACCCTTGTAACCTGACTCAAACGTTAGTTCCGACGAATTGGTAAGGCCCGCTACAATAGTAGGTTGAAATATAAGGGCAAACACTCCCCCAAGAAGTGTTCCTATCAATAAAGCGGCCAATGGTGGTGTTTTTTTTACGATCAAAAATATTACGATTATCGGTACGATAAAGAGCCAGCCATTAATCGTAAAAGTGTTATCGATAGAGTGAAGTATTCCTTCTATGTCCGGAGCGTTTCCAGAGGTATCTAAATTAAAACCGATAATAACAAAAACCAATAATGTTGTAAGGATGGTTGGTACTGTGGTCAGGGTCATATATTTGATATGACTAAAAAGTTCTCCTCCGGCCATAGCGGGTGCCAGGTTCGTAGTGTCGCTCAAGGGAGAAAGTTTATCGCCAAAGTATGCGCCAGAAAGCACTGCTCCGGCAGTCATCCCCAATGAGATGCCAAGAGCCTCTCCAATACCTATCAAAGCGATACCCACGGTGGCAGAGGTGGTCCAGCTGCTGCCCGTCGCTACCGAAATAATAGAACAGATAATGACACAGGCCGCCAGGAAGATCGTAGGGTTCAAAATTTGCAATCCGTAATATATCATGGCAGGAATGATACCGCTTATCAGCCAAGTGCCCGCCAAGGCCCCCACCATTAACAATATAAGTAAGGCGCCCGTGGTAGATTTTACGTTCTCGGCCACTTCGGCTACCATTTGTTTATAAGATACTTTGTTCAAAAAACCTACGATAGCGGCCACGGCCCCACCCATTAGTAAAATAAACTGGTTGGATCCGCTTAAGGCATCATCGCCAAAAACAAATACATTATAGGCCAACATTCCTACGAGGGCTACAACGGGAATCAAAGCTTCAAAAATATTAAGTTCTCTATTTTCTACGATATGTTCGTTTTCCCTATGTTCGTCGGAATTTTGATCTATCATCAACTCGGTTTTTGGTTATCCTGTAATATTACGATTTATGAAAAAGATGTGCAACTAGAAGTGGGCTATGCTAGACATTACTGGTGTCCGGTTGTAGTATTTCTAAGTCTATCATACATTTTTTCATTAATTCGTAAGTACGTTGAATGTCATCATCCAAACCTATTGAAAATCGAATGAGTCCTTCTCCCAATCCCATAGAAATCTGTTCCTCCATAGGTATTTCAGAAGATGTCGAAGAACCTGGTGCGCTAAACAGGGTCTTATAAAAACCAAGGCTTACGGCCAAATAACCCAGTTTTTGTTCTTGCATCATTTCCATAAGGGTATTTGCTTTTTCCAAAGACCCTACATCCATGGTCAATAGGCCTCCATAGCCGTATTGGGGATTCATTTGGTCTTCCATGATCAAATGGCCGCTATGTGATGGTAGTCCGGGGTAAATTACTTTTAGCCCGTCTTTTTCAAATTTTTCCGCTAAAAAGTGGGCATTTTCACTGTGCTTTTTAATACGTATGTGCAATGTCCGCATGTTTTTAAGGATGGAGGCACTTCTAAGACTGTCCAAAGTACTGCCCAACAACATTCCGGCACCGTTGTTTACATCTTTTAAACTTAAACAGAATTCTTTGGTGCCACAGACAACACCGGCAACGGCATCACTGGTACCGTTAATGAATTTAGTGAGACTGTGGATAACGATATCCGCGCCTAATTTTGCAGGTGTAATGGTCAATGGAGAGAACGTATTGTCTACGACCAAGGGAATATCGTTTTCCTTTGATATGCGAGATAGCGCAGAGATATCGGCTACTTCCAATAAAGGGTTGCTGACACTCTCACAATAGATCATTTTTGTATTGGGCCTAATAGCTTTTCTTATGGCCTCTAGATCGGTGATGTCGATAAAAGAGGTGGTAATATCAAATTTCTTTAGAAAGTTTTTCATAAAGGCATAAGTGCCACCATAAATGGTTCTACTACTAATTATATGGTCTCCGGCATTACATAACTGTAATATTACCGCGGTAATGGCACCCATGCCACTGGCGGTAACGTTTGCCGTTTCGGTACCTTCCAAAGCGGCCAATGCTTCCCCTAGATATAGATTGGAAGGGGAGGAGTGCCTACTGTACAGGTAGCAGCCTTCGGTGTTGCCCTCAAAGGTATCGAACATGGTTTTTGCAGATAGAAATGTATAGGTGGAAGAATCTGATATGGAAGGATTAACACCTCCGTATTCTCCGAAATATTGTAAATCCTGTAAATCGTTGGCTTCTTTATGACTCATAATTAAAATGTTTGTCATTAAAAATACAGTAATGCAGATATATTGTCAATAGATGTGATTATATATAGTAAATTTATCTAATTATAAGATTTATTTGGATATTTCATCTATCGTGATGCATAGGTGGCACTAAAATCAGAAAATTATTCATTATGAAATTCGACAAAATTGATATAAAGTTATTGGGGCTGTTACAGTCCGACTGTAAAAAGACTACAAAGGAGTATGCGAATACGTTGGGGCTTTCCGCAACGGCTGTTTACGAACGGATCAAAAGGTTGGAAAGAAACGATACGATTAAATCGTATGTGGCCCTAATAAATAAGAACAAGGTAGAAAAAAGTTTTACGGCTTTTTGCCATGTAAAATTAGTGCAGCATACACAAGAGAACATTCGTCATTTTGAAAATGCAATCTTAAAGCTGGAAGAAGTGGTGGAGTGCCACCATTTAAGTGGTGATTTTGACTACTTGTTAAAAATTCATGTTAGGGACATGGAGGATTACAGGGAGTTTATGGTGTCAAAATTAACAGCTATGCCGCATATTGGGAGTACGCAAAGCTCTTTTACGATAAAAGAAGTAAAGCATTCCACTGCAATACCCCTCTAAAAATTAAAAAAGCATTAATTTTACAATAGCAAAAAAAATAAATTTATGAATCAATATGATGTGGCCATTATTGGCTCTGGTCCTGGAGGATATGTTGCGGCAATACGTTGTGCGCAATTAGGAATGAAAACTGCAATAATCGAAAAATACTCCACATTAGGAGGTACTTGTCTTAATGTAGGATGTATTCCGTCAAAAGCATTATTGGATTCTTCGCATCATTATGAAGACGCCGTTAAACATTTTGAGGAACACGGCATCGATATTCCTGGTGAGATAAAAGTGAACCTTGAGCAAATGATCGCTAGAAAGCAAGGTGTTGTTGATCAAACGACCAAAGGCGTTCAATTTTTAATGGATAAGAATAAGATCGAGGTGTTTGAGGGGGTAGGTAGTTTTAAAGATGCCACCCATGTAAATATCAAGAAAAACGATGGTAAGACCGAAACCATCGAAGCAAAAAACATTATCATAGCTACGGGTTCAAAACCTTCTACCTTGCCATTTATCAAAATAGATAAAGAGCGTGTTATTACGTCTACCGAAGCATTAAAATTAAAAGAGGTTCCAAAACATTTAATTGTAATCGGTGGAGGTGTCATTGGATTGGAATTGGGTCAAGTATACAAAAGATTGGGTGCAGAGGTAACCGTGGTAGAGTACATGGATCGTATTATACCAGGTATGGACGGCGCTCTTTCAAAAGAATTGACGAAAGTGCTAAAGAAGCAAAAAATGAAATTTGCACTTTCGCATAAAGTTAAATCCGTTGAACGAAAAGGAGACAAGGTTACGGTAAAGGCAGATGACAAAAAAGGAAAAGAAGTGGTATTCGAAGGGGATTACTGCTTGGTATCGGTTGGAAGAAGACCTTATACCGACGGGCTTAACCTTGAGGCTGCAGGTGTAAAAGTAGATGAGAGGGGCAAGATAGCCGTAGATGACCATTTAAAGACCAATGTAGATAACATCTATGCGATAGGTGATGTTATAAAAGGGGCCATGTTGGCGCACAAAGCCGAAGAAGAAGGTTCTTTTGTGGCCGAACAGTTGGCAGGTCAAAAACCTCATATTGATTATAATTTAATTCCGGGAGTTGTATATACATGGCCAGAAGTAGCCGCGGTTGGAAAAACTGAGGAAGAGCTTAAAGAGGCAGGTATAGCATATAAAGTAGGCCAGTTTCCGATGCGTGCTCTAGGGCGTGCAAGGGCTAGTATGGATATTGACGGATTTGTGAAAATATTGGCCGATGAAACTACGGATGAAGTTCTGGGCGTGCATATGATCGGTGCCCGATGTGCAGATTTGATTACCGAAGGGGTAACTGCAATGGAGTTTAGGGCATCTGCGGAAGATATAGCCCGTATGAGCCATGCGCACCCAACGTATGCCGAAGCGGTAAAAGAAGCTGCCCTAGCGGCTACCGAAGACCGTGCGTTGCATGTGTAATAGAGAATTACAATTTATTTAGGATAAAAAAAAGCAGCCTTTATGGCTGCTTTTTTTTGTTTTAACAAGTAGCTGTTTCTTTATAGTTGGTAGCGAAAAGAACTAACTTTTTATAAAACCGAATAACTTTACAAGTTTGGATATAAAGGTTCTGGTGTGCCCTAAAAGGATGACGATAAACTTTTCTGTCTGAAGTCTAATAATAGTGAAGACCTTTTTTAGGCTTTCTTTGATTTCTGTTTTTTTGTCCTCGTAACGCAAGGCCAAATAAGAACATACGATCATAAATGAAATGGCACCGGGTACAACCACCCATGGGGTAAGGGTATGGTGAAAAAAACCATACAATCCCAATCCGGTGAAACTTCCATATAAAATAATGAAATGAATTACATAGATAGAAAGGGTACTTTGCCCTAATCGTAACCCCGTCTTATTGGTCAAAAATTGTCTAAACAACATAAAAATGGAGAAAACGATCAAAACGTCACCCAAACGAATAAACAGGTAGTTGTTAAAATAGATGTCACTAAAAACCTGAATGCCCGTTATATTCGATATACTTAAAAAGAAATTGGAAGAGTATAGAATAAGGGCCAAACCAACGATTACGGACAATGAAATTGCCGTAGGGTAAAGAAATTTACTGTTTTTGTATTTGGTAAATAGTACGGACATAAAACTACCAAAAGTGGTATAGCCGAACCAAGGAAAAATAGTAAAGACAGAACCATTTGTTTTGGTAAAATAGTTGGCTAGCCATTGTGGCAAAACGTTGAAATTTAGAGTTTTGTAGGCGGGTTCTAAAATAAAGAGGATAATGGTGACCGATAGTAATATACTGGCGAAAACCCATTTTTTTGCTTTAGCGCTACTTAAATAAATTAAGATAATACCTAAAATGGACAGCCCTATACAGTGCAGTACATCTACCAGATAAAAAGAACTATAGATCTCGCCCTTTAAAAGACCAAATAGATTAAGGCGCAATAAATACCCTATGATCAAAAGCTCAAAACCTCGTTTGATTCCTTTTTTTACCCTGGGATTGTTCCATCCGACTTGTGGAACCTTAATAAGAAGATAAGTAAATATAAACCCTGAAACGGTAAAGAAAACGGGGGCTGTAATTCCCCTAAAATATTTCCATGTACTAAATAGTATATTCGAATTGTCACGAAAGGCATTGTCCAGAAGGCCATCTATAAAGTGCCCTTGGAGCATCATTAATATGGCCCATGCCCTAATGGCATCAATAAAATATAACCTTTTTTGGTGATCGTTCATTTTATCTTTTGGTATCCTATATACTTAATTTACAGTATGCTTAGATGTTAAAACGGCAAAATTATATAAAATACTGGCAACTCAATAGGTTTTGGCTTATTTTCGTACCATACTTATTTTCAAAATTTTATGGCGTATATTTTTGGTTTTGCAGGCAGTAATTCATCTACATCCATTAACTATCAATTGGTTAATTATACCGCTAGCCTGATCGAGGATAGAGAGGTGCGTTTAATGAACATGTACAATTGTCCTTTTCCTATGTATAGTGAAGATTATGAAAGAGAAAATGGCTTCTCCAATTCTTTGGTAGAGTTCAAGAACGATATTCAAGCTGCAAGCGGTATACTCATTTCCGTAAATGAACATAACAGCAATCCATCGGCATATTTTAAAAATCTTATAGATTGGCTGTCTAGATTGGATAGGGAATTTATTAAGGATAAAAAGGTAATGCTCATGGCAACCTCTGGCGGTAAGCGCGGAGCTATCGGTTCTTTGGAGGTTTGTGAAAAATTGCTGGCCCGTTTTGGCGCTATAGTCACAGGAACATTTTCATTGCCAAGTTATTATGAGAATTTTGATAAGGACAAGGGTATCGTGGATGCAGACTTGGCAAAAGCGCACGGCACGGTCTTAAAAGAATTTTTAGAAGCAACTTCTTACTAGTTGAGGCAAACATTTTCGCATAGCGTTACGGATATTGAAGCTTTTAAGACATCGATGTTGGTGTGGGCCCAACAATTCGATGAGGCTGTTTTGCTCGATAGTAATCAGTATACCGATACCTATAATTCGTATGACGCCATTTTGGCTGTAGACGGTCTTACCGGTATATCTACCGATTCATACGAGGCATTCGATGATCTTAAAGAATATCAACACCAGACCAACGATTGGATTTTTGGGTATTTGTCCTATGATCTTAAAAATGATACCGAAAAACTGGTTTCCGATAACTACGATGGCTTGGAGTTTCCCGAACTTTATTTTTTTCAACCTAAAAAAATAATAAAGATAAAAGGCGACAAAGTAGAGTTTTGTTACCTAAATATGGTTTCGGATGAAATTGATTCGGATTTAAAGGAAATACTCGATATTAATGCCCTACCTGAAGAGGGGAGAAAAGAAAAAGGAGATATTAAGATAAAGATGAGAATCTTTAAGGACGAATATTTTAAGCGTCTTAAAGAAATATTGAGCGCTATACATAAAGGTGATATCTATGAAGCTAATTTTTGTCAAGAATTTTATGCCGAAAATGTTTCTATAGACCCTCTGGGTACCTATACAAAACTGAATACTATTTCTAAGGCTCCCTTTGCGGCCTATTTAAAATTATTCGATAAATTTTTACTGTGTGCCAGTCCGGAACGATATCTTAAAAAATCTGGAAATAAAATTGTATCCCAACCCATAAAAGGTACCGCGGCAAGATCATCCTCGTTGAAAAAGGATCAAGAGCTAAAAGACAAACTGGCATCGGACACCAAAGAACGTTCAGAAAATATTATGATCGTAGACTTGGTGAGGAACGATCTCTCTAAGAACGCCCTTAAGGGCAGTGTTGTTGTAGAAGAGTTGTGCAAGGTGTATTCTTTTGAGCAGGTACACCAGATGATATCTACCATTACCTGTGAGGTGGCATCTGCGGAGAACCCTGTGGATATTATTAAAAATACTTTTCCGATGGGAAGCATGACAGGCGCCCCGAAGATTTCGGCCATGCAAATTATAGAAAAGATGGAATCTTTTAAAAGAGGACTTTATAGCGGAGCGGTCGGATATTTTGCCCCCAATGGCGATTTTGATTTTAATGTCGTTATTAGAGGTATTTTATATAACGAGACAAAAAAGTATCTTTCTTATGCCGTGGGCAGTGCCATCACCGCCAAATCTGTACCCGAAAAAGAATATGAGGAATGTTTGCTGAAGGCCAAGGCAATGCGGCAAGTTTTAGAATAATGCATATGCGCTTACATCGCTAAATGGTTAACTTTGCATTATGCTAGATGATTTTAAGACACATGTTTCCAATGATTTTCCGGAACTATTAAAAGGTCCATTTTTACTGGCTTGTAGCGGTGGTATAGATAGTGTGGTTTTGGCCCATTTATGCCATTCATTGAACATGGATTTTTCTCTGGCGCATTGTAACTTTAATTTAAGGGGAGATGCCAGCGATGGTGATGAGCTTTTTGTTAAAGAATTGGCTGAGAAGCTAAATAGACCCTTATATGTAACTCATTTTAATACCACTGGCTATGTTCAAAAAAACAAGGTTTCCGTTCAGGTGGCAGCACGTGAGTTAAGGTATGCCTGGTTTAAAGAGATAATGTCTGAACATGGTTTGGGTATTTTGGTAACCGCACACCATGCCGACGACAATCTAGAAACATTCCTTATTAATTTGTCAAGGGGTGCCGGTATAGATGGGTTAACGGGTATACCGGTTAAATCGAACAATGTTTATAGGCCTTTGCTCAAATATTCTAGAGAGCAAATTTTAGAATACGCACAAAAAAATGGTGTTCAGTGGCGAGAGGACGAGAGTAATAAGGATACCAAATACTTGCGAAACAAGATTAGGTTGAACATTATTCCAAAACTAAAAGAGTTGCACCCTACTTTTCTTCACAACTTCAACAATAACCAAAAGTATTTGAACCAGACCCAGGCGATAGCAAAAAATGAACTGGAGAACATTAAGGGTAGATTGTTTGTAGAAGAAAACGGAATCATTAAGATACCCGTTAATGAGTTGAAAAAGTTAAAGCCCTTAGAGGCCTATCTTTATGGTTTGCTGAGCGACTATGGTTTTACCGAATGGAACAATGTTATGGAGCTGCTGGATTCCATGAGCGGGAAACAGGTGTGTTCCGAGAATTTTACGCTTCTAAAGGATAGGGAATATTTGATGTTGTTTGGTACTTTGGACAATGAAAATATAGAATATACCATAGAGGAGGGGGCAAGCAACATACAATCTCCTATTAAACTAGAGTTTTCAGTAGTTGAAGAAAACAAAGAGAATGTTAAAAATGTAATTTTTTTAGATAAAAACACGTTAAAGTATCCATTGAAGTTAAGAAAATGGAAAAAGGGCGACTATTTTTATCCATTGGGATTTCATGGCAAAAAAAAGTTGTCGAAATACTTTAAGGACGAAAAAATGGATCTTCTTGCCAAAGATGCGCAATGGCTATTGTGTTCCAATGATGAAATAGTCTGGGTAATAGGCAGGCGAGCTGACGATCGTTTTAAAATAAAGGATTCTACGACAAAAATATTAAGGGTAGCATTAAAAATATGAGAGGTATTATTTTAGTTTTTTTTCTGTTTTTAAGTCAGGTTGCAATTTTTTCGCAAGACGACGATAACCCCGTAATTTGGAGTCATGAGGTGAACCAGCTTTCCGATACTGAGTACGAGCTTATTGTAAAGGGGGATATTCACGAAGGGTGGCATGTGTATTCGCAATATACCGACGAAGGCGGGTCTTTGCCCAGTGAGTTTACTTTCTATGAGGTAGGTACCGATTATGAGCTTGTTGGTGAAGCAAAAGAAAGCGCCACTCTTAAAGAATACAGCGATATTTTTGAAGTAGAGGAAACCTTCTTTAAAAAGAAGGCCGTTTTTACGCAAAAAATAAAGTTATTGAAACCCGACGTAAAAAAGGTCAAGGTGAACTTGTTCTATCAGGTCTGTAAAGAGGTGTGTATTCCTGCGGATATAGACTTTGTTTTTTCTTTGGATGGTTCTGAAATAGCTACTGATGTAGCCACAATAGACAATAAAAGCAAGGCCCTTACCTCAAAGTTAAAATTAGACTTAAAGAACAAAGAGTTGCTTACCAAGGGTCAAGAGAATATTGGCAGCGGTTCTAATCTATGGATTATTTTCGGCCTCGGCTTTTTAGGTGGGTTGATCGCATTGCTTACCCCCTGTGTGTTTCCTATGATACCTCTTACCGTTTCGTTTTTTACCAAACAATCACAAAAAAAGTCAAAAGGTATTGCAAATGCACTTTTATATGGGTTTTTTATAGTGCTTATTTATTTTCTGTTAAGCCTGCCATTTCATCTATTTGATTCGGTAGATTCGCAAATATTAAATACTATAGCCACTAACGTATGGCTTAATCTGGCATTCTTCGCCATATTTATTTTCTTTGCCTTTTCGTTCTTTGGTTATTATGAACTTACATTACCAAGTTCTTGGGCAAACAAGATGGATGCCGCTTCCTCAAAAATCGGAGGGGTGTTGGGTATATTCTTTATGGCCGTTACCCTGGCCATCGTATCGTTTTCTTGTACGGGTCCTATATTGGGGGGCTTGCTGGGAGGAACCACGTTAGCGGAAGGTGATATGGCGACTAATTTAACAGCAGGTATGACCGGTTTTGGTGTAGCGCTGGCATTTCCTTTTGCCTTGTTCGCCTTGTTCCCGGCATGGTTAAATTCTTTGCCGAAATCAGGAGGATGGATGACCACGGTAAAAGTAGTGCTAGGCTTTTTAGAAATTGCCTTGGCGCTTAAATTCTTATCAAATGCCGACCTTGTGGGCCATTGGGGACTACTAAAAAGAGAGGTTTTTCTAGGTATTTGGATATTTATAGGACTTTTGATGACCTTATACCTTTTTGGTTTATTTAGGTTTCCGCACGATGGGCCAAAAGCAAAATTATCGGTAGGGCGAAAGTCGGTAGGGCTCATCAGTGCCCTGTTTACTTTGTATTTGATTCTTGGTCTAACAAAAGTGACCGACCTTAAATTACTGAGTGGTTTTCCTCCACCTGAGTTTTACAGTGTCTTTGAACAAGAATCCGATTGTCCGCTTGGTATAGATTGTTTTAAGGATTTTGATGAGGGGTTGGCCTTTGCTAAGGAAAACAACAAACCTATTCTTTTAGATTTTACGGGTTGGGCTTGTGTCAACTGCCGTAAAATGGAAGAAAACGTGTGGAGCGAGCCCGATGTATACTCGATGATTAAAAATGATTACGTGCTTATATCGCTCTATGTAGATGATAGAAAAGAACTTCCGGAGAACGAGCAATTCGATTTTCAATATGATTCCGGTAGAATAAAACGTATTCAAAATATAGCCCAAAAATGGGGTACTTTTCAGGATGTAAATTTCAATGCGGTTTCACAACCTTTTTATGTACTGCTTTCGCCTGAATTGGAAGTGTTGAATAGTTCTATTCAGAACACCGATGCCGAAACCTATGAGACTTGGCTGAAAGAAGGGTTAGGGCGTTTTAAACAGTAGGTCTAGGTGTTTTTAAACAAGATATATCTTTTTAAACATTCACCTATACTTTACCTGCCAATTAAACACACCGATAGATGATGTGTATTTATCGTTTACGAAATAATCATTTTTTTACAGGAATTATTATCAATAAAATATTGTTTGTTAAACATTGTCATTTGTGTATATGGCGTACATAAATTGTAATGTAATTTTAGATTCAAATTACGTATTTAATGAGAGATTACTTAGAGTATAAGAGTAATGGGGTTCATAAGTTTTGGGAAATAGTTACGGACGATTATTCTTTGACAATTACAGAAGGCGAAGTTGGTACACCAGGAAAAAGTACCACCAAAAAATATAAAACATACGGTACGGCAGATGATAAGGGGCAAAAACTGCTCTTAAAAATGGTGGAAAAGGGATACCGTTATTTAGAAAATCCTTCAAGAAAGAAAGGGAACTTGCCATTTGTAGATCAAGTAATTTTAAAAGATGCCATATCACTTCTAGAGTTGGATGATTTGGATAAATCAGATACTTTTTTAGAAGAAAAACAATTTTATTTCTGGGTAGATAGAACAAAGGGGGAAGCGCTGGAATGGCCATGCTGCTTTTTAATTTGCAATGATTTAGAGAAGGGTGATTATCACTTGTCAGATGTATTTCCTCTTAAAGATTTCAATGATGAAATTAGTAGTCAACCAAAGTTTACTACAATCAGAAAATATGAGTATGTTGAACGCATCAAAAAGTTTAAAAGAGGAAAAAACAACTTTACCGCTATTCCACTTTCGGAGATAGCTAAAATTTTAAGTGGTCTTTCATTAAAAAAATTACAAGAACAAGAAGAACGTGAATCGTTAAGTTTCGAATATTTTGATCCAACGTATCATTATGAGATACTGATAAAGTTATATGACAATTACGCTGTTGTGTGGGCATGTGGGGCATTGTTTTTTCTTTTTTATAAGGAAAGAAAGGAAGTATCGCAGAGATTGATAGAGGCCTACAAAAAAGAATATATTTTTCTTACTAAAGAGTATTCGGATAATTTGGTGAAACTTGTTGTAGAGAGTTTATCAAAAAAAAGAAAAAGGGAAGAAGATATAAAGCGAAAGGGTGCTCTTTTAAAAGAATATCCCCAGTTAAAGAAATTGGTGTATGACCAAGAAAAGTACGATCCTACTTTTGCGCATACAAGTTTTGAATTTATAAACGAAGATTGGGAAACACCAAGCCATTTGGTACTTACCGGAAATGAACCGTTGATAATAGATGGAAATTTAAAAGTGAACGGAGTACTGTACTTGGCCAAGAATACTAATTTCAGAAAAATTTTTAGTGGAAGTCAGCTTATCATCACCGGAAACGTCTTTGCAAACGATCTGATCATAGCTGCTTCTTACAGTAAGCTAATAGTTTTAGGGGATGTGCTAGTAAATAACATTACCCAAAATGATTACCTACCTCATAAGGGTATTTATTTTGGGGAAAATAGTAAAACGGATATTTTGCTGCATGCCAAAAGGCATAAAGAAGATATAGGTACTATTTTAAAATATAATTCAGAATATTCTTTATACACTAATGCAATAATTGAAGATAAAATAATAGACCGTAGTGAGAAAACTTATTTAAAATTCAATTACGATGCTCTGTATTCAGCATTGGTCTCTAAGAAGAATATCATTGATAAAAATGCAAGCACCCCGGTAGACGAAACCCCTCTGCAAATAGAAAGGTTTTTGTCTTATATGAAAAGTTGGGGCGAGCATTATGGAGACTTGGCAGGGTTGGAAAAATTGGGTATCTATGAGGATACAGAGGTTAAGGAAGGGGAGATATACCCAAGTTCTGGAGATTGGATATTGGTAGACAGGCGGTGTAAGTCCGGTACCTATGGTTATAGACATGATGATGGAAGCATAGTTCCGGTAAAAATTAAAAACGCAAAAAAACACAAAGTCAATTATAGGGAAAAAGCAGAGGAAAGAGTACCCGATACCCTGACCTTAGCTTATAGATATCAATGGATTTCTAATTTATTCATGGATTGGGCGCATCGTAAAACGGTATCCCCTTTTGGTGTTTTTAAAGATTCGGAAGAAGTATCAAAAAAGTACAATGATGAAAAACCTATGTTCACCAATGATCCTTATGTAGCGTTGTATTGGTTGCTACACTTTGGATTTTCTTTAGATTCCAGATACAACGAAGTTGCTTCGATCCTTAAAGAGAACATTGAGGTAGGGCAACTGGAAATAACTAAAAAGGCATTATTGTTTTTTGAGCACACCGATGCTTTTTATGATGTGGAAATAAAAAAAGGGGGCGAATTTAAAAATCTCTTTTTAATAAGAAGGGCCTATTTGATATATATAACGCAGAGCTATAAAAGTAGCGCCGAACGTTTAAATCTGTGGTGGAAATCCATTACTGTCTACCCACATCTTGAAGAAAATTTGATTGTACGTATGCGATGGTTAAAGAACAACCTTCTGAATTTCAATTTATGGAGTAGTTTTGATGCCCTGTTAAGAAAAGAACAATACAAAATACCACTACTTTCTTATATCCATGCATGCAATCCAAATACAAAGGATAAAGCTGTGCATGCCAATTCTTTGGTTAAAGAATTACTAGATTATAAAGATCTGTGGAAAGAATCCCATAAACGCAAGTTTGCCGAAATATATCTGTGGGATGTAAAAGATTTGGTAACCAATAAGAAACTATTAAAAGAAGCGGCGGAACACTATTTTAAAGGAAATGAGATTAGTGAACATTACCAAGATATTAAAGAGGTCTTAGGTGAAAAAAACGAACATATAAAAGAAGTCATAGAGGCCCTTAAATTATTGGAAGACTCTTTTAAGGGTTTTGACAGGTTTAAGACACCAGAAGAGGAAAAGATTGAGCACTTTGTAGCCATTGATGATATTCTGGGCAAGTTAAAGCCGGAAATACTCTTAGAAACGGTGGTAAATGTAAAAGACAAAGAACTGGCCAAAAGATGTTTTAAGTTTTTATGGTTCAATAATATACCTAATAAGAAAGAAACAATACTGCAACTGTTTACTTTTATAGAATATTCGGCCTATGATATAACTAAAAGCCCTTACAGTGGCTTTCCTAATTTACTTACCGATGAAAATGATTCTAACCTAGAAATAGCAAAGGCGATGTTAGAGTTAGGGGAGGATCAATTTAGAAATAGTTTTGTCTATAAAAAGTCGTTGGAGACAGCGGCATGTTTCTTCATAAACGTAGCCCATCTTCCTACAATATTTAAATATTTGCTTGGTAAGATAAACGAAAGTGAAAAATGGGTCGATCCACAAGTAAGATATGTGATTTTTTCACAATTATTCTCTGAAAGCTATGATGCCAAAATAAACCCGACACTTTTATTTTCTAAGCAGCAGATAGAAGAGATGTTGGAGGCGATTTGTGCCTTGTTTCTTAGGGAAGGTTATAATGAACAGGCGTTGCGGTCTATTTATTATTGTGAAAACCCCTTGGCCAAAGATTGGATTTCCAGTAGGGTGGATAATCAAGAATGGTTACAGCAATTTGAACATTTTAAGACCTATTATAACAATTTAGGTATAGAGTTGAATAATGCCTTGCATTCTTCTATGGAGTTTATGGAAAATTCGTAATTAGGTATTTATTTTACGAATCAAATTTGTTAATTCTGGATGAATTGCCCAGAGATTTTAAGGGTATTTTGAAGAATATTGTTTCTCTGTATTTAAACAATCGGGCGAGCGTTCGGTGAAAGGTAATGGATATACTTATCTAATGTGATAAAAGCATTACTGCAAGGCCTATAATGTGGAAAATAGTTTTAAATTGAGGTGTAAACTCACGAAACAACTATGAAAACATTAAAAAAGATAGGTATATTCTTTTTGATACTCGCAGTGCTGGCCGGTATTGCCGCCGTAATTTTTGTTCAGATCTTAAAGCCAGATTACTCAGGTAAAAAAGTACTTGTAGGTTTAAAACAGAACGTCGATGTATATTATGATAAATATGGCGTTCCCCATATTTATGGTGAGGATGAACAAGATGCTGTTAGGGCGTTGGGTTATGTACATGCACAAGATAGGCTTTGGCAAATGGAGCTACTTCGCAGAATTGGTAGTGGTGGACTCTCTGAGGTATTCGGAGAGGATTTAATTACTACCGACAAGTTTTTTCTTTCATTGGGTATAGATGATGCTTCAAAAAAAGCGATTGGTGAACTCGACAAGAATACCGAGGCCGTTGGTATAATTTCGGCATATTTAGATGGGGTAAACCAATTTATTGCAGAAGGTCCCACGCCCATAGAGTATTACCTGACCGGGATAGATAAAAAAGAATTTTCCATAAACGATGTGTACAATACTATGGGATACATGGCATTTAGCTTTGCCATGGGCCATAAGACAGATCCCTTGTTGACCAATATTAAGGACAAGTTAGGTCCGGAATATTTGATGGATTTACCCATGCATTCCAGTTCCGACACCGAGTGGATAAAAAACTACCCTCAAAATAAATCCGATTCTATAGGAAATTCGGTTACGGCAATGGTTACAAATGCTTTGAACAAATTGGAACTTCCACTTTTTGAAGGTAGCAATAGCTGGGTAATTGCCCCTGAAAAAACCAAGAGCGGCAAAGTTATTTTTGCCAACGATCCCCATATCGGGTTTGCACAGCCTTCTGTGTGGTACGAAGCCCATATAGAAACACCTAACTATTCAAAATATGGCTATCACATGGCCGGCATACCTTTTCCCGTATTGGGACATAACAGAAATGTGGCGTACGGTATGACCATGTTCGAAAATGATGATGTTGATTTTTATTATGAAGAAAACAACCCATCTAACAATAATCAATATAAAAAAGATGGTAAATGGGTAGCTTACAAAGAGGTTACCAAAACCATTAAGGTAAAAGATGCGGAAGATGTTACCTTTTCGTTTAAAAAATCAATTCATGGACCTATATTAAATGGTATTGCCGATCAAGTAGTAGGGGAGCGGCCTATTGCTATGTCTTGGATATATACACAAGAGAAAAACACGGTGGTAGATGCTTTTTATGAGTTGAGCCATGCAGAGAATTTAAAGACCTTTAAGAAGGCGCTTCCTAAAATACATGCCCCGGGATTAAATATTATGTATGGGGATGCCGAAGGAAATATAGGGTGGTTTGCAACGGCCAAACTTTATAGAATACCCGACAGTGTAAATACCAAATTGGTGTATGATAAAAATACAAGATTACCGTACCAAAAAGAATATTTGGATTTTTCTGAAAATCCGCAGGCGGTAAATCCTCCATGGCACTATGTTTATTCGGCGAACAACCAACCAGATTCAATAGCGGGGATGCTATACCCCGGTTATTATCTGCCAGAAAATAGGGCAAAGCGAATCGTACAGCTTTTAGAGCCAAAAGACGATTGGGATACGGACACGGTTGCTAAGATGATATTGGATGTTACGTCTCCCGTCCATATAGAGATAATAGAAGATTTAACAGAATTGATAGATCGTTCGCAATTAGATGCAGAGGCAGTTGCTTTGCTGGATTCGTTGCAGTCTTGGGATGGTGCCTATAACTTGCAAAGTGTGGAGGCTACCATGTATACAAGATGGGTCTATTACCTATTAAAAAATACCTTTAAAGATGAATTGGGGACAGAAATGTTCGGCCAATTACTATCTACCCATCTTATAAAAAGAACCATAGCCCCCATGGTCGCCAATAAAAAATCTATTTGGTGGGACAATGTATCTACGGCAGATGTGGTAGAAAGCAGAGAAGTGATTGTACAGCATTCATTTTTGGATGCAATAAGATCATTAAAGGAAAGTCTTGGGCCTAATTCTACAGATTGGACATGGAACAAGGTGCATACAATAGAGCATGGCCACCCTATTGGCCAAGTAAAGGCACTTAGGTCGTTTTTTAATGTGGGGCCTTTTCCGGTTCACGGTACTAGAGAGGTAATTAACAATTTGGCTTTTCCGATAGATAGTACCGGGCTGTATAAAGTCTCCTCGGGGCCATCTACAAGAAGGGTCATCGATTTTTCCGATATAGAAAACAGTTTAAGTATTTTGCCCACAGGGCAGTCCGGTAATCCTTTTAGCGAACATTACGACGATCAAGCGGAGATGTACGTTAATGGCAAGTTTAGAAAAATGATGATGAACGAAGAAGAGATTAAAAGTACAGCTTCGTCCGTATTGGTCTTTAGTTCTAAATGATATTTAGGAGGCTGTTTTTGATCATATCTTTTTTTAGAAAGATTTTTCCGAGGATTCCTTAAATTTTTTGAAGTAGCGTTTTAAAAAACTACTTGTTACATATTTTTTGTTATTTTTAGAAACAATAACCAACTATATGAAAACCAAGACAATAGTTTGTGCGCTATTGTTGACTGTTGTTTCCGCCAAAATAACAATAGCCCAAAGTGTGCATAAAGAACCAAAATATTACAATTGGTTCGATGACCATGTTAAACGATTCAATACCGGTCTTTTTAACGGTGTAGAATATGTTGAATTGTACAGAACCATTAACGACAAGCACAAATTCTTCAAAAGCAGTGAATTTCAGCTTGGTTCTGTAATGTACGATGGTCAGTTTTATGACCAAGTACCCTTAAAATATGATCTGGACACAGATCAGCTTCTTTTGAACGTAGGTTACAATTATCCCTATCCTACGTTAATACTCTTTAAATCTAAGATAGAAAGCTTTCATATAGGGGGAAGTGATTTTATTCATATTAAAGAGGCATCGGGTGAAAACGATATTCAAGGTTTCTACGAAGTGTTGATGAAAAATAGCTTTTTGACGGTGTTAAAAAAGAACGGTACCAAAAGGTTTAAAAGAATAAGGGGTACTACCGTATATTATGAATTTATATCTGAAAACGACTACGTAATCCGTTATAACGATACATTCCATAAAATAGAAAGAAAGCAAGATGTAGTCAGAATATGGCCAGATAAGAAAGAGTTCATCAATGAAAATTATAACCAAGCATTAAAAAAGAACAACGAAGATGTTTTTTGGAAAAACTTTTTTTCCAAACTCTCCGATTCTTTCAAAATCAATAATAGGCCACAAGATTTATGAGAAGACTATTACCGCTATTTGTGCTGTTTTTCGGAAGCCTTATTTTTGGTCAGGAAAATGAATCGAAATTTAATTTTGAATTTGAAAATGAACCGCTAGCCAATATATTGGCAGCTATAGAAAAAGAATCTGAAGTTGTATTTTTCTATGAAGGGAAATGGCTTTTGGGAGTAAACTTTTCGGGTAAATTCAGTAATGCACCGTTAAGTGAGGTTCTAGAAAAAGTATTTGACAAAACAAACCTGAACTTTTTTGAATACTCCGACGATAAAATCATCTTGACCCAAAATAATAGTATTTACAAAGACCTGCCCGAAGGTTTTTTTGGTAGGGAAGAAGACTCTGTTTCAGAAAATCCCAATTATACGAGAATAACCAGTAATCCGGTATTTTCGAATATTGAAGCTTCCAAAAAAAATACCATTGATAGAACGGTAAGAATTGGTAAGGAAAATCTGTCCGATCCAAGAACCACATTTAAAATAAGTGGTTATGCAAGAACAAAAGAACAAAATCAGCCTATTTCCAATTTATCCATTATACTGAACGGAAAGAATACAGGAACGGCTACCAACGATAATGGCTATTATGAACTGGAAGTACCCGCCGGAACAAGTATTCTAAAAACGAGCTCTTTGGGTATAGAGTCTAGTACGACCAGGATTATTGTTTTTAACGACGGACAGTTAAATTTTAATTTAAATGAAAGCGTCGAGTTTTTAGACGAGGTAATCGTAGAGGCCAATGCCGCGAAGAATGTAGAGGAAGCGTTGTCGGGCAGTACGGATCTGGTGGTAGAAGAGACCAAGAACATTCCTCTGGTACTGGGGGAACGAGATGTGTTAAAGGTAGCTACGACCCTTCCGGGTATTTCTACGGCTGGCGAGGGTGCTGCGGGCTTTAACGTACGTGGAGGCAGTACCGATCAGAATTTAATTTTGTTGGACAATGCCGTTATTTATAATCCCTCGCATTTTTTCGGAATTTTTCAGGCTTTGAACCCATTTACGACCAAAGACCTTAAAATATTAAAAGGTGGTATACCGGCCCAATACGGCGGTCGTTTGTCCTCTGTTTTCGATATCACCTCTAAAGATGCGAATAATGAAAAATTTTCCGGTGAGGCGGCCATTGGCCCCGTTACCTCCAATGTGGCCCTAGAGATACCTGTGGTTAAAGGCAAGTCTGGTTTGTTGGTTGGCGGCAGGGGAACATATTCTGGATGGATATTACGGTCATTGGACGACGAATCGTTAAGTAATAGCGAAGCGTCTTTTTACGATGCCATTGCAAAATATACCCATGTTGTCAATGAAAAAAATACGGTAAAGGCAATGGGGTATTATAGTAGGGATGCCTTTAGTATCACCTCCGATTCTGTTTATGGCTACAGCAACAGGCTACTTTCCTTTCAGTGGGATCGCAAGTTCAACGATAAGAATACGGGCAGCTTGGTGGTAGCCAACAGTAATTATAAATTTAATATCGCATATGAGGGTAATTCCGATAACAACTTTGATCTAGGTTTTGTGGTAGACGAGACCGAAGCTAAATTAAAATTCTCTTATTTACACAGCAAGGCACATAAATTTGATTACGGGCTATCGGCAAAATTATATAACGTCCAACCAGGTAATTTGGAGCCAAATGGCAATAATTCTATAGTTGAACCTAAGATTATTTCAAAAGAAAAGGCTTTTGAAGCGGCCATATACCTGTCCGATAATTTTGAGGTGAACGACAAGTTGCTCATCGATGTAGGGCTACGATATTCTATGTTCGCAACTTTAGGGCCGACCAATGCCCGGGTGTATGAGGACAATATGCCTAAAAACGAAGAAACGTTGACAGAGACTGTTTCTTATGATAATAATGAAATTGTAGAAACTTATGGCGGACCTGAAATAAGGCTTTCGGCCAGGTATTTCTTAGGGCCGGACCTGTCGGTAAAGGCAAGTTATAATACCACATATCAATATATTCATAGGTTGTCGAACACAACAACGATTAGCCCAATAGATACCTGGAAACTATCCGACAATAATATAAAACCACAAAAAGGTAGGCAAGTAGGGCTAGGGTTGTATAAAAACCTGGATGGCAACAAATATGAGATAAGTTTGGAAGGATATTATAAGGAAGCCGATAATCTGTTGGATTTTAAAGTAGGCTCAGAACTTTTGTTGAACGAAACCATCGAGACCGAAACATTACAAGGAGATGGGCATGCGTATGGTGTAGAGTTCTTGATCCGTAAAAATTCTGGAAAACTGAACGGATGGTTGGGGTATACCTATTCTAGGTCATTTTTAAAATTAGACAGTGAATTTGCCGAAGAACGGGTTAACAATGGTGAATACTTTCCGACCAATTACGACAAACCGCACGATTTTAGTGCTGTCTTAAATTATAAGTTGACAAAAAGATTTAGCCTGTCCGCAAACTTGGCATATCAAACAGGTAGGCCGGTGACCTATCCAGTAGCTCGGTATAACTTTAATAATTCTGAATATGTGGTCTATAGCGATCGTAATGAGTTTAGGATCCCTGACTATTATAGGTTAGATCTTGGGTTGAATATAGAAGGCAACCACAAGAAAAATAAATTAGCACATAGTTTTTGGAACATTTCGGTATATAATGTATTGGGTAGAAACAACCCTTATTCGGTTTTCTTTGTGACGGAAAACGGGGAGCTAAATGCATACCAAAGCTCCATATTTTCAATACCTGTACCTACGATTACCTATAATTTCAAGTTTTAATGTCATGTGACGGAGGGGATAGCATTTTTACTGAGACCGCAAGACAATAGTGAGTATTTTGGCAATAACCAATTGCCAATTTTAGGGTAAACAAGTAACATGCTCGGTATAAGAAAGAAGTTGTACTGAGTTTAATAATAAATTAAAGGCAAATGCAAAAATTAAGATTAAGCATTATTGTAGTCATGATTATTGGCCTTGGCATTGTGGTGAATAGTTGTGTGGAGCCATTTGAAGTTGAAACTACAGAATTTAAAAGTGCTTTAGTGGTAGAGGCGACCATTACGAACAATAACGAAACGCAGCGCGTATTGGTGTCCAGGACATTTCCTCTAGATACTGTTTTAATGTCCGGGGTTAGTGGGGCACAAGTAGCGGTAACGGATAGCAATGGTGGTGTCTATAACTTCACAGAAACATCAGAGGGGGTGTATGAGTCCAGCAATCCGTTTGGGGCCGTTTCCGGACTCACTTATTCCTTGTCCATACAATCGGATGGCAATAACTATATCTCGGATGAAATGGAGGTGCCTGCCGTTAATCCTATAGAAAGGGTATATGCGGAAAGAGATTTTAAAGATAATGGGGCCGAAGAGGGCATGTTCATTTATGTAGATAGTTACGACCCCACGGGACAATCAAAATATTACAGGTATGAATATGAGGAAACCTATAAAATAATAGCCCCATATTGGAGTTCGGCGGATGCTTATGTGGTTTCGCCACTTCCAAATCCGGAAGTGGATGTTAGGGCCAGAACACAGGAGGAGCAAGTGTGTTATAGAACGGAGACGTCTACCGGTATTATTATGGAGAATACTACTGAGTATAGCGAAGATAGGGTGAGTAAGTTTCCCGTAAGATTCATTAATAGGGCCAATTATATATTGTCTCATCGCTATAGTATCTTGGTAAGACAATTTGTGCAGAGTAGGGCGGCATATGCGTATTATGAAACGTTGGAGACCTTATCGGGGTCAGAAAGTCTCTTTTCACAAATACAGGCCGGGTTCTTGGAAGGTAACATTAGGTCGCAAACAGACGAAGAAGATGTTGTGGGCTTTTTTCAGGTAAGCACGGTTTCTGAGGAGCGTATATTTTTTGATTACGAAGATTTTTTCCCGGGCGAAGACTTACCCTCTTATGTAAGCGATTGTCCGTTATTGGCACCTGCACTTTTAACAGAGGGGGGCAGTTCTCCATTAATAGATGGGATTGAGCAAAATTTAATAAAATATTATAGCGAATATTCTCAACAAGATGATTTGTTGTTTACAGACGGGCCAGGACCTTATTTTATGGTGTACAGGGTTTGTAGCGATTGTACCGTACTGGGCGAGAATGTAGTTCCGGATTTTTGGGTGGAATAAACAATTTGAATATGAAAAAAAATTATATAATACTGCTGATCGTAATTCATTGTTCTTTTCTACAAATGAATTCTCAGACAACCGTAAGCAATGTAGTAAATGGGCACACCGAAGTGCCACAGCAAGAACAGGTATACGTACATACTAATTCTAGGTTGGTTTTTGTGGGGGAATATCTGTACTACACCATTTATTGTTTAAAAGAAAATACAGGGCTATTAAGTGATGTAAGTAAGATTGCGTACATAAAACTTGTCAATGAGAATAAAGAGGTAATATTAAATCAAAAAATAAAATTGAGCAATGGTAGAGGGGACAGTAACTTTTTTATACCTTCTAGTATCCCTTCGGGAAATTACAAATTGGTAGCCTATACCCAATGGATGCTCAACAACGGAAGAAATTACTTTTATGATTTAGATGTAACCGTATTAAATCCATATACCAACAATCAATCGGTATTTAGAGAGAAGAAGAATGAAGATTTGGTTGTGGCAAGTTCAAAAGAGGGCAATGGCAGCTCACAAGATTACAAACGAAAGATGCCATTACGGTTAGAGTTGGATAAGACAAGCTATACCAAACGCGGGGCAATATCAATGAAAGTAGCCTCTAGTACATTGCAAGGTTTGGGCAATTATTCAATTTCTGTTAGAAAAGTGGATGAACTGGAGTCAAAGGAGAGGAATACATCTTTTGATTTTCAAAAGGGATATCCGGAAAAAAGAAAAATAGAGAAGCTTATACTGCCAGAGTTAAGGGGAGAACTTATTCAAGGGGTGTTGGGTAACATGGCCACATCAACAGTTGAAAATACCCCGATCGGTGTATCGTTTCCAGGAGAGGACTATTTGTTTAAAATCGCCGTTACCGATCGTGATGGCCGTTTTTATATAAATGTAGATGAAGATTATGATGTAGAGGACATGTATTTACAAGTGTTGTCGCAGACCGATACAATACCTGATGTAACCGTGTTTTCGGAGGAAACGTTGAATTTTTCCGATTTAGATTTCAGTACTTTTCAATTGGATCGTAGTA
Source organism: Maribacter sp. MMG018 (assembly GCF_018100785.1). GTDB lineage: Bacteria > Bacteroidota > Bacteroidia > Flavobacteriales > Flavobacteriaceae > Maribacter. The sequence goes on along the minus strand of NZ_JAGJEC010000002.1, from coordinate 1,125,180 downwards.
TGGAGTCTACCATAAAAGAACGCAGTGTTCACAACCAAATTGAAAATGCCTATTACAGTACCAAACCGGATACCGTATTAATAGGAAAACCAAATGATCGTTTCTATGGACCGGGTACCACCAAGTATGTATTGGATGACTATACTAGGTTTCCAACTATTAAAGAAACTTTTGTTGAGGTGGTAGAACATGTTTGGCTGCAAAAGAACAGAGACGGTAAAACCGAATTTCATGTAAGGCCCATTGCCCCTTATGTAGAATCTGGAAAATTGCCACTGGTATTTGTGGACGGAATTCTGATATTGGACCACGAGCGTGTTCTTGGCTTATCGGCCAATCAGATTAAGTCCATAAATATATCTAGAGACCAGCATTTTTATGGTACAACTACCTTTCAGGGGGTTGTGGATATTACCACGTTCAATGCCGATTTTTACAAGAATTATTACACCGAGGATCTAGAAGTACAGAAGCTCTTTAAACCAAATGAGGATAAAAACTATTATCGTCAATCTTACGAAGGTCCTTTAAAAGAAAAATACGAACGTTTACCAGATTTTAGGTATCAGTTGTTATGGTATCCAAATTACGAATTGACAAATAGAGAACAGGAAATAAAATTCTACAGCTCTGATATTACGGGCGAGTTTGAAATTTCGTTGGAAGGTTTTACACAGCAAGGAGTGCCCGTTTCATTACACAAACGGTTTGTGGTAAATTGATGTAACACAGTACTTTCCATAAAAAAGGGTTACATTTAGGATTGAAAATTCCAATATGCTCACAAAAGTTTATGGTAGTGCCGTTTTTGGTGTTGAGGCAACAACAATCACCGTTGAGGTAAATATAGATAAGGGAATAGGATATCATTTGGTAGGTCTGCCCGACAACGCCATTAAAGAAAGTAACTATCGTATTGCGGCCGCCTTGCAGAACAATGGCTACAAGATTCCAGGTAAAAAAATTACTATAAATATGGCGCCTGCAGACCTTAGAAAAGAAGGTTCTGCCTACGATTTAACATTGGCGTTGGGCATATTGGCTGCCTCGGGTCAAATACAATCAGAAGATATAGATAAGTATATTATTATGGGAGAGCTTTCATTAGATGGAAGTCTACAGCCCATAAAAGGAGCTTTGCCCATTGCCATAAAGGCTCAGGAAGAAGGTTTTACCGGTTTTATCCTACCTACGCAAAACGCCAAGGAGGCCGCTATTGTCGGTGACCTAAAAGTATACGGGGTAGATAATATAAAACAAGTGTTGGAATACTTTGATAAGGGCACTCCGCTAGAGCAAACAATTATAGATACCCGAGAGGAATTTTATAAAAATCTGGATTTTCCTGAATTTGATTTTTCGGATGTAAAGGGGCAAGAGAGTATAAAACGGTGTATGGAAATTGCGGCTGCCGGTGGACACAATATAATATTGATAGGTCCGCCAGGGGCCGGTAAGACCATGTTGGCAAAAAGACTTCCTTCTATATTACCGCCCATGACCTTGCACGAAGCTTTGGAAACCACCAAAATTCATAGTGTAGTGGGCAAGATAAAGAACATGGGCCTTATGAGCCAAAGACCTTTTCGTAGCCCTCATCATACCATATCCGATGTGGCACTGGTTGGAGGAGGTGCCTATCCACAACCGGGAGAAATATCACTTTCACATAACGGTGTTTTGTTTTTAGACGAATTGCCAGAGTTTAAACGTGGAGTGTTAGAAGTTATGAGGCAACCCCTGGAAGATAGGGAAGTTACCATTTCAAGGGCTCGTTTTACGGTTACCTATCCAAGTAGTTTTATGTTGGTGGCAAGTATGAACCCAAGTCCGGGCGGGTACTTTAATGATCCCGATGCTCCGGTTACCTCTTCTCCGGCAGAAATGCAGCGGTATTTGGGTAAGATATCGGGACCACTTTTAGATCGTATAGATATTCACATAGAGGTAACCCCTGTACCTTTCGAAAAATTATCCGAAGACCGGAAAGGTGAGGGTAGTGTAGATATCAGAAAGCGGGTTACCGCTGCAAGAGAGATACAGACAAAAAGATTTAATGGGCTAGAAAATGTCCATTATAACGCACAGATGAATACCAAACAGATAAGAGAGTTCTGTAGGTTGGACGATAAGTCGAAGGCCTTGTTAAAGAGCGCTATGGAGCGGTTGAATCTTTCGGCAAGGGCCTATGATAGAATTTTAAAAGTCTCACGTACCATTGCCGATCTGGCCGATGAGCCCGACTTAAATGGTAATCATATAAGTGAGGCCATACAATATAGATCTCTGGATAGAGAAGGGTGGTTGGGTTAATAAATAGCTTTATACGGGCTATAAAGCTCTTTAGGGTGACTATCAATTAAATTGTTTTAAGTTTAATTATGAATTTTGTTTGAATGTTTATATAAATAAGATTACCAGTCATCATCTGTCTTTTGATTTATATATGTTACAAGGCTTGAATAAATATTTAACATCTTTGGCTTTATTTGGTCAAATATTTTTGCAGATGATTTTTTTTGAGTGTCGTACATTTTTTTCATACTCTTGGTATTTTTCATTCTTTTTAAAGCCATCTTTTTGCCAGCACCTTGATAATTTTCATAATACTTAATCCAGTATTTCTGATAATCTTCAAAATTCATGAAATAACTAAATAGGTCTTGTGGAAACTCGGCTTGATTCAATGCGCCTGTAGTAATCTCGACCTTGTATTTTCCTTCTTTGAAGGCTACATCTAAGGTGTAGTCGATATCATGTTTTTGGGTTGCTGAAGAAATCCCATTACCATTGTATTGAGATTCTACTTGAAAAATACCTTTAGCTATAAACTTATCTTCTGTATTTAACCTTGTAACGTAATTAACGTTATTAAAGGACATTGCTGCCCACTCTAAAACTTTTTCTCTAATTTCTTTTTGAGATAAGTTGACTTTATTGATTTCTTTAAGAAAAATAGTTTTATTAACTGAATCTACTTCTATTTGTGAGAATGTAAAAAAGGGAAGTAAAAAAAGTAAGAGTGCTTTTTTCATGCTTGATTTTTAATTAGTTGTCTCAAATATATGAATCTAAAACAACTTGAAAAATCATTTTGAACTTGATGATCTAGGGAATTAAATTTATTATTTCTTTTGAAGATTATGCGCCGTTTGTTAATCTTGTTAGACAAAAGGTAATTATAAAAAAGGGTGGTTGGGTTAACGAATAGCTTTATACGGGCTATAATGTTTTAGAGCGACAATTCTTCATTGTTGTTGTCGCTGTTCTCCTTTTTTGAGGAATTAAAGATATCCTTCAAGATATATGCCGTAACTAAGGTAAGTCCGACGGTTAGTGTGGGAATAGCGTATTCCCATCCTAAAAGATGCATTAAGCCTCCACATATAATAGTAAGCACACCTATTACCATAGCGAAATTCCATACTATTTCTGTAAGGGAATTTTTTGGTTTTCGGTCATCATCCATAAAATAGGCGGTACCTTCCATCGCAAACCATGTTATAAAGGTAATCGCTGTGCCTATCTGAAAAAATAGGGTGTATGGAAAATCAAGAATGCGGAGCATACCGTTGGTGGTCCAAAACAAGACCAAGATCATTTTTACATACGCTACGGGTCGCTTGTTTTTCTTTTTACTAAAACGTATGGCATATAGGACGCCAATAGCCAAAAACGATATGAATATTACGATTTTGGCATATGGCCAGTCTAATATTCGCATCACTATGCCTACCAACAAAGTTGCCAATGCCAATCTAATCGGTGTTTTAAGCGTTTTATTGGAACGGTCCATAGAAGTGCGTTTTAGTTGATAACTTTAATATTTGCTTTTAAACCTTCTATTATTCCTATTATATTTTGTACCGTTTCGTTTAAATAATTACGGATTAAAATATGTGGAATTCGAATGGTCGTAAAACCATTTTTAAAAGAATGCATAGCTTCTTCTAATTGATTAATAGCTTGGTCTTCTGTCAGTTTATCATATTCTGAATCGATTTCTATATTCAGTTTTACTCTGGATATGGCAATATCTATCGACTTTTTACCATCCCACCATTCTAGCATTCCCTGTATTCCGGCTTCTTTTAGTCCATAGTATAGTTGAATGGCTTCTAATGGTGTTTTCTTCTTTCTAATCAGTTCTAGCATAAGACCATGATGATGAGAACAAAGCTCAACTCCTAAACTGTCAATCGCATTTTTATGGTCCAAATATCCTAGTTCTTTTTTACATTCTACACAAGTCATTAAGTAGGTTAAGTTTTTTGGTTCGGGGTAATTAATAACCGCAAAATTTCAGGTTTAGTATTTAAAATCGATGTATGACATCGTAGTTTTAGACGAATGACTTTTTTTTAGATGAACGGCATTTTAAAATGTTAAATCTGTTGTGAAATTACATTTTAGAGAAGGCAAATTTTTTGGTTTTTTGCATATATCTTTACATTCAACCATAAATTATATAAATGTTCAAGAAAATTGGTCCAGGAGTTTTGGTCGCGGCGGCTTTTATTGGTCCGGGTACGGTTACGGCGTGTACCTTAGCGGGGGTTGAGTTCGGTTATTCTTTATTGTGGGCCATGCTCTTATCTATAATTGCCACCATGGTGCTTCAAGAGATGTCGGCCAGGTTGGGGATAGTTACTCAAAAGGGGTTGGCAGAGGTCATAAAAAGTGAATTTAAAAATAAGTGGATCCAAAATACCGTGATTGTAATAATTCTGGCAGCGGTGGTTATTGGCAACGCGGCCTATGAAGCAGGTAACATAGGAGGAGGTAGTTTAGGATTGGAAGCCATTTTTGGTGCTACCTATATAGTGTATTACCCATTTTTGATAGGTGGGCTTGCTTTCTTGTTATTATACCTGGGTAATTATAAGGTATTGGAAAAGGCTTTTGTGGTATTGGTATTGATCATGAGTCTTTCGTTCGTGTTAACTGCGGTTATTACCAAACCCAATATTATAGAAGTGGTCAAAGGTTTGTTTGTGCCAAAGGTTACAAGTGAGAACCTACTTACCATTATTGCTTTAGTGGGTACTACGGTGGTTCCATATAATTTATTTCTTCATGCCTCTCTAGTTAGTGAGAAATGGAAATCTAAGAGCGATTTGAGAGCTTGTAAGAGAGATACTTTTGTGTCTATTGCCATAGGTGGCTTTGTATCTATATGTATTATAATATCTGCAGCATCCATAGATGCCGTTAAGGTACGTACCGTAATGGATATGGCTAAAGGATTGGAGCCTTTATATGGGGCGGGGGCAAAATATTTTATGGGAGTCGGGTTGTTCGCGGCCGGGGTTACATCGGCAATAACCGCTCCATTGGCCGCGGCTTATGTTGCCGCAAGTTGCTTTGGATGGGAGAATGGATTTAAGAACAATAAATTCAGAATGGTTTGGATGACAATACTGGGATTGGGCGTCTTTTTCTTATTTTTTGGGATTAAGCCCATAGAGGTAATCAAATTTGCTCAAGTTGCAAATGGTATTCTTTTGCCGTTAATAGCGATATTTCTTTTATGGGTCGTGAACAGAGGTGCTGTTATGGGGGTATACAAGAACAGTCTATTTCAAAATGTATTGGGATTGACTATTGTATGTTTATCCATCTTATTGGGGGTAAAGAGTATTTTAAAGGTTTTTGATTTATTATAAATGGATAAATTTTATGTAGATATAAACTGTGATGTGGGCGAAGGTGTAGAAAATGAGGATAAGCTTTTTCCTTTTATTTCTTCTTGCAGTATTGCATGTGGTGGGCATGTAGGTAATAAAGAGACTATGGCTGCAACCGTGGCATTGGCAAAAGCCAACAATGTAAAAGTAGGGGCCCACCCTGCTTACCCCGATCCGTTGAATTTTGGCAGGGTTTCTATGAGCATTTCAGAGAAAGCGCTTGTAGCAAGTATTCGAGAGCAAATATCGGAGTTGCAAGACATATGTATGTATAAAGGAGTGGGGCTTGGGCATATTAAACCGCATGGCGCACTCTACAACGATATTGCCAAAGATGAATCTTTGGCCGAAGTGTTTCTAAGGGCTATTGAACCATATAGGTCCCATTTATTTTTATATGTACCTTATGGTTCTAAAATTGAAGCTTTGGCAAAAGCAGAGGGTTTTAAGATAAAAAGAGAGGCTTTTGCGGATAGAAATTATAACAATGATCTGAGCCTGGTTTCAAGAAATAACGAAAACGCCCTTATCAGAGACCCTAAAGAGGTCTTGGGGCATATAGGACTTATTGTAAAAGAACATAAGGTTAGTACTGTATCAAAAGATGTAAAGACCCTTTCTGCAGATACTTTTTGTGTACACGGTGATACTCCTGAAGCATTGCAAATATTGATGTACCTTTCAGAGGAAATGCCCGGCCAACATATATTCTTGAAAAAATGAATCACGCACCTATTAAAATTAAACCCTATGGCGAGCACGCCATTTTAATAGAGTGGCCAGATAAGGTAGACGAGGCCATTCTTGATAGTATTATCCAATTTGACGATTACCTAAAAAACCACTGTTTGTCAAATGGGGTATGGGAAACCGTAACGGCCTATAACTCTTTACTTTTGGTGAACCAGTTAGAACGAATAGATTTCATAACTTATAAAAAGAAAATAGGGGAATGGTACACTAATTTAGAAATAGGCAATAAAAAAGAACAAATACTATGGAAGCTACCGGTATCATATGATCTGGATTTTGGAATAGATTTGGAAGAGGTGGCACAAAAAGCGGGAAAAACAGTGCCTGAGATCATAGAGCTACATACGAGTCATGTATATACCGTATATGGTATAGGCTTTTTGCCAGGCTTTATGTATTTGGGCGGGCTGCCAAAAGAGTTGGAAGTTTCTAGAAAGGCAGAGCCTCGATTACAGGTAAAAAAAGGAGCTGTAGGAATAGCGGGCAAACAAACAGGAATATATCCCCAAGACTCTCCCGGAGGTTGGAACATTGTAGGAAGCTGCCCCATTCCCATTTTCGATGTTAATAAAGAGCATCCTTGTTTTGTTAGTGTGGGTGATAAAATTCAATTTCAACAGATTACCATGGCGGAGTACAACCTGCATAAAATAGAAACCGAGGTAGGTATTTATAAACCAGAAAAAATTGTTTTAAATGCTTAAGGTCTTAAAATCGGGTTTTTATACCAGCGTTCAAGATTTGGGAAGGTTTGGTTACAGAAACAAAGGCGTTCCTGTGTCTGGGGTCATGGATCATATTTCGGTAAAAAAAGCAAATTCGCTTTTGGAAAATAAAGATACGGATGCCGTACTAGAAATTACGATGACCGGACCTACATTGATTTTTGAAAAAAGCACGTTTATAGTTTTGGCAGGGGCATCTATGTCGGTAACGTTGAACAATGAACCGGTTCGTAACTATAAAATATATGAAGTTCATGAAGGCGATATTCTTTCTTACGGTAAGTTAAACAAGGGGTTTAGGGCCTATCTGGCCATCAAGGGAGGTTTCATGACGGATCCAGTGCTATCAAGTAGATCGTTTTATGTTCCTATAAACCAGGTAAATAGGCTGAAAGACGGTGATAACATACCTTATGATGGAAACAATGATTTTACACCAAAGATCTCTGAGATAAAAACAGATAGTTTTCTAGAGGAAACAATTTTAGAGGTATATAAAGCTCCAGAATTTGATCTGTTAGACGATAGACAGCTAGAAAGTTTGTTCTCTAAAGATTTTTCCATATCTAAACAGAACAATAGAATGGCCTATCAATTAAAAGAAAATATAGTAGGGTTGGAGTATAGTATGTTGACCTCTGCTACCTTGCCGGGAACCGTGCAATTAACACCATCGGGTAGATTGATCGTGCTTATGAAAGATGGGCAGACAACGGGTGGGTATCCAAGAATACTGCAATTGTCCGATAAGGCCATCTCCATTTTGGCCCAAAAAAGAGAAGGAAACAATGTATCCTTTAAACTGATATAATTGTTATGTTTTAAACAAAATTTTAAAAATTAATATTGATATGGTGTCGGTGTTTTCAAAATTTTGATGTACTATTGTTTCATGAATATGAACAAAATATTAATCAATGTGGTCATTATTATTCCTGAACAGGAATGATATAGATTTTTTATTGATTTAAAAACCTGTATCAGAAAACTCCGATACAGGTTTTTTTTTGTGCAATGTTCAATATCTTGATTTATTGGATATGATATAAAAAGAATACCTAATAACTTGATTGTTAGTTGTTTAGGTGTATTTTAGCAAAATTGAATTTGGATCTGTCGTAATGGATAAAAAAACGGCGCATTTTAAACTTTTATCTTTGATTAAGACCTATTATAAAATTGATATAAGCATACTAGAATTAATATGGAATTAAATAAATACAGTAAAAGTGTAACCCAAGATCCTACATTACCGGCAGCGCAAGCAATGTTGCATGCCATTGGTTTAACAGACGAAGATTTGCAAAAGCCATTGATCGGTATAGCTAGTACGGGTTATGAGGGCAATCCTTGTAATATGCACTTAAACGATTTGGCGCTTCATGTAAAAAAAGGTGCTGAAAAAGCTAATATGGTCGGACTGATTTTTAACACGATAGGGGTCAGTGATGGTATATCAAATGGTACTCCTGGTATGCGTTTTTCCTTACCATCAAGAGATATTATCGCCGATTCTATGGAAACTGTTGTGGAAGCCATGAGTTATGATGGTTTAATTACCGTTGTAGGTTGTGATAAAAATATGCCAGGGGCCCTAATGGCAATGTTGAGGTTGAACAGGCCTTCTATCTTGGTGTATGGAGGTACTATTGCTTCTGGTTGCCATAATGGTAAAAAATTGGATATAATTTCTGCTTTTGAGGCGTATGGACAAAAGGTTGCCGGAACCATAGATGAAGCGGAATATAAAGAAGTTGTGCATAAAGCATGCCCGGGAGCAGGAGCCTGTGGTGGTATGTACACGGCAAATACCATGGCTTCTGCTATAGAAGCTTTGGGCATGTCGTTGCCGTTCAATTCATCCAACCCCGCAGTGAGTAATGGAAATATTAAGGAAGAAGAAAGTAAAAAAGCCGGGGAGGCCTTGCGTTTTCTTTTAGAAAAAGACCTTAAACCTTTAGATATCGTCACAAAAGAATCTTTAGAAAATGCCTTTAGATTGGTAACGGTATTGGGTGGCTCAACAAATGCCGTACTTCACTTTTTGGCAATAGCCAAAGCTGCAAAATTGGATTTTACATTAGAAGATTTTAAAAGAATAAGTGATAATACTCCTTTATTGGCAGATTTAAAGCCTAGTGGAAAATATTCTATGGAAGATTTGCATGGGGTAGGAGGTATACCAGGGGTATTAAAATATATGTTGGACAATGGCATGCTTCACGGCGACTGTCTAACGGTTACAGGTAAGACCTTGGCCGAAAATTTAAAAGACGTTCCGAACCTAATAGACGGACAGGAAATTATTAAGACACTTGATAATCCGGTAAAGGAAACCGGGCATATTAGAATATTGTTCGGTAACCTTGCTACAGAAGGGGCCGTTGCTAAAATCACCGGTAAAGAAGGTCTTTCGTTTAAGGGTACCGCCAATGTTTTTGATAGCGAAACAGCCGTAAACGAGGGTATTAAAAACGGTAAGGTTAAAAAAGGGGACGTTGTCATCATTAGATACGAAGGCCCTAAAGGGGCGCCGGGTATGCCAGAAATGCTGAAACCTACATCTTCTATTATGGGGGCCGGGCTAGGTAAAGACGTTGCATTGATTACCGATGGGCGTTTTTCTGGTGGTTCTCATGGTTTTGTTGTGGGGCACGTAGCGCCCGAAGCTCAAGTAGGTGGTAATATTGCCTTGGTCGAAAACGGCGATATTATCTCTATCGATGCGGTCAACAATACCATCAATATTGAAATCTCTGAAGAAGAACTGTCAAAAAGAAGAGAGAAATGGGTGGCTCCTAAATTAAAAGCTGAAAGAGGAATTTTATACAAATATGCCAAAACCGTATCATCGGCCTCCAAAGGTTGTGTAACCGATGAATTTTAGGTTCGAGCATATTATTAATACTTTGATATGGAAACATTGAAAGAAAAGAAGGCAAAAGAGTCGACCCAACAAACCATTAAGATAAGTGGAGCAGAAGCGATTATACATTGTTTGCTGGCAGAAGGTGTAGATATATTATATGGTTACCCCGGGGGTGCCATTATGCCTGTATATGATGAATTATATAAGTTTCAAGATAAACTTACCCATATACTTACAAGACATGAACAAGGTGCGGCCCATGCTGCCCAAGGGTATGCAAGGGTATCGGGTAAAGTAGGGGTGGCCATGGCAACCTCTGGTCCTGGCGCTACCAATTTGGTAACTGGGCTTGCAGATGCCCAAATAGACTCTACCCCAATGGTATGTATTACGGGGCAGGTAACAAGGGAGTTGTTAGGGTCCGATGCATTTCAAGAAACGGATATTATCGGAATTTCTACCCCTGTGACCAAATGGAACTATCAAATAACCAGTGCTGCCGAGATTCCTGAGATTATGGCCAAGGCCTTTTATATCGCAAAATCGGGTCGCCCAGGTCCTGTATTGGTAGATATTACAAAAAATGCTCAGTTCGAGGAGTTCGATTTTAGTTATACAAAATGTACCGCTGTCAGAAGTTACGTAGCAACTCCTAAACCGGATATAAAAGCGATAGAAGCAGCTGCGGAACTTATTAATAACGCAAAAAAACCTTTTATTGTTTGGGGGCAGGGCGTTATACTTGGCAAAGCGGAAGAAGAGCTTAAAACCTTGGTGGAAAAGACGGGCATACCTGCGGCATGGACCATAATGGGGGCCTCTGCCTTAGATTCCGATCATCCTTTAAATGTAGGTATGGTTGGTATGCACGGTAACTATGGACCTAATTTGCTTACCAATGAGTGCGACGTACTAGTAGCTATCGGAATGCGATTTGATGACCGTGTTACGGGTAGGTTGGAAGATTATGCAAAACAGGCAAAAGTCATCCATTTTGAAATAGACCCGGCAGAAATCAATAAAAACGTACACGCAGATGTACCCGTTTTAGGGAATGCCAAAGAGACTTTAGAATTATTGTTACCGTTGGTAGAATCAAATTCGCACGTAGATTGGCACAATATTTTTAAAGAAAAGTATCAGATAGAGTACGATACGGTCATTAAGAATGACATCCATCCTACTAAGGAAGGGTTGACTATGGGAGAGGTCATAGAAGAAATTAATTTGGCATCCGACCAAAAAGCTGTTATCGTTACAGATGTGGGGCAGCATCAAATGATCGGTTGTAGATATGCCAAGTTCAAGGAATCTAAAAGTAATATTACTTCTGGAGGATTGGGAACTATGGGATTTGCTTTACCTGCGGCCATTGGTGCCAAAATGGGCGCTATGGATAGGGAAGTGGTTGCGATAATAGGTGATGGTGGTTACCAGATGACCATCCAAGAATTAGGGGTTATTTTCCAACACAATGTTCCGGTTAAGATCGTGGTGCTTAATAATGATCATTTGGGGATGGTAAGACAATGGCAAGAGCTGTTCTTTGACCGCCGTTATGCATCAACGGTTATGACCAATCCAGATTTTGTAAAAATAGCCGAAGGGTATCATATAGAATCCAAAAGGGTGAGCGAACGAAAAGATTTGAAAAAGACCATTCAAGAAATGATAGCTTCTGAGAATCCATATTTCCTTGAGGTAAAAGTAGAGAAAGAAGATAATGTGTTTCCTATGATTCCTTCTGGTGCGGCCGTTTCAGAAATTAGATTAAAATAATCGATGAACGATACCAACATTCAGGATATCCCTAAAATTTATGGAGACTTGCAACGTAAGTCCAAAGAGGTGGGTTTTAATATGCCGTCCGATTTGTACACCGGTACGTTGTTGAAGACTTTGGTAAGTTCTAAGCCAAGTGCCAACATTCTAGAATTGGGTACGGGTATTGGTTTAAGTTTATCTTGGATGATCGATGGTATGGACGAAAAATCCAGGTTAACGACCGTAGACAATGATTTCCGATTAACAGAAATAGCAGGGTCTTATTTTGGAAACGACAATAGGGTCGACATTGTATGTGAAGATGGTGAACAATGGATCCATGGGTATACGGGCGACAAGTTCGATTTAATTTTTGCAGATGCGTGGCCGGGTAAATATGGACAGATAGAAGAGATATTAAATCTATTGAAAACAGGTGGTTTTTATGTGATCGATGATATGTCCGAACAACCTAATTGGCCAGAGGGGCATCAAGAAAATGTGGATGGTTTAATAAAGTATCTGGAAAAAAGAGAAGATCTGGTGTTGACCAAATTAGATTGGTCTACTGGTGTAGTGGTGGTTGTTAAAAAATAAGGACCATTGTTTTTCGGTATCATAGATAAAATAAAATAAGTATAGGTTATAGCTACGATGATAAGTGGCGTATTTTTAGAAATTGAATTATGAAAAAAGAATGGTTTACTATTTCGGTCTATTCTGAGAACAACGTGGGGTTGTTAAATAGGATTTCGGGAATATTTTTAAAAAGACATATCAATATAGAGAGTTTAAATGTATCAAAATCGGAAATAGATAATGTTTCGAAATTTACGATCGTGGTACATACGACCGAGAAATGGGTCCGTAATATTGTAGGGCAGATAGAGAAGCAAATTGAAGTGATAAAGGCCTTTTATCACATAGATGACGAAACCATCTATCAAGAATCGGCCTTGTTCAAAATCGCCTCTAATTTATTGTTCGATGAACGTCAGATCCAGAATATTATAAAAGAGAGCAATTCACAGATCGTGACCGTATCACGTGACTTTTTTGTGCTAGCGAAGAGCGGTAGAAGGTACGAGATCGATGAGATGTACGAAATGCTAAAACCTTTCGGAATTATGCAGTTTGTTAGATCGGGGCGTATATCGGTAAGTAAGGAGGTAATGCAGATATCCGCATTGCTAGAGGAGTTTCAACATAATTAATTAATAAATAACTAAATCAATTCCCTTTCGGGAAAGAACATTTAAAAACAATTTAAAATGGCAAATTATTTTAATACGCTATCATTAAGAGACAAACTGAAGCAACTGGGACAATGTAGGTTTATGGATCCTTCTGAGTTCTCTGATGGTGTGACTGCCTTAAAAGGAAAGAAGATTGTTATCGTAGGGTGTGGAGCTCAAGGTTTAAACCAAGGTTTGAACATGAGAGATTCCGGTCTTGATATTTCATATGCCTTGCGAGATGCGGCAATTAAGGAAAAAAGGCAGTCTTATATAAATGCTACCGAGAACGGGTTTACTGTGGGTACATACGACGAATTGATCCCAAGTGCCGATTTAGTAATTAACCTTACGCCAGACAAGCAGCATACCGCTGTAGTAGGTGCGGTTATGCCATTAATGAAAAAAGGAGCAACCTTGTCTTACTCGCATGGTTTTAATATTGTAGAAGAAGGTACGCAGATCCGTAAAGATCTTACCGTAATCATGGTAGCACCAAAAAGTCCCGGTTCTGAAGTACGTGAGGAGTATAAAAGAGGATTTGGAGTACCAACATTGATTGCCGTACACCCAGAGAACGATCCTGAAGGTAAGGGATTGGAGCAGGCCAAAGCATATGCAGCAGGTACTGGTGGACATAAAGCAGGTGTGTTGGAATCTTCTTTCGTGGCCGAGGTAAAATCGGATTTAATGGGAGAGCAAACCATTCTTTGTGGATTGTTGCAAACGGGAAGTATTCTTTGTTTCGATAAAATGATCGAAAAGGGTATTGATCCCGGCTATGCTTCAAAATTGATCCAATACGGATGGGAAACCATTACCGAAGGAATGAAATATGGTGGTATTACCAACATGATGGATCGTTTGTCGAATCCGGCCAAAATAAAGGCATTTGAGCTTTCTGAAGAATTGAAGGACATTATGCGTCCACTTTTTCAAAAACATATGGACGATATTATGACCGGTCATTTTTCTAAAACAATGATGGAAGACTGGGCCAATGATGATAAAAATCTATTGACCTGGCGAGCAGCTACCGGAGAAACGGCTTTTGAAAAAACTCCGGCCGGTGACGTTGAAATATCAGAACAGGAATTTTATGATAACGGTGTTTTAATGATCGCCATGGTTAGGGCAGGTGTAGAACTAGCGTATGAAAGTATGACGGAATCCGGTATCATCGGTGAGTCGGCTTACTACGAATCATTGCACGAGACTCCATTGATCGCCAATACGATCGCAAGAAAGAAATTGTTCGAAATGAACCGTGTAATTTCCGATACGGCAGAGTACGGTTGTTATTTGTTCGATCATGCTTGTAAGCCTTTATTGGCCGATTTTATGAAGAAAATAGATACGGACGTTATAGGCAAAAAATATGGAGAAGGAGAAGACAATGGCGTTGACAATGCTAAACTTATAGCGGTGAACAAAGTGCTTCGCGATCACCCAGTAGAAATAGTAGGAGCAAGACTGCGTGCTTCTATGACGGCGATGAAGCCTATTGTATAAATATTATAGAAATTTGGCCCTGTCGGGTTTTTAGAACGTTCTTAAACGAAAAACACTAAATATACGACAGGGCTTTTGTTATGAATTATTTTCCGAACATTGAAGATATAAAAAAGGCGGCGGCAACCATAGCTCAAGTAGCTGAGGAAACTCCGCTTATGCCCAGTATTAGGCTTTCTAAGGCCTATGATGCCAATGTGCTCCTTAAAAGGGAAGATCTACATAGGGTACGCTCCTATAAAATTAGGGGAGCTTTTAATAAAATAAGCTCACTTTCAGATGAAGAGCGTAAAAAAGGAATTGTTTGTGCGAGTGCCGGCAACCATGCCCAAGGTGTTGCTTTCGCTTGCAACCATTTAAAGATAGAAGGTACGGTATACATGCCTTCCGTTACTCCAAAACAGAAAGTAGAACAGACAAAAATGTTTGGCGGTGAATGGGTGACCGTGGTATTGGACGGCGATACCTTCGATGATTCCTCTAAGAGTGCAAAAAAGTTTTGCGAAGACAACCATAAAACCTTTATTCATCCTTTTGACGATCCCAAGGTAATACAAGGGCAGGGTACGGTAGGTTTAGAACTGTTGAGCCAGTTTAAAGAACCTATAGATTATATATTCGTCGCTATTGGAGGAGGTGGATTGGCCTCTGGCCTTATAGGTGTTATAAAAGAACTGTCACCAAATACAAAAATTATTGGGGTAGAGCCAGCAGGGGCGCCATCCATGAAAACTTCTATTGATAACGATAAGAATACCGAACTTTCTAAAATAGACAAGTTTATAGATGGTGCAGCTGTACAAAAAGTAGGAGACCTTACTTTTGAAATCTGTAAAAACGGGCTTCATGATATGGTAACGGTGGCCGAAGGAAAAGTGTGCCAAACGATTTTAGATCTTTATAACAGAGATGCTATCGTGGTAGAACCTGCAGGTGCATTGACCATTACGGCGTTGGATATGTTTTCTGAGGAAATTAAGGGAAAGAACGTTGTTTGTGTGCTTAGTGGTAGTAACAATGATATTACCAGAACTGCAGAAATAAAGGAAAGGGCATTACTTTATGGTAAACTGAAACATTATTTTATTGTTCGTTTTCCACAACGACCTGGAGCGTTAAAGCAATTTGTAGCCGAAATTTTAGGGCCCGATGATGATATTACCCATTTTGAGTACTCCAAAAAATCCAGTAGGGAGAATGCCCCGGCCATTGTTGGGGTAGAATTAAAGACGCCCGATGATCTTGGACCATTGATCCAGCGGATGAAAACCAATAATTTTTACGGGGACTATCTGAACGATAAACCAGACCTTTTTCAATATTTGGTGTAATGCTTAACAATTTTCATCTCTTTTATGAGAAATAGATGTACTGCTTTTATTTAATTTTTTCATAACCTACACTAATTCGATAATTACGTATTTTCGTTATAGTTACATGAGCGATAAGGGGTAAACTAAGAGATTAAACCATTTTAAAAATGAAGACAATACCTGAAGAATATCAAATAAAAGAAACTATAGATCAGAGGCAGTATTTGGTAAATGGAGAATTAAAGGCATGGGAAGGGAAGACCACAGAAGTATTTTCTACGATATCCTCTACGGAAAAGTACCAGCCTACGTTGTTGGGCAGTATTCCCGATATGGGAGAGCCAGAAGCTCTAGAGGCGTTGGACGCGGCCATGAACGCATACAACAGAGGGCAGGGGCTGTGGCCTACCATGCACGTAAAGGACCGTATCGAGTGTATGGAGAATTTTGTGCGTCAAATGAAGACCAAGCGTGAGGAAATCGTAAAACTTTTGATGTGGGAAATTGGAAAATCATTACCCGATAGTGAAAAAGAATTTGATCGTACCGTAGATTACATAAACGATACTATTGAGGAGTACAAGCAGTTGGATAGAAATTCTGCCAACTTTCAAAAGAACGATGGTGTTTATGCCCATATAAAGAGAGGTCCTTTAGGGGTGGTACTTTGTCTTGGGCCATATAATTACCCGCTGAACGAAACGTTTGCATTGCTTATTCCCGCCATTATTATGGGAAATACTACCATTTTTAAACCAGCAAAACATGGTGTTCTATTAATTACTCCGTTGTTGGAAGCTTTTAAAAGTAGTTTTCCAAAAGGTGTGGTAAATATTCTTTTTGGTAGGGGAAGAGCCGTGGCGGCCCCTATTATGCAAACAGGTAAGGTAGATGTACTTGCGCTTATCGGAAACAGTAAGTCGGCCAATGCCCTACAAGAACAGCATCCTAAAAGCAATAGATTACGATTGGTCTTGGGCTTGGAAGCAAAAAATCCGGCTATTGTACTTCCCGATGCGGATTTAGATCTAACCATAGATGAATGTATTGCTGGTACCTTGTCTTTTAATGGGCAGCGATGTACCGCTCTAAAAGTAATCTATGTACATGAAGATATTAAAGATGAGTTTGTTAAGCGATATACAAAACGGGTAGACGAGCTCAAATTTGGTAATCCATGGGATGATGGGGTAAAATTAACGCCGCTTCCAGAACCTGGAAAACCAGATTATATTCAAGAGCTTATAGATGATGCATTGGAAAAAGGAGCAAAAATCAAGAATAAAAAGGGTGGACAGCGTTACGATAATTATATATGGCCTGCGGTACTATACCCCGTGAACAAAGAGATGCGGGTATATCAAGAAGAACAGTTCGGACCTGTGGTGCCTATAGTTTCCTTTTCTGATATAGAAGAGCCATTGGACGATATGGCAGAAAGTAACTATGGCCAACAGGTGAGTCTTTTTGGAAAAGATGTATATACATTGTCTCCATTGATAGATACGTTGGTGAACCTTGTTTGTCGTGTTAATCTTAACAGCTCATGTCAACGTGGTCCAGATGTGTATCCTTTTACCGGTAGAAAAGACTCTGCGCAATCTACTTTAAGTGTACATGATGCCTTAAGATCATTTTCTATACGAACTTTTGTTGCATTTAAGGACAATGACCTAAATACCGAAACAATACAGCAGTTATTGGAATCAAAATTGTCCAACTTCGTAAGTACCGATTATATTTTATAATAGATATCCAATTCATATACAGAGGCCGAAACTGATCAGTTTCGGTCTTTTTATTTGATTTTCAGTAATATATGTGATTTTAACCAAAATTAACCTAAAACTAATACTGAAGGTTAATATTCCATAGAAATTAGTTAATTGACGAACGATACTTCCAATTTTTCGTCTATAACTTTGCCCTGTGTAAGCATGGTTGCATAGTGCCATGATAAAAAAAGAAGTTATGAATATAGAACCATCAAATAAAAAAGCATTACTGGCCTTGGCCATAGGAGGCTTTGGAATCGGTCTCACTGAATTTGTGATAATGGGAATCTTGAGCGAAGTTTCAAATGCCTTGCAAATTAGTATATCTGAAGCAGGGCACTTTATTGCCGCCTATGCTTGTGGAGTGGTTGTAGGAGCTCCTTTATTGACAAGTATAGGGTCTAAACTATCGCCAAAGAAAATGTTGTTCTTGTTAATGGTATGGTTTACCGTTTTTAATACCCTTTCTGGGTTGGCGACCAATTATACCAGCTTATTGGTATTACGTTTCTTTTCGGGAATTCCGCACGGTGCCTTTTTTGGAATTGGGGCCGTAGTAGCTATGAAACTTGCAAAAAAAGGAAAATCGGCGCGAGCGATTGCCATTATGTTTTCTGGTTTAACAATAGCAAATGTTATAGGGGTGCCGATCGGAACTTACATTGGACAACAATTTAGTTGGGGAACATCCTTTTTTATGGTCGGGGTCGTAGGCTTATTGGCTATGACGACAGTATACTTGTGGATGCCCAAAATAGAGGCCTCTAAAGAAACCCCGCAAATTAAAATACTAGAAGGACTTAAGAACAAAGAACTATGGGCCATGATAGCTTTGACGACGATTGGTACGGGCGGATTTTTTGCTTGGTACAGTTATATATCGCCATTAATTACCGATGTCGCCGGATTAAGTGAGAATTTTGTGAGTTATGCCATGATGCTTGCCGGTCTGGGGATGGTAGTAGGTAATTTTATCGGTGCTAAGATGGCAGAAATCTTTTCTCCGCTAAAGGCCGTGATCATTAGCTTGTCGGTTATGTCCATCATTTTGGTGCTAAACGTTGTAATTGCAACCAACCCCTATTTATTATTGGCGTTTACCTTTGTGATCGGTGTGGTTTCGTTTACCGTTTCAACACCTATTCAAATGGCCATTATAAATACGGCAAAGGGATCAGAAATGCTAGGTTCGTCAATGAACCAAAGCGCATTTAATATGGGGAATGCTTCAGGAGCTTATTTGGCAGGGTTGCCAATGGTTTTTGGGTACGATGTGGTGTACTCTAGTTTGGCGGGAGCCATATTGGCAAGCTGTGGAGTTGTTCTTGCAATATCTATTTTGGTATACAGAAGACAAAAGGCTGCAAAGTGCAGAAAGTTAGCACTTTAGTTTAAAATACATACGAATAAAAAAGCCCGATGTTTTTTACATCGGGCTTTTATATAGATAGGTTTCCTTATACATTTTTTGCCAACCAATCACCTACCTCACTGGTCTTATATGATTTGGCATCTTCAGAAAGGTCTTCTGTAACTACACCTTCCGCTAAAGATTTATTTACTACTCGGCGAATATCGTCGGCTTCTTTCTGTAGTCCAAAATCCTCAAAAAGCATAGCAGCGGAAAGTACGGTGGCCAGTGGATTGGCAATGTCTTTTCCTGCCGCCTGTGGGTACGAACCGTGAATAGGTTCGTATAATTTTGCTTTTTCACCTATAGAAGCTGAAGGCATTAATCCCATAGATCCAGAAATAACCGAGGCTTCGTCGGTCAGGATATCTCCAAAAAGGTTTTCGGTGATGATTACGTCATATCCTTTTGGCCATTGTACCAATCTCATGGCCACGGCATCTACAAATTCATACGTAACTTCTACCTCTGGGTATTCTTTTTCCATGGCCTGTACCGTTTCTCTCCATAAACGGGAAGATTCCAATACATTGGCCTTATCTACACAGCAAAGACGTTTAGAACGGCTCATGGCCATTTCAAAACCTTTTTTTGCCAAACGTTGTATTTCTGCACGGGTATAGGTCATGGTGTCAAAAGCTGTATTACCATCATCTTTTCTTCCACGTTCCCCAAAATATACCCCACCTGTCAATTCTCTAAGAATAATAAGGTCTGTTCCTTCGATACGTTCACGTTTTAAAGGCGATTTATCTATTAGGGAAGGAAAGGTAAATGTAGGTCTCACATTAGCGAAAAGACCTAATTTTTGTCTCATTTTCAGTAGGCCTTGTTCTGGGCGTACTTTTGCTGAAGGATCGTTATCGAACCTTGGGTGACCAATGGCCCCGAAAAGAACGGCATCGGCATTTACACAAATTTCATGTGTTTCATCTGGGTATGGTTCGCCAACGGCATCAATGGCAGCCGCACCTGTTAAAGCAGGTTTCCAAGTTATATCATGATTGTATTTATTGGCAATTGCATCACAGACCTTAACTGCTTGATCAATTACTTCGGGTCCTATTCCGTCTCCTGCTAAAAGTGCAATGTTTAGTTTCATTATAGTATTATATTTTCTAAATAATATTAAGCATTTTTTCGGTGGCCTTTATGGCCGATACCGTTTGGTCAGAATCCAATCCGCGGGAAGTAAATTCCTTTCCATCTATATCCCAAGTAATTACTGTTTCACATAATGCATCGGAAGCACTTCCGGGAGGAATTCTTACGGCATAATCCGTTAAACGGGGCAATGTCATATTTTGGGATTTGTATATTTTTCTCAAGGCATTCATAAAGGCATCATATTGGCCGTCGCCAGAAGCGTTTTCCTCATATGTTTTACCTTCTATTTCTAAAGATAGGGTAGTGGAAGGCTTTAATCCTTTTGAATGTGTCAGCACATACGATTTTACAAAAACCTTCTGTTGAAAATCGGTATCTAGAACATCGGAAATAATATAAGGGAGGTCATCTTTGGTCACCCTTTCCTTTTTATCTCCAAGTTCAATGATCCTAGCGGTTACTTTTTTAAGTTCATCATCGTTTAAAGTAAGTCCCAGCTCTTGAAGGTTCTTTTGAATGTTGGCTTTACCGGACATCTTGCCAAGCGCATATTTACGTTTTCTGCCAAAGCGTTCGGGCATTAGGTCACTAAAATAAAGATTGTTCTTGTTGTCTCCGTCGGCATGTATACCAGCTGTTTGGGTAAACACATTTTCACCTACAATGGGTTTGTTCGCTGGGATGCTTATTCCGGTAAAAGCGGAGACCAATTTACTGACTTTGTAGAGTGCTTTTTCGTTAAGGTTTATTTCTACTTCCGGTAAAAAGTCGTTGATAACGGCAATGGCACTGGCCATTGGGGCGTTACCGGCGCGTTCTCCCATACCGTTTACCGTTAGGTGCAATCCGTGGCAACCGGCTTTTACGGCTTCCATAATATTGGCGACCCCGAGATCATAATCGTTATGACCATGAAAATCGAAATGTAAATGGGGATATTTTTCTACGATTTCGGATATGAAATCATAAGTCTCTTTGTAGGTGAGTACCCCGAGTGTATCCGGTAAAAGTATTCTCTTTACAGGTTGGGTGGCAAGAAATTCCAAGAAATCAAAAACATAACTTTTTGAGTTGCGCATACCGTTACTCCAATCCTCAAGATATATATTGTTAATGATACCTTGTTTATCGGCGGCGTTAAAAGTTTCCGAGATTTCCTTAAAATGTTGTTGCGGTGTTTTCTTTAATTGATGGGTTAAATGGTTTAAAGAACCTTTTGTAAGCAAATTTTGCGAAATGGCACCGGCCTTGGCCATCCATTCCAAAGAAACACCACCATCCACAAAGGTCAATACCTCTATCTTGTCTAAGTAGTTGTTTGCCTTTGCCCACTGGGTAATCTGTTGCACAGCAAGTAGTTCTCCTTCAGATACCCTGGCAGAAGCAACTTCTATGCGATCCACTTTTAGTTCTTCTAGAAGAAGCTTGGCCAGCGTCAATTTTTCAGATGCTGAAAACGATACCCCAGAAGTTTGTTCACCATCCCTAAGGGTGGTATCCATTATTTCCAACTTTCTTTTCATTTTATAGCCGTAAACCGGAAATAGGATTATAGAGGAGTGTTCGATGCAAAGGTTTCGATATCTTTTTTAATGTTCAATAGATAGTCGATATCGTCAAAACCGTTCAGCATGTTGTTCTTCTTGTAACTGTTGATGTCAAAAGATTCAGATTCTCCCGTTGCCAATAATGTTATTTTTTGTTCCGGTAGGTTAACTTCTAAAGCTGTTTCGGGGTCTGCCTCTACAGCATCGAATATTTTTTGTAAAAATTCGGCACTTACCTGTACGGGAAGTACTCCAATGTTTAAGCAATTATTTCTGAATATATCGGCAAAAAAACTGGAAACTACACATCTAAATCCGTAATCGTATATGGCCCATGCCGCATGTTCACGAGAAGATCCGGAACCAAAGTTTTTTCCACCGACCAATATTTTGCCCGTGTATTTTTCCTGATTAAGAACAAAGTCTTCTTTTAAGGTATTGTCCTGGTTGTATCTCCAGTCCCTAAACAGGTTATCTCCAAAACCTTTTCTTTCGGTGGCTTTAAGAAAACGTGCCGGTATTATTTGATCGGTATCAACGTTCTCGATCGGTAATGGAACTGCTGTAGATGTTAATATGTTGAATTTATCGTATGCCATTTTTATCTTTTTTACGTGTAGCTATTGGTTGAATAGCTTTTTGGGTTTAATGTTATGCTTTAGGCAAAGTTTCTTTCTGTCGATGTTCGCCTATACCAATTCTACCATTAGTTCTCTTGGGTCTGTCACTTTTCCTGTAACTGCCGCCGCTGCTGCCACTAACGGACTTGCCAAAATGGTTCTGGATCCCGGGCCTTGTCTTCCTTCAAAGTTTCTATTAGAGGTACTAACGGCCAATTTTCCGGCAGGAACCTTATCATCGTTCATTGCCAAACAAGCTGAACATCCGGGTTCGCGCAACTCAAACCCTGCTTCTGTCAAAATATCCAAAATGCCTTCTTCTTTAATTGCGGCCTCTACTTTATGAGAACCAGGAACCAACCATGCCGTAACATTGTCCGCTTTTTTTCTTCCTTTTACGATAGAGGCAAAAGCTCTAAAGTCTTCAATACGACCATTGGTACAACTTCCCAAGAAAACAAAATCGATAGGTTTGCCCATCATACTTTCACCTTCGTTAAAATCCATGTATTTCAAAGATTTTTGATAAGAAGATGCACCTCCTTGTATTTCACTGGCCTTTGGAATGTCATTGGAAATTCCCATCCCCATTCCTGGGTTTGTACCGTAGGTGATCATTGGCTCTATCTTAGAACCGTCGAAAGTCAATTCTTTATCGAATTCGGCACCTTCATCTGTGTACAAGGTTTCCCAGTACGCCATAGCCTTGTCCCAATCAGCACCTTTGGGCGTAAATTCACGGCCTTTTACATATTCAAATGTTTTTTCATCGGGAGCTATCATACCACCACGAGCACCCATTTCAATACTTAGGTTACAAACGGTCATACGGCCTTCCATACTCATATTTCTAAAGATTTCACCGGCATATTCTACGAAATATCCCGTAGCACCCGAGGTAGTCAGTTGAGAAATAATGAACAATGCCACATCTTTAGGGGTCACACCTTTGCTTAGTGAGCCATTAATATTGATACGCATTTTTTTAGGTTTCGGCTGCATAATACATTGGGTGGCCAAAACCATTTCAACCTCAGAAGTACCTATACCAAAAGCGATGGCACCAAAAGCACCATGGGTAGAGGTGTGCGAGTCTCCACAAACAATAGTGGCACCTGGTTGTGTAATACCATATTCAGGACCTACAACATGTACGATTCCATTTTTTTCGTGACCCAAGCCCCAATAAGAAATACCATATTCATTGGCATTTTCCTCGAGCATTTTCAACTGGTTGGCGGAAAGAGGGTCTTTTACGGGTAAATGTTGGTTTATGGTAGGTGTATTATGGTCTGCGGTCGCAAATGTTTTTTCAGGGTGCATCACAGGAATATTTCTGTTTTTCAACCCTAAGAATGCTACCGGGCTGGTAACTTCGTGTACCATGTGCCTGTCAATAAACAAGACGTCTGGCCCATCTTGTATTTTATGTACTACGTGGGAATCCCACACTTTGTCAAATAAAGTTTTCTTTGCGCTCATATTCTTTCTTATCTAAGGTAACAAATCTATTAAAAACACCCCTTTTTAGGAAATGTACACCTTTTTAAATTACGATGTTCAAAACACTAAAATCGAATTTAGAACAACTATCACATTGTTGTTCTATAGGTTTAAATTATTTTTATTGTTGCCGGGCAATTTGATTTTGATATACCTAACGGGTAAATAATTAAATCTGCATACATTGTTTGTTGCTTAGAATTAAAACTACTTATATATGAGATTAGAGTATGAGGATTTAAAAAATATAAAAACAAGAAGCGAACTGATAAAGTTGGCAAAGAAGAAAAAAGTATCTGTATCCAAGGTTATAAAGAAGATTAAGTACGAAAGTGAATTAGAAAAATTACAGTCAGAATTTGTCAACTTACAAAAATGGATAGCAAAAAACGAAATGCGAGTTGCCATCATTTTTGAAGGTAGGGACGCAGCGGGCAAGGGCGGTTCCATAAAACGTTTTAAAGAGCATTTAAATCCTCGTACGTCTAGGGTGGTGGCACTCACCAAACCTACCGATGAAGAAAAAGGACAATGGTATTTTAGACGATATATAAAGGTTTTGCCAAATCCGAAAGAAATAGTCTTTTTTGACCGTAGTTGGTATAACAGGGCGGTTGTTGAACCTGTAATGGGTTTTTGCACGCAAAAACAATACAAGAAGTTTATGGTTCAGGTTCCAGAATTTGAGCACCTTTTATATGAGGACGATTTGAAAATAATTAAATTTTGGTTTTCAATATCAAAAGAAGAACAGAAGAAAAGATTTGATGAGCGGTTGGGCAATCCGTTAAAAAGATGGAAGTTTAGTCCCGTCGATATGAAGGGACAACAATTATGGGACGATTATACCTATTATAAAGAACAGATGTTCAGTAAAACGCATACAAATTTTTGTCCGTGGATAATTGTAAAGGCAAACAATAAAAAACAGGCAAGATTGGAAAGTATGCGTTATGTACTATCTCAGTTCGATTATGATCGCAAAGGGGAGTCGGGTATAAATTTATTGCCAGATCCAGATGTAGTTGCGCGTTATCACCGAAGTGCCGTTCAAATTGATATTTAAAAAATGGAGAAGAAAAAAAACATACCCACAACGGAAGAGATAGATCTATTAAACAGTAAACTTGGCCTTTATGCTTTGTTGAAGAACAAAAAAGTAAATGTAGATAAAGCGCTAGAAAGTACTAAACATACCATTGAATTAAAAAAGGCTCAAGAAGAACTCATAAAGCTGCACAATTGGGTAATAAATACAAATCAAAAAGTGGTCGTTCTTTTTGAAGGTAGGGATGCAGCAGGTAAAGGTGGTGCCATTAGACGAATAACAGAATATATCAATCCTCGACATTTTAAGATAGTGGCTTTAAACAAGCCCAATAGCGATGAAAAGGAACAATGGTTTTTTCAACGTTATATAAACCATCTGCCAAAACCTGGCGAAATAGTTTTTTTTGACCGTAGTTGGTACAATAGGGCGGGTGTTGAACCTGTAAACAACTTTTGTACCCAAGAAGAGTATGAGATATTTATGTCTCAGGTAAACGACTTTGAAAAAATGCTCTTACAATCGGGAACTTACTTGGTCAAATTCTATTTTTCGATAACCAAAGAAGAGCAAAAAAGGCGATTTGAAGACATAAAAAAGAGTCCGTTAAAACGTTGGAAAATGACGGATGTTGATCGTAAGGCACAAGAACTGTGGGATGAGTATACCCGTTATAAAAAGAGAATGTTTAAAGAGACAAATACTGAAATAGCCCCTTGGATAGTTATAGAAGGAAATCATAAACCTACAGCACGTATTACCGCTATTCGTCACTTATTGGATGTTATACCTTATGAAGGTTAAGACTGTGAATGCTACGTGTATAGTCTAACTTATATAGTTCCAGATGTTCTTGTACTTGGTCAATTGGGCATACGAATGCCTGATAATTTGATTCTCGGGCTTTTTAAGGGAGGGGTCGTCCTTTAAAAGCTTTAGGGCATAGTATCTCGCAGATTTTAGTATGTTGTTGTCTTTTACGATATCGGCAATTTTCAGATTCAACATTCCACTCTGTTGGGTTCCCATAAGGTCTCCCGGTCCCCTTAATTTTAAATCAACTTCTGCGATTTCAAACCCGTCGTTGGTAGCGACCATGGTTTCCATTCTTGTTTTTGCCTCGGAAGACAACTTATGGCCGGTCATTAGAATACAATAACTTTGATCTGCACCACGGCCTACACGACCGCGAAGTTGATGTAACTGCGAAAGTCCGAAGCGTTCGGCGCTCTCAATGATCATTACAGACGCATTGGGGACGTTTACACCCACTTCTATTACGGTAGTGGCAACCATGATCTGTGTTTCTCCTTTTACAAAACGTTCCATTTCGTAATCTTTGTCAGCAGGTTTCATCTTGCCGTGTACGATTGAAATCTGAAATTCTGGTTGGGGAAAATCGCGGACAATACTTTCGTAACCATCCATTAAATCTTTATAGTCCAGTGCCTCAGATTCTTGAATTAAAGGATATACCACGTAAACCTGACGCCCTTTTTTAATTTCATCCCTGATAAATTGAAATACCTTTAAACGATTGGTGTCATATCTATGTACTGTTTTAATTGGTTTTCTGCCAGGGGGTAGCTCGTCTATGACCGATATATCCAAATCACCATATAAACTCATGGCCAAGGTTCTGGGAATCGGTGTTGCGGTCATTACCAGAATATGTGGTGGATATTCGTTTTTATGCCATAGTTTAGAGCGTTGGGCCACGCCAAAGCGGTGTTGTTCGTCTATAATGGCCAATCCGAGGTTCTTAAATTTGACCTTGTCCTCCAATATGGCATGTGTGCCTATCAATATGTGCAGTTCTCCATTTTCAAGCTTTTCATGAATAGGTTTTCTTGCCGATTTCTTTACCGATCCGGTAAGAAGCTCACAGGTAATACCTGTATCTTTTAAAAGTGCCGAAATACCATTGTAATGTTGATTTGCCAAAATTTCAGTAGGAGCCATTAAGCATGCCTGAAATCCGTTGTCGATTGCCAATAACATCGTCATTACCGCTACAATGGTCTTTCCAGAGCCGACATCGCCCTGTAACAACCTGTTCATTTGGGCATTGCTTCCCAAATCGGCCCTAATTTCTTTGATGACCCTTTTTTGGGCATTGGTCAGTTCAAAAGGTAGTTTGTTGGCATAAAAATCATTGAAACGTACCCCGACCTGATCAAAATTGAACCCTTTGATCTTTTGTTTGTGCAGCATATTCTTAGCGATAAGCTGCATTTGTAGATAAAAAAGTTCTTCGAACTTTAACCGGAATTGAGCTTTCGCCAGTAATTCTTGGTTTTTAGGAAAATGAATGTTGAACAGTGCTTCGCTTTTAGAGATCAGTTTTAGTTCGTTTCGTAACCCTTCTGATAACGATTCTGAAAATTTACCTTTTGTCTCAACAAACAATTGTTGGATCAATTTACTGATGACACGATTAGATATTCCTTTATTGCTTAATTTTTCTGTAGAAGGATACACTGGTTGCATGTGTAGCCGTAAGCCTTTTTTGTGGTCCGACAACAACTCCATTTCCGGATGCGGCATAGAAAAAACTCCGTTGAACCAATTGCACTTTCCAAAAATTACATAGGGTGTATTTAGTTTTAAGTTATCACGGATCCATTTTTGTCCCCTAAACCACACCAGCTCCATTTCGCCGGTATCGTCTATGAATTTGGCGACAAGACGTTTTCCCCTTTTTTGCTCTACCGTTTTTATGTGCACGATCTTACCTGCGATCTGTACATCGGCATTACTTTTTTGAAGTTGGGAGATTTTATAATACTGGGTCTTGTCGATATATCTGTTCGGAAAAAGATTCAGTAAATCTTGATAAACATGAATGCCTAGTTCAGACTGTAAGGTTTCGGCCCTATTGGGTCCTACACCTTTTAAATAAACAATAGGGGTCTGTAGAAAATTAGCATTCATAGGACTAAAATAGGCTATAGCTACAATTGCAACAAACTAAAATATTAAATTTGGTCCACTATCCGTTTTCCCGGCTTTTATGAAGAAATTATTTAGCATTATTATTTTTTGTGCCTTGTGTTCTACATATGGGCAGCACCAAGATAAGGTTGATTTTGTTCATGCCGACGTATTCGTTAAACCAATGTCCACTACCAAAAGTATCATAGGTGATGTGGTTTACAACTTTAAAGTAAAGCAAAGAGTGGATTCTATTTTTTTGGATGCCAAGAATATAACCTTTGATAAGGTTTTGCTTAATGGAAAAAAAGTAAAATTTACAGTATCGGACAAGAGGGTTACCATTTATAATAGATTCAAAAAAGGAGGTTCGTACGAACTTAAGATTGCGTATGAGGCAGTACCAAAGCAAACTGTTTATTTTATAGGTTGGGACGATCAAGTGGCGGGCAATGAACAGATTTGGACCCAAGGGCAAGGAAAATATACAAGCCATTGGTTGCCAAGTTTTGATGATATGCAAGAAAAGCTTGAGTTTGACCTAAAAATAGAGGCCGATAAAAAGTATACGGTAGTGGCTAACGGAAACTTGGTCAAGACTACAAATGAAACGGATAATAGCAGGATATGGGTTTTTGATATGAAACAACCTATGAGCAGTTATTTGCTCGCTTTTGCCATAGGAGAATATACAGCACAAAATCTTGTTTCATCAAGTGGTACACCCATTTACAATTACTTTTACCCAAAAGATAGCGCCAAGGTAGAACCAACGTATAGGTATACTAAAAGGATTTTTGATTTTTTGGAAAATGAGATCGGAGTGCCTTACCCATGGCAGAACTACAAACAAATTCCCGTACACGATTTCTTATATGCTGGAATGGAAAATACGACCGCAACCATTTTTTCAGATGCCTATGTAGTGGATAGTACGTCTTTTATAGACAGAAATTATGTAAAGATAAATGCCCATGAAATGGCGCATCAATGGTTTGGCAATCTGGTAACCGAGAAAGATGGCGGGCACCATTGGTTACATGAAGGTTTTGCAACTTATTATGCCTATTTGTGCGAGAAGCAAATTTTTGGCGAGGATTATTTTTATTGGGAATTATACAGGTCCGCAAAAGAACTAATGGAGCTTTCGAAAATGGGACAGGGGCAAAGCCTTTTGGATCCCAAGGCCAACAGTCTTACCTTTTATGAGAAAGGGGCTTGGGCATTAATAATGCTTAGGGAAGAAGTAGGGGACGAGGCTTTTAGGAAAGGGGTGCAAAATTATCTAAATAAATACCGATTCAAAAACGTTACGATTCCCAATTTTTTGGATGAAATAAAGAAAGTATCAAATAACGATTTAGATGGTTTTGAGGAAACATGGTTACGGGGTAAAGACTTTCCGTCGGAAGAGGTCAAGAGGTTTTTAAAAAGTAAGAACGATTCGTTAAAACTGTATTTTGAGGTGCAAATGAAAGTGGATTCAACTACTGTTTTGGGTGATGAAAAACTTATGTGGTTATGGAATCGAGAATCGCCAACACCTTATAAAAAGCAATTATTGATGAACTATTTGGGGCAAATACCCGATACTTCATTAAAAAAAATATTTAAGAACGAATCCTCTTTAGAAATTAGACAAAGTATAGCCTTGGCGACTACCAGAGTTCCACCTTCACTAAAAAACGAGTATGAAACCTTACTGTTAGATGATAGCTATATTACCAAAGAAACAATGCTTTATAAGTTGTGGATGTCGTTTCCGGAAAATAGAGAGGTATATTTGGATAAATTAAAAGGTGTTGTGGGGTTGCCCAACAAAAATGTTAGGTTGTTATGGTTAACATTGGCTTTGGTAACACCGGAATATGACCCAAATGAAAAGATTGATTATTTGAACGAGTTAATAGGTTATACAAAACCCTATTATAATACCGAAATTAGACAAGCTGCTTTTCAATACTTATTTGAGATAAGGGCCGTTAACAACGAAGTTTTAAAACAATTGATTATGGCTACCAATCATCATTCTTGGCAATTTAGAAGTTATGCGAGAAATTTGCTGGATCAACAACTGGTGGACGTATCTATGAAAAATCAAATTGAAAAGATTGCCGGGCAACTAAAACCGTCCGATTTACGTTATCTTAAGACTAAAATAGAATTACCATGAGAGCTTTGGTCATTTCAGGCGGTGGAAGTAAAGGTGCATTTGCGGGAGGTGTGGCCCAATTTCTAATACAGGAAGCAGGTAAAACCTACGATCTATTCGTGGGCACATCTACGGGAAGCCTTTTAATATCACATTTGGCCTTGGGTGAATTGGATAAGATAAAAGAGATCTATTCCAATGTAAACCAGAAAAGTATTTTTAACAATTGCCCTTTTGTTGTAAAAAGAAAACATGGTAATGATGAAATTTCCATTAACCATTGGAACGTTATTAAAAACTTCATCGCCGGAAAAAAAACATTTGGGGAGAGTGAGAACCTTAGGCGCCTTATAGGGGAGAGCTTAACGGAAGATGAGTTCTATAAACTAAAAGAAGGAATGGCAGATGTTGTAATTACCGTAAGCAACCTGTCTCTGAATCAAGTCGAATATAAATCCATTAAAGATTGCACTTATGAGGAGTTTTGTGATTGGATATGGATTTCGGCAAACTACACGCCTTTTATGAGCTTGGCCAGAAAAAATGGGTGTGAATATGCAGATGGGGGACTAGGAAGCATAGTGCCAATAGAAGAAGCGATTAGAAGAGGGGCAACGGAAGTAGATGTCGTAGTCTTACACACAGAGGTCAATTATTTAAATAGACTGCCGTCTAGAAATCCTTTTGAGCTTTTGACCACGATGATGAGTTTTATTCTAGATCGTATAGAAACACAGAATATAAGAATAGGCAAATTTGCTGCCAATCAGAAAAATGCGATTATCAATCTGTATTATACACCGACTATATTAACTACCAACTCGTTGATCTTTGATAAGAAAAAAATGACACAATGGTGGAAAAGAGGGTATTTGTATGCCAAGAACAAAAATGAGGAAACAAACCCCATTGAGCCAAATGCACAAGAATAAAAAAAGGCAACAAAAACAATTTCTGTTGCCCTTTTTATTTTTATAAATTAATTTTTATAGGATAGGTTCTTTACCATAATTCCCCAAGCTCTTTCTTTACAAAAGATAGTGCAGTGGTAGATGGGGATGATTTTTCCATTGATTCGTTCAAGATGTCCTCACGTAATTTATCGGCAGTTTCCGCCTCGCTCATAGCTGCTTTTCGAATCATCTGTACCGTGGCGTTTTTAGCCGCCTTTATAATGTTCCAACACTCGTCGGACATATAGATCTGTTGAGAGAGATTGTGCTCAAATTCAGTTTCTATACTCTTTGTCAACAATGCTTCGTATGCATTTTTGTCTTGGTTGGTAGGGGCTACCCTAACCACCAAACTTGGTATAGAGATACGCTCTAAAAATAAGGCCATACGTTCGTATGCCTGAAGTCTAATTGGCAAAGTGTCTTTTTGCGAATCTTTATGTAAAAGAAAACGCCTTCTACCTTCTTCATTTTTTGTATGTAGCCTAAAAAAGTAAAACGCGATCACACCGGTAACGATAGATGGCAATAAATAAGCAAATAATTGAAAAATTTGGTCAGAAGTCATTTATGTTAATTTATAATTTACGAAATAAGAACGTGCAATTTTTTCAATTAGTATAGTATTTTATCGATGAAATACTTAAAACTGGATTTTTATCGGATGTGGTTATTCGAGATCGGGGCAAATCTGCCTGTAATATCAAAATATTTGTTATTTTAACAACCTAATCCTCTTTGCAATAGGGGATTAGTTTTGTTTTATTTTTGTTGTTTTTTAGATCCATGACCATTGTAAAATTTAATACAAGTTCAATTATATGAAAACAAGATTGTTCCCTTTTTTATTTCTTTTGATCACTATCGGCTCGTGTAGTAAAAATGATGATTCCAATAACGAAAATCAACATGAAGATGATACTATAGTCGTCGATGAGGCTGCTCCTGCAATAAAAGCCAATGGTTTTTTAGATGTTATCGAAACCTTTACTGAAGTATCGGTAGAAATAGAAGACGAATCAAGTGTAAGTACTAAAATATTGCACAATGGAATAGAATTGGTCACTAGTGCAGAAAAACAATTTAATGTGACGATCAATCCATATGAAATTGAAATCGGGGCTACAGAGTTTGTAATTACTTCGGTAGATGAATTCGGTAATGAAACATCCCGGACTTTCTCTGTTGAAATAAAGCATTTACTAAGTATCTATGATGTTACCGAAGGTAGAAAGGTTTTTAATAATAGTAAATGGGTGTTCGTTAATTCCGGAGATGGACAACAACTTGCAGTTAAGCAATTAGTTTTGGGGGTCAATAAAATATATACCGATGAGATTGTAGAGGAAGAAGAGGCCATGTTCACCGAGGTAATCTACGAAGATGGTTCTTCATCGAGCGATTTTGATAATAAACAAATGACTTTACACACCACAAGAATGCCATTAGGTATTTTAAAACCTGGTTTTAACACTAGCAATATTACAGAACCAGGATATGAAATTGAGGTTAAGCTTAACGGGGTGCCTTTTGAAAACAGTTCCTCTGGCTATGACGCGAAAGGATATAACTACGGAATAACTGAGGTAAGTGGAGATGATCAACAAACTACATTATCTATAAAACATGAATCGGATTCACCTATTCTTATAAGAACAAATGCTTTGGCATCAAGAAATCCTTTTTTTGATGGTAAGAAAGAAAATTATAAGTACACGGTTATTAGCCCTAAGGCCAATGAAACTGAACTGCAAATAGAAGCAAATGAATTGGTTCGTGCAGAGGACAATATTCAACTGACCCTACCAGAAACTGATCAAGGGGATATTAGTTTCTATAGAAAAGGATATATAAAAACACAGGACTTTGAAAACAATGAGTATTTTGATGTCTATAATGTATCTAATTTTGATAAAACGAAGCAATTAGATTATATAGATTTACCGGTATTGCCAATGTTCGAGTATTATGTAAATGAAATTAATTATCGCAAAAATGGTTTGGTCTATTATAGCAAAGGCTCTGACGATAATTTGGATATAAATATGCCCAATTGGCAAGCTAGTGTAAACGAAACAGACCTTGGATATGAAATAATTGCAAATAATCCTGAAGTTGATTTGTACGCTCTATATTTGGAAAAAATAGAATCTGAGGGGAATAAATTTAATGTAAAATCTTGGTATATTGAGACTTTTGAAGAAGGGGAAGATTATATGAGTTTTCCTAAATTAGAGATTCCGGAAGAGATTAAAGAACAGATGACCGATAATTTTTTTAAAACTTTTAGCAATTTTGAATTAACGGCCATTTCGGCTACGGATTATGAGGCTTATGATTCTTATTTCGAAATTATAAACAAGAACGTTTCTTTTGATTATTTCCCTTATACCGATGTGGAAAAATATAGAATGTTACTTTTTCCCCTTGTAAGTCAAGAAGGTAAATCTACGTTACAACGTTTTTCTTGGGAAAGATATAGTTCTTTTAAGAACCGTTAATATGATCGAAAGAATATATGACACTATGTATCATAGCATAAAATTAAAAAAACCGCCATTTGGCGGTTTTTTTAATTCTTTACATCATCTTTTGCGGTCATATAAAAACTTTTATAATCTGGATGTATTTCTATTTGCAACGATTCTTTTAAACCGCCATCTACGCCTTTTACGTTTATGCGATCACCCGGCACCCCATAATCTTTAATGAGCACTTGTGCTACGGTAGCCGCTTGACCCAAAGCTATGTCCAATTCACCGGTCATACTTAGGCCAGAAACGGTGACCATAGATTTTGGGTTGGCGTTGATTACTTTCGCTACATTTTCTAAATAGGCTTTCGCCGGTGCTAGAAGCTTGGTTCCTATACCATTGGCAAAATAAAAATCCAACTTTTCAGAAATAATTACAGATCCATAATTATTTACTTGAACTTTTGCATTTTCACCTAAAACCTGTTTTGAGTTGGTTACGATGACCACTGCGGTAGAGTCGTTACTGGTTACGCCGTCAACAATGCTCTTTAATTGGGCCTCTTTTCTTTCTAAAGTGGCTAGGGTCTTGTTTATATTTTCGGTGTTTTTACTAGAAAGTGCTGCAAAACTGTTCAGGTTTTTTAACAAGGTCGCATTCGCATCTTGTAACTCTGTAACCTGTTTTTGTAGCTCATCAGCTTTTAAAACACTTACTTTTTCGTTGTGTTTTGCATCCGAAACCAAACGTTTAATAGAGTCTAATTGGAATTTCAACTCTTGATTTTGGGTTATTAACTCACTCTTTTTCTGCGCATTTAAA
The DNA here is from genome assembly GCF_018100785.1 of Maribacter sp. MMG018. Classification (GTDB taxonomy): domain Bacteria; phylum Bacteroidota; class Bacteroidia; order Flavobacteriales; family Flavobacteriaceae; genus Maribacter. Next base: position 1,090,976 of record NZ_JAGJEC010000002.1, on the reverse strand, counting down.
TTAATGGACGCTAATAAAACAACTATAAAAAGGGATAAAAATTTATTCATATTTAATTCTTTTTATTTGCCGCCAATATACGAACAGTCTTTTAATTCTTGAACACCATTAAAAGCAACTTTTGCCTTATTGTAACCATAAGTAGAGGCAAGACTCTTATTTAGGTCGTTGTCGTCTACGTTTACCTGTACATCGTCCATTGTAAACTGGCATGGGTGTTCGTAGCCTGCGGCATGGGTAATCTCTAAAAATTCTTTCTTGAACGTTTTAAAGTATTGGGCTAGACGATCTGATTTTAAGGGAACGTCTATTCCTTTCTGAAGCCATTTGTTCTGTGTAGCGATTCCGGTCGGGCATCGATTGGTATGGCATACCTGAGCCTGAATGCAGCCGATGCTCATCATGGCCTCACGAGCTACATTTATACAGTCTACACCCATGGCAAAGGCCATGGCCGCTTTTGCCGGAAACCCTAGTTTTCCACTTCCTATAAAAACAATTCTATCGGTTAATTTTCTATCTAAGAATACTCGGTACAAACGAGAGAACCCGTATACCCATGGTAATGATACGTGGTCTGCAAATGATGGGGGAGCGGCACCCGTACCACCTTCACCACCATCTATTGTAATAAAGTCTGGGCCTTTGCCCGTGGTCAACATTAGGTCGGCCAGTTCTTCCCATTGGTCCAATTTTCCGATGGCTCCTTTGATGCCTACTGGCAAGCCGGTTTCTTTCGCAATGTTTTCTATAAGTTCCATGAGTTCAGAAACAGAGGAAAAGGCTTTGTGCGTAGCAGGTGAAAGTACGTCTTTGCCAACTTCTACACCTCTGATCTCTGCCAATTCGGGGGTTATTTTGGCGCCGGGTAAAACGCCTCCCTTTCCAGGTTTGGCTCCTTGCGAAAGCTTAATTTCTATGGCTTTGATACACGGGTTTTCGGAAACCAGTTTTTTCATTTTCTCCATAGAGAAATTACCGTCGGGAGTTCTTACCCCAAAATAACCGGTTCCAAAATGGAAGATTACATCCCCTCCTTGTTTATGGTATGGAGACAAACCGCCTTCTCCCGTATTATGGTAGGCCCCTGCTTTTTTAACACCTTTGTTCATCGCTTCAACGGCCGCTGCCGACAAAGAACCAAAGCTCATTGCGGAAACATTGATGATACTGGCCGGCCTAAAAGGACGTTCTCGTTGGTTAAATTCGCCTATGACCTTGGCACATGGCATAAAGGTTGGGTCAGACTCGTTTGGGTGACCGGCAGGTACCTTGTAGGCCATCATTCTATTTTTTATAAAAACATGCTGGTGCGCATAGAGGTCCCTGTCACTGCCAAAACCTTCATAATTGTTTTCTTTCTTCGCGGAAGCATATATCCATCCTCTTTCAATACGGTTAAAGGGAAGTTCTTCCCTGTTGTTGGCCACAAAGTACTGACGCATTTCCGGACCAATACTTTCCAACCAATACCTAAGATGTCCAACGATTGGAAAATTATGTTTAATAGTATGTTTTCTTTGGATAAAAATATCCCAAAATGCAACTAATGCAAGAATAAGGGCAATCCAAGCCCACCACGGAAAACCGTTTAAAAATGCCATAAAATAAATCATGAATTTAACCTTTGGGTTTAACTTCCAATCTTGGGGTTTTATTACTGTTTAAATAATCTAAACTCATTTCGGTAAGAGCTTTTACACCTAGTAATAGACCACTGTCGTCTATTCTAAAATCAGGTGTGTGGTGAGGAAAAGACTCTGTGTTACCAGGTGTCATTCCTCCTAAAAAGAAGAAAAAACCTGGTACTTCACGCTGAAAATAAGAGAAATCCTCGGCACCGGTAACCGCTTTTTGCAGTACGGTGTTCTCTGCTCCAGCAACTCTTTTTATTGTTGGCAACATCTGTTCCACAAGCTCAGGGTGGTTATAGGTGATATCGGTAGATTCTGTAATGGTACAGGTAGCTTCGCCTCCATATGCTTTGGCAATGGTGTTCACCATCTCGATCATACGTTTGTTCAACTTGTCTTTCATGTCATAATCCAAGGTTCTAATGGTACCTATCATTTCTGCGCTTTCGGGAATAATATTACTTCTTACACCCGCAGAAATTTTACCTACGGTAATAACGGCGGCTTCATTGGTCAAGTTCATTTCTCTACTTACAATGGTTTGCAGACCGTCTATAATCTTAGCACTGATCAAGATAGGATCTACACCTGACCAAGGTTGAGAGCCGTGACTTTGTTTCCCTTTTACCTTGATTTCAAATACCTGAGCGGCAGCCATGGTACCACCAGACTTATACCTGATCATACCGACCGGGGTTTGCGAGTTAATGTGAAGACCGAATATGGCATCAACATCAGGGTTTTTTAATACCCCTTCTTTCACCATTAAGGCAGCGCCACCTTCTTCTCCCGGAGGTGCACCTTCTTCGGCAGGTTGGAAAATAAATTTGACAGTACCTTTTATCTTGTCCTTGTTTTTAGACAAAACTTCTGCAACTCCCATAAGTATGGCTACGTGCGTGTCGTGCCCGCATGCGTGCATTACCCCGACTTCTTCTCCCATATATTCAGAGGTGACATTGCTCTTAAAAGGAAGGTCGTTTCGCTCTGTGACAGGTAGGGCATCCATATCTGCACGTAAGGCTACTACTTTTCCGGGTTTTTTACCTTTAAGAATACCAACAACGCCTGTATGGGCAACACCGGTTTCAACTTCTATACCCAAATTTTTTAGATGCTCCGCTATTTTCTCTGCTGTCTTGAACTCGCGGTTTGAAAGTTCTGGGTGTTCGTGAAAATATCTTCTCCATTCGATTACCTTACTTTCAACAGCCTTATAATCTTTGTCAAAACGACTTTGGGCCTGTATGGCAACACCGCAAAGAAGCATGGCCAATATTCCTAATTTTCTCATATTGTATATATTAAAATTTGATCAGTCTATAATTGTCGTTCTGTAATTGTATAAGCGCGGTCATAGCAGATAATGACAGTTGTACGCCATCTAACAGATCTTCTTTTGGATATCCCCTAGATGCCGAAGATTGTCCACAGAACATAACCTGTACACCAGCTTCGATCAACGCTTTTAGGAGGTCCTCGTTAGGGTTGTCCACTCCATATTTCGCTTTGTAAGCTTTAGAAGTGATAACATCTTTAGACGCTTTGTTGTGTACCACGAGGGCAACTTTTAACTGCTCTAAAGGTACACCGCTTTGGGCGTGCATATTTAAAAATCTCGCAGCGGTTTCTAAAGAGGTATTAAGTTGAGAGCTGTCTTCGGGTGAATTCATGATATCAAAGACGGCTTTAAAAGTAGTATCCTTATTAACTTTGTAATCAGGGTTTTCTATGGCCCAAACCTTGCCGTAGTTCTCAATTATAGGGCCGCTCTTTTTCTCTTGGGCAAACGTAACGTTCATTAAAAGAAGAATAATAATTAAAAGTAGGTTCGATTTTTTTGAGAAGCTTGCCATGAAGATCGTGTTTGTGTGGTTAAAGATATTCAAAAGCGATAAAATATTATTGCATATTGTTTATAATTCTAAAAAACATCATTTCCGGTATAGCTCAATATTAGCTAAATTCACACTTTAAAACTGATGATATCTTGAGTTCTTTTATAGATGAATTGAATGATGCCCAAAGGGCACCGGTACTGCATAAAGACGGACCGTTGATGGTAATAGCCGGGGCTGGATCCGGAAAGACTAGGGTGCTTACCTATAGGATAGCCTACCTAATGGAGCAAGGAGTGGATTCCTTTAATATTTTGGCATTGACATTTACCAATAAGGCAGCACGCGAAATGAAAGATCGTATTGCCAGTATCGTTGGTGCTTCGGAAGCCAAAAATTTATGGATGGGTACCTTTCACTCGGTATTTGCCAAATTGCTCAGGTACGATGGCGATAAACTCGGGTACCCGAGTAATTTCACCATTTATGATACCCAAGACTCTCAACGTCTTATCGCTTCCATTATTAAAGAGATGGGGTTGGATAAGGATATATACAAGTATAAGCAGGTACAGAACAGAATTTCTTCGTTCAAAAACAGCTTAATAACCGTAAAGGCATATTTTAACAATCCGGAACTTATGGAGGCCGATGCCATGGCAAAGAGACCGCGTATTGGAGATATCTACCAAAACTATGTAGATCGTTGTTTTAAGGCAGGGGCCATGGATTTTGATGACCTACTGTTGCGTACCAACGAATTGTTGACCCGCTACCCCGATGTTTTGATGAAATATCAAGACCGTTTTAGATATATCTTGGTAGATGAGTATCAAGATACCAACCATTCCCAGTATTTGATAGTTAAGGCATTGGCGGATCGTTTTCAGAATATCTGTGTGGTAGGGGACGATGCCCAAAGTATCTATTCTTTTAGAGGGGCGAACATTAGCAATATTCTTAATTTTCAAAGAGATTATGAAAATGTAGGAATGTACCGTTTGGAACAGAATTACCGATCTACCAAGAATATTGTAAAGGCTGCCAATTCTATCATAGAAAAGAACAAAAACCAATTGGAAAAGGTTGTTTGGACAGATAATGATGAAGGAGGGCGTATTAAAATACATAGAAGTATTACAGATGCTGAAGAAGGAAGGTTTGTGGCCGGTTCTATTTGGGAAAATAAAATGCAGCATCAGATGTCCAACGGTGAGTTTGCGGTACTATACCGTACCAATTCGCAATCCAGGGCCATAGAAGATGCCCTAAGGAAACGTGACATTCCTTATAGAATATATGGAGGGCTCTCGTTTTATCAACGAAAAGAAATCAAGGATGTATTGTCATATCTACGCTTGATCATTAATCCTAAAGATGAGGAGGCATTAAAAAGGGTCATAAATTTCCCTGCAAGGGGAATAGGGCAGACCACTATAGATAAACTGGTGGTTGCCGCAAACCATTATGGGCGATCTATGTTCGAGGTCATGGAAAACATCTCTAAAATAGATTTAAAGATAAACTCCGGTACCAAAAGAAAATTGGAAGACTTTGTGCGAATGATCAAAAGTTTTCAGATTATGAACCAAACCTCTGATGCCTTTACCTTGGCAGAGCAAGTATCTAAAAAGACGGGTCTTTTGTTGGAGTTTAAAAAAGATGGTACACCGGAAGGAATTGCCAGAATGGAGAATATAGAGGAACTTCTTAACGGTATCAAGGATTTTGTAGAGGGGCAAAAGGAAGTGGCCGACGCTACTGGTGGACTAAGCGAGTTTCTTGAAGATGTAGCCTTGGCGACAGATTTGGACAAAGATACCGGTGATGACGACCGTGTAGCTTTAATGACCATTCACTTGGCAAAGGGACTTGAATTTCCGTATGTCTATATCGTGGGGATGGAAGAGGATCTTTTTCCTTCTGGAATGAGTATGAATACCCGTAGTGAACTAGAGGAGGAACGCCGACTTTTTTATGTAGCCTTAACGCGGGCTGAAAAACAGGCATATTTGACTTATACGCAAAATAGATATCGTTGGGGTAAATTGATAGATGCCGAGCCTAGTAGGTTTTTGGAAGAAATTGATGAAAAATATGTAGAAAACCTAACCCCGGTAGATGGTGGATACCGCTATAAATCGATGATCAATGCCAATATTTTTGGAGAAGTCGATAAAAGTAAACTTCGACAAAATAAACCTAAGAGAGGTACACCCCCGACTATAGATAAGCCTAATTTGAACCAATTGAAGAAACTGAGAAAAATTAAACCTCAATTGGCCGAGCCCATAGGAAACTCCAACACTATAGATCCTAATCTAAAAGAAGGTTCGGTAGTAAACCATACCCGTTTTGGAAGAGGTAAGGTTTTGAAGATAGAAGGGGTAGGTAATGATAGAAAGGCCGAAATTAAATTTGATCAGGGAGATGTAAAAAAATTACTGCTTAGGTTTGCTAAATTAGAGGTGCTTTGAGAAGGTGATAATGTAAGTTTCTTTTAGCGATTAAAACGATTGTTATGATATGTAAACACAGGTTTTTCGTTGTATTTTTTTTACTCTATGTATCGATTTCCTCTTGCCAAGAGGCCTTGAACACAGAGAATGACGAGAAGGATGTTTTTTCAAATGATTATTGGAAAGATGCTGTGTTGATCTGGAGCGATGAGTTCGAAGGAGATTCCCTATCTCTTGAGAACTGGCGTTTTGAAACAGGTAATCATGGGTGGGGGAACAATGAACTTCAAAATTATCTGGAAAACTCGAATGTAGAGGTAAGTGGGGGTACCCTTAAGATTACCGCGCGTAAAGAAAAGGTTGGAGGTAGTGATTATACCTCTGCTAGGCTCAATAGCAAGCAAGAATTTACGTATGGAAAAATAGAGGTACGCGCTAAGATCCCTGATTTAAAAGGCAAAGGTATTTGGCCCGCTATTTGGATGTTGGGATCCAATATAGATTCTGTGGGATGGCCTGCTTGTGGAGAAATAGATATTATGGAATATGTTAGTTATAGCCCCAACGAAACACATTTTTCTATTCACAGTACGGCAAATAACCACCTACAAGGAACACAGGTAACCTCGGGCCCGGTACCATTGGAAACAATCGAAGAGGAGTTTCATGTATACGGTCTCTTATGGACCGATGAATATTTGAAGTTTTACATAGACGAAGAGGAAAATGTGAAACTTAATTTTTTAAGACCGACCGATGCGAATACCGATAATTGGCCGTTCTCAAAGCCGTTTTATTTTTTATTGAATATTGCGGTTGGCGGAAACTGGGGAGGTTTGGAAGGGGTCGATGATGCTGCTTTTCCAGCTACAATGGAAATAGATTACGTTAGGGTTTATCAAAAAATGTAAATTTTTAATGATATGGCAGAACTTATAAGAATATACGAAGAAAACCCAAACCCCAAAGAAATTGCCAAGGTGGTGCAGGTTTTAAGAAAAGGAGGACTTGTAATTTACCCTACCGATACGGTTTATGGGTTAGGGTGCGATATTACCAACTCTAGGGCCTTGGAAAAAATTGCTAGGATCAAGGGTGTTAAGTTGGCAAAGGCAAATTGGTCTTTTGTATGTGCTGATCTAAGTAATCTTTCCGATTATGTTAGGCAGATTGATACGGCCACTTTTAAAATTCTAAAACGGGCACTGCCGGGGCCTTATACTTTTATACTCCCGGGAAATAATAATCTTCCTAAAGATTTTAAAAAGAAAAAAACAGTGGGTATACGTGTTCCCGATAATAATATTGCCAAGGCATTGGTAGAAGGTTTGGGCAATCCCATTGTTTCTACTTCTATACGTGACGATGACGATGTGCTCGAATATACTACCGACCCCGAATTGATATATGAGAAATGGGAAAATTTAGTGGACATAGTGATCGATGGGGGGTATGGCGATAATGTAGCCTCTACGGTTATAGATATGTCTACTGGCGAACCCGAAGTAATACGAGAAGGAAAAGGTAGCTTAAATATCTTTTGATCTTGTATTGTATTTGGTTTTAAATAGAACTATAAAATTAGAACATAAAAAAAGCGGCCCAGATGGGCCGCTTTTAATTTAATCCATTATATAAAATTATTTAATGGCAGGATCTTTCATTCCTTCTTCGATCATGCTATAGAACTGATCAATTTTTGGAAGTACTACGATTCTAGTTCTTCTGTTCTTAGATTTTTCTGTTTGTGATACAGGAACATATTCTGCTCTACCTGCTGCGGTCATACGCTTAGGATCAACATTGAAATCGTTTTGTAAAATACGTACTACGGCAGTTGCACGTTTTACACTCAAATCCCAGTTGTCTAACAATACACCACCTCTACCTCTGTAAGGTACATCATCTGTATGGCCTTCTACCATAAACTCAAAATCAGGTTTGTTATTAACAACTTTGGCAACTTTGCCTAATACTTCTTTAGCTCTGCTGGTTACATTGTAGCTACCACTGCTGAACAATAATTTGTCAGATATTGAAACGAATACGACACCTTTTTCAACACTGATCTCTATGTCTTCATCGTCTAAGTTGCCCAAAACTCCTTTCAAGCTTTGAACCAATGATAGGTTAACAGAGTCTCTTCTTGTAATGGCATCGTTCAACTTACGAATGGTCAAGTCTTTTTCTTGAAGACTCTCCAATGATTTCTCTAAGTTTTCAGCCCCTTTTGTAGTCAAAGTAGTCAAGTTGCCCATGTTGTTGATGAGCTCTTGGTTGTTCGCTTTCAAGAAAGCATTTTGGTCTTCTAAAGTTTGAAGTCTTGAAGCGGCTGTCGCTTTTTCTTCTAAACAATCATTAAGCTTAACAGTAGCTGAATTTAATAAATCTTGTGTTTCCTTTTGTTTTGCCTCAAGATCCGAATATTTCTTCTGTGAAACACATGAAGATAATAAAAGAGTTACTCCAAGACACCCTAAAATGATTTTTCTCATAGTTGTATTCTGTATTTATTGATTGTGGTTTACTTTTTCTTAAACATTAGTACCAAAATTATATATTTTGTCATTCGTTTATTGTGGTACTTAGTTAATCTTTTACTAAAATGTTAAAATTTCTTACTCCATTTACGAAATAAGACCACACAATGGACTTCGTTGTGTAGTACTTTAATATAAATTTAGCTTTTTCCCGCTTCTTATACATTCTATTAAACTGCCTGTAGAAACTTAAATGCGCTCTCAAGATAGCAAAACAATGCCTAAACCTCAGTTGCATTACAAAGCGCAACGCAGCAATACCGTCTAATAGCAATCTTATGGCAATAATAAGAAATGCCTTTCTGCGAGGTAAATTTTTGGTGATGGAGAAAAGTGTATTTCTAAAATTTAGGTAGGTTTTTTTGGGGTTCATGTTACTTAAGGTCGATCCCCCAAGGTGAAATACTTTTGAATATCCTACATAATAGATCTTATGTCCTTGGTTTTTTGCCCTCCAGCAAAAATCAACTTCTTCTTGATGTGCAAAATAATCTTCGTCGAAACCGTTTAGTTCCTTAAAAAGGGAACTGCGAACGAACATGCAAGCTCCCGTTGCCCAAAATATTTCTTTTATGTCGTTGTATTGGCCTTCATCTTTCTCAAGACTTTGAAAAATTCTTCCCCTACAAAAAGGGTACCCTAGTTGATCTATAAAACCTCCGGCAGCACCTGCATATTCAAAATGATCCTGTTTTAACAGGTCTAGAATTTTTGGCTGGATCACTGCAGCCTCCGGCATTTCTATAAAGGCTTTTCTTATGGGGCCTAACCAGTTTTCTGTAACCTCTACATCAGAATTCAGCAAACAGTATATATCGGCGTCAACATGTTTTAAAGCATCGTTATACCCCTTGGCAAAGCCTTCGTTGGAGGTGTTTTGAATTATTCCGACAGTTGGGTAGTTTGTTCTCAAAAATTCGATGGACCCATCAGTAGATGCGTTGTCGGCAACATATATATCCACATCGTCCTCCGAAAATTTAAGGACAGAAGGAAGATAGCGCTCTAAAAGCACTTCTCCGTTCCAATTGAGTATGACAACAGCGATTTTCAAAACGACTGCAAATTAACGGCTAAATTCAGGAATTTCCTTTAAAAACCTGTATTTTTCCTCATCGAACAACATTTGGCAAGAATAGTGCGCCAATCCATTGGTCACCATAAGGTGTGTAGCATTAAGATTAAAATTGTACCTGGCTATTTGGTCAAAGGTTTCTTGGGTAATTCGTATGTGAGGGGCTTTGCACTCCACTAATATATGTATGCTGCCATCACTGTTAAAAACAACGATATCATACCTTTTTTTTAATCCGTTGAGAATAATCTGTTTTTCAACATTAATAAGGCTTAAAGGGTATTGTTTGTCTACATGTAGATAATGCACTACATGTTGTCGAACCCATTCCTCGGGTGTAAGTACCATAAATTTTTTACGGACTATGTCAAAAATGAGCTCTTTATTTTGCCTATTTTTGAACCTGAAGGTGTAACCTGGAAAATTAAGTGGTTGCATGGTACAAATTTGATGATTTTTTCCGAATGGATGAAGCGCTAAAGATTGTTAATGATATTAAAAAAGGGGTTGTAAAGCCTATTTATTTCCTGTATGGGGAGGAGACTTATTTTATAGATAAGATATCTTCCTACATTGCCGATAATATACTTTCAGAAGAAGAGAAGGGCTTTAACCAAATGGTATTGTATGGTAAGGATGTAACTATAGATGATATTGTAGGGAATGCAAAAAGATATCCTATGATGGCCGAAAAACAAGTGGTCATAGTCAAAGAGGCCCAACACTTGTCCAGAAGTATAGAAAAGCTTACCGCTTATGCAGAAAATCCGCAAATGACCACCGTTTTGGTTATCTGTTATAAGTATGGTAAACTAGATAAGCGAAAAGCCCTGTACAAAACCGTTAAGAAGTGTGGCGTTTTGTTCGAAAGTAAAAAGTTATACGAGAATCAGGTTTCCGAGTGGTTACGAAAAACATTGTTGTCAAGTGGCTATTCAATTTCACACAAAGCGGCCATTTTACTTGTAGAATATTTGGGAACCGACCTTAGTAAAATTAACAACGAGCTAGATAAGTTAAAGCTGGCGTTGCCCGAAAAAAAAGAAATTACCCCGTTAGATGTAGAACAGAATATCGGAATCAGTAAAGATTATAATAATTTTGAATTGAAGAAGGCGATAGGGGAGCGTAACGTTCTTAAGGCAACAAAGATCATTAATTATTTTGCGCAGAACCCTAAAGACAATCCGTTTGTACTTACGGTTACTTTGTTGCACACTTTCTTTTCACAACTGCTGCAATATCATGGATTAAGAGATCATTCTCCAAAAAATGTTGCCAGTTCACTTAGAATTAACCCATACTTCGTGGGAGAATACCAAACAGCGGCAAGAAACTATCCGATGAAAAGGGTAAGCCAAATCATTTCTAGTTTAAGGGAACTGGATATGAAAGGCAAAGGAGTCGGATCTGGCAAAGTAGAACAGGCAGATCTTTTGAAAGAACTGTTGATGAAAATTCTTTAGTCTATTTTCTGTCTATACTGTATCTACCGGGTCCAACAAGCGAGATGGTAATAAACGCTACCAAATAGAACAATGCTTTTTCTTTGGTGCCAAATGGGTCGCTTGCATGAGCTATAAAAGCGGCAACGGCCATAGTAATGGCTGTAGGTATAGATAATAATCTTGTTCTGTAGCCAATAATTATTAGAATAGGGCATATAAATTCACCTATAACTGCCAAAAATAGAGAAGGTGCGGCACCGATTCCGATAGGATCTCCGAACTCAAAATTACCAGAAATTAATTTTTGAAATTTAGGTAGGCCATGTGTAATCATCATTACCGAAACGGCGATTCTGAAAAATGCCAATCCGATATCTTTTAAAAGGGGACTTTTCATTATATAATCTACTTTTACTTTTTAAAAGTATTATTTTTTTAAGATTTTTTGAAATATTCCGCTTATTTAGTTTCAATAAAAAATAGACGTATGTATGAGCCAATTATTATATATGACCAACGGGAGGTCTGTATTTTATTGCAAATCAGGGGTTTTGGTGGTATTTAATGTAAGAAGGGACAAAAGAAAAAATGTGATAGAAAGATTAAAAAAAATCCCGCTATTAGCGGGATTTTAAATATTTGTTTGGTAATCGCTGTGCTTATTACGTTATATGGGGCGATTTTATTTTAAGCTAGGAAACTCTTCAGGGTTTGCTTCGTTCATAATTTCATAAACCTTTTCAAAAATATCTTCTGCATTTGGTTTAGAAAAATAGTCTCCGTCGCTACCATAGGCAGGCCTATGTGCTTTAGCTGTTAATGTTTGTGGTGCGCTGTCCAGATATTGGTAGGCACCTTGCTTTTCTATAATCTCATTTAAAAGATACGCAGAGCAACCTCCTGGCACATCTTCGTCTATTACCAATAACCTATTTGTCTTTTGAACACTTTTAACGGTGTCATGGGCAATATCAAAAGGTAGCAATGTTTGTGCGTCTATTATCTCGGCATCAATACCGACTTCTAGTAATTCTTTCGCGGCCTGTTCTACTATTCTTAAGGTAGAACCGTATGAGACTAAGGTAATATCGGTACCTTTTTTTATTGTTTCGACAACCCCGATAGGGGTACAGAATTCTCCAAGGTTACTGGGTTTGTACTCTTTAAGTCTATAACCATTTAGACTTTCTATGATCAATGCAGGTTCGTCACTTTTCATTAAGGTGTTATAGAAACCTGCGGCTTGTGTCATATTTCTAGGAGCGAGAATATGAATACCCCTTAATAGGTGTATTAACCCTCCCATTTCAGAACCGGAATGCCATATGCCTTCTAATCTATGCCCTCTAGTACGAATAATTAATGGCGCTTTTTGTTTGCCATATGTTCTATATAAAAGAGTTGCCAGATCATCTGTCATGGTGGCAATGGCATAGAAAATATAATCTAGATATTGAATTTCGGCTATAGGTCTCAGCCCTCTTAAGGCCATTCCTATACCTTGGCCTATAATGGTCGTTTCCCTAATACCTGTATCTGCAATTCTAATTTTTCCGTATTTTTCTTGCAGACCTTCCAATCCTTGGTTTACATCACCGATAGCTCCTGTATCTTCTCCAAAGACTAATGCATTTGGGTATTTTTCAAAAAGTTTGTCAAAATTGTCACGAAGTACGACACGTCCATCTACCTTTTCGCTATCATTTTTATATTCGGGTGGTACGGCTTTTATATTTCTGACATTGTTTTGGTTTTCACTGTAGAGATGTGAGCTAAATTTAGGTTGTGTCTCTTTCTCAAAATTGGATAGCCAATTTACCAAAGCTTGTCTCTCTGCAGATTTTTCGCCCAATAAATAGCGCAACGATTTTCTTGCTGCAATAGCCAAATCTTTTTTAAGAGGTTCTTCTATCGCTATTAGGTCGTTCTTAATTTTGTTCAGAAAATTTTTGTTGGAACTTTTATTGGCTGCCGAGTTTATTACCTGTACCAAGTCTTTCTTTAAGGTCAAATGCCCCTGTAAATACTCTGTCCAAGCTTGTTTTTTTGCTTCTCGGACTGTTTTTTTTATATCCTTTTCGATAAGTTCCAATTCCTTGGCCGTGGCGATACCTGATTCTAAGATCCATTCTTTGAATCTTTTGTTGCAATCATTGTCCCTTTCCCAGGCCAATCGCTTATCATCTTTATATCTTTCATGGGAACCAGAAGTAGAGTGGCCTTGTGGTTGGGTGAGCTCTGTTACATGTATAATGACCGGAACATGTTCTTGACGGGCTATATCTGCCGCATTTTCATATGCATGCATTAGGGCCGTATAGTCCCAACCTTTTACCTTTAAAATTTCAACCCCTTTATTTTTGTCGTCTCTTTGAAAGCCAGATAAAATTTTTGAAATATCTTCTTTGGTGGTATGATATTTTGCAGGTACCGATATGCCATATTCATCATCCCAGATACTTAAGATTAACGGCACTTGCAATACTCCTGCTGCGTTAATGGTCTCCCAGAACATGCCTTCACTGGTACTGGCGTTTCCAATGGTTCCCCAAGCTACTTCATTACCATTGTTCGAAAATTTAGAGGAATCAAGGTCACTGAGTTCCCTATAGACCTTTGAAGCTTGTGCCAAGCCCAATAATCTAGGCATTTGTCCGGCTGTGCAAGATATGTCAGAGCTACTATTCTTTTGTTTCGTTAAATCTTTCCAGCTGCCATCCTCGTTTAAACTATAGGTGACAAAATGCCCTCCCATTTGCCTTCCGGCACTCATAGGTTCTTTGTTGATATCGGTAGTGGCGTATAGACCATGAAAGAAATCTTTGGGCTTTAAAAGCCCCGTAGCCATCATAAAGGTTTGGTCTCTATAGTAACCACTTCTAAAATCGCCATTTTTAAAAGATTTGGCCATCGCTAATTGTGGAAGTTCTTTACCGTCACCAAATATTCCGAATTTGGCTTTACCGGTAAGTACTTCTTTTCTTCCTAGCAGGCTACACGTTCTACTTAAAAATGCAATTTTATAGTCACTAATAATTTGCTCTTTAAAATCTTCAAATGATATATCGTTGCTAGTTTTAGAAGAAACATCCATGTTTTATCAAATTTTACCAAAAATACCGAATAGAAACCGTTTTAGCAATGATGGGAATGTTTAATTTGTTGATGATAAAGTAAATTATTAATCAATATTTTGAAATATTCGTAATGAGACTCGTTTTATAGAGCTTTTATTTGCGAATATTTAAGTTAAAACCATTTTCTGGTAAACAATCCCGTCAAAGTTTTTGGGCTTACCGTTATTATGAAACGTATTTTTTCGCCATAATCGGGTTGAGATATTTCCCAACCGTTGTTTGAATATAGGGGAAAATATAATTCAAAATAATCGGTAACTAGATTTAATCTTACACCCGAATCGTAAACAAATTTTTCATCGAAGCCTTTATTTTTTACCAAACCGGCGTCACCATATAGCTCTATCCATCTCCATAGGTTAAAACTTGTATTTACGGTGGCCATCCAATTATCAGAGTAGCGATAGCGTTCATCCAAAAAAGATTTAAAACCTCCTTCCGCAATAATTATCTGTTGACTATAAATTCCCGAATCCTCTGATCTTCCCAGATAATTGTAATCAAAAAGATAGTCTGTAGGACGGTCAAGGGCAAAGCTAAAGAAGTTGGAATCAGTGTTGTTGCTCAGAAATTTTCCGGCAAAAAAACGAAGATTGAACTGCCTATTGTTCTCAAAGAGTTTTCGATACTCATATTCAAACGAAAGCTTGCTGAAATTGCCCGCCAACTGAAAATCCAAAAACCAGGAATTATAATCTAAAATACCATTGGCCCTATTTATATACCTGGCGTTGAACACACTATAGTCAGGGTTTTCCGAATCGTTTGCCATGCTGCCCAAACTTTCGTCAAAGTTTCTAAAGATATTTATATATCTAAAAGACAGAAATTGTCTTTTATCGGACCTAAGATCGTCTGGCCGCCACCCGAAACTTAAGGCCGGGGTAATGGAGGTATAACGAGAATTTATATTAAAATGCGAGGTAGACGCCCCTATAGAATAATTGGCAACATAGAGACCGCTTTTGCTTAAATATTTACGGTAACTGAATTTGCCATAGCCTACAAAAGCCTTTTCCCTAAAGGAGTATGAGGGGGCAAAGTCATATATAAAAGGGCGTTCTAAAAGTGTTTTGTTGTATAACCTGAGGCCCGGTGCCCAACCATCATAGATATTAAAATTAATAACCGGAACATAGAATACCTGATTGTAATACGGATTTTCGGAGTCTTTGAAAAAAGTAAATTTTAGTTTTTTGTTACTGGAAAGAAAGCCTCGAAGAGATTTCCAATTGTCTCTTTGGTTAAACTCCGGAATTTTTTGATCGTAGTTTAAAACTAATTTGTCCTCTTTATTATTGGGTATCGTAAAGGTCTTATATGTCTCTATATTCTTGAACCAATATTTTGAAACTACGGAGTCGTTTTTTAACCCGAACATACTAATGGGTACATTGGTACCTTCCTTGTTCTTGATAGTAACCGTTAGTGAATCTTTGTATTTTTTTACTTTTCTTATTTTAAAATCTATTCTTCGGTCTGTAGAAACATAATCTTTAAAGAACCAATCAATGTCTTTGCTAGTAGACCTTTTTAAAATAGACTCGAAATCAATTATTTTTACTTTGTTCAGCTGATAATACTTAAAAAAGGTCTTAATGCTCTCATCTACCTTTTCTTTGCCTATGTAATCGGCCAAATAGGCCAAGCCCAAACCTGCTTTGTATTTATTGGCAATTTTTTGATTGAACTTTATCAAAGAATCATTTGGGGTGGTCAACGCCTGATCTAAATTTTTTCTGGCGGTAAGGTTGTATAGAAAAGGATATTGCTCGTTGAAACCCATTTTTGCCAAGTTAAAACTTCGCAATCCCCATATACGACTTAAATTACCCAATAATTTTTGGTCCGGATAGTTTTCCTCGACATACTCTATCATTAAATAATTGGCAATTGCATCGTTCAGCCATTGCTCTTTTCTTGGGTTCAAGAAAATTGTTTCTTTGAGGATACTGTTAAGGGCGGTTTTCAAAAATTTCATTTCAAATTGAAATTTTTGGTCATAAGGGCGAATGAACGATGGTAACTGATTTATGCCATATAGTGGGTCTTTATCATAATCTATTTGACTTACGAGTAGCTTGTCGTGGGGGTATTCCCCAAGGTTACGATATATAAAATCGGTTATTTTGTTAATTGATATTCCTTGTTCTATTGGGTTGTACCTTGGTGCGGCTATATTCGTCACTACCTTAATATAAGGGGTAATGTGCGTAGAAAAAGTATTTTCGCGATTTAATATAATCTCTGCACTTTTTTGATTTTTAGATGTAAGTTTTACATTCTGGACATTGGATAATTTGGTATTGTCCTCTTCTTTGAAATTGGAAACCAGATGTAGACTATCGGGGTATGTAAAATCAATGGTTGTCTTTGTAATATTGGTATATAGGTCTTCTAGGTTTTTATTTGAATATAAGTGCCATTTTCCGTCGTAAACGGCGGGTGTTAAATACCAATCCTTTAAATAGTAATTGCCTTTGTTGTCGTATCCGTACGGAGTGTATTTGTTAGGGGGCAACTTAACTTTATAGGTAATGATTATTTTTGTAGACTCTTTGGGCACCAAAGCCTTGTTGAGCCTCACTTTTAATATGTCCTCATCTTTTGTTCGTTCCCACTCCAGGCCTTCATATTCGTCGTCTACTACGCTTATAATTGTAGTATAGCCTCGCTCACTTTTTTTTGCCAAGTGCAGACTTTTCTTGAATTCTTGGGCAAATCGTTTCGCCAGGCCGGTATTTTTGTTGGAGTAGGCGTGGGCCCAATCATTAAAATAAATAATACCTAAAGAATAGTTAGAGTCGTTGTAATAGGTAAACTCTTGCTTTATGTCCAGCTCTTTGGTAAATTGATTGAGCTTAACGTTCAAGTTTGTTTCATATTGGGCATAGGTAGTCCTGCTTCCAATGTAGCATAGCACTATTGACAAAAGTAATTTGTAGGGCAGGACGTTTTTCAATATGAACACTAAAAATTAGGACTAAGGGTGTGACCTTTATAGAACGAATCGATAATGTTTACAACTTCTTCCTCGGTATCCACAATTTTGATCAGATCCAAATCATCTGGACTTATATTACCAAAACTGAGCATTGTATCTTTTATCCAATCAAAAAGACCTGACCAGAAATCGCTTCCGACCAAAATAATAGGGAATTTACCTATTTTGTGGGTTTGTATAAGGGTTATCGCTTCAAAAAGTTCGTCCAACGTACCAAAACCGCCGGGCATTACAACAAAACCTTGTGAATATTTAACGAACATTACCTTTCTAACAAAAAAGTAATCGAAGTCTAGACTTTTATCACCATCTATATATGGGTTGTCGTGCTGCTCAAAAGGTAAATCTATATTAAGACCTACCGATGTGCCGCCGGCAAGATTTGCACCTCTGTTACCAGCCTCCATAATACCGGGGCCACCACCTGTAATAACTCCATAACCGGCCTCCGATATTTTTTTTGCGATACTGACCGCCAACTGATAATATTTATTATGCTCTTTGGTTCTGGCGGAGCCAAAAATAGAAACACAGGGTCCTATTTTGCTCATTTTTTCAAAACCATTTACAAACTCTCCCATAATTTTAAAGATGGCCCATGAATCATTGGTCTTTATTTCATTCCATCCTTTAGGGTGTTTTTCGTTTCTCATATATAAATCACATTTTTAATTCTTTCTTCAAAAACTCTGCCGTATAGCTTTTTTTTACTTTACAAATTTCTTCCGGTGTACCGGATGCTACTAATTGACCTCCAGATCGTCCGCCTTCATATCCAATATCAATAACATGGTCTACCATTTTAATAACGTCCAAATTATGTTCTATTACCAATACGGTATTTCCCTTATCGACTAATTTGTTGAGCACCTCCATTAATACCCTAATATCTTCAAAATGAAGACCGGTGGTGGGTTCGTCCAATATATAGAAGGTGTTCCCCGTATCTCTCTTGGATAGTTCCGTAGCCAATTTGATACGTTGGGCCTCGCCACCCGATAGGGTAGTGGATTGTTGCCCTAAAGATATATAACCTAGGCCAACATCTTGTATCGTTTTTAATTTACGATGGATTTTTGGAATAAGCTCAAAAAAATCCACGGCTTCATTGATTGTCATTTCAAGCACGTCCGAAATAGATTTTCCCTTATAGCGTATTTCAAGGGTTTCCCTATTAAAACGTTTTCCATTGCATGTTTCGCATTCTACAAAAACATCGGGCAAAAAGTTCATTTCAATAACACGCAGGCCTCCGCCTTGACATGTTTCACAGCGCCCTCCCTTTACATTAAAACTGAACCTTCCGGGTTTATACCCTCTTATGGAAGCTTCTGGGGTTTTGGCGAATAACGAACGTATTTCGCTAAAAACACCCGTATAGGTAGCAGGATTCGACCGGGGAGTTCTGCCTATGGGAGATTGGTTTATATCTATGACCTTATCAATATGTTCCAGTCCATTGATTTTTTTATAGGGCATCGGTTTTTTTACGCCATTAAAATAATGAGCGTTCATGATAGGGTATAACGTCTCGTTTATGAGGGTAGATTTTCCGCTTCCGGAAACGCCCGTTACCCCGATCATTTTACCAAGAGGGAATTCTACTGTTATGTTTTTTAGGTTGTTGCCCGTGCAACCGGACAGTACAATTTTTTTTCCGTTCCCTTTTCTCCTGGTCTCCGGTACTTTTATTTCTTTTACCCCGGTAATATAATCCGCTGTAAGGGTATGGTGGTTTTTAAGTTCGTAGGGGGTTCCTTGCGAAATTATTTCGCCACCATGTTTCCCCGCTTTGGGGCCAATATCTATTACATGGTCGGCACGCTCTATCATATCGCGGTCATGCTCTACCACAATAACGGAATTACCAATGTCCCTTAGGGCTTCTAGAGATTTTATTAATCGACTATTGTCTCTCTGATGA
The DNA here is from genome assembly GCF_018100785.1 of Maribacter sp. MMG018. Taxonomy (GTDB): domain Bacteria; phylum Bacteroidota; class Bacteroidia; order Flavobacteriales; family Flavobacteriaceae; genus Maribacter. The sequence goes on along the minus strand of NZ_JAGJEC010000002.1, from coordinate 1,071,917 downwards.
AGGCCAATGCTGGGTTCATCCAATATATAAAGCACACCTACCAATTGCGATCCAATCTGCGTGGCCAACCTAATTCTCTGAGCTTCGCCACCTGACAGTGATTTGGAGCTACGGTTTAACGAAAGGTAATCTAGACCTACATCTAGAAGGAATTGAATTCTGGTTTTGATTTCTTTAATGATCTCTTCGGCAATCTTTAATTGATTGCCTTCTAGTTTTTTTTCCAACCCTTTAAAAAAGTCCGCCAATTCCGCAATATCCATGTTTGCGAGCTCGGCAATATTTTTATCGTCTATTTTAAAATAAAGGGATTCTTTTCTTAAGCGACTACCACCGCACGATGAACAACTTGTTTTGTCCATGTATTCCTTTGCCCATCGTTTTATAGAAGTAGATTCGGCTTCTTCGTATTGGCTCTTTATAAAGTTTGAAATGCCTTCGTAGTCGATTTTATAGGTTCTTTTTACACCAAGCGATTTAGAGTCTACCTCAAAACTTTCATTGCTGCCGTTCAATATAACCTCTAGAGCCTGTTGTGGTATTTTATTAATGGGATCTGTAAGTTCAAAATTATAGCGATGTGCAATTATCTCGATCTGTTTAAAAGCCCATGATTTTTTGTATTCTCCAAGAGGGGCGATACCTCCGCTTTTTATCGATAGTTTTCTATTCGGAAAAATTTTATTCTCGTTTACTTCATATACATGCCCAAGACCACTACAATGTGGGCACATACCTTTTGGGGAGTTGAACGAGAATGTGTTTGGCTCTGGTGTGGGGTACGAGATACCCGTTGTCGGGCACATAAGGTCCCTACTAAAATAACGTGGATCTTCGGTACCTTCTTCCAAGACCATTAACACATTGTCACCACTATACATAGCGGTATTTATTGTTTCTGAAAGGCGCTTGTGCAAATCGTCGTTTTCTACCACTTTTAGGCGATCTATGACAATCTCTATATCATGGGTCTTGTAACGGTCTACCTTCATCCCTTTTACAAGGTCTTTGATTTCTCCGTCTACCCTTACCTTAACAAAACCTTGCTTGGCAATTTGTTCAAAAAGCTCTCTATAGTGTCCTTTTCTAGCCTTTATAATCGGTGCCAGTATATTAATTTTCTTATCTCTATAAGAATCGATGATCAGTTTTTTTATTTGATCATCACTATAACTGACCATTTTTTCCCCGGTATTGTAACTATGTGCGTCACCGGCACGGGCATATAAAAGACGAAGAAAGTCATAAACCTCTGTTATGGTACCAACGGTAGATCTCGGAGATTTAGAGGTCGTTTTTTGCTCAATGGCAATTACAGGGGAAAGACCGTCTATCTTATCCACATCGGGTCTTTCCAAGCCTCCCAAAAACTGTCTGGCATAGGCGGAAAATGTTTCGATATACCGCCTTTGGCCCTCGGCATATATAGTGTCAAATGCCAATGAGGATTTTCCGCTCCCGGAAAGCCCCGTAATAACGACGAGTTTTTCCCTAGGTATGGTAACATCTATATTTTTAAGGTTATGTACACGGGCACCTTGAACCTCAATATTTTCTTCGTAATCGATCATGAATCATAGCAAAGTTGCAAAACTACGATTTTGAGCGCTAACCATGAACTAGTGAGCAAATTAACTACAGGTAGTGTGTTATATGTTTTTTATATATTGGAACAATATTTTAAACTCTTTAAAAATAAACCTCAAGTAAAAGAAAGCTTCTGGGTTCGAACCTAATAATTGTTATTCCCAATTGGGCATAAAAGCATTGGTGAACAACAATTCTGGATCTGCATCATCACTTGTATTAATTTCCTTTCTGTAAATTTTCTTTTCAGATATACCATCATTGGAGGTTAGTATATACATCACATAACCTTCATTGGGGGCGTAACTGACATCAAGGTTGTTGTAACCTGTTGGTTTATCGGTATCTATCTCTATAGAATTGTCATTTGCAATGTCGTATTCGAAAATACGGCTGTCCAGTTGCCTGTATTGTGTGTTCTCTATTCCCGAAATATCTCTGGTATATAATATTTTATTTCCGTTTATAGAATAGTCCAATCCTCCAAAAGCCCCCGGAATTCCTTCAATTATAGTTCTTGTAACCGACTTGCTGACCGGGTTTATTGTCTGTATCTTAACATTGTATCCGGCAGCATCGTTAGTCTTTATCGCGATTAAATTATTAGACAGGTTGGTAGCCACTTCTGTAATAAATTCTCCGGAAGGAGCTTCGTAAACTTTTGATAGCCCGGATCCATCAATGTTTATGGCGTATAAACTATTGAAATTAGGGTAGTAGATAACGTTGCCATTGTTAGACCAAGCAAATTCAATTTCATCGTTTCTAAACCCTGCTATCGGAATACTCTTGGTCAATTGTGTTTTGCCGCTTCCGTCCAAATTCATGGTAAATAAATGCGATTCACCTCCTTGGTTTCTTATATAAGCTATTTTATTCACTGTTCTGTTAGCTTTGGGTCTATAACAATTTAATTCTGAAGAGGTCAATTGAATTTCGTTTTGATCCACCTCAGAATTATTTAACCCAGCGGGTTCACCCCCAGAAAAGATGACATTGTTTCCATTGAGTGTTCTTACATATAAAAAGCGATTGTTTTCGATACCTCTTAATTGGAAACTGCTTATTTTACTTTGTGTAGACTCTGTGATAGCGTCATCAGCGGTAACCTGCCAAAAATAATTTGCACCAACGGATAAATTATCGATGGTTAAAGTGGTATCTTGTAAGTTTTCAAAAATTTGAATTTCTCCAGTATTGCCATCCCTTAATTCGAATGTGTAGGTAATAGTGTCGGAATCGTTTTTGGACGAAGACCACACAAATTGTACCGGATTGGAAATGTCCGTTGCCTTGTCTTGTGGGGAAATTAGGGTTGGTATGGCCGGTTGTAAATTTTTAGAGGCTACGCTATCCAGTTCAAAAACCACGGTAGTGGTTTTATTGCTATAAATGGTAGATGGCTCAAAAGAAGTTTCAAAATCATCTTTATCCGCTTGTACTGAATAGTCTCCGATACTTATATCCTCTATTATAAAATTTCCATCTTTATCCGTAAAAACAGTAGTAGAAGAAGGGTTTGTGGTGATTTTTACATTCTCTAAGGGGATGTTGAAACTATTGGAAACTACCTTTCCTTCCAAAGTTCCAAAAGCTTCATCACCTATGGTATCCTCTTCGCATGATACAAGTAATGTGAAGACTATAAGCAGTACTGCCTTAAAATTTTGATTCTTAAAAATGCTCATTATATTTTCAATTACGTTTATTCATGTTTTTACCAAATCTCCATTCTAATCCAATGGAGAAATTATAATAGAAATCGTCTCTTTTTCCGTTTACCACATCGTCTATGGCATCACTGGTAGTGTGGTTGTTTTCTGCGTTTACGAAAAGCGAGAGTCTGGGGTTGATATTATATTTTAAAGACAGGCCATATTGCAGGTTCAGGCCTGAGGTATCTTCGGTTAGCGAGGGGTCTGGTGACCGTAAATCAAAAATACCGCCTATACCGCCATAGATATACGGGGTCAAATCATCAAAGGGTAGAATGGTATATCCCAATTGAATATTGCCGGACATATATTCTTTATAGAAATTTTGTCCGCCTGTAAAGTAGAAATAATCACCTTTTAGGCCTATATCAATTTTAGGGGATAGGAAACGGCTATATTTTATTCCTCCACCGGCGCCCAGAGATTTCTTCGAAAAATCGGCATTTAGTACTGGGCTGCCCCCATAAATACCTATACTGTTCTTTAGTACATGAGAGGCTTGTTTTCTATTGTATAAAAGAGTGGATTCCTCTTCCAGTTTTCTTTGATTGTACAAAGAAACAATAGAGTCGTTTACTGCCGAACCTTCATTGGTGCTCCACAGATTGTCTTGTATGCCTTCTATTATCAATGATTCAACAGCATTTTCTATGGCATTTTGTATTGCCAATTGTATAGGTTCGTTTTTGGTGATACCTGTTTCGACTTCTAAAAGACGTTGAAATTTTACATATTTAAATAAGCTGGCATCCAGTGCTTGCGATAGTATGGTCTTCGACACGTAGACTGTCTTTAATATTTTTCCGTTCGAAGTAGAAACCGCTCTAAGATATATGGTTATACGGTCTTGTCTATATTGTGTTGAACCGCCAGTACCAAAATAGCGCGCGCCGTAACCGCCGGTAATGATATTTGTGTCGTATGAAATTATCCCCCCTTCAAGTAAAATACCGGCATATAACAACGGAGGTAGATTTGGTTGTCCGCTTTGGTCTCCAGTATATTCTTGGCGAGTAGAACGTATAATATTTCGTTCGTTCAAGAGATTGGATAAATTTTCTCTTTCGATAGGAGTAAACCATTTCGAATCTTCAAGAGCTTTTATAAGCATCGTGGTCGCCCCTTGTGGTACGGCAGTACTAAACGTGCTGGCATTTTCAACGCTTTTATACTGGCCTGTTTGGTCTTTAAAATTATAAACGCCTACAACAATAGGTTCTTTGGGCAAGGGTAGATTTTTTAGATAATAGGACTTGGCCGTGGTTTCCCCTATTCTTGCCTCGGTTGGGGCCAAGGGTTGGTTGAAATAGGTGCCACAACCAGATAGCAGTAAGAGGAGCCCTAAAACGAGGGAACTTCGGTAAAGTTTCATATTTGTTTAGTTGGGAATTATGATTTGGGTTTGCTCTCCAGTGGTCGTGTCAAGAATATTAACGACCAAACCTTCTCCAGATTCAAAAATTTCCAACAGTAGGTCGCCAACATTAAAAGTACCGGGTTCTAGACCATCACCAAGTTCAGAGTTGTAAACAGACCTTGTAAGTTGTCCTAAAAGTTGACTGTTCAAACTTTCTTGAAAATATTCAAGTTCAGACTGTTGGTCGTTGGAACCTTGGTTGTCGGTAAAAGAATTTTGTGCCTGTGCCGAACTTAGCAACCATTGGTAATTAAAGGTTTCTCCTCCAAAGTTTGGGTTTTTGGGAGTATAAACCAATTGCTGCGAGTATACCGATATGGTAAATAAAAATGATAAAAAGGTTAGTAGTTTCATGTTAATATTGAATAGTATTTTGACTAATAGCTCTATTGTGAATGAAATATTGGTTGATTCTTAAAATGGATTGATCTACCATTTCCTTGATATATGAACTTCGTGGATTAAGAAAGAACTGAACCACCAGTTCATTGCCGGCGTATATCTTAATTTGGGTATTACCTCCAATAGCTAATACCTCATCGACCTTGACCATTTTGTTTCCATTGATGTTATTGTTTTGGTAAGCCAGGTAAAACATTTGATAGAAATCTCGACCAGGTTTTGTTTTTGTGTTTTCGAATACAAGCCCCTTCATTAAATCTATGTCCTGAGATTGCTCCCTTTTGTCGGGTTCTATTAGATTGTCTTTTTGAACCACTTTAGGCTGTATGGCATCCTCTCCTTCAAAGCCGTTGATTACGACACGGTCTTTGCCTATAACCTTATCTTCATCGTATAAGAGAACAAAAATTATGGTTCTCTCTTTATTTTCTAACGATAGTGTGGTTTTACTGATATTTTTGCGCTCGCCTGCTTCGATTACAAAATATTGTTCGTCCTCAAATTGTTCTTTAGAGGATGTAGGACTTGAGTTTTTTACTATCAACGCTTTATACCTTAAACTCTTTTTTATACTTGTTTTGTTGTAGGCAGAGAAAATAATGTCGGTAAGTACCCCTTTTGAGTCTATATTTATTTTAGCCTCTACCTCTTTGTTAAAGTTTTGTGCACCAGCTATTGCCCCCATAAAAAGCGCAAGGAAAAATGAAATATAAAGGCGTATACCCATAGTAATCAAAAAAGACTTTAGTTGGTATTTCTAATGATAATACTCTGACTACCATTATTCATCGTAATCTTCATTTTATCGACAATACTGTTTCTGCCTTGAATTACAAGATTTTGGTTATTGCCATTTTGTTGTATTGTTCTTTGCAATAATTGTTTTCCACTTTGGGCACTATGTTCCAATAAGAGATTGTTGTTTCCTTTTTGTGTTACCGTATAGTCGATTTCGTCGGCTTTTAGATTTAGATCTACGGTATTGGCATTTCCTAATTGGTTCACTTGAACATCGGTAACTTGAGATTGTGTTGTAATCGAACTTGTGTTACCGTCTCCGATTTGATGGATAAAAACACCTGTGTTGTCTACGTTTATCTGGTTGGTTTCATTGAATTGTTGTATAAAATAATTTAGCTGTTGCGCACTGGTGTTCAAACTGTTTTCATTATCTGTATTACCATCTATAATACCCTGGGCATTTAGTTGGTATAGACACATATTGAAAAGAATAAACAAAAAGAGAAACGATCGGTATTTCATGTATTCTTTTGTTTTATAATTTTTAAAAGGATACGGAACATTTAAAATGTCCCGTACCCTATAAGAACTACAATTAGTATAGATATTGGTTAATCTTTAGTTGCTTTGGGTTACAATAGCGCTTGTATTGCTGTCTACCAATGTTTGGTTAACTATGCTATTGTTTCCGTTACCACTTTGTGTTACCGAGATCAAAGCGTCTGTTGCGCATTGTTGGTAGGCTTTACTAATATTGTTGTTACCGTTTTGTTGTATTGTTTTTATAACACTATTGGTAGTGGTAATATTTTGGGAAGCATAACTTCTGTTGCCATTACCATTACGTTGTGTGGTGTACATTTGATTGGACTCGCCATCTTGTATAGATGAAGCGTAGTTGTCGTTACCGTTCTGTACAACTGAAACAAGGTTTGAGACTCCTGTTTGTGTAACTACGGACTTATTATCGTTACCAGTTTGGCTAACGGTTGCGGAAAGATCTGTTCCATATCCAGAAGTGTTTACACCGTATTGGTCAACTATAGAGTTATTTCTTCTACCTACCTGATCTATATCGACCAAACTGTGTGTTGATGTTTGGTTTACATCAGATACATTGGCTCCGTTATAAGCGTTGTCTCCGGATTGTGTTACGAATACCTCGTTATATGACCAGCTTTGCCAAACGGTAGACTTATTACTGTCGTCATTTTGTTTTATTTTGATACGGTTTTTGTAACCTCCTTGTACATCTATTTTAGATAGGTTTTTATCTCCAACTTGATCAACATCGGCTACATTTAAGCGTCCCCCTTGACTTACTATAGAATTGTTTTCCCTACCGTTTTGGTATACATCGGTAGCAACTCCAGTAGCGGTAGAACCATTGTCCCAAATATCCCCTTGGTCTATAGTAGATTTATTGTCGTTCCCTTGTTGTTTAACTTTAACACTACTAGCCGTAGTGTCATGTTCGTCAACACCAATTTGTTCAACAGTGGATCTATTGCCGCTTCCATCTTGATTTACATTGACAGTGGCTGCCGCTGTTGCCCTTTCTTGGGTAATCTCACTTTTGTTCTGGGCCATGACAAAAGATCCCATTGCTAGTGCCAAGGCACTTAAAACTACTTTTTTCATAAAATTTAGATTAATTATTGATTAAAAGATTAGTACATACCTTTCTATTGTTTTTTTAGATTTCTAAAAAAAGTATATCCACGTAACCTTAAAAGATGCTACTGCACCTGCTAAGACAATCCTCGTTCATTAAAATTTATGTAGTACAGTAGTAATCTGCACAGGGGGGGAAGAAGTTTAAAAACCAAAGTACAATCCTTAGTTTTATGTATGTCCCAATATTAAAATCTTATCTCCATTATATCAATGGATTATCGATGAAATGCATAGTTTAATTGTTGAAAACAAATTTTGTAAGAATCAACTTTCACTTAAAGGAAATGGATAGAATATGATGAATTTGAAAAAGGAAAACAGCTAAATTCTAGGGTGTATAAATGGTTGATTTACGGGTGCTTAATTGAATGCTTGTTTGATAGGCTGTTTTTGTGAACGATCTTTGGCCAGTCCTTTTTTTATAGGGAATATGTAACGGCTAAACACTGTTCGTGTTTAAATTCGGCACCTTGGTCACAGATAGGAAAATAGTATATAATTTAATTGGCGAACTATCTTTTAATCTTACAAAAAAGAATAGTGTTTCTTTAGCGCTACATCTCAAATAAGTCCAGCTTTCTTCTAAGCGTCATAACTTCTTCCTGTAGGTCGACCACTTTTTTTAACAGATGATCTATCGCTTGTAGGCCTTGTGGGTTTATCTCAAGCTCTTGATGTAGTCTTACCATTTTTTCGAGCTTGGGCAATTCTGAATCCTTGATAACCTCTATGTTCTCGGACTCTTCGATATTTACGATTTCAAATTCCTTTAATTGATGTAGAAAAGATGTTTCTACACCGTAGTGCGTACATATTTGTTCTATTCGGATATAGGTCTCTGTTTTCATTTTTCTAATTAATTTAATCCACTTTGCTCCAATTGCCTAAAAAGTTTTTCCTGTTCATCGTTAAGCATTGCGGGAATTTTAACTTTATAGGTAATGTATAGGTCTCCGTGCCCGTGCTTTTTGTATATAGGAAACCCCTTTCCTTTTAGTTTTACCTGTGCGCCATTCTGGGTTCCGGGTTTTACCTTAAGTTTTACTTTTCCATTTAGGGTTTCAACTATAATATCTCCTCCTAGAACTGCCTTGGTCAATGGTATGTCTACAGTCTTGTATAGATTGGCACCATCTCTTTTGTAAGGAGTGTCGTTATTTATTGAAAAAGTAATATAGAGGTCACCTTTTGGACCACCGTTGATGCCTTCGCCCCCATATCCTTTTATCTTGATCGTTTGTCCGTCTTCTATACCGGCAGGAATGGTGATCCTGATATTTTTACCATTAACGGTAAGTGTCCTTTTATGCGTTTCTATTACTTCGGTAAGATTTAACCTTAGCTCTGCATTAAAATCCTGCCCTCTAAATCTTGCTTGTCCTTGTTGTCTTCCAAAACCACTGGCCCCACCGAACATTGATTCAAAGAAATCGGAGAAATCGCTTTCTTGGCCGCCACTGTAGGTATATTGCCTAGAGCCACTGCCGCTAGACTTTCTTCTTGCCTTTGCTTTTTCAAACTCCTCCGCATGTTCCCAGTCTTTTCCGTATTGATCGTATTTTTTACGCTTTTCGGGGTCGCTCAATACTTCGTGGGCCTCGTTTATTTGTTTGAACTTTTCTTCCGATACCTTGTTGTTCGGGTTTAGGTCTGGATGGTGTTTTCTGGCAAGTTTCCTGTAAGCGGATTTTATCTCCTTTTCGGTTGCCGATTTTGTTAACCCCAGTACTTTATAATAATCAATAAAATTCATTGTGATATGGGCTCCAGTATGTTTTTTATAGGTTGAAATTAATCAAAAGGCTACGATTTAACTAGTTTCTCCCTATAGAATTTAGATACTTTTTTACTATGAAAAATAGTAGTTACATAGACAGTATTTGTTAGAAACGACTACTCTCTGGCAGCTTTAAATTCGCTACCATCGTACCATTTCGGAAAATAGTCTTCATTGGCCAATTTTAAGCCAACATTGAAAAATAGTTGTAAGTCGAATTGCACACCACTTAATTCGGTCTTTTTGGGATCGTATTCATCGGAAGGTTGATGGTACCTATTGGTGAGGTAATCATCTTTGATCGCCTTTATTTCTTCTATACTTTTATCGAACCCTTCATAAGAGCCACTGGCATATAAGGCCGGAATACCAATTTTAGCGAAATTGAAATGGTCGGATCTATAGAAATATCCTTTTTCGGCGTCGGGATCTGGAACTATATATCTACCTTGTTCAAGTGCGGCTTCTTTGGCATATTCGTCCATTTCCGATTGGCCATACCCTGTAATGGTAAGGTCTTTCATTTTTCCAGGGCTTTCCAGGGCATCTATATTAATGTTCGCTACTGTTTTTTGTGGGTCGAAAATAGGATTTTCGGCATAATATGCAGACCCCAACAAGCCTTGTTCTTCTCCTGTAACGGCTATAAATGCGATGGAACGTTTTGTAGGGTTACTTTTTTTAAAAGCTTCTGCAATAGCTAATAAACCGGCTGTTCCAGAAGCATTGTCCACCGCTCCATTGTATATGGAGTCGCCATTAATGGCCTTTCCAATACCAAAATGATCCCAATGGGCCGAGTATATAATGACCTCGTCTTTTCTTTCTGTACCAGGGATCAACGCAATCACATTTTTAGAAACATCTTTTTTAATTTCATTTTTAATGGATACAGAAACGTTTAGGTCTAACGGAACAGGTTTAAAATCCTTATTCCTTGCCAAGGCCTTAAAATCTTGTCCCATCATGTTCGAGGCATCGAACATTTTTTTGGCGCTTTCGCCACTCATCCATGATTCTACGTCTAAAAGAGGCTGGTCGCTGGCAATGGTCAATCTTGCACCTGTCCAACCAGATTCGATTACATTCCACCCATAAGAGGCAGGTTCGGTATCATGAACAATGATCAGTCCGGCCGCACCTTGTCTGGCAGCTTCTTCATATTTGTAGGTCCAACGGCCATAATACGTCATTTCATTACCCTTGAACAAGGTAGAATCGCCAGATTTAAAACCTGGGTCGTTAATGAGAACCACTGCCGTTTTGCCTTTCCAATCTATACCTTCGTAATCGTTCCACCCATATTCTGGGGCAACAATACCATAACCGGCAAACACCAATTCTGAGTTTTTTAAAGAAACTTCGGGTACGGCTTTGTTGGTCGTAGCCACAAAATCTTTTAAATAGTCTAATTCTATGGTTTTCGATGATCCGGAAATAACCATTTTTTCCGAAGGGCTCCCCGTAATCTCTACCATGGGAACATCTTGAAAGTAGCTGTCCCCATTTCCGGGTAAAAGACCTAGTTTTTTAAATTCATCCTTTAGGTAATTTACCGTTTTTGTTTCTCCTTCTGTAAAAGGCTTTCTACCCAAAAACTCGTCAGAAGCCAAACGTTCTATGTGTTTAGCGATGGTACCTGTGTCGACCTCTGCCACGGTGGCCGTGTTCTTTTGATCGTTTCCACAACTAGCGAACAATAGTACTGCTAAAAATTTTAAGTAATGCCTCATCGATAATATTTTAAGTTAATTAAGCTTGTGGGCTTGTTGTAAACACAGTCCACAGATAGAATAATTATAGAATATAAAGTTAAGAATTTTGGTTAAAGAACAGTAGTGTTGGCAAATAACGGTTAGTAGGTCGTAATGGGTTGATAACCTTTTATTTAGATAGATGAAAGGATGAAATGTGGATACATCTTTTTTTAATCTAGATTATGGCGGCAATAAATTTAGTTCTTGTTATTATAATAATTTTTGATCATTGCCATTGGTGATATATGGGGCCTGCCGGTTGCCTTTATATAGTCGGAAGGAACATCGTAGGCCCCATTTCCAATACCTTCATAGATACCTGCTATAATGGTTCCCATGAAATCTCCCAAAGCGGCCGTTCTTTCCTTTTTGTACTCTTCTATAGAAACGGAATTATAAACAAGTGATGTGTTATATACTTTATTGATAAAGTCGGCAAGTTGACTTTGGGTAATGCCTTCCCCTGCCAAATTATAGGTGTGTCCGTTGTGTTTGTCCTCTACTAGCATTTTTGTGTAGGCATAACCTAATTCTTCCCTGCTGGTATAGGTGCATTTACCTTCTTCTGCACAATTTCTAATTTCACCTTCTCGTACATAAGTATCTATGTAATCTAGATCAGGCTCTATATAGATACTGTTTCTTCCGATTACCCAGTCCAGTCCAGCATTTTTTACATCTATTTCCGTTTGCCTGTTCGTTTGCACAATAGGGCTGAAAGCGTTGTTTTCTTCTGCACCTATAATACTTGTGTATACTATTTTTTTTAGGCTATTATGTTTGGCGGCTTCGATGACATTTCTATGTTGTTCTATTCTTTTTTCTGGGGTATCCATTCCCGATACTAAAAGAACGGCGTTGACACCTTGCAGTGCATTGTTGAATTCTTGTCTGTTGTTGTAGTCGCCTTTTCTTATTTCTATCCCTAAATGTGTGGCTTTTTCTGGTGTACGGGCTATGCCTATTACATTGTCTTTTCCAATTTCTTTGATAAGGTGTTTTACTATGGAAGCTCCTAATTTTCCGCTTGCCGATGTAACCGCTATTTTCATGAAATGTTCTAATTATATGTTTTACAACAAAAGTGGCATGTGTTGTTTTACCCGTTTTATTATTTTTCAGTTTCTCGTTAGAATATAATCGGCAAAATATTTTTTACTGTCCATTATTTTGTCGCCGATGGTGAAATCTGTATCCGATATTATTTTGTCTATCAGGGCATCGTTGTATTTTCTTGAAATTTCGGTGTGTATTTTTTCTCCTTTTACAAAATGATATGATGCGTCTAGTGCTTTTATTTTTACCGTTTGGTCAGTAGTGCTGACAATAAAGCTTTTTGCGATTCCTTCTTTTTCGTTATACTCCGGTAAGTGTTCAAAATTTGTCAAATTAAAATCACCCTCCAGTTCTTCGTTTATTCTTTGTAGTAGGTTTAGGTTGAAGGCCGCCGTGATTCCTTTACTATCGTTATAGGCAGGTAATACGATTTCTTTTGATTTTATTAAATCTACCCCTAACAACAGTTTGTCTCCTTCTTGTAGGTTATTGCCTAAATTATAGATGAACAACGAGGCCTGCTCATCGGTCATATTGCCAATATTTGAGCCCAAAAAAAGAATGACTTTAGGGTTCTTACTTTCTTTTAAGGAATTCAACACTTCAAAATAATCCCCTTGTTGGATTTTTACTGATACGTTGGGCAGTACGGTATTGATGTCTTTTTTTAATAACGTTAGGGCATTTGCCGAAATGTCGATAGGGTAGTAGTCGAAACTATAATTAAGGGCATCCAATTTTTTTAATAGCTCTTTGGTTTTTGATCCATCGCCCGCACCAAGTTCTATAAGCTCAAAATAAATGTTAGGCTCAACCTCGAAGGAATCTATTAATTGTAACGATTTGGTTTTAAAAATATCCATTTCGCTTCGGGTAAGATAGTATTCGGGCAAGTTCATTATTTCCACAAAAAGGGCATCACCCTTCTTGTTGTAAAAATACTTCGAGGGAAGTGTTTTCGGATGGGTTCCAAGCCCCTGCGCCACCTCTTTTTTAAATGAGCCCATCATACCTTTTTTACTAACCGTATTCCTGTATATTGCCATCTTTCCGTTGGACCGAAAAAATTTCGGTAGGTGGGTCTGCTATGGTTTTTTGAAGTAGCCACAGATGCTCCCCGAAGTACCATTTTGTTGCTCATGAACTTACCGTTGTATTCGCCTACGGCCCCATTTTCCTTTTCAAAGTTCGGGTAGGGTAGGTAAGCACTGTTGGTCCACTCCCAACGTTGGCCCCAATGTAATTGCGATGAAGCTACTTCCCATTCAAATTCGGTAGGTAATCGCATTCCTTTCCATTCGGCAAAGGCATTGGCCTCATAATAACTAATATGGCTTAAAATGGCATCGGGTTCCACTTTCTGTAATCCGGCAAGGGTATAGTAGTGCCATTCTCCTTCTTTTTTATGCCAGTATAGAGGAGCCTTTATGCTGTGCGCGTTTACCCAAGCCCAACCCTCGTCCAGCCAAAGGTTGAAATCGGAATATGCACCCGATTCCATAAATTCAATGAACTCCCCATTGGTGACCAAGTAATCGTTGATTTCAAAATCGTTTATATAAACCTTGTGCACGCCCAATTCGTTGTCGTAACAAAAATCGTCTCCTTGGTAACCAATGTTGTAAACACCGGCCTTTATGCTGATGCTTTTAGAACCGGTGTTTTTATCATTTACTAGATTGGTCTCCTGGTCAAAAACAGGAAAAATAGGATTATGGCCGAACATGTATTTTACATCGGTCACCAATAATTCTTGATGTTGTTGTTCATGGTTTAGCCCGAGCGTAACCAGATCCATAATTTGTTTATCTGAAACGTGGTTTAGAAGTTCAGACATTTTAGCGTCCACATAATCCCTGTATTTATATATTTGGTCTGTACTTGGCCGAGACATATTACCACGGTCGGCCTGCATAATTCTATCTCCGGCATTGTTGTAATAGCTGTTGAAGAGGAAATTGAAATTAGAATCGAACTCCTTATAACCCGGTACAAATTGTTTTAAGATGAATGTTTCAAAAAACCAGGTCGTATGTGCCAAATGCCATTTGGCCGGACTGGCAAATTTTACTGCCTGAACTGCATAATCTTCTATATGTAGGTGACTGCAGAACGCAACCGTTTGCTCTCTGACCTGTTTGTACTTTTTACTGATATTCATCTTTGTCAAGAATTTGAAGTGTCTCTTTTTTTTCGAAATGCTATTATTCCATCTTTTACAAAAGGTAGTCGAATAATAAAGCCAATACCAACGATCACTGCATAAATCAGCCAGGTCTTCTCTAAAATTGCAACATGTAACAAGCTAAGAAAAATAACGGCATAAGAAAAACTTTGAAGTTTTTTCCAATTTGTCCTTAATCGCTTCATTGACTTTCGGTCAATACTGCCGTCATCCATCTTATGGCAAATTCACCAGAAATATGGTACATCATTTTTGCAGTGGTCCTTCTATTATTGTCCGCACTTTCTATTAAAGAAATGGATAGGTTATCCGAAAAATCGATTTGCAACATATTCAAAAGCGGAATCAAGGGCAAACAGGCCAAGATCACTACTATGATTCAACCATAATTTCTTTTTAAAAATGCCACTATGTCTTTACGATTTTAGTTCTTCCAATTCTTTTTCTAAAGCTTCTGCCTTAGTCTTGAACTTATCCATGGCCTTTTTTAGTTGTCCTATTTTTTTGATAAGTTCTTCGTCTTGAACGGCTTGGTATATAGTTTCACCGTCTTTTTCTTTTATTTTACAGGTGCTACCACAGGTAGGGCATTTTGCTACTGCACTCATAATTTGTTTTTCGGCAAATTTCGCCCATGGGGCATTTTTATAAAAGGTAAATCAGTTGTTAAAAATGGTAAATGTGAAACCTTATCCTTGTACAGTAGATTTAAATTCTTTTGGGGAAAGACCTGTGTTCCTTTTAAAGAACTTGGTAAAGTTGGTTACTTCGTCAAAGCCATTTTGGTACGCTACTTCTTTAAGGCTACTTCTACTACTAAATATGATTCTCTTTATTTCTAAGACCACATACTGGTCTATAAAATGCTTGGCGGTATTTAAGGTAACGGCCCGTACTATTTGGTTAAGATGCTTTGAAGATATGTGGAGTAGGTCGGCATAATCCTTAACATTTCTGGTCTTGGTGTAGTTTTTTTTGACCAGGTCTTTAAACTTAATGAAAAGTGTTTGATGCTTTCTGTTCAGTTTTTTTAGTGGTTCTTTATGGGCGTAGCGTTCTAATCGTAATAAGTATAGCTCCAAAATTTTGGCAACTATTTCTTTTTGTGCATACGTTTCTTCACTTTTAAGTTCTTTGGTCACCTGTTCTAGAAAAAAATGGTTGAACGTACTGTTTTTTACCAATGGTTCTGAAATGTGATAGTTGTACAAATGGGAAATAAAATCAATAGATGATTTTGAGAAATACTTTAATACAAAATCTTCGGTAAATACAACCAGATAGCCACGGTACTGAAAATTTTTCTGAAAAGCATGTACTTGGCCTTTTGCGATCTTAAGAACAGAACCTTTCTTTATTTCGTAATTCTTTAAATCTATTTGATGTATTCCAGATCCATCTGTGACCATCAATAATGCAAAAAAGGAAATTCTATGTGGTTTTTGGGGATCGTGATCTGGGTTTTTTTCTACCCGTGTCATTATTTCGTCTAAAGGAATAAATTCTATATCGGTGAACCCTTCTTTGCTTTTAAATGATATGTTGGGTATGTTGTTCAACGACTATTTCTTTGATGCATTAGCATTTTAACTACGTAAAAAATAGGAATTCCTATCAAGAGAACTGGAAATAAAGGCAAAAGATAGTTTACATATTCGGTATTATATCCGAGACCGTATAAAATAGAGGTCAACGTCAATACCAAGCCCATTAGGCCGACCACAAAGGCCAACGTACGAAATACCCTTGTCGCTATCGTATAGTGATATTCGGCATTTTTTTCATTGATTTCTATGGGATAGTTGAAAATCCAGGGATATTGATTCAGTTTATAAAAAACTATGGTAATCGCCGTACAGATGATAGGGCTGATCCATAATAGGTCTTTTTCACCAAATCCGTTTTCATTTTTTGAAGGCCAATTAAAATAAATAGGTAGTTTTTCTGGAAGTTGGTTGTAATAAACGGCAATAAGTATTACCGAAATTAAAATTAGGACAAATGTCAGAATTTCGATTCCCCTGTCCAGTTTACTTTTTCCTATCCTAATTTTTATACGATTCATTTTTATAAAAAAATAAAACCATAACCATACAAGTAGGAGGGAGGTGGTAAAGATTGTTCATAAGTACTTTATCTAAGTGCCCTATAATTGTACGGTCTTGAATTTTCCGAAGATTAGAGTGGTAAGCAAGAGGCCTATACCAATGCCCCAAAAGAGCCCTTTTGTTAAATCGTTAGGTTGCATATAATGTGCTATTATCTGCGAAGCCCCAATCACAAGCGTTCCAGCGGACATTACTAGCATTGTTTTTGTCTTCGATATTCTTTTCATCTTGATGTATGGTTTAGTTTATAGGTATTCCCTTTATGAAATTCGTTACATGAAGGGTTATTTTTTGAGTTCTTAATGCGTGAATTTGTAATTATGTGTCTGTAGGTCATTCATGAAGGGTATCCGCAATTTTATCAAGGTTAAGGCTATTGGCCATGGCGTTGAAGATGTTATAATAGGCACTTCCATTGTCGTACAGTTCTTCATGGGTGCCTTCTTCCACGACCTTACCTTTTTCCAATACGATTACGTTTTCCGCATCAATAATTTGGGAAATACTGTGCGATATAATAATAACGGTCCGACCTTTTTTTATGGAATCCAAGCTTTTTTTGATCTGTTCGGTAGCAATGGCATCCAAACTGGCGGTAGGCTCATCGAGAAAAATAATCGGGGGATTCTTTAAAAACAACCTGGCAATGGCCACTCTTTGCTTTTGACCGCCCGAAAGCATGGTGGCCTTTGAATCATATCCTTTGGGTAGATCTATGATCTGATCGTGAATGTGGGCTTTCTTGGCGGCTTCCACTACTTCCTCGTGGGTAGCGTCTTCTTGCCCGTACAGGATATTTTCCTTTATGCTTCCGTTAAAAATATGGTTTTTTTGTAGCACCAGGCCAATATGGTTCCGTAACCAATGGGTGTTGTATTCCTTTAGGTCTACACCGTCTAAAAGAATATTTCCCGCACTTGGTTCAAAGAATTTATCCAAAAGGTTGATGATCGTACTTTTACCGGCACCACTTAAACCGACCAAGGCATTGATCGTATTGGGTTTGATCAAGGCGGAAACGTCGAAAAGTGCCTTGGTGTCGTTCGGGTAGGTAAAATCAACATTTTTCAGCTCAAATTTCCCAACAACCTTTTCCGGAATATAAGAGCCCTCTGTCTCGGTCTCATTGGCGTCCATGATATCGAAGAAGGCTTCGGAATAGATCAGGGCATCGTTGACCTCATCGTATATTCTATGCAATTCGCGTATCGGGGCTGAAACATTGTTGAACAATAAGATGTGGAACATGATCGCCCCGATACTCATGGTGCCGTTCAATACAAAATAGGAAGTTAAAACAATAATAATGACCACCCCAAATTGCTCTATAAACACCTTGACCCCATTGAACAAAAAGCTTAGTCGGCGTGTCTTTAGCTGATTTTCGGTCATATCAAATTGAATATCCTCGTGCTTTTTGCTTTCCAAGTCTTCTCGGGTAAACGATTTTATGACGGTAATGGAGCTGATCAGGTCAATGATACCATTGTTCCGGGTTTCCCTAAATCCCCTCATTTTTCGCCTAAACCCTTTAAGTTTATTGGCCTGTAGGCTACTGATGTAAAAAAATATGGGGATGACGCCCACGCTTACCAAACCGATATAAACATTGGCCTGGAACATAAGAAAAAGGGCTATCAAGGCATTTGAAAATAGCGGAAGTATATCGATGAAGAAGTTCTTGACCAGTTGGGTAAGGCTTGAAATACCCAGATCTATTCTTGTTTGGAGCTTTCCACTTTCATTCTCGGGAGAGCTGTAGAACGACATTCTGTAGGTTAAAATCTTATCTACGACCTGCTGGGCAAAATCACGCGATATGTATATTTTTAATTTTTCGCCGTAATATTTTTGACCGTATTGTATGGCGGCATTGATCAGTTCTTTTGAAAGCAGGATAGCGCTGATCGTCAACAAAAGGGAGATACCTTCCTTAAACCCGTTATTGTTTTCGGCCAACAGGGTAAGTTCGTCTACGGTATAGCGCAGTACCAAAGCGTTTACCTGGGCCAAGAACGAACCTATAAATGTTAGGGTCAAGGTGGCTATTACCAGATACTTATACGGTTTTACATACCTGATTAATTTTTTAAAAAGCGCTATTAGGCCTATGCTAGGCCTTTGATCTGTATTTTTTTTGCTATTCAATAGTATTCTTTATTTGTGTGTGATGTAAAAGGGCAAATATAAACTGACCGTGGCATTTTGTAAAGAGACCTGTTTTTTCGAAAGAGAAAACAGGTCGCCTTATTTAAAATTCGTTTATTCGATATCCCTGACCAATCTGACATAATTGTAGTATCGTTCACCGCCTTCCCCGGCCGGACCGTTTTCGTGTTTGGTATCGAAGCGTACGGCACCTGCTCCATGAAAATCGAGGCCTCGGGCATTGACCGCCCGTCCAAAGGCTACGTACCAAGCATAGTAATATGGTTTTCCTTTCTGAAACCTGGCCGAAGTGCTCGTCCAATAGTAAGGGTAATCCCGGTCCCCGTTTTCATTGGTGATTTCCGAGCAACTGAACATAGGGTCTATGGCGGGCCCTACCATGTCCGGATCTTGGGCATTTGGTGCATAGGAATAGTCTACAATGCCTTGCAGCTCTTTAACGTTGGGCAAACGCCAATCGGAGTAGCCCGCCAAATCAGAGTTTTCGGCATAGGCCAGGGCATTGCCCCAATCCAACCCTTTTTGGCTGTCGTTTTGGCTCCACATCAATCCAGTGGATGTATCCCTGATCGTTCCGTCTCCATTGTCCACAAAATGGTTGGTGCCATAGCTGCTACCACGAACGGCACGTACATGCTTTAGCATTGGGTTGCCCATGGGCCTACCTCCGTTTTCGCCCTCGTTTTCTTGACCTTGTCCTGGAGGGGGAGGCCTGTGGCCTTTGGTATCTTGCCCTTGGGCCGAGTTGTTTTCTCCTGGTGGGGGACCTTGCGGCCTACCGCCTTCGGGTGCTCCGCCAGGGTAGGCCTTAATGTGGCCCGTGGCATGGTTTACCCCAAAAGCTGCGGTATACCCTCCTTCTTCGGTATGTCCTACATATTTATTGTCTGCCCAATACTGTTCGCTTTTGTCCACATAGTCGTTGTTTGCCAAGGAAAAATAGTCGGTGTTCAAATAAGGCCATCCCGAGCTAAAGTCACTGATGGAGAACAACTCTTTTAAGGTCGGCATCCTCCAATCGTCATAACCGCCCAATTCAAGGTTCTCGCAATATTCCTTGGCATCGTTCCAATCAAAGCCTTCTGTGGTCGGTATCTCCTGCCACATGAGTCCGGTGTTCAGGTCGGTTACCGTTCCGTCCCCGTTTTTTTCGTAGGCCATTTTTTTGCCTTTAAGGTAATTGGCATCTTGCCCGTATAGCGAGTCTCCGGGCCGTAGATTGTCGATAACTTCACCGTCTAGGCCGTACAAGGTCGTTTGCCCTGTTGCCACTTGTGTATAGTTGCCAAGGGCAGTGGTCGTAGCACCAGTGTCTTGCGTACCGTTTTTGTTCTTTTTTTGATTGCAGGACAGCAGACAGGCCGCACTTAAAAGAACGGCACTCCATATTCTGATCGCGGTCGATGATGTTGATTTTATAGCCTTCATTTTATACCATTGTTTCTAAAATAGAATATACAGCAAAGGTATGGGGTAGGGGCCATGTTGTAAAACAATATCTACGGACGTACGAATTTTATCTACGGATGTATAAATACTTTGTCCATAGAAGTATAAAACGTGGTCGCGCAGAGGATAATATGCTATGTTTAATTCATGCTATATTTTTTCCGATATTCGGTAGGGCTGATACCTTCCTTTTTTTTGAATAATCGTGAGAAATAGGGTGGATATTCGAACCCCAATTCATAAGCCACTTCCGCTATACTTTTATTGGGATGTAATAGCACATTTTTGGCCTCATCGATCAAGCGCAACTGTAAATGTTCGGTGGTGGTCTTCCCGGTTTCCTTTTTAAGCGTGTCGCTCAGGTAACGTTGCGAAACCGACATTTGATAGGCTATTTGTTCTATACTCGGTACACCTTTTTCCTGTAATTGGCCCGATTCAAAATATTCGAATACGTACTGGTTAAACTGCTCCAATAGACTATGGGAAAGCTCTTTTCTATGCAAAAATTGCCTTTCGTAAAAACGGTTTGAATACTTTAAAAGGGTGCTCAATTGTGAGATGATGATGTCTTTGCTAAACTTATCCTGGTTGTTTTGGTATTCGATTTCAATATTCTCAACAATCGATTCTATCTGTTTTTCCTCTTTGGGGGAAAGGTGCAGGGCTTCATTGGCCGAATACGAAAAGAAGCCGTATTTCTTGATTTGTTGTGCCAATTCCGTGCCTTTTAGAAAATCTTCATGAAAGTTGATCGAGAAGCCTTTTTGTTCGAATACCGCACTATTGTCCCACTGTAATACCTGTCTTGGGGCAAGAAAAATCATGGCGCCATTGGTAAAATCGTAGGTTGTTCTTCCGTAGTTTAAATCGCCTTTCACAATTTTCTTTAAACTAATGGAATAGCAATCGTTGGTAATGGGTGGTGAGCTTTCTTTTGGGCAGGGCAAAAAACCGTCTCCCGAAGCGGAAAATACACTTAGCATCGGATGTTCTGGACTGGGAAGTTCAAGATAATCCATATATGCCGATAAGGTTTTAAAATGCTGCATGTTATTTTTTTAAGTCTCTTTGCGCTAATAGCAATTGTTTATTGTAAGCATTCATTCGGGCATGGGCCGTACCGTCTACCAATAAAATTACGGCCAACATGGCTATGGTAGTTATCATACTCGCCCTCCAAACCGGAGTACTTACGAACAGTAAGACCAGCGCACAAACTATTATAATTATCGGAATTGCGGTAAAAACAACTGTATTATATTCTTTTAAAGTAGCTTCGGCACGTTCAAGTTCTGATGCTATGAATGCCGATGCATCTGTTTGATAAGCTTTTTCAAATTGAGATATTCTTGATTTATTGGTAAAAAACAAGCCAAGTCCAATTACCAATAACAAGGTGCCCGCTACCAAGGTGGGAATGATGTATGCCCTTGCCATGTCTGTTTTTCCCAATTGCCAAAAGCCTAAGCTTGCAATCAAAAATGCGATTCCGAAGAGTATGAAGAACGGTGTTGAAAAAAGTTCGGCCTTGGCCCAATCGGTAGCTGCCTTTAGTATATCCATAGTTGATGTTTTTATGTTGTTTCTTTATTTGAGGTATCTTTATCCAGAGGGTTTTCCCAAATTTTTAAGGTTGTTTTCTAATTTACACATTCCATTTGAAGGCTACAGCCTCTTCAGATACTTTCCAAAGTTTCTCCATCACCGGTTTATCTTTTGCGTGAGGCTCTAGCTTACATTCGCCAACGGGTCCCGTCCAATAATTTTTGCCCGTGGGGCCATAGAATCCCTCTTGGTCCAAATCGGGTTCCGTGGCGCACATCAATTCCGGATACGAACCTTTTTCGGCCGATTGCACCATTGGGGTCAACTTCATTATTTGCCATACGAACCTGGTCAGTAAACTACCGCTGGTCCTTATTAAAGAAGTAGCTGAAGCCCCTGGGTGACAGGCATATACTTTTACCTTCGTATTACCGGCCTGTTTCAATCGGTCTTGCAATTCGTAGACACACATTATCTGCGCCAGTTTACTTTGACTATAGACGCTATTGGGATTGTAGTTCTTGTCCCAGTTCATGTCGTCGAACTGTATGGTTTTAATACCCAAATTGTACCCCATGCTTCCTACCACAACGATGCGTCCGTTAGAGGCTTCGATTCGGGGGTAAAGCAGTGCTTGAAGTAAAAAGTTGCCATAATGGTTTACGCCTAATTGACTTTCAAAACCATCAACGGTAAAGGTCTGTTTGGGTACTTGGGCAATGGCGGCATTGCACATTAATGCATCGATTCGGGGAACGGTTTTTAGTATTTCTTCTGCAGCCTTTCTTACAGAGGCCAGCACTGCCAAATCTATTTGTATATTGGTTACATCAATGGCATTGCCAAGCTCTTGTTTCAATGTGGTCAGGGTATCGGCCGCTTTCTTGGGATTCCGGTTCAACATTACCACTTTCGCTTCCTTTGATAACAATATTTTGGCCGCCTCAAATCCCGTACCACTGGTTGTACCTGTAATTACAAAGGTTTTTCCCTTGAGTGACCCAATTCTATCGGGTGTCCATCCTTGTTTACCAAATTGATTTTTAGAACTCATCTTTTCCTGTTTTTCAAATAACAGGACAAAGGTAGATGGAAAGTGACCGTCACCTCTTATACAGATTTTCGAATGATATATACTTTTTGGTGCCTCAGTAAAAAAATGGAATTTTTAATATTCGGTCTTGTCATTTTTTTCTTCCCAATTTTTAAAGACCGGAAGTGCGTCTTTTCGTAACAACTGTACAAATTTAATTTGCCGATCCTCTATTTTCTTGTCCAGTTCATCATAAATGAACTGATCGTCGAAATCGATGGCCTTGGCGTCTTCTTTTGTACAGGCATAAAATACGGCCTTGGGCCTAGCCCAATAAATGGCCCCTAGGCACATGGGGCAAGGTTCACAAGAGGTATAGATGATACAATCTGTCAACTGAAAAGTGTTCAGTTTCTTACAGGCCTCCCTGATTACGACCATTTCGGCATGTGCGGTGGGGTCGTTGGTAGAGGTAACCCGATTATGGCCCTCGGCAATTATTTCACCGTTCTTTACGACTACCGCTCCAAAGGGACCGCCCGCATTGGAGTTCATTCCCTTTGCCGCCATTTCAATGGCCCTGTGCATAAAAAATTCGTCCTTGTTGTCCATGTCAATGTTCCTGATTGTATTTAAAATAAAATTTTTGTCAAAGGTACTAATCGGGGATTATAAATAATATCTAAAATTTATTATAATCATCCAATTTGGATGGTTGTTGACATAGGACATACCGAAAAAAACAGATTGGTTTTTATTGCAGATAACCGCCGTGGCCCGTTCGGGAGTCATTCCATTTATTTTTTATTAATATGTTTCTTAGGTGCCAAATGGATTTTTGATAGCTACGTCAAATGCCAAATAGTGCACATCTGTTATAGCCGATTTGCCTAAAATATTGTTCATATACCCTATGTTGAAGGTAGTTTTTAGTTTAGGCACGGTATGTGAATAATACAGGCACAAACGGGTTTCCTTATACTCAAAAGCACTCCACGAGCTTGTTTTTGTGGTAGAAAATAGAAACTCGGCGGTCGTGATGAACTTATCTGTCTTTAACGAATTAAGGTCAAAGGTCATTTTTGCCCTAAAACGGGAACGAAATTGCGTGTTTTCGGTAGCCTGTGTAAAATCAGGGTCGTAAAAGCGTCTATATTCTGGACGAAAATCTATGGAATAATTTATTGTATTAAACGTGCCGAGATAAGAAAAACGGCCATATGCCCTAATTTCTTGACGTGCGTCGGGGTTATCCGATTCGTAGGGTGCGGTAGTTTTGTATTTATTCTGCCATCTATAACTCAACGCAACGGAATAGGCCCAGTGTTCTTTAAAATGATTGGTAACCTCTTCGTTTATGACGTAGATAGATTGCTTTTGAAACAAATTGTAATTGTCGGGGTCGCTAATACGCCCCAATCCAAAATGGGTGGCCGAACTTACGCTTCCTTTCTCGTTCAGCTTTTGTTTTACCCCAATGGCAAACCAAGAAACGGTATTTGTCTTGCCCAATCCTGGAGGTGTGAACTGGGCAAGACCATTGGAGCAATACATGGACACCAATGAGAAAACGAATAAAATCTTTCGCATCTTCGATGTCGGTTTTAATCGGCTATTTTGCTCAACACCTTTCCGTTGGCGTCCATAACTACATCCCAATCCTCTTTCAGCAACGAATTGAGTTCCATTTTATAGAAAACGTTTCCATTGTCGGTGATACGTTCCAGATCATCTATGGTATAGCCATTAAAATTGGTTTGTATGCCTTTGCTGACCGTTTCTGGCAATTCGCTTTTAGAGATATCTTCTTTATGTTTTACTATTTTTCCTTCGGCATCATACCATATTTCATGGTCGGTGTTCCAACCAATTTCAAAATCAACATTGTATAGAAATCCATCCATTTCCCATTCTATATCCGTTGCTTTTGGAAACTGTTTGTGGAATTTGTTTACAATGACCGATGGCACTTGGCTTTGTGGAATGTCTTGGGCTTGTAAAGAAAATACGCTGGCTAACAAAGCACTAAAAATCAAAATTTGTTTTTTCATCTTATGTATTTTTAAATTATAAGACAAATCAACTACCCGATTTTGGAAAAACTTGGGAATAGAAATTATGGGGCTGGAAAAATCATTTGAAAGGAATGTAAATTATTCTCAAAGGTGTATGAGATCTTTAAACCATAGAGGTCGGAAATGGCTTTGGCGATGGCCAAACCGAGTCCTGTTCCCTTAGATGTAGTATCGGGTTTATAAAAGCGGGTGAAAATTAGGTTTTCATCAAGCTTTTGGGGACTGCCGGTGTTACTTATTTTAATAGACCTTTCTGTAATTTCCACGATTACATTTCCATTGGGGATATTATGGAATATGGCGTTTCTTAGTAAGTTGGATATAATTACATTGGCGAGTGAGGCATCCATTTTAAAGGGTAATTCGGCCATTTCTTTCAAAGAGATAGATACCTTTTTAAAGGTGGCCACATCTTCAAGGTCCTCAATGCTTTTTTGAACAACTTTGTTGAGCGATACTTTTTGGTTGTCCAAAAATTGCTTGTTCTCTATTTTGGTCAATAGCAATAAAGATTTGTTCAGTTTTACCAAGCGCTCTACGATCTGTAGTATTTCGGAGATACTTTTGGCCTGTTCATTTTGTAGGTCGCCTTTTTCTATAAGTAGTTCTAGTTTATTGGTCGTTATGGCCAAAGGTGTTTGCAACTCGTGGGAGGCATTTCCAATGAACTGTTTTTGTTGTTCGTAGGTTTCTATGGTGTGTTGTAACAGTACGTTTACGGCATTCTGTAGGTCGGTAAACTCTTTGGTGCCGGTTTTTACCTTTGGAAACGTTTGGCTATAACCAAGGCGAAATTTCTTTAACTGGTTCAAAAATTCATAGAATGGTTTCCAAAGTCTTTTAAGTACAAAATTATTGACAACTATGATACCGATAATTAAACTAAAGTAAAGCCAAATGGTGTCGTTAAAAAGCTCTTTTATCAAGTCG
Source organism: Maribacter sp. MMG018 (assembly GCF_018100785.1). Classification (GTDB taxonomy): domain Bacteria; phylum Bacteroidota; class Bacteroidia; order Flavobacteriales; family Flavobacteriaceae; genus Maribacter. The sequence goes on along the minus strand of NZ_JAGJEC010000002.1, from coordinate 1,046,291 downwards.
TCCTCTTCAACCATAGAGTTGGCCACTTTTAACTCGTAGTACGCTCCGTCTACCTCAAAAGCTGTAACAAGCATTCGTACAGGTTCAGCCTCTGGTTTCTTATCGTCGGCATCCTGCATGTAAAAAATGGTGTCCAAGTAGACGTCCTTTACCGAAAGGGCTTGTTTTTTTGGTATTTTTCTGGTAGCAAAAAAACTTTCGTCAAAATGTTTTTTGGTTAAGATGGTCGAATCTTTTTGAGCATTTTTAATAATGATCCGTTTGTAGTGCTCTAGCCCTTCGTCTATACTCCCTTTAATCTCATTGAGCATATTATAATAGAATATCGCAGCCCAAACGGTGACAATGGCCAAGATTGAAATGGAGATGTATTTTATGGATTGATTTAGTAATTTCATCTTTAAAAGAGTTTGTTGCCAGTTTCAACAACGAAGGCCTTATTAATAAGAAAAAGGGCCATTTTACTTGTTTTTTCTATTGCATGGCTAGAGTAGCTTTTCTTTTAACAAGGATATTTCCACGGCCTAAATTTACTGTAAGATGTTGGAAAGAAATGGGAATTGTTATTTTTTGTAGCTATGGTAAGGCTAGGGCAGGAGTATGGTCAATACATATGTGGTGCTCCAAACAGTAAAAAAACGTGCCATTTGGAACACCACCTAATAACCTCTTCGATATCTATGAATATAAGAGAATCAAATGAGGAATGTAAACATATTTATATTGGGTTGTTTACTCTGGTAAGTCATAGTTGTCTACCACATAATCGATATCCTTATCGCCTCTACCGCTTAGATTGATCAATACCGATTTATGGGGCTGTTCTTTAGCCAATTTTAGTCCATAGGCAACGGCATGTGAACTTTCTAGCGCAGGAATGATGCCTTCCAGTCTACTTAGTTCATAAAAAGCATCAATAGCCTCTTTGTCGTTGATTATATCGTAATTAACCGCTCCCATATCTTTCAACATACTATGTTCTGGCCCCACACCGGGATAATCCAGTCCACTGGCTACGGAGTATACCGGAGCTGGATCACCATTTTCATCCTGTAATGTATAGCATTTAAAACCATGTATGATGTTCGGGGTACCGAAAGTCATGGTCGCCGCATGCTCGCCCGTCTCTAAAGAACGGCCGCCGGGCTCTACACCGTGCAAGTTACATTCTTCATCATCTAAAAAGGCCGAAAATATACCAATGGCGTTACTACCGCCACCTACACAAGCAACTACATTGTCTGGTAGCTCACCGGTCATATCCATAAATTGCTCACGTGCCTCGATACCCACCACTCTCTGAAAATCACGGACCATCATCGGAAAAGGGTGCGGACCAACTACTGATCCGATGCAATAAATAGTATTTTCAGGATCTTTAAGGTACGCTTCAAATGCAGAATCTACAGCTTCTTTCAAGGTTTTTAGACCATGTGTGGCCGGTATCACCTTGGCCCCTAATATTTTCATTCGTACTACGTTCGGGTGCTGCTTTTTTATGTCTACTTCACCCATGTGTATTTCGCACTCAAGTCCAAAATATGCCGCAGCAGTGGCCAATGCCACACCATGTTGTCCGGCGCCAGTTTCAGCAATCAGTTTCTTTTTGCCCAAATACTTTGCAAGTAGGGCCTCGCCCATACAATGGTTTAACTTGTGGGCACCCGTATGGTTCAGGTCTTCACGTTTTAAGTATATACGTCCACCGTATTTTTGTGATAAGCGCGAACAATAATAAACGGGAGTGGGCCGCCCTTGATAATGCTTGCGAATACTACGCAATTCTTGTATAAAATTGTGCGATTTACTTATAGTGTGGTAGGCATCCGCTATTTTTTTCATTTCAACCTCTAGGGCAGGCGGAATAAAAGCACCGCCATAATCTTCAAAAAAACCTTCGTTGTCGGGGTACTTTTTAAAATAATTGCTCATACTGTTTTAAATTGGTTTTTGATCGGGCCCATAGCCAGATCCGTTGTTTTTGATTTGTTTGTTTCTCATCTGTGGCGGCATTTGTAATATATCGCAACGGCATATACAAATACATTGCCCTAGAACTAAAATTGATCCCATAAAATTCGTTAAAAATATTTCCTTTTCAAACCTATTTTCTCAACAAGCATAGATCGTATTGTTAGAATTTATACCTATGCGGTCATCGAAGCGGTCAATTTTTGGTTCATGCTATAGTTTGATCTTTATACCGCCATTAACTACAAAACCATCTACAGGGGCATAAATATCCTTAAATGTAGGATTGGTTATGGTTCCGGTATAAATACTATCAAACTTTGTTTGTCTGACATCGGTAAGATTTTCAAAATTGATGAAAACCGAGAAATTGCCCCATATTTTCTCTGCCATAAAGCCCATGAGCCAATATTGTTTTCCAGTGGCTCCATCATTAAGCTTTTGTGGACTAAAATAGTAGGCCTCCAGCCCCATTTTTAACTTTCCTTCAATTTCATACATTAAAACATTGTTTAAACGATGCTTGGCCACTAACGGATACGTGGTAGATGTGCCGTTGTAATGCTCGTTTACATCTGCATAGGTATAGCCAACAAATAGTTTAAGGTCGCCATAGGTGATCTTTGCATTGGTCTCAACACCCTTCGTATCTATATATCCGTTAGGTTGAAGAAACTCATAAGTACTATCAGTGTTAGAAACCAGTACCAAAGGGTCTTTTACCTGGGTATAAAAGAATAGCGTGTTAATGGTAAATATAGATTTATCTGAAATTGCTGTCTTGTAATTTAGGTCAAGATTTCCCCCGATAGATTCTTCTGCTTTGCTGTTGGAAACATCTAACGGCAATACATTTTTGAATTGAATTTTTTCGGCATCTTCGGTAAAGACGGTAGGTGATTTGTAACCGAGTCCCCCTCCAATACGCATGCTAAATTGGTCGTTTAATTTGTAAAGGGCAGAAATACGGGGTAGGGCAAAGAAACCATATTCGTTTTGGTAATCTCCCCTGAGTCCTGATTCAAGAATAAATTCATCAGAGATATTCCAAGTGTTTTGAACAAAACCACCTACCGTTATATAGTTATAATCAACGGCATTTATATCGGCTACATTATGTTGGGTGAATTTATCGGTCCATAAGTTGAGCCCACCTATCCATTCCATTTTTTCATCTTTATGGCTGTAATTGGCTTCACTGAACGAGGCCAATTGAACACCCGAAAATTCAAAATCAGGAATTTCAATATTTCTATCATAATAGCTGACACTATTTTTAAATGAGAATTTTGAATTTTCACTGAAAATGTGGTCAAAACCTAATTGGGTACTAAGGCGATTGGTATTGTTTTTTTCATAATAAGAGTGTATGTCGTCTCCATTACCTTTAATGTATTCTATATCACCCCCGGTACGTTCTTCTACGGTGTTGTTTAAGCCAAGGTACACTGTGGTCTTTTCATTCGGATAATAATAGAATTTAGGGTTTAAAGTATATCTGTTGAATTTTGGAATTGCCGTGAGGCCAATGTCTGCTGGGTCATAGGGGGTTCCTAAGTTATACGAGGCAAAAACGGTTGTTCCTACTTTTTTGAATTTTTGCGAATAATAACCACTTAGGTCTAAGCCCAATGCCGACGTTCCATTGGCAACAAAACTTATTTCACGTTCTTCTTTCGGTTTTTTCGAAATAAGGTTTACCAGTCCAGAAATGGCTCCACCCCCATAAAGTGTAGAGGAAGCTCCTTTCACGACCTCTACCTGTTGTAGGTCCAACGGTGCAATTTGCATTAGGCTTAACCCGCCAGAAAAACCTGAGTACAAAGGGAATCCGTCTCGTAAAATTTGTGTGTATTTTCCATCAAGGCCTTGTATACGGATTGAGGAATTATAGCTAGTGGCCGATGTTTGCTGGGTTTGAATACCCGTGCTTTCGTTTAATAGCATTCTAATGTCCCCGGGTTTCATATTACCTTTTTCCTCGAGCTCCTCACCTGCGATAGTTTCTACCCGGGTAGCGATATTTTCAATGGTACGGGTGCTTCGAGTCGATGAAATCACCACCTCGTCTAAATGTTCGCCTTCACTTTTAAGATATATTACTATCGGATCTGTTGATGCAAGGGGAAAATTGTAGGTCTCTTTTAAGGTTTCATACCCCAAATAGCTATAAACGATGGTATGTTCCCCGTTCGGAATGTTCTTTAATTCGATATGGCCATCCATATCGGAAACAACACCATTAGTGGTTCCTTCTATAAATGCTGTTGCCCCCATTAATGGCTCTTGTGTTTCACTGTCTTTTATGACCGTATGTAGTGTATTCTGGCCGAATACCGCTGTTAAGTTTATAACGGCGATACACAGCATGATCAATTTTTTCATTACTGTTGAAATTTGTTAATTATATGGAAGATTGAGCGGTGCGTTGCACCGAACTGTATGTGGTTTGTGCCATTAGGCACTGTACATTGCTATATTTGGGGAGGTTGCAAAATAGTCATCTGAAATACAGAACGAAATGTACGATTGTAGGTCGAAACTAAATTTACGAATAGACCTGTTTGTGGAATCAATGAAAAGTGTGGCATAGAAAAAGTGAAACCGACACATTTTCCACACGTGTAAAATGGAGAACAAGCACCTTTATGCTCATCGCTCTTATGGTTATCTTGATGGTCGTCTGCCTGTTCCAGCTGGCAAGAGGCCTTGTCGCCACAATAATTATCTTGGCAGCAAGGTCTTACGGTAAGCACCATAATGTAAATGGATAGTATGACCGAAACTAATTTCACGGTATCAAAGATACTATCTTATTCGTTTTGGTCAAACCTACCGATCTATAGTTTAGTACCTGTTGCACATAGTATAATCCGTTGTTTTGTCTTTTCTGAGGAACAAAATTTGGAATGTATAGCAGAGATGTTGTTCTCAAATTTACTGGCGTAATCAAAAAGGTACCATCCCGTTCAATCAAAAACGGTGTTGTTTGATACTCTTGCTTATAACATTAAACTTCTGAAAATCGTATAGAGAAAATACGTTGCCCCGAAACTTAATATGGCACCCATAAAAATCGGCAGAAAGATTTCCTTTTCAAACCTATTTTCCAAACAAGCTGATGCCGGATGTTTTGGATTTACATATACCGTTACGGGTTTGCCTATTACAGTGGTAGATTGTTTTTCTAAAGAGATGTATTCAGGATAATTTTTATAGTCCCCATACTTTTTGGGGAACTTTTCAATATTCTTAAATTCTTTATCGTACAGATAATCCGACGCCAAGGTTTGATCTGAGGTAAACGTTTTTCCTTTAAAATTGTAGGTATACGTTTTTTTAAGTACAAACCTAAAATTTGTACCAATACTCGAATCGTTACTATAAGTATTAAATCTAATTTGAGAAGCAACTATTTTTCCGATTACGGGTTTCCATTTTTTGCTTTGAAGCATTTTTAGAGCTCCAACCATTCCCGTAATTAACAACCAATAGCCAAAATAGAGGGCCAAAGGGGTAAATACGATGATAAATAGGGTGGCTATGATGCTATAGTTCCAATGATCGAAGTTCATTCTTAAGGTAGGTCAAGATTATTTTTGTTGACTTGGGTGTCCGGTGTTGAAACTGTCTCGTTTACAGTTAGTAGATTAGAGACTTTCCAACGTTGGCGGAGCATGTTTTTTAGTAGATCAAGGTAATTCCACCCAATACCTCTAGCGGCTAGTAAGGATAAACTGTCCTGGTTTTTTCTGTGTGGCCTTGAAGGTCCTGTCATATTGGGTTTCATGTTCAGGTCGAATAAAAAGTAATGACCTTTTTCACCGGCCCTACAATCGATTCTTATGGGAGCTTTAATGTTCAACAATTTCGCAGCTTTTTCACATTGATGGCAGGCGTCCTTAATTTCTTTGGAATTACGTTCCTTCTCATCTAACAGGGCACTATTCTCTACGACGGCCACAACCCCATTGTAGGGTGCTATCCCGCCTTTATGGTTAAACCTTTTTACGGGTGGTAGACACCATGGGGCTTCAAAGTGTTTGTTCTCACCGTTTATATAATAATCTCCCGGAGGCATTACGGTAATGGTTATCTCTTGTCCACTCAAAAACTGCTCTATGTATAGCGACGAGCCGTATTGCCTACTTGAAAACAGATCTGCCAGTTTAGCGTCCAGTTCGTTTTTGTCCCTTACCACAGAAACTCCTTGACTTCCCCTACCACGAATGGGTTTTACGACTACTGGGAAAGTAAGGTCTTGGTCATACCCTTTGCTGTTGTCTTCGGTAATTAAAGTAGTTTTTGGAATTAGAATCCCATGTGCTTTTAATAATTTATTGGTGGTCCATTTATCATCGTATGTATCTACCTGATGGGGTATTTGCCCTACAAGTTCCAAATCACGATCAAAGAACTTCTCTATAGGGTGCCCTTTGTAGAGTACGGTGTTCAGCCAAAAAATTTTTGCCCCTTTACGGATCGCATTTTCAATTCCGTCATCGGTGTCCGGAAAAACCCAGTCCAAATCATTTTCAATGTGGGGCCGGTCTACCGGTGTACATACCTTAATGCCTTTGGAATGCAGTTCGCAGGCGATATCGGCGCCACTGTCGGAATATCCGCCCGGTTTCATGGGTTTTTGTATGCCGTTTTTTATGGGGGATGGTGTCGCTTGGTATAAAATTGCAATCACGTAATTCACTTTTCGTGCTGTTTATCTTGCTTTGTTTTTTCTTGTCCAAAGCTAATATTTTATATTTTTTTGTGGTAATCTTTCGTCTTGGCTCCGCTTAAAAATAATCAGTGTTGGCATGGGCATACCTATTCATACGAGATAGATTCCTCCTTGGCCCTACTATCTTGCGGTAATTTGATCCAAGACCAAGGTAAGGTCTTCGCTTAGCTCATAGATCCATATAACAAGGGCAATTGCCATAAAGAACATTCCGGCCGAGATTGCGTAATGCACATAATAGTTGTGTCCCACAATTAGACACGATTTGGTGGGTTTTTTAGGATGGTAGAACACATTGACCTGGGTTCCCTTTTTTAACTTGTCCGATATGGCTTTTATCTCTTTTTTATTGGGAGACCAGAACTCAAAATAAGGAAAAAGTTTTTTACCGATAATTTTATTTTCTTGGCCGTTTAGGTGATAAACATATTCCAAATCTGGCCTATAACTTACTTCTTTTCGGCCGTCCGAATCCTTCATCGTTCTTTCTTTTATTTCCGAATGTGTAATCGTTCCTATGGTTCGATGCCATTTTTTCGAACCCATATCAAGTATATAGGAGCTTACCCCAAAAAAGAAAACCGTGAAACCAATAAAAAATGTGATGATCATGACAGCGTTTTTATTTTGTCCGCAAGATAATTGGCCGGATGCTTTTTGCCTATATATATCCAATGGCCCAGAAGCAAAGGGAATATGAGTAGGGCAATGCCAGCTCCAATATCCTTTAGGTCAAGGTCGTATTTAAGAATGGACGATTGTCTCGGATTTTCCGGATTAACGTAAACAGCTACCGTATTCATCTCTTTTAGTTTATCGTACAGCTCTGTATGAAATGTACTGTTGTATTCTTTTTTGGTATTAAGGCCTATTTGCATACTGCTGTAATGTTTACCATTATACTCGTAAGCATATTTGATTTTGCATTCTTGTATGGGGAAGACCATCGATGCTTCTTTGGGCATATCGGGATTGGGACGGTTATCAAGTTCGACCAACTCGATATTTGCGACTCGCTTTTCCCACAGAAACCTATTGTTTTCCAAAATCCGGTGCAGCGGTTTATAGAAAGAATAGCAACCGAGTACCACTAGTAACACCAGAAAAATAAAAAGAATGATCAATGTTGTAAAGTATAGGGCTTTGATTAGACTTTTCATTGGGCTTGGTTATAATCTATAGTAAGGTGATTTATCACAGTTTATATCGTTTAATTACTGTTCTGGTTATTCTGTATTTTTTGCCATATCCTCAAATACCCAAACCATTCTATCTAAAAACCACATTTTGGCAAAATAAACAATTATGGTTCCGGTTATGGTCCAATCTATTTTTAGTTTCCATAGACCGAATATTAGAACGATAGCACCTATGATTTGTAAGATGGTAAGAATTAAGACCGGTGTTCTATGATGTTTCGGAACTGGTCTTTTTTTTCTTTCGGACCAATATTTTTCACCAAGTACCGCCTTTGAGCCCCAATTATCAAAGCTTTTCGGTTTTTTAAACAGTGTAGGGTTAATTTTTATCCAAACGGCCAATAGCAGTATTGGAATTAAACAGTACCACCCGATCCATAACCTGGACCATACCGCCAAAATTATAAATGGCAATGACATGAACCTTGTCCAAACGGACCATGGATTGGCATGTTTCATCCAACTATCCCCTTTAAGACCGAAGGCTTTTGCTATTTTTTCTTCTAAAGTCATGCTAAGTTTTTTTGGTTGGTTGTTTCTTGTCCGTAGCGAATTTTGATTATTTCATGGAATAAGAAGTTTTCAATGTAGTGACTTTATAAATATACGAAGACCTTTTGTTTAATTTATAAGGGCTATTCTGTACACATTCCTGATTTTATCGTTTTTCTTTTTTAGCACGTTCTTTGTGCTATTCCATTGATATAATGGCAGCTACATAAAGTAAAAAAAACTTTGCCGTATTGCAGCAGTATTAATACTGCAAAATGGAGGATTCGTGTTCTATTTCATTAACTTTAGCGGTTGATAATTTCAATTTTCCCCGATCCATCGATGTTTGTAAAGAAAACTAAATTATACTGTTTTACGTTTTTCGTCCTGGTGGCCTTTACTTCTTGTTTTGGACAAGATTTTGACTATAAAATTAGTTCACTTTCCGATAAATTAGATATTACCGATAATGTTACTTCTTCTTTTTATAAAGACGATAAAGGCTTTTTGTGGATAGGTAAAATGGACGGCCTGTACAGATATAACGGGTATGACTATGAAATTTTTTCCAATACTTTTAACGATAAGACCGGACTTAGCAACCCTTGGGTGACCGCCGTAAATGGGTTTCAAGATTTTTTGGTGGTCGGTACCAAGAACGGTCTAAATTTGTTGGATAGGTCCAAAGGTACTTTTGCTTACATTTTTCCTTCGGAAACCAATGAGGAACGCAGTAATTATATTACCTCTTTAGATGTAGATGCTAATGATAAAGGCATATATGTGGGCACTACCAACGGTCTTTTCTGGGTTACATTAAAAAAAAGCGGGGATTATAACATTCAAGAAATTCAGTTCGAGGGTTATGAGAACACTGGTCTCCTTCCAGATGTTTATCAGATTCTTGCGGTTAACAAAGGGGCACTGGTAAGAACATCCGCAGGTATTTTCTTTTTAAGACCAAGTATCGCCATTGCCAAAAATGTGAACCTGGCATTGGAGCAGGGGGAGGGAGTCCCCAAAAATTACAGGACACTGTATCTGACCAAGTCTAAAGAACTGCTCGTTTTTGCGGATGGAGAAACATATTATTCCGAATTTAAAGAAGAAGATATAGTCAAAGGTTTCCCCTTAAAATTACGGCCTATTTTAAGTAAATACGGTAATTGGCCTAATGCTGTGGTCGTCAATAATTTTTTGGAAGATATAAATGGCGCTATTTGGATCGGTACAGAGGGCGAAGGTTTATTTGTTTTTCACAAAGAAACCGATAATTGGCAGAATTATAGACATAGGATCAATTATGCCAATACACTGAACAACGATTTTGTACGAACACTGTATGAGGATCCTTCGGGAATGATCGTTGTAGGTTCCGATGCAGGGGTGAATACCGTTGTTACCCTTGAGCGCAGGTTCCATATTATAAATAGGATAGAGGAAGGCAGTGAAAAAGGAGCAGAAATTGTAAACGTTCACGGTATTTTAGAGGATACCGATTCTAATTTATGGGTCGGTACACGTGGCAAGGGACTTTTTGTTTTTAATAGGGAGAGGCAATTACATGTGTCGCCAAGCATTAATAACTCTTTGGGGCATGTTAGGTCTGTTGTTCAAGATAAAAAAGGGTTCGTGTGGGTCGGCACCCAAAATGGCATTTATATTATAAAAAAGCCCATAAATAGCAATAAAGAGCTTAGAGATCAATTTTACAATCAAAGACCAAGCCTTTTGTCGGGTGAGAACGTTTATACCATTATAGAGGACAAAGACAGTAATAAATGGATCAGTACTTCTAATGGATTGTATGTGTACACCGCTTCAAGGGTATTAAGACAGGTGACCAATACTTCGGTGCAAACTTCCCTAGACAATAAAATTATCTACTCTATGCTATTGGATAGCAAAGATCGTATCTGGTTTGGCACACTGAACGGTAGGGTGGCCTATTTGGACTATGCGGATTATAGCGTACACATGTCTAAGTACATGAACTTGGGGAAACCATTGAATTTTAAGATCATTAGAATTCCAGAAACCTATAAACAGTATTTTGAGAGCTACGAATCTTATAACCTGTGCGAATTGTCGGGGAACAAGATTTTGGTGGGCACAAATTTTGGTATTTGTGAAATAGACGTCCCAAAAAAGGAAATAGAGCCTTTCTTTTCCTTGAACAGATCTCCAGAATCTTTGGGACTGGGAACCGGTTATGTGTATGGTATAATTTACGATCAGGCAAAGAACAGGCTATGGGCAAGTTCTAACAACGGGTTGTTTACTTATGATATAAATACCGACGAACTAGAAAGGTTTGGTCTAAAGGATGGTCTGCAATCACTAGAGTTCAATGGAAACTCTGTGCATAGGGGTAGTTCTGGAAATTTGTATTTTGGAGGAGCCAATGGGTTAAATAGGTATGATTCTTCTGTAGAGATCAATAAAAATGGCTATCGTCCAAATCTTGTGTTGACCAAATTAAACATTAATGGCAAACAAGTTAGGGCTAATGACCAAAGTCAAATATTGGACAATGAAATCACCTACTCAAAAGCCATTACCTTAAAATCAGGACAAAATACCGTAGGGTTGGAGTTTGCCTCTTTGCACCTGCCATATTCTAGCAATAATTATTATAAGTGCAAGTTGGTAGGGGTAGATGCCGATTGGCGCTATTTGGGAAACAAAAGATCTATTAATTACGCAAATCTTCCACAAGGCAATTATCAGTTTCATCTTATGGGGACCAATAACGACGGAGTATGGAACCCAAAAGAACTTGTTTTTGAGATAGAAGTATTGCCCGCTTGGTATGCCACTTGGTGGATGAGATTATTGTGGTACTTTATAGGTTTGGCCGTAATAGCATCGTTTGTGCTGGTGCTTATAAAGATACGAGACAGTAGAAATGAACTGAAGATCCAAGAGATGGAACGTAAAAAACTCTCCGAGATCAATGAGTCCAAATTGGTCTTCTTTACCAATATATCCCATGAACTAAGAACTCCGTTGTCTTTGATATTGGATCCTATACAAAGTTTGATAAGGCAAAAAAGAATGGGCAGCGATAACGAATTGTTGGGCATTGTTAAAACCAATGTAGAACGGTTGCGTATGCTGGTAGATCAAATAATGGATTTTAGAAAATATGAATATGGAAAATTAGACCTGCATATAGGCCAAGGCGATATGGTAGAGACGGTTCGAGAAATTGCCAATTCGTTCGTGCATATGTCAAAGATCAAGAATATACATTATAAGATAGATCTGCCTGCAACACCAATACTCATGTTTTATGACAAGGACAAGGTAGAGAAGATTCTCTATAATTTATTATCAAATGCCTTTAAGGCCGTTGATAATAAAGGTAAGGTGAAGGTGTCGGTCGGAGAGTTACGAGAAAAGAAAAAGAAATTTCAAGAGCATCACTACAAACTTATTTGTGGAAAAAAAGAGCAAGTGGATCTGAACAATTATGTGTATATAAAGGTTCGGGATAATGGTACGGGAATATCCGAAGAAAAAATGAAGGATATATTTGTTCGTTTTTATCAAGAAGATACCGTTAGTTCCGGTACGGGAATCGGGCTATACATGGTAAAACAACTTGCCGAGATGCACCATGGCTCCGTTTTGTTAAAAAGTAAAAAGAACAAAGGAGCTTCGTTTGTGATACTATTGCCTAAAAACAACGATCTATATAAAGTTTCTAAAACGACTGTACCGCAATCGGTAATGCCCAATGTTCATACAGAAACATTGCATGCCACTACTGGCGAAGAACAATTTAAAACAATAGAAAAGAAAGATTATAGTGTAGCCATTATAGAGGACAATGACGAATTGCGGATCTATTTAAAACGAATTTTGCAAAATAACTTTAATGTCTTTACCGCAAATAATGGTTTACAAGGAATTGATTTGATCAAAGAAGAAACTCCTGATGTGGTGGTAAGCGACATTCTAATGCCCGAAATTAATGGTCTTGAGCTTTGTAAACGAATTAAAGATGATTTTGAAACGAGCCATATACCTATAATATTACTTAGTGCTCGGGCAATAGATCAACAAGTGGTAGAAGGTATAAATTCTGGTGCGGATGCCTATATAACCAAGCCCTTTAATAGTGATATATTAATTGCTAAGATCAATAACCTTATAAAAAACAGGGAAAAACTCCGGTTGATGTTCCAAAATGCCAAAATTTTAGAACCTTCAAAGGTAACGGTCACCTCTGTTGATGAAAAACTGTTGCACAAATTGAAACAAACCATTGAGGACAATATACAGGACCAAAACCTTACTTTAGAAATGTTGGCTACCGAAATAGGTGTAAGTAGGGCCCAATTGTTTAGAAAAGTGAAGGCTTTGACCGGACTTACCCCCAACAACTTTATTAAATCGATTCGATTAAAGTATGCGGTCCTATTACTGGAAGAAGATAAATTTCAGATATCGGAAATAGCTTTTCTTTCCGGATTTAAAGAACCAAGTTACTTTTCCAGGTGCTTTAAAGAAGCATACGGATGCAGCCCCAAAGAGTATAAAAAAGACTAATACGGAGTCTTCTCTTACATACCTTCCTGTTCTTTATAGATTTTTTGTCATTTTTTCAAATGCTCTGTCAATCCCAGTAAATAATGGGGATTTGATACGATTTTATAAGCATTTGATATGGAATTATAAGTTTTTGAGCATAGGATCCCGATAATTTTACAAAGAACAAATGCACACTTTTATCTGTATTTGTTGAACCTAATATAAAAGGTTCGGATCAAGCTAACTTAAATCTATAATTTATGATGAAACAATTTAAAAGCGCAATCACTAAGACCAAGCTTATAGGCTTTTTGGTCTGTTATGTGGCTTTTGTGTCCAGCGCAAGTGCCAACAATGATCTGGCATTGTCGTCAGACGGAAAAGAAAAGGAGATAACGGGTAACGTTATCGATGATCAAGGTATTCCCTTACCAGGTGCCGCGGTCGTAATTAAAGGTACCACCACCGGTACTACCACCGATTTTGATGGTAATTTCAAAATTGAAGTTCCTTCAGAAAGTTCTGTATTGGTAATTTCCTATTTAGGATACAAGACAATGGAAATTACTGTAGGAGCCCAATCCAATTTAAAAATAGTAATGGAGCCAGAGGCTAATTCACTAGAAGGGGTTATGGTCGTTGGTTATGGAAAGCAAAAAGTAAAGGACCTTACAGGTAGTGTAGGTTTTGTGGATGAGGATGTGCTAAAAGAAAGTTCTGTTCCTACGGTATCACAAGCCCTACAAGGTAAAGTTGCCGGGGTACAGATTACTGCAGATTCTGGTGAGCCGGGTGGTGGCATTGCCGTTAGAATACGTGGTACAGGTACTTTTGGTAACAATGATCCATTGTACGTTATCGATGGTTTTCCGACAAAATCGGGAATCAGTTCAGTGAATCCATCCGATATTGCTTCGATATCCATCCTTAAAGATGCCGCTGCTTCCGCAATATATGGGGCAAGAGCTGCCAATGGGGTTATCATAATCACTACAAAAAAGGGTAAGGCCGGTGTATCAAAAATCAATATAGAAAGTTATTACGGTTTTCAACAAGCGGCGAACAAGATAGATGTTTTGGATTCGCACGATTATGTTATGATCACCAAGGAGGCATACAGAAACTCTGGCCTTCCGGACGATGAGTTTTGGGGAGATGCCAATGATTATGGTAAAGGAAGAAGATATCCTACCGATACCGATTGGCAAGATGAGGTTTTTAGAAACGCAGCGATCCAAAACCATCAATTCACATTTTCTGGAGGATCCGAAAAATCGGATTATTTATTTTCTCTAGGCTATTATGATTTGGACGGTATTGTTATAGGTAGTGGTTTCGAAAGAATATCTGCACGTATTAACGGTAGTACCAAGTTTTCGGACAAGTTTAAAGTAGGTACCAATTTATCGTTGTCTACAAGTACGCAAGATGTGGTACCTGACGATCATTCTTGGACAAGTGTTCTTTTTGGGGCGTTAAGGGAAAGACCTATGGTACCCGTTAAGGATGCCGATGGTAATTGGGGTGGTAATATTGGTCCGGCAGAGTATGTTGGCGATGGAGGAAACCCTGTGCGTTTGGCCTTGATGAACTACGACAAGCGCAAAACATATAGAATGTTGGGTAACTCTTACCTAGAGTACACACCTGTCTCCAATTTCACTTTTAAAAGTTCTTTTGGGTATGATTTTTTATATTCTAAAGGAAAAAACTTTGACCCTACCTATATAGAAGGTAATACGCAGGCAATACAAAACCAGCTTTTTGAGACTTCTTCGTTGAATACGACATGGGTATGGGAAAATACCGTTAATTATACTTTTGACCTTGGCGAAGATCATCACTTTGATGTTTTGGCAGGTATTACCAAACAAGAAGATAAATACGAAACGTTAAATGCCAGTAGAAAAGACTATCCTAACAATCAGGAATATATTTGGTATTTAGATGCAGGAACAGGTACTAGGGACAATAGCGGCGGAACTTCCGAATACGCATTAATGTCGTATTTAGGAAGAATTAACTACAACTATAAGAACAGGTATCTTTTTCAGGCGAACGTGAGACGCGACGGTTCTTCTAGATTTGGGGAGTCAAACCGTTTCGGAACCTTCCCATCTGTATCAGGGGGATGGATCGTGAGCGAAGAAAATTTCTTTGAAAACGTAAAGGCTTTTAACTACGTTAAGTTACGGGCGAGTTATGGTAAATTGGGAAACCAGGATATTTATAGCAATTATCCTTGGGCCAATAATCTTAATTTGGTTTACTATCCTTTCGGAACCTCGCAATCTACAGTGGCAGGTTATGCGCCAAATGCGGCGTCTAATCCAGATGTTACCTGGGAAACCACTATTCAGAGCAATTTTGGTGTTGATTTAAAAATGTTCAATAGCAGTGTTTCCTTTACGGCAGACTACTTTATAAAGGATACCGAAGATATGTTATTGACCTTGCCTGCACCTGCTACTTCGGGTTACTCTACAACAGCTTACACCAATGTAGGTAAGATTAGAAACTCTGGTATTGAGTTGGCTTTGGACTATCAATCTCCATCCGACAAAGCATTTACATATAATTTAGGAGGAAACTTTACCAAGATCAAAAATGAGGTAAAAGACTTGGGTACGGTAGATTATATTTGGAGTGATCAAGATTATTTGGGAGAACGATGGACACGTACCGAGGTAGGCATGCCTGTTAGTCAATTCTTTGGTTATGTCGCAGATGGTCTTTTCCAAAATGAATCGGATATAACGGAACATGGGGTGCAGCCAAATGCGGAACCTGGCGATATTAGGTTTGAGGACGTCAATGGAGACGGTGTATTAGATGATCAAGACCGTACCTATATAGGTGATCCCAACCCAGATTTTACTTTCTCTGCGTATGCACAGGCCAATTATAAAAACTTTGATTTTAGCCTACGCTTATATGGTTCTTACGGAAACGATATTTATAACGGTATGATCCGTCAGTTAGAGACCGCTTCTGAACCTTATAACAAATGGTCTTATATCTTGGACAGATGGACAGGGGAAGGAACTTCTAATTCTGTACCTAGGGTAACCAGAGATGATGTAAACCAAAATACCAGAAGCTCTTCACGCATGGTAGAGGATGGTTCTTTCTTAAGAATCAAAAATGTGCAGTTGGGTTATTCGATGCCAAAAAGTGTGGTAGAAAAATTAAAGATAGAGCGCTTACGCTTGTACATTAGCGCCGAAAACTTGCACACTTTTACTTCGTACCGTGGTTTTGATCCAGAGATGTATCAGACCAAGGGGTCAAGAACCGATCTTGGTGTAGATAGGGCCAAATATCCCGTAGCCAGCTCTTTGGTACTTGGCGTAAACTTATCCTTATAATTTAAAAAACGAAATAATGAAGAAATACATATATATTAGTTTACTGGCTTTAGGCGTATATTCTTGCGATGATTCTTTCTTGGAAAAAGAACCCTTGGGGTCGCTTAGTGTAGGTACTTTCTATACAAATGAAGAAGAGGCCACACAGGCTGTCAATTCAATTTATGATGGAATACAGGGCTACACCGTTTACGGCGCCATGTCTATTGTAGAGGACGTACAGTCCGATGATGCCGATAAAGGAGGGGGAGGCCCCTCTGACCAACCTGGTATGGATCAGGTTCAGAAATTTATAGCATCTGCCGATAACCACATTTTTGTAGATAAATGGAAGGCCTATTTTGTTCCTGTATTCAGGGCCAACCTTGCCATTCAAAAGATCCAGGAGATGCCAACTGAAAGCATAGATGCAGCTGCCAAAGAGCAATTATTGTCAGAAGCCAAATTTCTTAGGGCACTATGCTATTTCGACCTAGTGGTAAGGTATGGCGATATGCCAATTGTTACCGAACCTAATAGTCCGGAGGACTATGATATCTCTAGAAGTCCCGCTAGCGAAGTATGGGCGTTTATTGAAGGTGATCTAATGTCGGCTATAGAAGGTCTTAAAAAACCAAACGAACTATCTGATGGTGATTTGGGAAGAGCCACCGAAGGTGCCGCAAAAGCCCTTTTGGCAAAAGCGTATGTTTTTCAGAAAAAATGGAAAGAAGCCGAACCTTTACTTAGTAGCGTGATCAACGATTATGGGTACGGACTTTCTGATGACTTTGCGGCTATTTTTGGTATAGGTAACGAAACCAACCAAGAGGTCATCTTTCAAGTAAACTTTCAGACAGGTGGCTCTAGTGACCGTGAAGGTTATAACCGTAACGGATGGATGGCTCCTAGAACTTCAGACATAGATTGGGGTGGAATTGGCTTTATGCTGCCCACCCAAGATTTGGTAGATGAATTTGAACCTGGCGATATTCGTTTGGCAGCTTCTATTCTTCGTGATGGTGACATATTTAGTGGTGATGTTTATAAAGAAGAGTGGTCTACCACTGGTTACAACTGTAAAAAAGGGTTGGTCTCTTTTGAGGACTATACCGCTGGTACTCCATATTTTGTAGATAACAACTACGTGGTAATACGTTTGGGAGATATTATGTTGTTACAGGCAGAAGTATTGAATGAATTAGATCGTACCTCAGAAGCTGTTGATTATATAAATCCGATCAGAACGCGTGCACAAGTGCCATTGATCAATGCCACTATATCAAAAGAACAAATGAGAGAGGCCATTTACCATGAAAGAAGGGTAGAACTGTGCTTTGAGCAAAAAAGATACTTCGACTTGGTTCGATGGGGCAAGGCGGCGGAAGTCATGACAAGTAAGGGGTACAATTTTGTAGCCGGTAAGCACGAGCTATGGCCGGTACCACAGAGTGAGATCGATATTAACCCGAATTTGGCTCCCAACAACCCAAATTGGTAGTAGAGTATTTATAATTGTTGAATTGGCTGTTAGTTTGTTAGTCGAAAAAAGAACGTTTCAATGTACTTTGGGTATTTCCCTTATAAGAGAGACACAAGGTATTGGGCGTTCTTTTCGGCTAATGTTGTTTATGAACAAGGTAAGATTGTTCATAAAACCAAAAGGTACTAAAATCGATTCAACCAGTTTTACGGTAAGTAAGTATTTAATTAGACCTCGCCAGAGGTTTCAGATTTTGAAAAAAAGATATTCGTTCCATAAGACCGCATATCATTAGAACTAAGAGATAGATGAAAAAAACACTTCTACTATGTATAGCCTTAGTGGCTATGGCAAGTTGTAAAAAAAAGGAAAAAGCAACTAAGAATGAAACAATAAAAAATACGGATGTAGTGGATGGATTTTCGAATAAAGAACATCTAAAAAAATTACATACGCAATTAAGCGAAAGCTTTGAGCAACAGGCCAAAAAAGTGATTCAACCGGCAGAAGGTTATTTAGAGCATCCGTACCTTATTCCCTCCGGTTTTTATAAGCAAATGTGGGATTGGGACGGCTTTTTTATGGGCAATTACTTTGTAAGTAAAGGAAAACCGGAATACTTAAAATACTGGGCCTTGAACTTGATAAAGGGGATCGATGAAGAGGGATATGTCTCGGGTTGTGCCACCACGAAAGGACCAAGGCCCATTTTTGGAAAATTTGCCATGAAACCCTATTTATCTCAAGGGGTCTATTTGTCTTCAAAAGGTGCAAATGATTTTTCTTGGATAGCACCTTATTACGAGCAGTTGAAAAAAGTATTGTCCTATAGGGAGCGTACACAACAAGACGAAAAAACAGGACTTTTTTATTGGGATATTGCCATGCAAAGCGGTGCGGACAACAACCCCGCCATGAATTATTTTCAAGAGGATACCCGCTCTTTTCTAGCTCCGGATGCCAGTGCCCTACAGTATAAGGAATACCTTGCCCAATCTGCCATAGCAAAAGTACTTGGTAAGGATCAAGATGCGCAAACGTATGCCAAAAAAGCAGAAGACCTTAAAAAGGCCATTAATGAATACCTGTGGTCTAAAGAAGATAGAATATATTATACGGTGGATAGGGAGACCGGACGTTTTTATAAAAGGATAAGCTATTCTTCTTTTGTACCTTTAATGGCAGGGATCGCACCGATGAAAGATGGAAAGGCAATGATAGAAAAGTATTTGTTGAGTACCGATCATATGAAGGCAAAATATGGCTTTAGGTCACTTTCACTTCAAGATGTGGACTATAACAATAAAAATATAATTGTTCCCTTTTCTAACTGGCAAGGGCCCGTTTGGCCAATTGTAAATTACATTTATTCCATAGGTCTTAAAAATTATGGATATGAAGAAGAAATTGCGTGGATGGGAAACACTGTGGCAAACCTATTATTGAAAGACATAGAAGAACATGATACCATGCACGAAAACTATGATGCGGATACCGGTGTTGCTTTGGCACCAAGTGACGATCATGTAGACGAAGATGGAAAAATTGTAGGTTTTGTTAGTTGGAACCTTTGTATCGAGAATGTACTCGATGGGGTAGCGAACGATAATTGGATGTTGTTGAATATAGATTAAAAACCACGAATTTTCTAAATAACGGATAATAATGAGAATGAAGAATATTTTGGCTTTAACGGCCATATTGGTCTTTCAGGGGCTAATGGCGCAGCAAAAACATTGGGAAATAAAAAAGTTGGACGAAATTCGGTTGAATGTTACCGCTGATGATAACCATCCCTATAAAGATAATATTGAACTTTCGGGAAAAAGGGTTTCGGGTATCGTAAGCTACGATATTGATGAGAATAGGGACGTTACGGTGAGCCGTGAGATTTTTTTTCCCCAGTTGCGCACGTTTTTAAAAACCAATGATCCGGACTGGAAAGCCTATAGGGCCTACCTTAAAAATACATATTCGGACGATATTCTTCCTTCCATTGCCGTAGGTGATAGAATTTATGTGCCCGGACCCGTTTCAGAGGTTATTATTAACGGTATGCTGACATTAAAGCACGAAGCGGTTAATGGTATTACGCTTACCCGTACTTTTTATCCTTCTATGAGTGAACGACTTTTTGTCGAACAATGGACTATGACCAATACCGGTGCTTCTACCGTAATATTAAAAGGTGGGGACAAGGAAACCATATCAAAGACCGAAGGGGCAAAAGGCAGCTACACTATTTATGTAGATTCGAATATAAAGAGTCAGGTGTCATTGGCTCCGAATGAATCGTACACGTTTTCTATCGGTATCTCCGCTACGATGAACAATGAAGAGCGGATCCAGATTACCGATAAGGAATTTTACGGGGAACGTATGGAGTTCTTGGCCGAAATGAAGAATTCCTTAGAACTGGTTACCCCTGATGCTACTTTAAATACCTTGTTCGGTTTTTCTAAGATACGGGCATCTGAAAGTATTTTTGAATCAAAATTAGGATTAACACACTCTCCGGGCGGAGGTCGGTACTATGTAGGTTTTTGGGCAAATGACCAAGCGGAATACGTAGGTCCCTTTTTTCCATATTTAGGGTATGCCACCGGAAACGAAGCGTCTTTAAACGTTTACAGAATTTTTGATAAGGAAACAAACGATGCGTACACGAACCTTCCGTATTCTTTTGAAATGGAAGGCGATGCACCCAAAAGCACCTTAGATAGGGGAGATGCTGCAATGATCGCTTATGGGGCCGCACAATTTGCCTTGGCAAGTGGTGATAAGAATATTGCCAAAGAGCTATGGCCTTTGATTACTTGGTGTTTAGAGTACAATAGAAGGCAATTGAACGATGAGGGAGTGGTAGCTTCAGAATCGGATGAGATGGAAGGTAGAATCGCTACCGGAACTGCTAATTTATCTACTTCCAGTTTGTACTACGGCGCCTTAGGGTTGGCCGTAAACCTGGGGCGTTCGTTAAACGTGAACGGTAGGGAGTTACAAACATATTCAAAACAGGCCAAAACTTTAAAAAAGGCAATAGAAGCTTATTTTGGGGCCACTATTGAAGGTATCGATACTTATAAATATTATAAAGAACATACCAAATTAAGACATTGGATCTGCTTGCCCCTTGTGGTAGGGATCAACGACCGTAAAGAAGGTACGATAAAAGCTCTTTTTGAAAAGCTGTGGTCGGAGAACGGGGTACATGTCGAAAAAAATGATGAGAACAAGGCTATTTCAGAAATTTTCTGGGACAGGGGCACCTTATATGCATTAAGAGGTACATTCTTGGCCGGTAATACCGAAGAATCGTTGGAGAAATTGGATGAGTTCTCCACAAAACGACTTTTGGGTGATCGCGTGCCCTATGTAGTGGAAGCGTACCCAGAAGGTAATATGGCACAGTTGTCCGCCGAGAGTGGTCTTTATTGTCGTGTGTTCACAGAAGGGGTTTTCGGTATTGTACCAACAGGATTACATAGTTTTAAAAGCACGCCCCGATTACCAAAAAAATGGGACCATATGGCTCTAAAAAGAATAAAGGCATTTGGTGAAGACTTTGATATTTATGTAGAAAGAAAAGGAAAAAAACTTCATGTAAAAGTCGTGGATGATGAAAACAAAACAATATTTGATAGGTATATTAGAGAAGGGAATACGATACATGTTAATTTTAAATGATATGACTAAGGGTCGTTCATTGTATGTATTGGTGCCTATATATAAATCCACATAATGTTTAAATAGTCCGATATGAAAAACAGAACAATTTATTTGCTCCCAGTACTTTTTATAATGGCCCTTGTAGGCTGTAAAGACCAAGGGAAAAAAGCCGAAGTTGACACCGCTGAAATAGCGGGAGATAAGATGGTTCAGAAACCAAATATCATATACATAATTGCGGATGACCTTGGTTATGGGGACTTAAGTTGTTTTGGACAAGAGAAATTTAATACTCCGAATATAGATAAACTGGCCGCGGAGGGTATGGTCTTTACCCAACATTATGCGGGCACAAGTGTTTGTGCGCCCTCTCGCTGTGCTTTAATGACGGGGATGACAACCGGGCATACCGTGGTGAGGGGAAACAAAGAGTTGGAGCCAGAGGGGCAGTACCCCATACCTGACAGTACCTATACGGTTGCCAAAGCCTTAAAAAAAGCGGGCTATGTGACCGGGGCTTTTGGAAAATGGGGTCTTGGGTATCCGGGTTCTGAAGGCGACCCGACCAAACAAGGTTTTGATGAATTCTATGGGTATAATTGCCAACGACAGGCACATCATTATTATCCCGATCATCTGTGGAGCAATACGGATTCTATTGTACTAGCCGGAAATAAAAATGGAAAGAAAGAAATATATGCGCCTAATCTAATTCAAGAAAAGACGCTTCAATTTATAGAAACCAATAAGGACAATCCCTTTTTCTTGTTTGTGCCTTCGGTTATTCCACATGCGGAATTGGCCGCACCAGAAGATATTTTAAAGAAATATTCAGGCAAATTTCCTCCAGAAAAACCATATGAAGGTGGTTATTATGGTGCCCAAGAGACGCCCCATGCGGCGTTTGCGGCCATGATAGAAGTGTTGGATGTGCAGGTAGGGGAAATAGTTAAGAAGGTAGAGGATATGGGTATTTCTGACAATACGATCATCATATTCACTTCAGACAACGGCCCACATGATGAAGGAGGGGCGGACCCGGAATATTTTGATAGCAACGGGCCGTTAAAGGGGATTAAAAGAGATCTTTACGAAGGGGGAATACGTGTGCCCATGATTGCAAAATGGCCAGGAAAAATTGAACCAAATAGTAAAACGGAACTTGTTTCGGCCTTTTGGGACGTACTGCCTACCTTCTCGGATATTGCCGGTGTAGCATCTCCTTCGAATATTGACGGAATTTCTTTTCTGCCCACCTTGTTAGGGGAAAACGATAAACAGAAGAAACACGAATACCTGTATTGGGAGTTTCATGAAATGGGCGGGCGACAGGCTATACGTTTGGGCGATTGGAAGGCCGTGCGTTACAATGTGTTTAAAAGTCCCGATGCGAAAATGGAGTTATATGACCTAAAAACGGATATCGGGGAAACAAATAATATAGCGGACAAACACCCAGATGTTGTTAAAAAAATGGAAGGTATTTTCAATACGGCCAGAACACCATCCGAAGTATTTCAATTCAACCAACAATAATAACCAACCAAACATTCCGCTACTTTAAATAATGAAAGACATCATGAATAAGAGAACACTATTATTACTTTTTGTTTTGGCACTGGCACTTCGTATAACGGGCCAAACCAAAGAAGAAAAGAAATACAACCTTGCTATTGGATTTAGGCTTGGGCTGCTCATGGATCCCGCATTGGAAGGGTATTTTGAAATGACAAAAAAGAAGATTCTTGAGTACGATGTCGATGAGGTACGGATCTATGGCGGAGGAAATGCAATTACCTACAAATACTTGGATATAGAAGGTTTTCCAGAGATAGATAAAAAAGGAAATCCGGAAGAATTGGCCAAGTATAAAAAAGGGTTAAAATGGTTTAAGGATCATGGGATCCGAATTACCCTAAGTGGGGGAGAACCCAGTTTACCGGGAATGGATTATTATAGTAATGATGAAAATAGCTTTTTCAGCCTTTATCCAGAAGCAAAATATTTGGACAATGGTCTACTTTGGAAGTTTTATGAAGAAAGAACCTATGCTCTTTTTAAAGCCTTCCCCCAAGTAGATGCTACAGATTTTTTTCTCTGGGAGACTCCCATTCTGGACGACCTTAATTATTTTCCGGGGATAAAATGGCAAAAACCGATTACATGGCATAAAGGGGAAAACCAATATTACTCGCAAGCCGATTATTTAACTGAGTTTATGGCCGCCGTAATCAAAGGGGCCAATCGTGCCGGAAAAGACTTTTCTATTTTAACCTTTAGCCATTATCCATATCAAGAAAACCTGCTGTTAGAGGCCCTAAAGGAGCTTGAGCGTAGAAATGAGTCTTTTTTAATGGTACATAAGTCGCAACCCGGAGATTGGGATCCGTACAAGGGGCCGAACAATATTATGATGCGGACACAGACCAAGGCGTCTTTGTTGTTCGATGGTGTTGGTGAGTATTGGGGCAGGTCTTTGGTGCCGTATTGTTTCCCAGAAGAGATACAGACCAGGGTACAGCATGCCATTGAGCACAATAAGAGTATTAAGACCTTGGCCATGCGTACCTATTGGGAAGACGACCAAACGTTGTTCAATAATTTTAACGAGATAAATTTGTATGCCCTCGCACGCTTTACCAAAGATCCATATGTAAATGTAGAGGATGTATGGAAAGACTGGGCAATAGAGAAATTTGGCGAAACAGCGGCGCCTACAATGATAAAGGTGCTAAAGAGAACCAATGATATTGGTAATTTGGTCTATTATTTTAAGGGAGTTTGGGTTCAAGAACATAGCAGAATAGCCTCTCTGGATTACATGACCGGGCAGGTACTGCATACGGGAAAATCGATAATTAAATGGAATCCCGACGATATTAAGAACAATGCCTTGATAGAGGCTTTTGTTTATAATCCGACCGAAGAAATAATACATATGGCGATTGCCGACCGTAAAAAGGCTCTGGCCATGTGCCAAAAATCGATTTCTGATGTGGCATCGATTAAAAAATCACTTTCAAAAGAAGCGCATCAGAAGATCAATGGGGAGCTTTTGCTGATGGAGGATTTTATAAAGATAAGCATGCCGCATATTGAGGCTTACCTGCGGTATGTAATAAACCGTGATCGACCTACTAAAGAAAACTTGGTTTCATTAACCAAAACCCTTAATGAGTTGAAGGAACTGGCACATGCCATGGACAAAAAATACGGAACCGAAAACTACCTGGTTTCCGGTGATAGAATCATGAACTTTGTTTCGGATATTGAAAAGCGTATCGCTGGCACGGCACTGGGAAAATAGTACGGAAGATTCCCTCGCGGTAAAAATCCAAAGAGATGTTCTATTCGCTTGGTATTTGTTACATTAAATGTTTAAACGACCGACCTTTATATTTATAATATCAATCCAAACCAAAAAAATAATGAGACAAATAGTATCGTTAATAATCTTTTTGCTGCTTTTTATTTCTTGTGACCAAACTACAACGGTCAAACCCAAAGATGTAGCAGCTAGTGTTGTTCCCTATCCTAAAACAATAGAAAAGGGAAACGAAGTACTTGTTTTATCCGACCAAAGTAAATTGTATTCTCCACAAGCCGAGGTGTACCCTTTATTGGACCTGTTTATCTCTGAAGTGCAAAAAATCACCAATAGCACATTGGTTACAACAGAGACTAACAACCATGAAGCGGATATACTTTTTCAGATAGATACTGCAATGGCAGGGGAGGCCTATTCTATTGAGATCGGCAAGACCGTTAAGGTAATGGGCGCAAGTTACAAGGCATTGGCAAAGGCCAAAGCCACCTTGTTACAACTGGTAGTAGAGGAGGAAGGTAAATTAATGTTTCCTGTATTGACCCTAAAAGATGCCCCCGATGCTTCGTACCGTGGGCTGATGGTGGATCTGGCAAGACAATGGCACGATATAGGAACGCTAAAAAAAATAATAGACCTAGGGGCATTTTATAAAATCAATTTTTTACAGTTGCATTTTACCGATTACCAGTCCTTTACATTGCCTTCTACAGAATATCCGAAGCTATCCACGCCGAACAGGCATTATTCTTTTGAGCAATTAAAAGAGCTGGAGGCATATTCACAGTTACGGGGAATAACCATAATTCCCGAAATAGACATACCGGGCCATTCTAGTCCGTTCGTAAAAGAATATCCCGAAATATTCGCTATTCAGGATACCCTTACAAACCCCTGGATCATAAATATGGGAAAAGAGGAAGGGTATGGGGCCTTGGATGTAATTATTGGGGAAATAGCATCCATATTCAAGAGCAGTCCTTATTTTCATATTGGTGGCGACGAGGCCATTTTTGATAAAGTGGCCGATGATCCCTTTGTGCAGGATTACATCAAAAAACACAATATAGACAATGATGTGCACGAGTTATATAGGCATTTCTTAGTAAGGATGAACCAAATTGTAAAGAAACACAACAAGCAAATGTGTGTATGGGAAGGGTTTAGGCCCGATGGAAAAATTAAGATTCCGAAAGATATTATCGTTTTTGAGTTCGAAACCAATCGTTATTTGCCGAACCAATTGATAGAAGATGGGTATACGGTGGTGAATACCTCTTGGAAACCCCTGTATGTGGTAAATAAAAAGAAATGGGAGCCAAAGACCATTTATGCATGGAACATGTGGAAGTGGGATAATTGGTATGATAAAGCACCCTCGTACGACCCTATACAAATAGAAAAATCACCGTTGGTGATCGGGGCACAAATGTGTTCTTGGGAGCAATCGGAAGCAGTAGAAATACCAAGCCTAAGAAAGCGATTGCCCGTTTATATGGAAAGGGTTTGGAATACGGATGAAAGAATTTCTTTTGAGCAGGCCATGAAGCATATAGATTTGTTGGACGACCGCCTGTCTAAATTAATAGACGATAGTAGACAAGATAGCTTATTGCACGGTCATAATTTCACCAAAGAGATGCAATAGGTTCTAAACGAACCTGGTTTACATACCATCAACAGGAAAGTAAAAAGGGAATCAAAATTGTTGTATGCCTTATAAATAGGACTTTGACAACATTTATTGATTCCCTTATTTTTATAGTACCATAGATCTACGCCATAAGCTCGTATGCTTGTTCGTTCGCATTAAGGGCCTCATTTTTTTCTGTGGTTATATCTTTAATAAACTCGTCAATTTGCTGTTTGGTAACGTTCGGCATACATATTACATGGGTAATATCTTCGGTGGCCAATTGCCATTTCTTTTTAATGGGATCCGATACCTTGGGCAGCACCACGGTAATAGCCCCTGGGTTGGTCCATGCGTTGATGCCTATTTTAATCAATTCGTTTTTACAATATTCCGCTATTTCCAAGCTATAGCGGTAGCGTTCCTCAAGTCCTTTGATACCCATTTTTTTAATCGCGTACCATAAGAAAAGGGGACTATGGCCATTTCTAGATCCCGTAATGGTAGTGTCTAAAGAACCGATATAAGAAATACCCCTGGCGATCCTGTCCCTTAAAGAGCGTTTTGCGATAATAACTCCGGAGGGGAAGGGGGAACCGATAAACTTATGGCCACTTATGGAAATACTATCGGCACCATCCGCAAAATCAAAAGGAATACGGGGTTCTATAAAAGCACCGTAAGAACCTGCCAAAGCGGCATCGCAGTGAATATAGTGATTTTGAATGGCGAGTTTTTTCAGTATTCTTTTCACCTTCGAAACATCGTCCTTTGCCTCGGTCATGGTCGTACCGAACGTGGTAAGAACAATGGCCGGCTTGTCCCTGTTCAACAACAAAGTGTTCTCTAGGTCCTCATAATCCAGTTCACCGTTCTCTTGGGCCCTAATGGTTATGCTGGGCAAGTTCAATAAATGAATGTTCTTTCGTACGCTGTAATGTGTAGATTCTGAAAAATAGACCATAGCGTTCGAAAAAGATTCCCGGGCCAAATAAAGACCGTAAAGGTTACTTTCAGAACCGCCATTGGTTACATAGCCCCAATAGTCGGTCGGATCCGCCCTATATAATTTCGCAAAGAAATCAACGACCTCTCTTTCCATCTCATGTGTCTGTACTTTATAGGTGCTATCCTCATAGGGGTCTCCAACGTTGTTTAACGGGTGTTTTAAAAATTCGTACAATCTTGAATAATCAAAATCCTTTGCTACCGGGTAACCAATAACTCTATCTTTTTCTTGAATTATACTGGTTAACAGCTCATCTATCTGTTGTTCGTTATTCATAATCATTGTAATTTATGTAGGTATTTTAATACTGTAAAATTACAATTTGTAATAAAATAATACTTTTATTTGTAATAATTTAGAATATAAAACTATTATATTGATTTATGTGGTTTTTTAAAATTGTTCGAGGGTTGAATGGGTACAACAACAGAAAAATAATCTAGTATGGATACGATAGATCATAAAATATTGATGCAATTGCAAGAAAATGCAAAGCAGAATACCAAAGAAATAGCCGGTAAGGTAGGGCTTAGTGTAACCCCTACGTATGAAAGAATTAAAAAATTGGAACAGCAAGAGGTCATTAAATCATATGTCGCTTTGTTGGACAGGACCAAAATAGGCAAAGAACTGATCGCGTATTGCCAGGTTACCTTGGTAAAACAACAAAAGAAAATGGCCGACAACTTTAAAAGAGAAATACTGTTATTGCCGGATATTATGGAGTGCCATCAGGTGTCGGGTAATTTTGATTACCTACTAAAGGTAGCCGTGGACGACATTGCCGAATTTCACGATCTTTTAAACGAGAAACTGTCCAATATCAATGGCATTGCCACCATACACACCTCGTTCGTGTTAGATTCGGTAAAAGATAGTACGGCCTATAGTCTATAATAGTATCGGGGCGGTTGTGCCTAGCGTTTTCTAATTATCGGTATTGCCTACCTTTTGATATTTATAGCTACAGCCTTCGATACAAATGGGGCCGCTGGTGGGGGTAAGAATAAAATAATCGGAGAATAGCTCT
Source organism: Maribacter sp. MMG018 (assembly GCF_018100785.1). Lineage (GTDB taxonomy): Bacteria > Bacteroidota > Bacteroidia > Flavobacteriales > Flavobacteriaceae > Maribacter. Next base: position 1,017,856 of record NZ_JAGJEC010000002.1, on the reverse strand, counting down.
AAACGATATGTAATATAACTATCCTCGTTGTTGGCGGGTGTTTCAAACTCGTCGCAGGTATATTCTAGAAACAAGGTGTTTTCCTCTATCCAAAAATTTCCGGTGTCACATTCGGTAAATCTGTTCGAGGAAAATGTTCCGTCCATATAAAATTCAATCGCTTCCCCATTGTCCACATCTACCCAATATTGGGGACCGCCCGCACTAATGTACGCCTCGTTATGTATCCATTTGCCTTGTAGTAATGATGCAGTGGGCGAGATGGGGTTATCCGTTTCTTTGTCGCAGGCAATGAGCAATAGCAAAAATGGGAATATATAAGAAACGATTTTCATAATCAGGGTCGGTTTAGCCATTAGATGTAGATAATGGACAATGGTTGCTTTTGTTGGCAACTGTTATGGATAGATCGGTTCAAATTTAAGGGCGTTTAACGGCACCTCATATTCCCCTGTTTTGCCGTGTTGTTTTTTACGATAGATAATGCGTTCGTCTTTGGTAAGTTCGGTCACCTCAAAGCTTCCTCCGTGGATTTGGGAGAAATGGGCCATGGCATTCTTTCCAAAATCTATTAGCAACAATTTTAGTTCAACATCATCGTCGCGTTTAATGGTTTCGTTAGTGAAACTTTCGTTGGCATAGACTTCAAAAACGATGCTATCGCCCCCGTTCAAATACCAGAAATTTCCCGTGAACCAATCATCGAATTTAAAGGAATTGTCGCGTAGGGCAAGTTGGTATCTTAGGTACCAATGGTCAGCTTTTATAGGTAGCTCTGATGGATGAAAGGCATCTACAAATAGCAAGTGCAAGGATGCTTTTTGGCTATGTATGGGAATGTTTTGCATTACGGATAGGGGAGAAGAGGTAGTATTTTTTATATGAACAGGAAACTGGCAACTAGTTTTGGTTAGATCTTGGTATTTCAGTTTATATTTTTTTAATTGCCAAATCCTTTAAATGTAGTACTTTTCGCTCTATTTGTCATAGATGTTTTTTTGTGTAATTTTATTCAACGTTTTCAATTTGTTTAGATTCAACCAAGCTTTTTAGTGCTTTAATTGAGTTATTTTCAGTTTCTAATATTTTTAGAATTTTGCTTTCAGGGTAATTAATATCTCTTAGTAATTCAACTATCTTTTTTGTTTTATCAATTCTTAGAATATCATTTTGAATTTCTTTTCGGTCGTTGTCAAGTTTATTAGATCTTCTGTTTTCAAAAAAGTCAATTATTCTTAGGATTAAGTCTTTTATATGACCAATTGCTGCCCCAAAACCACCTATATCAGCAAATCCAGGAGATGCATAATTAATCCTTATTATTTGTAATTCGTTTTTTATTAAAAACTTCAATCTTAAAGAGTCATTATTGTTATATATGCTAGTTTCAGTTTTATCTCTAATCATCATTGTTGAATCTGACTGCATAAAGTTCTGTTCTAGATAAGTAATAATTAATGAGGTTTTTGTCGGATTAGATTGAAAAGAACTTTCGAAATCTTCCATAGAATTAATTTCCTCACTAAGTATATAAAGCTCATAAATATTTTGAATTGCAGTAAGGAAATTGATAAAATCAACGTTTGACCATTTTTGATTTAAACTTATTCTTAAATGATTTCTTACTGAAGCTTTTCTTTCTAAGATTACCATATTATTTTCGATTATTATCTAAATGTATACAACGTTTATGTACGGGTAGTGGGCCCTATTCGTGACCAAGCTCTGGGCCATTACCTGCAATATTTATTAGATGCTGGTTTTTAAATTAATTCAATTTTTTCGTATTCATTAATTATCTTGAATTTCCCCTCATATAGTATTTCCAAATGAGGATTAGAAGATTTTATGCCTTTCCAATAATCAGTTGCTAAAGTTTTCCATTCCTGAATACTGAATAATTCCGTTGTTATGTATTCTGCATCAGCAACGTGTTTTTTTCCCATAGTTGATAACTCAATTTCTATTATTCTCTTTTTTGGGTGATTTTTAAAAGTATCCCACCAACTCTCAATTGTGTCAGTCGTGCATAACCATATGCATTTTTTTCTTGATGGAAGTAAAGGGTTAATTTCAAGTCTTGTTTGTTCAAAAACATCTTCTCTAATTAACTTTAAATGTTGATAATGTGATTTATATAAATCATTTGACAAACCTTCATATTCAATTAGTAAATCTTGAACTTTATAGAATAGGTCTTCATAGTTTTTAGACTCATAATCTATATTATCCATCCATTCCACGTCTAGAGTTTCCCCAGCTCTTTTAATTAATCTTTTGCCTTGGAAATTAAATTTTGAAATATTGTCAATTCCATTGAGAATGTCTTTGTAAAAATTATTAAAGTCTGTTTTTTCAGAATCTCCTTTTCTCCATTCCTTTCGAATGCCGTTTAATATCTGAATATGAAAATATCGCATTAATTTTGGGTTGTATGTCAACTTGCACCTAACAACTGTATATGCATGCCATTATACATATACACCTCTTTATTCGGTTGTAAAACAATAGGTTAACATATCCGAATACAAGGCAATATAAAAATTTATATACTATTTTTTTACAGAAAAGCGTACTACAGAAAAAGCCCAAAGAATCTGTTTTACAGAATCAATGGGCCTAAAATAATATGGTCTCGGATCAAGGAAGGATCTGTTGTTTTTAACCTCGATGCTTTGTTGTAGTGCGTTTTTTTAACGCTATTATTATCGTTTAAATCCGCCCATAGACACTCGTCCTTTCAATTTATGCTTATTGAAATTAAGTTGCTTTTTGGAGTCGTTATTTTTAAAAAAGAATAAGGCTGCAATTGGGAATAATAGAAAACTCCAACTTATCGGATTACTCCAGAAAATTATTTTTAAAATGATTGATATTACTGCAACAATTCCTATTATAATCAGCCGGTTTACGATTATTTCTCCTAAACTATATCCCTCGGCTCTTATATTGTCCACGTGATATTTATTTATTTTATCACATTTTTTACATTTCAAATCAAATTCATCACCAAATTCCTTTGCATAATTAACTCGGTCTTCGGCATAGTTTGGCACTTTGTTTTCTTCCCGACAATCTTTACATTTTACAATTAATTTCATTTGGTTTGGGATTAAATTATTTGCGTATTTTATCAAACGTTAATTAGTTGGATTGATTGTAAATTCAATTTAAATTCTCCAATAAGTTTTCTTTTTCTCAAATGCACTACAACGGTTGATGTATGGTGTGTATCCCGAAGGGTATTGACAACCTTGGTGAAAAGTACTTTTTAATACTTGTTCTGAACTTCTACAAAGTGTAAAGAAAATTTCACGTCCTAATTGTATTTGCTCATCCCAACCAGATTTCAAAATCGCAGGTGCGATAAATTGATATAGCAAGCTTTTATTATTTAAAAAAAGCATTTATATTCTTAGAAAAGTAATCTATCAATTCAGAAATTTTCGAATTTTCTAAGCTTTTTGGAGCATAGGATAAGCCTATTTCTCTAAAATTTACAGGGCCATCATGTTTTTTCACTTTAAATCCCGTCCAGTCACTAACAAAAAATTCAGGTAAAAAAGTAATACCAAGTCCGGAAATTAGTAGCGTTAAAACCTCGTTTTTACTTTGGCAATTGGCAACAGCATTCCATTTTAAACCTGAATTATTTAAGATAGATAGACTTTGTTGGTGGGCTTCACAAGGAGGGCAATGAATAAACGGTTCGCCATTTAAATCTTTAATTTTAATACTATCTTTTTTAGACAATGGATTGTTTTCGGGAACACACAGTACATAATTCTCTTTAAGTATAGGTAAAAATAGATGTTCTTCAAATTTCCATTCTCTAATTAATAAGTTTATGTCGCATTCATGTCCAATGGGTCTAACGTCCCATTCTATTGGGCCTAATACTTCTGATGCTTTTTTAAAAAATTCACTTTTAAGATATTGCGGTAGACTGTCGGCTATGCCAATAATTATTTTAGGTTTAAAATTTTCATCTTTAAACATTTCAGGAATAGCATTTAATTCACCTAATAATCGTTTTGCTACCGGGTATAAATAATGTGCATCTTCTTTAATTTCTACCCCTCTTTTGTTTCTTACAAATAGCTGTTTTCCAAGTGCTTCTTCTAGTTGTTTTAATCCGTTAGAAATGTTCGGTTGTGAGACAAAACACTTTTCAGCGGCTCTTGTTAAATTTTTTTCTTCGTAAACAGCAACAAAAAATTTTAGTAATCGCCCATCCATAAGTAAAAGTTATAATAGGTATTTAATATTGGTATTTTAAGAATGTAAATGTACAATATACCTTTGCCATGTCTTTGAAACATAGGGTATAATTATCATTAAAAATTTAAATATCTATTATAATGAAAACTAATAATAAGTTAGTTGTAATTACAGGAGCAAGTTCTGGTTTTGGTTTGGAAATGGCTAAAGAGTTTTCAAAAAGTGGTTATCCGCTACTTTTATTGGCACGTAGAATTGAAAAAATGCAATCTTTAAATTTACCAAATGTTATTTGTAAAAAAGTTGATGTAACTGACAAAGAACAATTTGAAACTGCAGTACGTGATGCCGAAGCTATTTATGGCAAAACGGATTTACTGGTTAATAATGCGGGTGTAATGCTTTTAGGTAATATTGCCAGTCAAGATACTAAGGAATGGAAAACTATGTTAGATGTTAACGTTATGGGGGTCATGAATGGTATGCAAGTGGTTATGAATGATATGAAAGAACGTAAAAGCGGAACTATAATAAATGTATCTTCTATTGCAGGTTTACAACCATTTGAAAATCATGCTGCTTATTGTGCTAGTAAATTTGGTGTTACAGGATTAACTAGGGTGGCTCGTGGTGAGATGTCCCCTTTTAATGTTAGGGTGTTATCAATAATGCCAGGAGCAGTTCAAACAGAACTGTTAAGCCATACTACAGACCAGAATATAATTGATGGTTATAAAGATTGGCAAAATGCTGTTGGGGCAGTAAATATTACAGCAAATGATGTAGCAAAAACAATTAAGTATGCCTATGAATTACCACAATCAGTTTCTTTGCGAGAAATTATCATTACCGATACCATGCAAGATTCGTAAAAGTACTTTATTGATAAAAATTACTACAGATTAATTCTGAAAGAGAGTACTTATTAATTAAAAATCATTCTACCTTATGATAGAATGATTTTTTTTATGGTTTTATGCTCCGTATAGGAGGTTTATATCAATAGCTGTCGTGGTAATAAAAGGCTTGCGCAAGGGTTACCGGTGTTCTAGCCAGTTATTTTTCTTGTAATTTTCTACTATAACTTTAATAAACTTTTCTTTGTTACTTCTTATCATATCTAGCTGTTCTCCTGCATATAGATCTGAATGAAATTCCCGTAGATGATTATCGCTCCAAATTGATAGTTCTACAATCAATGGTGCTAGTGCAAGTCCCCTTTCGGTTAAGGTATATATGTTTGTTTTTTTGTTTTCAGGAAGTTTTCCCTTCATTATAATTTTAAATTCTTCGAGCATTTTTAATCTCGATGACAAGATATTTGTTGCGATAGCTTCTTCGCTCTCAATAAAATCTTTAAACGTTTTTTTCTCTTCGGTCAACATTTGTTTGATAATTACTAAAGACCATTTGTCTCCAATAATATCAATAGCACTGGTAATTGGGCAGTTGCATCTAAATTTATGTTCCATTTTAAATGTAGTATAACCTTAATACGATTCTGTAAAAATACGTTTTTATTGTTTATTACTTGCAAAATAAAAGTAATAAGTTATCTTTGCTTGCAATTTGCAAGTAATATTTTGATGTAAATAAGATATAATAAAATGAAAAAAGTATTGGTAACGGGCGTTTCAGGATATGTTGGTCTGCACGCAGCAGTGGAACTGTTGAAAAATGGTTATGCAGTTAAAGGTTCAGTTAGAAACTTATCTAAAACAGGGCAATTAACAAGGGCAATAAAAAAAGAAGTTGAACCTAATGGTAATTTAGAGTTTTGCGAACTTAACCTTTTAAAAGATGAAGGTTGGATGGAAGCAATGCAAGATTGTGATTATGTTCTACATATTGCTTCGCCTTATGTAGCAAGTGAACCCAAAGATGAAAATGAGCTAATAAAACCTGCTATTGAAGGTACACAACGAGCTTTAAAATTTGCTAAAAGTACTGGTGTGAAACGCGTAGTTTTAACTTCTTCTATAGTAGCTATGTTCGGTGATGCAAATAAGTCGTTGAATATAGATCAAGATACATGGACTAATCCGAATGCTAAAAATATGTCCGCCTATGTAAAAAGTAAGACCCTTGCAGAAAAGAGTGCCTGGGATTTTATTGAAACTCAAAAAGGTGATAATAAGTTGGAATTGGTCGTTATTAATCCAGGTCCGATTTGGGGCCCGACCTTGTCAGATAAACTCTCTGGTGAATCAATGAATATTGTTAAAGACATGATATCTGGTAAAATGCCAATGCTTGCCAAAGTGCGTATTAATATGTCAGATGTAAGGGATATTGCCAGTATTCACGTGAAGGCTTTAGAAAATGAGAAAGCTAATGGACAACGATTTGTTGTGGCGACCGAAAATCCATATTCATTTAAAGAAATGGCCCAAATTCTAAAATCAAATGGAAATGAAAAAGTTAGTACACTCGAAGGTCCAAATTTCCTGCTAAAATTCATGTCTAAGTTTAACAGTGATTTAAAAGGTATGAAGCCTTTTATCGGAAACACTTATAATGCAGATGTAAGCAAAACAAAGGAAGTGTTTGATTGGAAGCCTATTTCCTTTCAGAAATCTATTTTAGACACGGCTCAATCAGTAAAGCAACGATTAGATCAATAGTTAATTTACAATTATCACTCGAATTTCAATCAAAATTCGAGTGATTCTTTAATTGGCTACAACGGTTCCTTTTGTTGTAAAGCGTATTTTTTATTCCAATTTGGCAATTAACCCCCAACCGTTTGCCTTATCCATAACAACACAATGAATTTTGTTTACTCCTTTTTTGAGGGGCAGGTATAATTTATTGGTATTGATATCAATATGTCCCATGTATTGAATTCCTTTTGCCCTAAAGGCATTATTGCCCTTAAAAATTGCTTTTCCGTTTAAATAGACTATTATTCTGTCACTATAATCAAATGAGAAAAGTTTTGTTTCGTCATTATCGGAATGTACCGTAGTTGATGCTACGATATAATCTTCCCCATTCTGTTCGAAGTTGCCGGAAGATGACTTTTTTATGTATTTGGAAATAGGCAAAAGACCTGTCGCCTCGGTTGCAACGGTAATGTATTCTTCCTTTAAAAAATTTTCATAGTGTATCTCTTCTGCCTTGTAGGGTTTTGATTCCGTTATTTCCCATTTTGTAATAATTGCAGGGTCAACAGGGGCAATGCTGTCTTTTTTGGTACTTTCTACGGCTTCTTTGGGTGTAAACCTAAAGTTGGAGAACCGATTTGGGAACAAGGCAAAAAGCCCAATTTCGCCCGTATTATGGGCTGTTCTTAGTTGGTCAATTGTCATGACTTTTTTATCGTTTACAAAAACCTCGGCACTTTGGTTGTTTACTTCTATTCGTAAGCTGTTCCAGCCTGTTTCCTTAAATGAGACCCTTGCTTGTTGCTCCCTATATAATTGCCAATTCGATTCATTGTTAAATATGGGCGTATACTGAACGGCATCAACTTGGTTCGATTTATGCATTCGCATATATACTTCTTCCATATCGTTATTTTGCCTTCTAAAGGTAATACCGGCAAAACTTCTAATTGTGTTTGCATATACGTCCACTTCAATAGTACCGTTTGCAAATTTTTGATCTTTAACCGTAATCCTTCCCCCGTTTAATACCAAGGTTTCCCTATTGTCAAATTTTTCGAACGTAGCTTCTTCTGAAACATTCCAATTCGAGGCGACCATGGCTACTTTTATTTCAGCGTTTTGGGCAATAGCCATTTGAAAACCCAACCAAGCAATGATAGAAGCAATTAATTTTGTCATGACTTACATTTTTTGTTTTTGACAAAAATCAGGTTTAATAGCCTAATCGCCGTATCACTTTACTGATAATTACTATCATTTTGGTAATTTTTTCTGTAGTCGGTAGGATTGATATTTTCCATTTTCATAAAAAATCGTGTCAAGTTATTTGGCTCACTAAAATTTAGGTCATGGGCAATTTCCGATATGGTTTTATCGGAATAGCGGAGTTCCGTTTTTATCTCAAGCAATAACCTATTGCTGATAATTTCCTTTGTTGTCTTTGTTGTATGTTCTTTGACCATCGTATTTAGTTGATGGCGTGTTACTTTTAGCAATTCGCAATACTCTTTGACCGTATGCGCGCTACGAATTTTCTGTTCGAGTAGTTCTTTGAATTTATAGATTTTTGAATTCGATTGCGTGTTCGATGAAATGTTATAGCATTTTGAATACAACCGATTGAGCTTTGACAAAGAAAAATACAATAGCGAGCGCAAGATATGGGGACTATCATTTTGATAATTTTTTATCTCGGCGATAATTTCGTTCAGCGCCAAACTTATAATGGTGTAATCCTCTTTTCCGAGTTGCAAAAATTGTGGGTGTTGCGAATTGTAAAAATACTGTAGCCGGTAGGTGAACAGTTTGTCCCCAAAAAAGTCGGATAAAAAATCACTCTGAAATACAAGATGAAAACCCTTAATGCCGGATAGGTCGATCATACAGCTTTTTTTTTGGAAGGGGGAAATAAAAAAAAAGCTATTCTCCTTGATCTCCAACAATTGCCCGTTCAATTCTATGCTTCCATTCGCCTTTTCAAAAATCATAATCTCAAAAAAATCGGTGGTCTGTGGATTGGGGTCAAAGAAGACATTTGGATTACCCTCAAACTTGTGTAAATCCATTAGCAACTCGAAGCCGTACTTTGTTTTTTCAAAAATGAATTTTCGCAAAATTGATTTTTTATGTTACTAGTGTTTCATATGCTATACAACGGCCAGACGGCTATGGCGAGTTGCGTGGTATGCCGTGCATAACGTAGCAATAAAAGCCTTTGGACATTATTTATTGGTACCCGTAGATGGGTATGGTGCCGCCATTTCTGTTTCCTTTTTTTATTGTTTAAAGATAACAAAATCCGGTAGGGCATACGATGCAACCAAGGTTTCGGTGTTGTCTAGATCAATAGAAGGTGAATCGAATAAAAAAGCCCAAAGAATCTGTTTTATAGAATCAATGGCCTAGAAAAGTATGGTCTCGGATCAAGGAAGAATCTGTTTGTTTTTTACCTTAAGTCTTTGTTTTGGACAGTTTTATATTTAATAATGGTACATGTCCAATTCATCAAAGTCTTTTATTTTAGAGAGTTTTAGCAGCTTTTCTATTTCAATCGTATTCCAGGTTTCCTTAAAAATTTCATCACCGCCTTCCGCATTCTCATTGGTGTTCTCTTTGGTCAATTTCTTTTTTGTTAAGAAGTTGATGCTGGTTTCTTTAGTTATGATCGGTCCACGATTGCTACTGGAATCGTATCCGATCAATTCAAAATTTTCATTTTGATAGCGGAAGGTGTAAGTCCAATAGCCATACCTGCCGTGTGCATAGTGGATGTATAATTTTTCGTCTCTAATTTCTATTGACAATTCGGGTGGAAAATAAACCCCGCCATCCTCATTTTCAGGTGAAAAACAGTCGTAATTTTTATCGGCAAGCCTATACCTGTCTTTGCTTTTAAACAATACAATTATTCCCCGTCTATTTCTGTCGACCATTTTGTCGAACCGATTTTTAACCACATTATTCGTGTCCGTTTTCTTGATTAGTAGCACACAATCCTCCTGTCCATCGTTATTCAGATCTCCAAAATAGGTTTCAAACTCTATATATCCTTTCGGAATAAAGTCCTTTGGTTTGCTCTCCTGTGCCCTACCACCAAGAATTATCAGGAATAAAACGGGTAGTGTTTTTAAAAACTTGCTCATGGGGCTACTAATTTGCTGTAGTTGGTTTTATTCGTGTATAGTAATCCTATTGCCATCGGTGTTATTCGTTTTGAATTAAATCCTGCACTTTTTTAATTCCGCAACCAAGTACAAAAATACGGGTCCGCCAGTCTTGCGGACCACCATAGGGAATTTTGTCGGTCCAATATTCAACTCCGCGTTTATTGAGTTCCGATAAAATTTTTTCAACTTTCCCTTCCGATGTGTACATTCCAATATAATTCCGATTGGCATGCTCATCGGCTTTTATTTTTTTCAAGGCGTAGGCTACAGCTTTCTTTTCGGTCGCGAAATATTTTAAGGGCTGTTTGGCCCCTCGTTCGGTATAAAACCATTGAAAACGCTTGCCGTTTTTTTCGAGTCCATAGCCTTCGTAAATAGCATTTCCATTAATGCTATACCCGTGCATGGGGTAGCAGTTATCCTTTAGCCACTTTTCCAGTTCCGAAATGGTTTCTATGTCCGTTTCCGTTTTCAAATCGTCTTTCGTTTCATATTCCCCAGTATGCAGGTCTATGTAATGGCGACGACTAATGTAATGGATTTTTTGGTGTTTGCGAAAGTGGATAGGTCAACTAGGATAGATGCTTGTTTCTGTGGGGTTTGTATAAAGGCCAATAATCCGGGGGAAGGACCAAAGAGGTTCCTTCTTTAATTTAACCTTTTGTTGTCCATCAAATAATCCATGAAATCAACAACTATTTCCTATATTTACGCCATACATTGGGGTGCCCTTTTAACAGGGCTGAGATCATACCCGGAAGTGGACCACTTCGCACCTGATCCAGGTAATGCTGGCGTAGGGAAATTGGTAGGGCATTCGCCCTAGATTCCATTTTTGGTACCCCATAATAGTGATGGACAACCAAATGCAAATGGAATTCTTTTTATCATTGATCGTATTACAATGGATCGGCACCGCCTTTGGCGTGGCCCAAGTACTTTTGGCACGGCAGAACAATGTGCACAATTACCTTTTTGGCATTATTTCCATATTGATCGGTATCTATGTGATGTATAGTTCGCAGCTATATGCCGATATTTTGCTCAACCTATACTATTTGGTCATGAGTATCTACGGATGGGTCTATTGGAAATTGGGTAAAAAAGGAGAGGAAACACCCATTTCATATTCTAATAAAAGAGAGCATGGCATTGCTTTGGGCATTGTTCTTGCCTGTTTTGTGCTAATGGCCTATTGGCTTGGGCAGCACACCGATTCTGATGTGCCTTATTGGGATGCCGTGGCCTGTTCCTTTGCATGGGCCGGTATGTGGCAGATGGCAAAAAGAAAGATCGAATGTTGGGTGTATCTGAATATCAGCAACTTTATCTCTATACCCTTGTTGATCTATAAAGGCTTGTTCATTTATGCAGGACTGACCACCTTTTTGTTCATGGTGGCTATCTCTGGCTATATCAAATGGAAAAAAATAATTGCAGAAGAAAATGACGGTATCTATGAAAGAGTTTAACGAATTCGATTTTGGACAGGCGGAATTCTCCCCAAGGGTATTGGATCGCATTGCCCAAGAAAATTTATGGAACCTGTGGGTGCCCAAGTCTTATGGCGGACTCGAAATGGCATTACCCGATGGATTAAGAAAATTGAGGGAACTGGCGAAGATCGATGGTAGCTTGGGGTGGACCGTAACCCTGTGTAGCGGTGCCAATTTTTTTATCGGAAATCTACAAAAACCCGTGGCCGATGAAATTTTTAAAGATCAGGAGAAGCCCATATGTTTTGGGGGAAGCGGTGGTGTTTTTGGTGTTGCGGAAAGGGTAGGGGATGGTTATGTGTTATCGGGTACATGGAAATATGCTACCGGAGCCCCATTTCTGACCCATTTTACCTTAAATGCCAAGATACGGGAGAATGGCAAAGATATATTACAGGCAGACGGCTCTCCGTTGATACGCTCGTTTGTAATAAAAAAGGAAGAGGTGAGGATCATTAAGGATTGGAATACCGTGGGATTAAAGGCCACGGCTACAGACTCTTTTGAGGTTGCCTCTAAATGGGTGCATGCCAAATACAGCTTTGTATACCATGATGTACACCAACCCCATGCTATATTCAAAATACCCTTTGGCCCATTTGCCGACTTAACGCTTTGGGTTAATTATATTGGAATGGCAGACCATTTTTTAGAAGAGGCGAAAGAGCTGATAGGCTCAGTTGAAAAGTTGGAAAGCCTTCAAAAGGCCATTGAAAATGCCGATGCCGCAGTCATAGATTTTGCGGATCGCATGCACAAGAAGGTTGCCGGGGGCGATAGGGTTCCTGAAGCATGGATCGGCGATATACACCAAAAGGCGACAGCTTCGGTGCAATCGCTTGCGCGGGCCATAATAGAAATTTTTCCCGGTTTGGGGATCCGTGCGGCCAGTGAGGGCCATTGTATCAACTTGGTGTTCAGAGATTTTTTTACCGCTACGCAGCACCATATTTTTAGAAAATAGTATCAATAAAAAAGCTCAAAGAATCTGATTTTTTAATCTTTAAGCATAGAACCCAGGTCTTAATGTCTCTTCACGGCTATAGTTTATTGCAGGCTGTTACTTTTCGTCGGGTTGAATCCAATCCGAATTTCGAACAAAAAATATGTATTGTGCATAGTCCGTGGTAGATGTCCCTTCTAAAATGTCATAAGCATCCCAAACAGTTATCAGTTTTTTTACTTTAGTTCCCCTGGTCGAATTTAAATAAGGTGAACCTTGGGCATCTAACTTGATCAAACTTATGGTCTTGGGGTCTGTTACCCTTTTATAGTCGGCTATGCCTTGTATATACATAAATAGTCTATTGTCTTGTGAGTAGTTTAGTCTTGTAAATTCTTTCCCTTTGTCTTGCATAAACTTAGGTAATGCCCTGCTGTCTACAGTTAATTTAGAATCGACATACAAGCTGTTTAGACTCACCATTCTATCTTTATAGCGTAATGTTGTGTCTTTCTTTATGCGTCCGGCAAAAGTGTAGTTGTAGGCCTGTAGCGTATGAGAAAACCCTAATCCCCCATAGATATTCTTATTTTTCCATTGATTTTGTTCGTGCATCCTTTTGAAGTTTTGGTGCATAAATTTGTCTCTGCTTCTGGTTTGTGTGTAATTAGAAAGGTTGAACTCGATATTTGACAGTAAATCAATAGTGTTCTTGTTTAATCTTATTTTTTCTTTTTGTATAATATTGGTTAGGTTGCTTATAGACCATGAAATTAAGGAGTCGTTTTCGCTCTGAATCTCTTTATGATATTTTTCAGGCAGTTTTTCTTTCAACAATTTTCTAACTAGATCAAAGTCCGCAATTCTATCGATACCAACAAGTTCAAATTTTGAATTTTCAGGAAGTAGTTTATAATATGCTCTCATTTTTTCCCATTTATTTCTGTATTGCTTAGAAACGGTACCTATAAAAACAGGCCATTTTTTTAATATATTTTTGAGCTCAAGATTATTTGAGCCTTTTAAATATTCATGGAGGTAATAGGCTTGGGCCATATCCATTTCTGCCAAATAAACGTCTATTTTTATTTTTTCGTTAAGTTGGGTAAATAGTGCAAAATCAATTCTGGGCGAAGTTTCAACTTCGTGCACTTCACCCAATAAAAAAAGTTTGTTCTGATAAAAATTATTATCTAATGAATTGAACCAAAGTGTATCTTTCATTTTAACCACCTCGGTATGCTCTTTTAAATAGTTTACATATTTACTTGATGAGCAACTTGTAAAAAATACAATAGAAACCACTAATATAAAGAGTGTACGGATATTCATTTTTTTTTGCTTTTTTTAAGATCTCTACAAATAGAATCCAAAAAAATAAAAGCAAAAAAAAAGTGTGATTAATTTGAAATATTTGGTTTAAAATTGAAGTGTTTGGGATTATTTTGAAGGCTATTGGGACGAATTTGAAAGCCTTTTATGCAAAGCTTCGTAATACACTTGAGAGATAGGAATGGTTTCTTCAGTTGCAGAAATTCTAATAAAACGTTTTCTGGCGTTTCCTTCTAGAGATTTAAGATAATCCAGATTAACCAAGTAAGAGCGATGTACTTGCCATGCCTTGGGTAATTGTTTCATAATATTCGATAAGGTATTACGAAAGGTTTTTTGTTGAATCCCTATTTCGGTTTTATAATAAACATCCACATAATTTTGTTGCGCTTTCGCAAAAACAAAATCCGACTCGAAAATTTTTAAAGTTTCAGATTTGTTGTTTCCGTTAATAGTAATGGTTTTGTTTTTTTCGATGTTCTTTTCATCGTACATCGGAACTTCTATTAAACCATATTTAGAACGTAGGTACAACCAAAAAGGGACTATAATAGGTATGAACGGAAATCCGAAAGATTTTATAAAACCCCATATCAAATCGAAAGTAAACGATGTTCGACCACTTATTATAAAGAAATGATAAAAAAAGGCAAAGAGAAATATAATAAAGAGTGTTGAGATGATATAAAAAACCTCATTTAGTATGAACCAACGTTTTGTTTGACTTTTGTAAAAGTAATTTTCTATCGGATGAACAAGTAGTATGGGGATTGTTATGCAAAGCGCGTAACCTGAAAGAATCACATATTTATAAGAAAAACTATTGCTATTATCAAAAGGTTCTAAGGTAATTAACAAGAGTGGAAGTAATACACCTAACAATAACGCAGTCCAAAAAGTGTGTTTCCAATTTTTGGTATATGCGATGGTCTTATTCAATGAAATCATTTATTTCTTTTTCGATTATCCTGATAATTATGATGAATGGTTTAGCTATGCGCAGTGTAGATTTGAAATGTAAATTCATAAATCCATACTGAACGGGTTAAATTGTGATTTTAAATTTAATAAACAAAATATTCTAATTGACGATTTTTAAGTGGAAGAGTAAGAAACTTTGATGTATCACTAAATCTGGTAGTTTTGTTTATTGCTTTTGTAGGCTTCCCACTTCTAGTGTAAGTTTTCCCTAGTTAGAACTATCTATTTTTCTAAAACTTCATTAAAGTTATTGTTTCCAATTCTTTTGTAACCATTGCCTGTGGGGCCGTCTTTAATTTTCTTATACTATCACCAATAAGAAGAAACAATATTGTTTCGTATTTCTCGCCTAATTTATCTTTTAAAATTTTAAATGCCTTGGTTATTTGGGCCTCTACGGTTTTAATGGATATATTTAGATAATTGGCTATTTCATTATTTGTGAGTCCTTCCTTTTTACTAAGTACAAATACTTTTTTGCATTTTGGAGGCAATTTTTGAATTTCCTTGTTCACAATAGCCATCATTTTGTGCATACTGGCGTCATCTGTCTCAACAGCTACCTCATAAGCATATTCGATGTGCTTTTTATGTAATAACGTAACGGCCTTGTTTTGCTGGTATAGATTTAAGAATTCGTTATAAACACATTTGTAAAGAAAGTTGCGGATAGAAAATTCCGGATTAAGTTTCTTTCTGGATTTCCATGTTTTTAAAAATACATTTTGAACAATGTCTTGTGCCGAAGATTGATCATTGGTTAACGTTATTGCGTAGGCATCCAATTGTTTATGATATTTTTCTAAAAGAAACATATACGCTTTTTCTTCCCCCGAAATGAGTCTTTCTATCAACTTCCTGTTTTCTTCGTTATTCATGAAATGTGGTTATTTGACAAATTAACGGCAAAAAATATGTGATTATGAAAAAAATATCAAAAAAAAGTTAGGGTATTGTAAATTTCGCTTGTATTAATTAGAAAGGAGAAAAATTCGATGGGTTTAAAAAAAATAGAAAATGCTATAGTAAAGTATTTTTCCCAGTCAGCCGATATCAACGATTTGGATATGTTGAACAATTGGCTTGCGGAAGAAAAAAACCATGAGATTTTTAAGTCATATGTTCAAACCCATTTCGCGATTAACGTAGCCATGAACGATTCAAAAATAGATAAAGTAAGGGATGAACTTTTAAAGGAAATTCACAATGAGAAAAAAGCGGCCCATAAAACCATACTGTTAAATGTCTTTAAGTACGCCGCCATAGCCATAGTATTTTTAGGATTGGGCTTTTTAGTGAACGATAATTTGTTTACCGAAAAAACGAGCAATGTGGTGAGCCCTAGGGAAGATGTAATTACATTGGAGCTTGGCAATGGACAGAAACAGGTTATAAGGGAAGATGATTCTATGACCATTGTGGATGCCGATGGCAATGTAGTTGGAAATAAGGACGATAGTAAGATAATTTATGATTCACATGCCGATCCAACTCCAGAATATAACACATTGAGCATTCCAAAAGGAAAAAGATTTGGTGTAGTGCTGTCCGATGGTACCAAAGTGCATCTTAATGCAGGTAGTTCTATTACGTACCCTACCTTTTTTCAAAAAAACAAGCCACGAAAAGTAATATTAAAAGGAGAAGCCTTTTTTGAGGTTAGTAAAAATGTAAACCAACAGTTTGTCGTAAATGTTCAAGATTTAGATGTAAAGGTCTATGGTACTAAGTTCAATGTTTCCAATTATACCGAGGATCGTGAAACGAAAGTAGTATTGGTGGAAGGGTCTGTAAGCCTATCAAATTTAATGGAAGTAGGTGCTGACAAAGAATTTTATTTAAAACCTGGGTATTTGGGGGTTTTTGATAAAGAGGAAGGTGCGATCGCCGATAAGAAAGTAAATACCGATATATATACGTCTTGGATGAACGGGAATCTCATTTTTAGGGATGAATCATTTAAAAACATCATTAAAAAGTTAGAGCGGCATTATAATGTGGTAATCATTAATAATAATAGAGAGCTCGATACCGAAAAATTTAATGCCACTGTAGAGATGGAGCATGAAACAATAGAACAGGTATTCAAATATTTTAACAAGGTATATAAGATAGAATATCAAATTGTAGAGAACAAAATAATAATTAACTAAACCATAATCATATGAAATAAGACCGATCGATCACATCTGGTCGTTTTTAAATTTTGTTATATCAAAATAAAAAAATCGGAAAATGCTGTAACATTTCCCGATTTATAAGAATGACCACACTTAAAGCGTAATCACAAATTAACACTCAAAATTATGAAAAAACCACCAATGTCGTCGGGTTGTCTTCCTTGGCGCTTAAATTATTACTTAAAAATGAAGTTATCACTTCTTTTTTTTCTTGCAATAAGTTTCCTTATGCAAGCCAGCTCTTATTCTCAAAAGACGAAGATTTCAATTGAAAAAGAGAATTCTACCGTTAGGGAGGTTATAGATGAAATAGAAAGTCTAAGTGAATTCAGATTTTTTTTCAATACAAAATCTGTCGATTTACAAAGAAGGGTGACCATTAAATTGCAAAATGCACCTATTAATAGGGTTTTAGATTTTTTGTTCAGGGATGTAAATACATCGTATGAGATTACAGACCGTAAAATACTCTTGAAAAAAGATGTAGAGGCTAATAACCAGAAAAATGAAACATTGAATGTTGGGATGTACCAACAAACAGTTTCTGGAACTGTTGTCGATACTGACGGGGCACCGTTGCCAGGCGCAAATGTAATTGTGAAAGGTACCACAAATGGTGTTACCGTAGATTTTGACGGAAATTTTTCTATAACTACATCAGATGAGAATGCCGTTTTAATTATATCGTATTTGGGCTTTGCCACTAAAGAGGTCTCGCTGCAAGGGCGTACCAATATTAATGTTGTATTGGAAGAAAGCGCAGCAGGTTTGGAAGAAGTTGTTGTAGTGGGGTACGGAACCATGAAAAAGGCCGATTTGACAGGGTCGGTTTCTCAAGTTAAAACCGAAACATTAGAATCGGTTCCCGTATACAATATGGCTCAGGCACTTAAGGTTGGGGCTTCTGGGGTTAGGGTTTCTCAAAATTCAGGTACACCGGGTTCTAGAATAGAGGTGCGAATCAGAGGAGGAAATTCTATGATCGGTAATAATCAGCCATTGTATGTGGTGGACGGGTTTCCGGTAACTAGTGGTATCGATTATCTAAATCCTGCGGATATTGAATCGGTTGATATTTTAAAAGATGCCTCCGCTACCGCAATTTATGGATCTCGTGGTGCAAACGGTGTCGTAATTATAACCTCTAAAAGGGGTAAGAAAGATCAAGAAAGTAAAGTGGAGATCAATACCTTTTTTGGTATGCAACAAGCCATAAATGAATATGATGTGCTTAATGCCAAAGAATATGCGACTATAGCCAATGAATGGCTTAAAAACGAAGGTTTGGAGCCATATTTTAATATTTCTGAAATAGAAAATCCAGGAACAGATTGGTTGGGTGCTATTTTTAGAACCGCACCGGTTCAAAACCATACGGTAACTTTTTCTGGAAGTTCTGAAAAAGGAAGGTATTCTATTTCTGGTAATTATTATGATCAGGATGGTATCATTGAAAATTCTGGTGTGACCAGGGGTTCTGTTAGGGTCAATTTAGATCAAGAATTAAAAAGTTGGTTAAAAATGGGTGTTAACATACAGTTGTCTAGAAATGAGACAAATACTGTTAATGTAGACAATGGATACCGTGGTACATCAATGCTTTCTGCGGCTGCCTCTGCGCCTCCTACACTTCCATTATATGATGAAGAAGGCCTACCTACACAAATAGGACAGGTGTATAATTTTGGGTCGGCCGATATGAGAAATCCATTATTATCCACCCTTAATAAAAACTTAAGTTTTTCTAATAGTGCCTTGGCAAATGCAACTTTCGATTTTCAGATAACCCCGAGTCTTTCTTTTAAGACTTTATTAGGGTTGCAATATCGAAACTTACGTAGCGAGCAGTTTAATCCGATCGTATATGAAAACGATAGGGGGTCGGCCCAAGAAGGAAATAACTACTTTAATTCTTTTCTTACCGAAAATATCCTGACTTACTCTAAAACCTTCAATGAAAAACATAGTTTAAACGTAATAGGAGGGGCAACGTATCAAACACAAATGAACCGTTATTCCGGAATTTATGTGAGTGGCTTTTCCAATAATATTACGGAGAACTTTAATTTGGCCGCGGCCGAGACTGTTGGTAATCCTTGGTCGGGTTATTTTGACTGGACATTGGCTTCTTTTCTTTCTAGGGTAAACTACTCGTATGACGGAAAATATATGGTTACGGCCAGTATCAGGGCTGATGGCTCATCTAGATTCGGGGCAGATAATAAATGGGGATATTTTCCTTCAGCAGCTTTGGCATGGCGTGTTTCAGATGAGAACTTTCTTAAAAACAGCGCTACCATTTCTAACCTGAAATTAAGGGCAAGTTATGGTATTACGGGTAACACGGCACTTAGTCCTTATCAATCACTGGATAGATTGAATACTACAAAATATATTTTTGGTAACCAGACGGATGTTATCGGTTTTTATCCTGCCGGTATCTCCAATAGCGAATTGAAATGGGAAACTACAGGACAGTTGGATGTTGGATTTGACCTTAACCTATTTAATAATCGATTGAGGTTTGTTTTTGATTACTACAAAAAGAATACGAAAGACTTACTTGCTTCGGTACCGCTTCCTTCAAGTGTCGGGTTTGGCTCAATTCTTACAAATCTTGGAGAAATACAAAATTCAGGAGTTGAATTTAGTGTAGATGCCGATATACTAAGAAACGATTTTAAATGGGATATCTCAGCTCAAATTTCTGCCAATAGAAATAAGGTAATAGAGCTTGCCGGTGACAGCGATATTTTTGGCGCGGCCCAAAGTGCAGTTTGGCCAAGTGCAAATATTGCACGTGAAGGAGAGCCTTTAGGAGTCTTTTATGGACTTCTGGAAGATGGTTTAGATGAAGACGGTTTTATTAAATATAAAGATGTAAGCGGACCCGATGGAGTTCCAGATGGGTTGATAAACACGCAAGACCGTGTGATTTTGGGTAGTTATCATCCAGATTTCATCTATGGATTAACATCTAATTTCAGTTACAAGGGGATTGAATTAAATGTAATGTTGGAGGGTGTACAAGGAAATGAATTGTTTAATGCGACCAATGGAACACATTTAAATTCTTTTCAACGAGGTAACAATCAGTTTAGGGATATAATTGGAAATTATTGGACAGCGGAGAATCCTGACCCTAATGCCAAATACCCAAAAATAAGTAGTGCAACCCAAATAACGGTTTCCGATAGATTTATAGAAGATGCCAGTTATCTGCGTGTAAAATCAATGAGATTGGCCTATAATTTTCCTGTTTCCGATATAGGTCTAAACGGATTTGATATGCTCCAGTTATACATTAGCGGTACCAATCTGTTCACTTTCACAAAATACTCGGGTATCGATCCAGAGGCCAACACAAGAGGAACAGATTCTAGTAATATTGGAGATCGATTGCGATTTGGTCACGATCAAAGCAGTTATCCTAGTGCCAAGATCTATGCCATGGGCCTAAAATTTAGATTTTAATTTATAAAGACATAACATTATGAAAAATATAGTTTTAGGATTAATAATAATCATATGTTTCTCTGCTTGTGATAAAACATTGGAGGAAGTTCCCAAGGATTTTGTTTCCAAGTCTAACTTCTATAATAACGAGGAAGATGCACAAGCCGCTATAGTCGGTGTATATGCTGGTATGCAAAGCGACTTTTTTGGTATGAACCATTATTTAATGACAGAGCTGCACGGAGATTTTCTTTTCGGAAGAGGGTCGCAAGCCCCGATCACTATTTGGGACCAGATATTAGACCAGACAAGTATTGGTAGGTGTGCCTCAAATTGGTCATCTTTATATGCTACGATCAATAGAGCCAATGCCATTTTAGATAATGTGCCAGGTATAGATGATATAGATGCAGACGCGAAAGAAAAGATTTTGGCCGAAGCACACTTTTTACGGGCCTTAAGTTATTTTGAATTGGTTCGTGGTTGGGGTGCTGTACCGATCAAGACACAAGAAAGTGTAGACTTGAGTTCTATAGAAGCCCCAAGGGAACCCGAAAGTAAGGTGTACGAATTGATTATTGCCGATGCCTTGACTGCAGAAAGTGGTCTTGGCGAAGTAGAAGGACAAACGGGTAGAGCCTCTAAATGGGCTGCAAAAATGCTATTGGCCCATGTTTATTTAACCTTGGAAAATTGGGAAGCGGCAGCTGACAAAGCCGATGATGTAATCGTTAACGGCCCATATAGCTTAGTTGAAGTTGAAGCCTCAGATGATTTTTATAAGATTTTTGCTGTGGACACCAGTACCGAAGATATTATGTCGGTGCATCATTCTGAAACAAAAACTTCCGGTATTCCAACATATATACACAGAGGACAGGCATTACCATACAATTATTCGTCTTCTGGTTTCTTTGCATGGCTTCCTGATACCAATTCATTTATTGGTGATAGTTGGGACGATAATGATTTGCGAAAGGATTTTAATTTATATACGCAGTATCAGAATGCAGAAGGGGAGTGGGTGCCTTTACCTGAAACGGTACCAATGCTCTTTAAAAAGTTTATTTCCAACACTTCTGGGCAAAATGTTTATAGTGTACCTATCTATAGGTTTACAGAAGCATATTTATTTTACGCAGAAGCGGCCAGTAAAGCCAATGGTGGTCCAACGGCACTTGCCTTGGAGCGTTTGAACATGATAAAGAGAAGAGCTTATGGATATGATCCGAATACGGCATCTCCGGTGGATTATTCTTCTGGAATGGGCGCTGCTGATTTTGAAAATACCGTATTGCAAGAGCGAGGATATGAGTTTTTGTTAGAGCGTAGACGTTGGTTCGATCTAAAACGTACAGGAAAAGTTAAAGAAGCTTTTGCCGCTGCAGGAAAAACCGTAATAGATGAACGTCTCTTATGGCCAATACCCGAAGATGAAATAAATAATAACCCGGCTGTAAATCAGTCTGATCAGAATCCTGGGTATTAATATAGATGGTGCATAGGAATACAGGCCTGTTAAAAGGCCTGTATTTTTCTAATGTCTACATATCTGAACTATAAGTTGTAATCATAGGTTTTAAGAAAAATTACTACTTGTATTCTTGTTTAGAATAAAACAACAACTAGGTATTAATGATAAAACAATAGGAAATGAAAAAATTATTAGGGGTTATTGCCCTCATATTGATGTTTCAGGGTATACATGCCCAAAAAAAGAAATATGATATAGTTGTTTACGGAGGTACTTCGGCAGGAGTAGCAGCAGCTATTCAATCCAGTAGAATGGGCAAGTCGGTAGTATTGATTGAGCCTACCAACAGATTGGGCGGCCTGACCACAGGAGGATTGGGCCAAACGGATATAGGTAACAAACAGGCCATTGGAGGTATTTCCAGGGAATTTTATACCAATATCAAAACATATTATGATGAAGAAAGCAACTGGAAATGGGAACGGAAATCCGATTATAAAGATGGAGGCCAATCCCGTACGGAAGAAGGAGAACCTACCATGTGGACTTTTGAGCCTTCTGCGGCATTATCCGTTTATCATGACATGATAGAAAAAGAGAAGGTCAAAGTAATATATAACGAGCGGTTAAATAGAGATTCGGGCGTAGAGAAGGTGAACGGAAAGATTGCTTCGATTACCATGGAAAGTGGAAAGAGATTTATAGGTAAAGTGTTTCTTGATGCAACGTATGAAGGTGATTTAATGGCCACTGCAGGAGTAAGTTATACGGTGGGTCGTGAAGGTAATGCGGAATACGGAGAAACCCTAAACGGCGTTCAACCGAACAACTATAACGTGTCTCTGACCCATTTGATTTCTATAAATGCAGCTAACCACAATTTTATACCAAGGGTAGATCCCTACATAGTTAAAGGGGACCCAGAGAGCGGTCTTTTGCCCAATGTTAATGAAAAACCTGGTGTTGAGGGGGAAGGAGACAATAAAATTCAGGCTTATTGTTTTAGGATGTGTTTGACCGATCATCCGGACAATCGCATTCCATTCAAAAAACCTGCAAATTATAATGAGCAGGATTATGAACTTCTTTTTAGAAATTATGAAGCTCGCAAAGGGTCTGTACGTGATATGTACTATAAAGGAGGTCCGTTGTTGCCATTGATAAATTCCAGTATGCCAAATCGCAAGACCGATTCGAATAATAGATTTGGGTTTTCAACTGATTTTATAGGAAAAAACTATAACTATCCAGAAGCATCATATGCCGAGAGGGAAAAAATAATCGAAGACCACCGTAACTACCAAATGGGCTTAATGTGGACTTTGGCCAATCACCCAAGGATTCCGAAGGAAGTGCGCGATGAGGCTTCAAAATGGGGCACTACAAAAGATGAATTTGAAAGAGAAGATGGTTGGCAACAACAATTATATGTTCGTGAAGCCAGGCGTATGATCAGCGATTATGTTATGACACAGCAAAATTGTGAGGGGCTCGAAGTAGCCGAGGACGTTATTGGCTTGGCCGCATATACTATGGACTCGCACAATGTGCAACGTTATGTAGATGCCAATGGTTATGTTCAAAATGAGGGTAATGTAGAAGCCCACGGTTTTGACCCATATCCAATAAGTTATAAGTCTTTGGTGCCCAAAAAGGAAGAGTGCGAAAACTTGATAGTTCCGGTTTGTCTTAGTTCTACCCACATTGCGTTTGGATCGATACGAATGGAACCGGTATTTATGGTTTTAGGGGAGTCTGCGGCAACCGCAGCTTCTTTGGCAATTGATTCTGAAAAATCGGTTCAAGACATTTCTTATGAAAATTTAAGGTCCATTTTATTGAAAAATGGTCAACGTCTTGAGTAATTCTAGAAAGTTTAAATAACGGTTTCATGAATTTAGCATCGGAAGATAGTATAAATAAGATCAAACATTTAAAAGGCAGTGGTTCTCTAATAAGTGCTATTGTACTGCTGAGTACGTTTATGTTTATTTCATGTACGAACGTACAAGAAGAACAGAAACCCCTGCCCAACATTGTACTGATATTTGCAGATGATCTTGGGTATGGTGACTTGGGATCATATAATGATAAATCTCTGGTACCTACCCCTAATTTAGATAAATTGGCATCTGAAGGTATAAGTTTTACGAACGCGTATTGCCCTGTTTCGGTCTGTTCGCCGTCTAGGTATGCACTGATGACCGGAACGTATCCTTTTAGAAGTTGGAAAAAATCAGGTGTCTTGTCAAATTATGAACCATCTATGATGGATAAAGGCCAACTGACCTTACCGCAAATGTTACGGCAAACAGGTTATACGACGGCCGGGTATGGTAAATGGCACTTGGGGGCCACATTTCCTACATTGGACGGGGCTAAACCTGCCGGGTATGGAAAATTTAAGGCAGAGAACAATGGTGCGAATATTGATCTACAAAAACCGATCAGCGGAGGCCCGGTCGATAATGGTTTTGAAAATTGGTACGGATTTAGTTGCGCAAGTGAATGCTGGATAATGGATGGCAATACTATTGTTGCGGCGCTTGGGCATGAATTCTATAACATCGATTCGGCAAAAGGAAAAGATCATATTGAGATCGTTCCGGCCAATCAATACCTTAAACGTATCACCAAGAAAAGTATCGCATTTTTAAGTGAGCGAGCAAGACAGAAAAAAGAAAATCCCTTTTTTCTATATTATGCACCGTATGTTCCCCATGTGCCGTTATCGGTAAGCGATGAATTTATAGGTACCACAAAAGCTGGGCTGTACGGTGATTATGTTTCTGAACTGGATAGCTATGTAGGGCAAATATTGAATACGCTCGATAGTTTAGGGCAAGCAGAAAACACGATCGTCCTTTTCGCCAGTGATAACGGTTCTCAGTTCGAGAGAACAGGTGTTCATATAGATTTGGCAAACGCAAGTAATAATTTGTCGGATGTTAAAGAAAAAGGGCCAAACAAGAATGAACATCATCCGAACGGTAGTTTAAGAGGTTCTAAATGGACCATTTGGGAAGGAGGGGTTCGTACTCCTCTTATAGCCAAATGGCCGGGAAATATCCCCCAGGGTGTCAAATCGGATAAGATCTTTGCCTTGAACGATGTACTTGCAACCCTTGGTTCGATCGTTAATTTTAACGTGCCACAAAATATGGCCATAGATAGTTATGACCAATCCATGAACCTTTTGGGCGAAGAAAAAGATGTTAGAAAATCTGTAGTTGTTCAGTCTTCAAATAATCTAATGGGATTAAGAAAGGGGAAATGGAAGTTTATTGCACCGCAAAATGACTCGGCTCAGGGCCAGTTATATGATTTATACGAGGACGAATCCGAATCTAATAACATAATCACGGAAAATTCTGATGTGGCAGCTGAAATGCATAAAGAATTACGTGGTATAATTTCCGGAACGGTGTCTGAAAAATAGAAAATCCCATTCTTAATTTAAGCGTGTGTTAGTAGCAAAGAGTCGAATAATCTAATAATTATATTTCCAGATGGTTTCATTCATTATTTCTATTGTAGTATTGATTCTAGGTTATTTTATTTATGGCAAGCTTGTAGAAAGTGTTTTCGTCATTAATAAAAACCAAGAGACACCTGCTGTTAGATTAAGGGATGATGTAGATTTTGTACCGCTGCCTGCATGGCGCATATTTCTGATTCAATTTCTGAATATTGCAGGTTTAGGGCCTATTTTTGGTGCAATTGCCGGAGCGATGTTTGGTCCGTCAGCTTTTTTATGGATTGTTTTGGGAAGCATATTTGCGGGTGGTGTTCATGATTACTTCTCGGGAATGTTGTCGTTAAGACATGATGGACTAAGCATTAGTGAGGTCGTAGGGGTCTACTTAGGAAACAATATGAAGCAGTTAATGAGGCTCTTCACTATTGTGTTGTTGATCTTTGTTGGAACCGTTTTTTTAATGGGGCCAGCTAAGATCATAGCTGAAATGACCGGTAATTTTTGGAATTTATGGATTTGGGTGGGTATAATTTTACTCTATTATATTCTATCGACCGTATTGCCTATCAATAAAGTAATAAGTAAAATTTATCCCCTTTTTGGGTTGGCTATGTTATTAATGGCTATCGGATTGCTCATCGCTCTTTTTTGGGGAGATTATACCATTCCTGAAATGGTACCTGATAATCTAAGAAATATGACCAAGAACCCTGAGGAAACACCTTTGTTTCCAATTCTTTTTGTAACCATTGCCTGTGGGGCCATTTCAGGATTTCATGCAACGCAATCCCCGTTAATGGCCCGATGTTTAAAAAATGAAACTTTTGGTAAAAAAATATTTTATGGCACCATGATTACGGAGGGGATTGTAGCCTTGATTTGGGCCGCGGCCGCAATGACCTTTTTTGGCAATGTAGATTTACTTAATGATGCCATGCTTGCTAATAATGGTAACGCAGCTTGGGCAGCTAATGAGATATCTACCAATATGCTGGGTACGATCGGAGGTTTTTTAGCATTGTTAGGCATTGTAGCTGCCCCGATTACTTCTGGCGATACGGCGTTCAGGTCCGCCCGCTTGATCCTTGCCGACATATTTAAGGTAGATCAAAAGAAAATTAAGAATAGATTATACCTAAGCATCCCCTTATTTGTAGTAGCGTTTATTTTAACGCAGGTAGATTTTGGTATCATCTGGCGCTATTTCGCATGGAGTAACCAGACCTTGGCGACGGTTGTATTATGGACCATTACCGCGTATTTGGTCTATACGGATAAGTTTTATTGGATTACGCTGATTCCTGCTGTTTTTATGACCATGGTATGCACTACCTATATTTTGATCGCGCCAGAAGGATTTGAATTGGACAATACAACATCTTACGTTTTGGGTGGAATCATAACCATTATCGTTTGTATTTTATTTCTGATGCTGATCATCAAAAGACAAAAAGGTCATCAAACGACCAAAATCTAAGTATTATTTGAGTTGTTAGTTTAGTTTTAAAAAGGAGTCACAAGAAACTGTGGCTCTTTTTTTGTTCATAGACTTGGTAGCCATTTCTAATTGAAGCACGCAATAAAAGAGTGCCGGCAAGCTTTTTTAACAGGGCTTTAATGGGGTGCCTGTAATCTCCGTTCTAGAAAAGGAGAGAAGAGTATGTTTACCAGATCTAGTTTTAACTTTCTACTAATTATATAGATTTTGTGTTTTTCTTAAACATACCTCCTTAATCTATCTAGGTTATTTAGATGATATATCGTTTGATTTATGCAAATAACGGGAATCTAGTTTTATTTTTTAATCGTATATGGAAGTGCATGCTGCACAAAAGATTAGAAAATAAAAGACATAAAAAAACGGTTTGTGCGTACACAAACCGTTGATTTTGAGTCCTGTGGACTATGTAGCGAGAGAGGGACTTCCGGGTTATGAATTCTAGTAGAATTGTATTGATATAATCTTAGATAACCTGATAATTAACTATTTAGAATAATTTTTAAATTATAAAATTAAAGTAAAATTTAATTACAAGTGTGGAATTTACATTTGTATTTTTGTTACATTTAAAAATTGTTATACTTTTTCAATTTGACAGTTTGATTTAAGATTAAAATATTATTAAAATTTAAAGTGTACTAAATTATGATATACAAACAATTAAAATATATTGGTATTTTTTCAATACTCATAACAATAGCATTATTTGCATATGGAAGTAGAAAAGTAGAAAATTCCAATGAACCCCCTCCTGTTAACCAGCAACCAAATATTATTGTAATATTAACAGACGATCAAGGATATGCAGACTTTAGCTTTCACGACCCAAAAGAGTTTCCGGCCTCGGTTGATGTTTTAACACCCAATCTTGAAAAATTAGCACAAACAGGTGTATATTTTCGTAATGGATATGTGGCATCTTCTACCTGTGGGCCTTCTAGATCTTCAATTTTAACGGGTCGTTCAAGTAGTCGTTTTGAAATGGAGGATAATATAAATCTGCCTAAAGGAGATACGGGACCACCATTGTCAGAAATTTTCATACCAAAAATAATTAAACAAAAGAATTATATTTCAGGAGCTTTTGGTAAATGGCATTTGGGAGGTAGCGATTTAGCTATGTTTCCCACAGGACGCGGTTTTGATTACTATTGGGGTGAAGATTATTTAAATGGAAGTGAAGTAAATCAAGACTATCATGGTTACTATAGAGAGTTATTTATGGGAAAAGGAATAAAAAATCCACCAAGTTGGACAAGTGGTGAATTTGCTGTTCCTGAATATGGTAAATATTTAACGGATGCTGTAACAGATGAAACTCTTTCTTTTATAAAAAGAAATAAAAACAATCCTTTTTTTGCCTATGTGGCATACCATGCACCGCATAGTCCATTTCAGACCAAAGAAAGTTTGATAAAAAGAATTGTTAAACATCAGCCGAAGTATCAAGCGGCATATGAGCGCATGAAACTTGAAACAGACAAATGGGAAAAAAGTGGTAATGACAGGAATTACTATTTTGGGAAATTTAAAGGATTAAATCTAGATCAGGAAGCATTACGGCTAGTCTATTTATCTATGCTTTTATCGGTTGATGATGGTGTTGGAAAAATAGTAAGTCTTTTAGAAGATGAAAATTTATTACACAACACTTTGATTTTTTATTTAAGCGATAACGGAGCTGCACTAGCTAGACCAAATGACCTTGGAGGGGTTAATTTACCACTCAGAGAAGGTAAAGGTACTGTCTATGATGGAGGTGTTAGAGTGCCATTTGTGATGAATTGGAAAGGTACTTTACCAGCTGGAGAAACCTCTGATTTAATGGTGTCATCTATGGATATATTTACAACCACGGTGGAATTGGCAGGAGCAACAGTGCCGGCAGACCGTGTTATTGACGGTGTTAACCTAATTCCCTATTTAATAGGAGATAAAAAAGGACAAACAGCTCATGAATATTTGTTTTTCAGACGATATGATAGGAATATTTACTCTATAAGGAGTGGTGATGAAAAACTGGTCAGAAATATAAATGTGATTGAAAATGAAAACGGGAAAACAAATAAAAATAAATATCCGCATTCCGAAGGGAGTTTATATAATATTGAAAATGATATAACCGAGCTAAATGATATTTCGGCTAAAAATCCAAAACGAAAATCCATTTTACAGGAATTATATAATAAAAACGTGAAAATTTTGCCCCCTCCAAAAAGAACTAAAAAAGCAGTAAGAAGTTTTTGAAAATCAACAGGTGTATTCATTACCTGATGTAATAATTAATGAAAATAGTTATCAAACGACCAAAAGCTAAGTATTATTTGAGTTGTTAGTTTAGTTTTAAAAAGAAGTCACAAGAAACTGTGGCTCTTTTTTTATAAATCTAAATCTAGCTGTATCCTAAAAATTAAAAAAGACCTCGCCACCAAATTATCTTTAATCGAGCCGTAGTTGTGTCCGTGGTCCATGTCATGGAAAAGGAGAGAAGAGTATTTTTACCAGATCTAGTTTTAACTTTCTACTAATTATATAGATTTTGTGTTTTTCTTAAACATACCTCCTTAATCTATGTAGGTTATTTAGATGATATATCGTTTGATTTATGCAAATAACAGGAATCCAGTTTTATTTTTTAATCTTATATGGAAGTGCATGCTGCACAAAAGATTAGAAAATAAAAGACATAAAAAAACGGTTTGTGCGTACACAAACCGTTGATTTTGAGTCCTGTGGACTATGTAGCGAGAGAGGGACTTGAACCCTCGGCCTCCGGGTTATGAATTTTAAAAATTCCCCTTTTTTACGGCTGTTTCAAGCTTTTTATAGCAAAATCGTATCAGGCAATGTATACGCTGGTTTTACAATATTATATGGCCTAATATAATAAAAAAGTGAGAAGTGGGTGTTGTGATAGTATTTAGGTCTTTCGTATAAATAATTATTGCTATTATAAAAATTCAGTGTGAATATCTGTTGTTTGCAAATATGTTCTGGTAGCACATATATCTTCTTACATTGATTGGCTAATTTTTAATGGAATTTAATAAAAGAAGATATTTTCTTGGTTTGATAGTTAGCAACCAATTTCATTAAAGATTTATTTAATTTATATCGTAATGACAAATGTTTTTGATAAGTATTAATTATATGATTGTCATAGGGATAACTAATATCTAATTATTTTGATTAAAAGGGTTTTGTAGGTTGTTGCTTACCCTGGAAATATCAAAAACTTCAGTTCTGATTCTTTAATTTTTTTTCAACCCTTACAGAAATCCGTAAAAGAACTAATTAAAAAGATTCTAAGTTGCGAATGAATTTATACTCAACAGGAGCTTCTAAGAGGAAAATGAAAAATTAGGAGTTCATGGAGCTAATATTTTTAGGGAAATAAAACCAACCAAAAATATATGGAGTTAATAGAAAAAAACCCTTATCGAATTGCGGGTATTCTCTCAAACGCAACGGAAAGAGAGTTACAAAAGCAAAAGACTAAAATCAAAGCCTACACAAAGGTTGGAAAAGAAATCAAATCAGACTTTGACTTTCAAATTCTCAAAAGTATTGACAGAACGGAAGATTCTGTAAAAAAAGCATTTTCAAATGTTGAGCAAAACCAAGACAAAGTAAATTATGCCCTGTTTTGGTTCTTAAATGCTAGTCCATTTGACAACACCGCTTTTGAATACTTGAAAAATGGAGATGAAGAAAAGGCAATTGAAATTTGGGAAAAAGTAACAACCGACAAAGATGTTAATTCCAAAAATTTCTCAGCGTTCAACAATTTGGGTACCTACAAACTTTTAAGCAGAGATAAATCTGATATCAAAACAGGGATTGAAGCCAAAATCAAACTCATTGAATCAAACTATTTTGAAAGCTTCGTTCATTCTGTTGCAGATGAAACTTATACAATTGACAATCAAAAACAATCTGAAAAATTGATTGATGAATTGCTGATACAATTCAAAAATCAGTTTTCAAGTTCAGAAACATTGGAATTGTTTAGCGGATGTAACGGAACTACTCAAAAGTATCTTTCCAAAAAGTTTACAGAACAACCATTACATAACATAGAAAGCCAAATTGAGAGTTGTAAAAAGAAACGAAAAGCAGACAAAGGCAGAGCTTATGAATTTGGTTTTAAATTATTCACAAACACAAAGGACGATTTATCACTTCTCAAATCATTACTTGGTACAAGCGACTTAAAATACAAATCGGTTTCCGACCAATTGGCGAACGAAATAATGCAATGCGGAATTGATTATTTCAACGAGTGTCAAGAAAATGACTCCAATGATAATTATCTTGAATCAGCTCAAAAGTTGACAAAATTGGCAGACTCTATTGCGGTTGGAAAATTGACCAAGGATAGGGCAAAAGACAGTCTTGCCACACTTGAAGAAATGAAGGATCAAGAGATTAATCAAGCATTACAGGTCTTACAATCTATAAAAGATGCGTATGATAATAATGCTAGACAACTAATGGCACAAGTAAAAGAGCAAGAAGCAAATATGGGCTATGGGCAATCAATCAATTGGACAAAAGTCGCTGAACTAATCAAAAATTCAATTGATTGGGATAAAGCAACGGAACTTCTTGTCAACGTAATTCCAAGAGAGAATATTAGTAAAATAAAGAATGCCCAAAATACTTCTAAAATAAACGAATACAAAAAATTAGTCGAATTTGTACTTGAAAAAGTTAGTTACTCTCAAAAGAGTAGGATTCAATATTTAAAGTATTGGCATTCACCAAGAACATCAAGTAGTTCTTCAACAAACTCAAAATCTACAACAAGACCAACTTATTCTAATAAAAACTCGGGAATAAGCTGGTCAAAAATATTGTTATACGGTATTCCAATGGTTATAGGAACATTTATTTTACCTGTGATAGGAACTGTAATAGGATATTTTGTAGGCAATTGGATTTATAAAAATTTACAATAAATGAAGAGACTAATTATTATATCGTTCTTTATCGGAGCAACAAATCTTTTTGCTCAACAGCAACAGGATTCACTTTTGGTTCAAGAATTACCAAGCTTAAAAAGTGATTTATTAAAACAGCAACAAGAGGTTGATGTTTTAACTAAAAAGGTGAACAACCAAAGTTATCTAATTAGAGAACAAAGCCAAACCATTTCAGCTTTGCAAGAGCAAAATACTAGTCTAAATGCTTCCATTGATAGCTTGAGTCAGCTAATCCAAACGAATAGTCAAAATATTGTAACCAATTCTCAAGAACTTGGCACTAAAATCCAAGAAACGGAGCAGCAAGCTGAAAACAAGATATCAGAACTAGGCGGAGATGTGGAGAAAAACAGACTGTACTGGATAATTGCCACTTTGGCAACACTTTTATTAGGTGGTTTGATTTATTGGTTATTAGGTAAACGTATTCAGTCAAGTAAAACAGATGTAGAAACTCAAATCAGAAATACTAAAGCTTCATTGGAAGAAGAAAGTGTGAAATTAGATAACAAATTGGTAGAAGTTTTAGAAACACAATTAAAGCTGCAACAAGAAACAAGCAAATCTCAACCAGTTGCTTCAAACGATAAAGCAGACCATTCTTTAGCCCTTAAAGTTGCAGATGAAATCATTCGGATTCAAAAGAATTTGAGCAGAATGGATGAAAAAACAAAAGGTTTAAAACAGTTAAATTCTTCAGTAAAACGTATTCAAGACAACTTTGCATCTAACGGTTACGAATTGGTAGACATGCTTGGGAAAGAATACAATGAGGGAATGAAAGCAACAGTAAACTTTGTTCAAGATGAGGATTTTGAAGAGGGAAAAAGAATTATAACAAGAATCATTAAACCTCAAGTAAATTATAAGGGAACAATGATTCAAACAGCACAAATAGAAGTTACAGAAGCATAAAAAATATAATCAAAATGGCAAGAACAAAAATTGATTACGGTATTGATTTAGGAACCACCAATTCCGCTATTTCAAGAATGGAAAATGGAGAAGCAACCATAAAAAAAACGGATACTTTAAAAGACACAATGCCCTCTTGTGTCTATATCAATAAAAAGAAAGCTATACAAGTTGGCGATAGTGCTTATAACGCTTTAAAGCGAGACAAATTGAAATCAATGAAAGGTGCTGATAATTTTCAATCAAACGCATTCATTGAGTTCAAACGAACAATGGGAACTGACAAAATGTATCAAAGTTCCAACCTTGACAAAGAATTATCAAGTGAAGAATTGTCAGCAGAAGTATTAAAAACACTCAAGTCTTTTGTCAAGGACGAAAATGTAAATTCTATTGTAATTACCGTTCCAGCTGCTTTTAAAAACAACCAAAAAGAAGCTACAAGAGAAGCCGCTAAACTTGCAGGTTTTAATCATATCGAATTGTTACAAGAACCTGTTGCTGCTTCCATGGCTTATGGTTTAGATTCCAATAAAAAAGATGGTTTTTGGTTAGTATTCGATTTCGGAGGAGGAACATTTGATGCGGCTCTTTTGAAAGTTGAAGAAGGCATAATGAAAGTAATTGACACTGAGGGAGACAATTATCTTGGCGGTAAAAATTTGGATTTTGCTATTGTTGATGAAATTATTATGCCATACCTAAAAGAAAATTATATCATTAATTCCATTTTAGCAGATGATGCAAAAAAACAAATTCTACGTAATGCTATGAAGTTCTATGCAGAAGAAGCAAAAATTAAACTTTCATTCAACGACACGCACAATATCCTGTCAGATTTGGGGGATATTCCCGGAGAAGATGATGAAGGGGAAGAATTTGAATTGGACATTACAGTAACCCAAGCGGACATTACTAAAGCTGTTTCACCTGTTTTTCAAAAAGCAATTGATGTTAGTTTACGCCTATTAGAGCGTAACAATTTAAAAGGTTCATCTTTAGATTCACTTATTCTTGTTGGTGGACCAACATTCTCACCTGTTTTGAGGAAAATGTTAGAAGAACAAATTTGCAAACCAGACACAAGTGTAGACCCAATGACCGTGGTTTCAAAAGGGGCTGCTTTGTACGCATCAACTGTTGATGTTTCGGAAGAAGTAAGGGAGCAAACCAGAGATAAAACAAAGATTCAACTGGAAATTGCCAATGAAGCATCCACAGTCGAAACCGAAGAATTTGTGCCTATCAAAATTTTAGCTGACAAAACAGAAGACGAAATTCCTGAAAAAGTATTTGTAGAACTTACTAGAGGAGATAAAGCTTGGTCTAGCGGGAAAGTTGAAGTTAACACGATTGGTGAAGTAGTTGAAATCCAACTCAATGAAGGTAAAACCAATTTATTTGAAGTAGCTCTCTATGATGATAAAGGTAATATTTTGGAGTGCGAACCAACATTTTTTAGCGTGATACAAGGTTCTAAAATTGGAAATGCTACGCTACCTTATAATATTGGAATTGAATTAAAAGATAAAATAACAGGCAAAGTTTGTTTCAGAACCATCAAAGGATTAGAAAAAAATCAATCCATTCCGGCTGTAGGAACAAGAAATGGGCTCAAAACCCAAAAGCAAATTCGTCCAGGAATGGATTCCGATTTTATTAAAATCCCTGTTTATGAAGGTGAATACGCATCTGAGGGGACAAGAGCAATTTACAATGAACATGTTACTGATATAAAAATAAGCGGATCTGATTTACCTTCTTTGCTTCCCGAAAACAGTGATGTGGATTTAACTATAAACATTGATAGGTCGGAGAAAATAACAGTAACAGCTTACTTCCCTTATTTAGATTACTCAACAGAAATAGAAGTTGATAGTACTAAAACCTCTATAGAAACTTCTTGGTTAGCTAATGAAATCAGAAAAGCAAAAGGCAGTATTACCGAACTGAAACAAAACGGTATTTCTAATAATGGACAATTGCTAAAAGTTGAAGCTGAATTAGAGCAAATTGAAAAAGCATTTGAAAACAATAAAAATGACGTAGATGGCAAGCAAGAAGTATTAACCAATTTGAGAAAGTCATTAAAAACAATTGATGAGCTCAACGATACCACCGAGTGGCCAAAATTAGAAGAAACTTTAAAGGAAGAATTTTATAGATTAGAAAAAGCTAATAATGAATTAGGTAATGAACAAACTAATCAAGTAGTCAATCAATTCCGTTCGCAATTAGATGAAGTCATAAGGGCTAAAGACGTGAAAATTGGTAATGTTCTATTGGAAGAAATCGAGATGTTCTTATTTAAATTAACCGAAATATATCAGTTTATCGGGTTGATAAGAAACTTCAATGACAATTTTGGAGGCTATTCTTGGAGCAACCCAACAAAAGCGAGACAATTGGTTAGTGCAGGAATGGAAAAAATCGCAAATGGTCCAGATAAAGAAGAATTAAGACAGATACTAATTTCATTATTCGATATGATACCAAATACGGAAATACCAAGTGGTGATGATTCTGTATTGGTTGGATAAAAAGATAAGGATATGAGATTAAGTACTAAGTTACTTTTACCGCTCTTTTTTTTAACTATAATTATTTCTTCCTGTGAAAGTGATGCAGAAAGAAAACAGCGTTTAGCAAAAGAAGAACAGCAAAGAATTGAATTGGAAGAAAAGCGAAAAGCAGAAGAAGCTGAACGTGCATTTCAATTAGAGCAAGAACGCATTGAACAAGAAAAGCGTGAGGAAGAAGAGCGTATTGCCAGAGAAATATTTCTTGAAAAAGAAAGACAAGAAAGAATTATTTATGAAAAATATATTAATAGCTCATTAAATACGGGTACTACACCCTATTCCCGTTATTATGGAGGAAATTCTTCTTGTAACAAGTATGGTTGTTCACAAATAAAAGTAACAACGAGTAACTCAGATGTAATCGTTACTATTAAAAAGGAAGGGAAAGTAGTCAGACATGCCTACATCAAATCATATAGCAGCTACACTTTTTCATTTCCTAATGGAACTTATCAAACATTTTTTTATTACGGAAAAGGTTGGAATCCTGAAAAGGAAATGAAAGGAGGAAAAATGAAAGGTGGTTTTGTTGCCAATGAAGACTTTGGCAAGGATAATCCACAAACATTAAACAACAATATTTTGGAATACCAACTGATTTTACAAGAAAATGGGAATTTCAGTACTCGTCCGAGTAATCCAGAAGAGGCTTTGTAAATGAATAAACATAATCACATATTATCCAAAGGTCAATCTATTAAAGATAAGTACAAAGTTACTTTCTTTCTCAAAAAGGGAAGTTATGCAGAAACCTATCGTGTAAAAGACCAAGAAGGTAAAACAAAGCTTTTAAAACTGTTTGCGTATTCAAAATTGGATAGAACCCAGTTTACTGAAAATGGTGATGTTTTGGAGGTTGAGATTTTAAAAGAAATCAAACATCCTAATTTGGTTAAATACTGCGATAGTGGTGAATTAATTCTTGATGGTCAAAAATACGCTTATGCTATTCTTGATTTTATTAGCGGTGAAACATTGGTAGATAGATTAAAACGTGAGCAGTCACTTAATATTTATGAAGCTAAAGACATTATTTTGGGTGTATTAAACGGATTGAAATATTTACATTCTTTAAACAATCCAATTATTCACAACGATATTACCAACTTAAATGTAATGTTAGATTTATCAGGTAAAATTTCTATTCCAAAAATTATTGATTTTGGCTATGCCCGTTATTTGAGTCAATCTAACAAGGACTTTTTAAAAGATGGATTAAATCCGTTTTACCAAGCCAATGAAGCATTTAATAAAATTTTCTCTGTTCAAAGTGATGTATTTTCTGCTGGTGCTTTGTATTATCATTTATTGGAAGGATTGCCACCTTGGTTTGTAGAAATTTCAAAATACAAATCTGATACTATAAAACTGGAAGATGCAGTTATTTCTGAACGAAAGAAGCCTTTAAGATTCTCAAATATTACGGACGAACAAATTCAAAATATAATTGCTAAAGCATTACAACCAAATACAGAACATCGTTTTAAGAATGTTAGTGATTTCGTAAAAGCTATTAATGGTGAATTAGAAGTAAAACAATTGTCTTCGCCAAAACAGACCTCGAAACCTAAATTAAATGAGATTAAGAAAGGTAAAGGTTTTTCAGCTATTGCAGGAATGCAAGAATTGAAAGATATTATCAAACTTGATGTTATTGATGCTTTAAACGAAAAAGAACGTTATGCAGAATATGGTTTAACCATACCAAACGGAATGTTACTTTATGGTCCACCAGGCTGCGGAAAGACATTTTTTGCCGAAAGAATGGCTGAAGAAATAGGATTTAGATTTTATCAATTAAAGCCTTCCGACATTCAAAGTAAGTATGTAAATCAAACACAGGAACAAATCAAAGATATTTTTGATGAAGCTCGTGAAAATGGGCCAAGCATTATTTTTATTGATGAATTGGATGCAGTTGTACCAAATCGTGATAATTCGAGTGTAAATCATATGAATACAAGTGCTGTTAATGAATTTTTAGCACAAATGAATAATTGTGGTGAAGATGGAATTTTCATTATTGGTGCGACTAACAGACCCAATTCAATTGACCCAGCCATATTGAGAGCGGGAAGATTAGATAAAGTAATCTACTTGCCACCACCAGACCTAGAAGCTCGTGAATTGATGTTCAAATTATACTTGGAGAAAAGGCCAAGAGAAATAGGTTTAGATTATTCAGAATTTGCAAAAGCAACAGAGAACTATGTTTCGAGTGATATTAGATTCCTTTGTGATGAAGCATCAAGAAAAGCATTAAAACTCAACTCAAGAATTTCAAAAGAGATTTTACTTGAAACCATAAGGAACAATAAACCTTCAATAAAACTTGAGGAATTACAAAGTTATATCGCTATAAGAGCGAAAATGGAAGGGGTATCGAATAATACTAACGACCGACCTAGAATCGGTTTTAAAAACAATTAGATATGGAAACATTACACTTCAATAAACTTTTGCTCAAAACTGCTTTTTCATGTATGGCTTGTGATGGCGATATTGACAAACGTGAGGTCAAACTTATTAAGCAACTGCAAAAGGAACGTAAAACCTTCGGAGAAATAGACATCAATACCGAATTGGACACATTGCTAATTGCTATCAACAAAGATGGACATCAATTTATGAGAGATTATTTTGATGAACTAACAACTTCTGAATTGACAGAAGCTGATGAACTTAACTTGATTGAAGTTGCAATTGACACAATTAAAGCAGACGAAAAGGTTGAATACAGTGAAATCAAGTTTTTTAAGGTGATTCGTTCAAAGTTAAAAATAGATAATGAGGCTATACTTAAAAAGTATCCTGATTTTGAGGATTATTTAGAGCAAGACATAATTACCGATTTTTATTTGTCAAGACTTCAAGACGACTTTTTTGATACACATGTTTCGAGCAAATTTGAGTTGATTAGTAAAATTGATGGTGACATATTAAATAGTTTAAAAGAAAAGAATGAGGAATAATGGTATTATTATAAAGACTGTATTGGCAATTCTAATGTTCTTATGTTTATTGGATATGCCTTATGGATTTTATGAATTTGTGCGATTTGTGGCGTTCATAGGATTTGGAATTTTGTCATTTAAAGCAAATAAAAAAAACAAACAATTAGAAGTGATATTATATGCTGCACTTGCACTTCTATTTCAACCATTTTTCAAAATTGCACTTGGGAGAGAAATATGGAATATTATAGATGTAATTGTTGGAATAGGACTGATTGGAAGTTCGTTTGTAAGTAGAAAACCAAATGAAGAATTATAGGTATGTATAGAAATGTGGGTGAATAGGATAGAGACAGAACGATATTAATAGGCAGATGGGTCTAGGGTAAGAGAAAATACAAAGTTATATTAGGTTACCCAATTCTATGAGTATTTTTTACGAAATTAATTATTGCTTTTTCGTTGCGATTATCGAAAATTCGGTTCATAAAACGAACAGTTTTGGTGGGGTTTCATGATATTCCTACTTTCGAAGTAGTAATACATCTAGAACTCTTTATGGGTGCCAACCGAGCATAAAAGCCACGGTGGTTTAGAATGTGGGCAGTCTGTCAAAATAAATGATTTCACTTTCCATATCATTTCTGAACATGATTTATAAGTCTTAAAAGGGTGTATTATCGTGTATTTATTCATTTTCAGAAGAAAATAGAATAATTGACTGTTGAATAAAATGGTTATAGGCCATTCAATAAAAGCTGTGTCATAATAAATCCTAAATAATTGAAATAGCTATATGGAAGCAATAAATGAACGGATAAAAAAGGGGCTTGGTAATTTTTTCACAACCAAGAGCACCAAGTCTTTTATTCATGATATGAACAATGCCTTGAAAGCTATGGAGGATATTGAGGTAATAAGGGTTCTTTTAAAATATAACATCGTTATACAACCAGAAGTAACGGAATTTTTAGAAGCTTATCATGAAATGATGAATGGGTGGCAAAAGAAAGGTAAAGTATCCGTAGTTGTTGGTGATGTATCCATATCAAAAAGTCGTTGCGCTGCCTGCCTATTAGGAAAAAGCATAACTGTTTATGGGTTTGAATATAAACATTCAGAGGCGGAATTTCCCTATAACCGTATCGTATATAAATATGACTTTGGAATGGCATACGATGTGAGGGAGGGAATATTGTATGATCTAATGATTTGTAATTCTTTTTTGTCAAAGAATGAAATGCAAGAATTAGATAAAATCTGCTAAATCAAAATAAAACCAAATATTATCGAATTTTTAAAACCTACCACTATGAAAAAACTGTTCTTTTTAATGATGGTGTTACTTGTTTCTCAAGTTTCAAGGGCACAAAACGATTATAACCCTATTTTGGCAAAGTATGTTATCACCAAGGCGATAAACAATAAAAAAGATTGTACGGAAGAGGTGGTAAAGAGTGGTGGGTATACGGCATTTTATGTTGAAAAGAATAATGATGCCATATATATGGAAAATGTATTTGCCAATGATAATACCAAAAGTTATGGACCTATTGATAATATAAAAATCATTAGACGGAGTGACTTAAGTCAATATAAGTATGATGGAATTGTGTTCTCTTTTGATTGGCACTATAAAGACTCTTATGAAGATGATCAAGGGGTAGCCAAGGTCAATGCCATACTTGTAAAAGATAAGCCAAAAGGAAACTGTTTCATTATGAAAATATTAAGTGATGATAGCGGGCTGATAGAGTATTCGGGAGAACTGATAGGTGAAGTAAACGACCGCATATTAGATTATTTTATTGTGGGAAAATATACCCGTTAACATTATATCATATTTGACTCATGACCCTAAAAATGAAATATGATTTAAAACTATCGATAATCTGCACTAATTTTTAACACGAAAAATTTTTTTCGGCGACTTTTAAAAAAATGTATTGGTCATCCAAAAACCTTCCAATATATTCATTTTTAGGAGATAAAAAATTCCTTGCCATTACTGAATATTAACCTACTTCATATATTCTATGCAAATTTTATCAATTTACTTGTTTATTGGTTTGACCTTAACCATCATGGTTTCCGAAATTAACGATATACCCTCATATGATGAAGATGATATCGAAATAACAAACAGCGACAAAGTGGTATATATTTTACTTTGGCCTGTAATTCTGTTGTATATATTTTATAAACTTAAAAAGTAACAGTATGTGGAAATTGTTATACGACTCCTTGGAAGCATTTAAGGTAGTCGACTTTCGAGATATTGCTCATGAAAATGCCAAAGATTTAATTAAAGAATGTGGGGGCGGTGATATAGGGTTTAAAGAAATACTTATTCAGTTGTTTGGTTTGGAAGATGAACATAAGGAAAGAAACATAAAAAGAATCCATGTAATCTATGAAAATGACACATTAGCTGGAATTTTATATGGCGACCATGTACTAAATTTAAAAATAAGACCGTTTTATAAAGGACTGATTCTGAAATCGGGCACAGTGGAATGTGCCGATGAAATATCTGTTTCAACCGTTCATAAAGTGGTTGCTAGAATTATAAAAGAAAAAAATTCCATTATCTCCCCCAAGGAATTTAAAATTTTCAAAAGGTTTGCGAATACAGAGATAGCTGAGCCTTTTATGAACAACATGTATTGTTTGGATAGTACTACTTTTTCAGACCTGCGATTGGATCATGTATGTACAACCAGACAGTTTAAACAGATAAAAAATGAGTATTCCAAAAAATGGAATGCGATAGTCGCCATGAAAGATTTTAGGGTGACCAAATTATATTATAAAAAACACCTCTTAATTGGTTTTTCGCTGAACAGAAAAGTAGATGGCGAACAATTCTTTTGGAGCGGCCAACTACAAGAGGTATTAGAGAGTTTAAAATAAAAAACAAAAAAAATGAAAATTGTTAATCACCAATTATTAAGTAAAGATTTTTTTATACCTAAATGGGAAATCAAACACTTGTTTTTAGGCACTTTTAACCCTGAAGGAGGTGAAGAGGTCAATTATTTTTATGGTCGAAATAGAAATCAAACATGGAAATTATTAAGTGAAATTTTTAAAGATGAATTTAACCCAAAAGAATTTGATCAATTTTTAACGAAATTAAAAAAGCATAAAATAGCCTGTATGGATATGATTAAATCTGTAAAGGTTATCAATGAAGACATTTCTTTGATTACGGGTAAAGGTTATTCAGATTCCAAAATCATTAATAACACAATAGAAAGAGAACATAACACAACCAATATAATAGAAGTAATCAAAAAAAATCCTGGTGTAAGGCTTTATTCCACGTGGGGCAAGGGACCTATCATTAAAAATTGGAATGTTGAAATCGATAAAATTGGACCAATTATAAGTCTCACGTCCCCAAGTATGGCGGCTAAAGTACCAAAAGGAGAAAAAAAATATGATTATATGTTAGAAGATTGGTTACATAAAATAAAAAAATGAAATCTATCTTCTATACGGATAGTAGAATACCTAATGTTCAAAAACTAGCCCCATGTTTAAATGTAAAAAAGATGGTTGAATCTATATGAAACCCTTAACCAAATCCCGCTTCAAGTTAGGGTTGGAATGTCCCAATAAATTGTTCTTCACTTCTAAAAGGGAATATGCCGATCAGCGAATGGACGATTCCTTTTTAGAGGCTTTGGCAAAAGGTGGGTTTCAGGTTGAGGCTTTGGCCCGTTTACACTATCCCAATGGAGTCTTTATCGATACGGCAAATTATGAGTACGATCGGGCCACGGATCTTACGCGAATTTATTTGGAAAAAGAAACTGTTTCCATATATGAAGCCGCCTTTGGACACGAAGGTCTTTTTATCCGTACCGATATCCTTTCAAAAAAAGGAAACCATATCAAACTCATTGAGGTAAAGGCCAAATCATTTGATCCCGACGATGAATATTTGTTTTTGGGAAAAAGAGGAAGTATTAAAAGTGGATGGAAATCCTATTTGTTCGATTTGGCCTTCCAGAAATATGTCGCACAACAAGCATTTCCACAATTTACCTTCGAGGCCTATCTTATGATGGCCGACAAAACAAAAACGGCAAAAGTGGACGGTCTGAACCAATTGTTCAGAATACCTAAAAATGGGAACCCACGAACCGATGTTGTTACAGGTATTTCTTCCATTGATGAAATTGGGGGTTCCGTTCTTTCGGAAATCAATGTTGATAGGTTGATTAATGGAATTATAACCGGTGAGTATTCGTATTTTGATAATCTGAACTTTGAACAGTCGGTAGAGCTTTTTAAAAAAGCATATCAAGAAAATAAGTACCTGAATTGGCCTACACAATTCGGCAGTTGTAAAAATTGCGAATTTAAAACCACGAAAGAACAGGAAAAAGAAGGATTGAAATCTGGCTTTAAATATTGTTTTAAAAAGCAGCATCAATGGGCAGATAAAGATTTTGATAGGCCCAATGCCTTTGAAATATGGAATTTTAGGGGGAAAAACCTGATGGAAGAGAACCGCTTGTTGATGGATGACCTTACGGAGGAGGAAATCAACATAAAAGTGGAACCGGGGAAATTGTCGGCTTCCGAGCGGCAATGGCTCCAAATACAAAAGGCCCAACAAAATGACGACACCGTTTTTGTGCTCCGGGAGGAATTAAAACAAGAAATGGGCAAATGGCAATATCCACTACATTTCATAGATTTTGAAACGAGTACTGTAGCGCTTCCTTTTACGAAGGGCAGAAGACCTTATGAGCAAGTAGCTTTTCAGTTTTCGCATCATCAATTGAATGAAGATGGCAGTGTTGAACACAAGAGCCAATATATAAACAATAGCCCTGGGGAGTTTCCCAATTTTGAATTTGCCCGTGCTTTGCAAAAGGCCCTTTCCAAAGACCAGGGAACCATATTTAGGTTCGCAGCCCATGAAAACACGATTGTCAACGCGATTATCGCCCAGTTAATATCCAGTAGTGAAGCTGATGCCCACGAGCTGATATCCTTTTTAAAATCCATTTCCACGGCTACAAAAGACAACGTTGAACAGTGGGTCGGGGATCGTAGTATGGTTGATCTAAACAAGGTGGTCAAAGATTATTATTATAACCCCCTTACAAAAGGATCCAACAGTATCAAGGCCATTTTACCGGCCAGTTTAAACACTAGTTCTTATTTGCAAGAAAAATATAGCAAGCCTATCGGAACCATAAATGTAAGTAGTACCAATTTTGAACCAGGTCATATATGGCTTCGAAAAGATGGGGGTGCCATATTGAACCCGTATAAAATGTTGCCTCCCTTATTCGATGGTTGGAGTATGTTGGAATTAGAGAATACAATCTCGGAACTGGAAGGTATCGCAGACGGTGGTGCGGCACTGACCGCTTATGCCAAGTTACAATATACAGATATGGATCAACAGGAACGTGCTGAGATTACCAGTGCCCTATTAAAATACTGCGAATTGGATACCTTGGCCATGGTCATGGTCTATGAACATTTCAAATATGACCTTGTTGCTGATTAAGTTTATTGACGAATACGGTTTTTTTTGAATCTTAATCAATTAAAAAAGAATGTATCACTTAACTATTTTTAATAGGGCCGTAGTTGTGTCCGTAGTCTCCGTATGTTTAAATTATGGGAAAGACCGTAAGGTATACCGTAGTTTTATTGGGCAAGACCGCAGGTGAGGTGTGGTATGCCAAAAAAGGCGACAGGGGACACCGTATACTTTATATTTATTGATGCTACGATATACCGTATGTTTCATAAATAACTATGGTAATTGATACGGTTTTATTGGAAAAAATAGAAGCATTTACGGAAATCTGTAAATCTGCAGGAGTTAAAGGTGCTATGTTGCATTGGCGTTTGTTTGGATATTCACCTTTTTTATTAAGAATAGGCATTTAAATTAAACCATTATCTAAGGTGTTTGTCGTAAGATTTGCCTTCAAAAGAATAATTATTTTAATTTTAGTTGCTATAAATAATCGAAAATAATCAATGATTTTAAGTGAACAATATATTGTTATTTGAAATTAAAATGTTGTACTGTAGAAGTTAAAGATGAAAGGATGTCCATAACATCCTAACCAATTTTTTGATCAAACCTTATTAAAAAAACATATTTAATTATTTGATATAATGGCTAAGTTCATTACTGGAAAACAGCTAAAAGAAGAAGTTTATGAAATCATTCACAAGGCAAAGAAGCAACTACTGATTGTTTCACCTTACATTAAACTAGATGATTATTTTAAAAAGGCTCTTTTCGAGAATCATAAGAAAAATTCAGAACTACATATTATTATTGCCTTTGGAAAAAACGAGAAAAATCCTCAGCGGAGCTTGAAAAAAGAAGATTTAGACTACTTCAAGGATTTTCCAAATATTTCCATTGTTTTTATTCCCAATCTACATGCTAAATACTATTCGAATGAAAAAAAAGGCATAATTACATCCATTAACTTGTATGATTATTCATTTGAAAATAATGTGGAATTTGGTGTTATTAGTGAAACCTCACTTTTGGGAGGTTCAGGCATTGATAAGGAAGCATGGGAGGAA
Organism: Maribacter sp. MMG018; assembly: GCF_018100785.1. GTDB lineage: Bacteria > Bacteroidota > Bacteroidia > Flavobacteriales > Flavobacteriaceae > Maribacter. The sequence continues at coordinate 973,000 of NZ_JAGJEC010000002.1, read as the reverse complement.
ACCATGAAGATTTTATCGGAAAATCACACCATTTTTATACGTAGACCTAATTATAAAAAGAAGTTTTTAATAGCAAAAGATTATGTAGGCTCTGAAACTCTTTTAGATCTTACAGATGAATTATTAAGTGGGGGGCTCAAATCGAAAAGGAACGTTTTTGAATTTATGGACAAAACCTTTGTAGATGAGATTGAACATACAGAAAGACCTAGTAGAGAAGAATTTGAAAGGCTAATTGAAGGCAATGCAACTAAAACCACACTTGAAATGTCTCCACCCAAAACAAAAAGCAAACTTCTTTCTGCAACAAATCTTGGAAAGTTAAAGGGAAGATCTTATGCTGAAGTCATAGAGGTTATGATAGCAAATGGATATGTTGTGGATAAGACAACTATAACTGTAAATGGTAAGTCGGTAGGAATTAAATATAAAGAGAATGCTAAAGGGGATAAATGGATTGTTTACCCACAGTCTTTGGTCGAATTATTATAAATTAGTTGTACCGAATAATTACTATTCCAAAATAATTAAAAACGCTCGATGACAGAAATAATAACCTACCAAGAAATTGTAGAAGGTGATGAAGTAACGAAATATAAGCTTAATAAAAACAATGGTACAATTTTAATAGATTTAGAAAAACTGTTAAACGCAACTGTGACTGAATGTGAATGGTTGGGAGAAGATAAGAGCTATTTGGAACTTATGTATTATGAATGGGATAGTACAGAACATTTTGCAATTGTTTCAAAAGATGGTGACTTGGTTAAAAAAGGAATTAAAGAAATCCATCATTACATACCCGAAGTAGAATTATTTGTAGTAATGTTTACTGGTTTTGGTTTAGGCGAAAATGATAGTGCCTACTATTCAGTGGCTAATGATGATTGGAAAATGAGCGTCATTAATAGATATGGCGATTATATTCTAGAGCCAATATTTAATAAAATACAACATTTTGACGATGAGGAGTTGTTCTATGTAGATGGAAGTGTATACAACTTCAAGGGAGAATTCATAAAAAAAGAAGAATAATAACAAATAACCCAACAAAAACAATAACTACCAACCCAACGCTGGAACATTGTCCACAACATTTAAAAAGAAAGAGTTCGATTCATTTTCGTTCAAAGATTAAGTGTTTGAAATTGAATGCTTTTTTATAAAACTGAAGTAGAGATATAATCATGGGACGGTATGAGTTCTAGACCTTGTAGGAATAATTTGATCGAAAAATACTTTTAACGGGTTTAGATTATGGAATACTAGAGGGGAGTAAGCAATTGATTGAATAGACTGAGTTTTTTAGGACGTTCAGAATGGGAAGTTACAATCCCTTTAAATATTGAAATCTCTGCGACAATCAAAAACATGTCAAAGCTTAGGATAATCAAAACAAAAAGTATCAAGAGACATATAGAAAGATTATTGAAAAGTAGATTTTAAAATATATTAAGAAATGGCAGAACGGTCAAAGGAACTAGTAATTGTTGGATACTACTTGTCTAGATTTGGTAAGAAGTATCCGCCAAAACAATTAAATGTATCTAAGTGGAAAGATGCATACAATATCTTCTATAATAAATTGAGTAATGGACGTTCTGTTACCCAATTCAGAAATAGTTTAAACAACTCTAGAGATGCGTTTGATGGTTATTTTGCCGAAACCGAAAGGGAAGGTTGGAAAGATGATGGAGGCAATCCGGTAAAACTTAGCGGATATTCTTTGGATGTTTATAACGACTTCGATAATCTTAGTGAGCATGAAGTGTTTTCGAAAATCAAGAGCTACATAAGTCCATATGAAAAAAGCACTGAAAAAGACAACAAAGACATGGATTTAAGAAAAGTGTTACAACCTTACATTGAGAAATATAAAGATTTAATCGTTAACTCTATCGATTATGATGAAATCTATAAATGGGAAGCCATCCAGAATTTTCAAGATCATTGGGATTTAAAATCGAATGATTTAGTTGAAATGATTGACCAATCATTTCCGGGCAATAGCAATTTGTGGAGCAGCCAAAATTATTATCCCATATCCATGCTAAAATCATTTGCAAAAATAAATCCTGATAAAGTAAAATCGTCATTGGTCTATTTATTTAATGAAAATGAACAATTAGAAGATAGGATTTTGGCCTATAAAAATGCAATGGACGAGTTATTGGATGAAAGAAACAAAATAGAAGGGGCATCTGATAAACAGCATTACCAAGATGGCAGGACCATAGGTTTATTATTGTCATTTAATACTCCCTCAAAATACTTCCTTTTTAAATATAGTGTTCTTAAGTCTTTTTGTAAAAAGTTCAAATTAGATGCTCCAAAAAAGGGTGATATTGTGAGCCAGATATTTATTAATCAGGAAGTTAGCGAGTTAATCAAAAATTCACTTAAAGAGGATAAGGAGCTATTGGATATTCATGAGAATAGATTAATCGGTTCTTCATACAAAGAGGACGATTATAATATTCTAACTCAAGATTTTATTTATTCAATCATTAATTACATGGATAATAGCACTAAGTATTGGATATACTCACCAGGAGAAAAGGCCAATAAATGGGAAGAGTTCCATAAAGAAGGTATAATGGCCTTGGGTTGGGATTATTTAGGGAACTTTAAATCATACACTTCAAAAGAAGAGATTGTTAAAATCCTTCAAGAAAAGTTTAAGACAGATAGTTCCAAGAAAAATGATGCAACTGCCGTATTCGAATTTGCAAATGAAATGCAAATCGGGGATGTCGTTTTCGTTAAAAAGGGAACTTCTAAACTTTTGGGTTATGGTATCGTAACCTCAGGTTGTATATATGATGAAAATAGAACTGAATATAAAAATATCAGGAAAGTTGATTGGAAAAAGAAAGGTACTTGGGAGGCGGGTCATAATCTCGTCGTAAAAACACTTACTGATATTTCTCGTTATCCTTCACTAGAAACTGAACATGCTACTTATCATGAACGCCTCATGGCAATTATAAATGGTGATGAAGCGGTTAATACGACAATTGAAATGAATATTCCTTTAAACCAAATTCTTTACGGCCCTCCTGGTACCGGAAAGACATATAAAACGAAGGGCAAAGCTTTGAATATCTTAGGTGTAGATACAGAAAATTTAAAACGGGAAGATGTCAAGGAACTTTTTGAGCAAAAAGTAAAGGAAGGCCAAATTGTTTTTACCACTTTTCACCAAAGTATGTCCTATGAGGATTTTGTAGAAGGCATTAAGCCTATGGAGAAAGAAGATGGATTGGTGTATAAGGTGGTGCCAGGTATTTTTAAGGATATCTGTAAAAAGGCTTCATGGTTCGAGTCAGGTGATTTTTTTGGTTCTAGAAACCAATATCAAATAGTGGGGGTAAACAAGTATCTTCTTAAAATACAGCGAGATTCTGGAATTGTAGACCTGGCATTGGATTTTATTAATGAGTTGGTTTCTGAGTTTTTGGCGGGTAATATTTCGATAGATGATTTTAATTCTGCAAACCGAGACTACCTACATCAAAATCTACCCACTAAATGGGATAAATATCTCTTTGGATATGATAGTATGTTTAAGGCCTTATTGGAATATGTAAAGGCTAAAGAAGAAAAATCAAGTAACACAGTTGAATCTTCCAGGGTTTTAATAATTGATGAAATCAACAGAGGCAATATTTCAGCAATTTTTGGTGAATTAATTACTTTATTGGAACCTGATAAACGTTTAGGTGCGGCCGAAGAGGTAACGGTAAAATTACCCTATTCCAAAACTGAATTTGGGGTGCCCTCAAATTTATATATTATAGGCACCATGAACACGGCCGATAGAAGTGTGGAGGCTTTGGATACAGCCCTAAGAAGACGTTTTGTGTTTGAGGAAGTAATGCCGAACCCATCACTGTTATCGAAAATAACGTTTAATGGCTTTAATCTTGAACAGTTGCTTACTACCATTAATGATAGGGTAGAGGCCTTATTGGACCGAGACCATACCATTGGGCATTCGTACTTTATTAAGTTGAACAGTAATGACACTGATGGATTGTTGAATGTATTTAGAAACAATATTATTCCGTTACTTCAAGAGTATTTTTATAACGATTATGAGAAAATAGCTTTGGTATTGGGACCAGGTTTTGTGAATGAAAAAGAAACAAAGAAGAATCTCTTTCCTAAGTTAAAGAATATTGAAGAGCCGGAGAATGATAGGGTCTTTGAGCTCATTGATTCCATTGATGATATAGAAGATGCTGTAGGGCAGCTATTGGGCATCGTTAATGAGTAAGCGTAAAAACATATTACAGGTCTTTGAACATGGTAAATTATACTATGGTCGGGAATATAATGGAGTTTCTTTTGAAGAAAAGCATTTTAATGCCTTAGCTAAATTAAATCAGCTACATAACAACGAGTATTTTACCCTATTGCACAAAGGCATTAAATTCTCACAATATGTAGGTGTCATCCAGATAGATGGCCTAACTATTGAGGTTTTACCCAAAATAGATGGGGGTTCGTCCAATGAAGCTTTATGGCAAAAAGTGTTGATCGATATGCTTCGGGCTACAAGACGCCTAAAAGTAAATAAGGTGGGCCAGGCCATTGTCAACAAGCAACAGATTCATTTGTTGGACATTTATTTTGAATGGTTTTTAAATGAGGTGCAATTATTGGTCCGGCAAGGATTGATAAAACAATACCGTAAGAAAACAGGAAATGTAAAGGCATTAAAAGGCAAATTGGTGTTTGCTAAGCACATTGGGCAAAACCTTATACATAAAGAACGGTTTTATACCTCTCATCAAATATATGACCATAACCACCAAATACATCAAATCTTATCATTGGCATTGGATATTATAGGTCAATTTTCATCGGGAACATACCTATATTCTAAATATAAAAGGGTAGAGGCCGATTTTCCTGACGTTTCCCGGATTGTGGTAAACGCAAGTACATTTAAAAAATTAACGGTGAACAGGAAAGCAGAACCGTATAGGACGGCCTTGGAAATTGCCCGACTCATTATATTAAATTTTGCTCCTAATATTTCAAGTGGAAAAGAAAACATGCTGGCCCTTCTATTTGATATGAATGACTTATGGGAAGAATATGTTTTGATCAAGCTAAAAACACTTCAGACAGAAGGTCTAGAGGTTAAAGGCCAAGAATCAAGGCCGTTTTGGAACGGTATAAAGATTAGGCCAGACATTATCGTTCATAAAGAGGGGGAAACCTACGTAATAGACACAAAATGGAAGAATATAGGAGCTAGTAAACCATCTACCCATGATCTTCGGCAGATGTATGTTTACAACGAATATTGGACTTCTTTTAAGGCACTTTTGTTATATCCTTCAATAGAAACAATAGAACCTGAGTTTATCGCTTTTGAAGGTGATGAAAAACATAAATGTGCGATCGGTAAATTGAATATCTTGAATAATGATAAGCTAAACGATCATATCGGGGAAGAAATTATAGCGTGGTTTTCTTGATTTGTTGTTATATTTCATAGACTTTGAAACAAGTTCAAAAGCTATTACCTTTTACTATGAATACAATACCCCCATAACTTTGTTTCCAATACAGTTTATCGGTTCTTGCGTTTTTTTTATAATTTGAACAAGGTAAACCTTTTAAACTTTAGTAATAGCTCATTCTGACACTATAAGTCTTTAAAGGAAGTTGATACTGAAAGGTCAATAATACTCTTTGATATAGGCATAGGCTCGGTCAAAAAGTACCTGGTCTTTAATTTTATACTTGGCCCATAGAATTTTTCTCAAGGATTTTTGCACCTCTCGCTCTCCATTACTTGTCTGCTGCCACCCTTCAAAACGGACTATACGTACATGAGCGTCAATATCGGTCACGATACGTTCTACAACGGCAGGAGTCTTATCCGTTTTTAGTTCCAGGAACAATTCGGTCAAGGCCGCCTTAGGTGTTTTTTCTTGAATCAATTCTTCCAGTTCCTTTTCGGCTTGTACCGTTTCCTTGGCCAACTTGCATAATTCCTTCACAAACTCTATAGATGTTATTAAACCTTGTTCGGCTTTATCTCTCAGTGCCTCCAGGCGTTCACTAAGCGATTTGAATTTAGGATTTTCTGCATGTTTCTTGAATCGCTTTATCAAAATCTTTTCAAGCTTCTTGGCATTCTTAGGGTCGGGATTATTAAATATTTCCTCGATAACATCGGCATCCAAGATAAACTCGTCCAATTGATGTACATCGCCTACATGGATATTTTCATGAATCAATTTAGTGGTTTGTGCACCCAAAGAAAACCAAAGCAATTTCCCCATGTTATCGGCAGCCGGTTTTACCGATTCAAATACTTGGGATAGCCATTTGTAATCTTCATAATATATATCCAATGTTCTATCTGGTGATAAAGATTCCCATAGTTTGGACAGATATTTATAATCTTTGGCAAAGGCATCTTTTTTCTTGTCGGTATTAATAGCGTTCTGGGCCGCTTCTAGGCCTTCAAATCCTTCCAATGTTCTATCAACACCATCAAAATGGCTTAAGGCATCCTTCATGGCTTTGGGTAATTTTTCCCGCAGCTCCGATAGATTGGAAATTACGCTCTTAATGCTTTCTTCATCGAACTGTAAGGCTTTGGCCGCATCATCGAATACACCAAAATAATCGACAATTCGCCCAAAGGCCTTGTTTGGAAAAAGACGGTTGGTTCGGCAGATTGCTTGTAAAAGGGTATGGTCCTTCAAAGACTTATCCAAGTACATGGTCTGAAGTATCGGTGCGTCAAAACCTGTCAATAGCTTGGCTGTAACAATAATAAACTTTAAATCCGATTGTGGATCGTTGAACTCATCCACTATTTTATCTTGTCGGCTTTTGTCCATTCCCCATTTTTGTTTAAAGTCTAAGGGGTCATTGGCCGAAGTGGAAATTATAACAGTACTGGCTTCTTCCGGAAAATAGGTATCCAGCTCTTCTTTGTACTGAACACAAGCGTAACGGTCCGGGGTTACGATCATGGCTTTAAAACCATGTGGATTTACCTTTTCTTTAAAATGGGTTGCGATATCCGCTACAATTTTGGCAACCCGTTCCGGTGATTTTAAAAAAGCGGACATTTTTGCAGATTTTTTGTTCAAAGCATCCGCCTCTTCATCGGTCAGGGCCGCACTTTCTTTAAATTCTTCGAATGCTTTATCAATATTTTCCTTATCTACATGGACATCTACCAACCGAGGTTCAAAATGTAAGGGCAAAGTGGCATCGTCGCGAATGGAATCCTGAAAGGTATACCGCGACATATAACCACCTGCGTCTTCCTCTGACCCAAAAGCCCAAAAAGTGTTTTTATCGGCTTTGTTTACGGGAGTGCCCGTTAACCCAAACAGGAATGCATTGGGCAAGGCTGCCCGCATTTGACGCCCTAAATCACCTTCTTGTGTTCTATGTGCTTCATCTACCAAAACAATAATATTCTCCCGGGTGTTCATATTGGGTTTGGCATCTCGAAACTTAAAAATCATGGAAACAATGATCTTACGGGTGTCCCTTTCCAACATAGTTTGCAGCTCTTTGATACTATCTGTAGTCTCTACATTGGCGATATCGGCCGCATTGAAAGTTCCGGATATTTGGGTATCCAGATCGGTCCGGTCCACTAAGATGATAACCGTGGGACTTTTTAGTTCCGGTTCGCGCCTTAGTTTTTGGGCGGCAAATACCATTAAGAACGATTTCCCGGAACCTTGAAAGTGCCATATCAAACCTTTTTTAATACGGCCCTCTTTAACACGTTCTACAATCTTATTGGCGCCTTCGTACTGTTGAAAACGGGGTATGATCTTTATCCTACGCTTCTTTTTGTCCGTAGAGAACAAAGAAAAATTACGCATAATATCCAATAACCGCCTAGGACTCAACAAATCGGATAATTCTTTACCCACTTCGCCCAATCCCAGCCTTTTGGCAATGGCATCTTCGTCGTTTTCCAATCGCCAAGGGGCCCAATATTCCATAGGGCAGCGTATGGCACCGTAATATAGTTCTTTGCCTTCCGTGGCGAAAGAAAGTATGTTGGGGACAAATAACTGGGGAACCGAGTTCTCATAAACATCATGTACTTCATGGGCCCCATCTAGCCAACTTACGGAAGGGCGTATCGGAGTCTTGGCCTCACCTACCACAACAGGAATTCCGTTAATCATCATCACGATATCCGGAATCTTGGTTTCACGGTGGTGAATGCGGTACTGATTGGTGACAATATATGTATTGTTCGTCAACTCTTCAAAATCAATAAGACGGACAGGCACATGACGATTATTTTCTCCAAAAGGCATCGTTTTATCACCGGTCATCCATTTAAAAAATTCCTCATTGGCCCTGACCAATCCTACTTGGTTCACGGCTAAAAGTACCGTTCTCAACTTATAAATAACTTCGTCGGCCAAATCGGGATTGGCTTCTATCTCTAGATTAAGCCGAATCAAAGCTTCTTTTAATTCTTTCTCGACAAGAACTTCGTTAACCCCTCTTTGAATTTGGTCCGGAGCTTTATATATCCATTGGGCACTATAAGTTGATCGCGGTTCGTGGGCCGTTTGGTTGTTTAGGTTATGCCCGCTCAGTTGATGAATAATATAATGTTCTACGCTATTAAGTTCGTTAAATGCCATAACTCTATTTATTGTTTTTTCAGAAACTGAATATCCTTACTTTGTGTTTTTTTAAAAGAAACGAGAACATCTAGTTGATGCGCACATCTTCTATAATAAAGTCTTCCATCGTCTCTTTGACCAGTATTAAAGTGTAACTCGAACCAGCCATTTAGGGTTTTAATCTTTTTTGCCTTGTAATTATTGTTATTCAAAATCTCTTTGATTTTTTTCAAAGGACCAGAATAGTCTTGAATTTCATTATTAAGAACATCTATAGAATCACCCATAAATTGAACTTTAGGTAAAGTCAGATTAATCAAATCTTTAAATTGATTGGATCTATGGCTATGAATACTTTGAAATTTTATTAGGTTTTTTTTCGCATGGGATAACTCTTCGGTTAATACTTTGTTACGTGATTTTAAATCTTCTATTTCTTCTGATTGAAGTTCAAAATATTCTTCTTCTAGTTCATGATTGTATCGCTCATTAAGAATTGGAAAATTATCTCTTAATAGCTTATGTATGGATTCTTGGTCAACGCTATTCTCAAGTCGCAAGTACCAAGAATACAAATTTCCATCACTACCAGGTCTATAACTAACTCCAGATCTAATAATTTCAAATAGAGATTGGTTCAGTAATTTAATTATTTCACCCAGAGTTCTTTCATCACAATCCAACAACAAATAAAGATTATTATGTTCACTTTTGTCAAATCGGAAATGAATATCTTTTTGCTTAGGAGTGTTAGAGGTTATGATTTCAGGAGAAACAGCTATTGCAATTTTTACACCGTGTATGTTTTCCACCAAATCACATTTTAATGCGACTATTCTTGCCCATGAGAATATTGCGTTTTGATCTAGAAGTGGAGCTAATTGCTGGGCATGCATTCTTCCAACGTATCCAAGAGAATCTCCATTTTTCCTTTTTACATGAATGGCATTATTGTCCTTAATATTTTGAGGTTCTCTTTCTAAATATACTTTTTCATTCAAGGTGCACTTTCTTACGGCCTCATGTCTAGAGTCATAATTTAAACCAGCGGTCCACAAGGAGATATAATCTTGATGCCGACTTTCATCTACATTATAGTCCTTAGTTCCTTTTATTTTTTTTAAAAACCTTTTGAAGCTCAACATAGCATATTATTAAATTTAACTTCCATACCCAGAAAAATCAATTAAATAAACATAACCACGTTTTTTTGATTCTTCGTTCCATTTATTACTATAAGTTGTATTATTCCTTTTATCAGATATTAATGATTCTTTATAAGTATGAACGTAAATAGAAGAAACTATAAATCCATTAACTTCAGGTAAGTGACTGATTTTATTTGAAAATGCATGCGAGAGCAACGCAACTTTTTGATTATTTTTAAAAGCATACCAAAACGTTCCATAATCATTGATAATTGGCCTTAATACTAAAGTGTCCCCGAGGCTTACATTGTTTTTTATAAAATTGAAACAGCCATTACCATAATTACTAGCGCTCCAATACAATGTAAGCTTATCAATGCCTTCATTAACAGCAATACCAAGTTGATTCAAAATATTAGGCGGAACAGTGTATCTAATTCCTTCTTCCAAGGCTGTCTCTCTATCGTATTTTATAACTACCAATTTTCTCTTTGCTCTAGAATATGCTACATAATACAAACGTCTTTCCTCTTCAATATAATCAAGTAAATCATCTTCGTTAAACTTACTGGTGGTTGGTAAGTTTGAAAATGATGGTGGTATTAACACAGCATCAAATTCTAAACCTTTTACTTTATGCATAGTTGTAATAACAACTTCTTGCAAGGAATTATCTCCCCCTATTTCTTTTATATTCTGTTCATATATTTTACCAAACTGCCCATCATCATTACGTCCGATATCTTCAATAAATTGAATTAAATCCCCATAAGTTGAGTCTTCATCTTTTTCTTTTTCAAACTCGTATACCAAACAATGAAAAACATCTAGTATGTATTGATCCCAATTTGGATGTTCTCTTAATATTGTAGTTTTTAGAACTAAAATCTCTTCTAAATAATTTAAGGTTAACTGGTTTTGACTCTTTAATTTTAAAACTCTTAATAATTCATAAAACTCTCTTGTCTTGGTTAGAGCTACCTTTGCTCCCTGAACTCTTAACCTTGCATTCAAATTAAGATCTTTAAGCATATTAAATGCCCTATATACCTCATTGTTTGAACGGAACATAATAGCAATCTGACGATAGCATCCTTTATCATCATTAATTCTTAAAAGTTCTTGCAACTTTAATTTCCAATCCACCCTATTATTTCTGAAACCTATAATTTCTACCGGTGAATTAGCTGAAGATGTTTTGTTATAAGCCAATAATTCTGGCATCTTAAAACGTGAATTATTACGACTTAATAATCTTTCAGACTCCGTTAAAATCTCAATATAAGACCTATAATTAATATTCAGTTTTAATACTTTTGGCTTATAAATATTTGCGAACGTATCGTAATAAGATTGTGGACTCATAGGACCACCTAAATTAGCTCGCTCATAACCATATATACTTTGATTGGGGTCACCGATAACACAAATTCTAGTTTTTTCTGGATTGGCAATAAATTTCAATAATTCCATCCTCTCCGATGTTATATCCTGAAACTCATCCACAAATACATACTTTATCGTTCCTAATCGCTGACCAATAGTTCCTGGTGTATTATGCATTATTTGAATGAACCGAGGTGTCCATTCATCAAAATCCAAATCATCAAGTTCAGCCCCTAAAACATGTTTTATAAATCCGTGAAAAGTAAAAATCTTTAATTTCTGAATTAATTTTGAATATCCTAGTTGTTTAAAAAGTTTACCCAATCTTTCTTTTAGTTCAATAACCACGGCACGGTTATATGCTAAAATCAAAATATTGTCTGGGTTAATTTTATCTTCTTGAATTAATCGTGCCACTCTTAATGTCAGTGTATGCGTTTTTCCTGTTCCAGGGCCGGCAATCACTTGTATGTTTTGATTTAAATTAGCATCATAAACTTTTCTCTGACTCTCATTTAAAGCTTCTTTAGCCTCTTTTAAAGCTTCTTCTCTAAAAGCGACTAAATCAGGGTGATTTTCTTTCCAGTTTTCAATTAGAAGTTGTATTAAATCTTTAATACTTGAGCATTTAAAATACCCTTTAATAAAATTGTCATGCTCGTCATCTTTTAAATCGGTAAGACATTTAAGAGCTAACAATCTTAACTCTTTCATTTTATTACTTTCGTCAAACTCTTTTTGATATTCTAAATCAGTATCATTTTCTATATCAATTTTTGATAAATCATGAATAAAAAGTTCAATTCCCATTGGCACTAAATCACCACCGTCTCCTTTTAAATAACCTAATCCTTTCGATATAAATATTAGTTTTTGAAAATAGTCATCTCCTTTTTCTTCTATTAGCAATTGATTAATTAAGTCTACTATATTGAATGTTTTTTTATCCTTTTTTATATTTTCTTTTCTTATGTGATTAATCAATTTTATCAAATCAATTTTGAAGGCATTCAATTCCTTCAAAGAAATATCATTGGAATAATGTCCATTATAGATCAACTGTGATACAAAAGCTTTTTCTCCTTCATATTCTATATGGCTCTTATGTTTTAATCTTGGTAAGAAATTAATTAGTTTAAACGCAAACTTTGACCTGACATTCTTAAAATCTTCAATTAATTTTTCAGTGATTCCTTCTTTAGTTACCGGGTCGTTTTTTTTATTTTTTTCTTTCCAAAAAATATTTTCAGGTAAGAGATTAGAATGAATAACAGTTTTTATTTTAGAATTTAACTCTTGATCATCTAGCACTACTTGATCACCTGGTTTGGTTATCTTTAAAATTTCAGTCGCAAAATCAAAAGTTGCCTCTATTATAGGGGATTTTATATTTGACCTCCATGATTTTAGTTCTGGTGTACGAATATGCGTAATTTCTAATTTAATATTCCTTTCAAGAATTATAAGTTTAAATCTTTGGGCTGTAAATAATACTTTAAAAAGTTCTGTAGTTGTTTTAAGTTTCAATCTATCTTTTAAAAATTGCATATCTACCATCACAATTTCTGACTTTTCGAACTTATCACCTTTTATTTGTAATAGAAGATTAAGCAAACTTTTTAATTGTTCATTTTCTTCCTTTGTTTTTGTGACTATTAAATCTGTATTGTCTTGAAGTATTTTTATAGGTAATTGAGATGGTGTGTAAACACCAAGTTTAATTCTTTTTAATTTTTCTAGCCAATACAAAATGATTCTAAACACGGTATCCTTATCATAAACCTCGTCATATTCTATATCTTGCTTTAATAAATCCAATGGTAATGGAAATGCATTTTCTTTTTCAATTTTAAGTACTCGAAATTTAGAAATATAATTAAAAATTGTAGTCCGTACTTGTTCTATTTGAGACCAAGTAATCTCGTTCTTATGCTGTAAATCTTTAATTTTATTAAAATCATCTTGTGTTATTAAACACTTAGCTTGTAATGGATTGCTTTTTGAATAACCGGCAGCTTCAAATGAAGTTTCATTTCTCCCTGCCCTACCTACTTCTTGAAGATAATCTTCAAAAGTTGAGGATGGCCCTAAATGAAATACAAAATGAATGTTTTTAATATCCATTCCCATTCCAAAAGCTTTCGTTGCAATTAAAATTACTATTTCACCATTTTTATAACTTTCATATTTTTCAGCCCTACCAGTACCTTCTAATCCTGCATGATAATAATCTGCTTTGCCTGCATAAGGAAGTTTATTTTTTTTTAGACATCTATTTAAATCAGCTGTCATTTCCTCTGATTGTTTTCTTGTTCTTACAAAAATCAATACCCGACTTTTCGCTTCATCAAATTTTTTTGTTTTTAAATCTTCAACAATAGCATCAATCATTCCTGGTGTATCTGCAACCGTTTTAAAACCAAGTTTGATATGTTTTCTAATAGGATTGTACTCTTTGTTATGGTCTATCCAATTTATCATGAAAAAATAGTATTAAAGTCATTGTAAATTTTTTCAGATACTGTGGCAGAAAACAATAGAAGAGGAAAGTTATTGCTACTTATTTTTTTTAGTTTAACCATTCGTTTTGCACAGTTAAAGTAATCTGGTCTAAATTCATGTCCCCATTGTGATACGCAATGAGCTTCATCAAAAACACCATATTCAAGACCACCATCCGATTGAATCCTCATTTGAAGTGCATTGTTGAACGAGCGACTTCTGAATCGCTCTGGTGTTACAAAAAGCAATGACAATTCCCCTCCTGCCATGGCTCTGTAAATAGAATAAACCTCTGAACTTCGGTCTGAGTTTATGTAATCTACACTTCCAAAGAAACCTTTATCCCATAATGCATCTACCTGATCCTCCATTAATGCCTTTAAAGGAGTTATAACAATTGTCAACCTATTTGTAAAAGCACTTTTAAACAACGCTGGTCCTTGAAATAATACAGATTTGCCTTCACCAGTTGGCAAAGTAATAAGCTGATCTTTATTGCCTTCAATAATAAGATCCAAATACGGAACCTGACTAGGTCGCCAATCAAACTCTTTTAGGAATACTTGCCGTAATATCTCTTTTATTCTATCTATATCTATTGGTAAATCTTCTATTGGGTTTACACTATCAATATGCTTATCAGCTTCTTTTACGGCTACTTCGTAGGTTTCAAAGTCCTTCCAAATCTTTAAAGTTCTATGACTTACATTCCAAGATTCATATAAGCTATTGTAATCATTACATCTTGGATCTAAAATCCATAATCTGTGATTCGGATCTGCATAATGCAATAGGTCCCGGATATGGGAAATTTTAGGTTTTAATAATTCTAGAAGAAAAAAGGTATCACTAATTACTGGTTTTTTAGAAGTATTCAGGACTTCATTTTTAATAGTAGTATTTTCAGAATCATCCTCATCAACTTCATTTATTCTTTTTAACCTTTTATTGTTTAAGTTTTTAAAGTAGTTCGAATTAAGCGCAGAATAATAGTTTTCTAAAAGATTGAAACTGTCAAAAATAATATTTAGACTGTCTACATGATTAGCCTGTATAATACGTTCTAGTTGACCGATATGTTCTATAATTAATCTGAAGGTAGACTTACTTTGATGTAATAATTCTAATCTTCTACCAATAGATATAGACTGTTTAGGAATATAATACCCTAAGTGACTAAAATAATTTTGGAGTATTTCTATTTCATCATAGTTTTGGATCAATAACACAGAAGCCTTCTCTTGATCGACTATTTGATCTATTAATTGTTTTTGAAAAACCCAATATCGAGAACGATACAAAGATTCCGGATTAAATCGAATTACTTTATTCTTTAGTGTCTCGACCGCGCTAATCTTGGCAATTATGGTCTGCTCTTTTTTTAATATTGCAGCATTCGGTTGAATATCTTCAATACTACTAATATCAAAAGTGAGTAATAAATTTTCCCAATTGAAATTGCCCCAAATATTAAATTTATTAAGAGTTACTTTTTCTATCCATATATTATCAAATGGTTTGGGTATATCAACCTCAAGATCTTCACACTGTTCTAAGGTAAGCTCAGAGAAACTTTGTCCACCAGAAAACTTTAACCAAATATGATCATCGTTTTTAATTTCACTCATTAAGAAATCTAAACTAACTTCTTTTAAAACCTTTTTATTCTCAACAGACAATAAATCATTATGAACAGTAATTACATTGATGTCATCTAGTTGTGATAGCTGGTCTTGATACAATAATAATTCAGGAATCGTAAAATACATCACATTTCTACCTGACCATATTATTTCTTCACTAGGATAAAATAGGTCTAATACGTTATCTACATTATTCTCAATTTTAATTTTAGCACTTACTGGTAATTGAGCCCAAAACGTAGGTTGGCTTAGGGATGTATTATAATTCACATAATTTAACAACACTTGCTTTTCCCAAGCATTTGTATCATCAATTTCCTGAATCTTAGTTTTATTTAATTTATATAAATCTTTATTGGTTGCATCATTACAATGAAATTTAATGTTTTTTATGCTTAATATTTCATTTTTAAATTTATCAGAACCAACAATTAATATATTATTAGCATCTAAAGCATCTATTTTATTTTTTAATTTTTTAACCAATGCATTTGGCGTTGGCTGTGGTCTGAAAAATTTTCTTTTTTCAGAATTGATTAACGCTAATGGTTTCCAGGTTATAGCTTTCTTAGATTTTAATTCTTTTATTTTTTCTACAATATTGCTTGGTAAGTATGAGAACAAGTACATCAGTTTGTCATCTTCCATATACAATATGCGCCAAAACTGATTCAGAAATAGTTGCCGCGTTAATTTTGCGTCATCTATCGCGTTATGTGCAGTAACTAAGGCATAATTCTTAAATTCTGGACTTAAAAAAGCTTCTACCAGTAAGGTATCCCAGATTTGATTTTGAGGTATGTTTACCTCAAATTTGGATAAGATTGGAATATCCCATTCAACAATGTTATGACCTATAAAAATTGTTGAAGTAGATAATAGACAGTTATCAAATTCTTCCAGTCCAGAATCTATTTCATTTGTATGAGAAAAAAAGTTTTCATTTTTTTTATGATCGACCCAACCTATTTGGTCAACAACCACTCCATTGGTCTCTAAATCAAAACAAATAAAATCTAATTGATTAGCAATACTAATTAATAATGTCTCATATACCTTTTTTTCGACTTCACTATCTGAAACCTTATTTATAAACGGTAATAAAGGAAGAATATCAATGCTTGATAACTCATTTAATATTCGAGACTGAAAATCAAGATTACTGTTAGGAAATATCTTTATGGCTAATTCTTTATCGAATTTTCCGTTTTCTTCATTTAACCAAAGTTCAAAACTTAATTCCCTTGATAATTTGTTTAATATCTGGTCTTTTAATGTTTCTTTATTTTGCAAAGTAGAGGCAGAAACTAAAACGTTTAAAACCTTAAATTCATTGAAATTAATAATCTCAAATTCACTGTTGACGTAGATTTCTAGGGCAGATGAAACAATTTCTAAATGTGATTTTTGTAAAACGTTGGCAAGAACAGTATCAACGCTTTTATTCGTAGTAGATAGATATTTAATACATGATTCTATCAATTGCCCTCCCCAAAAATTTATAGGCAATTTTCTTTTTATCCACATTTCAAAAAATAAAAAGAAATACTCATCATGCTTAATATTGGTATAAGTCACCAAATATGGATCTATGCATTGCCACTTTTCAACAAGAGCGTTGATCGTTTCTTCATTTATGAAATTTTGCTGTTCAGATAAATCCTTTTTAAATTGACTTAATACTAGTGTTGCAAAGTTTGATACAGGTACATTAGTTTTATAAACATCAATGTATTTTTGAATATTTTCTGGAACGGTTACATTTGAAATTGAATCGAGAATTATATATTCCATATTGGAAATAATATCTTGCTCATTCGCTTTAACCGCCAACTTTTTAAGTCGTAATTTGTTATTATGATAAAATAAGTTTGTTGTTACAAAAGTATCTTCTAATTCAAAACCAAAAGTTCTTATTTTGTTTATTTCAATAGGATAATCAAAGGATAACCAATCTATAAATTGCGTAGTTTGATTATTATTTGAAATAGTTCCTTCTAGTATTTCTGAACTAATTTTTGCTACATTATGTTTTTTTGATTTTTTTTTACATAAAATTATTTGACCTCTTTGAAGCGTAGAACAATCTTCGATAATTTTAAAATCAGAATCATCTCTAGCTTTTATGTCTAATGAAGCAATAGAGTTTATATCATTAATTCGTTTTATAAAGGCATGGTCTAATTCTCGTCCTATAAATTTTACGTATGCATAAAACGTATTTTCTGATTTATTTTTAGCAACTGATAGAGATGGATGTTCATTAGTTGTAATCCGTTTAATTCTAGATTTACGTATAGCCTCCCTTTTTCTTGCTTCAATCTCCTTTTTTTTCTTTATACCCTCTTTTTTCTTAATGTTCTTTTGGTCACTATTTTTTGTTTTTTCTTCCTGTTTCTTTGAAGTCACTATGCCTAAAGACTCTTCTACTATTGGAATCCATTCTTTAGGGATATCATTTAGATGATCTAGTTTAAGCGTAATATGTCTCTCTTTTAAAATGGCGGCCAAACCATTAAAATCTAATTTGTATTTATGTTCTATATCCTTAAAATCCATTTGCTCAAACTCAATTCATTAAAGCGTCTAATAAATAAATTCATCCTTCACAAACCCACTAAAGTCAAATCCACTACCACCAGATTTGATATCCCGTAAATACATATAGTTTTTATCGGCGGAAATTTCCAAATCAACAGCATCTCTATCTGGTCTTATCTTAAAGTAGGTCCCAATATTATTTACGAACCCTTTAGGTAGTTGTACCCAAATGATCTTATTATTTGTTTTTAATAGTAAATTGACGGTGCCAGTAAATTTATGGGTTGGTATATTTAGCCACCAGACTTCTTTTGATACATTTATTTTAGAATAACTTGTATTTAAATTGGTTAACGATGCCTTCTCTGTCGTATTAATGAATTGAATAAATTCCTTTTTAGAGTTCATAAGATTTATTTTAATAGCTACCTCTCGCTATCCGTTTACATTCATCCCGTAATTGCGTTACTTCTGTCAATTTACCAGGATTCCCTGTCAAATTCAACAAAGGCAAATATGTTTTTAACAATCCTTTTTCAGTGGCATCAAGGTTTACATCGACCTCTACCCAATTTACTATGAGGTTTTTATTTATCCAGTCAATAATTTCTTCCTGGTGCTTTGGAGAGAATTTGTAATTGTTTTGGTTTTTCTTTCCAACTAATGATCCTTTTTCTGGAGTAAAACCTAACACGGCTCCTAAACTTCTAAAAAAAGTACCATGACCTTTGGCACGAAGTTCTTGCCCTAAAAAACGAGTTTTTAAGCTTTTGGAGGCCATTCCTATATAGATAATATTGTGCTTACGTTGTTTTAAGACCGTAGAAAAATCTGGGCCGAGCATTTGTATGTTTTTTATGCAAATACAATACAGGCCAGGTTTTGGAGGCACCAAGCTGTCTATATCTGCGGTCGATTTGAATTTTTTTATGTTCATTAAATCCTTTATCGACTCAACATTAGGTAAAACGTCTTTACCCTTTTGCGAATTTTTTATTTGTGGTTTTAAGATTTTTGCATGGCCTGTTTTGTTTTTAAGTGAAACCAGGCTTCCGGTCTTATCAAATAAATGGGGATAGTTTTTTGTGCGGCCATGAATTTGATAGGCCGTTATTATGGGAGAGCCTTTTTTCTTAACATACAACTTGGTTTTATTTAGAGCATCTGCCAATTCTTGGGTAGTCATGGCTCTATTATACTTTAATAGTATTTGTTGTATGGCTTCGTGTAAGGTCATTCTTTATTTTTTTGAACATTAACCATTGCGTAAATTTCCTCCGCAACCCCTTTTGCCTTTTGTAAATTATGATTATTAAAATGTATTTCGTTTTGAAACTTGGGCCATTGACCGGTTTTTTCACGTATTAGGTAAACCAGTTCTGCTTCTACCGATTCTGCAAATTGCACATATGGTTTATCGGCATCTTTATCTCCCTGTAATGTATGATCAAACACAAATACCAAAAGATTCAATTCATTTGCCTGTTTCCATTTATACCCATGATACCCGTTAAGACCACTGGCCCTTATACCTTGCGCCAAACGCGTGCCTATAGATTGGCTGGCATAGCCTACATAAACAATTTCTTCCTCTTGCTTTAAGATGTAAATCTTTGGAGTCTTGTTTTGTGTTACCGGGTGTTTAAAAGTAGTTGCATAACCCTCTAAGTCATTTTTTGACAACACTCTTTTTTCTTCCGAACCCGAAAGCCACAACGTATAGCAATATGGGCCTTTATACTCCATACCCTAAAATACCTGATTGATTAAACTCTTTTGTAAGGCTTTGGAACTATTTATAGTTTGTAAGGTTTTCACTTTGGATTTTTGAAAACTTAATAAACAATTAATTATATCTTCACTGTCCTCCTTAGAAAATAACGGAATTTTTAATAAATAAAATCGCTTCGGATCAATTCGCTTATGACTATTACTAGTGCCTTGAACATACCTCATAACTCTTTGAATAAAAGTCTGTGAGGATAAAAAAGCAAGAATGTAATTAATAGAAAAATCATTGTTTGGCCTGACAGGTAACCATTCTGTTGATCCTAATTTATATTCATTACCCAGATTTCGAACAGCCCAAATTTTAGGTCTATTAGGATTTAATTTACTAAACAATACGGCATCATCACTAATCAGTAGTTTATTACTCTTAATTGAACTTGCTTTAACTTTTTCTGGCGCTTGGTTTTCCATAAAAGACGGTAAACTAAAATGTTCAACATCTTTGTCAAAAAGTGTAGTTGGGTCAATTGATTTAAACTTTTTTTTATACAAATTTCCTAATGGTATATTTGACAAGACTTTCTTTTTATCAAATAAATCCGCTAAGGATAGTCGTTCCATTATTTCTGATTTTTCTAGAAGTTCAGTATTTTTCTCAACAACCTCATCCATAGCCCAAAGTAATTCGGCTAGTTGGGCCTGTTGCTCTTTTGGGGGGAGGAGGAATTCGTAGTTGGCAACATCACGCCATCTACAATGAGGATTTGTTGAACCAATTATTGCTCCAGTTGTATGAGCATAAAACGAATCACTATGAAATAAAAAAGGAATAAACTCAGGTATTAAAAATTCTTCATTCGGTTCTAGAGTTAGAGTTTTCTCCCCACAAATACCATCAAATGATGCTAAAACGGCTCTTCTCAAATGAGGATTTCTTGTTGGAAACAATATTTGTCCTTTTCTGAAAATTTTATAAAACGTTGGATTTAATTCTTCTCCATTTTCTTGGCTACCCCACCTTTTTATATGTAAGGTTTCCGCATCCATATGATTAACCTTTAAAAAACGGTCAAATCTATTTTTTGCATTGTCTTTGTCATTTTCCTCTTTTTTGGTAAAAACATCAATTATCTTAACTTTTTTCCAATTGGATTTATCAATCTTCATTTGCATTAATCCAATATTTTAAAAAGGTTATTCATACTATTATTTAGTTCTTTAGAACTTTGACTCCAATTATTATATGCTTCTTGTACTGATAAAGTATTGTTATCAAGTATTCTTGATGATTTTACATAATTAGTTACTAATAATGAAGCATCATTCTTTAATATTTTATCAATATCAATCACTCTTGCAAATCCATCAATATCTTTATAATCAGTATAAGCTTTATAAATTTTATCAATATGTTGATCTAATAAATAAGAAATAGTTTTTTCATTTTTCACTTCTTCAAAAGCATTAATAAATAACACTTTTCCTTTTTTTCTTTCTTCTTTATTAGTTCTTCTAATTAATAAAGCTGATTCCATTGAAGAGTTATAAAACAAATTCTTTCCTAGTGCAATAACACAATCAATAGTATCAGTTTCAATCATATTTTTTCTCATCTTCTTTTCGTTATCTCGAAAAAGAATACCATGAGGCCATAATTGAACACATCTTCCATTACTGTCATCCATACTTTTATGAATATGCTGCTCAAAAGCATAATCGGCACAACCTAGTGGAGGGGTACCCCAAAGGTTACGGCCATAAGGGTCATTTTCAAAACTCTTGCGGTCCCAAGCCTTTATGCTATAGGGCGGGTTGGCCAAGATCACGTTAAACTTTTTTAGTTCATCGTTCTCTAAAAACGCGGGGCGGGCCAAGGTATCGCCACGTACAATGCTAAACTCTTCTATGCCGTGCATAAACATGTTCATACGGGCAATGGCACTGGTAATGAGATTGATCTCTTGCCCGTATAGTTTAAGCGTACGGTATTCCTTGCCTTCTTCCTTTAAGTGCAGCGCACAGTTCAATAGCAGTCCCCCAGAACCACAAGTAGGGTCGTAGACACTTTCCCCAGGTTGTGGGTCCATAATCATAGTCATGAGCTTTACCACGGTGCGGTTGGTATAGAACTCGGCGGCGGTATGGCCGCTGTCGTCGGCAAATTCCTTGATCAGGTATTCGTAGGCATTGCCCAGTTTATCGTCGGGAATATTGCTTAAACTCAGTTTGTGCTGGGAGTAATGCTCAATGAGGTTGGTCAGGGTTTCATCGCTGAGCCGGTTTTTGTTCGTCCAGCTGGCATCGCCAAAAATACCATAGAGCGTATTGGGGTTGGCCTTTTCAATTTCGCGCATGGCATTTTGCAACGCCAAGCCCACATTTACGGTAGTCTCACGAACATCGTTCCAATGGGCACCCTTGGGTACCTGAAAATGGTGGTGCTCGGCGAAGGAGGCATATTCCAGATCGCCATCGCTTTCTTCCAATGCTTTTTCAAACTCTTCATCGTACACATCACAGATACGCTTAAAGAACAATAATGGAAAAATGTACTGTTTGTAATCTCCGGCATCTATGGTACCTCGGAGCAGGGTAGCGGCCCCCCAAAGGTATTTTTCTAGTTGTTGTTGGGTCATGCTAAAAACTCTTTTAAAATCTTTTTAAACTTTTCTTCGGCCTCTAGACTTTCTTTCCATGCTACTTTTAAATCAGCGAGTGCTTCTTCTACACTTGGCAAATTGTCCTCAATGATCTTTTCTACGTACAAGGGAATGTTCAGGTTATAATCGTTTTCCTGTAGGTCTTCTGTAGATGCAACTTTTACGTAGTTCTCCACATCTTTATACCCTTTATACCAATCAAAAATTTGGTTAACGTGTTCGGGTTCTAGATAATTTTGTGCCCGGCCCACGCGCACCTGTTCTGAAGCATCGATAAAAAGCACCTTGCCCTTTTTGGCTTCCTCCTTGTTTTGTTTAAAGACCATAACGCAGGCCGCCAACTGGGTGCCATAAAAAATATTTGGCCCTAGGCCAATAACGGCCTCCAACATATCTTGTTCCAAAAGGGCCTTTCTGATCTTGCCTTCGGCCCCTTTTCTGAACAATGCCCCATGCGGCAATACCACTGTCATACGGCCGGTACTGTTCATAGATTTGATCATGTGCTGTACCCAGGCCATATCCCCGTTCCCTTTTGGAGGTACCCCGGCAATGTTACGGCCAAAGGGATCGTTGGCCCAATTTTCAGCACCCCATTCCTTCAATGAAAACGGCGGATTGGCAATGACGCAATCAAAGGTTTTTAGACCATCTGCCTCAAAAAAAGCGGGATTGCGTAAGGTATCGCCCCGAACAATCTGAAAATCTTCTATACCGTGCAAGAACATGTTCATTCTGGCGATGGAGCTTGATGTCAAATTCTTCTCTTGTCCGTACAATTTCAGCGTACGGTAATCTTCGTTATTATCTTTTAGATGGTCTACGCATTCCAACAACATACCACCTGTACCACAAGCCGGGTCATATATGGTTTCCCCTTCATGGGGATCTAAAATAAGACCAAGTAAATGTACCACGGAACGAGGGGTATAAAACTCACCCGCTTTCTTATTGGTTAAATCCGCAAAATGCTTGATAAGATATTCATAGGCATTCCCTAACAAATCAGAATCAACATTACTGTTACTTAAATTGTATTGAGAGAAATGCTCAACAAGGTCTATCAATAAACGGTCGGAAAGCTTGTTTTTGTTGCTCCACTGTGCATCACCGAAAATACCATAGAGAAATTCTTGATTGGCCTGTTCTATTCCACGAAGTGCCTTTTCAATGGCAAGTCCAACATTGGTGGTCGTTTGCCGTACATCTTTCCAATGGCACCCTTCGGGGATTACAAAACGGTGCAACTCCGGCAAGTTGGCGTAGTCTTCATCGCCTTCCGATTCCTCCAGGGCAGTTTTATATTCCTCGTCATAAACGTCTGAAATTCTTTTAAAGAACAGTAACGGAAAGATATACACCTTAAAATCCGAAGCATCTACAGGGCCTTTGAGTATCCACGCAGCTTTAGATAAATACTGTTCTAATTGAGAGAGGGTTAGTTTTGTTTTAGTCATTGATTTTTGTCGGTATTGTAGTCTGGTAAATATACCTATTCCTGTAAAGGTTTAAAAAAAACGAATATTGTTTTGTGCTTATTGTGGTCTATAGGTTATCCCTTTTTAATCTGTTTTTTATTATTTACGAAAATTGAAATGAATAGAACTGAACCGACAATGATATCTACAATATTCCATGTGGTCCTCCTTAAAGCGACTTTAAAAAAGGTTGAAATAATAATGCTAGGGCAACATAAATAATTACCTGAGTATTATTATTTTTTTGTTTCGCGGCAAATGTTAAATAACCAAAACTTACTAATGCTAAAAAACGTACTAATTCAAAATAACCATAGGGCATGTCTGCCAGGCATAGGAATAAAATTAGGACGAGGGCTAACTTAATGATGATTTTAAACATAATAGAACTTTAGTTTGATATGTAATAAGAGCTTGAATACGTACCATTTAAACTTTCCCTACCTATGTAGTTGCTAACTCTAGATGTATTTACAGATGCAGTTGTTCTGAAATCGACACTCTTGGTGATTACAATACTTTTTAAATTACCCTTTTTTACTAAAAACATGTTTAAGTATGTATTCATCCATTTCTTCTTCCGTAGGAATTGGGTAATCAATACGTTCGTTGTTTTTTGATCGTGGAATACATGGTTTAGTTTTCGAGGGCAGTTCTACTTCTACTTTTTGGGGAGCTGCTATTTTTTCAAATCGATACTTGTCGTTTAAACTTAGTAAGATTTTGAACTTTCCTTCAAATTGGGCTACCTCCTTTAAAATTGGGGTGTTGTCAATTAACTTAGTTGTAAAGTAATTAGAATTTCCCATCAGATATTCATCTAATCCTTTTGGGAATTCCTTTATCAATCTGTATTTATATGATTCTTGATAATCATAATATAATTCCAATTTGGGCATCATGTCCACTTCAGGAATACCATTTTCATTTTTAAACATTTTTTCAACCTCAATATTAGGAGTGTTTTTGTTGTTTATGATATTGATATAGTAGAGCCTGGCAATTGCTTTAGCTTGTTTGTTTTTTAGCCCATAAATTTGATTGTTGAACATATGAAAAAAATCAATGATGGTATTGTCTATATGTTCTTGATAGACTTTTGATACATAAGTATAATATGAATCGAGCAAATTCTTAAGTGGTTCTTGTTCAGTCTTATAAAGACTCGAATCTGAAAGGTTTAGGGGTTTCTTAAGGGTAAGACTTAGGACCTTTTTGGAAGTAAACAATTTTCTGGAAACAAAAAGGTCCATTTTTTCTTCTATTGAAAGACTATTGAGTTTTACTCCTTTTAAATACCCAAAGTAATCTTTTCCTTTTTTAGTCATTTTGAGTGTTATTGGTTATGGATGGTTGAAGAAACCCTGAATAATCGGCAGGAAGTTCGGCATCTATATCCCTTAAATATTTTTCCAACGCTTCAATAGTGGTATGTCCTGTTATTCCCAACAATTTACTTTTCGTCTCGTTTGGGGTTAGTTCTTTTCTCATTTCTCTGTATAATTTTGTGATATAGGTATGCCTATAACTGTACAGACCATATTCTTTTCCTAGTTTAAAATGGTCTTTTACTTTTTTAAACCTCCTAGAAAAATAATTTCTTTTATCCCTTTCCGGAATGTTCCACTTACCACCCATTCCATAAGGAGTAAACAGAAAATGATCTGGGTTGAAATCGGAAAGATCTGGTAACAAGTCGATTAAAATCTCGGGTATAATCTTAATCTTTACCTTTTTGTTCTTAGCTTTTACATATAGTTTTTTGTCGGCTACATCAATATCCTTGATTCTTAGGCGGCATACTTCTACAGGTCTTAAAAAACAATAAGAAACAAACTGTATAAAAGATAGGAGCAGAGGATCATTCTCACTCATAAATGTTTCTAGTTGAGATTCCTGTGTGGGGGTCAAGGTTTTGTTTCTTTCAGGTTTAGTGGGAAGTATATTGATCTTAAGAATAAAATTGTCCTCTATGATCTCGTTGTCCTCCAATGTGGAGAAAATGGCACTAAGGGTGGTTCTTGCATTGTTACGGGTTCTGGCCGATGTACGTTCTAATACCGTATTCAGATATTTGACGACCGTTTTCTTTTGGATGGCCCTTAT
This sequence comes from Maribacter sp. MMG018, assembly GCF_018100785.1. Classification (GTDB taxonomy): domain Bacteria; phylum Bacteroidota; class Bacteroidia; order Flavobacteriales; family Flavobacteriaceae; genus Maribacter. The sequence continues at coordinate 947,160 of NZ_JAGJEC010000002.1, read as the reverse complement.
GTCGTAGATTTTATTTTCTTCCAACCATTTTTGGAATTGTCTGGTCGGATTTAGGTAACCGGAATAAGAATTGGGGCTTAGTGTTCTTTTTTTGATTTTTAGCGCAAAATCGAAAGCCTCTTTGATTGTCATGTACTTTTCTTCCAATATAGGAGATGTAGGGGTAGGGGGTGCTGTAAGTGGTGTTGGAGGTGGTGGTGTATGGGGTGTTGAAGGGGGTGTCGTAGGGGGTGACAATAATGTTTTTGTCTTTTTTACTGTTTTTTGTGTGGTTTTTTCCTCCTTGAACTCAACTTTAGTGAGTTTTTCCGACACCCCCTTAGAACCACTGATTTTTGATAAAATTTGGTTGTTGTCTTCCTTGGGAACAAAACCCAGTTCTAAATATTTTATAAGAGACCTTTTAACGACTTTCATAAATGTAAGACGTTCTCGTTTGGTTTTAAACCGATTTACTCCTGCTTTGATCGCAGTTTGTCTTACAAGTGTTTTTGTTTTTGGGTCTCGATAAGAAAAATACACATACCAATCCTTGGCAAGAGCATCCTTTTGTTGTTGTCTGGTAAGCTTAGACCACTCCTTGATGTTAACGCCACCTGTGTAAAATTTAGGTCCGGAATAGTTTAATTTCATGTTCAAACTGTATACTTTATCGTATACGGCAGGTAAAATTAATGAAATAAAAGACATAAAAAAACGGTTTGTGCGTACACAAACCGTTGATTTTGAGTCCTGTGGACTATGTAGCGAGAGAGGGACTTGAACCCTCGGCCTCCGGGTTATGAATCCGACGCTCTAACCAGCTGAGCTACCTCGCCGTGATAATTTTTAGCGGCTGCAAATATAAAGGTAAATTTCTTCTTCTTCAACAATAGTTGATGAAAAAATTATAATCGCCTTTTATTTTTTTATCATTTAGAAATATATATATTGGGCAATATAAAGAAGTACAGAATGAGCGACAAAATAAAGTTTGAAATAGAATACGTTATACAATCCTCACCACAGTTGTTATATCAATACCTGATTACACCTTCAGGTCTTTCCGAATGGTTTGCCGATAATGTTAATTCTAGAGGTGAGAAATATATTTTTATTTGGGATGGGGTAGAGGAAGAAGCCAAGTTGTTGAAACGAAAAACGGATGAATTCGTTAGGTTTTCTTGGGACGAGAATGATGACGATACCTATTTTGAGATGAAAATAATCGTAGATGAAATAACGAAAGACGTATCGTTGTTTATAACCGACTTTGCTGAAGAGGATGAAGTGGATGAAGCAAAAATGCTTTGGGAAAATCAAATATCCGACCTAAAACAGGTATTGGGTTCATCATAGATTTTCTATATTATACAGTATCTTTGAGCCTTAATTTTTTAAGGCTTTTTTTATGGTAAATTTTAACGGGTATCTGTATGAGGATGAACATAAGTTCTTAAATCAAAACAATAGGGGACTACGTTATGGAGATTCCCTTTTTGAGGCCATTAGGGTGGTTAATGGTCATATTTATTTTTTAGAAGAGCATTATTTAAGGTTAATGTCCTCTATGCGCATTTTGAGAATGGAAATACCTATGCATTTTACCATGGAGTTTTTTGAGGAAGAAATAAAGAAAACCGTCGAGGCCAATAAGCTTGGCAATGCCCAAAGGATACGTTTTACCGTTTTTAGAAACGATGGAGGGCTTTATCTGCCCAAAAGCAACGATATATCATACCTTATAGAGGCCAAAGAACTAGAGAATCCGTTTTATACGATAAATGACCAACCGTATGAAATAGAGTTGTTCAAAGACTTTTTTGTGAATCCGGATATGCTTTCCAATCTTAAGACCAATAACAAGATATTGAATGTTGTGGGTAGTGTTTTTGCCAATGAGAACGATTATGATAACTGTCTACTTCTAAACCAACAAAAACAGGTTGTAGAGGCTTTAAACGGTAATATTTTTGTTGTGAAGGGAAACACGATAAAAACGCCTTCGTTAAAAGAAGGGTGCTTAAATGGTATCGTAAGAAAGAAATTGATTGGTATTCTTGAAAAGAACGAGGATTATAATTTCTTGGAAGAAAGTATTTCGCCATTTGAACTTCAAAAATCGGACGAAATTTTCTTAACTAACACTATTCAGGGTATCATACCGGTTACCAAATACCGCAAAAAGGTATTTAATAATAACGTAGCCAAAAATTTGGTGGGTAAATTAAATGCTGTGGCAAGAATTACTGCTTAGTTGAGATTGGGATTTTCGGGGGCATTTGACCATATAAGGTAATCGCCTCCCAATTCCATCATTTTTTCTTTCCATAGAGTGCCCAAAGACTTTTTAATGATCTGGCTTTGGTACTCGTTGTCCACCACGATCCATGATTTAGAGGATAGTTCTTCGTTTAATTGTAGGGACGACCATCCAGAGTAGCCCAGAAAAAAGCGAATATCGTCTTCGGAGATAACTTTTTGGTTGATCAAGGCGACGGTTTTTTCAAAATTTCCGCCCCAATAGATGCCGTCCGATATTTCTATACTGTCATCTATAAGATGTGGTACTTTGTGAATAAAGTATAGATTGTCTTGCTCTACAGGGCCACCGTTATATACTCGAAACGGAATGGTAATCTCTGTTACTAAATCGTTTATAAGGTATTCTAAAGGCTTATTTAAAATAAACCCGACCGAACCCTCTTCGTTATGTTCGGCCAAAAGAACAACAGACCTGTTGAAGGAAACATCTCCTGTTAAAGAGGGTTCCGCAATTAATAATTTTCCTTTATTTGGTTTTAGTTGAACCATTGTTTTTGTATATCAAACTACCTAAAAATAAGACAATTCTTATTAATATTCAAAAAAACAAAAATAAAAAAGGCGCTTTTTACAAGCGCCTTTATATCAACATATAATTGTAAGATTAGTTTACAGCACTGCTTAAGTCAGCTCCTGCTTTAAACTTAACAACATTTTTTGCTGGAATTGGAATAGTTTTTCCAGTAGATGGATTTCTTCCTTCTCTTGCGTTTCTTCTAGTTACAGACCAAGATCCGAAACCTACTAAAGAAACTCTATTTCCTTTTTTAAGAGAACCTTCAACATTTGCCAAGAAAGATTCCAATGACTTTTTAGCTGCTGCTTTTGTGATGCCTGCATCTGCTGCCATTGCATCAATCAATTCTGTTTTGTTCATAATGTGATTAAATTAATTGTTGTTAAAATAATTTTAAACCTAAAAGCAAATTTATATGGATTTACGACCAACGCAAGTAAAACGGCTCTAAATCCCTTATTTTGTTGATAACTCAAGGGGTTTGTTAATAAAGTAGGGGTTTTTTTACGTTTTCTGTTAGGCCAATAAGCACGGGGCTTTAGCGTAGATATGCGTTTTCGTCTAGCTTAAGACCGTTCAAAACATCTTTTATTGCCATTTTTCTTTTTCCCTGTAGTTGTATTTCCTTTAAGTTTATGAGACCGCCTTTGACGGCAACTTTTAATTCGTTCTTTGTTTTAATGAGTGCGCCATTGTTGAACGAATGTTCGGCTTCTTCTATTGATACCTTATATATTTTAACGATTAGTTCTTCTTCTCCGTTGTGCAATACCGTCCAGGCGGCAGGGTAGGGGCTTAATCCCCTAATAAGGTTGTAAATATCTTCTTGGTCGGCATTCCAATCTATCTTGCACGTATCTCTGTGAATTTTATAGGCCAATTTAAGATCGGTCGCATTTTTTTGAACCGTGGTCTCAAAATTCCCTTTTTTGATACGTTCGAGCGTAGACAATACCAAATCAGAACCCAATAACATTAACTTGTCGTGTAAGGAGCCAGCATCCTCATCTGGTAATATATCTGTTTCCTTTTGCTGTATAATGGCTCCGGTATCTATTTTTTCATCTATAAAAAAGGTGGTAACCCCGGTTTTTGTCTCTCCATTTATAATGGCCCAATTTATTGGGGCGGCTCCCCTGTACTCTGGCAATAATGAGGCATGAAGGTTAAAGGTGCCATATTCAGGCATCTGCCATACCTCTTTTGGCAACATTCTAAAGGCCACTACTACCTGTAGGTTGGCTTTAAGATCGGCCAACTCGTTTAAAAACTCCTCGTTTTTTAAGTTGGTAGGTTGTAGTACTTTCAATTGTTTTTCAATGGCATACTTCTTAACGGCAGACTCGTTTAATTTTCTTCCTCTTCCGGCTGGCCGGTCGGGTGCCGTGATGACCCCTACAATATTATAGTCGTTGGTAATTAGCGCATCTAATATTCCAACGGCAAAATCGGGCGTACCCATAAATACGATTCGTAAATCTTTCATAATGTAATTTCATATTCATTTTTGGAGTTGAGCATTATTTCTCCTTCCTCCAGTAATTCCTTTAATACATGCATAAGCATATTGGGCGAACAGTCAAGTTGTTGTTGCAGGTCTCTAGATGAAAGCCCACCAGTGGCCAAAAGTGTCTTTACCATTATTTTTAAACCGTCTGTGCTGGATAGGTCTTCGTTTTTTGCTAAACATACATCACACTTTCCGCATGCCGTTGTTTGCTTTTCCCCAAAATAAAGTAATAGTTGCCTACTTCTGCAAACGGTATCGGTATTTATATAAGAAAGCATTTGCTGTACCTGATATTTTTTTAATAGGTTTTGTTCCTTTATAATGTTGGCGAACCTATTTATGGTATGGTCATCTTCCCTGGCCATTAAAAATGTAACTTCTAGATCGCTGTGAGATGCTTTATAGTCTATAATGCCATCGGTGGCCAAAACTTCCAAATTTTCTATAACTGCTTTCTCCGGCAGATTCAATTTTTTGGCCAAGGAAAAGGTGTTTATTTTGGTTTCGAACTCAAAAATACCCCCATACGTTCTTAATATTAGTTTTACACAATCACGTACCGACCTATTATTGTTCATATAATCCAGCAATACATCTTTACTGATGATAAACTGGATACTAGATTTTCTGGCGAAAGACTCCGATAGTGCGATTACAGAATTTTGGTCCAGTATTTTTAATGCATTATAGGTAAGCATCGCATTTAGTTTGTAGACCGAGCAAAACTCATTAAAATTTAATTGGTACTTGGTATCGCTTCCTTCGCCATAGGCGATTTGAAAGAAGTTATTCAATTTGTTGTACACAAGTTTCACAAAAGCCACGTCTGGCAGTACACTTAAAAACTGTCTCTTTACCTGTTCTTGGTCGGCTTTATTGGTCAATACTATAGCTTGTGCGGCTTCGCCATTTCTTCCGGCCCTGCCAGCCTCTTGGTAATAGTTTTCTATACAATCGGGTATTTGATAATGCACCACCAGTTCCACATCGGCCTTATCTATTCCCATGCCAAAGGCGTTGGTCGCAACCATGACCCTTACTTCATTGTTCAGCCATTTGGCCAATGTCGATTTTTTGTTCTTTTCTGTTAGGCCCCCATGGTAAAAAGCGGAAGAGATGCCATGTGCAGATAGGTATCTGTTGAGTTCTTCTGTTGTTCTTCTGGTTCTGACATAAACGATGGCACTTTTTTTTAACGCCTTACAATATTGTATTAGCCGGTAATTTTTATCCTCGTTCTTGTCTACCTTAAAAGCGATGTTCTTTCGAGAAAAAGAATCCCTTTTTACCAATGGGTCTTGAAGTCGCAGTGAATTGATTATGTCTTTGGCAACTTTTGTAGTGGCCGTTGCGGTAAGTGCCATAATGGGAATTTCTGGATGAAGCTCCCTGATAATTTCACATTTTAAATAGGCTGGTCTAAAATCGTGCCCCCATTGTGAAATACAGTGGGCCTCGTCTACGACAAAAAGATTTACGTTCATTTGGCGGATCCTATCCTGAACAATTTCTTGTTGCAAACGTTCTGGGGATAAGTATAAAAACTTATAATTGCCATAGATACAATTATCTAAGAGGTTGTTTATGTCCTCAAAGCTTAGACCTCCCGTTAGTCCGATTGCCTTAATGCCCATATTCTTTAATGAGGAAACCTGGTTTTGAATCAGCGCAATCAAAGGGGATATTACAATACAGATGCCTTCTTGCATCATTGCGGGTACCTGAAAACAGATAGATTTACCCCCGCCAGTGGGTAAGAGTCCCAGTACGTCTTGCCCATTCAGGGCAGCTTCTATGATGGTTTCTTGCGAATCCCTAAAATGAGGGTGGCCCCAATACTTTCTAAGAATTTTTTGCGCTTCAATATTCACTTAGGTTTGGGTGTTGTTAAGAATATATTTCAACCGTTCTTCTACGGTGCCGAATGGTACTTCTATTATTTCGTACCCAAATGAACTGTATGTTTTTTCTAAGTGTTCATGTAGGTCAACGGCTTGAGAGTAACTTTCTAACCTCTCATTGTCCTGTTTGTATATTTCTTTCCATGGCGGTAGCAGAAATACTTTATTATAACGGTTGGTTTGGCATATATTCACAAAGTCGTCGCCGTACGATTGGTCAAAATAGTCCATATAGGCCAGCACATCGGGTACCCCACGATCGTAAAAAACAATGTCCTTTTTTATTTCTGACGCCTGTTTAAACTGCTCCAGTCTACCTTTTAATAGTTTTTGGTTAAAAGAGGCGGCATCGCTAACAAAGTCTATGGGGTTGTTCTGCAAAGCATCGGTCTCCTCGTTCTCGATAGCCTCAAGAGTCATGGTTCTGATAATTTCATGAAAGCAGAAATACCCTGAGTTCTCCAATGATTTTATGACAGAAGTCTTTCCTGTTCCGGGAGCTCCCGTGATTACAATCCTTTTAAAGTCCAAAAAAATGTGGTTTTAGGGATACAAAAATACGGAATTGAAGGGTATTAAAAAACTTGGTATTTACCCGTATATTTGTATAAAATCTTATATAATGACAGAGAAAAATTCTGATGAGTTTTATGCCAAGCTGAAGGAGCAATTGACAGAGACCAGTAAATGGCCTTCCGACTACCTGTATAAGTTTATTGTACTTTCCGATACAGAGAAGATTCAAAAAATACATAGAATATTCGATAATACGGGAGCGGTCATAGAGTTGAAAAAATCTAAAAAAGGAAAATATACCAGTGTTTCCATTACCGTAAACCTTAAAAACCCGGACGAAGTAATCATAAAATACAAGGAAGTAGGGGCCATAGAAGGTGTAATATCGCTTTAAAATAGTATATCACCTATAATTTTATTATTTTGCGGTCGTTATAAGAATACTTCTTCAAACATTTTTTAAGTTAAATTTTCCAATTTGGATTTAGTAGAACACCTCGAATACAATACAGAGCGTCCTCAATTAATTATACCTGAATATGGTAGGCATTTTCAGAAAATGGTAGATTATGCGGTATCGATAGAAGACCCTGTAGAAAGAAATAAAGTAGCAAAATCGATTATAAGCGTAATGGGCAACTTACAGCCCCATTTGCGTGATGTTCCAGATTTTCAACATAAACTTTGGGACCAATTGTTTATCATGTCGGATTTTAAATTGGATGTGGAATCCCCATTTCCGATTACCTCTAAAGAAATGCTGCGCAAACGCCCAGAGCCTTTAGAATACCCTCAAAATTTTCCTAAGTACCGTTTTTACGGTAACAATATCAAAAGAATGATCGATGTTGCGGTAAAATGGGAAAAAGGGGATAAAAGATCTGGGCTAGAGTATGCCATTGCCAATCACATGAAAAAATGTTACCTTAATTGGAACAAAGATGTGGTGGATGACAAAGCTATTTTTAACCATTTGTACGAACTTAGTAATGGTGAAATAGATTTGGCTGCAAAAGGTGAAAATTTAACCGATAGTGGACAGTTTTTGAAAAACAGGGTCGCTAAATCACCTAGGTCAAATTCTGGTAAAAAGAATCGAAACAATAATCGCGGTAAAAAACGCTACTAAATTTCCACTCCTATAGATGGGAACATTTAAAATCGAAGGTGGTCATTCACTATCTGGTGAAATAACGCCACAAGGGGCAAAAAACGAAGCTTTACAAATTTTATGTGCTGTGTTGTTAACACCTGAAGAGGTTACCATACACAATATTCCAGACATAGTAGATGTAAATAAACTAATATCCCTTTTAGAGGATCTTGGAGTAAAGATCCAGAAAAAAGGCAAAGGCTCGTATACTTTTAAGGCAGATGATGTAAATATGGATTATTTGCAGTCTGATCAATTTAAACAAGATGGTAGGGGCCTAAGGGGATCTATTATGTTGGTAGGTCCGTTATTGGCCCGTTTTGGAAAAGGATATATTCCCAAGCCCGGAGGTGATAAAATTGGAAGAAGACGTTTAGACACCCACTTTGAAGGGTTTATAAAACTAGGTGCTAAATTCCGTTACAATCGGGAAGAATATTTTTATGGTGTAGAGGCCAAAAAATTGAAGGGTACCTATATGCTGTTGGACGAGGCTTCTGTTACCGGTACCGCAAATATAATAATGGCTGCGGTATTGGCAGAGGGGCAGACCACTATCTATAATGCAGCTTGCGAACCCTATTTACAACAGTTATGTAAGATGTTGAACCGCATGGGGGCCAAAATCTCTGGTGTAGGTTCTAATCTTTTGGTTATAGATGGAGTTGAAAAGTTAGGTGGTACCGAGCATAGAATGTTGCCCGATATGATAGAGATAGGTAGCTGGATAGGTCTTGCTGCCATGACAAAAAGTGAACTGACCATTAAAAATGTTAGTTGGGACGATCTTGGGCAAATACCTACGGTTTTTAATAAACTGGGTATTACCTTGGAACGTAAAGAGGATGATATTTATATTCCTGCCCATACAGATGGTTATGAGATACAGAATTATATAGATGGTTCTATTTTGACTATTGCAGATGCTCCATGGCCAGGGTTGACACCAGATTTGTTAAGTATTATTTTGGTGGTGGCAACACAGGCAAGGGGAGAAGTCTTGATACATCAAAAAATGTTCGAAAGCCGCTTGTTCTTTGTGGATAAATTATTGGATATGGGGGCAAAGGTTATTCTTTGCGATCCCCATAGAGCTACCGTTATTGGACATGATTTTAAATCTACTTTAAAAGCGACCACAATGACGTCTCCAGATATTAGGGCAGGTGTATCATTGCTTATAGCTGCTTTATCGGCCAAAGGCACTTCTACTATACATAACATAGAACAGATAGATCGTGGTTATGAAAACATAGATGAACGTCTAAGGGCCATAGGGGCCAAGATAACAAGGGTATAAATTCTATAACTAAATTGTAGATGTTCTCTCTACTGTGTAGTTCCGTAAAGAAAACATCTGATTTAAATATCTGACCCTCTTAGTGAGGGGCATCGTTAATTTCTACCCAATTGTTTTCGGGGTCTTTAAGGTATATTTGCCGTACACCATCGGCTCGTAAGGTTATAGCATTTTCTTTTCCGGGCCAATCCCAAAAGGTAATGTTGTTTTGTTTTAAAGAGGCTACCAGATCGTCCAGTTTTTGGGTAGATAGACATAAATGGACACTTTTACTATGCTTTAATGCCACACTGTCTTTTCCGATCAGGTGAAGTTGTGAGTTTCCTTGAATACGAAACCATTTGAATCCAGTCGGGGCAGAAGGATGCGGAATTTCCTCTAAATTCAATACTTTTTCATAAAATGCGCCTACTTTTTCTAAATCCTTTACAATAAGCGAATAGTGGTCATAGGTAAAATCATAAGATTGTGCAGATGCAAAACATCCGTAAAGGAGAAATGATAGGGCTATAACTTTTTTCATGGTAAACATTGTGTTTTTATCTTTCTCAAGATACTTAAAAATGAAAGAAGCTGCCTTTATAAGGCAGCTTCTTTTTTATAAAATATAGTTTACTTACCATTTAATGGTGGAGGGCCATCGATCATAGGTTCGTACACTTCATTGCCTTTTCGGGTCTTAAATTCCTCTTTTACTTTTTCTACCATTTTTGGGTTTTCGAACAAATCCAGCATCGTCATTCCCATTGCCTTGGCAGCATAGACCATGCCTTTGTGCCCGATAGACATTCCTCCACAGGCTACTACGGCCCACGAATGCCAAGGTGTGCCCTTGGGGGCCACGGTAACACCTAAATTAATGTTGGGCACGTTCCAGCTCACATCGCCCACATCGGTAGATCCTCCGCCCGGATTTTTCTCGGTTTCCTTTAAAGGATAGATGTTACTGTCCATTCCTACTTCCGGTTTGCCCGTCGCTTTTTGAATGGCCTTACCAAAAGCCTGTTCTTCTTCGGTGTAGGTAATAGGTCCTAAAAGTTCAAGATTGGCCTGCATAATTTCGCCACCAGCTCTGTTTACCAAGGTTTCATAAATTCCGGAGACCAACGATATTTTATAATCAACATTGGCCATTATTGCCGCTCCCTCTGCCATTGCCTTTACACGCTCATAGGTAGGTAGCATTTTAGATCTTTTAGGGTCTCTTACCCTTACCCATAGTTTAGCGTAATCAGGTACAACATTCACAACCTGTCCACCATCTTGAATATGATAATGGATCCTAGAAGTAGGAAGTATGTGCTCTCTATAATAATTTATACCGGTAGTGTACAGTTCCAGCGCATCTGAAGCGCTACGACCGTTCCAGGGATCCGCCGAGGCGTGGGCGGCCTGACCATAGAATTCTACAATAAAATCGACTAAAGACAACCCGCTCTGAACATCGGCCTCTATGCCCGCAGAAGGGTGCCAACTTACGTTTACATCAACATCGTCCCAAAGTCCTGCCTTCACCATCCATACTTTTGCAAAGTATTTTTCCTCTGCCGGTGTACCCAAAAATTTTACGGTCCCCTTGATCTTACCGGCCTCCATTAATTCTTTAATGGCTATAGCGGCACCTAAACTTGAGGTGCCGAACATATTATGACCGCAACCATGACCCGCTGCACCCTCTTTTAAAGGATTTTTTTCCGGTGTGGCCTGTTGTGAGATACCCGGTAGGGCATCAAACTCGCCCAAAATACTGATAACGGGTTTTCCGGATCCATAAGTAGCTGTGAAAGCCGTAGGAATATCGGCAACTCCCCTAGTAACCTTTAAGCCATTTTTTTCGGCATAATCCGCCAATATTCTAGAAGACTCCTTTTCTTCAAAAGCCAATTCTGCCAATGCCCATATAGAATCACTTATTTTAATGAGTTCTTCTTTGTGGTTTTCTACAGATTGAATGATCGCTTTTTTGTTCTTGCTCAATTTTTGCCCGAATCCCGTGACCATACAAAACAAGGTCAGGAATAGAATTAAATGTTTTTTCATTTTGAAATAAAGTTTGGTGTTAGTTTATTTAATTTCTTGACCTGTCTTACACAATAGATAAGACCAAGAAAGTATAGTAAATATAACTGTTTTCATTGTCTAAATGAAGCCTTGAACGTGCTGATTATAAATCTTCTATTGTTGCACAAAGTGGTCAATACAGATTGTGTAATAGAACCGTAATTTTTTAGTACATCATAAAACGATACTTTTCTATTGTTTTTTGCGTTATATACAAACGATTTATTTAAACGAAGATATGAAAGGTCCAGTAACATTGATTTGCTCTTGTGTTGTACTATTTACAATGTTTTCTTGTAGTTCTACCAATAGGTTGACGATGGGAGTAGTAGAACCTGCCCAAATACCCTTGGCCTCCGACATAACCAAAATTGGTATTGTAAATAGGAGCTTGCCTTCAGAAAACAATAAGGCTATAGACGAAATAGATAAAATATTGTCTTTAGAAGGTTTGAATTTTGATAAAGAGGGAGCTGAATATGCGGTAACCGGACTTTTCGACGAATTAAGTAGAAACAATCGTTTTGAAAGTATAAAGTTGATCGAGACAAGTGAAGACCATCGTAAAGGACTTGCAGTATTTCCTGCGGCACTGCCTTGGGATACCGTAGAGAAAATTTGTAAAGAGAATGATGTCGATGTTCTTTTTTCCTTAGCTTATTATGATACCGATACCAATGCAGATTATCAAATGACCGAAGTAACCGTACCTAATGGTCTAGGGGTTAAAATAAAGGTGCCGGGGCACAGGATTACATTGAATACCGTTGTAAAAAATGGATGGCGTATCTATGATCCTGTAGGTAAAAGAATTCTGGATGAATATACCTCAAAGAATTATGTAACCTCTACGGGAGAAGGTATTAACCCTGTAAGGGCTCTTGAAGCGGTAGTTGGTAGAAAAGAAGGGGTAATGCAGATCAGCAGTGACCTGGGCAATAACTACGGCCTTAATGTAAAGCCATTGAGCAGAAGGGTTTCTCGTGATTACTTTGTAAGGGGAACCGATAATTTTGTGGTCGCCATGCGTAGGGCTAGGGCAGGAGATTGGAACGGAGCCGCCGAACTATGGGAGAAAGAACTGAACAATCCGAAGGCCAAAGTTGCCGGAAGAGCTTATTACAACATGGCCATTATCAACGAAATTAATGGAAACCTAGAAAAGGCAATGGAAATGGCCTCTACCTCGTATACGGATTACAACAATCCTATTGCTTTAAAATACATAAATATCTTAAAAAGAAGAATTGGTGATCAACAGGTTCTAAACCAACAATTGGCCAAATAAATTTAGTTGTTCAAAGCGCTTTTATATGTATTTAAACAACGCTCACGGGCTTCTTTATGATCTACCATTTTATTTGGGTAACTAAGTTCTTGTAACTCTGGAACCCATTTATTTATATACTCTTTTTGTTTATCGAATTTATCGACTTGGGTCATTGGGTTAAAAATCCGAAAATATGGTGCGGCATCGACTCCGCTACCCGCTGCCCATTGCCAGTTACCGACATTAGAGCTCATTTCATAATCTAACAGTTTTTCGGCAAAATAAGTTTCGCCCCATCGCCAATCTATCAATAGGTGTTTACATAAAAAGCTGGCAGTCAACATGCGCACTCTATTGTGCATATAACCGGTAGCATTTAGCTCTCGCATACCGGCATCTACCAAGGCATAACCCGTTTGCCCATTTTTCCATTTTTCAAATTCATCCTCGTTGTTCCGCCATTCTATACGGTCATATTTCGGTTTAAAAGACTCATTTTTTGTATGTGGAAAATGCCATAGAATTTGCATAAAAAATTCTCTCCAGATGAGTTCACTCAAAAAAGTCTGGTTATCCTCGGAAATGGCTTTTTTAATTATTTTCCGAATGGAAACTGTGCCAAAACGTAAATGAGGTCCAAGTTTAGAAGTGCCGTCTTTTATGGCTGGATAGTTTCTGGTATTCTCATAATTGTCTATCAGACTAGGTGTTACCACATAGTCTTGAACAGAAATATTCGATTTGACAAAACCTAGGCTTTTCAACGTAAGATTGGGTAGCTTGGTGTTTTTTATAAGATTATGAAAATAATGGGTAGCGTCGTGATCGGTTAAATGTTTATCGGGACTAAAATTCTCTTTCCACTTGTTTTTATAGGGGGTATATACCACATAAGGGGTGCCATCTTGCTTTAAGATATCTGATTTTTCAAAGATTACTTGATCTTTAAAGGTTTTGAAAACGATACCTTGTTCATGCAAAAACTGTTCTATTTCCCCATCCCTTTCTTTAGCGTATGGTTCATAATCGCGATTGGTAAAAACTGTCTTTATATCATATGTGTGGAGCAAATCTTTAAAAATAGTTATGGGTTTTCCTTTAAAAATTGCAAGTGATGTGCCATTTTCTTTTTCTAGTTTAGCACGTAGTTGTTGAACAAGGTCGAATATGAAAGTTACACGCGCATCATTTTTTGGTAATTTGGAAAGTATGTCCGTATCAAAAATAAAAATGGGCAATACATTGCACTCTTCTTTTAATGCCGCTAACAGGCCTACATTGTCGTCAACTCTTAAATCACGGCGAAACCAGAATATGGAAACCTTTTTTTTGGACATTTAGTTTAAATTTAAAGTAGATAGACCACCGTCTATATTAATTACCTGCCCCGTGATCCAAGAACTTTTGTCGCTCAATAAAAAAACGGCGGCGTTGGCTATATCTTCCGCTTTGCCGACACGCTTCAATGGATGCTTGCTCCCCATAGATTCTTTTTTCTTTTCATTGTTCAATAATCTGCCCGCCAAGGGAGTATTTATCAAGGAAGGCGCTATTATATTTACTCTTATTTTAGGAGCATATTCGGCTGCCAAAGATTTTGAAAATCCTTCTATGGCCCCTTTTGCAGCAGCTATACTTGTGTGAAAGGGCATTCCGTTATCTACGGCAACGGTACTAAAAAATACCATAGACGATTCTGAGGACATCTGCGAAATAACAGTTTTGACTATGTTCACCAGACCAAAAAAATTAATATGCATATCTTTTTGAAAAGCTTCGATATCCATTCTTTTAAAAGGTTTAAGATTAATACTCCCGGGGCAGTATATAAAACCATCCAATAGACCGGGAAGTAAATCTTTGTCCAATTCGTCTTTGCTGACATCAAAGGGCAAATGTGTGACGTTATGATGAGAGGTGGCGGGCATTGTTCTCGATGCTACGAACAATTTATTGGTTTCTTGTAACTGAGCTACTATAGAAGCTCCAATGCCATATGACCCACCTATTAATAATATGTTTTTCATCTACTTCTATTTTATTTGCAGTTCATGTTTATGACCATCTATGGAACCGAACAATTGAATCAATTTTTCAGCTCTGTAATTAAAAATACGATGGAGCTGTTTTCTTACGATGATATAATTTGCGAGACGCCCGAGAATTCCAAAGGGAATTTTATAATCTATTACATCCTTCATTTCCACTCCACCTTCTATTTTTTTTATAAAATGTTTATGGTGCCATAGTGCATAAGGTCCAAAGCGTTGTTCATCCACAAAATATTCACCTTCTTTAAGGTGGGTAATTTCGGTTACCCATTTGGTGGTGTACCAAGGAAATGGTTTTACGATATATTGTACTATTTGCCCCGAATACATTGGTAGTTCATTCCCCGATGTAATGGTGAACGACATATTTTGTGGTGTTATCGTACGCAAGTTGTTGGGGTCCGATAAAAAATTCCATGCTTCGTCTATAGAAATTGGTAATAGTTGTTTTGAATGTAAGCGATATAGTTTCATTTACCGGGTTTTAGCAAATATAGAACCAATTTTGTTTAATAAATAATATAAATAGTTAAACAATAATTAAAAAAGAAGATGATTGTTCGCTTTAAACCATTACTTGGTCGATTAAAACGGTCTCGTATAGTAAATACGGTGTAATATTCGTGAGGGTAGAATTGATTTTGTAAATTTCCTTCTTTCGTTATATATTGATTATGAAGGTTTTAATTGCGATACTTTTATTTTTGCACACTTTGTTGTTAGTGGCACAACAGACGGTTACAGAAGTAGGTGCCTTGCCGGATGCTATTGATGAATCTTCTGGTCTAATATTTTTTAACGACCGGTTGGTGACACATAACGATTCGGGCAATGGAGCTATTTTGTATGAGCTTGACACACTATCGTTAGAAATTGTAAGGGAAGTGAGCATCATAAACGTTGAGAATAACGACTGGGAAGCTCTTACCCAAGACGACAATTATATTTACATTGGTGATATAGGAAACAATAACGGTACGCGCAAGAATCTGGCCGTATACAGAATAGCGAAAGAAACGTATTTGGAGTCGGATACCGTTTCTGCGGAAAATATCAATTTTGCGTATGAAGGGCAAGAGGATTTTAATGACAATGGCGATTCTAATTGGGATGCCGAAGCTCTGGTTTCTATAGGTGGACAGTTGGTAATATTTACAAAACAGTGGCAATCTAACGGTACGGTCGCTTATGCGATACCCAATGTACCTGGCGATCATATAGCATCGGCCATAGGTACGCTGAACGATATCGGACTTGTAACGGATGCTACTTACGATAATCAATCGAACGAACTTTATTTGTTGGGATATTCAAGTATTCTCACCCCTTTTTTATTAAAATATACAGAGGTTACCCTATCTGAAATATTTAATAATCCAGAAAGTGAAATAGATTTGGGCCTTTCTTTTGTGCAAACGGAGGGAATTACAAAAATATCTGACAATAAACTTTTTATAACATCTGAATATTTTTCTAGACAATCACCATCCATTACTTCAGAAGCAAGAGTGTTCAAGGTCGATTTTTTAAAAACATCGCTTTCCGAACCAACCGATTTAGAACCAGGGGAACAGGAGAATTACAAAGCCGAAGAACATGTGATTATATATAAAGACCAAGCAACTGATGAGTTTATATATGAAATTAAAACAAAGGATAACATTGAGGGAATTTCAATTTTTGATTGTTCCGGAAGGCTTCTCCAGTCATATGGGGAGTTGATGAACAAAGGATCGATCTCTAAAATTTTTCCTTCTTTTAATATCTACTATTTTACCGTTTACCTAAATACTCGCGTAGTTTCTGTTCCCTTTGTCGTGTATTGACTCCTATATTTTATTTAGTATTTTGTTAACATTTGACGCTTATGTTTATATTTAGTTTTGCTAGAACACTAAAAACTAATTAAATATGAACAAAGTAATACTTTTTTTATTAGCGGTAGTCGCTTCTTTATCGTTAGAAGCGCAGATAAATACCCCGGCCCCGAGTCCGGCTTCAACAATTACACAAATGGTAGGATTAACAAATGTTACCATTGATTACTCCCGTCCTTCAATGAGGGGTAGAAAAGTATATGGCGATTTGGTTCCTTTCGGTAAGTTGTGGAGAACCGGTGCCAATGCCTATACCAAAATTTCTTTTGATACAGATGTTACCATTGCCGGTAGTAAAGTAAAGGCAGGTACGTATTCTATTTTCTCCAAACCTGGTGAAAAGAATTGGGAAGTCTTCTTTTATACCGATATAGATGGTGGAGGAACCCCTAAGAACTGGGATGAAAATAAGGTTGTTGCCAAGGCTTCTGTACCGGTATATTCTATGGATATGCCTGTAGAGACATTTACCATTACAATAGACGACTTAAAATCTGGTGGTGCCAACATCGGAATCATATGGGAGAATACCTATGTAGCCATTCCTTTTGAGGTACCTACCGATGAAGCGGTAATGAGCAATATAGAAAGAATATTATCGGGCCCAAGTGCAGGTGATTATTATGCTGCCGCGGTATATTACGCTAGCGAAGGGAAAGATATTAAAAAAGCGAAGGAATGGATGGACAAGGCTATGTCTATGACCGAAAATCCCGCTTACTGGCAACTAAGACAACAGTCCCTTATTTTGGCAAAAGCAGGAGATAAAAAAGGAGCTATCGAAGCTGCGAAAAAATCTTTGGTAAAAGCAAAAGAGCAAGGAAATGACGATTATGTTAAGATGAATCAAGACTCCTTAAAAGAATGGGGAGCTATGTAATAACGTAGCCGAATTAATAAAAAAGCCCCATGGCAACTAGCTATGGGGCTTTTTTAATGGTCAATAAATACCTTTATTCTATTACATGCACGCCGTCATCAATATGTAAATGATAGACTTCGGCATCAATGCCAGTTTCTTCCTTGTACGAATTAATGATTGTATCGACCGTCTTTTTTCGATGATCTGTTTTGATCAGATTTATGGTACAACCACCGAATCCGCCTCCCATCATACGGGCTCCCATGAAGCCATCCAATTCTTGGCCCGTTTTTACCAAAAAGTCTAATTCAGGTGTGGTTATTTCAAATTCTTTTGACATCGCCCAATGGCCTTGCAGGAGTATTTTACCTGTTTCATCGGCATTGCCGGATTCTAGGCATTCAATCATTTTTAAAACCCTATTGTTTTCTTCGATTACATATTTGGCACGCTTATAATCCTTTTCATCTAGGGTAGGTTTACAGTTCTCCAAATCGGCCAAGGTAACATCTCTCATTGAGTCGACCCCATTTTTGGTTTCCCCCACTTTAGAAAAGACCAGCTCACACGATGTTCTTCTTTTATTGTATTCAGAATCTACGGCAAGGTTGTGTTTTATATTCGAATTGATCAGTACCCAACTGTATCCATTAAGATTAATGGGAATGTACTTATGGGTTAGATCTCTACAATCTAAAAAGAGAGCATTGGATTTTTTCCCGAATAATACGGCATATTGGTCCATTAGGCCACAATTAAGACCAATCTTATGTTCTGCCTGTTGTGCTATCAACGCTATTTCTTCTCTAGAGATAGATAGGTCTAAAGCATTGGACAAGGCAAAAATAAACCCACAACAAAGGGCGGCTGAAGACGAAAGCCCAGATCCTATAGGAATATCACCTCCGAAAACACAGTCAAAACCTTTTAGGGTGTACTTTTTTTCAATTAATATTTCGATAATGGCCTTAAAATAGTTTCCCCAAAAAGCATTAAAAGGTTCATGTTTTCCTTCTAGGTCAAAGGAAATCTGCTCTGGTAGCGTTAAAAAGGTTTCAACGGTAATATGGTCACTATCATTTTTGTGAACGGCAAAATAAATTGCTTTTTCAATAGAAGCAGGTAAGACCAAACCCATATTATAATCGGTATGTTCGCCGATTAAATTTACCCTGCCGGGCGATTTTACCATTATTGGGCTGTTACCGTATTTGGACATGAAAAAGTCTTTAACTTTAGTGTGAACCATAATTGGATGATGTATTATAAAGGAAAATTATATGTAAATTAATTTGTGCTAAGTGGTTTGTTTAACATTCTATCGAACGCTTCGAAGATTATTGCAGTGCAAATAACAAGGGCCGCACCAATAAAGTTCAACCAGAGGTAACCTAGCTTTTCTTCTCCGGACGGATATATATGTATTAGGTTGTAGTATATAATACAAATAATGATCTGAGTAATGACCGCTGCAAAAAATACGGCATTTCCCTTTACGAACTTGAAGAAAAAAGCCAGTAGAAAAATACCTAGTACATTGCCGTAGAAAATACTTCCGATAATGTTGACCAACTGAATTAGATTGTCGAATAAATTAGCGATACACGCTATTAAGATAGCTATGATACCCCAGATAAAAGTGAAAAATTTTGAGGCTTTAACATAATGCTTTTCTGTAAAAACCCCCTTTTTATTTCGCTTGTATAGATCCAAAGCGGTAATGGTACCCAAGGCATTTAGTTCTGAGGCGGTAGAAGACATAGCGGCAGATAGTATTACAGCCAATAATAGTCCAATGAGTCCTTTTGGTAAATTATTAAGAATAAAATGGATAAAGACATAATCTTTATCATTGGTCTCAACAGAGCTATCGGCCTGCGAGATCAATGATTTTGCAGCTATTCTATTAGTGCTGTCTTTTTGGTTAATTCTGATTATTTGTTGCTTGGCCTCTTGTACGGCGGTGTATTCTTTAATATCCAATGCGGCGGAAAACTGATTTTGGGCAATACGTTTCTCTGCCTCCAAAGCTACTTGCCCTTCTTGCAATAGTTTATAATCATCTGCATAGGGCGAATCCATAATCGCCTGTGTGGCTGCAGGGTTGAAATTGAGGGGAGAAGGATTGTATTGATAGAATACAAAGACCATGACCCCGACCAATAGGATAAAAAATTGCATCGGTATCTTAAAAATGGCATTAAATACGAGCCCTAATTGACTTTCTCGAATAGATTTACCTGACAAATAACGTTGCACCTGACTTTGGTCCGTTCCAAAATAGGCCAAGGCCAAGAACAAACCTCCTGTTATTCCGCTCCAGAAAGTATACCTACTTTTTGTATTCAGGTCAAAATCCAAAATATTCAATTTATTACTGGCCCCCGCTATTTTAAGAGCTTTTGAAAAAGTGATATCCGAGGGGAGGTAACCCAGAATGAAAAAGAATGCAACGAACATTCCTGTCATTATAATGAACATCTGTTGTTTTTGGGTAACACTTACCGCTTTTGTACCACCCGAAACGGTATAGATAATTACTAGGGTACCAATAATAATATTTAAGGTGCCAAGGTCCCATCCTAAAACCGCCGATAAAATAATAGAGGGGGCAAAAATGGTGATTCCGGCAGCAAGCCCTCTTTGCATTAAAAACAATATGGCCGCTAAAGAACGGGTTTTTAAATCAAATCTACTTTCTAGAAATTCATAGGCTGTGTACACTTTCATCCTATGATACATTGGTACAAACACCAGACAAATAATAATCATGGCCAATGGTAGGCCAAAATAGAACTGAACAAATCCAATACCATCGTGAAAGGCTTGTCCGGGAGTAGATAAAAAGGTAATGGCACTAGCTTGCGTAGCCATGACCGAAAGGCCTATGGTCCACCATTTTGCTTCATTACCTCCCCTTACATAATCATTGACATTGGTACTTCCTTTTGTTTTCCAAACGCCATAAGACACAATAAAAAGCAGTGTACCACAAAGAATAGTCCAGTCTAAAGTACCCATATTATGTAAATGATATCATTATATAGTAAAAAAAGAGGATGTAAATAAAATTCAGTATCAGAACTAAGGTATATTCTTTTTTCCAGCTTTTATTTTCATCTTTTTCCCGACTCATCCTTTAACCTTTTCTTTATTTTCTAATTTATTCTTACCAACGGACAGCATGTTGGAAAACAGCTTGTATGCACCCGGTACACCGGCGGGCAGTTCTCTAAAAAAGCTTAGCCCCGTATAAATATAATTCCCTTTTCCGTACGGTGCTATAAGTAAACTTCCTTTTGTAGCGGGTTCTCCTTCATCTTTCATCTCCAAAATTGGCGTAAATTCCTTACTCCATTTATCTGGAAAATAAAGTCCTCTTTCCTGTACCCATCCTTCAAAATCCTTGTTGGTTATTTTATTTGGATAATTTACTAAATCATTATCTTTCGCTATAATTTTCACCTCTGAATTTTCATCGGTCACGCGATCTCTGGAAACCTTAAGTTCATAAGGAGCAATATTATCAAATTGATCTGCCCATCTACCGGCCGTATTATATTGCACAATTACCGTACCACCTTCTTTTACATATTCTAAAATATATTTTTGTTTAAAAGATAGTTCGTTTACCACATTATATGCCCTGATTCCTAAAACCACGGCGTCGTATTTTTGTAGTGAATTTAATGAAATTTCAGAGGGGTCGATAGAGTGCACTGTATACCCTATCTGTTCTAAACTTGTAGGTACTTCATCTCCGGCACCCATTATATAGCCAATGTTTTGACCAGATTTACGAATGTTCAATCTTACCACCTTGGTTTCTGCAGGCATTAAAATAGTTTGTGTAGGCACATGGTCATACGCGATCGTAACCAAGTCTTTGGTAATCTTTTTCCCGTTTATGGTCAGAATAGAGGAAATTTTACTTTCATCTTCCGATCCTGGAGGTGTTAGGTTAAAATAGAATGTTTGTTCATCTCCCTTTTTCTCGATATTAAATTGTTGAATATTCGAATCTATTTTCCATTTGTCGCCAACATTAAGCCGTATAGAACCTGATACCTTGTTCTTATGGGCCTTTATGGTTATCGGAATTAATTTAGGTGAATCGTCCGCGAAAATTATAACCTTGTCCTTAAGGTGTGAGGTGGCCTCAGGAACTATTTCAAAAGGTTGGTATATTTCACCTTTATCGGGCTTGGCATATTTATAAACTACATTTTTGGTTATCGGAATTTTAATACCATCGTACATTAGGTCAAAAGTAACCTTAAAGGCCCTCGGTGTTTCGGATTTACCAATAAGGTTCGGGTCTTTTACGGTATAGGTGCCTAAAGTACCGGTCTCCATTAACCAATAAGGACTGGTATATTTGGTAGTCGATGGTATCTCTATTGATATTTTGTTTTTTATGCTTACGTTGTTTTTAAGTGTCTTAGGTTCAGTAATTTTAGGTTGGCCGTTTATAAGTACCGATTCTAGAACAATCTCTTTGTTACTTCTGTTCAGTGCCTCGATATTAAATTCTATTGTTTCACTGGCGTTGGAAAATGGTTGATTCGTAAAAGCTTCTAGGTGAAGTCCGGCTACAGCTTCGATTATAGATTTTAGTTCTTCGGATTTTATTCTTTTCCAATGGGTGTCCGTAACTTTTTGAAGTAGGGCATAGGCCCTTACCAAATCGGATAGATGTACGGATGGGTCTTTAAAGTTGAATTCCGCTTCTACTTTATTTAATATTTTGCCTATTTCGTCACCACCTTCAATTCTTGACCAAGTGGTGTTAATACCCTCGAAAGGGTCACTTTTCTCCTGTGGCAGGTCTCCTTTTAGTAGTTCTAGATATTCTTGCTCAGAACCTCTGGTTCTTAATCTGCC
Source organism: Maribacter sp. MMG018 (assembly GCF_018100785.1). Classification (GTDB taxonomy): domain Bacteria; phylum Bacteroidota; class Bacteroidia; order Flavobacteriales; family Flavobacteriaceae; genus Maribacter. The sequence goes on along the minus strand of NZ_JAGJEC010000002.1, from coordinate 924,954 downwards.
AAATCCTTGACATAAATGCTGACTGCTGGCAATTGCGGCGATTTCATTGTTGGACATGCCCAACATGGGATAATATGTGCCAATATCAACATTCAACAGTTTAGATTTGTCCGCTTTCTTAAATTTTTCCTGACTTCCATAAAACCACCACGAAGTGTTGAAAAACAAACGTCTTGGTTGCCATAGATCGGTACGTCCTAACTGATCGCTATAAGCATTGGGGTCGTTTGCCAAGTCAAATGCCTCTACGCTTAACATGGCTGAAGCTGTGTGGTGGCCATGTGTGGTACCGGGAGTTCTGTGATCAAAACGATTGATAATAATATCGGGCTTAAACTTTCTTATGGCAGACACCACATCACTTAGAATAAGCTCTTTGTCCCAAATTTTTAATGTTTCTTTAGGGGTTTTCGAATAACCAAAGTCATTAGCTCTTGAAAACATTTGTTCGCCACCATCTACACGCCTGGCCGCCAATAATTCTTGAGTTCTTAAAACTCCTAATAACTCCCTTAATTCAGGACCTATTAAATTTTGTCCGCCATCGCCCCTAGTCAACGAAAGGTAGCCTGTACGTGCATGTAAACTGTTAGATAAATAGGAGATCAGCCTCGTGTTTTCATCATCTGGGTGAGCGGCAATATATAGTGCCGTTCCCAAAAAATTCAATTTTTGGATCGAGTGGTAAATATCGGAAGGAGACGTGGTCTTTGGTACTTGGGCCGTAAGCGTACTTACAAAGTAGAAGCCACATATAAAACATACCAGAATATGGCGCATCATGTTGGTTTTTGGTCTGATTTCAAATATAACAAGATTAATACCCTAGATTCACTTTTTTTACAACTTCTTTAACAACTAAGCTTCTTCTACATCCTTAAGAGCAGGTTCGTCCTTATAGGTCGAAATTAAAATAATTCCTTTTTGTAGCACAAGATTATTGGGATAGGTTAAAATTTCTCCGTTACCTCTTCTTAAGTGTAAATGGAACGCTCTAATATCCTCGATTACAAAAATTTCATTTTCCGGATTTTCAGAATCGGATAGCTCTTTATCAAGAATACGTATGGTATTTCCAATTTTGAAAGGGAAAGAAAAAAATATGACTACCCCGGCCGTAATATTACTTAAAATGGACCATTGCGCAAATAAAGCGACACCGATTACGGCAAAAACAGATGAAAGTAACAGGCCTAGGTCTTTATAATTTACTCCCCATATTAAGGTGAGTGCAACAAACGATAATATGAAAACACCCACATTGATATACTTAATGATCAAATTGGTTCTTACAGGGTTGAAATCACTTATTTTACCCACTTTTCTTACCAGAGAGGAAAAAACGATTTTTAAGATGATGACTAAGACGAATAATACAAGGCTGGATAACAGTTGGCTTTTGTGGCCTGTAATAAATTCTTCCATAAATTATAAACCTAAACTATCTCGTAAATATATATCCTTGTTGTGGTTTTGTTGCCAATAAGGAGTTTTAATGCTTTTGATTTTTTTTGCCTTTGAGGTTAAAATTTGAGCGTTGGGCCCATAACCACCTTTAAAGGAGTCGGACCAACCTTCTATGGTGTAAGGGAAGTCGGCCGAGAAATGAATGGTCAAGGTTCTTTCCAGTTCAGGGTAGGTTATTTCATAACTATTGATATTGCTTTCGGTGGTCAAGGTAGCTTTTGCCTTGTAGGCCTTTAGTTCTTTATGGCTTAGCCGAACATATTCTAATGAAGGTATAATTTCTAGATCTCCCTTTGGTAGATCATCGGGGTTTATTCTGATCATGTTCCATATTTCGTTCTCTAAAACGGTCTTGTCCAAATTTAGGCTTTGATCCGCTTCCGATTCAAAATAAGAATGTGACCTAATTTCAAACTTATCTTTATTGTTTAGTTGCGCATATACATGCCCACACCATTCTTGGGCAGAAAAAGAAACCTTAAGCGCATGTTGGTTGTTATGTACCGGGTAGAATGTACTGGTCATAATGGAGTAGGGGTAGATTCCGGTCAAATATTTTTTAGTGGTATTTAACTTGAGCACCGGAATGTTGTCCGGGTTTTGCGCATCTGCCTTTACTTGCTTTTCTTTTAGAAAAGGTTCGGTGACATAGATCAAGACCGCTTTTCCATCTCGTACTTCACCATATCTTACCTGTTCTAATTCATATGAAGTAATCTCGGCATTGCCCGCATACCAATATTTTTTAAACTCGTTCGTAAGTGGCTTTTTGGTATTGGGGGCCTTAATCTCTTTATCCGCTGACGAACTAGAATCTATATCTGCATTCGTACTGTCTTTACAAGATGTTACACACGTAGATACAATGGCACATAAAACAACCAAAAGCTCAAATGTCAACCACTTTTTAAACATAATCGTTTCTTTTTCTTTAAGTTAAACAAAAAACTTTTATTGGGTCATATTTATTAAAGTTTCATACACCATTTGGGTCGGTAAGCCGACAACATTGGTATATGAGCCTTGTATTTTTTCTATGCCAATAAGACCGATCCACTCTTGAATGCCATAGGCCCCAGCTTTGTCAAAAGGGGCGTACGTATCTATATAGTAATTTATTTCTTCGTTGGTGAGTTTCTTGAACTTCACTTTGGTTGTACTATTTTTTACCGACTGTTTTTCGTTTGTCGTAAAACAAACCGATGTAATTACCTCGTGCCAATCGCCCGAAAGCTTTCGTAGCATATCGTAGGCTTCTTCTTTTGAGGATGCCTTGGCCAAAGAGGTGTTGTTATGCCATACTACGGTATCGGAAGTAATCAAAATTTCTCTAGGCTTTAGGCATCCGTTAAAAGCGGCCGCCTTTAACTTTGCCAGATAATCTGAAATTTCACCTGCTTTTAATTCCTGTGGGTATACCTCGTTCACAGGTTTTAGGCGAATTTCAAAATCTAACCCCATTTCTTTAAAGAACTGTTTTCTTCTTGGGGATCCTGAGGCCAAGATTATTTTATGATGTTTTAATTTTTCGGTCCACATAGTTAGTCGTTTGCCGCACTGTAATTGTCCATCCAATCTCCGCGTACTTTTAACACTTGTTCTATTACATCACGGGCACATCCCTTTCCTCCGTTCTTATGGGAAACATATTTGCAATTGGCCTTTACCTCTGGTACGGCATTTTGCGGACAAGTTGCTAGGCCCACCACTTTCATCGGAGGAATATCGGGTATGTCATCGCCCATATACAGCACATGGTTTGGATCTATATTATAGATGTCCAGGTACTCGTCCAAGGCATCTAACTTATGATGTGTTCCCATATAAAAATCGGTAATGCCAAGACCTTGCAAACGTTTTTTAACGCCTTCATTGGTGCCTCCCGTTATAATGCAGATATTATACCCTTTATTGACGGCCACTTTTAAGGCGTAGCCATCTTTTATGCTCATTTTTCTAAGCATTTCCCCGTCTGTTGTCACTAGTACGTTACCATCTGTAAGTACTCCGTCAACATCAAAAATAAAAGTGGTAATTCCTTTTAAATATTCTTTATAGCTCTTCTCCATAAGTGGCTTTTATTGAATTGCTCATTAGTTTGTAAATTTCTCTATGTTGCCCAACCTTTAACAGTCTCAAATGATTGTGCAGGGTTTTCTGGTCACCCCTTCTTGCCGGTCCGGTTTGTGCCTCTTTTGGGGGCAGCACCTCTAACTTTTCGGCGGTTTCCTTTATTAATGGCATCAGTATTGAAAAGTCTATTCGATGCTCGTTACATATTTCGTTTCCGATATGGTATAAATGATTGGTAAAATTGTTTACGAAGACGGCCGCTACATGAATGGCTTTTCGTTTTTCGGAATCTATTATTTGAACAGTATCACTAATATATCCCGCTAGTTTTTGTAACAGTTCTAAGCTGTCTGTTTGTTTTGCCTCCAAGCATAACGGTATTTTTTTGTAGTCGACTTTTTTTCCGGAAGTAAAGGTCTGTAACGGATAAAAAACACCAATATCATGGTGTTTGGATAAAGCTGTCAATGGAACACTCCCCGAGGTGTGTACCAGTAGGCCATTAACATTCAATTTATCAGAAACTAAAGGTATGGCGTCATCTTTTATGGCCATAATATAAATATCTGCCAATGGAAGGTCTGTCCAGTTTGTGGAAACAGTGGCTCTGTCCTTAAAAAAATCTAGAGATGTATTGTTTCTACCAATAACCCCAACAATGTCTATTTGCTTGTTGGGAAACATAGCTTCAAATAAGTTTTGTGCTACATTACCGGTACCTAAGATAACTACGGAAATCATTTTGCGAAAATACAAAGAATTAAAGCGAATATGTTATGTCAAAATTAACATAATTGAAGAAGGTTTATGCTTAAAACTACTTCTTAGAAAGTGTAAAAGGCCGTATTTTTGCGTGCTGAAATCAATTGGTTCCGGTTATGACAGAAATGCTCAAGAAAATATTCTTCTCCACCCGTTTAATGTCCATTCTGTTTATTGTATTTGCGGTGGCCTTGGCCTTCGGTACATTTATAGAAAGTTGGTATAGTACCGAAACTGCACGTATCTATATTTATAATACCACATGGTTCGAGGTTATTATGGTATTTTTTGTAATCAATTTTCTGGGCAATATTTCTAGATACCGATTGTGGAGAAAAGAAAAATGGGCTGTGCTGATCTTGCATTTATCGTGGATATTGATCATTATCGGGGCTTTTGTAACACGTTATATCAGTTTTGAAGGAATGATGCCCATAAGGGAAGGTGCTACTGAAAATGTTTTTTATTCGGATAAAACTTATTTAACGGTACATGTAGAGGGTGAAATTGATGGGGAACCACGAAGAAAGACCTTAGAGGACGACTTGATCGTAACGCCCGAGGGTATGAAGTCTAATCTGCCGTGGAAAGGTGATTTTAACGGTCAACCGTTTACTGTTTCTTATGTCGATTTTATAGAAGGGGCCAAAGAAGGCCTTATTCCTGATCCGAATGGGAATACATATTTAAAAATAGTGGAAGCAGGGGACGGTCAACGCCACGAACATTTTTTAGAGAACGGAAAAGTGGCCAGTATACATGGGGTTCTTTTTGCATTGAACAAAGAAACTCAAGGGGCCATAAACATTTACGCCAAGGGTTCTGATTATAAGATCACATCTCCTTTTGATGGTAATTTTATGAGAATGGCAGACCAATTTCAAGGTTTGCTGGTAAAAGACAGCCTACAGCCTTTACAGCTAAGATCTCTTTATAATACGGCGAATATGCAGTTCGTAATTCCCGATTCTTTGGTACAAGGTAGTTATGGTGTGGTAGAAATACCGAAATCTGAAAAATCAGAGATCGATTTGGATGCCTTGGTAATGAAGGTTACCAGTAACGGTGAAACCAAAGAGATCAAAGTGTTGGGAGGAAAGGGGGGAACCAATTTTACGGATAAGATTTCGGTAGGGGGATTAAATTTTGCCCTTCGTTATGGATCTAAGGTTCATGAGCTTCCGTTTGCTATAAAACTGAACGATTTTATTGCGGAAAAACATCCCGGAACTGAGAATGCCTATGCTTCTTTTATGAGTAAAATTACGGTAATGGACGAACGTCCTTTTGACTACGATATTTATATGAACCATGTGCTGGACCATAAGGGTTATAGGTTTTTTCAAGCTAGTTTTGACCCCGATGAGAAAGGCACAAGACTTTCTGTAAACCACGACTTTTGGGGTACATGGATCACATATATTGGTTATTTCTTATTATATATAGGGCTCATGGGTATTATGTTTTATGGTAAGACAAGATTTAAGGATTTAGCGGAATCTTTAGAAAAGATGAAAGAAAAAAAGAACAAGGTCATAACCACTATCGTATTATTGATAGGGATGACTTTTTCAATGAACGCCCAGGAGTATACGGCTGATGATGGACATGACCATAGCATGGTTCCTACAAAATTTCAGATAGATTCAATTATAGAATCCTCTATGGTATCCAAAGAGCATGCCGATAAATTTGGGAAGCTTATTATACAGGATGAAGGGGGTAGAATGAAGCCTATTAACACCTTTTCATCAGAGTTGTTACGAAAGCTTAGTCAAAAGAGTACGTACATGGGCTATAATTCTGACCAGGTATTTCTATCTATGATGATGAATCCTGCGGTATGGTACAATACGCCGTTTATCGCCTTGGACAAGAAAGCCCAAAATGATAGTATACGTAAAATTATTGGTGTGCCTTCTGGACAAAAATATGTAAAGGCCACCGATTTTTTTGATAGCAAGGGGAACTATAAATTAGAGCCATTTCTTAGAGAGGCTACAGCAACGAACAATCCCAATAAATTTCAACAAGATTTTAAGGATGCCAACATCCGTTTAAGCTTGTTAAATCAGGCATTGGGGCAAGATATTGTGAAAATATTCCCTTTGCTCAACGATGAAAATAACAAATGGATATCTGCCGTAGAATTTAGGGGAGGGCAATATCAGATCCAAGATTCACTGTATGCCAATTTTGTAAAAAATGCCATGCCGTATTATCTAATGACCCTTGGTAAGGCAAAACAAACCGGTGATTATTCGGAGGCGGACAAACTATTGGATGCCTTTAAGCAAAATCAGCATAACCACGGCAGCGAGGTATTGCCACCCGATAAAAAGGTGAATACCGAAGTAATTTATAATAAACTGGACATCTTTAATAGGCTCTATAAATTTTATGCCGTAGTAGGAATTCTGTTCTTTCTCACCCTGATCTTTCAGATTTTTAAAGACCGCGAAATATGGAGGGTAGGGGTGTATTTCTTTAAAGGGGTGGTTATTTTGTTCTTTTTATGGCATACTGCCGGTCTTGTACTTAGATGGTATATTTCTGGTCATGCCCCGTGGAGTGACGCTTATGAAAGTATACTATACGTGTCTTGGGCTACAATGGGAATGGGACTTTTGTTAGGTAGAAAAAGTGATATGACCATAGCGGCATCGACATTTGTAACATCTATGTTATTATGGATAGCCCACCAAAGTTGGGTAGATCCTTCTATTGCCAATCTACAACCTGTTTTGGATAGTTACTGGTTAATGATACATGTAGCGGTAATTGTTGGTAGTTATGGACCTCTGACAGTAGGAATGATCTTGGGGGTAGTCTCGTTATTATTTATGTTGATGACCACCAAGAAGAATAAAAAGAAGATGGAGTTGAATATAAAAGAGCTGACTATCATTAACGAACTTTCATTGAACGTAGGTCTTATTATGCTAACGATAGGAAACTTTTTAGGCGGTCAATGGGCCAACGAAAGTTGGGGACGTTATTGGGGATGGGACCCTAAAGAAACATGGGCCTTAATTTCGATAATGGTATATGCCTTTGTTATACACACCCGCTTGGTACCTGGCCTTAGGGGAAAATGGACCTTCAACTTTTTAAGTGTTGTTGCCTTTGGTAGTATTATGATGACCTATTTCGGAGTCAACTTTTATCTAGTAGGCTTGCATAGTTATGCCAGTGGTTCACAGGTGATTACCCCTGTATTTATATGGTATACGGTCGCCGGGGTATTTTTACTTGGGGCATTGAGCTATTGGCGCTACAAAGTAAATTTTTCGAAATAAAATTAGTCTTTCTCTAAGAGTAATCTCATAATTTCCTCGGCAGCTACTTGTCCTTTTTGTTTTAAAAATGCTCTTGGAGTATTGTCTCCTAATTCAAAAACAATGGCGGGCATGTCGTGGTTCATATAAAAGTAATTTCTTGAAACCATGGTTGGAACGGTCTTCTTTGAAGGTTTTACGTTTGTTCTTTTTTGTGGTAAACGGTTAGAGATGCTTTCTATCCAATCAAAAACAATCTGGCCTTTTTCTCCGGTAACGGTACTATCTATAGGGTAATAAATATCGTCCCAGGTAGAGTGAAAATCGGCGCCGAAGACGAACTCATAGCCTTCACCACTCTTTTTGTTCAAGAAATCCTTAACACTTCTTGTTTCGGGTTGGTTAAAGTTTTGCCAATCCCGGTTAAGATCTATACCGCCCATATTATGACGCCAGTGACCATTGTCCACTCCATCCGGATTCATCAAGGGCACTACAAAGATGTCATAGTTGTTTCTGAACCTTTTAGCCTGTTCGCTATCTCCAGAAATGGTTTCTATAAATGATTTCATTGCCAAAAAACCCGTTACTTCTGGCGGGTGCTGTCTAGAAATAATCATCAAAGCTTTTTTGGTCGACTTGTTTTCTTTGATTTCCATTAATTGCATTGGCCTGTTCTCATGTGATCTGCCAATCTCATAATTGGTTATGAAAGGTTTTGCCGAAAGAGAATCTACCCATTCCTGTACACGTTTTGATGTATATAGTTCTTGGGCCGATATCCAAATAGGCTCTTTACCGGCAGCCACGGTAATTTCTGCAAATTCCGGTGCCGCTTTTATGCCGAATTCACCCTCTCCTGGGTTAATTATTTTAAAAGCAAGGCTATCCAATGGTTTAAAATTTTTACCATCTGTGCTGATTTTTGGGTAATACCTACTTCTAGAATTTTGGTAAGTCAATTTTATGGTGATTTCCCGAGGTTGTTCTGTCCAAACTTTAAAAGAATACCAAGGACTCACGTTAATAGGGGTGTTTTCGGCAGTGATCCAAATAGTGTAGTGGTCATTGCCATCGTCTGCCACCCCGTTTAATCTCGCTCCGTCAAAATCATTGGTAAAAAATGTTTTTTTATCAAATGACCATATCCCTTTCCATTGTTTTTGTACCGGTTTATCTACCGTAGGTACTACGGGGCTTGCCCCTTGACCTTGATAACCCGTACTGGTCTTTTTAGCGATTGCTTTTTCAGAATTTTTGCAAGAAGAAAATAGTATGCCAACAACAAATAGAGATAGATACAGATAACGCATGTAAGATTATTTTGGTTTAGAGGTTCTTAAATTATAATTTTTTTAGGTGAGTCAAAATTAATTATGGGAATAATCAATTAAATGTATCATGTTGTTCCTGTAATATTTAATGTAGTGTATTTTATTTTTTGTGATGGACATTGAATGTGAATAACCCTTTTTATAAAATAACATATGCTTTGCAATGATCTTCCGGTAAGAAAACATTTAGGGTAAAAAAAGAAGTCTAAATCAATTTTGTACCTTTAAAACTTAAAATAAATAGGGTTATGAGTGCAAAAAGAAAAGGATTGAATACGGTTTGTACGCACGTAGGAGAATTAGAGGACAAAGTTCATAAAGGTGCGGTTTCCCCTTTATATATGAGTACTTCTTATGCGTTTGATGATGTTGATGTTAAAAGGTATCCGCGGTATTTTAATACCCCAAACCAAGAAGGGCTATGTAAGAAGATCGCAGCTCTAGAAAATGCCGAATCGGCGCTGATTTTTGGTAGTGGTATGGCGGCCGTAAGTACTTCGTTGTTCGCTTTTTTAAATGCCGGTGACCACATCGTATTACAACAAACTTTGTATGGTGGTACCTATAATTTAGTGGTAGAGGAGTTTTCCAAATATGGTATTGAATATTCTTTTACAGATGGATGGGCCCCACAGGATTTTGAATCAAAAATCAAAGAGAACACAAAAGTTATCTATATAGAAACACCTTCTAATCCTTTATTGACCATAACAGATATTGAAGGAGTGGCCACGATCGCAAAAAAACATGGTTTGGTCTCAATGATCGATAATACCTTTGCTAGCCCCGTAAATCAGAACCCGATAGATTTTGGTATCGATATCGTGATTCATAGTGCCACAAAATATATGGGAGGCCATTCTGATATTTGTGCCGGGGCGGTAGCTTCCAGTAAAGAAAATATGAATCGTATTTTTCATTTGGCAAAAAATTTCGGAGGTAGCCTAAGCGATTATACGGTTTGGTTGTTAGAGAGAAGTATTAAGACTATGGGGATCAGGGTAAAGGCGCAGAATGAAAATGCTCTTAAAATGGCGCAATTTTTGGTTTCGCACCAAGATATAGATGCAGTTTATTATCCTGGATTGCCTTCGCATAAAGATCATGAACTTGCCAAAAGGCAAATGAAAGGATTTGGTGGAATGCTGTCTTTTGAACTAAAATCCTATCTGGATGCTTCGGAGTTTCAAAAAAAACTGCGATTGATCAAGCCTTCTATGAGTTTAGCCGGTGTAGAAAGTACGGTTTTGTCTCCTGCTCAGACATCTCACGCTCTTATGAGTCCAGAAGTACGTGCAAAACAAGGTATTACAGATGGTTTAATTCGTTTTTCTGTTGGAATTGAGGAACTCGAAGATTTAATCGATGATATAGAATATGCCATCAACGCTGTAAAAAAGAAGGAAAAAGTTTCATAAACCGCTCTAATTTATAGTAAGGTTTTTTAATGGTAACGACCATACATAATATTTTAATGATTATATATTAATGAAATTAGACATACTTGTTTTTGGCGCACATCCAGATGATGCGGAATTAGGTGCAGGAGGAACCATCGCCAAAGAAATTTCGAATGGTAAAAAAGTTGGAGTGGTGGATTTGACCAGGGGAGAACTGGGTACTCGGGGATCTGCCGAGATTAGAGACAAAGAAGCCGCTGTCTCAAAAGAAATTCTAGGACTTGAGATAAGGGAGAATCTATGTTTTAGGGATGGTTTTTTTACAAATGATGAAGCTCATCAACTAGAAGTGATTAAAATGATACGAAAGTATCGGCCCGAGATTGTGCTGTGTAATGCCATTGATGATCGCCACATAGATCATGGCAAGGGCAGTAAACTGGTGAGTGATGCGTGTTTTTTAAGCGGACTTCTTAAAATTAAAACGGAATTGGACGGAAGTAGCCAAGAGAAGTGGCGGCCAAAATTGGTTTATCATTATATTCAATGGAAAAATATAGAACCAGATTTTGTAGTGGACATCAGTGATTTTATAGATGTTAAAATAGAATCTATTTTGGCCTATGGTTCTCAGTTTCATGATCCAGATAGCAAAGAACCAGAAACACCGATCACTAGTAAAACTTTTATAGAAAGTGTAAGATACAGGGCAAAGGACCTGGGTAGGTTGGTAGGAACGGATTATGCCGAAGGGTTTACTGTAGAAAGGTATATAGCAGTCAATTCTCTAGATGATCTCGTTTAGGCCGTTTTCTTATACGGATTTTGGGCTTTCGGTAATTTAAAGTAGAAACTTGATCCTCTATGTAGGGCACTGTCTACCCATATAAGACCTTTGTTGTTCTCGACCATTTCTTTACATAAAGAAAGGCCTAGGCCAGTTCCTTTTTCATCATTGGTGCCATAGGTGGTACTATGCGTACCCGTTTTGTTAAATATTTTTCCGAGGGTTTCCTTGTTCATTCCAATGCCATTGTCACGCACATAAATTTCCCAATGTTTTGTTTTTTCTGTAGCTCCAATGGTTACTACACCGTTTTCCGGGGTAAATTTCAAGGCATTGCTTATCAGGTTTCTAACTATAATATCCAATTGGTTACTATCGCACCATATTAAGGTATTGGCTTCTGTTCTATTAATTATTTTTATTGATTTGTTATTGGCAATTTCCGATAACAATGAAATATTTTCTTGAACGATGGTTTCCAAAGAAGTTGTTCCCGGTTTGGTGACCGAACCGTTCATTTGAGTTTGACCCCAAGAAAGTAAGTTGTTTAGGGTAAACGCTATATGGTCAATATCCGATTTAAGTTTCGGAACAAGGTTTAAAAACTCTTCTTTGGGCATTTCACCCTCCTTAAATAGTTTTATGAGAGCTTGAAAAGCTCCGATAGGCCCACGTAAGTCGTGACCAATAATAGAAAAAAGTTTGTTTTTGGTGTTGTTTATTTCCTGTAAATTCTCCTCCTTTTTTTCTAGATCTTCTTGTTTCGATATGAGTTCTTTGTTCAGGGTTTTCTGTACCCTGGCATTTTTTCTGACCAAAAGTGTTATTCCCAGAAATATGATAAGGGCAATAAGTGCTAGGTAAACATAGGTCTTCTGTTTTGCAAGTGCCTTTTCGTTTGCCAAGATCAACTGTTCTTTTTGTTGTTCATACTCAATTTTGGTCTTGAGCATGGTCAACCCTTTTTTGTTCTCTTTGCCTATAATATCTTTTGTTACCGTTTCATAAATTTCATGGTAATTTAGGGCGGTTTTATAATCTTCTTTGTTCTTGTTTATTTCATACAAGATTTTTGAACCTTCTTGAATACCGGTCAAGTCCTCTATTTTTTTTGATATTCGATAAGCTTTCTTTGCATAGGCTTCACTTATACTGTCCTTTTTTAAATTTAGATTGGCTTTTGCGATACCGTACAGCATAGAAATTTCAGACCTTTCGTCCTCTAATACCTTATGTAACAGTTCGCTTTGTCTATACCAATATATGGCCCATTTGTTTTTTTGTTGCTTTAGGTATGTTTTGCCCTTTATATCATAGGCATACGCCAACCAATCTAGAATTTTATGGTCTTCAAATATTTTAATGGCACTGTTAACATTGAACATGGCATGATCTAATTTCCCCATATCTGCATAGGCAGAGGCCATATTACTCATGGTTTCTGCCATAATTATAGGGTCACCGATACTTTCGTTAATGTCTTTAACTTTATCATAAAACAGCATTGCTTGTTTATAATCTTTTTGAGATAGATATAAATTGGCAATGTTCTCGTTTACAACAGAAAGCATTTTTTTGTTGTCCGTAGACTCACCTATTTCGATGGCTTTAAGATAATCTCTTAAGGCAAGGTCAAAATCACCCTTGTATTCATGTACTCCTGCAATATAATTAAGTGCCTTTAAGTGTAGATCTTTATCTTCTAATTGTATCGCAATATTTAATGCTTCCTTATAATTGTCAATGGCTTTGTCATACTTTCCTTGGTCAGAATTATATGTCCCTAATCCAACAAAAGATTTTGCTTTTCCGATGTTATAATTTAGTTCGTTACTGAGTTTTAGTGCCTCTTTCGACAATATTCTTAAACTGTCCGATTTGTAAAAACGCTGCTCTAAAGCTAGTTCTAGAAGTAAGTTGATATAAGTAGTGTCTTGAGAAGACTTTTTTTCCTTTCTTAATTGTACTATTTCCTGTTTTAATGAATCTCTAACAGAAAGTTGAGCAAACGAAAAGTTACATAAAAGAAGAAATAATAAAACATACAAGAGCCTCGCCACATGTACATTATAGGATAAAATCATTTTTAGGGACACCTTGCCGTATATCAAATTAAGACGTGAAAATAATATGAAGGTGTCTTTATTGGTAATTATTGTTGTGAAATGCCATTTTTTGTGTGTTTCAACGACTCAAATATGCATTTCGTCGGAAATATGATTTTAAGAATTTTTATTTATTACTTAATTAACTTATAAATAATAAATGATACGGATTTAAAAAAGAAAGCAAAGTATTTATAAGGTAGGAGACTTTTAAAGTACCCTTTTAGGGAGTGTAACATGAAAAGTGGTACCACGACCAAGAGAACTTTCTACAGTAATAGTACCATTATTTTTTTCTACCATTTCTTTACACAACAATAGCCCAAGACCGGTCCCTCTTTCATTATTGGTGCCATAAGTGGAATAGTGTTCTGGGCTGTTCCATATTTTATCTAAAGTATCTGCATCCATGCCTATGCCATTATCCTTAACAGATATTTTTAGGGTGTTATTATTGTTTTTGGCCTTTATCTCTATATGGCCATTTTCTGGTGTAAATTTAATGGCGTTACTGATTAAATTTCTGAATATGATACTAAAATGGTTGACATCTGACCGAACGCACATTTCTTCGGTCAGGTCATTAGTTACCTCAATGCTTTTTTCAGAGAGATTTTTGTCGAACAATCCTATTATATCCATTATTTCTTTTTTGACCAGTACCTCGCCAATTGTAATGTTGGCCCCTTTCATTTGGGTTTGCCCCCAATTTAAAAGGTTGTCCAAGGTAAACTGTATATGGTCTAGATCGTTCTGTAGTTTTGGCGCAAATTTTCTAAAATAATTTTCTCCTTCCTTATCTTCCAAAGAAAGATGCAATAAGCTTTTTAATGAAGTAATTGGCCCTCTGAGGTCATGGCCGACAATAGAAAAGAGCTTATCTTGGTTTTTATTTATTTGATCAAGTTCGTTTTTGTTTTCCGAAAGTATTTTGGTTTTCTCGGCCAATATCGCATTTAAACCCTTTACTCTTCTATGGGCAAGATATATAAACACAATTAAAAGTATACTGGCGAATAATGCGACCAAACTAAATTGAATATACCTTTTTTGTTGTGCTATTTTATGAACGTTCTTATTTTCTATTGCTTCTTTTTCTTTTTGAAATTGTAATCTGGCATTCAACATGGTTATGTTGATATTATTTTCTTCTTTGGCGATGGAATCTGATAAAGTATTGGCCTTTTCCATGTATTCCAATGCCAATTCAGGTTTTTTGTCGATTTTGTATAGTTTCGATAATAATTTATAACACTCTTCTCTCCCTGGTTTAATACCGATACTTGAATACAGATCTAAACTTTGTTTTGCCAAGTTTTCGGATACAGAATAATTATGAAGTCCGAGATTTGCCTTAGCTAAACCAAAAAGAGCGTCCGTATAACCTTTTTTATCATTTAGGTTTTCATGAATTTTCAACGATTTCTCATAAAGTCTCTTTCCTTCTTCATACTTCTTTTTGCTTAAGGCAACAAAACCCCTGGTCGTTAAACCGAAAGAGAGCCATTCGGGAATTTTATGTTTTTCAAAAACAGAAATACTATAATCCAATTGTGATTCGGCTTCATCCAGTTCCCCCATTTGTGCCAAGGTATAACCGAGATTGGAAGTTAGTTTGGCTTTTAGGCCTTCATCGTCATAGTTTTGAAAATATTCTAGCCCCTTGAACAAATAATTTTTAGCTTGTTCGTAGTTATGTAGTAGACTGAACATAACCCCCAAATTAAGATTTCCACGAATTAAAAATTCTGTGTGTTCTGTGTTCTCCGCTATTTCTATCGATTGTGAGAACGATCTGTAGGAATTTGGGTAATCGGCCTGTATAAAATAGGCCTGTCCGATTTGATTATATATCTCTAAGGCGTTCAGGTCATTTTCGCAATTAGGTATTTTTTCTAAAATCTGTAACGAATACTTTATACATTCTTCCGGTTTACCCGTATAGAGGTAGTATCCAGATTTGTTTAAGAGTCCTTTTATTTTTCCGCTCTCATAATTTATGAGTTCGCTAAGCCTATATGCTTCTTTTGCCAATAAGAGCATGGTGTCCGTATTGGAATAACGCGACTGCCAACTTAATTTGTTCAATAAGGCGATATAGGTAGTGTCTTTTTTATAATTAGCACTATTTATTCTAAAAAGTTCTATTTCCTTCTTTAGGTTAGTAATGCTATCTGTTTGTGTATGTACTTTATTTACAGACAATAACGCGCATAAAACCAAAGCTGTTAGGTGGAATGAAAAATTACTGTATAAGGGTATTTTGGGGAATCTATTTGGCAAGCTATAAAAATATATGGTTAAACAAGATTGGAGTTGCTCCAAACTTTTGTGTTGTAAATTTAAACATAAAAAAAATTATTAATCAAGTACTTATAAGAAAGGTGATATAATTTATGTAGAATCTTTTGAAAGATCAGATAAAAAAAATTACCTTTGCCACCGCTTGAATATGGTGGTTGTAGCTCAGCTGGTTAGAGCGCTGGATTGTGGTTCCAGAGGTCGCCGGTTCGAACCCGGTCTTCCACCCAAAGCATAACCATAAGTCTCGAATGATATCATTCGAGACTTTTTTTTGAGTTGGTTAAATTGACAAAAAAAAGACCGATCTAAACTAGATCGGTCTTTTTATGTTAGGTAATCCTTTTATTTGGTGGCTTTGTCCACAGTCACTGGGTTGTCTCTGTTGGCAAGCTCCCAGGCCGTATAAAAAACAAGCCGTGTACGGTTTTCCAATAGATCATAGTTTATTTTGTCAGGGGTGTCTCCAGGTCTATGGTAATCATCGTGGGTACCATTAAAATAAAAAATGATGGGAATATTGTTCTTTGCAAAGTTATAATGGTCACTTCTGTAGTAAAACCGGTTAGGGTCGTTTTCATCGTTATAGGTGTAATCCAATTCTATATTGGCGTATTTCTCATTAACTTCTTCCGATAGCTCGTGTAGTTCTGTGCTCAACTTGTCCGAACCAATAAGGTAGATATAATTTCTATCCCCTTCTCTTTTAGGGTCTATTCTACCGATCATGTCAATATTTAGGTTGGTAACCGTTTGTTCCAAAGGAAAAATAGGGTCGAAATCAGTATAGTACTGAGAACCCAAAAGGCCTTTTTCCTCACCGGTTACATGCAAGAAAACCACTGATCTTTTGGGGCCATTACCATCATCTTTTGCTTTCTTAAATGCTTCGGCTATCTCTAAAAGTGCCACGGTACCAGAACCATCGTCATCGGCACCGTTGTTAATTTCACCATTAGACGAGATTCCTATATGATCAAGATGCGAAGAAATTACAAGATATTCATCTGGCTTTTCCGAACCTTTTATAAAAGCAATAACATTTTCCGAATCTATTTCTTCATTAGAACTTTTAAAATCGAGCGAGGTTGTTGTTTTTAATACTTTTGGCGAATTATCACTGTCAATGCTAGGTAATATAGCTTTTGCCAAAGTCTCATCAATAAAGAGGCTCGAAAAATCATTGTTATTGTTTTTAAGGCTCATTCGGCCACTATTGTTGCCTTTCATAAAGTCGAACCTTCTTTTAAATCTGCTGAAATTATCAGTGTCTAAATAGAAAATTCCTTTAGCCCCTTTGTCTACGGCAAGTTGAATGCGTTTGCTTAATGATTCTGATGCGTTGCTCCAAACAGATTTTTCAGATGTACCCGATATTTTATAGGTACCATCACCGTTCATTGGTTCGCCAAACTTTACGAGTACCATTTTATCAGTGACATCAAGACCTTCATAATCTGAATAACCTTCGTCCTCAATACCGTAGCCTGCATAAACAATTGGAGTATTTGTTGTTTGGGCAGCACTAAAAGTAAGTACATGCTCTCCTAATAAAAAGTCGGTATTGTCTATACTTAATTTTCCAATAGGAAGGTTGCTTATTTCTATTGGCACCTTTTGAAAATAGTCGCCATCTGGTTTTGCAGGGGGAATATTCAATTTTTCATACTCGTTCTTAATGTATGCAATTGCCTTTTTTTGGCCTGGCTGCCCGGTTTCCCTGCCCTCAAATTCGTCGGATGCATATATATACAAATGGTCCTTTAGTTCTTCTTGGGTAATAGTCTCGCCATATACAACAGGACTAACAATATTAGTTGTTTCTGAAGTGTTTTCTTTTGAAACGGTTTTTTGGGAAGAATTACAACCAACCAATAAACCAGCTAAAATGAGTAGTGTTTTTTTCATGTTTTGAAATCAAAATTTCCCAAAAATAATCAAAAGATAACTATAGCACCATATCAATAAGCAGAATCGGTTAGAATTACCATTTGCCATAGTTAGGCTTATAAATTATAAATGAAAAGCGATATGAATTTTCCAACCCTTTACACGCAAAAAAAAACGGTAGAACAAAAAACATAGATAACGCATGCTAATAATGCCGGAGTAAAAAGTTAGAAAGATTTATATTTACTTTGCAACGTCTCTAAAGCTGCTCGGTCAAAGAATTCTCTTTGTTGTTTTCTTTTCTTTGCCGGGACTGTATTTTTTTACGAACCTTCTCGGGGTAATTACAAATATCGTCCTCAGCTTCTAATATTAATATTTTTTGATCTGAATCCGGTTTTTTAAGTTCATCGGGAGAACAGCCCAAGATCAATGCCGCCGTTGCCACACCCGAATGTCCTGCACCCGCAACTCCATGAGACAGAATACTGGCGCCACATAAATAAAGGTTCTTTATCTCACTTTTTGCCCTGTAAGCAAAAGGGCCTATATGTTTGAGGCTTTTTTCTGTACCATAAACGTTGCCATTGGTGGTGTTGATATAATATTCATTGGTCATAGGGGTTCCCAAATCTTTATGTACAATATGTTCGCTTACATTCGGAAGAACCTTTTCTAGACCTTTTATCATTTTTTTGGTAAGCTTTTCCTTAAATTCTAGATACTCTGTGGATCTTTCTTGGGTCTCTCCACTAAACTTGTGAAAAGCTTCATAATTAATAAAGGTTATAGCTTCGATTACATGGTGTTTACCGTCATAACTGGTAGGGTCTTTTATAGTGGTACAACTTATGAACATACCTTCGAAAGCATCTCCTTTTAGAATATCGCTCCCCATGGCCAGGTCGTAATAGTCATCTGCTTCCATATCTGGCATTAGCCAAATATTTCCAGAGTCCATTCCAGCTTTTCTAACATCCATATCAACCGTTAAAAAAAGCATCAACGATGTACATGAATATAACGTTTTATCTAGCTTCCTACGTAGTTTATTGCTAAGGTTGTCCCTGCCTACCAATTTATTATAGGTGATACCTACATCGGCATTTGAAATTATATTTTTCGCAAAAATTTGTTGTCCATCATATAATTCTACACCAATGGCCTTTTTGGTACCGCTGTTCTCCAGTATTATTTTTTGTACCGCTGTTGATGTCCTTAGTTCTCCTCCATTATTCTTAAATTTTTTTGTCATCGCCTTTACCAAGGCACCTCCGCCACCCATTGGGTAATAGCCACCCTGAAAATAATGGTACATTAAAGCTGCGTGCAGAATAAAGGATGCTTTACTAGGTTGTAGGCCGTGGTCTCCACACTGAATGTTCAGAATATTCTTTAATAAGGGATCTTTTACATGCCAATCGATAACCCTTTTTAGACTAAAAAGACTGTATCTGCCAAAATGTCGGGTACGATAGGGCAAGGTCAAATTTTTCCAAAATCCTTTGATATATGGTATGGAGTGGAGTTCTTTACTTGCGAGATTAATGTACTTAAGGTATTTTTTAATTCCCTTTTTTTCTTTCGGAAACCTTTTTATCAGCCGTTCTTCTAGTTCTTTGGGATCGCTAGGATAATCAAATCTGTGTTCACCTATATGTACATGTTCATATCCGTTTGGGTTCATTTTAAAGAAAACAAGGTCATTGGCGATTCCTAAACCTTTGTACAGGTTACTGGTGGACTCACCTTCGCCCAGCAAACCTATATAATGTACACCAGGTGTAAACCTATGTCCGTTTAAATAAAAACTATGGCACCAGCCTCCCGGAACATCATGTTGCTCCAGTAATAGCACTTTTTGGCCAGCTCTAGATAGGCAAATGGCCGCAGCTAAGCCGCCGGCGCCCGAACCTATTATAATAGTGTCCCAAAACTGATTCTTTAAATTATCTGATTTTCTGTCTTCTTTCAATATTTTCTATTTCAAGGCCTTTTCTATCGCCGCTTCCACCAGAGGCTCCATTACTTTGTAACCTTCAACGGTGGGGTGTACTTCATCTTTGGCATATTTTTTAGGTAGCCCGTTTCTTTCATCTGCCATTTTTGAAAAATAGTCAAGATAAATATGGCCTTTTGCCTCCGAATACTCTTTGATCATTCTGTTGAGTTCTATAATTTTATTTGCTGGTTCTAATCCCGGTCTCCATGGATAGTCATAAGCTGGTAGGGTAGAGGATAGAATTACCTTGATACCATTTGCATGGGCCATTTCTGCCATACCTTTAATATTGTCCATAATCATTTTAATTGTAGACGGTCCCGTATTACCTGCAATGTCATTGGTGCCTGCAAGTATTACCACGGCCTTTGGGGCAAGGTCTATAACATCTTGCCTGAAACGAACAAGCATCTGTGGAGTTGTTTGTCCACTAATACCACGATTGATATATGGTTTGCCCTCAAAAAATTCAGGTCTCGAGTTTAACCATCCTATAGTAATGGAGTTCCCCATGAAAACAACTCTATTTTCTCCTTCGCTGGGGGCTCCTATCTTTTTGTTGGCTTCTTCAAACATTTTTAAGTTTGCCCAGTCTTGGGCAACACCATAGTTTAAGTTAAATAAAGAAATGAACAATGCAATGATCAAAGGTTTTATATGTTTCATTTTTGTATAAAGTTTTATTGAAATTCTTTTTTTTCTTCAGGTGTTAAAGGCAATTGCCCTATAATTCTATGCTTAGAGGGCCTTTGCACTATCAAAAATGCCATTAAGCAAAAAGCAATGGTAAGTGGTAGTGCATTACCGGTACTATAATAGGCAACAAGACATATAATAGCCGGACCCTCTATACAGGCATATTTCACTAGGCTGGCCGACGTATATGTTGTAAGTTTCTCTTTCATTGATTGCTCCCTATTTATTTTTGAGATACTTCTGTTAAAAAGAAACTGTCCGCCAAAATAACCAATTATTGAAATAATCGGTACTATATACAGAAATATATCATCACCGTTCGTATCTGCACTAAATCCCTTGCCCTGGAATAATATAATGCCCGTAACCGCTAACAGACCAATTACTAGCGATAGATGAATAAAAGAAAGTGTTTTTAAAAAAGTCTTGGCAACCATATAATATAAAAGTATTCCAAGATACTATTTTAAATGGGTTAACTTAAATTTTACCATTAACAAAACGGTTTTTATTTGCTTTCGATATATTTGCTGGATTATGAAGGAATTAATTCTGTTTTGTTTTATTGTCACAATCGTCACAAAAGGCTATTCGCAACTGGAGGAGGATAAGGTACTGCACTTTTTGGGAGGAAATTTGTACGGATTGGTAGGGGCAGGGGTCGCTAGCCAGATTTCGAAAGGGGATAGGACTTGGACCTTTGTAGGTGCCATTGGTGGGAGTCTGTTAATAGGTTTGGCAAAAGAAAGTATAGATGAGCATCAATATAACGGCTGGGACAATAAAGATTTATTGGCAACTGTACTGGGAGGTGCTACTGTGGGCGTTACCATAGATCTGTTTAAACAGCGAAAAAAAAGAAAACGAGAGCAGTTGTTCAAAGATGCAATAGGAAGCCAAGATAGGTTATATCTTAGCCCCAAAATTGTACCGATTCCAAAAACTTCTCTCGTTCTTTTATCTATTTCGCCAAAAGTGCTAAATAGGTAGTATCTATTTAATACTTGGCGCTTTTACCATTGGTCAAGGTTTTGTTTATAAAATCCCTGATATCATCATTGGCCTTTTCGAGATCTTCTTTTCTTAGATACATCATGTGCCCCGAACGGTATCCTTTAAAACTAAAGCGGTCTTTCATTCTACCACTTGGGTCCACTTGCCACATTAGGTATTTTGCATTAAAATATGTTGTGGCTCCATCATAATACCCAGACTGTACCAAAACGTTCAAATAAGGATTCTGTGCCATGGCCTGTCTTAAATTTTCCCTAGTGTTCTCGTTAGAGTTGTCCCAAGGGTGAACAGGGCCGAACATATTATATTTTACGTCGGTCTTAAACTTTAGTTCTTCCTGAAGGTAGTAATTAATAGCAGGTGTAAAGCTATGTAACCAAGAGGTTAGCTCAGAATTGTAATCTGGTCGCATGCCCATTAACTGCTTGTCCATTCCCAAATATCTCGAATCCAATCTACCTACGGTAAAACCTCCTTTGTCCTTTAAAAGGTTTTTCCAAAAGAAAGAAGTAGGTACGGATAGGTTCTGGTCGATAATGTCTTTGGTGTTTAAACCGGAATAATAGGCCATTTTTTCGGCGATACTTTTTCTTTCGTTCTCATCAATAAAACCACCTTTTGCCAAAGCAGGAATTAAAGTGTTGATCGTGTAATCTTCCGATTCCGGAAGAATATCCAATAGGTCTTTGCTTTGTAGGGCCGCAGGCAAAGCCTTATGGTGCCACGCCGCTGCGGTATAGTATGGTAGGTTTATAGCTTCCGCTACCGGACCTTCGTTTCTAATGATCTTGTAATCTGCCGGCGAAACTAAAATAACACCGTTCAGGTACATCCACTGTCTATTTTGCAGTTCTAGCGACAGTCCCATTACCCTAGGGCCTCCATAACTTTCGCCAATTATATATTTAGGGGAACGCCATCTGTTGTTACGTGTTACAAAGGTATTTAACCATTCGGCCAAATATTTAATATCGGCATTGATGCCGAAGAATTTTTTACGATCTACTTTTTCTCCCGTTTCAGGTATGGTTCGTGAATATCCTGTATTGGCCGGATTTACGTAGACAATATCGGTAACGTCGAGTACCGAATACGGATTTTGGTTAACACCATAGGGCTGTATGGGATATCCTTCATCATCAATTTTTAAAATTCTTGGTCCCGTATAGGCCAAGTGCATCCAAACAGAGCCAGAACCCGGGCCTCCGTTAAAAGAAATTAAAAGAGGTCTTGCTGCTCTATCTTTTACATTGTTCTTGGTGTAGTAGGTGTAATGTAAAGAGGCAATGGGCTCTCCGTTTTCATCCCAAACGGGTTGTGTTCCAGTTTGTGCCGTATAATTAATGGTAGATCCTTTGATCGTCACACTATGTTGCGTTGTAACCACTGTATCTACAGGTAGTTTACGGCTTTGTGCAAAAATTGTGGATTGTAAGGAAAATAAGAGAATGGTAAAGAAATAATATTTTTTCATTGGTAGTTTGAATTAGTTCCTTAAAAATAAGGATTCCTTGTAGAACGGGAATTTGTTTTTATTAGAAAAAAAGTGAATATTATGTTAATTGTTTAAAGAAAAAAGAGAAGTGTTGTTCAGGGTTAATCTGATAAGGTAATTGTTTTAAAATTTTTCGAATACTCCCAGGCCAAAAAGGGCAAAATCATATTTAACGGGGTCCATGGGGTCCAATTTTCGCAAGTTCTTATCTAACTCATAAAGGGCCTTGGCGTCGTTTTGCTTACGCTTTAACAATTTAAGCTTTCGTGCTACATTGCCCGAATGAACGTCTAATGGACAAGAGAGTTTGGATGGTGAAATGTTTTTCCATATTCCAAAATCTACATTGGAGCTAGAATCCCTAACCATCCATCGAAGAAACATATTAATACGTTTCGCCGCAGAGCCCTTTAATGGGTCCGATACATGCTTTGTTGTTCTCTGTTCATAGGGCAGCTCAAAAAAGAGTTCCTTAAACTTAGAAATAGTCGGTTGTAGCGAATCTTTTTCTTGATGCTTTTCAAATATGCCTTCTAAGCCATTATGGTTTAGGTATATGTTTTGTAAGCTTTTTATAAAATAAATAAAGTCGGTACCGTTGAAAGTTCTATGAACAAATGGGTGCAATGGTTCTAAATCGGCCGGTTGGTGGTTCATAACAAAATCAAAGGGGCTGTTTCCCATTAGATCCATCATTCTATGGGCATTTTTGATAATACTTTTTCTATTGCCCCAAGCTATAGTAGCCGTAAGAAAAGCACTGATTTCAATGTCTTCCTTTTTGGTATAAAGATGTGGAATTTGAATTGGGTCCGACTCCAAAAATTTCGGATTGTTATAGGCAACGACCTTTGCTTCTAAAAAATCCTTTAATTCTGTTCTTGTCATTCTAAAGGAATATCTAAAATTTTAAGTAAAAAAATAGGGCCGACCAAAACTAGGTTGTATAGGGCATGTAATGCCATAGACCATATTAGTCCGAACTTTACCCTTATAAACCCCAGTAATACTCCTACAGATAATTGTGGGGCCACTAACAGGGGAGATAGTAGTATGACCTCTGTAGAAATTTCATAATTGCTAATGTGCATAAACCCGAAACCCAGTGTGAGGATGTAAAAGACGTAAGGAAAAAATTTATTGTTCTTAAACCATATCATGGGGCCCCTAAATAATAATTCTTCAATTACCGGAGCTGCTACAGCGGCCCCCAACAAAAGGTAGATAGGGGAGTAGTCCTCCAAAAAATCATCCATGGCATGTTTGCCTACATCAATATTAAAAACCAGCTGAACAATGCCTATGACAATGCTTAAGCCGATGCTGATGACAAGGGCGATTGCCACAAGTTTTACCAATGTTCGAAATTTATACTCGCTACTAGTGTTTTTTTCTTCTTTGTAAATAGGTTTTTTGGCGAAATCAATAACCTCTTTTAGCATACAGTGGAAGGTTTTATGATGTGATGATTTCCTTGTCGACTATCTTACCATCTACCATGGTCAATTTTCTGTCGGCCATTTCGGCCAAATCCTCATTATGGGTTACTATTACAAAGGTTTGGCCAAATTTTTCGCGTAACTCAAAAAAGAGATTATGAAGCCTGTCGGCGCTTTCGGAATCTAAATTTCCACTGGGCTCGTCCGCAAAAATAATGGACGGGTTGTTTATCAATGCCCTTGCCACAGCGACCCTTTGCTGCTCACCACCGGATAACTCGGAAGGCTTATGGTTCTCTCTATGTGATAGGCCTAAAAAATTCAATAATTCTTTGGCCCTGCTTTCGGCTTCTTTTTTGGGTGTTTTCTTTATAAAGGCAGGCAGGCAAACATTTTCAATAGCGGTAAACTCTGGAAGCAATTGGTGAAATTGAAAAATGAAACCGATGTGTTCATTTCTGAATTTGGCCAACTCTTTGTCCGATAAGCGGGTGGTTTCGGTACCATTCACCAATAGGTGTCCGTCGGTTACATTGGACAGAACGTCCAATGTGCCGAGAATTTGTAAAAGTGTCGTTTTACCGGCACCGGAGGCACCTACTATAGAGACAATCTCTCCTTTCTTAATGTGCAGGTCCACACCCTTTAATACTTCCAGTTCTCCATAATATTTATGGATGTTCGAGGCTTTTATCATGTAACGGTAAATAAAATGGTGAAATTAAAGAATGGGGGTCAGATAACAAAATAACAATTTACTCTTGATAATTTACACATATAATCTTTTACTATTACCGTTATAAATAATACTTATACCCTTTAATCAAAAAAGAACAATTTTAACTATATATTAGCCCTAATAGGGTAAACAATTACCTATTTTTGTTTATCATTTTATTAAATTAATTAAACATACTACATGTCGCCATATAGAAATTTTGAAGAATACAACTTAGAGATAACGGATGAATTAAAGGAGAAGTTTTCTTCGGTCATAAATGAAATTGGCGAAGATGTCGGTAGAGACGGTTTGTTAAAAACACCCGAACGCGCCGCAAAGGCAATGATGTTTCTAACCCAGGGATATCAACAAGATGCGGAGGAAATATTAAAAGGGGCCATGTTTAAGGAAGATTACGATGACATGGTTATTATTAAAAATATCGAATTGTATTCTTTATGCGAGCATCATATGTTGCCCTTTTTTGGGAAGGCCCACGTGGCCTATATACCAAACGGTCAAATAGTAGGGCTTAGCAAGATTCCAAGAATCGTAGATGTGTTTGCCAGAAGACTCCAGGTTCAAGAACGTCTTACCCATGATATTCTAGAATGTCTAAACAACACTTTAAAACCTAAAGGTGTGGCAGTAGTTATAGAAGCTTCACATATGTGTATGATGATGAGGGGTGTTCAAAAACAAAATTCGGTAACTACCACTTCTGGTTTTAGAGGACAATTTGAAAAAATAGAGACCCGTAACGAATTCTTGAAACTTATTGGGTCCGAATTGTCTTAATGTAATATGCAGACCGTAACTTTTGGCATCTTTGTTGCTTTATCAACAATAAGATCATTAATTTTATACTATGTCAGTTACTAAAGACAAAAAATATAAACAACTCTTTTTGGGACTTTTGTTCGATGCGATAGGAATGCTCTCTTTTGCAATTCCGTTCATTGGAGAATTTTCGGATATTATCTGGGCACCCTTGTCGGGTTGGCTAATGACCCGTATGTACAAGGGTAAAGTTGGTCAGGCGGCAGGTGTAGTCACTTTCATAGAGGAGATTATTCCAGGTTTGGATGTGATACCCACATTTACGATTATGTGGTTTTATACCTATGTTTTTAAAAAGTCTAAAAAACAAACAATTCAGGTTTAATGATTTTTTAGTTCGCTCTTAAAATATGTAACTTTATTGCAAAATAGTTACAGATTGAAAAGAAGAAACTTTGTAAAAAAAGCAGGTGTAGGGGCCGTTTCAACGGTTTTACTTAGCGATATTGTATATAGAAACCTTCTGCCGGAAGGGTATTCCCCCCTAGCATTTCAAGAGCCAGATCCCTTTAAAATGTTCCATAAAGACCCCGAAATGGTCTTGCTGAACGACAAACCATGGAATATGGAAGCCAAGGCGCATCTTCTTAATGACGATGTTACTCCCAATAAATTTATGTTTATTCGTAATAATGGCATCATACCCGAAGACATAGATGTTTCTACATGGCAATTAAAGATAGACGGAGAGTCGGTCTTGAACGAAAAAACGTATTCATTAGCGGACCTTAAGTCAAAATTTAAGCATTATACATATCAACTTACCCTAGAGTGTGGAGGTAATGGGCGTAGTGAATTTGACCCGCCGGCGAAAGGTAACCAATGGAGCATAGGTGCCGTTTCTTGTGCAGAGTGGACGGGAGTTAGGTTAAAGGATGTTTTAGAAGACGTAGGAATTAAGGACGATGCCGTATATATAGGTTATCACGGAGCGGATATACACCTTAGCCGAAACCCACAAAAAGAACCCATATCAAGAGGTATGCCGATAGCCAAGGCCCTGCAAGACGAAACTATTTTGGCATTTGCCATGAATGGCGAAGATATACCGTTAACACATGGTTATCCGTTAAGATTAGTTGCCGGTGGATGGCCTGCATCCGTTTCTGGTAAATGGTTGAACGGTATCAGTATTAGAAACAAAATACATGATGGAGAAAAAATGGGAGGAAGCTCGTATCGTGTACCTTGTGAGACAGTGGCACCGGGGGAAAAGGTGGATGATGCCGATATGTGTATTATAGAGTCTATGCCCGTAAAGTCGCTGATTACATATCCAAAATCGGGAGCGATCATAGATGAAGGAAAATCGTTGAAGATCAGGGGGCATGCATGGGCAGGCGAGCTAGAGGTTTCCGAAATGGAATATTCCATAGATTTTGGTTCTAGCTGGAAAACCATTAATGTTCAAAAACCGGTGAACAGGTTGGCATGGCAACATTTTAGCGGAGAGGTAAACTTTCCTAAAAAGGGTTATTATGAAATCTGGGCCAGGGCTACCGATACAAACGGAAATAAGCAGCCTATGGTGTTGCCAGGTTGGAACCCAAAAGGATATTTGAACAACGCATGTCACCGTATTGCGGTAAAAGTGGTATAATGGAAGGTAAAAACAACCCCGCTAAAAACACATCTTCAAAATATAAGTGGCCCATTGTGGTTGCTTTTCTCTTTCTTTTTATAGGAACAGGTGTGTGGTACTTAGTAGGACCCGAGGAATCTGAAGAAGAAGTGACGGACATAACGGAAATGGACCCTGATAAGGTAGAGAATGGCATTCATGTACGTACAGGACTTATAGAGGCCGAAGGTTTACAAGAAGTAATTAATAATTGTACCACGTGCCATTCATCTAAATTGATCATTCAGAATAGAATGGGAGAGGAGCAATGGAACAGTACCATTCGTTGGATGCAAGAAACTCAAGGTTTATGGGACTTGGGTGACAATCAAAAAATAATTGTGGATTACTTGACTACGAATTATCCACCTTTTAAAAAGGGAAGAAGAAAAGCGCTGTCTAATATTGAATGGTACAAGTTGGACCAATAAAAAATCCCTTCGATCTAATGTGTTTTAATCGAAGGGATCTTTAAAGTTGTTGGCTCTTACTTCGGCTCCCTTTTCTATGCCAAGGGAAAAAGTCGTTCACAGACCCGTATATACAGATGGGTAATACTTATAAATTGAGCCTTAAAGTACGTCTAATTATTATTCTACGGTAACACTGAAGGTTGCCGTAAAATCTGTTGAACCACCGGCACCACTTAATGTACCATCGTTTGGTTTTGTTGGTTCATGTCTTAACACTACCTGTAATGTTCCGTATCCTGCATCACCTGTATCCAAATCAAAAGAAAGACCTAAATCATTTCCGTCATCATCGGTATCTAAATTGTATACATCAATTATAGCACCGGTATACACATATACCAACTGATGTTCGGTATTTTCTCCTTCAACCTCTTCGGTAATATCCTCTACAGGATCTTCGGTTACATTTGAAAAAGTTACGCTTCCACTATAGGTAGCGTTTGCGACTAAATTTCCAGAAACGGTAATTTCAGGTTCAATAGGGCCATCTCCGTCTGAATCTTCCGATTTTAGTGTAATTGCTGTCCCTCCATCATCGGGGGTAAGAGTTACCGTCATGGTAGTTATGGTTTCCTCTTCATTTACTTCTTCTGGATCGTTATCGTCATCTGAACATGATGCAAGAACAATTCCAGCAAATGCCAGCATTGATAATAGTTTAATGGTTTTCATAATGTAAATTAAAATTAATAATTGAGTTTAAATTGTAATATGATATTTCTGCCCAGATCATCAGCAAAATATCGTAATCTATTTAGGTAGTCCCTGTAAGAAACATCCAAAATATTGGTTCCTATCAGACTAACAGTCAATGTACTTTTATCAAAATTAAAATCCATACTACTGTTTAAGGACAATATATGATAAGCCGCTGGGGCAGAATTAATCTCTAAAAGCACATCTTCTCCTTGCTCGGGGGAGTATACGTATATGTCGGCGGGCGTTTCGTTTTGTTTAAACACGTATTTACTTTCCAGGCCAACCTCAAAGTTTTTCCACGGCGTGTTATACGAAACCTTGTTTCTAATGTTTGCTGCCGGTATGTTGATAAGCGGTTCATCGTCACTTGTGTCCTTTCCCTTTGTCAACGAAAATTTATGGTCTGTTTTCCAGTGGCTTGTCCAGTTTGAATACAGAGATAGGTCTAGACCTAAAATTCGGGCATTGGTCTGATGGTATTCCCAAACCGGGAATGCCCCTCTAACAGTATATTCGACATCCGTTGGCTCCAAGTAAATAAAATCGTTGATGAAATTAGCATAAGGTTCCAAGGTATATCCCCATTTCTCACCTTGGTTAGATATGGATAGAGAAACTTTATGTGATGTTTCGCTATTAATTCTTAGATCCCCTAATTCTATCCTCGCTGCAGAGTGGTGCAATCCGTCACTGAACAATTCAGATGCATTTGGTGCCCTGTTCGCCAAGGCGTAGTTGAAACTGATGGTATTTTGGTTGTCAGGTCTATATTTGAGCCCCAAAGTACCGGAAACATTGTGATAATCAAAAACAGGGTTGGTCAAGTATTGTGAACTTCCCGTTTCACGGATAATTATGTCGTTAAAGTCCTCATCATAGCCGCGCTCTTCCCACCTTGAGGTTTTATAATATTTTTTAGCATCGATCTTGCTATAATCGTAACGTATTCCGGTATCAAAATTCCAACCGTTCCCAAAATCGAACTGCATTACGGCAAAGGCCCCGGCATCTGTTTTTTCATAATCAGGAATAAGTCTTCTAACACCAGTATCCGGATTCGCGAAATTATCTTGATACCTTCCCATTAAACCAAAAGTCAATTTATAACCTGAATTCGAATCAAGCTTAAAGTCTGTAGATAGGGTGTGAGTGGTTAATTTAAGATCAATAGAAGGTTTGTATTTGTCGTCTCCCGTTCTTATATCATATTCATACCGTCTATTGCTCTGAAAATCGTATTGTACATTCAGTTTTCCTAGACCTTCGAATCTTTTATAATATTTGAATTTTCCCAAATGGTGGGTAACTTCTTGTCTTGGGCTGGAAATATTATATGAAAAAGGTTCAATAACCGTGGGCTGGTCATCGTTTATGGCCCTGATCAAATCATCTACACTTCCAATATGTGATGCAGAAAGAATACCAATTTCGGTGTTGAAATAGGAGTAACTACCCCGCCATCCGGTGGTAAAATTCTCTTTACCAAGATGAAGAGAAGCTCCAATTTCATTAACTCCGGTATTAGACAGTATATAATCTGGCGCTTCTAGATCTCCCAATTTCTTATATGAGGCCTGTCCTTTTACAAACCACCCATTTTTATAGGTTTTTACCAAATCGGTATTTACTTTGCCCCCTCGACCGTTCAAGATGCCTGTCAGAATGGTTTTTCCAAAGAGCGAATCTTTCTTTTCAAATCTATTTTGTTCGATTACAATAACACCGCCTATGGCATCACCTCCATACTGAAGGGCAGAGGCCCCTTTGATAACAGAAATAGAACCTGCTGCATTAACATCTACATTTGGTGCATGCTCCGCTCCCCATTCCATGTCTTGCATGCGTACACCATTGTTAAGAACTAAGACCCTACTTCCCGAGAGACCGTGAATGGTGGGTTTTACAATATTGGCTCCCGTATTTAAAGAAGAAATTCCATTGATTTCTTTTAAGGCATCTCCCAAACTAGCGCTTCCGAAATGTTCAATGGTTTTTACATCTAAAGTCTCTTCTAAAGCCGAGTTGGTTTTAGTTGCCTTATTGCCAACAACCTTTACCTCTTCAAGCTCTTCTATATGATGTTCTAGGGATATATCTAGTTCTAAAGAGGTCTCCAGCTCAACTGTCATAAAAGCCGTTTGGCATTCAGGGTGGTAAATCTCCAATTCATAAGTGCCATCACAAAGATCAGGTATTTTAAAAAAGCCTTTCTCGTCCGTATAATAAACCACATCCCTATTACCGGCAATGGTAATGGAAGCACCTACTAAAACGGTCTTATCGTGATAATCTGATACTGTTCCGCTAATGACACCGTTACACTTTTGGGCTTCAACCGTAAATTGAACCAATGTTATAGCTAACATGATAAACCATGTCCTCATAAATTATAAAAGATGTTAAGTGAATATTAAACCCCTAAAATAGGTTCTTGGGTTGCTTTTACGAAAGCATAGAAGGCGGAGGTCTGGAAAAATAAGAATAAACACTCTTGTCAGAGTCAAAAGTCTGTTCATTGATATCAAAGGACTGTTCAAACCAAACAAGAATTATTTCTGGCTCAAAGACTACCGTATCGGCCTGAAAAAAATCCACTTTTTGCATGTCCATTGCCAAGGCACAAATCATGCATTTTTCTATACGGTTTTCTTTTTCTCCTTGGTGAGTAACAAAATGCAATGAAGATACCTTGATGAAAATCAAAGTCGCCAAAAAGAAAAAGCTCAGAATTTTTTTCCAATTACCCATAGCTACCACAAATCTAGCAATTTGCAAAGGTTATTAAAGTTAAAAAAGCCTTAATTAAAAAGAAACCCGAGGCCAAGCCTCGTTAGCATTTTCTTTTCTATGTTCCAGAAAAACTTGAATTGACCGAATAACCAACCATAAATTACCAAGAGAATTTGATAGAACGGAAAAATGAGCATGATCCGAAGTGCCCAATATAGTATTGGCCCCCACCACGAGTCAGAAAAATTTTGCGCCTCTAAACCTATAAAGCTCAAGAATGGTTTTGCTACATAAACGGACGAAGAACCGGTTATGGCGAATACAATAAAAATAATGATTAACTGAAAATTACTGGTTATGCCCCAACGTTCTTTTAATTTCTCCATTTTCTTATAAAAAAGCCAAAGATACTTTTTTAGATTCTAGGAATAAAGGGCCCTAAGCGCTGATTGTATTTTCTTTGAAAATAAATAAAGTAATTGTAGAGTTTGTAATTGACATCGTAACCATAATCTATATTGGGATCGTAATTGATTTGTTGTTCATACAGACTTGGATCGTACCTTTGTGGCTGAATTACCCGTTGGTTCCATTCTAAGACCATTAACCGGTTTCTGTTTTCCATGAACGATTGGGAGTAATAGCCTTTTGGTCTTGCTATGGAATTTAGCCAAGTGTTGAAGCCTGGTTCTATAATTATGATCTCATATTCCACTTCTTCATTGGAAATAGCTATGGTATCGCCCTTTGCCAGTTCAAATGCCTGTGCTTCTTTTTCGGAAATGGACAGGGTATTTTTAGATGCGGAGCAATAAGCGAGTAGCCCCGTCATGGTTAATAAACCAATAACTTTAATTAAAGATTTCATATTATTAAGATACAAAAAAAAGCCGTTTGAAATTTCAAACGGCTCTTGTTAATTATGGTTAAGATATCTTATTTTCCGAATAATCCGCCCAATAGGCCTCCAATACCACCACTTTTTTTATTGCTGCCCATTACCATACCTGCTACGTCGTCTAAGATGCTACCATCGCCATCGGCATCCAATAGGGTAGTGATCAAGCTTTGGTTTTCTTGTGGTTGTCCGCCTAGCATACTGCCAAGCAAAGCGTTCATACCCGAAGAATCACTTACGTTACTTTGAGATGTTTGTTTGCCTAGAAAGCCCATTACTATAGGGGCGGCTATTTTCATGATCTGTGATACAGAGCCTGCATCCAAACCGGATTTTTGACTCAAGGTGTTTTCTACCACAGGTTGTTTATCGCCAAAAACGTGTCCTAAAATTCCGGCACCATCCTGTACAACCGAATCATCTACGCCTCCTTGAAACAAACCGCCAAGGTTATCCAAAATGCTACCATCGTGTTTGCTCGATAACGCACTCATCAATCCTTCCGCTCCATCTGAAGTGGAAACATTCTTTTTCATTGCTCCTAAAAGTAATGGCATGGCCATACTTAAAACATCTGCAGTTTTGCTTTCGGGTTGATTTGTTTGCCCGGCTACACCGCTAATTAATTGCTTGCCCATTGGGCTATTTAATAAATCTAATAATCCTGCCATTTTATAGTTAATTTAATGTTTAGTCCGTTAAAGTACGAAAACTGCAGTTAAAATTGGTAAACCAATGCTTATTTTAGGCGTGAAATGATTTGTTCTGCCAATTCTACACCAATTCTATCCTGTGCCTCTTCCGTAGCGGCCCCAATGTGAGGTGTCAACGAAATTTTTGGATGCATAAGTATTTTTATCTCAGGATTTGGCTCTGATTCGTATACGTCCATACCGGCAAAAGAGATTTTATTACTTTCCAAAGCGGCAACCAGGGCAACCTCATCAATAACACCTCCTCGGGCGGCATTGATAATACCAACACCATCTTTCATCATGTCAAATTCCTTTTTGCCGAGCACATATTCATTTTGAAAAGGCACATGAACCGTTATAAAATCTGCTTCTTTGAGCAAAAGTTCCTTTTCCGTGTTTTGTAGTTTAAAAGAAACTGATTGTCCATCAAAAAAGGGTAGTGCTAGCTCTACGGCATCTAATTGTGGATCATGATAGATTACATTCATTCCCACGCCTATAGCCAATTTTGCCGTTGCTTGTCCAATTCTTCCAAAACCTATTATACCCAAGGTCTTGCCTCTAAGCTCTTTTCCTTTTCCGTATGATTTTTTCAATTGTTTGAATCTACTATCACCTTCTAAGGGCATATTTCTATTGGCATCGTATAAAAAACGGACACCACCGTATAAATGTGCAAAAACCAGTTCGGCTACAGATTCTGACGATGCCGCGGGTGTGTTGATTACATGAATACCTTTACTTTCGGCATAAGCTACATCTATATTATCCATACCAACACCACCACGTCCTATTAATTTAAGCTTCGGACATGCGTCGATAACATCTTTTTTAACCTTGGTAGCACTACGAACCAATAGGCCTACAACATCGTTATCGTTAATATAATTGGCAAGTTGCTGTTGTGCCACCGTAGTGGTCAAAACTTGAAAACCGTTTTTTTCTAGAAGCGAAATACCACTTTCCGATATTCCGTCATTCGCTAGTATTTTCATTTTTTTTATGCTTTGCGTTCCATCTCACTCATTACATCTACCAAAACACCTACGCTGTCCAAAGGTAGCGCATTGTACATGCTGGCCCTGTAACCACCAATAGACCTATGTCCGTTCAATCCGTTAATACCGGCTTCTTTCAACATTTCCTCAAAGGTAGATTTAAGTCCCTCATCCGTTAAATTAAAGGTGGCGTTCATAATAGAACGGTCTTCTTTATTGGCATAACCTTCAAATACGGGGTTTAGGTCTATTTCAGAATATAATAATTGAGCTTTCTTTTCATTTATTTCCTCAATGGCGGAAATTCCTCCCAAATTCTTCAGCCATTCTAGTGTTAACATAGAAGTGTATACGGCAAATACAGGAGGTGTGTTAAACATACTGTCTTTAGAAACGTGCAGTTTGTAGTCTAACATAGAGGGTATTTGTCGGGAGACTTTTCCTAGTATTTCTTCTTTAACGACAACCAATGTTGTTCCAGCGGGCCCCATATTTTTTTGAGCTCCGGCGTAAATAAGGTCAAATTGTGAAAAATCAAGCTTTCTTGAAAAAATATCCGAACTCATATCGCATACCAAGGGCGCATCTGTAGTAGGAAATTTTTTGAATTGCGTACCGTATATTGTGTTGTTAGAGGTTAGGTGAAGGTAGTCTAGCCCGTCTGGAACGGAGTAGCCCTTTGGAATGTATTTGAAATTTTCATCTTTAGAAGAACCAACCTCTACTATTTCACCGAACAATTTAGCTTCTTTAATGGCCTTGTCGCTCCAGGTACCGGTATTTAAATACCCTGCTTTTGTTTCCAAAAGGTTATAGGCGACCATTAAAAATTCTAAACTGGCCCCACCTTGAAGAAATAATGCATGATATCCTTTACCTTCAAGGTCCAAAAGTTCTATGACCAATGATCTAGCTTTTTCCATGATTTCCACAAAGTCTTTACTACGATGTGATATTTCTACCAAAGAAAGTCCCGAGCCGTTCAAATCCATTACGGCTTCCGAGGCTTTTAATAAAACTTCTTTTGGCAAGATACATGGGCCTGCACTAAAATTATGCTTCTTCATTTTATTTTAATTAAGGGGGCAAAGGTCTATATTTTCTGCGAAATGGCCGTTGTTGAAATCAAATTATTCTAGGATGTTCTCAACAAGAATTCAACAGTGTCTACACCATCGGCATAATCCCAAAGCTCCGGTTTTTGTGTATTTCCAAATGGTACGGCGTTTTCAGTAACGTTGTTGCCTACGACACATTGGATCTTATCGGTGTCTTTGTTAAGCTTCTTCTTTAAAGAAGATTCAGAATCATAATATTCATAGAATACGGATGCAATGGGCGAGGCGTAACTTTCATCCTCTTTTAAGACCAAAAAGCCATTGTCTAAAAACTTAAACTCACTCATTAAATAAACGGCCTTGTTATAATCGTAGTTGTTGGCATACTTGGTCTCGTTTATAATGTCTTTGTAATCATAGATGGCTTTGTAGAAGTTGTCAAAGTCGTAACCATGCGGCACTAACAGCTTAGACACACTTCTGCAGCCTAGTCCGTAATATCTAAAAATATCTTCGCCGAGCAATTGTAATTCTTTCTTTGACTCTGTTCCTTTGAGAATAGCCACTGAATTTCTGTTTTTTCTAATGATATGCGGTTTTTTTCCGAAATAGTACTCAAAATATCTAGCGGTATTGTTACTTCCGGTAGCTATTACAGCATCAAAATCTCCACCTAAATTGTCGGAAAACTCAATTTTGTCACCTAAACTAGGGTCTAAATGAGTTAGGTATTCAGAAATTAAAGGTATAAGCAGTTTGTCGTTGCTAGAAAGTTTTACTAAAGCGGTATTACCTGTAATCAATACTGAAAGAAAATCATGGAATCCGACCAATGGAATATTGCCGGCCATGATAATGGCTACTTTTTTATGTTGGTTTTGTTGTGTGTCGTATTGTGACACCCATGCTCCTAACTTCTCTTTAGTCAATACTTTGGACCATTCTCGGAACGCATGGGCAATATTTTCTTGGGTAAACCAGCCGTTATGGTGATAGGCCCGTGCTACAATATCTGTAAACCTATTAACCCAAGGGTCATTATTTTCTACGATATTTTGGTCAGAATTGGTAAAATCACAAAATGTTCTTAGAAATTCTCCAAGTTTAACAAAAGCTTCTATACTTTGATTGTGTTGTGCCATTATATTTGTAAACTAGTTTAGTAGAGATTACTTTTGTGCAAAAGTACGGATACTGATTAAAAAGAAAGCTGAAAATAAATCACTGAATTATGAGTTTGGTTTAAGGACAGCTTACTATTAAAAAAAAGAATATGGCAATTATTATAACCGATGAATGTATAAATTGTGGGGCATGTGAACCGGAATGCCCTAATACGGCTATTTATGAAGGAGCGGATGAATGGCGTTATTCGGACGGAACCTCTTTAAAAGGTGATGTAGTGTTACCGAACGGAAAAGCCGTAAATGCCGATGAAGTTCAGGATCCCATCAGTGATGAAGTCTATTACATAGCACCCGATAAATGTACTGAATGCAAAGGGTTTCATGAAGAGCCCCAATGTGCGGCCGTATGCCCTGTTGATTGCTGTGTGCCAGACGAGGACCACGTTGAGTCAGAAGAGACCTTATTGGCCAAACAGGCATTTATGCACGGCGAAGAATAGATAAACATTCTAAAAATTAGTGGGCCCCAACAGTATTGTTGGGGCCTTTTTTATTTAATCGATCTTGAAAAATATCTATAATTTAATGGTATATGCAATATTATTCTTTAATGTTGGCACTCTTATAATTGTAGATATTATCTTTGCAGCCAAATTTGATAGGCTGGTTAACACTTTTGCCTTAAATCCATAATATAAAGAATGAAAGCAGGTATCGTAGGATTGCCAAATGTAGGTAAATCAACCCTTTTTAATTGTTTGTCCAATGCCAAGGCCCAGAGTGCAAACTTTCCGTTTTGTACCATAGAACCTAATATCGGTGTAGTGAACGTACCCGACAATAGATTGGAAAAATTGGAAGAATTGGTAAATCCGGAAAGGGTGCTACCGGCAACTGTAGAGATTGTAGATATCGCAGGTCTTGTGAAGGGAGCTAGTAAAGGAGAAGGGCTTGGGAATCAGTTTTTAGGCAATATTAGGGAAACCGACGCTATTTTGCATGTGTTAAGATGTTTCGACAATGATAATATTGTGCATGTGGATGGTAGCGTAGACCCAATACGTGATAAGGAAACCATTGATATGGAGTTGCAGCTGAAAGATTTGGAGACCGTAGACAAAAAGTTGGATAAGGTAAAAAGAGCAGCCAAAACGGGTAACAAGGAAGCTCAGAAAGAAGAAGCGGTCTTAATGGCAATAAAAACAGGTTTGGAAGCAGGAACATCTGTAAGGGCCATTGATATCTCTGAAGAGGATAGACAAGAATTTGTAAGGCCATTACAGTTCATTACAGATAAGCCGGTTATGTACGTATGTAATGTTGATGAAGAATCGGCCACATCCGGAAATGCATATGTTGAAAAGGTGAAAGCTGCCGTAGCCAATGAAAATGCGGAAGTTATCTTCTTGGCAGTGGGTACCGAAGCGGATATTACGGAATTGGAGACATATGAAGAAAGGCAAATGTTCTTAGAGGATTTGGGCTTGGAAGAACCAGGTTCCGCCAAATTGATAAGGGGCGCCTATAAGTTGCTGAATTTAGAAACATATTTTACCGCCGGTGTCAAAGAGGTAAGGGCTTGGACCATTCCCGTAGGAGCTACCGCGCCACAGGCCGCCGGAGTAATACATACCGATTTTGAGAAAGGATTTATTCGTGCAGAAGTTATTGGTTATGAGGATTTTGTGAAATATGGTAGTGAAGCCAAAGTTAAAGAAGCGGGTAAAATGCGGGTAGAAGGTAAAGAATACATTGTAAAAGATGGCGACATAATGCATTTCAGGTTTAACGTGTAAACCATAGAAAATATCAACAATAGATAATATTCTATTGTTAATTACTTTACGTGATAGGGGTTTTTTCTTTATGTTAGTCGTGCTATCTTTAGCAACACTTTCATAAATTTTAGTTAAATGTCCCAAGAATCTCAGTATACAGAAGATAACATACGCTCGCTTGATTGGAAAGAACATATCCGATTGCGTCCGGGTATGTATATTGGTAAGTTAGGTGACGGGTCGTCCGCAGATGATGGAATCTACATTCTTTTGAAGGAAGTCATCGATAACTGTATCGATGAGTTTGTAATGGGGGCCGGCAAGACCATCGAGATCAGTATAAAGGACAAGGTCGTTAAAGTACGCGACTATGGTCGAGGAATTCCACTTGGTAAAGTTGTGGACGTGGTCTCTAAAATGAATACGGGAGGTAAGTACGACAGTCGTGCGTTTAAAAAGTCCGTAGGTTTAAATGGAGTAGGTACAAAAGCGGTGAACGCCCTTTCTAGCTTTTTTGAAGTGCAATCTTCAAGAGACAACCAAATAAAAACCGCGCAGTTTAGTTTTGGTAATCTTGAAAAGGAAGAGGGACCTGTAGAGACTTCAAAAAGAAAGGGAACCAAGGTAACTTTTATACCGGACGAAAGTATCTTTAAAAACTATAAATACCGTAATGAGTATGTGGAACGCATGCTCAAGAATTACGTTTACTTGAATCCTGGGCTTACTATTGTTTTCAACGGTGAAAAATTTCATTCAGAAAATGGATTAAAGGATTTGCTGGAGGACAACAATAACGTAGAAGATATGCTCTATCCTGTTATTCATTTGAAAGGAGAGGATATTGAAGTTGCCATTACACATAGCAAAACCCAGTATAGCGAAGAATACCACTCTTTTGTAAATGGTCAGCACACTACGCAAGGTGGAACCCACCAAGCAGCATTTAGAGAAGCGATCGTGAAGACCGTTCGTGATTTCTACGGTAAAAACTATGACGCTTCCGATATTAGAAAATCTATTATATCCGCTATTTCCATAAAGGTAATGGAGCCTGTATTCGAAAGTCAGACCAAAACAAAACTGGGCTCTACCGATATGGGAGGAAATTTTCCGACCGTAAGAACCTACATTAATGATTTTGTAGGTAAGTACCTGGACAACTACTTACATAAGAACCCCGAAACCGCCGATAAGCTTCAGCGCAAGATTATTATGGCGGAAAAAGAGCGGAAAGAATTGTCGGGTATTCGTAAACTGGCAAGAGACCGTGCAAAGAAAGCAAGCCTTCATAATAAGAAATTAAGGGATTGCAGGGTTCATCTAGGCGATATGAAAAAAGATAATCGCTTAGACAGCACCCTATTTATAACAGAGGGGGATTCCGCGTCGGGATCTATTACAAAATCAAGAGATGTAAATACGCAAGCCGTATTTAGTCTTAGAGGTAAGCCATTGAACTCTTACGGTATGTCGAAGAAAATCGTATACGAGAATGAGGAGTTCAATCTTTTGCAGGCGGCACTTAATATTGAAGAGTCCATGGAGGACCTAAGGTATAACAATATCGTAATCGCTACCGATGCAGATGTCGACGGAATGCATATTCGTTTGTTGTTAATTACCTTTTTTCTACAATTTTTTCCAGAATTGATAAAAGAGAATCACTTGTATATTCTCCAGACTCCTTTGTTTAGGGTTCGTAACAAAAAGGAAACTATTTATTGTTATAGCGATGAGGAAAGGCAAATGGCTATAAACAAGTTATCGGGCAAGCCGGAAATTACTAGATTTAAGGGGTTGGGTGAAATATCTCCGGACGAATTTAAATATTTTATCGGGGATGATATCAGGTTAGAGCCCGTGATGCTGGACAAGGCCATGTCCATAGAAGAACTGTTGAGTTTTTATATGGGCAAAAATACGCCGGATCGACAAGAATTTATCATAGAGAACCTTAAAGTAGAAATTGACCTCATAGAGGAAAATCAATTATAAATCAAGTAAATAAGATTGTTTCTGAATGGAAGAAAATGAAGAGTTGAACGACGAACAGAACGAAAATCTATCTGCTGGTCAACAACCAACCAACGAAGATAAGTCCGAAGCCTTGACCAGGGTTACGGGCATGTATAAAGATTGGTTTCTTGACTATGCTTCCTATGTAATCTTAGAACGCGCCGTGCCGGCCATAGAAGACGGTTTTAAACCTGTGCAGCGTAGAATAATGCATGCTTTAAAAGAGTTGGACGACGGGCGTTACAATAAAGTTGCGAACGTAGTTGGGCACACAATGCAGTACCACCCCCATGGTGACGCAAGTATTGCCGATGCAATGGTGCAGATAGGCCAAAAAGATTTACTTATAGATACACAGGGTAACTGGGGTAATATATTAACAGGGGATAGGGCTGCCGCGTCAAGATATATTGAGGCCAGGCTTTCTAAATTTGCATTAGAAGTAGTTTTTAGCCCTAAGATTACCGAGTGGCAGATGTCTTATGACGGACGTAAAAAAGAACCGGTTAACCTACCCGTTAAATTTCCATTGCTATTGGCCCAAGGGGCCGAAGGAATCGCAGTAGGACTTTCGACGAAGATTCTTCCTCATAATTTTTGCGAACTCATCGATGCTTCCATTAAGCATTTAAAAGGGCAAAGATTTAAATTGTATCCAGATTTTCCTACTGCAGGTATCATAGATATCAGCAACTATAACGATGGTTTAAGAGGAGGAAAGGTAAGGGTAAGAGCTAAAATATCTCAACTAGATAAAAATACGCTGGTTATCAACGAGATACCATACGGCACTAATACCTCTTCTTTAATTGATTCTATCTTAAAGGCGAATGATAAAGGGAAGATTAAAATAAAGAAAATAGAGGATAATACTGCTGCCGAAGTTGAGATACTGGTGCATTTACCGTCCGGAATTTCTCCGGACAAAACCATTGATGCATTGTATGCCTTTACGGCTTGTGAATCTTCTATATCACCTCTTGGTTGTATTATTGAGGATAATAAACCTTTGTTTATCGGAGTCACAGAAATGCTGCAGCGTTCTACCGATGCTACGGTAGAGCTGTTGAAACAAGAATTGGAGATACAATTGGGCGAGCTCGAG
This sequence comes from Maribacter sp. MMG018, assembly GCF_018100785.1. GTDB lineage: Bacteria > Bacteroidota > Bacteroidia > Flavobacteriales > Flavobacteriaceae > Maribacter. Next base: position 884,149 of record NZ_JAGJEC010000002.1, on the reverse strand, counting down.
GAACAATGGCATTCCGCATCTCTAGAGCGTATTTTTATAGAGAATAGAATATATCGTGATATTGAGGAGGAAGAAACGTGGGAAGGTGTAATATTGGCGATAGATAAAGGTTTAAAACCTCATACAAAGCATTTAAGAAGAGCTGTTACGAACGATGACATTGTTAAGCTTACCGAGATACGGATTAAAAGAATTTCCAAATTCGACCTAGATAAGGCCCAACAGCACTTAGATTCCCTAGAAGAAAAGATTGCAGAAGTAAAGCATCATTTGGAGCATTTGGTCGATTTTGCCATTGACTATTTCAAAAACTTAAAGGAAAAGTACGGAAAAGGTAGGGAGCGAAAATCGGAAATACGTGTATTCGATGATATCGAGGCTACCAAAGTTGTTATCAGAAATACAAAGCTATATGTCAATAGGGAAGAGGGTTTTGTAGGTACTTCGCTGAGAAGAGATGAATATGTTACCGACTGTAGTGATATAGACGATATTATAGTCTTTACCAAAGACGGTAAAATGCAGATAACAAAAGTGGATACCAAGACCTTTATAGGTAAAAACATAATCCATGTAGCCGTTTTCAAGAAAAAAGACAAAAGAACCACCTATAACCTAATCTACAAAAGCGGTAAAGGTGGCCCCACTTATATAAAACGTTTTAACGTAACCTCGGTTACTAGAGATAAGCCCTATGATTTAACGGCGGGTGCACCCAATTCTCAAGTGTTGTATTTTTCGGCCAACCCTAATGGAGAGGCCGAAGTGGTGACCGTTAATCTTCGCCAAGTGGGTAGTATCAAGAAATTGAAATGGGATGTGGATTTTGCCGATGTACTTATCAAAGGACGGGGGTCCAAGGGGAATATAGTTACAAAATATACCGTAAAACGTATAGATTTAAAAGAAAAGGGGGTATCTACCTTAAAGCCTAGAAAAATATGGTTCGACGATGTGGTGCGCAGATTAAATGTGGATGGTAGAGGTGAACTTATTGGAGAGTTTAAAGGGGAGGACCTTTTATTGGTAATTACACAAAAAGGTATCGTAAAAACCATTTCGCCCGACTTAACCACACATTTTGACGAAGACATGATCGTTTTGGAAAAATGGAACCCCAACAAACCTATTTCCGCTATTTATTGGGAAGGGGAAAAAGAACGTTATTACGTTAAACGTTTCTTAGTAGAAAATGAAAACAAGGAAGAACTGTTTATTTCTGAACATCCAAAATCTTATTTAGAAATTGTTTCTACGGATTGGAGGCCAGTAGTGGAAATTGAATTTCCGAAACCAAGAGGGAAACAGGCTAAAGAAAGTTTAAATATTGAAATTGAGGATTTTATAGCGATTAAGGGAATTAAAGCTTTAGGTAATCAATTGATTACAGAAAAGGTTAAAAATATTAATTTGTTAGATCCATTGCCTTACGAGGAAGAAGTTCCTGAGCAAACCGAGGATATAGAAGTAGTGGATGAGGAAAATGTTTCCTCCACAGATAATAAACCAAAAATGTCAAATACACCTCCAAAAATGGATGGGGGTGAAGAGGAAGATGACGAAGGTCAAATAACGCTATTTTAAAGTTTGCTCGCGGTAGCTCTTAGGATTAAAAACAACCGATCGAAAGTAATGGTATGTAAATATGGTTATAGATGAATTTCTTGACTTCAGGGAGATGTTGTGCCAATTGGTAGAGTATATTTTTGAAGAAGTGAATAAATTTATAATTTTATAAGGCTTATAATTCTATAAGGACTAATTATCATAGAAACCTTACATTGGAGTCTTTTATAACTATCTTTATCGAAATTTAATTTTTTTGATGGATTTAACAAACCCTTTTATTTACGGTATTCCCTGCTTTATAGCTTTTATTTTATTAGAAATCACATACAGTCATACACATGGCGATGAAGATTTATATGTATGGAAAGATTTCTTGGCCAGTGGGGTAATGGGAATTGGATCCGCTATTCTAGGGCCGTTGATCAAGGTCACGGTTTTAATTGTAGTGTTTAATTTTACCTACGATTTGTTCAATCCGCTGGTAGATGGCGTAAGAACCAATATAATGGGGTATAAATCTTTTGGGTATGAATGGTATATATTTTTATTATGTCAATTGGCCGATGATTTTACCTACTATTGGTTTCATAGGGCCAACCATGAGATTCGCATATTGTGGGCGGCGCATATAGTACATCATTCTTCAGATCATTTTAATTTAGGTACTGCCATTAGAAATGGATGGTTTACCTTATTGTACAAACCATTCTTTTATATGTGGATGCCTGCTATCGGTTTTCCTGTAGAAGTGGTTATATTCTGTTTGGCTATTGAGTCTTTTTGGCAATTTCAGCTACATAGCCAATATGTGCCAAAAATGGGGTGGATAGAAAAAATATTCAATACACATACCATGCATCAGGTGCACCATGCGCAGAATGTTGAATACTTAGATAAGAACCACGGTGGTTTCCTAAATATTTTTGACAAAATGTTCGGTACCTGGAAAGAGTTGGATGATGATGTAGAGGTTAAATTTGGAGTTATTCATGCTCCGGAGTCATATAATCCAATTGTTATTTTGACTCACGAATTCAAGGATATATGGGCAGATGTAAAGAAAGTAGATAAGCTTTCTCATAAACTGATGTATATTTTTGGACCTCCGGGATGGAGCCATGATGGCAGCACAATGACCGTAAAACAACAGCAACGGTTATTTGAAGAGCAAAAGAGCGCCAACCCGGAAGTAGCCTTTAATAGGCCAAATTGATCCAAATTACATTTCCCAGCCTTTTCGGTATTCTCGGCCGACAAATTGATTTGCTTCCTCTAAATTGGTGATTCTCATATTTTCACCATCCCAAAGGAGTTTTTTGCGTGCGTAGAAGTCCATTTGACCTTGTTCGTTTTCCTTTTGCAGCATATAGCTTCTAATTGCCAAGTTGCCCATTAATACGGTCTCTGTCATTGGTCCCGCATAATCAAAGGAAGATGTTAGGCCTAAATGCTCTTCGCTTCCAAAACCTGCTTTACAAGCATCTACCCATTTACGTTGGTGTCCGTATTCGGGTTCTGAATTTTCTTCAACTTCAGGCCCAAATTCCGTAGTGCCATCATTAAGATATAACTTGGGCATCAAGGGGGAGCTGTCGTTTATATTGGTCGAGATAATACCTTTTTCTCCAATAATCAATACACCATTAGCGCTATTTTTTCCGCCGATATCATCATTGGCAGGAATTATATCTGGGTGTGCCGGTCTTATTCCACCATCGCTCCAGGTCATTTCTATTGGTGATTTGGATTTGTCGGTTGCATCAAATTTTAAAGTAATAAAAGAAGAGGGGGGGCATCCTTCTGGATAATAATCCGGGGTCCACATCTTTGTGTAAACAGATCCGACGCTACATTCTGCTGCGGTTGGATACTTTAAGTTTAATGTTCTAAAAGGGATGTCCACTAAATGGCATCCTACATCTCCTAGGGCGCCAGTTCCAAAGTCCCACCAGCCCCTCCAGTTAAATGGATGTAAATTAGGTGTGTAAGGTCTGTCCGTGGCCGGCCCTAGCCATAAATCCCAATTAAAGTCCTTGGGTTTTAGGCTGTCATCAGGTTTTGGCATTTGAATACCCTGTGGCCATACAGGTCTGTTGGTCCATATTTGTACTTTAGAAATAGGGCCTATAGCATCATTGTCTATCCATTTTTGCACCATTCCTAAAAGAGGGTTGGAGCCACCCTGATTACCCATTTGACTTACAATTTTGTGAGTTCTGGCCATTTCTGTAAGCTTTCTGGCTTCACGAATGTTATGGGTCATTGGTTTTTGAACATAAACATGTATGCCTCTTTCCATAGCGTATTTGGCAGCAGGGCCATGAACGTGGTCCGGAGTCGAAATGGTAACAGCATCAATGTTCTTTTTCTTGTCCAGCATCACCCTAAAATCATTATAGAGCTTAGCTTTGGGAAAAGCTTCGACAGCTTTAGAAGCGGACCCGGAAAAGTCTACATCGCACAGAGCGGCGACCCGTTCCCTTCCATTTACGGATGCGTTGGTTATATCGCTAAAACCTTTACCTCCCGCACCAATTGCGGCTAAATTTAAACGGTCGCTTGGAGCAACGAAGCCTTGGCCGCCAAGCACGTGTCTTGGAACAATAATAATAGATGAAGCAATAGCTCCTTTCTTGACAAAAGACCTACGGCTAATCGTTTTTTGTTTTTTTTTCTGATTTTTCATTTTAAATGTATGGTTGTTATAAATTATGGTTTCGGGGAATTGTTTGTTTTCTTTTGAAGATAAGAATTAATTGCGCTTAAAAAAGACCCAAACTGTGACATATGCATAAATTCTATTAAAATTCAAGAATTTTCATTCCATCGCAAGGTGTAAATTAAGAATAGTGTAAAGGGTACCTCACAAAAAGATTCGTAGGGAAATTTAAATTGATGATGTTTTAGGCCTAAGGGGTGGTCTTGATGCTAGGGCGTGTGTAAACGTTAAAATCTATGAGGTGGTTTTAAAAGATGTTACAAATAGGTTATTCTGCTTTATAAGCGGTTCCTGTTTTTACTATTTGCGGACGATTGGGGTCTTTTATCGCGGTTTTATATTCAAAAGTATAAGAGCTGTCCGTAGTGCTAATTATTTTGTAGTGGATGCCTACTTTACTTTTTAAGTCTTGGAGTACAAACTCACAATCGTTGATCCATCTAACGGTAGAGCTGTCTATTTGGTCATCAAAATAGTCTACACTGTATTTTTCGTTCCTTACAAACCTTGCGGTTTTTGCGGTATCCCCAATCTTATAATTGAAAATGAACTCGCCTGTTCTATAATCTGCGCAGTTTCTTTTTGGTTCGTAACAAGAGGCTAAAAGACTTAATAAAAAACCGACAAAAATTATCCTTTTAAACATGTTTGCAAATTAATCAAAAAAGGAGTGATCTTAAAAAAATCGATCAAAATAATATAGATTCTCAAGAGGGTTTTTGGTGGTATTCTTCAAAAGTGCCGTCACTATACAATACAATGACTTTTTGAGAATGTTTGTTGTGGGCTGTCTTTTCAATTTTTGTTTCAACGGGTGGTTTCTTTTGGTCGGGCAGGGTGGTTTCCTTGTAGGGAAATGTTCCTTTTCCGTACAATAACCAATATAGATTTACTTCCGAAAAAGCTTCGACCACCTTCATGACAAATTCTAAACTGGGCTTGTTTCTTCCCTTTAGTAGGTGAGAGATACTTGAACGGGGGACATTAATTTTATCGGCAAAAGACGATGCCGACAGCTCGTAATAATCAAGCATTTTTTCTATCCTTTTAACTATGTTTTCCATCTCAATCATTGTATACAAAGTTATACAAACAAATGATAATGATACATAAAAGACTTGAAATATCATTACAAAATTTAAATATAAACTATAGGTAAAATAACTTAAAACATTGAATATAAGTAATTTGTGTGTATGTGGTTTAAAATTGTATATTTGTATATAAAAACTAGTTTAGTATATATGGGAGTTGTTTACAATTGTAACATTATATCATAGTATTTTTGTGGCTCTTATAAATTAACAATGTTAGATTACTCACAATATTCACAAGTAAAGGTCCAAGATGTAATGGGGCGTTATGTGACGAATTCACATATCATAGACTTCTTAAAACAATTGGACGCTTCTTTTGGTTTAGAGACCATAGGTTCTTCTGAAAATGGATTGCCAATATATGGGTTAACCGTAGGTAGTGGTAAAAAGAAAATATTCATGTGGTCGCAAATGCACGGCAATGAATCTACCACTACAAAAGCTGTTTTGGATTTATTGAATTTCTTTCAAATGGGGTCTGAAGAGGCCAAAACTATTTTAAAGGAATTCACTATAAAGATTATACCAATATTAAATCCTGATGGAGCACAAGCTTACACCAGGTTTAATGCAAATGGGGTTGATCTAAATAGGGATGCTCAAAAACGAACTCAAAAAGAAAGTTTGGTGCTTAGAAAAACGTTCAACGATTTTAGACCAAATTTTTGTTTCAACCTTCATGATCAAAGAACCATCTTTAATGTTGGCAACGATGACAAACCTGCTACGGTCGCTTTTTTGGCTCCGGCCTTTGACTATGATAGAAACAATTCTCCGACACGTAAAAAAAGTATGCAGATTATTGCGGCAATGAATAAAACGTTACAGAATATTATTCCGGGGCAAGTCGCAAGGTTTGATGATTCTTTTAATCCTAATTGTATAGGTGATGCCTTTCAAATGAAAAAAACACCTACAATACTGTTTGAAGCCGGACATTATCAAGAAGATTATGAAAGGGAAAGAACTAGGGAGTTTATTTATTATGCCCTTCGAACCGCGATCAAAACAATACAGGAAGATAGTCTGTCAGAATATAGTGTGGAGGATTATATGGCCATTTCAGAAAATAAAAAGCTATTTTTTGATATTGTGCTGTTAAATGCCTCGGAGATTGATAAAACATTGAATAAAAATGAATGTATAGGAGTGCTTTACAAAGAAGTGCTCAAGGACAATAAAATTGCATTTGAGCCCAAGATCGAGAAAAAAGGTTTTAAACCGAATAGTTTTTTTGGACATAAAATGGTAGATTGCTTAGTAAGTGAAGACTTAAAATGGCTGGAATCCAACAAAATTATTGACTTGGTTTCACCAAAAATACCGTAGATATGTATTGAAGACTTGCATTATCTACACAATAAATCAAGTTTTACTATAATTCTTTTTAATATTTTTTATTTTTGCACAAAATTAATCAAGCATGGGAAAAGTTAAATTAGACGAAATTGACCACCAGATTCTGGATATGTTAATTGATAATACCAGAACTCCTTTTACAGATATTGCAAAAAAACTTTTAATTTCAGCAGGAACAGTCCATGTGAGGGTTAAAAAGATGGAAGAGGCGGGTATCATTAAAGGTTCGTCACTTACTTTGGATTACGTAAAGTTGGGGTATGCTTTTATTGCTTACGTTGGAATTTTCCTTGAAAAAACGCATCAGACAAAATTTGTTTTAGAAAGGTTAAACCAGATTCCTAACGTTACTATCGCACACATTACAACCGGAAAGTTTAATATTTTCTGTAAAATACGTGCAAAGGATACTACACACGCCAAAAACATCATATTTAAAATAGATGATATCGATGGTATAAGTAGAACCGAGACAATGATATCTTTGGAGGAAAGTTTTAATGACAAAAAACGATTGATGCATACAATTTTTAACGAATTGTAATCAAATGAAAAGTTATATGAAAGCCCGGTCATTTTACGATTGGGCTTTTTTTGTTGCAAAAAAATGAAATCAAGGTTATGAGAAAATCAGAATTACAAAATGTAGGTGCCACTTATTTTTATGAAACGTATCTAAATGCCCTAGAAGATGTAAATCTAATGGATGCCTTGTATGATGGTAGAGAACGGTTCATAGAATTTATAAACGAATTGCCTCCAGAAAAACTTGGATTTGCCTATGCGGACCAGAAATGGACTATTGCAGAAGTTTTGTTACATATTATAGATACAGAACGTATTTTTCAATATCGGGCATTCAGGTTTTCTAGAAACGATAAAACGGCATTACCGGGTTTTGATCAAGATGCCTATATATTGGAAAGTGATAGCCTGACAAGAAAAAAAGAAGATATTCTTGCCGAATACCTTACGGTCAGAAACTCGACCATTTCCCTTTTTAAGAACATGACAAACGAACAATTGAAAAGGGTTGGTACCGCGAGTGATATGCCTTGGAGTGTTGCCACCATAGGCTTTGTTATCAGTGGGCACCAAAAACATCATGCAAATATTCTAAATGAAAGATATTTGTAGGTAAAAGAATATTTTTAAAACTCGTCGTCGGTGATTTTAAAATCACTTTCCATTTCACGTCCTATTTCTCCATTGATCATGATATCTTTAGGAGATTTTGATTCAAGCTCTTTCTCAATATTCTCCTCAAAATTCGCAATAAAACTCGAAAGACTTTTACTTATTTTTACCAAATAAAGAGTGTCTTCCGTTCGTAATTCTACTGCTTCTACAATGTTTCCGTTTATATCCCTAAAGGTTATAACGTCTTCGTCGCCATAGCCATGTGGATAGTTTTCAATTAATAAAGAGGCTAGTTTGTGGTCTAGTTTTTTGTAGTCTATAAGTCGTCTGGTCATAACTGATAAAGGTTAATTATTTGGTTTTTAATTACTTGTACCCAAACTAGTTATTTTATTCAAACACGTGGGCAAAGAGTTGTGAAACCCTTCAATTTAGTATATAAAGTTTTTATTCCATGTAGTAAGCAAAAGCTTCGGAATACAAATCGGGTTCTATTCGCACATCGGTCTGTGTTTCTCCAATCGCTTTAAGTAAAACAAAGTTAATATTCCCATGGGAATTTTTCTTATCGTACTTTAAAAGAGCTATTATTTTTTCAATATCATTTTTAGTAAAGGATATCTTATCGTAATAATTCAAAAATGTCTCTTTAATATTCTTTAGCTCTTCAGTGTTTAGTCCCGTTAATTTATTCGATAAATACCCTTCGAGAATCATACCAATAGCTATGGCCTCACCATGAAGAAGTGTTTTCTTTTCCTGATTTTCTAAAAAATATGATTCGATCGCATGGCCCAATGTATGGCCGTAGTTTAATATTTTTCTAATGTTTTGTTCGGTAGGGTCTTGTAATACAACATTGTTCTTTATCTCTACCGATGTGTATATGTGTTCTTTTAATTCGGAAAGGGATTTTGCCCGTTTCAATGCGTGCCAATAGTTACTGTCTTTGATCAGACCGTGTTTCAACATTTCGGCGAATCCGCTTTTTACCTGTCGTTCTTCTAAAGTCTCTAAAAAATCGGTAACGATCAGTACCATTTGTGGCTGGTTGATAACACCTATCTGGTTCTTAAGGTTTCCTAGATCTACCCCCGTTTTACCTCCAACGGAAGCATCTACCATAGATAGTAGGGTAGTGGGGACATTTATAAAATCAATTCCTCTTTTAAAGGTAGAAGCCACAAAACCACCTAAATCGGTTAAAACACCACCACCTAGGTTGATCATTAAGCTTTTTCTATCGGCGCCGAGTTCAGATAAAGCTTCCCAGACCCCGACACAAGTGTCTATAGTCTTATGTTCTTCACCCGATGCTATTTCTATAATTTCAAAATGATACTCTCCAGATATCTCAGCCATAAATTGGGGAAGGCACAGTTCATGGGTGTTTTCGTCCACCAGAATAAAAATGGTAGAATATCCCTTTGTTTTTAAATGAGAGTTCAGCTCTTGGTAAGATGTTTCGTTAAAATGTACTGCATAAGAATCAGAAACTATAGACTGCATTGGTGTTCGATTTTATATTCCCGGTTAAATAAATTTCAAGGCACAAAATAAAGGTAATTTTAATCATAAGAATAGAAATTCTGTGTTTATATTTGGTGGGTAAAAAAATGTTTTAAGAATGGAGGGTATTTTCGAGAATACTGAAACAGCTTTTTCCTTAAAGACGGATTCTGAACTAGAAAGAGCTTATTTTTTGTTCAAAATGATAGCGAACGAACCTTTAGTGAAAATAGGCACCGCGATGACCAATTTTGCCCTTAAGGCCCATCTTCCTGTTGATGGATTGATTAGAGCTACGGTATTTGATCACTTTTGTGGCGGAATAAACGAAGAGGACTGTTTGCCGGTAGTGGATAAAATGTATCAAAAACGTGTGTGTTCGGTATTGGACTATTCTGTGGAAGGAAAGGATGAAGAAGACCCCTTGGACAACGCTACCGAAATAATATTAAAGATTCTTGATTTTGTCAAGGAAAAGGAAGCTATTCCCTTTGCTGTTTTTAAACCTACCGGGTTTGGAAGATTTGCGTTGTTTCAAAAAATAGGGAAAGGCAAAAAGCTTAATGAAAAGGAAGAGGCAGAATGGCAAAGAGTCGTTGAGAGATACGATAAAGTATGTAAAAAAGCCTACGATTTGGATGTTGCCCTTTTAATAGACGGGGAAGAAAGTTGGATGCAAGATGCTGCGGATGATTTGGCAGAGGAAATGATGCGTAAGTATAACAAAAAGAAGCCTGTAGTATTCAACACCTTACAAACCTATAGGTGGGACAGGTTGGACTATTTGAAAAAGTTGCAAGAACGTGCCATGAGAGATGGTTTTAAAATAGGGGTAAAGGTCGTACGCGGAGCTTATATGGAAAAAGAGAACGAGCGCGCAGAAGAAAAAGGCTACCCTTCTCCAATATGCGCATCAAAAAAGGCGACCGACGAAAACTTTGATGCCACGGTACGTTATATTGTAGACAACCTAGATCATATTTCTATTTTTTCTGGCACCCATAACGAGGCAAGCTGTTACAAACTAATGGAATTGATGGCGGAAAGTGGAATTGATAAAGATGACGAGCGTATTTGGTTTGGGCAATTGTATGGAATGAGCGACCACATATCCTTTAACTTGGCCGATAATGGTTATAACGTTGCCAAATATTTACCTTTCGGACCTGTGCGGGACGTTATGCCATACCTTATTCGTAGGGCGGAAGAGAATACTTCTGTCGCTGGGCAAACCAGTAGAGAGTTATCTCTTTTGAAAAAAGAAAGAAAAAGAAGAAAAATATAAGATAAAAAACAAAAAGGGGAAGAGGTTATTTTTATTGTTTTGATGTAATACTTTCGACCGTAGCTTTGTTGCTACAGTTTTTTACGACTATCTGAACCTCTTTCTCTTTTATGGCCCCCTCTATAATATAAGTTTTACAGGGCACCGATTTTGTGTCACTTTTACTAAAGTCGACGTCCCCTTCATTTAGCAAATAGGTAATATCTAAAGAATCTATCTCTTTTTTCGCCAACTGCTCGCTAACATCGTCGGAATAATACATTGGTTTAGAACGGATATCCTTTAATGTTCTGCAATTAGGTAGATAACAAAAAGAAACACCGGTTTCCTCCGATTTCTTTTTTAAGAACATGGAAAGAAAAATTAATCCTACGGACAAACCGAATAAATAAAAACCCAAACGTTTTAAAAATGCCATAATATCACCAAAAATAATTCCGCAAAATTATAGCTTTAAAACTGATATAGGAAGTTTGGCCCCAAAAATCTAAAAAATCAAAAAGTTGATATCGCTGTATTGTAGGTCATACCACTCCCCAACAAATTTATTGGTTAAAATACCGTGGTACATGTATAGTCCGTTTCTTAACCCCTTGTCGAACCGGAGCGAGTTTTCCAAACCTCCGTCCTCGCCAATTTTTAACAAGTAAGGTGTAAAAATATTACTAATGGAAACTGAAGCGGTTTTCGGGTATCTGGATGGAATATTCGGAACACCGTAATGTATAACCCCGTATTTTTCTATAATAGGTTTGTGGTGGTTGGTTACTTCGCTCGTCTCAAAACATCCGCCGGTGTCTATACTTACGTCGATAATAACGGCTCCTTTCTTCATGTGTTCCACCATGGTACTGGTAACTACTACAGGGGCCCTGTCTTCACCTCTAATCGCACCAATGGCTACATCACATCTCTTTAAGGCCTTTAATAGATTTTTTGGCTGAATGGTAGAAGTGTATATGGTTTGTTTAAGATTGGTCTGTATTTTTCTTAGTTTGGTTATAGAGTTGTCAAAGACCTTAATATTGGCACCTAACCCAATAGCCGATCTTGCCGCATATTCCCCAACGGTTCCGGCACCGATTATAACAACTTCTACAGGCGGTACTCCACTAATATTGCCGAACATGAGTCCGTTTCCCTTGTTTGTGGCCGCCATCAATTCAGATGCTATCAAAACCGATGATATACCAGCTATTTCACTTAGAGATCTTACGGCCGGATATTTTCCGTCTTCATCCCTTATATATTCAAAGGCAATGGCTGTTATTCTTTTTTTAGCCAATTTCTCAAAATACGACTTATCCTGCGTTTTTATTTGTAAGGCAGAAATAATGGTCGTTTGAGGATTCATCATGTCGATTTCTGCCAGGGTAGGGGGTTCCACTTTTAAGAGCAGGGGACACGAAAATACTTTTTTGGTGTCTCTGGTAATTTCTCCCCCAGCTGCAACATAATCTGAATCTGAGAAATGGGCGCCTTCACCGGCACCGGATTCTATCAGTACCCGATGACCGTTAGCCGTTATCGCATTCACCGCATCCGGAGTAAGACAAATACGCTTTTCTTGATATTGGTTTTCTTTCGGAAGCCCGATATAAAGCTCTCCTTTTTGCTTTAGAATCTCAAGGGTTTCTTCTTGAGGTATTAATTGTAGCTTACTAAAGGGAGAAGATGGTTCGTTCATATATCGACACTATATAAATAAGGACTTATAGATCCTTATCTCAAATGTACAATTTTTAGATAAATTGGAATATTTGAATTTGAAATATGGACAATTATGTTTTAGGGCCTATCTGATATGAAGCAAACTTTGAAGTCTGGTTTGTAATTGTTTTAAAATTTGCTCGATCTTATTAGTAGATAATTTGAGAGTTCTTTCTTTTAAAAGAGGTTCTTGGTTTTCAAAACCGTCATTTTTTTTTAAAGCTTCCTCTTCCTTGTTTTCGGATGTATCCGTTTTTAACTGGTTAAGTTCTTGTTCTATAGCTTCTAGGTCTATTCCATGAACATATTTGTCGTATAATTTTACCCTTATAAAGTAAACGAAAGGGATTACTACCATGCAAACCGGTAATAACCATAGAATATTTTTGCTGTCGACCACAACATGGTTGCTATCGGAAGAAAACCACTCTTCAAATATTTGAAAGGAGTACATCGCTATTGGTATGATCAAAATATGATACCACCAGTCTTTCGATGTCAAAAACCATAAAATCAATAGATATAGAGGAATTATTTTCCCCATCATAAACCACACATAGGTGGAAACACTGTCAAAACCATTGCTTCCTATGGTAATACCAAGTATGCTATATTCCGAATTTTCTTCTTTGGGTAGGTAATCGTAAAACTTAAACAAGAACGGAGTAATAGCAATCAAGAAAACAATTATTGACTCGATTATTATTTTTTTCTTAATCCTGACCTTCTTTGACATTACTATAGCTCTCTCTGTGTATTACTGAATAATGTCAACGAAGAAAATGGCTTTTAAGTATAAAAAAAAGCAACTTTTTCAAGTTGCTCTTAAAATTAGTTAGGTAGTAATGTTTTATCTTCTTCCGTGTGGTTTCACACTACCTTTTTTGATTCCATTAACATCATCACCAATTGTAACGGTTGGTGCTACGGTGGCTAAAAGAAAAAGACCTAAAGCGATTGATGCTAAAAATGTTCTTTTGTTTTTCATTTTCATTAGGGGTTTTTGGTTAAACACTAATTTTATCTCATTACAAACGTAAGAAAAAATGTACAAAAAAAATGTTTTTAAACGTAAAAAATGCACCTTTTAACGTAAAAATCAAGCAATTAGTCGATTTTTCGGTCTTTCGTCGAAAAAAAACAATAAAAACGATTGGAAAACGATGTGCTTTTCTTTTGTCCTACAAACGTACTGTGTGTACCATCGTTTTAAAAGGTTATTTTGCGTTTGTTGGTATCCAAAATTTCAATTTTCACGTTGGTCGCATCTGTAGGTAAAAACGATGGTATTTTATCTGGCCACTCCATAAATATCCAGACATCGGTATCAAAATAATCTTCAATCCCCATATCCAATGCTTCAATTTCATCTTTTAAACGGTAGAAATCGAAATGATATGCCAACAGATCTCCCTTTTGGTCGGCGTATTCGTTAACGAGCCCAAAGGTTGGACTACTTACTTTGTCCATACTACCGAGTTCTTTAATAATAGCTGTTATCAATGTCGTTTTTCCCGCTCCCATAGGGGCATAGAATGCTACCGTTTTGTTTGAAATATTGGCTATTATTTTTTTTGCTACTTCTTGAATCTCGCTTTCAGAATAAATTAATTCCATCAAAAAAACTATTTTGGTGATAAGACAATAAAAGGTACGATCATTTCTTCTAAGGATACCCCTCCATGTTGATATGTGTTTCTATAATAACTAACATAATGGTTGTAGTTGTTGGGGTAGGCAAAGAAAAGATCGTTCTTCGCAAAAATAAAAGAACTGCTAACGTTTATACTTGGAAGAAAAATAGATTTTGGATCTTTGGCGGCCATTACATCCTTCTCTTCATAACTTAAGCTTCGACCGGTCTTATATCTTAAATTTAAGCTTGTGTCTCTGTCACCTACCACTTTTGAGGGGGATTTTACGTTAATGGTGCCATGATCGGTCGTTATTATAAGCTTTAGTCCCATGGCTTGGGCCTGCTGGATTATTTCTAATAAGGGCGAATTCTTGAACCAGCTTTGGGTAAGGGACCTATAAGCCTTATCATTGGATGCCAATTCTTTTATTACCTCCATTTCCGTTTTGGAATGTGATAACATGTCCACAAAATTATATACAATTACCGTGAGGTCGTTATCTTTTTGCGATTTAAAATTTTGTGAAAGATGTTTCCCTTGTTTTAAGCTGCTGATTTTGTGATAGTCCCATTTTATGTCGCACCCAAGACGGCGAAGTTGTTCTTCTAAAAATTTATCCTCATATAAGTTTTTGCCTCCTTCTTCGGTATCGTTTTTCCACCAATCCGGATATTTTTTTTCCATATCCAGCGGTGTGAGTCCAGAAAATATGGCATTTCTAGCATATTGGGTGGCTGTAGGCAAAATACTGCAATATGACTTTTCTTTGTTCTTTTTATAAAAGGAACCTACCGTCTCTTCAAAAGCATACCACTGGTCGTAGCGAAGATTGTCCACTACCACCAACAATGTTTTTTGATCCTTTATTTCGGGGGCTATCCACTTTTTGAAAAGGGTGTGTGACATAACCGGCGCGCCTGGATCTGTAAACCAATCGGCGTAATTCTGGTCTATGAATTTACCAAATTGATTGTTGGCCTCCACTTTTTGGGATTCAAGAATTTCGAACATTCCGCTGTCTTCTATCTCTTCAAGTTGTAGCTCCCAATAAATAAGCTTTTTATATAGTTCTTCCCATTCTTCATAAGTGTTCACCATAGACATGTCCATGGCTATCTTTCTAAATTCTTGTTGGTAGTTACTGGTAGTTTTTTCCGACACCAATCTAGAGTGGTCCAAACTTTTTTTAAGGGCAAGCAATATCTGGTTCGGGTTTACGGGTTTAATTAAATAGTCCGCTATTTTAGAACCGATGGCTTCTTCCATGATAAACTCTTCCTCACTTTTAGTTATCATAATCACCGGTAAAGACGAGTCTATGAGTTTAATTTCGCTTAAGGTTTCCAATCCGGAAATACCTGGCATGTTCTCATCTAAAAAGACTATGTCTACCTGAGTTCTCCTCAATTCCTCTAAAGCTTCTTGGCCGCTTTTCGAGGTAATAACCTCATAGTTCTTGTTCTCTAAAAATAAGATGTGTGGTTTTAAAAGGTCCACTTCATCATCTACCCAAAGTATTTTTATCTTGTTCATTTAAGAAATTTATTGTCTATAAGCTTGTATTAATATGGTATCATTGGTAAAAACTATTCTTAAAGGCCCTGTATGAGTAATTACAATTGCATAACTTTGGGGACTTTCTGAATAACTACTGTGTTTTTAATGAAATACAACAAGCTAAAAATATTTAATGATCCAATTTACGGATTTATTAGAATCCCTAATGATTTGATTTTCGATTTGATCGCTGATCCTTATTTTCAACGGTTACGACGAATATCTCAAATGGGGCTTTCCTATTTGGTCTATCCAGGGGCTCATCATACAAGGTTTCACCATGCATTGGGGTGTATGTACTTGATGCAAAAAGCAATTTTGGCCTTACGTTATAAGGCTGTTGATATTTCCGAGGAAGAGGAAATAGGATTATTATGCGCCATTCTACTGCACGATATTGGGCATGGTCCCTTTTCCCATGCTATGGAACATAGTATCGTAAAAGATATAAGCCATGAGCATATTTCTCTTCAATTTATGCACGAGCTGAATAGAAAGTTCGATGGCAAATTAACACTGGCGATCGAAATATTTACGGGAAAACACCCTAAAAGATTTTTAAACCAGTTAGTATCCAGTCAATTGGATATGGACCGTTTAGACTATCTTAAACGAGATAGTTTTTATACAGGGGTTGCCGAGGGCAATACCAATGCAGATCGTTTAATTACGATGTTAAATGTAGTGGACGGAAATTTGGTACTTGAAGAAAAAGGAATTTATTCGGTAGAAAAATTCTTGATGGCCCGTAGATTTATGTATTGGCAAGTCTATTTACATAAGACCTCGGTAGTGGCCGAACAGATTTTGATCAGTATTTTAAAGAGGGCCAGGTTTTTGTTGGATAAAAACCATCGATTAAATGCCAGTAGTGCATTGATGTATTTTTTGTTGAACGAGGTTCGTGTGGATAATTTTGACTGTCAAGTACTAGACCAATTTTCGAAATTGGACGATATAGATATTTTGTCCGCTGTTAAAGAGTGGCAAAACTCAGATGATTTTGTGTTGTCCACGTTATGTCAAATGTTAATAGACCGCAAATTATTACATATTAAAGTTCGTAAAGAGCCGATAACCAAGAAAAAGTTGGAAAGCAAAAAGAAAAAGGTGCAACAAAGGTTTGGTTTAAAAAACGAGGATGAAATATCTTATTTTGTGTTTACGGGAAAACTGGAAAACAGGGCTTACAACCGTAAGCATCAGAATATTAACATTCTTAGAAAAAACGGTAAAATTGTGGATGTGGCAAAATTATCAGATCATTTAAATTTAAATGCCCTTTCCAATACCGTTACCAAATATTATATCTGTTACCCAAAAGAAGCCGTTTAACAATTTTTCTTACATTTGTGCCCATGGTATTTACAGCAGGTCAAATTGCAGGTATTTTAGAAGGTGAAGTACATGGAAATCCAGAGATAGCCGTTCATAAACTTGCAAAGATTGAGGAAGGAGAAAAAGGGTCTTTGACCTTTTTGGCAAATCCGAAATATACTTCTTTTATATATAAGACAAAAGCTTCGGTCACTATAGTGAACAAAGACTTTGTTCCCGATCAGGAACTAAACACTACCCTTATAAAGGTAGAGGATGCCTATAAGTCTTTTTCAAAACTTTTGGAATATTATAATGAAGTAAAGAATAATAAGGTCGGTATTGAGGAGCCCGTTTTTAAAGCCGATTCGGTAGTACACGGAGAGAATCTGTATTTAGGAGCCTTTGCATATCTAGGCAACAAGGTTGTTATAGGTGACAATGTTAAAATATATCCTAACGTATATATTGGAGATAATGTAACCATCGGTGATAATGTGGTTATTTTTGCGGGCGCAAAAATTTACTCGGAAACGGTTATCGGTAATAATTGTGTTATTAATAGCGGAGTTATCATTGGTGCTGATGGCTTTGGTTTCGCCCCCAATGAACAAGGTGAATTTACAAAAGTGCCCCAGACCGGTAATGTAATTCTTGAGGACAACGTTGATGTTGGAGCGGGAACTACGATAGACAGGGCGACCTTGGGTTCTACAATATTAAGAAAAGGGGTGAAGTTGGATAATCAAATTCAGATCGCCCACAATGTAGAAATCGGTGAACATACGGTAATTGCTGCGCAAACAGGTATTGCGGGTTCCGCTAAAATTGGAAAGCATTGTATGATCGGTGGTCAAGTGGGTATCGTTGGCCACATAGTTATAGGGGACAATGTAAAAATACAGGCCCAATCAGGAATTGGCAGAAATGTTAAGGATAACGAGGTGTTGCAGGGGTCTCCGGCGCTTAATTACGGAGATTACAATAAATCTTACGTACACTTTAAAAACTTACCTAAAATTATTAGTAGAATCGACAACTTGGAAAATAAGGACTGACGATGAAAACAGCATTTAAACAACGAACAATAAATAAAGAGGTCTCATTGACCGGAGTTGGATTACATACAGGAGGCAATGTTACTGTTAAATTTTTGCCAGCTCCAGAAAATCATGGGTACGCTTTTAAGCGTGTAGATTTGGAGGGTACACCCGTAATCGAGGCCGATGCCAATTATGTGGTAAACACCCAAAGAGGTACCAATTTAGAGAAAAATGGCGTCAAAATTCAAACATCGGAGCACGTCTTGGCGGCACTTGTAGGTTTGGAAATTGATAATGTTCTTATAGAATTGGATTCTCCAGAACCTCCTATTATGGATGGATCCTCAAAGTTTTTTGTGGAAGCATTGGAAGAAGCGGGAATCGTAGAACAAGATGCTTATAGAGAAGAATATGTTGTAAAAGATGTTATTTCTTATAGGGATGAAGCTAGCGGAAGTGAGATTACGATCATACCTTCACATGAATATCAGATTACTACAATGGTAGATTTTGGCACCAAGGTTCTTGGTACCCAAAATGCAAATCTGGAAAAATTATCAGATTTTAAAGAAGAAATAGCGGATGCCCGTACTTTTAGTTTTTTACATGAGCTGGAAATGCTTTTGGAAAATGGACTGATTAAAGGAGGGGACCTAAATAATGCCATAGTATATGTAGATAAGGAAATTTCCGAAGCTACTATGAAAAAGTTAGAAAAAGCGTTTAACAAAAAGAAACTTTCTGTTAAGCCAAATGGTATTTTAGACAACCTGACTTTACATCACCCAAATGAAGCCGCAAGACATAAGTTGTTGGATATAATAGGTGATTTGGCCCTAATAGGAACCAGAATACGAGGTAAGGTTATAGCTAGTAAACCTGGGCATTTTGTGAATACACAATTTGCGAAAAAAATATCTAAGATCATAAAATTGGAACGTCGCAACAATGTTCCTCAATACGATTTGACCCAAAAACCTTTAATGGATGTTACTCAAATCATGAACATGTTGCCCCACAGACCTCCCTTTTTATTGGTGGATAAGATTCTTGAGTTGTCCGACTCCCATGTAGTAGGGGTTAAGAATGTGACCATGAACGAGCCTTTTTTCGTAGGTCATTTCCCCGGGGCACCGGTAATGCCGGGTGTTCTACAGGTAGAGGCAATGGCCCAAACAGGAGGAATTCTTGTGTTGAGCACGGTGCCAGATCCAGAAAATTATTTGACATTTTTCATGAAAATGGACAATGTGAAATTTAAAAGACAAGTACTTCCAGGCGATACGTTGATTTTTAAATGTGATTTAATATCTCCCATACGTAGAGGAATATGTCATATGCAAGCCTATGCCTATGCCAATGATAAATTGGTTTCAGAAGCGGAACTAATGGCACAAATAGTTAAATCAAAATAAAATAGTAGCATGAATCAACCTCTTGCCTATGTTCACCCAGGCGCTAAAATCGCAAAAAATGTTGTGATAGAGCCTTTTACCACCATCCATAACAATGTAACCATTGGAGATGGCACATGGATCGGTTCTAATGTTACTATTATGGAAGGCGCTAGAATTGGCAAAAACTGTAATATCTTTCCCGGAGCGGTTATTTCCGCTTCTCCACAAGATTTGAAATATGAAGGAGAGGAGACTACGGTAATCATTGGAGATGGAACCACCATTCGCGAATGTGCTACCATACACAAAGGTACTTCTGATAGGATGAAAACGGTTATAGGAAAAAACTGTTTGATAATGGCCTATTGCCATGTAGCACATGACTGTGTAGTAGGTGATAATTGTATATTTTCAAATAATTCTACATTGGCCGGGCATGTTACCATTGGCGACAATGTAATTTTAGCAGGTTTAGTGGCCGTACATCAATTTGTATCTATTGGCCAGCATGCTTTTGTTACGGGAGGTTCTTTGGTAAGAAAAGATGTGCCCCCGTATGTAAAGGCGGCAAGGGAACCTTTGTCATATGTAGGTATTAATTCCGTAGGTCTTAGACGAAGGGGCTTTCAATCAGAAAAAATACGCGAAATACAAAATATCTATCGTATCTTATATCAAAAGAGTTATAATAATACCCAAGCGGCACAAATAATAGAGGCCGAAATGGAGGCCACCCCAGAAAGGGATGAAATTCTTCAGTTCATAAGAGACTCGCAAAGGGGTATTATGAAAGGATATTTTAGTAATAATTAAGGATAAACAAAAAATGTAAGCCATGGTTATGGCGACTATTTTAATAATTAAGTTTTAAGCAAAATGGCATCTACATCAGATATTAGAAAAGGATTGTGCATTAGATATAATAATGACATTTATAAAATTATAGAGTTCTTACACGTAAAACCGGGTAAAGGTCCGGCTTTTGTACGAACAAAGTTAAAAAGTGTGTCTACCGGTAAAGTTTTGGACAACACGTTTTCTGCAGGTCATAAAATTGATGACGTACGTGTAGAGACAAGATCGTATCAATTTTTATATGCCGAAGGAGAAACGTATCATTTTATGAATACGGACGATTATAACCAAATCACCCTTCAAGAAAGTGCCTTGGATGCTCCTGGGCTATTAAAAGAAGGAGAAGTGGTTAAAATTATGTTCAATACCGAAGACAGTATGCCTTTATCCGTAGATATGCCAGCCAGTGTTGTCTTAGAGGTAACTTACACAGAGCCTGGTGTTAAGGGTAATACTGCCACCAACGCTACCAAACCTGCAAAAGTGGAAACGGGAGCGGAAGTAAATGTTCCATTATTTATTAATGAGGGCGATAAAATTAAAATAGACACTTCGACCAGTTCCTATATGGAAAGGGTTAAAGAATAAAATTTCGTTCTTTGAGATTTCCGACGACATTTACGCTGAACCAGATAGCTGAAATTATAAATTCAGAGTACGTGGGGCCTCATGATTTTCCAGTTCTGGGAATGAATGAAATTCATGTGGTGGAAGAAGGCGATATAGTTTTTGTAGACCACCCAAAATATTATGATAAGGCCCTGACCTCAAAGGCTACCATTGTTTTAATAAACAAAAAGGTAGATTGCCCTGAAGGTAAGGCGCTTTTAATTTCGGAAGACCCGTTTCGTGATTTTAATAAGTTAACCCGTTATTTTAGTCCTTTTGTCTCATCTAGCAGTGCTATTTCAGATTCGGCTAAAATTGGCAAGAATACCGTAATACAACCCAATGTATTCATAGGGAACAATGTTGTTATAGGTGATAATTGTAAAATTCATTCCAATGTATCCATATATGACAATTGTATTATAGGAGACAACGTCACCATACATGCCGGAAGTGTGCTTGGGGCCGATGCTTTCTATTACAAGAACAGACCAGAAGGTTTCGATAAATTATTATCGGGCGGTAGGGTCGTCATAAAAGACAATGTAGACCTTGGTGCATTATGTACCATAGACCGTGGTGTTACCGGAGATACTACTATTGGTGAGGGCACAAAGATCGATAATCAAGTGCATGTGGGTCATGACACGGTTATTGGTAAAAAATGCCTTATTGCTTCACAGACCGGCATTGCAGGCTGCGTCATTATAGAGGACGAGGTTACCCTTTGGGGCCAAGTAGGTACCAACAGCGGAATTACGATCGGTAAAAAGTCTGTGGTTATGGGACAAACGGGAGTCACAAAATCCGTAGCTGGTGGTAAAAGTTATTTTGGCACTCCCATAGAAGAGTCCAGGGAAAAATTAAAACAATTGGCATATATCAAGAAAATTCCGGATATAATTAAAAAACTAGAGAATAAATAAGAAGAAGAATTCTTTAGTATTCATTGACAAACATATATTTTTGCGTAGAAATAAAAACCAAACAGAAGTATGAGCGTTTTAGTAAATAAGGATTCCAAAATAATTGTACAAGGATTTACAGGAAGTGAAGGTACTTTTCATGCCGAACAGATGATCGAGTACGGAACTAACATTGTTGGTGGTGTAACACCTGGTAAAGGTGGACAAGAACATTTAGGGAAGCCTGTTTTTAATACGGTTAGCGAAGCTGTTGAAAAAGTAGGAGCGGATACGACCATTATATTTGTACCGCCTGCATTTGCTGCAGATGCTATCATGGAAGCCGCCAATGCGGGAATCAAAGTTATTATTACTATTACAGAAGGTATACCTGTTGCCGATATGGTAATGGTTGCCAATTACTTAAAAGATAAGGATTGTAGATTGATAGGCCCTAACTGTCCAGGAGTAATTACTCCAGGTGAGGCAAAAGTAGGTATTATGCCAGGGTTTGTTTTTAAGAAAGGAAATATAGGAATCGTTTCTAAATCGGGTACTTTAACTTATGAGGCTGCCGATCAAGTGGTTAGACAAGGGTTGGGTATTACAACGGCCATTGGTATTGGTGGTGACCCTATTATTGGCACCACTACAAAAGAAGCTGTTGAGCTTTTGATCAATGATCCAGAAACGGAATGTGTGGTTATGATCGGTGAAATAGGTGGTCAGTTAGAAGCCGATGCCGCAAAATGGTACAAAGAAAGCGGAAGTAAAAAACCGGTCGTAGGATTTATCGCCGGTGAAACCGCACCTGCAGGTAGAACTATGGGACACGCCGGAGCTATCGTAGGGGGTAGTGACGATACGGCACAAGCTAAAAAGAAAATCATGAGAGAACATGGTATTCATGTAGTTGATTCTCCTGCCGAAATCGGAGCTAAAGTAAAAGAAGTAATGGGATAGTATCCTATAAAAATATACTAAAATCCCGTTCTTACGGGATTTTTTTTCGCCTATATATCAAACAAAACTTATATTTGACATAAGACCTTACAAATAGTGATCAGATGAAATTGTTAGAAGGAAAAAACGTAATTATTACAGGTGCCAGTCGTGGAATCGGAAAAGGTATTGCCAAAGTTTTTGCTCAACATGGTGCCAATATAGCATTTACTTATAGTGCCAGCGAAGCCCCTGCTTTAGAGCTGGAGGAAGAGCTAAAAGGTATGGGGGTAAAAGCAAAAGCATATAAAAGCAATGCTGCCAGTTATGAAGAGGCCGAAAAATTAATTGCCGATGTACTAAACGATTTTGACGGCACCATAGATGTTTTGATCAATAATGCAGGTATCACTAAGGACAATCTTCTTATGCGAATGTCAGAGGCCGATTTTGATCAGGTTATAGATATTAACCTTAAGTCGGTTTTTAACATGACAAAAGCTGCCCAGAGAACTTTTCTGAAACAACGTAAAGGTTCTATTATAAATATGAGCAGTGTGGTAGGGGTAAAAGGAAATGCCG
Organism: Maribacter sp. MMG018; assembly: GCF_018100785.1. Lineage (GTDB taxonomy): Bacteria > Bacteroidota > Bacteroidia > Flavobacteriales > Flavobacteriaceae > Maribacter. Next base: position 860,917 of record NZ_JAGJEC010000002.1, on the reverse strand, counting down.
GCCAAGCCAATTATGCGGCTTCAAAAGCGGGTATGATCGGTTTTACTAAATCAATTGCCCTGGAATTAGGATCTAGAAACATTCGTTGCAACGCAATAGCCCCTGGATTTATAGAAACGGAAATGACCGCTAAGTTAGATGAAAAGACAGTACAGGGCTGGAGAGATGGCATACCGTTAAAAAGAGGTGGTTCTACCGAGGATATTGCCAATGCTTGCCTATTTTTTGCTTCTGATCTGTCATCTTATGTGACTGGGCAGGTATTAAATGTAGACGGTGGAATGCTTACCTAGCCTTTATCGGTTCTAGGGTAGGGCATATGCTATTTACTATGGTGATAATTACTAATTCTGAATAAGCTTTTAAATGCAAACTGAAACAGTATTGCTTATTATACTGGCTGCACTAGTAGCTATAGGGGTGTCGCTGTTTCAATATGTTTTTAAGAAAAAAAAGAAAGGTAAACTCATTTATGTATTATCCTTTCTAAGATTTTTGGGTGTTTTTTCGATTTTATTATTGATTATTAACCCCAAATTTTCAAAAACTACCTATTCAATAGAAAAACCAAATTTGGTTTTATTGGTCGATAATTCATCCTCCGTAAAACAAAATGATGATGAGTTACAGGCCATACTTTCAACCTTTAAAAGTTCAGAAAACATCATGGACAGGTTCAATGTAGAGACCTACACCTTTGGTGAGAATTTAAAGTCCGGTGATAGCTTAGATTATAAAGAGAAATTTACTGATATAAACAGGTCGCTTAGTGCCCTACAAGAAGTATATAAAAGGAAAAAAACGGCCTTTGTCCTTATATCGGACGGTAATCAAACTATTGGCCGCGATTACACCTTTAATCCTGACAACAGTAAAAATCCCGTATATACTATTACGGTGGGCGATACTACGAGATATGAAGACGTAGGTATCGGTAACATAAATACGAACAAATTTGCTTTCTTAAAAAATAAATATCCTTTAGAAACCTATGTTACCTATCAAGGGGAAGGTAGTGTTTCTACGAACGTAAGCATTCGTGTGAACGGTAAAAATGTTTTTACCGAAAAGGTAAATTTGTCAAAATCCAATAATCTTAAAACAATTGAAACCACCATCGATGCCAATAGTGTGGGTATAAAGAGTATTGTAGTCAGTGTCGAGGCCCTGGCGAATGAAAAAAACCTCATAAACAATACAAGGGAGGCCACGGTAGAGGTAATTGACGAAAAAACGAGTATTGCCTTAATTTCTAATGTTCTACACCCAGATTTAGGCACCCTTAAAAAGGCAATTGAGAGCAACGAGCAACGAGAAGTCACAATTTTAAAGCCTACCGCTACATTAAAGCAGTTAGAGGAAGTGGATCTGTTCTTGTTATACGAGCCTACTAGCACCTTCAATAACATATTCGAATTTATTTCCAACAGGCAAAGTAATTACATTGTTTTTACGGGTGTAAATACCGATTATAACTATCTGAACAAGGTTCAAAATGATTTTAATATAGAAATAGGGTATCCCGTTCAAGAAGTTTTTGGTACGGTGAACACCGTTTTTTCCAAATTTGATATTACCGATTTTGATATTACCGATTTTCCTCCTTTATATAGTGATGCCGGACCATTGACAATAAATACGTCTAATGAAATTCTCATAAATACAGAAATTAGAGGAGTGGATATCAACTCTCCGATGTTGACCGTTATTGATGATAATACATGGAAAAAAGCTATATGGACGGGTTCTGGTATTTGGAAATGGAGAATGCAATCGTATAGAAATGGGGGCGATTTCCAAAATTTCGATAAGTTCTTTGGTAAGTTAATGAGGTACATGTCCGGTAATTCAAAAAGAGACAGACTTAATTTACAATATAGTCCTTTGTACGAAGGAAGCAGTACCGCTTTGATCTCGGCAACCTATTTTGATGAAACGTTTGTTTTTGATCCAAATGCGAGTATAAACATTGACGTAAGAAATAAAGAAACCGATAAGGAACTAACGTTGCCCATGATATTAAAGAATGGATACTATGAGGTAGATTTAACCAATTTATTACCCGGCGCATATACTTTTAAAGTGTATGTAGGTGAGGAAAACGTTTCTAAAACAGGTAATTTTGTAATATCTGATTTTGACTTGGAAAAACAGTTTATTTCCAGTGATTACCGTAAGATGGCCACCTTGGCACAAAATACCGGGGGCAAAAATTATTTTACGGCCAATCATGTTAATTTGCCCGAAGAGCTTTCTGCTAGTGATGTTTTTGTACCAATCCAAAAGAGCTCTGAAAATATTGTATCTTTGATAGATTTCAGAATACTCTTGGCATTGATTATGTCATCCTTCACTATAGAGTGGTTTATTAGAAAATATAACGGATTAACTTAAACAAAAATATATGGACAAATTACCAAAAATCGCATTACCAGTAATCTTCGCATTAGTTCTCGTCATTATTTTAATTTCAAAATCTGCCGTAACCATAGGTTCGGGAGAAGCGGGAGTGCTATATAAGACTTTTGGTGGAGGAGTCGTAACCGACGAGCCACCATTGGGAGAAGGTTTTCATATTGTTGCACCTTGGAACAAGGTATTCGTATATGAGGTTCGCCAGCAAGAAGTTTACGAAAAAATGAAAGTACTTTCTAGCAATGGTCTAGACATTCAATTAGAGGCTTCTACTTGGTTTCAGCCCAAATATGAAGACCTTGGCAAATTACACAAAGAAAAAAGTGAAATGTACAAAGAACGTATTTTGTTACCTGCCATTCGTAGTGCAGCAAGAAGCGTTGTAGGTAGATATACACCTGAGCAATTGTATTCCAGTAAAAGAGATGCTATTCAGGCAGAGATCTATGAGGAAACAAAAAAGATTGTTGACGGCCAGTACATTCAATTAAATGAAATATTGGTACGTGACGTTACCTTGCCAAATACCATAAAAGAGGCTATAGAAAGAAAGCTAAAGCAAGAACAGGAGTCTTTAGAGTATGAATTTAGACTGGTAACGGCCTCAAAAGAAGCAGAAAAGGTACGTATAGAAGCGCAGGGTAAGGCCGATGCGAACAAAATACTAAGTGCTTCGTTAACAGATAAAATATTGCAGGACAAAGGTATTGACGCTACTCTAGAACTTGCCAAATCGCCCAATGCAAAAGTAGTTGTGGTGGGTAGTGGTGACTCTGGTCTACCATTGATATTAGGAAACAACTAAAACACGCAGTAAAAACTTTTTGTTTCATTTTTAACTTTTGTTTTGTGATATCAAAAATACCTTTTACATTTACCACATAATGAGAAACAGAACTACACATCATCATTTCCATACACACGCTCAGGCGAGGTAGGAATGTATTGTAGTAGTGCAACATATTTAAAAACCCGTTTGAGCAATCAAACGGGTTTTCTTTTTAAACTTCGGTTTGATTGTTTAAGCACAACAAAAAGACAATGACAAAAATTAGGATTGCTATTCAAAAATCAGGAAGGTTAAACGAAGAGTCCCTTCAAATTCTTAAAGACTGCGGAATTTCTATTGATAATGGAAAGGATCAGTTAAAAGCTTCGTCCAGAAATTTTCCGATAGAGGTGTTTTACCTTAGAAATGGGGATATTCCCCAGTATTTAAGAGATGGCGTAGTCGATATTGCCATTATTGGCGAAAATGTATTGATAGAAAAAGGCGAGGATATATCGATAGCCGAAAAACTTGGGTTTTCTAAATGTAAGGTATCATTGGCGGTCCCCAAATCTGTACAATATAATTCGGTAAAAGATTTGGAAGGCAAAAGAATAGCAACTTCTTATCCGAATACAGTTCTTACATATCTGAAAGAAAAAGGGGTAAATGCAGATTTGCATATAATCAACGGTTCTGTAGAGATTGCACCCAATATTGGTTTGGCCGATGCGATTTGTGACATTGTCAGTAGTGGAAGTACACTTTTTAAAAATAATTTAAAAGAAGTGGAAGTAATGCTCACCAGTGAGGCTGTATTGGCCGTATCCCCAAAAATATCTATTGAAAGAAGAGATTTGTTGCAAAAATTACAGTTTAGGATTCAATCTGTACTGAGGGCCAGAAGTTCTAAGTATGTGTTGTTAAACGCTCCTAATGAAAAGTTGGATGGAATCTTAAAATTATTGCCCGGTATGCGTAGCCCTACGGTATTACCTTTGGCCGATGAGGGATGGAGCTCGGTACATACGGTAATAAACAAAGATAAATTCTGGGAGGTCATTGATGAGTTAAAAAGCGCTGGTGCAGAAGGTATTTTAGTGTGCCCGATAGAGAAAATGGTGCTGTAATTGGCTTTATAGGAAAAGAGATGAATAAAATATATAATCCAAATAGAGAGGATTGGAAAGACGTTCTTAAACGTCCCACACAAACTGTGGCCGATATTGAAGAATTGGTAACCGGTATTTTTGAGGAAGTTAAAGCAAATGGGGATAGTATATTACAAAAATATACCGAACAATTTGATAAAGTCACCTTGGAGAACATCTTGGTTTCTAACGATGAAATACAAGAGGCTACAGATTTGGTTTCCAATGAGTTAAAAGTGGCTATTGAATTGGCCAAAAGCAATATTGAAAAGTTTCATAAAGCACAAAAGACAGATCGTGTTGAAGTAGAAACGACCAAAGGGGTTTCTTGCTGGCAAGAAAAACGGCCTATTCAAAAAATAGGGCTGTATATTCCTGGTGGTACGGCACCTTTGTTTTCTACCATTTTAATGTTGGCCATACCAGCCACTATAGCCGGTTGTTCAGAAATTGTACTATGTTCTCCTCCAGATAAAAAAGGGAAATTGAATCCCGCTATTCTATACACGGCAAATTTATGCGGTGTTACCAAAATTGTGAAAGTCGGTGGTATACAGGCCATTGCCGGTATGACATTTGGTACGGAGTCCATTCCAAAAGTTTATAAAATTTTCGGTCCCGGTAATCAGTATGTTACGGTGGCAAAACAACTGTCTACCAAGTACGGGGTGGCCATAGATATGCCAGCCGGACCTTCAGAGTTATTGGTTGTTGCCGATGACACTGCGAATGCGGCTTTTGTGGCTTCTGATCTATTGAGTCAAGCGGAACATGGCATCGATAGTCAAGTTATTTTGGTTTCCACTTCAAAAATTATGATAGATGCCGTAGAAAAAGAGGTGGCGTTACAGTTAGATGATCTACCGCGAAAGGAAATTGCCCAACAGGCCATTGCCAACAGTAAGCTTATATATGTAGAAAATGACCGTACGGCAATAGACTTGATCAATGAATATGGTCCGGAGCATTATATTGTCTGTGTGGCCAATGAAGATTTTTATGTAGAGAACACTCAAAATGCGGGATCTGTTTTTATAGGTAACTATACACCGGAAAGTGCCGGCGACTATGCTTCGGGAACGAACCATACATTGCCGACCAATGGGTATGCAAAGCAATACAGTGGAGTAAACCTAGATAGTTTCATGAAAAGCATGACATTTCAAAAAATCTCCAAAGAAGGTATATCCGCTATTGGGAAAGCAATAGAAACAATGGCGGAAGCTGAAGGTTTACAGGCGCATAAAAATGCGGTAACACTTAGGCTGAAAAGTATAAAATAGAAATGGTTAGATAGCAGTATAGAAGTAATGAGTTTTGACCTAGATAAAATAACAAGAGAGAACGTAAAAGGACTTAGTCCGTATTCGTCGGCAAGAGATGAGTATGTATCTGACGGTTCTACCATGGTTTTTTTGGATGCCAACGAAAACCCGTATGATAATGGGGTTAACCGTTATCCAGATCCCCAGCAAAGAGGCTTAAAATCTATATTGGCGGATCAGAAAGGCGTTAAGGAAGAAAATATTCTTTTGGGCAATGGTAGCGACGAGGTGTTAGACTTGTTGTTTAGGGCTTTCTGTGAACCTAAAGAAGACAATATTATTACTTTACCGCCAACATATGGTATGTACAAGGTGTTGTCCGGTATCAACTTAATAGAAAATAAGGAAGTGCTGTTGGATAATGATTTTCAGCCCAATACTTCCAAAATTTTAGAAAGTACAGACGATCGCACCAAATTACTGTTTTTATGTTCCCCAAATAACCCAACGGGAAACAGTTTTTCGGCATATAGAATCCAACAGCTCTTAGAATCATTTAAAGGGCTAGTAATAATAGACGAAGCTTATATAGATTTTTCATCACAGGATAGTTGGGCTTCAAAATTAACGGAATACCCCAATCTTGTTGTTACACAAACCTTGTCCAAAGCATACGGTATGGCTGGTATACGCTTAGGAATCTGTATGGCCTCCAAAGAAATTATTGCGATCTTAAATAAGATAAAACCACCTTATAACGTAAACGAATTAACGCAGCAAAAGGCTATTTCTAGAGTTGTAGATCAAAAAGGGGTACAGCAAGAAGTTGCCAATATTTTACATGAACGAGAGAAACTGAACAAAGCTTTATCGCAAGTTTCCTTTGTGACCGATATTTTTCCGACAGATGCTAATTTTATACTGGCGAAGGTCGATGATGCCACTAAACGGTACAACCAGTTGTTGGAAAAAGGTATTGTAGTGAGAAATAGGACCACGCAACCTTTATGTAAAAACACCTTGCGGTTTACCGTGGGTACATCCAATGAAAACGAAAAATTAATCAAGGCTTTAAAAGCATTATCATAAAAGCATGAAAAACAAAAAACGTGTATTGTTTATAGACCGGGACGGTACCATAATCAAAGAAACAGTTGATGAGCAAATAGATGCTTTCGAGAAAATGATCTTCTACCCGAAGGCCTTTACATATTTAGGTAAAATAGCTAAGGAGTTGGATTATGAACTTGTTATGATCACTAACCAAGATGGTTTGGGCACCGATGTTTTTCCTGAAGATACCTTTTGGCCGGTACATAATTTTATTCTAAAATCTTTTGAGAACGAAGGCGTAGTGTTCAACAAGGTTTTTCTTGATCGTACTTTTCCTCATGAAAATGCCAACACCAGAAAACCTGGAACAGGATTGTTGACCGAATACTTTTCTGATGACTATGACCTGAAAAATTCATTCGTAATCGGAGACCGTTTAACGGATATGGAGTTGGCCAAAAATCTTGGGTCCAAAGGTATTTTTATAAACGACAACACCAATTTGGGGACCGATGAAATTACGGTAAAGAGAACGGAACTGGTCGATGTTATCGCCTTGGAAAACAATGACTGGGAAAAAATCTATGAGTTTTTAAAACTGAATGATAGAACGGCGGAGTACCATAGAAAAACAAATGAGACGGATATTTTCATAAAACTGAACCTTGATGGTACGGGAAAAAGTGAGATTAATACCGGACTGGCATTTTTTGATCATATGTTGGATCAATTGGCCCGTCATGGTCAAATGGACCTTACAATTAAGGTGAATGGTGATCTAGAAGTAGATGAACATCATACAATAGAAGATACCGGTATTGCCCTAGGAGAAGTGTTCAATAACGCCTTGGGTAATAAACTTGGAATAGAGCGCTATGGTTTCTGTTTGCCCATGGATGACTGTTTGGCACAGGTAGCCATCGATTTTGGAGGGCGAAACTGGCTGGTTTGGGACGCAGAATTTAAAAGAGAAAAAGTAGGGGATATGCCCACCGAGATGTTTCATCATTTTTTTAAATCGTTTACCGATGGTGCCAAAGCAAATTTGAACGTTAAGGCGGAAGGTACTAACGAACATCATAAAATAGAGGCTATTTTCAAAGCTTTTGCAAAAAGTATAAAAATGGCGGTAAAAAGAGATGTGGAAAAAATGGTATTACCAAGTACCAAAGGAATGCTTTAGTGTTATAGAGAAAAGTTCAATGAAAATAGTAATAATAGATTACGGTGCTGGCAATATTCAGAGCATTAAGTTCGCCATAAAACGTTTGGGTTTTGATGCGGAGTTAAGTAATGATATACAAGAGATACAAACTGCGGATAAAGTCATATTCCCAGGGGTAGGCGAGGCCAGCAGCGCCATGAAAAAATTGAGGGACACTGGTCTGGACAAGATTATACCAACGCTAAAACAACCAGTTTTGGGCATTTGCCTTGGTATGCAATTAATGTGTAATTCGTCTGAAGAAGGTGATACAAAAGGACTGGGGATTTTTAATGTGGATGTAATAAAATTTAGTGACCAGGTTAAAGTACCGCAAATAGGTTGGAATCAAATTACGAACCTTAGGTCAGATTTGTTCAAGGGGGTTGCTGAGAACGAACATATCTACCTGGTGCATAGTTTTTACGCGCCATTATGTGCCGAAACAATAGCTGAGTGTTCATACGGACTAAACTATAGCGCGGCACTACAAAAAGATAATTTTTATGGCACGCAATTTCACCCAGAGAAATCTAGTGATGTTGGTGAAAAGATTTTAGAAATTTTTTTAAAAATGTAATGAAGCCAAATTACTTTATATCAAAAGATAAAAGTTTATTAAATGTTGGAGCCATACAGGGGTTTATCGCAAATTCTTATTGGGGAAATAATAGAACTATCGAAGATGTCAAAACAACCATTGAACATTCGTACTGTTTTGGTATATACACCACAGACAATGAACAAATTGGTTTCGCTAGGGTAGTAACCGACTACGTCTACTTTGGATATATTATGGATGTTATTATCCTCGATAAATTTCAAGGTCAGGGTTTCGGTAAAAAAATTGTAACATTTATGTTAGATGACCCTATTATAAGAAATCTGAAAACGATAGCATTAAAAACCAAAGATGCCCACAAACTGTATGAGCGGTACGGATTTAATAAAATAGGAGATTCAGCATTATGGATGTCAATTGATAAGCAAATTTTAGAATAAATGAGAATTATACCAGCCATAGATATCATAGACGGTAAGTGCGTACGCCTTTCAAAAGGGGATTATGATACCAAAAAAATATACAATGAAAACCCTTTAGAAGTAGCCAAGGAATATGAGGCGCATGGTATTCAATATTTACATTTGGTAGATTTAGATGGGGCAAAATCCAAACATATTGTTAACCATAAAATTTTAGAACAAATAGCTTCTCGAACCAACTTGAAAATTGATTTTGGAGGAGGATTAAAAACGGATGAGGATTTAAGAATTGCCTTTGAGAGTGGGGCCGAACAGATTACCGGCGGAAGTATTGCCGTAAAAGACAAAGAAACTTTTATTGGTTGGATAGAAAAACATGGTGCGGACAAAATAATATTGGGGGCCGATGCCTTAGATGAAAAGGTAGCCGTCTCTGGTTGGCAAGAGGAATCAAAAGAAGAATTAATTCCTTTTATCAAGGCTTACCAGGCCAAGGGCATACAATATGTTATTTGTACCGATATTAGTAAAGACGGTATGTTAGAAGGACCTTCCTTTGAGCTGTACCAAAGAATATTGGATCAAACGGAAAACCTAAAATTAATAGCATCCGGAGGTATATCCATTTTTGACGAATTACCAAAGTTGGCAGATCTTGGTTGTGAAGCTACCATCATAGGAAAAGCCATTTATGAAAACAGAATCAGTTTAAAACAGCTGGAGACATATATTTTAAGCCATGGATAAAGAGGCTCAATTAATTGAAGAGTTAGTGAAAAATGCGCTGTATCGAATGGATGAAAGTACGCGTATGATACAGAAAAGTTTGGTGGATGTTTCTGAAGAGGAACTTTGGTTAAAACCGAACGAATCCCTGAATAGTATCGCCAATCTGATATTGCATTTATGTGGAAATATTTCGCAATATATCATATCGTCCTTAGGTGAAAATGAAGATGTCAGACAACGGGATGCGGAATTTTCGGCAACGGGCGGTCTTACTAAAACAGAAGTTTTAGATAAGTTGGTAGAAACGGTAGATACGGCAAAACGCATTATTTTTGATGCTAATACCGATCAACTGTTGAAAGTTAGATCGGTTCAAGGATTTACCTTCTCTGGTGTAGGGGTCATTCTCCATGCAGTAGAACATTATTCATACCATACAGGGCAAATTGCCTTTTGGGTAAAACAGCTGAAAAATAAGGATTTAGGGTTTTATAGTGACATTGACCTGAACATTAAGAATAAGAAAAGCCAATAGATTAACCATACGACGTAATTATTTGACATTAAGTTTTGATGTCTCATTAAATAAGTACAGAACAGTTCGGGTTTTCTATCGATTATAAAAAATTATGTTAGCAAAAAGAATCATTCCCTGTTTAGATATTAAAGACGGGAGAACCGTAAAAGGAGTTAATTTTGTGGATTTACGGGATGCCGGAGACCCAGTGGAGTTAGCAGAAATATATAGTAAAGAAGGGGCCGACGAGTTAGTGTTTTTGGATATTTCGGCTACGGAACAAAAACGGAAAACCTTAGCGGATTTGGTCTACCATGTGGCAGAAAAGGTAAATATTCCTTTTACCGTTGGGGGAGGAATCTCTTCAATAGAGGATGTAGACATATTGCTTAAAAATGGAGCGGATAAGGTGTCTATAAATTCATCGGCCGTTAAAAACCCACAGTTGATCAATGATCTTGTTTCCAAATTTGGTTCGCAATGTATTGTGGTCGCCATAGACGCGAAAATGATTAAAGGGGAATGGATCGTTCACTTGGTAGGGGGTAAAGTTCCTACGGAACGTAAGCTGTTTGAATGGGCCAAAGAAGTTGAGGAAAGGGGGGCAGGAGAAATACTATTTACCTCTATGGATCACGACGGTACCAAAGATGGCTTTGCCAATGAAGCTTTGGCAAAGTTATCCTCTGAATTGAATATTCCCATTATTGCCTCTGGCGGTGCTGGAAAAAAGAAACATTTTACCGACACTTTTATTAAAGGAAAAGCGGATGCTGCTTTAGCGGCAAGTGTATTTCACTTTAAGGAAATAGGAATAAGAGAATTAAAAGAAACATTAAAGGAAAACGGTATTCCGGTCAGGTTGTAAGGCTTGTTTTGATATAGGAATGCCTTCAAAATTCGTGCTAAGAGCACATTAAAAAAATAGTACTATGAATTTTAATACGCCTAATTGGGAGAAAATGAGCGATGGTTTGGTACCTGCAATTATTCAAGATGCACGTACTAAAAATGTATTAATGCTAGGCTATATGAATGCCGAAGCATTAAAGAAGACCCAAGAATCGGGTAAGGTTACCTTCTACAGCCGTTCTAAAAAAAGGTTATGGACCAAAGGAGAAGAGAGCGGTAACTTTTTGAATCTGGTGGATATTAAGAACGACTGTGACAATGATTCGCTCTTAATTATGGTAAATCCTGTGGGTCCTACCTGCCATACGGGAACAGCTACATGTTGGGGACAAGAAAATAGTTCGAATTTTGGTTTTTTCTCAGAATTGGAAGCTACTATAGAACAACGGCGAACATCTGCAGACGGAAGTAAGTCTTACGTAGCGTCATTGTTTAAAAAAGGTATCAATAAAGTGGCCCAGAAAGTTGGGGAAGAGGCTGTAGAAACGGTTATTGAAGCTATGGATGACAATGATGAACTGTTCATCTATGAAAGTGCCGACCTGATGTTTCATTATCTTATGCTTTTACAAGCAAAAGGGTTTACTTTAAAAGATATCGAAACAGAATTGATGAAACGAAAAAAATAAACCTGGTAGTATATTATTACTTAAAGAAAAAGGTTGGCCATATATTAAAATGACCAACCTTATTTTTTTGTCTAAAACAATAGAAAAGGTGTTTGCCTTTCTTATTTTTTAGCGTAATATTTCTGAAGGGTGTAAAAGGCTTTCTTTTTCATGCCTTGCTCAGAGATGAGTCCCTTCCTGTTAAAATCATCTTGAATTCTTTTGAGAGGGCGTCTTGCCGAGCGAAAATCCATTAGAATCCAAGGTGAGAGACCTGCCATAAAATCAATATTTTCCATCATCTCTATGTTCGATTCAAAAAGTGCCTCTTGATATTCTTCTGTCCATATTTCATTTGCTTTACCATGAAGACCGTATAGGGCGCCGCCGCCAACCTCGCTCATTATCATAGGTTTATTGTAGGTACTTGCCCATTTTAGATCTCTACAAGATTCTAGTTCGCCATAATACCAACCACAATAGTTATTTATTCCTATTACATCTACTACATCTGCCAAAGGATCTTTAATTAGATTGCCTTCATCCCCTTTACTCTGGGTATCCAATGCTGCCGTAATTAATCTGGTATCATCAAGTGTACGTGCTTTTTTTTCCAGATTGCCAATAAAGGACAAACGGGCTTCGCTTTCCGGGGTTTCATTGGCCATAGACCACAATATTACCGCAGCCCGGTTTTTATCCCGTGAAATCATTTCTTTCAATTGGTTTTGCGCATTGGCATATGTATCCTCGTTATCAAACTGAATGGTCCAGTAAACGGGAATTTCCGACCAAAGCAAAAAGCCCATTTTTTCAGCTTCTTTTACCATGGCTTCACTGTGTGGATAATGTGCCAACCTAATAAAGTTACTGCCAAGTTCTTTTGCCCATTGCAATAATATTTTACACTCTTCGACCGAAGTGACCCTACCGGTCTTAAAAGGCGCTTCCTCATGTACACTTATACCCTTTAGAAATATAGGTTTGCCATTCAATAGAATTTTTGAGCCATCGGTAGTAATGGTTCTGAACCCAATATGGTCCACGACCTTATCCGAATCGGTTTCAATAATAACCTCATATAGTTTTGGATTGAAAGTATCCCATAAAGTTGGTTTTGCTTTAAACGAGAAAGAAGCTTTCCCGTTTTTAAGCTTGGATGTCAACGATTTTTTTAATTCAGGTATCTGTAATTTAACTTCATCACCATCATTTCCATTTTCAACGGTCACCCACCCTTCCAAAACATTGGATTTGTCTTTTTCTAATTGAAGATAATAGTCGGCGATATGTGTTTTTGGTACATTGATCAAGTGTACCGAACGTGTAATTCCTCCATAATTCCACCAATCTTGGTTAATTGTGGGTACATTTTCCTTTTTACGTTTGTTGTCGACTTTAACAACAACAAAATTGTTCCCATCTTTTAATTTATCGGTCACATTAAATTGAAAAGGGGTATAACCACCTACGTGCGAGCCAATTTTTTCGCCATTTAAATATACGATTGCCTCATAGTTAACAGCTTCAAAATATAAAAAAGCCAGTTCGTTCTGATTTTTAGAATAGTTGAAATCTTTTTTATACCAGACCGTACCTTCATAATAATAAAGCTTATCCATTTGGGTGTTCCAATCGCCGGGCACGTTTAATTGAGCACTGGTATCAAAATTATACTCGATAAGATCAGAGGGCGTTTTCATTTTTGCATTGTTAAAATAACCTCCGTCGTATTCTTGAAGCCTATGATTATAGAATCCATTTTCTAATGGATCTACTATAATGTCCCATTTGCCGTTCAAAGAAATTTTTTGTCTAGAGTCTATGTTTTGCAATAGGTCGGCATAGCCATCTTCTTGCGCATTCAACATCGCTCCAAATAATAAGAAAAATGTGGCTAATAAGATTTTTGTTATTTTCATTTAAGTTGAGTTGTTTATGAATTAAAAGTGGAATTTACCTATTTAATCTAAAACAAAAAGGGCATTGGATTATCTTAACACAGAAAGTTTTTGTCCGGTTTTTATGATGGTTTTATGTATTCTTGGTAATCAGTAAGATGACAAAATTATGTTCGCATAATATTACCACCATACTATGAAAAACTTTTCGAATGTATTGTTGTTTTTTTTCATCCAGATCAAAGGTGCATTTTGTTTTATCAAACAAAGGTTTATTTCTGGTAAGATTTTATTGAAAGATAACCACTGTACATTGTCATTAGGTTCAACGACCCATTGGCTCTTAAAGGGAAGGTAGAATTCATAACGATCATAAGTTTCTGGTCGAAAATCGTTTGGCCGTAACCAATAACCTACAATGCAATTGGGGTCAAAAGGATACAGGTCAATACTTTTACAATTAAAAGGCAAAAATAATTGGGCCTTAAAACAGGCTTGATGGGAAACAATCGAAGGATCTATGCCTATTTTTTTTAGACTGGCAGTACCAGCTTTTGTATGAAGAAGGGGAAATTGATTGTCTTTTATCTTTTTCATTTTAGAAAAAAAACTATCTCTTTTATTGGGGCCTATTAGTTGGTGTATGGGATCGGAAACTTCGATGGTTACAACATAAAATTTATAGGTAAGTTCTATATGTAACAATTGTTGGTCATCAATTTTTTTTAAGATAAAATCTATTTCGCCGATAGTATGTTTCTCTTGCCTTATGGGTATGTTATGGGCCAACACCTCATAAGCCGGGCAATAATCCAGTAATTGTTTAAATATAAATTCCATTTGGTGTCCCAGTCTTATTTTTTGAGGGATTGCGACGGCATTATAAAAGCTAAGGTCTATATAAGGGAATTCGAATTGTTGAATTCCAAATTCGGATTTAGACCACAAAGGGGGAGTGTTTACAAAGCCTTTGATTTGGTTTGATAAATACATTGATTCTTTAATTATAAAAGGCCGGCATGTTTTGTCACTTACAGCTTAAATACCTTACAACGTCCAATATATTATATGTTTATGGCAAATGAAAGGGAGTCATGGCCAACAACGTTAACATTTCTTAAATACAGAGGGCATCCAACCTAAATGTGTTAATTTTATAATATGGCTATGAATGTAAGAAAAGGATACCGCTTTCAGACCTATGAGGCACCTGAACAATCGATTTTTGATAAACTGTTCGAAATTTTCCAGGAATTGATTACCCATACTTCGGGTGATTTTGACGAGGCTATTGATTGGTTAAGGGAATTGGACAAGGAATATGAGCTTACTACAGAAGACTACACCATCGATGATTTTATAGAAGAGCTAAAGGCAAAGGGATACATTAGAGAGGAATTTGAGGATGGTGTAGGTGGAGAAGGGGACGAAGGTGAAGAAAATGGAGGAAAAGGAAATATTTCCATTACGGCCAAAATGGAGCGCCTGATCAGACAAAGGGCTTTGGATCAGATTTTCGGAAAGATAAAAAGAAGTGGTTCTGGCAACCATAAAACAGGTAAATCCGGTCAGGGAGACGAGCATACAGGTGATTTTCGCGAATACCGTTATGGAGATGGCCTAGAGCATATTTCAATGACAGAAAGTCTAAAAAACGCACAGATAAATCACGGTATAGGTAGTTTTCAGCTGAACGAAGAAGATTTGGTCGTAGAAGACACACAACATAAGGCCCAGATGAGTACTGTATTAATGATAGATATTAGCCACAGTATGATCTTGTATGGAGAAGACCGTATTACACCGGCCAAAAAAGTGGCAATGGCCTTGGCGGAGCTAATAACAACCCGTTACCCAAAAGACACCCTTGACATTCTTGTTTTTGGCAACGATGCCTGGCCCATTCCTATAAAAGACCTTCCGTATTTAAAAGTAGGGCCATACCATACCAATACTGTGGCCGGACTACAATTGGCCATGGATATATTGCGACGAAAGCGTAATACCAACAAACAAATATTTATGATAACGGACGGAAAGCCCAGTTGCCTGCGACTTCCTGATGGCACCTATTATAAAAATAGTGTGGGACTCGATGATTATATTGTAGAGAAGTGTTACAATATGGCAAGACAGGCCAGAAAATTACATATTCCCATTACCACTTTTATGATCGCCCAAGACCCGTATTTAATGCAGTTTATCCGTCATTTTACAGAAGCCAATAAAGGCAAGGCCTTCTTTACCGGGTTAAAAGGTTTGGGAGAAATGATTTTTGAGGATTACGAGACCAACAGGCGAAAAAGATTGAAATAAGAAAAGAGCATATTATATATGAAAATAGACTATAAAAAAATAAATACCCTTGGTGAGCTAAAAGCACTCGGATATAAAACCAAGAGCATTAAAGACGAACTCCGTGACAACCTTATAAAAAAAATAAAAAATGGAGAAGAAACATTTACAGGGGTTTGGGGTTATGAAGATTCTGTAATTCCTGAATTGGAAAGGGCCATATTATCTCGCCATAATATTAACCTATTGGGGTTGCGCGGACAGGCAAAAACACGTTTGGCCCACCTAATGGTGAATCTTTTAGATGAAAATATTCCCGTAGTGGAAGGTTCAGAAATTAATGATGACCCATTAAAACCAATGTCTAGGTTCGCCATGGAACTTATAAAACAAAAAGGGGACGAGACCCCAATTTCATGGTTGCACAGAGATGAACGTTTTGCAGAAAAGCTTGCTACACCCGATGTTACCGTGGCAGATTTAATTGGCGATGTAGATCCTATAAAGGCGGCCAACCTTAAATTGTCCTATGCAGATGACAGGGTTATTCATTTTGGAATGATCCCAAGAGCCAATCGTTGTATTTTTGTTATCAACGAGTTGCCCGATCTTCAGGCACGTATTCAAGTTTCATTGTTTAATATTTTAGAGGAAGGAGATATACAGATACGGGGGTTTAAACTTCGATTACCCCTCGATATTCAATTTGTCTTTACTGCGAACCCTGAAGACTACACCAATAGGGGAAGCATTGTTACCCCTTTAAAGGATAGGATAGGCTCTCAAATTCTTACCCATTATCCGGACGATATTGAAACAGCTAGAAAAATTACTGAACAAGAAGCTGATTTGGACGAACGTCAAACCAACTCGGTCTATGTTCCGGATATTGCAAAAGACTTGTTGGAACAGGTTATTTTTGAAGCTCGTAACAGCGAATATGTGGATGCCAAAAGTGGTGTAAGTGCCCGTACGAGTATTACCGCTTTTGAAAATTTGTTGAGTACGGCAGAAAGAAGGGCTTTACTGACCGATGCCGATAACACCGTAGTACGCCTAAGCGATTTTATAGGTATTATACCTGCCATTACAGGAAAAATAGAATTGGTGTATGAAGGGGAACAAGAAGGTGCGGACGGTGTCGCCGAAATATTGATAGACGATGCCGTAAAATCACTGTTTCCACAGTACTTTCCGAAAATTAATAAATTGGAACGTAAAGATGAGGAAACCGTGTACGATGAGCTATTGCATTGGTTTTTTCAAGGAGAAGGTTTTGAACTTTTAGATGATTTTACAGATGAGGAATATAAACGTGCCCTTGATAGTATTCCGGCATTAAATCAACTTGTGAAGGAACATCAACCCGAGTATCCAAAAAAAGACCTTTATTTCTTAAAGGAACTGTTGTTATGGGGATTGGTATCGTATAAAAAATTGAACAAACAACGTTTTTCAGAAGGATACCATTTTAAAGACCTATATAGTAGTTTTTTAAATGATATCTAAATACAAAACCTCCCTTTTATAGGGAGGTTTCTTTTTTGCTCTTAACGGTATACTATTTTTTATACTTGATATGCGGGTAATTGAAATATAAAAGAGCTTCCCTCTTTAGGTTTGCTCAATACAGTAATTGTTGTATCGTGTAATTCCATTATTTTCTTCACAATGGCCAACCCAAGACCATGACCTTGTTTTTTTGAATTTGTGGCCACCTGCTTATAACGATCAAAAATAAAAGGTTGGTCGTTAATAGGAATACCTGTACCCGTATCTCGTATACTGATTTCTACCTTATTGCCCTTAGGGCATAATGAAAGTATCACTCGACCACCCGATGGCGTATACTTTATGGCATTTTCCAAAAGGTTCTGTAATGCTCTCTCAACAAGACCAACATCGGCAAAGACCATAGCATTTTTCTGGTCATTGTTCAATTGAAGGTCAATTTGTTTCTTTTCTGCCAAAACCTTGAATTTTGCAATAAGATCATGTGATAGTTCGGTGATGGAAAATGGTTCTTTAATGGGAGTGGTCTGTTCTGCTTCCAACTTGGAGTATTCGAACAATTGATTAATCAATTTTGAAAGTTTATCTACATTATCATAGGTAATTTGAAGATATTCCTGCTTTTGCTCTTCCGTTAAGGAATCCTTCTTCATTTGCATGGTTTCAATATACCCTTTTAAAACGGCCAAGGGTGTTCTAAGGTCATGGGATACATTGGCGATAAGCTCTCGCCGCAATAAATCGACCGATTTCATCTTATCCATATTCTTTACAATAGAGTCGGCCATTTCATTGAAAGCGTTTGCAAAAACCTCTATATCGCTCCCTTTGGGGTTTTCAATTCTAGCGTCAAGGTCACCCTCCTGAAATTTTTTGACCGTCCCTGTCATCAATCTCAGGTTTTTAGTGAGAAACCATATACTTAAAAAACCTATAAGTCCGGCAAATAGGATAGCAAGTAAAAAACCACCAATACCTATGTTCGAATAGTAACTACCCAGTAGCGTATCACTGACCAATTGTAGTTCTTGACCTGTCAAGATGATATAAACAAAACCTTCTTTTCCGTTTACATTATAAGGTGCCGCCGAAAATATCTTTTGTTCCTCTGGGTTTCTAGGGTTATCCCCAAGAATATACTCTTGCCCATGAGAGGCTATAAAAGACTTTATAGGATCTAGGGATACTTGTTTGGTTTTAGAACCATCCCCATGGTCCAATACCACCGAGTACAGAATGTCTCCTTGTTTATCCAACAAATAAACCTCTATACTTCGGTTTACTGCCATCATATCATGCATTAAATCTCCGAACAATGCTTTGTTTACACTGCCATCTTCCAAAAAAGGAGAGGCGTTCTGAAATTTCTCCTCGATAAGGTGTTCGGCTAAACTCGCGTTTATCTTTTGAATGGTAGCTTCGCTATGCCTGTTACTAAAATAACCGGTTATAAAAATATACGAAGCACCAATTATTGCAATTAATACAATAAAGGCAAACCATAATTTCTTGACCAGTCTAGGTGTTAAAGTTTTATCGGTGCTCATTCTAAGATTTCTTCGTTAAATTTATAGCCCACACCCCAAGTGGTTAGAATAAAGGTAGGATTTGCCATATCGGATTCAATTTTGGCCCTTAATCGATTTATATGCGAATTAACGGTATGCTCGTAACCTTCGAAATTATAGCCCCAAATCATATTTAATAACTCTGAACGTGTATAATTACGTCCTGGGTTGGAAGCCATTAATATCAATAGCTCAAACTCCTTTGGGCTAAGCTCTATTTTTTGTCCGTTTAGATTGACCTTTCGCTTATCAATATCTATTTGTAAGCCTTCTGCAATTATGCTAGAAGTATCTTTCTCCTTAATTTCCTTTATGTCCGCTCTTCGTAATACGGCCTTGATCCTGGCAAGTAGTTCACGAATACTGAAAGGTTTGGTAATATAATCATCAGCACCAATTTCCAATCCAAGAACCCGATCTATCTCTTCAGATTTTGCCGTTAACATAATTATGGGCGTATTTTTAACGGCCCTAAGTTTTTTACATATTTCAACACCGTCCATGGTGGGCAGGGTCAAATCCAAGAGAATCATATCATAGTCGTTCTCAAGTGCCATTTGTAGTCCTATTTCCCCATCCATTGCTTTGGATGTTTTATAAATTAAATCTGTTAGATGAATCTCCAATAATTTAATTATCTCGGGGTCATCTTCTATTATCAAGATATTTTTCATAATCGTATCTACGAATAAAATCAAAAGTTATCACATAAATATCACAGCAATATTATTTAATGTAAAGACCCTTGGTTAGCGTGTGAATATGGCCATTAAACAATGGCTTGATTCTGTAAATAGTTGAATTAAAATGGGATTCCTTACAGCAATAGACCGAAACTTGGCTTTATTTCCATTGTAAAGCTATGTCCCGTGATTCTTTTGTGATTATTCTGTATGAAAAGTTTACTGTTTTGTGACCCTTCTGCAACTTGCTCTGTGTTAGTTTGTTCCATAACTAAAAAACAATAGATATGAAAAAATTAAACTTTAAGTATGCGATGATTCTGGTATCGGTATTGTTGATTTCATCATGTAGTGTAAACGATGATGCCGATATACCGCAAAACTCATTTATTTCATTGAATATAGATGGATTAGAGGATTTAGGCGCAGATTTTCTTTATGAAGGATGGATAATCGTTGATGGCGCACCGGTAAGTACAGGAACTTTTTCTGTAAACTCAAATGGAGATCTTTCGCAAACCTCCTTTGAGTTGGATGCTACGACTTTGGCCAGTGCCACGAGTTTTGTACTTTCAATTGAACCAAATCCGGATCCTTCGACCGCCCCAGCGGACACAAAACTGTTCATAGGTGATTTTAATGGTGCTTCAGCTATATTGGGTACTGGTACAGTAGCCCCTTCATTTGATACGGTCGAAGGCAAATTCATTGTTGCCGCACCAACAGGTACTGGGGCCGAGGAGGAAAAATACAGCGGACTATGGTTTTTGGACAATAGCAGCGGAAGTGCTGTTAATGGATTGGAACTACCAGCCCTTGAACCAGGATGGAAATATGAAGGATGGGTGGTTATGGACGGTATTCCGGTTACAACGGGTACTTTTACGTCTGTCTCCGAAAGTGATGAAACGAGTCCGTTCAGCGGAACAAACCCTGGCCCTCCGTTCCCAGGTGAAGACTTTTTGGTAAATGCCCCCGACGGACTAATGTTCCCTACCGATATAAGGGGTAAAATAGCAGTAGTAAGCGTAGAACCTTATCCTGATAACAGTGCCGCCCCGTTTGTATTAAAACCACTGGCCGGCATGATTCCAGCAGATGCGATGGGCGTACAAGAAATAGGAAGTAATGTATCCGGCAGTTTCCCAACGGGCACGGTCACAAGATAAATTTTCACATTAATAAAAAACCTCCCTATAAAAGGGAGGTTTTTTAAAAAGAACAGTCTTTTATTAATTCCAGTTGTCTACATGCTGGTTCATTTCATCAAAAGTGTAGGTTCCTACAATTTCTCTTCTATAGCTAAACGTTAAAAAGGTAAGTACCAATAATAATATATATAGAAGCAGAATAAGTATGCCTATAGGTAAAAAAGTTGCAGGAATAAGGTGGTTGTCATACTGACCGTAAGAAAACAAGGTTGTTACCGTTTCTATTAGTTTATAGATATACACCAAACTTATAAAATACAGCACATATTCTAAGTTTCGCATGGGAGGGTCGCTCAATTCATCTTCCTTGATCTTAAACCACATAACATACAAAAAAAGTAGATGCCCTAGAGCGAGTAAAGGAAATATATAGTTGCCTATTTTAAAAAAATAAAACTTATTGGTGTAAAGGCCATAGAAATTAAAAACGGTCAATAACAGTATAACTATTAATGATGTTATCAGGGTTCGTTTCCATGGAAAAATACCTTTAATAAATTTCATAATATTTGGTTTCGGGTTCATTTAGAGTCAAAAAATAGTACTAAAAATGCGCATAGATTTTTTTTGCCCTAAAAATTCGATAAAAGGCCAACTCTATCTATAAAATTGATAATTTACCTATGTAACATCCTCTTTTTCTGGCCTTTCTACGTGAGCCATTTTTTATGTATAGAAGAGTTTGCGAAGAACAATAATAAAATACCCACGATAATTATTATTACAGGAAAAATTACTGCACTGGCACCATATACATCCATAGTATCACTTAAAAGAAGTGAGTATCCGAACTGTGCCAAAACCCCTATCAAAGAAATAATAAAAATGGGTTTTGCCCATTTTTTTCTCAACAAAAGAAATATGCACCCCAAGGTTCCGCCCCAAACTGCTATTGCAAAAGCTGCGGTGACCCATGAGGGTTGTGTTTCGATAAGTTGTCGTTCTGCCTCTCTAAGTAGGGCAAGGTCATCATCGGTCATAAATGCTTGCCCCAAATAGGAAATTACGCCGATAAGGTTCCATAATAATGCTAGAATACTTACGATCCAAAACCACATAGGTGGTTTTACTTTAGTTTCTGTGTTCATAATGTATTGGTTTAAATGTTTGGTTTAGATTAGTAATTGTTATTTTACGAGAAAGATAAACTGGTTTATTATATCTTATTAAACTTTAATAAGTTACAGAAAATATTAGATTTCACCATGAGACGCTCTAGATTTTATTACTTGGTACGCATACAATATTTGGGCTTTAGGTACAGTGGATGGCAACAGCAACCGGATCGGTTGACCATAGAGGGAATGTTGGTCAAAACCTTGAAATTTATTCTAAAGGATACCAAGTTTAAACTGTTGGGGGCTGGGCGTACAGATGCCAAAGTTTCTGCACTAGATGGAGTTTTTGAACTTTTTGTAGAAGAAAAAGAACTCACGGATTTGAATGGGTTTTTATTACTTTTCAACAAAAATCTACCCCAAGATATTAAGGTTACCGAAATAACCCCGACCACTGCCGATTTTAATATAATTCAACACAGTAAATCAAAAGAATACGTTTATCTATTTTCATATGGCGAAAAAAACCATCCCTTTTGTGCACCGTACCTGACCAATGTAATGGAAGAGTTGGATATTGAATTAATGATCAATGCGGCCAAATTATATGAAGGCACTCATGATTTTTCATCGTATACCGCTAGATTACGACCGAATGCCAAAGTGGTCAGAACAATAGATTTTTGTGGAATTGGCCCAAATACACTGATCAAGGCCAGTTTTTTTCCGAATACAAGCTATGCGTTAACCGTAAGGGGGCAAGGTTTTATGAGGTATCAAATACGGATGATCATGG
The DNA here is from genome assembly GCF_018100785.1 of Maribacter sp. MMG018. Classification (GTDB taxonomy): domain Bacteria; phylum Bacteroidota; class Bacteroidia; order Flavobacteriales; family Flavobacteriaceae; genus Maribacter. The sequence goes on along the minus strand of NZ_JAGJEC010000002.1, from coordinate 838,286 downwards.
GGGCCCTGTTACAAGTAGGAATGGGAAATTTATGTATAGAGGATATCAAGGCATCATTAATACCTGAAAATAATATTAAAATGACAACCATTGCTCCCGGATCAGGATTGTTGTTAAATGAAGTGAATTTCGGGTAAGGTTTTATTTATCTTAAAAAAAACGCAAGCAAATATGGCCGCAAGGAGGAAGGCAGTTGTACCAAAACAAAAGAAAAAAGTTTCTAGGGTCCATGGTAAAATGGGAACCGCTCCAGGAACGGTCAGTTATTTAGGAAGTAAGGAAAAAACGCAAAGTGTTGTCACCATTACCCAGTATAACGAAGACTCTTTTGAAACCAAAGAAACAACCAAACTAGAAGAAGTCTTAAAATATAGATCTGCGAAAAAGACGACCTGGATAAATGTAGTTGGTATCACCGACGAAAAGTTCATAGAAGGGCTCGGTAAGGGCTTCGGGTTAAACCCATTACTGTTGGAAGATGCCGTAAATACCGACCAAAGACCCAAAATAGATGAGTATGATGATTATATTTTTGGGGTCTTTAGAATGTTGTATTTAAATTCTGAAGACGAGATTGTACCCGAACATATGGCTTTTGTGCTTATGGAGAATACACTATTGGTTTTTCAAGAAGTAAAAGAGGATGTCTTTGATGGGGTAAGAAATAGGGTCATATCTCCGATGAGCAGAATTAGGGCTAGGGGGGCAGACTATCTGTTCTTTGCCCTTTTAGACGGAATCATAGATCATTATTTTTTGGTCTTGGAGCAAATAAACAATAGAATAGAAACTTTAGAAGACGAAGTTTATTTAAATCCGAAACCGGTCGTTGCCCAAAACATTCAACTTCTAAAAAAAGAGGTGATGAAGGTGAGAAGATGGATCTACCCTGTAAAAGAACTTATTAATAGATTAATAGATTCTGAAAGTCCATTGATAAAAAAGGACACTAAACTTTTTTTGAGGGATGCCTTGGACCATTCACTGGAAATTAACGAAAGCCTACAAATTTATAGGGAAATGAGCATGAGTCTTATGGAGATGTACATGAGCAACATGAGCAATAAGATGAACGAGGTAATGAAAGTACTGACCATTATGGCTTCGATATTTATTCCTTTAACGTTTATTGCCGGTGTATATGGTATGAATTTTGAAAATATGCCAGAACTACACTATAAATATGGATATATCTCCGTTTGGGCAGTAATGGTCGTAATTTCTATCGGATTGCTTATTTATTTCAAAAAGAAAGATTGGTTATAACATGTTTCTATCTTAAAACATGAAATCGAAATCTTTTTTTGAAAGAGCAATTATTATATAAAACTCCAATAAAAAAGGAGCTTTGTTCTAGCTCCTTTTTTTTTACTAAATATTTTACACTAGTATCATTCGAATAGGTCTGAAGACAAATAACGATCTCCTCGGTCGCAAACGATAGAGACGATTACGCCCTCATCCAGTTGTTCGGCAAGCCTTAATGCAACCGTAGCGGCACCACCAGAACTCATGCCCGAAAAGATACCCTCTTCTTTTGCAAGTCTTTTGGCCATTGCCTTTGCTTCTTCTGTACTAACTTCCATAATAGTATCTACCTTGTTGGGGTCGAATATTTTTGGTAGATACTCTTGAGGCCATTTACGTATACCGGGTATTTTTGAATTATCGGTAGGCTGTACTCCAACAATGTTTATGCCTTTATTCTGTTCTTTTAAAAAGGTAGATGTGCCCATAATCGTACCTGTAGTACCCATGGCAGAAACAAAATGGGTTACCGATCCTTCCGTATCTTTCCAGATCTCGGGGCCTGTAGTTTGGTAGTGTGCTTTCCAATTGTCATCATTTGCAAATTGGTTGAGCATTACAAACCCTTCGTTTTTAACTTTATTTTCTGCATAGTCGCGAGCTCCTTCAATACCTACATCAGAAGGGGTAAGCGTTACCTTGGCTCCGTAGGCACGCATGGTTTGTACTCTTTCTTTTGTAGAATTTTCCGGCATTACCAATTCTATATCAAGATTGTAAAAGCCTGCGATCATTGCCAAGGCTATGCCCGTATTGCCGCTGGTGGCCTCTATTAATTTATCCGATGGTTTAAAACGACCTGTAGCCAGTCCGTTTTTGATCATGTTATAAGCGGCACGGTCCTTTACGCTACCACCTGGGTTATGACCTTCCATCTTAAAAAACAATTTCACATTAGGGTTGGTGTTCAAAACCCTAGATTCCACCAAGGGCGTATTTCCTATAAGATCTATAATATTCTTAGACATCTGTCTGTGTTTTTATTTTAATTTCAGGAGAATGATATACAGTAGAATTAGGAGGCACAGAGGCCGTCAGCCATGAGTTGCCCCCTATAATACTATTGGCGCCAATAACAGTTTTACCTCCTAGAATGGTAGCATTGGCATATATGGTTACATTATCCTCTATTGTCGGGTGTCTTTTTGTTTGCTGCAAATGTTTTGCTACATATAAACCACCTAATGTTACTCCCTGGTAAATTTTTACATGGTTTTTAATAATGGCCGTCTCTCCTATAACAACCCCTGTACCATGGTCTATATGAAAGTAATTACCAATTTGGGCCCCAGGGTTTATATCCACTCCCGTTTGGCGATGTGCATACTCTGTCATTAACCTTGGCACCAAAGGGAAACCTATTTTGTATAGTTCATGGGCAAGCCTGTATATGGCAATGGCATAAAAACCGGGGTAAGCCATATATACTTCTTCTATAGAAAGGGATGCCGGATCACAATTTACCGTTGCCTCTGCATCCATATTCAAATTCTCTAATATCGTGGGTAATTTTTGCACGTAATTGGTCCAAACCTTTTTGCACGGCTTTTCACTTTGCCAACAGGCAAGGTCCACTAAACTATCAAATTGTTCCTCTAGTTTCTCTAAATTTTGTTGTACCGGAGTTTCAATATCGAACAGTGTATAGAACAATAAATTTGTAAAAACTTCAACCTCTTCCTTTAATCGATATCTAAGGTTAGGTTGTTTTTTATGAATGTTAATCTTATCAACAATGGACTGATGGTTCATTCTCTTCGTTTATATTTCAAAATTAACCATTAATTTAAAAGTGCTTTCTTGCAAATGGTTAACTTTAGCTTAAAATCACAACGCTTAGGTCGTATGTTATATCCTATAATTACCAAAGAAACCCTAGAATTTTTAAATGAGTTAAAAAAGAATAACAATAGAGAATGGTTCGCTGACCACAAAAAACGGTTTACGACCCACCAAAACGAATCAAAGGAATTCTTTAAAGGTATTCTGGGACAATTAGAAACCCATGATGATATAGAAAAAATGAAAGTGTTCCGTATTTATAGGGATGTACGTTTTTCTAAGGACAAAACTCCTTATAAATATAATTTTTCGGCTTCTTATGCACGATCCGGCGCACAGCGAAGGGGAGGCTACTATGTACATATACAACCAGGAGGTAGTTTTATAGCAACAGGCTTCTGGAAGCCTGAAAAAGAAGATCTTTTTCGTATTCGTAAAGAATGGGAAATAGATGCCTCTGAGCTACGGGAACTAATGGACGATAAAAAATTTAAGTCGGTCTGGGGCACATTGGCGGGAGAAGAATTGAAAACAGCTCCCAAAGGATTTGACAAAGAACACCCGAATATCGACTTGATCAGAAATAAACAATTCATTTTTGTCAAGAAATTCACGGATAAAGAAGTCCTAAGTCCTACTTTTTCAGCGAAAATATCGGAAGCCTTTAAGGTTATTCGACCTTACTTTGATCTTATGAGCCAAATACTTACCACCAATCTAAATGGTGAATCGTTGTTAGACTAAGACAGCGGCCTGATCAAAATATTGAATTTGATCCTGTAGTCTTTTAATGACCATATTCATCATTCTCTTATTAAGGGAAGAGGAATTTTTTATATAAGATTCATATTCCTCCAAAGTAAATTGCCCTATGATGATACCCTTTAAGGAGTTTCTATATTTTATATCTTTTTGTATAGCGTTCGTAATATAGTTTAGCCTGTTTTCTATATCTAGGTTATAAAAGTAGTTTTTACCCTTAACGATATAATTTTGAAAGGAAGCAAGAAGCAAATCGTTCTGTAATTTTAAAATGGGCCGCAAGGTTTCGTTCTGAAAACGTTCGTCAGAACTCATATTAGGAAGAATTTTCGCGGAAGAAACGTCAGGACGAATTTGAACCAACTTTTGAGATCTGTCGTTCATTTTAATCTTGTTTTCTATAAAGATATACTATAAAATCCCTTTACTTTTCAATAAAAATATTAGTTTTTAACGGTGTTATAAACAAATAGAAATTCCGTGGCACTTCATAAAGTTTAGCTATTTTTAGATAATTTTTACACCAAAATATGAAGTTTGGAAAGGTAGAGAGACCGGAACTTATTGATTTTTCATTGCCTAACGATCATAAGGAGACCAAAATGGTTCTTGATAAAATAAAGTCCGATGCGCCCTTAAGGGTTCATGTGGGCTGTGCCAAGTGGAACAAACAAGACCTTAAAAACTTTTATCCCAAAGGTACTCGAGATGAATTGAGATACTATTCAACACAGTTTAATTGTATAGAGCTGAATGCAACTTTCTATCGTATTTTTCCGGTTGAAACGTATCAAAAATGGAGAGAGAAAACTCCGGACAATTTTACGTTCTTTCCAAAAATTGTTCAAAATGTGAGTCATTTAAGAAGGTTGAACGACCAAGCATATCCTATTTTGGAGTCTTACTTGACGGTTACCTCTAATTTAGAACACAAATTGGGAACCATTTTTTTACAGATGCACAATAATTTTAGTCCTAAAGATTGGGACAGGGTAGTAAGATTTATAGAAAATTGGCCCAAAGAGTTTCGTTTGGCCATAGAATTTAGACATACAGATTGGTTCAACGACACTGTTGTTGCCGAAGAGCTCTACCATTTATTGGAAGAGAACAATGTTACCAACATTTTGGTGGATACTGCTGGCAGAAGAGATATAATGCACATGCGTTTAACAAATAATGAAGCCTTTATAAGGTTTGTCGGCGCCAATCATAAAAGCGATTATGAAAGGTTGGACGATTGGGTAGAAAAACTAAGTCAATGGAAAGAAAATGGGCTAACGAACATTAATTTTTTTGTGCACCAGAATATGGAGGTCGAGTCACCTTTATTGGCTAGCTATCTCATAAAGAAACTAAACCATAGGTTTATTTGTAATTTAACTGTTCCAACTACGTTAACGGCACCACCTTCTTTATTCTAATTAAGATGTAAGTGTCTTATTTTCAGTGTTTTTTAAACAAATGTTAATGAACTCAAAAACATGGTACGTAAACTTTGATTATGTGATTTTTTGAGCTCATAATTTATCAAATGTACATTACCGGTATATTAGATTTTAGATGTTCACAATTCTGCATGTTAAAACGAATATGAGTAGGGTAGGGTTGGTGTTTTCGTTTTAATTTTGGACCATAAATTTTTGCAATATGAGATTTCACACAAGAAAATTAGTAAAACCAGAAGATTTAAATTCTAACGGAACTTTATTTGGAGGAAAAGTATTGGCTTGGATAGATGAAGAAGCCGCCCTATATAGTATTATTCAGTTAGAAAACAGTAAAATAGTAACCAAATTTATGTCCGAAATCAATTTCATGAGTGCCGCGGTACAAGGCGATATTGTTGAAATTGGTATTCAGGTAGTTAAATTCGGAAAAACTTCTTTGACCTTAAATTGTGAGGTAAGAAATAAAATGAACCATGAAACCATTGTAACCGTTGACAATATTATTATGGTCAACCTTGGGGAAAACGGTAAACCGGCACCACACGGAAAAACTAAAGTCGAGTTCGTTAAGGATCGTTTGGCCGCAGCCAGCGAAAAGTAAAACTTAAATAAGAGAAGTTAAGAAAGGGTTTCGGCCACTTTCTGAACTTCATCCAATACCCGAAGGAGGTTACCGCCCCATAACTTGGCGATATCTTCTTCGGAGTATCCACGCTTAACCAATTCCAACGTAACGTTAAAGGTTTCAGAGGCATCTGACCAACCGCTTATTCCACCACCACCATCAAAATCAGAACTTATGCCCACGTGGTCTATACCTATCAGGTTTACCATGTAGTCTATATGGTCCACAAAATCGGAAACATTCACGGGCTCTGGGGCATCTGTTCTACTTGATACCAACTGTTCACCTATCTCCTTTATTTTAGGGTAATTTTCCATAAATGTTTTTCTTTGGACATCGGTCAGCGTCTTAAACTGAGAACGCTCAAACCACTCCACACCCAAAGAATCGGCCACCTCTTTGTAAACTTCTTTCATGTAAGCTGCTCGTGCTTCATGTTTTTTAGTGTTCAAATAAGAACTAAAAGCCACGGTTTGCACAACCCCACCGTTTTCTTTCATCAGTTTTAATTGCTCATCGGTCAGGTTTCTACTGTGGTCACATAAAGCCCTGGCCGAAGAATGAGATGCAATTATCGGAGCTTTCGATAATGCTATCATTTGTTTCATAGCTTCTTCGGAAGGATGTGAAACATCGATCATAATTCCGAGTCGGTTCATTTCCGCTACAGCCTTTTTTCCGAGTTCACTTAAACCGTTGTGAAGCCATACGGAGTCTTTTTCACCCGTGTTGGAGTCACTGAATTGACTATGGCCATTGTGGGCCAATGAAATATATCTTGCCCCAAGATTGTAATAATTTTCAAATTCGGCCAAATCCTCACCCATGGGATAAGCATTTTCAACACCGATCATCGCAACTTTTTTACCCGATGCGCTTATACTTTTTACATCAGCTGAAGTAAGGGCCAATTCTATCTCATCTGGTGCTATCTCTTCACATAATTTATGAATGGCCTCAAATTTGGCCATAGCATTCTCTCTTCCTTTCGCATAACCTTCCGCCGTTAAAGTATCTTGCCCGGTATAAACGATCAACCAAGTGACATCTAAACCGCCTTCCTTCATTTTAGGAAGATTTATCTGCGTATTTAACCGTTGGGTGTAGTTAATACTATCCGTAAAATTGGCAACATTGATATCGTTATGGGTGTCTATGGTTATTATACTATCATGTATTTGTCTGGCCATTTCCTCCATACTCTCTTTTGGAGTTACCTCTTTTTGTTTACACGCAAATAATGTTAAAATGCTAAATAAATAAACGACTTGTTTCATGGTGGTTGGATTTATACCTACAAATAAAGCCAATTCACAACAAAAAAGGAAGCCTAGGGAACATTTAATTGCCGTAAGGGTAGGAAAGGAGGACTTTTAAATTATCATTCATATTTAAATACGCTTTATAAAGTTATCCTTAACCAATTTCTATTTTGAAAACACAAGATATACTTAGTCAAGTAAATAATTTAGAGTCTAACCTGACCCACTTCGCGTTCGAATCGTTGAGCACAGAAGAAGCGGCGGCGCTAAAGGCTTCTTTTTCCGATTTTAAAAGTAAATTGGAGAACAAAATATTTGACAATAGAACCGTGGTTGAGAAGAAACCCGAAGCTAAACCATTGTCTATTATCAAAAAACAAGAGGATGTTGGTAATGACAAGAACTTTATTGCGCATGTAAGCCATGAAATTAGAACACCCCTTAACGGAATCATCGGTTTTACCAATCTACTGAGGGAAGAAAAACTTACTTCTGGACAACAGAAAAAAGTAGAAGCCATACACTCTGCCTCACAGAACCTCTTGGAGATTATAAACGAGGTCTTGGAATATTCTAAGCTTACATCTGGGATCGGTGATTTTAATATCATTGATTTCAATTTTCACGGGTTGATCAATGATGTCGTTTTTCTATGCCAAACGTTGATCTTGGAAAAAAACGTGGATCTAATATTGGAAGTGGACAAAAAGATTCCCACAACGTTGGTCGGTGACCCTTCTAAACTTTCACAGATCTTATTGAACCTTTTGGGTAATTCCGTAAAATTCGTTGAAAAGGGATACATTAAACTAAAGGTTGAAGTACTCGAGCAAAGTAAAGCCAATTACGTGCTGCTATTCAATATAGAAGATACCGGTATAGGTATTTCAGAAGAACAATTGGCAAATATCTTTCAGAGCTTTAAACAGGCCGATAGAAATACATATTACAAATATGGAGGTACCGGTCTAGGACTAAGTATTGTAAAAGAACTAGTAGAGAAACAAGGGGGCAACATAAATGTTAACAGTAAACTAGGCGAAGGCACTTCATTTAAATTCACCATTCCGTTTGCTAAAGGAAATTTTAAAAACATACCTAAGACACACCGCTACAATATTAATGTAAAGAAGGGCAAAGAGCTTTTGAACGGTACCAATATATTGGTTTTTGAAGATAACCAGATGAACCAACATTTGATCAAAGAACAATTAAAACGATGGGGCTGTAAGGTATTTGTTACGTCAGAAGCCGATAATGGCATAGGAATTCTAAAGACACAATCGGTAGATTTAATATTAATGGACCTAAAGATGCCCAATATGAGCGGATTTGAGGTTTCACAAAAAATCAGGTCCGACAAAACTATTGATCAAGTACCCATAATTGCAATTAGTGCAGATTTTACAGCACAAGATGAGGAAAACTGCATCTCGTCCGGAATTAACGACTTTCTATTAAAACCATATACTTTGAACGAATTACTTGTAAAAATGCTGAAAGGGAAAAACGAGAGGTCTCTTTCAAAGGACAGCATTGCATTATTGAAAAAAGAACCCATTACCAAGTCAGAAAACACATTGGACCTTAGTAAGGTACTAAAGGATTGTTGTGGAGAAATTAGTGTACTAGAGGAATTGATCAGGCTTTTTAAACAAAATGTTTACGAGTTTATCGGTACGGTCAAAATCGGTTTAAGTCATAACAATTTAGAGGAAATAGGGTTGTCCGCACATAAATTGAAAGCTGGGCTTGCCATGCTAAGGTTAAACGACCTTACCCAAATGATGGTGGATATGCAAGAAAACTGTAAAAAAGACAATAAGGAAGAGGTTGCTAATCTCTTCGACAATTTTCTTAAAAACTATCCTCGTAGTGAAAAATTGATCAATAGCGCACTAGAGGATATCAAAAGCAGATGAGCATAACCAAGCCGTATTTTAGACGGATTATAGGTGTATATAATAACCATATGTTTAAGGCGAAAGGGCTAATATCGATAAAACACAGGTAATATCGACGAACGGAAACCCCTCGAAACCCTGTTAAAACCTAAGGTTTTACACTTTTTACACGTTCACCTATAACAATCATATTTTTTACAACATATTTTGACAGCTACACCACAATTTATTGTGTCTATAGCATTACATCGTTACATTTATCTTGTATTTAATTAGTGATTAACCCAGATCGATTATTAAAATAAATTAACCATATGCTTTACGATACCTACGGCGAAGAGTACTTAGTGTTCCTTCAAGATTTAAACGAAATTTTAAGCTTAAACGAATTATCGGAACTAGACTATATGTAGCCTAGCCTGGTAGTAAACCTTTAAAAAATTAGATCATGGCACATCAAAATCAAGAAAATACCTCTTATCAGAATTTCATTCAGGATTTGAATAACATTCTTGTTGATTTCAATATCAACAAACTATCTCATTCATAATTTTAGTGTTCATTATTGAAAAAGCGCCCCTATTAAAAAATAGGGGCGCTTTTTTATGAGGCTTTTAGTCTAGGAGATTATCCTAAATAAGTCTTTAATAATTTGCTTCTGGAATTGTGGCGAAGTTTACGTATTGCTTTTTCACGAATTTGTCTTACTCTTTCCCTGGTAAGATCAAAAGTATGTCCGATCTCTGCCAAGGTCATAGATTGCTGATCACCTATTCCGTAATATAATTTAACTACATCCGCCTCTCTGGGAGACAATGTTTCCAACGCCCTGTTTATTTCAGTGTTCAATGATTGTTGCAACAAATGGTTATCCGGTTTTGGAGATTCCCCAGACCGTAACACATCATATAAATTAGAGTCTTCACCTTCACGAAGCGGTGCATCCATAGATACATGTCTGCCCGAGTTTTTTAATGACTGTTTTACCTCACTTACGGTCATTTCCAACTCTTTGGCAATTTCTTCGGCAGAAGGCGGACGCTCATGTGTTTGTTCTAGATAAGAAAAAGTCTTTTTTATTTTGTTGATAGATCCAATTTTGTTCAAAGGAAGTCTTACCACCCTGGACTGTTCGGCCAAAGCCTGTAAAATCGATTGTCTGATCCACCAAACGGCATATGATATAAATTTAAAACCACGCGTTTCATCAAAACGCTTGGCCGCTTTTACCAATCCTAAATTTCCTTCATTTATTAAATCGGGTAATTTTAATCCCTGATTTTGATATTGTTTAGCTACAGAAACAACAAACCTTAAGTTTGCAGTTGTCAATTTTTCCAAAGCAACTTGATCACCTTCGCGGATTCTTTGGGCCAGTTCAACTTCTTCGTTCGCCGTTATTAAGTCTATTTTGCTGATATCTTGCAAGTATTTGTCCAAAGATTTTGATTCCCTATTGGTTACCTGCTTGATAATCTTTAGTTGCCTCATATATAATTTTGTGTTTAGTTATTGTACAAGTTTACATTATACATTTTTATTATGTCTTTTCCAAAGAGAAACACATAATGTTTTACAAAAATTATAACCTATTGTATAATATTTCAACCTTTTAGGCTATTGGAGTTTCATGGCTTATTTTTGACACAATCGTTATTAATATGAGCAAAAGAGCACTCAAATCATACTTGTCGGAATTAGGAAAATCGGAATTGCAAGAACAAATTATAGAACTATACGACAAATTTCCGGCAGTAAAAACGTATTACGACTTTGCCTTCAATCCAAAAGAGGATAAGCTGGTACAGGAGGCCAAGACGAAAATTTCCAATGAGTATTTTCCGTTGAAACGAAAAAGGCCTAAAGCCAGGCGTTCGGTGGCCCAGAAATACATCAAACATTTTATAAAGTTAGGGGTAGACCCATATTTGGTGGCCGATGTTATGCTATATAATCTAGAAATTGCCCAGGCCTTCGCCTCCGAACGCAATGTACCCGATGCTTTCTACAAAAGCATGTTGAACTCTTTTGTGGAGATGACCACCTTTATATCGCAAAACAATTTGTTGTCGGAGTATAAAGAGCGGTTACTAAAGATTTATGACCGAACACAATCCGATAATTGGCTATATATGGAAGATTTTTCCAGAGCTTTGGATATATTGGATTAATACGATGAAAGTATGGCAATAGTTATTATACGACAAGATGATAAAATAGATGTGTGGAAACAAGCACTTTTGAGTAAGGCTCCAAATCTAAAAGTGTTCAGTTATTTGGAGGAACACCCAAAAGAGGAAATTACCATGGCCCTAATATGGAAACATCCAAAAGGGAGCTTGGGAAAATATCCTAATTTAAAGTGTATCGCTTCTGCCGGTGCCGGGGTGGATTATATTTTTGAGGATCAAGAGGCCCCTCAAAATGTTCCCATTACACGTGTGGTAGACCCTTTTTTGGCAAGTGACATGTCTGAACATGTATTGGCCGTTATACTTGCGGAAATAAAGAATTTTAACGCGTATAAGATTCAGCAAGTATCCAGAGAATGGAACCCTAAGAATTATAAACGTATAAAAGATGTAAGAGTAGGCATTATGGGGCTAGGGGAGTTGGGTTCACTAACGGCCTTGGATTTGGAAAAAGTTGGGTTCTCTGTACAAGGCTGGTCAAAAACAAAAAAGAACTTAAAAAATGTAAGCACCTTTTCTGGAAAAGAAGGGTTGAAACCTTTTTTAAATACTTCTCAAATACTGGTATGTTTATTACCCTTAACACCAGAAACCGAAGGTATTTTAAACAAAGATCTTTTTCTGCAATTGCCCAAGGGAGCCTATGTAATAAATGTGGCCAGAGGCGGGCATATGGTAGATAACGATTTAATAGAAGCTTTGGACAAAAATCTGTTATCCGGTGCCTGTTTAGATGTATACCACCAAGAACCTTTACCAAAAGAGCATCCTTTTTGGAGGCATCCAAAAATATTCATGACACCTCATTATGCCAGTGTTTCCGATACAACTTCTGTAGTACCACAAATTTTAGAAAACTATCGGAGGCTTCAAAAGGGAGAAGGTCTGTTAAATCAAGTGGACCGTAAAAAAAGATATTGATATTTTCATCTTTTGATTCAATTTTGGGCATTAATGGCTTTATATTTTCTTAACCCATAAAAATCTTCTAAATTTAAGGTCTTGCTTTTTACTAAATTAAAATTTTCTTGCCCCTTTGAAATCTACAGAAGAAATTGTCGAAAAGAAATTATATGATTATCAGGAGGAGGACCTCAAGAATATTTTTAAGTATTTAGAAGAGAACCCCGATAATTCAAATTTGTTATATCAACTACCTACCGGTGGAGGCAAAACCGTGGTTTTTTCTGAAATAGCAAGAAGATATATCGAAAAGACACAAAAAAAAGTAGTAGTTCTTACCCATCGGATAGAATTAAGTATACAGACCTCGAAAATGCTGCACGGCTTCGGGGTTAAAAACAAGATCATTAATAGCGAAGTAAAGGAACTTTATGACCAAAATGAGTTCAAATGCTTCGTAGCCATGGTAGAGACCTTAAATAACAGGTTACAGGAAGATAAGGTCGAAATTAAAAATATTGGGCTTGTAATTATAGATGAGGCCCATTATAATTCTTTCAGAAAGCTTTTTAAATATTTTGAAAATGCGGTGATTCTTGGGGTAACCGCTACTCCTTTAAGTTCCAATATAAAACTTCCGATGAAAGACAACTACCAGAAGTTGATCATTGGTGAATCTATTAGTTCTTTAATTGAGAAAAAGTTTTTGGCAAAGGCGAACATGTATAATTATGATGTGAGCCTACAAAGTTTAAAACTTGGTATTAACGGCGATTACACGGTAAAGTCTTCCGACGAGCTATACAGCAACCACAGTATGCTAGGTAAACTTGTGAATGCTTATAACGAAATTGCCAAAGGCACCAAGACCCTTATCTTTAACAATGGGATCAACACCTCTAGATATGTATACGAAACCTTTAAGAAGGCAGGGTACAACATTCGGCACTTAGACAATAAAAACACGGCATCTGAACGTAAAGAGATTTTAGAATGGTTTAAGGTTACACCAGATGCCATACTAACATCGGTGAGTATTTTAACTACTGGGTTCGACGAACCTTCGGTAGAGACCATAATTTTAAACCGTGCCACACGTTCTCTTACACTGTATTTTCAAATGATAGGCCGGGGTTCTAGGTACCTTCCCCACAAAGAAGAGTTCACCGTTATAGATATGGGGAACAATATTGCCCGTTTTGGCATGTGGGACGCTAAAATTGATTGGCAAGAAATTTTTCATTTTCCCGATTTCTATTTGGAGAACATTAAAAATGATGAAGAGATCGAACGGGAGTTCGTCTATGAAATGCCCCAAGAACTTAGAGACCAATTTTCTAAATCCGATACTATTGAATTTGATATAAAGGCCGAGTATAAGAAAAGCTTTGCCAACGGTGAAAAATCAAAAATGGTGTTGGAAAAGAGTATAGAGCAACATGCGAAAATTTGTGTAGAAAACTCTGAAGATGTCTTTGAAGCTCGAATATTGGCCAAAAAGCTAAAAGAAGAAATAGCCTATCGTGTACGACAATATTCTTATTGCATCATGAACAATACCAAGAATTATAAAGAATGGCTAGAGGAGGATTATGAACGTAAGCTTAGATCAAAGATCTCTAAAATGTTTGCGGAAAAAATGTAGTTCCCGCCTTACGAAATCCGATTTTTCTTTACTGCGAAACGAAAATAATCTTATAGCGGTTTCTAGAGGCTAAAAATGAACTTTCCTTTAAATAACATTGTTTTTTTAAGTGATTGCCAAAAATTACGGTTAATGTGTCTTTTTAGCCTAAAGATGGTTAATTTAAGAGACTAATTAACCAACTACCTCTATTTTAAATGAAAAACAGGCTCTTTTTATTCTCCATTGTACCTACCATTATTTTGTTTGGCATTTATGGCTATCATTTTCTAACGGGTTTACCGCCACTTTTAATGATGAGTTTTGCGATAATCGTAGGTGTAGCCGTTCAACTACTCTTTTATCTTTTCTTTAAACTGCTAAGAATTCTATTTAAAAATTTTAAATCTTCCTATGTATTGGTAGGCCTTAGTGGTCTTGCCAGTCTTATTGCCTTAAAAATGTACGGATTCGGATGGCCAGATACCATTTATTATCCGATAGGTATTTTAGCCATATTGGTGATGCTATTATTAAATGCTTTTACTCAAAAAAAGTCGGTGTTGACCGGTTTGTTTTTGCTTCTTTCAATCATTGGTTTTGGGTATATATTCAGTTTATTGGCCGATTTGGGCAATGATCCTTATGAAAAAGAAAAATCGACCATGGCCCTAGGTAAGAACCAAACAAGTTTAGAGGCACAGGGAATTGAAAATCCCGCTACTCCAGGCGAATTTACGGTCAAAACCTTTACCTATGGTAGTGGCACGGACATAAAAAGACCTGAATATGCAGAAGGGGTCAAATATAAGACCCCTACCGTTGATGCTACGAATCTGCTACCAGATTGGAAGGGTAAGAAAAAAAAGTGGCGCGAACGATTTTGGGGTTTCGGAGTGGATAATTTTCCTCTGAACGGCCGTGTGTATATGCCAGAAGGTACAGGGCCCTTTCCTTTGGCCGTCGTGGTACATGGTAATCATAGCATGATCGATTATTCAGATGATGGCTATGGTTATTTGGGCGCCTTATTGGCCAGTAGAGGAATTATTACGGTTTCCGTCGATGAAAATTTTGTCAATGGTCACTGGTCCGGCGATTTTAGGGGTAAAGAAATGCCGGTAAGGGCATGGTTGCTTTTAAAACATATAGAACAGTGGCAAACATGGAACAACGATGCAGATCATGAGTTGGCAAATAAAGTTGATATGAACAACATATTGCTCATGGGGCACTCTAGAGGGGGAGAAGCGGTATCCATAGCGGGTGCTTTTAACAAGCTTCCATATTTACCCGATACGGCTAAAGAAAATTTCGATTTTAACTTTAATATCAAAGGTATTGTATCCATTGCCCCGACCGATTATAGGTATGATCGTAAAATTGTATTGGAAAATGTCAACTATTTGAGTTTACAGGGTTCTTATGATTCCGATGAAGTTAGTTTTTGGGGTATGCGCCCGTATCGCAGGCTTCAATTTACGGATAGTATAAACCGATTTAAGGCCGGTGTATATGTGCATCATGCCAATCACGGACAATTTAATTCTACATGGGGGAACTCTGATTTTGGCGCTCCTTCAAAGTGGTTGTTAAATCTAGAACCACTTTTATCCGAAGAACAACAACAAGAGGTGGCCAAGGTGTTTATAAGTGCCTTTGCTGAAGCCTCCCTTAAAGGAAACAACTCTTATTTGCCCATTTTTAAAAATGTTGCCTATGCCAAAGATTGGCTTCCAAACGAGTATTTCCTGACCAATTATACTTCTTCAAAATTTAAAACGATCGCTAATTTCGAGGAAGATATAAATATTACCACAGCCCCTGACAGTATTGTTGTTGCAGCCAAAAACATGAGTTTATGGAAAGAGCAGCCCCTTACCACCCGTGATGGGGGAAAACAAGATAATACGGCCGTAGTTCTGGGATGGAACTATAAAGAGGATTTGAAAAAAGATTCGTTGCCGGTCTATGAGGTTATAGGAAACAAAGAGCTTTGGAAAAATGATTCCCTACAATTACAAATGACCATTGGCGCAGGTGACCTTACTTGGCTCACCAATGTAAAGGGAACAGAAAACAAAAAAGATACGGATAAAAAAGAGCCAAGTCCATTAGATTTTACCGTAGTGCTTACCGATGTTGAAGGCAATACCGCCAGTATTATGGTTAGCGATGTAAAAAGGATTACAAAACCCCTGAAATCGAAGTTTACCAAATTCAATTTTCTCGACAAAAGTATGATCGGTAGTGCATGGGAGGTACAATTGCAGACTTTTCACTTTCCGTTGTATGACTTTACAGAAAAAGAGAACGAATTTGATGCGGCAAAAGTTACTAAAATCTCATTGGTTTTTGACCAAACCAATATGGGAGTCATTGTTTTGGACGATATAGGGGTGAGCGACTAAATAAAATGGACAATGACAAATGGATCTATTCCTGATTCTTAAAAATACCCGTACTTTGTAATTTTAATGGATCTTAAATAAGAACTACTCATCGACCATCAAAAATCACATAAAACCTTATTGGTTATCGGTTTTGTATGGCCAGAACCGGACACCACGGCGGCTGGGGCACGTATGATGCAACTATTGGAGATATTCCATAAGGCCAATTATGATATCACATTTGCTTCATCGGCAGCGTTTTCAGAACATTCGGCAGACTTGAAGAGGAGGAATATAGCTATGCAATTTATAGAGCTTAATAGCGCTTCTTTTGATGTTTTTGTCAAGACCTTGAAACCGGATATAGTCCTTTTTGATCGTTACCTCACCGAAGAGCAGTTTGGTTGGCGTGTTGCAGAACAATGTCCCGATGCTATACGGGTCTTGGATACCGAAGATCTACACTCTCTTCGTCATGTGCGGGAACAGTGTTTTAAAAAGGGGGTTCCCTTTTCAACAGATGCATGGTTGCAAAACGATAAGACAAAACGCGAGATTGCAAGTTTGTACAGATCTGATCTTTCTCTGTTGATTTCTAGTTACGAAGCCGAATTGTTACAAAATACTATCGGTATTGATATAAGCTTGGTATTGCACTTACCGTTTTTGATGGATAAAATAACGGAAGATGATATTGGATCATGGACACGTTTTGAGGACCGCAAAGATTATATCTGTATAGGTAATGGCATGCATTCTCCCAATATTGACGCCGTAGTTTGGTTAAAAAAAGAAATATGGCCCTTGATTCGAAAAGAAACCCCTCAAGCCAATTTACACATTTACGGTGCCTATTTACCAGGACATATAAAACAAATGCACCAACCACAGCAAGGCTTTTTTGTACATGGATGGGTCGAGAATAAAGAAGAGATCTTTAAAAACGCCAAGATAAATTTGGCGCCATTACGATTTGGGGCAGGAATAAAGGGAAAACTTATAGATGCCATGCAGACCGGAACCCCCAGTGTGACAACACCAATAGGGGCAGAGGGCATGCATGATTCTATGGAATGGAACGGGGGCATAGCCCTAAATGCGGAAGATTTTGCCCGATCGGCCATTACTTTATATTCCGATAAAGAAAGATGGAAAAAGGCACAGAATAATGGAGTTGCCATTATAAACCGGCTATACGAGAAAGAAACATTGGCCACTCGCTTTTTAGATAGAATAGAATATTTAAGAGAAAATCTAAAAAAACATCGTATACAGAATTTTATCGGGGCCATGCTACAACAGCAGACCATGGCGAGTACCAAATATATGTCGAAGTGGATCGAAGAAAAGAATAAAAAAACGGTATGAGTTTCCCCACACCGTTTTAATATGATCAATTACCTAACTGTTTATGTTAATTTGGGGGTATCGTAATACTTTTTCTTTAACCAAAAAGAAACTCGTACCAGCAAAATCAATGCCGGTACTTCTACCAACGGACCAATAACCCCGGCAAAGGCCTGCCCCGAGTTAAGACCAAAAACTGCTATGGCAACGGCAATGGCCAATTCAAAATTGTTACCCGCCGCCGTAAAGGCAACAGAGGCCGTTTTATCATATTCAGCTCCCATGGCCTTCGTAAAGAAAAAGCCAATAATGAACATTAAAGTGAAATACACTAATAATGGCACTGCAATGATCAATACATCCATAGGTATTTGTACGATCAATTCTCCCTTTAATGAGAACATAACCACAATGGTGAACAAAAGAGCTATTAAGGTCAAAGGAGAAATAGTGGGTATAAATTTCTTTGTATACCATTCTTCCCCTTTTAATTTTACCAAAATTACCCTGCTTAGTATTCCCATTAAAAAAGGAATCCCCAGATAAATTGCCACACTTTCGGCAATGGTGCCTATAGAAATATCTACAATGGCCCCTTCAAAACCAAAATAGGGCGGAAGCACGGTGATAAAGATCCATGCATAAAAACTATATGCAAATACTTGAAAAATACTATTCAAAGCCACCAAACCGGCACCGTATTCACTACTGCCGTCGGCCAAGTCGTTCCATACCAAGACCATGGCAATACAACGCGCCAAGCCTATTAATATAAGCCCTACCATATATTCTGGGTAATCACGTAAAAACGTAATGGCCAATATGAACATCAAAACAGGTCCTACGACCCAATTTAGAATCAATGATATGGACAAAATTTTGGTATTGGTAAACACCTTTGGCAATAAGGCATAATTAACCTTTGCCAAAGGAGGATACATCATTAATATGAGCCCTATTGCTATAGGTATATTGGTAGCCCCACTACTAAAGGAGTTTATAAAATCTGGAAAAGTAGGTACAAAATAACCAATACCTACACCTATAGCCATTGCAACAAAAATCCATAATGTTAAATTTCTGTCGAGAAAACTTAATTTTTTTGTAGCCATTATTTATGATTTGATCTTAGAAAAAATATACCACAGTTCTGTAGCTATCTGTGTGCTCCTCTCAAAATATTTTTCTGCCTGTTGTGGTGTGTTGTCAAATACTTTTGGGTCTTCGAAAGTAATAGGAATCCGTTTTTCTGCACCCGGTACAAACGGGCACGCCTCATTGGCCGAATCACAGGTCATAATAGCTGCAAATAATGATTTTGGGTTAAAATCATCATCTAATTTTTTTGAAAATCCTATGATCGGATGTTCGTTTGCCGCATACTTAATACTATATACCGGGTTTTCGCCCTTTGAAATAGTTTTAATTTCGAAGCCCGTATTTTTCAAAGTTTCCGCAACCATTGGAAACAGGGCCGTAGCCTCTGTACCGCCAGAGTAGCATGATACATTTTTTAAATTAAAATAATATGCCATGGTCTGTGCCCAGACCTGAGATAAGTGGCTTCTTCTAGAGTTATGGGTACAGATAAAATTGATACGCACTGCTTGATCGTTGCTCACCTTATCTTGAATAAAGTTTGCTAACGGGTCAAGAACGGCCTTTCGTTCATCTGTAATTGTATCAGCATTCAGGTCTGTTATAAAATCCTGTATACCGGTAAATAAGGTAGATGTCGTTGTGGTCATTTTTCTATATTGTTAACAACAGTTACTATCTGGCGAACAACAAGACCCACTGTTCAAATCCACTAAATTCAGTTTTGGTTTTTCTTCTGGAATATTACATTTGTCTTTCGCCAAGCAATCGGTTTGTTTTGTGGTCAACAAGAAGTTTTTACCGTCAAAATCAATTCCGAATTTCTGAATGGTAATACCTTGATATTCCACTTCTACCTCTAAATCCCCAATTCCCAAGGTGTTTTCAGAGAGCTCTATAATGTTCAATAGTTTTTCGGGATGTAACCTGTGGTCATAGTCATTGGCATTCCACAACTGAAAATTAACCACTTCCTCATTTCTAACTGTTCCTCCACAATCGATAAAATGTTTTGTTATTTTACCAACCTCCGTTACATGGAAGTGATTTGGTACCAATTCGCCATTTGGTAATTGAAATGCTATTGTTTCCAATTTTCCCAAAACTGATTTTACTTCAGATAATTTCATACTTATATTAGTTTATTGCGATTATACGATTAATAAATTCAAATTTTTTAACAACAATCCCCGGTTTTTGTAAGGTCTTGATCAAGAAATGCGGACATCACTTTTTTCATTTTAGACCAACTTTCGTTATCTATACAATAACAAACACTGGTACCCTCAACATCTCCTTTAATAAGACCTAAATTTTTCAACTCTTTTAAATGTTGAGAAATGGTAGGTTGTGCCAATCCTATTTCATTTACCAGATCACCACATACACAACTATTTATCTTAAACAAGTGCTGCAAAATCGCAACTCTGGCCGGATGGCCAAATGCCTTTGCAAAAAGAGCTATCTCATTTTGATCGTCGGTAAACATTTCCGTTTTAGCTAAACCCATATCATTAATTGTTTCATTGCAATATTACGATGAATAGTTTTTCCCCGCAAGACAAATGTATTTTTTAACGAAAAAAGATACATTACTAAAGAGCTTAATTTATTTAAAATATAAAAAAGTGACCCTCTGTAAAGGCTTGTTTTATCGTTGGTTTTTGACTTTAATAAAGGGGTAGGACTTACTTTGAAACTCGTTAAAAAGATATTTTTTAATTCAATACTTTTAAAATAGCATTTGGTAGTCTTGCTATGTAACTTCTATCTTTATAGCGTAAAATTTAAGCAAATGAAATCACCTAACTGGCAAACTGCCATCGAATTTGAAGATATAACCTATAAAAAATGCGATGGTGTGGCCCGCATTGCCTTTAACCGTCCTAATGTTCGTAATGCTTTTAGGCCCAATACCACAAGTGAACTTATAAAGGCATTTTATGATGCGCAAGAGGACACTTCTATCGGTGTTGTCTTGCTTTCTGCCGAAGGGCCTTCTACCAAAGATGGTATTTGGTCGTTCTGCAGTGGAGGAGACCAAAAGGCTAGGGGACATAAAGGTTATGTAGGCGAAGATGGTCAGCACCGGCTTAATATTTTAGAGGTACAGCGTATGATACGTTTTATGCCAAAAGTCGTTATTGCCGTTGTACCGGGCTGGGCAGTAGGTGGCGGCCATAGTTTACACGTTGTTTGCGATATGACCTTGGCCAGTAAAGAACATGCTATTTTTAAGCAGACCGATGCCGATGTCACTAGCTTTGATGGTGGTTATGGTTCTGCCTATTTGGCAAAGATGGTAGGTCAGAAAAAAGCAAGGGAAATCTTTTTCTTAGGCCGCAATTATTCGGCCCAAGAAGCTTTTGAAATGGGTATGGTAAATGCCGTTATACCACATGCTGAGCTAGAAGATACGGCCTTTCAGTGGGCTCAAGAGATATTGGAAAAATCACCAACGTCCATCAAAATGCTGAAATTTGCCATGAACCTTACCGATGACGGTATGGTAGGGCAACAGGTCTTTGCCGGGGAGGCTACCCGATTGGCCTATATGACAGAGGAGGCCAAAGAAGGAAGAAATGCATTTTTAGAAAAACGCAAGCCGAATTTCGGTAAAGACAACTGGATTCCTTAAATCTTGTTTCTTTTTGGTTTTTAGGGCCAAAGTGCTTTAAACCAAAAAGAGCCCGATCAACTAAGACCAGACTCTTTTACGAGAACACTATATGAAAATGAAAAAAATTTATTCGTTTTTATTACACTGTAAAAGTAGGTAGGATGTACAGTTTATCGAAACTATTGTTGTCACTTAAGACGGATTTGTGGTAAACGCAAGGCAAGATGTAGTTTAAGAAAACTACATCCTTAAAATCCTTGTTTTAAATCGTACTTAGTGCACGGTTTCCAATATTTTCTTTAAAAGTGAGTTGAACTGTTCGTCGGATTGCTCCTTTAATCCGGTACGTACGACGACCATGTCCTTAGAAGGTATAATGAATACGCGTTGCCCTTGAAAACCATTTGCGGAATATATGTCTTTTGGTAGATCAGGATATTTACCTTCTGCGTTCAACCAGAAATGGGCTCCGTAGGTTCCGTTGGAATGTACCGTTGGTTTGGTTATATAATCGACCCATTCCTCAGAAAACAAACGGTCTCCGTTCCAATCTCCTTTATGAAGGTACAGTAGACCAAATTTTGCCCAGTCGCGGGTATTGGCCCATCCATAGGAAGAACCCACAAAATTTCCTTCCAAATCGGTTTCTATTAGCATAGAGTACATTCCGATACGATCTATGAACTGTCGGTACGGAAAATCTAAATATTCTTGGTGCGAGCTAAACTGTTTTCTTAATATTCCTGAAAGTAGGTTACTGGTACCTGATGAATAGTTCCAAATTTCGGTAGGGGCGGCTATTACTTCATTATCGGCTTGTGCCTTGGTCATATCGGAGTCTAAAAACAACATCTGGGTAACATCCGATATCTTAAAATAATCTTCTTCCCAAGCCAGACCACTTTGCATCCGCAACAAATGGTTTAAGGTAATGTTCATTTTTGGGTCTTTCTCCGAAACCTCTCCTTTAAAAGGAAGATAATCCATATTTATTTTGCCTTGGTATTCAAGAATACCATAACATGTGGCCAATATACTTTTTGTCATAGACCAACCTAGAATAGGGGTGTCTTTAGAAAAACCGTCTATATATTTTTCACCAACAATCTGATCTTTGTAAACTACCAACAGACTACGTGTTCTTTGAAGCGAATCTGCCATAGCCTCGTTAAGTACATTCTCCAATTTCTTGTAATCTACATTTTCTAGAATAGTATCTATGACCCCGTTATTACCATACGGAAAAGGTAACGTGTCCATTTTTTTTGATCGGTGGGGCACTAAGTCAAAATTATGTTTCTTGTACTCGCCATTGGTCAAGACAGCCCCAACACCTTCCTTATATACCGCTTTTCTTTTCATTAACCCAAAAACACTCGCGGTAGCAGATTGGTCGCTGGGTTCCACCTTAGATCCTGCCAGTTTGATCAAAGGCATATCGTGGTCCACTTTCTCTACCTCCTGGGCATCTCTATGTGCTATGTACACACTAGAGGCCATATTTTTAGATGCGTAACCAGATATTAAATTAAGTTTAGGATAGTTTAGATATGCGAAAACAAGAATTCCTATTAGAAGGAATCCCAATAGCCATTTTATTTTTTTCAATGTAGAGGATTTTTGTATGAACGTAAATTTATCAAAAAAGAAAGAAATTACATAAGGGGACTTTTTAGAAAAGGGTAAACAGGAATATAATTTTGATATTACTTATATTAATACCCCAATTGCTCCACTATGTATAGATACTTGATGGTTTTAGGGTTATTTTTTACCGGGTGTCGAGAAAGCGAGCCATTGAAACCTAATTATGATTGGATTCCATTGCAGGTTACCGCCACGGCATATAATTCCGTTCCCGGCCAAACTTCACATGAACACCCTACCATTACGGCCTGGGGAGATTCCATTAAACCCGGTATGAAGTGGATCGCCGTTTCAAGAGATCTAATCAGAAAAGGACTTAAGCATAATACCATGGTTAAAATTGATACTTTTGAAGGGATATATTTGGTGAAGGACAAGATGCACCCCAGATGGAGAAACCGTATAGATATATATATGGGCGAAAATATAAAGAAAGCCAAAGAATGGGGCAGAAGAAAAATTCAGATCCAATATGCCGTTAAAAAAAAGGATTCAATAAATAAAAACGATCAATGAGAATACCCATTACCATTGCCCTGCTATTATTGCTTACCGCTTGCAAGACCACCAATAATATTGTGGACAAACCCATCATCTTTAACGAGGAAAGGAAAATATTGACGCTGGAATATCTCTCTAAAAGATATGGATTAGAGAAGGACACTCCAGAAATAGAACCAAAAATGATTGTGCTGCATTGGACGGTAATTCCAACCTTTGAAAAGTCTTTTGAAGCCTTCAACAATCCCTCTTTACCCAATTGGCGCCCCGACATTAAAGATGTAAGCGGGTTAAATGTTTCATCACAATTTATGGTAGATAGAGATGGCACCATTTATAGATTAATGCCCGAGACCACCATGGCAAGACACGTAATTGGTCTGAACCATTGTGCCATAGGGGTTGAAAACGTGGGTGGCGATACGGGCCAACCTTTGACCAGGGCACAATTAAAGTCCAATATATGGCTGGTACGCTACCTTGCCGAAAAGTATGATATCGATTACCTGATAGGGCATTATGAATATACCCGATTCGAAAATCATCCGTTGTGGCTTGAAAGAGATAAAGGCTACCGAACAAAAAAAACGGACCCAGGAGAAGATTTTATGAGAAAAATTAGAAAAGCTGTCAAAGACTTAAATTTTAAACCGTTACCAGAATGAAAAATATCTACATAGCACTGATAACATGTTGTTCTCTGTTCATAGCAAACGGACAAGAAACGAATATTACCACGCAATTATATGAAACTTATGAATCATATAAAGAGCCAACATTGAACAAAAGGCGTATAAAACATGCGGATATTGAACCGTTGATAGCATCATATAAAAATAATGCCAAGTTTAAGGTAAATAAGGTGGGAACTTCTATAGAGGGCAGAAGCTTGAATCTTATAAGTATTGGCTCTGGTGATACCGATGTTTTTTTATGGTCTCAGATGCACGGAGACGAGCCTACTGCCACACAGGCCATTTTTGATATTCTTAATTTTTTGGATAGTCCTGATTTTACAGAAGAAAAAGAGGCTATCCTTAAAAACTTGACCATTCATTTTCTTCCTATGTTAAATCCGGATGGGGCAGAACTATATCAAAGACGCAATATTCTTGGTATTGATATTAATAGGGATGCCTTACGTTTACAATCTCCCGAAGGGCAAACATTAAAGCGAGTTCGTGATAGCCTTGAAGCTGATTTTGGGTTTAACCTGCATGATCAAAGTACGTATTACAATGCCGAACGTACAGAAAAACCTGCGACTATTTCGTATTTGGCACCCGCTTATAATTACGAAAAAGAGATCAACGAAGTTCGTGGCAATGCCATGAAGATAATTGTGTTCATGAATAATATTATTCAAAAATATGCACCTGGCCAAGTAGGAAGGTACAATGATGACTTTGAGCCTAGGGCCTTTGGCGACAATATTCAAAAATGGGGTACCAGTGCCATACTTATAGAATCTGGAGGATACCCGGATGATATTGAGAAACAAGAAATAAGAAAGCTCAACTATGTTTCTATCTTGTCTGCTATCTATACCATAGCAAAACAGAACTATAAAGAAATAGACATTTCTGAGTACGACAAAATTCCTGAGAACAACCGAATGCTTTTCGATCTAAAGATTACCGGGGCCAACTATGACCTGTTAGGTAAAAAATATATTATAGACCTTGGTATAAATCAGGTAGAGGTGGATTACGAAGACCATAAGAGTTTTTGGTACAGTAGCCGCATATGGGACCAAGGAGACCTATCCACATATTACGGATACAAAACATTGGATGCCAAAGATTATACGATTAAAGCTGCAAAAGTATATCCTACGGTTATAAAAAACCTAGAAGAAGCAAAACAACTGGATGCAAAGAAACTTCTTAAGGAAGGGTATGGCTATATAAGGGTGGCATCTATTCCCAGAAAGGCTTTGAACGCCCCGTTTCCTTTGCATGTAATCAGCCAAAAATACGAGGTTCCAGAACTTAGGTTACAACCAGGTATCAACCCCACTTTTTTCTTGGAGAACAAAGAAGGAGTTAGGTATGCCGTTATTAATGGATTTCTTGTCGATTTAAATTCAGAAATAATAAGTGTTCCAAATGCGATGATCTACAGGTAATCCCATTTTAATACCCGAATCTAATATTGGCATAAAGGCCATATTTCAATAATAGAACAAGCATAGTCATAAGCATGGTTACAATACCTATGAATAGGAGTAACACCAAACTTTTAATCGGCGGGGCCAATAGGCCAAGGGCACTTTTTTGAAGGATTTCTTTGTATACATCCATGATTTTTTCTTTCTACATTAAACATCTTCATAGCTTTTAGGATGTGGTTAGTTAAGTAAGGTTTTGAGGGTATTATACTTATAGAACAACTATAGTTGCAAAAACCCTACTTTTTGAACGAAAACAAAAAAGGGAAGCATTTTAGCTTCCCTTTTTAATTTTATAATGGATTTATCCTTTATAGGCTCTCTGCATCCAATAAGGCAAAGAATTTATCTAAATTCGGAAGAATAACAATTCTTGTTCTTCTATTCTTGGCCATATTCTCTTTCGTGTCGTTTTCTACCAATGGAAGGTAGCTACTTCTACCGGCAGCGATCAATTGTTTTGGATCAACTCCATACTTATTTTGCAATTCCCTTACTATAGAAGTGGCTCTTTTTACACTTAGGTCCCAGTTATCGGCAATCACGGGTGTATTAATAGTTCTAGAATCTGTATGGCCCTCTACCATAACTTCCATACTAGGTTCTGATTTTATCACTTCTGCCAGCTTTTTTAGAATATTCTCTGCTTTACTACTAACCCTGTAACTAGCGGTATTGAACAATAGCTCATCTGAAATATTGATCATAACTACCGTTTTGTCTATGCTAACATCTACATCTTCGTTATCATCCGATATGGATTGTTTTAATTTATAGGAAACGGCCAAGTTCATTGAATCTTGCAACGTTTTTGCGCCTGCCAATTTAGCGGGATCAACATTTTGCAAGGTCTTTCTCATTTTTGCCTTGGTATTATTGCTCATGACCGCAACATCGTCTACAGATGTAAATTGGCTATCGTTCATTTCTTTAAGCGAATTTATCTTCGAATTATACTCTTGCACCCGAGCTTCTATCTTGGCAAATTTAGCTTCTAATTCTTCTTTTTCCACTTGGGTTTTTGTTAACCTACTCTGGGTTTGAGAAAGGCTGTCTTCTAAAGCGACATATTTCTTTTTAGAAACGCAAGAGGTTAAAAGTGCCAAAGAAAGTACACCAACTACTGATAATTTTCTCATTTGAATATTCTTTAAAATTTATATTAGTGTTACAGTAACATTTACGGAATAAACTAAAATATAGATGTTTTCTAAATGAGGGGATTGCCCAATTAGTAAGTAAAAGCCTCTTAAAAAGTTGTTTTTCAGTTTTTTATATTTAAAAAAAAGACATAAAAAAAGGGCGGTTAAAACCGCCCTTCCTAATCTTTAAACTATAATTACTCGCAACCGCCGGTAAATCCGTCCGCATTAAATTTGGTTTGCACAGCCCCTTGTTTGGTGCCGGTGTTTACCTCTATGGCAAGATTGTTCTCTCCACTTCCGTCACGTTTTGGACTACAGTATTCAAAAAGGTAAAAACTGTTGGCTCGCTCAGATACTTTTTCCGATATCTCGTTAAAGGTATCCTCCAATTCATCTTTATTGGTAGCGAATACACTTGAGGTTTTTCCTATTTCTGTCAACACTTCCGTATCAATTTCACTACCAAGACCTATACTAAAGAATGAAATATTCGCATTGGCCTCGTTTACCTTTTTCAGTGCCGCATCTTTCGTATACCTAGATGCCTGATCGGTACCGTCCGTAAAAATTACGACCGAAGCGGCTCCGATATTACCACCCGACGTAGTCTCTTTTATTAAATCGGTAGCAATGTCGGTAGACTTAATGACCGCACCATATAAATCGGTAGACAAATCGGTACTAATATCATCGGTAATTCCATCAATAGAAGCGATTAATTCTTCTTTTGAAGAAGTTAATTCGTTTAAAAGGTGAAGTTCATCTTCTCCGTCGAACCAATAAATGGCCATTTGAAAAGAATCTTGCGATGTAGCGGGCATCACGTTGTTCACAAAACTTGTACTTGCCAGTTTTAGTTCGTCCAAACCGCTTTCCAACACACTATTACTTAAATCCAATACCAAAAGGGTGTTGTTGTTGAATATTTGTGAATTGGGAGATATACGGGCGTAAGATTCAGAAGTAGAAATAGTATTGAAACATTCATCGTTTCTACCTTGCTCATAAATCGTAAACTGGTCTGCGGTTAATCCGGGTACAGGATTCCCGTTTGTGTCCGATACTTTAAAGAATATAGATACTTTTCCTGGTAATGTGGTGTACTGCTCTTGTATAGAAAGTACCAATTCACCTTCTTCCAATCCCAGGCAGTCATCAACCTCCGTTCCCTTGCCAAGACCATCTCCGAAATTTAGGTCAAAATCAACATCGTCGTCCGCATTTCCGCAAGAAACGAATAAAGAGATAAACAAAAGAAAACCAAAGGTTTTAAAGAACAATTTCATAATCATACAATTTGAGTTCAACAAGCAAAACGGACTTTCTGCTTAGAAATTATTAGTAATTAAAAAAAATATGTTAAACAATGTTAAAGAACAGGAAATCCCTTTATAAAATTGGTTGGAATAGGTAATTTCCAATATTCGGAAAACAAAATTACACATCATTCGCACTTAATGACGCATGAGTTAAAAAAAATATTTAAAACCTATTTTTTCTTTAGGGAAAATGGTATTAAAACGGTTCTGGCCACAGTAGTTGCCTTGGACGGATCTTCTTATAGGAGACCAGGGGTTCGCATGTTGATATCGGAAAATGGTGAAATGATAGGCGCCGTCAGTGGGGGGTGTGTAGAAAAAGAAATTCTATTTCAGGCATCTAGTGTTTTTAAAACTGGCAAGCCTAAAATTATGACATACGATGGACGGTTTAGGTTAGGCTGCGAGGGTATCCTTTACATTCTTATAGAGCCCTTTTTCCCCAATACCGATATACTAAACGGTTTCGAAAAATGCATAGACCAAAGAAAACCCTTTAAAATAGCATCGGGGTTTCATAAGGAATACGGAGAACATGAGGGGATTGGCTCCCGTTTTCTTTTTGATAAAGAATGGATTTCACTAAACGGTAATCTACCCAAAAAAGAAGCTACTCCTGTTTTTGAACAAGTATTGCAACCTTGTTATAGATTGGTTATAATAGGAGGGGAACACGATGCTGTAAAACTATCTAAACTAGCACTTGAAATGGGCTGGGAGGTAATGGTGAGCACGGTGCCCGCCGAAGGTAAAACAATAGATGATTTTGAGGGAGTGGACGAATTTTGGAACGTAGAACCAAATGACCTGCCTATTGCTGAAATTGATGACCAAACGGCATTGATTTTGATGACCCATAGTTATGTAAAAGACCTAAAATACCTGCGTATCCTTAAAAATTGTAATCCCATGTATTTTGGCCTGTTGGGGCCCGTAAACAGAAGAGAGAAATTGTTCGGGGAATATATTGAGCTGTATCCAGAAGATGATTTCGATTTTTTTGATAGAATAAACGGTCCGGCAGGATTAAATATCGGTGCGGAAGCCCCTGAAGAAATCGCTATAGCCATACTTTCTGAAATATTGGCCGTAATTCGCAAACAACAACCCATGATGTTGAAAGACAAAAAAGAGGGCATACATAATTGAACAGGTCTAAAAACATAGCTGTTTTAATAATGGCCGCAGGCGAATCCCGAAGAATGAATGGGATAAAACAACTATTGCCCTGGAAAGGAAAAACTTTATTGGAACATACAATTAGTACGGTTAAACAAAGTGCCGGAGGTATTTCTGTTGCAGTGTTGGGCGGTAATGCTTCCACTATTATCGATAAAATCGGCTTTAAGGCCCTTGAGTGCGATGTTATAGAGAATCCTGATTGGGCGAGCGGATTGGGCAGTAGTATCGCTTTTGGAGTACGCTATATTTTGAACTTGAATATACAAATAGAGGGTGTTTTGATCTGTTTGGCCGATCAACCGCTGTTTACCGTAAATTATTATAACAAGTTAATTGATGAATTTAACCTGGGCAATAATTTGATAGTTGCCAGTGCATACGAAAACAAAGCCGGAGTACCTGCAATTTTCCATCGGTCCATACTTAAAGAATTGTGTAAATTAGAATCAGATTTCGGAGCAAGAAATGTACTTGTTAAATACAAAAAAGAGGTATTAACATTGGATGCGGGTAACATGGTCGCGGACATTGACACCTTTGAGGAATATAAAACCATATATAAACAAAACCATAACAAACCACTGCATGACTAAAACAAACTTTACCAAAGAAATTTATTTCTTTATTGTAATTACCCTATTTCAATCGCTCGCTATGAGTGCACAAGAAATGAGTTTTGAGGAATACAACCCTAAATCTACCCTTGTAGTACCGGGAAAAGAGATAAAACGGGCTAAATTTCCTTTTATAGATGTACACAGCCATCAAAGGGATATGTCCGTGAAAAAGCTCACAAGTTTGTTGGCCGACATGGATAACCTGAACGAAGGCATTATGATCAATCTTAGTGGAGGTTCCGGTGCCAGTCTTAAAAAAAAGATAGAAAATATAAATAAGAGCTACCCAAACCGGTTTGCCGTTTTTGCCAATGTAGATTTTGAAGGGGCCGACGGGGCAGATTGGGGCAAAAAAGCGGCGGCTCAACTAGAAGAAGATGTTAAAAACGGGGCTAAAGGGCTTAAAGTTTTTAAAAGTTTGGGGTTACGGAACAAAGATATAAATGGCAATAGATTGGCCATAGACGACCCACGTTTAGACCCTATATGGGCAAAATGTGGTGAACTGGGAATTCCTGTACTTATACATGCGGCAGATCCAAAGCCTTTTTGGGAAGATATGAACAGTGACAATGAAAGGTGGTTAGAGTTAAAAACGCATCCAAGAAGAAAACGTACCGATACAGACCCTGCACCTTGGGAACAGATTATAAAAGAACAACACAACGTTTTTAAAAAACATCCAAAGACCAAGTTTATAAATGCCCATATGGGATGGTATGCCAATAATTTGGCCAAATTGGGTACACTTTTAGACGAGATGCCGAATATGTATGTTGGCATAGCCGCCGTGATAGCGGAATTGGGTAGGCAACCACAAAATGCAAGGGCATTTTTCATTAAATACCAAGACAGGATCCTTTTTGGAAAAGACAGTTGGAAACCCGAAGAGTTTCCTACCTATTTTAGGGTTTTGGAAAGCAATGATGAGTACTTTCCCTACTATAAAAAGTACCATGCATTTTGGGCAATGTATGGTCTAAACCTGCCAGACGAGGTACTCAAAAAGGTTTATTATAAAAATGCTTTGAATATAGTTCCCGGTTTAGATAGGTCTTTGTTCGAATAAACGATTACCTTTCTGCCTCTGTTTCTTTTTTAGGAAGATTTTCTACATCTTGAAAAATGCCACAGGAAATTTCTTTTTTCACCAAAGAAGGAGACTTTTTTTTCTTGGTAAGTTGTTCTATCTCTTTATTTAAAAACTGCATGTACTATTTTTATGAATAACGGCAGCACAAGTATTTTGTTGTCTTGCCATATCTTTTAATCGTTCAAGAAAAAAAATCTATAATCATGTGATTTTTTCAAGCTTGGTCATACTTACCTATAAAAGAATATTACTAGATGGGCAAAGAAACGGTTTTTGCTAATTTGATAAGGGAACACCAAGGATTGTTGTTCAAGGTTACCTCTATTTATACGAACAACAAAGAGGACCAAGAAGATTTGTTTCAAGAGGTGGTCTATCAATTATGGAAATATTTTGATACGTTCAGAAACGAATCAAAGATCAGTACTTGGATGTATCGCGTGGCCATGAATACCGCTATTACGCAATTAAAAAAATCAAAAAAGAACTCCAATTCCGTGCCCATTACCGACGTAATTTTAAATAGGACGGAGACCAAAAATGATGTTTTAGAAGAGCGCTTAAAACTATTGTACCAACAAATACAATATCTAAATCCATTAGAAAAAGGGCTGATGTTATTGCTTCTAGAAGGTAAAAGTTATAAGGAAATGGCAGAGATAACAGGACTTTCGGAATCTAATGTGGGCACAAAAATTTCTCGTATTAAAACGAAACTAAAGAAAAACATGACAAAATAATATATCATGGAACTAAACGAATTACAAACGGCTTGGAGCCAATTGAGCCAACAGCTCAATAAACAAGAAAAACTAACGAACGAAATAATTCTTAAAATGACACAGGACAAGTACAGGAACAAGTTTAAAACATTGAACACTTATGAAACAATAGGCGCCATCGTCTGTTATAGTATAGCCCTTTTTATTATCCTAAATTTTTATAAGCTAGATACCTGGTATCTTCAGCTATGCGGTGCCATTACCTTAGGGTTTCTTATAATAATGCCGACCTTGGTATTGCGGTCCCTTAAAAAAATTAAAAATCTTAATATTTTAAAAGGTACGTATCGCGAAACATTGATAACCTATACAAAAGAAAAAAACCATCTTCTAAAACTACAGCAAATAGGCATAGCCTTTAGTTTTTTATTAATGTTCATTGTGGTTCCCGTATCTTCAAAAATTATATCCAATAAGAATGTTTTTCTTGTCAAACCTGAACCGATACAATGGTTTGCTATAATAATTGCGCTTTTGTTCGTAACGGTAATTACTCGATGGGGCTACAGAAGCTATAAGAAAATTACGGATAATGCAGCCGAAGTACTCAAAGATCTAGAAGCATAATTTACTCGGTCAGTTTTTTCTGTATATAATTTAAAATAAGCATCCAGTTCATTTTAAGTAGGAGGGAAGCCGTTGGTACATTATCGTCTTCTATGGCAGAAATAATGGCCTCATGCTGATTATCGGATTTATTATAAAAAGAATCGTCCGAGGTAAACGCACGCTCATAAAAAAATATTCTTGTTTTTAGGTTCTTAAGAATCTCAAGGGCAAGACTGTTGTGATATCCTTTGGTCAAAAGATGGTGAAACTCTAGATCTGCCTGAATTCGTGACAATGCATCTTGCGCATTTTCAAAAACTTCTTGCTGCTTTTTTAGTTCTGCTATTCTGGTTTCGTCAAATTCAGAGCTTTCAATGGCCATAACCTCTAGGTTTGCAACCAAACCATATAACTCTTCTGCCTCTTTTACATCTAAATCGGATACTATAAAACCTCTGTTGGGTACCGCTTTAATTATACGCGACTGCTGTAACTGGGTCAATGCTTCCCTAATAGGGGTTACGCTAATGTTCAACTCTCTTGAAAGGGCCGCCAAATTTATGGTTTTACCAATTTTTAAATGGCCACTTTGCATTTGTTGCAAAAGGTAATCACGTACCCGATCTCGTAAATTAGTTTTAATAGACATCCATCAAATATAACGTATCGTATACGATTTAACTTATTGTGAAGGTAATTTATTGTGGATCAAAGTTTACCGTTTATCTAAAATAAGCTCAATGTACCTGCGAAGCAATACTAAAAACAACCATTCTACGTTCCTATGCTGAAACCTACAAAAGAAACCAAATGAAAATTGTAACTCCCACTTTAAAAAAATTAGGCTTTTTTGCAGCCATTTTGACCGTATCCTACAGTTGTAGCGATGATGCCGAGACACAAGAAGAAGTAATGCTCACCAATACCGAGCTAAAGACCATTTTAGAGGCCGATGATGTATCTGGCGTCGTAGATACCGCTTTGTATGACCTTTATATGAATAACAGTACTACGGCTAAAACTATTAGTAGTGAAGAATGCTATTATGCTACCTATACAGATACCGGTTATACGGCCACCTTCAATAATTGTGTTTTGAACGGTACGGACAATGTAAACGGAACCTTGACGGTAACCTATAATTTTGAAAGCGAATCAAGCTCCTTTACCGCCACATACAATGATTTTTATGTTGGGGAAATTAAGATCAATGGTACCAGAACCTATGATATCGGCACCAATTCTGAGAACAATTCCGTCTCATTTACTACCACAAGCGACATGAGTATAGTTATGGAAGATGGTAGTGTTATCGAGGAAGACGGAACAAAAACCTTTACCTTAAGTTTTGGCGACAGTTTAGAAACCACCACCTTTGGTATAGACGGTACTTGGACCGTAGTGGACGATGGAAATACTTATAATGTTACCGTAGGCTCTACTTTAGAAGGCAACTATGCTTGCAGTTATTTAAACGATGGTACGATGACCGTTGCTAAAAATGGTCTTACTTTAATCGTTGATTTTGGAGATGGTACTTGTGACGATGTTGCGACCATAACCTATCCGAACGGAGCCGTAGAAGAAATTAATCTTAGAGATTAGTTACACTTTATTTCTTTGACATGAAGAAATAACAGCAACGAAAATAGCACATAAAAAAAAGGATAAGATTGATGAGATCTTATCCTTTTTCATTTTGTCAGAATCACAATATTCTTGGGATTTTGTTTGCACATACCTCAAAATTTAATGAGTATGGTTTCTAACTTCTGCCCATTGTACTCTTTTACTGTTTTTAAAAGTTGAAAAGAATGAATGTCTTCTTGATTCTGTCGGTGATTGATTGATAAAAGTTCTCATGATATTGTTTTTTAATTGATGATTGATAATTGATGAATTTAAAATTTAATGGGTATGGTTTCTAACTTCTGCCCATTGTACTCTTTTACTGTTTCTAAAAGTTGAAAAAAAGGAATGTCTTCTTGACTCTGTCGGTGATTGATTGATAAAAGTTCTCATGATATTGATTTTTAATTGATGATTGATAATTGACGATTGATTAATTTAAAATTTAATGGGTATGGTTTCTAACTTCTGCCCATTGTACTCTTTTACTGTTTCTAAAAGTTGAAAAGAATGAATGTCTTCTTGATTCTGTCGGTGATTGATTGATAAAAGTTCTCATGATATTGATTTTTAATTGATGATTATTAAGTTGTTATATCTAGAAGACGAAGAAGTATTATTTTTGTTACAGTACTATGTTATAAAAGGTACTGTTTTAAGCATTATTTAACATATTCAATTGGCGACAATGGAACATATGTATCTGAATTACAGTTATTTAAATAAATTTATCATAAAAAATATGAAAATTATAATTTTTTATATGAGGCATCTAAACATTTTTTTAGTCTTAAATTGTGCAATAGGGTACCACAAAATGGCTAGTAAATACAATTCTGGTTATAATACTTAACGTTAATGACATCATAAATCCAAAAACATAACTTATCTTTGACAAAGTTTAAGGGAAACAGGGGAATCTTGCTCCGACCTCAAAGTGAACGGTTTTGTAGTTCTGATTACAATTACATTTCATGATAGTGAACATGAATTTCTATTTCTTCTTTAACATTAATTAGATACTACTTTAAAATTACGAATGGCAAAATCGCAACAAACATTTAACAAGACAGAGAAAGAAAAAAAACGCTTAAAGAAAAGGGAAGAGAAACAAAAGAAAAAATTAGCCAGAAAACAAGCTGCCAAAGAAAGCGGAACTTCTGGTATACCTCTTGCCTATGTGGATTACAATGGAAATTTAGTGGACACTCCACCAGACCCAACAATGAAAGTCGAAATAGACGCAGAAGACATTGTCTTGGGAATACCTAAAAAAGAAGAAGGTGATATAGAGGAATTTGATCCGGTAAGAAACGGAAAAGTATCCTTTTTCGATTCCTCAAAAGGGTTCGGTTTTATCATCGACGCTGAAAACAACGAAAAATATTTTGTACACGTTAGCGGCCTTATAGATGAGATCATGGAAAACGATAAAGTTTCTTATGAGTTGGAAAAAGGCATGAAAGGCATGAACGCCGTAAGAGTAAAAAAAATCTAACCTAGTTACATTTTTTTAAAATGACTGGCCCCAAGCGCAATACAGGTCTAATTATACTGGCTTTTTTTGCTATCTATGTTATTTGGGGCTCTACCTACCTACTTAATAAAATCGCGGTTACAGAACTTCCTGCATTTATGCTCGCCGGAATGCGTTTTGTAACGGCCGGCTGTCTTATTTTTTTGATAGCCAAATTTTCTGGAATACCGCTAAAGATCAGCAGACAGCAATTGATCAACACCATTATTGCCGGTTTTCTTTTTTTAACCTTTGGTAATGGGGTAGTGGTCTGGGCCTTAAAATATGTGGACAGTGGGTTCGCGGCCTTGGAAATTTCCGCGCAACCCTTGGTTGTTCTTTTATTAATGAGAGTCATACAAGGAAAACAGATAAAGGCTATGTCTTTAGTGGGGGTGGCTCTCGGCATGGTCGGCATTTACCTTCTTGTAAGTCAACAACAAATTATATCAAAAGAGGGAGCCCTGACCGGAATGATCTTAATATTTACATGCATGCTAAGTTGGGCCTATGGTAGCCTATTTGTAGGTAAGGCCAATTTACCCAAAAATTATTTTGTGAACACAGGATATCAAATGGTAACCGGTGGTGTAATGTTATTTGTCATTAGTTTGGCGATAGGAGAAAAGTGGGTTTCCCCAGTTAATTGGAGTACCCCTGTGAAATGGTCTATGATTCTTTTGGTGCTGTTGGGAAGTATCGTGGCCTTTACCGCGTTCAACTACCTTCTAAAAGTGGTGTCACCGGAAAAAGTGGCTACCTCGTCTTATGTGAATCCCATTATTGCAATGTTGTTGGGGTGGTATTTTCTACAAGAGGAAATAACCCTACAATCTGCAGTGGCGGCCATTATACTTTTAACGGGCGTATATTTTATCAACACCAAGAAAAGACTGACACTGTTTTCGAGGTTCTCGTCTAAAAAACTAAATAATTAGCTTGTCGAGTTTTATAACTTCTCCTTCTTTCATATTCCCTATTCTGTAATCACCGATTCTTATACGCACCAATCGTATGGTAGGGAAACCAACGGCTGCGGTCATTTTACGTACCTGTCTAAACTTTCCTTCCGTTAATACGATACTGATCCAAGAATTTTCTCTATGGGCCCCTATTCTTAATTTAGAATTTGCAGCTGGCAGACCTAAAAGGGGTTGCTGCCGCCTTACCACACAAGGTTTTGTTGTGTATTTTTTTCCGAACAGACCAATGGATACCCCTTGTTGCAGCCTTTGTATGGCAGCATCGTTTATTACTCCGTCCAAAAGCGCCAAATACTCTTTTTCTACCCCTGAATTATTTATATGATCGGTTAATTTTCCATCGGTTGTCATCAACATTAAGCCTTCCGACTTCTCATCTAATCGACCTACCGGCATTGTTCCTTGCGGAAACTCATATAGCTCTCTAAGAAATTTCTTTTTACGTAATTGTCGTTCCTCTCCAGAAGTTAATTGGCTTAACATTCCAAAAGGCTTATAGATTTTAAAATGGTGGTGACCTATCATTTTTTTATCCTGCCAACAGTTTCATTGGTCGGAAAGATACCCTTTTTATCCCATTTCATTAGCATTCGCAGGTGGAACGCCTTACCTTTGCATCCTTCAGAAAAAGATATAATGCAAGAGACAGTTTTTGAATTACAGGAAAAAAAGACGGACAAAGAGCTTTATAGTTATCAGCAAGGCGCAATTCAACAAATTTTTGAAAAGTTCGAGAACGAACGGGAAGATTACCACTTACTTTACCAGCTACCTACAGGGGGTGGTAAAACCGTTATTTTTTCCGAAATAGTACGGCAATACCTTAAAAACCACTCAAAGAAAGTTTTGGTTATGACACATAGGGTAGAACTATGTAACCAAACTTCTGAAATGTTAACCAGTTTTGGTGTGGTCAATAAAGTGGTCAACAGTAAGGCAAATCTTGACGATCAAGAGAAATATAGTTGTTACGTGGCCATGGTAGAGACATTGAACAATAGGCTTAACGACGATAAATTGGATATTTCGGACGTAGGTCTTGTCATTGTCGATGAGGCCCATTACAATTCTTTCACAAAATTATTCAAGTTTTTTGAGAAATCTTTTATTCTGGGGGTTACCGCCACGCCTTTAAGTTCGAACAAAGATTTACCCATGAACAGCAATTATGATGAGCTGATACCGGGCGAATCTATTCAGAACCTAATTGAGAACGATTTTTTGGCCAGGGCAGAAGTATTTCAATACGACATGGGGCTAACCTCTTTGGAAGTCGGTTCCAATGGGGACTATACCGTTAAATCTTCGGCGGACCTATATACGAGTCCGTCCATGTTAAACAAGCTTTTAGAAGCTTACACAAAACACTCAAAAGGCAAAAAGACCCTTATTTTCAATAATGGTATAGAAACGTCTATTCAAGTCTATTATACATTTAAAAATGCCGGGCTGCCTATCATGCACCTAGACAATACGGCTACTAAAAAACAACGAAAACAAATCTTAAAATGGTTTAAGGAAACACCCGACGCCATATTAACATCGGTAAGTATTTTGACGACCGGTTTTGATGAGCCTACCATAGAAACCATTATTTTGAACAGGGCCACCAAATCTTTGACCTTGTATTATCAAATGATCGGTAGGGGATCTCGTGTGTTGAACAATAAATCCAAATTTACCGTAATAGACCTTGGTAACAACATGTATCGTTTTGGTCCGTGGGGAGCAGATCTGGATTGGGTATCGATTTTTAAATCGCCCAATTACTACATGGATCGTATACAAGATGACGAAGAAATAGAAAGTGCTTTTCGCCATGAACTTTCCGATGAAATAAAAGAAGAGTTCAAAAATTCGGAGGAAACATATTTTGATATCAAGAAAACTTATGAGCAGGCCACCTATGCAGGTGAATCGTCAAAGGTTGTCTTAGAAAGATCTATTGCACAACATGCCTATATCTGTATCGAAAACAGTGAAGATGTGTATGATGCCCTTGCCCTTGCCAAGTTATTAAAGGAAGATATTGATAATAGAATTCACGTCTACGGAAAATGTATCAGTAAAAGTACCCACAATTTCCTAAGTTGGCTTAAAGAGGACTATCAAAAGAAATTGAACGCCTATTTACGTGAAAACTTTGATTCTGTTTTTGAAGATATCCACGGACATCCACCCGAAGATTAAAACAAAGAAGCATTTCATTTCTATTTTAGCATACCGCTAAGGTCGTTTCTTTTCTTACTTTTAAACTATGGAAACGGAATCACCCAAAATAGCGATTATAGGTGCAGGCATAAGTGGCTTGATTGCAGCCCTAAACCTTGAGGAACAAGGATATTCTCCTGTAATCTATGAAAAGACCGACAGCGTAGGTGGTAGGGTCAAAACATCAATTATCGATGGTTACCAATTGGACCATGGTTTTCAAGTTTTGTTGGATGCCTACCCAATGGCCTCTAAATATTTGGACTATGATTCTTTAGAGCTTCAGAACTTTCTGCCGGGAGCACAAATATTTAAAAAAGGAAAGTCCGTATCCATTGGTGATCCCCTAAGAGAACCAAACCTTCTCTTTTCCACATTGTTTTCTGGTATTGGAAATATTCAAGATAAATGGAAGATTCTTAAGCTGAACAATAGCCTAAAGCGCAAGACCTTAGAAAAAATTTTCATGGAGCCCGAAACCTCCACCATAAGTTATCTAAAAGACCTTGGTTTTTCGGAAGAAATGATAAGCACTTTTTTTAAGCCCTTTTTTAACGGTATTTTTTTAGAGCCAAATTTAGAGACATCGAGCCGTATGTTTCAATTTGTATACAAAATGTTCGGTATGGGCCATGCGGCGGTACCCAAAGCCGGTATAGAAGCTATTCCCTTACAGTTAAAGAATAGGTTAAGGCGCACTTCCTTTAAATTCAATACTACCGTTACCAGTTGTAGAAATGGAGAGCTACTTTTTTCTGATGACACTAAAGAATTTGTGGACTATACCATTATTGCCACCGAAGCTTCTCAGGTAATGCCCAATCTAAAAACACAACAGATAGCATGGCATTCTTCTGATACGCTCTATTTTACATGCTTAAAAAAATCAATCAAAAAACCCTTGATCGGGCTAATAGCCGATAAAGGGGCCCTTATCAACAACTTCTTTTATCACACCTCGCTACAATGTCTTCAACAAGGGGAAGATGAGCTACTTTCTGTGACGGTTGTAAAAAATCATGATCTAACGGAATACCAATTGATACAGGAAGTAAAAAAGGAGCTTAAAAAATTCGCCAACATTGATGTAGATCGTTATTTAAAAAGGTACAGCATTAAAAAAGCCCTTCCCGATACAAAAGATTTACGATATAGCATGATACCTACAGAGACCCGGCTTACCGACCGTATTTTTCTTGCCGGAGACTACCTTCTAAACGGTTCTTTGAACGCAGCCATGACTTCTGGCGAAACAGCCGCAAAAGGAATAATGGAAGTGATTGCAATGGGTTGAATCAATTATTCAACCAATAGGTGAATTTTAAGGTCACCCCCCAATTTCTCCCCTCAAAAGGCTCTATGAAATAGTTATTGGTATATACCAGAAACAAATCTGAAGCAGGGCTATAACGCCATTGAAGACGCGAATTTACGTTAAGGTTCCTTGTTTGCTCGTTATACTGAAACAGGTTCGCAAAAAACAACTTGTTGGTAAAGGTTATATCCGCCTCGGCCCCGATCAACCAAAATTCGTTCTTGTTCCAAGGTGCCGGAAGATCAATATGGTTATAATTTAAATTAGCGTTTAAACTCACATATGGTTGAAAACGATAGCCCAGGTCCGCGGTAAGGCTTGTTCGGTTACCATTTTGATAATATCCTCCGACACGACCGGCAAACGCATAGGTGAACAAACTTTGAGGTTTAGATTCGTATTCCCACCCAAAAGCGTTCCATTGGTGCTTGGTGCCCACTGCCAAACTCTCTAGACCTAATCTGGTAGGGTCAAAAGGAGACAATAGTTCTACATAATCATCGGACAGAAAGAACATTAAATTACTTCTTGTTCTAAAATCGAATTGATAGACAACATAGGCCAAATGATCCGTTTGTCTAAACGCCTCGTTAAAAAAGTACGATATATTCAACTCTGGACCGTGACTTACGATAGGTCCGGACTTTGGAAAAAATACATGCCCTAGTTTAGAACTCAAGTTCACATACCCTCTTCTAGGTACGTACCCCACTTCGGCCGTATATTTTTCACCAACCCATTCTTCTTGTACTCTCCAATTCCATTTTCTACTATTGTATTCTATATGTGCTCCCTGTGTTACACCATTTCCTATTTCGTCTGGGGCAAACGACTTTAAAAAAAATGCCTTTCCGCTCCATAGGTTATTGGACGAAGCTAAATTATATTCCATTCCGAAGTTTCTATTATACTTAGGGTACAAATTGTTAATGGAATCATTTTCCTGTGGATAGTTAATAGACTGTTTGTTAACGAACATAAACCCAATACTACTTCGCCCGAATACCTTGCGTTGCAAAGACAGTACGCCAAAATTCTGACTAGGCAGACCACTTTCGCTATCACTGGCCGTCTGCATATCCATAATGCCCAAACGCCATTTGTCGTTTAAATTCCCACTTACCCGGGCTCCCGCCTGTATGGGTATTCCAAGACCAATTCTTCTAGAAAAAAACGGTCTAATGTTTTCATAACCAAAGTTGGCAAAAAGATCTCCGTTCTCTAGAAAAAATTGCCTTCTCTCGGGAAAAAACAGCTCAAACCGATCCAGGTTGGTAATTTGACGGTCTACTTCTACTTGAGAAAAGTCCGGATTTACCGTAAGATCCAAATTTAGGGAAGAGGTTAAGCTAAACTTCACGTCTCCTCCAATTTTTCCATTTGTCTTGGTATCTCCATCCGCTTCCAAATCTCTGTTAACTTCCCCTAGAACATACGGTATTATAGAAAAATTGGTGCCGGGCGGAGGTGGTGGGGCATCCCATACCAAAGTCCCCGTATATGCTAAGGCAGCGGTAGGAAACTGTCTAGGGATGGGGGTCCAACTAGATTTTTCACTCGATTTTAAGTCAAGCCTACTAAAATTAATGCCCCACTCTGTAACCCCTTCACCATACCGAATAGATTTAAAGGGGACCGCCATTTCGAACACCCATTTATCATCATCACGGGTAACCTCAGATATCCATTTGCTGTCCCAATTAAGATCTATGGAAGAACCATTGAACATGGTACCGTCCCATTGGGCGCCATAGGCATTCGACCCAAATGAAAAACCTGTGGTCTGGTTATTGAAAGGGTCTAAAAAAAGTAGAAAATTATCATTTTTTCCAAAGCTAAAATCACGCCGTAACGATTCTACAAAATAATTGGCCTTGGTAGCATTATAAAACGTTGCCAACAAATAAAGGTTCTTTTCGTCATAGGTCATTTTAATAACGGTTTGCTCATTGGCCAAACCATCGTCCATAGGCAACACCCTAAAAAAATCCTTTGCCTCATCGGCCTCTTGCCATGCAGGATCATCACCTTTACCATCTATTTTGACGGGAACAGTGGTTTTTTTGATATGTAGTTTATATGCCTGGTTCTTTTTTTGTGCATATGTCGTAATGGTAAATGCCAAAAAAACATACAAAGAGTATATTTTAAATTTCATTGGTTGTTCGGTTGGTGCGCACAACTTAATTAAAATCGATCATACTATTTATTAAAATGATAAAAAAATACCCTAAAATTCAAGTATATAATAATTAAACACTATAATAGAATTATTTTTCTTTGGTCTACAAATAGAAAAGGCAGGTCATAAAACCCATAAACACGTTAAAATAAATGCGTAAAGAAAAATAGGGCATAACCAGCCTTATAAAAGTAGAATAGATCTATAACCGCTTAACCATATTATCTTGGGCATAATAACATGGCTTGTGTATCTTAGCAATATTAAACAACCACCAAAATGAAAAAACAATTTTACAGAGTTTCTTTTTTAGTATTTATATCGTTAATGATATTGGCATGCAAGGAAACAAAACCGGAGAACAAAGAAACTAAAGGTACCGAGAAAAAAGTTCCATTGGACAGTACGGACCTAGCCCTTATGGACCTGAATTTACCTGATGGTTTCGAAATAAAAGTATATGCTCGCGGCATAGATGGTGCCCGCTCTATGGCTATGGGAGATGAAGGCACCCTATTTGTAGGCACAAGAAATGAGAATACGGTTTATGCCATTCAAGATAACGATGGAGATTACAATGCAGAAACGATTATAGTGTTGGATACCATGGAAATGCCAAATGGGGTTACCATGAGAAATGGAGATCTATATGTGGCCCAGGTAGGAAGTCTTTGGAAATATCCAGCTATCGAAAGTCAGTTGAACGGAGAGTTAAAAAAAGAATTGATATATGATGATTATCCTACAGAATTTCACCACGGATGGAAATATATCGCTTTTGGACCGGACGACAAATTATATGTTCCGGTAGGCGCACCATGCAATATATGTAACCGTACCGATGAGGACGAGCGTTTTTCTACAATTACCAGAATGGATCCAGATGGGAGCAATAGAGAAATTTATGTGAGGGGTGTTCGTAATTCGGTCGGGTTTACATGGCACCCAGACACCGGAGAAATGTGGTTTACCGACAATGGTAGGGATATGCTCGGCGATGATACTCCGCCATGCGAATTAAATCGTATTACAGAAATGGGCCAGCACTTTGGGTATCCGTTTTGTCATGGAGGTATAGTACAAGACCCCGAGTTTGGCAATGATCGCCCTTGTTCAGATTTTGTGGCCCCGGCACAACAATTGGGAGCACATGTTGCTCCTTTATCCATAAAATTTAAGTCTGGCAATATGTTTCCGTCCTCTTATGACGGAAAAGCCTTTATAGCAGAGCATGGTTCTTGGAACAGAAGCGAAAAAGTAGGTTACCGTATTATGTTGGCCGATATTCAAGATGGCGAAGTAAAAGACATGAAACCGTTTATAGACGGTTGGCTAAATGATGAAACACAAAAAGTAACGGGAAGGCC
The DNA here is from genome assembly GCF_018100785.1 of Maribacter sp. MMG018. Classification (GTDB taxonomy): domain Bacteria; phylum Bacteroidota; class Bacteroidia; order Flavobacteriales; family Flavobacteriaceae; genus Maribacter. The sequence goes on along the minus strand of NZ_JAGJEC010000002.1, from coordinate 794,807 downwards.
CGTAGATCTGTTGTGGCTAAAAGATGGCTCTTTATTGATTTCCGATGACTACGCAGATGCCATCTACAGGGTTACGTATACAAACACCCAAGTAGCAAGTATTAATTAAAAGATGGTTCTAATATGAAAACTTGTGCAAACAGTAGCCGCCGATCGTTCTTAAAACAATCTAGCCTAGCTTCCGCTGCATTATTAATGCCGATTCCCAATTTCATAAAAAAGAAAAATTATAAAATGGGACTACAGTTGTTCACCATCCGAGATGCTATGGCCATAGATCCCGTTGCAACCTTAAAGCAGGTAACAAAACTTGGTTATGAAGATGGTGAACTGTATGGTTTTAATGAAAAAGAGGGGGCTTACTATGGGTTAAAGGCCAAAGAGTTTAAAAAGGTATTGGACGATATAAACTTTAGTATATCCAGTGGTCATTACAATTTTTCCGATTTCTTTAAAAAACCGGAAGAGGAGCTTCTTTCTTATGTAGACAAATGTATAGAAGGTTCACATGCCATCGGGGCAAAATATATTACATGGCCCTGGTTGGCGCCCGAATATAGAAACCTGGACAATTTTAAATTATTATCTGGCAAACTGAACAAAATAGGGGAGCGGGTAACTAATGCTGGGCTTCATTTTGCCTATCACAACCATGGTTTTGAATTTGAGGAAGAAAACGGACAGGTCGGGTACGACATTATTTTAAGGGAAACCGATCCCGAATTGGTGAAATTACAGATAGACCTTTATTGGGTAAAACATTCTTCTACAAAAAGTCCGGAAGAATGGATAGCGCAAAACCCAAGCCGCTATGTCATGTGGCACATAAAGGATATGGACAAGGTAACCCGCGACTATTCGGAATTGGGCAATGGCAGCATAGATTACCAAAAAATGCTGCAAGGGTTGAACAAAGAAAGCCTAGATTACTATTATATAGAACAGGGCGGCAATTTTGCCGAAAATTCTATGCAAAGCATTAGCGATAGCGCAACTTATTTTAAAAAGCATTTACAACATCTTATATAATGAAAGGGTTTCCTGAAAAAATATATTTGAACGGAGCCATTGTAGCGGTTGAAAATGCCAAGGTCTCCGTTTTTGACCGAGGCTTTATATTTGGGGATGGTATATATGAGGCCATGGCCCAAATTGGCGGAGCCTTCTTTTATAAAAAAGAACATTTTGACAGATTGGCCGACGGGCTTCGGAAAATCAATATTACTTACGATATTGAACGGTTACCTAAAGAAATCGATAGACTGTTAGAGGCTACCGATTTGGTAAATAAAGACTGCTTTCTTTACATACATATAACTAGAGGTGTTGCTCCCCGTCAACATTCCTACCCAAAAGATATTACTCCTACGGTAATGATGTATGCGGTTCCAAAGGTATATCCGGATATTAATGAAATGCATGCCAAGGTCATGACCGCCAACGACTTTAGATGGTCTCGGTGCGATATAAAAATGACGTCACTTTTAGGTAATGTAATGCTGAACGAACAGGCCATGCAGCACAATTGCTTTGAAACGATTTTGGTAAGAAACGGTATAATAACCGAAGCTTCGCACTGCAATGTATTTTTTGTGAAGAACGATACCGTGTATACCCATCCTGCCAATGAATTTATTTTAAATGGCATTACGAGAATCGTGGTACTGCAATTATGTAGGCAATTGGGTATTAAATTTAAAGAAACCCCTATTTCTTTAGATGATATCGATAAGATGCAAGAAGCATTTTTAACAGGTACCAGTACACAGATCGCATCTATCCAACAAATAGACGACCACAAGTATTATTCGGGTAATGATACCGGTACTATCACAAAAAAACTGCAAGAAGCTTTCTTAAATCTCAAACGTAATCAAAAGGGATAGTTTTTCTTTAAATATATAGCCCTCTTTTTTCTTTTTTCCATACCAAGGCCCCTTTCTATTAGAAATTCTAAAAAATGGTTTCTCACTACCGAATTGCGATATTCATTTATTAACTTTAAAGCAAAACCAACCAATTCTTTAAATTCATTATGAAGAAGTTATTTCTTTTTACCACGATTCTTGTTTTTACACTTGTTAACCATTCAACTTCGGCCCAAGATTTTTCTGAGTTCCAATACCGTACCATAGGCCCCTCTAGAGGAGGACGTGTAACCACTGTAACAGGCACTGCAATGTTACCGGGCACCTTTTATTTAGGAGCATCGGGTGGTGGTGTTTGGAAGACTGATGATTACGGGACTACATGGAACAACGTATCTGATGGCTATTTTGACACTCCTTCTATTGGAGCCATCGAAATTGCACATAACGATCCCAATATTGTTTATGTAGGCACTGGTTCTGACGGATTGCGAAGTAATATTATTAGCGGCAAAGGTGTTTACAAATCTATTGACGGCGGAAAAACTTGGAAGCACATAGGGTTGGAAAATGCCGGTCAGATAGGAGCTGTGGAAATCGACCCCACCGACCATAATATAGTATGGGTCGCTGCCATAGGAAATGCTTTTAAACCAAATGAGGAACGTGGTATATATAAGACTACGGATGGGGGTGAGACTTGGGAAAAAGTACTATATATTTCAGATAAAACAGGTTTTGCCGATTTAGAGTTATTACCCAGTAATCCGAATATTGTATATGCGGCAGCCTGGAAGGCACAACGTACCCCATGGACCATTATCTCGGGTGGTGAGAACCATGAAGGAGGCATCTATAAATCAATTAATGGTGGTAAAGATTGGGTAAAATTGGAAGATGGACTTCCAAAGGGATTGATCGGCAAAATAGACTTGGCCGTATCTCCGACAGATTCCAGCATTTTATACGCCGTTATAGAAGCACCCGAAAAAGAAGGAGGTGTCTATAAATCGGTCGACCAAGGAAAAACGTTTAAACAAACATCTAGCAATATAGGTCTAGTAAACAGACCTTTTTATTATACCAATATAGAGCTAGATCCTACCGACCCAGATATCGTTTACTCCAATGCAAACCCTTTATTAAAATCTGTGGACGGAGGGAAAACATGGAAACGAATGAGCGTTCCACATGGCGATAATCATGATATATGGTTAAACCCGGATAATCCAGACCTATTGATCCAATGTAATGATGGTGGTGCCAATGTATCCCATAATGGGGGTAAGACCTGGTCTACGCAGTTTAACCAACCAACAGCAGAAATATATCAGGTAGCCGTAGATGACCAATACCCATATTGGGTATATGGAGCGCAGCAAGACAATACGACCATTGCGATACCAAGTTCATCGCCAAGTGCCACTTCTCCACAAGGAACACAGGTGATGATCGCCACGGGAGGATGTGAAACAGGCCCTACCATCCCCAAACCAGGTAATCATAACATCGTTTATAACAACTGTAAAGGCCGTTTTAGTGTTTATGATAAACGAACGGGAATGGATAGGGAATATTCCATTGGAGCCTCTAACATTTATGGTCACAATCCAAAAGATTTAAAGTATCGTTTTCAGCGTGTTGCCCCCGTACATGTATCTCCACATGATCCCGATGTCGTGTATATGGGATCGCAATACTTACATAAGACCAGAAATGGCGGTCAAATATGGGAAACTATTTCACCCGACCTTACAGCTTTCGAAGAGGATAAGCAGGTAATATCCGGAAGCCCTATAACTAGAGACATTACCGGAGAAGAATATTATAGTACGCTATACTCCATCAGGGAATCAAAATTGGTAGAAGGTTTAATTTGGACAGGGTCTAATGATGGGGTCATATCCATTACTAAGGACGGCGGACAGACTTGGACCGATGTAACCCCCAAAAAACTTCCGAAAGGCGGTAGGGTAGAGTCCATAGAACCATCACAATTTGATCCGGCCAAAGCCTATATTACCGTCGATAGGCACTTGTTGGGAGATATGACACCATACATTTACAAAACCGAAGATTACGGAAAAAGTTGGGAATTGATCAGTACAGATTCCAATGGAATTCCTTCCGACCATACTGCCCGGGTTTTAAGGGAAGACCCTAAAGCCAAAGGGTTGTTGTACGCAGGAACAGAATTTGGAATGTTTATCTCGTTCGATGATGGCAAGACTTGGAAAAGTTTTCAGCAAAATTTGCCTGTTACCCCGATCACCGATATTATTATAAATAGGGGAGACCTCGTTTTAAGTACTATGGGACGTGGATTTTGGATTTTGGACAACATTACATCTTTAAGAAATCCAAAAATCACCGATTTAAAAGACGATGCCGTTCTTTTTAAACCCGAGAACACGATTAGGTACAGAACACCTTGGCGTTCAAGTGCTTTTCCAAATTACCCTACCACCAGTGTTACCATCGATTATTATTTACCAAAAGAATTTAAAGAGGGGGTTACATTAGAAATATTGGATGCGAACAACGCTCCGGTTGTCACCATCGTCAGTGATTCTACCTTGTTAAAATCAACTTCTGAAGAAGTAGAGGATATGGGATTGAGCATGGTCTTTAGATATGCCGACAATAAATTGGAAACGAAAAAGGGAATCAATCGTTTTGAGTGGGATTTAAGGCAAAAAGGAGCATGGAGCAGTAATAAGAGAAGAAGCTTTAAAAATGGCCCTATGGTGGCCCCAGGTTCTTATATTGCCAAGTTAACGGTAGGTGACAAAACAATGGAGCAACCTTTTGAAATACTTATAGACCCTAGACTAAAGGACGAAGGGATTACAACGGGCACTATAAAAGAACAGTTGTCTTTTCAAAAAAAGGTGATCGACCTGTTATCCGATGCGAGAAAAACACAGGCCGATTTAGAAAAAACAATCAAAAAAACTACCAATTCCGATAAAAAGGGCCAACTTCAAAATATATTAAAAGCACTTAAGAACGATGAAGGTGCTTATCCTCAGCAAATGTTGGTAGCACAAATTTCTTACCTCTCCAATATTGTGGGTAGGGCCGACAAAACTCCCGGAAACGAGGAATTGGAAAGGTTTAAAGAACTACAAGGTCAATTGGCCGAGATCAAGAAGAAAATAAGTCTACTATAATAAAATGGGGCAAGTTAGTAAGTAGTCCATATTACAACTTGCCCCAAAAATCCCATCGATAAAAAAATGGTTTTCGTATAGGCAAATGGCCAAGACTTCTATTTGCTTTTATTAAATAATGGTAATGTTTCATTTTTGAAGTGTTAATTAAAACACGCATTAGATGAAACAATATATCGTCATAGCAGGCATTTTATTTGCTCAATTTGCTTTTGCCCAAGAACCTGTAATCGATTCAGGTACTAAAATATGGTCTTTACAGGACTGTATCGACTATGCTATAGAAAATAATATTACCATTAAAGAGGCTACCCTGAACGAGCGTATATCCGAGGTGGATTACAAGACATCCAAATCGGCAAAGCTTCCCAATTTATATGGTAGCGCTACCCAAAGTTTTACGAACGGTACCTCTATCGACCCCATTACCAGTGATTATGTGTCTGATCAGATCCATAACACAAACCTGGGGGTTAATACCTCTATGACGCTGTTTAAAGGGAATCAACTTACGAACCAGGTGGCCCAAAATAAACTGTTGATAGAACAAAATAGTCTTTTGGCGGAAGAGGCCAAGAACAACATTGTCATCAGTATTCTAGAAACCTACTTGCAGACACTTTTTAGTAAAGAAGGTATTTCTATCGCCGAAAACAATCTAGAAGCCTCGGAACAGGAAGTTATTAGAGCAAAAACACGATTGGATGCCGGTACCATTGCGCTAACGGATTATACCGAAGCACAGAGCCAAGCGGCGACCAACAAGTATAATTTGATTGCCGCCAAAAATCAATACGAACAAAATATAATTACTTTAAAACAATTACTGGAACTATCTCCTTTGCAGAATTTGGAAATTGAGACCATTGACGAGAATATGGATCTTTTAAATCTAGAACTCAACAAAGAAAGTATTTATAACAATGCGCTTTCTTTTCTACCAGAAGTAGAGGCCAGCAGTATGAATATCGCCATAAACGAGAAAGAATTGGACATTGCCAAAGGTGGATATTTACCAACATTGACCCTTACGGGTAGTGTAGGTTCTGGATATACAAGTATCAATAACAGCTCTTTTGCAGATCAGTTGGACCTAAATTTTAACCAACGGTTAGGGTTAAGCCTAAACATTCCGATTTTTAATAGAAACCAAACAAAGGCGGCGGTACAGACCGCATCCATAAACATCGAAAAAGCACAGTTACAAAAACAGAGCATAGAAAAAGAAGTTATTCAAAAAGTAGAAACGGCATATCAAAATACATTATCGTCACAAGAACAATTGGTGGCGGCGGAAGCATCTTTGCAAGCCGCGGAACAGTCTTATAAACTAGCACAGAAAAAATATGAACTAGGGGATCTTAGTACCACTGATCTGGTAATAAGTCAAAACACCTATACCAGTGCACAACAAAACTATTTGCAAGCAAAGTATTTAAATATTTTATACCATCAATTATTACAATTCTATCAAGGAAACGAAATTAAACTTTAATCAAAATGAAAAATAAAACAAAAATCATAATAGGCGGCATTGCCTTGGCTGTAATAGCTTTTGTGGCTTATAGCTTTTTAAAAGGTAATGATGACGTCATCATTGAAGCAAAAACGGTAGCTGCCAAAAAGGCGGATGTAACCACCATGGTCACGGCAACGGGCACCATTGAACCTATTACGCAGGTAGACGTGGGTACTCAAGTATCCGGTGTGATAGAAAAAATATATGTGGACTACAACAGTGTAGTGACCGAAGGACAATTGATTGCCGAGTTGGACAAGACAAACCTTAAAGCTGCTACCGTACAGGCCCAAGCTTCCTATGACAATGCGGTGAGCCAAAGAAATTATATGAAGGAAGTCTATGAAAGACAAAAAACACTGTACGAAAACCAAGTAATCAGCAAGGCTGATTATGACGCCGCCGTGTATAACTATGAAACAGCAAAAGGTACGGCAGCGCAACGTTTGTCTGAATTACAAGAAGCAAAGACCAATTTGGGATATGCCAATATTTACTCACCTATTAACGGTGTAATACTTTCAAGGGATATTGACGAAGGCCAAACCGTTGCAGCCAGTTATAGTACGCCTACACTTTTTACCATTGCACAAGATTTAAAACAAATGCAGGTAGAGGCCGATGTTGACGAGGCCGATATAGGTAATGTAAAAGAAGGACAACGTGTTAGTTTTACGGTAGATGCCTTTCAAGGTGAAATTTTTGAAGGTACCGTAACACAGGTTCGTTTAGATTATACCGAAACATCCAACGTAATCACGTACACTGTGGTAATCAAAGCGGACAATCCGGATTTAAAACTAAAACCGGGATTAACGGCTACCATTTCCATCTATACATTGGAATTAAAAGATGTATTGACCGTAGAGGCCAAAGCTATCAACTTTAAACCTACGCCACCCGAGATGATGGCCTATAACGAGCAACACAATTTAGAAACAGTGCGACCAAACACCCGCCCAGGATCTGATGGAGACGAAGCTACTAAAGTCTGGGTATTGGAGCCCAACGGGGCCATTTCCCCAAAACAAGTTACTTTGGGTGCCAGTGACGGGGTAAACGTTCAAGTTTTGAGTGGAATCAATGAAGGGGATAAACTGGTATACAGTTTAAAAGGAACCTCTGCTCAAGTATCGGGCTCTAGTGGTTCTGATGAAAGTCCATTTATGCCACAGCGACCGGGAGGCAGAAAAAAATAGCATCATGAAAAAGGAAATAATAAAAATAGAAAACCTAAAACGCGATTTTACCATGGGCACTGAAACAGTGCATGCGTTAAAGGGCATCTCTTTAAGCATAAAAGAAGGAGAGTTCGTGACCATCATGGGATCTAGTGGTTCGGGTAAAAGTACGATGCTGAACATTTTGGGATGTCTGGACCAGCCTACATCGGGAAGGTATGAGATTGACGGTGTTAGCATGAAGGACCTCAGTAAAAATGAATTGGCCACTATAAGAAATGAGAAAATAGGATTTATTTTTCAATCCTATAACCTATTGGCCAGAACATCTGCTATCGAAAATGTAGAATTACCCCTTTTATACAATAGTAAGGTTTCTACAGAAGAGAGACGTAAACGGGCCATAAAGGCTTTAGAAATGGTTGGGTTGGCAGATAGATTGCATCACACACCGGCACAGCTCTCTGGTGGACAACAGCAACGTGTAGCCATTGCAAGATCTTTGGTGAACAACCCGGTGTTGATCTTGGCGGACGAGGCAACAGGTAACCTTGACACCAGAACGTCGTATGAGATCATGTCTTTGTTTCAAGAACTGAACAAGAAGGGCATCACCATTACTTTTGTAACCCACGAACCGGATATTGCCACCTTTAGTAGTAGAACCATCGTGCTAAAAGATGGTAATATTATTCAAGATTATTTGAATGACAATATACAATCGGCAGCAGAAGAGTTAGCAAAATTACCTAAAGAAGACCATTGATCATGAGAATATTAAATCTATTAAAAATAGCCTATAAAGCGATTGTTCTTAACAAGTTAAGGACTTTATTGACCATGTTGGGCATCATCATAGGTGTTGCTTCCGTGATTGCAATGCTCGCCATTGGAGAAGGGTCTAAAGAAAGTATTCGTAGTACGATTTCCAGTATGGGATCCAATATGATTACCGTTAGACCTGGGGAAGATGATAGAGGCCCCGCAAGGGGAAGTGGTGGCGATGTACAAACATTGACGCTCGATGACTATGAGGCAATAAAAGAAAAATCCACATTATTAAATTACATTACGCCCGTTGTAAATGGTAGCGGACAAGTCATAAACGGTTCAAATAACTGGCCATCTACCATTTATGGTGTAAATCCGGAGTACTTGGACATTAAAGTGGTCGGACTTCAAAGTGGAAGTATGTTTACCAATGCCGAGGTACAATCGGCTTCTAAGGTTGTTATATTAGGGCAGACGGTTGTAGATAACATATTCCCTAATGGTGAAGAGCCTATCGGTAAGTTGATCCGTTTTAACAGTATTCCATTTACGGTCATCGGGGTATTGGAAGAAAAAGGGGAAAACACCTTTGGACAAGACCAAGATGATGTAGTCATAGCCCCTTTTACGACCGTACAAAAACGTATTTTAGCCATAGATTACCTAAACCAGATCATAGCATCGGCCGTAAGTGAAGACGAAGCGCCCGAAGCTGTAACACAGGTTACCGAAATTTTGCGTGCACAACACAAACTTCTGGATTATGAAAATGATGATTTTACGGTACGTTCTATGGAGGAATTGATATCAACATTCAGTTCTACCAGTGAAATGCTCACAATTCTGCTAGTAGCGGTTGCAGGAATATCATTATTGATAGGAGGTATCGGCATTATGAACATTATGTACGTGTCCGTTAAAGAACGTACAAAAGAAATAGGTTTGCGAATGGCAGTTGGTGGTAAAGGTTCCGATATATTGATGCAGTTTTTGATCGAGGCTATTTTAATTAGTATCACCGGAGGGATCTTAGGCGTACTCTTAGGACTAAGTGCAACTGTTTTTATAGAAAAGTTCTTACATTGGCCTACCAGTGTCGCCATGTATTCTATTATAATATCATTTGCAGTGTGTGCCATCACGGGAATATTCTTTGGCTGGTACCCAGCAAGAAAAGCAGCGGCGTTAGACCCAATTACGGCATTACGATATGAATAAATAAGTTATGTACAAAAACAAGAAAATAATGATTATACAGCACCTGCTAATTTGGTTGGTGCTGTTTAGTATGCCTTTTATTTTGACATATAGGGAAGAACAGAATATGGACAGGTTGATTGCCCATTTCTTTATTCCAATGATATTTTACGCCATCATTTTTTATCTTAATTTTTTTGTTCTCATAGACAAGTTCTTGTTTACAAAAAAAACATTGGTTTTTGTTCTGGTCAACATAGCCATAATCGCTTTTTTTATTTTATTAAAAGAAAGGATAGAAGATACTTTTTTTTCTGAATTGGCCAATAATCGTCCGTCAAACGATAATAGGGTTAGGGTAGGCCCCCCGTTCAAATTGTTTATTTATATACAAATATTGACCTACGCGGCTCCCCTGCTTTTTTCCATTGCCATTAAATCAACCAAAAGATGGATAAAAACGGAAGCACAGCGCAAAGAGGCCGAAAACTTTAAATTACATACAGAGCTTCAGCATTTAAGGTATCAATTACAGCCGCATTTCTTTTTTAATTCACTCAACAATATCTACTCACTTGTAGATATTTCCCCAGAAAAGGCAAAGTCTACCATCCATAGCTTGGGCAAGCTTATGCGCTACCTTTTATATGAAACAAATACAGAGTTGGTACCGCTCTCAAAAGAAATAGAGTTCATGCGAAAATATATTGAGTTGATGAAACTACGCCTAACCGATAAAACTCAAGTAGAATCGGCTTTTCCTATTGGTAAGAACAATATTGAAATAGCTCCATTATTGTTTATCTCTTTGATAGAAAATGCTTTTAAGCACGGCGTATCCGCAAATAAGAACAGTACCATATCGCTCGAAATGATAGTTCACGACAACGTAGTGAACTTCATGTTGGAAAACCATAATTTTCCAAAAGAAGAAAGTGATAAAAGTGGATCCGGTATTGGATTACAGAATTTAGAAAAACGATTGGAGTTACTGTACCCCAATAAATATTATTTTAAAAGAGAACTCAAAGAAGGAGTTTACACCGTAAATTTAAAAATAGAGACGTAAATGGATACTGTTCAACTTACATGTATGATCGTAGACGATGAGCCAATGGCCTTAAATTTAGTAGAGAGCTATGTACAAAAAACACCTTTTTTAGATCTAAAGAAAAAATGTGGCAGTGCCATCGAGGCAATGCAATTTATAAATACCGAGTCAATAGATGTGCTTTTTTTGGATATTCAAATGCCCGATCTAACCGGGCTTGAATTTTCTAAAATGCTACCTAAAAACACCCGGGTCATCTTCACTACGGCTTTTGACCAGTATGCCTTGGAAGGCTTTAAGGTAGAAGCGCTGGATTATTTATTAAAACCTTTTGACTATGCCGAGTTTTTAACCGCGGCAAACAAGGCATTGGAATGGTTTACCTTGCTTAGGGGCAGTAAAACAACTTCTGTAATTTCGGAGAAAAAAGAATTTCTTTTTGTAAAATCAGAGTACAAACAATTACGCATCAAACTCTCTGATGTATTATATTTTGAAGGGTTAAAAGACTATATAAAAATATGGGTAAAAGACAACCCCAAACCTATTTTAACCCTTATGAGCTTAAAAAGCTTAGACGAAGAACTTCCGGAAACACAATTTATGCGGGTCCATAGGTCTTTCATCGTATCCTTAAAACATGTAGAGGTCATTGAACGAAGTCAGATCGTTATCAATGATCAACGTATTACGGTATCTGAACAATATAAGCCCAAGTTTTTAGAGTTCATCAATAAAAATTCATTGAATCTTTAAGGTTTTCAATTTATAGATCCCTAATACAATCCCTTAATTTTCACAAGAATCGTACGGGATAATTTTACGGTTTTCATTACATTAGGTGTACCAACCAATAACCTTATGTTTCACCGTAGAAAATTCTTAAAACAAGGAGCTATGGCCATGCTGTCGGCTCCTTTAATTTCTTTTGATACACACAAAAAATGGTCGTTGGCACCATTAAAAACCACAGAGGTCGATGATGCTTATTGGAAAACGGTGCGCAAACAGTTTCCTTTAAAAGAAGGGGCAACCTACTTTAACAATGGTACCATGGGGCCTACATCGGGTTATGCCCTAGATCGTATGGTACACCATATGTTACATTACAATATAGAGGCCGCAACGATCGATTATAAGAATGGTTCGGGGCCAGAGCTTTTAACGGGGTATTTTCCGTATACCGAATTACGGACCAAATTGGCCAATATTATCAACTGCGATTATAAAGAGGTCTCGCTGGTACAAAATGCAACCTTTGGGATGAACTATGTGGGCATGGGGCTCGATCTTAAGCAAGGTGACGAACTTTTGAACACCAACCAAGAGCATGGTGGAGGATTTGGAGCTTGGCAATTGCTCGCCAAACGAAAGGGCTGCGTGTACAAACAGGCCATTTTACCAGAACCCGCCAACGATCCTGAAGCCGTTTTTAATGCCATTTTTAAAGAAGTTACAGCAAAAACGAAGGTTATTGCCATTCCGCATATCGTATCGGGTTATGGAACCGTTATGCCTGTAAAAGCCATATGTGAAGAAGCCAAAAAACGGGGTATTTTTACTGTATTGGATGGCGCACAATGTGTGGGCCATATTCCTGTAGATGTTAAAGATATAGGCTGTGACGCCTATTACTCCAGTTTACACAAATGGCTATTGGCCCCGGCCGGTAGTGGTCTTTTGTATGTAAACAATAACATAGCCAGTACTATTTGGTCTACCATAGCTAGTTACAATTGGGACAACCAAGAGGACCACGGTTTTAGATTAATGCAAAACGGAACTGGCAATGCGGGTCTTATGGAGGGCTACAACGCGGCCGTTGATTTTTTTAACACCATTGGGGCAGAAAATTGGTTGGGTCGTATCAAGGAACTAGGTATGTACTTGCGCGATGGACTCAAAAAAATGCCACATGTAACCATCTACTCTTCTACCAACGAGGAGATGGCCGCCGGTATCACCAGTTATGGTGTAAAGGGCTATTCAGGCCCTGATCTGCAAAAAATAATGTGGGAAAGAGAAAAACTACAGCCACGATCTGTCGGTAACAAAATGATCCGTCATTCAGTTCATATTTATAATTCGAAAGAAGAAATAGACAAAGCCTTACAAATTGTGCAAAGTTTGGCTTAGTATCATATCTAACATTAAAACTAACAAACACCTTATAATCTAGGTATACTTAAATTTAATCATCATGAAACCCTTTTATTTCGCAGTAATCGCAACACTCTTATGTATCTCATGTGAACAAGAGAAACCCCAAGAACCATCAAAAATTGAGTTTACCGGTATTTCCGAAAACATTAAACCCGGCGATGATTTTTTTATGCACGTTAATAAGATCTGGTACGATACAATACAAATTGCGGATGATCAAGTAGGGGTAGGGTCCTATAGTTTTTTGAACATTCCACAAAAACAGTTACTTCAAAATATTTTAGAAGAGGTTTCCATTACAGAGCACCCTAAAGGAAGTATAGAACAAAAAGTAGGGGATTTTTATGCCTCCGGTATGGATACGGCCCAAATAAACAAACGTGGTTACACGCCCGTAGTACCCGTTTTAAAAAAAATAGATGATATAAAAGATGTGGCCGACATTATGCATTTTGTAACTACAGAGATACAGAACGGCAATAATTCCTTCATAAGCCTAAGGGTAAGTGCAGATACCAAAAATAGTAGTATCAATATATTACATGCGAGCCAAGCAGGTTTAGGTCTTCCGGACCGTGATTATTACTTTAAAAATGATTCTTCTTCTCTAGGCATTCAACAAGCCTATAAAAAATATATAGCTACGTTGTTAGAATTGACCGATGAAGAAAATGCACAGGCCATGGCCGAAAAGGTCTATGAATTGGAAAAACAGTTGGCAGAATCCCATAAAACAAGAATTGAACGTAGAAATATTCAGGCTAATTACAATAAATTTTCAGTATCCGACATGACGGCCAACGAGCCTAATATTGGGTGGGCCAAAATGTTCTCAACATTGGCATTGGACGTAGATTCGGTAAATGTTAGACAACCGGCATATTACCAAAAACTTAATGAAATGTTGAGTTCCGTTTCTGTCCAAGATTGGAAAGCCTATTTAAAGGCCCATACGTTGGACAATGCCGCGGACTATCTTAGCTCACCTTTTGAAATGGCCGTTTTTGAATATAACAAAGTACTTTACGGACAATCTAAACAAAAGCCAAGAGCTCAATTAATGGTACAACAGGTGGATCGTAAGCTTGGCTTTGCACTAGGTCAATTGTATGTAAAAAGGTATTTTGACGAGGCTGCCAAAAAAAGGGTACTCGACCTTGTAAACAATCTTCAGAAAGCTTTTGAAAATAGGATTTCTGAACTGGACTGGATGAGCGACAGTACCAAACTAAAGGCCAAGGAAAAACTTTATGCCATTACCAAAAAAATTGGATATCCAGATGTATGGCGAGAATATGATGTAACCATTGAAAAGGACAAGTTTTATGAAAATGTGGTCGCCCTTCACAAAAACGATTATGAGTATAGAGTAAAAGATTTGAACAAGGCTCCCGATAAAGACCGTTGGGGTACTACACCTTCTACGGTAACTGCCTATTACAACCCATCTTTGAACGAGATTGTATTTCCTGCGGGAATTTTACAATTTCCCTATTTTGATATGGAAGCGGACGATGCGGTAAATTACGGGGGTATAGGAATGGTAATCGGCCATGAACTTACCCATGCCTTTGACGATAATGGTGCACAATACGACAAAGATGGCAATCTAAAAAACTGGTGGACCAAAGATGATCTTGAAAAATTCAAAGCAAAAACCCAACAACTGATCGATCGTTATAGCACCTTTACCGTATTGGACAGTGTTCATGTAAAAGGAGCCCTTACCATTGGTGAAAATACTGCCGATAACGGAGGGATCTCTATTGCTTACGACGCCTTTAAAATGACAGAACAGGGGCAAGATACCGTTAAGATCAACGGATACACCCCTGATCAACGCTTCTTTTTATCTATTGCACGTATCTGGAGGGTTAAGACCAGAGATGCATTCTTGCATAATTATGTAAATACCAACCCACACTCCCCAGCTATTTGGCGAGTGAACGGCCCGTTAATGAACTTTTCCCCTTTTTATGAAGCATTTGAAGTAAAACCGGGAGAAAAAAATTACAAGCCTATGGAAGAAAGAATAAAAATATGGTAGTCAACGAATAAAAATCTCTAAAATTTATTGGTCAATAAATACTACGGGAAATAAAAATGGCTCTACAAAGGTCTCAATACACAAGTAAAGATCAGAGTTCTATTTTATTTCCCGTTTTAGCTGCCAAAAATATGGCATCTATTATTTTCATGTCTTTTACGCCTTCTTCACCATCTATGGGGACAATGGGTTGTACCCCGTCAAAAATAAGTGCGGCCATGCCATCCATTTGAAGCGTTTGATGTGTTACATGTGGCTGTGTTAATGGCCCTTCATGGGTACGCCCCTCAATAGGGCCATATCCTGTAGAAGGCTGCATTTCAACATATCCCTTGGATCCTGTCATAAAAAACCTGTCCAAATTATTCATATTGTAGGTAGAGAGGCAATTGGCCACGGCGCCACTGGGGAATCCCATTTGAAACTGTATAGTCTCATCTATACCTTCCTTAAACTTTTGGGGATCGGTCTTTGTCTCTTGGGCGGTCACCCAAATAGGTTCTTCGCCCAACATATAGCGCGCCCCGTTTATAGAATAAATACCTATATCCATCATAGCCCCACCACCGGACAATTCTTTGTTCAAACGCCATTGCGTAGGGTCGCCAATAGTGAATCCGGATTGTCCCTGAAAAAATTTCGGTGTGCCGAACATGCCTTCCTTTCTCATTTTTATGACCGCCACGGTCTTGGGCTCAAAATGCATTCTATAGCCTATCAGTAATTTTACATTGGCGGCTTTACAGGCATCTACCATTTCTTGTCCTTCTTTGGCATTGATGCCCATGGGTTTTTCACAAATTACGTGCTTACCGGCCTTGGCCACCCGCAGGGTCTGATCTTTATGCAAGCCATTGGGCGTTATTATATATACGGCATCTATATCGGGATTGTCCTTTATGGCGTCGAAATTATCGTAGTTGTAACAATTCTTTTCTGGAATACCATATTTGGTTTTCCATTTTTCGATTTTAGAAGGCGTACCGCTTATAAGGCCTACTAACGTAGCGCGCTTACAGCTTTGCATTGCCTTTGCTACCCTGGTACCATAACTCCCCAATCCCATAATGGCAACTTTTAGCTTTGGCCCATCGTAGGGTTCACTGTCTGCAGCAAATAAATTCGCGGGGGAATATATAAGGGGGAGGCTAACGGCGGATACCGATAGTTTTTGTAAAAAATCTCTTCTTGAGCCCATAATAGTGTCTTATTTACAGATGTTTAAGTACCTAAATATAATTAATCTTCGTTCGCCATAAGTAACCAATGATCAAAACAAATCAAACCATATCAAAAAAAAGGACCCCATTGGATCCTTTTTTACTTTTGTACACTACTACAAAATTTGGGGAAACCCCATAAATAAATCTTCTACTCTTCTTCGGTGCCCATTACATCTGCCATCTCTAAAGCTTCATCCATTTCATTGGTCGCAGGTACGGAACCTTTTAGTTCTTTAAATTTTTCCACTCTTTCAATATCATCCTCTTCTCCTGAAAAATATGGAAAAACATCCATGATCGGAGATTCCGTTATCGCTGGAATGGTATAATCGCCCATGGTATCCTTCATAACGCTTACCGTGTTGTCATAGGCCTCTTTAACATCGTTGGCCTGAACAAGTAAATACTGGTTGCTCTTACGTTCTTTGCCACTTTCTTCATCAAAAACGATCAAAGATACTTTAGACTTAAACCACCGGTCAGAATTTTCGAACGGATGTATTTCTGCAAAATTGGCAACTTTAATATTGGTGATCTTGATCTCATCGCTATCACTTAAATAAGCCGACATTTCTTCTGTTATTCTACTTTCTGCTTCCGTGTAGGATATGGCATCTACCAAAAAAGGTTCTGTCTTCACCTTTTGCATGCCACTTGCTTCATCTAATTTTCTATATTTTACTTTGCATTCGTACCATGTTGCACTCATAATTATATTGTTTTAGGGGTGGCAAATATAAGTTTTAAGCATAGTTGGAATGGGCAAAAACGAGATTAGATATTCACAATTCAACCTTGGGCCTTATAGCATGTTTACTCTGAGTTACTTAGCAAATACCCAAGAAGATATTCTTTTTGTAAATCTGATTTAAAGAGAAAAGAAACGAGCTGTTGTACACTAAAACAGCTCTTTTTTAACACGATCATAATACGAATCGCTTACCGGTATGGTTATGTCGGAAAGTATTAAATCTCTTCCTTTAAGTCCTGTTACATAGCTTCGGTTAACCACATACGAACGGTGTACCCTTATAAACAAAGAACTTGGCAATTCTTGCTCTACGGTCTTTAAACGCTGATTGCTTATAATCTTTTTATCTACGGTATGGTAGGTTACATACTCGCTATCACTTACTACGTATATAATATCCCCATACTGTACTTTGTATAGATCATAGCCCGATTTTATGGTGATAGCTTCCGATTTTTCTATTATCTGGTTTGTTTTTACCTTATTTACCGCTGTAAGAAAACGTTCAAAAGTAATGGGCTTTAAAAGGTAATCCACTGCATTCAACTCATACCCTTGCAAGGCGTATTCCGAATAAGCGGTCGTAAAGATGATTTTTGTATCGGAACCTACCATTTTGGCAAATTCGGTTCCTTTTATTTCTGGCATTTGTATATCTAAAAATAAAAGATTTACCGTATGTTCTCTCATTAATTGTAATGCCTCGAGTGGATTTTCGGCCTGTCCTACAAGAGTAATGAAATCTATTCTTTCTATATAGTTGGCAAGAAGGGTACGCGCCAATTCTTCATCATCCACTACCACACAATTAATATTAGCCATGTAATTTTAATTTTAAATTAACCTTAAAAGCCTCCGATGTTTCGTTGATCGATAATTGATGGCTATTCGGGTATAATATAGCAAGTCTTTTCTTTACATTTTCGATTCCAATACCGCCCACACCATCTTTTATAATATTATTCGCCGGTTTGCTATTCTCTATTTCAAAATCTATCAAATTAGAATCTGCATGTAGTTTTATATGTACGAACGTACCGGTTATTTTTTCAATATTACTATGTTTAAGGGCATTTTCCACAAAAGGGATCAATACCATCGGAGCTATATTGATAGTGGGGTTTTCTATATGGAACTTGGTCGTGATAGGGTAGGACTTACTACTTTTTAGAGCGAACAGTTTTACATAGTTTTTTATATAATCCACCTCTTTCTGCAAGGGTACCATTTCATGGTCGCACTCGTACAATACATATCTAAGCATATCCGATAAATAGCTGATACTCTGCTGGGTTCTACCAGAATCTATTGCAGATAGTGCATAAATATTATTCAGGGCATTGAAGAGAAAATGTGGATTTATTTGCGACTTCAACAACTTTAATTCGGTCTGTAATGCTTCATTTTTATTTATTATCAATTCTTCATCTTTTCGCTGTACGAATAAAAATGTTTCCACCAATGTCGCAATTACATAGGCAATGGCCACTAATAATAGGTTAACGAAAAATTTTGAAGGGGGTCTCCGATTCATTTCCATTGGTGGGGCCATACCTGAATTAGGTCCTTCCAATAGACCGGGAACAGGACCTGGAGGTCCGTTTAATGGACCTGCACCGATTATAGCACTCGGCGTTATATTGGTTAAGACCAAAGTCACCACTACAATGGTAAGTAACGATGCCAATGTAAACAGTATATACTTTTTCTTTAATAATAATTTTGGGGCCGAATAATATATTAAGACGGCAATGGCCAAGATCTGAAATACCAACGACAATCCATTTTCAGAAACAAACCCAATTTGATCTCCACTAAAAATCCATGCCGTGGCCCAAATTAAAAGCCACAAGATTACATGAAATATAAAATGTTTATGTCTATTCATGGTACAAATAAAAGGAATAATATTTCAACAATAGCCCCAAAACCTTGTTCGAAACAAGCATTAATAAGGCATTCACCGTACATCTATGGCATTTTACTTAATAGCTCTGGGTGTTTACTTAAAGTGCTCATTGTGCATGAAAGTTTCATTGATCTTTGTAATCGAAATATTAATACAAAAAAATATAATATGAAAAGTACAAACACATTAAAAGCAGGATTATTATTAGGTATGTTGATAACCTTTGGAACCGCTACCATGAATGCACAATCTAGGGGAGACAGAAAAGAGCCGCCTACATACGCCAAACTCTTAGAGGAAATGGACGCCAATGAAGACGGAAAATTAGCCGAGGATGAAGTGAAGGGTCCTTTAAAAGAAAGCTTTTCAGAAATAGATACCGATGAAGACGGATATATCTCCGAAGAAGAGTTTAAGAATGCTCCCAAGCCAAAAAGAAGACCAAGAAACTAAGGAGTACTAAATTATTTATAAAAAAATGAGGATATGATTTTTCATAAAACGATGCCCCCCATACCTATGGGAAAAACGATACTTCTTTTGTTCATTTCTGTTTTTATTGCCTGTAGCGATGATGACACGGTCGAAGATTCTGATATGGAGGACACAGAGGAAGAAATTGAAATTACGTTAGATGATACTGATTTTGAAGCTACCGACTGGACCGTTGAGACTCATAGCAAAGATGCCGATCCTAATTTTGAAGAGGTATTTGCCGACGATGAAGTAAAACGGTTAGATATCGTAATTACCGAAGAACGTTGGGAAAGTATGTTGGACAATATGACCAACCTATACGGAACCTTTGGCTCAGGAGGTCGTGGCACCGCAACATCTACCGATGAAGATCCGATATTTGTTCCGGCCGAAATCTTTTATAATGACAAAGAATGGTATAGGGTAGGGGTACGTTTTAAAGGAAATTCCAGTTTACAGTCCTCTTGGCAGGCTGGTATTCTAAAACTCTCGTTCAAACTCGATTTTGACGAGTTCGAAGATGACTATCCTCAAATAGACAATCAGCGTTTTTACGGCTTTAAAAAACTAAGCCTTAAAAACAATTACGATGATAAATCTTTCCTAAGGGAAAAAGCTGCGGCCGATATTTTTAGAAATGCCGGTTTAGTAGTTTCGAATACCGCATTTTACACCGTTTATGTAGACTATGGTGATGGACCCGTTTATTTTGGACTGTACACCATGGTAGAAGAGGTCGACGATACGGTTATCGATGAGCAATTTGACGATAATGACGGAAACCTTTATAAACCAGATGGCGATGCGGCAACATTTGCCCTAGGAACATATGATGAAGATGAATACGTAAAGAAAACGAATGAGGACGAGGCCGATTTTTCTGATGTAGAGAGCTTGCTCAGTATTTTACATGATGACTCGAGAACAACAGACCCGGCAACTTGGCGTACGAACCTAGAATCGGTGTTCGATACCGATGTCTTCTTAAAATATTTGGCTACAAATACGGTCATCCAAAACTGGGATACGTATGGAAGAATGTCTCACAACTACTTTCTGTACAATAATCCCGATACCGGTAAACTTACCTGGATTCCTTGGGATAACAACGAAGCCCTCCAAGAAGGAAAACAACAAGGTGCTCCTGAACTGGATTTTTCCGATGTATCTGAAAGCCAATGGCCTTTGATCTCTTATCTGTACGAGGACGAAGTATATAAGAGTATATACGACAACTACGTAGAAGAAGTAATAAACGGAGCCTTTGACGAGGCCACGGTACAAGCGATGTACGCTAGTTATTCTTCTTTGATAGCGCCTTATGCAACATCTGAAAATGAAGGATATACTTTCTTGAATTCAAGTGCAGATTTTCAGAATGCAATAAACGAATTAAACGCACATGCCACAAGTAGGGCAACGGCGGTAAGTAATTATTTGAGTGAATAGTTTTTGTTTTTGTTAGTTTTTGTTAGAGTTAGTTTCGAGGCTTCACGATTACTATTGATCGTGAAGCCTCAATTGTAAACACAAAGTTTCTATGACCGATAATGGTACTGTTTAGAAAAGTCAGAAAAAAATTATTACGTATGGAAAAGTTTAAAAGCTATTTCATGTATGCCCTTGGCGAAATTCTACTAATAGTAATAGGATTGCTGATCGCCCTAAAAATCAATAATCTGAACGAAAGTAGAAAAAATAGAATCGTAGAATTAAAGATCTATGAAAGCTTAAGCCAAGAATTACAGACCAATTTAAACGTTCTGGATAGTTCTATCGTGGATTACACCAAGAACATTCAAGACCTTCAGAACACCATAAATTATTTTGGGTATCAACCCAATAAATTAACACAAGAGGCCAAGTCCCTAATAGTCAATTTAAACTATGAAAGAACCATAGTACGTAACGAGGCCATTAATTCTATAAATGCCACCAATAAGTTCGAATTTATAGAAAGCGACTCGCTCAAGAGATTGATAGCCGATTACCCCAATGAACTGGATAGTTTTGACAATCAACAAAAGAAGATCGAAAATATTATAACCGATCGGTTAAAACCGATTATAGAAAAACACATTTCCCTAATAGAGATCATACCAAGAAACAGCTACAGCTATAAAAGACTTGAAAATTACGGAAACAAATCTGATTACGGAGAACTGTTGGTGAACAGAGAGTATCAGAACAGTGTTATAGACAGGTTAATACAAACCAAGGGACAATTGGAGATCGCAAAAAATTTGAGAAAAAAAACTAAGACTATAGCTACAAAATTAAATGAAGAACTGCATAGAACGTAATAAAACAATAAACCCAAAATCAAGGATTTCTCATTAAAATTAAATAGTATGACACATAAATTTAAGTATTCCATTCTAAGATATTCACTGTACTCTTTCTTTGCCATAGGCATGGTTAGTTGTAGTAGTGACAATACCTCTACCGATGATGATACGGATAGTTCCGATGACGAATTGGTCATAAATGTGGACGCTACCCATTTTCTAACAAGCGATGGTACCGTAACTATCTCTACCGTACCCTGCACATTATCCGATGGTACTTCTACAGATTGCTACCAAATAGTTACCAATAGTATGCCGTCCGATCATAATATGGGTCCATGGTGCCCGGACAATATTTCCGATGATGCGGAAGCTGGTGGTATCTGGTTGGAAAATGGAGAGGTGTATGATGTAGATGGTGCTTTTATTGAGAATATGGCTACATTCTATAACGATTCGAACTGGCTTATGTACGACGCTAACGGAGACGTATATATTACAGATTCTGAAGAGGACTGTATTAATGCCGCCAATCCGGATGTTGGGGATGAATATGAAAATTTCTGTGTAGAATGTCTTCCTTCGTACATTACCAATGTTTCTCAAACCTTTTTAATACCTATAACCCCGGTTGCCCAAACAGACCCCGTATTTTTCCTAACGGCAGGGGCAGGGGACGCACCTGTTGGGGGGGCACCGGACGACGCGCCTGCAGGCCCACCGGAAATGGTCGAAAATGTTCCGTCTACACGAGGTATAGCCCTTAATGGTATAGAATTTTCTGCACCCGCACCTACCGATAATATTCTTGGAGCATATACCTTGGCACCATTTGACGATGCTGGCGGGCATATTAACGTTCACCAAGGATACCATTACCATGCCGCTACAGGTTTTAGCACTAAAGTAGAGCAAGAAGATGGGCACGCAGCATTGATCGGTTACGCAATGGACGGATATG
Organism: Maribacter sp. MMG018; assembly: GCF_018100785.1. Taxonomy (GTDB): domain Bacteria; phylum Bacteroidota; class Bacteroidia; order Flavobacteriales; family Flavobacteriaceae; genus Maribacter. The sequence continues at coordinate 772,228 of NZ_JAGJEC010000002.1, read as the reverse complement.
GAATTTATGAATATGCCGATGAAGATGGCAGCACCCCTTCGGATCTGGATGATTTGCGTGGCCATACCGATGAAATACGAGGATACCATTACCATGTAGATGAAGCCGGAAACAATAATTTTATCAATGGTCTGCACGGTGCTTATGCCAATTAATTCAATAAAAATGAAAAAACATATAATAACATTTGCTTTATTATGCTTTTCTATACTGGGTTTTGCCCATAACCCCGATGCTTCTACCTTGGTATTGGCCGAACAAAAAAACAATGTGTGGGTCTTGCAGATCAATGCTTCCCTGACCGCATTTCAACAAGAAGTCAGAACACATTATGCGGATACCCCTTATAAAACACCCGAAGAGTTTCAAGAAATGGTGTTGGAGCATATTAAAAATAATTTACACCTATTTTTTAATAACGGTGAGCAGATAAGCTTAGATAAAGGGGTAGTAAAACTGGGACATGAGACCAAAGTGATTTTTGAAGTTTTAAATATCCCCGCAAGTCTTGAGTCGGTAGTGGTACAGAATACCATTTTTAAGGATATTAGCAGAAACAAGAGTACTTTCTTGCTTTTTAAGGACGGTTTCGAAAAAAGTAATTTTACTCTTTCTCAATCCAATGACCATACGGTCTCTTTAGTTGTTAAAGAGAATACGTTTGTAGAAGTAGTACAACAAGAGGCAACTTCATCCTCAAAATACGTAATAATAATACTGATTGCGGTAATCGCCATAGCGTTCATTATACAGCAATTCGTGTTTCTTAAAAAGAAGCACAAAAAAAAGCCCTAGTAACTTAGGCTGTACATTTCTAGGTTAGGAAACTTTTTGTGCGAATAAAAAATATTAAAAATATAGCCTTACACTTTTGACGATATTGCTAAATGTAAAAAAGGTAAGGCTACATGGGCATGCAGGCTTATGATCAGCCTTGAGTACTTGTCATATTATTTGCGACCACAATTATATAATCTGCGATACCTTCTCTTTCTTCAACGGTCAGTTTGTCCCATTCAGACTGTGAAACGGTCGTAATGGATTTAATATGTAGACCTGGTTGAATCTTATTGATCCACCAGATAATACCTTGGTCATAATTAGAATGGTAAGAACCTTGAAAATGCAATAAAATATCACCTGCATTAAAATTCTTAAGTGCAAAATGTGCCATCGTCGCATCTTTGGCCGCTTGGGCCATTTGCATATGTAACATATTCGGAGGTACATGTCCGCCCATATTGCTGGCCATTTCCGCATATGCTTTTACATTCGGGTCAAAATACTTTTTTAGATCGGGCCCAATGAGTTCCTTTGCTTCGGGACTTAGTATTTCTAGGGCATCGAATCCCTTTTTACTTATCATAGATGCATACCTTCTGGGAATATTTGTGGCAATAAACCGCAAATCATTATCCTTGGCAAATTCTATTAAAGGCCTATAATCGGTTTTGTAATTACTCCACATTTGGGTTATTTCCGGAATCATTTTAGATTCTGCGTAGAATCCCTTTAAATATTCGTCTAACACCAATTGATTTCCGCTCTCGAACATTTCGGCCCCCAAATATAATTTGCTTCCTTTTATAGCGAACAAACTTTTGCTAACCTCTAATTCTAACCAATGTGAAATAGGATTAAAATGATATTCTCCAAAAAAGACCATATCACTCTCGGCCAAATCTGAGATCATTAAATCATAATTTACGATCTCCCCATTATTTTTATACAATTGATAGGCCTGTTTATCTTGTGCATTTGTTTTTTCTACAAAAAAGAGTGCGCATAAAATTATTAGTACTGTAATATGTTTCATATCTGTAATATGCTTTAATTTAAATTTATATTCTATTTCCATTTTGATCGTAGTACAATACCTCTCCAAATTTTTCGAGTGTTCCCTTTAGTTCCGACACCTTGCCAGATATGGTTATAACACACTTAAACGGATCAATATATTTTTGTGCCATAGTTTTCACGTCTTCAATAGTAACATCGTAATACTGCTTTACCTTATTTTGTAAATAATCGTCCGGTAGGCCATAAACATCTTTCTGCATAGCAAAGGTTATATATGATATTGGGGCAATAGGACTTAGAGACCTCGTGTGCTCCCCAATTAAACTGTTTTTGGCAATTTTCAAGTCAGATGCGCTGACATCTTCGTTTCTTAGCCGCAGCATTTCTAAAACAATATTTTCTATGGCATAGGCCGTTTGCTCATTACGTACATCGGTAGCTACCGATCCCGTACCCCCGGCTGCCGAACTGCCCACCGAAGATCTTATATAATAACAGAGCCCTTTATCTTCTCTAAGGTTTTTATATAAATAGGAGAGTTGGCTTTCTCCAAAAATCTTATTTAGAACTTGCAATTTTATATCGTCTTCGAAATAAGTAAAGGCGTCGCCTAAATGCCATTTAAACGAAATTTTAGACTGTACGGCATCGGGCACATCTTTTACCACTATTTTTCTGTTTTTTATAATTGCCGTTTTCTTTTTTACGACATTTTTTTTCACATACTTAGTCCCAGCCTTCCATGCTCCAAAATAACGTGTCATCAGTGCACGACATTCAGATTCTGTAAAATCGCCTACGATCACCACTAATGCATTGTTAGACAAAATTCTGTCGTTCTTATAATCATAAACATCCTGCACGGTCAGTCCTTTAAAATTGGGCGCTAACCTTGTTTTGGTTTTCTCTTCCTCTTTTTTTGCCCCAAAAAGCAATGAATCTACAATAGCATCCAAAGAGAATTTGGGCGATGGTTGTGACAATGGCTTTTTGGCCTTTTTCTTACGGGCTAAAAATTCCTTATGTTTTTCACTGATAATTTCTTTCGTGATAATAGGGTGCAACATAAGATCCCTGTAGGCATCCAGTAAATCGTCTATATCTTTTTTCATTCCTTTGACCGTGCCACCATACGTATTTACATTGATCATGGCAGGGTAGGTGTTCTCCATGGAATCTATCTCATGGTTTGGATATTTTTTAGATAGCTTGTTCGAATAGGCAGATCCCAAAACCCTTTTCTCGGCCAATCGTGTTTCTTCATCCAAGCTCGGTGATTCGATATTGACGGACATTGTAAATTTCGGATAGTCTTTTACAGGGGCCAAATACACACGAAGGCCATTATCCAATACCATAGGAATTAGTTTTCCTACGTTCAATGTTTTTGGTGTATCGGCTTCTGGGGGTATGGTACGGTTTACCTGTGCATGGCCCAAAAAGCCGCAACAAACAACTAATATAAATAGATGTAATTTTTTCATTATATAGAATTATTCAGGATGATAGCTAATGACAATGCGATTATTAATGTTCAAATATTTTTTTGCTACGCGTTGTATATCACTGCTTGTCACTTTTTCAATATCACTTATAAGGGATTTTATATCTGAAGTGTTTTTATGCAAATGATAATAGTCGGTCACCTTGTCCGCGAAGGTTTGTGCATCATAAAAAATGTCTATATAAGTAGATATGTACTGTTTTTTGACCCGTTCCAACACCATAGGGTCAACAGATTTTGTTTTTAACAACTCTAATTGTTCTTCTATCCTTTGTAGTGTATAAGCCTCACTTTCTTTTGTTGTTATTTCGGCCTTAACACTTAAAGTTCCTACTTTTTCCCAAAAACTTGAAGAAGCATTTAGCCGTTTAATAACGGTATCTTGCTCTGCTTTTAGATTATTGTCGAAATAGGAAAAATCACTGTTCCCAGATAAAATGGAGGTTATTATTTGCATGACCGGGGCATCAGCACTGCTTTGTGACATTATAGGATAACCGATCTCTATAGATTGGTTCCGTAATCCTTTAACATCCATCTCCGTATAATGGTCCAAACCAGACGTTTTTTTAATTTTTTTGGGTCTTTTAATTTTTTCACCTCTGGGAATATCTGTAAAATACAGACCGACCCATTTTTTGGTGTCTTCAATATCGATATTGCCCGATACGACCAAACAAGCATTGTTCGGTACATAGAATTTTTTAAAAAATGCTTCAAAATCTCCTACAGAAGCCCTGTCCAAATCTTCCATAGACCCGATCATGTTGTGTCCATAAGTATCATTGGTAAATAACTTGGACATTAAATAAAAATATGAATTGCCCAAAGGTTTATTGTCGTATCGCATACGTTTTTCCTCTTTAACGATTTCACGTTCACGATCTATACCTTTTTGGGTAATGATGGGGTGCAGCATACGCTCAGATTCTACCCAAAGCCCCAGTTTATATTCATGGGCAGGAAGCAATTGATAATAATACGTAACATCATAATTGGTATAGGCATTACAATACCCACCGGCATTAAAGATTATATTCTCTAACTCGCCCTGAGGTATATTTTTAGTACCATGAAATAAAAGATGCTCAAAAAAATGCGCAAACCCGGTTTTTCCCGCATCTTCATTTTTAGAGCCCACATGGTATTTTGTACCTACGATTACGTTGGGCTCATTAACATCTTTATGAAGTATAACATGCAAGCCGTTAGGCAAATCATATTCTTCAATATGAACTTTATCTATCTTTTGACCCCAATTAAAAAACGGAACCAAAAAGATTATCAGAAAAAATAATCTCTTCATTAATTTAATTTTATGAACAATATAAATTAGAATAAAAAGGACCTAGAAATGTAATTTTAATCCCGTTGTCAGATTTAAATAATCATCATTTTTAGAATAGAAATTTGGGCTGTTTTTAGATAGCTCGGTAACTTTTAAGTAACCTGCAGAGATAGATAATTCTATGCTGTTTTTATTTCTAAGTCTTAAATCTGTCCCTAATTTTAAGCTGTAATCTATGGTACTTATTCCCGTATAATCGGCAATTTTGTTTCCTATCCAATCCACAAAAATGTTGTTTGCCGCAAATGGATCGTGCTCTACATCCAATACATAGTGATATGTAGAAGAAACATCGGCAAATAAGGCAGCCTTTTTAGAAATAACCTTATTAAAACCTACAGTTACCTGTGGCTCTAAATATTGATAATCGAATGTATAGGCATAATTTAAATCGAACTGTTCTTTATTGTAATAATTAACCCCTAAACTAACTTTGTTAAGAAAGCTATTATAGAACAAAAGGGTAGCGCCCGTTGCAAGACTGTAGCTGGTGGTAGTAAAATTTTTGGCATAAACAGTACTTGTTTCATCCCATACCTTGCCATCTCCTTTTAAATACGCCGCATTTAAATTAAGCGAGAAAAGACTATTGGCCTTGTACCTATTGTAAAAGATCGTAAATTCTTGGTCTATAAAACTATATCTTGTTCTCTCGTCGTTCTCTTCCACTTTAAAGATATTCTTATCTATCCAGCGTTCTCTACCAAATTTTGTATCACTTTCTATCGATAAGTCCCAATTGTCCTGTGTTAAAAACCATTGCAATTGTACTTCGGGTACACTTCTTTTGGTATCAAAACCTCTATCTAAGTTTTTTATATAAGAACCCAAACCGGTGTTCAAATAATAATCGGCGGTAAGTTCTGTGTTGTTTTCGGGAAACTTGTTAGATAGTTCAGAGTTTGCCTTATAAAACTCATTGCTTAAAACAACACTAAATAAGTGTTTATCATTAAATTGATAACTAGCGGATAACTTTCCTAGAATTTTTAAAGCTGTCAGTTCATTTCTAGTATCGTTTTTTCTGAAATAAAAATTGGTATCATAATTTAAATAAGCTCCTAAAGTAAGTTTAGAGTTGACCTTATTGGCTCCGGCTACTTTAAAATTATAGTTTTGATGGTTCCATAAACCACTTGTTTGTTGAAAAAAATAGTAGGGCGAACCATAATCTTTAACACCGTAGGTTAAATTGTTCTCTACATCTTCTTTTCTGGTATTCAAATATTCCAAACTACCGTATAGGGTCCAATTTGTATTTTTCAAATCAGCCAAGGATGCCGTTTCCAAATACACTCCGTTTTGTTTCTTATAATCTTGCGGATGTCTCAATGAACCTTCTGAATATAGAAATCTACCTTCTCCGTAGGTATACTTATATATATTTTCATGGTTGATCAACGAAGGAATATCAAAGTAACGGTTCTCGAATAATTGAAATTGAAAATCTCTTTCTATAACCGATAAGCTATCGATATTTTTTTTTGATTGGGCATATGTACTCGCAATAAGAAAAAGTAAAGAGAATGTTACAAACATTCTCTTTACGATTAAATAATAACTTTTATTAGTTGTTGTAACCATACTTATCTGGAAAATTTATAGCTTCAAAATCTACCGTTGAATTGTTTGTATCCAATAAAATAGTTCTACCAAAACGGGCTGTTGCGGTTTCGTCTATTTTTCTTCTATTACTTAAACCGGTATAAGAAATGGCACCATCTTCTGTTAAAAAGGTAAAACCTGCATCTATAGTACTAGGTATACGTTTAAAGTCGGCAGAAGCTGAGTTGTCTAAAATATCGACACCATCTACAACCAAGTCTACAGATATTTTCATCACCTTATAGGTACTTGTAGATCCTGTTGGTGTATAATCTACAATATCAGAATCACCAAAACTAGCCTCGCTACTAACCAAAACCACACTTGCTGGCAAAGACAACCTAAAGAAATTAGTTTCTTCGAACATATAAATATTGGTCATGTTAGGTACCGCCGGATTGTCCAATTCGAAGAACGAATTTCCCACACGACCTTGGGCCTCTAACCAATCGATAGAATAATGCTCTAAAGTAGCATCTGTATTATCTAATTCACCATCTGGATTCGTACTTCCTTCTTTATAGTTAATGGCATTTAATGCTATTACAATGCTTTGTCCGGATGCTACGGGGTAGTCTGTTCCCGAACCGGGTATTTGACTCATTACATCTGTATATACATAATCGGTATCTGTTAATATACTAGATACCGGAGTATCGCCCGACTTACCTGAATCTCCAAATGCATTGGCGATGTACATACCATCCGCGTATAATGTTTCCGATGAATTATTAAAAATCTCTATAAACGAATCTTTAAATAAAGTAATATAGCCCGATCCGGCACTGTACACTTCCTTGATTACCAGACCACCGTTAAAGTTTGTTGCGTTAACTTCTAAAGTAGTCTGCGTTGTTTCTTGGATAGTAACAGAAACATTATTTGCCGTACCACTTAATTGATAATCATCAGTAGTACTGGTAGCAACAATATTATAGGTGCCTACAGAAATATTCGGAAACGTTACAGACCCATTCGCATCGGTCGTAAGGTTTGTGGTTGCGTTATCTACCGTATTCGTAATACTAACATCGACCCCTTCAAGCGGAATATCGCTAAGGCCGGCCGCTAATTCTAATTGTACTTGCAAGTCACCTAAATTGGCAACACTGTCATCATCACTACTACAACTCATTAAGGTTGTTGCAAACAATAAAATTGCTATTATTGATTTTGTCATGCTTGTTCTTTTAAAAATGTTTGATTTCATGTTATTTGTTGGTTTTATTATTGATTAGTATTGTAGCATTGAACCCTACCGATAATTTACTGTTCAAAGTTCTTCTATTGCCCAAGTAATCATAGGTCGGGTTATACCAAGGTGCATTTATCGCAAAAAAGCTAAACGAATGCCCTTGTTTTGTTTCTTTTCTGATTTGTAAGTTAAAATTGCTGTAAAACGGGGTACTTACAGTGGTGTATGTATTGTCATTTTTCTTTAGATCCGCGAACTCTGGATCTGTTCTGTTTTCTTCTGGAATGGCAATATAATTTCCATCCGTATCATAATACGCAAATGGGTATAGGCTTGTTCCTATATAATCGCTACTTTCTTTAAAGTTTAATTCGGCGGATAATGTTAAGACAAATCGTAAAGAAGGTATATGTTGTATTAATGTTACCGTACCAAAACTTCTTACCGCCTTTCTCAGTGCATTTTCGTAAACACCAAAGCGTACCGAATTGTCCCCAACAACATATGCAGATTTATTTATATTAAACCCTTTGTCGGTTACTACACTTTTTAAATAGCTATATCTGAAGTTGAATTCTGTATTGGTCGCTTTTATCCGTTCCGGATTCAAGGTAACTTCAACACCGTCCGTAGATTCGTAATAGTTATTTTTCATAACATTTACGGATCTAGGAATATTGTAAACCTCCCCTGTAGGTTCTACCGTAGGTTGTTGTCCTGTTGGTGCATCTACTACTTCATAAATAACCTTTGGCAACAATAACAACTCTTCGGTTGTATTAATGCCTCTACGCATATCTTTTTTAAAATAGGTGACGTTCAAATTCATAAAAGAAGGAGACCAGTCGAAACCGACTTCTTTTACATCTGAGTAATTGGGTTTTAAATGCTCGTTCGTAGGTTGGTAGATATAAGTGGTAACCACAGCTAAACGCTCATCGGGGTTTTCTGCGTAATACTGATAGTTAATATAATCGATATAAGACCTACCGGGGTATAATTGTATCATTGCCGGTGCTTTATAAGAAACACCCCAAGCAACCCTACCTGTGAAATTATGGTGATTTGACGAAAATGACATTCGCGGCGAAATCAAATTGTAACGCTCCAGCATATTGTCATATCTCAATCCTAAATTTAATTGCTGTTTTGAGTTTTCCGCTTTTCGTTTAATAATGGTTTGATGATAGGCCGAAAAAGTTTTGGAGGCCGGTATCTTCTCGAAAGTTGCAGATCTACTCCCTACCACATCTTGTGTGTGTGCAATATTGCCTGTGGCAACCCTACCGCTACCGGTATTATCGTCGAAAGTATATTGCAGACCGGTTTCAAAATTAAAATCCAAGTTCTTAAAACTTAGGTTCTGGGTAGCATCCAGCCTACCATTTAGATTCACCGGTCTTCCTTTGATGTCTCTTGTTTGATTAAATGCCGTTGGAGAAAAACCAGTAGTATAAGTACCACTTTCTATAGCTTCTATAATGGGAAAGGGACCATTAATTACATACGTATCGTAATAAGAATGTTGGTCTACCACACTACCGCTAAAGTTATAATTTAACTTTCCTAACAAAGAAGATTTAAAGTTACCGGAAAGCGTTGCCTGATAAGAGGTGCTTTTTACATCGGCCTCGTTCTTATATACCTCTTCTGGTTCATGACGGTTTCCGTCATCAGAATGACTAACTCTTAAGGATGTAAAATGGTTCCAGTCCAAATTTTCAAAAACGGGCAACTTCCATCGCAAACCTAGATTAAAGCTTTGATAAAATAATTTACGTTCCGTAGGTGAGCCCGAAGAATGGGCATAGGAAAGATCTGAATTTAAAATACCGAACTTGTTTAGATCATATCCTTTGGCAACGGATGCCTGGTAGTTTGTAGAAGAAACATTCGCTGAAACAATATATGGAGATTTACCAACTTTACTTTTTACTAAAATACCTCCAGATGATATATTTCCATATTTAGGCGATGCTATACCCGAAATAACCTCTACAGATTCAACATTGGCCAAAGAGATACTTCTTAGATCTACACCGCCGGCAACCACCGATTTTCCACCACTTAAAGACCCTGAATTCTGGGTTTGCATATTCGCATCGGTACTAATGGCGGCACCGTCTAAAATAATTGCCGTACCAAAAGCATTTACTTTAGAAGGAACAGCACTACGCAGATTGGCCTGTTTTGTAGTTGTTAGGTCTGTTTGTTCTATTTTATTACCGGGCAACAGACTTAAAACATCAGATAAGTTCATGGCCTGCACCTGTTTTATTGCCTGGCTTCCTATTTTATATGTAGAGGTACCTTCTCTACTAACGGTCTTTTTGGCGGTAACGACAATCTCATCTAAACTTAACAGGTCTTCCTTTAATGTTATTACGACGTTGGATAAATCCGGAAGAGTGGAAACAGCTATTTTCTCTGTTTTAAAGCCTATAAGGCTCAACTCTAGTTCAAAGTTTTTATGGGGCAATTCTAAAGAGAACTCCCCGTCCATATTGGTGAAAGTTCCAATATTTAAATCCCTGACAATTACATTAACATATGACAGGGCATTCTTGTCGGCATCTATGACACGGCCTTTGATCTCTACCGCCTCATTTTTCCTTTTTCGTACTACTTTGCTATTCTCCTTTACATCTTTCTTTTTAATGATAATAATATTATTATCGGTCAATGTCATATCAACATTACCTTCAGAAAGTGCCAAGTCCAATAGGTCTTCTATTGTTATGGTTCCTTTACGCAACTGTACCTTCGGATAAGCTTCGAACAGATTTTTGGGATATATGAACATAAAATCCGTCGTTTGCTTTTTAATAATCTCAAAAACCTTGTCGACCGTAACTATTTTATCCTCCGCAATTTTAATCTCGACGTTTTGAGAGCTCACATGATTAAAACTAAACAGGGTAGCGCAAAACAAGAATACAAATATTCGCATAATACATGTTAGCACACCTTTCACCCATATCGGGGTGGTGCCAATTAATTTAAATTTCATTAATTTGTATATTATTAATTGATTAACACTTAATTAATATTAGTACCGGAGAAATAGTGTTGAATTTGGACGTTTGAACTATTTCTCCTTTTTTTCTTACAATAGGGTTATAATCTTGTTTGTTATTTTATAATTACGGACTTGGTATCAATTTCAAACCCGTTAATAATATTCGCTTCTTGAAAAATTGATAGTATTGTTTCTATACTGTAATTCTTTTTTAGTACCCCGACGAACCTCTCCGACTCTAAACTTTTCTTCTCGAAGACAACATCTATGTCGTACCATCTAGAGAGTACTGTCATAATATCTTTTAGCGACTTATCCTCGAAACTGAATACGCCGTCCTTCCATGCAATTTCATTATAAACATCTACCTGGTGTACATCTATAACATTGGTCGTTGTATTTAATTTCGATTGTTGATTTGGAACAAGGTCTTGTGCCAGCTCTTGCGAACGAACCTTTACTTTACCCTCTACAAGGGTAGTATACACGGTAACTTCATCTTTATAGGCCTTAATATTAAATTCGGTACCCAAAACCTCTACCGATTGTGATTTGTTGATCACTTTAAACCTTGCACCTTTATGTTCTGTACTTGGCGATACATCAAAATAAGCCTCTCCATATAAAAGTTCTACCTCTCGCGTGCCACCTTCTATAAAGCGTACAGGATATTTTAGTTTTGATTCTGAATTCAACCATACATGGGTGCCATCCGACAGTGTAATTTGAAATTGACCTCCACGCGGAATGGTTAAAAAGTTATACGCTATCTCTTCTTTGGTCAATTCTGGATCCGAACTTTCTTTATACACTATTTCTTCTCCATTTGTTTGTAAATTTTCAGCGGTATATTTTACATCCTTAACAAGATTCACCTCTTCTCCCGTTTCCAATGTCAAAATTGCCTTATTATCACCTGGTACTATTTGGTTGTTTACGATTATAGGTTTGGCAACATCATCGTTCAAAAAATCATCTTTTAAAACATATACCGCAGTAAACATTCCTATCACCACAGCTGCCGCTGCGGCATACCGCCAGTAATACGTTTTTCTAGGAGCATCTATCTTAGATTGTAATATCTTCCAATCTTCTTTACTATTGATCTTCGCTTTAGAATGTAATCGTGAAGCTATCTCTGATTCATTGGTAAGTCTATCGAGTATTTCTTCTTTTTCTTGGTCAGAAAATAGCTCTGAAGAATCTAACGTATTAGGTTTTTCGTCCTTTAACAAGGAAGCAGCTATCTGCTTAGACAACAATATAATTTTACTAAGGTTTAGCATATATCAACACTACTATTTACATCTAAGACGACAAAATCATAGGATAGGGTTAAAAAAAAATGATTTTTTTTAACCAACATTAAAAAAATTAACATTTGACCAAAGAAATAAAGACAAAAACACGAATGTTTTCAGGTAGTATAATCGAATACAAAAGCCATTAAGGCGAAGTAATTTTTTAATAACGGCCTTAGCCTTTTATAGGCATTCTTTTTTTGGGCCTTAACAGTATTGACCGAAATGTTCAGGTGTTGGGCAATTTCCGGATTTGTGAGCCCATTTATACTCAATCGTATTATCTGAGCACACTTTGTAGGCAATGTGTTGATCGCAGCTTCTATTCTAGAAGAAACTTCTTCGATAACAACTTCTTTTAAATAAAAAGAGTCCTTATTTAATTCGTCCATATCTTCAACAGACATATTTTCTGTTGATCTAAACTGCTTGCTTTTTAATAAATCCAAGCATTTGTTTTTGACCGCCATATACATGTATGATTTTACAGCGACCTCATTCTTAAACTCTATTTTATCTTCCCAAACTTTTATAAAAACCTCTTGAACTAAATCTTTTGCTAAATCTAAATCATGGACATAATTTTTGGCAAACAAACACAATGAAACATATAATGTGTCGTAAACATCCTTATAAGACTTTAAGGATAAAGTATATACCTTTTTTGTATGGGACAAGTGGGTTCAAAATAAAATGAAGTGTCAAATATATCAAAAAAAGCAACAAAATCAGTCGCCGACCTTCACCTTAAACCAGTTTTTAACCTTGATTTTTATGGGGTTGTATAGGGTTGTCGTCGTACGAACAATCATCATTTTCTAAAATCAAAAGATGAAAGCATATAAACAAGTGTGTTTTTTCTATCCATTGTAAGATACCAAAATCATATTACAGCATATATTCACCCGTTTACTTAAAACTATCCCCGATTCGTTTAATTCTACTTTTACCCCTTCATTTTATGGCTATTCTTGTACCCGTTAAGTAACAATATCAACTAAATAGTCTTTTTATGAGAAAAAATGTAATTGAGAAGTTTGCCATATACATCCTTTTATTGGGGTTATCGTTAACCGCCTTTATAGCTTGCAGTAATGACAGTATGGACGAAGCCGATATTGAAGAGGAAATGGCCGAAGACGATGACACGGACGAGACCGTTGTTACCGAACTTCATGCTGCATATTCAGCTTTTAATACAGATGCCGTAACCATTTATTTAGATGGTTCAGAGGTGGTTATAGAAACCACCGGTCTACCAAATCACGAAACCGTGTACTGGGGCGAGGGACATTCGCTATACAAAGAAGAACCAGATGTAGACGTTACCCCCAGTATAATGTCTAGCAACAACAATGCGGTTACCATTAGGGTAGATGCCACCCCAGATCTATCTGGTAATTCAGTAGCTACCGATTTTGACACTATTGGTATTGCCGTTAGTGGCGCATCTATATTCAATGATCAAGAGGGTGGTGGTCCCCTAGATGCTGCGGCCGCTAGTCTAGACTGGACAGGTGCCCATATTGGCCCAGGGGTGTACCATTACCATCTAGAGCCCAAAGCTTTTTCGAACGATGACGATAATTTAGTGGGTATTTTACTTGATGGAGTATTCCTATATGGTAGAAAATGTAGCTCTACAGGCGATTATCCTACCGATATGGACGAGTCTGGCGGGCATGTGTCTACTACGCAGTATACCGATGGAGAGGAAGAATACCATTACCACATTATCAACGAGGTATATTCCACCACTGGATCTTATTTAGCATTCGCAGGACCTTATCAAGGATACTAGACCTATGAAAACAACTTCTATTTATATTTTTTTTGGTCTGATATTCATACTAATGCTGTCATGCAAACGTACTTCGCAAGATGTAGCCCAAAATGAGGGGGAGCCTGTAATAGAAAACGTAACAAGGTTTAAAGAAGAACTTACACTGAACCAATTGGAAGGCACTTGGTATTATAAAAACGAACCATATAATGGCTATTCCATTAGTATACACGGTAATGGTACTTTGGTCGAAAAAATAGGGTTCTTTAATGGTAAGCGAGAAGGAATTACTAAAAAATGGTCAGAAAATGGGATGTTACGTGCTGCCTACCACTATAAAAACAACCGCTTAGAGGGCTGTTATAAAACCTGGTGGGAAAACGGCCAATTGGCACAGGAAACCAACTATGTAAATGGAAATATAGAAGGTGTTGAGAAAAGATGGTACCCGAACGGACAATTGGCAAAAGAACGTAATTTAAAGAATGGGAGGGAAGAGGGCCTTCAAAAAGCTTGGTTACAAAATGGGAAACTATATGTAAACTACGAGGCCAAGAACGGACGTATTTTTGGTTTAAGAAGAGCCAATTCTTGCTATCAATTAGAAAATGAAATTGTTGTTAGGGATGAGTAGAAACATTATAATACTTACAATGGCTGCGATATGTTTCGTCGGATGCAAAAAAGCACCCAAAAGGCCAAATACGACAGATACAGAAACCAGTAGGGTAGATTACCTTCCATATTATCAAGATGAGTCGTTTACACCACACTGGTTGACCCCCAACACCGAAGAGGAAAAACAATTTCATAAAATTCCCGATTTTAAGCTGGTAGATCAAAATGGCGATACCATCACCCAGCAGACCTTTGACGACAAAATTTATATTACCGACTTTTTCTTTACTACTTGTCCTGGTATTTGTCTTAAAATGACCAATAATATGACCAAGGTTCAAGAAGCCTTTAAAGAATATGATGATGTATTACTACTCTCACACTCGGTAACCCCATCTATTGATTCGGTATCGGTGCTTAAAAAATATGCCGATAAATACGGGGTCATAAATAATAAATGGCACTTGGTAACCGGTGATAAAACAGAAATATACAACCTCGGAAGAAACCATTATTTTGTTGAGAACGATCTTGGTATTCCCAAGGATATTAACGACTTTTTACATACCGAAAACTTCTTGCTAATAGATAAGAACAAGCATATTAGAGGTATTTACAACGGACTCAACCGAGCCTCCATCGCACAATTGATAACAGATGTAAAAGCGTTGTTGCAGGAGTACTAATGAAAGAATGTTTTAACTAAACCAAAGGGTATTATTCGTTTACCGAAATAAAAATATCAATTTCGGCATTGTTCCAATCCCTACTTCTTTCATCATAGACCTCAAAGTCGAACCCAAATTTTCGGTTCCTTTCCGAAGTCCATATGTTCTTCCATGCCGCCGCAATACAACTTGGCATGGCACCTTTGGCTACCACTTTTTTATAGGTTTGTGATGGTATTAGAAGTTCGTTCAGTTCTATAGGTGTTTTTGAATGCTCCTCGGTTCTACAACCTATGAAATAAGAAAACGTACCTGTTTCATCGGTTTCATAATCATAATATACTGCGTAGATCTCCTCGCTTAGTTTATGGGGAATACGCTCCACTATCTTTTCTGTTTCAAATTTTTGCCAAAGATTGCCACAATCTATGCTAGAGCGGCCATTTTCGTTTGTGGTCTTGTTTTCTAGTTTTAACCCAACTAGTTTAAAGTTCCCTTTTTTTATTTGTTTCATTTTTGCTTGTCCTACATTTAAGAATAAGGTACCTCTTTATTTAGATGATGACCGTACCCTACACTATCGATACTCAGGGTTTTCAAATTTCCAGCGAGCACCGTTGTCCCAATCTTTTCTAGAATTGCCGTAGGCGGGGTATCCGTTGTTTTCCTTTAATAATTTTGCCAAGTGCATCAAATTATAGGTCATAAATGTAGTATTTCTGTTTGTAAAATCATTTTCTGCCGCATTTGATTCCTTGTCCAAATAACTAGGGCCGGGCCCCACTTCTCCAAGCCAACCACAATCCGCTTGCGGAGGAACCGAATAGCCAATATGCTGTAAAGCATATAACAGCCCCATTGCACAATGTTTTACCCCGTCTTCGTTTCCCGTAATCACACAACCTCCGACTTTTCCATAGTACAAATACTGCCCCTTCTTATTTTTTTCACCGCTCATACTATAAAGTCTTTCTATGAGCATTTGGGCGACCGAAGATTTTTCACCAAGCCATATAGGCGTTCCAATTACCAAAATATCCGCGTCAAAAATATCTTTGAACAATCGTGGCCAATCGTCCTTTTCCCAGTTATAATCGGTCATATCCGGATAAACGCCCGTAGCAACATCGTAATCTACCAACCTTAGTTGACTTACCTGTACCCCTTCTTTCTCCATAATTTTTATAGAGACATCCATAAGCCCTTGGGTATGGCTAATTTCTGGTGTACGTTTTAATGTACAATTCACGTACATCGCCTTAAGTCCCGAAAAATCAATAGTGTCCATAATATTCCTTTTTTACCATAGACCGTTGTTTAATTTACAAACACTCAAAAAAAGCCTATAATATATTGTATTACTGTAAGTTACAACATTAATATTTGTGTATGAAATTATATACGAATGGTCCATAATAGTATTTTAAAAATTGGGGGGAACCACCAACGTTATGGTCGGTAACGGTACAAAGTACGATCTACTTATAGAATACAAGAAACTGCCTCTTTCAACGGTAGAAGATTATTTCTGTTTTTTATTGGAATGATATATATCATATCATAAAATATTGATTTACAATACTTTTAAACAACAGTTAATTAGAAAAACGTATAAAATGGACAAAATTAAAAGTAATACACCCCAAAAAATCTATTGGATCGTATTGATCTTATCGATCCTTATAGGATATCTTCTCTTTATTGTATTAAAGGACCAATTTAATGTACAAACCCTCGTTTTTTTATCGGGCATACCTTTCTTGTTGTTTACCACAGGTGTTTTCGGCTTGTTATGGCCCAAGATCAAACCTACGGGCGATGCCATTTATATTACGCACGCCCTTTGGATAGGCCTGCTTTTTATTATCCTGTTCTTTATTCACGTTTGGGTTATACTACCGCGTATTTGTCCAAGTTTCGGCTCTTGTCTAGGGGTATAACTATTTACAAAGGGTAGAACGAAAAGACAGCACTGTTTTTAGCTTAATCCTTCGCTTTCCAAGGCCTTTACCAATCTGGCCTTTTCGCTTGGGTTGGCCCGCGACATCAAGAGAATAAAATGGATCAGTTTAATTTCATCGATTTTCTGAATATGGCCTAGCTGGATATTCAATTCTTGTGCCCCAATGGCTTCGTTCATCTTGGCAAGGCCCTTAGACCATTTGCTTTTCTTTTTTGAGGGTTTAAATTTTTCGTCGATGACGAGACAAATAAATTTTTGCCCGCTTATACTCATGGGGTAGGCATTGTGTATCAATTCCCAATTAATAAAACCATTATGGGTACTACGGTCAAAAATGCCGATTTCATTAATGATGATCATGGGTTTTTTATCCATCAGGTTATAGATCCCGGCAACATAGCCCATTCCAAAAAAAGCGATACTGCACCAACCAACTATCGGATTTTCCCTTAACAACCAAATACCCCCCAACACAAAAGGGGTGCATAACAAGAGCAGTTTTATGGCCTTTTTTTTGGATTTGTACAGTTTGATTTCAGTCATTTATAATTGGTTTCCAATAGGACATGGAAACACAAATATAACCTCTCGTTGTCAATCCTTAAAAATAGGGGCGTATTTGTCCCAGTTGGCGGCAATGGCCCAAAGGTTGATGGCGAACATGACCAAGGGTATTACAATGCCCGCCATGTCGTGTACCAGGTGGTGGACCATGATACCTACCATTACGGGGAGGATGACCAAGGCTCCCAAGGCACGGGTCTTGGGGATGGCGATCAAGGCGCCTCCGATAATTTCGACAAGGGCCACCAGTGGAAAAATCCATTTTACGGCCATAAACCCGTTCATCACCTGCATCATCTCTTCCGAGACTTCGGGCATGGGCATGTAGTTAAGGAATTTGTTCAATCCGGCATTGATCATCATTAGTCCGAATAAGACACACAATACGGTAAGTACTTTGCTTTTCATGGTTCTATTGTTAGGGTTGGAATAGTTATAAAGTTAATCATTATGGATTATAAAAACAACGGTGTTCTTTTGATAACCAGTTGTTTATGTGATGTTGTGTTTAGCCTGTAAAGACCTAAGGAAAACAGGGGTTGCCTATCGGCAAACCTTGTTTTCAAATTCCCCGCCCTTTTTGTTTCTGTTTTGTGTCGGGCACAAAAAAAGTCCCGAAAAGGGACTTGTGGGAATGTGGATTAGGGCATTTGAAGTTATTGTGATATATTTTATTATTAAAAGAAAGTTTTATTTCTTCTTATTACTACTCTTAATTATTGATTCTCTTTTTTTATTTAATAATGTTGTTAAATCAACACTAGGAAGAACGTATTTGCCCAATGGACAAAAAGATGTCATTGTGGATAAATAGCCTCTAAGGCTATTAATAGAAATCGAAACACCAGACGACCATAAAAACTCTGATTTTTGTTTTTCATTAAGTTTTGTTGATGTATCAAAACTAAATATAGAAACAGCTTCTGCAAAAATAGAATATCCAGGTAATTTTTCTTCCATATTATTAACGTTGACCTTAGCGAAAACCAAATATTTATTATCCTCTTTCTTGATATCTCTAACCACGAAATCAATATCTATATCATAATCTTTGATATATTCTTTTGGATTTATTGAGCTGTCCTTTTCTGGTTCAATAAAATTATAATTAGAGTTTACTATAAAGAAATCCTCTAAAATCAACTCTGATTTTACTAACTTCATTAGGCTGTTAATTGTTTTTTTGTTATTCTCATTGGAGCTTTTGATTCTCCAATAAATGCCTCTTGATTATTAGGGTTTAAATTTTTATATATTCCCCAGTTAGTCTTTTTATTTCCATGTTTAATATCAGTAGTTAAGTTCTGATAATTAAAGTCTATGTCTAAATTATCATAACTGTTTTCTTTAATTTTAATTTCAATATTTAGATTAAGCTTGTCTTTTAATTTAGCTAGCGTAACAAAATTGAGTAATTTGTTGCCTCGATAAAGTTGTGTTAAATAACTGGCAGAAGTTCCTATTAACTCTGCAATTGTTTTTCTATTCATATGTTTTTTTTCGGCTATTTCAGAGATTTGAGATAGCACCTTTGAAGCAATTACTTTTGCTTCTATATCATAATCAATTTCGTGATTATCAAAAAGACTATCGAAAGCTGAATCAAGATTTTGGATATTTTTTTCTGATGATTTCATATTCTGATTTTCCAACCTTGTTAATTATTGGAATGTTTTTTTTGTTATTTTTTTGGCTTTTTTTCTTTTGGAATAATTCACAAGCAATAATAACGAAAGTTTTATCTTCTAATGATATTTCCTTACAGTATAACCTGTCATTATCATTTCCTTTAAAAAACTTCATTGCCGTTACATCCTTACAATTACTATTTATATTTTCCTTATCATAAACATCAGTATTTCTATGTCCATCTAAGATTACTCCACATATATATTTGAATTTTTTTTGATGCTTTTCATCTTGATTAATGTATTCAAATATCTCTTCCCAATTATCAACATCAATACAAATAATTCTTTTGCCATCAGGACTTTTAGTAATTTCTTTTGCTTTCTTTTTCACAAAATTAAGCTATAGGTTAATTAATAACAAGTTAATTATCATTTTATTGTGTTTTATTAGTCACAGAATATTGAACATGGAATCAATTGTATCAATAGTATACTATTGTACTTTAATACAATTTGTCATGAATATACATACTAATATAAAATTATACTTTTCCCCAAATTAATAATTCCATGGTTGTTATAGGCCGTTCGTATATAAATCCTATCAACAGAATAATCAACATAAACCCTTAATCCTAAGTTCTATGGGAATTTGTTTAAAGGCTAGATTTGTTATTTAGTGCCCCAGGGTTGGAAAAAAACATTTCCCTTAGTAATTTCATTCCCGTTTTAAAATCGATACCCATGAAAATCACACATTACGGCCACAATTGCCTGGCCATAGAAATAGGAAACAAGAACATTATCGTAGATCCCTTTGTTACCGATAACGACCTGGCAAAGGACAAGGTGGACATTATGAAGCTGAAGGCCGATTATATTTTCTTGACCCACGCCCATTACGACCATACCCTCGATGCCGAGGCCATTGCCAAGAATACGGGGGCTACCATCGTCAGTAATTTTGAGGTCTATAGCCACTATGCCGAAAAGGGACTCAACGCCATGCCCATGAACCTCGGTGGGGTGCGCGAATTTGATTTCGGAAAGGTAAAATACGTTACCGCCCTACACAGTAGCAGCTTTGCCGATGGCAGCTACGGTGGCAATCCCGGTGGCTTTGTCTTTACCTGTGGAGAAAAGAGCATTTACGTGGCGGGCGATACCGCATTGACGATGGATATGAAACTGATCCCCATGCAGACGAAGATCGACCTTGCCGTTCTACCGGTAGGCGATGTGGTGACCATGGGCGTCGACGATGCCATTATCGCCAGCGACTTTGTGGAATGCGACCGGGTTATGGGCGTGCATTACGATTCTTTTCCCTTTATAAAAATAGACCACGAAGCGGCCAAGGAAAAGTTTAAAAAGGCCGGAAAGGAACTGCTGCTTCTAGAAGTAGGGGAGTCCGTTTCCGTTTAAACGGAACCTTAATAGTTTACATGGCCTGGAAACCTCGGTTTTCGGGCTTTTTTGTTTTCCCATAGCCTAAACCAGAATGTCGTTCTACCCTGTATCTCTTTGTATCTGGTTGTAAATGCGTACCTTATTGGCCCTAAAAAGCAATAAGATGCAAAAACTTGTGTACTATGTAGCCATTTCTTTGGACGGATTTATTTGTGGAGAGGATAGTGATATCAGCGGCTTCATAAGTGAGGGGAGTGGGGTGGTCAAATACATGGCGGACCTACAACAATACGAAACCACTATCATGGGCAAGAACACCTATGAATTTGGCTATGCCTACGGATTACAGCCAGGGCAACCGGCCTATGCGCATATGGACCATTATATATTTTCAAAATCCTTGAAATTTGAGGATGCCCATGAAAAGGTACACTTGGTAGCCGATTACGATGTGGATACCATCCACAAATTGAAAGAAAGCTCCCGTACCGATATTTATGTATGCGGAGGCGGTATTTTTGCCGGATGGCTCTTTGATCATCAGCTGATCGATGTGCTAAAGGTCAAGATCAATCCTTTGATCTTGGGCAAAGGGGTACGTCTTTTCGGGGATTCGACACAAGGTTGCCAATTGGAACTTGTGGAAACCGAATCGCACGATGGCGGTCTTCAATTTCATACCTACACGATAAAATATACCTGAGAACAGTAACGAAGAAATAAAAAAAGCCCGAGAACAGTTGTTCTCGGGCTTTTTTTATTCAAAATTATTCATCACTTTTTCATTTATGGGTTTTTGGGAGAAGGGTTAAATCTTCACCACCATCTTCCCTTTGTTTTTTCCATCGAAGAGATCGATAAAGGCCTGGGGCGTATTATCGAAACCTTCCACGACGGTCTCTTTGTATTTTAACTTGCCCTCTTGCAGCCATTGGGCCAATTGGCCGATTGCCTGCGGAAACTTGTCCGCATAATTGGAAACGATAAACCCTTGCATCAGGGCACTGTTTTTTACCAAAAACGGTTGTACCGCCAGTCCCTTAGGAGTTTCGGTATTGTTATAGACCGATATGGCACCACAGATGATGATACGAGCAAACCTGTTAATGTTGAACAACACGGCATCGGAAATGGGTCCGCCCACATTGTCAAAATAGATATCGATTCCGTTGGGTGCCACTTTTTCGATTGCCGCCTTCATATCGTCCGTGGTCTTGTAATTGATGGCATGGTCAAAACCGAATTCGGAGGTCAGCATTTCGGTCTTTTCATCGCTTCCGGCAATACCGATAACAGTGAGTCCCAAAATTTTGCCGATCTGGCCCACAACACTACCGACTGCCCCGGCCGCGCCGGATACGACAAGGGTTTCACCGGCCTTTGGCTTACCAATTTCGTGAAGTCCCAAAAAGGCCGTTAGACCTGTCATACCGACAACGCCCAAATAAGCACTTAGAGGTGCCTTGTCTTTCGATACTTTTTGCAGCCCCTTGCCATCGCTTACCTGTTGGGTCTTCCATTCCAATAATCCCGAAACAAAATCACCCTCTTTAAAATCGGTGTTTTTTGAAGCGATTACTTCCGCGACCACACCAGAGCTTATGGGTTGTCCTACCTCAAAGGGTGGAACATACGATTTGGCGTCGCTCATACGCCCTCTCAAATAGGGGTCTACCGAAATGTACTTAGTCTCCAGAAGCAGTTCGCCGTCCGAAAGGGTAGGGGCCACCGAGGTTTCCTGAAATTCAAAATCTTCCAAAGTGGGCCTGCCCACCGGTCTTTTCTTTAATATAATTGTCTTGTTCATCTTTTTGTTTTTTAGTCCATTACGGTCACAAGGTCTTCCTTGCTCCTTCTTACTTTTACGAGGTTCACCAACCAATCCTCTTCCGTATTCCTATAGCCGATGGGCAATAGTACACAGCTGCGAAGTCCTTTTTCTCTTAGTCCCAAAATCTCATCAACGGCATCGGGGTCAAAACCTTCCATTGGGGTGGTATCAACGCCCTCAAAGGCTGCAGCCGTCAGGGCTTCGGTGAAGGCTATATACGCCTGTCTGGCCGCATGTTGAAAATTAACCTCCGGATCGCGCTTTGGGTAGAGGCCCAACAATTGCTGCCGGTAGTTTTCCCAACCCTCGTTCTTAAATCCACGGATCTCGTTGGTAAGATCGAACATTTTATTAATGCGTTCCTCGGTATAGTTGTCCCAGGCCGCAAATACCAAGAGGTGTGAACAATCGGTCACTACGGACTGGTTCCAAGCCACGTTCTTTATTTTTTCCTTTAATTCCGGATTGGTCACCACGATAATTTCAAAAGGTTGCAGTCCGCTGGAAGTAGGGGCAAGGCGTGCCGCCTCTAAAATACGGTCTACTTTCTCTTGGGGCACTTTTTCCCCGTTCATCGCCTTGGCGGCATATCTCCAATTTAATTTATCAAGTAATTCCATTCTGTTATAATTTATTATTTGTTATGTTGTTTGTGTTATTCTGATTTGATACTGTTCCAGGCGGCCAGATAGGCCGACTTTAGTTCTTCCTTCCCCATTTTAAATACGCCCCTTTGCTGCATCAACATTAAAAAGGATAGCGGATTTACGGTGTAGGCATACAAGATATAATCGGACAGGGGCTTGATAATGCCTTCTTCCTTACCGCGTTTCCATAGATCGAGCAAGGGCTGTAAATGCTTGATGCCCTCTTGCCGTATGGGTTCATCGATCATGGGGGTATTGTCGCACTGGGCCAAGAACATGGCTTCCTGGCACTTCTTGAGCTTAAATTCCGCAATGCGCTTCCAAATCACTTCAAAACCTTGTTCTACCGACATTTTGGGGTCGTAGGTTTCAAAAACATAGGCCGTGAACACTTCCTTTACCTGCAAGTATACCTTGTTGACAAGGTCTTGCTTATTCTCAAAATACAGGTAGATGGTGCCAGGGGAGACGTTCGCCATTTTGGCTATTTTGGACATGGGTGCGGCGTGAAAGCCGTTATTGTTCACCAGCTCAATGGTCGCCTGTACCAAGGCGCTGCGCTTGTCCATACATTTCTGAAGTTTTGCCATTGTTTCAATTTCTGGTACAAAGATATTACAAAAATGAATGAACGTTCATTTTTTAACAAACTTTAATAAAGAATGACATCTATACCATTATTTAAGAGGAAAAGAAGACAGGGGATAGTTTATTAAACACCTAAAATACCAACAATAAACATGGTTTAAGCCGTACAAACACCACGGGTAAGCATGCGATATTCGCCTTGGTTCTTAAAATCGCGAATGGAAAGCCCTACATAGCGCTTAAAAGTTTTTGAAAGGTGGCTCACATCGGTAAAGCCCAACTCGTCAGCAATCTCGCTAAGCGAATGATCACTGTTCAAAAGTCGTATCTCCACCAATTTTAAACGGGCTTTTATGATGTATTCCCGCAAGGACATACCTACCTGTTTCTTAAAATATTCGCTGACATAGGTAGGCGACATGGCAAATAAGTTCGAGAGCGTCTCTATCTTTAGTTTATCAGGGTTGTCCAAGTTTTCATTAATGTATTGCAGTATCCGAACGATACGGTCATCTGTCTGTTTTTCAATGGATTCAAAATAAACGGACTTCTTGATATTTCGCATCAATATTTCCAAAATACCGGTGAGCAGACTTGTAATCAAACCGTTAAATGTCTCCATCTGGTTCCTGGACTCTTGAAGTATCATATCGATCAATCGCTCCATGTGCTGACGGTCTACTTCTGACTTTATTATGCTGCCCGGCAATTGATTGTAATTGGAAAGGATATAGGAAGCCTCGTTGAACCATGCCTTTCGGTCTATGGCCGACCTACCCACCTGCTTAAAGAAAGTGTCGGAAAACTTCAAGAATATAAACGTGGTCGGTTCCTCAACCGTAAACGAATGGCATTTAAGCGGGGGATGCAAAAATATATCACCCTGGCCATAGGCATGCTCATTATAATTGATACACTGTTTTCCATGACCGTCCTTGACCCACACCAGTTCAAAAAAATTGTTCTTCACGGGGCGTTTCTTCCACTCCCGCAAGGTCAATTCTTGTATTTCAAAAGGTTTATACGCTTGTACTACTTCCATTTATTTGGTTTTATAGGATAAAATTACTGCAAATCACCCTATTTAACACTAACAAATACAGGTTAAACCTTTATAAATACATAAATACCCCTTTTTTATACCTAAACACCCCCTAATAACAGGTATACATTTGCAAAGAACTTAAAATTAACGATCCATATCATAAAATGAAAAAAGTATTATTAGTATCAGCTATGGCATCCTTATTTGTGATGTGCAAGTCGGCAAACGAAACAGAAAATGAAGGTTCGAAGCAAACGGCATCCACGGAAATGGCAACCGAGAAAACAAAAAAGGTCGAAACCGTATTTTCCAGTCAAGATATTCGTCCTGGAAATTTGGCACTCACCGTTAACGGCAGACTTTTCGTTACCATGAATCCCTTGGTGTCACCAACGACCAAGGTTTATGAACTGAATAAGAATGGTAAAAACGTAGCTTATCCGAACGATGAATATGCAACCGGTGACAATTCAATCTTAAAAGCGGTAATAGGCATTAGGGTCGACAGTAAAGACAACCTTTGGCTATTGGATATGGAGACCAAGCAGTTTGTGGTTTGGGACACCAAAAACGAAAAATTAGTAAAGACCATTGCCGTTCCCGATGCCGTTGTAAAACCCGCCAGTTTTTTACAGGATTTTGTTATCGACGAAAAACATGACCGTGTCATTATTGCAGACATGACACAAGGGGACCTTAAAAGTGCTCCCGAACCTGCCTTTATCGTAATAAATACCAAAAATGGCGAAGCAAGGAGAATGGCCCAAAGCCACCCATCTATGATGCCTGAAATGGAAGGCGGATTTGCCTTGAACCCCATTGCCATCGATCCACAATTTAATTGGGTGTACTACGGGGCCTTACACGGAAAGACCATGTATAGGGTGCCTGCAAGCAGCTTTGATTCAGATGATAAACTGATAAATACCATCGAAACATTCGGAGCAAAATCTTTTTCGGACGGAATGGCAGTAGATGGGAACGGAACGGTTTATGTAACCAACGTCGCTGATGGGGAAATCGGAATTTCTACCAAAGAGGCCTATCAAACATGGGCCAAGATTCCCGAAGGCCAGACATGGCCCGATGGGCTGTATGTTGGAAATGACGGGTTTATATATGGTACTGTGGACCAATTGAACAAGACCGCAGCATTAAACAATGGCAAGGAAGAGAGCGTAGGTCCATATTTGGTGATCAAAACGGATTTAGCGAAGTAAACTAAATAGAAATACAATTAATTAATAAAGTACGGCAACATGAAAAAATCGTATGTAACGATAATCGCAAAGATTACGGCAAAAGAAGAGGACAGGGAATCGGTTAAATCTGAACTCGTAAAAGTTGGACAAGGGAGCAGAGCAGAAGAAGGCAATATCGATTATGTGCTTCATTCCGATAACGACAACCCAAATCAATTTTTCGTATACGAAAGATGGGCTAGTCTAGAGGCCATTAAAGCCCATGGCCAAAGCGAACATTTTTTACAATTCAAAAAAGCGACCGAAGGCAAATTAGAGGAATTCAAGGTTAACAAAATGACCGAAATAGTAAAATAAACACGAAAACGTACTTTGATACCAAAGTGCGTTTTTCCTATTACAAGAATATTAAAAAACAGAAAGATGAAAACAAACATTGGTATTACAGAGGAAAACCGACAAGCCGTTGTTGATGCTTTATCAATAATTTTGGCGGACGAGTATGTGCTTTATACAAAGACCAGAAATGCACATTGGAATGTGGAAGGCCCCGATTTTTATGACAAGCATAAATTTTTCGAGACTCAGTACGAGGAATTGGCGGAAAGGATAGATAACATTGCGGAACGCATACGTTCTTTGGGACACTATGCCCCGGCCACCCTAAAAGAGTTTTTGGCCTTGACGCACTTGACCGAACGCGAACAGAACGATAATAGTTCCACCGGATTTATTAAAGAATTACTGCAAGACCACGAGACCATTTGTATTCATCTCAGGGAGATTATTATTCCTTTGGCGGACACATACAAAGACTTGGGAACCAGTGATTTTATTACCGCCTTATTGGAAGAACACGAGAAAACGGCGTGGTTCTTAAGGGCTCATTTAAAATAGCATAATTATAGACAGGATTAAGATGAAAAAAGTAAACATAGGAAATACAGATCTAGAAGTATCACGAATTAATTTTGGTGGCAATGTCTTTGGTTGGACATTGGACGAAAAGCAATCCTTTGAAATTTTAGATGCCTTTACCGATGCGGGCTTTAATTTTATCGACACCGCGGATACCTACAGCTGGTGGGTGAACGGTGTTGGCGGACAATCGGAGACCATTATCGGAAAATGGATGAAAGAGCGGGGCAACAGGGACCAAATAGTGCTGGCCACCAAAGTAGGTTCTGAGACCAAGGAACACCCTAAAGATATTAGCAAGAAGCACATTTTAAAATCGGTGGACGAGTCCTTACAACGCCTTCAGACCGATTATATAGACTTGTACTACACCCATTTTGACGATGATGTTACCCCTGTGGAAGAAACGCTGTCCGCCTACGACGAAATCATAAAGGCAGGCAAAGTGCGCCATATTGCAGCCTCCAATCTATCGCCCGAAAGATTGCTTGAGTCCCTTAAGGTTTCGGAAGTGAACAACCTTCCCAAATACGTGGCCTTGCAACCGCATTACAACTTGGTGGAGCGCGAAGGTTACGAAAGCAAATATGCCGGTGTTGTTGAAGAACACGGACTAAGTGTAATGACCTATTTTTCTTTGGCAAGTGGATTCTTGACCGGTAAATACCGTTCCGAAGATGATTTGAACAAGAGTGTTCGCGGAGGTAGTGTAAAACAATACTTAACCCCAAAAGGTATGGAAATCATCAAGGCCCTCGATACCGTTTCGGAAAAACACGGCACCAAACAGGCAACCGTGGCGCTGGCTTGGTTAATGGCCCAACCACATGTTGCGGCACCCATCGTCAGTGCCACAAGTAAAGCCCAATTACAAACCTTGTTCGATGCGCCTAAATTGAATTTGGATGCCGAAGACCTGGAATTACTTGAAACAGCCAGTAAATAATTTTTAAAAGAGAAGAAAAATGGATTTAAAAATTAAAGATAAGACTGCCTTTATCAGTGGTTCTACCGCTGGTATTGGCTATGCAACAGCGGAGCGGCTCTTAAAGGAAGGAGCTACCATAATCATAAACGGAAGAAAACAAGAAACGGTAGATGCCGCGGTAGAAAAATTAAAGGCAAGTACCCAAAACAATAACGTATCCGGGGTTGCAGCGGATTTTTCTAAAGTTGAGGATATTGACAGACTGCTAAAGGAAGTTCCAGAAGTGGATATCCTTATAAACAACACAGGTATTTTTGAACCTAAGGCATTTGCCGATATTCCCGATGAGGACTGGTTTCGTTTTTTTGAGGTCAATGTCATGAGCGGCATCCGTTTGGCACGTCATTATTTCCCGAAAATGCTGAAGAAAAACTGGGGCAGGGTTATTTTTATTTCCAGCGAATCGGCCGTATTCATTCCCGATGAAATGATTCACTACGGTATGACAAAAACGGCGCAGTTGGCCGTTAGTAGGGGATTAGCGGAATTGACCAAAGGCACTAATGTTACGGTGAATTCCATTTTGCCGGGACCGACAAAATCAAAGGGTGTGAGTGGTTTTATCCAAGATTTGGCCAAGGCCGAGAATGTTTCGGAGGAAGTGGTCGAAGAGAACTTCTTTAAAAACATGCGCCCAACATCCTTGATCGGACGCTTTGCCTCGGTCGATGAAGTCGCCAATACCATAGTATATTATTGTAGTGATTTGGCTTCGGCCACCAATGGGGCATCCATTAGGGTTGAAGGCGGGTTGATCCGGTCTATTCTGTAAAGCAATGGTTAACATAAAAAGCTGCTGGTAGATCTGGGTTCTTAGTTTGGTTTAAATAAGAATGGTTTAAGAAGGAAGAGATGGATTTATTTAATCAAGGGGACTTATTTTCAACAAATGAAGTCCGTAAAACGGAATTTGATCTACCAGGAGCCGATGTTATTTTGTTCGAGAATTTCTTCAGTTTAGAAGAGAGCAATAGGCTATTCAAGAACTTATTAAAACACACTCCTTGGCAGCAAGAGCAAATTACCATTCATGGTAAAAATGTAGACTACCCTCGATTGACCGCTTGGTATGGCGACGTCAGCAAGGATATTCAATACACGAATACAAAAAGTAAAATGCATGTATGGAATGCTGATTTGCTTTTTATTAAAGAGCGCATAGAGCAGGAAGTTCACGTAAATTTTACACGTTGCCTACTGAATTACTACAGAGATGGTAAAGACAGTGTAGACTGGCACCAAGATTATAAAGGTGCCCAACGTAAAAACACCGTCATTGCTTCCGTTACTTTTGGGGCCACAAGGCCTTTCCAACTAAAACATGCTACCCAAAAAGACTTCAAACGCCTTGATATACCCTTGGCCCATGGAAGCCTACTTCTCATGCAGGGAGCAACGCAAGAAAACTGGAAACACAAAGTCCCAAAAACCTCACGACAAATCCCACCTAGGATCAATCTTACATTTAGATGGGTTGGCTAACCCTTTCTTTTGTACTTATAAAGGCCTAATACCTTGTTTTCCGTTCCAAAGAAGGAACAAGCTGCCGTTTTTTTAGCGAGAGCAGGTAAAAAACAAGGATTCAAAGCTAAAAAACCTCTATTTGTACCTATATCTCCTTTTTTCTTACCCTAAAGCAGCCTAGCTGTACACCTACCTTTGTCCCAACTTAAGAAAATAACTTTTTAAAGACATACAAATGAATACACCGAACATCGCAAAGGAAGAAATTATCAATGCATTTAAATATAGGCATGCTACCAAGGAGTTCGACCCTACCAAAACCATTTCGGAAGAGGATATGAAATTTATCTTGGAGACCGCACATTTATCACCAAGTTCCTTTGGTTTTGAACCTTGGCATTTTATTGTGGTACAGGATAAGGACCTACGCGAATCGTTAAAACCTGTGGCCTGGGGAGCCCCCTTAAAATTAGATACCGCCAGCCACTTTGTATTGGGCTTGGCCATGAAGGCCCCTATGGTAAAGTACGATTCGGAATACATTACGCACATGATGAAAGATGTAAAGCAATTGCCCAAGGATGTAATTGAGACGTATGCTAGGTTGTATAGGGAATTTCAGGAGCGGGATTTTAATCTCGACAACGATAAAAAATTGTTTGACTGGGCCTCGAAGCAAACCTATATCGCTTTGGGAAATATGATGACTTCCGCCGCCTTAACGGGTATAGACAGTTGCCCTATAGAAGGTTTCCACCAAGAAAAAGCAGAGGCTTTATTAAAAGAAAAATTTGGTGTGGATACCGACAAATACGGACTTTCCTTTATGGTCGCTTTCGGTTATAGAAAAGCCGATCCGGAATTTAAAAAATCGAGAAGAAATTTTGATGATATCGTTACTTGGAAGTAATTCTATCATCCTTAAAAAAATATAAAATGAAAGCAATAGGATACAAAGAGAACCTCCCCATTGAGGATGTAAAATCATTACAAGACGTAGAATTGGCCATGCCCAAGGTTACCGGCAAAGATATATTGGTGGAGATAAAAGCAATTTCGGTAAACCCAGCCGATTACAAAGTACGGGCCGGAATGCCTGTACAAGGTGATGATTGGAAGGTTATCGGTTGGGATGCCACGGGAGTCGTTAAAGAGGTAGGAGAGGATGTTAGCCTCTTTAAGATTGGTGATGAAGTTTGGTATGCAGGCGATTTTACAAGACAAGGAAGCTATGCGCAGTTTCAAGTGGTAGATGAGCGTATCGTGGGCAAAAAACCAGCGAGCTTGTCTTATGCGGAAGCAGCTGCCTTACCCTTGACTTCGCTTACGGCCTGGGAAATGTTGTTCGATAGATTGGAAGTCGCCAAAAACGATGCTAGCAAGTCCATTTTAGTCATAGGTGCCGCCGGTGGTGTGGGGTCCATTTTGGTGCAATTGGCCAAAAAATTGACCAAACTGAATATCATTGCTACGGCTTCCCGTGAGGAAACTACGGCTTGGTTAAAGGAATTGGGTGCCGACTCGGTTATTAACCATAGGAATAAATTAAGTGAAGAGTTCGAGAAATACGGTCTACCTGCACCAGAATATGTAGTGAGCCTAAATGCGACGGAACAACATGTAGAGGAAATTGCCAAGTTGATCAAGCCCCAAGGTAAATTCGGGTTTATTGACGACCCGAAATCACTGAACGTAATGCCTTTTAAAGGTAAGGCCGTGTCTACTCACATTGAGTTAATGTTTACCCGTTCCATGTTCCAAACGGAAGATATGGTCGAACAGCACAACATTCTTAACAAGGTTTCCGAGTTGATCGATAGCAAAACGATTAAGACCACTTTAGGTGAACACTTCGGAACCATAAATGCCGAGAACCTTAGAAAAGCCCACGCTTTTTTGGAAACGGGAAAAGCAAAGGGGAAGATTGTTTTGGAAGGATTTTAGACACCATGAGTAGAAATAATTAAAATAGAAAATGAAAACTACACTCAAAATTTTGGTCATAGCGGCAATATACGCCGGTACTACGGCCAATGCACAAGTAACGACAATAGATTCCCTGGCCACTTCAAAAGTGCAACATTTCAATTTTGATGAAATGGAATCGGAGACTATTGGCGAAGGAATAAAGCGCAAGTGGTTTCATGGCGAAAAAGGACAAATGACCATTTTCGATTTAGAAGAAGGCGCGCATATTCCTTGGCACCAACACCCTAATGAGCAGATTACCTATATCATGTCCGGAAAGGTAAAAATCAAGACCATAATAGACGGCAAAGAGGAATTTGTTATTGTTTCGGGCGGAGAGGTTATTGTCTTTCCAGAAAACGTTCCACATGAATTTTGGGCATTGGAAAAGACGGTGGACTTAGATGTGCACGTTCCGGTACGTCAAGATTGGCTGAGTAAGGAATTACCCGATTATTTAAAGAAAAGCGAATAAGACTGGCATATAAACAGAGAACTAGTTAGAATAGTAAAAAAAATCAAAATGAAAAAACAACTACTACTGGCATGGGCCATAGCAACAACGGTCTATACAAACGCCCAAACACCGACCACTGACCCAGTAAAATCGCAAAACGAGGTGGTTACGGCGGACAAGGTAGAATGGGGATGGTTAAATCCGCTACGAGGTGATAAAAGTCCGGCCGCAGGAAAACTTTGGGGCGACCGTACCAAAAACGAACCCGCAGGATTTTTAGTAAAATTCAACAAAGGATTTTCGTCGCCACCGCACATTCACAACATTACCTATCGTGGTGTGGTTATACAAGGATTGTTGCATAACGATGATGAAAAAGCCGAAAAACAATGGTTGCCAGCAGGTTCGTATTGGCAACAACCTGCAGGCGAAGCACATATCACCGCGGCTGATGGTGAGGAGAATATGGCGTTCTTAGACATTCAAGAGGGGCCCTATTTAGTAAAACCGACTTCAGAGGCTTTTGACAATGGGGAACGCCCTGTGAATGTGGATCAATCGAATATGGTTTGGTTACATGCCAACGATATTGAATGGGTGGCAGATAAGAGCAATGTAGAAACCGCCTTTTTGTGGGGCAGTCACGATGAAAACCAATTGCGTGCGACACTTTTAAAACTACCGGCCGGTTTTAACGGAAGCATAAAAAATTTGAGTCCGAATTTCAGGGCGGTGGTTATTTCCGGAAACTTAAGCCATCAATTTTCTAAAAAAGAAGCTAAAAACGAATTACGACCGGGCTCGTATTTCGGGGCTGAAGAAAATGCCAAGGCCTTCATTTCCACAACTAAGGAAACGGTTATTTACATACGAAGTAACGGTAGTTTTGAGGTAAAGTAAGATGAAAAAGACAAGTTTACTATTGAGTTTATTTACTTCGGTCATGGTCGTTCAAGCACAAAAAACCTTGGCAGAAGCGGAAACCTATGCCACGGTAGACCAAGCGGTAGGCAATATTGCCTTTACCCACGATGGGCAATTGGTATACAGTCACCACCCCTTTTTTGCCCCGGAAATTAGAGTGGTCAAGTTCGATAAAAAAACAAATACGACCACACCCTTCCCAAATTTGGAATGGAACACCCCAAGAGCTACGGATGATAATTATTTGAGCAATGTTTTGGGTATCCGTAATGATGAAAACGGGGTTGTTTGGATGATTGATATGGCCCAACGCGACAATGTAACGCCAAAAATTGTAGGCTGGAACACCAAAACCGATGCCTTGGAGCGCATTTACTACTTGCCAAAATCCAGTGTACCATCCATTTCGCAACCCAACGATATGGTAGTGGATACCAAGCACGGTTATTTTATCATCGCCGATGAAGGTATCGGTAACGGAGGTGATGGGAGCAAAGCTGCCTTTATTATTGTTGATATGAAGACCGGAAAGACACGTCGTGTTCTCGAGGGTACCCGCACTACGAAACCTGAAAATACTCCTACCGTAATCAATGGCAAGCATCTGGCAGTAAATGGAAAGGATTTGTTGATTGGAAATGACGGAATTACTGCCGATGCTAGCTTTGAATATATCTACTACGGACCTTTGAACGGACCAAAAATCTACCGTATCAAAACCGTGGATTTGGTCAACGAAGCCCTGACCGATGCCGATTTGGACAGTAGAATAGAAACCTATTCCGACAAACCCAACAATGGCGGAATGTCCATCGACAAAGAAGGAAACCTTTATTTAACTGCGCTGGAAACCAAAAGTGTTGCCGTCGTCATGGCCAAAGACCGCAGTGTAAAAACCATGATACAGGACGAAAATATGGTATGGCCCGATGGCGTAAGCTACAACCATGTAGATGGATATATGTACGTATCCGCTGCACAGGTAAATCATGGGGCCGTATTTAACAATGGGAAGGACAAATCAACAAAACCGTTTTACATCTTTAGGTTCAAACCAGTTGTAGAAGGGGTTTCTTTTCGATGAAAATTAATATTAGCTTAACCCACTTAGAGGTTGTTTTTTAGTATCTTACTTAAAGGACTGCCCAATAAAGAAACAAGCGAATCGCACATGGCCCGTACCATTATAGAAAATATTGTAATTGCGAAATACGAAGAACAGACTTTCTTTGAATTTTGCAAATACACGACCATTCGTTTTTTTGAAATACTGTATTTTGAAAAGGGAACGGGAACTATAAAAATAAATGGCAAAACCGTTCCTTACACCTCAAATAGTATATTCGTTTTTATTCCGGATGATATTTATATCGTAAATCCCGATTCCGCTACGACTACCGTGGCCATAAAGTTCTTAAAGAGCTTCTTCAGAAACACATCTTCCCAAAACGGAAAATTGCCCGTAAACGGTTGGTTCCGAAAAATCGAGGAAATCCTCAATAGTGAAAGTCATCAGCTTCGTGAAATGCAGTTTGAAACCGAATCGGATAGATTACACTTGGTATCCTTGATCAATATGGTTGCCACCGAGTATATGAGAGAACAGACCTTCGATAATTTTATCATTCAAAATTCCTTGTCCGTTATACTGCATCTTATTGCTCGAAACATTCAGTTTATCAATACGGCGGAGACCGTAAAAGCAGTAAAATCATCCAAGATTCAGCAAATCATCAACTACATTCACACTAATATTTACCATTCCGAATTGCTCACTACCAAGAGCTTGGCCGAAGAATTTCACATGGCCGACAATTACATCAGCGAATACTTTAAAAAACATACCGATGTATCCCTAAAAAAATACATCATCAACTACAAATTAAAATTGGTGGAGACGCGATTAAAGTACACCGATGCACAAGATTCGGAAATTGCTATCGATCTTGGTTTTACAGATTCCAGCCATTTAAACAAAACCTTTAAAACCTACAAAGGCATCAGTCTGAGGGCATTTAAAGCCAATCTAGCCTAAGTTATTACCAGAAACCTTATTTTTTACCAATACCTCTGGTTTTTCTACCAAAATAAAGCTTGGGTGCCCAGGTAACTTTGTCCTGTAATTATAACAGAACACTAAATAACCTAAAACCCAAGATGATGGACTACAAGAATTTTCAAACATTTACGGCAGAACAAAAAGGCGGAATTTTAACAGTGACCATAAACTTTGGTCCTGTAAACGTACAAGGGCAAGAAATGCTGGCGGACTTAAGCAGTCTTTGTTTGCGATTAGAACGCGATAGAAGCGTAAAAGTAGTCGTTTTTGAATCTTCAAATCCAGGATATTGGGTGTGTCATTACGATACCAACTTGCTTAGGGACATGGCTACGGAAGCCGTACCAAGAAATGAAGTACAGCTTTTGGACCTACAGTCTGTTTTAGAAAGATTGAGCAAGGTACCGCAAGCAACCATCGCAAAAATTGAAGGTTTTGCACGTGGTGGCGGACACGAAATGGCATTGGCATTGGACATGCGTTTTGCAGCGAGGGGAAAAACCAAGTTTATGCAAATGGAAGTAGGCATGGGCATTTTACCCTGTGGTGGTGGCGCCTCCCGTATGGCAAGACAAACCGGTTTAGGCAAAGCACTGGAAATTATTTTAGGTGCCAAAGATTGGGATGCGGACGAAGCTGAAAAATTCGGAACCATTAACAAGGCATTGGATCCAGATGAAATAGGACCTTATGTAGATGCCTTGGCAGAACGCATTTCTAAATTTCCGGCAGATTCTATTGCAGCTAGCAAACGTGCGGTTTATGCATCCATAGACTTACCGATCAAAGAGGCTTTAAAAGAGGAAGCCTACCAATTGTTTCAGGCAACAAGCAAAACGCCTGCAATAAAAAGATTTACCTATGCCGATGAAAATGGCGCTCAGTTTGACCATAACAACCAAAAGAACTGGGAACAAATGGTGATGGATATTCAAGAAGTAAATTAATAGAACAAGAATAACAATTAAATAAATAAAGAAGATTGGATATGAAAGCAATGTTATTGAACAATTATGGAGAAAATGCAAAATTCGAGGTTTCGGAAATTGATAAACCGGAAGTAAAGGCCAACCACGTATTGGTAAAGA
Source organism: Maribacter sp. MMG018 (assembly GCF_018100785.1). Lineage (GTDB taxonomy): Bacteria > Bacteroidota > Bacteroidia > Flavobacteriales > Flavobacteriaceae > Maribacter. The sequence continues at coordinate 736,640 of NZ_JAGJEC010000002.1, read as the reverse complement.
TAGCGGCATCTAGTGTAAATACGATTGACACGATGATAAAGAACATGGGCTCCGATTTGCCATTGTCTCCCGCTATTCCCGCTTTATTGGGAATGGATTTCGCAGGAACCGTAACCGCCGTAGGCGATGGGGTCGAAGGTTTTAAAGTAGGTGATGAAGTCTACGGTTGCGCAGGTGGATTGGCCGATTTACCAGGAAGCTTGACCGAATATATTCTTGCAGATAGCAATTTAATCGGTCACAAACCAAAAAGACTGAGCATGCGTGAAACCGCAGCCTTGCCCTTGGTAGCGATTACCGCTTACGAAGGATTGACAAGGGCAGGGGTAAAGCCCGGTCAGAAAGTATTGGTTCACGGTGGTTCCGGCGGTGTCGGTCACTTGGCCGTGCAATTGGCCAAATATTTTGGTGCGGAAGTATATGCGACGGGTACCGGAGAAAGGCAAAAAGCGATCGTCGAGAAATTTGGAGCGACCTTTATTGATTTTACTACTGAAAAAGTAACGGATTATACGGCTAAATACACCGATGGTGGTTTTGATGTGGTTTTTGATACGGTCGGTGGCGCAAACCTTACCAATTCCATTGAGGCGGTTGCCCTAAACGGACATATTTCCACTACGGTTTCCTTATGTGAGCTAGATTTAACGCCGCTTCACTTTAAAGGGGCAACATTGCACGTAGTGTTTATGCTGATCCCCATGTTGCACAACTTTAAAAGGGACGTACACGGGGATGTTTTAAAACGTTTGGCCGAAATTTCCAACGAGGGACATTTAACCCCGGTAGTCGATGAAAACCGATTTTCATTGGAACAAGTGGGTGACGCTTACGCACATTTACAAAGTGGAAAAGCCATTGGTAAAATCGTGGTAGAAAATTAAAGGTAATAAGGATATGTAATGTATCCCTATGGTTGATTGGTTGTGTTAAATGCCTCCTGTTGGAGGCATTTTTCTTTGAGGGATATCAAAACCTTATTTTTTACCAAAACAACCCTTTTTACTACCAAAGGCAAGCAGGTAATCGTGCTTAATTTTGTTATAGATAAAAACAATAGCAGTAGCTATACTTAAAACATATACTTATGAAAACAATGGAACATACAAATGCACTTGCGGAAGCTCGTGCTCTAGAAGTGCCATCACGAGAATTATCTTTACGACGCGATCCATCGGTTTCAAAATTTTGGAATGATAACCGTGAGTTGTTAGAAGAAGCTTGGGCTGAATGGGAAATAGAAAACAAGGACGATTTACTTGTTCCTGATGAAACGCTACTTGACCCCCGCTTGCGACAAGCGGTCAACGAGGCATGGGAAAATCCGGAAAAAGAAAATGCCGTTGCCGATTTATGGGAAGAAATAATTCCTGGTGTGTACTCCGCCCAGTTTTTTGATTTGGATCGCTTGGCGGAATTCCGCAAGTATTTGGAAGCTACTGTAAATTCTGAAATTCCTAGACGTGCACCTTATGGCATTCAGTTGAATCGTTACGGAGTTATGCTAGATCCACGTTCGGAAGGGCACCTTGCGGCACCTAACTTTCAAGCTTTTTATAACGACATCATGGATCGTTATATGCGTCCGATCGCCCGTTTATTACTGGGCACTTATGGCTATGACAACCAAACCTTTGGTTTTTCCATCCAGTACAATCCGGATAAAGACAAGGATCTGCATGCCCACACGGATGCCTCGGCAGCTACCTTGAATATCAATATCAACCTACCTGATGAAGAATTTACGGGTTCGCAAGTTGATTTTCATGATAAATACACCAGAAGAGTTGTTCAAACTACTTTTGAGCCAGGCAAGGCAATAATCCATAGAGGTAATGTGCCACATGCCACACACCCCATCACTAGTGGGCAACGCAACAACTTGGTCGTATGGCTGTATGGAGACCGTATGCAAATACCGCGAGGCGGTGCAAGTAGTTATGGTAGTATTGATAGTTCGACATCTAAAGTGGTGACGGTAGATAATATAACGGCTCGTGAGCGTTGGAGTTTGTCTGATGGTCCTAAAGATACCGTTGCACCATTTTAAAACAGTAAGCGTAGGTTATTATTTAAGACAAAAAGTAAAACACCTCAGGGCAAGCCCATAAGGAATTCAAAGGGAACAAACTTTTAAATTCGAAGCAAGCCTCGGAGTATTATACCCTTTGGCGGTGCCAATAAAATTAAAAAACTGGCAATATTGATGTTGCCAGTTTTCATCAACATAAAAAAATACAATGAAACATATATTAATTACAGGAAGTACGGACGGAATAGGAAAAGGCCTGGCCTTGCGTTTGGCAAAGGAAGGACATTTTGTAGCCGTTCATGGTAGAAGCGAAGCCAAATTAAATGCCGTTTTAACTGAAATAAAAGAGGAATCGGGCAATGAAAATATCATTGGTTTTCTAGCGGATTTTTCAGATTTAGCCGATGTAAAAAAAATGGCATCGAAAGTCGCCGAACAAATGCCGAAAATTGATGTTCTGGTGAACAATGCAGGTATTTTGACCAGTGCGTCAAATTCCTCTTCCAATGGAACGGATATACGTTTGGCAGTAAACTATTTAGCTCCCTATTTATTTACAAACGCTGTTTTGCCCTTGTTGAAAAAGGCCGATGCAGCTAGAATTGTAAACCTGAGTTCCGCCGCCCAAACTTCGGTTTCCTTGGAAGCCTTGCAGGGTCACGATAACCTAGGAACCAATGAAGCCTACGCCCAGAGCAAGTTGGCATTGACCATGTGGAGTTTTGATTTAGCCCAAAAAGAGCCAAGTATTCTTGTGGTAGCAGTGAATCCGGGTTCTTTGTTAAATACCAAAATGGCGAACGAAGCCTACGGACAACACTGGTCGCCCGCCGAAAAAGGTGTCAATATCCTATACGATCTGGCTATGACGGACAGGGCCAAGACCAAGTCCTATTTCGATAATGACAAAGGCGGTTATGGCGATGCACATCCCGATGCCTATGATCCGGTTAAAATTAAAAGATTGATGGATGCTACAGATACATTGCTGTCTATTTAAATTCATAAAAAACCTTTAATTCCTTGAAAATGCGAAATTTCATTTTATCCTATAAGTAACCCGTTTAAAATCCTACTTTTGATTCTTTTATAACGTTATTTTCACAAAAATCGTTAGTGATCGAAATACAGAATATAAAATTCAACAACGAAACAAGGCCCGACCTGGGCTTTGAATTAATTCGGCTGGAAGACCTGTTGGCGCGTGAAATCGAGCAGGATATCACCCAACTGCACAAGGTGGCCTTCTATCAAATCTTGATCATTACGGAAGGGGAGGCCAAACACACCATAGATTTTACCGATTACGAATACGGTCCACAAACCATATTTACGATCCGGAAGGACCAAATACACCGGTTTTTTAAAAATACCGAGGCCAAGGGCTTTATATTGATCTTTACCGAGGATTTCTTGGCTAGCCTGTTGAGCCATAAAGAGGTGGCCCGCTCCCACGAACTGTTCAACGAATTCTTGACCTCACCAAAAATAAGCGTCGACCATGAAGATTTTAAATCCATTACTTCACTAATGGCGGATATTGAACTGGAATACACCAAAAATTACGACGAATTCTCAAGTGGTATCATTCGAAATGCATTGCACATATTGATTTACAGATTGTTTCGAATAAAGGTCAAACAAGGCACCAAAGTGGTGCAACATAAGTATGTAAGCGATTTTATCCAATTTCAACACTTGATAGAGGAACGTTGTTTTGAGACCAAAAAAACCTTGGACTATGCCAATTTAATGGGCTGCACACCAAAGACACTTAATAATGTATGTAAGGCCATTGTCAATAAATCATCCAAAATGGTCATAGACGAAATATTGGTTACCCAAATAAAACGTTTACTGATCAATACTCCGATGTCCATTACGGAAATAGCCTATACGGCTGGTTTTAATGAACCTACCAATATGTACAAGTACTTTAAGAAGCATACCGGAAGCACCCCAGAAATGTTTCGCCAACAGCATAGTTGACCCCTTTCCTTTTTTTACAGTACTTCTTCCTTTTTTTATAGTCATGGCCTTCACTGTCGGATATACTTTTGTCCTATAAATTTTAATTCACTTTTTAAAAGATATAGGATATGAAAATTGCAGTTACCGGTGCCACCGGAAAATTAGGCAGACTTGTGATTGAAAAACTAAAGGAAAGAACGGACGAAAGTACCATTATCGCATTGGCAAGAACACCGGAAAAGGGAAAAGACCTGGGAGTTGAAGTTCGTGCCTTCGATTATGGCAACCTTCCGCAAATGACCGAATCGTTGAAAGGGGTAGATAAACTTCTTCTTATTTCGGGAAGCGAGTTGGGCCAACGTGTTGAACAACACACCAATATTATCAATGCGGCCAAAGAAGCAAAGGTAGGATCGATCGCATATACCAGCCTTATCAATTTAGATACTTCGAGCGTAGCCTTGGTACCCGAACATTATGATACGGAAAAAGTATTAAAGGAATCCGGTATCGATTACACAATACTTAGAAATGGATGGTATACAGAAAATTATACCGATTCATTAAAAGCGACCATTGAACTTGGTACCTTATATGGTGCATCGGGCAACGGGAAGATTAATTCGGCCACACGTGAAGATTTAGCCGAAGCGGCCGCAATTGTTTTGACAACGGAAGGGCATGAAGGGAAAACTTATGAATTGGCCGGTGACGAGGCCTATACCATGAGTGACTATGCCCAAGAAATTTCAAAGCAGACGGGCAAGAAGATTCCCTATGTTGATCTTCCCGAAGGGGAATATGCCGAAGTTTTGGAAAAAGCCGGTTTGCCAAAAAATATTGCCGGCTTCTTGGCAGGTGCGCATAACTCTACCGCAAAGGGCGACCTTTTTAACGATAGCCGCGAACTTTCAAAATTATTGGGCAGACCCACAACTCCCTTGTCCAAGGTTATCGCTGATTCGTTGGCTTAGTTCCTCCAAATATTACGGTAAAAAAGGTGTAGTTCTAGTAGGGCTACATCTTTTTTTATGCCTAACAAATATGTATGAGATCTACTGCATTAGGTTAAACTTTCCGTTTTTTACAGTTTTTTGGATCGTTTTAATAGGTTTTGCACCTGTAGCTACAACTATTTTTGCCCCATAAACAATTCTATAAAACAATGAAAAAGATACTATTAAATGCAACAGTAATTTTAGCAATTGGGTTGACCGCTTGCAACAGTCAGAAAACAACAAATCCAGAAACTAAAAAAGAAGAAAAAATGGAAATCTCGAACAAAGAAAAAGTAGTTGCTCTTTTAAAAAGCATTGAAACAGGCGCTCAAGAACCAGTTGGCTATATTAATCCGAATAAATACATACAACACAATCTTGGAATTGCAGATGGACTAACAGGCTTTGGTGCATTGTTGCAAAGTCTTCCGCCAAACTCAGCCAAAGTTAACACGATTAGAGCTTTTGAGGATGGCGATTTTGTTTTCACGCAAACCGATTATGATTTTTTTGGACCAAAAATAGGTTTTGATATTTTCAGGTTTGAAGATGGGTTAATTGTTGAGCACTGGGATAACCTACAGGAGAAACCAGAGCAACCGAACCCTAGTGGGCATACTATGATAGATGGCGCTACGGAAATCACAGATTTGGAAAACACGGAGAAAAACAAAGAACTCGCCGAAAACTTCGTTCATGATATTCTTGTAAATGGTGATATGTCTAAATTGGCAGGTTACTTTAACGGAGATAATTACATACAGCACAACCCAAATATACCAGATCAGCTTTCCGGTTTAGGAGCAACCTTGGAGGCATTGGCCAAACAGGGTATTTTTATGAAGTACGATACCGTACATAAAGTACTGGGTCAAGGAAATTTCGTTCTAGTAGTTAGTGAAGGCCATTTTGGGGAAGACCATAATTCTTTTTACGATTTGTTTAGAATTGAAAACGGTAAAATAGCCGAGCATTGGGATGTTATAGAAACCATCATTCCCGAAACGGAAAGACAAAATACCAATGGTAAATTTAATTTTCCGGATTAAGGGCGAGGAGCGAACAATGAGATCAATGCGGATGGAAAAATGAAGGGAAGACCATTGCGTGCGTTTATGAACAGGATGATTCGGAAGTAAAAAGGCAGCTAATTAGCTGCCTTTGCTGTTCTAACACATTATTCTTCAAATATAAATTCTCCCTTGGCTTCTGCAGCTTGCAGTCCCCATTCAATAATAAGCTCTAAAATAGGGGTAAGGGTTTGTCCAAACTCGGTAAGCGTATATTCTACTTTTAAAGGTGGTTTCTTGGTATATACCTTTCTAATGACCAAACCGTCGGCCTCCAACTGCTTTAATTGCAAACTCAAGGTGCGTTCCGTAATACCGGGAATTTCTTTTCGTAATTCGTTATAACGCTTTTTGTCCCCAATCAAATGGGTTAATATAACACTCTTCCATTTGCCCCCAATAAGTTCCATTGCAGCGCTAGTAGGGCAAAAGGATACTTTACCGTTAATCTTGATCTTTGGCTTCTTCGCAAACAATTCCTTTCTATCCATATCTCTATTATTTATTGGCAAACCATCTTAAGGCAACTTTCTTCATTAACCATAAAACGACAAAACAAAGTTAATATGCTTTAAAATAGTATGCAACTATATTTTTTATAGTAAAATTTTACATCATTAAAATACTCATAATCAATTAACTACAAAACAAAAGAGCTACTATACTTTATGACCGTTATTGCGCACGAAATACACTATACATACTTTTGTCACTATAATTTTGATAGTATAAAAATTAATAAAATGAACATCACAGAAATTTTGAACAATCGTTACTCCGTAAAAGAATTCGATGCTACTAAAAAGATCTCAGATTCAGACTTTGAACAAGTAAAGGCTTTATTGCGCTTGAGTCCTTCAAGTGTAAACCTACAGCCATGGCACTTTTTGATCGCCGACACCCAAGAAGGCAAAAAACGTATTGCAAAAGGTACGGAAGGTGCCTTTCATTTTAATACACCAAAGGTTTTGGATGCTTCCCATGTAATTGTAATTGCCGCAAGAACGAATGCCGACGAAGCCTATATGAAGAGCATTTTGGAACAAGAAGACAAAGATGGCCGATTTGCCGCCCAAGAATTCAAAGATCAAATGCACGGCGGACGTATGTTGTTTGCCGACATACACAAATACGACCTCAAAGACCTTCCACATTGGATGGAAAAACAGGTATACCTAAATATGGGGTCTTTATTATTGGGGGTTGCAGCCTTGGGTATAGACGCCGTACCTATGGAAGGTGTAGATGTAAAAGCCTTGGATGAAGAGTTTGGTCTACGCAAAAAAGGATATACAGCATTGGCAGTTGTCTCTTTAGGTTATAGAAAGGACACCGATTTTAATGCTAAGCTTCCAAAATCAAGATTTCCAGAAGAAACAATAATCACAAAATTGTAAATAGACTTTATAGTCAAAATCTAAATAGAAATGAAAAGTACCATTGTAAAATTTACAGCAAAACCAGAACATAGAGACATGTTTACGGCAACCTTAAAAGAAGCACAGGTCGCCACAAGAAAAGAAGCGGGCAACAAAGAAATCAGGGTATTTGTATCCAAATCAGATCCCAATGAGTTTTTTGTTTACGAACGTTGGACAGATAAGGCGGCAATTGGGTCTCACGACAATGAACCCCACACCAAAAAGTTAATGGAAGTGGGACAAACTGCTTTGCAAACCGCGCCAGACTTTTACTTTTTAGGTGATACCCATCCCCAACCGGATCACTCAAAATCACCAAACCCCGAAGATGAGGTATTCGTTATTTTCTTCATATTCAAAATAAAAACGGTCTACAGAAACGAACTTTTAAATCAATTTGAAGACCATATTACCCACACTAGAAAAGAAGAAGAAGGGAACATCCTCTTTGATTTGTATACGGTTGATGGGCAAGAAGATACCTTGGCTGTTTATGAGCATTGGAGAACAGAATCCGATGTTTGGGACGTTCACTTCAATCAACCGTACGCTGTAAAAACCGGCGAACTAATGGAAAAAGCTGTGATAGGCGATTTAAAGCAATACATGAATTTTGTGACAGAAATCTAAACGCAGCATCAAATTCAACTAAGAACCACTATCATGAAAAAAATAATTCTATTATTTTCCTTGGCGCTTTTAGCAAGCTGTGGAAATCAGACAAAAGAAGGGCTTTCTTCTTCAGAAAAACACGAGCACCAGCATGGGCATCCACATTCGCATAGCACAGATGAACATGGCCTAGCACCACATACCGAAAACACCATTCATCAATACGCACCAACCGTTGCCTTATTAAATAGCATTTACGAAGGCGATATCACTCCCCAACAGATGGTCCAACAAGGTAACATTGGTATTGGCACCGTAAATCATTTAGCTGGCGAATTGGTTGCTGTAGACGGTGTTGTCTATACGATTGATGCAGAAGGTGGTATAGCCGAAGCACCAAATGATTTAGAATCTCCGAATATGACGATGATAAATTTTCAACCAAAACAAACCGTAACTGTTGAAAATATTGAGTCCTATGAAGATTTAACCAGAGAGCTTCAAAAATATTCAACTTCTAAAAATAGCTTTTATGCATATAGAATTAAAGGTGAATTTAAGTACCTGAAAATGGCATCGGCCCATAAAGTAGAAAATGAAGATGTATCGTTATTTGAATATTTAGACACGCGGGTAATGTATACCAGGGAAAACATTAAGGGGACACTAGTAGGTTTATTTACTCCGGATTATTTAGGGAATATTGTTATTCCCGGCATGCACTTTCACTTTTTATCGAAGGATAAAAAAATTGGGGGACATCTAGAAGACATCAAATTTGACAAGCTTTCTATTGAAGTCCAAGAAGTAAATCAAGTGAATTTACAACTTCCAGAAACAGAAAAATTCAGAAATAAAGACTTAAAACAAGGTGCAGCTCCAAAGGCTACGGCTAAACAAAACGGGAAATAAATCAATCAAAAAAACATATAAAAATGAAAGCAATCGTATTAGAAAAAGCAGGAGGACCAGAAAACCTTCATTTGGCTGAAGTACAAAAACCTAACATAAAAAAGAACGAAGTACTGGTTGCCGTAAAGGCGATCTCCCTGAACCCCGCAGATGTAAAACCAAAATACAACGACGAAATGTTAGGTATGATGTACGGTAAAGAGCGACCTGTGATTTTAGGTTGGGATATTGCCGGTACAGTAAGCGAAGTTGGAGCAGAGGTAAGTGATTTTAAATTAGGCGATAAGGTATTCGGAATGGTAAACTTTCCCGGTGTGGGTAAGGCTTACGCGGAATTTGTTGCAGCTCCAGAAGCGCATTTAGCCAAGATGCCAGACCATACTTCTTTTGAAGAAGCGGCAGCCACCACTTTGGCGGCCTTAACGGCATTACAAATCTTATCCGGAAAAATTAATAAAGGCGATAGAGTGTTGATTCAAGCCGGTTCCGGTGGTGTTGGTCACTTTGCGATCCAAATAGCAAAAAGCTTCGGAGCTTACGTTATTACTACTTCTTCCGCAAAAAATAGAGATTTTGTACTGTCGCTGGGGGCCGATGAAGCCATCGATTATCGCACGCAAAATTTTGAAGATGTATTGTCCGATATTGATTTTGTTTTGGATACCCAAGGCGGAAAAGTATTGGAAAACTCCGTGAAGGTTTTAAAAAATGGCGGTGCTGTAATTACCACGGTAGGTCTTGATTTACCTGAAGAAATAACCGCCTTGGCGGCAAAAGAAAACAAATCGGTTTCCAATATTTTGGTGCATTCCAGTGCTGAGGACATGAATACGTTAAAGGGAATGTTGGAAAACGGAGCAATTAAGCCAAACCTTTACAAAGTGTTCGATTTTCAAGATATGGCAGACGCCCACAGAGAAGTTGAAAAAGGTAGAACAGTCGGTAAAGTAATAGTAACACTCAAATAAAATTTTAGAACCTATCGAAAATGAAAACACAAGAACAATTACCCAATTACACGCAAAAAATATTTGTTGGTGGCGAATGGAAAGACGGAAAAGGCCCGGCAATAAAAGATATCAACCCTTGGAACCAAGAGGAGTTGTTTACGTTAAAAAGTGCAACAACCGAAGATGTAAACGAGGCTTTTGAAATAGCAGCGGTAGCACAGAAAAAATGGGCCGCGGTATTACCTCCCGAGAAAAGTAGGATGATGCAAAGATTGGCCGAAGTGGTAAGAAACCGGAAGCAAGAATTTGCAGAGTGGGCAAGAAAGGAAGTCGGCGCAACATTGGCCAAAGGCCTATTTGAAGCCGAATTGGTCGCCAGTGTCTTTGAAAGTTCAGTGCATTTGCCCCTCTTGGTCGAAGGCAAAATATTACCTCGTGATATTGACGGAAAAGAATCTCTTGCCGTTAGACAACCTCTCGGCGTCATTGGCTTAATATCGCCTTGGAACTTTCCAGGGCAATTAACAGCCCGTACACTGGGCCCCGCCTTGGCCGTTGGTAATGCTGTGGTTCTAAAACCAGCATCAACATCAATAGTTACAGGAGGATTACTATTTGCCTCATTTCTTGAGGAAGCTGGATTTCCAAAAGGATTATTGAGCGTATTGCCCGGTGGTGGAGGTACCATTGGTACGGCCATTACCAAGCACCCCATTTCAAAACTGATTTCTTTTACAGGATCTACACCGGTGGGACGTCAAGTGGGCCAAAATGCATTGAGTGCAGAAGTTATAAAAAACATCGAGTTAGAACTAGGTGGCAACAGTCCGTTTGTAGTTTTAGAAGACGCCGATATTGATCAAGCGGTTGAAGCTGCCGCATGGGGTAAATTTATGAACCAAGGTCAGATTTGTATGGCGATAAACAGAATTATCGTAGAAGACAAAGTCTATGATGAATTCACCGAAAAATTCATAGCCAAGGTAAAGACCCTAAAAAGATTGGACATGAACGACCCCGACACCTTTATCGGACCGATCATTGATCAAGCACAGTTTGACACGGTTAAAAATTTAATAGACGAAGCAAAGGCCCAAGGCTACAAAATGGCCCTTGGTGGCGAAGCCGAAGGTTGGCACATGCCCCCACATGTTTTTGTGGATGTTGATGAAAATTGCCCCCTATTTAAAAATGAAATTTTTGGGCCAGCTGTATCCATTGCCCGTGCTAAGGATATGGATGATGCTTTACGATTGGCAAATGCAACAGATTATGGCTTATCTAGTTCTGTATTTACTAGAGACGAAGCCAAAGGCATGCAATTTGCACAAGGAATCGAAGCTGGTATGACACACATTAACGACCAACCTGTCAACGATAGTGCCTATGCTCCCTTTGGAGGTGTCAAAAACTCAGGTCTGGGAAGATTTAACGGACAATGGGGCGTTAAGTCATTTACGGTTGTCCGTTGGATCACCGTTCAAAAAACACCAAGAAAGTATCCGTTTACAGCGGCCGATTTTCAATAAATCCCTAAGATTATACATGTTCGCTATAGGCCAAGTCGTCGTCTTAATACGTGGCTTGGCTTATTATTTTTAATTAACTTGTGCCTTTAATTCCTTAACGGTATTGTATTGGATCAGAGTTTTAACGAAGCTTTTTTACCCGGCACCCTAAGGAAAACATTATTTTTAAATGGATAACATCCTGACCTTTTCCATTACCGTGTTCACGGGCTTTTTCGCCATAATGAACCCACTTTCGAATATGCCCATTTTCTTGTCGCTGGTGGGAGGTGCCGATCGGAAGACCCAGCACAACATCAGTAAAAAAGCAACTTTTACAGCCTTTGTAATCGTTACGCTCTTTCTTGTGCTCGGTAAGTTTATATTCCTTCTTTTCGGAATCACCATACCCGCTTTTAAAATTGCCGGGGGGATCTTGGTTTTCTTTGTGGGCTTCGATATGCTACAATCCAAAAAATCGAATGTAAAACACTTGAAGGAAACCCATATTGATGAGGATATCGCCATTTCACCCCTCGCCATTCCCATTTTGGCCGGCCCTGGTACCATTGTTACGGGAATGAATTTTGTGTCGAATGCCGACTATCTTAAGATCGGCATCGTCATATGCATATTCGGCCTCCTGTGCTTGATGACCTATTTCACTTTTATGCTAAGCGACGTGTTCATTAAAAAAATCGGTCACAACGTTATATCGGTCATAGGAAAAATTATGGGCTTGATCATTGCGATCATTGGCACCGATATGGTGATTCAGGGCATTAAAATTTCATTTGCCCTTACAAACTAACATAATCGACTTTTTTCTATCCTAAAATGAGACACCTGAATACCGAAAAAAACAAGAAAAATGCCATCGCCTTTTACAGAATGGCCTATGAGGGACACCCTAGGGAGGCCATAGAAAAATATTGCGGCGGAAAGTATGTTCAGCACAATCCCCATGTAGCCGACGGTCCGCAAGGCTTTATCGACTATTTTGAAAGAATGCAAAGGGAATATCCCGAAAAAACCATTGAATTTGTACGCGCCATTGCGGAGGGCGACCTAGTGGCCCTGCATACCCATCAAATCTGGCCCGATAACGATCAATATGTTACAATGGATTTCTTCCGGTTCGATAAAAATGGGAAGATTTGTGAACATTGGGACGCCATCCAACAAATACCCGAAACATCGGAAAATCCCAATACGATGTATTGATCACCTGTTTGCAATACATGGGCCTTAACCGTTCACTTCCCCATCTTTGTGTCCAATGCCCAGGTATTGTCCTTGATATAATGAAGGAGTACCGCAAAAAAGGCTACATGGATCAATTGTGAGGGTAAAATGGCCCAGTTCTCTATCAAGGTGGTTCCAAAGATCAAGAGAAGCATGATCACCGCCCCCAAAATAAGGGCTTGTCGGGTAAACAACCCTATAAGTAACAATAGTCCCGTACAAAACTCCAAAATGGGAAGGGCATAGCTAAAAGGGACGACCATAAACTCGGGCAACATCGAGGTTTCAAAACTTTTTACCATCCAACTGCTAAATCCCGAAAGTTTGGGTAAGCGCACCAATCCGTGCCCAAACATACTTAGGCCAATGGCCATGCGAAGTATCAAATAACTGATCTTGTTCATTTATCTTTTATTGCAAATATAAAATAAAGAGGAAGAGGAGGGAGGCGGCCTAAAATTTATCAATGGGAAATTAAAAGACATTTCACCATTAATTTATGACACCGAATTTTTCTACTTCAGAAGGCAGTTCCCTTTCTTTTCAATATGTGAAAAAACGATTGTAAAAGAAAGTCCAAATCACTATTTTTTTCTATTATTTTTAGCCCTATGAAAAAAGTATTGATTCTATTTTCACATCCTACATTTGAAAAATCCAGAGCAAATGCCATTCTTGTAGAACATGTAAAAAACAAGGAAGGTGTTACTTTTCATGATTTGTATGAAGAATACCCCGATTTTCATATAAACGTTTCTTTTGAAAAGAAACTTTTAACGGAACATGATGTTATTATATGGCACCATCCTTTCTATTGGTATAACTGCCCGCCATTAATGAAACAATGGATAGATATGGTTTTGGAATTCAATTGGGCCTATGGTCCAAATGGTACGGCCTTGGAATCAAAGACCTGCTTAAATGTAATAACTACGGGAGGCACAAAAGAATTGTATTGTTCGGAAGGAAGCAACAGCTATACCGTTGATGAATTTTTACGTCCGTTCGAACAGACCGCCAATTTATGTCTTATGAACTACCTACCTCCATTTTTAGTGATGGGAACACACAAACTTACAGAAGAAGAACTTGAAGCTTACGGTAATAAGTATAGCGAATTAATAGATACGCTACAAAATAAGAAAACCAATTCAATTGAACACGGTGTCACCTAGCGTGGCATTAGATGAAAACCATTCAGATTATGACAGGAAACATACTTTTTAATGTAATTGTTTTTCTTACAAGCGCCATTATTTGTGTTTATATCGCCAAACGGTTAGGGCTTAGTTCTGTATTGGGTTACTTGTTGGCAGGTGTTTTAATAGGCCCTTATGTACTGGGTTTTATAGGGGAAGAAGGTGAGGATATTCTCCATTTTGCTGAATTTGGGGTCGTTATGATGTTATTTTTGATCGGACTGGAAATTGAACCCAAAAATTTCTGGAATATGCGGAAAACCATTTTAGGCATGGGGGGAATTCAAGTAGTGGGTACCATATTGCTTTCTTATTTTCTTTTTATGTTTTTTGGTTATGAGAGCAATGTTTCACTAGTAATTTCAATGGCCGTCGCCTTGTCATCTACTGCAATTGCCTTACAGACCATTAAAGAAAAAGGATTGATGGCAACGACCTTTGGCACATCGGCATTTTCCATTTTACTATTTCAAGATATCATCGTAATTTTTATGCTGGGTGCTATCCCCTTGCTTTCGAACGCAAAGAATGCTCCTATAGAAAAAAGTGTAGGCCATGGTAACCTTTTAGATGGCCTTCCTTTCGGTTTTCAGACACTGGCAATTATTTTATCGGTAGCATCGATTATTGTTGCCGGAAGATATTTGATAGTACCAATATTACGAAAGGTTGCAAGAACCGGTGTTCGTGAACTTTTGATCGCCTCTGCCTTTCTAATAGTTTTCAGTATTTCGCTCTTAATGGAGTATGTGGGGCTTAGCCCGGCATTAGGTGCGTTTTTAGGTGGTGTAGTATTGTCTAACAGTCAATTTAAACATGAATTGGAAAGCACCTTAGAGCCTTTTAAAGATTTATTGCTAGGGTTGTTTTTTATGGCCGTGGGTGCATCTATCAACTTTGTTATTATAAGTAAGATACCTTTGACCATCGGAGGACTACTGATTATAATTATATTGCTAAAGGCTTTTGTTCTCTTTATAACCGGTCGGATTTTTAAACTCAAATTCGACCAAAAACTTATGCTGACCTTTGGTTTGGCCCAAATAGGCGAGTTCGCCTTTGTGGTGTTGTCGTTTGCCTTTCAATTGAACATTCTAAACCAAGAACAAATGGATATTATGCTTGTGGTAACGGCACTTTCTATGTCCATTACCCCCATGGTGAGTGCGTTTAACGAGCGTATATTACTTCCAAAAATAGGGACCAAAGAATCTATAAAAAGACCTATGGACCATATTGCCAAATCACATAAAATTATACTTGTAGGTTTTGGTCATTTTGGTAGTACCGTCGGTCGTTTTTTAAGATCGCACGGTATAGAGGCCACCATATTGGACCATAATTCCAACAGGGTAGATTTCTTACGTAAAATGGGGTTCGAGGTGTATTATGGAGACGCTACCCGAAAAGATTTATTGGAATCTGCGGGCATTGCAGAAGCAAAAATACTCATCTGTGCCATAGACAATATGGACGTTACAAAAAAAGTCACCAAGCTCGTCAAGGAAAACTATCCACATGTAGAACTTATGGTACGTGCCAAAAACAGGGATGCAGCGTATGACCTATTAAATATGGGTATTGAAAACATTTACAGGGAAACATTGGATACCTCTTTGGCCTTGGCCAAGGATACCCTCAGTAAAATGGGCTTTAGAAAATATACCCTGAACAGGCAGGTCAAAAATTTTATAAAGTACGATGAGGATAGCTTACGACGCTTGGCGACCGAACCAAAACAAGACAAGAATTTTATATTTAAGGCCAGAAAAGAACTAGAGGAACAAGAACGACTTTTAAATGCCGACCTAGAAAGAGGTGTGGTAATATACGATGATCTTTGGGACAGTGAACAGATTAGAAAAACACTGGAGAAACAACAAAAAAACAACACAGCTCAAAATAAGTAATAGCAACACCTAGTTTACCCATAGAGCATATTTTTTTTCAAAAATATTTTCCCCATGTACGAATAGCAAACCACCAATAGACAAAGGGCCCTCACCACTATCAGGCCTGTTTTCGACGCAAAAAAGTATGGACTCCCATTTTTTTCGTCTATGAAATAATTTAGTTCATAGACACAAAACAACTAGAGGTATAGTATTGTATTCAAAACGGTACACGGTATTAAACCAGCCCTAAATATCTGTGTCTTAATATTAGAAAACAAACACAATTGTTGAACCTTAAAATTACAAAGATGAAAAAGACGATTAAGACATACGCAGTATTATCATTATTCTTAGTAGGATTTACATTGCCAAGTTCGGCACAAGCAAAAAAACGTACCACTACAACTACGACCAAGACCGTGACCAAAAAAGTGCCGGGAAAAATATCCAGTAAAAAAGTGGAGTACAGTAACAAGAAAAAGAAAGTTGTTTCGGTAAGAACAATACCTAACAAAACTGTTGTTAAGCACAATGGTGAAGATTATTTTTACTCTAACAATAAATTTTATGCATATTCTCGAGGAAGTTATATTCCGATCGCCCCTAAAAATGGTTTTAAGATAAAATCGCTACCGGCGGGTTCCAACAAAGTTCGCTTTAACAACAAAACGTATTTTACCTATGCGGGTATATTTTACATACAGGTAGGCTCTAACTATGAAGTAGTGGAACCAGAAATAGGTACAATAGTTTATGAACTTCCCAATGATGCCGAAAAAGTTAAAATAGATGGTGAATCATACTATGAATACGCAAACATTCTGTATCAAAAAATAAAGATAAGCGGTTCTAAAGCCTATGAGATAGTAGGTATTGTTGATATTCAATAATATTTCCCCAATTTTGTTTTAGAGCGCTTGCCAAACCTAGGCAAGCGCTCTTTTGTTTTATAAAAACGGTATTCTCTATGGTTTTCTGTATTTATGCCCCCTTTCCTGTTCATAGAATACACCTTAACGGCCCCTTGTATATCTTAAAAACGTATTATCTTAGTTTTTTATAAAAATATAGCGTTCACCTAGCTTTAATAAAATTATATTAAAGCTTGCCAATATGAACCTTGTCAAGTAAAAAAGGCTTAAAAGATGTTCTCCATATACCAGTTTATTATCGTTTTGTTTCTTTTTCTTGACTTTAATACAGGTACGGATATACTGCCTTCAAACACCAACGATACTGTTTTATATTTTGACATTGTCTTGAACGACAAAGTAATCGGAAATTTAAAAGCGACCAAGAGCAGTGAGGGCAACAAGACCTTTTACCAAAGTGAAACCGCTATTAAAACCAGGGTCATCAAAGAAATCGAGGTAAACTATAAATACGATGTAACCTTTGAGAACAAGGTTATGAAAATGGCCGATGTTGTTATTGATGTAAATAACAAGCCCCACGCCAATACAGTAACAAATTTGAAAGGTTCACAATACCAAATTATCAAAAACGACAAGAAAGAAGAAGTAGTGGATCCCCCAATCGACTATACCACTATTTTACTTTATTTTAAAGAACCCGTGAATATAGATCGTTGCTATTCGGAGCAGAACGGAAGTTTTAATACCATCGTAGCGCTCGGGGAACACTCATACAAGAAGATCAATACAAAAGGGAAGGAAAACATCTATTACTATAAAAACGGAATTTTAGAAAAGGCCAGTATCGATGGAGGTCTGGTCAAATTCGAAATAATTGCACGTAAATAAACATAAAAAAAGAAAAATGGATATAGGCTTGGTTTTATCTGGTGGCGGAATACGGGGAGTCGCACATATTGGACTAATAAAAGCTTTGGAAGAGCATAATATATATGCCACACATATCGCCGGCACTAGCGCAGGTGCCATAGTCGGCGCCCTATACGCCGGAGGTGTACCTTGGTCAGAAATATTACACTTTTTTAAGGTTACATCCATATTTCATACCAGTAGATTCGCCAAAGGAAAACCCGGATTTATAGATACCGAAAAGTTCTACGACGAGTTTAAAAAGTACTTGCCGGACGATCGTTTCGAAAAATTGCCCAAAACCTTGTTCGTTACCGCTACGAATATCATAAACGGAGAACTAAAAATTTTTCATAAAGGAGAGCTCATACGCCCCGTATTGGCATCAGCTACTTTTCCTGGTGTCTTCTCTCCCGTGGCTATAAACGGTTCTTATTATGTAGATGGGGGCGTATTGAACAATTTTCCGGTAGAGCCTCTTAAAATTTATTGCGACAAGATTATCGGTAGTTATGTCAATCCTTTAAAAAACATCGATGTCAAAGACCTTAAGCATTCGTACAACGTGGTGGACAGGGCCTATAAACTAAAATCGGCAGCGGAATCCATGGCAAAGTTCAATGATTGTGATTTTGTCGTTTCCCCGGAAGAGTTGAGCAATTTTGCCACTTTTGACATGAGAAGCATCGATACTATTTTCGATATTGGATACCAAAGCACAAAAGAAATATTGAAATTGAAAAAGCTATAAGTTAAATAGCAACAATTTAACATAAGTACCCAATAGAATATTTTAGTCCAGGACAAAGTATTGAAAACACCAAATAACTTGTTTTCCCATTTGTCTATAATTTCCTCTCATGTATAGATAGAATATGGGCATTCGTCTATATCCTTCTTTTTATAGGACATACCAAACTACTTTTGCGCACAAATAAATTTATTCTAAACACATAATCATGAAGAAAGTAATTGGTTCCTTAGCCCTTATAGCTGCATTATCTAGCTGTAATAGTGTAAAAAACATGAGCACATCAAATGTTTCTGATGCTGCAACATTGTTGAGCTCTTTAAGTTCTAACTCAACAGTACAACAGGTGGCTAGTCTTTTTAGCCTTTTAGATACCAATAATGATGAAGCTATTAGTTCCACAGAAGCTATTGGTTCAGTTGCCGAAAATTTTAACGTATTGGATAGCGACAATAATTCTAGTCTTAATCTAACCGAATTACAAGGTATTCTTTCATTACTTTAATAGAGGCAGAACCATATAATTATAATGTAATAGAGCGTATTCAAAAGAATGCGCTTTTTTTTATCTATACAATTAAACGAATCATAGACAAAAAAGCTTCTTTAATCTAATTTATGTACAAGAGATTAAACCTAAGATGAAATAACAAGTCAAAATAGTGATTGTATAAATGAAAGTTTAACCTTTTAAAATGATGAGCCATGAAAACAAATAACAAAACATATCTTTTATTGTTCTTGTTCCTTACCGGATTTATTTTTCACGGTACAGCGCAAAGAAGTAATCGAACAAGCAAAAGCGCAAAAGCAGCTGTAATTAGAAAAACACCAAATAGGGTGTCCAGTAAAAAAGTGGTTTATAGAACCCCAAAAAAGAAAGTTGTATCGGTAAGAACGATTCCCAATAAAAAAGTAATCGTACATAGAGGTCAAAAATACTATTACGCAAACAACAAATTTTACACCCAATCTAGGGGTAGATACATTGTAATAGCCCCTAAAATTGGTTTCAGGATAAATACATTGCCGCCCAATTTCACTAGAATACGTTTTAACAACCATATTTATTTTAACGTGAGCGGTACTTTTTATACCCAAGTAGATGACGGATATGAAGTTGTTGAACCAGAAATAGGCACTATCGTCTACGAACTTCCAGATGACTATGAGAAAGTAAATATAGACGGAGAAACTTATTACGAGTTCGGAAACATTCTGTATGAAAAAATTCAAGTAAACGGTACCAGGGCTTACGAAGTGGTCGGTATTATAGACATGGAGTAACGTTTACATTGTACATTATATAATTCTTAAAAAAAGCACTGTCCGTTTTGGATGGTGCTTTTTTAGTATCGTTTACCAATCGTTCAAACACTACTTATCTGCAAATAAAATAGTTAACATCGTATTTCAACCTTTTTTAGTGCTTCACATAGGAGATCTTAAAATTTCGGTAAAGAATTATGTACTATAGTAAACCTATTTATATTAGATTCATATACCAATATCGACAAAACCTTTTTAAGATAACATTTCATAATCTAATGATGTTTTTTTCCGGTTGATCCATTTTTATATAAATTAATATACCAAACACTAAAACAAGCCATTATAATATGCAAGCTTATTTGTTTCCAGGTCAAGGCAATCAATTTTCCGGTATGGGAAAAGACTTGTTCGAAAAATCAAGATTGGCCAGAAACTATTTTAAAAAGGCCAATAATATATTGGGTTTTTCTATTTCTGAGGTTATGTTCGAAGGAAATGCTGAAGAAATAAAGCAGACCATATATGCCCAACCTGCTATTTTTCTGCATTCCTACATATTGGTAAAAACCCTTGGCAACAATTTTAGGCCAACTATGGTTGCCGGGCATTCTTTGGGTGAAATATCCGCTTTGACCGCCATTGGGTCATTAGATTTTGAATCTGCCCTAAAACTAATATCGATTAGGGCATCACTTATGCAAAAGGTTTTTGAAACGGAGGAAACCGGTATGGCCGTGGTAATGGGACTTTATGATATTATTGTTCAAGATGTTTGTTCGAAGATAGATGGCATCGTTGCCCCTGCAAATTATAATGCCCCCAAACAAGTGGTTATTTCGGGAGGGAAAAAAGCTTTAAAGGAAGCTTGCGATAAATTAAGACCTGGAGCTACCGATATACTAAGTTTACCTGTTAGTGGCGCATTTCATTCACCCTATATGGAACCGATCATCGACGATTATAGGGCTGCCGTAGAACAAACAACATTTAAAACTCCCAAGTGGCCTATTTATCAAAATGTTACCGCACGCCCAACTACCAATATAGCAACCATAAAGAAAAATTTGGTAAATCAATTAACACACCCTGTATTGTGGCGACAGACAATACGGCATATGATAGCCGATGGGGCCAAAGAATTTACCGAAATCGGTCCAGGGAATTTTCTAAGGGGACTCGTGCATCAAATCAATAAGAACGTAACGGTCAAAGGAATTTCGTAAACCAATATTTATTTTTATATAGTTCTTTATCCTTTTTATCCTATAAAAAGGAAGCTTAGAACCACCATAAAACAATCCTACTTTTTTTATTACCCTGTGCCATTGGTATCATATGGTAGTCGGCCTTTGCTTTTTTTAACTGCTTTTCAATTTTTGGCAGATTATCGGATTTGGCCACCAAACTAGAGAATACTTTTACCTGATCTTTAAAAAATACACTCTCCTTTATCAATCGCTTAATAAAAAGTGCTTCACCTCCATTACACCATAGTTCATTTGCCTGTCCTTCAAAATTAAGAGACCGCTCTTTTTTATCGGTATTTCCTTCCAAATTCTGAAGCTTTCTAAGGTTTTCTTTTACTGCCGCTTCCTCAGAGCTATAAAAAGGCGGATTACAGACCGTAAAGTCAAATTGCTCATTTTTACCCACTATATTCTTAAACAGAAATCCCTTGTTCTCTTGCCAACGAATTTCCACTTTGTGCTTTAATCCTTCTGTTCTAAGTATATTGGATTTGGCTATTTCTACAGCTTTTGCATCGCTTTCCGCACCGACCATCTGCCAATTAAAATATTGAGCACCAAGAATGCAATAGATACCATTGGCCCCAGTACCAATATCCAACCCCTTTAGTTGTGCATCCTTTGGCAACTTTGATTTATCAGAAAGAAAATCGCGAAGATGTAACAAATAATCTAAGCGACCTGGAACAGGAGGTATCAAATATCCGGTAGGCAATTGATAATCCTCCAATTTAAAATCTGCAAGGAACATGGACTTGTTCAATTCCAATACCGCCGATGAAGAACTAAAATCTATGGTCTCTTCCCCAGCGGGATTAGAAACAATATACTTTTTTAATGTAGTATGATGTTTTACCAACCTATTTAGATCATAGCGATTGCGATATGGATTTTGGGGGTGCATGGGACCAAGAAAGTTTTAGTTTTTAATGTATTTGGCACGTTCCATAAAATGATCCTCAAAACGTTCTAACATGGGTGTCAGATGTTCTGTATACAATACATATTGACATTTTCTTATGCTCTGGGTAACTGCAAGCATAGCGTTATATTCCGATCTTTGTTTTAAAAAGTCGCCATCATCTATACTACAGATCAGTAATTGCGCCGTACTTACCCCATTCAACAAAAATAGTTTGTACAAATTTGTAGGTGTGGTAATAAGTATATCTATTCCTTCGAATATTTCCGATTTCTGAACATCAATATGAAGTTCTTTGTACCCCACATACACCCTCAAAGATGTTTGCTTGGTATATGCTAAAAAGGTTCTGTACAATTCCATGGCGCGCTCCTTATTTTCTACAAGTACCACTGCTCTAGGTGCATTTCCAGCCGCTTCGCACTTCAATTTTTGCAATGTTGTAAGCAATAGGGTAGTGGTCTTACCACTGTTGTTCGGAGCGATACAAAAGGCGTTTGCCCCACTCTTTATTACAGGAATACTACTTTTTTGAAAAGGGGTAGGGGTTTCTATGGATAAATGCTCTAGCACTTCCAATAAGTGTGGATGTAATTTTTTAAATGACATAACTTTCTATTATGATAGCGACATTTTGCAATCTAAATGCCAAGGCCCCAAAGATACCACCAAAGACCGAGAACAGTAGAGCATGCCTGTTTAAGTTTAATCGAATACTGTTCGTTCGTTACAATTTCTCTTAGAAATGCCCTAAAACAACATTCTACCGCTATTTACGTTGATTATATATTCCCTAGTTGGAGGTCTCATTGTTTAATCTTCTAAAAACATTAAAATGATGAAAAGTGTATGTTTTTTTTGGATACTTCTAGCTACTTTTACGTGTCAAATATCTGCACAAAGTACCGAAGAGCTCCCCTTGTTCGATATATCGCAACTCACCTATGAGGGAGGTTTTCGTATAAAGGCTAGTAAAAATGGTGTTTCTGAGATAAACTATTCACAAGGCCCTATTGCCTATAACTATGAAAACCATTCCCTGTTCATAGTTGGCCATACCCATCAACAGGCTATTGCGGAATATGCGATTCCTGAAATCATAAAAAGCGAGGAGCTGTCAGAACTGAACATGGTAGAGACTCCTATTCAAGTTTTCAGTAGCATATTGGACAGAACCCCAGATGGTAATCCTGAAAAAATAGATAGGGTAGGGGGACTGTATTATGTAAACTACGGCGGACAGGCGAAATTGATTGTAAATGCGTTTGAATATTATGACGCTCCGGCGGATAATACCGTGAGTACCCTTATTATAGACAATGCCAATGATATAGAAAATTCATCGGTAAGTGGCTATTTTAGCTTTGAAGGTGGTGCCACACATACCTCTGGGTGGATTTCCCCAATTCCCGAAGCATGGCAAGAAACCCTAGGAGGATCCCATATTACCGGTCATTCTAGCGGTATACCCATTATATCCAGATGTAGTGCCGGACCTTCGGCTTTTTCGTTTGAAATGAACGACGCCCTAAATGCTTCAAATACTATTAAAACAACAACTTTATTGGATTTTAGCCTATCTAATCCTTTACACGAAGATCTAAGTAACGAATCTAAGACAAATAATATATGGACGCACCTGTCAAGGGCCACTTATGGTTTTGTCGTACCCGGAACCAGAACTTATTTGACCATAGGCTATAGTGGTGGTTATGAAAGTGGGGTTTGCTATAAATGTACCCAAGACAACGGCAACTTGTGTGGAGGTTATTGTACACCGGAGGCCGATGATAATTACCAATACTATTGGTTGTGGGACGTGAACGATCTTTTGGCCGTTAAAAACGGTACTTTACGACCACATGAAGTAATGCCCTATGACCATGGCTTTTTTAATACTCCCTTTCAGGCCAATGGTTCAAAAAAAATAGGAGGTGGTAGTTTTGATCCCGCTACTGGCAACTTATACCTATCCATTCAATCGGGAGATACAGAGCAAGGTACTTATAGCAGGCCACCGGTTATTGCTGTATACAACGTAAATGGTGAGGTTCTTTCCGATAATAGACCTATAAACAGACCAACACTTACTATGTATCCGAATCCGACCTCTGGCATACTATATATAGAAGGACTAGTCGGAAAATCGAACATTCAGATAAATGATATAAGTGGCAAGCATATACGGACTGTGACAACCGAAAATTCTTCATATGAACTGAATATGAATGATCTTGCCTCTGGAGTATATGCAATTTCCATATTAAATGTAGGCACCGAGACTCTATATGCCAAAAAGGTGATCAAGGTAGATTGATACACTTTCTTCTGGTTACAGAGAAAAATCACAAAAATTTTACCAAACTACGTAACTAGTTACATAAAATAATATACATTTGCGTAACCAGTTACTTAACTTAGGGTTTATGGATGATTTTTTAATACAAATGGAGTACGAGGGACTTACCAGTAGGCTAAAGCGTTTAAGCGACGCCCTATTGTACAGTACCAAAGACCTCTACAAAAGTGAAGGCTTGGATATAGAGCCTAATTGGAACCTTATATTCAGATTGTTACAGGAGCACGAGTCCATGACCATAACGGAAATGGCAGATACCCTACAGTTTTCGCACCCTGCGGTGGTAAAAATTGTGAAACAAATGAAAAAGAAAGGATACATCGCTACCGCAGAAGACGTGAACGATAAACGTAAACAAGTACTATCATTAACGCCAAAAGCGCATAAACATATTACCGTATTCGAACGTTACTGGGAAGCGGGGACAGAGGTCACCCGAGATATTTTGGCGAATAGTCCCCATTTTATGGAAGAACTGGAACGTATAGAAGAAAAAATTAATGAAGCAAATTATAAAGAACGTACCTTAAAAAAATTATAACTCAATGAATTTATATGCTGAAATTTTGGGCTATATAGCCATCATGGCAGGATTTTATGCCGTTACCAAAAAGGATATGGGCGGTTTTAGGCTATGGCATATGATCTCTAGCTTTTTTTATGTCATTTATGGCGTGTTTTTAGTTTCAGGACCCTTAATTATATCGGGTGCCATTTTCTGTGTTATACACATGTACCACCTACGTAAATTAAAACAACAACAGAAACAGAACAATTTGGACAACCACACCAATTGTTCGTCGTGTTAATTTAAATTTACTGGAGAAAACCAAACGAACGTATTAAGGTATTAGGCTCTACTAATTATAAAAAAAGGACAACGCTAGGAGGGAAGCGTTGTCCTTTCTAATTATAGTTCTGTACAGAACTGTAATCGTTTGTATATGGCCTTGCTTTTTAAAAAGAAAGCCTTACTGTTTAAAAGAAGGTAATTCCACTACATACGATTCTACAGAAGTGCCGTCCTCACTACCGCTCCAATCAGAACCAAAAAGTACTCTGGTTCCGGTAGGACTTATGACCGCATGGGGTTCTCCCCAATAATCAAATTCATCTTCATCGGCCCTATGGTGCCCAATTCTATATACTTCTACATTGCCTTTTTCCACCCTGGCGATTACCAATTCTTGGTCTAAAAGCGATTGTCCGTCTTGTTCATAACCTATCATCGATGCAGCTATCCACCCCGGATTTTTATGCGCAACGGCAGATATATGGCTACCGCTCTTTGGGTAATCGTATCCTAAATCTGTAGAAATTACGGGTATACAATCTCCAGTGTTTAGGTCAAAAGCAATAATATCGCCCAAACAACCTCCATTAGGTCCTTCTGCAAAAGTAATAGAGTAGTTGGTGTCCGTACCATCTGTCATTTGACCCAAACAAGAATGTTCTACGCTACCTTTATTAAGTCGCGCCTTAAAATTTCCGTTGGCATCATATGATGATACACTATGGTAAAATAGATTGCCACTTGGTGCCGGCATCGCGGCAATATAGTTTACATCATCAACGTCTATTGTTATCAATTGCTCGGTAGAAAGGCGATAACCGAACGTTTTATCGTTATCGCATCTAAATCCTATTACATCAGAATCCCAAGACATCATTTGCACATCATTGCCCATGCTAATATTACCATCGCATCCCGAAACTTCTCTTACGTTCACCAACACTTCCTTATCGCCCGAAGACACCGAATATTTTATAAAATCATCTGTAAGGGCATCTAAATAGTACAAAACATCAGGATCGTTATAATCCCAAAACAATTGTTCTATATCATCTGGACGCACATCGTCAAGATTGCGGATAAAGGTATAGTCCATACCATCCAATAGTTGGTGCACACCATTGGTTTGGTCGTATAATATCATTTTTGATTCGTCGGCGTTCCAAGCCTGGATCGTGCTATACATAGGTTTGATCACTCCTCCATTACCGGCATCGGAAATTCTTCTGATAATGGTACCAAAAGAGGGGTCTACAATGGTTTCCAAATACGCTGGTTTTGCCACATCTTGCATCGGATGTGGTTCCATATCGTTTGCGATTAATTCGGTCGCCACATCTACCGTATTCTGATTTTCTTCGGGCTCCGGCTCCTCTTCCTGTGTATCCATAGAAGTTTGGGAATCTTGCTCTTCTTGATCAACAAGAACATTATCATCCGAACAACTGCTTATAGCGAAAGCAATACAAAACAACCATAGGTAGCTTTTAAATTTGATCATAAAATTAGAATTTAGGGGTTTTAAATATGTACGGAGAAACAATTGGTCTTAGTTGTTAATTGTTCATTTTTTATCAAAATACTGTCACTATAACATTCTTAAAATTAAGCAGGTACAAATACCATGAATCGGTTAGTGGTCCGTTTGTTATTTTTTCACTCTAACCACGACTAATTACGCACAAAAATTATAACAAAAGGCATTTAAACAATGTCCATACAATGAGGGGTGCCATTAGATCAATAGCCCTTAACTTTGTAATCCATTATATACGACTATGCAGATTGAAAATACCGCTTATTCCATTTTAGACCTTGCACTGGTATCGGAAGGTCATACATATAAAGAAACCTATAACAACGTTCTTAAATTGGCTCAACATGCCGAAAAATTCGGATATGAACGCTATTGGTTGGCAGAACACCATAATGCTCCTAATATTGGGAGTAATGCCACTTCAATATTAATAGGGTATGTTGCCGAAGGCACTAAAACCCTTCGTGTCGGATCTGGTGGTATTATGTTACCCAACCATTCACCACTGGTGGTTGCCGAGCAATTTGGCACGTTGTCTTCTTTATACCCCGATCGTATTGACTTAGGATTGGGTAGGGCACCGGGAACGGACAGGGAAACGGCACTGGCCATACGATCCGATTTTATGAGTGCGGCCCATTCTTTCCCAAATGAACTGGAAAAATTGGAAATGTACTTTTCTAAAGACAATGCCAACGCCAAAATGCGGGTTCCCGTAGCGGAGACAAATAAGGTACCATTTTATATTTTAGGATCTAGTACCGATAGCGCCCATTTGGCAGCAAAAAAGGGACTGCCCTATGCATTTGCGAGTCATTTTGCAACGACCCATTTATGGGAAGCCCTGAAAATTTATCGTAAGGGGTTTAATCCATCAAATAATCTGGAAAAACCTTATATAATAGCTGGTGTTAACATTATTGTCGCCGATACCGATGAAGAGGCCCAACGTTTATTTACCTCTTTAATACGTTTGATCGTAGGTATTTTTACAGGTAAGAGAGATTATGTACAACCGCCTACCGCGATGACAGAAGATCTTAGAGAAATCTTAAAACACCCTCAAGTACACCAAATGCTAAAATATTCCTTTGTAGGCAGTAAAACTACTGTTAAGGCTCAAGTAAAGGAATTTTTGGAGCAATCCAAGGTCGATGAACTTATTGCCGTAACCAACATTTATGATATTAATGACAGAATCAAATCGTACGAACTGTTTGCGGAGATCATGAAAGAACTCAATTCGGCTAATTAAATCATTTCCTTTACAAACAATTTTATTCATTAGTCTAATCTACTGCAGCAAACTATATTTTCTGATATAAATGGCTTATTAAAAGCAAAATAGGAAGGTGAAAACATTCATTTTCCTATTTTTTTGGTAAGACCATCTTACGAATACACCTAATTAAAGATACTCATTGTCTCTTAATATCATATATTCGTTATATGACATCCTTTTCCTACATTTACACAACAATAATTCCTACAAATAATTTATAATTTTCTATATTTCAACATTTTAACATAATCCCCACTTGATGAAAAAGCTAATTATTGGATTCTCCATTTTATTTTGCGTATGCCAAGTAGGGTATTCTCAAGTAAAAATAGGTAATGATGTAAGTTCTTTGGACACATCCTCTATTCTAGAGTTGGAAAGTACAACAAAAGCACTGATACTTACCCGTATGACCAGTTTGGAAATGGAATCGATATCTCCATTAAATGGGGCACTCGTTTATAATACAGATACACAATGCATCCACTATTATACCGGAAATATGTGGAAAAACTTATGTGATACAGTTCCCAATACCTCAACGATTTCCTTAATAGATAATCTAAATGGCACTTTTTCCTTTATAGATGAGAATGGAATACAAATAACTTTTCATGGTCAGCCAGAAACCCTGACTTCTATAATCGATAATATGGATGGTTCTTTTACCTATACTGATGAAGAGGGAGTTCAAACGACAATTAGTTCCAATGCGCAACTATCAAAATCGGACATCGAAACAATGGGTTTCGTAGATGGTGCCCACACTGTTGATACCGATACACATGCTGATCAAGCCGAAATTGTAGGACTGGGATTCGTGACTGGTGCTCATACCGTTGACACGAACACCCAACTGACAAATGCGGAAGTCGCAACCGCGGCAACTGCGGAAGGTTTTGTTACAGGTGCACACACCGTTGACACCGATACCCATGCCGACCAAACAGAGATAGAGGGACTCGGATTCGTGACTGGAGCACACACTGTTGATACAAACACCCAACTCTCAAATGCGGAAGTCGCAACCGCGGCAACTGCAGAAGGTTTTGTTACTGGAGCACACACTGTTGATACCGATACACATGCCGACCAAACAGAAATAGAGGGACTTGGATTTGTGACTGGAGCACATACCGTTGACACAAACACACAGCTATCAAAATCGGACATCGAAACTATGGGTTTCGTAGATGGTGCTCACACTGTTGATACCGATACACATGCCGACCAAACAGAGATAGAGGGACTGGGATTCGTGACTGGGGCACACACCGTTGACACGAACACCCAACTATCAAATGCGGAAGTCGCAACCGCGGCAACTGCAGAAGGTTTTGTTACTGGAGCACACACTGTTGATACCGATACGCATGCCGACCAGACAGAGATAGAGGGACTCGGATTTGTGACTGGAGCACATACCGTTGACACAAACACACAGCTATCTAAATCGGACATCGAAACCATGGGATTCATAGATGGTGCCCATACCGTTGATACCGATACGCATGCCGACCAGACAGAAATAGAGGGACTCGGATTCGTGACAGGCGCGCACACTATAGATACAAACACCCAACTCTCAAATGCGGAAGTCGCAACCGCGGCAACTGCAGAAGGTTTTGTTACTGGAGCGCACACTATAGATACCGATACACATGCCGACCAAACAGAAATAGAGGGACTTGGGTTTGTGACTGGAGCACATACCGTTGACACAAACACACAGCTATCAAAATCGGACATCGAAACTATGGGGTTCGTGGATGGTGCCCATACCGTTGATACCGATACGCATGCTGATCAAACAGAGATAGAAGGACTCGGATTTGTTACAGGGACACATACCGTTGACACGAACACACAGCTATCAAAAACAAATATAGAAACCATGGGTTTCGTAGATGGTGCCCACACTGTTGATACCGATACGCATGCCGACCAGACAGAGATAGAGGGACTCGGATTTGTGACTGGAGCACATACCGTTGACACAAACACACAGCTATCTAAATCGGACATCGAAACCATGGGATTCATAGATGGTGCCCATACCGTTGATACCGATACGCATGCCGACCAGACAGAAATAGAGGGACTCGGATTCGTGACAGGCGCGCATACCGTTGACACGAACACCCAACTCTCAAATGCGGAAGTCGCAACCGCGGCAACCGCAGAAGGTTTTGTTACTGGAGCACACACTGTTGACACGAACACCCAATTGACAAATGCGGAAGTCGCAACCGCGGCAACCGCAGAAGGTTTTGTTACTGGAGCGCACACTATAGATACAAACACCCAACTATCAAAATCAGATATCGAAACAATGGGTTTCGTAGATGGAACCCACACGGTTGATACCGATACACATGCCGACCAGACAGAGATAGAAGGACTCGGATTCGTTACAGGCGAGCACACCGTTGACACGAACACCCAACTATCAAATGCGGAAGTCGCAACCGCGGCAACTGCAGAAGGTTTTGTTACTGGAGCACACACTGTTGATACCGATACACATGCCGACCAGACAGAGATAGAAGGACTCGGATTCGTTACAGGAGCGCATACGACCGATACAAATACTCAATTGACAAATGCGGAAGTCGCAACCGCGGCAACTGCAGAAGGTTTTGTTACTGGAGCGCACACTATAGATACCGATACCCATGCTGATCAAACAGAAATAGAGGGACTTGGATTTGTGACTGGAGCACATACCGTTGACACAAACACACAGCTATCTAAATCGGACATCGAAACCATGGGATTCGTAGATGGTGCCCACACCGTTGATACCGATACACATGCTGACCAAACAGAGATAGAGGGACTCGGATTCGTGACAGGGGCGCACACCGTTGACACGAACACCCAATTAACAAATGCGGAAGTCGCAACCGCGGCAACCGCTGAAGGTTTTGTTACTGGAGCGCACACTATCGATACAAACACCCAACTCTCTAAATCCGACATAGAAACTATGGGATTCGTAGATGGCGCTCATACTGTTGATACCGATACACATGCCGACCAGACAGAGATAGAGGGACTCGGATTCGTGACTGGAGGGCATACGACCGATACAAACACCCAACTCTCTAAATCCGACATAGAAACAATGGGTTTCGTGGATGGTGCCCACACCGTTGATACCGATACTCATGCCGACCAAACAGAAATAGAGGGACTCGGATTTGTGACAGGAGCGCACACTGTTGATACCAACACCCAATTAACAAATGCGGAAGTCGCAACCGCGGCAACCGCAGAAGGTTTTGTTACTGGTGCCCACACTATAGATACAAACACCCAACTATCAAAATCAGATATCGAAACAATGGGTTTCGTAGATGGAACCCACACGGTTGATACCGATACGCATGCCGATCAAACAGAGATAGAGGGACTCGGATTCGTGACTGGTGCTCATACCGTTGACACGAACACCCAACTATCAAATGCGGAAGTCGCAACCGCGGCAACCGCTGAAGGTTTTGTTACTGGAGCGCACACTGTTGATACCGATACACATGCCGACCAGATAGAGATAGAAGGACTCGGATTCGTTACAGGCGCGCACACCGTTGACACAAACACCCAACTATCAAAATCGGACATCGAAACTATGGGATTCGTAGATGGTGCCCACACTGTTGATACCGATACGCATGCCGACCAAACAGAAATAGAGGGACTCGGATTCGTGACTGGAGGGCATACGACCGATACAAACACCCAACTCTCTAAATCCGACATAGAAACAATGGGTTTCGTAGATGGAGCACACACTATAGATACTGATACACATGCCGACCAGACAGAGATAGAGGGACTCGGATTCGTGACTGGTGCTCATACTGTTGACACGAACACCCAACTGACAAATGCGGAAGTCGCTACCGCGGCAACTGCAGAAGGTTTTGTTACAGGAGCTCATACTGTCAACTATGTGAAAGCCATGGGAAAAATGAATGGTTCCACACAGGTAAATACAATTGGTGTAGCTTCATCTTCAAGTAGTGGAACAGGAAATTACACAGTTACCCTGAGTACAGCCAGACCAACTTCAAACTATATCATACAAACTACTGTTCAAGCGGGAGGGGGGAATTTTGCCACTATAAGGGTTACTGATCAACAAACAGACCAATTCACTGTAGAGATCAAAAAAGTTACCACCGGAGCTTTGGGAGGAGCGCTCCTTACTTCAGCTGTTTGGTACTTTACAATTATGGACACTGGTATATAAGAATTATGAAACTAAAAATTCGATATACATTAATAGTATTGATCTTTTGCTGTGCCGTCATCAACGTAAGCGCACAAAACACGTTACGTAATTTTGGCAACTTAAAAGTTTTTGATGGGGGTCAAATGGGATTTCAAACCAATCTTGTAAATGACGGAATCTACGATGAAAATGAAGGTTTGGTAGGGTTTTACAGTGATAATGAACTTTCTATATCGGGAGCATTGGCACCTACTTTCTCTAATTTTGAAATCTTTATGCAAAACAACCTGGAATTAGAGATTCCTATCAATATTAAAACATCGTTCAACTTTATAAACGGTACTATTATTACCCCCAATACGGATGATTCCATTTATATACAGTTCTTGGAAAATGCCTTTCATGTTGGGGAATCTAATAGTAGTCATGTGGATGGTTTTGTTTCTGCCCTTAACATATCATCCTTTATTTTTCCCACCGGGAATTCCGGTTATCTAAGGCCATTGATTATGGACACTGAAGAAAGCTCAAGCTTAGCGCAATGTAGGTACTTTTTTGAAAATCCCGGCAATCCCAACTCCATCACCGAAACATACAAAACTGATATAACAATCGGTGATGTTAGTGCTGTAAGTAGTTCGGAATTTTGGCAATTAAACAGTAGTGCTACCTGTACCATTACCCTAACATGGGATGATTTGAGCAATTTAAACCAATTGGCCAATTCCATCAATAATATTACGATTGTTGGCTGGAGCAAATCTCAAAAAAGTTGGGTGAACATAGGCACTTCCACTATAACGGGGGATTTAAACCAAGGTCTTGCTGTCTCCAATAGTTTTTTACCAGATGATTTTGATGCCATTACTTTTGGTACGACAACCTCTTCAGAGTTAACTATTAAACTAGGAAATTATTTATTAACCCCCAACAACGACGGAATAAACGATGTGTTGATTTTGGAAGATATCGATCCCCTTCAAAATAACAATTTGACCGTATTTAACAGATATGGTTTAAAAGTCTTTGAAATGGATAATTATAAAGACGATTTTAGAGGAGTTTCTAATACATCTAATTTTGTTATAGCCACAGAAAGAGGCCTTCCCCAAGGAGTTTATTATTATAACGTTCACCTGAAAGATTCAAAAAAAAATTATCAGGGTTTTCTATACTTAGCATGGTAAATCACCCTTAAAAGCCGAAGTATGAGGATTAAAACGTTCTCTAAAAGAGAATAACCCGTCAATTATACAATTTTTACCGATTGCTCTCTAACAAATGCCTATCTTAGGTATCAAAGTGCCCCATAAGAAAATGTAAGTTACACTCTAAATAAGCATTATGCCTTTATTTTTAGATTTACACGAACTTCCTGAAGGCATTACGGCCGCACATGTTGCGGAAATGCACCAAGCCGATTTGGCTGTGGAGCACAAATACCATTGCAGGGGCTTGACCTATTGGTGCGATGAAAAACGAAAAACCGCTTTTTGCTTAATAGAAGCGCCAAACAAAGAGGCTCTTTTAGATTTACATAAGAATTCCCACGGCGCGATCCCAACCCGGATAATCGAAGTCAACGACACCATTGTAGAATCATTTTTAGGCCGCATCGAAGATCCGGAAAAAGCTAAAAATGAAAAGCTCAATATCATTAACGACCCTGCGTTCAGGACACTTATGGTCGTCAAATTAAAACACAATAGCTTAAGGGACCGGGAAATACGTACCTTGAAAGCCGCTCTTAGGGGATATACCACCTCAATTACCACTTTGGTTTCAGAACACAAGGGGCGCTTGGTTCGCAAAGAAGGGAATACCTTTTTAGTGTCCTTTGCCTCGGTTACCGATGCCGTACATTGTGCTTTAGGCATTAAGGCGGTTTACCACCGCGTCATTACACCGGATTTAACGTTTAAGATTGGAATCAGTTCCGGAATTCCCGTTACTGACAAAGACGGCATTTTTGAAGATACCATTAAAACTTCGGATTATCTAAGTGATATTGTCAGGGGGGATTTTTCCATTACTGCGGAAGTCAAGGATCTCTATGAAGGTGAAAACCAAAATAGACCCTTGCCCCAAAAAGAAGAAATTACTGTTTTGAACAGTAAGGATGACGACTTTATGAAGCATTTAATGTCCTATACGGAAAGAATTTGGGCCCATACCACGATAAGTGTCACCAACTTCGAAGAAAACCTTGGCTATAGCAAATCCAAATTATACCGTACCATGATGAATTTGGTCGGTAAATCCCCCAACCAATTTTTAAGGGACTATCGTTTGGATAAAGCCTTGGAATTAATGGAAAAACAAAACAGCAATATTTCTGAAATCGCTTATCAAACAGGTTTTGGCAGTCCTTCCTATTTTTCAAAATGTTTCCAAAAAAAATATGGATTACTTCCCTCAAACTTCAAAAGTCATAAATAACGTGCTGTTTTTTAGTTGATTGCACGTTTTTCATGGTTTGATCTAAAAGTACCATTATTTGGTCTAAACGTAGATTTTCAAAAAACGGTTCTATACTACTTTTAATCCATACTAATTTTAGAACCTATAAAAATGAAAAAGTTTATCATTCTTGTTTATGGCCTTATTGCGTACCTCGTTTTCTTAATATCGTTTCTTTATGCTATAGGATTTGTAAGTGATTTTTTAGTGCCTAAAACCATTAACTCAGATACTGAGAGCACAGGTTTTTCAGCAATTTTAACCAATCTTGTTTTGTTGAGCATCTTTGCGGTTCAACATAGCGTAATGGCCAGACCAGCTTTTAAAGCATGGTGGGTCAAGATTATAGGAAAACCTGCTGAACGAAGTACTTATATTTTATTGACAAGTTTGGCACTTCTATTACTATTTTGGAAATGGCAACCTATTAATACGGTAGTTTGGGAAATTGATAATAGCTTATTGGTATGGATAATTATTGGAGTAGCAGCTCTGGGCTGGCTCATTGTTTTGCTTTCTACATTTATGATCAGTCATTTTGAATTGTTTGGCTTGACACAAATATTCGACAACTTTAAAAATAGAACTTCCCAATCGCCAAAATTTCAAACCAATTTTTTATATAAAATAGTAAGACATCCTTTAATGCTTGGGTTTATCATTGCTTTTTGGGCAACACCATTGATGACCGTGGGCCATTTAACTTTTGCAGTAGTTACTACGGCATACATTTTAATAGCTGTCAAATATTTCGAAGAAAAGGATTTACGCAAAAAACATGGTGAAGACTATGTAGAATACCAAAAAAATGTACCTATGATACTTCCTTTTTCAAAAAGTACAAAATAGAAAGGAGATTCCTTAAGGTATAACCTCCAATAACAATTAAAACCACATTGAAGATGAAAAATTCAGCCAAAAACCTCAATCCCAATATCATAAAGGCCTTTGCTTCCCAATTAAAGGGCAAAGTAATTTCTCCTACAGATGCCATCTACGACGAAACACGAAGCGTTTACAACGGAATGATAGATAAACGTCCAGGTTTGTTTGCCATGTGTGAAAATGCTGAAGATGTTATTGCCTCGGTAAATTTTGGAAGGGAAAACAATCTACTGATTGCCATACGGGGTGGTGGGCACAATGGAGCAGGGTTGGGGCTTTGCAATGATGGTCTGGTTATTGATCTGTCCAGTATAAAATCGGTGGAGGTAAACACTTCCAACAATACCGTAAAAGTTGGTGGGGGAAACATTTGGAACGAAGTCGATGCGGCCACACATAAATTTGGTTTGGCCATACCCTCGGGAATGGTTTCTACGACAGGGGTTGGGGGCTTAACCCTAGGCGGGGGAGTTGGGTATTTAACCCGTAAGCATGGCCTTACCATAGACAATCTATTAGAAGCAGAAATGGTTTTGGCAGATGGCTCTTTTGTCACTGTAAACAAAAATGAGAACACAGATTTGTTCTGGGCCATAAGAGGTGGAGGAGGTAATTTCGGAGTGGTAACGTCCTTTACCTTTCAGGCACACCCCATAAAAACTGTTATTGGGGGTCCAACCCTATGGCCCATTGAAAGGGTGGAAGAAATCATGGATTGGTACCACTCCTTTATCCACAATGCTCCTGAAGATTTAAACGGTTTTATTGCCACTATGGTTATTCCCGAGTCTCCATTTCCAGCAGAGTTACATAATAAAAAGTTCTGTGGCATTGTCTGGTGCTATACAGGGGATCCCGAAGAATTTACAGAGCTTTTTAAACCCGTTCTTGATTTAAACCCTGTTTTTGCCCATGTTGGGGAAATGCCATATCCATCGCTACAAAGTATGTTCGATGGTCTATTGCCTCCGGGATTGCAATGGTATTGGCGGGCCGATTTTTTTAATGAATTAGGTTCCAAGGTCCGTGCTCAACATTTAAAATTTGGCAGCACCATTCCAACACCTTTATCACAAATGCACTTGTATCCACTTAGTGGCGCGGCGAGTAGGCTAGGTAGTACAGATACCCCTTGGGCATACCGCGATGCCAAGTATGCCGGGGTTTATATTGGAGTAGATCCAAACCCAAAAAATGCCGCTACAATTACCAATTGGTGTAAATCATATTATGAGGCATTGCA
Organism: Maribacter sp. MMG018; assembly: GCF_018100785.1. GTDB lineage: Bacteria > Bacteroidota > Bacteroidia > Flavobacteriales > Flavobacteriaceae > Maribacter. Next base: position 700,052 of record NZ_JAGJEC010000002.1, on the reverse strand, counting down.
TCCATATTCTGCCGGTGGAGCCTATTCCAATTTTATGATGGAAGAAGGCCAAGATCGTGTTAAAGCCAGTTATAAACATAATTATGATAGATTGGTGAAGATAAAAAACACCTACGACCCAAATAATATATTCAGGGTAAACCAGAATATAAAGCCTTAATATTAGTTGGTAATGCTGTAAGCCATATTACAGCTATCGATAAAGTATATCTAAAAAAGGTGGCATACCGTACTGTGTTGCATATAAAAAAACAGCCCCGTTAAAAACAATGTTTAACGGGGCTACAAACTAGTTGATGAACAATTAAAACATCACAAGACTATTAGTTCTTCTGAGAACCTTTAAATTTATAGGTAAGTCCGAAATTAAGTCCGAACGAAGAATAAGGTACTTTTTGTGATAGTTTTTTTGAAGTGTCTGTGTTGGTATTGGACAGCTCATCCTCATAGTTGGTTTTGCGTACATAACCATCGGGCAGATTATCCAAATTATAATATCCACTTACGGCTACCGTACCATCTGGAAGTACCACATCGGTATTGAATTCCGAAATTTCCGAATCCTTTCTTTTTAAACTGATACCGTAGTACTCGGCCTCTACAAAAAGGCTAAAATTAGAATTTAAGTTAAACTTATAGCCCATGGCGCCAACAAAGCCCAAAGGGAATTTTCCATGGTAATCTTCTTTATAACGCGTTTCGGAGTACGAACCTTGCGGTACACCAAAAGCTTGAGCTTCTTCCTCAGAAAAAACAGATTTTTGGTACACGACCGCTTCGGTTTTTCCTCCCATTTTGATCAAGGCCCCGAAACGACCGTACAGACTATTGGTAAATTTATATACTAAAGAAGCTGAAGCTCCAAATGCACGCGCCCTAGCAACCGCATCTACTTCTGTATTCGGTACATTGACCTTAGATATGTCTTGATCAGTACCTTGTAAATAACCAAAACCTAGATCAACACCGAAAGAATCGTCAAAATAATAAGTACCCCTTATCTGAACATTGGCACCTTCACCATAACTTCCGTACGAGTTTTCAGTTTCGGAAACGCTTATGCGTTCGCCTAATTTCATTGTGGCACTACCAATGGCGTAACCGGTACTAACAGAAACTTCCATCTGTCCATAAGATACTGCACCGATCAAAACAGCCGTACATGCTGTAATTAAATGTTTCATACTAATAATTTAAGTTTTAAATAATTAAAACCCGGATGTATTAAAGCTATGTTTTAGAGAGAGTATGTACACAGAAAGATGTTATCCTTTCTAAATGGCTCAGTGATTCATAGCTTAATCCGAGCCCCGATTAATTTGGGATCGCAAAGATACTTTTAAAAAGAAATTTCTCGCAAATGCATTCTCTTTTTAACATTGGAAAATATTTGCAAAACATAAGTATGAATATTAGACTATAACTATCTTTTAATACATTTATTCCATATAGAGCTGAAATTTATGTATATCAATGTATAGATGAGCAATAGCAACAGATACCAAGTATTGAACACTAGATCCAGATAGTCTATTCTACCTTTTGAAAAACTCAAAATCATCAATACCTGTGCTCCGTAGGGCAATAATCCTTGCGAAATACAGGCAAAAATATCCAGAATAGAAGCCGTATTCTTATTGTCTAAACCATAATCATCATTTATGATCTTGGCAATGGGCCCGGCAATGATGATAGACACGGTATTGTTGGCAATGGCCATATTGGTAGTGCCCACCAAGGTCGCAATGCCCAACTGCGCCGTTTTCTTGCTTTTGATGCGTTTTTTTATGTTGACCAAAATATAATCGATACCGCCATTTCTTTCCACTAAGGCGGCCAAACCTCCTGTTAATAATGACAATAGAAAAATTTCCGTCATGTTGGTAAACCCGGTATAGGCGATTCGGGTCGATTCCATAAACGTAAAATCTCCAGAAAAAATTCCCAAGAATACCGCCGAAACCGACCCCAACAACAAGGTTACAAATACGTTGACACCCGCAATGGAGAGAACAATAACTAAAACATAGGGCAGTATTTTTAATACCGAATAGCTATATGCAACCGTTTCCGTTCCGACAGATGCGAGGTCCCAACCTTGAAAGAGTAAAATGCCCATGGTAAACAGGGCCGCTGGCAATGCAATCTTGATATTCTGTTTAAACTTATCGCTCATCTTGCAACCTAACGATTGGGTCGCGGCAATGGTCGTATCGGAGATCACCGATAAATTGTCTCCGAACATGCTACCACCCAACAAGGCTCCGCACAAAAGGGCCAAATCGGCACTGCTCTCATCGGCAAAGCCGACTACAATAGGGGCCAAGGCCACAATGGCCCCCACCGAGGTACCTGTAGAGACCGATAAAAACCCTGCAATCACAAAGATTCCGACATAGATATACCGGAGGGCGATAAAATCCAATCCCATATTAACGATCGCATCCACACTTCCGGTTTTGCTGGTAATGGCGGCAAAGGCCCCGGCCAGCAGATAGATCAGGCACATGGTCAATATCTTCTCGTCACCACAGCCTTTTAAAAAGGTTCTTATTTTTGTTTCTATAGTTTGTCCAAACATCAAAAACGCCACAACAATCCCCGCTATAACAGCAATAGGAGCGGGCAGGGCATAAAAATCGTTTTGATGGATACCAACACCCAAAAATGTAAAAACAAAGACAAAAAGGGGTATTAACGCCGAAAACTTAGGGATAATCTTGGTTGTAACTGCCATTTCAATAGTTTCATAAAAAAAGGAAATAGCAGCAAATACTAGGACGTATGGGTTAACATTTGTTCCAACGAATTGGCCTATCTATTTAGCACCTTGCTTGTTATTGCAGGTTGCTATCTCCTTTTCTGAGATTCTTGATATTATTTTTAAGCCGGCAAAAGTAAGGTATAAAACCATCTCTCTTTATAAAAAAAAGTTAATTCCGAGTCTTTGTTTCTATTTATTTCATCGATCCGTAAATCTTAACAGTAGAAAAAAAGATCAGTTACCATACCACCTAAAATATTTACTAATAATCACTTATTGTGTTCATCTTATTTACCTTGTTTTTCTTATGGTGTTTTGTACACAAAATCCATACTAAACCCATAACCAGAAGGGCCATCATTAAAAACACAAATATTATCATCGTATCACCGTTCTGGTCAAATTACAAACCCAGCGGAGAAAAGGTAGATACCGCCGTTTGCCAAGAAACCTAGAGCCCTCCAAAGAATAAGAAAAAAGAAATAACAACTTGGAATCTCACCAAATTATAAAGAGTTAATGATTTGTACGACGGAAAACCCTGATTATGGCCTAAAGCAAATCCTTCTCCTCCAAGGTTTCTTGAAGTCGGTGGTGGTTTTCCCAAAACCGGTCCTCGATTTTTTGTGTCACGGACTCAAATTCGGGGTGTTTCCGCAAAGGCTCCATGGCCGGATCCAATTTCATGAACAACAGAATCCAGTACTGAAAATGGTTCTTTGTGGCAAATTCCTTTAATTGCGCTATGGCCAGATCCAATTTTCCCTCATTGGCATACATCACGGCCGTACTGGCCGGTTTGTAGATCGATTGGTCTTGCCTACAATAATCCGCATACGATTCGAACAAGCGTTCGGCCTCTTGATCAAAACCCATTTTTTCGTACACCAGACCAATTTTTATATCCTCCTGAGGATACAAGTACAGGTTTCTCTTTTTTCGTATGTCATCAAAACGTTTGTAATACGTATAGGCGCTATCGTATTCCTTTTTAAAATAATGCAACTTGGCGGTTTCCTGTAAAAGATCCAAACGGGTGGTGTCTTTTTGCAGTTCCTTTTTAATACGGATAAGGGTTTGTTGTAGATCCCTATCCTTGGCGTACAAAATATAGGCCTTTACATAAGGTGCATAGTAATTTTGGGGATTGAACTGCAATGATTTTTCAATATAATTGAACGCTTCATCCGTAAATCCCGATTGGATAAGGGCATTGCTCAAATTCAGATAGATATAACTTTTTCCAACGGAATCATTGGCCCCAATATCCAATTGTACCCCCTTTAAGGCATACTCCAAGTATTTTCCGGTATCGGGTATAAAATTGGAATACAAAAGCGCCAACATTTGCACTACCGGTGAAGAATTGGGATTGTATTCCAAGGCCTTTTGAAGATGGGGCACAGCCAAACGATAATCGCCGGTATGTTGATAGTAAAGGGCTTTGGCCATAAGGCTCTCGGCAAGCTTAGGGTCGTAGAGTAGGGCCTTATCGGCATAATTATTAATTTGTTCCGTGTATTTTTTCTCCTTTTTGAACAGGTCCAAATAATAATAGGCAATGGCCAGATCGGCATAGACCAAGGCAAATTCGGCATCCTCTTCCAGGGCTTTTTCAAATAATGGAATAGCTTCTTGCAATCCTTCTTCCGTTCTCAACAAAAATGGCCCTTGTGCCTTGAGGTAGTAATCATAGGCCACTAGGTTATCGGTAGGTTTTTTGTCTATCTGCTCCAATTCGGATGGAGTCACATTGGCCTCAACGGCATGGGCTATCTTCTTCGCCACTTCGTTTTGTAGGGCAAAGATATCCAACACCTCGTGGGTATATTGCTGTCCCCAAATACGCGAATCGGTAGCGGCATCTATCAACTGTATGTTCAACAGCACCTGATCGCCCACTTTCTGTCCACTTCCCTCCACAATATAATTGACACCCAGATCGGTCGCAATTTCCTGTATGTTCTTGTCGGAGTTCCTGTATTTTTCTACAGAAGTACGGCTGATGACCCTTAAATCCTCAATTTTTTGAAGGTTGCCTAAGGCCGCTTCCATCAAACCGTTTACAAAATATAGGTTGGTGGCGTCGTTGCTTTCATTTTTAAAGGGAAGCACGGCTATAGACTTTTCAATATCGGATTTCTCGGAAGCCTTTGAAGCAGGGGAGAAGGGCTTCCAAATAAAAACCCCTATTAGCAACAACAAAAACACTACCGCCAAGGGCCATTGATAGCGTTTTGGAAAAGGAAGGGTTTCTACTGTGGCTTCGTTGGGAACAATGGGCTTAGTTTCTTCCATCTCCTTCTCAACCTGTTTTCCCGTTTCACCGGGCGGATACCCATAATGTTCCCTAAAACATTTAATAAAATAGGAAGTGCTACCAAAACCCACGCGATAAGAAACCTCCGAAACCGTAAGATCAGAATCCTTTAAAAGCTCCATGGCCTGCTTTAGGCGAACCTGCCGAATAAACTGACTCGCCGAAAGCTGGGTCTGCTTTTTACATTTCCGCAAAAGGTTGGAACGGCTCATGTGCATGGCCCCGGCCAGTTCCGATACCCCAAAGTGCTCATCGCTTAAATGGGCTAGGATCAAGGCTTCGGCCTGCTCGGTAAACGGACTTCCTTTTGACGGGTTCGGCATGGTGTTTTTTTTGGTGGCTGCCCAATGGTTTTAACAAATATAAATGAATACTCCCCAAGATAAAAATAGGGGAGTTGCGTCATAATTTATATGCCTGCACCATAATTTTTATCATCTCCGCAAGGCTTATATAGATTGCCCCATAGGTAATTAGTGCTGCGTCAACGTTCTGGGGACCTTTGGGATATCAAATAAATTATTAAAACTTAAATCATGAAAACATCAAAAAACAATTCTTTAAAACAAATGAGTTATGTATTACTTGTTATGGCCTTGTGCTTAACTGCCTGTGGACAACAAAAGCAGAAGACCAACGACCAAGCCATGGCCAATACCGAAGTAAGTGCACCAGAGATTCCCCTAACACAAGCGGTGGTAACCGGTAACCTCGAAGCCGTTAAACAGCATATCGAAGCCGGCACCGACCTTAACGAAAAAGATGCCCTAAGTGGTGCTACTCCTCTAATGTCGGCGATAACTTTTGATAAGTCCGAGATTGCCGCGGCCCTTATCGATGCCGGTGCCGATCTGGAAGTAAAAAACAACGACGGCTCCACCGCCCTTCACGTAGCCGCATTTTTTGGCAGGGTAGAACTAGTACAATTACTTATAGATGCCAAGGCCGACAAAACGGTAAAGAATAACTATGGGGCCACCGCCCGGGAATCTGTTTCCGGACCTTTTGAGGACATGAAGCCCATTTATGAAATGATGCAACAGCAATTGGGGCCTATTGGATTGGATTTAAACTTGGCAGAGGTTGAAAAGGCTCGTCCCGTTATCGCCATAATGCTACAATAATAAATAACAATTAAAAAAACGACAGTCATGAAAACAGTTCGACGTTACGATATAGACTGGCTACGGGTAATCGCCATAGCCTTGTTATTGATCTACCATATAGCCATCGTTTTTCAGCCCTGGGCCATGTTCGTTGGCTTCGTGCGCAGCGAAAATGCACTTGAGGGATTGTGGATTCCCATGACCATGCTAAATGTATGGCGCATTCCCATTCTATTTTTTGTATCGGGAATGGGACTCTTTTTCGCCATGCGGAAGCGCAACTGGAAACAACTGATCGGAGAACGTAGCCAACGGATCCTTGTGCCTTTCCTGTTCGGTATCGTGGCCATTTCGCCCCTGCACATGTATCTTTTTCAAGCGTTCTACAAACAACCTTTGAGTTACTATCCCCATACGGGCCATCTATGGTTTTTGGGCAATATTTTCGCGTATGTCCTTATTTTTCTACCTGTTTTTCTTGTATTGAAACATCATGGGGCAAGACTTAAAAAACTATTGGAAAAGTTGATGGGTACCGCGGTCGGACCTTTGACCGTCTCCCTTTTCTTTGTGCTGGAGGCGATTTGGGTAAAGCCGCAGATCTACTCTCTCTATGCCGAAACCTGGCACGGTTTCTTTTTAGGGGCTCTGGCCTTCTTTTTTGGATACCTGTTCGTTTATATCGGAAGTGCGTTTTGGAATACCCTGAAAAAATGGAAATGGGCCTATTTGGCCATCGCGACCGCACTCTATGCCCTACGCTATATCGAATATGCTATGGAAGCCCCCGGCTATTTAATGGCCTTGGAATCTATCTGTTGGATATTCGGCATTTTCGGACTCTTCTTCCAATACCTTAACAGGCCCAGCCGACTGTTGGCCTATTTGAGCAAGGCGGCCTACCCGGTATATATCATCCATATGTTCGTGCTGTATTTGGGGGCTTGGTTGCTATTGCCCTTGAATATACATCCGATAGTACAGTTCATTGCCGTTACCGTTTTTACGTTTACGGTCTGCTTTGTCCTCTACGAGTTTTTGATCCGAAGGATTGGGGTTTTACGCCCCTTATTTGGACTACGGATGGAAAAGTCCAAAAAGGCCAACAACTTGCTCGGGAGTCCTGCGGCCAAAGAGGCCATATAATAGACCTATTGAGATCCGGCCCTAAATTAATATTGGGGCCTGATTTTTTGTAAAAGACCATGGGGGAGCATCAAAAATAGGTGTATGGGTTTAAATTAAATCCTCCTAGCTTGCCTATCTTTGTGTTTCTATTGAATAGCACAATGCATAAATTATTCGCTTTTATCTCCCTTTCACTGATATCATTGGCATTTTCCTTGCCCAACAAAGCGCTTCAAGAGGGAGCGTCGGAAAAAATAGCTTCCGATCACTTTCATAATTTATACCAGGTAAGTGATGGCTTATACCGATCGGAGCAACCCTCAAAAAAAGGAATGAGAGAGCTTGAGGCCATGGGCATACAATCGATACTGAACCTCAGGCGCCAAAAAACGGATGAAAAGAAACTAAAGGACAGCGACCTGCATTTAGATCGTATCCCCTTAAAAGCCTCCAAATTGGACGAAGCGGATATTTTTAAGGCCTTGTCCCTTATACAACAGGCAGAGAAACCCGTTCTTGTCCATTGCTGGCATGGTTCCGATAGAACCGGTGCCATCGTTGCGGCCTATAGAATGGTTTTCGATAACTGGGCCAAGGAGCGGGCCATTGCCGAATTTACAGAAGACCGTTTTGGCTACCACCAAGGTAGGTTTCCCAATCTGATTGGTCTACTGGAATCATTGGACGTAGAATTGCTCAAAAAGAAATTGGAAGAAAACAATAGGCCAGACCAGGAATAGTACGTCCAAAAAAAAAAGGACCGGAAAATCTTCCGGCCCTGTTCTATCTACAACTTTCGTAGCCTATAGGCACCAAGGGCGCCAATGACCACGGTAATCAATAAGGTCGGAAGCATCAAATAAACCCAGTCTATATTGCGCTTTCCGGTATAATAAGCCACTTTGTACTTGCTCCAATCGACCGAATCGGCAGGCTTGTTATCAAAAATTTTGGTATAAAAGTCCAAACGTAGCTTTTCGTGATACTTGGTCAGTTCTTTTAAGAATCCCAAATGGCTCACCATATCGGTTCCCGCCAAATTATTAAAGCTTAACTGTGCATGCATCGTGGGGACAAAAAGGGCCACTTTTTCGCTTACCTTGTTGCGGAGCATTACCTTTTCCATCATTTCGGCACTGGTTTCCCTTGCCGTTAAATCGCCCATATGTTGCATACCGTAATACCAAATCCAAGAAAACTCATCCTCGGGAACGGGGTATTTCTTAAACTGCGGATAGGCTTCCAGAAAACCGTCCATCGTAACATTTTTTTCCATATCCCATTTTTCATGATATCCATCGCGCTGTTCTACCATGGCCTCCAAGGCTTCCGGCACTTGGTACTTGTTCAAGACATAGTTGTTCACCACTGCGGGTAGCAAGATCGTAAGCACCACCCAAATGGATATCAAGGCCAGGGCATTGAAGCTGGAACTCTTGAGAAAGGAGACCACCCAAAAACACAAAGTGCTCCAAAACAATAGATATAGCACACTTTGCAGAAATAGGGCCCAAAAATTTTCGTTCATCGGTATTTGCAGAATGGCACTCGCCATAAACATGAGGAGGATTAGAACGGCAAAGACAAACAGCACCCTAACAAAGAGCTTTTTATACAAAAATGCCGCCTTCCCCGAAGTTTGCGCCGCCAAAATACGCCACGTGCCCCATTCCTTTTCCTCTGAATACAAATTAAAGGTCATGGCGATCAACACCAAGGGAAACAGGTAAATGACAACGAAGCCCAAGTCTAGGTTACCCGACATCAACAAGGATGGATTTTCAAAATCGGTGTCGTATTTCTGTCCTTCGAGACCACGGATGGTGACCGCTTGCAAAAGCGGGTTTACATCGCTTTGGCCTATGGAAACGGCATTAATGTTCGAAGGTTTCTTTGCCAAGGTAAAACGGAGGTAATACAAGAGCAGTCCAAGATCGTCATTGTGGTACATGACATTTTTCTTTATGCTTTCTTCCTGAAACTCCTGTGCGGCAATAAGGGTGTTCTCCTGTTTGACCAAGTACTGTTTACCGATCAGGATACTGATCAAGCCTACGGTCAATAATAAAACCAGGCTTACCAGAAATATCTTTGTTCTAAAAAATGATTTAAACAATAAACTATACATCTAGAGTGCTTTTAGGTTAGACGATGATCTTAACAGTCCGACAACGGCCAATACGCTCCATAAAAGCAGGGCCAACAAAGAGGTCAATTCATTTTTGAATACCTGGGCAATACTGAGAAAATCGTATTCGAAGGGCGGAAAATTTTTCCAGTAATCGCTGGAAATAACGTTTGGCCCGGCTTTGCCCTTATTGGGTATAAGCTCCATCTGCAACCGGTTCATCTCCTGTGCCAGTTTGTACCGATAGGTTTCCGCTTGGTCCTTAAAATGAAGAAAGGATCTAAAATCGGTTCCTGAAAAGGCCATGGACAGGTTCTTTATGGCCGTGTAGGGGTTTACAAAGGCCGAATACCGTTCCAACTTGTTTTGTTTGCCGTACACTTCATAAAGTTGGTTTTGGTGCTTGTGGTACACCTCGGTACTCAAAGCCTCGCCCGTAGCCATAACAAATCCGCCATAGTTAAACGGAAGATCCGCCACATCGTCTACATTGTGCGCCAAGAGCACCGAGTCCTTTAAGGCCTTAAAATGGGGGTCGTCCGGATTATGGCTATCGCCTATCTGCACCAGGTCGTGTTCTACGGCCGTTTCCATTTCTATTTTAGACGGGGTGGGGTAGAGGTAGTAGCCCATGGCCTGTAACGATTTGGGAACAATGATTACGAACAGCAACCAAATACCCAAAAGTTTTACCAACGCTCCCTTCGCCGTTTTACTATAGGCCGAAACCAAAATGGTAATAGCGCTGAGGATGGCAAAAAACAAGAGGTAGGAAACCAAAAGCACCAAGTACCTCAACAGACTGTCGGTGTGCAGCCCGTCGTGCGATTCCAGGACCACAAAAAAGAGCAGTACCAGAAAGACGGCCACAAGAAAAACCAAGGACAGGCCAAAAAGTCCCAACCATTTGCCAAAGACAATTTCCATTCGGGTAATGCCCTGACCGATCAATAATTTCAACGTGCCATTTTCCCGCTCTTGGGCAATGGTATGAAAGCCCAAATAGAAAATCAACAGCGGTACGATCACTTTTAGCAACATGGCCAAGCTGACTTCACCAAACCGTAACAACCCCGTAGACATACTGGCTTCGCTAAAGTTAACGGTGTTCTGTTTGTGGGCCTCCAAAAAAATGGCATTGCCCACAAAATTCTCCATACCCAGGTCAAAAACGCTCAGTACATGCTTTAACCTAAAGGCGAAGGAACCATAGTGTGCCATACGATGCGGGTGTTTGTCGGGGTTGTTTTCCCAACTCTCCTGAACCTCATGCTGCATGATATCGCGGGTGTAGTTTTGGTCGTGGTAATTCTCCCATCCGCTGTAAGCGGAAAAAAGCAATAGAAATACCATTAAAACGGACGCTATCAACATCACTTTTGACCTAAAGGCATTTTGCCATAATTGGCGTGCCAATAAAACAATTACGTTTTTCCTCATGGTTAAAATTTATAGGTTGCATTCAATAATACGTTTCTTGGTGCCCCAGGACCCAACCGAGACGGGTTTAGCCCCCCTAGCCAATACGTTTCATCGAGTAAATTGTTGAGCTTTAGGGTTAATTGCATCCCTGTGTTATTTGGTCTGTAATACACCGCCGCATCAAATACGGTATATGAGGGCAATAGCAGCCTGTCGGTGTCGTACGTGGGGTTATACCACGTATACCGCTCATCCATAAACTGGGCACCCAAACCGATTCCGATACCTTTTAGCGTTTCGTTTGTAAAATCATAGCGTCCCCAAATCGTACCATTGTGCTTTGGGGCACCTCCTATGGGTTCGCCAATAAACTCCTCTATGGCATCTTCCACAATTTCAGCATCCGCAAAACCATAGGATAGGGTAAGTTGAAAGTTTGGTGATAGGTAACCGGACACATCCATTTCAAAACCTCTACTTCTTTGCTCGCCCCTGGTGGTGAGGTTGTCCAAATCATAGGTGTCTCCTAGCAGGATATTTTTTTGGGTAATATTGAAAACGGCTAGGTTGGCAAAAATTTTACCGTTCAAAAACTCTCCTTTCGCGCCAAATTCCGTCAAGCTGCTTTCCAATGGGTCAAACCTACTTGGTGATGTGGACCAGAAGAAACCTTCGGCAGATGGTGATAATGAAACCGTATTGGTGTGGGGCTGAAAGCCTTCTAAATACGTGGCATATGCACTAACGGTATTTGTTATTTCATAGGTTACACCGAATCGAGGTACAATGGCCTCGTTTTTAAACTCCTGTTCATCGCCTTCATAATCAAAAATATCGGTGAAACGCTCATATCGTAAGTTCACCAAAGCAGAAAATTTACCTACTTTAAACTGGTTTTGAATATAGAACCCATTAGAAGTATTCAGGTTGGCAGGAATACTTAATTCCGCCAGGTCATAGGCATTTGTATTTCTTGCACCGTTGAAAGGGTCATCCAAATTAAAATGGGGTACTGCGGGCACTGGCATAGTAACACCGTCTACCACCATTTGCTGAAAATTATCAGGATTACCAGGGTCATAATTGGCCTGACCCCCGTCTACCGTTAGGTACCTTCTGGCACGTAGGAAGCCGGCCCCAATTTTTCTTTCCCAACGCGTGGCATCATAGCCGACCAATATTTTATTGGTAATCTTTTCCGTTTTGATGTCGTATGTAAAGTACGTACTAAAGTTATCGGTTTCCCAAAATTGTTGTCTTTCATCATATCGCATTCTGGCCAAAGTAGGAATCACATTTCCATCAATATCCACGGCCGTACCATCCACTCTATGTTCAGCTAAATCCTCATCCCAGGTTTGTTTCATGTACTGTGCATTAAAACCTAAATTATCGGATAGCTTTTTACTAAAGTTGGCCATAAAAATGAGCTCTTTGTTTTTGTAATGATCGCTTGAAGCCCCAACATTCATTGTAATTGGCGTACTATCAATATTATATTCCCCATTAATAGCGCCAAAAATGGGCTGCCCTCTATCCAAGTTTCCTTCGGCATCGCTGTATATCATTTCCACATTAAGGGAAGTGGTTTCATTGGGGATATAGCTTAGGGAAGGCGAAAATAAAATGGCATTGTTGTTTACCACGTCCCTAAACGAATCCGCCTCTTGTACAGCGGCATTAAAACGATATAGAAGGGTTTTGGATTCGTTCAACGGTCCCGTAAAATCGGCCGTAGCCCTTATGGTTGCAAAACTACCCGTGGTCAAGGATACTTCACTGCGCTTTTCCGCCAATGGTTTTTTAGTAACCATGTTCACGGTACCTCCGGGATCTGCACTGGAAAAAGTAACCGATGAGGGGCCTTTTATGACCTCAACACGTTCTAGGTGCGAGGTAATGGGTTGTAGAAAGTAATATTGACGGGTACGCATTCCATTTAACACTTGTCCGTCATCCGCCTGTGTAATTCCACGAATATTATAGTGGTTGTACAAGCCCGTAACCGAAACATTACTTACCGTTTTAACCGCATCCGGTACTTGAAAGGCAAGGCGGTCCGCAATTAACTCCTTGGTTACCGAAGTAATGGCCTGAGGCAATTCTTTATTGGCAATGGCCACTTTTGTTGCCGAAAACGAATAATCACTGTTGTAGTCCGTTCGGGCCCTGCCGATCACTTCGACCGATTGCAATTGCTCTACATTCTCTTGTAGGGTGATCGTGCCCAAATCGTAATCGGTAACTTGGTCGAACGATTTTTGAAAACGAAGCGTTTTTAGGCCAATGTAACTTACCGTAACTCGATAGTTGCCCGTTAGGGGAGTCTCGAAACTAAAATTGCCGTCCATATCGGTAACGGTACCTCCTTTGTTGCTGGAGCTGATATTCGAAAAAGAAACGGTGGCCCCAAAAACGGGTGCTCCGCCCGTATCGGTCACCCTACCATTAACCGTTATTTGGGCAAGTGTTACGTTGCTGACCAATAAGGCCAGTATAATTTTTATATAGTTGTTCATCTGTTCTAAATGGTTTCGAGATATAGTTGATTTAATTCGTTTGCATCGATTTCACTGGCCTTTAATTGCTGGGCCAGGACTCCTTCTTTCATAATTCCGATCGTGGTGCCCAGTTCTACCGCATTGAAGATATCGTGGGTGGCCATAAAAATGACTTTGCCCATTTCGGCAAGTTCCTTACAGATTTCTGTAAATTCCGCAGTGGCCTTGGGATCAAGACCAGAGGTAGGCTCATCCATAAAAATGACCTCCGCATTCTTGGCGAGGGCAACGGCTATCCCCACTTTCTGGCGCATTCCCTTCGAGTAGGAAGACAGCCTTTTGTGCTGTGCATCCTCTTGCAATCCCGTTTTGGACAAAAAGGCTTCCAATTCACCGGTGCTATAGCGAAAACCGGCCAAACGGCTAAAGAAATCAAGGTTTTCAACACCGCTCAGGTTGCCATAGAGCTGTACCGTTTCGGGGATATAGGCCGTGAGTTGATTGGTATCGTCCTTGCCCACTTCCTTATCGGCCACAAAGGCCTTTCCGCCATCTTTTTGTATAAAACCCAAAAAGATATTGATGGTCGTGGTCTTTCCTGCGCCATTTTGACCTAATAAACAGAATATTTCTCCTTTGGAAACTTCGAAGGAAACATCCTTTAACGCAACTTTTCCATTATAAGACTTGGTTATGTTCAATGCTTTTAACATAAGTGTTCTATGAATTAAAATTGATTATGATTTTTTTATATGCAGGCTTCCTATCGCAAGCGATATGGCAAACAAGGGTATTTTGCTGTTGGGAAACTACCTTGCAATAGGGGCGGGGCCTACTGTTTTATAAGACCTTGAAAAATACCGCTCGGCTTTGGTGTACAAAGAATGTAGGGCACAAAGCGCATACGGCAGGTTATAGGGCATAGGTATCCCTATAGCTCATTACGGTTCTATAAAACAGAAAGGATCAGGATTGTGGCGGGGGCCGGGTAAATCGATTGTCGGTTAAAAACCTGTTCTTAAAAACAAAGTCTAGAGTGTTGGTCGCTGTTTTTTGTTCAAAATCATAGAAATCCGTTTGTGGTAAAACGAGTGGCTTGGTTTCTATGACAGGAGTAAAATTAACCGCTGTAGTGATATGACACACCTCACAATGCTGAGTATCTGTATCATCTATTTGATGTAAAAACGCATGCAAGCCCGCCACCTTGAAAAAAAGCATCAAGGTTATATAAAATAAGGCAATAAAATGCTTACCGTTTTTCATAGTCAGCGGTAAAAATAAATAATAATATAAATTATGATGGATAAATAAGAAAAAACATACAAACTTTAAAGAAACATAAACTATGTGCCATATCAATTGCTAGTATAAAGTATAAAACAAATAGAACTACTTTGGTTCACTACGGCAAGTTATTTCAAGCTTATGCACACCGATACCCCTGTAAATTTGGTACCTTTGTAGTCTTGACGGACCATTGAAAACAACGTTGTAACATAACGGTACGATTGCAACGGTCCAATGATATGAAAAGTGAGCACAATGATGAAAAATGGGAACGTACGAAGAAAGATCGTGGTCAAGAATTTCAGTGTTTACCCTATGTGTTTATCACTTACCTGCCTTTTGGTCTTGAGCTGTGCTACGACCCGCCCGAAGGCGGCAGAACCGATTCCGGTGGAGATGACGGAAATTTCGGCACCTACACAACAAAATTCCACCAAGCAAGTGTTACAGGACCTTGGGTTTCACGTACATGAATACATTAGCATTAAAACACCCGCGACACCATCGATACCGGACTCATTACTACAAACGAACAACATTACCGAAAATTTAAAGGAAGCTGCATGGCAGGCCTTTTTGGCTAGTGCCAGCCCTGTAGCACAAAAAATAGTTGAAAATTACCTGGCCAGTCCGAACAAGGAACCCGGAGGGCATTGCCTTGCGGTAAGCAAGGGGCGCTTTGAGAAGGCCTACAAACAAGTTTATGGTCATTCGCCCTATCAAGACCTACCGGAACGTATGGCCTCAAAATTACATAGTACCAAACAGGTATTCGACCTACTTTATGCTTCGGCCTCGGATACCGATAGGGATTGGAAAAGCCTTCCCGAAACCTATCGGGGCAAGGGCAACGCCGGCGCCATTGCCTACGCAGGTATGGGTACCTTGATAGATTCCACCGGTATCTGGGGCGGACAGTTAAAACCCGGGGCACTCATGCAGGTATGGCGGTATAAAGAAGATTATGAGCAGGTAGTAAAAGGCACCGATGTAAAAAAATTAGATCCGTACGGCCATTCTTTTATCTTTATCGACTATGTACGGGATACCAACAATAATGCTATTGTGGGACTAAAAATAGCCGACCAAGGTTTTCAAAGCTACAGACCTTTAATACCAAGGGATTACGATGTATGGTGGGCCGTAAACCTTAGTATATAGATGTTATACAAGTGATGAAATTAAAAATTAACATTTTTGATGTAATTTACTGCCAATAAAAACGTTACGCTCATAGCACCCAAATCATAAAAAACACCTGTACATATGTTCTTCTTTTCTTTGCTACTCGCATTCGGACTTACCAAGGAGGCACCTCCCATAACAGAGGACGGTACTATCTATACACCCGTGGGCAAAACAACCTGGTCCGACCATGATGCAAAGGGTTTTACAAAGCGCAATAAAATAACTTCGGATAGTATTACCACTTCCTATACCAATACCAAAATATATACCGGACAACTTCGTTTGCGTTTGAAAGAAGGGTTCCGGTCGGGTACTGTTTCCCTGGAGACGATAAAAACGGCCTTTACCGACCAATTGGTGGATAAGATCATTCCCCACTGGTACGGGACTCCTTGGAGTTTTGGCGGCCATACGGCGGTACCCAAGCAAGGGAAGATCGCCTGTGGGTATTTTATATCGACCACCTTGCGCGATATGGGCCTAAACCTCAACCGGTATAAACTGGCCCAAAAATCGCCCATAGACGAAGCCAAAATGATCAGTTGTGGTTCGGCCATCGACAAGGTCGTACAGGAAACCCCGGAAGAAGCCCATGAAGAGATCGATCGCCTGACCCAAGAGGGACTCTACTTTATAGGTTTTGATGAGGGCCATGTAGGCTACCTCTTAAAACAGGAAGGGGAGTTGTTCCTGATCCATTCCAATTATTTGGCCCCGGTATCGGTCTGTATGGAGCCCCTTAAAGAATCGCGGGTATTTAAAAAATTCGATACGTTTTACTTGGTTGCCATTTCGCATAACGAAGGCCTTTTGCAACGTTGGCTGAACGATGAGACGGTACTGTAGCCTAGCCATTCACGATGTTTTCCTATAGCTCCAAACGGCCAATCCGTTCATGATTAAGGCATAGAGCAGGGTTTTTGATAATTGGGGAAGAATATCCATAAATCCCGAGCCCTTCAGCATCACCATTCGCATAACTTCCACAAAGTATTTGATGGGATTGAACTCCGTAAGCACCTGTGCCCATTTCGGCATGCTTTCAATGGGCGTAAACAATCCGCTCATCAAAATAAAGATCACCGTAAAAAACCAAGCGATAAACATGGCCTGTTGTTGGGTATCGGTAAAGTTTGAAATGAACAGTCCGATTCCCAGCACCACCAAAATATAGATGGAGGTATAGAGGTACATAAGGGGCAAACTACCTAGAATGGGCACATCAAAAATGAGTTTGGCAATGATCAACCCAATGGTCAACAAGCCCATGCCTATCACCCAAAAGGGAAAGAGCTTACCAATGATAAACTGTCTTTTTTTGATCGGGGTTACATTTATTTGCTCCAATGTACCGATTTCCTTTTCCCTAACAATGTTCATTCCCGAGAGAAAGAGCGTAATCATGGTGACCAGTAAGACCAATATGCCCGGTACCATAAAGGTTTTGTAGTTCAAGGTCTCGTTGTACCAGAACAAGGGAATGGTTTCAATGGCCATGGCCTGTACCTGCTGGTCCGTAATTTGTTGTAAATCGACCCTTAGCCCTTGATTGAAACCTTGGATGATCTGGGTAACGTAGACGTTCTCGACACCGGCCGCTGCGCCGTCGATGGCATTGATGGTTACCCCTAGGCTTTGGTGTTTGTCCTTTTGTAGATCGCGTTCAAAATAGGGGGGAATGTTTAGCACAACATCGACCTCTCCCCTTAACATGGCCGCACTGGCCTGGACCTCAGAAGGAAAATCGGTCCACACCTCAAAATAGGACGAGGCATCGAACTTTTCGACCAAGGCCCGGGATGTAGCACTATGGTCGCCATCGATATAGCCGAATTTGATGTGTTGGACTTCAAATGTGGCCGCATTCGATAAAATAATGAGTTGGAGCAGGGGCAAGACAAAAATGATGGGAAGCATCCCCTTATTCCTAAAGATTTGCTTGAACTCTTTTTGTATGATGTATAGGATGGTCTTCATTACGCTAGCCTGATTTTATATTTCCTTACGCTCAGGGCAATGAAGAAGACGGTCATACCCAATAAGATCAAGGTTTCCTTCCATATAAACTCAAGGCCGACCCCTTTGAGCATAATGCCCTTAATGATGATAATAAACCATTTGGCGGGAATGATATTGCTGATCAGTTGAAGCGGTACGGGCATACTGGAAATGGGAAAGATAAAGCCCGATAACAGTATTACCGGAAGCATGAGTCCCATTAAGGAAATCATCATGGCCGTTTGCTGCGTGGCCGAAATCGTAGAGATTAAAATTCCCAAGGCCAAGGCCGATACAATAAACAAGATACTCTCCAATGCCAATAAAAACAGGCTTCCCTGTACCGGCATTTTAAAAATAAAAATGCTCAATACCACGATTACGACCGCATTGATTATCGACAGGAAAATATAGGGAAACACCTTTCCCACAATCACCTGAATGGGTTTTAAAGGGGAGACCAAGAGGATTTCCATAGTGCCCATTTCCTTTTCCCTAGTGATGGAAATGGACGTCATCATCGCGGAAACCAGCATCAAAATAATGGTCATTACCCCGGGCACGAACATGTAGACGCTTTTTAATTCCGGATTATAGACCATTCGCGATTCGGGTACGATTTGATAGGCGACCACCAGATCCTCGTTCAAGGATTTTTGGTATTTCTGAAGAATGGCGTTTACAAAATTGGCAATGGTATTTGCCGTATTGGGGTCGGTGGCGTCGGTTATGATCTGTATCGTGGTCTTGTGGTCTTTGACCAGGTTCTTGCTAAAGTCCTTTTCAAAATTCAAGATGGCCTTTACCTTGCCCTGTTTAAAAATGCCTTTAATATCCGACTCCTTTTCAATAAACTGTTTGATACTGAAGTATTTTGAAGCGGATATTTTATGGATGATCTCTTCCGTAACATCATCTTTGGAAGAGTCCAAAATGGCAATATCGACATTGTTGATCTCATTGGTAATGGCAAAACCGAACAGTAAGATCTGGGCAATGGGCATCCCGAAGAGGATGAACAGGGAGCGTCTGTCCCTAAAAATATGGTAGAATTCCTTTTTTATAAAGCCTATGAACCGTTTCATCCGCGAGCAAGTTTTAAGAACACATCGTTCATATTGGCCGCCTGAAACTGCTCCTTTAGTAGCTTTGGACTGTCCAAGGCCTCTATTTTGCCATTGACCATAATCGACACCCGATCACAGTATTCGGCTTCATCCATATAATGCGTGGTTACAAAAACGGTGGTTCCCTGATGGGCCGCCTTGTAGATCATTTCCCAAAACTGACGTCGGGTAATGGGATCTACGCCTCCGGTGGGTTCATCCAAGAACACGATTTTGGGGTCGTGGATCAAGGCCACCGAAAAGGATAGTTTTTGCTTCCATCCCAAGGGCAGGGCACCCACCAACTTATGGGCGGCTCCCTGCAGCCCCAATTCCTCGATCAGGGCATCCGATTTCTCTTTGATCCGCCCTCTCGACAAGCCGTAAATGCCCCCAAAAAAGCGAATGTTCTCCCTAACCGTCAAATCGTCGTACAAAGCAAACTTTTGGCTCATATAGCCGATGTTCTTCTTGATGTCCTCGGCATGGGTAAACACGTCGAACCCTGCCACCTGGGCCTGGCCCGATGTGGGATTGGAAATACCGATCAACATTTTCATGGCCGTGGTCTTTCCTGCACCGTTCGCCCCTAGAAAACCGAATATTTCACCCCTGTACACGTCAAAACTAATGGCGTCTACCGCGGCAAAATCGCCGAACCTCTTGGTCAAGTCCGCTACTTGTATGACTTTTTCCCGCTTCATTTTGCCAGTTCCATAAAGGTGTCCTCAATAGTGGCCTCGGTCTTTTCTATGACCACATCCGATAGGCCTTCTGATTCGAGGTATGCTTTTAACTCCGAGGGATCAAAATCGGTTCTTTGATCCGTATAATGCACAAACTCCCCGAAAGGGTAGACACTGTAATTGTTTTTATAGGCCTTTAAGGCCTTTATCAGTTGATAGGTCTTGTTCGCCCTAAGGTTATATATGGGCTTGGGGTAGTGCCTTACAATGGCCTGGGGCGTGTCGATCTGTAAAATCTTCCCGCCTTGGATCAGGGCGATCCGGTCGCACAAGGCCGCTTCGTCCATATACGGGGTCGATACCAGAATGGTAATGCCTTTTTGCTGCAAGCGTTTGAGCATCTCCCAAAACTCCTTTCTCGAAACCGGGTCGACCCCCGTAGTGGGCTCGTCCAAGAACAGCACCTCGGGTTTGTGGATCAGCGCGCAGCACAGGGCCAATTTCTGTTTCATTCCCCCGGACAGCTTTCCGGCCCTACGGTCTTTAAAGGGTTCTATTTGCACGTAGATCTCCTTGATCAGATCGTAGTTCTCCGCTATGGTCGTTCCGAAGATGGTAGCGAAGAAAGTCAAGTTTTCCTCGACCGTCAGGTCTTGGTAGAGCGAAAACCTCCCCGGCATATAGCCGACACTGTTCCTGATCTTTTTGTAATCGGAAACCACATCGAAACCGGTAACCCTTGCCGTGCCTTCATCGGCGAGCAAGAGCGTTGTCAGAATTCGGAACAAGGTCGTCTTTCCGGCCCCGTCGGGACCAATGAGTCCGAACAACTCGCCCGCCTTCACCTCAAAGGAAATGGCCTCCAAGGCCTTTAGGCTCTTGTACGATTTTGATATGTTGGCAAGAGTGATGCTCATTGTTCCTCGGATATCCACATTTCGGCCGGCATGCCTATTTTTAGGCTACCGTCATTGGCAACGTCTACTTTTACCGCATATACCAAGGCCACGCGTTCTTCCTTGGTCTGAATGATCTTGGGGGTAAATTCCGCTTCCGAGGCGATCCAGGCAATGGTGCCGTCGTAGGACTTCATCGTATCATCGGCATCAATTTTAACGGTCACTTGTTGCCCCAGCTTTACGCTTTGCAATTGGGGCTCGCTGATATAGACCCGCAATTGCATGGTACTTAGGTCGGCAATCTTATAGAGGGGCTTCCCAAATGCCGTAATTTCATTGGGTTCGGCGTATTTGGCCAAGATCGTTCCGTTTACGGGGTTGACGATCTTGCTTTTCCGTATTTGGTCATCGATTTGCTTTAACTGCACGTCAATGGACTTCAGTTCGTTGACCACGGGGGCATTCTGGATCTCGATGCTTCTGATCTGGTTTTGGATCACATCGATTTCCCCGGTAACATCGTCCAACTGTTTTTGTGTACCCGCATTGTCCTTGATCAGGTTTTCTACCCTGGCCTTATTGGTCTGGGCCGTTTTTAATCGGGAACGCAAAACCGCTATTTGCGAGAGTACACCCTTGGACTTTGAGGCGATCACGGCCTTGGACACTTCCAATTGCTCGCGTTTTAAGGCAAGTGGAATGGTATCGATATAACCGATCAATTGTCCTTTTTGAAGCACATCGCCCTCATCAATATCAAAGGCCATCAGTTTTCCGTTGTTCTCGGCCGAAATGGTGATCTCGGTAGCTTCAAAATTTCCATAGCCGTCGGCTTTTCCGTTGGAATCGCCACAGGAGAATAGGGTAGTGGCCACAAGGCCCAGGCCGAGTATATAATTGAATTTTTTCATTTCTGTTTGTTTTATCCTTTAATTACGTTGTAATTGGCCTTTGCCAGTTCCAATTGGATCTTATGCCGTATCAAGGTGTTTTCGTCTTCGTATAGGTTGGTGAGCTCCGTAATGTAGGCCGATGCGGTGATTACCCCGTTCTTAAGCTGCGAATCGGCCGATTGCAGCACTTCCTTTCGGAGCCTTATGATCTCTTGGTCCGCCACTATAAAGCCTTCAATTTTTTCTATTTCCCTTTGTTGGCGGTTCAGTTCGATATTGGTATTCAGTTGAAAGGCCTCGCTCTCGTTCGTAATGATATCCTTGTTGATCGCCAAGGCCTCGCGTTGCTTTTTGTTGGCATTCCAATCGAAGACCTTCCAGTTCAATTTGACTCCCACCGTATAAAAGCCCTGAAAGGAATTATCGAGCATGTTCAGTCCGGGATTTCCGTAACCTCCGGTCGCAAAGCCCAATAGTTTGGGTGCGTTTTGTTTCGACAGCACGTGTTCCGAGCCTTCGATTTCCTCCTTTTTAAGTTCGAACCATTCGAGTTCCGGCCGATTTACATCTGTTTGCAGGTCCGTTTGTACGAAGGGCCTTTCAAATACCGTTTCCGTGGTCAAGGGCTTACCGATGAGACTCGAAAGTGTTTCGACCAAAGCCCTTTTATCACTCTCGATCTCTTGAAACTGTTGGCCGATCTTTAAAAGTTCGGCCTCCAACACCTTGTCCGATGCCGGTAACAGCACACCGTATTTGATTCCCGATTGCACTTCCTTGAGTTTGGCCCGTAATTGCTTTTCCTTTGCGCTTAACAAGGCCTCGGACTCCTGCGCCAATAAAACGGAAAAGTAGACCTGGTTGATTTGTTTTTTCAGTTGGTACAGGCTAACCTCCACTTCCTTCTGTTTTGCCTTTAGCTGTGCGGATTTCAGGTCGAGCGAAGCCCCCGTGGCCCCTCCGTTGTAAATCAATTGATTGACGGAAACCGTAGCCCGGTATTGGTCGTTGTTAAGGGGTTCTATACCCGACATGGCCAAGGGAAACTCGATCACGTCCGACAGGTAGGTCGCATAGGCATCGAAGGCGACTTGCGGTAATTGGGAAGTGGAGACCGCCTCCGATTCCAAGGTGTTTTGCGCCTCGAGCAAATCTTTCTGCTTGGCCAAGGGATAGTGGTCGTTTACCAATCGGTAGCATTCCGTAAGCGATATGCGCTTCTGGGCCATCGAAGGGATGGCCATTAAAATTGCGAGGAAGATTAGGAATTGTTTCATTTTACTAAGTCTTAATGGAATGAATAATAAAGTCCGCCACCTCGGTCTTTCGGACTTCAAGAAGTTGGTGGTAGGCCTCTTCCCCTGTATTGGTGAATGCCTTGAGCAAGGGTTTGGCCACGAAGGGAAAAACGTTCAATGCCATGATGTTGATAAACAATTGTTCGGCACGGATCGGTCTTAGGATACCTTGTTTGACCTCCTCATCTACCTGTTTTTTAAATTTATCGATGTTGGGAAAGCTCGGATTGTCCTTAAGTTTGAGGATAAAGTCCGGATTTCTATTGAGTTCCTGGATGATAAAGTTGGGGATATAGGGATAATCGATGATAAAGGAAATATAGTCGGAGGTAAAGTTCCTTACCTTCTCCTCGATAGGGGAATCATCGTTTAGTATGGCCTTCAATTGCGGGGCCAACAAGGAAAAGGCATTGTTAAAAACCGCCTCGAACAGCAGTTTCTTATTTCTGTAGTAGTAATGCAGCATTGCCTTGTTTATACCCGCCTTGTCCGCTATTTCCTGCATGCGGGCTCCGTCCATTCCCTTGGCCTGAAAGACTGTTTTTGCGGCCTCTAAGATTAATGCTTCAGTATTTTCATCCTTCTTTCTAGCCATTTTTAACTATATAGTTTAACCATTTGGTTAACAAATATATCTAAAAATTGAATTCCCAACAAAAATATGGAGCTAAAGAAATCAGCAAAGGGGGATTAGGGTTTTCGCAAACCTGTTAGGGGGGAAGTGATGGAATCAATCTTAATTCTCACATAAACGAGGCTGGTTTTCCTTGTAGTTGATTGCGAACCAAATCTATGGATCGGTGAAGTTGACTCTTGGTATAGGGCTTTCTGATAAAATCTGCGCACCCAAGTTCTCTGGCAACGACTTCAAATCCCTGTTTGGTAGAACTGGATATAAAGGACATTCGGTTAGAGAACATCTCAAGAAAGGAAAATCCGTTCATACCTGGCATTTCAATATCGGACATTACCACCTGTGGTTTGGATACTTGTATGTATACCCAGGCATCGTAAGAATCGAGAAAAGAGGTAATGTTACCTATTAAAGGATGGGTTTTGGCAAGATTTTCTGCCAAGGACAACCAAAGCGAAGAGTCATCCACGATAACGAGGTCTAGTTTCATATTTTTTTGGTTTCGGGGATTTAAAACTATTCTATTGTCTCAAAAGGAGAAATTAATTTGGACGAAAGGTGCAGAAGTCTCCGTAAAAGTGTAAAACCACTATTTTTTTTATGGGTTATCTATGATGAGATTATCTTCTTCTAAATGCATAAAAACCGCTATATCAAAAATAAGAAATGATTAAAAAGGAAAGAAAGGGAAGGGGACTATAAGAGTGATATCGATGTTGACTATTATAATTTTTTTTTATTTTTTTACTTTAGAATTTTACAATAATTACCCTAAACCGACCAATACTATGAAAAAAATGTGGCTCATTCTTTTACTGTCCTTCTTTACTATTTCCTGTTCCTCAGATAGTGATGATCCAACGGTAACGGACGACCCAACAAAAAATGACCCTATCGTTGAATCAGAAGGAGGACAAATATTTCGAATTGACTTAATGCAAATTACAGCAAAAAACCAATCCGAAGGAATCCAAAAAAGTCTAGAACCTGCATTTGTTCTTTTAAGCATAAATAATTCTAGTGGAGACTCTATTCTTACAAAAGAAAAGGTTGCGTTGATAAAAGATGACAACAGCTATATAACTAATGAAATCACCTTAGAGCCCGACACTTATACCGTGGTAGAATTTATTGTGACCGATGAGAATGATGTTGTCATTTCAATAGCTCCGAAAGAAAATTCAACTTTAGCTCAATTTACTACAAAACCATTACCTTTTGATTTTGTAATAACGTCAGACGAGACTACAGAAACCGTTACCGAAAGTATAAATGCAGCAGGTTATGCTTCAGTTGATTTTGGGTACACAGGCTTAAGTTTAACAATTTCTGAAAGTACAGATTTCTTTAGTTTAACCGTAGATGAGACAGAAGGTGCTACAACAAAAGTTCTGGATATAAAATCAATTACCGGGTCTACATATTTGGTAGACTGGGGAGACGGTACCATAGATGAATATGTATCAACAATATCTAATTCGGGTATTGATAATACAATCTCCCACAGCTATTCCCAAAACGAAGTCTTTACCATAAAAGTTAGTGGAGCCATTGAGGCCATTGAGCTTATAAATTTTGAAGGTAGCCTGGACGATGATTATAAAAGTAATCTTACGACCATAGACCTCGAAAAATTGACATTGCTAAAAACATGTAAATTATACAATGGTAAACTGACAAGCCTGAACACTTCACAAAATAATGCCTTAGAAATCCTTTGGGTTTCCAGCAACCAAATATCTGAGCTAGACCTGACCAATAACTCCAGATTAAAACAGGTGTTTGCTAGAGATAACAACCTAAGCAGTATCGATTTTTCGAATAACTTAAATTTGGAGCAGTTCGATTTTGCAAACAATACATTAATGACAATTGACATTTCAAGTAATTCTAATTTGAAAAATTTTGATGTGTCGAACAATTTGATATCAGCAATCGATATTTCTTCAAATGTTGCCTTAACCGAGATCAACATAGGTGCGAATAATCTTCAAAACATAGACTTAACAAAAAATACAAATCTTGTCCGTGTCGATTTGTTCACGAATGAATTAACAGCCCTTGATGTATCGGCCAATACAAAGTTGAGAGACCTTTATGTGGAAAACAATAATCTGACAGAAATAGAATTATCCAGTAATCCAGACTTGGAAAGACTCTATATTAAAAACAATAATCTTAACGATCTTGATATTTCATTAAACACCAAAATATCTGATTTAAATATTGGGGACAATCAATTTGACGAAGCCGAACTGGATGAAATAATTAATTTGGTATATGACCATACAGTAGCCAATGCTATTATGAACGGATACATTAACTATTTAAACAATCCTGGAACCTCAGCAATTTCTAACGTGACCATCTCAAATATGAATGACTTGATCGTAAACTACAACTGGTTTTTTAATAATGGTTAAAACTGTGAACACCTATCATATACAAATGGATGAAATTTGGATAAAAAAAATAGCGAGGGCATGACCCTCGCTATTTTTTCATTTACACATTTATAAAATAATCCTAACTATAAACCCAATGCGGTCAAGGCCGATGAGCCGATTTACACCGGATAGGTTCTCCAAAGTTCACTTTAATTGGTATACTTCCACAATACCTCGCCACTCTCAATGACTTCCCAAATGGTAACTGCCGTTCCTTCACCGATCAATGTGTTTCCATTGCTCATTCGGCCCGCACTACTGGTGCTCAGGCTATATAGGCTGCTATCGGTAAACTCCGAAGCAATCGAAAGTTCGTCGTCTTCACCCGCAACCAGTTCATAAGGAAGGTTCAACTCAAATTCAACAACTGCCGATTGGCCGTTGTACTTGTTTTGGTATTTATTCATATTCGGAGATCAATCGTACCATTCAGGTGAATTAGCGTTTGTAAGTCTTTCATAGACCCTTCGTAGTTGGCCACCGCCATCGGGACCTCCCAGGTTGACCTCTTCCATAAAATGATCGCTAATGGGTTTATACAGACTTCCGATATAGACAAAAGGATCCCTTTTTGTAAATGTAAGAACTAAGTGGCCATCGGCATTTACCTCCCAGTCTCCTGCGAAATAGGATTTTTTTTCATCATAATTGTATCCATCGTAAAGCGTACAAAAATCACTTATACCCGGGTCAAAATTTCGTGTGGTTTCTATCGAAATCCCTTGAAAAGTGTAACTTTCGAACAGATTAAATAATTCCATATTGATCGTGTAGTAGTTGGTATAAGATAATTCTATGAAGTTGTTGCAATTGGGGTCTTGGCTAGAAACACCATCATCGCAACACCCGAAAGTAGTGCCTTCGGTTTGAAAAGTGTAATTCGGAGCGGCATAAAAGTCTATGCTTGTGTCCTTGCTCTCTATCCAATCCCATGCCCCCGTTGTGTAATAAGATTTGGGAAGGCTACCCGTTTTGGGCGACGGGTCATGAGGTCCTTCACCTACCACAGGCCCCTCTTTGGTATCCACGGGGTTGTCG
Source organism: Maribacter sp. MMG018 (assembly GCF_018100785.1). GTDB lineage: Bacteria > Bacteroidota > Bacteroidia > Flavobacteriales > Flavobacteriaceae > Maribacter. The sequence continues at coordinate 673,206 of NZ_JAGJEC010000002.1, read as the reverse complement.
TCGTGGTCAAAGGGTATGAACTCTATGGGAAAGTTGAAGGGAAGATCCCATCCCGTAGGGTCAAAATCAAAGTAGAAAACATCTATGTCCTCAGGTTCTTCACCCTCAAGGATTGTCGATGATTCCTCTTCCCTGAACGTGGCCTCCAAGTAGGAATCGGCGCCGGTAACATAAATCCAAAATCCCTTTAGTTCGGTGTTTTCAGGGCTCTTGATCATTAGGCGCTGTGTAATTCCCTCTGTCCAAAATATGGTGTCCCTATTCATCTTAATATCGACCATGTCCCCGGTTTTACCGGTCCCTGGTCGGGGAGGGGTGCCACTGTGCACTTTCATATTGTCGAGAATGATACTTTCGGTTGCCCTATTGGGGTCTGCAACCACCAATTCCTCATTTTCCTCCTCATTTTCCTCTTCAGTGGAATCTTCCTCCTCTTCCTTGGGTTCAACTTGTTCGGTATCGGGGTTCACGGGTTCTTTATCGACTTCATCATCCTTATCGCATGAAAGGATGAGACAGGTAATAAAGGTAAAGGCCAACAGATACACAAAATGTTGTTTCATATTGAATTTTGTTAGGGTTATACAACTGAGGGAACAATTTGTAAGGTTTTGTTTTTCAGGATTAAAATTATGGGATACCTTAAGGCGAGTAAATACCGCAAATGCGGTATTTTACCATAGAAACAGTCAAAAAACCGTCTCAACATGGAGTTCAATGCACTAGATTTTAAAAAGGTCGATCTTTTAAAGGAAGCTTTTGGGAAACACGACTACAGCAAACAAGGCAGTTTGGACGAAGACCTGATAAAGGGGCATCCTTTGGTAGAAGGGCTATGGTGCGTTGGCAAATACTTTGTTCTTGTCGGCAATACGGAAGACTGGAAAGTTGAAAGGGTAGGAGGGGATTGCGAGACACTTACGGGGTATACCGCCGATGAAATATACGAACTTGGCACCCAGTTCATGGTCCGCTTCGCGCTTCCCGAAGGCCTACCGTTTAACATGTCGGTAATCAAACTCGCCATGGAATATATATTGGAAAGGCCGCATAATGAACGAAAATGGGTTCATGTGACCTATTTTTACCGGTGCGGACGAAAGGACGGCAGCCCCGTCACCATTCAGCATCAAAGTATTCCCATAGCATTCGACGACAACGAGGTGCCTTATATTTTTGTCAATGTCTTTACGGATGTTTCCTTTCTTGCTCCGGCCGAGCTTCCCCAGGCTATTCTGTGCAACCGCAAGACCAATGAAACCTTCCATATTCGACCGGAGCGACCGGAACTGATCAAAACAAAAGACTTGTTCAGTTTACGCGAAAAGGAAATCATACGCCTTCTGATCAGCGGGCTCAATAGCAAGCAAATCGCAGCAGAACTTTTTATAAGTCAAGAGACCGTACGGACACATCGAAAGAATATTTTGCGAAAGGCGAACATGAGCACTACGAGCGGTTTGGTGGCCTATGCCATAATCAATGGGCTTTAAGGTGCGGGGATGTGACCGTTGAACCAATGCTCTTAAGGTCGATGGGCTAGTTTCCACCGGTTAGGTTCTATTAAGTTCACTGCAATTGGTATACTTTCAAAATACCTCCCACTCTCGTTTACTACCCAAATAGTGCCTGCCGTTTCTTTTTGGGGCATAGAAAATAGTTTAGGATTACTTGAAAGCGAATAAAAAGTTGATACTAAAAGGTAATCACACCGATACACACACTGTTTATGGGCCGACGGTAGGAGGGGAGTTCATAATAGATGGAGCATTTATTTTATACAAAAACGCCAATAGGAATAAAAGAGTTGGCTTAATTTTGTACTATCATGTTTAATTGAAAAGACTTGCTAGAGAAAAGACGACAACTGCCCCAAGGGCAATTTACAGAAGAAGAACATTTCATTTACTGTTTGGAAGGGGTTCTTGACATAGAAACGCCCCAAATGACCGAGACCCAGGCAAATTTGGAACAACTGGCCATGGGATATGGCATCGCAAGTATCTATAAAACATGCGATACTATCGAAGGACTGGAAGATAGCCTAAACACATTGGTCTTGGATGATCATAATTTTAAGGACTATGAAATCATCTACCTGGTAATGACCGGTGAAGCAAATAGCATCTGCTTAAACGACTACTACTATAGTTTACAAGAAATTGCGGAAATTTTCGAGGGAAGGCTAAAAGTTAAGATCCTGCATTTTTCCAATACAAAAGTGCTAGATCTAGACGAGGAGGAAGCCCAGTATTTCTTGGATATTACCAACGCAAAAGCCGTTTCTGGCTACGGCAACGCCTATAATGGAATAAGTAGCGCAAATCTCGATAAGGCCTTCTTTAACTTATTTAAAGAAGATGATAATATGTTCGATGTTGTAGAAGAGCTGCACCAAAGGCATTATAATGTCTGCAAATTGTTAGACTTTAGGTTGTATTATTGATTGTAGGATTATAAACCAGTTCTTTTTCATTAATTACAGGATCCCGTAAAATAATATCCTTAGGTTAAATTATTTTTAGAAGGAAATAGTAATAAATTAAAATCTACGTCAAATGAAAATCGAAGCTATTAAACCCGGACCTAAGCCAAAAAAGAAAGATGGTACACTTGACAAAAGAAGAAGAGACAATAAGAATACACCTGGCAATAAACCTTCTTTAAAACCAAGTAAATCAACTAAAAACAAATAGGCGATTTACAATGAAACAACGGAAGAGAGCCCAATAGCAATTCGCCATAATACAACATTGTTCCGCGTTATAGCCTGTCCCGAATTTAGTTCGGGATAACTTGAGCTTTGGTTACAGCACAATAATAGAGATTCTCAATCTTTATTATTTGCGCGAGATGGTGTGCCGGCAAAGTTGTTACTATTCTTCTTTAATTTTTTTCTTTCTAAAAACTTTCTTCTCACAGGTAATGGAATACTCTTTGCCGAAACGACGATAGGAGTGAAGTGGCAATGTGTATGGAATGGTATTTTACTACATTTTTTAACATATTACGTAAACCCGTAATTAGTTTCTTGTTAATTTTTCATATATTTAAATTCCTCAGAAAATTAACTTCCTACAGTTCTTCCCCCATAAAAATACCTTTTAATGGGTATTGTATCGGTTTATTAAATTAACCAGTTTTAGAATTTAATTTAAACTTTTGAATGGTTTAAAAAGTCTGTCACATTTTTGTGTCTAAACAATTTAATAATAACACTAGCCAAAATGAAAAAACCCAACCATTTTCGAAACATTGCATTTGTACTGTTAATGTTGTCAATTAGCTCATGTATAATTATAAAGTTAAAAAGCTCCAAAATAGAGGAACAAATTCCATTGAGTAGCACTCTTAATAACGACATAGGAACTCAATTACTTCTAAATTCTTCAAACCTTTCTATTAATGGGGGTAGTATTGACACTTTAAAAAAGAAGGTCAAAATCAAATTGAAGAATGCTACTACTGGGGACATAATTTCTGTAGTATTTCCAAAAGGCTCCTATTTTAATTTTAATGCATCTTTTATTCCTAAAATTGTTGGGGATAGTATTTATCCAGAGTTCCAAACGTTAGAATTCAATTCTTCTAAGCCTATTGCCTTTAAGCATAATAAAAAAGGTCTTTTGAAGCTTAAATCAATACAGAAAAATTCTAAAGAGCAAATCGAATTGGACTTTACAGGAGTGAGTTTGATAAATATTATTCTGGCAGCTGCCGATGTTTATCTAATATCAAAAAATCAAGATTTTAAATATAGTAGTCGGATTAGCAAATTACCAGATTTTGTTATTGAAAATTTTAATTTTAACGTTGATAGCCTTAACCTAGTACAAAATGGGTACACAATAAAATCTCCAAACGAATTTAAGATTAGCTTAGAAAATTTTGAAATAACCGAAAATTTAAATAAAATCAATCTGGGTGAAATTGAACTGAATTTGAGGAATTCCATTTTGCATACAAGAGATTTTGATTTTGAACTCAAAGATGGGTCTTTTGATATGTCAAACTATCAAGTTGAATTAATTGACAAAGGCTATAAGGTTATAAAAGAACAAGGAGGTAGTTCTGTAATACATTTAAAAGGTGGGACATTAAATGGTCTTGGAGAAGCAATAACTGAAGGTTCTTTTGAAAATCTGAAATTTGATTTATCCAGTTATGATTACTCTTCCATCGGCGGTAATTCGAAAGTTAAGGGTAAAATTGATATTACAGGTAGGTTTAGACAACTTAAAAATAATTATGATTTTAGGGAGTCCGAATATTATTATGTTCTAGAACCATTTGAATTGCAAAATCTGTCCATTGCCTATTCTGATGATGGTAATGATAGCATTGTAAGAACGTTCACTACTGAAAAACCAATTGAACTTAAATTCCGAGATTTTTATTTTCAAGAGTTTGGAAAATATGAGTTCTTTAGTAGAGGGATGGGACTAACTCTTCCCAAAACTGAGTTTAAAAGAATAGACTCTATTAGTGTAGCAATTGAAGATGAGTTTAAATTCGGGACTGAATATACTTCTGTCAACCTCTATAGTCAAAGGCCGCAGCAATTTGAATTTCCTCAAGGTTTGTCATTTGATTTAAGTGGATTAGAAAAGATTAAAATTTTCAAAAACGAGAAACCAAGTTTCGATACCATTAACTTGAAGGGAAAAATAAAAAGTGCTGTTGTTCGGTCATTAAAAGATACTACGGTTACATTATCACTTGAAGACGCTTTAATTAACATGGAAATTTTTGAAAACGGAAATACTATAGACTATGAAGGAGAAGTTTATGGTGACACTCTGACAACATCAAAGGAAGTAAAAATAATATCGAAATATTTAAAGGGTGGAAGTGTTTCATTCTCAAAAATTGGTTTAAGTGGAGCAAATGAGGAGGTTAAAATTGAGAATCTAAAAATAATGCTTCCTAAAGTACTAGTAAATAGCCTATTGGAAGCTCAATTGAGAAAATTTGCGGTTAAGGATCATGGAAGAGTTGGTGAAATTGATTTAAAAGTAGGCACTATAGGTATTTATGCTAGAGTAAATAACATTCATTTGAAGAGTTTTAATTTTTCGGGGACCAACACTTTTAATTTCAATGTCGGTGGGAGCGTAACCCTTTATAGACCAAAGAAAAAGATATTGTTTGGTGAAGGAATTCCTAGGATACAGGATACTAAAAGAATTAGAAATGCACATGGGTATGGAACAATAAGTATAAATCCAAACGATAATTTAAGTCAAACAACTATTAATATTAGCACTAATTATAAAGATGGTGAGATTGATATTGAAAATTTTCCTGGTGTACTAGAGAAAGGAATAGGAGGTACTAGGAAAGCTTTAGGTTCGGCATTAAAGAATAGTTTAGTGATAAATCCATTTGAAAGTGCTACTCCAGAGGAATTAGGTTGGCTAAATAAAATTAAGTTGACTAGTAGTCCCAAAATTAGTGAGAATGATAGCTTTTATATTTTTGAAACATCGGCTCAAATTAATAACTAAAGAAATTTTAAATCAAATCTAAATACTAGGTTTTGCGACAAGAAAATTAAAATTCATATGATTTTTATTCTAAAAGCTAAAAATAGGAGGGCTATGCCGAGTGAGTGGAATCGTTATACTTCATAGATTAGTAGTGTGTGTAGCTAATTTAAACAAGAATTCTAATAGCTTCATTGTCAGAAAAGTGTTTATTAAAATATTGAAAAATAAGATATAATAAATCTAAGAATAAGAAATGGATTGTTAAATTTATAATCCCAATAATTTCCCTTAGACATTTGAACATAATAATTTGGATGGTTTTAGACTATCCATGGAATAACTATCTGAAATTTGAAAGATTTAATATTTATTAGCCACGCTGTCCCACAAGATGATTACTTAGCTGTTTGGCTTTCTTCGAAGTTAAGTTTAATGGGATATAATGTTTGGGTGGACAAAGAAGACTTAAGGTCTGGAAGTGCTTTCTGGAATGATATTGAAGTTAACATGAGAGATAAATCAATAAGATTTATTGCTCTCGTTTCAAATTCGTATATAGAGAAATCTAGAAATAGAAATAGCGGCGTATTCAGCGAAGTTACTTTGGCAAAATCATTGTCAAAAAAGATTGATAACTACATAATTCCTTTAAAAGTAGATGATTGTAGTTATGATGATTTCCCTATTAACATTCTCCCTCTTGATACTATTGACTTTAGTAAAAACTGGGGTTCTGGACTAAAAAAACTTTTAAAAGAGTTTGAAATTCAAAACATACCAAAAAATCGGAAAGCAAGTAACGTACTAACATTATGGCATGATTACCAGAATATTAGGGGTAAAGTGCTTAAACAAGAAGAGTCTTACGGTTCAAATTGGTTCCTTTCATCTTTACCTGAAAAGATTTCGATTTATAAGTTTACTGGAGAACCAAAGTCCATTTATGCAGAAATACCTTTTCCGGTTATTAGAAATGGGGATTATTATCTAGGTTTTTTTGATGATTCAAGTCTGTATTCAAGAACCGAGTTTAAAGAAACTATACTTGTTGAAGAATTTTTAGCAGATGATGTTTGTGTTTTGAATAATGGAGATAAAATTTTAGATACGGAGCCCAAGTTTACGAGCTTAATGAATAAGTCAATCTATAATTATTTTTATCATAATGAAGACTTCAGGGCTTATCCTATTTCTAACAAAAAACGCGTAGTCTATCCAATACACACAAGGTCTAGTAGTGGCTTTGTTTCATTTATTCGAAATGGGCGCAAAGGGAGAAGAAAACTAAAAGGGAGTAAGCCCGTTAACTGGAGCTTTGGTTTAAGCTTTGTTTTTCAGCTCTATCCATTTCCTCATTTTGTTGCTAATCATCATATTTTGTCTTCTGATGAAAATGGTTTTTTTGATATAGATAAACAGCTAGAGTATAGGCGTTCTATTCCCTCTGAATGGTTTAATAGACATTGGTTTGATAGAATTTTAGCCTTTATGGCATTAGCCTCAGGAAGTATTGAAAATCAAGAGATAATAATTAATTCAGGAACAGAGAAATTTGTTATAAACTTAGCTACAATGTCATTTAATTCAGATTATGGATATAGAGAAACTTAAATATTACCCTGAACCAAAATTGACATTTGGCAGTAATCAAGCTACTGAAGACCCGCGAGATGGTTTAATGTTATTCGGGCCGAATGAGAAGTTTTCACGAACATCAATTAAAGCAGGGGTTGTTGGTACTTCTGAAGGAATTCAATTATATAAAGATTTTGTAATTAAACTTCAATCTCCAATTATTTCATCAAAAAAAATGTATGGCAATGAGATTCAAATTGAAGCTCAGAGGCCAAGTTTTGTTGGTTTCGAAGCAATTTACGGTATTGAATGGAATGATGAACCGATTTTAACTAAACAACTTCTAGAGGTTCAGATAAATGCTATTCTAGAGGAAAAAAATAAGAAAAAAAGAACAAGAAGTTTAGTTGATTTTTATGCTAAAAAAATAATAGAGTCAAAACAAAAAGATGACAAGAGGGTTGATATTTGGTTTGTCATTGTTCCGAGGAATGTATATATAAAATGCAGATATGGTGCAAAAGGAGAGGAGCTTTCTAAAAAGCTTGACAAAAAAATCACAATGTTGAATGAAGGTCAGTTTAGCTTATATCCTGATTATGATGAAGATTTAAAAGAGCTTGAAAAACTTAAGGAAGATTCTTCAGATTTTCACAATCTATTAAAGGCTGTTTTATTAAAGAATAAAATTGAAAGTCCAATTCAAGTTTTTGTGGAACCTACACTAAGGTTTAGAGATAAATTAAGAAATAAGGAGTATTCAGATGATATGAAATCCCATTTAGCATGGACAACGTCTGTAGCCATATATTATAAATTAGGTAACAAACCATGGGTGTTAAATGATGTTAGAAAAGATGTGTGCTATCTAGGTTTGATATTTAAACAATTACCTGACAAGTCTAATAAGCAATCCGTTTGTAGTGCTGCACAAATGTTTTTAGAAGATGGTGATGGCTCTATATTTAGGGGGAATATTGGTTTATTCAAAAGTGAAAGAGCAGAAGGTTATCATTTAGACGAGAAAAGTGCAGAAAGTCTACTTGGAATGGCGTTAGATGATTTTCAAGAATCAAAAGGATATTTTCCAAAAGAATTATTTATTCATGGAAGAGTAAAGTTTCAAGACAAAGAATGGAAAGGATTTAATAATGCTTTAGAAGCAAGGAAAGCTGAAACAAATTTGAATGGTATATTGATTAAAGATACAAGGTCGGATGCAAGGAGAAAGCTTAAAATTTTTAAAGATACAGATAGGGAAGGACAAGATAATAACTATGGTATTATGAGGGGGCTGGCTTGGCATATAGACGAAAAATCAGCCTACCTATTTACAAGAGGATATATACCAAGAACTAATTCTACAAATCATCTTGAAACTGCAAATCCACTTTACATAGAAATCAACAGAGGAAATTCAAAAATTGAAACCGTTTTGAAAGATATTTTGGCGTTAACAAAACTAAACTATAACGCCTGTGTATACGGAGATGGGTTACCAGTTACATTGAGATTTTCAGACCTTATTGGTAATATTCTTACTGCAACTTCTGAATGGCAATCAGAAATGCGGCAATTTAAATACTACATATAAACTTGCAAGAAATAACAAACCAAGATATACGTGATTCATTAAATATTGATGCAATAATTGTTGTTTATGATAAGATAAATATAGAAGACAATTTAAAGTGCTATGAAAAATAAAGGATTTAGGATAATCAATCTTCAAGTTAAAAATCATTACATACTTAAATCTAATGACTTTAAGTTTTATGATAGTAATGATAATGATGTTGGGCCATATTTTACAGTATTTTACAGTTATAATAGGTGCAAATGGAACTGGAAAGAGTGAAATTTTACGCTGTTTATTGGACATATGGAGAGATTTCTACCAACGATTTAATGAAGAAGAATTTCGACCTTTACAATTCTCTTCAGGGTCGCTCAAAGTATACTTTATCGTATCAAGAAAAAAGAGGGCATAAAATAGAATTCTCCTGAGGAGGATTTTATTTTGTGAGCCAGCCGTAGCGTTGGACTTAAACATCGAAGAATTTAATTCCGGCGCGCCATCTCACTCAAAATTCTAAAGATTCTCAATCTTCAGAATTTCTGAGGTATTTTACATAATGTTAATAGCACCTAAAGAAAAGCTTCAAACAAGACGAGAGGTAAGCAAGGGCTAAAAAATTATCTCGCTTTGCCAACACGCCAACTCGCTCATATTTTAAAAGGTCTACCAGACCTTCCAAAATACTGCCGTTAGCTGTTCCGGCAAGCTTACGAGAATCACGTAGAAAAAAATCTTGCGCACATTTCCTCGAATACGGGAATTTTGAACAAACCTAAAAGATTTACCGGTGAGACGATGCGGCTGGTATTTTATTTAGCTTTCCTATAAAAATGGCTTTGAAGGAATGGCGTGTTGGTTTCCTTTTACATAATATCTGTCGATATAATTCGCTTACACGAAGTTATATCTGATATTATATAAAATAGCACAGCTATACGGAAACTGTACACAATATATTTGTACTATAATTTATATTATGTAAAATAGAGTTTTTAAATACCTACACTGGCATCAGTTTGTCCACAACCTAAATCTTCCTCCTTTATAACCTTATAAGTCCTGATTGTTCGTGTCGATAGCTTCAATATCGCCCGTATAACTGATCGCATTGCGTTGTGAGCTGTTTATATAAACCCTGGCGTTACGATTTGGAAAGACCGTCAATACCACATTATAATTTTCCGATTTCTCAGAAATCTCAAATCTAACGGTATATTCATTGTTCGACGAATCAAAAATGGCCTCGTAGTCCTCGGGGACTCCCTTAAACTCAATTCCGACATCTTTTCCATAACTACCACCAGATTGCCGTTCACCGTAATACGATAAATGTGCGGCTACCGTATCCCCTTCGATCTTCAGATAATTTCCCTTTTTTGTCAATTGAATATTACTTACCGTACTCCCCATGGGCAACATACCTGCATTGGATATGGCGTTTAGACTAGTGCTCACCATAGGATGTGCGCTATGGGCCCCAAAAGAATAGAATCTACTTTCTATCAAGTTCTTAAAATCGGCCAGTTCAGATGACGAGTATGCCACTTTTGAGCTGCTTGAACAGCCTACAAGAAAAAGAAACATACAAATACCGCACAGTGTCTTCATAAATCAACTATTAATGTTACACTTTAGAATGCGTCATCGTTATGTACCTATTAATGCTTTCTTCCAAAGTCTTGGCTTCTTTCAGCTGATACCTCACCTTGGCCAAATGGTTTTCTAAAATATTTTTACCGCTTTTTAGAATTTTCAACAATTCTAGATGCCCCTTCTCTATGGCCTCCATTTTTGCGGTAATCTGTTCCTTTTCCTCATATTGCGAATATGTGGTGGGCTCAAACAAATAGGAATCCAATTTTTGTTTTATCGCCTGCAATCCTTTATAGCTTCTATCAATCCATAAAAAACAAGCTTTTTTGTCAATTCTGCCCAACTGTGTATCATGAATTTCCATAACTATATAGTTTTCAGGTTCCAACCTATAAATTAAGAAAAATAAATGACATTTTTAACTGATAAATATCAGGTTTTCAATGTTTAACACAAGTTTAAAACAGGGAAATCATTTTTATTGATTTTTTAAATGATATGTACGAAGAATTATGTAATTTAATCTTAAAGAAATAAAAGTTATGAATATCAATTTTGAGTATGACGATGTGAAGGCCAGTAATCGCTTAGAGATTATGGCCGCCAAGAAACTGGAAAAATTATTGGATAAATTTGACTTTATCGTACGGGCAGATGTTTTTTTTAAGACAGAAAACACTTCTTCTCCAGACACTGGAATGATCTGTAATATTCGCCTAAGCGCACCAGGTCCCAGATTGTTTGCAGAAGCCAGCAACAATAGCTTTGAGGCTTCTATCAGCGAATCTGTGGACGACCTGCATAGACAGCTTCAAAAACGAAAAGCTAAAATGCAATCACATTAAATTTTATTAATTTTCTAGCAATTCATCGGCCGAATCCTCGAATTGGGTTTCGGCCGTGATTATATCTTGTACCTTTTCTGAAAAAGGACTTCTTTTTAACTCCCGTATCAACCTTCTTCTTTTTCTATCGGAAATATCCAGGGTATCAAGAATCTTTTTGGTCTGCCTTTGGTGGGTTATCCTATTTTTCTTTAGCTTGATCCTTCGGTCTACCGGTAATACGTAGGTGGGTTCAAACTTATCCATCAACGTATACTTTTCTACCGTTATCTCTTTTTTGACCGTCTCTTGCCCCGACATACGAAAAATACCGCATGCCAAAACCATAAGGGCCATAGTAGCCCATTGGTAATTATTTTTCATTTGTAAGTAAATAGTGTTCTACTCTAAAACTAGTCAATTTTCTAAAAATCCATCATTTTTTATATGCGCTATGCATTCTGTCGATATTACCATGTCTTTTATCCTATTTTATAGGTCCTCCCCTTCTTAAAATTCCAACACGCCTATCACATTTTCCACACCTATTATATATAGATTACCGTACGCCCCTATCTTGAATATTAAAAACCTACGGATTTATTTGATGGAATGGAATCCTCGTAAAGTTTATAGGTTCAGATTGATTAAAATCATTTAAGAAAACGTCGGAATTTAGTACCTTCGAGGGCTTAATAAAAAAGCAGTTTTATGACAGTTTGGATAATTTTTGTTGCCTGTGTTCTCATTTTCCTAGCACTGGACCTTGGGGTTTTTCATAAGAACGATCATGTTATCAAATCGAAGGAAGCCGGAATATGGACGATCATTTGGGTCTCGATCGCCTTCGCCTTCAGCGGTGTAATTTACTGGCTTTTTTCTAATGGCTATGTTGAAAACCCTACAGGATTAACACCTAATAATGCGGTACTTAAATACATTACCGGTTATTTGATAGAACTGTCTTTAAGTGTAGACAACGTTTTTGTAATCGCGGTAATATTCTCTTCTTTTAGAATACCCCCTATTTACCAGCACAGGGTTTTATTCTGGGGTATTTTGGGAGCCATCGTCTTTAGGGCGCTCATGATTCTTTTCGGAGTGGCATTGATTACCAAATTTGAATGGATAATCTATGTATTCGGTGTATTCTTGCTCTATACGTCGTTTAAAATGCTAAAAAGCGATGACGACGATTTTAACCCAAAAGATTCTTTTGTGTTCAGGCAGCTTAAAAAGGTATATCCCGTGACCACCAGTATTCAGGGACACGATTTCTTTATTCGTAAAATGGGTGTTAAAGCGGCCACTCCCCTATTTGTGGCCTTGATCGTAATAGAGCTGACGGACATACTTTTTGCGTTGGACAGTATTCCTGCAATCTTGGCAATTACGGCAGATCCGTTTTTGGTCTTTAGTTCCAATATTTTGGCCATACTTGGTTTACGGTCTATGTACTTCTTAATTTCTAGAATGCTCGAGAAATTTAGGTATATAAACTATAGCCTTGTGGTTATTCTGGCTTTTGTGGGACTTAAGATGCTGTTTTCCCATTATATAGAACTACCCGAATGGGTTTCGCTGACCGTAATCTCGGTATCGTTGATTTCCGGTATTTTGGCATCGCTGTTCATTCCCGAAAAAGAATAACCTATAACGTTCGCATTGGTATAGACAATCGTTGTCGGAACCCCTTAACAACAAAATATACCGAAAGGTATTTATAAGTATGCATAGGTACCATGGCATGCCTATAAGCGTATCGCCAACAGTATTCGTTTTTAAGTGTGCCCCATATCTCAACAGCGAAACAAAAGGTATAGACACTATATTTACTACAAATACGCAATACCGACCGTATATTGTTATCTCGTTATTAGACAAAAAAATCCCCGCTGTATGCGGGGATTTCTTTATGTATTCAAGGGATGTTTATTATCCTTTTGTATTCTGTATCGCCTCTTCTTTTAGCTCTTCACTGGCCACGATCGCCAATTCTACCCTTCTGTTCTGAGCTTTTCCTTCTGCAGTGGAATTATCACCAACAGGCTGTGTTTCTCCATACCATTTGGTAGTAAATCTAGTCGGAGAAATGCCTTGGGCTATTAAATAATCCGTTACGGATTGTGCACGCTGCTTTGAGAGGGTCATATTATATTCGTCAGATCCAGCGCTATCGGTATGGCCTTCTACCAAAATATTTGAATTTGGATATTCTTTAAAAATATCCGCCAATTTGTTCAAAGTAGCGGCAGAGGTACCTTTTACGTCCGATTTATTGGTGTCAAAATAAACACCGGCATCCTCGTTAAAGGTTACATTGATCCCCTCGCCCACTCTTTGTACTTCTGCTCCGGGAATCTCTTCTTCGATTTTTTCTGCCTGTCTATCCATTCTATTACCGATATATCCACCGGCGGCTCCACCTACAACGGCTCCTAGAATAGCACCCAAGGCGGTATTGTTTCCATCGCCAACATTATTACCAATGATACCTCCTATAACGGCTCCACCGGTAGCTCCGATAGCGGCTCCTTTTTGTGTTTTATTTGCATTTTTAATAGTACTACAGCTCATTACCAAGGCAAGAGCCAATACATAACTCGTATTCTTCAGTATTCTTGATTTCATCTTTTACTTTTTAAATGATTATGGGGGTGATTATTTTTTCGTAAAACTATAAACAACGGTTACAGGCTCTCCGTCCACAGACACGTTGGACTTAAGCGTCATGGCATTTTCGGTCAACGATTCAATATTTAAACGATAACCAAGTCCTCCTGAAATATCCTTGTTCTTTTCATCGATAAACTTAAACTGCAACTGGCCGGTGTAATTTTCCTCACGTTCCACTACAGACCATCTTATGTATCTATCGCCTCCGTTGCATAACGTTGACGGGGCTATCGTATACCTACCGGTACTGTTATTGTCCCTAAAGAACCATTCGCTCCCTTCAAGACATATATCTTCTACATCATTAAATAAAACCGCCTTAAAATTACCGGTGTTGTTTTCAAAAGACACATCGTTTAAACTCCAAGTACCGCTAAGTAAATTTCTTTTAGACCTTGCGTCTTTTGATATGGAGCAAGAAGACAACATAATTGCCAATGCCCCAAAAAATACTACTGCTTTTTTCATAAAAATGATTGTTTTTAATTTCCCTATATACGTTCACATTCCATTTTTGGACGTGTTTAACTAACGTAACTTTTACAGGTTTCGTGCAAAGTTCTGAAAAAGAAAAAAATTAGGTTGGGCCTATTCGAAAATTTATTGACGGTAATGTCAAAAAGCGACCAGATCCAGTAATTCGGATTCAAATCTTTCTTTGGGCAGGTAATGCCGTTCCAGTTCCGAATTAAAAGGTATGGGAGTCTCCAAACTGGCTATCCTTTTGATGGGACCATCCAAAAACTTAAAACAATTTTCGGTCACCAAGGCAGAAATGTCACTGGCTATACCCCCAAAAAGACTATCTTCTTGTAGAATGATCAACTTACCCGTTTTTTGTACCGACCTATAAATACTTTCCATATCCAATGGTTGTAAGGTCCGTAAATCGAGTAAATCTGCTTTTATATTACTATGCTTTTTCAAGGTCTCCAATGCCCAATGCACGCCTGCGCCATAGCTTACCACGGTAATATCGTTTCCTTCCTTAAGCAAATTCGCCTTACCAAAAGGTATATTATAAGCATTAACGGGCACCTCTTCATAAACACTTCTATACAATGCCTTATGCTCAAAAAAGAGTACGGGATTCGGGTCTTCAATGGCCGTAGCCAATAATCCCTTTGCATCGGATGGAAATGCAGGGTATACTACTTTTAAACCCGGTGTTTTTGTAAACCAGGCCTCATTGGTCTGCGAATGAAAAGGTCCGGCGGCCACCCCGCCACCACAGGGCATACGTATAACCACATCGGCTTTTTCTCCCCATCGGTAATGGGTTTTTGCCAAATAGTTTACGATCGGATTAAATCCGGTACTGGCAAAATCGGCAAACTGCATTTCCATTACCGCTTTCATTCCGTTTATGGACAGCCCCATAGCCGCAGAAACAATGGCAGATTCACAAATAGGGGTATTACGCACCCGTTCCTTTCCAAATAGTTCTACAAAACCATCCGTAACCTTAAAGACGCCACCATACTCGGCTACATCTTGTCCCATGATCACAAGGTTGTCAAACTTCTCCATCGCAGCTTTTAGTCCGTCCGAAATGGCGTCCACTAATCGTATATTCGTTTTGTCATCAACGGCTTTAATTTCCTTAAAATCATATGATTTGTAAACATCACCTAATTCTTTACTTTGATCAAATGAAATATTGGGCGCATTGGATGCATGTTGTAGATGATCTTCTATTTCCTGCATTATTTCCTGCCTAAGACCAGCCTCTTCCTCCTTGTTCATCAATTTTGATTCCAGTAAATAATTGTAAAAATTATCCAATGGGTCTTTACGGCCCCATTCATCCATAAGCTCTTTCGGAACATATTTGGTTCCGCTGGCTTCTTCGTGCCCGCGCATGCGAAAGGTCTTAAACTCTAACAAAACGGGTCTAGGGTTTTTCCTGATATCGTTACATAGTTCATCTACCTTAGAATACACCTCAAGAACATTGTTACCATCTATTATATGTGATTCCATACCGTAACCAACCCCTTTATCGGCAATATGTTCACATTTAAACTGTTCGTTTACGGGCGTAGAAAGCCCATAACCATTGTTCTCTATACAGAAAAGCACCGGAAGGTTCCAAACGGCAGCTACGTTCAAAGCTTCGTGAAAATCGCCCTCGCTAGTACCCCCTTCGCCTGTAAAGACCGCGGTCACTTTTGGTTCTTTTCGAAGTAGATGTGCCAAGGCAATACCATCCGCAACCCCTAATTGAGGGCCTAGATGCGAGATCATACCAACAATATTATAGTCTTGGGTACCAAAATGAAAACTTCTGTCCCGTCCATTGGTAAATCCATTTTCTTTTCCCTGCCATTGCGAGAACAACCTATACAAAGGAATCTCACGGGTCGTAAAAACGCCCAGGTTCCTGTGCATAGGCAAAATATATTCGTCATCATTCAGGGCGCTGGTGACACCTACAGAAATTGCTTCTTGACCAATACCACTAAACCACTTGGATATTTTTCCCTGCCTTAGAAGAATCAACATTTTTTCTTCTATCAGTCTTGGCTTTAACATAGCCTTGTAGAGCCTCTTTTTAATTTGGTCATCTACTTGATACGTATCAAAGTTCATCTGCAGTGCTTCCTTATTTTAGAATTTAGGTATAAATGTAACAAAAAAGCCTGCACACTGTTGTTATCATAACAGTATAAGATCTGCACAATTATTTGTAATTTTACTTCATATTGATAAAACAGTAAGATATGAGTTTAGTGCCAAGTGTTGATTTGAATGATTTTATTTCAGGCGACCCAAAGCGAAAGCAAAAATTTGTAAATGAGATAGGAGCCGCTTTTGAGGAAATAGGCTTCGTAGCCCTTGGAGGCCATTTTTTATCAGATGAACTTGTCGACAACCTATATGCCGAGATTAAAAAATTCTTTGATCTACCTCAAGAAATAAAGGATAAGTATGAAATTGAGGGTATTGGCGGACAACGTGGGTACACTTCTTTTGGAAAAGAACATGCAAAAGGAAGAAAAGAAGGGGACCTAAAGGAGTTTTGGCATTTTGGCCAATATGTAGAGGACGACCCAAAACTAGAAGCCGAGTATCCGGACAATGTCATTGTCGAAGAACTACCAAAATTCAATGAAGTGGGTAAGGAAACCTATAAAATGTTAGAGAAAACGGCAAAGTACGTACTACGGGCATTGGCGTTACACTTAGAGCTTGAAGAAAACTATTTTGATAAGTACATTAAAAACGGAAATAGTATTCTAAGACCTATCCACTACCCCCCTATTACATCTGAACCTAAAAATGCGGTAAGGGCTGCGGCCCATGGAGATATTAACCTGATCACTCTTTTAATGGGAGCTCACGGAAAAGGCCTACAGGTACAGAACCATAAGGGCGAATGGGTAGACGCCATCGCCAAACCCGATCAATTAATGATCAATGTAGGTGATATGCTATCGAGGCTTACCAACAATAAATTATTATCTACCATACACCAAGTGGTAAACCCACCGAGAGAATTGTGGGGTACCTCTAGGTATTCTGTGCCGTTCTTTATGCACCCTATCAGCGAAATGCCATTGAATTGCCTAGAACACTGTATAGATGAAGAACACCCTAAACAATTCGAAGATATTACGGCCGGAGAATTCCTTCACCAAAGATTGATAGAACTTGGGTTGATTAAAAAATAATTATGGACTTAAAAGACCAATTAAAAAACCTGTTTCCTGATCATGAACCGGAAGAACCCCAAGAAATCGAGGTAAAAAGCGATATCTGGTTACAAGACGACCCCATAATCTGTAAATACGAAAAGCGAAAAGGAAAGCCCATTACCATTCTAGAGGGTTATACCGGAGCGGATAGTGATTTTAAAAAGTTGGCCAAAGAACTTAAGACAAAACTAAGTGTAGGCGGCAGTTTTAAAGACGACCGTATAATAATACAAGGGGATTACAGAGATAAAATCATGGTTATTTTAAAAGAAAAAGGCTTTAAAGTAAAGCGTGTCGGAGGCTAAAATATTGACTGCGTAACTGTTATTTATTAGGGTTGCGTCTTTTTATGTTAAATTCTTTTGTTTTTTTACTTTTAACCTTACTTTTAACAATTCAACCAAAAAATAACACCGGAAAATGAGTTCCCTTCTACACATTACAAATGGAGACAGTTTTACGGAACGTCTGAATAAGCTTGACCTAAAGGGCGATGTCATTACTTGGCGTGAAATGCTCTGCGAAGGAAAAACACTGACCAATGTAGGCAGTGAATCTTTTTGGAAAACCAGGTTCGAATTCCTTCATAAGAACTACAAGGTTTCTAAATCTTGGTTTATAGAAAAGACTTTAAAAGAATACAGATCTCTTTGTAACCATAAACAACAAGACCATATTGTACTATGGTTCGAGTACGACCTGTTTTGCCAAATAAATATGTTGGCCGTGATCAGTTGGCTGCTCACCCATCGTAAATATGCAGAGATATCACTTGTCTGCAGTGGAAAAGAGGACGACACCGACAAATTATACAGTCTAAACGAACTTTCCGACGAGCAACTTCTTAACATGTACAAGAACAGGGTCGTCTTAAACCAGGACGACATTGAATATGCCGATTATGTGTGGCAATTATATTGCAGCAATAATCCTATCAGACTTGAGAACTTGACGGATTTCGAAAACTATCACTTCGATTATTTGGGAGACGCCATTAAAACACACCTAAAACGTTTTCCAAGTATCGCCAACGGCCTTAACGAAATGGAAAACAATATTTTACGCGTTGGCCTGGACCAAAAGCCCAAATCTAAAACCGATTTTCTTAATACCGTTCTAAAAAACCAGGGTAATCTTGGTTTTGGCGATACGCAATACCAAAGGGCCTTCCAAAGATTAAAACCATTGTTCACATCGATGAACCCGGTAAGGTTATCTAAAAAAGGAAAACAAATATTGGAACAGCAAACCAATTATTATTCTTGCATACAGGATAATGATGTTTACCTGGGAGGAGCCTTAAAATATAATTTCCTATATAACACCGATTCTAACAGAATTTTAAAGCTGTAACATGTCGTTAAGGCCTTCTGAGCTTGTCACAAATGCCGACGGAAGCATTTATCACTTAAACTTATTACCACAAGACATTGCACATACCGTGATCACGGTAGGCGATCCCGAGCGCGTAAAAGAAGTCTCCAAACACTTCGATTCCATCGAATTGAAAAAAGGAAAACGTGAATTTTTGACGCACACGGGCCAATTGAACGGAAAACGCATCAGTGTAATCTCTACAGGTATCGGAACAGACAATATAGATATTGTACTCAACGAACTGGACGCTCTTGTAAACATCGATTTCGCAAGCAAAACCCTTAAAAAAAATCGTATACGATTACAGATTGTCCGTATAGGAACCTCTGGAGCCATACAAGCTGATATTCCTATCAATTCTTGGGTTTTAAGTAAATATGCCATGGGTTTTGACGGGCTGCTACATTTCTACGAAAGCGATTACGATCAATACCAAGAAATGGAAGATGCATTTATCGCCCATTCGCAATGGTCTTCAAAAAAAGCAAGGCCCTATATCATAGATTTTGACGAGGAATTGGCAAAAAAGTTTGACGATAATCGTATACGATTAGGATTCACAGCCACTAATACAGGCTTTTACGGGCCTCAGGGAAGAAGCTTACGACTCTCCCCCTCCATCCCCGATTTTACCAATGTACTGTCCAGTTTCGAACACAACAAACACCAAATAACCAATTTGGAAATGGAGACATCGGGCATATACGCCCTCTCTAAACTCTTGGGCCACCAAGCAATATCGCTTAATTGTATATTGGCAAACAGGGTGGCAGGCACGTTTTCGGAAAACCCTTCTGAACCGGTAGAAGAACTTATTAAATTCACACTTCAAAAACTTACATCCAATTGAAATCGGTAAAAATTATCGGTGTCCCCGAACACTTTAACCTTCCTTGGCACTTGGCCATCGAGGAAGGCGCTTTTGAACAAAGGGGTATCGACCTACAGTGGACGGATATTCCGGAAGGCACCGGAAAAATGTGCCAAATGTTGGAGGACGAAGAAACGGACCTTGCCATTATACTAACAGAGGGCATCGTAAAGAGCATCACGGAAGGAAATGCGACCAAAATAGTTCAAGAGTACATTGCCTCTCCCCTCTTATGGGGCGTACATGTATCCGCCTATAGCGATTTTAAGACATTGGACGACCTAGAAAACAAGAAGGTGGCTATTAGCCGATATGGTAGTGGAAGTCACTTAATGGCCTTTGTACAAGCTCAGAACAAAGGGTGGAACCCCAATGAATTGCAATTTGAGGTCATTAATAATTTGGACGGTGCCGTAAAAGGATTGACAAATGGTGATGCGGACTATTTTATGTGGGAGCATTTTACCACCAAACCAATAGTGGACAAAGGCGTTTTTAGAAGACTGGGAGATTGCCCTACCCCTTGGCCATGCTTTATGCTCGTGGGCACCAATACGTTTCTAGAGACCCATAAAAACCTTGTACGGCATATTGTAGAAGTAATTAATTTGTACACCACCGAGTTCAAGAACATACCTAGCATAGATAAAACGTTGGCCAATAGGTACCAACAAAAACTCGAGGATATTCAAGAATGGATGTGCCTGACCACATGGAGCCAAAAACAGCTTCCGGTCGAAACGTTGGAAAAAGTACAGGAAACGCTTCTAAAACTGAACCTTATAGAAAAAAGGCTAGCTCCAGATGTTTTTCTTTTCCAATGAATGCGGTCTTAAACCAATTCTAAAGCAAAATGCTTGTTGATCAATTTTCTGAAAGTGCTGTCAGATAGTGGTTTTTGCGCAAAATCTACAATATATGGATTGGCAATGGCCTTATCTTTGTCTTCTTGGTTATCGCTTATGGTAACCAAAACAACAACTATTTGATCTTTTAGTTTTTGAGGCACTTGCTCCTCGTACATTTTCATAAACTCCCAACCGTCTTTTACCGGCATACGCAAATCCAACATTACCATACAGGGCAACGACAGTTTTTCAAGACCTTTATCTAGAATAAAATCTACCCCCTCTTGTCCGTTAAGAGCCGAGTTTATCTCGATGTCCAAACCTAGTTTATTAATAAAAATGGAGTGAAGAAAGTTACTTGCTTCATCATCGTCTATCAACAAGATAGAGCTTAAGTGATCAAATTTTTTCATGTTAGTAGTTTTTACTTTATTGTTAGTTTCAGTATTTTCTTACTAATTGTAACGAAAACACTAACTAGAAAACTACCCTACCAACCCATTTATTGCCCTGCATATCATTTTTTTTTATCCTTCCTGAAAAATAATCACACATACCCAGCCATACCCCTGTAAATAAGCAGGAATGCAAGACCAACAGTGATTAAAAAAAAAGATTAGACACTCTATAATTTAATTTGTCCAGGTCTCGGTAAATGACCGAACCAATCGTCGATTGCATCAACTGCGTGGGCCCCAAAATAATTTCTTAAGATTTTTTAAGAAAATTACACTTGACAAATAAGGCTTTCATTTTTTAATTTAGAGTGATGTTTTGCATATAATCTTATTGTTTAATAAAAAGATTTTAAAAACATGAATTTCAAACAGATACCATTTTTTAAAGTATTTTTATTTCTCATATTTACCTGTATATTTTCCACTACCAGCGCACAGACCTTGTACGCGCTTAAGATCGATTACAAAATACGCTCCAAGGCCATTGATATTACGGCCGAGTACCAGCCTTATTTGGTGATGGGTACCGACCAAGCGTTGGAATTCAGGCAAACCGTTGCGCGCTATTTGGTGAAAAAAAAGGCCATTGAAGAAGATGACAGCCTTTCTGAAGCCGCCAAATACACCTTGCTCAAAAACCTCTCTAGCAAAGAGACCACTGAAATGGGGCAAGTACTGGAACAGTATAGATGGCGAGAGTATATGCGGGTAAAACCTTTTATACAACCATTACCCCCAAAACCGCAAAAGGCAAGTACCCATGCTATTGCAGACATAGATCTCACCAATTAATGGGAGATTCGCCATTACGGACCAAAATTTCGTTGGCCTTGCTAAAATGCTTGTTACCGAACCAATAGCCCCTATTGGCACTTAAGGGAGATGGGTGTCCCGAGGTTAGTATATGGTGCTTGTTCTTGTCTATCAAGGCCGCTTTCTTCTTGGCAAAACCGCCCCATAACAAGAATACAACCCCTTTCTTTTCGTTCGAAATTGTTTTTATCACGGCATCGGTAAAGGTCTCCCAACCTTTTTTTTGGTGACTTCCAGCCTGGTGTGCACGTACCGTAAGCGTGGCGTTCAACAACAATACCCCTTGATCGGCCCATCTTTCCAAGTTGCCGCTCTTTGGGTAGGGCACCCCTATATCGGTCTCTATCTCTTTAAAGATATTGATCAACGATGGCGGATGGGGAATGCCGTCCTTTACCGAAAAACAGAGTCCGTTCGCCTGATCAGGACCGTGATAAGGGTCTTGGCCAATGATGACCACTTTGGTGTTATCGAACGGACAATGGTCAAACGCCGAAAAGATATCGCTCCCTTTTGGATAACAGGTATGTTGGGCGTATTCATTTTTAACAAACTCCGTAAGTCCAACAAAATAAGACTTCTCAAACTCTGGTCGTAATCTATCTTTCCAACTAGGGTGAATATCAACGGGCATTTTTATAATTTTTTGACAAACTTATGCATTTTACCACGTAAAGTACACCCGGTTCTTTATGATCAAAGAAACAAAAAGGGATTACGGCCATCCGTAAATTTTACTTTTCGATCCCAATAACTACCTTTGCCTCCCATTAAATAATATTGTGGCCAAGATACATTCCAAAACACTTCAAGATTTAGAATTCCCTACCGTTTTACAACAGGTAGCCGATAGATGCAAAACAGATCTGGGAAAACAGGCTGCGTTGGAAATAATGCCCTTGCCCGATAAAGAAGAAATGGAGCTGTCACTGGGCAAAACGTCGGAATATCTTTCATCGTTGATCAGCGACAATAAAATCCCCGGCCATGTTTTCGACAGTATCAGCGGAGAACTGAAGTTGTTAAAAATAGAAAACACCACATTAGAGCTTCAAGGCTTTAAACGCATCGCCAGTATTTGTGATACGGTGGCCACCCATCAGAAATTCTTTAAAAAATTCAAGGAATACTACCCTTTGCTGCATGAATTTGCGCTGGAGCTGGAACTGAACAAGGAAATCCCCGTATTGATCAATAATGTGATCGACCGTTTTGGGGAGGTCAAGGACAATGCTTCCGACAGCCTGTTCAACATCCGCCGTCAAATGAACCAGGTACGGGGCAAGATAAGCCAGAGCTTCGGTGCGGCACTGGCCAGCTACCAATCTTCGGACTATCTGGACGACATTAGGGAGTCTGTAGTGGAAAACAGAAGGGTGTTGGCGGTAAAGGCCATGTACCGAAAAAAAATAAAGGGAGCGGTAATGGGCACCTCCAAGACCGGAAGTATTGTTTACATAGAACCGGAAGCCGCGTTAAAATACAGTAGGGAGCTGAATAATCTCGAATTTGAAGAGAAAGAGGAAATACAGCGAATCTTAAACCAACTAACGGATCAAATCAGGCCATTTAGAGCTCTTCTAAGCGATTATCAGTCTTATTTAAGCCAAATAGACGTTACGGCCGCAAAAGCCAGATACGCACAAGATATTAACGCCTTAAAGCCTAAATTAAACCCAGAACAGCGCCTTTATCTGCGAGATGCTTACCACCCTTTGCTATTTTTAAGCAACAAAAGAAAGGGAGAGAAAACATACCCGCAGACAATAGAACTACACAACGAAAACCGCATTATCGTTATCTCGGGACCCAATGCCGGGGGAAAAAGTATCACGCTAAAGACCATTGGCCTGTTGCAGGTAATGCTGCAAAGCGGACTATTGATTCCCGTTCACGAACGCAGCGAGGTTTGCTTTTTTGATAAGATATTGACCGACATCGGTGATAACCAGTCCATCGAAAACCACCTGAGCACGTACAGTTACCGGTTAAAGAATATGAACCAATTCTTAAAGCGCTGTAACGACCGCACTTTATTTTTGATAGACGAATTTGGTACGGGTAGCGACCCGGAACTGGGCGGGGCTTTGGCAGAAGCCTTTTTAGAGGTATTTTACGAAAGGGGCTCCTATGGCGTCATTACCACCCATTACGCCAATTTAAAGGCACTGGCCAACGAACTACCACATGCCACCAATGCCAATATGCTCTTTGACAGCAAAACGTTGGAACCTACCTTTCAATTGATCTTGGGACAGGCAGGAAGTTCTTTTACCTTTGAAGTGGCCCAAAAGAACGGCATCCCCTACTCCCTTATCAACAAGGCCAAGAAGAAGATCGAGCGCGGCAAGGTGCGTTTTGATGCCACCATTGCCAAATTGCAAAAAGAACGCAGTAAAATGGCACAAACAGGCTCTAGATTGCAAGAAGAAGAGTCCAAAGCACGGGAAGAGGCCGCCCGTTTAGAAAAATTGAACGCCAAGATCAAGGCCAAACTAGAGAACTACCAAGAGCTATACGACCATGATCAGCGCATGATCCAGTTGGGCAACAAGGTGAACATTGCGGCAGACAAGTATTTTCAGAACAACAAGAAACGCCCATTGATCTCCGAGCTTTTACGCATTGTAGAAACAGAAAACAGCAAACGTAAAAAGAAAACCGCCAAAGAAGCGAAAGCGGAACGCGCCAAAAAGGCACAGGTAGCCCAAGAAGTACAAAAAGAGGTAAAGGTCATACGCGAAAAAAAGAAAATAGAAAAGAAAAAGGCCATCATCAAAGAAAAGAACAAACCCCGACCCGTCTTTAAAGTGGGCGACCGGGTACGCATGCAAGATGGCAAGGCGGTGGGCAGTATAGACAGTATTGAAAAGGGCAAGGCCATCGTAAATTACGGCATGTTCACTACCAACGTAAGCCTAGACCAACTAGAATTGGTACAGGCCAAGAAATAATGCCCTCTCCTCTACCCGTCCTAACTAAAATTATTTATTTTCAGTCAGTTACATAAAATCGTATACGATAATAACAGCCGGCATCAAATGGTTGAACCCCACTTGAGCGGCCGACTGCCTGAAATAAAAAGACCTATAAACAGTCTACCTGTTCTATCTTTAAACAGCACCCTAAAAATCCTGTGGTTGCCCTATGACAACTATTACTATCACTGGTGCTGTTACCAATATCGTATTGATATACATCGGCGCCATCTTCGTCCTGTACCCAAATAGTAATATCATAAGCCCCGTTTGGTGGCTGAATGGTCTTGATAGAACCGCTTACATTGCTTGTTTTCCATAAACTTGGATTATCATCGAGATCGGCTTTTGTTACGGAACCATCCGATCCCGGCAATGCATTGTTGTAAGAGATGGCAAATTTGAAGGTGCGTCCTGTATCATTTATAAAATCAACGGTTCTATGGGTTTTACCTTCACTGATGCATTCTTCCACTTGATAATCTTCCGTATACCCCATTTTGGCAAGGGTATTATCCTTTAAAAACCGAACGGTATACGAAATGGGAGCTCCAGGATTATCCCTACTATAAACAGCATTTTCCCCTTTTATAATTGGGGATAGGTCACCAAAATTCCTTGCACTTACGGCCTCTGAGGCAACTTCGGCGTTCCCTCCTATTACAATGGTGGTAATGTTGGAACTCGCTAAGATCTCTTTGCTCTTAACTTCTGAATCCACAGAAATATTATTCGATTCGCCCGCAGCATAATCCAAGGCCGCTTCCAATTCGGTTCCAGTTGCTTGATAGGAAGTTTCCAACCTGAACATAATGATTCTGCCATAACTTACAGATTTAATGTACCCTGGAGGAGCACTTGAATTGAACATGGATTCTATCTCCAAGGCGGAAACATCATCTCCTAAAACAGCCGAGGGGTTGGATGGCGTTCCCATGGAAACGGTATAAAACACCTGTTTGTAAACCATATTGGCCACTTTATTCACCGAAGTGCTTTCGTAACTGAGCTGTGAACTAAAATCAGTAGATGCCCACTCTATATTTACGCCAAGGTCCATACTCACTTGTTTGGAGCTGTACGATGTCTTGGAATCCGAAAAAGAACTTGCTTCATTTACATAACCTTCTTGATAGGCATTGGCATTCCACCATTCCAAGGCAACATCAATTCCTGCGTCCACCGAGTTAAAATCCGGATTATCAACAGTAAAATTCCCGTTTTCGCCTATTCCGGGCAGGTCTACTCGAAAGGACAAAGGAGCCCTATCGGGTGCTACGGGGGTCGGAAGTCCATTTCTTAAGTTCGCATCTATCTTGACCAAAGCTCCTGGCCAAATAACCCCTGCATTGGGTTTTAAAATGGCAATTTCCTCGTAATTGGTCTTAAGATTGTAATCAGTGGTAGAGCAATTTGTGGTTACATTATTTTCTTCAACGGGAGGAGAATCAACGGTTTCTCCGGGAGTTCGGGCCGTATTGGAGCTGCCCGTGTCCACTACACCCAAAAGTTCATCGGGATTGTACGAAAGGTTGGCCACCACTTCATTTATATCTGCTTCAGCTGTTCCATTAGCAGAATCAAGGCCTCCTGCGCTTTCATCTTTACTACAGGAAAAAAATACAAAACCCATTAGTGTTAGCGCTACAAACGGCAGCATGCCTATTCTTTTCATTGTTGCTTTCATAATTGTTTGGTTTTAAAGGTTCAACAAGCTCTAAATTAGACTGCTATGCCCTCCGAGCCTATTTTCGGGGATGGACAAAGTATGGACAGCTACCATGGACATCGCCCTAAAAACACATGGACAGTACATTTTTTAAAAAGGTGCTTTTAATCGATAAAACCCAACAAATACAACGTCTTACCGGTTTTTAAAAACCATATTTCCATTAAAAAAACATAGATTTTATATGGACAGCCCTAATTGCAGGGTGGATAACAGCTCGGTACAAAAGAAAATAATGGGTATATTGCTTTAACAATCAACATTTTATGAAAAATATTTACTTCATCTTCCTATGGATCTCTACGATGAACGTATTACCCGACCGTATCCTAAAATCCAAATACCGATCAAAAAAAAATTGGGACTGGATAAAGAAACCGATGTAACCCAATTTTTAAACACATTATGAAAAAACTCCTTTTCCTTTTCTTGTTTGCCATTTTAAATTGCACCGCACAAGAGCAAGCTACTTTAGATAGTATCTTGAATCAATTCTCAAACCTACATGACAGTCTAAAAATCGACAAGATCAGTGGTGAAATAATGAAGTTTGTTCGGGCAGACTCTTTATTGGTACATGGACTTATAAGCGAACAAGAAAAAATTGCGAACATTTTGAACAAATCAAAATACTTCGCTGTTTCACAGAAAGACAAAGGCATTATTTTATTTTTAAAAGGCAATTATACGGATGCAAGAATTGCCTATGACAATGCAAAGAAATTCTACCTTAAAGCGTCCGATTCACTAGGTTATGCGCGAATATTGAACAATGAAGCATACATTCTATTTTATGAAGGCAAAATTGAAGAGGCCCAAAAACTAACACTTAAATCTACTGCGATCAAGGAACGCAACAATGCGCCCGAGAAAGAGCTAATGGCCGGTTTTGTTGCCTTGGGTCAGTACCATACCACTCTTGAAAATTATGATGTATCGCTCTCCTATTACAAAAAAGCCGAAAAAATTGCTGCTGAAAATAAGGACTCGGTGAACCTTATGAAAATTAAGTCCAATATCGGCCTTGCCTTACAATGGCTTAATCGGTATCCCGAATCTTTGGAATATTTCAATGAAAATATCCAATATTATATTAAAAATGGTTTGCCCCATCAGCTTGGAAATGCATACAACAATATAGGAACCACTTTGTTTGAAATGGACAGTCTTCAAAGGGCCAAAGAAATTTTCAACAAAGCTCTCAAACTCAATCTTGAAAACAAGAGCTTTAACAACACTCTTTTTAATTATAATAACTTGGGACGTACCGAATTGAAATTAAAAAATCCAGAAATGGCCCTTGTTCATTTTAAAAAAGCCGGTTCTTTAATCAATACGTACAATTTCAAAATAAGCTTACAGCAGCATTATTTAAATCTGTCCGACACCTATGCTGCCCTAAAAAGGTATAACGAAGCTTATGATTACAGAGTAAAACATCAGGTTATACATGATTCTATCTACAGCAAAGAGAATGCAGACAAGATCAATGAACTGGAGATAAAATACCAAACCGAAAAAAAAGAAGCCGAAATCGCACTGCAGGAAGAGGAAATCAAAATCTTGAACCAAGAAGTGGAAATCAGCAACTTGAGAAAGGGGTTGTATGCTGGGGGAATGGCCTCTGCCCTAGCCTTATTTGGGCTTTCGGTGTTTGGGTATCGGCAACGCATTAAAAAGAACCGGATCGCCCGCGAAAAGCAGGAAGAGATCTACAAACAGGAAATTGCCTATAAAAAGAAGGAACTTACTAGCCAGACCCTGCATCTGGTACAAAAAAACACTTTTATACAAGAGTTGATGGAAAATCTGGAGAACATCAAAAACTCGCCCGAGAAGTTTAAAATGGAGTTTCGCCGTATCGTAATGCTCTTAAAGAAAGAAAATGCCTCTGACAAGGACTGGGAGGTCTTTAAGACCTATTTTTCGGAGGTGCACAACGACTTTGACCAAAAATTAAAGACCCTATCGGCCGATGTCTCCGAAAAAGAGATTCGATTGGCCGCCTTTCTACGCATGAACCTGACCACCAAAGAGATTGCGGCCACGATGAACGTATTGCCCGACAGCATCTTAAAATCGAAATACCGGTTAAAGAAGAAATTGGGACTAGACAAGGAGACCGACCTAAGCAGATTCCTCAACGGGTTATAAAAAGAGTGGTCGTTATCGGCAAGAAGCTACGACTACCGGACTCAACACCGTACATATGGGATCCTATGTATTCATAAGCGGATAAAAAGAATTTTCGCAAGCACTACGCTTAAAATGTAGTAATTTTAAAAACAACAAATCGCCCATGCCAACAAAAATTGGGCGTGATAATATTTAAACTAAAACTTTATATGAATCTCTATATAGCCCTATTTTTCATATTTTTAACTACGTTCACTTTAACCGCCCAAGACATTACCGGTCAATGGAACGGTGTCTTAAAAGTACAGGGCATAGAATTAAGACTTGTTTTCAATGTTACAAAGACCGACAATGGCTATACTTCAACAATGGACAGTCCCGATCAGGGAGCCAAAGGCATTCCCGTCACCCGCACCACCTTCGAGGACGCGACCCTTACCTTTGCGGTCGATAACATCCAAATGGAATACCAGGGCACCATACAAGAAGATGGGATAGTCGGCACCTTTAAACAAATGGGACAAGAATACCCTTTGAACCTATCAAGAAAGGCAGTGGAGAAAGAAATGGTAAAGCGGCCCCAAGAACCTACAAAGCCTTATCCCTACCACTCGGAAGAGGTAACGTTTCAAAACACAAAAGCAGGTATTTCTTTGGCCGGCACATTGACCTTGCCCAAAAAAGAAGGTGTTTTTCCGGCGGTGATCTTAATTTCCGGAAGCGGACCACAGAACAGGAACGAAGAATTACTCGGGCACAAGCCCTTTTTGGTCATCTCCGATTATTTGACCAAAAACGGAATTGCCGTATTACGGTATGATGACAGAGGGGTCGGGAAATCTACCGGTGATTTTAAGACCGCCACTTCCGCCGATTTTGCCACCGATGTAGAAAGTGCCCTTGCCTATTTAAAAACAAGAAAGGAAATCGATAAAAACAATATGGGCCTTGTTGGGCATAGCGAGGGCGGTATTATTGCCCCTATGGTGGCCGCTACCTCAAAAGACGTGGCCTTTATCGTCTTGTTGGCAGGTACCGGAATACCGGGCGACCAACTGTTATTGCTTCAACAAGAGCGTATAGCAAGGGCCAACGGGGTTTCTGAACCCGACATTAAAAAAGCGATGGAAACCAATACAACGCTTTTTACCATGGTCACCACGGCCGATGATGTTGGACAATTGAAAACCGATTTGACACATATGATTACCGAAGCCATTAAAAATGAAAAGAGTACGGAAACTATAAACAGAACGGCGGAAGATGCGTATGTTGCCATGCAGGTAGATCAAATTACAAGCCCTTGGATGCTATATTTTTTAAAATATGATCCGGCAAGCGCACTAGAGAAAGTAACGTGCCCGGTTTTGGCCGTGAACGGAGAAAAAGATTTGCAAGTGCCTTCCGACGAGAATTTGACGGCCATAAAAAATGCCCTGACAAGAGGAGGCAATAAAAACGTAAGTATAAAAGAATTTGAAAACCTGAACCACTTATTTCAAGAATGCGAAACGGGTTCTCCCAACGAATACAGCACCATAGAACAAACCTTTTCTCCTCTTGCATTAGCGGAAATCACCCAATGGATACTAGCACAGACCCACTAAATACTGCCAAGAACAATACGATTGGCGATTAAACAACAAAAACATACCGATTAGTATGTTATTAAGATTATCGTGGGCATTGTTAAACAGCTCCCCACAAATAAGGTTTTCTTTTATTGGCTTCCTAGAAAAATACCCGAACTTCGTCAACGGTAGTATGTATCTATAAAACGGATTTGTTCCTTTCATAGTTGATACCCGCGCCCCTAAAATCAATGCTCACCATGGATAGTACTCTCAATCACATAAAAACAGCAGTATACGACAAATGCGCACTTACAATGACCGATTTTGAAACCGAAGCGGAAAGTAAGGAATACATGGCCTGCCATTATCAATTGAACGGACGCAGCATTTTGGGTAGAAAGGCTAAAACCACACCCAAAAAAGCGGGACAGTTTGTGACCTTTTGGAAAAGAAATGAAAGAGGAATCATTGCACCCTTTGAAGCAGCTGACGAAATAGACTTTTATGTCGTTAACGTACAGCAAGATAACAGACTAGGGCAGTTTGTTTTCCCGAAATCGGTACTGATCGAAAAAGGCATCATGTCCACCCCAGAGAAAGAAGGAAAAAGAGCGTTTCGGGTATATCCGAAATGGGATGTTGTAAGCAACAAGCAGGCGGAACGTACCCAAAAATGGCAACTGGACTACTTTTATGAAGTCAATACATCAACGGACCTTAAAAAGGTGTCCGCTTTGTACGGACTGAAATAACCACTATAGGTAACACCACACAGAACACTACACAAATAACAAATTATCTAGGGGCAAACGTATCCGCGAATAGGGCCAAGTCGCTTTTTGGTTTCTCCCTCCCCTAGCCCTATAAAATAATAATCTCCCACAGAATACCCATGGGGGAATATTTTCAAAGGTTACGCCATATTCTGTTAAAAAATAGTTGATAACCAACACGTTATACTATTGACTGTATTAGAAAATACTTAGAAATTTGGTGGATAGATTTAAATTTATAGAAAAAATTAGACCTTTTGCAACATGGACACCATTAAAATAATACTATGAATATTACCATTAACATCAGCGATAATGAATTAACAGAAGATGATAAGTTAGTAATTCGAGAATGTCTTCGTTTATCGGAAGAAGATAATTTACAAGAACACCTATCGAAACTAGCAAAAGCTTCATTTATAGAATATGTGAAAATGTTCAAAGAAAAAGGACTTCCTACGAGAGCAGATGAAGTACAACAAGAACGTTTATTCTTTCTACTAAACCACTACTTTATGAACAGAGTTCCATATGAACATGAAATTTCTAGTATTTTTCAAATTACTCAATCCCAAAGTAGAACATTGTTAAGAAATACCAACTCAAGATTCAGAACTAAAATATCACTTTTCATTAGAAATACAATTAAGTCGATCATCCGTACCGCTCTACTTAATCATGATAGTGGAAAATATGAAATGGAAATTACATCTGGAGTTATTAAAGAGGAAATAAACACATATTTATCCCAAAGAAATGCACAGCTATTTCCTCTAACCAAAAAAAGAGGATATTTAGCAATATATGAGTGCCCTGAAGACACCTACGACTTTTTAAGAGAACAATTTGAAATTGATATAACTGATGATTGACCATCTAACCGCATTTAGTATTTTACTTGTTTTTCAAGGATTGCTCTTTTCCCACATAGGAAAAACTGTGAATGAATTTTTAAAACAAGAGAGACCTTCGAATATTCAACCCAAAAAACTTAAAAATTGGAAAAAAGACAAAAATTTATTGATGGCAAAATCAATATTATCTACTATATTTTGTCTTTTAATTTGGTACTTATCAGTTCCTGAGGTTTATAATATAATTTCCACCTCAAATATTGACTTTTTTGAATTTGACGTTATAAAAACTTCTTTTACTATAATATCAATTTCCTTGCTGGCTATTGTAATAATAATGCTATTTTGGATTTATAAAATGATAAATAAATAATTAAATACAATAATATTACCACATACATTATTTGTCATACCTATAGTCAAAACCTCCCTCATCTCCTTCTAGGCCATGATTCTTAATCATACTATCTTTGTAGTGTGGAAAATTCAAAACAAATCATTTTGTTCGACGGGGTCTGCAACTTATGCAACGGGGCCGTGCAGTTTATCATCAAACGGGACGCCAACGATACCTTCCGCTATGCGGCCTTGCAAAGTGAGGTGGGCCAACGGCTAACTTCGGAACGTGGTATTGATACCTCGCAGGTAGATTCCATCATTCTTATAGAACCCGGGGTGGCTTACTACGTAAAATCGGATGCCGCCCTCGAAATCGGCAAGCAATTGAAGGGCTACAAGACCCTATCGTCGATTTTACAGTGGATTCCCACGGGTCTTCGAAATATCGTATACGATTTTGTTGCCCGTAACCGCTACAAATGGTACGGCAAAAAGGAGGCCTGTATGGTGCCAACTCCCGAACTGAAGTCCAAATTTTTAGATTAGTTACCACTCCAAAAGAAAGGGTGGCGTTATTTCCGTTATTTTACCTCGTCGTAGTGGTCGTCCCAATTCTGCACTTTGGGTTCTCCCAACTTTCCGACCGACTTGGCCACGATCATAGACACACAGGCGTCACCGGTAACGTTTACCACGGTACGCAACATATCCAATGGTCTATCTACCGCGAAAATAAGGGCGAGTCCGATAGCCAGTTTATCCTGTGGAAAACCTATAGATTCTAAAACGATCACCAGCATCACCATACCGGCCCCCGGTACGGCCGCAGACCCGATAGAGGCCAACAGCGCCGTTAACACAATGGTCAACTGGGCAGAAAATGGCAAGTCGAAACTTAGGGCCTGCGCAATAAACACCGCTGCCACCCCCTGATAAAGACTGGTACCGTCCATATTTATAGTGGCCCCTACGGGAAGCACAAAACTGGATACCTCCTTATCTACCCCTATATGCTCCTCTACACGCTCCATCGTCACCGGCAAGGTTGCGGCACTGGAACTGGTAGAAAAAGCCAAAAGTTGGGCCGGACTCATTTCTTTTAAGAATTTCCACGGATTGTACCGCGCAAATACGGCAACAAAAAGGCTATAAAACACGATCATTAACAACAAGCCAATGGTTACGACCCCTGCATATTTTAAAAGGGCGATCAACAGCTCCGAATCACCCGAAGAAACCACCACATTGGCCAAAAGGGCAAAAACGGCTACCGGCGCGGTAAGCATGATCAGATCCACCATTTTCAACACCACATCGTTCATCGAATCAAAGAAATTTTTCAAGGGCCGGGCTCTTTCCTCCCCGATCAACAACATGGATATCCCCATAAAAATGGTAAAGAAAATCACCTGAAGCATTAGACTATTATCCCCCAAGGCCCTAAAGGCATTATCGGGCACCATGTCCTCTAAAAACTGAAGCGGTCCGCTATCTTTTTGTCGTGAGGCCTCTTCCAATTTAGAGGTCACCCCGCTATCATTCGAGTAAGCTTCGGTCAGCTGGGTAATCGTATCATCCGATATACCCTCACCCGGCTTTAAAATATTTACCAAAATAAGTCCTATGGATATGGCAATGACCGTAGTACCAATGTATATGGCAATGGTACGCAAACCTATATTACGAAATTTGGATATATCCTTTAAATCTGAAATACCTTTGATCAGCGAAGCTAGTATCAATGGTATGGCGATCAGTTTCAGTAGTTTTACGAAGATACTTCCCAAGGGCTTGATCCAATCCCCTACAAAATCTCGACCCCAAGACACTTGGGTCATTAAAAAACCAAAAAGAATGCCCAAAAGCATCCCTATTAGAATTTTCCAATGCAGTTCTAGTTTGCGCATATTACTGTTCTTTTGGCTCAATATACCAAATTGAGAGCATACATGCCACCCCTAAAAAAAATTAAATTCTATTTGTTCTGGATAGTAATTTGTAATCCGCTAACACTAAGGCAGTCATGGCTTCGACAATAGGTACCGCCCTTGGCACCACACAGGGATCGTGTCTACCTTTGCCTTGTGTTTTTACCATATTTCCCTCACGGTCTATGGTTTCATACCCTTGTATCACAGTAGCTACTGGTTTAAAGGCCACATTAAAATAGATATCCATTCCGTTGCTGATACCCCCTTGTATACCGCCGCTATAATTCGTTTTTGTGGTACCGTCGGTATTAAAAGGGTCGTTGTGCTCGCTACCTTTCATGGTAACCCCTGCAAAACCGCTACCGTACTCAAAGCCCTTTACGGCATTTATGGATAGCATTGCCTTGCCCAGTTCGGCATGTAACTTATCAAAGGCCGGCTCGCCCCAACCGATGGGAACATTTTTGGCCACACAGGTGATTACCCCTCCTATGGTATCGCCCTGTTTCTTGATTTCTTTGATATACGATTCCATTTTAGCGGCCATTTCCGCATCCGGACACCTAACAGCATTATTTTCGGCAGCCGATAGATCTAGTTCCGAATAGCTTTTCTGCAGTTGTAGATCCCCAACCTGAGAAACATATGCCACTATCTCCACATCTTGCAAAAATTGCTTGGCGATGGCACCCGCCACTACCCTACTGGCAGTTTCACGGGCAGAACTCCGTCCACCACCCCGGTAATCGCGAAAGCCATATTTTTTATCGTACACATAATCGGCATGTGAAGGCCGATACGAATCTTTTATATGTCCGTAATCCTTTGATTTTTGATTGGTATTATGAATGGCAAAACCGATAGGGGTTCCAGTGGTCTTCCCCTCGAACACTCCCGAGTATATTTCTACCTCGTCCGGCTCTTTTCGCTGCGTCACTATGGCCGACTGTCCCGGTTTTCTTCGATCCAAATCTTTTTGGATCAAACTTAGGTCCAATGCTATTCCAGCGGGACAACCATCTAAAACACCTCCAATAGCCCTACCGTGTGATTCTCCGAATGTAGTTACCTTAAATAAATTACCAAAGGAATTGCCCGCCATAATATTTTTACAAAATGTTGATCGCAAAGGTAATTTTTATATGCTTTAGAGAAAAATTTACCCATCACTTAAAGTTAAATTAAAGTTCGCTGCCCTACGTAATGATTATTTAACACTAAGCTTGCCAAATGTTGATGCTATAACACACTCATTAATAAATCATTACAATTAATTTTGCCCAAACTTCTACTTTGAAAAAAAGAAAATTAGATATAGCCCTCATATCAGATGTGCATCTTGGCACCTACGATTGCTATGCTGACGAATTACTGGCCTACTTATGCAGTATACAACCAAAAACACTGATCTTAAACGGTGATATCGTGGATATTTGGCAATTTAAAAAAAGTTATTTCCCTGCCTCCCACCTAAATGTCATCAAAAAGATCGTGTCGATGGCATCTAAGGGAACCGAGGTGTACTATATTATGGGAAACCACGACCATGCCCCAAAAACCCTTGCGAACATCTCTTTGGGAAACATCAAGTTCTGCAGGAAGCTGGTGCTAGACCTACACGGTAAAAAAGCCTGGTTCTTTCACGGGGATGTTTTTGATATTCCATGGATAAACGGACGATGGATGGCCAAATTGGGAAGCTTTGGCTTCTCGCTCTTGATCAATTGCAACAAACTCAACAATTGGTTTTTAAAAAACCTAAAAAAAGAAAAGTACTCACTGGCCAATAAAATAAAGGACAACGAAGAGTGGTCCGAGAAATATATCTCCAATTTTGAAGAAACGGTAATAGATGTGGCCATAGAAAACCACTATGACTATGTTGTATGCGGCCATATACACCAGCCTAAAAAGAAAAATGTAGAAACACCCAAAGGAAGCACCACCTACCTAAACTCGGGTGATTGGGTAGAAAATTTGACCGCTTTGGAGTATTCGTTGAAAAGATGGAAGCTCTATCAATATAAAAATGACAAGCTATCGCCGTTTTTTATGGACGAAGCCTTAAAACAGATGAACATCAACGAGCTCATCGCCTCTATTTCCAACAAAGCGGAAAAAGAAGACAATAAAAAAGGCCTAATTTAAGAACTACGGCAACAAGGCCTTTCTTAAAATACTAACGGGATGCTCTGCGATTCTTTTGGTGCCATCAAAAATCTGATGCCTACAACTCGTTCCATTGGCAGCGATAAGTGTATCTGGGCCGGCTTTGGAAACAGCGGGAAAAAGTTTTAGGCCACCTACCTTCATACTGGTTTCGTAATGCTCTTTTTCATAACCAAAAGATCCTGCCATACCACAGCAACCAGAAGGTATAATGGTAACCTTATAATTCTTTGGCAGGTTCAGTACATCAAACGTTACTTTTTGATTGCTCAATGCCTTTTGATGACAATGGTTGTGGATCTTGATCTCTTTTTCCTCTTCGGTAAAGAGCGAAGCATCCAATGTGCCTTCCTCTATTTTCAAGGAAAGGAACTCTTCTACCAAAAATGAATTAGCCGCTATTTTTTCGGCCACTTCGGCATCTTGGATCATACGTTTGTACTCATCCCTAAAAGACAATATTGCCGATGGCTCCAAGCCTAAGACCGGCCATTTTTTCTCGGTATAGTCCAACAGGGCCACGGCATTTTTTTCCACCAACGATTTTGCCTGCTTTAAAAAACCTTTGGACAAAAAGGTTCTACCGCTTTCCGCATAGTACAGCGTTACATCAAAACCCAGCCCGGTCAACAGGTCGATGGCATCTTTACCAACGGAAATATCCAAATACTTGGTAAATTCATCGATATACAAAACAACTTTTTGTTTGTTTGCACTGTTCTTATTCTTAGCCTTTTGTAGGTATTTATCGAAATTAAAACTATAAACACTTGGCAAGGTTCTTTCGGGTGCCACTCCGGCAAATTTCTTAAGCACGCCCCCAAAAGATTTGGACTTATACAAGGTATTGGTAATACCTGAAAATTTACTGCCCAAACGATTTAGACCTGTATTGTAAGCAAACAATTTACCTCTTAAAGGATAGCCGTTCGCCTCTTGGTATTGGTATAAAAATTCTGCTTTTAAGGTAGCGACATCTACATTACTGGGACACTCGCTGGCACAGGCCTTGCAACTTAAGCAAAGGTCAAAAACTTCTTTTAGTTCTTTTTGATCGAACTTGTTCTTTTTATCAGAGACCGTTAAAAACTCACGTAAGGCATTGGCCCTGCCCCTTGTCGTATGTTTTTCGTCCCTTGTGGCATGAAAGCTCGGGCACATGGCACCAACGGCTTTCTCCGTCTTTCTACAATCACCCCCACCATTACATTTTTCGGCAGCCCTTAGTATACCTTGACTGTCGGAAAAATCGAGCATCGTCTCTATTTCGGGTTCTTCTCGATCCACCTCGTACCTAAGACTCTCATCCATAGGATAGGCATCGACAATTTTACCGGGGTTAAGGATACCATTAGGGTCAAAATAAGATTTTACCCTTCTCAACAGCTCGTAATTTTCTTGGCCTACCATAATAGGTATAAACTCGGCCCTAACGATACCATCGCCATGCTCTCCACTAAAAGAGCCTTTGTATTTTTTCGTCAATCTAGCGACATCGGTAGTAATATCCCTAAACATAACAACATCATCGCCTTTTTTCAGGTTTAGGATCGGACGTAGGTGCAATTCACCCGCGCCGGCGTGCGCATAATAAACAGCGGACTGTTTATAATTTGCCATTATTTGCGAAAACTCACCGATAAAAGCCTTTAAATCACTAACGGCCACCGCTGTGTCCTCTATACAGGCAACTGCCTTACGGTCGCCTACCATATTGCCCAAAAGCCCTAATCCGGCCTTTCTAAGGGTTACGGCCTTGTTTACATCGTTGCCATAAAGTACAGGGCTGGCATAACTCAAACCTGAGGTTTCGATGGTACTTTGCAATTCTTTTAACTGACTGTCCAAATCCTCTTCGGTATGGGCCTTTACCTCTAACATCAACAAAGCTGCCGGATCGCCTTCTACAAAAAATCGATTCTTTAACTGCTCTCTATTGTTCTTTGTACAATCTAAAATCACCTTGTCCATCATCTCACATAGATGCAGGTTGTGCTGCATTACCGGTGCGACATCACTAAGGCAATCTTCGAGGGTCTTATAATGTGTAACCACCATGGCGGAGAGTTTTGGGGGAAGGTCCTCCAAAGACAAAGTGACCTCTGTTGTAAATGCCAAAGTACCCTCACTACCGCTGAGCAGCTTACAGATGTTTATTTTTTCATCGGTATCGCCAAAAACATTGGTATTTAAAAGTTCGTCTATGGCATACCCCGTGTTTCTTCTATGGATCTCGGGTTTTGGAAACTCTGAAAAAATACGTTCTTGTACTTCTTTGGGCGATAACTCTTCGTATAGTTTTTTATATATGCTTCCTTCTAATGTATTCAGTTTTGTCTTTTCCTCGAATTCGGAAGTCGTCAACGCCTTGAACTCTGCCTCATTGCCGTCGGACAGAACAGTTTTTAACGATACAATTTTTTCTCTGGTAATGCCGTATTGTATAGAGGTGGTACCCGAAGAGTTGTTACCCACCATTCCCCCTATCATACAACGGTTTGCCGTAGAAGTATTGGGACCAAAAAAGAGTCCGTACGGTGCCAAATATTGATTGAGTTCGTCTCTAATTACACCAGGTTGTACCGTAATCTGTTTCTTCTTCTCGTCGAAGTCAAGAATTTTTGTAAAATACCTAGAGACATCCACCACAATGCCATCACCGACAACTTGACCTGCCAAAGAGGTACCTGCCGTACGCGGAATAAGACCCACCTTATGCTCGTTGGCAAAGGAAATAAGTTTTTTTATATCTTCTATGGTCTTCGGAAAAGCAACGGCCAACGGCTTTTTTCTATACACAGAGGCATCTGTTGCATATAAGGTTCTTGACAGTTCGTCGATTCGTAAATTTCCCTGTAGATCCTTATCTAATCGGGAGAGTAATTTAATATCCAACTTGGCACAATTTTGGTTGCTAAATTAAGTTTTATTGTTTGAGCAACAAGTTACAAAATGCTGCTTTTTGTTATAAATCTAAAAAAGGAACAGATGAAAATTTTAAATTATTTATCCGTATTAACTGTATTTATCACATTTTCAATGAATAGCCAAGAAATCTCGGACCATGCACTCGGACTGCGATTGGGGGACAGCGATGGTTTTGGGGCAGAAATATCCTATCAAAAATCCATTGGTCGTTATAACAGGGCCGAGTTTGACCTTGGCTGGAGGGACAGCAGAAACTTTGACGCCTTTAAACTGGTTGGTCTGTACCAATGGGTAAGACCCATAGAAGGTGGTTTTAACTGGTATTATGGCGTTGGAGGCGGTCTTGGTAGTGTAGACTTTGCATATGCCACCGACCCTGACGACGAAGGACTGTTTGTACTCGCTGCAGGAGATATAGGTGTTGAGTACCGTTTTGACATCCCTTTGCTACTATCTTTGGACTTTAGGCCCGAAGTAGGCGTTTTAGGCTACAGCGGTTTTTCGGATAACTTTGATTTTGATATAGGATTCGGAATCCGTTATTTGTTTTGAAAATTCTTAAGTAAATATTAAAAAAGACCTTA
This sequence comes from Maribacter sp. MMG018, assembly GCF_018100785.1. Taxonomy (GTDB): domain Bacteria; phylum Bacteroidota; class Bacteroidia; order Flavobacteriales; family Flavobacteriaceae; genus Maribacter. The sequence continues at coordinate 633,410 of NZ_JAGJEC010000002.1, read as the reverse complement.
AGCTAATTGCCTTAGGGTCTTTTTTTTATCCTGTTAAAGAATATAATTACCTTTGTGATTCACAAAAAAATTGACATGAAAAAAATAGTACTACTTTCTTTGGGTTTCCTAACCATGCTAAGCTGCAACGAATCCTCTAATGGGTTTACCATAAACGGTTCCTTAAGGGGAGATATAGAAGATGGCACCCAAGTCTTCTTAAAAAAGATCGGTGAGGACAACCAACCTGTAGAAGTGGACACAACTATGGTCACCGGCGGTAAGTTTACCTTTAAAGGAGTGTCGGAAAAACCAGAACTACATTACTTATTTGTAGACAAAGCCAACACGTACGCCGCCCTTATCCTAGAGAACGGCGATATTGATTTCGAAGCTCAAATAGACAGTTTAGGTTTTGCAAAAATAGAAGGTACGACACAAAACGAGCTATTTTCCGACTACATGAAGCAGTCTAGGGAAATATCGCAACGTGCACAATCCATTCAGCAAGATATGCAGCATGCATCTACCTCTGGGGGTTCTCAAGAGACCATGATAGCGCTTAGAGATGAAATGCAAGAGCTACAAGAGGAATATCAAAATTTTGAAGTCGATTATATCAAAAACAACCCGAACGCTTTAATTTCTGCCTTGTTGCTAGAAAGGGCTACCGCTGCAAAAATATTGGGAAGCGAAGAAATACAAGAGCTTTACAATACTTTTACCCCTGAGGTAAAAGATTCTAAACCGGGCAAGCGTATCATCGAAAGCTTGGAAGAACTTAAAAAATCTGAAGAGCAGGCAAAAAATACCGCTATCGGTGCGAAGGCCCCAAATTTTTCGGGACCCAACCCAGACGGGGAAACCATTGCCCTGAACGATGTACTCGGAAAGGTAACCTTGATAGATTTTTGGGCGGCATGGTGCAGACCTTGTAGGGCCGAAAATCCCAACATTGTATCGGTTTATAAGAAATACCATGAAAAAGGGTTGAATGTTATTGGTGTCTCTTTGGACAAAAGTGCCGATGCTTGGAAAAAGGCTATTGCCGACGATGGCCTAGAATGGAACCATATTTCTAACATTGCCTATTTTGATGATGCCATCGCCAGGTTATATAATGTAGATGCTATTCCTGCAGCGTTTTTGTTGGATGAAAACGGTGTCATCGTTGCCAAGAACCTAAGAGGTCCTGCGTTGGAACAAAAAGTATCCGAATTATTGGATTAATTTATTGAAACGAACTATAAAAAAGCCCGAGCAGAAACTGCTCGGGCTTTTTTATTTTTAACATCAATAAGAGATAAACCCATTCTCTTATAGTCCTTTTATATTTTACCCATTTTCTCCAAAACAAAAAGAAGAACGATCGGCAATGCCAATAAAATAACCATTAAGGTATCTGTCTGCAGAAGACTTGGCATAAAGATCAAGGTGGCCAAATAGCCTCCGATGGCCCCTCCAAAATGGGCCGTATGCCCAATATTGCCCAATCTACTTTTCATACCATAAATAGAATAGAGCAAATACCCTATGCCCAAGACGTAGGCCGGTAGCGGAATCGGTATAAACATAATAACCAAACGCATATCGGGTTGCAAGAGAATGGCCGCATACAGTATACCCGTTACGGCACCACTGGCCCCTACCGCACTATAGTATGGTTCTTTTTTATGAAAGAACAGGGCCAACAAGCTTCCTGCCAACAAACTGATGAAATAGATTATAAGAAATTTGGCCTGCCCAAACCAGTTAATGACAACGTTTGCAAAAAAATACAACGTGAACATATTAAAAAACAAGTGGGCGATGTCCACATGCAAAAAACCCGAGGTAAGCATTCTTTCCTTTTGGCCACTGTTAATGGCCCCGATACTAAATTTGTACCTGTCAAAAAAATACGAATCATTGAACCCTTTAAGCGATACCAAAATATTGGCACCTATTACCACGATCGTGGCCAAATCCATATTGTACATATAAAAACCCTTACTATTGGGTTCAAATATAGCTATATTTGCCCATTATAACAGAAGGCATGCAGCTATTGGTTTTTATATTGGTCTATCCATTTTTATGGGTTATTTCAATTTTACCACATCGATTGTTCTACGGATTTTCAGACATTATTTTTTTTATTGTCTACCACATTGTTCGGTATAGGAGAAAAGTGGTCGTTAACAATTTAAAACTGGTTTTCCCCCAGAAAGACGAGAAAGAAATACACAGGATCGAAAAAGCATTCTATAAACATATGTGCGATATGTTTCTAGAAATGGTAAAAACCATGAACCTGAGCAAGGAGGATGTCAAAAAAAAATACCATGTTACCAATATTGAGCTGTTAAGGGAGCTCGAAAAAAAACGTAGCATTTTAATTGTATGCGCCCACTATGCCAATTGGGAATGGAACGTAAGTATCAACAATTATATAAATGCCAAAGGATACGGTGTCTACCAAAAAATCGGCAACCACTATTTTGACAATTTTATAAAAAAGGTAAGGGCCCGTTGGAACACCACCCTGATCACCCAACAGCAAACGGTAAAGACGGTAGTAAGAAACCTGCGAGAAGAGGTTCCAAGCGTTTACGGAATGGTCAGCGACCAATCACCACAAGCCCATAAGGCACAATATTGGGCCGAGTTTATGGGAATAAAAGTACCGGTTTTTAACGGTGCGGAAACCATGGCCAGAAAATTGGGACTTGCCGTAGTCTTCTTAAAAGTATCAAAGGTGAAAAGAGGGTATTACCAAGCGGAGTTCACCACTATTACAGAAAACGGAAAAGAAACCCAAGAGAACGAAATAACCGATACGTTTTTACGCCTAACGGAACAACAAATCAAAGAAAGGCCGGAATATTACCTGTGGACACATAGAAGATGGAAACACCGCAACAAGAAACCTGCCCATTTCGCAAAAACCTGAATATTTCCAGAATAGACACCTTATAAAAAACATTCCCCCATATTATAAATACGGGGGAATATAAAATGCGGAAAAAATCCAACGTTTATTTTCTGTCTTAAATACCGGCCACTTCCTTTATTTCATCAATAATCCTTTCTGCCAAGGCATCCGCTTCCGACTGGCTCTTAGCTTCGGTATATATTCTGATAATAGGTTCGGTATTAGATTTTCTAAGGTGCACCCAGTTTTCAGGGAAATCAATTTTTACACCGTCTATGGTAGAGATTTCCTCGTTTTTATATTTTTCTGCCATGGCCTTTAAGATGCCATCGACATCCAATTCAGGAGTCAATTGAATCTTATTTTTGCTCATGTAGTAACTTGGGTAACTTGCCCTAAGCTCTGCTACGGTCCCTCCTTTTTCTGCCATAAGCATCAAAAACAAGGCGGTACCTACCAACGAATCACGGCCATAATGGCTTTCAGGATAAATTATCCCTCCATTACCTTCTCCTCCGATTACGGCATTGTTGGCCTTCATTTTAGTTACCACATTTACCTCACCAACAGCAGACGCCTCATAAGTGCCACCGTGTTTTTCGGTGATATCCCTTAATGCCCTGGATGAAGATAAATTAGAAACGGTATTTCCTTTTGTCTTGCTTAGAACATAGTCGGCACAAGCAACCAAGGTATATTCTTCCCCGAACATTTCCCCGTCATTGCTAATAAAAGCTAACCTATCAACATCGGGATCCACTACGATTCCAAAATCTGCCTTCTCTTTTACCACCAACTCACAAATATCCGCCAAATGCTCTTTTAACGGTTCGGGATTATGAGGAAAGTGCCCCGTAGGATCACAGTACAACTTAACCACTTCCACCCCTAGTTCTTCCAATAATTTTGGTATTGCAATACCTCCGGTAGAATTAACACCGTCTACGACCACTTTAAAACCGGCCTTTTTAATGACCTCCGCATCTACCAAAGAAAGATCCAACACTTCATCTATGTGTACATCTATATAACTATCGTTCTTGATAATTTCACCCAGATCATCTACCTCAGAGAAATCAAAATCCTCTTTTTCGGCTATCTCCAATATTTTGGCACCTTGTGCGGCATCCAAAAATTCTCCCTTTTCGTTCAACAATTTCAAAGCGTTCCATTGTTTAGGGTTATGGCTGGCCGTAAGAATAATACCGCCATCGGCCTTTTCTAAAGGAACCGCAATCTCTACCGTTGGTGTAGTGGACAGATCCAAATCTATTACATCTATGCCCAAGCCTACCAAGGTAGATACGACCAAGTTTTGAATCATCTCTCCCGACAAACGGGCATCGCGACCTATAACAACTTTTAATTTATCTTTTTTCGAATAGTCTTTTAACCATATGCCGTAAGAAGCGGCAAATTTAACGGCATCGATTGGGGTTAGGTTGTCCCCAGGTTTACCTCCAATGGTACCCCTTATTCCTGAAATTGATTTTATAAGTGTCATAAATCTAATTAAGTTTTTGCAAATATAAAGTTCTAAGTGAACTTGAGTGTTTATCAATTCGTAAATTCGACCTTAAATAAACAAAACAGGATTAATGAACTTTCTTGCCCATATATATCTTTCTTTCGGGGATAAGGACATCACCATAGGAAACTTTATAGCAGACAGTATTCGCGGTAATAAATACGACCATCTACCGCAAAGGATCCAAAAGGGAATAACGTTGCATCGTCACATAGACACCTACACAGATTCACACAAGATTCCCAAAATAAGCAGCAAAAGGCTTCATAAAAACTATAGCCATTACAGCCGTGTCATCGTAGATATCTTTTACGATCATTATTTGGCCAAAAACTGGACCGAGTACTCCGACACCCCCCTAGAAATATTCGTGGACAATTTTTACGACCAATTAGAAGAAAACTATGCTATTTTGCCCGATGGCGTAAAAAGAATGATGCCTTATATGATTTCTGACAACTGGCTAGTCAATTATGCCAATATGGAAGGGATTTCGAAGGTATTGAACGGCATGAACCGAAGAACGAAAAACAAATCTAAAATGAACTTTGCCATTTTGGACCTAGAAGAGCATTATGCTGATTTCGAAAAAGAGTTTACTATGTTTTTTGAAGAATTGATTATATTTTCAAAGCAAAAATTTAAGTCCCTATAATTTTAATGACCACACCTAACAATTACCCAGTTTTATGAAAAAAATTACCGCCCTCTTTTTACTGCTTTTAGTTTTTACACATTGTAAAAAATCACCTCCGGCACCAACAGGCCTGGTCACCGATAAGGCCATGGTAGTATCTGCCCGCGAAGAGGCCTCAAAGATCGGGGTGGAAATCATGAAAAAAGGAGGAAACGCCTTTGATGCCATGGTCGCAACCGAAATGGCCCTGGTAGTCGCCTACCCTTTCGCCGGTAATTTAGGCGGTGGCGGATTTATGGTCTACAGAAAAGCGGACGGTGATGTTGGAGGATTGGACTATAGGGAAAAAGCCCCTTTAAGCGGCCACAAAGACATGTACCTAGATTCTTTAGGAAACGTAATTCCGAACAAAAGTACTTTGGGGGCCACCGCTGTTGGTGTACCGGGAACCGTTGCCGGAATCATAGAAGTCCATAAAAAATTTGGTTCGCTCCCCTTAAAGGAAATTTTTGAACCTGTTATCGCCTTGGCCGAAAAAGGAGTGGTAGTAACCGCCAACCAAGAAAGAAGATTGGCAAGCCAAAGAGAAAAATTTATCGAGGTAAATGGCGACAGCACAAAATTTGCCAAAGAATACAAACAAGGGGATGTAATAAAGTACCCGGCCTTGGCAAATACCATGCGAAGAATTGCAGCACACGGAAGAGACGGATTTTACAAAGGGGAAACGGCTCAAAAATTAGCGGCTTTCATACAAGAGAAAGGCGGGTATATTACCGAGGAAGACCTTGAAAAATACCAAGCGGTATGGAGACAGCCCATTATCTTTAATTACAAGGACCTGAAAATTATTTCTATGAGCCCCCCTAGCAGCGGAGGCGTCACCATGAATCAGATCTTTAAAATGATAGAGCCCTACGATCTGGCCTCGTATGGCCACATTTCCGCCAAAACGGTCCAATTGTTTACCGAGGCGGCACGTAGAGCCTATGCGGACAGAAATTATTATTTGGGAGATCCCGATTTTGTCGACATTCCATTAGATGTATTGCTCAGTGATTCTTACCTGCGAGATCGAATGGATAATTTTTCTTTTGACAAGGCAACCAAATCTTCGGAAGTAGAACGCGGAAATGTTGAAATAATAGAAAGTATGGAAACCACCCACTACTCTATCGTAGATGCCGAGGGAAATGCTGTTTCGGTGACCACTACCTTGAACGGTGCCTACGGTTCAAAATTATATTCGGACGAACTAGGGTTTTTCTTGAACAATGAAATGGATGACTTTAGTGCAAAACCCGGAGTACCCAACATGTTTGGGTTGATCGGTGCCGAAGCAAACAGTATTGCCCCCGAAAAACGTATGTTAAGCAGTATGACACCCACCATCGTAGAAAAAGAAGGTAAGCCATGGTTGGTGGTCGGTACACCTGGAGGCTCTACGATAATAACAGCAGTGGCCCAAACAATTTTAAATGCGTACGAGTTCAATATGAGTATGCAAGAGGCGGTCAATGCTCCCCGCTTTCACCATCAGTGGCTACCCGACATGGTCATTTTTGAACCAAATGGTTTTCCGGACACCTTAAAAGAAGAAATGAAATCTAAAGGCTATATCATAAACGAAGACCGCACCCCGATAATCGGTAAGGTAGACGCCATTAGAATACTGCCAGATGGCCGATTGGAAGGCGGGGCAGATAAACGCGGTGATGATATGGCGGTAGGTTTTTAATACTTTTGTACCATAATACCTACTCAGATCAATTATATAAAATGATAAAAAAATTACTTAGAATACTAGGGGTCATACTTGTTTTGGCCATCATCGCCTTTGGTGTTATCTATGCCGTATATAACGAACCAATGCCAGAGGGACGATCGGGCCCGGAAGCGGACGCCTTGGCCGAAAAAATGTTGAATTCCCTGAATTATGGCAAATTTGAAAACACCCGTTTTCTGGAATGGTCGTTTAGGGATGGTGCCCATCTTTATAAATGGGACCGAAAAAATAGGACGGTCGAGGTACAATGGGACGATTATAGGGTAGATCTGGATTTGATCGCACCTGACTCTAGCATAGGATACAAAAACGGTACAAGACTCGACACTAAAGAGAATGAGAAACTGGTAGCCGACGCCATAGACAAATTCAACAATGATTCTTTTTGGCTGATAGCGCCCTACAAGGTTTTTGACGAAGGAGTAGAAAGACGGGTAGTTCCCCTAGAAAATGGCTTAGAGGGACTTCTGGTAACCTATACAAGTGGAGGATCCACACCCGGCGATTCTTACTTATGGATATTACAGCCCAATGGTTTTCCAAAAAGTTTTAAGCTATGGGTAAAAATTATACCCATTGGAGGTGTAGAAGCTTCTTGGGACGATTGGTTGGTTACCGACAGTGGTGCTTTTTTACCCAAATCACACATTATGGGTCCCCTGGAATTTTCTATGGGAGACGTTAGGGGATACAATCACTAGAATTACAATTCTCCATTTCGTTTTAATAACTTGGTGGGTATTTTAATAAAACTATACGTATGGAAATCAAGCTCCTGTCCGAACAAGAAGTAACCGATGATCTACAAAAGCAATTATCAGAACTGTACCTTCAGCTAAATGGAGAAATAAAGCAGCTTTCATTAAACACGATATTCGAACGCCCAGACGATATAGATATCGCTACTTGTTTTGATGGCGGTTCACTGATCGGTATTGCCATGATGGCAAATTACAAGGTGGTATCCGGGCACAAGGGAATGATAGAAGATGTGGTTGTATCTGACAAGCACCGGGGAAAAGGTATTGGACGTCAGCTTATGGAAAAATTATTGGAGCAGGCCAAAAAAAGAAAACTCAACGATGTTCTTTTATTTAGCGGACACCATAGAACGGCAGCCATCAATCTATATAAAAGCTTAGGTTTTACACTAAAGAACAGTGGTCTTTATGTAAAGAAACTTATGTAACCATAGCTCTACAGAACGATCAAACCTTTTTTACGTGTTGCAATTGATTTTTAAGTTCTTGCATCGACTCTTGTAATTGTCGCAAGAGACCGCTATCGGTACTGGCGTCTACATTAAAGGTTATTTTACTGCTTACCTCCCATATTTCTTGAATCAGAAAAGGCTTAATATCGTATGGCGGATAGGTTTCGTTCAACGAAACCAAGGTTATATTATTTGAATTTGGTCTTTTTTCAATCTTTTTCACCATGACAGAATCTTGCAACACCACAACATACATCTTGTTTGGGCTTACATGATCTATATGCTCAATGGCCCTGGCCAAAACCCACTCGCCAGGATGCAAATTTGGCAACATACTATCCCCTTCTACCTGAAACCCCCTGTACGTGGCGTTTCTAAATTCGGGTATGGGCAAGTCAAAAGCGGGCAATTGTCGGTACCAACTGGTATCGGAAATATTTTGGGGATACCCCGCCGCCGCTTTCGCATTTACCAACACCATATTCTCGTTTTCAGAACTATCTACGGTAACTACTTTCGGAATTACACTGGTCTGCGAGGTTTCCAAATACTTGTTTTCACTTTCACCGAACAACCATAGAGGATTTATTTTAAACTGGCGAAGTAGTTCGGAAACCACCTTACCGGACAACTTGGTTCGCCCCCGCTCTATATCCGCCGTTGTGTTCGAAACCCCTATAAGCGCGGCAAATTCAGCTTGGGTATACCCTAACTCCCTCCTTATTTCCGTAAATCTTTTTAACGTAAGCTCATTTTCCATATTCAAATATAACAAATATGGATTATATCCAAAATAATATTTGGATTATTTCCATAATTAGGAATATATCCATATTTTTGGAATAATTACAACTACTATGAATTTTGAGCGAATAAAAGAAAAACTGAACATTCTTGCCGATGCCGCCAAATACGATGTATCGTGTTCTAGCAGCGGAAGCAACCGTAAGAACAAGGACAAAGGCCTTGGAAATGCCAGCAATGGCATATGTCACACCTATACCGAAGATGGCAGGTGTGTTTCATTATTAAAGATTCTTTTGACCAACCATTGCATTTTTGATTGCGCCTATTGTGTAACCAGAAAAAGTAACGATATAAAACGTGCCGCGTTCAAGATTCAAGAAGTAGTGGACCTTACCATTAACTTTTACAGAAGAAATTATATAGAGGGATTGTTTTTGAGTTCGGGGATTTTTAAAAACCCCGACTATACCATGGAGCGGTTGATCGCAGTTGCCAAAAAGTTACGTGAAGAAGAAAATTTCAATGGTTACATTCATTTAAAGTCCATACCCGGTGCTAGCGATGAACTAATGTACGAGGCCGGACTGTATGCGGACCGTTTGTCGGTCAACATAGAAATCCCCACAATTTCCGGTCTTAAACTGTTGGCACCTGATAAAAAACATGAAGATTTTGCCAAGCCCATGCTTAAGGTCAGAAATGAGATCATACGCCATAAGAACGAAAAAAAACTGATCAAGAGCACTCCTAAATATGCGCCTGCAGGGCAAAGCACACAAATGATCGTAGGGGCCACGGGCGAATCGGACAAAGATGTCATGTATTCCGCGACTTACTTCTATAAAAAATTCAACATGAAACGGGTGTATTATTCGGGTTATGTACCGGTTATGAAAGATGCCCGTTTACCTTCTATAGGCACACAGGTTCCTATGCTAAGGGAAAATAGGTTGTACCAAACGGATTGGTTGCTTCGTTTTTATGGTTTTTCGGTAAACGAAATATTGAACGACCACCACCCCAATCTTGATATTGATGTAGACCCTAAACTGAGTTGGGCCTTAAGGAACCTGCACCACTTTCCCGTAGACATCAATACTGCCGACAAACGTATGTTGGCACGCATTCCCGGTATTGGAATGAGGTCTGTGCATAAAATAATGAATGGGCGCAAGTACAGAAAATTGAACTGGGAACACCTTAAAAATATGGGTGTGGCCCTAAACCGAGCCAAATATTTTATTGTCTGCAACTCTAGGTATTGGGAAAGAAGAGACCTAGACTCGGAACGTATAAAAGGAATGATACTACAAAATTCTACCGGAAAATTTAGAAACCAATATAGCAATCAACTATCATTATTTAGTTAAAACCGTACCTTATGGACACAACAAAATCGCTTATATACGACGGAAGTTTCAATGGTTTTTTGACCGCAGTTTTTGTAGGCTTTGAACAAAAATTGTCCCATGCCGACATTCAGTGCAACCAACGGGCACAGAACGGGCTGTTTTCTCAAACCGAAACCATTTTCACCAATATAAACAAGGCGAAAAGGGTTTGGAACGGCGTAAAAAAAAGAAGTAGTTCGGCTATTAAAAGCATTTATTTTGCTTTTTTGAGCAGACAAGAAGGTATAGAGCCCCTACTCTATTATTATATTCAGAAACTCATGGGTTCCATAGAAAACAAGGGAACCGATTTCTCCGATGACTATGTATTAAAAATAAACCAATTGGCCCACAAGGTAGGTCGGGAAAAACATAGAATGGAAGCATTTGTACGTTTTCAGAAGACAAAAGACGATGTTTATTTTGCAAATATTGAACCCGATTATGACGTAATTCCACTTATCTCTAAACATTTTAGAAACCGTTATGCCGACCAGGCCTGGATAATCTATGATGTAAAACGAAGCTATGGGCTTTATTATAATTTAGATACGGTAGAGTTGATCTCATTAGATTTGACAGATGCGCATGTAAACAGCATTAATAAGAGCAATGCCTTTACCAATGAAGAATACCAATATCAGGATTTATGGAACAATTATTTTAACAGCACCAACATTAAATCAAGAATAAACAAAAAACTACATACCCAACACGTACCAAAACGGTATTGGAAATACTTAAGCGAAAAGAAAGAAGCCGTTTAAAAAACGACTTCCAAACAAATCTTAGGTTTATTTACGTGAGAAGCAATAAATTCTATTTGCTTTTGGTACCTACAAAATGATCGCTCTTATTCTTAAAAAGCACATTAAAACTTGTTAAGCTTCCATAAATGCGGGTAATGTATTGCTGGAGGTCCACCTTTTCTTGATCATCCAGATTTTTACTGGAATTTATTTTCTGTTCCATTACACGTATTCGATCTCTTACCATCACTATTTTATGAAAAAAGGTATCGATGGGCATTTCTTTATTGGCCATGGCATCCCCAGGTTCCAAGATGAGCTTACCCCCTCTCCATTTATCTGAAATCGCCACTTTTTCATGCGTATCGCTCCATTTTTCCAATATTTTAACCAATGAACTTTCTACATCGAAAAAACTTACGGAATCCACCTCGGACTCTATCGCCTCTATCACTTCAAAATCAGCATCTATATCAATGGTTTCCAGTCCTGCATCCATAAAAGTCACCCAATAATATTGAGATGAAACATTGGTTACCACACCTTTACCATATTCCGGATGTTCTATTCTAGATCCGATTCCTAACAATTTCATAGCATCATTTTTTAAAATTATTTTTCGCTAATTTATAATGTCTTTTGCACAGCGCCAATATGATCATTATATTATCACCAATTTTTATGATGGTACAATTTCGTTCAAAGAATATTTGAAACACCGATTTTTCTTCAATATGTATTTCTTCGATCAAAAAACCATCAAACAAACCTATGATTATGAGAAATTTAAGTTTTGCCCTACTACTCCTTATAGCGATCGGATGCGGAAAAGCTAAAAAAGAACAGGCAATAGAAACAAAAGAGCCCAAACAACTAAAAGCGCTGATCATTGACGGGCAAAACAATCATTACATATGGCCAAAGGCTACTATGATGATGAAAAGTTATTTAGAGGAAACAGGCCTTTTTAAAGTAGATATCCACAGAATGGATTCGGTCTGGTTAGGTATTAAATACAACGAATCAAGGCCTGAACCTTATACCATGTTCATTGAAAAATATCCTCTGGACAGTACCAAATACAAAACATCTAGCCAGCCCATAAAAACATCTACATTTTCTATAGACTTTAGTCAATACGATCTTATTGTATCTAATTTAGGTGCCGAATCTGCCCTATGGCCCGAGGATACCCGAAAAAACTTTGAAAAATACCTTTCCAATGGCGGAGGCTTTGTAGTTGTACATGCCGCCAACAATGCATGGGGAGAATGGGAAGAGTTCAACAAAATGATAGGATTGGGAGCATGGGGAGGCAGAGATAGCAGTAACGGCCCTTATGTATATTATAACGATAAAGGCGAGTTAATACACGATGATTCTGAAGGGGTATGTGGGTCACATGGTCCGGAATATGAATTTACGCTAACCACAAGGGCCCCGGAACACCCAATCATGAACGGGATTCCGAATGAGTGGCTACATACACAAGATGAACTTTATGAACGTATGCGCGGACCGTTTGAAAATGCCACTATTTTGGCTACCGCGTATGCCGATGTAGAAAAAAATGCTCCGCCCTGGGACCCCTCCGTTAAAGGGCTGGGGCAACATGTTCCTATGTTAATGGCCATAGATTACGGTAAAGGACACGTTTTTCATACCACCTTGGGCCATTTCGACTATTCTTTGGAATGTGTTGGTTTTATCACCACTTTTCAAAGAGGTGCGGAGTGGGCAGCTACCGGAAACGTTACCCAAAAAATTCCGGCCGATTTTCCTACCCAAGACAACTCATCATCTAGAAAATGGCAAGACTAGTCCGGTTAATCTTGGTCTACTCATTTTGTGATGTATTCGTACACCCTTTTCGTTTTCTAGTGTCTATGAGGTATATGATTTTCCATGTTCCGTTTTCTTTTAGCAACTGAAAAGAATTAACACCGCAATGGCTTAGTTCTCCATTTAGCCAGAACTCGTAGGGTGTCCATGCATGGGCCATAATGCCATCTTGGTGTATGGAATACCCCTTTAATTTCTCTTGAAATGAAATGGAATCGGGTATACTTACAATCGACTTTACCAGATTCTCGAAATTTGCCGTTCGAAGTATTGTTTTACCTTCTTTATCTTGACCAATGGTCTGTAAAATAATCTCTGGGGTTACCACATTTTTCATTCCAACCGAATCTTGGGCATGAAAAGACTCAAAAAAAGAATCAATGGTTTTTTGCACCTTTATCTCTTCTTCTGACTGCCCAAATAAACCAATGGTTGCCATCAACGAAATAAGTAATACCGTGTTCTTCAAATCTAAATTGTTATCGGGTTATACATTAAAGGTAAACATAAAAAACGCAATAGGTTCAATGCTCCCAAAATGTTCTATATCAACAAAACTCATTACTTTTGTTAAGATCAAATTATAACATATGTCTACCGCAAAAAAAGAGTACAAAAGAGTAACCGTTAAATCATTGGTGGAAATGAAAAGTCATGGAGAAAAAATATCCATGCTTACCGCTTATGATTACTCCATGGCCAAAATCGTGGATGCAGCCAATGTGGATGTGATTTTAGTTGGAGATTCGGCAAGTAATGTAATGGCCGGTCACGAAACTACACTACCCATTACGCTGGATCAAATGATCTATCACGCATCATCGGTAATTAGGGCGGTAAAAAGAGCATTGGTGGTTGTAGACCTTCCGTTTGGAAGTTACCAAAGCGACCCTAAGGAAGCCTTGCGTTCCGCAATTAGAATTATGAAAGAAAGTGGAGCGCATGCTGTAAAGGTAGAAGGCGGAACGGAAATAAAGGAATCGGTTAAACGTATTCTCGCAGCCGGTATACCCGTTATGGGGCACTTGGGGCTTACACCACAGTCTATCTATAAATTTGGCACCTATACCGTTAGGGCCAAAGAAGAAGAAGAGGCGAACAAATTAATGGAAGATGCCCTAATGCTAGAAAAATTAGGCTGTTTCGGAATTGTTCTTGAAAAAATACCGGCAAATCTTACCAAAAAAGTATCTGAAAGCCTTACCATACCCACCATTGGGATCGGAGGCGGAAAATATGCGGACGGGCAAGTATTGGTAGTTCACGACCTATTGGGTATGACCCATGAGTTCAACCCTAGATTTCTTAGAAGGTACATGAACCTGTACGAAGAAATGGGAAATGCTATCGGAAACTATGTTAAGGATGTAAAAAGCATGGATTTTCCGAGTGATGATGAACAATATTAGATTTTGATGGATTTAAAGCGGCCCATTATCCTAAAAAGAGTTTTGATCATTACCTTGATACTCTTGAATATTGGCTGCGACCAAATATCTAAAAAAGTGGTTCGGAACAATGTAGAGAGCCACGATTATATTCCGTTGATCCAAGATCATTTTATTTTAACAAATATCGAGAACAAAGGAGCTATGCTAGGATTTGGGGAGAACTTCCCTCCTATGGCTAAAGTAATTTTACTGCAAGGACTACCATTATTGGTGCTGTTGGTTTTATTACATAGAACATTGACTAAAAAGAATTTGAACAAATGGATGGTGCTGGCTTTTGCATTTGTTATCGGTGGAGGCCTCGGCAACCTAATTGACCGCATTATACTCGGATCTGTCACAGATTTCTTTCAAATACGTGCAGGTATATTTAAGACCGGAATATTCAATGTAGCCGATATGGCCGTAACATTTGGGGTTATATTGATTTTGTTATTGAATATTAGTAGAAAAAAACAATCGATATAGCTACAGATGGCGCATAGCAAACCCATACACTCCAACGTAAAAAACCTTCAGGTCCTACATGAAGACAACCATATTATCGTAGTAAATAAAAGACCTGGCGACATCGTACAAGGAGACAAGACCGGAGATACCCCCTTAAGTGAAATCGTAAAACAATACCTCAAAATAAAGTATAACAAGCCTGGCAATGTATATTTGGGAGTGGTACATAGATTAGACCGCCCAACATCGGGACTCGTGGTCTTTGCCAAGACCTCTAAGGTCTTGCCCAGGTTAAATAAGCTATTCGCAGAAAAAGAGGCCAAAAAAACCTACTGGGCCATTGTAAAAAAAACGCCTCCAAAAACCGAGGATACCTTGATTCATTGGTTAAAAAGAAACCCTAAACAGAATAAATCGTACGCACACGTTAAAGAGGTGAACGACAGTAAAAAAGCCATTCTGGACTATAGGGTCTTAAAAAAACTTGATTCCTATTACTTACTGGAAGTAAATTTAAAAACAGGAAGACACCATCAAATAAGATCACAACTATCCGGTATAGGATGCCCCATTAAAGGGGATTTAAAATACGGGTTCGACCGAAGTAATAAAGATGGCAGTATTCACCTGCATGCCAGAAAATTATCGTTTGTACACCCCGTTAAAAAAGAACCTATTACGATAACAGCTCCATTACCTAAAGACCCCGTCTGGAACGCCTGTGTTTAATTTCGTATTTTTAGAATACTAAACACTCCTTAACATGTTAAAAAAAGCAAGAATTCTTGCCGCCTTTATTTTAATAAGTAGCTGCGGTAGCTACAATTCTATAGATACTTTCTACAATGCACATAAAAACGATGATCAGGTTACGGCCATACGTGTCCCCCAATTTATGTTAACGCTGATAAGTGGTATTTCTCCAGAAATGCAATCGTTGGTCGGCACCACAAAAGATTTAAGGTACATGCAATTTTCTAGTCCTACCCCTGCAAAAACCGACTTTCTAAATAAACAAATGAATGGTATTACCGGCAACTCGTTTATAGAGATCTATAGAAAAAACAATGAACTAAAAAGAAATGTTGTTTCGATTAGGGAAAAAAGAAATACCGTAAAAGAAATTTTGATATACAACAATAATGGCCAAACAGGCTCTTTTCTTTATTTTAATGGAAATTTTGACCCCGTGAAAGTACGGGACATGGCCAAGAACAACCAATTTGAAAACTTAGGTAACGAGTTTATTAACCAGTATACCCAAGACTCCAATACCAATTAGCCGCCTATAGTTTTTCTTGTCTTTTTTTTAGAGGAGCGAAAGCTTTCTATAACAACGGAACTTAGGATCAAAATACCACCAAAAATAGTGGCTAACCCGGGTATTTCCTTTAAAAAGAAGACTCCTATCAAAATACCGTACACAGGCTGTACACTGCTCAGAATACTTACGGTAGTAATGCTAAAGTTCTTAAACGTCATTAAAAACAAGGTATGTCCGGCAGCTGTAGTCACCACTGCCAAAGTCAACAATCCCGGCCAGTGCCCTATTACGTCCTCAAAATCCGCTGTAAAAAGAACTGGAATTAAAATTATTCCGATAATGGCCGTTTGATATACCATTAAGGTGGAACCTTGGTATCTTTTTATTTTAGATTTTAATATCAAATTTCTCAATGCATATGCCAGTGCAGAAATCAAACCCATGAAAATTGCCAGGGTATTTGAATCCGCCATATCAAAATTAGGACTAAGAAAATAAACTCCCGCTAAGACTAATCCTCCCAAAACAATATGCATCTTTTGAAATTTGGTCTTAAGAACTATCGGCTCTAAAAAAGCGGTAATGACCGGGTAGGTAAAAAGAGATAGCATTCCAATGGCTACACTGGACCATTGCAATGCATAAAAATAGAACAGCCAATGGGCCGCCATTAAAAGACCGCTTAAAACAACAATAAAAATATCGGCTTTATGGATTCTTAAGGATATTCCCCTCCATCTACAATATAGATATAGAATACTGAACGCCAGTATACCCCTTACACCTATGGTTACGGGAACAGGAAGATCAACATATCTGCCCAATGGCCCCGACGTGCTTATCAAAAGCATCGCCAAATTAATTTCCAACAGATTTGTAAGGTGAGAACGTGGCATGGCTTATCTGGTCTGTTCCAACGCCTTTTCCCTTATTATCTGTGAAACGGGCTTGTTCTCTAAATGGCTTTCCAGCCAAGAAATTATGTCCAGGTAAAGAAAAGCTCTTTTTTCATATGGATGGTCTTCATACTTTTTGAGCTCGGTATGTAATTTTTTAAACTCCGCCCTAAGCTCGTTCGGATAAATACCCCCTAAATTCCTTAAGAACTTGATCATTTCTTTTTGAACGGCATGCATATCGTTCATTTTAAGCAAGAACTTATAGGTACTTTTTAATTGTACTTCCAAATGATAATCCATACCCGCTTCATAATGCGCTACCAAACTTAATACCCTGGCAAAACACATTAGATCCTCCCTCATTTTAAGATTCTTATTATCTATAATTTTCTTAAGATAGACAATACAGGTTTTATTATCACCGATTCCAAAATACAAACAAGCAATTTTGTAATACAAAACCATTACATGGTGAACATCAATACGGTCTTTGTGCTTGTTAATGCCATACTCCACTATTTTAACCAGATAAAGACCTTTTTCAAAAGTTCCTTCCAGAAAATGAAGGTTCAGTTTATTGGCATTGAGATAAAGAAAGGCCAACGAATTTATATTATCGTTTTTTGGAAAATTCTTTTCTTTCAAGACCACTTCAAGTTTTTGAAGTGTTTCTTTAAATAAAGAGCTGTATTTTACATAGAATAAAGATTCTAACAAATAATGGTTTCCTTTTAGAAAGAATACCGGGTTTAGATAGATCATTTCCTTGTTCTCATAAAAAAGATCTACCCATTTACTTGCATATTTATAGCACGAAAGAAAATCTTGTGTTAAAAAGCTATACCACAAATGAGCTTTATAAAGCCATAGTTTTTCCCTAAACCCAAGTTTCTCTATATCGATCTTTGGTAAGTGTTTTGAAAAATAGACCCTTACCTTTTGAAGGTCTTCATCACTACGAACATAGCCCACCTTTAACATCATACTATATAGTTGCATCGAAAGGTTAGACAACTTACTGGTCATCACATTTTGACCAGAAAGCTCTTTTGCCTGTACGGCAAGCTCGTTTGCACGATCGGGAATACTTCTGGTTATATATTGGGTCTCTATGATTTTTTCGAACTCTACTATTTCGTAGGCAATGTTCTTTTCTTCGTTGTCTATTGCCATAGATTTAGCCTTGTCCAAAATCTTTAGGCTCTGTTTGTACAATCCTTTTTGATAAAGAATGGTAGCAAAGTCCAATTGCTCCCTAATCTGGATCCTAACATTTTGATTGACCGGATTAAGACGCAGACTAACCAAAATTTGCTTGTAGAGATGCGCTTTTAAATTTGAAAGTTGTGCCTTTTTTACAATACCACTTTCAAGAATTATCTTTTCGTCATACCTCTTTATTTTGTCCAATAAATTGAAAAGAGCCAAAAATTTCGCATCCGCATTGACCCCCAAACGCCCCACATATAACTTAAATTGGCGCTTTTCAGATTTCGAAAGTGATTTGACCAGAACGAACAAAGCATCTTTATGCGCATTTGTCATCGTAAAAAAAAGTATTTATATTGTTCAATATCAATCTATTAAATAAGCCAAAAACTATATTAACGTTGTAAATGTTATAACTAAATTTGCATATTTCCTTACTAGCGTTATATATTCGTTTAACTTGCTAAAACTACGTAAATATAATGAGCAAAGATATAGTACAAATATTTGACACTACACTGAGAGATGGAGAACAGGTTCCTGGCTGTAAATTGGACATGGAACAAAAGCTGGTTATTGCCGAGAGATTGGATGAACTGGGTGTAAATATCATAGAAGCAGGTTTCCCTATTTCTAGTCCTGGAGACTTTAAATCTGTGGAAAGCATTGCCAAATTGGTAAAGAATGCCACGGTCTGTGGGCTTACCAGAGCGGTAAAGAAAGACATTGAGGTTGCGGCAGAAGCCCTGAAGCATGCCAAAATACCCCGAATACATACAGGTATAGGTACTTCTGACTCACATATAAAATTCAAGTTCAACTCAAATAGAGAAGCCATAATCGAAAGAGCTGTAGAAGCTGTGAGTTATGCCAAAACATTTGTAGAAGATGTTGAATTTTATGCCGAAGACGCTGGTAGAACGGACAATGAATTTTTAGCAAGGGTATGTGAAGCGGTCGTAAAGGCCGGTGCCACCGTTCTAAATATTCCGGATACCACAGGATATTGTCTTCCTGAGGAATATGGAGCCAAAATAAAATATTTAAAAGAAAACGTTACCGGTATACACAAGGCTACACTTTCTTGCCATTGCCATAATGACCTCGGTCTAGCGACGGCAAACTCCATTGCAGGGGTTATAAATGGCGCCAGACAAATAGAGTGCACCATTAACGGTATAGGCGAACGCGCCGGAAACACTTCTTTGGAAGAAGTTGTAATGATCATGAGACAACATCCAGATTTAAACCTAGATACTACGATCAACAGTCAATTGCTTTATGATACAAGCAAGATGGTCTCTAGCAAAATGGGAATGGTCGTACAACCCAATAAAGCAATCATAGGAGCCAACGCATTCGCCCATAGTTCGGGCATTCACCAAGACGGGGTCATCAAAAACCGTGAAACCTATGAAATTATAGACCCTGCAGATGTGGGCGTTACGGAATCGTCGATAGTGCTTACAGCGCGTAGTGGAAGGGCCGCATTGGCATACCGTGCGAAAATAGTAGGGTACGAACTTACCAAAACCCAATTGGATAGTGTCTATGAAGAGTTTTTGAAGTTTGCCGATAGGAAAAAGGAAATTTTAGACGAAGACATACATGAAATCATAAAGGCAAGTAATCTTGACCTTCAAAGCATCAGTTAATAAACATGCATTTAAATATTGCCGTTTTAGAGGGGGATGGTATTGGCCCTGAAGTAGTTGCTCAGTCCTTAAAATGCCTTAGGTCCGTAGAAGAAACCTTCGGGCACAGCTTTACGTTCGCCAAGGGCCTGGTGGGCGCAACGGCAATAGAAAAGGAAGGAAACCCGTTACCGGAAAAAACTTTAAAGATTTGCAAAGAATCGGACGCTATTTTGTTCGGTGCCATAGGCTCCCCAAAATACGATGACGATCCCAATTCAGAAATTTGGCCAGAACAAGGCTTGCTTAGGCTTAGGAAAGAACTAGATCTTTTTGCCAATATAAGACCCGTAAAGGTTTTTCCGGCCTTAATTAAACAATCGCCACTATCAAAAAAAATAGTAAAAAATACCGACCTCGTTATTTACCGAGAACTTTCGGGAGGTATTTATTACGGTGAAAAAGACCATGATCCAAATTCTAATTCCGCTACGGATATTTGTACGTATAACGAAGAAGAAATAAGCAGAATTGCACATTTGGCCTTTAAGGCGGCCAAAAACAGAAAACAGAAAGTAACCTTGGTAGACAAGGCCAATGTATTACAAACGTCTCGATTATGGAGAAGGGTCGTTTACGATATAGCCAAGAGCTATCCCGAAGTAACTTTGGAAGCTCTTTTTGTAGATAATGCCGCTGTGCAGATGGTTCTTAACCCCAGCCAGTTCGATGTAATACTAACAGACAATATGTTCGGGGATATTTTATCGGACCAAGGTAGTGTTATTGCCGGATCTATAGGCTTATTGCCTTCGGCATCGGTAGGAACGGATTATGCGATGTTCGAGCCAATACACGGTTCATACCCAAATGCCAAAGGCAAAAACACGGCTAACCCCGTGGCGGCCATTTTAAGTGTTGCCATGCTTTTACAGCACTTTAAGCTACATGAGGAATCTGATGCCGTAGTGGCCGCCGTATTAAAATCGTTCTCGAAAAACATCGTGACCCCAGATATTATGGGAAGCAGTAAATATGGCACAGATTACGTCGGTGATTTTATAGCTGATAACATTATGGAGCTTGACGACCATTTTAACATGAACGATGAGAATATAGATTTAGGTAAATCTACTATAATCTAGTGCTTATTCTTCTGATAACAGTTGCTGCAGAAAACTATCAAATTCCGATTTAAATTCCTCAAATTTATCACCGGTCGCAGGACCGTTAAACCCTGTATGGATTTTTCTGACCACACCTTTTTTATCGATAAAGATTGTAGTTGGGTACGAGAGCACCCTATTTAACATTGGTAATTTCTCTTGGGCCTTTTCTTTATTTTCCGTACCATACTGAGCCAATAAAATAGGATATTCCACCCCTATTCTATCTACCAGTCTTTTTATACTTTTATGAGCCAATTCTTCCGTTTTGGCATATTCAAAGGCCAAGCCCACCACAGCAAGGTCCTCCCTATTTTTCTTACTTAAATAATCTACCAGAAATTTGGTCTCATCCAAACAATTAGGACACCAAGACCCCATAATCTGTACTACAACTACCTTATCTTTAAATTGTTGACTATTTAAAGAGACCATATTCCCGTTCAAATCAGGAAAGGTAAAGTCGAATTTATCATATCCGTCCTTCAAAAAGGTTAAGGAATCGGGGCTTGGCAATTCGTAATTTTCATTTCTAACAGCGATAAAGGGTTCTTTAAAATGATTTCCTGAATAAAAAGTACCGTTCATACTACTATCTGTCACCTTGGCCTTGAACAAAAAGGCGTGTGCACCATCAAACGTAGATAACTTTAACGAATCATTGTCCAACACCCCTTCTAAAAACCGATAATCGCCTGTTGTTGTCCGAAAGGTTCCCATTACCTGATTATCTTTTTGAGTAAAAATGCCCTTCCCCATATAATTGTCCTCTGTATTAGGACTAAATTCTGTCTGCCACACCCCAGAAACATCCACAGAAGCACCTTCTACCCCAATAAATCTTTTAGATTCGCCATATGTAGCCTCAAAAGGAACAGACCTTTCCAAACTCTCAATAATAAATGCCCCTTTCATTTGGACAGAAGAAAAATGAGCGGTAATATACCCTTCAAAAACAGGCATTTGTATTACAAGGGAATCATTTTCAAAAATCACTTCGTCTACCTTAATAACTTCTTCGGCATTAAAGATATCAAGCATATAATTTTCTTCCGTATTCTTGTACACCTTAAAGTTAAAAGGCAATACCTCTCCATCCATAACACTGAGCCTACCCTGCCAAGCACCTTCACTTAATTCCTGTTTTTTATGCGTTTCAACACATCCAAAAACACACCATACAAAAACGAGGAAAAAATATTTTTTCATAAACAACAGTATTAAAACGAACTAAAATAGTCACTTATAGTCATTAATTAAAATTTTACGGCAAAACGGACCCGTTGCTTATTGAATGTCTTACGGCATTGTTTTATCTTTACCCGCTTTAAAACTGACGAATGAAAATTTCTTACAACTGGCTAAAACAGTTTATCAATATTGATTGGGATTCCAAAAAAACCGGAGAACTTTTAACCGACCTAGGCTTAGAGGTAGAAGGTATCGAAACTTATGAATCTGTCAAAGGTGGTTTAGAAGGTATTGTGGTCGGACACGTACTAAGTTGTGAAAAGCATCAAAATGCAGATAGGTTAAAAGTGACCTTGGTAGATATAGGGGGTGACGAGCCAATACAGATAGTATGTGGGGCACCGAATGTGGCAAAAGGACAAAAAGTTCCTGTAGCTACTGTAGGTACCACCCTTTATACAAAGGAAGGCGAAGCCTGGAAAATTAAAAAAGGTAAAATACGGGGAGAAGAAAGTAGAGGTATGATCTGTGCCGAAGACGAACTTGGTCTTGGTGAAGGCCATGACGGTATTATGGTCTTGGACGAAAATTTGGCTCCCGGAACTTTGGCTTCAGAGGTTTTCGATATAGAAAGGGATGAGGTCTTTGAAATTGGACTAACTCCAAACCGTGCCGATGCCATGAGCCATTTTGGGGTTGCAAGAGATTTAAAGGCCGGTCTAAAACAGAAGGAAATTAACAAAGAGTTGATTACCCCGCCTGTTAGCCAGTTCAATGTTGACAACCGATCCCTTAAAATCGATGTCGATGTAGAAGATAGTGCCCTTGCTCCCAGATATTGTGGCGTTACAATTAACAACCTAATTGTACAACCTTCTCCCAATTGGTTAAAAAATAGATTAAAAGCAATAGGGTTAACCCCTAAGAACAACGTAGTAGATGCAACCAATTATGTACTACATGAGCTTGGGCAACCTTTGCACGCTTTTGACGCCAACAAGATAAAGGGAGGTAAAATCAGGGTTAAAACAATGCCCAAAGGCACCAAGTTTACAACGCTTGACGGAATTGAAAGAGAGCTTCACGAAGATGATTTGATGATTTGCGATAGCGAGAAACCAATGTGTATTGCAGGTGTTTTCGGTGGATTGAATTCTGGAGTTACCGAAAACACTACTTCCATCTTTTTAGAAAGTGCCTACTTTGACCCCGTATCTATTAGAAAATCGGCAAAAAGACACGGCCTAAATACAGATGCCTCATTTAGGTTCGAACGCGGAATAGATATCGAAAATGTAGAATACGCCCTTAAAAGAGCGGCACTTTTAATCAAAGAGATTGCAGGCGGGGATATCACATCTGACATAGTAGACCTCTACCCTCACAAACAAAAGGATTTTGAAGTATTCTTGGCTTTTGAAAAAATAAATAAGCTCATTGGTCAAGAAATTCCAAAAGACACCATTAAATCTATCCTGGTCTCTTTAGACATAAAAGTTAAAAACGTAACAGAGGCAGGTATGGGCCTAAGCGTGCCCTCTTACAGGGTAGATGTTCAACGCCAGGTAGATGTAATCGAAGAAATTCTAAGGGTTTACGGATATAATAATATAGATTTCGGCCAAAAATTAAATGCTTCCATAGCGTCCACCACTATTTATGAAGACCACAAAATTCAGTTTACAATTGGAAATCTATTGGCTTCCAAGGGTTTTTATGAGATAATGACCAATAGCCTTACCTCCCCTGAATATAATGAGTTTTTAGAGGGCCCTATAAAAAACATAGATTCTGTGAGCATTCTAAACCCTCTAAGCGGAGACCTATCGGTACTTAGAAAAGCATCTATATTCTCTGCCTTGGAAGCGGTGAGCTATAACATAAACAGAAAGAGACAAAACCTAAAATTGTTCGAGTTTGGTAAAACCTATACTCAAGAAAACATTGAAAGGCCCGAACATAAGTACCTAAGTATTTTATTGACGGGAGAATCTGGTGAGAACAGTTGGACGGTTCCGGCGAAACCAAGTGATTTTTTCCAATTAAAATCAATAGTGGAAACCATACTAATAAGATTAGGCATAAATAATACCACAAGTTGCCCAGATGAGAGCGAACTGTTTTCGGAGGGATTAAGCCTAAAATCCGGCCAGAAAGAACTAGTGTCTTTCGGAATGGTCAAAAAATCGATTCTTAAACATTTTGATATTAAACAGAATGTTTTTTACGCCGATTTTAAATGGGATACCATTTTAGATGTATTGAAGAAATCAAATATTGTTTTTAAGGAAATATCAAAGTACCCTGAAGTTAAAAGAGATTTCGCCTTACTGCTAGATCAACATGTAACTTTTAAGGAATTACATGAAATTGGATTCAAAACAGAGAAAAAACTACTTAAAAACATCAATTTGTTCGATGTATATGAAGGAAAGAACTTACCTGAAGGTAAAAAATCATATGCTATAACTTTTACGCTTCAAGATAGTAACGCAACTCTTACAGATAAACAAATAGACAAGATCATGTCTAAGTTGCAGAAGAATTATGAAAGAGAGTTAAATGCCGAATTAAGATAGTTCGGTTATATCTCAAACGGTAAAAAGACACTGTCGATTTCATGTACAACACCGTTGCTTTGATTGGAATCGGCAGATACTATTTTGGCCTTGTTACCATAATTATCCATTAGTATAATGTCGATACCACTCATTGTGGCCGTTATCTTTTCTCCCAATACAGTGGTAAACGACGCTTTTCCATTGCCTCTGCACATGGCTTTCAAAATCTTGGAGGCCGTAAGCTTTCCGGCGATTATATGATACGACATTATCGCCTTTAACTCCTCTTTGTTTTTGGGATCAAGAAGCTCGTCTATAGTAACCTTAGATAATTTTTCGAATGCCGCATTGGAGGGTGCAAAAACCGTAAACTGTCCTTTATAATCTAATATACAATCCATATCGGAAGCTCGTAAAGCCGCCAATAATGTGCTATGACTCTCTGTTTGTTCCGTATTTAAAAGAATCGAATTATCTACCACCTGTAAATTCGATGATAATAAATTTAAATTTTGTTGTGGAGATGGGCCTTGTGCCATACTCACTAGAGAAAAGAGCATCATACAAAGACATACGGGGGCTGTCCAATTTTTCATATTCAAGGTATAGTTGGGGCAAAATATTGGTAATCGACAAAAGGTCAACTTTCATCGACAATATACAATCTGAAAAGAGAAACACACAATCAAAAATTTATTTACCTCTGTTAATTAACATTTATTTAACAAACAAGGCCTGCACCCCAATTTTTGGACTTATTCGTTATTGCCTAACTTTGAGTAGGTTACAAAAAAAAGTTGAGATGTTAAAGAAAACAAACCTTAGAGAAAAACTAGATTTGGAAAAATTGCGGGTTAAAATGTCGGAAGAGAGGTTACTTGCAGAAGTAAAAACAATTCTGAAACGAGTTAGTGATGACTACAATCGTATAGAAACAAACATTATAGACCAAAAAAACACTTTATCCAATTCCTTTAACCATGAATTGTTACAAAGCGAGAACATTTACCATATAGAGCAAATCAAAAAAGTCTGTATTGATTACCGCCTTCGTTTTTTGGATTCTAAATTTTTTAAGGGCACCATTCCAAAAGAAGCCATTTCAAAGATCAGGGAACTTGAAAAAGAGCATGATACAGAGATTCAAGGTTTCAAAATAATCGCACCGTCAAAACTCTTTAAACTAGAGGACAAAGATGACCCCTTGTTATTTGCCCCAATAGGCAATGGTTATTTTTACTTGATTCACCAATGGGGAAATGACCTACACCCTTTGCGAAAACTAATGATGTGGCCCTTTAAAAATATGATAAACCTTATCATTTTAGTATTGATACTCAGTTATTTGGTAACCCTAATGATTCCCATGGGGCTATTCTCAAAATCAAGTTCACCTGCGCAGTTCGGAATACTTTATTTCTTTATGTTCAACAGCATTGGATCCATCGTTATTTTTTATGGTTTTGCCCTAGGAAAAAACTTTAATCCCGCTATTTGGAACAGTAAATACTACAATGCGTAGTAAGCCTACTCGACATAAATAGACCTTGGAATACCATCCAAATCTATATTATCGATAAAGGTTAATTCTGGAGACGATGTTATTCTTAAGATTCCTCCTGTATTACCACTACCCGTTTTTTTATACCCAACAAGAATAATATCGTTGGCATAATCATAGGCTATCGAAGTCGTAGATGCAATCTCGAACTCAACACTAAGTTGCGCCGTTGACAGAAAATTTTCATAATAATAAAGTACCGCCGTATTTGCAGAAAAATCATATGTTGCAGGAATACTTTCCGTTGCCGTACCTTCTTCCGTTTGCATTTGGTAATATAATTTTCCGTCTTCACCGAACGAAACAAACTCAGACATATAAAAATTGGGTGCCGTATCGGCATCATACCTTGTATATGTTTCTGTCATCGTACTACTATCAACAATGGTGTGAAGCTCCGGATACGCCAATACGATATTTCCATCTAGATTTTTGAACATACGCCCCACATCATACCCCATATTCTTTTCGTAAACGATAGTCTCATCCTCAATATCGATTACAGATATTCCATTTTCATCGGTAATATCCTCATCAAACGTAAGCACGAACAATTTATCGTTGGTAGGCACCATAGCCATTGGTTTTGGAGACACAGGAATATCTACAAAATCTTTATTGTCAGTATCCAAATCAATTATTCTAACATAAAAGGTATCACTTTTACCTTCTTCATCTTTAATAAAGGAAATAAAAACATATTCGTCTGTATGGGCTATAGAGGTCACCTCTACATTACAGGCTCCTAAAACCCCGAAAGTATCAAACTCAATAGCATCTTCCGATTCAAAATTATAATATAAAACCTCTCCTATACAGCCCGAAGTAGTATTGTACAAGCTGATGGTATTGTCTGAATTATAAAAAATTTCGGAACTGGGAAAACCAGGAAAAAAACTATCGTTATCATTAATTTCCAGGTTCTCTGAACCTGCGGTAAGCCCTTGTGTACTTAAAGTACTGTTTTTTTCGAGCAAAACAGTATAATCCGCTTCGACAAAAATAGGGGTCTCATTTTCTTCTATAGGCTCATTGGTTGAGTCACTACTACATGCAACCAAGAAAACAGCCAGCATTGCGCCGACCACATAATTGTAAGTCTTCATGATCTAGAAATTATAGTTCAACTTCCTTAAACCGAAACAGCATACATTTTATTGCGCTGCTCCTTTAAAGTCTTGTCAGACATGTATTCATCAAACGTAGAATAACGATCAATGTTGCCTTTTGGAGTCAATTCTATAATTCTATTGGCCACTGTTTGTGCAAATTCATGGTCATGGGTGGTAAAAAGCACGGTTCCTTTAAAGTTCTTGAGCGAATTGTTAAAAGCCGTAATACTTTCTAGGTCCAAGTGGTTGGTAGGTTCGTCCAACATTAACACGTTGGCCCTCATCATCATCATTCTACTTAACATACACCTTACCTTTTCCCCTCCGGAAAGTACAGTACATTTTTTAAGTGCTTCTTCTCCACTAAAAAGCATTTTACCAAGAAAGCCCCTTAAATAAACCTCTTCGCGCTCTTCTTCTGTTTTGGCCCATTGCCTAAGCCAATCAACAAGATTTATATCCTCTTTAAAAAAATTGGAATTATCGGCGGGCAAATAAGATTGATTGGTTGTTACCCCCCAATTAAATGTACCGCTCTCTGGCTTTCTATTACTGTTTATAATTTCATAAAACGCCGTTGTAGCTCTAGAATCCCTAGATATAACCGCAATTTTATCTCCTTTGGCCAAGTTAATGTTTACATTATCGAACAATAACTCCCCTTCTTCGGTAGATGCCCTAAGACTTTCGACATTCAATATTTGATCACCGGCCTCGCGCTCTCTTTCAAAGATAATGGCAGGGTATCTTCTACTGGAAGGTTTTATATCATCAACCTTTAACTTTGACAACATTTTCTTTCTAGAAGTCGCCTGTTTACTTTTAGCTACGTTGGCACTAAAACGCATAATAAATTCTTGTAGTTCTTTGGCCTTTTCCTCTGCCTTTTTATTTTGCTGGGCCCTTTGTCTAGCCGCTAACTGGCTACTTTCGTACCAAAAGGTATAATTACCGGAATAGAGGTTTAATTTACCAAAATCTATATCTCCAATATGCGTACATACCGTATCTAAAAAGTGCCTATCGTGAGAAACTACGATTACCGTATTCTCGTAATCGGCCAAAAAGTTTTCTAACCAGCTAATAGTCTCATAATCCAAGTCGTTCGTAGGCTCATCCATTACCAATACATCTGGATTACCAAATAGGGCTTGTGCCAAAAGCACACGTACTTTTAACTTAGAGTCTACATCCGCCATCAAGGTATAGTGCAGCTCCTCACCTATTCCTAAGTTAGAAAGCAGGGCCGCAGCATCACTATCGGCGTTCCAACCGTTCATTTCCTCGAACTGAACCTGCAACTCCCCTATCCTATCTGCATTTTCATCACTATAGTCGGCATAAAGGGCATCTATTTCTTTCTTGATCTCATATAATGGCTTGTTTCCTTTTACCACGGTCTCCAATACGGTAAACTCGTCTGAAGAATTGTGGTTTTGTTCCAAGATAGACATTCTTTTCCCCGGCTCTAAATGAACATGGCCCGAGGTAGGCTCTATCTGTCCGGACAAAACCTTAAGAAACGTAGATTTACCCGCACCATTGGCCCCAATAATACCATAACAGTTACCTTCGGTAAAGGAAACATTAACCTCGTCAAACAAAACCCTCTTTCCAAATTGGACCGATAAATTAGATACAGATAACATAAATCACTATTTAAAAATTCGTGCAAAAATACAGAATTTTAAAGGCGAAAACCAACAAACTTAGATTACATCTTTTTTAATTGCCCTTAAGTCCCAATGAATTAAGATTTAACTACCTATTAACAGCAATGGAAGAGAGGGTTCATTATTTTTGGATATGAAACATTCCCCTTTTGTGTATGGATAAATATTTACCTCTAGCATTTATTTTCTTGTTAGTCGGTTGCAATACTCCCAAAAAAAACACGGATAGCGTTTTCTTTGCTGGGGAAATTGTGAATCCAACCGATGAATATGTAGTTC
Source organism: Maribacter sp. MMG018 (assembly GCF_018100785.1). Lineage (GTDB taxonomy): Bacteria > Bacteroidota > Bacteroidia > Flavobacteriales > Flavobacteriaceae > Maribacter. Next base: position 604,174 of record NZ_JAGJEC010000002.1, on the reverse strand, counting down.
TTTACAAAGGTGGTGATGTACTTGACTCTGCCAAATTAGATGTGAACAATAGGTTTACCTTTCACTTAAATTCTATTGAGGACGGACTTTACCATTTTAACCATGCGCCGGAATTTCAATATATCTACCTAGAGAAGGGCGATAGTTTACTGGTTAGGTTAAACACCCTATATTTTGATGAATCGTTGGTTTTTTCTGGTACCAACGAAGAGATCAACAACTTTCTTTTAGAGAATTTTTTGGCCTACGAAGATGAGGAAAAAGAAATATTGGCGAACTATTATGAATTGGAAGCCGATGATTTTTCACATAAAATAGATGCACTCAGAAAAAATAAGCTCAGAGCTTTAGATGATATTAAATTAGAGTTCGGACTATCGGAAAGGGCATATGAGATTGCCGAGGCAAGTATTGATTACACCTATTATAGGTACAAAGAAATTTACCCTTTTAAACATAGAAGAAAGTTAAGGGAAGATAAATTACATGATCTTTCAAAAGATTTCTACGCATACAGAAAGAATATAGATTATAACAACAAACACTTAATATACCTTAGGCCTTACTACGATTTTATGAAGTCGCACTTTGGCAACCTGTCATATGTAAACTGTTCGGAGTCTTGTGGCAAAAACAATGGTATAATTGCCAATCAACTTCATTTTAACCAGCACAAATTAAAAATCATAGACAGCTTGGTAGTCGAAAAAGAACTAAGGGACAACCTATTTAGAAATGTAGCCATCAACTATTTACTTAAAGAACACAATGCTCCCGACAGTAATAAAATATTCATAGACGAGTTTCAAAAGGTCTCTGGCAATAATATGCACATACAAGAAATTGTAACCCTTTACCAAGGCATCAGAAACATTCAGCCAAAAAACCCTATACCTCACTTAAAAGTAACGTCTATGGAAGGAAAGGATATTTCACTTCCAGAAATTGCAAAGGGCAAGAACGTGGTTTTTTATTTTTGGTCGGCCGCCAACAAAACCCATTACGACAATATTTTTAAACGCGTTGCCGAATTAAAAAAGACAAAACCGAATTTCGAATTCGTAGGTATCAATATCCGCACAGAAGCTGACGACTGGGAAGCTATTGTAAATAGCATGAATACGGAACCCAGTACACAGTTCAGATCCGACGATTTTAAAAAGCTGACCGAAACCTTGGTCCTTTATCCGTTAAACAAATGTATCATCGCAAAAGACACATTGATAGTAGATGCATTTTCCAATATTTACGACAATATATTATAATCGAAAACTCTTAAGAATCACTATAGTTCAAAAGTAATTTTTCATACCATTTATCGGGCAAGATTCTTTTAAGTACTATTGAAAATTTTTGAAGAAAAGACCCTACTTTATAGTGTATTTTTGGGTTTTTAGTGTTGATTATGCTATATACCTTTTTCGCAACCATAATAGGGTCTCCCCCATTATCCACATCTTCATCGATGGCCTTTAATGTTCGACCATATGAAGTTTCATATGGAGAACCTTCCAATACCGGTGCATGATACCGACCGGCAGCAATGTTGGTAGCAAAATCTCCTGGTGCAATACATGTAAGATGAATTCCAAAATCTTTGGTCTCCATTCTTAAACTCTCTATTGCCAATTCCAAAGCACCTTTTGAAGCTGAATAAACACCCCTAAAAGGTAATCCCATGTACCCGGCTATCGAGGTAATATTGATGATCAATCCATTTTTTTGACTGCGCATTTGAGGCAAGACCGCTTTTATAACATTTAAAGGTCCGTTAAAGTTGGTTTTAAAAGCTTTTAAAATTTCATCGTTAGGTGTTTCTTCCAAAGGTCCGGTTATTCCCACACCGGCATTATTTACCAATACGTCCAACCTGCCTTCCCTATCCACTATTTCTTTAACTGCCCTATCAATGGTACCAGGAACGGTAACATCCATCTGAAGCAGAACAAAATCATTAAAATCGGGATATTTCTCTAAGTTTCGGGTTGTACCGTACACAACGTATCCTTTAGCCGTAAGATATTGGCCCATAGCCTTACCAATGCCCGATGAACCTCCAGTTATAAGAACTATTTTAGATTGCATGAAATTATAATTGTATGAGTGATAAAAACAAAGTCATGGACCTTATCCTGCAAATTATAAAATCGTTGACTTTGGGGTACAAAAAAAGGCAAGCTACCTACATCGCACCGCTACAACCATATACCCTTGCTGCGTTCCCACCCTGGGGGATTCTACAGGAGCTGGTCGTGTAGGACTTGCCGGGTGCAAATATACAATCTTTTAAAACTTTCACAATCCTTTTTACATTCTAAATTTTATGGGCTAACTTGCCTCAATTACGGGTAACCCCTTTAAAACATAGAAAACAGTAAAAAAATGAGTTCCTTTAAATTAACTTTTTTTAGCTTATCGTTGTTATTTCTAGCTTCTTGCGGTAGTGGCAACCAAAAACCATCATCTCTTTTTAGTATTGTGTTGGAGGGCAACACAAATAAGATAAACCAAGGTACCACCATCGGTGTTTCCATTAAAAATATTAAGAATAAGGACATAGAAAAGGTAACCTACGTGATGGACGGTGAAGAACTGCCTATATCTGACGGAAAAATCAATTTTTCGGTTCCTAAACTGGGCAACAAAGTACTGAAAGCAAATATTACTTATGAAGGTACTACGGTCGAAGTAACAAAAAAGCTAAAAGTATTGGCTTCTAAAGCTCCCGAAATTTATACCTATACCATACTTAACGAATATCCCCACGATACTGGCGCCTACACCCAAGGGTTAGAGTTTCATAACGACACCCTTTATGAAGGTACCGGCAAAAAAGGTCGTTCGTTCTTAAGAAAGTTTGATTATAAAACCGGAAAAGTCTATCAACAAGTAGATTTGGACAAAACTTATTTTGGGGAAGGAATTACCATACTAAATGATAAAATATATCAACTGACCTGGCGAAGTGGTGTAGGTTTCATTTACGACCTAAAAGACATGAAAAAGTTGGACAACTTCCAATATGGCGAAAGTAGAGAAGGTTGGGGACTTACCAATGACGGAACCAAACTTTATAAAAGTGACGGTACCGAGAAAATATGGATTCTTAATCCAGACACCATGGAGGAAGAAGACCATATTGAAATTGCCTCTAACAAATCTCTTTTCGCGGACACCAATGAGCTAGAGTATGTGGATGGAAAAATATATGCGAACGTGTATCAAAAACCTGGGGTAATGATCATTGATGCAAAAAGCGGTGCTATTGAGGGAGTGGTTAATTTTGGAGGTCTGAGCGATAAAGTAACAAAAACGGAAAATTGGATCGATACAGATAATGTTTTAAACGGTATTGCCTATCACCCTACCAGAAAAACATTTTTTGTAACCGGTAAGGATTGGGACAAACTTTTTGAGGTTCAAATTGAAAAAAAATAATATGTCGTCCTATACGAAGAGAATAAAGGTTACCAAAGATGATTTAGATGACCTAGATCACGTAAACAATGTACGTTATGTGCAGTGGATACAAGATATCTCTAAAGAACATTGGCAAAACAAGGCCCCTAAAGACATTCAAGAAAAAGCCGTTTGGGTGGTAATGACACATTATATAGAGTATAAGGCACCGGCAGTGGAAAACGACCCTATTTTAATTTCCACGCACATAGAAAAAAGCAAAGGAGCAATCTCTGTAAGAGTGGTGGAAATGGTAAACGAGATAACAAAAAAGTTATTAGTACGATCAAGTACAGAATGGTGCTTATTAAACAAAAACACCCACAAACCTATGAGAATCTCAGAAGAGGTTATGCAAATTTTTTCTTGAACCGACTCAAAATCCAAATTGTGCGCATAAAGCTTTCCATGTTCTTTATAATTGCCCTTTTTATTATTTGGGCCAGTTCATGTAGGAAAGATTTTGAATATGCACCTAGCGACGGTCATCTCAGCTTTTCAAAGGATACGGTTTTTCTTGATACCGTTTTTAGCACTATTGGCAGTAGTACCTATACACTTAAAGTATATAATAATACTAGAGACGATGTAATCATCCCTTCCATTCAGTTAAGAAACGGCACCGATAGTTACTACAGAATAAACGTAGATGGTGTTGCCGGCAAAACCTTTCAAAATATACCATTATACGCCCAAGATAGTCTCTTTATTTTTATTGAAACTACGGTAGACCTTGCACCTTCCATAGAGAACACATTACTTTATACCGATGCCATACAGTTTGACTCTGGGAACAACCTTCAGCAAGTAGAACTAGTTACATTGGTGAAAGACGCTATTTTTATTTTTCCAAAAACTACATCTAACGGCAATAAAGAAACTATTGTTTTAACTTATAACGATGATGGCGAAGAGATAACCGCAGAAGGATTTGAGCTTAATGATGACCAACTTATCTTCACCAACGAAAAACCTTATGTTATCTATGGTTACGCCCTTGTGCCCAACAACAAAAAACTCATTGTCGATGCTGGGGCAAGGGTGCATTTTCACAAAAATTCGGGCATATTAATAAAGAACGGAGCCTCTTTATCCATAAATGGAGAATTTAGCAACGACCAAGAATTACTTGAGGGAGAGGTGATTTTTGAAGGTGATCGCTTAGAACCGGAGTTTTCTAATATTCCTGGACAATGGGGGGGCATTTGGATAGAAAGTGGTAGCACAAACAACACCATAGACCATTTAACTATAAAAAATGCGAATATTGGAATATATGTAGAAGGCAACGATCAGTTATCAGAGAACTCTTTGGATATTAAAAACACACAGATATATAATAGTTCTAATTACAACATCTGGGCAAAATCCGCTAATATCACCGGTCAAAACACAGTGTTGGGAGGGGCGGGAAAATCTTCTTTATACTGCAATCTTGGCGGAAGCTATAATTTTACACATACCTCTATAGCCAACTATTGGAACGGAGGATATAGAACTTCGGCCGCACTACGCATCGATAATTTTTCCAATACAGAATCGGGTAACGACCTAGTAAGCGCGCGCTTTAAAAATTGTATTATAGACGGTAATGGGTCAAAGGAAATCTCTTTGAACACCAATGGGGCGAACCTATTTAATTTTAGTTTTGAGAGCTGTTTCATAAAATTCAATGATATCGGAAACCCGATTCCGAACAACCCATTATATGATTTTGACAATGAAAATTTCTACATTGATGTTCTATTGAATGGAAAAACAGCTTTTTTCTCCCCTTTATATAATGACTTTAGAATAGCATTGGATTCTGATGTAGTAAATCTAGGAAATCCAGATTTCGCCCAAGAGGTCCCCGAAGATATTCTTAAAACGGACAGAACCCTTAGACCAGATCTTGGTGCTTACCAAGCAATGGAAAACATTAGTAGTCAATAACCTTTAAATATGCAAGTATTTTCTTTCAAAAAATAGTATCTTATAAAGAATAATACAAAAACCTCGGTTTTTATAAGGTTTTCCTAGTTATATCGTAAGCCGTCTATTAGTAAATTGCCATAGAACACTATTTAACTTGGAATATTCATACACCATCATCGACCCCGATGCCGTGTCAAATTTGCAATTGAGCACTTTTTTGGCCGAATATGGGGATTTTAATTGTTCAGGTATTTCTGAAACACCTGATGATGGCCTCAACCTTATACTCAAATTCTCTCCAGATATTGTTTTTGTTAATTTAGACCACAATGCACAACTTCTGTTTCAGAAAGTAATAGAATTACACCAATATATTACAGACCTACCACTGATCATAGGTATTTCTAAGACAAAAAACCACGCCTATGATGCCATTAAAAATGGTTTTTTCGATTATTGGTTACAACCATTTAATGAATTTGATGTTAGAAAATCGCTTTTAAAGCTCAAAAGAAAATTTCCAAAAGAAAAAGAACCGCAAACTATTTGCTTAAAATCCTATAACGATTTTCATTACCTAAACACGGAAGACATACTTTACCTACAGGCAGATAACAATACCACAGAGTTTTTTATGAAAGACGGTTCTGTAGCCAATGCATATAAAACATTAAAAACTTTCGAAAAACAGCTTCCAAAGAATTTCGTGAGAATACATCAAAGCTACATCGTTAACACAAATTACGTTTCTAGGATCAATTTCGGAAAATCTATCTGCTCATTAAAAAAAGTTGACAAAAAGCTACCCTTTTCAAAATCCTACAAAGAAAGAGTAAACCAACTTAAACAAACACTCTCCAAAAACAGCATTTCTTCATTGAATTAACGAATTCTCGTAAAACTCGGTCAAATACTCACAGATTTAAACCATTCACTAAGTGTGCTTTAGTTTCATTTTATCCCTTGCTTAAGCTTATTACTTTGGCAGTATAATAATCAGTTCCCTAACTAAAAACTATTTAAAATGAAAAAATTGACAAGTATTTTAGCTGTAGCATTAATGGCATTAGGTTTAACAACTTATGTTGTTCAAAATACTGCCGATGAGTTCAAATTCATAAAAAATGTAAACACTAAATTGGCCTGTGATCAATGCGATAACCCATCTGATAGAAGAGACCCTCCAAAACTTGGCGGAATCGCAATGAACATAAGTGACAATGCGGCCGACGAGTTCAAATTCATGAAAAATGAAAACTCCACATTGGCCTGCGACCAATGCGACAACCCATCTGATAGAAGAGACCCTCCAAAACTTGGCGGAATCGCAATGAATATAAATGAGAATGTTGCCGATGAGTTCAAATTCATGAAAAATGAAAACTCCACATTGGCCTGCGATCAATGTGACAACCCATCTGATAGAAGAGACCCTCCAAAAGTTGGAATTGTCTAAACACTAACATATATGACAATTTAAATGCCCTGCACTTTTAAGTTCGGGGCATTTTCTTATCTTGTAGGTATTGAATTACAAAATCGAATTAAAATACCATACATTGCCTAAATTATTTTTTACCGTACTTGTAATTATATTTTTCCATTTCGGTCAAGGACAGACCCATCAGAATTCTACATTGTCCAATAAGATCAGGACTGAAGTAGACAGTTTAATTGTTGTCAGCAACAGCAAGTCTATTTCGCACGAAAGCAGAATAAAGGCACTTTCACAAGCTCATGGACTTCTTAAAAACTTGGAAGAGGATAGTTTAAAATTGCGATTACTTTCTAAACTATCTTATTACAGTTTTGACACGAACAACAAAAAATTATTCAAAGAAATAAACAAAGAAACCATTCAACTTGCCGCAAAAACCAAAGACTCTACTATTTTAGCGGAGGCTCATTGGGACAGAGGTACTTATTACCGTGAAAACTTGGTAAAGGATAGTGCCTATTACAGTTTTTCAGAGGCCCAGAAAATCTACGAAGCCAAAGGTAATTATTATTATTCTGGCAGAATGTTCTTTAACATGGCCGTGGAACAATCGGACATAAGAGATTATATCGGAAGCGAGGCATCTACCATAGCCGCTATTGAAAGGTTAAAGCCTTTAAACAAAAACAAAGAACTTTATCGATGCTACAACAATTTGGCCATTATATCCGTAGCTATTGGAGAATACGGCAGAGCTTTAAAATATTATGATGAAGCATTTAGCTATTTACAAAAAACAGAAAACCCTGAAATATATACCACAAGCTATCTGAACAATAAAGCGATTGCCTATTTGGATATGGGAAACTATTCGGAAGCCAGCAAATATTTTAAGCAAACCATAGAAACGAATGATTTAAAAAACAAAAACCCTGGCTTATACTCAAAAATTTTACTGAATCTGGCTTTAAGTAGACTTAAATTAGATGATACTATTGGCGTCTATCAAACCATTCAAGAATCTATTTACCTAAAAGACAGCCTAAACGAAACCAGAAGTTTAGCAGGTTCGTATTACACTTTAGCCGAATACTACCTTTATAAAGAGGATACCGCAAAAGCAATAGTCAATGCAAAAACCGCCCTGAAGCTGGCAAACGAAAGCTCTAACAACGAGCGGTTGTTGGACACTTATGACTTTTTGGCCAATGTAGACCATAAAAACGCTTCTAAATATTTTCAAAAGTACATATCCTTAGACGATAGTCTACAGAAAGAAGAAAGGCAGGCCAGAAATAAATTTGCACGTATCCGTTTTGAAACGGACGAATTTATCGCAGAAAACGAACTACTGGAAGAACAAAAAACAATTCTGGCCCGACAAAAACAAATGTGGACAGGTATCGCCATTGGCTTTTTCTTATTGGGGTTAGCCGTGTACGTTATCATACAACAACGAGCAAAAAATCAAAAATTACTTTTTCTACAACAACAGCACGCAAATAACCAAGAAATCTTTAACCTAATGCTTACCCAGAAGCAAAAGGTAGACGATGTAAAGAGAATGGAACAAAAACGTATTTCAGAAGAATTACACGACGGTATTTTAGGTAAAATGCTAGGGGCAAGAATGGTACTTACCGGCCTTAACAAAAAAACGGGCCCAGAGGCTATAGAGGCTCGGGCCGAAGCCATTAAGGCCCTTAAAACAATAGAAGGAGAGGTAAGAGCTATTTCTCACGAACTAAGCCATTCGGCATATCAAAAGATAAACAACTTTGTAAACTCTATAGAATCGCTTCTTAATTCCGCCAAGGAGAACACCGAAATAAACACGACCTTTAATTACGACGAGGATGAAGATTTTGATAGTTTAAAAGGAGAAATAAAGATCAATGTCTATAGAATGATCCAAGAAACATTACAAAATGCCATTAAACATTCGGGTTGTTCTAATTTCTTTGTTAACTTCGAACGGTCCGAAGAGTTATTTTCAGTTGAAATGGGTGATGATGGAAAAGGTTTTATCCTCGATAAAGAACGCAAGGGCATTGGAATGAGAAACTTAAGTTCTAGAATCGAAAAACTAAACGGAAAGTGGTTTATAGATACCGCACCGAACAAAGGAACCAAGGTCACTTTAGAAATTCCGTTATTTTATACGGAAAGCAATACTAAGAACCAACTTCAGGACGTTTAATTAATAACCTTAAATAATGATAGAATGAAAACGGTGAGGATTTTGGCAATAGATGATCATGAGATGACTACTTTAGGATACAAATACATCCTAGAAGATGCTGATTTCGAGAATTTTAACGTTAAAGTAGAAATTGCCAAGAGTTACGATAAAGGGAAGGAAAAAATAGAGTTCTCTTCAAAAACACTTCCTTTCGATATTATTTTATTGGACATTCAATTATTTCCTGCGGAAGCAAAAGACCCAAGAACCGGAGTTGATCTCGGAAAATTGGCAAGAGAATTAGTGCCAGATTCCAAAGTTGTTTTTATGTCGTCTTTCAGCGATAGTTATAGAATAAACAATATTTTCAAGACCGTAAACCCAGATGGATACATGGTGAAATCCGAAATTGACGAAATGTCGTTGAAAGCGATGGTTGAAACGGTCTATAATAGACCTCCATACTACACGGCAAGTGCCCTTAGTGCCGTTAGAAGAAGAATGGCCAGTACCATTAATATTGATGAGCAAGACCAAAAAATATTATACTACCTATCATTAGGAACCAATACTAGAGACATAGCTCCGTTGATCGCCGCCGCAAATACGACGGTCGAAGCCAGAAAAAGACAATTAAAAGCGATCTTTGGTGTAAAAAACGGAAATGACCTCGCTTTAATTCAAGAAGCAAAAAAAAGAGGTTTTTTATGATTTTTTAAATATCTAAAAATCAATATTTTATTTTTCCAATAGAAAAAATATTATAATATCCTCCGAAATTCTAAGGTTTTCCTAAGTCCAACGAATACACTTTAAGGCTATCTTTAAATAAAAAGATTGAATTAATGCCTTTACCCTCACACAGTTATTCGCAAATTCAGATTACCAAACTGAACACCAATTCTGGAATTTTAGGTATAGAAGAATTTATTAAGTCATTGGAGCTTAGTTTCTTTTCAAAAGTGACATTAAGAAACTGGAGCCCAAGGGAAGATGAAATAGCCATCGCATTGGAAATGCAGTGCTCTTTTAATCTATTGGAAATTTTAGGCCACTTCAACAAAGGGCTATGGGGATCAAACGATATAGATGTTTCCCCCTTAAAAAAAAGTTTTACCAATCTGGTAAATTCCAATTCGAATAGAATACCTATAGATATTCAAGAATTGACCTTATTCTTAAATGATACTACTATAACCATCAAAAAAGTTTACACCAATAGTATCATCGAGAACTTTGACACTATAATTAGTGAAATTGGAAAACGTTATGTTTCATTGTCAATGGGGCTTACAGAAAAGCCCGAAGAAATATTCATTCCTGTATTTGAAGACAATATTCAAACTATTGCCTCTTCTACGATACCACAAAATCTTCAATCTGAAACAACACAGACTACCTATTATAAATATTGGGGTATTTACCTAGAGTCAGATTTAGATGGTCTTATATTTGATGTTCAAAACAACAAATTCATCCCTGCAAAATTAGACTTTTGTGTGTTGGACGATTAATCAACAATCCCCCCAACACACAAAAACAAATTTATAATGAAAGGCGAGCCTCTTCCCCTTATTTTTAAGCTTGAGTAATTGTAGCATTAAAAATGGGCCTAGAACCCATCATCTTGTTCACCTCTTCTTTTACTTTTGCAATAACCTGTTCGTTTTCAGGATTGGTGATTACTTGATCTATTAAATCAACTACGGTTTCCATATCATCTTCTAACAAACCTCGCGTAGTAATAGCAGCAGTACCAAATCTAATACCTGATGTTACAAAAGGAGATTTATCATCAAAAGGAACCATATTCTTATTAGCGGTTATGTCTGCCAATACCAATGCCTTTTCAGCATCTTTTCCGGTAATACCTTTATTCCTTAGGTCAATCAACATCATATGATTATCCGTACCTCCTGAAATTATATGATAATCCCTAGAGACAAATGCCTTTGCCATTGCATCCGCATTTTTCTTAACCTGTTTCATATATTCGCCAAACTCATCGGTTAAGGCTTCACCGAACGCTACAGCTTTAGCTGCAATAATATGTTCTAATGGCCCACCTTGGTTACCAGGAAAAACAGCAAGGTCCAAAAGAGCGGACATTTTTCTAAGTTTACCATTTTTAAGTTTGATTCCGAACGGATTATCAAAATCTTCACCCATTAAAATCAGACCTCCTCTCGGCCCTCTTAATGTTTTGTGCGTGGTGGTGGTAACAATATGGCAATGTGGAATTGGATCACTAAGAAGTCCTTTAGCTATTAAACCGGCCGGATGCGATATATCAGCCAACAACAGCGCATCTACACTATCGGCTATTTCCCTGAATTTTTTAAAATCGATATCTCTTGAGTATGCCGATGCCCCGGCAATTATTAGTTTAGGACGCTCTTTGGTGGCTATTTCCTGAATTTTATCATAATTAAGAGTTCCCGTAGCTTCGTCTACACCATAAAAAACGGGATTGTACAATCTTCCCGAAAAATTGACCGGAGAACCATGGGTAAGGTGTCCCCCATGAGACAGATCAAAACCTAAAATGGTATCCCCAGGTTTTAAACATGCGTGGTAAACGGCGGCATTAGCCTGTGAGCCAGAGTGTGGCTGTACATTTGCATAGGCGGCACCAAACAATTCTTTAGCCCTATCTATCGCCAATTGTTCTACTTCATCAACTACTTCGCAGCCTCCATAATATCTTTTACCCGGATACCCTTCCGCATATTTATTGGTCAATACAGAACCAGCGGCTTCCATCACCTGAGGACTTGTAAAATTCTCCGAGGCAATTAATTCTATACCGTTTATCTGACGTTGCTTTTCTGCTTCTATTAAATCAAAAATTCGAGTATCCCTTTGCATTTTATAAAAATTAAAATCTCCGGCAAAAATACAAATAGCAACCAGTATAAAACCGATAAAACTAATATTCAACAAAATATTTTATCAAACGATAGTTAATAACTAATAATCGATAGCCACCAAAGTCCCTTTATGCTTTCAGAAGTAGACAAAAAGTACTTTTCACCAGATTCCTTAACAACTAGGATAAATAATCTTCTAAATTTATTTCAGAGATCGCGCCATGAGAGGCATGACGCTCAACCGTCCCGTTCTTGATTATCAAAAGTTGTGGAGATTGGTGCACTACATCAAATTTCTCGGCAACTGCATTGGACACATCCCTGTTCGCATGTAAATCCAAAAAATATAAGTCCATTTGAGAAGGTTGCAGGCTATAGGACGATTTAAATATGTTCAAAACCATTCTACTTACCCCACATGTAGTAGAGTGTTTAAAAATAACTTGGGGACGATCAGAGGAATTGGCCTCTATTTCACTCAATTGAGCTATAGAAACAAGAGGTATCCAAGGCACTTCGTTACCACTACACTTGTTTTCATTGTTTTCTTTACCAAATAACCCCTTAAATAATCCCATTCTTTACTAACTTTAAGCTACGTTATAAAAAAACTCAACAACTGCCATTTTGTCTTTTAAAATATGGCTCTTAAGCGACATTTTGTCTGTTATGTTCAATTGGTAGGATTGTTGTCTTTTTCACTGCAAAAGTAACATTCAATTTAAAACTAAAATATATGAACTTTAACAATTTCACCATAAAATCACAAGAAGCCATCCAACAGGCGCAAGTGATCGCCCAATCTTTAGGGCATCAGCAAATCGAAAACGAACATATTTTCAAAGCAATTACAGAAGTCGAAGAAAACGTTGTTCCATTTATAATTAAAAAATTAGGGATCAATATTAACCTGATCACCCAAATTCTTGAAAAGGAATTGGAATCTTTTCCCAAAGTACAAGGGGGAGATATCATGCTGTCAAGAGAAGCGGGCAAAACGGTAAACGAATCTAGTATTATTGCCAAAAAAATGGGAGATGAATATGTTTCAATAGAACACTTGCTACTGGCCATATTCAAATCAAAAAGTAAAATCTCGCAAATATTAAAAGACCAAGGAGTAACAGAGAAAAACTTAACAGCGGCTATTACCGAATTAAGAAAAGGCTCTAATGTAACATCACAAAGTGCGGAAGAAACCTATAACTCACTGAACAAATATGCCAAAAACCTGAATGAATTGGCAGACAGTGGCAAACTAGACCCTGTTATAGGTAGGGACGAAGAGATTAGAAGGGTACTTCAGATATTATCTCGTAGAACCAAGAACAACCCTATGTTGGTAGGTGAACCCGGTGTTGGTAAAACTGCCATAGCCGAAGGTCTTGCCCACAGAATAGTGCAAGGTGATATTCCCGAAAACCTCAAAGATAAAACCATTTACTCTCTAGATATGGGCGCCTTGATAGCCGGTGCAAAATACAAAGGGGAGTTTGAGGAACGCTTAAAAGCAGTAATCAAAGAGGTTACCAGTGCTGACGGAAACATAATCTTGTTTATCGATGAGATACACACACTTGTAGGTGCTGGTGGCGGACAAGGCGCCATGGATGCCGCAAACATTCTGAAACCAGCCCTTGCCAGAGGAGAGTTAAGAGCCATTGGTGCCACTACCTTAGATGAGTACCAGAAATATTTCGAAAAGGACAAGGCATTGGAACGTAGGTTTCAAAAAGTTATCGTGGACCAACCTGATACTGAGAGCGCTATCTCTATCTTAAGAGGTATCAAAGAAAAATATGAAGCCCACCACAAGGTACGTATCAAGGATGAAGCCGTTATTGCTGCGGTAGAACTCTCCCAGAGATATATTACCAATAGGTTTTTGCCCGATAAGGCAATAGACCTTATGGATGAAGCTGCCTCTAAATTAAGAATGGAAATCAACTCCAAACCCGAAGAATTGGACGTATTGGACAGAAAGATTATGCAGCTAGAGATTGAAATAGAGGCCATTAAGAGAGAGAACGACCAATCGAAACTTAAGGCTCTAAATTTAGAATTGGCCAACGTAAAAGAAGAGCGTAATGAAATTTTTGCCAAATGGGAATCTGAAAAATCGGTAGTGGACAATATTCAAAAAACAAAATTGGATATCGAAAACTATAAAATTGAAGCCGAGCGAGCCGAACGTAACGGGGATTATGGCAAGGTTGCCGAAATAAGGTACGGTAAAATAAAAGAGGCACAAGAAAAGCTCTCCAAATTACAACAAGAGCTGGCCGAACAACAGAAAGCCGGCACCTTGATCAAAGAGGAAGTAACCAGTGAAGATATTGCCGAAGTGGTAGCAAAATGGACAGGTATCCCTGTAACAAAGATGCTACAGAGCGAACGTGAAAAATTACTTAACCTAGAGAATGTATTGCATAAAAGAGTCGTTGGCCAAGATGAAGCAATACAAGCAGTTTCTGATGCGATAAGAAGAAGTAGGGCCGGCCTACAGGACATGAAAAAACCAATTGGATCTTTCTTGTTTCTAGGTACGACCGGAGTTGGTAAGACCGAGCTGGCAAAAACCTTGGCCGCATACCTGTTCGATGACGAGAACGCCATGACCAGAATAGATATGAGCGAGTACCAAGAACGACACTCTGTTAGTAGATTGGTAGGTGCACCTCCAGGATATGTTGGGTATGATGAAGGTGGCCAGTTGACCGAAGCGGTCAGAAGGCGCCCCTACTCCGTTGTTTTACTCGATGAAATCGAAAAAGCGCATCCAGATACCTTTAATATCTTACTACAAGTCTTGGATGAGGGAAGATTGACCGATAACAAGGGAAGGGTCGCAGACTTCAAAAACACGATTATCATCATGACCAGTAATATGGGAAGCCATATTATTCAAGAAAAGTTTGAAAACGCAACAGACCTACATAGTGCAGCGGAAGCGGCCCGTGTAGAAGTACTAGGACTTCTGAACAAAACGATTCGTCCAGAATTCCTAAACCGTATAGACGATATAATTATGTTCACTCCTTTGAACATGGAAAATATTAGGGAAATAGTGAAACTTCAGTTAGAAGGACTCAAAAAGATGCTGAACAAGCAAAATATAACCCTAGACGCTACAGACGAAGCCATAGATTATTTGGCAGAACGGGGTTACGAACCACAATTTGGTGCCAGACCCGTTAAGCGAACCATTCAAAAAGAAGTACTAAACAATATGTCTAAAGAACTTCTAAGCGGAAAAATAAAAGCAGATAGTATTATACTTTTAGATGCTTTTAATAACGAACTGGTATTTAGAAACCAAAACGACCTAGTGGTCTAAAATAATGTTGATAATGAAAGCGTCCTGAATAAAAAATTCAGGATGCTTTTTTTTTGTTACCTATATATACCAAACAGTATAGATTTTTTATCTTCGCACAAAAGCATCCAACATGTCTACAAAAGCCGAAAGAACTACCGCCTATATCATTGAAACGGTCGCACCTTTATTTAACAAACATGGCTATATTGGCACAAGCATGAGCGATCTTACCGAAGCTACAGGACTCACCAAAGGCGCTATATATGGTAATTTTGAAAACAAGGAGGCTTTGGCGCTTTCCGCTTTTGAGTACAACAGAAATATTTTATTAAAAGCATTGGACGAAGAACTGAATGCCCCAGGATCTGCATTGGATAAATTGTCTAATCTCACCGAGTTTTATAAAAAATATGATGCTTTTACGCTTAAAATGGGAGGTTGCCCTATTTTAAATGTAGGTGTAGATGCCCAGCACAACAACAAGCTCCTTGCTGCAGCAGTAAAGGAAACCATAAAAGAAATTGAAGGTAAAATTGCCCTAGTATTGGAGAATGGCCTTAATAATGGCGAGCTAAAACTCCCCGTAACCCCTTTGCAATTTGCAAAACAACTATTTACGATGATTCAAGGGGCCATTGCCATGTCTACCATTACCTTAGACCGTAAATATTTGTTGAATACCATTACCTACTTGGAAATTTTAGTCAAAAGAGAACTATAAATTCAAGTAAAAACCAAATAATCTTTCATAAGATATAAAAGTGCTGAACACCATTACAGCAACTATGGCAACTACTCGCCCACTACCCTAAAAATCCATAGTTTCTCGGTATACTTTCCTCCAAGTTTAGAATCCCTTGCTTTTCTTGCCTCATTTATAGAGTCGTACCTGCCTAAGTACACATAATTGTATTTATTCGTTTCCCTATAAAAAGATTGCGGGTTCAGCCCCTTCTTCTTAAGGTCGGCCATAAAGGCATCAAAATAACGTTTGGTTCCAAAAACATTGGCTATTAAATAGTAACCGGGTTCTAAAGATCCTTGCTTGGTCACTTCTTCATACTTTTCACCCGCCTGTGGTGTTACCACTTCCTTTTTACGCGCCAAACGTTCCAGCTCTTCTTTTTTAGTAGCGGCTTCGGCCATGGCTTTTTCAGCATTGACAATGGAATCTTGTTTTTTCTGAAGTTCAAGGGCCAGTGACGCCTCTTTTGCCTTATTAATAGAATCTAATTTCTTTTGCCTATCCAGTGTTTCGGCTTTTGCCAAAGCAGCAGCTTCTTGTGCCTTTTTAAGTGAATCTTTTTTTCGTTCAGCTTCTATTTTTGACTCCTTTAAGGCCAATTCAGCCTGTCTATTTGCCTTTCTAATTGAATCTTTTGCCCGTTTCTGATTAATTTTAGCCAATCTTTCCTGCTCTTTTTCTTTCTCTCTTAAGGCTACTTTTTCCATTCTGGTAAGTTCGTTTTCAACAACGTCCTTCTTTTCTTCCTCCGCTATCAATTCTTCTTGTAGTTTTTCTTCTGGAGCCCCTAATCTGCCCAACTTATATGAAGTAACCAATTCAAATGAAGGATCGGTCCCTTTTAAATCGGTACTAGTGCCAAATTCAACCAATGCCCCTATTGAAAGACGCTTAAAAAACCTTCCGCCGGCACCACCGGAAATACCGTAATAACTGTTATACCCCAGTTGTGCCCAAAACTTGTTGGTGGATAACAAGGTTGAAACCCCAAATTGGGAATCATATCCAGGCACCGATTTAAAATATACCGAAGGGCGCAAGAACGAGTTTGGATCAGAAGCCAAGACCGACATAGGTATGTCATAACTGGCAAGGGTAAAGAAAACCCTACCCTCAGAACTAGTGCTTCTTTCTTTAGTAGTAAAATTATAATCGAACAGGTTCTCGGATGATAGTCCGATGCTAAACCTGTCTATCTTAACATTTATACCAGGGGCCACTTGCAACACAAAATCGTTCGTTAATTCTGTCTGAATAGGATTTGGTGTAAAAAAGCGTTTATCGGACAGTTCTTGCATATACCCAAAAACATTAATCCCCAGACCTACAGACACTTTTTCGTTCAACTCTATATTATAAGCATAGTTTAGAGCTCCACCGGTATTTAGGAACAAGCCCGTGTTATGCTGAAAAAAACCGACTCCGGCGGCAGACTCATCATTAATCTTAAAAGAATAGTTTAAAAACAATGTAGAAGGGTCTAAATCAATGGATTGCCATTGCCATCTGGACCAAAACGCAATAGAGGAAGGATTGTTTTTATCCAGTGCATAGGCAGGATTCAACAGACTGGAATTGTACTCCGTTATATTCTGTTGCCTATAGTCACTGGGTAATTCGGGTTCTTGAGCCCTTAAACCAACAACTACAAAACAAATAAGAAGTGCCCCACAAATTTTTCTCATATGCAAAAAAACAAAAAATAGACTACTAACGTACTATTTTATCCTAAATTAAGTTTTACTATTATAGTAATAATATTTTAAACCGAATGAAAACAATAAAGATTCTTTCTATTTGTTTACTAGCCATTTTTCTTTCTTGTAAAGAGGAAAAGCCTGACCAGACCATTAACGAAAACCCTGATGTAACCACATTCTATTTGATCCGCCATGCAGAAAAAGACAGAACATACCCAGATGACGCCGATCCAGAATTAAACCAACAAGGATTGGGAAGAGCGATGCACTGGGCCGAGATCTTGAATGAAGTAGATTTAGACGCCATATATTCTACCGATTACAACAGAACTTCAATGACTGCTGCCCCAACTTCGGTGAAAAAAAATATAGATGTACAATATTACGAACCTAGGGATATTGATATTGAACAGTTTAAAAAAGACAACCTAAACAAAAATGTATTGGTCGTAGGGCATAGCAATACTATTCCTGATTTTGTGAATCAGTTAATAGGTGAAGACAAATATCCGTATATAGACGACAGCGAAAACGGCACCTTGTTTATAGTACAATTAGTAGGTAATACGGCTACATCCAGTAAACTTATCTTTAATTGTAATTGCCCTGATTAACCTGTACGTTTTCAAGTTTAATCTCTGATAATAACTCTAATCCATTATTTACATATAAACTGTCTATAGCGTATATAGAACCGTTTTTCTGTATCGGTTTGTAGTTTTTATAATCTACAAACCGAATTCCATCAACGGTTCTTTTGTTATAGGCAGCCCTAAAACGTTGCCCACCACCATTGGTGTGAAATTCATACGAAAGGTAGTCGGGTTCAAAGGTTTTTGTATTGAACCAATACAGGTATACATCGTCAAAATCGTCGCCCCCACCTTCTTTACTGAAAGTTACCTCTATTTTATAATAACTTGCTGTATCTATTTTTACGGTCTCCAAGTATTTTTTATTCACCGCTTTGTCATTTAACCCGTAAGGCAACATAGCAAAATAATGTACCGAGTTGACAGAATTGGCATATACATTGGCCATACTGTCGGACAATGTCTCAAGATTTCCATTTACCAATCGTTCAAATTTGTTCGGGTATTTGGTATCTATAATAGTAGCTGAATCATTAATTATTTTACGTTTTAATATCTTCTTCCCCCCTACTACTTCAGAAGTATAGTGAATATCCCTAAAGTCAAAAGAAATATTACTTTTTACATAGTTCTCCCCTCCACTAACAGCTATACTTTTATCTACAATTTCTTGGGCCGTAGGCGTTTTTACTACATTTTTACATCCTACGAACGAGACTAACACAAAAAACAAAAGAAGTTTATTCATTACATCAAGTTTTATTTAGCTTTATTCGTAAATATTTATCCTTCATTACAAAAATAAGTGCTTTAATTCGTTTAAAATTTTGAAGGTATTCTTTTATTGTCCTTATTTTTGTACGTGATGCAGAAGAATATCAACATAAAAAACAAAAGAGCCCGTTTTGAATACGAGCTGTTGGACAAATACACGGCGGGTATTGTCTTGGCAGGCACCGAAATAAAATCCATTAGATACGGAAAGGCTTCTATTTCCGAAAGTTTTTGCGAGTTTAACGAAAATGGAGAACTTTTCGTTATAAACATGCAAATAGACGAATACTCCCATGCTTATCATTTTAATCACAAGCCAAAGGCGGAGCGAAAACTATTACTGAACAAAAGAGAACTTAAAAAACTTCAAAAAGAAGTTAAGACCTCTGGTCTCACCATAGTTCCACTCACCTTGTTTATAAATGACCGTGGTTTGGCAAAACTACAAATAGCCTTGGCAAAGGGTAAAAAACTGTACGATAAGCGAGAAACTATAAAAGACAGGGACAACAAGAGAAACCTTGACCGTATTAAAAAGAGTTTTAATAATTAATGTTCTTTAGTTTTTGTCTTCCAATAAGGGAACAAACCTAAATGAACCATATTCTGTCTTTTGAAACTCTTTTTCCGAAGTCCTAACAAATAATGTCATTATTTGATCTTCAAAGCCTACAGGTATCACGAGCCTACCTCCTACCTTTAGTTGGGCAAGTAGCGCCTTGGGCACCTCAGGTGCTCCGGCCGTGACAATTATACGATCAAACGGGGCATCTTCGGGCAGACCTTTATAACCATCTCCAAAAATGACCTTTTTAGGCCTGTATCCCATTTTCTTAAAAAACAGATTTGTTTTCTTAAACAGCTCTAATTGTCGTTCAATAGTATATACCCTCGCCCTACACTTTAGAAGTACCGCTGTTTGATACCCGCTTCCGGTTCCAATTTCCAAAACGGTATGGTTTGGTTGCAACTGTAATAACTCTGTTTGAAAAGCAACGGTATAGGGTTGAGATATAGTTTGATCCGCAGCTATAGGAAATGCCTTGTCTTGATATGCATGCCCCTCAAAACTACTGTCCATGAACAAGTGTCTGGGCACATCTCTAATGGCATCCAAAACTTTTGGGTCCTTTATCCCCTTCTCAATCAGTACTTCCGCTAACTGATTGCGCATTCCCTTATGTTTAAAGGTATCTTTCAATGTTAATTTGGTTTGGTTCCCAAAGTTATGAAAGTTCCTTAAATGAAAGAAACTTCAAAAAAACTTAATCATAAAATTGGAATTTACAATTCGGGTAAACTTATAAAGTATGCTTATTTTTGATAAAAAGATAATTATGCTCAAAGTTGGCGTTTTAGGTGCCGGACATTTAGGAAAAATACATTTACGTTTATTGAATCAATCTGAAAAATATGATTTAATAGGCTTTTATGATGCGGATATCATTAATGGCAAAAAGGTCGAGGCCGAATTCGGATATCGTTATTTTGACAACATGAACAGCTTAATAGAAGCTGTAGATGTCATAGATATCGTTACCCCTACCCTTTCACATTACGAATGTGCCAAAAAATCTATAGAACAGGGGAAGCATATTTTTATAGAAAAACCGATTACCAATACCTTAGAAGAAGCTCAAGAACTACTTGATCTTGAAAAAAAATTCAATATAAAAGGTCAAGTAGGACATGTAGAGCGGTTTAACCCTGCTTTTTCTGCCGTGAAAAACGCGATTAACCAACCTATGTTCATAGAGGCACACCGTTTAGCGGAATTTAACCCTAGAGGTACAGATGTTCCTGTGGTATTGGATTTAATGATACATGATATAGATGCCATACTGAGTGTGGTAAATTCTGAAGTGAAACAGATCAATGCAAGTGGCGTTTCTGTGCTTAGTCAATCTCCAGATATCGCCAATGCCAGATTGGAATTTGAAAATGGTTGTGTGGCCAACTTAACGGCCAGCAGAATCTCTTTAAAGAACATGCGAAAATCAAGATTCTTTCAAAAAGATGCCTATATATCGGTCGATTTTCTAGAGAAAAAGGCGGAAGTGGTAAAAATGAAAGATGCACCCGAGCAACCCGGAGATTTTGATATGATCTTACAAAATGCGGAGGGAGTAAAAAAACAAATCTATTTCGAAAACCCCGACATCAAGGAAAACAACGCCATTTTAGACGAACTAGAGTCTTTTGCGAAAGCAATAACAACAAATTCCACCCCCATTGTTTCTTTGAAACAAGGCACGCAGGCCCTAAAGGTTGCCCTGCAGATCATTGACTCTTTTGAGGATAAAAAGATTCAACAAGTGTAATTTACATATCACTATAAGTATATATTATTTTTAATAAAATGAAGAACATTGCTATAATAGGCTCAGGAACCATGGGTAATGGCATTGCCCACGTTTTTGCCCAAAAAGGTTTTAAGGTAAACTTAATAGATATTTCACAAGAAGCATTGGAAAAGGGTCTTGCCACCATTTCAAAGAACTTGGATAGAATGATCGCCAAGGAAAAAATAAATGAAATGGACAAAACCAATGCTTTGGCCAACATCTCCACTTTTACCATTTTAAAAGAAGGTGTTTCCAATGTTGATCTGGCCATAGAGGCGGCTACCGAAAATGTTGAATTGAAATTGAGCATTTTTAAAGAGCTAGATTCTTTTTGTAAGCCTGAAACCATTCTTGCCACCAACACATCATCTATTTCAATTACACAAATAGCGGCTGTAACAAACAGACCTTCAAAGGTTATTGGAATGCATTTTATGAACCCGGTACCCATAATGAAACTAGTAGAGGTAATCAGAGGGTATAGCACTTCTGACGAGACCACCTCAAAAATTATGGAACTGTCGGCCAAATTGGGCAAAATACCTACAGAGGTAAACGATTACCCAGGTTTTGTAGCCAATAGAATTTTAATGCCCATGATCAACGAAGCCATAGAAACCCTTCACCATGGTGTTGCCGGAGTTAAAGAAATAGATACGGTCATGAGACTCGGCATGGCGCACCCCATGGGACCATTACAGTTAGCTGATTTTATTGGCCTAGATGTATGCCTTTCTATATTAAACGTGATGCACGAAGGTTTTAAAAATCCAAAATATGCAGCTTCGCCCCTTTTAGCAAATATGGTAATGGCAGGTAAACTAGGCGTTAAATCGGGAGAAGGCTTTTACGATTACTCCAATAACAAAAAAGCGGAAACCGTTTCTCAACAATTTTCAAAATAACATGTCGATAGCAAAAAAACTTCTTCAGATCAAACAAGAATTGCCGGATCATGTAACCTTGGTAGCTGTTTCAAAAACCAAACCCATTTCCGATATACAAGAAGCCTACGACGCCGGACAAAGAATATTCGGTGAGAACAAAATACAGGAAATGACCCAGAAATGGGAAAAGATGCCCAAAGACATACACTGGCATATGATCGGGCATGTTCAAAGAAACAAAGTAAAGTACATGGCCGAGTTTGTCTCCTTGATCCATGGTGTGGACAGTTTAAAACTGTTAAAGGAAATTAATAAGCAGGCAAAAAAACACGATCGCCAAATCCCCTGTCTGCTACAGGTTCATATAGCAGAAGAAGATACCAAATTCGGATTTGACGAAACCGAACTTACTGCATTGACAAAAGATCCTGATTTTCTTCAACTGGAAAATGTAAAAATTGAAGGTTTAATGGGAATGGCAACTTTTACAGATGACGAAAAACAAATTAGCAGAGAGTTTAGATCGTTGAAAAACTTATTTGATAGACTTAAACAAGATTTACCAAATATGGAAGTTTTATCTATGGGTATGAGTGGAGATTATAAAATTGCCATTGAAGAAGGTAGCACTATGGTCCGTATAGGAAGTAGTATCTTTGGTGCTCGAAACTATAGTTAAAACAGGTACCCAAGGGAACAAAGATTACAAAAAGAAGAAAATCAAATGTACGCCATACTTGATATTGAGACCACGGGAGGAAAATTCAACGAAGAGGGAATCACAGAGATTGCGATACATAAATTTGATGGACATGAAATAGTCGATTCTTTTATAAGTCTTATAAATCCCGAGAAAGAAATTCAGCCTTTTGTAGTAAACCTTACCGGTATCAATAACAAAATGCTAAGGACCGCCCCCAAATTTCATGAAGTGGCCAAACGTATTGTGGAAATAACACAAGACACGGTGCTGGTCGCCCACAATGCCCAGTTTGATTACCGTATTTTAAGAACGGAGTTTAGGCGTTTGGGGTACAATTATGAGCGCAAAACAATTTGTACGGTAGACCTGTCCAAAGTTCTACTTCCAGAGGCAGAATCTTATAGTTTAGGTAAACTGGTCCGGTCATTGGGTATTCCGGTCAGCGATCGGCACAGGGCAAACGGTGACGCCTTGGCCACCGTAAAGCTTTTTAAACTGCTTCTTGCGAAAGATTCAGAAAAAACGATCCTGCAAGATGTTATTAGAAAAGAGTCGCACGGTGAGTTATCTGAAAAACAATTGGACATTGTGCAAAGTATGCCAAATGAAACCGGTGTTTTTTATATGCACGGAAAAGATGGTAACATTATTTACTTGAGCAAGAGTACCGACATCAAAAAGCGTGTTAACCAATTATTTACTAAAACAGGGGAACGATCCAGAAAACTGGTCAAAGACACTAAAAAGGTTACTTTTGAAAAAACGGGAAGCGAACTTATAGCCCTTTTAAAAGAACACCAAGAACTTTTAAAAAACAGACCAAAATATAATACGATTCCCCGAAAGAGAATGTTTTCACATACTCTTTGCCTAAAAAAGAACGAGTCGGGGTATTTAGAACTAAGGGTTGCCCCCATATCCAAATGCGATGATAAATGGGGTTTGTTCAATGGTGAGTTCAGCGCCAAAAACCACTTGCATAAAATTTCAAGGGAATTTACCCTATGTGATAAAGTAAACGGAGTTAGCGAAGCAAGAAAAAATTGCGCCAATTACGAGGAAAGCAAGTGCAACGGGGCCTGTATAGAGAAAGAAGCTCCCGAAGAGTACAACGTACGGGTCATGGAAGCCCTGAACAAATACAGCCTTAAAAATAAAAATGTGCTTTTGGTGGACAAAGGACGCGAATTGGGGGAAAACAGCGCCATTCTAATCAAAAAAGGATCATTGGTCGGAATTGGCCACTACGACCTTAACCATCAAATAAATAATATTCATATATTAGAAACGTTGATTACCCCAATGAACGGAACCCTAAATGCCAATTTTATTATAGAGTCCTTTCTAAGAAAAAAAAGGGTATTGAAAACGGTTCCACTCAATATTTAACATTGAAAACAAAAAAGTCAAAGACCGATTGGAAAAATAGACTTCATGAAATCATTTATGAAGCAGATACCCCAATGGGTAAATGGTTTGATATTATTTTGATCATTATTATCATTTTTAGTGTTCTACTGATCATGTTAGAGAGCGTTAAAAGTATAGATATAGAATATCATTACCTCTTACTTACCCTTGAATGGATCGTTACCATATTTTTCACCATAGAATATATTGCCCGAATTGTCTGTATAAAAAAACCCTCGAAATATATTTTCAGTTTTTATGGCATTATAGATTTTTTATCCACTATCCCCTTATACTTATCCTATATTTTGGCCGGTTCACAGGTATTATTGGCCGTAAGGGCCTTTAGACTGTTAAGAGTATTTAGAATTCTAAAACTGGTTAGATTCTTAGGAGAGGCCAGTCAACTAAAAAGGGCCTTAAAGGCCAGTAGGGCAAAAATTACGGTTTTCCTTTTTGCAGTCTTGATCGTATCGGTAATGTTAGGTACGTTGATGTACATAATAGAAGGTGACCAAGCAGGTTTTACCAGTATACCCACAAGTATTTATTGGACCATAGTGACCCTTACAACGGTCGGTTATGGGGACATTGCCCCTATTACCCCACAAGGACAATTTATCGCAACGATCATAATGTTATTGGGTTATGGCATTATTGCCGTGCCCACGGGAATTGTGACCGTAGAATTTGGAAAAAGAACCAATAAAGATGGCTCTAATGCGGTAGAAAGTTTTGTTCATGTAAACACACAAGCTTGTCCTAATTGCGCCAAAGAAGGCCATAGGGACGATGCCCTATATTGTTATAACTGCGGAAGTATTTTAAATGAATAAAGTTCTCATTTCCGTTGTCGGCCCCACAGCAATAGGCAAGACCAGAATGGGTATTGTCTTGGCAAACCATTTCAATACCGAAATCATATCGGCAGATTCCAGACAGTTTTACAAAGAAATGTCCATAGGTACCGCCGTGCCATCGGATACCGAATTAAAGAGTGCCAAGCATCATTTTATTCAACACAAGAGAATACACGACACCTACACTGTGGGTGATTTCGAAAAAGACGCCCTGGATCTACTCGATGAAATTTTCAAGAAAAAAGATATTGTGGTCATGGTCGGTGGTAGTGGCCTGTATGTAGATGCGGTTACTAGCGGATTAAACAAGTTTCCGAAAGTAGATGAGGTTGTACGAAAAGAACTAAACCAAGAGTTTGATAAAAATGGAATAGAAAGTTTGCAGCACAAACTGCAAAAACTAGACCCAACCTATTACAAAAAAGTAGATATTAACAACCCGCACCGTTTAATTAGGGCCCTCGAAATATGTATCGGTACCGGCAAACCTTATTCTGGTTTTCTTGAAAAACCAAAAGACCAACGCAATTTTAAGGTTTTACAAGTTGGATTAATTGCTGATCGAAGTATTATTTATGATCGAATTAACCAAAGGGTAGATATAATGATGCAATCGGGACTTTTGGAAGAAGCTAAGGCCCTTTTAAAATTCAAGGACTTAAATGCCCTACAAACAGTAGGATACAAAGAATTGTTCGAATATTTATCAGGTGTTTGGGATTTGGATTTTGCCATATCGGAGGTTAAAAAAAACACCCGGAGGTTTGCAAAAAGACAATTGACTTGGTTTAAGAAAAAACCGGATACGTTATGGATCGCTCATGACTACCAGAACGAAGACATGATTACAATGGTTAACAAAGCTCTTTTAAAATTAAACGATGAAGAATAAACCTATTTTATATGTAATGGGTGTATCGGGCAGTGGAAAATCTACCATAGGAAAATTATTGGCAGAAACTTTAACTATCCCATTTTTTGATGGTGACGACTATCACCCAAAAGCCAATATTGAAAAAATGGCCGGCGGAACCCCTTTGAACGACGATGATAGAAAAGGTTGGTTACTAACATTGAACGAACTTGCAAAATCAAATGAACCCCAAGGAGCCGTAATCGTATGCTCGGCGCTTAAAAAAAGCTATAGAGAACTTTTAAAAAACGGTCTTGATCATTGTAGGTTTATCTATTTAAAAGGCAATTTGGAACAGATAAACCGTAGGCTTCAACAGCGAAAAAATCATTTTATGCCGGCAAACTTGCTACAATCCCAATTCGATACTTTAGAAGAACCCAAGCATGCAATCATAGTTTCCGCAGATTTAACCCCAGAGGAAACCATACAAGAAATCATACAACAGCTATAAATACAAAAAGAGGCCCTATAAAGGCCTCTTTATTATCTTTAATTAAAATCTATCTTCTTCTATTGTTCTTCGTCCGTCTTTACGACCAAACGAAAACCTTCTCCGTGAATATTTAAAATTTCGACGGTTTCATCTCTTTTTAAATATTTACGCAATTTGGCTATATATACATCCATACTTCTAGACGTAAAGTAATTATCGTCTCTCCATATTTTTGTCAATGCCAATTCCCTTGGCATCAAATCGTTTTCATGCAACGCCAACAAACGCAACAATTCATTCTCTTTTGGAGATAATTTAATTGCCTCTTCATCTTTATATTTCAAAAATCTAAGTTTAGAGTTTAAATGAAAACCTCCTATCTCAAATTCAAATTTCTTACTGTCTGCAAGGCTACTAGAGGCTTTTCTTTGAAGTATCGCTTTGATCTTCATTAAAAGCACCTCTGAATCAAAAGGCTTGTTCAGATAATCATCGGCACCGGCTTTATAACCTTTAAGAACATCCTCTTTCATTGTTTTTGCCGTCAAGAAAACAATAGGTACATTCTCGTTCTTCTCCCTTATTTCCTTTGCAAGGGTAAATCCATCTTTGTAAGGCATCATAACATCAAGAATGCAAATATCATAGTTGTCTTTCTTGAATTTTTCAAACCCTTCCATCCCATTTTTTGCCAATGTCACATCAAAGTCGTTCATAGACAAATAATCCTTTAGGACAATACCAAAATTTGGGTCGTCTTCTACTAAAAGTATCTTCTTATTAACTGTTTCCATAATTTTTTTAAATTAAAGGTAGTTTTATGTAAAAAGTGCTTCCTTTTCCTTTTTCACTTTCCGCATATACTTCTCCCTGATGATCATCTACTATTTTTTTTACATATGCCAATCCTAATCCATGGCCTTTTACGTTGTGAATATCTCCAGTATGCTCTCTATAGAACTTTTCGAAAACTCTTTTTAATACCGCTTTGCTCATTCCGGCACCTTGATCCTTTACCTTAATGATTATGTTATTCTTGGCTACCTCTGTATATACATCTATTTTTGGAGGATCTATAGAATATTTAATGGCATTGTCCAATATATTCACGATTACATTGGTAAAATGCATCTCATTGGCCAAAACCTCTGATCGTTTTGCATCTAAATGCGTTTCTATATATCCGCCCCTATCCTGCACGATCAACTCTACATGCGTAATGGCATCTTCTATTATGTCGTGCACATCTACCCTGTCCTTACTAATATCCAATTGATTTTTTTCCAATTTAGAAATCCTCAGTACATTTTCTACCTGTGCATGCATCCTTTTATTTTCATCCCTTATCATTTGTAGATAGCGGGATATTTTTTCTTGATCACCAATAACCTTTGGGTTTCTAATAGCCTCTACCGCCAAATTTATGGTAGCTATGGGCGTTTTAAACTCATGGGTCATATTATTGATAAAATCGGACTTTATTTCGGATATCTGCTTTTGTTTAATTAATTGATAAATAGCTCCGGAATAAGCGATTACAATAATTAAGGTAAACAAAAGTGACAGTAACGCCAATCCTAATATTGACCGAACCAAAAAACGCTTTTTCTCTGGAAACGAAACCAAAAGGTCAAAATTTGATATCCCTTCAAAATCGGTAAACAAAGGGGATTTATAGACATTAGATTCCGAATACTTGAACTTTCTCGATTTTAGCTTTGTGGGCAATCCTTTACTGTAAACCCCATACTCAAAGCTTATATCTACTCCGCGGTCTCTTAACTCCCGTTGTAGCAAAAGTTCTATCTCCTGTTTGCTTACCCGTTTGTGTATGGGAACACGCTTGGCATAGGTCGTAAACAAATCTTCCATGGCCAATTTATCAAATTCCCTTAAACCTCCTATCTTTTCAATTCTTTGAATAGGCGTCAGTACAGAAGCTTTGCCTTCTGTATCGTAATCTTCCTTAAAAATCGAAGTTGTTCGTTTACTGGTGTAATTTTTAATGAAGGTGGTATCTCCAACTTCACCGTTATCAAAGAACGTGGACGAGATACCATAATCTTCCTCAAGGATACCATGCTCATAAAGCAGTATCTCGTTAGAGTTGACATCCCTATCAATGAAAAAGAAATTTCTGAACTGTGTATCCTTTACCTCTCCAACGCTGTCCTTTGCGTAAAGATATCTATCGTAATAGTTCTTTTTTTCGCGCTCCTCAATTTGATTGGTAACACTGTTCAAGGCTTCAGAAACTACGTTCGAAAATTGTTCTTCCTTATTTTCAACCGACTTTTTTATCCAAAAACTTTGAACAAATATCAATCCAACAAGCGAGAGGCTCATTAGAACAACCAAGAGTATAAATAACCTCTTATCCATTTTAATGTTAAAATTAAATATTTACGGGGAAGCCCATAGTACGTTTAACCAAACCTTAACACAAATGTTAAAATTCATTGGTTCTGGCATAATTTTAATAGAACCTTATTCACTTCCTCTACCTTTTTTCTTGTTTCCTCCAGAAAAATATTTTCTATAACAAAATCGGCTAGTTTAATTTTTTCCGAATCCTTGAGCTGATTTTTCATTCTAGCCAATATATCTTCCTCGGTACTACCATCTCTTTTTAAAAGTCGTTGGATTTTTAATTCTTTAGGAGCGGTAACTAAAATAATTTTGTCATAAAGGTCTTGAGCTTTGTTTTCGAACAGTAGTGCTGTTTCTTGAACAACATAAGAAGTGTTTTGTTCGCTATACCATTTAAGAAAATGTTTTCGCACTTCTGGATGTACGATTTTGTTTAATTTTTGTAATATATTTTTATCGTTAAAAACCTTTTTGGCAATAAAAGACCTGTTCAGCACATCACCATCAAAAGCTCGGTCGCCAAACAAAGAAATCAGTTTTTTTCTTATGGTTTCCGACGATTGCATCAGTTTTTTAGCTTCAACATCGGAATTATATACAGGAACCCCCAACTCTTCGAGTATTTTGCCTACGGTAGACTTACCGCTTCCTATTCCTCCCGTTAGTCCTACAATCATTATTCCCTTCTTAATATAAATTCTATTTCTTGTGTGCTTAAAATAGCATTACTTATCCCCTTTGGTTTTTTTGACAATTTAACAGGAATTATATTTTGACTGCTTCCGGTTACTTGGGCATAATCTGCCGTAATCAAAAAATCATCGGCATCCATTTCTTTCAGTCGTTCTAATTTTGCCTGACAGACCACTTTTATAACATCGGGAAACATTCTAACTTTTACGTTGTCGGGAACATTAAGTATAGTAACCGGTACATTGTATACTTTTTCTGAAAAGCGATAGACCTTCCCGGAAATGGTTACCGATGTAGGCTCAAATACCGTCTTGTCCAACTCCCTAGGTTTTACCAAGGTACTTTTTACAGAAAAATCCTTATCCACATCTAAAAGTTCTAAAAAGGAGGTTCTAACATTACGAATAGAATCTATCTGGCTCTTTGGCCCTGTAATCTTGACCATTCTAGGCTCTATGCTCAAAGAATCCTCTATTTCATAATTCTTGGCCAGACTCAAATTGATTCTTGGAAGCACGGGTACGGTCTTTGTCACAACCTTGGTGAAATCAACAAAAATAGTATCATTGTCCACATCTAAAAGAGTCATATCGGCAGACAACTGCCTATCTATTTGCCTTTTGTAAACAGAAGGAGGTATGTAGTAAATAGAATCTTTTTTCTGTACCTCCGACAGGTCTATTTGAATACTTTTTTTTCTGATGCCAAAACCGACAAACTGAAAACCAACAGCCCTTAATCTTACATTTACACTACTTTTTGGAGGACTGGCAAGCAATAGGTTTTTTGGCGTGCCTACATATTCCAGATTAAACGATGCGGTACTAACAAATGTTCTGGACAGGTTGTTTATAAACCAAGCCAAAAAGGAGAAAAACAAAAAAATCAAAAATAATTTGACCTTTCTCTTCTTTAAACCCGCTTTAATTCGTTCTACTATCACAATTAATCATTTGTCTTAAAAAACAATTTCGGAAAAAGTGTCTCTGGAGACTTTTTACTAAAGGTAGTATATATGGTAGACTTCAAAAAACCCAGTCCGTATCCAAAAAATTGAACACAGGTAGCAAATAGCGCCATTACGGAAACCTTAAGGTTCTTGGTTTTCAACAATGCATCTACAAACAGTAAGACAAAATAAAAAGCAAAAAACGCGATAGGCCACCAAATACCAAAAATCGCCAAAACCAATGCCCCCAGTAATCCCAAGGTAAAAAATGTCGGAAACCAATAGGTAATTTTCGCGGTTGTGGGATGCCATTTATTTAAAATGGGCCGTACCATTCCAAATTTTTTGACTTGGTTGTAGAATTTATTCCAATCAATACGTCTTTTATGGTATACAAAAGCTTCAGGGATCAATTTTGTCTCAAACCCGTTATTCCATATTCGAATGGTCAGATCTGGATCTTCACCCGGATGTATATTGCCATAACCTCCCACAGCTTCGAACGCCTCTTTGGAGATACCCATGTTAAAACTTCTTGGTTGAAATTTATTCACGGCATCTTTTCGACCACGAATGCCTCCAGTTGTAAGAAAAGAGGTCATGGCATAGTTGATCGCTTTCTGCACATTACTAAAAGACGTATGGGCCGCATCCGGGCCACCATAACAATGAACAAATTGTTCTAGCAGGCTTTTCTCTGCCTCTACCAGATACTGAGGAGGTAAAATACAGTCAGAATCCAACACAATAAAATAATTGCCCTTGGCCAATCGCATTCCATAATTACGGGAATCACCAGGGCCAGAATTGGGTTTCTGATAGTAAGAGATATTCAACTTATCGGTAAAACGTTCTACCACTTCTTTGGATGGCAACGAAGAACCGTCCTCTACAATGACTATTTCATAGTTTTTCGTGTACGTCTGCGACAAGAGACTATCTAAAAGTTCCTCAATTTCGTTAGGTCTGTTATAGACAGGAATT
This sequence comes from Maribacter sp. MMG018, assembly GCF_018100785.1. Taxonomy (GTDB): domain Bacteria; phylum Bacteroidota; class Bacteroidia; order Flavobacteriales; family Flavobacteriaceae; genus Maribacter. The sequence continues at coordinate 572,627 of NZ_JAGJEC010000002.1, read as the reverse complement.
ATAAAGGAAAACGATAGATCCATTGTTATTTTTAGGTAATTAAACGCCTTGGGCCAAAACAGGCCCTAATGGCAAAAACCGATACCCTTTAAAATTTATCGATAACCTCTTGGCTAACTCCCGTATTTGAAAAACCACCATCGTGAAATAAATTCTGCATGGTTACCTTTCTTGTTAAATCGGAGAACAAAGTAATCGTATAATCCGCACAGTCTTGTGCCGTTGCATTACCTAAGGGAGACATTTTTTCCGCATAATTGATAAAGCCATCAAATCCTTTGATTCCCTGACCTGCCGTAGTTGCAGTAGGCGATTGCGAAATGGTATTTACCCGAACTTTCTTCTCTTTTCCGAAGAAATATCCAAAACTACGGGCAACGGACTCTAAATACGCCTTATTGTCCGCCATATCGTTATAATCGGGAAAAGTACGCTGTGCAGCCATGTAGGTCAACGCTACAATACTGCCCCATTCGTTCATTGCATCCGCCTTATACAAAGATTGCATTACCTTATGGAAAGAAAGAGCGGAAACATCCCAACCCTTTGCCGTAAAATCATAATTTTCATCTGTATAGGATCTTCCTTTTCTAACATTTACAGACATACCTATAGAATGCAATACAAAATCCAACTTACCGCCTAAGATTTCCATTGATTTTGTAACCAAATTGGCCAAATCTTCCTCATTGGTAGCATCTGCCGGAATAATTTCAGAACCGGTCTTTTTTGCCAACTCTTTAATTTGCCCCATTCTCATTGCTATTGGTGCATTCGTCAAAACAAATGTGCCGCCTTCATCATGTACACTTTGTGCTGTTTTCCAAGCTATTGAATTTTCATCCAATGCCCCAAATATGATTCCTCTTTTTCCTTTTAATAGATTATAAGCCATGTTTGTTGGTTCTATATTTAATTATACAAATCAAAGATATTTAAAATATACCAATCCGATTTTAATGTATGGTATTTTAATTAAGTAACTGTCTGGCGTGGGCCATAGCGGAATCGGAAATTTCCTTACCTCCCAACATTTGCGCCAATTCCACTACCCTTTCGTCTTTCGACAGTTTTTTCATATTCGTTTTTGTTCCTTCGGGGCCATCTGTCTTATAAACTTTAAAGTGATGATCGCCCTTAGAGGCCACTTGTGGCAAATGGGTAATAGAGAACACTTGCATCTCTTTGCTCATTTCTTTCATAATATCAGCCATACGATTCGAAACCTCACCGGATACGCCCGTATCAATTTCATCGAACATTATCGTAGGAAGCTTTTCATATTTTGCCAAAATGGATTTTATGACCAACATTATTCTTGACAGTTCTCCTCCGGAAGCCACCTTTTTCAACTCACCATAATCACTGCCCTTATTGGCGGTGAACAAGAACGAAAGGTCGTCTTTTCCGTTCACCTTAAAACTGGCGGCATCCGAGAGGCTTATATTAAAGGAAGCACTTGGCATCCCCAAAAGGGAAAGATCGGACTCCAATTTTTCTTTTAAACTCGGAATAACGCCTGTACGTTTTTCCCTCAACACCGTCGCCTGCTCCTCTAGCAAAGACTCCAGTTCCTCAACTTTTTTGCCCGTAAGCGCTATTTTTTCATCCAAATGCGCAGTCTCAAAGGCTTTTTGAGAAAGGTCTTCCTTAATCTTGATCAGATCCGAAATAACCGAAACGCTATGTTTCTTCTGAAGGTTGTACAGTAATTGCAACTTTCCGCTTATTTCTTCCAATAAAACCGGGTTAGACTCCACACCATCCTTAAAATTCTGTAATTCTGTATTTATATCGTCCAACTCTATAAACACAGATTGCATTCTTTGATTCAATTCCGCATATTGACTTCCAAAATCGGCCAATCGGGAAAAAGTAGATTTTAACTCCCCCATCAGCGACAACACCCCAATTTGTTCATCGTTTAACAATTGGTCTCCCTTGGAAAGCTCCTCCATAATGGATTCCACATTGTTAAGCTGTGCATATTGCTCTTCCAACTCTTCAAGAATCCCTTCCTTTAACGGCGCGGTTTCTAACTCCTGCAACAAGAAATCATTGTAATCTTGTTCTTTCAGGGCATTCCCCTGAAAATCCAATAACTGCTGAAGTTCCTTTTTTGTTTCGTTATATTCCGCTAGTGTTTTTCTAAAAAATACCAAACGCTCTCTATTGTCCGCCAGGGCATCTATCAACTTTAACTGGAAATCGTTTTCTGTCAACATCATTGTTTGATGTTGCGAGTGTATATCTATAAGTCTGCTTCCTAATTTTGAAAGCACATCTAGCGTTACGGGCGTATCATTTATAAAAGCACGAGATTTACCACTTGGCAAAATTTCTCTCCGTATGACCGTACTTGCTTCATAGTCCAAATCATACTTTTCAAAAAATGGTTTTAAACCATAGTTATTGATCTGAAAATAAGCTTCTATGATACATTTTTTGTCTTTGTTTCGCAAAGAGGATAGATCGGCACGTTTACCCAATACCAATGAAAGACCTCCGAGAAAAATAGACTTACCTGCTCCCGTTTCTCCGGTAATAATCGTAAAACCACCATCTAAGCTTACTTCTAAGCTATCGATCAAGGCGTAATTTTCAATAGAAAGATTGGATAACAAATCTCAGAAATTTAGAAAAACAAAGGTAGTCTATATTCTGGACTGAAAAAAGAATCAGTACGTAATGTCGTTCCAAGTGCTGGAATACAATGGCGCTATTTTGTTCAGCGTATTCTTAAGCTTTACAATGTCGACCTTAGGGCCATCGGAAAATATATTTCGAATCTCCTCGGACTTGGCATCAAAAAAAGTCTGGATCAAAAAGGCATTCGGCCTTCTATTGATCATGGTCTCAAAAAGTTTCATGGTACCGGCAATTATTTGTTTTCCGGTGCTATTGTTATCGGCCATAATATCCAACCCTTTGCGGTGGTAATTGTACATTGCTATACGGTATTCTTTATAAGTATTGGACAACAAGTTGTCAACTAGCTCAAAACGGCTTCTATCCGAAGATTGGCTCCACCCCGTGTAACTACCACCTTGTGCCTGGGTTACTATGTTTTGGGCCTTTCTATAAAAATCAGTACCTCCTTCCAAAGAAAAAGTATCTGCATCCAAACCAAGTATAATGTAAACATAATAAGAAATAACACCTACTAAATTAGATTCGAATACATTTTCATTGAACACCAATGGCTGAAATTCTATATACTGAAAATCGAACTGATTGTCTTTATAATTAAAAACAGAACTTTCGTAAGAGGTATTGTACACAGGCCTTGAGGATTGAATTTGAATATTCCCCTTAAACCTATCGGATTCGTATTCGGTAATGGTAATGAACATTTGGGCATTTACCCGTTCATTTTCCTTATAGACGCGGTTCGTCCACTTATTCTTGTTCACAAAATCGTTCAAAGAACGCTCCAAAGTCTTAAAAACCTGCTGATTTGTCTGGGATACCTGTTCAGAATTTATAGTGACCGTACAATTCAATTCCTGGGCTCTGCCCTGTACAAACACATTAATTAGGAGACAAACAAATAACAACTTACGCATAGCGTCTTTTAATGATTTCATTAAGAATATCCTTGGCAACGTCTGCCTTGGTTTTTAAATCAAACGTTTGTATTGTCAAATTGGTATCTATAAAGCTAATTTTATTGGTATTGCCCCCAAAACCGGCTCCTTTATCATTAAGGGAATTCAAAACAATGGCATCCAAATTTTTACGTTCCAATTTTCCTTTTGCGTTTTCTAGCTCATTTTCCGTTTCCAACGCAAAACCGACCAAATACTGCTTCTTCTTTATTTGCCCCAATGAAAACAATATATCCTTATTCTTGACCAAGGCTATATTTAATTCGGTGTCCGATTTCTTTATCTTTTGCTCAGCTTGCTCTTTTGGTTTGTAATCGGCCACTGCGGCGGCACAAATAACGATATCGGCATCAGAATAATATTGATGGGCACAATCGTACATTTCATCTGCGGAAACCACCCGCACCAAGGTCACCAAGTCGTTATTTATGGTACAATGGGTAGGCCCGGACACCAGAGTTACCTGTGCCCCTAGTTTAGCTGCGGCATTGGCAAGCTCAAATCCCATTAAACCAGATGAATGATTACCTATAAAACGAACAGGGTCTATGGCTTCATACGTGGGGCCCGCCGTAATCAACACTTTTTTGTTTCTTAAAGGAAGGCTTTGTAATAAATATTCCTTTATAAACGAAAGTATCGTTTCCGGTTCTGCCATACGCCCCTCTCCGTGCAGGCCACTGGCAAGCTCCCCCGAAGTTGCCGGAATCATTATATTACCAAATGACTCTAACCTTTCAAAAGAAGTCTTTGTAGTCGGATGCCTATACATGTCCAAATCCATGGCAGGAGCAAAGAAAACAGGACATTTGGCAGAAAGGTAACAGGCCATCAACAGATTATCACAATTACCCGACGCCATTTTAGACAAGGTATTGGCCGTTGCAGGCGCTATTATCATTAAATCTGCCCATAACCCTAACTTTACATGATTGTTCCAATCCGTTATATGGTTCTCGTTTTTTACAAAATCGGAAACCACTGGATTCTTCGACAATGTGGCCAAGGTAAGTGGGGAAACAAAAGAGCTGGCGCTATCGGTAAGAACAATCTTAACAGTAGCGCCAGCTTTTATTAATAACCGTACAAGAAAAGTTGTCTTATAAGCAGCGATCCCTCCGGTAATGCCTAAAAGGATGTTTTTGCCACTCAACATACTACTTATGCGTCTTTCTCGGTATTTCTATGATATATCTTATCCATCAACCATTCTTCAACGGCCAAGGCATGTGGTTTTGGTAGTTTCTCATAAAACTTTGAAACCTCTATCTGCTCCTTATTTTCGAAAACCTCTTCCAAACTATCACTATAGGTAGCAAATTCTTCCAATTTTTCCAAAAGCTCCTTTTTGATTTCAGAATTGATCTGAACGGCACGTTTGGCAGTAATGGAAATTGCCTCATAAATATTACCGGTCGGCTTGTCAAATTCATTTCGGTTAATGGTAACCGTTGAAACTGGTGCCTTGGAGTTTTTTAAATCGTTCATGTTCATATTTGAAACTGTTTATTTTGATTCTCTATTATTGAATTTTTGTAATTCTTTTTCTATTCGCCCCAATAAATTATCGGATTCTTTTTCAAACTTAGTCTCCGGATAGTTCTTTTTTAAAGTAAAGTAAGCATCTTTTGCCTTATTCAACCTTTCTTCCTGTAATTGCTCATAACTGTTTAAAGCCAAATGCGTCAAAGCATCTAATTTAACAAAGTAAGCTTCTTCCCTATAGATAGATCCCGGGTAATCTGAAATAAAATTATCACTGGCTTCTACTGCCGATTTTAAAACCTCATAGTTAAACTCACCCAATTTGTTAAATTGCTTGGCAATCTCGATCGCCTTTCTTTCCTTTTTTGTAGTGAGCTCTTGTGCCATGGCATTGGCATCATCAAAATATTCTGAATCAGGGTATGCATTTATAAAGTTCTGCAATTTCAACAAAGCCTTATCGGTATCCGTCTGGTCCAAAGAATAATTTGGAGATAACATATAATAACTCTTCGCCCCTAAAAAAGAAGCCTGTATAAGCTTATCGCTCTTAGGATACGATTTAATGAAACGTTCGAACTGATATCCGGCCATATTGTAATCCTCTCGCTGAAAATACGTGTCGGCCAAAAAGAACATCACCCTTTCACCTTGAGGCTTACCTACATATTTGGGCGCTATTTGCTCAAACAACCTATTGGCCCTTTTGTAATCCTCTTCCTCATAGAATTTTTGAGCCATTTCATACTTAGCCTTAATATCATCTTTCTTAAGTACTTGCTGGTACTCGCTACAAGATTGAAAAGTGACTACGAATAGCCCTAAAACAAAAATTCTCCTCATTTTAAAAAACATTTTGCAAAATTAGTGATTATCAATGGATTTAAAAAACATTTTTAATCCATCAAAAATAGCATCAACCAACTACAAAACCGATGTTTTTGGGTAAGATTTAACGCAATTCCAGTTATGCGGGTACTTTAGATAGCGATGTAATAAATTGGGCTATTTGATTCTTTAAGCCCGAGCTCGCCTCTATCAAAGGCAATCTAACGTTCGCTTTTGACAAGCCCAAAATTTCGAATATGGCCTTTATTCCCGCAGGATTCCCTTCTTTAAAAATAAGTTTCATACCCTCTTGCAACATGTAATGGTAATGATATGCTTCTTTTGTTTTGCCTTCCAGGCCAAGCTTCACCATCTGACTAAATTCAAAAGGCAATCCTTGTCCGATTACAGAAATCACCCCATCGGCACCCGCTAAAATTGTAGGCAAAGCTGTAATATCGTCACCCGAAATCACAAGAAAGCCTTCGGGTCTGTTCTGCAACAGCTCCATAATTTGTACCATATCGCCACAAGCCTCCTTGATCGCTACAATATTCTCAAAATCCTCTGCCAGCCTAACCGTAGTAGTAGATAGCATATTACTACCTGTTCTTCCTGGAACATTATATAATATTATGGGTTTTGGGGAAGCCAGTGAAATTGCCTTAAAATGTTGGTATATTCCTTCTTGAGTCGGTTTGTTGTAATAAGGAGATACCGAAAGTACCGCATCAAAAGCGGACAGGTCCAATGTTTTTAAATCTTGGACCACCCCAACCGTATTATTACCCCCGACACCTACGACCAAAGGCAATGCACCGGCATTGGCCCTGACAACGGTATCCAGAACCAGTTGTTTTTCTTCACTGGTCAAAGTTGCCGATTCTGCCGTGGTACCCAATGCAACAAGGTAATCGACCCCACCTTCCTTATTAAAGGAAACAATATCTACTAGAGCATCAACATCTACACTTCCATCTGCTTTAAAAGGTGTAATCAACGCAACTCCCGTACCTCTTAAATGTTCCATAATCTATATTTCTTTAAAAACGCCTAAATACTTTTTTAACTCGGCCTTGAATATTTTAAAATCCTCTATCGGTGTATCCAACATTAAATCATTAAAGTCAGGGCCCACCTCACTAAAACCAACTTTGATCCTAGCCTTGGTCTTAACGGACATTAAGTTTAAAAGCAAACTGTTCTCATTGTAATAATTGACCAACAAATCATACTCCCGACTCAAGAACTCTAGAGCATAACTATTCTCTATTTCACCGTTCCAACCTAAATCCTTATCAGAGAAAACAGGAGTGGAATATGGAGAGTTCTTATCGTAATAACTCTTGTACCCTATGATTTTAACCGCATTGGGGCGCAAAGAAAAATCTTCCAAGAATTGAAAAAACAAATCCGATTTCTCAAACTTATCCAAATCAACAATACAACCTAAAGAACTTATTCCTTTTTCCCTGGTACTAACATAATTAGGCTTTTCAAGGGCCTGCTTTATGTATTTGCGACCAGATTTCTGTTTAAACTTGTCCTTAATTCCTTTTAAAAACATGTATTTTTACATTTGTACAAATGTAAATAATATCCGTTCAACTCTATGGCGAAGTTAAAACACTTTAGTTATTTAAAAATAAAACATTTTGTTATAATTACAACAATTGGATTGGTTGGCTCTTGCAAACAGTCTCCACAAACCCTTACCGATATAGCGGCAAAACAGATTGTCGTAGATAGCACTTACCACTCGGTTGAAGAAATATCCAATTTTGTTAAACCCTATCACGACCACGTAAACTCTGTATTGGACAGCACTTTAGCCTATGCACCTCACAAGATTACCAAAACAGATGGAGAATACAACACATCGGCAGGTAACCTGATGGCCGACATCGTATTACTACAAGCCTCCCCTGTATTTAAAAAACGCACCGGAAAAGACATTGACTTTGTTCTGTTGAACCATGGCGGTATAAGATCCGTTATTTCAAAAGGCAACGTTAGCGCCCGCACCGCCTACGAGGTAATGCCTTTTGAAAATACAATGGCCGTTGCCTCATTAAAAGGCTCTTCGATTTTGGATATGGTCTCATACCTTATTAAATCTAAAAGACCACATCCGGTAGCCGGCATACAAATAGTACTAAATGCGGACAACACCCTCAACAGCTTAAAAATCCAGGGCAAACCATTTGATAAGAACAAAACCTATTACGTAGCCACATCCAATTACCTAATTACCGGAGGCGACAATATGGGCTTTTTTAAAGACGCCGATGAAATCATCGAGATTGATTATAAAATTAGAAATGCTATGATCGACTATTTCACAAAAGTGGACACCATTACCGCTAAAGTTGATGACAGATATTACAAATTAGACTAAGTATGAAAAGGAGAACCTTTATAAAAAATACAATAGCTACCAGTGCCTTAGTTGGAACTGGTTCTCTTACCCTAAATTCTTGTGGCACCCAAAAAAAGAAGCACATAACTATTCTACACACAAATGACGTTCATAGTCATATCGACCCATTCCCTAACGACCATTCGGATTTTCCGGGATTAGGAGGCGTTGCAAGACGTGCGGGTCTGATAAACAGTATACGTGAAGAAAACCCAAATACACTTTTATTGGATGCGGGCGACATCTTTCAAGGAACCCCTTATTTTAATTTTTATGGCGGGGAGCTCGAATTTAAGCTTATGAGTATGCTAAAATACGATGCCGCCACCATTGGAAATCATGATTTTGACAATGGCATAGAGGGTCTTTTGGCCCAATTGCCCCATGCAGGGTTCGATTTCCTTTCCGCAAATTACGATTTCTCAAATACTGTGCTTGATGGGCACACCCAACCCTACAAGACTTTTATAAAAGACGGTATCAAAATCGGCGTTTATGGCCTTGGAATTGAACTTGCGGGATTGGTAACAAAAAAATTGTACAAAGAAACCGTGTTTTTAGATCCTTACGAAATAGCAACGGATACAGAACGCCAATTAAAGGAGAACGAAAACTGCGATCTTGTTATCTGTCTTTCACACATAGGCTATGAGTATAAGAACAAAAATCGTCCGCAAGATTTGGAATTGGCAAAACGCACAAAATACACAAATCTTATTATCGGTGGACACACCCACACCTTTTTGGACAAACCGGTGGTAGTTAAAAATGCCGTAGATGACGACATATTAGTAAACCAAGTGGGCTGTTTTGGCATTAATCTAGGACGGGTAGATTTCTATTTTGGTTCAGACGGAAACAAAGCGGATGGCATAGCTATAAAGGTATAATCACATGAACGGTATTCTAAGAACGAACGTTACCAATAACCATTTTAAAACATTGGTAGCTCTTTTGGATGCCGACCTCGCCAAAAGAGACGGAAAAGACAATACCTTTTACGCTCAATTTAACGGTATGGACCAACTAAGCCATTGTATTGTCTACTTCAAAAACGAAGAAGCGGTTGGTTGTGGCGCCATAAAGCCATTCGACGACCATTGTATGGAAATAAAACGCATGTACGTGAAGCCTGGTATGAGAGGAAATGGAATAGCATCGATTATACTCACCGAACTGGAAAAATGGACCAAAGAACTAGGTTACAACTATTGCGTATTGGAAACCGGGTTACGACAACCCGAAGCTATAGCCCTGTACACCAAGAACAATTACAGGGTAACGGCGAACTACCCACCATACGAAGGTGTAGATAACAGCGTATGTTTTAAAAAGCTCCTCACGTAACTCAACACCCTTTTCTTTAACAAGCTTTAATAAAGATGCCGTTTCTTAAGAGTCAACCCAATACAAATTCCACCAACTCCCTTAATTCCGTATCTAAAGAGATTTCAGGATAGGCTTTATTGGCCTGCCTATACCAATAACCCGCATTAAACCTATCACCTTCTTTTCTATGTAAATGTGCATGGATCCAACTACCTAGATGGCTATACATATCTTGGGCAATATTATGAGAGGCCTCCCAATCCCCTTTCGCATCGAACCAAAGAGCCTTTAAAGCTTCTGACCAATGTACTGGCGGACTCTCTAATTTGAGCGTTTCTTCAAATTCTGTATAATTAACAGGCATCATGTTGTTACTCTTTTTACCAATTTACCTACCGTAAGTCCTTGAACAATTATAGAGAAGACCACCACAATATAGGTTATCACCAAAAACAGATCTCGATGCATTGCTTCTGTCAACCCTAAGGCCAAGGCAATAGAAATACCTCCTCGTAACCCGCCCCACGTCATTACTAAATTAGTCTTAGGAACAAAGTCCAGCTTTTCTTGAAAAAACTTGATGGGCAACAACAAACTTAAATACCTACACAGTAATACAATAGGAATCGCCACCAAACCGGCCACAATATAACTGGTTTCAAAACTAATGACCAGCATCTCCATACCAATAAGCACAAACAATAAGGTATTCAACAAAATATCCAATAACTCCCAAAACTTGTCCACATAAGTTTCCGTAGTTTCCGACATGGCAGAATTACGCACGGTATCATTACCTACCACCAAACCTGCAGTAACCATTGCCAACGGTGCGGAAACATGAAGTTTTTGTGCCACCACGGTACCCATCATAACTGCCGCAAGGGTAATAATTACCTCAATATCATAATCATCTATAGATCGCATTAACCTATAGGTAATCCACCCAGCAAAGAGACCCAATGTTATTCCACCAATCACTTCTACCCCGAATAATTCTAAAATGGCCATTGGCTCAAACTCAGCGCTACCGGAAGAGGCCAACTGAAATATTGTCAAGAATACAACTACCCCGACACCATCGTTAAAAAGGGACTCCCCCACTATTTTGGTCTCTAATTTTTTAGGAGCCCCCGCTTGTTTTAAAATACCGAGCACCGCAATAGGATCCGTAGGAGAAATCAAAGCACCGAACAGCAGACAATAAACAAACTGCACGTTCATTTGAAACAATTGTAGCATATAATAAATAAATGTTCCTACCAAAAAGGTAGATACCAGTACCCCTAGGGTAGAAAAAACCAAAATTGGCCAACGCTGCACTTTTAATTGTTCAAAATTGGTATGCAAAGCCCCCGCAAAAAGCAGAAAACTCAACATAATATCCAGTAGCACCGTTCTAAAATCGATATGCGTAATAATATACTTTTCGGCATTTAACAAGGTATCGTCCACAAAACTGATAGCAAAGACCGCCAATGTAAACACAATAGTGATCAACATAAGTCCTATCGTATTCGGCAGTTTAAGAAAACGCACATTGATGTAACCAAAAGCGGCCGATATAGATACCAAAACCGCACTAATTATAAAATAATCCATAACCCGATATTAAATCATTTGTAAAAAATCTTGTTCCGATATAATGGGAATATTCAATTTTTCGGCCTTTGCGCGCTTACTCGGCCCCATTTTATCCCCGGCCACCAGATAGCTGGTCTTGGAAGAAATCGAAGAACCAACCTTACCGCCATTGTCCTCTATAAGTTTTTTAAGTTCGTCTCTACTGACCGACGTAAAAACACCCGACACCACAAAAGTGAGCCCCTTTAGAACTTCGGTCTGGTTTTTCAACTTATCGGCAGACAGCTCAAATTGAATGCCGTGAGCTTTTAACCTTGCTACAGCTTCTTGGTTTTTGTCATTTTGAAAGAAAGACACGACGCTTTCGGCAATGCGTTCACCAATCTCATCTACAGTCACCAGTTCTTCTACCGTGGCCGCCATAAGCGCATCTATATTTTTGTATGCCTTGGCCAATTTTTTAGCTACCGTCTCCCCTACATAACGAATTCCCAATGCAAACAAAACACGTTCAAAAGGTACTTTTACCGAATCTAACACCCCCTTGATCAAGTTATCCGCAGATTTCTCCGCCATACGTTCCAAAGGCAATACTTGTTCTTTGGTCAAATCATATAAATCGGCATAATCCCGTATCAAGCCTTCTTTAAAAAGCAGCTCCACGGTCTCTGCCCCCAAACCTTCGATATCCATTGCTTTTCTGGATATAAAATGCTGAATGCGCCCTGTAATCTGCGGGGGGCAGCCATACTCATTAGGACAATAATGCTTGGCGTCACCTTCTTTACGCTCCAGAGGCGTACCACATTCAGGACAATGGGTAATATATTTGGTAGGCACCGAATCTTTAGGTCTTTTAGAAAGATCTACCCCCACTATCTTAGGAATGATCTCTCCTCCTTTTTCAACAAAAACGGTATCACCTTCACGCACATCCAACTTTTCTATTTGGTCGGCATTATGCAATGATGCCCTCTTTACGGTAGTACCGGCCAAAAGCACCGGCTCTAGATTGGCGACGGGTGTGATAGCACCTGTACGCCCCACTTGGTATGAAATATAGTCCAATACCGTGAACACGCGCTCCGCCTTAAACTTATAGGCCATGGCCCATCGCGGTGATTTTGCCGTGTAACCCAATTCTTCTTGATGCTCTAGATTATTCACTTTTACCACTACACCATCCGTTTCATAAGGTAAATTGTGCCGGTGTTCGTCCCAATAGTTGACGAACTCCATTACTTCTTCTGTATTCTTACACAATTTGGCTACGGTAGGTACTTTAAAACCCCATTCCCGTGCTTTTTGCAACATCTGAAACTGGGTAGAAATATTAAGGTCCTTTCCCACGACGCTATAAAGCAAACATTCTAAAGGCCGCTGTGCAACAGCCGCGCTATCTTGCAATTTTAAACTTCCCGAAGCGGTATTTCTAGGGTTCATATACGGATCTTCACCGTTTTCTATACGCTCTTCGTTCATTTTAAGAAACCCATCAAAAGGCAAGACTATCTCTCCTCTAATATCAAACTTTTCGGGGTAGTCGCCTTTTAAGCGCAATGGAACCGATTTTATTGTTTTTATGTTGGTGGTAACATCGTCCCCCTGAATACCATCGCCCCGGGTAACCGCTCTTACAAGTTTTCCTTTTTCATATGTAATACTAATGGAAGCCCCATCATATTTTAACTCGCAAGTAAACTGAACGGGAACATCGCCCAGATTACGCTGTATCCGTTTTTCCCAATCCTCCAAGTCTTCTTTTGAATAACTATTGTCCAAAGAAAACATTCTGTGTTCATGAACGACCGTTTCAAAATTCTTGGTGACCATACCACCTACGCGAAGAGTTGGAGAGCTTTCATCATAGAACTCTGGATGCGCAGCTTCCAAGGCTTGTAGCTCCTTCAACTTCATATCAAACTCAAAGTCTGAAATCGTCGGATTATCAAGCACATAGTAATTGTAATTATGAGCCCTGAGTTCTTCTCTAAGCTCATTTATTTTTTTAGAAATATCCATTTACAATTGTTCTTTATTTATCCATTTAGGAACAGGTTTCGGCGCATAATCATCCATTTTTTGTAACAATCCAAGAACGTCATCATCTACCAGAATAGACCTATAATCAGTTTCTTTCACAAAACCCATACCTACCATTTTCCATAGCATTTGCAACAATTCATCATAAAAACCATTGATGTTAAGAACTCCTATCGGATATTGATGCAGGCCCAATTGAGACCACGTCAACATTTCAAAAAATTCTTCCAAGGTTCCAAACCCTCCGGGAAGCATTACAATTCCGTCCGATAACTCGTGCATCTTTAGTTTACGTTCTTGCATGTTTTGGGTCACTATAAGATCTGACAAGTTTTCATGCACCACTTCCTTAATTTTTAAAAATTCAGGAATCACCCCGATTACACGACCCTTATTCTCCAAAGCTCCTTGCGCCACTTTCCCCATGACCCCTATTTTTGCACCACCGTACACCAAGGTCCTATTCTTTTCTGCCAATGTTTTTCCCAAAACATAAGCCTGTTCCCCAAAAACATTTTCAAACCCTTCACTGCTACCACAAAAAACAACAACACTTTTCATTACTTTACTACTTTAATCATACGATCGTTACCGAACATATCTTTCCGCAACTCTACTTTTTTAAAATTATGTTTTTCGAATAAGTCTACGGTTTCCTTACCAAGATATTGATTGATTTCGAGGTATAAAATACCATCTGTTTTTAAACTTTTCTCCGAAAAATTCGCAATAGCCCTGTAAAATACCAATGAGTCTTCATCGGACACGTACAATGCCAGTTCCGGTTCGTGATAAATTACATTTTCTTTCATTTTATTTTTTTCCAAACATCTAACATAAGGAGGGTTAGAAACTATTATATCATACTTTTCTTTAATAGTAAGAGTTAACATGTCAGATTTTAAAAACTCAACTTCCACACCATTTTCAAGAGCGTTTTTCTTAGCAATCTCTATAGCTTCATCCGAAATATCCACGCCCGTCACCTCGGCCATTTTCAAGTTCTTGGCAAGGGCCACCGAAATACAGCCACTACCCGCACCAAGGTCCAAAACTTTTAACCGTATATCTTTTATCTCTCCCACATCGCTCAATACCCACCTAACCAACTCTTCTGTCTCTGGACGCGGAATCAATACCGCAGGCCCCACCTTAAACGTCATGTCCATAAAATGGGCAGATCCAATAATATATTGCACAGGTTTATAACCCTTTAATTCTGACAACGCCTTAAACATTGGGGTCTCTTGCCCTTTATCGACAACCAAATTAGGCTCCATAGCCAACACAAAGCGCTGAAGCCCTAAAAAATGCTCAATAAGCATATAAAAAAAACTGGCGACCTCTCGCTCCCCATAAAGATCATCCAGCTCTTTGTGAAAAATATTCTTAATTTCCCTTAACTGCATCGTTACAACTCTTTTATCATCCAGACCGGACAAGAGTAATGCCCCGTATCGCCCAATGGAGCATCTAGATATTCAAACCCATTTTTAATATATAATCTTTGAGCCACCTTCATATAAGGCATGGTTTCAAGATAACATTTCTCAAATCCGTACTCCTTTGCCCTTTTCAAGCACATTTGAATCATCTTACCTCCGATACCCTTACCCCTGGCCTCTTCCAAAAAATACATTTTTTGCAGCTCACAAACATTACCTTCGTAATTGTCCAACGGAGCTACGCCAGCACAACCAACAACCTCAGAACCATCTTCTACCACAAAATAACTGGCCCTGGGCCTTTGATAATTCTCATACATATGATCCAAAGCCTTATCAGCATAGGCCGTACCTACCTTAGGAACCCCCAAATCTTCTAAAACCCTTCGAACCACCGCTGCAACAGAAGCATTATCCTCTTTTTTTATTTCTCTTATAATAGGGCCTTTCATTGTTTACGCTAGCTAGTTTTAAAGTGCTATTTTTGACGGGTGAAGATACAGGAAATGCATAAAAAGTTAAAGTAGATACACCAATAAAAATAAAAGCCACCTAATGCAAGGCGCAGAAACACCAAATACAAGGGCGATAGACGAAAAGTACATGCGCAGATGTATCCAAATCGCCACATGTGGATTGGGAAAAACAGCCCCAAACCCTATGGTGGGTGCCGTAATCGTCTACAACAACACCATAATAGGAGAAGGATACACAAGCCCCTTTGGGGGCGCACACGCCGAGGTAAACGCCATTAATAGCGTGAAAGACAAAAATCTTCTGAAAAAGGCCACCTTATACGTTACCTTAGAACCATGTTCGCACTATGGAAAAACGCCCCCTTGTGCCGATCTGATTACAGAGCATAAAATACCTAAAGTTGTAATCGGCCTTAAAGACCCCCACGTAAAAGTAGCGGGCAAAGGCATTATAAAACTTGAAAATGCCGGATGCAAGGTCACAACCGGAGTTTTACAGGAAGAATGCAGGGAGCATCATAAACGATTTTTAACTTTTCACGAAAAAAAACGCCCCTATATTATTTTAAAATGGGCGGAAACATCGGACGGCTTTATAGCCCCTTCCAAAGAAATGCGCAACACCAACCCCGAACCTTTCTGGATCACCAACAACATTTCAAGACAGTTGGTCCACAAGTGGCGAAGTGAAGAACAAGGCATTTTAATAGGAACAAATACAGCGTTGGAAGACAACCCAAAACTAGATGTACGCACATGGTCGGGAAAAAACCCAATCAGGATAGTTTTGGACAAAAACCTAAAAATACCGTCCAGTTTTCATATTCATGAAAAAAAACAGAGCACCATTATAATAACCTCAATTAATAATTTAGATAAAATACAAGAAACTGGTGATTATAAACATATTGATTTTTCAAAAAATGCAACCTATAACATCTGCGAAACCCTGCACGAATCAAACATTCAAAGCATTATTGTAGAAGGGGGCTCTATGACACTACAAAGTTTTATCGACACAAACCTATGGGACGAAGCTAGAATTTTTAAAGGCAATTCAACATTTGACAACGGAGTTAAGGCACCTACAATCAAAGGAACCATACTCCATAGACAACAACTGATAAACGATCAATTAACAATCCTAAGAAATGATCAAGAACATCATATTTGATTTTGGCGATATTTTCATCAATTTGGACAAAAAAGCCGTATTCGACAAAATGTCCCTTTTTGGATACACAAACCCGACCAAGGAATTAGAGTTATTAGGACAACAATACGAAACTGGAAAAATAGCGACCCAACAATTTATCAATAACATAAATCGAATTTTCCCAGAAGCCACCCCGACCTCAATAATCGAAGCCTGGAACTCCATTATTCTTGACTTCCCGGAATACCGATTGGACTTTATTACCTCTTTAGCATCAGAAGGTTCATACCGATTGTTTTTATTAAGCAATACCAACGAACTTCACATAGAGCAGGTTATAAAAAACATGGGAACGGAACGATATGAAAAATTCAAAAATTGTTTCGAAAGGTTCTACCTGTCACACCTCATAAATATGCGAAAGCCCAATGCGGATATTTATCAGTTCGTATTAGAAAAAAACGGATTAAACGCCAATGAAACCTTCTTTGTGGACGATACCGAAGAAAACACGGACAGCGCCGCACAATTAGGCATAAAATGCTGGAACCTACAGGTTGGACACGAAGACATTATAGAACTAAAGAATAAACTATAATGCAATACCTAGGCTTAAGCATCCTCTCTTCCAGTCTAATATTTGTAATTTTTAAACTCTACACAAAATATAGAATACAGACCTTATACGCTATTATCACCAACTACATAATTGCATGCGGCGCAGGACTGTTTTTTTATAACGGAACAGTAAACTTATCGGAAATACCTACAAAACCATGGTTTTTAAGCACAATAGCCCTAGGCATACTATTTATCGTCGTTTTCAACTTAATGGCCGCCACTTCGCAGAAAATGGGGGTTTCCGTAGCGTCCATAGCCACAAAAATGTCATTGGTCGTACCGGTGTTATTCGGAATAATCATGTTCGATGAGCACTTGAGCTTTCTTCAAACAAGTGGAATCATACTGGCCTTATTTGCTGTTTATCTAGCCACCACAAAAGAAAAGAACACCATTACCAACAAACACTCTCTACTACTCCCTTTACTTGTCTTTTTAGGGTCCGGCGCCATAGATACCTGTATTAAATTCGCACAGGAAACATATATAAAAGAAAAAGAGTTTCCTTTATTTTCAGCCATTGTTTTTGGATCTGCAGCCTGCACGGGCATTCTATTCATCATATTCAAAACCTTAAAAAACCCAATCAAAATCAACATAAAAAACATTCTTGGGGGCATCTGCTTAGGTATTCCTAATTACTTTTCTATTTACTTCTTAATGAAGGCCCTAGACTCAAATACTTTAAACAGTGCTTCAATATTTACATTGAACAATGTAGCCATAGTTATGCTATCTACTTTACTAGGTATTATTCTGTTTCAAGAAAAAATAAGCCCTAAGAATTGGATCGGAATAGCATTATCGGTCACCAGTATAATCCTTGTAGCCTTTGGCAATAAAATACAAACCTTTTTATTTTCATAAAATGGAGAAAGCTTCAGACACATATAAAACCATTGCAAAAGCTTCGGACGAAATTCTTTTAAAAGAAAAGAAAAGTAAGTTTTACGGCTATGCCTTTCCTATAAAACACGAAGAAGAGGTCAAAGACATCATAGAGAACTTGAAAGCCAAACACCCATCTGCAAATCACGTTTGTTACGCATGGCAAATTGGCGTCGAAAACCCCACCTATAGAGCCAATGACGACGGCGAACCCAACAACACGGCAGGAATGCCCATTTACGGACAAATACAATCTTTTGACCTTACGAATATATTGGTAGCGGTCGCACGAATCTTCGGAGGAACTAAATTAGGAGTCGGAGGATTGATCAGCGCATACAGGGAAGCCGCCAAACTAACCTTGGAAAACTCTACAATAAAAGAAGAAATTCTTCAAAAACAGATTACACTGCGTTTTGGCTACGAAGAAATGGATATTGTAATGCGTTTCATAAAAAAACACCAACTTGAAATTATATCCCAAGAAATGCACCTTAGATGCAAGATCGTTATTTCGGTGCGACAATCAACTTTTGAACAAACAAAAAAATCACTGGAGACCTATCACAAGATAGAAGTATCGACCTAAAAATACCACTTGTATTTTTTCTGGGATCAGTTTAGTTTTTCTAAAATATAATCGGGACATTTTATAGGCTTTTTTCTTTCGGAATCCATAAACGCCAAGACCGTATTTGCCTCTACCAAGACTTCTCCCTTTTCATTTAATATAGTATAATCAAACTCTATTCTAACGGACGGAATTTTTTTTAGGGAAGTTCGGACGGTAATCAAATCATCATACCTTGCCGGATTAAAATATTTTATCTGAAGACTTACCACGGGAAGCATAACACCTTTTTCCTCCATATCTTTATATGAAACCCCCAAAGCCCTTAGCCACTCTACCCTCCCCATCTCTAGGTATTGGGCATAATTACCATAATAGACTATACCCATCTGATCGGTCTCACCGTATCTTACCCGAAAAGAAATTTCATTTATTTTCATATTATTAAAAGTAAAAACTATATATTTAAAGCTCCCCCAGTTCGGTAACGAACATGAGAAAAAAAAAGGTCAAATTCAATAGAGATTGATTTTTTTTTTAGAATTTTTGTTCACATATTTGTTCGCTTGACAGAATCAACTCAATTACTCTTTCAGGGTATTGATTTGATTAATTTATAACCATTAACTAGAGCTTTTTTTTATTATGAGTGTTACTGCTAATTCCGTTTGGAAAAATTGTTTGATATTTATCAAAGATAATATCCAACCGCAGGCATTCAAAACTTGGTTTGAGCCTATTAAACCAATTAAATTATCGGACAATGCGCTAAGCATTCAAGTTCCCAGTAAATTTTTCTACGAATGGCTTGAGGAGCATTACGTAAAACTTTTGAAGGTAGCGCTTACTAAACAATTGGGAGAGTCGGCCAAGTTGGTGTACATTATCAGAATGGAAAACACTTATGGCAACAAGGAACCTTTTACCGAAAAAATTCCTAGTTCGAACAGAGGTAACATGGCGCCACAAGAAATGGACGTTCCGATAAAATCCAAGAATCCTGAGTTGAGGAATCCTTTTGTGATTCCTGGAATAAGAAACATTAAGATAGAATCGCAATTAAATCCGAATTACAATTTTGACAATTTTCTAGAAGGCGACTCTAATAGATTGGCACGATCGGCTGGTATGGCCGTTGCCAACAAACCGGGTGGCACGTCTTTTAACCCTTTATTGGTTTTTGGTGGCGTTGGCCTTGGAAAAACACATTTGGCACATGCCATAGGTGTAGAGATAAAAGACAAGTACCCAGAAAGAACCGTTCTTTATATATCTGCCGAAAAGTTTACACAACAATATATAGAGTCCGTTAAAAAGAACACCAGAAACGATTTTATCCACTTCTATCAATTGATAGATGTATTGATTATAGATGACGTACAGTTCTTATCCGGAAAATCAGGAACGCAAGATGTTTTCTTCCATATATTCAACCATTTACACCAAAATGGAAAACAGGTTATACTTACTTCGGACAAGGCACCTGTTGATATGCAAGATTTTGAACAACGATTGTTGTCCAGGTTTAAATGGGGCCTTTCTGCAGAGCTGCAGAGCCCAGATTACGAAACCAGAATTTCCATTCTAAAGAACAAACTCTATAGAGACGGGGTTGAAATGCCCGAAGACATCATAGAATATGTCGCCAAACATATAAAAACGAACATTCGTGAGTTGGAAGGTGCCATTATTTCATTAATTGCGCAGTCTACCTTGAACAAAAGGGAAGTTACCATAGAGCTAGCGCAACAGGTAGTGGAAAAATTCGTGAAAAACACGAAAAGAGAAGTCTCTATAGATTATATACAAAAAGTAGTTTCCGATTACTTTGAGATGGATGTCGCAACGCTACAGTCTAAAACAAGAAAAAGACATATCGTACAAGCGAGACAACTAGCCATGTTCTTTGCCAAGAAATTCACCAAAGCTTCATTGGCAAGTATCGGTTCTCAAATTGGAAAAAGAGACCATGCTACCGTTCTACATGCATGTAAGACGGTAGACAACCTTGCAGAAACAGACAAGCAGTTCAGGAAATACATAGAAGATCTTACTAAGAAATTCTCATAGACATTGATCAAGACTAAAGTTTTAATGGTCTGCCTTGGAAATATCTGCAGGTCACCATTGGCCGAAGGCATTCTAAAAAGCAAGGTTGACCCTGATAAGGTTTATATAGATTCTGCGGGTACGGGAGGTTACCATATTGGAAACCCTCCGGACCCTAGATCTATCAATGTTGCCAATAAATATGGCATAGATATAAGCGACCAGATCTGCAGAAAACTTAGACCTGAGGACCTAGATGATTTTGACATCATTTACGCCATGGACAAAAGCAATTATACCAACATCTTAAGGTTAAGCAACAATGCGCACCATAACAATAAGGTTAAATTGCTTCTTGACGAAATAGACGGTACCGAAAAAGAAGTGCCAGATCCTTATTATGATTCCATAAACGGATTTGAAAACGTTTTTCAACTTATTGATGAAGCCTGTACCGCTATCGCAAAAAAACTAGAATAGCTCATTATGGCCAAAGAAACCTTAAAACAGGGAAAACTTTATTTAATACCCACCACATTAGGTGAAATACCACCTTTGGAAGTACTTCCTATTTCCATTAAGAGGGCCATTGAGGAAATAAACCATTACGTAGTTGAAAATGAAAAGACCGCCCGTCATTTCATAAAAAAGATTTCACCCCGAAAATCACAAC
Source organism: Maribacter sp. MMG018 (assembly GCF_018100785.1). Taxonomy (GTDB): domain Bacteria; phylum Bacteroidota; class Bacteroidia; order Flavobacteriales; family Flavobacteriaceae; genus Maribacter. The sequence goes on along the minus strand of NZ_JAGJEC010000002.1, from coordinate 551,452 downwards.
CAAGCCTGCATTTATTCACTTTAAACAAATTTACGGAGGCTTCAGAATTACCAAGCTTTTTAGCTCCTTGCAAAGAAGGGCATGACATTGGCATTTTATCGGAAGCCGGTTGCCCGGGTATTGCCGATCCCGGTGCGGCCGTGGTTAAAATTGCGCACGAAAAAAACATTCAGGTTGTTCCACTGGTAGGGCCCTCGTCCATTGTTTTAGCTTTAATGGCCAGTGGGCTCAATGGTCAAAATTTTGCTTTTAACGGATATTTACCGATAGATAGTTCGGATAGAAGGAAGGAAATAAAAAAACTGGAAAGAAAATCTAGGGAAGAAAACCAATCACAAATTTTTATAGAGACCCCTTACAGAAACAACAAACTTTTAGAAGACCTACAAAAGACTTTAGCCGGTAACACCAAAATATGCGTAGCTTGTGATCTGACCTTACCCACCGAATACATTAAGACCAAAAATGCCTCTATGTGGAAGAACGAAAAGATAGACCTCCACAAGAGACCCGCTATTTTTATAATTCACGCATAAAAAAAACCTTGACATAAACTGTCAAGGCTTTCTCATTTTCATATTTAAATAATCTTTAAATCCTAGGATTTTTAATCGGCTCCACCAACGTAATATCATATCCTGAAAACTTCTTGATATACGTTGCAATGGTAGTTCCGTAACCATCCATTACATCAATTTTTCCATAAGACCTCAAATATTGCTGTACGTTACCTGGGCCGGCCAAATGTGCCGCTGCCAAAATACCGGATTCCGTAATCTCGGTACCCTTAATGTATTTTCCAACAAATCGTTTGATGTCTTTACGCAATATCCACTTATTTCTCGCTATGTTTACCTTAAACACCTTTTCTTGTAAGGCAGGATCCCTTAAGAAATTCTCCATGTTGTAAACCCCCACCAACTCTAGTGTATTAACACCGAACTGGTATTTACCCATGTACCCAAAAGAATTTACGGCCAGGTAATTTCCTTGAGACTCTTTAAAAGCCAAGGCCTCTTTGAAGCCAACAAACCTGCTTCCTACAAAGGGCGGTTGTACCAAATTGTTTTTGAAAAAGGTCTCATCCTGGGGGAACAAAACCGGAATGGGTTCTTTTATCTTAAGTGATTCTGGCACCGTAACCTTGTAAAGGCTGAAACCATAACTTGATAAAATAAAAATCACGATAAGTGGACAAGTTATTAATATCCATCTTTTCATAAAGCGTTTTTCTTAAGACTTACAGCATAAAAAATGCTTGCTTAAATTTCTCGCTGCAAATTTAGATCACTTTTAACCAGCTTTTTAGAAGTATTTGTTAAAACTATACAGTTTTAGTTAACATGTCTTAAAATTCGGATAATTGAACTACCTATTTATCTTCTGAGCATTGATCCATCGGATGTATTGCGCTTTATTTCGGTTGTGTTGCACAATATTCTCCGCAAACATGTGGTACCCAAAATTCTCTACGTTGGCCACAAAATAATAATAGTTATGTTTTTCGGGGTTTAAGACTGCATCTACGGCACTAATATCAGGCATTGTAATGGGTCCTGGTGGTAACCCTCCATATTTATAGGTATTGTAAGGCGAATCTAGCTCTAAATCTTTATACAAAACCCTTTTTATGACCGTGTCAAAATTTCCTGTTTCTTTTTTAATGGCATAAATGACCGTGGGATCTGCCTGCAAAAGCATTCCTTTTTTTAACCTATTAAGGTAAACGCCCGCTACTTTTGGCCGTTCGTCTACCTTGGCCGTTTCTTTATGGACTATAGAAGCCAAGGCAATTACCTCGTTTGGACTAAGCCCTTGTTTCTTTGCCTTCGCCACACGCTCCTCGTTCCAAAATCGCTTATATTCTTTTAACATGCGATCCCTGAATTCTTCTGCAGAGGTATTCCAAAAAAACTCGTAACTATTCGGAATGTATAGAGACAACATATTATCGGCATTAAAATTATTGGATTTTAAAAAATCGATATCCTTAAATGCCGCTAGTAAACTAAGGCTATCGGCCTCTATTTGGTCGGCAATTCTACCCGCCAGGTTTTCTACCCTTTCTTGATTGTTGAAAGAAACCTTTACGGGAATGTTGTTTACCCTTAAGGTGTTTATAATCTCATTATTGTTCATCCCTTTCGAGATTTTATACTTCCCCCCCCTTATATTTTGATCATACCCTTTTCTTTCCGCCGCAGACTTAAAAGAATCCAAATCGGTCAATAATGGCTCAAGATTTTCCAAAACTTCATCAAAAGATGCCTCTGAACCTATATACACATAAGCTTCTTTATTATTAAAATTAGTATTCGGCGTAAAAAAGGTACTATAGACCATGTAGGCAAATAAGCTACCTACTACAAGGCCAAGCAGTACAATGGCCAACAAAATCTTCTTGATATACATTATTTATTAATCTTTTGAAATAATAATTCGTTCTTATATTTTCCGTTAGAAGATATCCAATCTTTCTTGACCCCAACAAGCTTAAAACCTAATTTTTCAAAAAGATGTATACTTGGTGTATTTTCCTCTAAAATATTGGCATACAATTGCCTTAATTGCAAGACACCAAAAGCATACTCACATAAAATCTGTAACGCCTCACCTCCTACTCCTTTGTTACGGTCTTTTTCGTTGACTACGATTATACCTACCCCCGCTCTTTTGTTCTTAGGGTCAAAATCGAACAGGTCTATAAATCCTATTGGGGTATCATCTATTTTACTAATTACCAAACGTAGTTGTTTTACATCATAGATGTCTCTGTGCGCATTATCTAGATATAATTGTAATACATCTTTAGAATAAGGAGTAATTGTCCCACTTATTTCCCATACGGCAGGGTTGTTCTCCAATTGATACAAAAAATCCAAATCTCTCTGCTCAAGAGCCCTTAACTTTATATTTTCTCCCCTGAGGCTTACCATGATATCGTTCCTTTAAATACCTGTTTTGCCTCTCCTGTCAAATATATTTGATGGTACGTTCCTTGATCCAATTTGAAATCAACTTTTAGTCTACCTCCGACTGCATCAATATTCACGCTCTCTCCGTCTACCTTTCCAGAATGATGCATTGCCAATGCTACCGCCGTAACCCCTGTTCCACAGGATAATGTTTCGTTCTCAACACCACGCTCATAGGTTCTCACCTTAAAAGTATCACTTGCCCCTTGTTCAACAAAATTTATATTACTGCCCGTTTCGCCATAAATACCATACCTAAGTTTAGCACCTTCTTTAACCACATTAAAGTTCTCTATATCTGAAACCAACTGAACATGATGAGGAGACCCCGTATTTAGAAAAATGGCATTCGGCTTCTCATGTATCTCCGAAACATCTTGCATTTTAAGACTTATAATATCTTCATTCACAGAGGCTTCATGAAGACCATCTACCGCCATAAACCTTGTAACCTCTCCTATAACTCCCAAAAACTTGGCAAAAGCAACGATGCATCTACCTCCATTGCCACACATACTACCCTCTTTACCGTCTGCATTAAAATAGACCATCTTAAAATCTGTATCAGTATCATCTTCTAAGATAATTAGTCCGTCCGCTCCTATACCGAATCTTCTGTGACATAAATGCGCCACCAACCTTTCGTCCTCTTTCGGAAAAAAAAGTGTCCTATTATCAATGACCACAAAGTCATTTCCGGTTCCCTGATATTTATAAAATGTAGTTTCCATAAGCCAGATAAAGCCACAAAGATAGGGTTTTATTAAAGTTGTTTATGCAGTTAAAAAGTAGTTAAACCATCACTAAAAAAAATGAAATAATGTAATTTTACATAGAATTCCTTAAAACAGAACAGATTATGAAAAGAATTGGAAGTCTTTTACTTGTTTCCATTTTTTCGGGAGCCATTACTTTGGGAGCATATAAATTCTTCTTCGAGAAAACTGGTTTTGCCATTGTTTCTACAAGCGACAATTCGCACCCTGTTGTAAGCACCAGCTATACTCCCACTTCTGCCAAAGGTGCGGGAATAAATGAAGTAGATTTTACCAACGCCGCGGAAACTACCGTAAACTCTGTAGTACACGTTAAAAATTTGACATTAAACAAGAGACGAACAAGTGTTTTCGACTTCTTTTATGGATATGGGGAAACCGTAACCCCACAAGTTGGAATGGGATCTGGTGTCATTATATCACAAGATGGCTATATTGTCACCAACAACCATGTAATCGCAAATGCCACACAACTTCAGGTAACCTTGAACAACAACAGAACCTATGAAGCCGAATTGGTAGGAACAGACCCTAATTCTGACATTGCACTTATAAAGATAGATACGGACGAAAAATTGCCTTATTTAGCTTTTGGAGATTCCGATAACACAAAAATTGGCGAATGGGTACTGGCGGTCGGCAACCCCTTTAACTTAACCTCTACCGTAACGGCGGGTATTGTAAGTGCAAAGGCAAGAAGTCTGGACACCCGATCCAACCAGTCTTTTATTCAAACCGATGCAGCAGTAAACCCGGGCAACTCTGGAGGAGCTTTGGTAAACACCAACGGGGATTTAATTGGGATAAATACCGCAATATCGTCCCAAACCGGTTCTTATGTAGGCTACTCTTTCGCCGTACCTAGCAACATTGCCAAAAAGGTTGTCAACGATATTATAGAGTATGGCAATGTACGTAAAGCCTTTATGGGCATTAGACCCGCACCAGTAAATACAAGAGATGCCGTAGAAAGGGGCATAAATAATATCGACGGTGTATATGTTGAATATATAGAAGAAGAATCGGGAGCATTCGAAGCAGGTATGGAATTGGGAGATATCATTAAAAAGGTAGATGACATTTACGTTCATAAATATCCGGATTTAACCGGCTACCTATCTACCAAGCGACCAAACGATACCATTAATGTGACTGTTAGAAGAGATGAAGAAGAAATAGTTCTTCCCATAATCTTAAAAGAACGCCAGCAATTAATAGTTCCGGAAATGGGAATGGAAGTAAGAAACCTTACCGAAGCCGATAAAAAACGGTACAGGACCAAATATGGCGTAAAAATCATTGGTGTTCCCGAAAGATATAGAGGGTATGGGCTTGAAGGTAAAGTTATTGTACGAGTCGACGATAAGGATATAAAAAATATATCTGACGCGGATACTGCCTTCGGTGCCATATCAAGATACGGAAAAACAATAATTACCTTGTTAAGTAAGGGTGGCGAAAAAGAAAGACTCATTTTTCAGTAACGTCGATAAATAGACTTAGTAAGAAGCATCCGCCAAAAACGGATGCTTCTTTTTTATAAATCTGTTATAAAAATATTTTATTGTCTTACTTTTGAATAAAAATATAACAATCTCAATCCCTATGCCACGTAAAGTATCTTACGAAAAAGAATTAGCCTTTCAAGCCGACAGAAGAAAGGCCACTACCGAATTTATTAAGATAATTAGTGATTTGTGGTATGACAAATCAATTGAAATAGTTCTATTCAAAAACCAACTCATAGACCGTAACGTCAGCGACATCATACAACTGCACGAATATGCGGGCGAGTTTGTACAGAAACCGATATCTATTTTTGATTCTGTAGAATTACTAAGGGCCATAAATGATATTCCGTTGCCCCCCTCAAAATTGGATATAGGAAAACTAACCTATGAATATCATTCTGACGACAATAACTTTAACAATGTAAAGGCCTTTGTAATCGACAAACTTAAAAGCGCCAAAGATTATAAAGGTATCCGTCCCAAAGATGTAGTTCTTTATGGTTTTGGAAGAATAGGCCGCCTGTTAGCGAGGGAATTGATGTCGAAAACAGGAAAGGGCTCACAAATGCGCTTAAGGGCAATAGTGGTCAGGGGAGATATCAACGAAGAAATATTGGAAAAAAGGGCAAGTCTGTTACGTACAGATTCTGTCCACGGAAAATTTACGGGAACCGTAAACACCGATTCCGAAGAAAACTCCTTGATAATAAACGGTACAACGGTGTATATGATAAGTGCCGACAAACCGGAGAACGTGGATTACACAAAATATGATATCTCTGACGCTCTCGTAATAGACAATACAGGTGCTTTTAGAGACAAAAACCAATTATCGCGCCATTTAAAAGCAAAAGGAGTTTCTAAAGTCTTGCTCACGGCTCCTGGCAAGGAAATTCCGAATATCGTACATGGGGTCAACCATTTAAAATATGATCCAGATTCTACCGATATATTCTCGGCAGCATCCTGTACCACCAATGCCATTACCCCAATATTAAAAGTAGTAGAAGATTCCTTAGGCATTCGAAAGGGGCACTTAGAAACGATACATGCCTATACGAACGACCAAAACCTTGTGGACAATATGCATGGCAAGTACCGCCGAGGCAGGGCGGCGGCCCTTAATATGGTTATAACCGAAACAGGTGCAGGCCAAGCGGTGGCCAAAGCGCTACCTTCACTAAAGGGCAAACTTACCTCTAACGCCATTAGGGTTCCGGTACCCAATGGATCATTGGCCATTCTTAATTTAGAGGTAAAGAACAAAACGTCATTGGAAGGTATTAATACCATTATAAAAAAATACGCCCTTGAAGGCGACCTTGTAGAACAGATAAAATACTCCCTTAGCAAAGAGTTGGTTTCCTCCGATATCGTAGGATCCTCGGCACCAGCGGTATATGACAGTAAGGCCACCATAGTTACCGAAAACGGGAAAAACCTTATTCTATATATATGGTACGACAACGAATATGGCTACTCGCATCAAGTTATAAGACTCGCAAAGTACATTGCAAAAGTTAGAAGATACACGTATTATTAAAGTTAAATAAAAAACATCCTATTTCTTTGTTTTTACGTACTACTATATGAGAAGACAAGCTTTAGGCGTTTTTTTTTCTTAATTGATTTTATTCAATTACTTTAGTCTTCTCTAAATCATTTTTTAACGGCAATTTTTTAAACGAATGAAGATCTTAAGATTACTATGTTTGTTAACAATCCTACTTAGTGTTAATTTACAATTTGCGCAAGATGCAGAGAACGAAGAAAAACTATCACTTGACGAAGGCCCTATAAGCGGTCAATTCGATTATGTATCCAAGAAATCGGGTAATTATCGCGCAGATGGTATTCGGTATGAAGTTGTAAAAGAATCCAATCTTTATAAATTAAGAAAGAATGTTCTGGATTCCATAGCGGGTTTCAACAAGAAAATATCGGAGTTAAAGAATACTATTTCCGAACATGAGACGACCATAACCTCTTTAAACAAAAAACTTGATGAGACCACTACCAACCTTACTGCCGTAACAGAAGAAAAGGACAGTATGTCTTTCTTGGGAATGTTGGTTTCAAAAGCTACCTATAATATTATTTTATGGACGATAATTGCCGGGCTTTTCTTGTTATTGGGAATATTCATCTACAAATTCAGAAATAGCAATATCCTTACGCAAGAAGCGAAACAAAACTTATCTGAATTGGAAAAAGAATATGAAGACCATCGCCGTAGGGCACTGGAACGGGAGCAGAAAATAAGTCGTCAACTGCAAGACGAACTTAACAAGCAAAAAAAAGCTAAATAATATAAAAACAAGCCCCATTACGGGGCTTGTTTTTTTGTGGCCCCTATCTATAATGCACCCTTTTAACCTAGAGCTACCGTACATTATGTATCCTTTACAACCACTACTCCCCTACACCATTCATTCCAAAATTATCCGTGAAAGCAGACAAAAAAAATCTTTTTGTTTTCACTACTTTTGAATCGCTAAACAACGTTATTCCTATAAGTATTATGCGAATCGACATCATAACTGTATTACCAGAATTACTAAAAAGTCCTTTTGAGGCCTCTATTATGAAAAGAGCAATCGAAAAAGGATTGGTAGAGGTCCATTTCCATAATTTAAGGGACTACACCGATAGTAACTACAAACAGGTAGACGATTACCAATTTGGGGGCGGTGCCGGAATGGTAATGATGATAGAGCCTATAGACAAATGTATTAGCGATCTAAAATCTCAACGTAGTTACGACGAAATAATATACATGACGCCCGACGGGGAAACCCTGAACCAAAAAACTTCAAACAGTCTATCGCTGCTAAAAAACATTATTATACTCTGTGGCCATTATAAGGGTGTGGACCAAAGGGTAAGGGATGCTTTTGTAACCAAAGAAATTTCTATAGGAGATTATGTACTTTCTGGCGGAGAATTAGGAGCCGCCGTACTGTGCGACACCATCATAAGATTGCTTCCGGGTGTTTTAAACGACGAAACATCTGCCCTGACAGATAGTTTTCAAGACGATTTACTAGCTCCTCCCGTATACACAAGACCCGCAGATTATAAAGGAATGAAGGTTCCAGAAGTATTACTAAGCGGTAATTTTGGTAAAATTGAACAATGGCGGGAAGAAAAGGCCTTGGAAAGGACCGAGAAAATGAGACCGGATCTTTTGAGGTAGCATGCCATCAAAATAAAATAACAAAAATATTTGCAAGTATTAATATTAGAACTATTTTTGCACCCTGTTAAATCAACCTCTGACGAGAATCGTGAAAGTTGTTTTAATCTAATTCCTATATTAAAATAAAAATGGAATCATTAATTAAGTTTGTTCAAGACGAATTTGTAGAAAAAAAAGAATTTCCTGAATTTTCGGCTGGTGACACTATCACCGTTTATTACGAAATTAAGGAAGGTGAAAAAACACGTACACAGTTTTTTAAAGGTGTGGTTATACAACGTAGAGGCACTGGTGCCACTGAGACATTTACTATTAGAAAAATGTCGGGAACTGTAGGTGTTGAGCGTATTTTCCCAATTAATTTACCCGCACTACAAAAAATAGAGGTTAACAAGAAAGGTAAAGTACGTAGATCTCGTATTTACTATTTCAGAGGCTTAACCGGTAAAAAAGCTAGAATCAAGGAAATTAGATCATAATTTCTACTTAAAATAGAATGGAAACACCGATACTTATGTGTCGGTGTTTTTTTATGAACAATTGTTAAAAAGACCTGTTTATAACATGTTCATTATTAATTGTTTACATTATTGCCGTTTACTCAAAAAAAATTACTATATTTAAGTGTGAAATAGAAAGTATCTGAACGGTAAAGTTCGTTATTATCTGTTCACTATAAAGTTTACGTTCTTTATATTGTTGTTTAACCAATCTTAAAGTTTTCTTTGAAAAAATTGGGAAAGGTGAGTAATAAAATTAAGGGCTGTCGCTCTTAAGATTGTTATAGACAAACATTTTTTACCGTCAAAAGTGAAGAAGTTGATTTGTTAAGACAACAAAAAAGACATGTAAAGTAGGCGCTTGGTTCTATAATTAAGGCCAAAATACACGTCAAACGTTGATATAGTGACGCAGAAGCAATCAAGGGTTGCGGTTTTGATTAAAATCAAAACAACATGTCTGTAAACTATTTCTAAAAAGCCATATCCATATATTTATATATCGATATGGCTTTTGCTATTAAACAAATCTTTGTAAAACCCTTAAATATTAAGGAGACTCCCCTCTTTTAAGCCTAGAGAAAATCGTATCTTTACATCGCTTAAATTTAAAATTAACAAACTAATGTCCAAAATTTTTTATACTAAAACGGACGAAGCGCCAGCTTTGGCCACTTCATCCTTTCTACCAATTGTTAAAGCATTCACCAAAACTTCAGGAATAGAAATCGAAACCAAGGATATTTCCCTGGCCGGAAGAATCGCTGCCGTTTTTTCCGATTATTTAACCCCGGAACAGAGAGTTTCCAATGATTTGGACGAATTGGGCAAACTAGCCAAAAACCCTGAGGCGAATATTATAAAACTACCGAATATTAGTGCTTCCATTCCCCAATTAAAAGAAGCCATTTCAGAATTACAGGCCAAAGGATATAATCTACCTGATTACCCCGACGAACCTACTTCAGATGAAGAGAAAGAGGTAAAAGCCAAATATGATAAAGTAAAAGGAAGTGCTGTAAACCCTGTTTTAAGGGAAGGAAACTCTGACAGAAGGGCCCCGCGAGCGGTTAAGAACTATGCCAAACAAAACCCCCACAGTATGGGAGCTTGGTCACACGATTCAAAAACGCATGTTGCCACCATGTCGCACGGCGATTTTAAGTCCAATGAAAAATCGGTTACCTTGGACAAAGCTACCGATATACAAATAGTATTGAACACTGCCGACGGCAAAAAAGAAATTTTAAAAGAGAAACTTTCTTTGCTCGACGGTGAAATTATTGATGCGACCGTTCTAAGCAAAAAAGCCTTATTAGATTTTCTAGAAGAACAGATTGCAGACGCAAAAGAAAAAGGAGTATTGTTTTCGGTTCACTTAAAGGCTACAATGATGAAGGTCTCCGACCCTATCATTTTTGGCCATGTGGTCGAAACATTCTTAAAACCGGTTTTTACAAAGTACGAAGCTACTTTTGACAAGCTGGGAATAAACCCTAATGATGGTCTCGAGGTATTATTCAATAAATTAAACGAATTACCCGAAAACGAAAGAACCGAGATCGAAAATGAAATCACGGCTGTTTTAAGTGACAGGCCTGCACTGGCAATGGTGAATTCTGACAAAGGTATTACCAACCTTCATGTACCCAGTGACGTAATCATCGATGCATCCATGCCTGCCATGATCAGAAATTCTGGGCAAATGTGGAACGCCGAAGGAAAGCCGCAAGACACCAAAGCCGTAATACCCGATAGCAGTTATGCGGGCGTTTATTCGGCAACGATCGATTTTTGTAAAGAACATGGCGCATTCGATCCTACCACTATGGGGACTGTACCAAACGTAGGCCTAATGGCCCAAAAAGCGGAAGAATATGGTTCTCATGACAAAACTTTCGAAATTAAAGAAAATGGCAAGGTAGAGGTAATAGACCTTAACTCGGGCAAAGTTCTTATGGAGCATAACGTAGAGGCCGGTGATATATGGCGTATGTGCCAAGTGAAGGACGCCCCTATACAAGATTGGATAAAACTTGCAGTTTCAAGAGCTAGGGCAACAAATGACCCTGCTATTTTTTGGCTTGACGAAAACCGTGCACACGACCTAGAGTTGATCAAAAAAGTAAATACCTATTTGCCACAACAGAATACGGAAGGTTTGGATATCCGTATCCTTTCACCTGAGGATGCCACCAAATTCACTTTAAAAAGAATCAAAGAAGGCAAAGATACCATCTCTGTGTCGGGTAATGTTCTTAGAGATTACCTAACGGACCTTTTTCCTATTCTTGAGGTAGGAACAAGCGCCAAAATGTTATCGATCGTTCCGTTAATGAACGGAGGAGGCTTGTTCGAAACAGGAGCTGGAGGTTCGGCCCCCAAACATGTAGAGCAGTTTTTAGAAGAAGGCCATTTAAGGTGGGACTCTTTGGGAGAATTCTTGGCACTTGGGGTTTCTTTAGAATTTTACGGAGATAAGAACAACAACAGTAAGGCAAAAATACTTGGTGAGGCATTGGACAGTGCTACAGAAAAATTTTTGGTGAACGACAGGTCTCCTTCTAGAAAAGTAAACGAATTAGATACGAGGGGTAGCCATTTTTACCTGGCAATGTATTGGGCAGAAGCCTTGGCCGAACAAGATGAGGATCAAGAACTAAAAGAAATTTTTGCTTCTATTAGCACCAATTTAAAAGAGAAAGAGAAACAAATTTTAGACGAGTTGTTAAAAGCACAAGGAAGTCCACAAGACATCGGGGGCTATTATAAGCCAGACCCTTCTATGGAATCGAAGGCGATGCGTCCTAGCAACACGTTTAACAGTATTCTAGATACCATATAAAACACTTATAACAAGGCCTCTAAAAAGAGGCCTTGTTTTTTTTATTAATCGCTTATAATTGAATCCTTACACAATTTCTCTTTATTTTTAAGAAAAAATTCTAAATGAAGAAGCCTATCTGGCTATTTTTGCTTGTATGCCTTTTTAATGGCACCATGTCCTTTTCTCAACAAAAATATACCTTAAGCGGGTCGGTAACGGAAGAAAACAGCAACGAAACCTTAATCGGTGTTACCATAGCCTTCCCCTCATTGAGTACCGGTGTTACCACCAATGAATATGGCTTTTACTCAATAACCTTACCTGAAGGTGAGTATCAAGTAATTGTAAGTTACCTAGGTTTTAAGAATATTGTTCAGAATATTTCTCTTACCCAAGATCAGAAAATCGATTTTAAACTTTCGGAAGAAGCCGAGCAATTACAAGAAGTGATCGTAACGGAGAATGTTGAAAAAATGGACATTCGAAAACCACAGATGAGTGTAAACACCCTTTCTGTAGGAACCATCAAAAAAATACCGGTAATTCTAGGAGAGGCCGATGTTATCAAATCAATATTACTACTGCCCGGTGTTACCAATGCGGGCGAAGGAGCGTCAGGATTTAATGTAAGAGGCGGTTCTGCCGACCAAAACCTTATTCTTTTAGATGAGGCCGTAATTTTTAATTCCTCGCATCTATTTGGTTTCTTTTCTGTTTTCAACCCAGATGCCATTAAGGATATAAAACTTTATAAAGGCGGTATTCCTGCACGTTACGGCGGTAGGGTCTCCTCTGTTTTGGATATTTTTCAAAAAGAGGGAAACAGCAATGAATTTAAAATTAACGGCGGAATTGGAGCCGTAGCCAGTAGACTTTTGGCCGAAGGCCCTATAAAAAAAGGGAAAGCAGCTTTTTTAATCGGAGGTAGAGCTTCATACGCCCATCTATTTTTGCCCTTGTTCGATGTGGACAACACCGCCTATTTCTATGACCTGAACACAAAACTCAATTATAAGATCAACGATAATAACAATATCTTCCTTTCTGGGTATTTTGGTAGGGATGTTTTTGGTATCAGCGACAGTTTTGTGAATACCTATGGTAATGCAGTAGGGAATTTTCGCTGGAACCATCTGTTCTCCGACAAACTGTTTTCCAACCTTTCCTTAATTTATTCCGACTACTATTACGGCCTGAAACTAGATTTTGTCGGTTTTAATTGGAATTCCGGAATTCAAAATTTCAATCTAAAATATGACTTAAAACACTATGTAAGCGATAAACTTCAGGTGAACTATGGCATAAACAATATTTACTACCAATTTAATCCGGGAAAAATTGAGCCTTCCAATACAAGTTCGGGAATCGTTGAAGAACAACTTGTTCAAAAATATGCCAATGAATTTGCCGCTTATGTAGATTTTGAACATCGACTAACGAGTAATTTAAGCTTAGGCTACGGGCTACGTTTTAGTTATTTCAATAGACTCGGTCAAGATGAACTAAATGTTTACGCCAATGACAATCCGGTAGATTACGACCCTATATTATTAATTTATAAGGAAGCTTCCCCTATTGATGTTATAAACCCGGAAAAAGGTAAAAGCCTTGCCTCATACACCAATTTTGAACCTAGGGCCTCTTTATCATATACATTAAACGATAATAGCTCAATAAAGGCAAGCTATACCAGATTGGCGCAATACCTACATTTACTTTCGAACACGAGCTCCCCCACTCCATTGGACGTCTGGACGCCGAGCGGACCTTTTATAAAGCCCCAATTGTTAGATCAATATGCCCTTGGCTATTTTAGAAATTTTAAGGATGCAACCTATTCCATGGAAACCGAAATCTTTTATAAGGATGTTCAAAATAGAATAGATTACATTGATGGGGCCAACCTAATTGCCAACAACGCCATAGAACAGGTAATCCTCAACGGTGAGGCCAGAGCTTACGGTCTTGAGTTACTTTTGCGTAAAAATGAAGGTAAATTTCAAGGTTGGTTGGCCTATACCTTATCAAAATCCGAACAACGTACACCAGGAAGAAACCTACCTTTTGGCAATATAACCGAAACAGGGATAAATTTTGGGGAGTGGTATAATACACCTTACGACAAAACCCACGATATCTCGGTATATGCAAGTTATGACTTAAATGAAAAATGGAATTTTAACGCCAATTTTGTATACCAGACAGGGCAGCCGACCAACTATCCCATAGGTCAATACGAATTTCAAGGTCTAACGGTTCCCTACTACGGCCTACGAAACGAAGAACGTTTGCCGGCCTATAACCGATTGGATATTTCAGCAACATTGACCCCCAAAAGAAACAAGAACAAAAAAATTAAGGGAGAATGGGTGTTTAGTCTCTATAACGTATACAATAAGAAAAATGCCGCTTCCATAAATTTTAGAAGAAATGATGATACTGGAGCAAATGAAGCCGTGAGAACTTCAATTTTTGGAATAGTACCGGCGGTTACTTATAACTTTAAGTTGTAACAAATGAAAAAGATACTCTATTTTCTGGGCATGATAGCGATTTTGACCTCTTGTGAAGACGTGGTCGATATAGATACCCCAACCGAACCTCCGAGGCTTTCAGTAGATGCGGTTATAAGACTGGATACAACATTAGCAAGCACCACGGCACGTATCAGAGTAAACCTTAGCAGTTCTTTTTTTGATAACAACGAACCTTTATCCGTAAAGAGCGTATTTATTCAAAATCTGGATTATGCCCCCGAAGACCCCTCTAAATCCAACGTATTGTTCTTTTTTGAAGTTGCTCCGGGCGTTTACGAGGGCACAAAGGAAACTTCTTTTTTTACTACAGGTAAACTATCGCTTCATATAGAATATAACAAAGAAAAGTATTACGCCGAGACCGAGTTTGTACCAACATCGCCCATAAACAAATTGGAACAAGGCAACGAAACTCTTTTTTCTGGCGATGAAACCGAGGTGGTTATTAGTTTTACAGATGATGGTACCCGAGATGATTTCTATATTTTTGACTTTGATTTCAACGAATATCTTGTCTCCGAAGATGAGTTTTACCAAGGTCAGGAATTTGAATTTTCGTATTTCTATGGCGACAGTATAAAACCGGGACAAGAAATTAACATCAGTATAATGGGGGCTGACGAATCTTTTTACAATTACATGAATCAAGTCATCGTACAATCATCAAGCGGCGACCAAGGCCCTTTTCAAACCCCGGCTGCAACGGTAAGGGGAAATATTTTCAATATTACCGGAATAGAGAATCTTGATGATTTACAAAGTATAGAACAAACGGATAACTTTGCCTTGGGATATTTTGCCGTAGTTCAAGAATTTAAACAAACTATTATTATAGAATGAGGACAGATAAGGAAATGATGCTAAAGGGATTAAAAAAATTGGGATTCACTTTAATCCTAATGTTTTCCGCCCCTTTTGTTATTTGGCAAGCTTTTAAAAATGAAGGCCATCCTTTTTATTGGCCCGTATTGATTATTGGTATTATCTTGGCCATTACCGCTGTATATATGGGGTTTAAGGGTATATCTACCATCGTAGACTCTCTCTTTGGACCCAAAAAAGGAAAATCTTGATTATTGGTTCTTTTCTGGACGAACGTTTCTTTTCTTGCGTGGTTTTTTCCACTTGTTGTACAATTCATCATAATTGTAATCTAAAACCGTTTCCTGCCTTTCCAATTTCCCGGATGCAAAGGCCCGTTGCAAGATATCCTCTATTAAATAGTCCTCTTCTACCTGATCGGGATGAAACTCTTCCTTTATGCTAATTTTAAAGAGTTTGGCCGTTGTATTGTACCAAAAGGCCCGCCACCCATTTCGCAACTCTTTTACCAGGTCAAAGGCCGTAGAGCCCGTTTGCCTATAAATTAATTTTACCAATATCTGACCTTCGGTCCTGGTTAGTTTCTTTAACTCTTCAGAAAATTCTTCTTCTATATATTTCTGTACCTTTTTGGTATATTTTTTACGTTTTCTTGTTTTTGTAATCTTTGACAAGCTATCATTAAGCTCTACCAGCCGCTCGGCCGCCAATTTTGCATACGGATAAACTTTATGTGTTTTTCGCCTAAGTATGTAATACCGTAATTTTTCGTCATAGGAAGAAAATTTAAGTTTTCCGAAGACATAGGCCTCTTCTAGTGCAATTGAACTTTGTACCAAAGAATCTCCTGCTATAATTATCATTTTCTCGGATACAGAATCTAAAACCTGCTCCTCTACTTGCCCCATGGTTTTACACATGGCAAGAATTACGATTATTAGAAAACAAGTATTTTTTCCCATACTTAAAATATAAACAAAAGCCTTGCCAAAATTAACGATTATTGGCAGAGCATATTATTAAAAATAGGTGAATATTACTAAGTTTGTAGATAAACAAAACATACATGGCTAAAAAAGATATCATCACAGAAGAATCGCTGGCATTTTTTGAAAAATACCTGAATAATGCCGCTCCTACAGGTTATGAATGGGAAGGGCAAAAATTATGGATGGATTACCTAAAACCATACGTAGACACATTTATAACAGACACTTACGGCACCGCTGTGGGGGTCATAAACCCGGATGCCGAATATAAGGTCGTTATAGAAGGGCATTCCGATGAGATATCATGGTACGTAAACTATATTACTGACAACGGACTGTTATACGTTATTAGAAATGGAGGAAGCGACCACCAGATCGCACCTAGCAAATGGGTAAATATACATACCAAAAAAGGTATCGTAAAAGGTGTTTTTGGTTGGCCGGCCATCCACACTAGAAAAAACGAGAAAGAAGAATCTCCAAAATTGGACAATATTTTTATTGATATAGGCGCCAAAGATAAGGACGAGGTTGAAAAAATGGGGGTACACGTAGGTTGTGTCATCACTTACCCCGACACTTTTCATGTTCTCAACGACAATAAATACGTTTGTAGGGCCATAGATAACCGTGCCGGTGGATTTATGATTGCCGAGGTTGCAAGATTACTGCACGAGAATAAAAAGAAATTGCCTTTCGGACTTTATATTACCAACTCGGTACAAGAAGAAATTGGCTTACGGGGCGCCGAAATGATCACACAAACCATTAAGCCGAATGTGGCCATCGTTACCGATGTTTGTCATGACACTACGACCCCTATGATAGAGAAAAAAACACAGGGACATACAGAAATGGGTGCCGGACCGGTTATTTCTTATGCGCCCGCCGTACAAAACAAATTAAGGGAGCGTATTATAGAGACCGCAGAGGCCAAAAACATTCCTTTTCAACGTATGGCCGCTTCTAGAATGACGGGGACCGATACAGATGCTTTCGCCTACAGCAATGGCGGTGTTGCCTCTGCATTGATTTCCTTACCATTACGTTATATGCATACTACAGTAGAGACCGTTCATAAAGATGACGTAGAAAATGTAATCAGATTAATTTATGAAACGTTGCTGAATATAAAAGAAGGCGAAACTTTTAGCTATTTTGATTAAATAACAAAAAGGAAAACTAAATTGATATAAGGGCGAAGTCGAAATAAGAATTATTTTATCGGCTTCGCCCTCTTTTTTAAACACCCATTTTAAGCAGTGTCTTTATCATGGACGAACTTGTAGATATTTTATCGGAGGCCGGAGAACCGACAGGTATAACCGCCATGAAAACAGAAGCACACCGTAAAGGATTGTTTCATGCTACCGTTCACATCTGGTTCTACACGGATAATAAAGAAATTCTTATACAACAAAGAGGAAAGAACAAAGATACCTATCCCCTACTTTGGGATGTTTCCGTAGCCGGACATGTAGGCGCAGGTGAAAGCGTCGAAATATCGGCAATACGGGAAATTTTAGAAGAAATAGGACTAAATGTTCATCCGCATCAATTGGAAAAAATAGGAACCTTCAAATCAATACAGAAACATTCTGAAACCTTAATTGATGCCGAATTTCACCATACTTTTATATCTTCTTTAAAAACACCTTTTCACAAACTTAAAAAACAAGAAAGCGAGGTAGAGAACCTAGCCCTTATCCCTTTGGCTCAATTTGAAAAAGAGCTCTTACTAGCCGATTTTTCAAAGAAATATGTTCCTCATGACCTTGGTTACTATCGGGCGGTATTGGCCGCCATAGACCAGCGTTTATAGGGTAGCTACAAATTCTTGCGCATTATCAATGGAATAGGTCTGTTGCGTTCCGCTCTCCATATTCTTCACAACAAAAGAACCATCTATCAATTCTTGTTCGCCCAATAGTATTACATAAGGTACATTTCTACTATTGGCGTATTTAAACTGTTTGTTCAGTTTTGCAGCAGATGGATACAAATCGGCCTTTATACCAGCATTTCTAAGCACGGTAGTCAATTTAAGTGCTGCCAGTCCTTCCATATTGCCAAAATTAAGGCACAGAACATCCAACGACCTGTCTATGGCCTTTGGAAAAAGGGACAACTCTTCTAACACCAAGTAAATACGGTCGAGTCCGAACGAAATACCTACACCGCTAACATCTTTCAGTCCAAAAATACCGGTTAGGTCATCGTATCTTCCTCCACCACCAATAGACCCCATGGATACACCTTTTGGAGCAGACACTTCAAAAATAGCACCGGTATAGTAATTTAATCCCCTGGCCAATGTAACATCAATGGCAAGGTTACAAGATTGAAGTCCTAAACTTGCCACTGCCTCTACAATAAAGCACAACTCGTCCACACCTTTGGTACCTTCTTCCGAATCTTTTAATAGTTCGCCCAGCATTTGTAACTGATCTACATTACTACCACTTAAGTTAAATAGCGGTGAGGCCTTTTCTATTGCCGTTTCGGAAATTCCTTTAGAGAGCATTTCCTTTTTAACACCCTCTTCCCCTATTTTATCCAATTTATCAAGGGCTACGGTAAAATCGACCAGTAAATCTTTTGCCCCGATAACCTCTGCTATACCTGCCAATATTTTTCGGTTGTTCAATTTTATAGTGGCGCCTTTCAGTTTTAAATCGGTAAATACGGCATCATACAATTGAACCAATTCTATTTCTTGAAGAAGCGAATTTGACCCAACCACATCGGCATCGCATTGATAAAACTCCCTAAATCTTCCCTTTTGAGGCCTATCTGCCCTCCATACCGGCTGTATTTGATAGCGTTTAAACGGAAAATTCAACTCATTTTGATGCATGACGACGTACCGGGCAAAAGGAACCGTTAAATCGTACCTTAATGCCTTCTCCGATATCTTTGGAGTAATCTTAGTGCTGTTTTTAGAGCTATATAGCTCCTCATCTACTTTTTTCAGGTAATCCCCGGAGTTCAATATCTTAAATATCAAGCGGTCTCCTTCATCACCATACTTCCCCATTAAAGTCTCCGAGTTTTCAAAAGAAGGAGTTTCAATAGGTTGAAAACCGAAAATTTGAAAATGTTTTTTTACTACGTCGAAAATGTAATTTCGTTTTGCGACTTCTGATGGTGTAAAATCTCGGGTTCCCTTTGGTATAGATGGTTTTTGTGCCATTAAATAAGTTCTTTTAAGCTAAATTAAGGATTGTATCGACGGGCAAATATCGTTTTATCCGATCACTTTATCAAACCACTGGTACAATTCTCCTTTGGTAATTACGGCCCCTTGTCGAATCAATTCGAACTTGTCTTGATTAGGATCTTCCGTATAGGCCTTGGAAGCGGTCATATAATCCACAAAATCGGATTGCCAATTTCTTTTAAACCAATCAAAACCAACCTTTGTGGTTAAATCTATCTCGGGGTTCATGACTTTTACGGCAATAAGTTTCATCTCTTTATCCGTTAAATGAAATAAATGCATTTGCTCCTTTGAGATGTTTTCCAAATATTTCACTTTCGTCAATACACCCTCCCAGACCAAGTCGCTAAAGATATCCAACTCTTCTTCAGCTACTTCCGGTTTATTGGCCTTAATATCGTCCCATTCACTTTTGGTAATGGATTGTGTTGCCAAAAAATTTATGAATTCTTGGTGAAGTTCCTCTAGCTGTTCTTTTGTAAGTCTTGTATATTTCATGAAAAGCAAAAACAAATAAGCCTTTCAGTTTCCTGAAAGGCTTATACATTATTATTTACTCAAATTATTTTTTTTCTGCGACTACTTCAAAAGCAAAGTCAACAATTACCTCTCTATGAAGTCTGATCTGAGCATTGTAAGGTCCTGTCCTTTTAACGGCACCACCTTGAATACTGATAAACTTCTTTTCTATAGTATGACCTTCTTTGCCAAGTGCCTCGGCCAAGTCATTATTGGTAACAGATCCAAACAATTTGTCTCCAGCACCTGTTTTAGCGGCAATTTTTAATTCCAATGCTTTTAATGCATCTGCAATTTTGGTTGCTGCCTCAACAACTTTCTTCTCTTTATGTGCTCTTTGCTTTAGGTTTTCTGCCAAAACTTTTTTAGCAGAAGGAGTTGCCATTGCTGCCAAACCTTTTGGTATAAGGTAATTTCTACCGTAACCGTTCTTTACATTGACCAAATCGTCTTTAAAACCTAAATTCTCTACGTCTTGCTTTAATATAAGCTCCATGATTCTTTTCTTTTATTTTAATAAATCACCAACATATGGCATTAACGCCAAATGACGAGCTCTCTTTACCGCTTGGGCTACTTTTCTTTGGTACTTCAAAGAAGTTCCTGTAAGTCTTCTTGGTAATAACTTACCTTGCTCGTTCACCAATTTCATCAAAAAGTCCGCATCTTTGTAATCAACATATTTGATTCCGGATTTTTTAAACCTACAATACTTCTTTTTGGTATTGGTCTCAATGTTCAACGGGGTAAGATATCTTATCTCCCCATCCTTTTTACCTTTTGCTTGTTGTTGTAATGTCGACATAATACTTAAGCTTTAGCGGTTTTGTTTCTTGTTCTTCTTTTTTCTGCCCACGCAATGGCATGTTTGTCCAATTTAACGGTCAAAAACCTCATAACGCGTTCATCTCTCCTAAACTCTTGCTCGTAAGGCATTACAACCTCGCCTGCACTAGTAAATTCGAACAAGTGGTAAAAGCCACTCTTTTTGTTTTGGATGGGATACGCCAATTTCTTTAGGCCCCAATTTTCTTTGGCTACCATTTTGGCTCCATTGTTAATTAAGAAATCTTCAAATTTCTTAACTGTTTCCTCTATCTGAACATCAGATAGAACGGGATTCAAAATGAAAACAGTTTCGTAATGGTTCATAATTATATTTTATTTTAAGGAGTGCAAAAATAGATATTATTTTAAAATAATTATAAGAAAAGGGAAATTTATTCGTTATACCTAGGAGAATATAATAAAATTGAACGAACCAAATCTTAAATAATCCAATGGTCATCGCCATTTACACAGGTATTAAAGCATTGTTTACATCTTTTGTTGCAGTTGAACGTGTTTTTTCGGTTATTTGTCGATGATTTAACCCCACAAATCAGCCCTTATGAAATTAAGAAGTATTATCGTTGACGATTCGTCTATGCAGAGGATGGCCGTCGCAAAGTTGGTAAACAACCACCCCAACTTGGCCATGGTAGCGGAGTACAGTAATGCTATCGAAGCTAAAAACGGTATCAAAAACAATGAAATCGATTTGATTTTTCTTGATGTTGAGATGCCTATTATTACAGGATTCGACCTACTGGAGTCCCTAGAAAACAGTCCTCAAGTAATTTTGATTACCGGTAAACCGGATTACGCATTAAAAGCATTTGATTACGACGTAACCGACTATTTGCACAAGCCGATCACTATGGCCCGTTTTGACGCCTCTGTAAAAAGAGCTGTTGCCAAATACGAGCAAATGAACAGGGTCGTTGAAGATGAAGAGCACATTTTTGTTAAGAGCAACCTAAAGAAAAGAAAGGTTATATTGAACGATATTAAATGGATAGAAGCCTTGGGCGATTATATAAAATTGGTCACCGACGAAGCCAATATCGTAATTTTATCAACAATGAAATCTTTTGAAAAACAGTTGCCACAAGATAAGTTCTTAAGAATACACAAGTCTTATATCGTTAACTTGGAAAAGGTAGAAAAATTCAATAGTAAAAATGTTGAGGTTAGCGGTAGATCCATTCCGTTAAGTCGAAACAAGAAAACTGAATTGGCCGAGGCCCTTAGTAACGTTTAACAATATATATGATATTATTTTACTTATTATAGAAAAAACCGCCAATTGGCGGTTTTTTTATTTTATATATGATCCACATTATATATAACACGAACACTTCTGTACGTAGATATGGCATTAAACGACTTTTCTATTCTTTTTATATTCCGTTTACTGCGCGTCAAAGAATCATTTTTTGAAATCTTGATCAAGATATGTTTTAGATATTGGTTTCTTATACGGGAAACAGGTGGATACTCAGGCCCTAGAACAGTTCCTCCAAAATTGTTCTTTAAGGCTCCGGCAAACCAATCGGCCGCCTCATTGAGAACATTGTAATTTTTATGTTTAAAGGTTATTTTGATTACCCTGTTTATAGGAGGGTACTTGTATTGTTCCCTTTCGTAGAGCTGCTCTTTATACATTTCCCCATAATCCCCGGTTGTTACCTGTTTTAATATTTGATGGTACGGATTGTAACTCTGTATGATCACCTTGCCCCTCTTTTTGGTTCTGCCCGCCCTACCCGAAACTTGGGTCAACAATTGAAAAGCTTTCTCATGGGCCCTATAGTCCGGAAAATTTAAAAGTGTATCTGCCTGCATAACACCTACCAGACTTACATTTCTAAAATCTAGCCCTTTGGTAAGCATTTGTGTCCCAATTAATATATCTAGCTCTTGCTGTTCAAAAGATGTTATGATTTTTTCATAGGCATGCTTGCCCCTAGTGGTATCCAAATCCATTCTGCCAACCTTGACCTCCGGAAACAGTTTTAACACCTCTTCCTCTATTTGCTGTGTACCAAAACCTTTGGTATCCAGTTCTGAACTTCCACAAGCATGGCAACTTTCTGGCAACGCAGCATGGTAACCACAGTAATGACAGCGTATTTGCTTTCTATATTGGTGATACGTTAAACTTACATCACAATTTGGGCATTGTGGTGTATGTCCGCAAGTCATACATTCTAAAACGGGGGCATATCCCCTTCTATTTTGAAATAAAATAACTTGTTCCCCTACATCTAAAGCTTCTTGGATCTCTTCCATCAACCGTTCAGAAAAGTGACCTTTCATCCTTCTTTTACGATGCGCTTCCTTAATATCAACCAACTCTATGTCGGGCATCAACACATTACCAAAACGCCTGTTTATCTCGGCATATCCATATTTACCTGTTTGGGCATTATAATAACTTTCAATACTAGGTGTAGCAGAGCCCAAAAGAACATTGGCCCCATGAAAATTAGCCAAGACTATAGCGGCATCCCGGGCATGATACCTTGGTGCCGGATCAAACTGTTTAAAGGATGACTCGTGTTCTTCATCTACAATTAACAGCCCTAAATTTTTAAAAGGAAGAAATAAAGACGACCTCGCCCCTATTACTATCTGGGCCTTTGGCTCTTGGTTCAGAACATTGTTCCAAACCTCTACCCTTTCATGTACATTATATTTAGAATGATATACGGCTATTTTTTCTCCAAAATATTCTTGTAACCTTGAAATAAGCTGGGTAGTCAATGCGATCTCCGGCAATAGATAGAGCACTTGTTTTTCTGTTGCCAAACAAGCTTCTATCAGCTTTACATATACTTCTGTTTTTCCAGAAGAAGTAACCCCTTTTAAAAGGGTAACTTTTTTGTCGTTAAAAGACTTTTCTATATCTCCTAAGGCTATTTTTTGATATTCGTTCAGGTCTTTTATAGCCGCATTGTAATTGGAACCGTCATAATTTATCCTATCTGTTCTAATAAAATATTCTTCCAGTATTTCCTTATCCACCAATGCTTTGATCACAGCTTTTGAGCTATTGCTCGCCTTCTCTAGGTCTGCTACCGAAATAGGTTTCTTTGTCTGGCCCAACAGCTGAAACAGGGCAAGCACGACCTGACTCTGTTTTGGCGCCCTTGTCAAAGACGCTAGCAACGTTTCCAATGACTCGTCGGAGCTGTATGCCTCCCCCATTCTTATGTACTTTACCAATTTTGGCCTATACTGCTCAAAAACCTCCTCTTTTAAATGAATTACCTTTTTTTTCAATAATCTATTGAGCACCGGTAGAACATTTTTTCTATCAACGATGACAGCCACTTCCTGTACTTTTAAAACAGATTGATGCTGAAGTGCCTCAAAAACCAAAAATTCGTCATCCTTTAAATCGCTCTCGTTGATATCGGCCTCTGTATTGCGCAACACCAGGGTCTCACTCTCGAGCAAAAAAGCAGAAGGCAGAGCGCTCCTTAGCACTTCGCCCAAAGTACACATATAGTATTCTGCGATCCACTCCCAATGTTGTATCTGTGTCGGGGTAACAATGGGTTCATAATCCAGTATTTGGTCTATTGCCTTGGCTTCATAGGCCTCTGGGGCTTTTTGATGCACACTATGCACCACTCCCGTATATATTTTTGATTTTCCAAAGGGAACCGAAACCCTCATCCCCGGCTTAATCTCCTGTACCTGATCAGATGTAACACTATAGGTAAACAGCCTTTCTAAAGGAATGGGCAATATGACATTTATAAAATGTGACATTATTTTTAATCTTCTACCCGCAACCAGGTTTGAGTACGGTAGATAAACGCTAAATACCCTCTTACCTTTAATTCATTGGGATTGTGGGGGTTTAACCATATTTTACAACGAAAGGTCATTGCTTGTTCGGGGTCAAAAAGCCTTTTCCCCTTCCACTCCCCATCACCATGTTTCTCGGCAGCGGTAATTATCTCCATACCTACTACTGGCTTGTTTTTTAACTCGCCTTCACACTTATGGCAAGTGGCATTTTCTTTGCCCTCTTCCAATATTTTTTCTACAAAACCGTACATGAGCCCATCTTTTTCATAGATATTGATAATCCCTTTTGGGTTGCCAGTACGGTCGTCTATCGTTTTCCATTTACCAAAAATGCTCTGTGCCGATACATAATTCGCAAAGCAAACTAGAAATAGTACAAGTATATATTTTTTATAATCTATCATTCTTTTTTACTGATTCTCCGTAAGGAATTTAATGATGCGTTCAACTCAAAACCAAGTAGCAATATATTGGAATTTAACCATATATAAACCATTAATATCAACAATCCCCCCAAAGCCCCATAAAGTTCATTGTATCTAGCGAATTTTTCAACATAAATACCGAACAAATACGAAGTCAACAAGAACAAGACCGTTGTCATTAAGGAACCAGCTGAAAAGAATCTGGCCTGTTTTCCTTCCCTAGTTCCAAAATAATAAAGAACCGCTGTTGTAAAATAAGATAAAATTATAAAGAAAAGAACTTTGGCTATCCGCACCCCGATAATCTCATCATCTCCTAACACGTAACCACCTTGTTTTGCGGCAAACTCTGTTAAATACCCCAGTACATAAAACTCAAAATACACATACGCGATAAAACCGACGATTATTAAAATTGCCAAAATCAACCCCACCATTAACGCATAAAGATATTGCCGAAAAAAATTACGCCTCAATTCTATATGGTAAGAAGTCTCGAAACCGCCAAAAATTGAGTTTACCCCGTTGGCAACAAGAAATATTGAAAGTAAAAATGCAGATGATAATAATCCTCCTCGTTTTTGATCTTTAATCTGTTGAAAAACTTCTCCGAAGTAATCTCCCGTTGCATTTGGCAGAAACGACTCTAAAAAGAATTGAAACTCGAGTTCAAAATCGGCGTTTTTTATACTTACATAGTCTACCAAATAAGGCACCAAGGTTACCATAAATATCAACAAGGGGAACAACGCCATAAAAAGACTAAAAGATATGGCACTCGCCCTTGAGGACAAGGCCCCTTGAACAATACCACTAATATACATCTCCATCAGATCGTAAATGGACAGACCTTCAAATCCGGGTAGCTTAATCGTTTTTAATACTTTAACGATCTTATTTATAATCGGTATTTTATCTAGCTTCTCTTCTATCTCTGCAGACATTTACACTGCTTTTAAACTTAGATCCATATTATAAACCGAATGGGTAAGGGCGCCCGAAGAAATATAGTTTACACCGCATTCGGCATACTTACGAATAGTTTTCTCATTGATCCCACCAGACGATTCTGTCAAACATTTATCTCCGATCAGCCTTACGGCCTCTCGAGTATCGTCATAATTAAAATTATCTATAAGTATGCGATATACACCGTCGGTTTTTAAAATTTCCTTTATTTCCTCAAGGTTTCTTGCTTCTACAATAATTTTAAGATCTCTTCTCTTTTCTTTCAAATAAGCCTTTGTTTTCTCTATGGCCTTTGTTACCCCACCCGCAAAATCTATATGGTTATCTTTCAGCATTATCATATCATAGAGCGCAAACCTATGGTTTTCCCCACCCCCTATTTTTACGGCCCATTTCTCCAAGGCCCTTATTCCAGGTGTTGTTTTTCTGGTATCCAATATCTTGGTTCCCGTACCTTCCAATAAGCTTACGAAAAAATTTGTTTTTGTGGCTATTGCACTCATTCGCTGCATGGCATTTAAAACCAATCTTTCTGCCTTTAAGATACTTTGGGACCTTCCTTCTACATAAAAAACGATATCGCCGTATTTTACCTTCTCACCATCTTCTATTAAGGTACTTACAACCAAATCTTTATCTACATATTCAAAAACTTTTTTTGCAAATTCTACACCGGCGATAACACCTTCGTCCTTGACCAACAATTTTGCTTTTCCGGTAGCCTCTTTAGGAATACAGGCTAAAGAACTATGATCCCCGTCCCCTACATCTTCCCTAATCGCATTGACTATTATTCCTTCTATCTCTATATTAAATTGTTCTTCTGTAATCATATTTTAAACTTGTTATATGCTAAAATACGAATCCATTTTGGGAAATTGATTTACTTTTGAAATATGACGATTAAACTACTGGCCATAGGCAAAACTGATAGTTCTGAATTACAAAAGCTTATAGACCTTTACGAAAGGCGATTAGGGCATTATATAAAATTCGACATTGAACTCATTCCTGATTTAAAGAAAACAAAAAACCTTTCAGAAGACCAGCAGAAGACAAAAGAGGGAGAACTTATTTTAAAACACCTATCCAATACGGATGTTCTGGTTCTGTTGGACGAAAAAGGAAAACAATATACCTCAATAGAGTTTTCTGCCTATTTGCAAAAGAAGATGAACTCCGGTCTAAAGCAATTGGTATTTTTAATCGGAGGCCCATATGGCTTTAGTCAAGAAGTATACAATAGGGCCGCCGGTAAGATCAGCCTGTCAAAAATGACTTTCTCTCACCAAATGGTACGCTTATTCGTGGTAGAACAGATATACCGTGCCTTCACCATCTTAAGAAACGAGCCTTACCATCATAAATAAGACTAGTACAGCACCCTAAATTTAATGGTGTTCTCTACCTTTTTAAGGGCTTTGATAACATCTTTGTTGTATTCTTTGTCCAAATCGGTAATTACGTACCCTACTTCATTATCGGTAGAAAGATATTGACTTGATATGTTAAGCTCATATTTGGCCAACACCTCATTTATTTTGGCCATGATGCCAGGTACATTTTTGTGTATGTGCAAAAATCTATGAACCTTATTCTGTTTCGGCAACCTGATATTAGGAAAGTTTACCGCATCTACCGTATTACCAGAGTTAATATAATCCATTATTTTATTGGGCACAAAATCGGCAATATCTCTTTGAGCTTCTTCGGTACTACCACCCACATGCGGGGTTAAAATAACATTTGGAAAACCTTGCAGCCTTGTTTTAAATTCACCGTTACTTCTTGGTTCTTCGGGGTATACATCTACTGCCGCCCCACCAATTTTACCACTTTCCAAACCTTCTGCCAAAGCATCAATATCGACCACAAAACCTCTAGAAAGATTGATCAACATAGCCCCTTTCTTCATTTGGTTTATTTCTCTGGCCCCAATAAAGTTCCTGTTGGCCTTGTTATCGTCTACATGAAGTGTAACCACATCGGAAACGTTCAATAGATCCTCTAATGTACCGCACCTTACCGCATTACCGATAGCCAGTTGGTCGTTTACGTCATAGTAGTACACTTTCATACCCATGGCTTCCGCCAATACCGACAATTGCTTACCTATATTACCGTAACCTACAATACCTAAATTCTTACCACGGACCTCACGGGAACCTGCAGCTGTTTTCTGCCACTGTCCGTTATGTATTTCTGAACTCCTGGCGAAAACGCTACGCATTAGCATGATAATTTCGCCTATGGCCAACTCTACGACCGATCTTGTGTTGCTATAAGGAGCATTGAAAACAACAACTCCCTTTTTCTTGGCATAGTCAAGGTCTATTTGCGTAGTTCCGATACAAAACGCACCTACGACCAATAATTTCTCTGCCGCATCCAGTACTTTTTGATTAACCTGTGTCTTAGAACGGATACCCAAAACATGGACGTTTTTGATCTTCTCTATCAATTCCTCTTCCGGAAGACTATGTTTTACCAACTCTACAGAGAAACCATCTTTAGAAAGGTTCTCAAAAGCTGCCGGATGCACATTCTCCAATAAAAGGATCTTAATTCTGTTCTTTGGGTAGGATATATTTCTTGGCAAATCGTTCACAAATAAAAATTCATCTAGGTTAGGCGCAATATGGTCAGCTTTGTCGGTGGCTTTATCTCTATGTACATTTTCTGTATATGCAAAAAACTTATCCGCAATGCCCGCTTCCCTCATTACATAATCACTATAGCCATCACCAATGACCTGAACTTCTCCGTCCAAGTTCATTTGTTTTAGGCATTCTATTTTTCCGTTATGATGAGATAATACATTATGCTCATCAAAACCGATAATGTTTCCGTCACTGTCAAACTTGAATGTATTTGCATACACCCTTTCGGACGGTATATTGTACTCTTCTACAATAGGATCTATAAACTCTTTAAATCCACATGATATTACATAAATATCATCTGAATACTTTTCAAAAAACTCTTTGTTCGAGGCAATCGATTTTGATATTTTGTGCCTAAGCTCGTTCACCAAACCATCTAAATGGTCTTTGTGGGCATTTAACAACTTAATTCTTCGCTCTAACGACTCTGTAAAGGAAATATCACCATCGATACCAAGATTGGTTATATTTTGGATCTCATTAATGATTTCTTCCTTATTGGATTTACCTTCCAATGTCATTTCGGCCAATACATCCAAGGCCTCTACCCTTGTTAACGTACTGTCAAAATCAAACACATACTTTCTGCCTGTTGTAACCATATTTACTTGGGATTTCTGTTTTTGAAAACCAAGGCGTAAAAGTAAAAATTATATTTGTTTGATCTTACTCATAATATGAAATAAAACAAAAAGATCTTAGTTTGATGAAAATTCTAATCAACGTAGCCATACAAAGAGGAAAATAACTTACAAAAATCGAAGAACCTTCTTTGAAAACTCTTTTGTTTTCCATGCTCCGTTATGATCTCCGGGTACCGTAACCTGTCTTCCTCTTTTAAAAACCTTGCTCAATGCCACTGGATCCCCATTGTCCATATCCTTGTCACCAACTACTACCAAAACCTTGGCCTTTACTTGGGCAAGATCTTTTATCGAAGTTACCGGTTGGTATTTCTGTTGTAAGTGAAGGGAACGAAAATCGGCATTTATAGACTTGGCATAGGCAACCGCACCTTGTGTCGTCTCCGTTATATTGCCATTGAACGCCTCGGCGAACATTAAACGCCGATCCCATTCAGGATCGGTAAAATCTATGCCCATACCCCCAAGCACGGCTTTCTTTATTCGTTCGTCTTTTGTTAAAAGCTTGGCCAAAACGATACTTCCCCTAGAATATCCGATGGCATCGTACCGAACTATCTTTAAATGTGACATTAAAAGCTGAAGGTCTTTGACCTCCGCATCGTTTTGATAATATATATCGTCTTGTGGCTTGTCTGACATTCCCGTTCCCCGTAAATCGGGAACGATCACCCGATACCCCTTTTCCAGTAAATCTTTTTCTATTTGGGTGTTTTGCCACGACCGCCCAGAGTTTAAAAACCCATGAACAAGTAATATAGGACTACCAAGCCCCTGATCCGTGTACGCTATATCAACACCGTCAAAAGAAGTGAAATGTTCGGTTTGGGCAGCAACGTTAAGTACAATCCCACATGTTATCAAAAATACCGCAAACCTGTTCATATCGTTGAATTAATTAAAACTAGTATAGAGAATACCGGCCATAATGGCCAAACCAAAGCTTACCAAGGTACCGATCAAAATATATTCCGTAAGCTTTCTACTATTGCTTTCTTTTAGGTCGTTGAACCTAAAAACAGATTTGGCGGTGATTAAAAAACCGATGGCATCCCACCTTCCCATTATGATAAATATCAACACGAACAACCGCTCTATGATCCCTATGTACTTACCCGCGTTCGGCAATGATTTATGGTCGGTACTGATCTGATCGGACATTCCCTCCAAAAGCTTCGCCATTATAATTGCAGAAGGAAAGGTAACAAAAACGACCGCCAATACTAGGCCCCAATCCAAATTATCGAAAAGCGTTATGGTATGCCCATACAGATTGTCGTAAAAACAACAGATATAAAGAACTAGAATGTGGAGTACTTGATCTAAGAAAAAAGGAACACTTTGGTTCTTAAAAAATGAAGCCGCATACAGCTTGCCCATATCTATGAACAAATGGCTTATAGTAATTACAACGGCTATTTTCCAATCGTTTATATTCCATAGAACCAACATATACAGGGCAAAATGCACTAAAACATGAAAATAAAGGTACTTGGACCTTGCCTTGTTGGCTTCTTTATGTATCACCCATTTACTGGGCTGCAACATAAAATCACCTATTAAATGGGCTAACAATAGCTTTATGAATATTTGCATCTATTATATTTCTTTGATTTGATTTTCATAATAGTCCAATAGATCCAAAACCAAGTTTAAACGAGCCCTCTTTAACCTTTGGCTAACCGCAGATTGCTTAATGCCCAGTTTTTTTGCTATCTCTTTTTGGGAAGCATTGGGCTCATCCAACACCAATGCTATTATTTCTGCAGATACCACACTCCAATCGTCCATAAAGTCGAGCGCAAGCCGCAACATAAGATTCAATGTCCGATCATAGAATTCGTTTCCTGTAGCTATACTAAGATTCACCCTACTATCTTTTAAAGACTCCAATTTACGACCAGATCTTTGATAGGCCGGACCATTGGATTCACTAACCCCCGAGCCAATATAGGTCTCAAGACCAATTCCAATTCCCATACGCACATCCAATCCCTTGATAGATTTTAAAATAGCCTTTATTTGAATGGCCACAAACAAAGCATTGTCTTGTGTCACCTTTAGCTGAAACTCATCTCCCCTATATATCTCCCAGTTCATCGGAGACGGCCCAAAACGCGAAAAATATTCTTTTAAAACACCCATCCATTCAGATGAAGGGTGCTCTTGAGAATTGACAATATCACCTGTTATTATTGCTATCATAGTTATTAATTAAAAAACTAATATACTCATAAATAAGTTAATTAAGTAATATTTGACATTATTAGCCCAAAAACTAATACAAAAAAGGTATTTACCTGTCTAGAACCACCTTCTTGTTTGAGAAAGGTATATTTTATAATCCTTTCCAAATTTCTGATGTAAAATTTTCTCTTCCGGAATTATCTGAAACCGGTTCATATACGAAACAAACCCGGCCGCTACCAATGTATTAAACGCATTTCCGATCTGTAAACCAAAAGCCAACATTAAAAGTAACATGGCCAAATACATGGGATTTCTAGAATATTTGTACAAACCGGTGGTTACCAATCTGATCGTTTTCTGGGGATTTCTAGGATCTACAGTTGTTTTTAACCTATAAAATTGAACCAGTGATGCCAGCGCGACCAGTACAGCCAACACACTCAATATTTTGGCCAGAAGAAAGCGTCCGAAAAAATCAAAAAAGCCAAAAGGCAAGAACCTCCCCACCAAATACATCATAATAGCAAAAAAGATAAATACCAGAATAGGAGGCAGTTTTAGTTCCATATTATAAAATTAGTATTTTTGATTCTGATAACTTCCTTTTCCCCTAAAGAATAATTCATTTAAATGAAACTTGTATTCGCCACGCACAACCAAAACAAATTAAAGGAAATACAAAAATTGCTTCCCCCTTTTATCAACCTGGTCTCCTTAACGGACTTAGGATGTTTAGAACCTATCCCCGAAACTGCAGACACCTTAAAGGGCAATGCCAAACTGAAGGCCGATTATGTATACAAAACATATCAACTTCCCTGTTTCGCCGATGATACCGGACTTCTTGTTGATGCCCTGAACGGGGCACCTGGTGTATACTCCGCCAGATATGCCGGAGAAGAAAACGACGCCAATGCGAATATGGATAAACTCTTGACCAATCTTAAGGACAAAGCAGATAGGTCTGCAAGTTTTAAGACGGTCATAGCATTAAACCTTGATAATCACACATTGTTTTTCAAAGGATCTGTCAAAGGAGAGATCACCAAGGTAAAAAACGGTAAAAACGGCTTTGGTTACGATCCCATATTCAAACCCGAAGGATTCGACAAAACATTTGCAGAGCTACCATTGAAGGTAAAGAATCAAATCGGACATCGGGGAAAAGCTTTCTCGAAGCTTATTTCCTATCTAAACACCCAGCATGTCAGACCCTGAAAAGAACAACGATACCGTAGAAGTTTCTGTTGCCTCCGAAAGAGCGGAAGCTGTCGGAGGTGTTCTCATAGCATTTTTTGCGGCCTTAATGGCCATCTCGCAAATGATCAACGGAGAATTGGAAGAAGAAATGATGATCGCCCACAACAAAGTCGTAAACTACTCTAACTGGTATCAATCAAAAAGCATCAAAGAAAGCCTAAAAGAAGGAGAACTAGATTATTTACAACTATTATTGGAAAGCGGTATAGTACTCGAAGACAACAAAGAGGGTGTTAAGAACAAAATTGACGCTATAAAAGGTAAAATTGAGAAATACGGTGCCGAAAAGAAAGAGATATTGATCGGATCAGCTAATACCCCTAAAGATAAATGGGCTCAAGACCTTGACGGGAAAATGGGTAAAATTGTCGGAATCAATGAATGGGAAACATTGACCAAAGAATATGACAATGCTACCAAAAAATTTGATCTGGGCATGCTTTTCTTTCAAATAAGCATAGTTCTCGGGGCAGTTTGTATTATCATATACGACAATCCCAAGCTTCAAAAAACCTTTATCGTTCTTATGATAGCATTTGGCATCGTAGGTATTTTAATGTCCTCCTACGGCTATTTTTTGGCCCCTTAAAAATCAATGCCGTTAATAATTATAACATCTCATTAATTAGCAGTACCTTTGCCGCTTTAATTAATGCCGCTGGTATAGCATGTGTTGCGCTGAGTCTAAACAGGTTATAAAATAATCGCTCTAAGCAACATTCTTATTTGCGATTAAGTATAACATAATTATGACAAAGTTTGAAGCACTGGGACTAGAAAAGTCTCTATTAGATGCTGTTTCGGATATGGGTTTTGAATCGCCCTCCGAAGTACAGGAAAAAGCAATCCCAATTTTATTGGAAAGTGAGACCGATCTGGTAGCACTTGCACAAACAGGAACCGGAAAAACCGCCGCTTTTGGTTTTCCCCTGATTCAAAAAATAGATAGCAACAGTAGAACAACGCAAGGCCTTATATTATCGCCTACACGTGAGTTGTGCCTACAGATAACAAATGAGTTGCAACTCTATTCCAAATACGAGAAAAACGTTAATGTGGTTGCCATATATGGTGGTGCCAGTATTACCGAACAAGCCAGACAGATAAAAAGAGGCGCACAAATAGTCGTGGCCACCCCAGGTAGAATGAAAGACATGATCAATCGTCGTTTGGTGGATATCACCAAAATCGATTATTGTGTTCTTGATGAGGCGGACGAGATGTTGAACATGGGTTTCTTTGAAGATATCAAAGATATTCTGTCAAATACCCCCAACGAAAAGTCTACATGGCTATTTTCCGCTACCATGCCAAAAGAGGTGTCGGTAATAGCAAAAAAATTCATGCACTCGCCACAAGAAATTACGGTAGGTGCAAAAAACTCGGGAGCTTCTACTGTACAACATGAATATTATGTGGTAAGTGGCAGAGATCGTTACCCCGCCTTAAAAAGATTGGCGGACACGAATCCTGATATTTTTTCGGTTGTTTTCTGTAGAACAAAACGAGACACCCAAAAAGTGGCCGAAAAACTAATTGAAGATGGGTATAATGCCGGAGCGTTGCATGGTGACCTGAGCCAAAACCAACGTGACCTTGTAATGAACGCGTTCAGAAAAAAGCAGATTCAAATGCTTGTGGCCACCGATGTTGCGGCCAGGGGTATCGATGTTGACGATATTACACATGTTATCAATTATCAATTGCCCGACGAAATAGAAACATATACCCACAGAAGTGGTAGAACTGGACGTGCGGGAAAATCGGGTATCTCTATGGTAATAGTCACCCGAAGTGAGCTAAGAAAAATCAAAGCAATAGAGAATAAGATAAAACAGGATTTTATATCTAAGAACGTTCCTACGGGAATGGAAATTTGCGAGATACAACTTTACCATTTGGCCAACAAAATAAAGGATACCCAAATTAATCCGGAAGTAGATAACTACCTACCGGCCATCAATGATGTTTTACAGGGTATCGATCGTGAAGAACTGATCAAAAAGATAGTTTCCGTAGAATTTACAAGATTCTATAACTACTACAATAAGGCGAAGGATCTTAGTTCCGGATCCGGAAGGGATAACGATTATGGAAGAAACTCATCTGTACCGAGTAATGGGTCCGTTAGGTATTTTGTTAATGTCGGGGAAAAAGACGGTTATGACTGGATGTCCCTAAAAGATTTTATCAGAGATACCGTAGGGCTTGGCAAAGAAGATGTTTTCAAGGTAGATGTCAAAGAAAGCTTCTCTTTCTTTAACACCGATGCCGAAGTGTCCGAGAAAATACTGAGCACCTTTAAAGACTTTAAGGTAGATGGTAGGTTCGTAAACGTGGAAATCTCTAAGAATCCAGGCGGAGGCGGAGGTAAACGACGCGGAGGCGGAGGTTTTAGAGGAGACAGGGGAAAAGGAAGAAGTCGCTCTAGAAACGATGATAGAAGCCGAAGCAAAGGTAGGGACCGCGGAAATTCACAAAGTCCAAATTCCGGTAAAAGACGGAGCCAAAAAAGAAAAGGTGATTTCTTTTAGTTAATTGTATATTAAAAAATACGCTTCGGCGTATTTTTTTATTTTGTTTGTATCTTTAAATTTTGACGAAACAGATTTATGCGTGTTCTCATTGTAGGAATTTTTTGTTTTTTTAGTGTTTTTATGGTTGCCCAAGAAGATTCTACAATTAGATCTTTAAAGGCGGTTGTTAAAAATGCCCAAACCGATGAACCTTTAGAAAGTGTACACGTCGTAAACCTTAATCAGGTCATTGGTACCATTACCAACCAAAAAGGGGAATTTTCTATTTCGGCGGCCGTTAACGATACCCTATACTTTTCCTACCTAGGTTTTAAGTCTCAGAAAATAAGGGTAACCAACGACATGTTCAAGTTTCAAAATACCGAAATTGCCTTAACAGAGCTTGCATATGCACTTGAAGAGGTTATCGTAAGACCCTATCAACTAACGGGATATTTAGAAATAGACGTTAAAAACCTACCTATCAACAATGCATATCAATATAGTATCTCTGGTTTATCGGTAGGTTACGAAGGCGGTAACAAAAACCCAAGTGCAGTTACAAAGGTTTTAGGTGCCATATTAAACCCTGCAGACCTACTAAGGAATTTGTTCGGAAAAAGACCCGCACAAATGAGAAAACTGCGTCAAATGAAGGAAGACGACCAGATACGTGATCTTCTAGCCTCTAAATTTGATCGTGAAACACTGATGGAACTTTTACAATTGGACAAAATGGATATTCAAGACATCCTCAACAATTGTAATTATTCAAAATCTTTTATAACAACAGCGAACGACCTTCAAATTTTGGACGCCATTAGTAGCTGTTATGAAGAGTTTAAAGTTTTAAATCGCAAGAAATAAATTTTAGCCTTCCATCTGCATTTTATAGCTTTAACAAAATTAAGATGCATATGAAAAACTTGATCGTTGTCGCAGGTATATTTTCTCTTTTATTTTCATGCAACTTAAAAAACAAAGAGGTCCCCAAAGCGCCTATAGCCTCTAACAACACACCGACTACCACAAAAAAGAAAACTCCCTTTTCTTGGGATGCCGCCAATATCTATTTTTTACTTACGGATAGATTCAATAATGGCAATCCCCATAACGACATAAATTTTGGGCGTACCCATAAAACCGGAAAGCTCAGAGAGTTTATGGGCGGAGACATAGAAGGAATCACACAAAAAATTAAAGAAGGATACTTTACCGATCTCGGAATTAACGCTATTTGGTTTTCGCCCATCGTAGAGCAAATACATGGCGATACCGATGAAGGTACGGGCAACACATACGGTTACCATGGCTACTGGACCAAAGATTGGACCGCTTTAGACCCCAACTTCGGGACAAGAAAGGATTTGGCCAATTTAGTGCGAACTGCCCATAAAAATGGTATAAGAATTATTATGGATGTTGTTCTTAACCATACGGGGCCGGTAACAGATGAAGATCCCGTTTGGCCAGAAGAATGGGTTATCACCGAACCTACATGCGAATTTACAACCTACGAGAACACCACAAATTGTACACTGGTAAATAACTTGCCAGACATTATAACAGCCTCGGACGAAGCTGTTAAACTACCCGATCATTTGTTGGCAAAATGGAAAAAAGAAGGAAGGTTAAGTACCGAACTGGACGAGTTGCAACTATTTTTTGAAAGAACCGGTTATCCGAGAGCTCCAAGATATTATATAATAAAGTGGCTAACAGACTATATTCATGAGTTCGGAATCGATGGCTTTAGGGTAGATACCGTAAAGCATGTTGATGAAAATGCCTGGGCCGAATTATACAAAGAAGCATCCTATGCCTTTAACACATGGAAAAGAAAACATCCAAAATCGGTTTTGGACGATGCTGAGTTTTATATGGTCGGAGAAGTATACGGATATGGTATCTCATCTGGCAGAAATTACGATTTTGGTGATAAAAAAGTAGATTATTTTAAAAACGGTTTCCACAGCCTGATCAATTTTGAACTGAAAGAGGATGCGAAAGATGACTATGAGACCATTTTCTCTAAATACGACAAAATACTTCACTCTCAATTAAAAGGAAAAAGTGTACTTAATTATTTAACTTCTCATGACGATGGCAACCCATACGACAAACTACGTTCAAAGTCGAAAAGGGCTGCCAACGTTCTTCTTCTTACACCAGGTGCCTCACAAATTTATTACGGGGACGAAACCATAAGAAGTTTGGTCATAGATAGTACCCAAGGAGACGCTACACTTAGGTCTTTTATGAACTGGAACGAGCTCGATACCGTACCAAAAGTGCATGAAACATTAAAGTATTGGCAGAAACTGGGGCAGTTTAGAAACAACCACCCCGCCATTGGGGCAGGCAGGCATAAACGTTTGGGAAAATCGCCTTATTCATTCGGAAGAACCTATATAAAGGGCGATTATAAAGACAAAGTGGTAGTTGGCCTAGATTTACCCAAAGGAAAAAAGTCTATCTGGGTAAAAGGTTTTTTTGGCGACGGCACCAAATTATTTGATACGTATTCGGAAACGTCCGTAGAAGTCAAAAACGGAAAAGTACTTTTGGATAATGACTACGATATAGCACTATTACAGTTGGCCATTAAACCTTAAAAGAAATATAGCATAGCATCGAAGAGAGTTGAAGAAGTAATGAAGAGAAGGGGGTTTATCAAAAAATTGTTTTTTTCTATTGTTGGTCTTGGTAGCCTTTTTGCTTTGGACGCATTTTGGTTCGAAAAATATATTATCGATTGGACCGTATTTGACATCAGTAAAAACAAAAAGAACAGAATAACCTTAATTCAGTTATCCGATATACATTTAAAGGAACTCAACTCCTCCCTCATTTCAATTGTCGAGAAGGTAAATAATATTCGACCCGATGTTATCCTCTTTACGGGCGACACCATTACTAGAAAAAGTAAGCTACCCATGCTAAATGAACTACTTGCCCTGTTCGACCAAAGCATTTTAAAAATTCTGATTTACGGTAACAAAGAACATTCGGGTAAAATTCTTTATGAAGAAATAGCTCCGGTACTTAATAAACATAACGGAGTTGTTCTGGTGAATAAAAATCATATTTTCACCAAAGGCACCAGAAGCATTAACATAGTGGGTATCGATGATTTTGTTGGGGGTACAGCCGATTTTCAAAAAGCCGCGAACGATATGGACAACAAACAACTAGATACCATTGTCTTAAACCATTGTCCGGAATACAGCGATACCATCTCAGAACTGAACTCATCGCAAAAAGTGAATATTACCTGTATACTATCCGGGCATACCCATGGCGGACAGATTACTTTTTTCGGCAAAGAATTATTTAAACCGGTCGGTAGTGGCATTTACTTAAAAGGGTGGTATACTACCAACAATATTAGAATGTATGTTTCTAAAGGTATCGGCACTACGTTACTACCTGTAAGGTTCGGTGCAAGGGCAGAAGCCTCTATTTTCTATGTATAGCAATTAGTAACAAAAACTGACCAACACTTATTTTATAGTGGTTTGCAAGGTTCATAAAATCTTCTGCCCCTTATAGACATTAGTTTTCCAATATACTTTTTAGGGTTTGTAATCCCTCCTCAAAATCCTTTCCCACCATTTTGTCCATACTCATAAAAAGCATCATTATACTGAACGGAAATTTATTTTTTCCAGAAAAGCCCCATGTAACCTTACATGTATCCCCAGAGGATTCCTCTAAGACAAAATAACAATCCGATTGAGATTTCATTGGTTTAAAAAAACGCAGCTCACCTTCTACCCTTTCACCTTCCACAACCTTTTTAATCTCCTGTTCCCCTTCTCCGACTTCTCTATTCCCATTCCAATAACTTACGGCTCCTACTTCTCCATCTGTACCAGTTAGCTTGGTTTGCATCGCAGGGTCTTTTTTCGACCACGGGGACCATTCTCGTTGTTTTTCCAAATATTTAAGATACGGAAATATAACATCCTTAGAACTATTGATATTTATGCTTCTAGAAACATTGTAAGACTTAGGGGCGACCACTGCCAATAGTAATACCAAAGCAACAACGCCAACCAAAATATAAATCACTATATCCATTTGTGTATCAATTAGTTGGTTATTTCTTTAATATAGTAAAAATATTATTTGGATTGGTATAATCTTTTTAAAATATCATCAATACTTTTAATTGATTTTTTGGTCCAATCCAATCTTTTTTCAATGATTTCTTCAGGTGTCAGTTGCCAGTTTAAATCACTCTTTTTTAGTTTGGTGGTTAAATCATGAAGAATAATTGCCGCCGAAACCGAAATATTAAGGCTTTCGGTAAACCCGACCATAGGTATTTTTAAAAAGCTATCGGCATTGGTCGTAACCTCATCGCTCAGGCCTTCTTTCTCAGTACCAAAAAACAAAGCAATTTTTGAATCGAATGTAAAATCGGTCAATAAAGAACTGTCGGCATGTGGCGAAGTGGCTATTATTTTATAGCCTTTGTCCTTAAGATTTTTAATTGTCTGTCGCGAAGAGGTGTACCTATAAACATCTACCCATTGTTGTGCCCCCATAGCAATATTCTTGTCCAAACGTTTCCCGAACCTACCCTCGATCAAATGGGCTTCTTGCACCCCAAAAGATTCACAACTTCTTATAACGGCACTGGTATTGTGCATTTGGTAGACATCTTCGATAGCTACGGTAATAAATTTAGTACGTTCTTTTAATATTGAAATAAAACGTTCTTTTCGTTCTTCGGATATAAAATCCTCCAAATAAGTTAAAAGCTCTGTATCGATCATAAAATCCAAGATAATAAAAAGTATATTTTTGAAACAAAAAGCGATCATGAAAAACATTGTAGTACTCACTGGCGCCGGTATAAGCGCCGAGAGCGGTTTAAAGACCTTTAGGGACGCGGATGGGCTTTGGGAAGGGCATAATGTCATGGAGGTGGCCACGCCAGAAGCTTTTGAAAGAAACCCCGAGTTGGTACTGGAATTTTACAACCAAAGAAGAAGGCAACTTTTACAAGTGCACCCAAACCCCGCCCATACCGCCCTAAAACAACTAGAATCATATTACAACGTACACATTATCACACAAAATGTAGACGATTTACATGAAAGGGCCGGCAGTTCTAATGTTATACATCTTCATGGAGAATTATTAAAAGTAAGAAGCACCAAAGAAGACGGAAAAGAAATAAGCTGGAAAAAAGACTTGTTGTTGGGAGACACCTGTGAACGGGGATATCAATTAAGACCCCATATCGTGTGGTTCGGAGAAGCAGTTCCTCTTTTGGAGGAAGCCATAAAAATAACGGCCGTTGCAGATATACTAATTATCATTGGTACATCAATGCAGGTATACCCGGCGGCAAGCCTGATCGATTTTGCAACCGACACAACCCCTATTTATTATATTGACCCTAAACCCTCCATTTCTGAAAATAGTAGACAAAACCTAACGATAATACCGGAAAAAGCAAAAAAGGGTGTCCCTAATTTGGTTGATTCCCTAATTGGTACAATAACCTAGTTTTAGTGGCCCAATCTACTATCTGTTTTGTTTGTTGTTCAGAAAGATCAGCTTCTTTATGTGTCCAAGTATATTCTCTTAAAGGCATGCCCCCTTCTTGGACTTCTTCGATAATCTCTTCTAATTTATGATCCTTTTTTTGTTTGGTGTAGTTTTCCCAATCAGAAAAATTAAGATGTTTTTTTCCGTCTTTTATATGATCAGACAACCAAAAAGAAACAGGGGCTACCTGATTATACCATGGATATATGGTATTATTACTATGACAATCGTAACACGAGGTCTTTAATATAGCCAAAACCTCTGTTGACGGATTTGTTTCTTCTACAAAAACTTTGGTATGATCACCGTTGCTGATATTTTTTTGCGGTCTATAAAATTGTAGGGCAATGAATACTAAAAGTAGGCCTACTGTAATTTTTTTCAGTATTTTCATTTGAGTGGGGAAATTTTTTATTTATAAAATTACGATACTATGACCGTAGATGGATTATATCAATTGTTAAATTATGTGGATGCCACCCTTGCAAAAAGAGAAGAAGCGGTCAAAATTGTATTGTCAGAACCTGGATCCATAAAACTTTTATTAGAGATAATCGGCAAAAACAACAACCCAATTTCATGTAAGGCAAGTTGGGTTTTGGAGTTTACCGCCAGAAAAGAACTGGCTATCATGTACCCGTATTTAGACGATTTTACAAACGTGATAGACAAGGTAATCTTAGAATCCTCTATACGCCCCATGGCAAAAATTTGCGAACTGTTGATCGATGACCATTTTTCCGCTAATAAGGATAAAAGTCACAAACACATCAAGAACAATCATTTAGAGCTAATTACCTCGACCTGTTTTGATTGGTTGATAGGCAATCATAAAGTAGCTCCAAAAGCATATGCCATGACAACATTATTTTTATTAGGAACCGAATATGACTGGATACATCCAGAATTAAAAATGGTGTTGGAACAGAACTATGTAAAAAGTAGTGCCGCATACCAAGCAAGGGCCAAAAGGGTACTAAAAAAATTACAACGAAAGAAAGGCAAACGTACTTAACCCCCTATTAAAAAATATCTACTAAATTTTAGTTCTCAGAAGTATTTTAAACTCTATCAGTTATCGGTATATTTGCCTCCTTAAAACAAACCGAACATCATGGTCTTAAATGCATTGAACGCCATTTCTCCGATAG
Organism: Maribacter sp. MMG018; assembly: GCF_018100785.1. GTDB lineage: Bacteria > Bacteroidota > Bacteroidia > Flavobacteriales > Flavobacteriaceae > Maribacter. Next base: position 509,550 of record NZ_JAGJEC010000002.1, on the reverse strand, counting down.
ATGGCAGATATAGAAACAAAACTGAAAGCCTAGCCCCCTATTTCTCTGAAGAAGCGTTAATAAAATACAGGGTCAGGGTAGAAATAGAATACTTTATCGCCCTATGTGAAATACCATTGCCACAACTAGTGGATTTTGATAACTCAAAATTTGGTGCCTTACGGGATATCTATTTAAATTTTGACGCTAAAGATGCGTTAGAGATCAAAGAAATAGAGAAAACGACCAACCATGATGTAAAAGCGGTCGAATACTTTATAAAAAAAGCCTTTGACAATCTGGGGCTTTCTTCTTTTAAAGAGTTCATACATTTTGGACTCACCTCCCAAGATATCAATAATACGGCCATACCCTTATCTATAAAAGAGGCTTTGAACGATGTATACGTTCCCGAATATCTAAATGTAGTAAACAAGCTAGAAGAACTTTCAAAAGAGTGGGCCGAGATTTCTATGTTGGCAAGAACCCATGGGCAACCGGCCTCCCCTACCCGTTTAGGAAAAGAGATCCAAGTATTCGTTGTTAGGCTAAAAGAACAGTTTAATTTATTGAACGACATTCCGAGTGCCGCAAAATTCGGAGGTGCTACCGGAAATTACAATGCACATAAAGTAGCTTACCCAGAAATTGATTGGAAAAAATTCGGTCAAGAATTTGTGCAGGATAAATTAGGGTTGTACCACTCTTTTCCCACAACACAAATTGAGCATTATGACCATATGGCAGCTCTTTTTGATACCATGAAACGTATTAACACCATTATTTTAGACTTGGATCGTGATTTTTGGACTTATGTATCCATGGACTATTTTAAGCAAAAAATTAAAGCGGGAGAGGTTGGTTCATCGGCCATGCCACACAAAGTGAATCCTATAGATTTTGAAAACTCTGAAGGAAACCTTGGGATCGCCAACGCCCTTTTTGAGCACCTATCGGCAAAACTTCCCGTTTCAAGACTGCAACGCGATCTAACCGATAGTACGGTATTAAGAAACGTGGGCGTACCTTTTGCACATACCATCATAGCATTTCTATCTACAATAAAAGGTTTGAACAAATTATTGCTCAATAAGGAAAAATTTGAACAAGACCTGGAAAACAACTGGCCCGTAGTAGCAGAGGCCATTCAAACCATTTTAAGAAGAGAAGGTTACCCTAACCCTTATGAAGCACTAAAGGGACTTACGAGAACCAACGAAAAGATCAACCAACAATCTATTGCATCCTTTATAGAAACATTAGATGTTTCAGACGAAATTAAAACTGAACTGAAACAGATAACACCTAGTAATTATACAGGAATATAGTTTTATAAAATATAGTAAATAAAAAAGGACCGTTTAAAACGGTCCTTTTTCTTTAGTATCAAATTCTATTACTTATTTATCTGTACCTCGTGTGGATATGGTATTTCGATACCAGCTTTGTCCAAGGCCAGTTTACACCCTTCTATCGTTCCAAAATACACGTCCCAATAATCTTCTGGTCTACAGTATGGACGTACGGCAAAATTTACAGAGCTATCGGCCAATTCCATAACGTTTACAGATGGTGCCGGATCTGAAAGAACTTTTGGGTTAGAGGCCAAAACATCCATCAATACTTCTTTCGTTTTCTTAATATCTTCATCATACCCTACTCCTATCACGGTATCTACCCTCATTTTTCCTTCGGCGGTATAATTAACAATATTACCGTTCGCCATTGCCCCATTCGGTACGATAGCCAATTTGTTTTGCGGCGTTATCAATTTGGTAGTAAAAATATCTATTTCCTTTACATGCCCCAATTCACCTTGGGCCTCTATTAAATCATCGACCTTATATGGTTTAAAGATTATGATCAAAACACCACCGGCAAAGTTCGACAACGACCCCTGTAAGGCTAAACCGACTGCCAAACCGGCCGCGGCTATAACAGCTGCCAAACTAGTAGTTTCAACACCCAAGGTAGAAATGACCGTTATTATAAGAAAAATGGTAAGTCCCCATTTAACTAGGCTCAACAAGAATTTTTGAAGCGATTTATCATAGTCTTGTTTTGTCATCCCCTTTTTAAGAAGGTTCATTAATTTCTTGATTACCCAAGAACCTATAATGTAAATTAAAATTGCCATTAATAATTTGGGGCCATACTCTATTGCGAGTCCTATTCCTTTATCTATCCATACTTGTGCGTTCTGTTCCATTTTTTCTCTAATTTTAGTTTTAAGGGTTATTTATTAGTGTGACACTAAAATTAGTAAAAGGTCACTCTTTTGTATTCAAAATTTAAATTTCAGCATGGAAAACAAAAAACCTGTTATGATATCATAACAGGTTTTTCTTTAAAGATACTTTATGTTTTAACCTTTAAACAGGTCTCTGATCTCGCCCAGACCTTCTCCTTTATAATCAGATTTTTGAATGGCCTGTAATAATTGTACAAAATGTGCTGGGTTCATATTATTTCCCAATACCCTTATCAAGGCAAAGCCTTTATCTTTATTATCACCATATATAATTACCTCATCAATGGCGTCGTCGTCTCCTAAATATTTTATTGTTGCACGGCCAAAATCGGTATTCATTTTCATTAATTCCGTATAGTCATCTGCCGACAGAATAGCCCTTACCTGTTTTTTCTCTAATTTATATTCATCCGCATTGCTCGCTGTTTTCTTAAAGGCAAGAATATTCAATTTTTTTAAAGAGGCCAATGCCATTTGTTGTTCCTGCGACAGGTCCGCTTCTTTAATATTCAAAATACTCGTTGGAATATCTAGATGTAAAAAATTGGGATTCTCGGTATTGTCTATATAATATTCTTGCAGGCTCTGGGTAGAGGAACAAGAACTTACGATTACCACTATAACAAGAACAATCGCATTTTTAATTTTTTTCATAGTTATCATATTTTAAAATAAGAAAAGACCTATCGATTGTTCGATAGGTCTTTTTAGATGTTTTTATTTGCCACCTGCCTTGTTCAGGTCTTGGGGTAAATCCATTTTATCGGTTAAAGCCCCTATTTTATTCAAGTCTATATCTCCGGTAAGACTTACCAGAACCGTTTCCAGCTTTCTTCCGTTGTGTCCAATTTCAACGTTATCCATTCCAGAAACAAACATCAACAATTCTGTTACATGGTCTTTTTTCTTTCCATTTCTGATATAGAATTTAACATTGACATCCTTATCCTTAACCCTCATTAATTCTTCTAACCTTGAGGATTTTAAATATTTCTTGACCGTCTTGGCCATATCTGCGGAGACAGATTTATCTTCTGTCATAAACACTTTTACCCCTTTAAGTCCTTTTGCGACTTCCACGAATTCTTGTGTTTCCCGATCATCGTCCAAAGCTCCTATCTTTGATACCAGATCTATCATTCCTTTATTTACGATGACAGAACCCACGTTATCCATACTTTCATATTTATCGAATACCGATTGTGAAAATCCAAATACGGGTAAAATGGCTACTAAAAGTACTACTGCTAATTTTTTCATGACTGTTTGTTTTTTGATTTATTATTGATGAATTATTTATATATCGATCTCTCGGCCTAATTTTAGAATACCTAAATCTGACCGGTCAATCATTTTAATTGTCCTTTCCGGCTTTGTTCAATTCTTCCGGAAGGTTCATTTTACTGGTAAGTGAGCCTATCTTGTTCAGGTCTATATCTCCGGTCAAGGATAATAGTACCGTTTCGACCTTTCTTCCGTTCAGCTCAACATCTGAATTATTGATACCGGTAACGAACATAAGCAACTCACTTACATGGTCTTCGTCTTTTCCTGGCTTAATGTAAAACTTTACGTTCGCATCCTTATCCTTTACACGCATCAGTTCTTCCAATGAATTTGACTTTAGGTAAGAATTCATGGTGCCCAACATATCCGCAGATATTTTTTTGTCTTCTGTAACAAAGACCTTTAAGTTTTTTAAACTTTTGGCAATGTCCATAAAGTCTTTGGCTTCTGGGTCATCTACCTCTACATCTATATTTGACAGTAGTCTGAACATACTTTGGTTCACTACAACGGCACTTACATTATCTAAATCTTCGTATTTATCGAACACGGATTGAGAAAACCCTGTAGAACATATCAATGCCAATGCTACGGTTACTATTATCTTTTTCATTTCTTCTATTTTTAATTTTAATCGTTATTGTAAATTTTCCCTTTAGCCTCTTCGAACTCCTTTAAATAAGCAACCTTTTGTGTTCCTTTATTAAAGTTTTCCGCCAAAAGCGCAAAGGCCTTTTTTGTTTGGTTATAGGCAAATAAAGCTTCCTCTTTTTCCGCTTGTTTTTGCTGGCGATAGTCGTTTCCGAAATACACCCCAAAAGCCAACACTGCCACCGCTGCAACAGAAGCCCATTTATAAAGGTGCGTTTTAGGTTTTAATGCCAACTGTTTGGTAAAACGCTCTTCTTTTGCCAAATTAAAATATTGGAACATAGAAGCGTATTGCTCTAAATGGGCCGGTATATCTTCTTTAGAGAAATATCGCCTTAACTCCTCTTCTTCGGCAACCGTTGTAGTGGCCTCAAAATATTTTTCCAACAATTTTTCTATGTTATCCAATTCCATAACTATGTTTTTCCATTAATTTTTCTCTTACTGTTTTTCTTGCCCTAGATAGAGCTACTCGTATAGCCGTTGGCTTCATACCCAACAATGCTTCAATTTCATCATATTCATATTGCTCTACATCTCGCAACTGCAATACCATTTTTTGTTGTTCGGGCAACTCCTCCATTATTCTCTCTACCCAACTTATACTATCTCGTGCCTCTACTTGGTTTTGTAAGCTTGTGCCTTCTTCCTTATAATTACTATGAACCAATTTTAAATTACCTGCCTGTTTCGACTTTAAGCGATCTAAACAAAAATTCTTAGTCATTGTCATGGCAAAAGCCTCTACATTTTTGTAATTGGCCATTGATTTCTTTTTGGCCCACAACTTCAACAAAATTTCTTGTGTGGCATCTTCTGCCTCCTCACTAGAGACCAAAAGACGTTTCGCCAGTCGGTATAATTTATCCTTAAAAGGCATTACCACATTTAAAAATTCCCCTTGTTTCATGCTGGTTTAGTTGTCCATAAACCTTATTACCGGTTTATATTAGGAAGACGAGGTTAAACGAATTTTGTTACAATTAATTTTTTTTTCTGTTTCATCTAGGTAAATTTAACATCTCTTATCAATGTTTATTACGTATAATAATTAATTACCTAAAGTCCCCTACGATTATTTTACATCTCATTATTGGTATAATACTTGTTCAAAGGACTTTAATAAAAACAAAAAGAATTTATGAAGAAGTATTTTTTCCACCTGTTATTTTTAGGGATAATCGTTGTCTCTTGTAAAAAAAATGATGACAACCCAGTAGTTGAAGAGGAAGTTACCGACGATGAAGTTGCTGAAGAAGTTGATATTCAGGTACAGGATTTTATGTGGCAAACCTTAAATGCTTATTATTATTGGCAAGGTGATGTACCCGTTTTGGCAGATGACCGTTTTGCCACCCAAACAGAATATGAAAGTTATTTGGCCGAACATAAGGATCCCGAAGATTTTTTAATAGACGAACTTCTTTATGAAGAAGACCGCTTTACATTTTATAGCGATGATTACAGGGAATTAACGAACTACCTTTCAGGTATATCAAAAAGTAACGGATTAGAGTTCGGCCTTAGCCGAATCGGGAATACCGATGACGTTTTCGGATTTGTACAATATGTGGTAAAAGGTTCCGATGCAGCTACGAAAGATATTAAAAGGGGTGATTATTTTATAGGTGTAAACGGAATCGACCTTACGGTGGACAATTACTACGATTTACTTTTCGGAGATAACGATACTTATGTTCTAAATATGGCCACCATCGAGGACAATACTATTAGTCCCAATGGTAAAGAGGTCTCTCTTACAAAACAAGAAGGTTTGGTCGAAGATCCTATTTTAACCAATACCGTTCTTAACATTGGGGATAAAAGAATCGGCTACCTTATGTACAATTCGTTTATAGGGGGATCTGGTGAGGCTCTTAACGAAGTTTTTGGAGAGTTTAAGAGTCAGAATGTTACCGATCTTGTTCTAGACCTACGATACAATTTGGGAGGTAGCGGATCTACGGCCGAAATATTGGCCAGCCTTATATACGGTACCAATACCAGCGATTTGTTGTACACCACTAGATATAACGCAAAATTACAGGCCCTTTTCGAAGAAGGGGAACTCGATAATAATTTCGTGGCCACTACCGGTACGTTGTTTGGTAATACAGATACGCCTTTAAACACTTTAAACTTGAGTAAAGTGTATATTCTTGCCACAGATTCTTCGGCTTCGGCAAGTGAATTGGTCATGGTAGGGCTAGAGCCATATATGGAAGTAGTACATATCGGAACCACAACTGTTGGTAAAAACCAAGGGTCGATCACTTTTGTGGATAATCCGGAAAATGGCAATTTTTATGACGAAGAAACGGAAGACCAAATTAATCCGGATAACCAGTGGGCGCTACAACCTATAGTAAGCAGGGTCGAAAACAGTGCAGGTTTCTCTGATTATGCCGATGGTCTGATTCCTGACATAGAACTAGAAGAGGATGTAACCAAATTAGGCACATTAGGTGATCCCGATGAACCATTATTGGCCAAGGCCATAGAAGAAATTACCGGTATTAGTGCCAAAAGAAGTTTTGAAGTGGTAATGCCGGCCAATCTGGTCTCTAGCTCTAAACTGTTCGACGACAGAAAAAACGTTCTTATTTTGGATAATTTGAGACGAGTCTCTAAAAATCCTATAGATAAACTAAAATAAAACACAGCTTTCAAAGTTCTACCTATAATGAAAAGGTTCTTAATTTTATTTTTAACGGTAATCGTCATCTCTTGTTCCAAAGACGATGAGCTCAGTATTCCAGGTACCATAGATCCATTGTCCTCTGCAGATGTAACCGTACAAGACTTTATGTGGAAAGCAATGAACTTTTGGTATTTCTGGCAAGCGGATATGCCAGATTTGGCAGACGATAGGTTTGCCGATTCTGAAACCTATACCGCATTCTTAGAGTCTGAAGATGACCCCGGAGCCTTTTTCGACAATAAACTTCTATATATTGAGGACAGATTTAGTTTCTACAATTCCGATTATAGGGTATTAACGCAATCTTTGGCAGGTATCTCTAGAAGTAACGGATTAGAATTTGGATTGGTGCGTAAGGCCAATAGCGATGAAGTATTCGGGTACGTACGATATATTGTAGCGAATTCTGATGCAGCTACCAAGAACATTAAAAGAGGAGACCTTTTTACCGGTGTAGACGGGCAGACACTTACGATCAATAACTATGCCGACCTACTATTTGGGGATAATGACACTTATGTGTTGAATATGGCCGATTTTGCCAATGGCGATGTAGTACAAAATGACGAGGAAGTATCATTGACCAAACAAGAGGCCCTTGCAGAAAACCCGGTATTTATTTCCAAATCATTTGAGATAAACGGTATTACAATCGGTTACCTAATGTACAACCAGTTTACCAATGAATATGACAACGATCTATATGATGCCATCGCTGGCTTAAAAGATGTAGGTATAACAGAACTGGTGTTGGACCTACGATATAATCCTGGTGGGTCCGTAAACACTACAAGACTACTGGCCAGTATGATCTATGATACGGACAATAGCAATCTGTTCTTAAGAAAAAGGTACAATGACAAGGTTCAAGAACAACTTTCGGAAAGCCAGTTAGAGGTATATTTTACTAATGAAGTTGAAGGTAATACTATCGACCCTTTACGACTATCAAAACTATATGTCCTAACCACGGCCAGCTCCGCTTCGGCCAGTGAGCTTTTGATCAATAGTTTAGAACCTTATATGGATATTGTACATATTGGTGATGTAACACGGGGAAAAAATGAGTTTTCCACTACTTTGGTAGATGATAGGGAAAACTCTTACCTATATACCCCAAGTAGGGTAAACCAAATAAATTCGAACAACGAATGGGCCATACAGCCCCTTTTGGGCCGAAATGAAAATGCAGATGGTTTCTCTGACTTTACCAGTGGGTTGGTACCGGATATTCTACTTAAGGAAGATTATGATAATTTGGGAATTCTAGGAGATTTGAACGAGCCCTTATTGGCCCGTGCGATTCAAGAGATAACGGGAACTACCGGAAAAACGGACTTCACGGTCCAAAACCCCATTGAAATTTTTAGTAGCTCTAAAAGGTATAGTCCTTTCAAGGATAAAATGATTGACGACACACATTACAACACCAACTTGGAATAAAGAATAATCAAAAAAAATTAAAAAAGGCGGCTTTTTAGCCGCCTTTTCCTTGTTTATAATTTTAAATTCATTCCTATACGAACGTTTCTTCCTTTCGTAGTATAATTAAGTATCTCTACATACTCTTCGTTGAAGATATTGTTGACCGATATAAAAAAACTAAATTGATCGCAAACCTCATGTTTCAAATAAAGGTCCACAAGACTAAAAGGCTCTAAATCTACGGTACTATAGGTAATAAAATCAGTATCGGTTCGGCTAGAGACATTTTGGTACATCACAGAAGCATAGGTCTTGTTTCCAAAAGTATACCCTACTGTTGCATTGATCTTGTTCTTTGGTATTCTCAAAGCCAGATCCTCCTCTGCTTCCGTTAAGGTGTAATTAGCGGAAACATCCATATTCTTTATGGGTTTTGCCTGCAGCTCTATCTCTATACCGGACAAATTAACATCCTCTAGAATATTTCTGTACTGACTTTCGAACGTTTCTGGGTTAATGGTAACATAACCGATACGCCCTTCTTCCCTTCTATTAAAATAGATTCCACTCAACCTTAGCCAATCAGAAAATTTCACCTCTAAGCCTCCCTCTATGGTCGTATCTTCTTCGGGTTCCAAATCAGGGTTGGCACCATACGGGCCATACAACTGCGAAAGGTTCGGCGCTATGTACGATGTTGCGTAAGAGCCCATCACCTTAATATACCCATCGTTGACCCTAACACGGTAAGAAGGGTTAATGTTATAAATGAGATTACTGCCATATTCGCTATGATTGTTCAACCTTGCCCCAATATTCAAGTTTAGACCAAAATCACTTACATAGACAACATTCGCATAGGGATCAAAATTATTCGCATTTTTCTCTTCATCGAACAGTGTTTTGCCATCAACATAGTTTACCCCTAGAACAGTGTGTAGATTCTTATTAAAAGTATATTTATTAAATACATCGAACACTAAAGACTCAGAATCATACGCCGAAGGAAAATTCGAAACAAACTCCCTATTTATCTGGTTAAAAGCAGTATTTGCATGTATTTCCCCGTTCTTGTAAAAGTAAGTTCCCGCAAGACCAAATCGAGACTGCTCTCCTTTATAATAAAAATCTGCATCCTCTATAGGAAACCCATTATCGTACTCCGCATTTAGTTTGTTGTAAAAAGCGGATGCCGTTAGATCTAACTTGTTAGAGAACCGATACCCTATTTTAACAGTACCGTCTATTCTAGAAAAATCGTCGGCCTCCTCTCCGACCGCTGCAGACAAACCATCGGTATATTGATGCCCACCAGAGGCCAAGACAGTTAAACCTCCCTCTTTGGCAGTAATAGTAACCGTATTGGAAAAATCGGAAATATTATAATTCTGATCGTTCTCTGGTTGATTGGTGCCAACACTTGACAACACATCTAAAGCCAAGCCATCTTCTTTTGCCTTTTTAGTTGTTATATTGATGACAGCCGTTGCTGCAGAGTTGCCATAAAGGGTACTGGAAGCCCCTTTTATGATCTCTATACTTTCAATTTGTGAAGTGTTCAACAAACGAAGGTCATATTCGGCACTTACATTAGAAGGGTCCGATACCTGTATACCATCAATGATCACCAGAACCTGACGATTGTTTCCGCCTCTTGCGTACACAGAAATATTCTGTCCCGCATAACTTCTGCTACCATTTACCTCTAATCCACTTTTAGTGTTAATAATCTCGGCCACCGAACGCCCTTGGTTTCTTTCCAATTCTTCGGCTGAAATTTTAATCACCGTTTTACCTGAATTTTCCCTTTTTAATTTAAAACGAGAATCACTTACGACCACTTCGTCCAATTGCTGGACCGAAATAGAATCATTTTGCACTACTTGCTGTGCAATTACGTTGGTGCATAGCAATGCCAAGCCACCAAAACCTACAAGTTTTTTGTTCATTTTTTTAAATCTCTTGTTCGAGCGAATAGTATGTCTGTACCCATACGTAAACCTTTATCCCGAAAGTTTAACAATAGTTGTTTGAATTTGGCAGGTCTCCTGACTTGCATCTTATTGTTTACCTTCCCGGTCTATAAAAACCAGTGGTCTTGAAGTCTACAATAAGTGCCGATAAACGGCTGAGCTTACAGTTGCGGGAACAGTTCCGGTTTTTCACCGGATTCCCTTTTAATCAAAACAGTTATGTAAAAACCATCTTGAACCAAAATTCGGGGCGAAAATAAACATTTTGTCCATTTTTATAGGCAAGAGTTAAATAATATTACTTTTGAAAAAGCATTTATAAAAACCACCATCTTTTGAAACAGATTTTTTATTTCATTGCCCTGTTGTTTGTTTTTGGATGTAAATCCGAGAAAAAAGAAACAAAACCACCCCAATACAATGCTGAAGCTGACCCTATTGAATATGCTCAGGGGTTTACCTTGAAAAAAACGACCGACGGTGTTACCATTATAGAGTTGACTTCGCCTTGGCCCAATGCTGAAGCTTCTTTCACATATGCACTGGTGCCAAAAGAAAAAGCGGGCACGATCAACCTTAACAAAACCGATTTTGATGCCATAATACCGGTTCCTATCCAAACCGTGGTAGTCACTTCCACAACCCACATTCCTGCGTTGGAAGCTTTAAATGAGCTGGATAAATTAACCGGATTCCCCGATACACAATACATTTCATCAAAAGAAGCTAGAAAACGCATAGAAAGCGGCCAGATTATTGAATTGGGAAACAACGAGACCATTAATACCGAAATGGTAATATCTTTACGGCCTGATCTTGTGGTCGGTTTTGGTATCAATGCGCAGAACCGTGCCTATGAAAATATAGAACGGTCCAATATCCCCGTGGTATATAATGGTGATTGGACGGAGGAAACACCATTGGGAAAGGCCGAATGGATCAAATTTTTTGCCCCATTTTTTAATAAGGAAAAAGAAGCAGCGCAAATTTTTTCCGATATAGAAAAAGGCTATCTATCTGCAAAACAGATTGCAAAAAGCGCATCGCATAGCCCTACGGTGCTTAGTGGGGCCATGTATAAAGATGTTTGGTATCTTCCCGGTGGCAATAGCTGGGCAGCCCAGTTTATAAATGATGCCAATGCAGATTATCTGTGGAAAGAAACAACCGAAACCGGTAGCTTGTCACTTAGTTGGGAACACGTACTGCAAAAAGCAAAAAATGCGGAATATTGGATATCCCCGGCCCAATTTGTAGGTTATGAAGATATGTCCAGTTCCAGCGAACACTATAAACAATTTGATGCTTTTCAAAATAAAAAAATATATACTTTTTCAAGCACTGTAGGTGAAACAGGAGGCCTGTTGTATTATGAACTTGCTCCCCAAAGACCCGATTTGGTACTAAAGGACCTGATTCATATTTTGCATCCAGGACTTTTGCCAAAACATGAACCATTCTTTTTTAAGCCATTGAAATAATTGAATAAAACGAAAACATATTTTCTTCGGTTTGCGGTTCTTTTCGCGGTCTTGTGCTTTTGCTTTATACTTAACTTGAGCTTAGGGTCCGTAACCATTTCATTTACAGATACATTAAAAGCTATTTTTGGATTTACCATAGACAACCCCGCTTTTGAATATATCATATTCAATTATCGTTTTCCAAAAGCTATAACCGCAATACTGGTAGGCAGCGGTTTGGCCCTAAGCGGTCTTTTAATGCAGACCTTGTTTAGAAATCCATTGGCAGGGCCTTTTGTACTGGGAATAAGTTCTGGAGCAAGTTTAGGGGCCGCCATACTTATTATGGGAGCTTCCATTCTATCAAGCTTTTTATCGCTGGCCCTTATTAATGATATTTCATTGGCCATTGCCTCTAGTTTGGGTAGCTTTTTAGTGCTTTTCTTGGTAATTGGCGTTTCTGCTAAAATAAGGGACACAATGGCCCTATTGATCATTGGTTTAATGTTCGGTAGCATCACTGCAGCCATAGTAAGCGTCCTTTCCTATTTTACAGATGCGGAAAAGCTACAACAATATATTTATTGGACTTTTGGTAGCCTAGGAAATTTATCTTGGCAACAACTGGGTATTCTCTCTATCACGATCATTACCGGCATTGTACTGAGCATACTTTCCATTAAACCTCTCAATGGATATCTATTGGGAGAAAATTATGCGAGAAGCCTTGGTGTAGACATAAAAAAATCCAGGCTGCTAATTATTTTGGCCGCAGGTATCTTAGCTGGCAGTGTTACTGCCTTTGCCGGCCCCATTGCATTTATTGGATTGGCGGTACCCCATTTGACCAAGCAAATTTTTAATACGACCGACCATAGAGTTTTGGTGCCTGCAGTACTAATATATGGCAGTATAATATTGTTGATATGTGATATTGTGGCCCAGTTACCGGGTATGGCCAGTGTTCTTCCCATAAATGCGATAACCAGCATTATAGGAGCTCCTGTCGTTATTTGGCTTTTGGTACGAAAAAGAAAAATGGTTTTTTAAATACTGAATTATCATAAAAAATACAGATAAACATAGTACCCTAGATATTAACGATCTTTCGATAGGTTATAATGCAACCCCTATATGTAACAATATTTCATTTAAGGCAAGTCAGGGTGAATTTATGGCCATTGTGGGAATAAATGGAATCGGCAAATCTACCTTACTAAGAACTATAGGCAATTTTCAACCTAAAATAGCGGGAGATATTTTATTTGAAGGAAAACCACAAACCGACTTTGCTCCTATAGATTTTTCAAAAAAAGTAAGTGTTGTGCTGACCGAACCCATTGCTTCTAAAAATTTGACCGTTGTTGAGCTTATTGCTCTGGGCAGACAACCTTATACCAATTGGATAGGTAATTTATCGCCGACCGATAAATCGAAAATCAACGAAGCCGTACAGATATTGGAACTGGACAACCTGAAGCAAAAAAAATGTTACGAACTAAGTGATGGCCAATTGCAACGGGTACTCATCGCAAGGGCATTGGCGCAGGATACGGACATTATTTTATTGGACGAGCCCACTACCCATCTTGATCTGTTCCACAAGGTACAGATACTTAAAATTTTAAAATCCATAGCCCACAAAACCAATAAAACAATCGTATTTACCAGTCATGAAATTGAAATGGCCATTCAATTGTGTGATAAAATTTTAATTTTGGACGGCCATAAAAACCCCTTTGAAAAACCATCGAAACTCATAGAAAATAAGGCTTTCGAAAGTTTGTTCCCCTCCAACACGGTCGTGTTCGATAGTATATCCGGAACTTTCCGAATTCAGAAGTAACATGTATCTTTACTTAGCGTATTTTATATAAAAATGAACGAAACATTGTATTATATTATTATTGGGCTGATATGCCTTGTACTTGGGTATTTTCTAGGTTATTACATTCAAAGCTTAAAGACAAAATCGAACCAAAGTAAGCTAGAGGAAGAAAACAGGCAATTGGCCATGATCAAAACGCAATTGGAGAATCGTATTCTTACGGTCGAAAATGAGCGAGAAGAGTTACGTTCTGAAAAAGTGCAGTTAGGCAATCAAATTGTAAGGTACCAAGCCGATCTAGAGAATTTAGACGCTAAAAACAAAGAGCAAAAGCTAGAGGTCGAAAAACTCCAAGAAAAATTTACAAAAGAGTTTGAAAACCTGGCCAATAAAATTTTAGAGGAAAAAAGCCTAAAGTTTACCGAGAGAAACGAGAAAAACATAAAAAACATTTTAACGCCCCTCAACGAAAAAATACAATTGTTCGAGAAAAAGGTAGAAGAAAGTCAAAAAGAAAATATTAGTATACACTCTGCCCTTAAAGAGCAATTATTGAATTTACAAACACAGAACCTGAAAATAACCCAAGAAGCCGAAAACCTGACCAAGGCTTTAAAGGGCGATAGCAAAATGCAGGGTAACTGGGGCGAGTTGGTGCTAGAACGCGTGTTAGAAAAATCGGGGCTTGAGAAGGACAGGGAATATTCGGTACAACAGAGCTTCACAAGAGAAGACGGTAGCCGCGTGTTACCGGATGTCATCATCAACCTTCCCGATGGCAAGAAAATGATCGTAGATTCAAAGGTTTCCCTAACCGATTACGAACGTTATGTAAATTCGGAAGATGAACTGCGCGAAAAATTCTTAAAAGACCATATAAACAGCCTTAGAAAACATGTAGATCAATTGTCCTCTAAAAAATATGAGGACCTGTATGAAATGGAAAGTCCTGATTTTGTTTTAATGTTCGTTCCTATAGAACCTGCTTTTGCCATAGCCGTTAATAACGACAATACCCTTTACAACAAGGCTTTTGAAAAGAATATTGTAATCGTGACTCCTTCTACCCTGTTGGCTACCTTACGGACCATAGACAGTATGTGGAACAACGAAAAACAACAACGTAATGCTATTGAAATTGCTAGACAGGCCGGGGCATTGTATGACAAATTTGAAGGTTTCGTGACCGATCTTACCAAAGTGGGCAAAAAAATGGACGAGGCCAAAAATGAATATAAAGGTGCCATGAACAAATTGGTAGAAGGGAGAGGAAATATTGTCACGAGCATAGAAAAACTAAAAAAGATGGGGGCGAAGGCCAAAAAATCCATCCCAGAACCAATTTTAAAAAGAGCACAGGACCACGATGAAAATTTTGAGATAGAGGCTCCCAAACCTAAACAGTAACATGAAAAAAATATTATTCCTTTTTATAGGTGGTTGCTTGCTTTTACTTGCATTGTTCTACGCTTTTATATACTACGTACCCTACAGTGAGGGTGTTAGGTCTGGAGAGTTAATAAAAGTAAGTAAGAAAGGGGTTTTGGTAAAAACATGGGAAGGTGAGATAAGCCAAGGCATATCGGGGGCCCAGATATTCTCTTTTTCAGTGCTTGACAAAGACAAAGAAGTGATACAGAAGTTAAAGGACTATCAAGGGCAATATGTTAAGATCGATTATACCGAACGCTATGCCACTTTCTTTTGGCTGGGCGATTCTAAATATTTTGTAACCAACGTACAACAAGAAAAATCACCACATATCAGGAATTAATGGAAAAATTTAAAAGTGCCAAAGACTCCCAAGTTTCCATCACCGAATTAATGCTTCCCTCCCATTCCAATTTTGGAGGAAAAGTACACGGTGGACATATCTTAAATTTAATGGACCAAATAGCGTTTGCCTGTGCCTCTAAACACTCGCAATGTTATTGTGTAACCGCATCTGTAAACAGGGTAGATTTTCTTCATCCTGTAGAAGTGGGAGAGTTATTGACCCTTAGGGCCTCTATTAATTATACAGGCAGAACCTCTATGGTGGTAGGGGTACGTGTAGAATCTGAAAATATTACCACCGGAGAAAAAAAGCATTGTAATTCTTCCTATTTCACCATGGTGGCCAAAGACAGTGAAGGAAAAAGTGTTCCCGTGCCGGGGTTAATGGTTACCGATAAGCAAGGGGTACGACGTTTTACCCGTAGTAAGTACCGTAAACTGGAAGCCCGCGAAAGGGATACCAAGTTTGAATCGGATAGCTTTGATGCCGATCAGTATCTTAAAGAACTGGAAAACGAAAACTGTAAAGTTGAATTAAACCTTTAAGAAATTTCAGAAGCCGCCGACCGGTCTAAAAACCATACCAATGATTTACTGACAGGGTCCACCAAGGAAGCGGGATATTTATTATAACCTTTTTCCCGTTGTGTGATAATCCGAACTTTTTCTGACTTCGCCTCACCGGTCACCAAAAATGCTACGGTATCGGCATTGTTGATCACACCACCCGTAATGGTAACACGTTTCTGGCCACTTTCTGGGTGTACGGCAACTTCGCAGAGTTTATCAGAATTCCATAAATCTATTTCATGTGGAAAAACAGAGGCCGTATGGCCATCGTCTCCCATTCCCAATATTACCAAATCAAATTTTGGCAGACCATTGCTCTTGGGTAAATTTTTCTCTAAAACCTGTGCATACCTATCCGCTTCTTCTTCTGGATCGTTTTCGCCTTTTACCCTATGGATGTTTTCGGTAGGAATATCAATTTTTGATAATAAATGCGCCACGGTCATCTTATAATTGCTTTGATCGTCGGTAGGATCCACGCAACGTTCGTCCCCCCAATAAAAGTGAACATTTTTCCAATCTATCTTATTGGCATACAATGATGCCAACTCATCAAAAACAATTTTGGGTGTACTACCGCCAGACAACGCTATATGCGCTACTTTTCTCTTTGAAACAAAATCCGAGAAATATTTAGAAAATTCAACGGCAACTTCGTTTTTATCGGTATATATCTTTAACTCCATATTTTCAATCAATTCAATATCTATCAACTATTAACATAGAACACAGAAGCCTTCGTCATCGGTAAGGTTTTCTCCAGGGTTACGCCAAGCACCGATACCTTCGATAAGGTCATCTGCATTTTCTGGCCCCCACACACCAGAGGGGTAACCGTACATGCGTACGTTCTCACCATTTTTCCAATAATTTAATATCGGATCTACAAATGCCCAAGCAGCTTCCACTTCATCGGCCCTGGCATATAAAGTGGCATCACCTTGCATGGCATCCAACAACAATCTTTCATAGGCATCCATAACACGTGTCTCCACCAAACTAGAATAATAAAAATCTAAATTCGCACGTTCCACGTTAAACCCTTGCCCCGGAACTTTTACACCAAACTTGATCAGTATTCCCTCATCCGGTTGAATTCTAATAATCAGCTTATTGTCCTTATTATGAATACCCGATTCTTTAAATATTTGGTGGTGAGGAGTTTTAAAATGAATGACCACCTCGGTAACCTTGGTTGGCATTCTTTTGGCCGTACGTACATAAAAAGGCACATCTTTCCACCTCCAATTATCCACATAAAATTTAATGGCCGCATAAGTCTCGGTTGTAGACATAGGATCTACCCCTTCTTCCTCTCTATACCCCTTTACTTTTTCGCCATTAATTCTAGACGACATATATTGTGCCCTAATGGTTTGATCATGTAATGTTTTTTCATCTTTCATGATACGTAAAGACCTTAAGGCCTTTACCTTTTCGTTACGGATCTCTTCTGCACCATCACTAATAGGTGGCTCCATAACTATAAGAGAAACGATCTGAAGTAAATGATTTTGGAACATATCTCTTAAAGCCCCTGATTTATCGTAATATCCTCCTCTTTTTTCTACCCCAACGCTTTCGGCATTCGTAATCTCTATATGATGAATATAATTTCTGTTCCACAAGGGCTCAAAAATGCTGTTTGCAAAACGGGTCACCAACAAATTTTGAACCGTTTCCTTACCTAAATAATGGTCTATTCGATAAATCTGAGATTCGGTAAAATATTTTTGAATTCCTACATTCAACTTCTTTGCCGTATCCAAACTATACCCAAAGGGTTTTTCTACGATCAATCGTTTCCAACCATTGTTTTGGGTGCTCAACCCCGCATCTGCCAGGTTTTTAGCGATAGTTTCGTACAAAGTAGGTGGAGTAGACAGATAGTACATAATATTACCATCGGTACCCTTTTCTTTGTTCAAATCGCCCACTCGCTTTCGTAAAGGGGCATAATCGGTATCATAATCTTCGCCTAGATCCTCATAAAAGAACTTATTGGCAAAATCCACTATCTCCTCTTTCTTTTTATCTTTTAGTTTTTCCTTTAGATAAACACTATCCAATACTACTTTCTTTCGAAAATCATCATCTGTTAGGTTACTTCTACTTGCCCCCAGCACCACAAAATTATCGGGTAACTGACCAGCTTCATATAAATTATATAAAGCGGGAACCAATTTTCTGGCCGTTAAATCGCCAGAGGCCCCAAATATGACCAGCATTTGATTTTCTGTCCTGTTCATTATTATCTTAATTCTTAGATGAGGGGCAAAAGTATCGAAAAGAAAAACTAAAACACAAGGAGTTTACTATTAGTTAAGAAGGATTGTGAATATTTTCATTTATTTTTGAAACTCAATTTTTAATAAAAGGAAAATAGCATTTTATATGGAGCAGAAATATGACTTTGGATTGGTAGGACTAGGTGTCATGGGACGTAATTTTATTTTGAACGTTGCGGATAACGGTTTTACGGCCTTTGGAAACGATTTGGACGAGGAAAAAGTAAATGCTCTTATAAAAGAGGGTGGAAATCCTGAAAAAGTAAATGCCTCTACGGATACCAAAACATTCTTGGACGCTCTCTCGAGCCCTAGAAAAATTATGTTGTTGGTACCAGCTGGTAAAATTGTCGATATTGTCATTGAAGGGCTTTTACCAAATTTGGATGAAGGAGACCTGATTATTGATGGAGGAAATTCATTTTATACCGACACTGACAGAAGAGAAGCTTATTTATCGGAGAAAGGAATCAACTTTTTTGGAGCCGGTGTATCGGGAGGCGCAGAAGGAGCCAGAAGAGGCCCTAGCATTATGCCCGGGGGCAACAAAGAAGCTTACCAACACGTAAAACCAATATTCGAAGCTGTTTCCGCTAAATACCAAGGGGAGCCATGTGTTGCTTATTTAGGCCCAAAATCTGCAGGAAATTATGTAAAAATGGTGCATAATGGAATCGAGTATGGCCTAATGCAGCTTACATCGGAAATATATGATGTTCTTAAAAAAGGAGGTGATTTTACCAATGATGAGCTACACCAAACTTTTAAAAAATGGAACAACGACCGTCTACAGTCATTTTTGGTAGAAATTACCTCTGAAATATTTGAAAAAGAAGATGACCTCACAAATGGAAGACTTGTAGATATGATTTTGGACAAGGCCAAACAAAAGGGCACAGGTAAATGGACAAGCCAAAATGCCATGGATCTTGGTATTCCGGTGCCTTCTATAGATGTTGCCGTAAGTATGAGGGAAATTTCCGCTTTAAAAGAGGAAAGAATTCAAGCGGATAAACTATATGATCGCCCCAAAGTGGCACATATGGATAAAGATAAACTGGAAAAAATAACCGAAGAGGCACTATATTTTTCTTTTATCATTACCTACGCCCAAGGTCTTCACCAATTGGCGGATGCGTCTAAAGAATATGGTTATGAATTGAACATAGCCGAAATAGCCAAAATATGGCGTGCAGGATGTATTATTAGAGCAGGTTTGTTAGCAGATATTACAGAAGCTTTTAAAACCGATGACAAATTACCCAATTTACTATTATCACCCACTTTTGTCGAAAAAGTTCAGAGTACAGTGGGCTCGGCAAGGGAGTTAGTGGCTTTCGGGGCCAAAAACGGTATTCCGTTACCAGGTCTTTCAAATTCACTTACCTATTTCGATGCTTATACCTCTAGTAGATTACCTTTAAACCTGATACAAGCACAGCGAGATTATTTTGGATCGCACACCTATGAGCGATTGGATAGGGAAGGTATTTTTCATACCGAATGGGAATAAAAAAACAAAGGGTCGCTCATCGGGGCGACCCTTTATTTTTACATCACGACTAAATTATACCAGCTATCGATCTATAATCGTAGATAGGACGTATTCTATTTTCATTTTCCTATATTAGTCCCCGAAAGAGCATACCAAACCACATTTAACCAGCCTAATAACCTTATGAAAAAAATCAGGCAATCGACTTTAGTTGGTTTTTTGTTATACACCGCTTTTGCAATTGCCCAAAATGATTCTATTTGGCAAAGAGATAGTTTAGAGTCTTATTTAAACAAGTCGAACGACGCTTATGATCTTTATAAATATAAAGAAGCTATAGAGTACGCTTCTATTTTGGTCGAAAAGGGAAAAGAATACGATCAAACAGATTATGAGTTTCTTGGTTACGATATTTTAGGGGCCATCTATGTAGAAACCGATGATAGTTTACAAGGAAAGAGATATTCGGAAAAAGCGCTTGAACTAGCCAGAAAATCAGGAAAAGACAGTTTAGTGGCCTGGGGGGCCTTAAATTTGGGTGTTTTATATTCGGAAAACAAAAACACCCTGGACAAGGCAGTGCGCTATTTTCAAGAGAGTATTGCCATTAATAAAAAACTTAAGGATTATGACGAGGTATGCCTTACGTACATCAATCTAATCTGGACCTATCTTGACTATAACGAAACCGACGAGGCATACAAATTTCTACAAAAAGCTTCTGCCCTGCCCCAAAATAAAATAGACTCACTTAACAAGGTATATCTTGACCTTTTATATGGAAGGTACCATCTAGCAAAAAAGAATTACCAAGAGGCCGCATTAAAGCTGGAGGATATTGCACTTTTCGCCGATAAGGAGAATAATATAGATATAGCCTTAGAGACTTATAACAACTTAGCCCAATTATATAAAGAAACCTCTAATTTAAAAGAAGCTTTTAAGAATTTAGAAAAGTACTACGATTATAAGCAGAAAGCCTATACACTGACAAAGCTAAAGGAAACCGAAAAGGCCAGAGCCAAATTTGAACTTAAACAAGCCCAAAAAGATTTAGAAATTGCTCGAAAGGAACAAAAATATGCACAAGAGCTTGTATCTAAAACAAAATCCCTCAACACCCTATTATATAGTGCCATAGGTATACTGTTATTACTCCTTTTTGCGGTTTACCTTTTTATTAGAACAAGAAAAAAGTATATAGAAAGCTTGAAGAAAAAAAATATCGAATTGGATGCCGCCCGTGAAAAGGCCGAAAAACTGTCGAAAATAAAAACCAAATTTCTATCAACTGTCAGCCATGAACTTCGTACTCCACTGTATGGGGTAATAGGTATCTCAACACTTTTAAAAGAAGATGAAAACCTAGCCGCATACTCAGATGATCTAAACTCCCTTAAATTTTCTGCGGATTACTTACTTTCATTAATCAATGATGTGCTATTATTGAGCAAAATGGATGCCAATGCCATCACCTTGTCAAAAACCCCCTATAAGTTAGATGCTTTACTGAACAACATTGTTTATTCGTTTGAGTCTACTTTAAAACAAAACAACAACGAACTACATCTAACTATAGATAAAAAATTACCCAACAGCCTTATAGGGGACCCTGTACGCCTATCGCAAGTCCTTATCAACTTAGTTGGCAACGCCATTAAGTTTACAAAAAATGGAAACGTTTGGTTAGATCTCAGATTGTCCAAAATAATAGATAAGAAGGTCTATGAGACTACATTTATAATAAAAGACGACGGTCCGGGCATTCCTCTAGACGAACAAAAAACGATATTCAATGAATTCGTACAATTAGATAACGACAACCATAGCTATCAAGGTACTGGGCTCGGACTTACCATTGTAAAGAAAGTATTGAAACTCTACAATAGTAAAATTCATTTAAAAAGCGCACCCGATTACGGTTCTGAGTTTAGTTTCACCCTTAATCTTATAGCTTTAAAGGAGGACCCTACTACCGAAAATGTCTTGAACGGGACCTTAAGTTCCTATAATCCCTTAGCACCCGGCGAGGCCAAAAAAGTTCTTATTGTCGATGACAATAAAATAAATCAAAAAGTAACCCAAAAAACTTTAAAAAAATATAATATCCTATCAAGTCTTGCCAATGATGGTGCGCAAGCCATAGAGATGTGCAAAACAAATCATTTCGATTTAATTTTGATGGATATCAACATGCCAAAAATGAATGGTATGGAAGCTGCAAAAAAAATAAGGGAATTTAATAAAGAAGTACCGATAATAGCTCTTACGGCCGTTGAACTTGACGAAAACAAAACCGAAATATTAAGTTCTGGGGTCAATGATATTGTGCATAAACCCTATAACCTTACCAAATTTTTGAATACCATCGTTGCCTATCTTTTCGAGGAAGAAAGTAAAATTCCCAATTAAATTACTTACCGCAACAAACATGTTTCAGCTTATAATCAGAAATAGATGCCCAAGATAGAATATAGAGTTTATGTTGTAGAACTTTCAAAAAAGGTCTTCACGGAAAACAGAAAATTCAGGGAAGCAAATCCACAGTTTAACGGGGTTCTCGAATGCCTGTATGTAGGCATGACCAGTAAATCGCCTAAAGAACGCTTTGATCAGCATAAAAAAGGCACCTTGAGCAAAAAGGGATACGATCTATCTTCTTCTATCGTAAAAAAATATGGATTATATCTGCGCGGAAGCCTTTACAACCATATTCCCCCTTTCTCTACGAGAGCAGAGGCTCTAAAAATGGAAAAAATTCTTGCTCTAGAACTTAGACGAAAGCGTTATGCCGTATGGTTTAACTAATAAACAAAAAAAGCACCTCTAAGGGTGCTTTTTGTTTGGTTACAAATTTCTACTTACTCAAATACATTTTTCTTCGCGCATAAAGATTGTAGAAATCATCATCTTTTAAGCTATCTATAAACAAGATGCTTTCTCCCGTACTTTTCATTTCCGGACCTAGGTTCTTGTTTACATTAGGAAATTTATTAAAAGAGAATACCGGTTGTTTGATGGCAAAGCCTTCTAACTGTGGATTAAAATCAAAATCCTTTATTTTTTTCTCTCCCAACATCACTTTTGTTGCATAGTTCACATAAGGCTCTTTATACGCTTTTGCTATAAATGGCACCGTACGAGAAGCTCTTGGGTTGGCTTCAATTATATAAACCGTATCATCCTTTACGGCAAACTGTATATTAATAAGACCTACCGTATTCAATGCCAAGGCAATTTTTCTGGTATGGTCTTTTATCTGTTGCATCACAAACTCACCTAAATTAAAAGGTGGCAAGGTTGCATTAGAGTCCCCGGAATGAATTCCGCAAGGCTCTATATGCTCCATGATACCAATAATATACACATCTTCACCATCACAAATAGCATCTGCCTCCGCTTCAATGGCCCCATCAAGGTAATGGTCCAACAACAATTTATTATTTGGAATCTTACGCAATAGATCCACTACGTGCTCTTCCAATTCCTCTTTATTGATAACGATTTTCATTCCCTGTCCACCAAGCACATAAGATGGTCTTACCAGTAACGGAAAATCCAACTCATCGGCAAGTGTCAAGGCTTCATCGGCCGTTTCCGCAACACCGAACTTCGGAAATGGAATGTTGTTTTCTTGTAAAAGTTCAGAGAAACTTCCCCTATCCTCGGCAAGGTCAAGGGCCTCAAAACTTGTACCTAGAATCTTAATTCCGTACTTAGAAAGCTTTTCGGCCAATTTCAAGGCTGTTTGCCCTCCTAATTGAACAATAACACCTTCTGGTTTCTCATGCCTTATAATATCATAGATATGTTCCCAGAAAACAGGCTCAAAATACAATTTGTCGGCAGTATCAAAATCGGTAGAAACCGTTTCGGGGTTACAGTTGATCATAATGGTCTCGTAACCACATTCGGCCGCGGCCAAAACTCCGTGAACACAGCAATAATCGAACTCAATACCCTGCCCTATTCGGTTTGGTCCCGATCCAAGAACCACAATTTTTTTACGATCGGTAACTATACTATCATTTTCTACATACCTAGTGCCATCGGGTTTTTCGATTTCGGCCTCAAAGGTAGAATAGTAATAGGGAGTCATGGCCTTAAATTCAGCGGCACATGTATCTACCAGTTTATATACCCTATTTATACTAAGTTCTGTACGTTTATTATAAACCTCACTCTCATAACAATCCAGCATATGCGCTATCTGCCTATCTGCAAAACCTTTTTGCTTTGCTTCTAGCAACAAATCTTTTGATAGGGATGCGATGGTATATTTCGAAATTTCCTTTTCCAATTGATAGAGTTCTTCATATTGTTTTAAGAACCACATATCAATTTTTGTTATCTCATGAATTCTACTTAATGGAATTCCCATTTGTATGGCATCATAAATTACGAACACCCTGTCCCAACTTGGTACGGTAAGCTTACTTATGATCTGGTCATAGTTTTTATACCCCTTACCATCGGCCCCAAGACCATTTCTTTTAATCTCCAACGATTGTGTAGCCTTGTGCAGTGCTTCTTGAAAAGAGCGCCCTATTCCCATTACCTCACCTACAGATTTCATCTGAAGTCCCAAGGTACGGTCAGAACCTTCGAATTTATCAAAGTTCCATCTAGGAATTTTTACGATTACATAATCCAAAGTAGGCTCGAACAGCGCTGAAGTTGATTTTGTAATTTGATTATCAAGTTCGTCCAACGAGTAACCAATAGCCAATTTAGTGGCTATTTTCGCAATGGGGTATCCAGTGGCTTTAGATGCCAAAGCAGATGATCTTGAAACACGCGGATTTATCTCAATGGCAATTATTTCTTCTTTTTCATCTGGGCTCACGGCAAACTGTACATTACAGCCTCCTTCAAAATCGCCTATACTGCGCATCATTTTAATGGCCATATCCCTCATTTTCTGAAAAGTACGGTCAGACAAGGTCATTGCAGGTGCTACGGTAATGGAATCACCTGTATGTATTCCCATAGGGTCCATATTTTCGATGGTACAGATAATAACAACATTGTCGTTTTTATCACGTAGCAACTCCAATTCATACTCTTTCCACCCCATTAGGGCCTTATCTATCATTACTTCATGAATAGGGGAAATCTCCAAGCCATGACTTAATAATTCATCAAAATCCTCTGGTTTATAAACTATAGAAGCTCCTGCTCCACCTAGTGTATAGGAAGCTCGGATCACCAACGGAAAACCAAATTCTTGCGCTATTTCCTTTCCTTGTAAAAATGAGGTAGCGGTCGCTTGGGGAGCCATCCCCACACCTATCTTCAACATTAACTCACGAAACTGTTCCCTATCTTCGGTAATATTTATAGCATCTATATCTACACCAATAAGCTCAACACCAAAATCTTCCCAAATTCCTTTTTTATCGGCTTCTATACATAAATTAAGGGCTGTCTGCCCTCCCATGGTAGGTAATACGGCATCAATTTGAGGATGTGCCTTTAAAATCTCAACAATCGATTTCGTTGTCAGTGGTTTTAAGTAAACATGGTCCGCCATTGAAGGGTCTGTCATAATAGTGGCCGGATTACTATTTATCAGAATAGTTTCGATACCATCTTCTCGCAATGAGCGCAAAGATTGACTTCCCGCATAATCAAATTCACATGCCTGGCCTATAATGATAGGGCCAGAACCAATCAATAAAATAGAGTTTAAATCTTTTCTTTTTGGCATTCCAATTGTGTTTCTCGTTTTCTATAAATTCAAAATTAGGTCAAAAAAAAGGTGCTAAACTTAAATAAGCAGCACCTTTTTTTAAAAGTTATCTACAGTCATTACTTTTTATGACGTGGCTCTGAGGATACGGTTAACTTCTTTCTTCCTTTTGCTCTTCTTCTAGCAAGAACTTTTCTTCCATTTACGGAAGCCATACGCTCACGAAAACCGTGTTTGTTTTTTCTCTTTCTCTTAGATGGTTGAAATGTTCTTTTACTCATCGCCTATATTTTTTAATCTATATGTCTATTTTTGAACTACCTTACGTGGACAGGTAAAACTGGGCGCAAATATACAAAGAGTTTTTTCTTTGGCAAGTAGATATGAAAAAAATATTTTAATAAATCCATTCGCTCCAAAACCTAGCTTTTCCCTAATTTTGCCGAACCCGTTTTCTAGGTGCACTTTTATTGTTAAAGGTGCAATATTATAAGCAAGTGCTTAATGAAAATAGGTTTAACATAATAAATATAAAAATGTTCAACAAAAACATAAAACTGGTCATAGCCGCATTGATCATTGGTTATGCGGTATATCAATTTATCGAAGGTAACATAGGTAACGGTATATTTTTAATTTTAATATCGCTAATATTCATATTTCTATATTATAGAAACGAAATTATATTACTGGCATTCTTAAGAATGCGAAAACAAGATTTGGAAGGAACAAAAAAATGGTTGTCAAAAATTAAAAATCCCGAAAGCGCCTTAATTCAAAAACAACAGGGATATTACAATTACCTACACGGAATTATTTTTTCACAAACCAACCTTACACAGGCAGAAAAATACTTTAAAAAGGCATTAAAGCTCGGTTTAACCATGGATTATGATGTTGCCATGGCAAAATTGAGTTTGGCCGGTATAGCCATGCAAAAAAGAAGAAAAAGAGAGGCCACTACCCTACTCAACGAAGCTAAAAAATTGGATAAGAACAATATGTTGACCGATCAGATCCGCATGATGCAGCAACAAATGAAAAAGATTTAATTTAGCTGAGTCTAGTTTTATAGGTTATAAAAGAAGCCCAAACTGTAAAAACAGTTTGGGCTTCTTTTTGTCATTCCGATAAGACCTAATCAATATAAAGAGTTATTACTTTGATTCTTTGTAATACCCTTTGTTCGGAATTTCTATTACATACTTTTTTCTAGAGCTATTATTTAAATGAGGCTGGCGTAACCATGGGTTATGACGCTTAAGTACTTTATAGGTGATTTCATATTCTTTTGCAAAATCGGCAAAACTGGCAATAGGCTCATCTACCTCCACTTTAAAAGTAGGAACCGCGGTATACAAATCTTCTTTTTCTACATGAAATCCATATTTTTCCGGATTCGACAGAATCTCTTTTATCGCCATGATCCTAAATACATATCTTCCTGTTTCATCACCCAGAAGCAAATCCCAATAATTATCAACTTTTTGTATTCCCATAAATTTGTTGATCGCTCCCGGACCTGCATTATAGGCCGCAGCGGTCAATGACCAACTGCCATAACGATCTTTCCATTTGTTCAAATATTTACAGGCAACTTCCGTGGATTTTTCTAGATGGTACCTTTCGTCTACATTGGAGTTAACCTCCAGACCGTACTCTCTACCCGTTTCTTTCATTATCTGCCAGAAACCTGTAGCACCGGCCGGGGATACTACATTCGTTAATCCACTTTCTGCAACGGCCAGATATTTAAAATCATCGGGAATTCCGTTTTTGGCCAAAATAGGTTCTATTACTGGAAAATATTTATGCGCACGTTTCATTAAAAGCAATGCATTGGACTGCCAATAGGTATTTACCAAAAACTCCCTATCCACACGTTCCATTATTTCCGGGTCTTCTTGAGGAACCAACTCTCCCGCAAAATTCAAATCTTCAGGAATATCTATGGCCGAAATACGATAGCCCGAAGCTACATTTTTTTGAATCGTATCAATTACAACAACTTTCTTCTCGGTAATTGCCAAATCACCTGACTTGGTGGCAAATACCAAAGTACCAACAACGAACAAAACCCCCAAGAACATTAGGACATTCTTTAAAATCTTCATACACTTAAAATTAGTTTAATACACCATAAAGGTATCAATAGAACTGTCTTAATCCAAAATAATTGTGGGCAGGTGCTCATTAAACCATTTAGCCCTATGTATTATCATGGTATGGGTGCCATTTGGCACCTTTATGCAATCTTTTATATTGGCAATGGGAAACACGGCATCTTTATCTCCTTGAATATGCACAACATTATCGGCGTATTCCGTCTGGTCCCAATTTACCAACCGGTCTATACACCAATCTATATATTTTTTGTCGCGTATAGATAAATACTTCTCATAAAGGTCCAATCTTTTGGTTACAGATTCTCCAAAGGCATATTTTGCCAATAGCTCCACATTGGTAATCAACCCAGTTGGTAATAGCTTATGTACTTTGGTATACCTCGCAAACAACATTCGTTTTGGGAGTTCTCTTTTTAGTTTTACGCTTGATACGACAATTACTTTTTTAACCGGTATCAATTTGGCCATTTCCTGAACTAGTACTCCCCCAAAAGACACCCCTAGAAGCACCGGGTTCGGATGTTCTATTTTTTTTGTCATTTGTTTGGCATAGTCGGTTAGGCTTTGGTCACTTTCTGGAATAAACCAATCGAGCAAGTGAATTTGAAACTGTTTTTTAGGGAGTTTTATGTATTCGAAAATTTTACGGCTAGCTGCCATTCCTGGCATAAAATAAACATGAATAATGGAATCTGACATAAAAAGCAATTACTGTAAAAAATAGGAAATTAGCTATTTTTTTATTAGTTTTGAACATTACTTGTTAATAAATTGTTTTTTCTGATATAGAAGCAATATTGAACAAATTACGATTGGAGAACATCGTAATTTTTTTGTCTAAACACAATACTAAAATCAACTATATGAACGATGTTATTATTAAAGACAACGCCTTCTTGCGTCAATTCGAAACTATTGTCGATGGCCAACTTGCCAAAATAGAGTATTCGTCCCAAGAAAGAAAGGTCTTTTTAACCAAACTTGTAGTTCCTGAAGGGATAACGACAGAAGGTTTCAAAGAAAATTTTATTAAAGCTGTTCTTCATCACATTCAAGAAAAAAGCCTTAGAGTAGTACCTACAAGCCCTCAAATAGCAGGTTTTTTAAGAAAGAATAGACAATACAAAGAAATGTTACCGGTAGGTATCAGAATCTAACAAAAAAAAGCCTCTCTATTGAGAGGCTTTTTTTATGCCATTATTTTTTCGTCCACAAAATCTATGGCTACCAAACCGTCATCAGCAATATCTTTTAACCTAACTTGGTGTATGGTATTTACCAAAGCCGGATTCCAAGGGGTTTTTACCTTTACATAATTTTGTGTAAATCCGTGTATATACCCTTCTTTGTTCTCACCTTCGAACAACACCTCCAACTCGGCCCCCAATTGGCTTTCATAAAAAGCCCTTCTTTTCTTTACAGATAAGGCCCGTAGCATCTTACTACGTTTGTTCCTAACATCTTTAGGCACCACACCTTCCATAGACGCAGCTTCTGTATTATCTCTTTCCGAATAAGTAAATACATGCAGGTACGAAATATCCAAATTGTTCAGAAAATGATAGGTCTCCAAAAAGCGTTCTTCGGTCTCACCCGGAAAACCAACAATAACATCTACACCGATACAACAATTCGGTATCACCTCTTTGATCCTTTGTATTCTATCGGTATATAATTGGGTAAGATATCTTCTCTTCATCAATTTCAAGAGAGCATCACTACCACTTTGCAACGGTATATGAAAATGCGGCACAAATGTTTTGCTCTGTGCCACAAAATCTATGGTTTCATTTTTCAGCAGATTAGGCTCTATAGATGATATCCTAAGACGATGAATACCATCTACATCATCTAGGGCCTTTACCAAATCTAGAAAAGTGTGTTCATGCTTTTTGTTACCGAACTCCCCTTTGCCATAGTCTCCAATATTGACCCCCGTCAATACTATTTCCTTTATATTCTGATCGGCTATCTCTTTCGCCTTTAAAAGTACATTCTCTAAAGAATCGCTTCTAGATATCCCCCTGGCCAACGGAATGGTACAATAAGTACATTTATAATCGCACCCATCTTGCACTTTCAAGAAAGCCCTGGTCCTGTCGCCAATAGCGTAGCTACTCACATAAAAGTCGGCTTCCTCTATTTCACAAGAATGTACCTCGCCAAAATCGTTCTTTGAGAGATCGTTGATATAGTCGGTAATCTTAAACTTTTCGGTGGCCCCCAATACTAGGTCCACACCATCGACCGCAACTAATTCTTCCGGTTTCAATTGGGCATAACATCCTACCGCGGCTATAAAAGCTTTTGGATTCCCTTTTTGGGCCTGCTTAACAATAGTCTTGAATTTTTTATCTGCATTCTCCGTCACAGAGCAGGTATTGATTACATACATGTCCGCTTTCTGAGAAAAATCTACACGTTGAAAGCCCTCGTCAACAAAACTTCTGGCAATGGTAGAAGTTTCCGAGAAGTTCAGCTTACAGCCCAAAGTATAAAATGCAACTTTCTTTTTCATAAAACTATATGCCCTTTAACATTACAAGTTAGTAATTACGCCACTTTTTGGTGATTTCAAAAACATGATCAAGTATATCTGCATCCATCTCATTAAATTCCACTCCCCTTCTTGCCATCATTACCTTAGCCGCCTCAAAAGCCTTTTGAGGCATATAGGTAGAAAAGCCCGAGGCTCCGCCCCAACTAAAACTTGGCACGAAATTTCGTGGAAAACCTGGCACATAGATATTTGAATTAACACCTATTACCGTTCCTGTGTTAAACATGGTATTAATAGCTGTTTTACTGTGATCCCCCATCATAAGGCCACAAAACTGCAACCCTGTCTGTTCAAATTTCTCGGTCGCATAGTTCCACAGGCGAACCTTGGCGTAATTGTTCTTTAAGTTTGAGTTATTTGAATCTGCTCCAATATTGCACCATTCACCCAAAACGGCATTCCCCAAATAACCTTCATGCCCTTTACTGGAATAACCGAAAATAACGGAATTACTCACCTCTCCACATACTTTTGAATACGGACCGATAGTCGTTGCGCCATATAGTTTGCCTCCCATTTTAACTATGGCATTATCACAAAGGGCCAATCCGCCCCTAACAAGGCTTCCTTCCCATATTTCTGCATTTTTTCCGATATAGATAGGGCCGTCGGTAGCATTTAAAATACTGTACTCCACTTTCGCCCCTTCTTCCAAGAATATTCTTTCGGGATGAATAATACTATTGGTCTTGGAGATAGGTTGACTCTTTCTTCCCTTCGTTAAAAAATCAAAATCGTCTTGAAGTGCTTTTCCATTTTTCGAGAAAATATCCCAAGTATATCTTATCTGAAAAAATTCGTCATTATAATCAATGGTTTCAAACCTTTCCCAATTGTTGTCGGTATTGGCTGTATCACTTTTATAAGCAATCACAGTATCGCCCCGCTTTAATACTTGTAATGTTTTCAGGTTCTCTATTGCCTTTAATAATTTGGCATCCGGTAAAATGGAGCCATCTATAAATACATTCTCGGCTGTTAAAACCAATGGAAACTTATGGCTTAGATACTCTTCTGTCAGGTATGATACCGTGTGGTCTAAATATGCTTCCCACTTTTCTTTTATGGTCATTATCCCAATTCGAATCTCCGCTACCGGGCGGGTAAATGTGAACGGAAGTAAATTTTCCCGAACAGGACCATCAAAAAGAATGTAATTCATCTATTCGATTTTTTTTCAAAATTAATCAATACTGTAGTACTTATTGTAAAAACCGGCCCAAACACCTAAAATCTGGTTCTTTTTCAAAAAAGAAACGCCTCCGAAAGTTCGGAGGCGCTATATATCGTCGTAATAAACAAAATGTTATTCCTCTTCCTTTTTAGCTGGCTTAGAGAATTTCTTGTATTTGTTCTTGAACTTATCGATACGTCCTGCGGTATCCAAGAATTTGGCTTTACCGGTGTAGAACGGATGTGAAGTTCTTGAAATCTCCAATTTAACCAATGGATATTCAACACCATCAACTTCTAATGTCTCTTTTGTCTCCGCCGTAGATTTGGTAATAAAAACCTCCTCGTTAGACATGTCTTTGAAGGCTACTAATCTATAATTTTCTGGGTGTATTCCTTTTTTCATTTTTAAAAACTTTACCGCACCCATTCCAACGGGCACTCATTTTAAGGCTGCAAATTTAGTCATTTTATATAAACCCACAATTTATTACCTCTAAAAAAACAAAATATATGTAATTTTATATGTAACAAATAACGCTATTGATATACTAATTCAGTATTTAACATCTAAAACCTATATAAAAATGGAAGAAAACCAACCCAAAACAGGAAAATACGCTTTAACCTATGGTCTTATTCTAGGGGCCATTTCAGTGATATTCGCTTTTATGCTTTATACGGCAGATATGCATTACCAAGGGGGTATTGCCGTTATGTTGATTAGCTTGGCCATTACACTTGCCGCGGTGATCATTGCCATGTTGCAGTTTAGAAAGGCGAACAACGGATTCATGACCTTTGCCCAAGGCCTTAAAATCGGTGTCGGGGTAAGTCTAATCGGTGGTATTATCGGAATAATATTCAATCAGTTAATGGCCAACGTAATCGACCCGGAAATGATGACCAAGGCCATGGAATTTCAAAGAAATCAATTAATGGAAACGACGGCTTTGACTCCCGAACAGATCGATGCTCAAATGGAAATGGGCAAAAAGTTCTCTACACCTACCATGCAAATTGTTTTTGGGCTCATATTTAGCCTATTTATAGGTTTTGTTTTTTCATTAATTCCCGCATTAGTTTTAAAAAGACAAGAAAATCTCAACTAATTTGTACTTTTGAAGGGAATTCCTGAAGCAAACAATGCAGCTATCTATTGTAATTCCTTTATTAAACGAAGAAGAATCGCTCTTAGAGCTACATGATTGGATTGTGTCCGTAATGCAGTCCAATCATTTTTCGTACGAAATTTTATTCGTGGACGACGGCAGTACCGACAATTCGTGGTCCGTCATTTCAGAACTGTCCGAACAAAACGCCAATGTTAAAGGCATACGTTTCCACAAAAACTTTGGAAAATCGCAAGCCCTACATGCAGGCTTTAAAGCTGCCGAAGGTGATGTCATCATTACGATGGATGCCGATTTGCAGGATAACCCCGAAGAGATACCAGAACTGTACAGTCTTATAACCACAGATGGTTACGACTTAATTTCTGGATGGAAAAAGAAGAGATTCGATTCTGTACTGTTCAAAAACCTTCCTTCAAAACTGTTCAACTGGGCGGCCAAAAAGACCTCTGGCGTAAAACTCCACGACTTTAATTGTGGCCTAAAGGCCTACAACAACTCTGTTGTTAAGAATATTGAGGTCTCAGGAGAAATGCACCGGTACATTCCCGTATTGGCCAAAAATGCCGGTTTCAGCAAAATAGGTGAAAAGGTAGTAAAGCACCAAGCTCGTAAATACGGTAAAACGAAATTTGGCATGGAACGTTTTATAAACGGTTTTTTAGACTTAATCACCATTTGGTTCGTATCAAGATTCGGAAAACGCCCCATGCATTTGTTCGGTGCTTTGGGGGTTTTAATGTTTACTATAGGTTTTGGCTTTGCCATTTATTTAGGAATAGACAAACTTTTCTTGAATCCTTTTGGCAGGTTAATAACCGATAGGCCCCAATTTTTTATTTCATTGGCAGCAATGATCATAGGTACTCAATTGTTCTTGGCAGGTTTTATAGGTGAAATTTTGATTCGTTCGCGAAGAAACGAACCACGTTACCGTATTGCCGAAGAAATAAACTTGAATTCGACACAAACCCAATATTCTTTGTAAATTTAAATACTAAACTTAAATCACACATTACATGGATAACATCCTAGATACCGCCAAGAGTTGGCTCTCCGATTTTTTTGATCCTGACGTAAAAAAAGAAGTTCAGTACCTAATTGATAATGATACGGAAGAGCTTAAGGACAGGTTTTATAAGAATATGGAATTTGGCACCGGAGGTATGCGTGGTGTAATGGGTGTAGGTACCAACAGAATAAACAAATACACCCTAGGGAAAAGCACCCAAGGACTCAGTAACTACCTTAAAAAGGTATATTCGGAAGAAGATGAAATTAAAGTCGTTATAGCTTTTGACTGTCGCCATAACAGCGATACACTTGCAAGAACGGTGGCCGAAGTATTTTCTGCCAACGGTATCAAGGTTTTCTTGTTCTCAGAATTGAGGACCACTCCAGAATTATCTTTCGCTGTAAGACATTTAGGTTGCCATGCAGGTATTGTACTCACCGCATCGCACAACCCACCAGAATATAACGGTTATAAAGTATATTGGACAGATGGAGGTCAAATAGTTCCACCACAAGACGGTGAGATTATTGCAGAAATAAACGCCTTAAACTACGAGGACATTAAATTTGACTCCAATAACAATTTAATTCAGGTCATAGATAAAGAGGTAGACGAGGCTTTTATAGAGGCTTCCGTTGCCAACGGCAATTTTAACGCCAAAGGCAAAGACGACTTCAAAATTGTTTTCACGTCACTTCATGGCACCTCTATAACAGCCATCCCAGAGGTATTAAAACGTGCAGGTTATAAAAATGTTACCATAATAGAAGAACAGGCCAAACCAGATGGGGCGTTCCCCACTGTAAAATCGCCCAACCCCGAAGAACCCGAAGCACTCTCTATGGCCGTTAAAAAGGCCGAGGAGATCGGAGCGGACATGGTAGTGGGTACCGACCCCGATAGTGACCGTTTGGGTATTGCCGTTCGAAACATGGACGGAAATATGGAAATAGTCAACGGAAACCAAGCGATGGTTTTAATGACCAAGTTCTTATTGGAAAAAAGAAAAGAAAAAGGATTTAAGGGCAACGAGTTTATTGCAACGACCATAGTATCCACCCCTATGATGGAAGCCATGGCCAAAGCATACGGCGTAGAGTTCAAGACCTCGCTCACAGGGTTTAAATGGATAGGTAAAATGATCAAAGATTTCCCACAGTCCGATTTTATTGGAGGTGGCGAGGAAAGTTTTGGTTACATGGTGGGCGATTTTGTTCGCGATAAAGATGCGGTTACCTCTACCCTACTGGCTTGTGAGATTGCAGCCCAGGCCAAAGCAAACGGAAGTTCTTTCTACAAAGAACTGGTAGCTTGTTATGTAGATTATGGTTGCTATAAAGAACATTTGATATCCATTACAAAAAAAGGAATCAGTGGTGCGGAAGAGATAAAACAAATGCTTAAGGATTTTAAAGAAAATCCTGTAGATACCGTGGCCGGCTCCAAAGTAAAATGGATCGAGGATTACAACACCTCTATCGCTAAAAATGTATTGACAGGCGAAGAGAAAAATATAGATATACCCAAATCCAACGTATTGATATATGAAACAGAAGACGGTACAAGAATAGCCGCCAGACCCAGCGGAACAGAACCTAAGGTCAAGTTTTATATCAGTACCAACACCACTTTGGACAGTGTTGAAAATTACAAAAACGTGTCTGCTCAATTGGATAAAAAAATAAAAAGCATCCTTAGTGAGCTTAATCTAGGTTAATGGAGTATTTTAAAAAAATTCTACGGTTCGCCAAACCGTATAGCAAATACGGCTATTTAAACATCTTCTTTAACATCCTTTATGCTTTGTTCAGCGCATTATCCTTTGCTGCACTTATCCCCATGTTGGACGTTCTTTTCGACAAATCAAAAAAGGTTTTTAAAGAGCCTAGCTATACAGGCATCGGGCACTTAAAAGATTACCTACAAGAGTATATCAACTATAGGGTTACTGCATATTCGGGTGATGATGAAATGAAAGGCCTATTGTTGGTCATAGGTTTGATCCTGGTTCTTTTTCTACTAAAGAACCTCTTTAACTATATGGCCATGTACTTCATTACCTTCTTAAGAAATGGTGTGCTAAAAGACATTAGAAACAAGCTATACCAAAAGGTGATAGAATTGCCCATCTCTTACTATTCGGAAAAAAGAAAAGGAGATATTATAGCACGTATTACTTCAGATGTTTTAGAGATACAACACTCTTTTCTTTCTGTGTTAGAGCTGATCGTACGAGAACCCTTGACCATTTTGTTTACGATTCTAATCATGTTCGGCATAAGCATGAAACTGACTTTGTTCGTGTTTATTTTTATTCCCGTTGCAGGAATGATAATCAGTAGGATCGGAAAATCGTTAAAAAAGAAATCGGATGATGTACAAAGGGAACAAGGTGAATTCTTATCGATTATAGAGGAAACCCTTGGAGGCCTCAGAGTCATAAAAGCGTTTAATTCAGAATCTAGGTTCCAGAAAACATTTACCAACTCTACAAAGCGTTTTTTTAATTTCAGCAACATATTGCTCAACCGACAAAACCTTGCATCTCCTACCGGAGAATTTCTAGGTATTTTGGTAATTGGCACATTACTTTGGTTCGGTGGTAAAATGGTATTGGTGGACCAAACATTGGACGCTTCTTCCTTTATCGCATACATGGGACTGGCCTACAACATATTAACCCCTGCAAAATCAATCAGTAAAGCCTCTTACGGGGTAAAAAAAGGGAATGCGGCAGCAGAGCGTGTACTGGAAGTTTTAGAAACAGAAAACCCTATTTCTGAAATTACCGATCCTGTCGAGAAAAATGGTTTTGATTCGGATATTACCTTAAAGAATATTTCTTTTAAGTACGAAGACGAATATGTTCTTAAAAACTTCAATCTTCAGGTCACCAAAGGAAGTACTGTAGCCCTTGTTGGGCAATCCGGTAGTGGTAAAAGTACCATTGCCAACTTGGTCACCCGATTTTACGATGTTAACGAGGGTGAGATTTCCATTGATGGTGTCGATATAAGGAATATGTCAAAAAAATCGCTTCGAGGCTTAATGGGGCTTGTTACCCAAGACTCTATTCTTTTTAACGACACGGTTAAGAACAATATCGGATTAGGGAAAGAAGATGCCACCGAAGAAGAGATCATAGAAGCGGCCAAAATAGCAAACGCCCATGATTTTATAATGGATCTGCCCGAAGGCTACAATACCAATATCGGTGATAGCGGAAACAAACTTAGCGGAGGCCAAAAACAACGTTTATCCATTGCCAGGGCCGTATTAAAGAATCCGCCCATTATGATATTGGACGAGGCAACATCCGCTCTGGATACCGAAAGCGAAAGACTTGTGCAAGATGCATTGGAAAAAATGATGAAAAACAGAACCTCCATTGTCATTGCCCACCGCCTTTCCACCATTCAAAATGCAGACAATATTATTGTGCTTAAAAAAGGAGAGATCGTAGAACAGGGCACCCATTCTGAACTTTTGGCAAAAAAAGGAACCTACAAGAAACTCGTAGATATGCAAACGTTGGTGTAATATGACCTATGCCACTATTCTTTACAAAACCACTTTATAAAGTAGTTTTTATTTTTATTACCACCACAACATTCTAGCTTACAATGTGTTATATCATATAAAACCTTTTTTGAAATATCTAAAAAAATAAGAAATAAATTGTTAGAATTGGTGTTTTTTTGGTTGATTAAAAACTACCATTAAACCTTTTCCAAAATTGATCGTCTAACAAACAAAACACGTTCCGTTGATTGCAGAGGAAACTTTAGTAAAGGAATTAAAATCAAAAGACACACAGTCACATGCTTTTGAAGTGCTCGTGAGCACTTACAAAGAGCGATTGTATTGGCATGTTCGTAGAATTGTGCTAAACCACGATGATGCGGACGATGTTTTACAGAATACATTTATAAAAGTATTTCGAAATATTGAAGGTTTTAAAGGGGATAGTAAGCTGTTTTCTTGGATGTACAGAATTGCGACCAATGAAGCTCTAAGTTTTTTGAAACAAAAAACCAAAAAGCTTGGTGTCAGTGACATCGATTACCAAGAGAAAATGGTGGAAAATCTGCAGGCCGATGTATACTTCGAAGGAGACGAGATTCAATTAAAGCTTCAGAAAGCCATTGCAAAATTACCCGAAAAGCAAAAACTGGTCTTTAACATGAAATATTATGAAGACTTAAAATATGAAGAAATATCGGAAATTTTAAATACCTCGGTAGGCGGTTTAAAAGCCTCTTATCACTTGGCCATAAAAAAATTAGAAAATTATTTAACCCAAGATTAAACCATTTAAACAATTGACAGTCATAACAATAAGATGAAAAGAAAGAATTTAGATAAAAATCCATTTAGCACTCCAAAAGGTTATTTTGATAACTTTGAGGACAATTTAATGGCCAAACTTTCCAAGGAAACTTCCCGTATTCCAGAAAATACCGGTTTTACCGTTCCTCCATCTTATTTTGATGATTTCCAGTCCAAGCTAAACGCTAAACTTAAGAAAGACACAGAAGTTAAAAACGACAAAAAAGTCAAGGTAATACAATTAAAACCCTATAAAAAGTTTATTGGTATAGCAGCCTCTATTGCCGCACTTGTTCTAATGGCCATAGGTATCGATTGGAATTCTAAAGATGCCATAGAGTTTGCTGATATAGCCAATTCAGATATAGAAAGTTACTTTGAAAACCATGATCTGGACCTCTCTGTTGATGAAATCGCAGAAGTGATTCCTGTAGACGGTATGGAAATATATGATTTTATAGATATTTCAATGAACGAGGAAAACATATTGGATTATCTTAATGAAAATGTTGAAGACATAGAAGAATTAAATATTGAAAACAATGAATAAGCTACTATCACTTGCATTGCTTTTGCTTACGGTTTCCTCTTACTCCCAAGATAAATCGAAAGAAAGAATAAGAACTTTAAAAGTCGCCTTTATAACAGAACGTCTAGATCTTACCCCTGAAGAGGCTCAAGAGTTTTGGCCCGTTTATAATGGCCACGAAGAAAAAAGGGAAGCTCTACGTAAAAAAAAGTGGATTGAACTCAGAAGTAAATTTAAGGATGCCGGGGCTTTATCTGAAAAAGAGGCTCAAAATTTATTGGACAAATACATTAAAATAGAAGAGGAAGAAGAAGAACTTGACAAGGTTTATTTAAAAGAGGTAAGCAAAGTCATATCCGCAAAAAAAACATTGATCCTAATGCGTTCCGAGGATGATTTTAAACGTCAGTTAATAAAACAATACCGGAAAAACAAAGGAGGAAGATAATTTTATTGACGTACAATTATAAAAAGGGCCCTTGAGCCCTTTTTTTTTATATACATTCATTAAACATAGGGCCGAACAGGGGTTGCAATAAAAGTAAACACCATTCCTATTTAATTGAAAACAAGCTTTGATATTCTATTCTTACCAGCTGCATATGCAACTTTATCGTTTAAAAATCGAATCGTATAAAAGCTTTCGTCACTAAGCTGCCTCCAGCTCTTTCCCCCATCGTTAGAATAGGAAATTCCGGTAAAACCAACAGCTACCAAACCTTTTGCCGAAGAACCGGGAACATATTGCACGCAACTCTTATAGACTGGCGGAGCTCCATCGGCCGTAAGCTCCCATTTATACCCCCCGTCGTTTGTAAACATTTTGTTTTTATTGTTTTCTTCTGGTTTTGTATAATCACCTCCAATTGCAAAACCTGTTTTTGCATCATAAAAATCAATAGAATAAATACCCCGTGTTGGCCCGCTATTTTGCATTGGCGTTTCAATAACCTTCCAATGTACGCCCTTATCCCCCGAAAAATAAATACGTCCGGCAGTGGTCGCTAACAATGTACTATCACCAACAATTTCGATATTCGTATTACTTGCGGCAAAAGCACCTTCTTCATCAACGGATGCCGGCAGTACATCGCAAGACAATTTTGACCAAGACTTTCCTCCATCTCTTGTAATAATTATACTTAAGCAACCACCTACAGTATCTCCGACGGCAATACCTTCTTTATCGTTCCAAAATTTCATGGCATCATAAAATACGGTCTCCCCTTCTTCTTTATACACCAAATTCATTCGCCCCTCATCACCCGTCTTGTAAAGTAACGCGGGATTCGCTATCGACAACATAAAAAAATCGGAAGACGTATGGGCTACAGCCCTAAACTCAGGGGTCAAAGAATCATATTGCATTACATTGGTCCGTACCTTTCCACTCAAAACATCAACCGTACCATATATTCCATTACTGCCGGCGAAAGCCAGCGTATTATCGTCCAGAAATTCTATGGCCCTGATACTTACAGAATCTGTATAAACATCATCCACTCTAATTTCTGAAAAAATTAAAGGTTCCTTAGAATTGTTACAAGAGAACAAACAGGTTACAAACAAAAGAAGCATAATTGGTCGCATACGTACAAAATTTCTCAAAAATAAATGGAATCAACTCTAAAACAATACCTTTGCACCCTTAATTTTTTAGAATGAAATTGCACAGAAACTTGGTATTTGCCGTCATAGATGCGTTAAACTTAATTTTTAACGAAGGCGAATATGCTGATAAAGTAGTACAAAAGGTATTAAAATTTGATAAAAGATGGGGAGCCCGAGATCGTGGGTTTATTGCCGAAACCACGTACGAGATGGTTCGCTACAAAAGACTCTACAGTGAAATAGCGGATGTAAAAGCACCGTTTACCCGACCTGATCTTTTTCGCATGTGGGCAGTCTGGGCAGTTTTAAAGGGAATTAATTTACCCGATTGGAAACAAATAGAGCCCACACCAGAAAGACGTATTAAGGGAAAATTCGATGAACTATCAAAAATCAGAAAATATAGGGAAGCAGTTCCCGATTGGATAGATGAGCTATGCGAAAAAGCCTTGGGAGAAAAGCTTTGGACCGCAGAAATAGCTAAATTGAACGAGCCCGCAGAAGTAATTCTACGAACCAACACCTTAAAGACTACCAAAGAAAACCTGAGAAAGGCCTTATTGGATGAAGGTATTGTTACAGAACCCATTAAAGGATATCCACACGCCCTACGGTTACCGGAAAGAGCCAATGTTTTTGTGACCCAAAGTTTTAAAAATGGCTTTTTTGAAGTACAGGATGCTTCCTCTCAACTGGTCGCCGCATTTTTAGACGTGAAACCAGGCCAACGTGTCGTAGACACTTGTGCAGGTGCAGGGGGTAAATCTTTACACCTAGCCGCTTTAATGGAAAACAAGGGACAGTTGATCGCCATGGATATCTACGGTAGCAAACTTAAGGAGTTAAAGCGACGGGCGAGACGTAACGGGGCACACAATATAGAGCCAAGAGAAATTACCTCTACCAAGGTCTTTAAAAAGCTATATGGTAGTGCCGATAGGGTTCTAATAGATGCTCCTTGTACCGGTCTAGGTGTTATTCGCAGAAACCCCGACACCAAATGGAAATTACAACCGGAGTTTTTGGACAAGATCACAAAAACGCAACAAGAAATTCTTCGCAGTTACAGTAAAATCGTAAAACCAGGCGGTAAAGTTGTTTACGCTACCTGTTCTATATTGCCACAAGAAAACAATGATCAAGTAAAATCATTTTTAGCCTCTGAGGAAGGCAACGACTTTTCTTTGATAAAAGAGAAAAAGATCTATGCCTCAAAAAGTGGTTATGATGGATTCTATATGGCACTTTTAGAAAAGAAAGCGTAGCTATTCAATCGAATAGCGGTAATTGCTGAGTATCATCCTTTTTGGCTGTTTTAACACCTGGCATATGCTTTAGGCCCCATTTGTTCATGGCCTGGATCACGGGCAAGAGCGATTTTCCTTTAGAGGTCAGGGAGTACTCCACACGGGGTGGTATTTCAGGAAAAATCTTTCTTTCTAAAATACCCGATTTTTCCATTTCTTTCAGTTGCTTGCTTAGCATTTGCTTATTAATGCCTTCTATATGCTTCATGAGTACCGTAAAACGGTTTATTCCTTTTGAAATACGAAAAATTATAATGGGTTTCCATTTACCTCCGATCGCCTCCATACAGAATGCCACGGGACAAGGATCGGGTTTTGGGTTGTTCTTCGAAGAGGTTTCCTTTTTCATTCTAATAAAATATTACAAGAAAACAAAAATAACGAATACAGTCTATTTTTCATACATAAGCACACCCAAAGCTTAGGTCTAAAAATAAGACTAGCCAATAAAACAACAAAAAACTATTTTTTCAATGTTGGATACTCCTCTCCCCATTGCTCTAGCTAGCTTTCATATTTTGTTTCATCGTAGTAAAATCTAAATCTTACATTTTTAAGTTTTCTTAAATATATCTCTACGCCGTTTTTACAATCTCTTATCTTTGATAGAAACATTCATAGAACACCTCCTCATATGAAAAAAGTAATTTTTTTGTTCATATTATCTCTATTGTTTTCCTGCAATCTGACCAAAGAAAACGGTATCAGTTATAAGGTTGTCAATAATTCGGATACAGAAATCAACAATATTGTACTATCTACGTCTGAAAAAATGGACAGTACGGTTATTAAAACTATTGGTCCTAATAAGGCTGCCAAGGGCTTTTTAACCATGAAAAACACACGCACAGATGGCAGTTACACCCTAACCTTTGACCATTTCGATGGTTCTAAAGAGCATGTACAAGGCGGATATTACACGAACGGGGGCTCTTTGGATAGTTGGATACGCTTTGAAATACAGAAGGACACCGTTTTAATAAAGACCGGTAATTTACCATAAAACACCTTCTTTAAATATCAACAATTACCGTTGAAAACTGTTGATGAACATCTGTATAAATCTAGCATAAAATCGTAATTTTGCATTTTCCATTTTAGATAAAGAACCAAGCTGATATGATTCACTTCTTCGGAGATCTGGCAACAAAGATTTTTGCCGTCCAAACTACTAAAGAAATTACTTCTCAAGACGAACAAAAACTTATGTGGTTGTTTGGGAATCAACCAAAAATAAACGCGGCGTCTCTAGACGCCTTTTTTGTTGGACCAAGAGCGGCCATGATTACCCCGTGGAGTACCAATGCCGTAGAAATTACCCAAAACATGGGTATAGCAGGTATTATCAGAATTGAGGAGTTTAACGCGGTAACGGACAGTTTCAATGATTTTGACCCGATGCTTTTTCAGAAATTCAATGGATTGGGCCAAGATATATTTACCGTAGACGTACAGCCCGAGCCCGTTTTGGAAATTGACGATATAGCTGCCTATAACATTCAAGAAGGCTTGGCCTTGAGCGATGAGGAAGTGGATTACCTTAAAGGGCTATCCGATAAAATGGGACGAAAACTGACCGATTCGGAAGTTTTTGGCTTTAGTCAGGTGAACTCAGAACATTGTAGACACAAAATATTCAACGGTACCTTTGTTGTAGACGGCAAAGAAATGCCTTCCAGTCTTTTTAAACTGATCAAAAGAACATCTCAGGAAAACAAGAACGATATTGTATCTGCATATAAGGACAATGTAGCCTTTTTAAAAGGCCCTAAAGTGGTTCAATTCGCTCCAAAATCGGCCGACAAGCCCGATTTTTATGAAGAAAAAGAATTTGAGTCCGTAATCTCACTGAAAGCCGAAACGCATAACTTTCCAACAACCGTAGAACCTTTTAATGGTGCCGCCACAGGTTCGGGAGGTGAAATCAGAGATAGGCTAGCCGGTGGAAAAGGCTCTTTACCCTTAGCGGGAACAGCGGTTTACATGACAGCCCTATCAAGATTGGAAAAAGAAAGACCTTGGGAACAAGGTATGGCAGAAAGGGAATGGTTATACCAGACCCCTATGGATATCCTGATAAAGGCATCTAACGGAGCCTCCGATTTCGGAAACAAATTTGGCCAACCCTTGATTTCTGGCTCAGTACTTACATTCGAACACGATGAAAATGTTTCTGTTAGTGGTGCCGAACCCAGAAAATTGGGTTACGACAAGGTAATAATGCAAGCCGGTGGTATCGGTTACGGAAAAATAGACCAAGCCATAAAAGAAACTCCGGAAAA
Organism: Maribacter sp. MMG018; assembly: GCF_018100785.1. Lineage (GTDB taxonomy): Bacteria > Bacteroidota > Bacteroidia > Flavobacteriales > Flavobacteriaceae > Maribacter. Next base: position 466,106 of record NZ_JAGJEC010000002.1, on the reverse strand, counting down.
AGGAGACAAAATAGTAATTCTTGGTGGCGATAATTATAGAATAGGAATGGGCGGAGCCGCCGTTTCCAGTGCAGATACAGGAGAATTTAGTTCTGCAATAGAGTTGAATGCCATACAGCGTTCTAACCCCGAAATGCAAAAAAGGGCAGCGAATGCTATAAGGGGAATGGTAGAGGGAGACAAAAATTCTATTGTTTCCATACATGATCATGGAGCTGGAGGTCACTTGAACTGTTTGTCTGAGTTGGTGGAAGAAACAGGTGGTAAAATCGACTTGGACAAATTACCGGTAGGCGACCCTACCCTATCGGCCAAAGAAATTATAGGAAACGAATCGCAAGAACGTATGGGCTTGGTAATTGGCGACGAAGGTGCTAATCTTTTAAAACGAATTGCGGATCGTGAACGTTCTCCTATGTACGAGGTCGGAGACGTCACCGGGGACGATCGTTTTACCTTCGAATCGAAAACCACCGGGGAAAAACCGATGGATGTTCAATTAAGCGACATTTTTGGTAGTTCGCCAAAAACCATCATGCAAGACAATTCGGTATCCAGAACATATTCGAACCCCGAATATTCCTTAGAGTTTTTCCATGATTATTTAGAACAGGTACTACAACTAGAGGCCGTAGCGTGTAAAGATTGGCTTACGAATAAGGTAGATCGTTGTGTCGGAGGCCGTGTTGCCAAGCAACAATGTGCCGGCCCGTTGCAACTACCTCTGAACAACGTAGGTGTAATGGCGCTGGATTTTAAAGGCAAGGAAGGCATTGCCACAAGCATAGGCCACTCCCCTATTTCCGGATTAATAGACCCTTCGGCAGGTAGCAAAAACAGTATTGCGGAAGCCCTTACAAACATAATATGGGCTCCTTTAAAAGATGGCCTAAAATCAGTGTCCCTTTCCGCGAACTGGATGTGGCCATGTAAAAACGAAGGCGAAGATGCCAGGTTATATGCGGCCGTAAAAGCTGTTTCCGAATTTTCGATAGCCCTAGGTATCAATGTACCTACAGGAAAGGATTCTCTTTCCATGAAACAGAAATATAAAAACGAAGAGGTTATCGCCCCGGGAACCGTAGTTATTTCAGCTGCCGGAAACTGTAACAATATCAACAATGTAATAGAACCTGTTTTACAAAAAGACGGAGGCTCTATCTATTACATAAACCTTTCAAAAGATACCTTTAAACTAGGTGGCTCTTCTTTTTCACAAGTAAGAAATGCCATTGGAAACGAAGCCCCTACCATAAAAGACGACGCGTATTTTAAAAAGGCCTTTGATGCGATCCAAACTTCAATTAAAAAAGGGCAAGTAGCTGCTGGTCATGATGTTGCGTCTGGAGGATTGATCACCACTTTATTGGAACTATGTTTTGCCGATATTGATTTGGGCGCAAAATTGGACCTATCGGGATTGGGTGAAAACGATACCATAAAATTATTGTTTTCAGAAAACGCCGGTATCGTAGTACAGGCAAAAGACGATCATTTTGAACAAGATATGACCGCTGCCGGAATAGAGGCCATAAAAATAGGAAATGTTGTTTCCGATGCCACTTTGACCGTTAAAAACGGGGGAATGGAAATGGGGCTTAATATCGCCTCTTTACGAGATACATGGTATAAAACTTCTTTCCTTTTAGATAATAAGCAGACGGCTAACGACCTTGCAAAGGATAGATATGACAACTATAAAAAGCAATCTTTAAACTATAATTTTCCGACTACGGACAAGATCAACCTTCCAAACCGTACTCAGAAAGAAACCCCAAAAAGACCAAAAGCGGCCATTTTAAGGGAAAAAGGAAGTAATTCTGAAAGAGAAATGGCTAATGCCATGTATTTGGCAGGTTTTGATGTTAAAGACGTACACATGACCGATCTTATCTCTGGACGTGAAACCTTGGAAGACATTCAGTTTTTAGGTGCCGTAGGCGGTTTCTCTAATTCAGATGTATTGGGAAGTGCCAAAGGTTGGGCCGGTGCTATAAAGTATAACGAAAAAGCCAATAAAGTCATTAAGGACTTTTTTGCGAGACCGGATACCCTTTCTGTAGGGATCTGTAATGGCTGTCAGCTGTTTATGGAACTGGATTTAATAAATCCGGAACATGATACGCATGGAAAAATGACGTATAACGATTCACATAAACACGAGAGTAACTTTACATCCGTTAAAATACAGAAGAACAATTCTATAATGCTCTCTTCTTTAGAAGGTGCGACCTTGGGTGTTTGGATCTCTCACGGGGAAGGCAAATTTAAATTGCCGAAATCAGAGAGCGACTATAACATAGTTGCCAAATATGGATACGAAGGTTATCCCGCAAATCCTAACGGCAGTGATTTTAACACGGCGATGCTTTGCGATAGAACGGGAAGGCACTTGGTTACCATGCCACATATAGAACGTTCTATCTTTCCTTGGAATTGGGCTTATTACCCCTCTGATAGAAATGATGAAGTTTCACCATGGCTAGAAGCATTTACAAATGCAAGGGAATGGATTTTAAATAGGTAATTCTATAAAATTTCCTGTTTAAGACATAAACTTCTTTCTTCTGCCAAAAGTGTATTTTGAAATGATATTCATAATCCACAAATTAACACTGTAAGGAGAAAAGAAACACTTGTTCAGGAATAAGATCTTTTTACAAAAGATCTTATTCCAACTATATTTCATTCCAAAATTTTAATAAAATCCAAATAAAAACATTTTCAGTCCCGTTCCTGCCATCGATTCTAAAAATAAGACCCATAACACGTTCAACAACAAATTATTGCACCAAAACAACAAAGGCACTCTCAACAGAAAGAGCTTCCTTTCAATTATAGAATATCCAATCTACCCCTATTAAATTTATTAATACAATTTTAAAGTACCGAGTTCTTTCATTATTTTGCAATAAAGTTTTTAGAATCCAAGTATGCAAAAAGTTACCCGTCTATTCGATTTTCCGTATTACCAACTGAAAAACTTTCCTTTGGAAAAAGCTTTGGTTACCAAATATGACGGAAAGTGGATAGCAACTTCAACCGAAGAGTATATCAAAAAAGCTAACGCAATAAGTCGTGGACTACTAAGGCTTGGTGTAAAACCAAACGATAAAATAGCCATAATTTCATTGACGAACCGCACCGAATGGAATATAATGGATATTGGAGTATTACAATTAGGAGCGCAGACCGTTCCTATCTATCCTACCATTTCGGAAGAGGACTACGAATATATATTGAACCATTCGGAAGCTAAATATTGCTTTGTCTCCTGTGATGAAGTACTGGCAAAGGTCAATGCCATTAAGCCAAACCTAAAACACCTTACAAAAATCTATAGTTTCAATTCGGTTGAGAACTGTGATAATTGGCAGACGATTCTTGATATGGGAGAAGATGAATCCAATCAGCCCGAAGTAGAAAAATTAAAGGAAATGGTTACCCCTGACCAATTGGCCACACTTATCTATACCTCTGGTACGACCGGTAGGCCCAAAGGGGTAATGCTGTCACATGACAATATTGTATCTAATGTAGTCGCCAGTAAATTGCGCGTTCCTTTTGACCAAGGGGCAAGCGCCTTGAGCTTTCTTCCCGTATGCCATATTTTTGAACGTATGATCTTGTATCTCTACCAATATTGCAGCATCCAAATTCATTTTGCAGAGGGACTCGACAAAATCAGCGACAACCTAAAAGAGGTAAAACCCAATGTTATGACCGTTGTACCCAGACTGTTGGAAAAAGTCTACGACGCCATAATAGCCAAAGGAAGCGACCTAACAGGTATTAAGAAAAAATTGTTCTTTTGGGCCGTTAGTATAGGATTGAAATTTGAGCCTTATGGAGCAAATGGCTGGTGGTACGAAAAGCGATTGGGCATAGCAAGAAAACTAATCTTCAGTAAATGGAAAGATGGATTGGGTGGAAACCTAACCACCATGGTATCGGGCAGTGCTGCATTACAAACAAGGCTCGCTAGAGTTTTCGGAGCTGCGGGCATACCCGTTATGGAAGGTTACGGCCTTACCGAAACCTCTCCTGTAATTGCCGTAAACCAAGAAGAAGGCAAAGGCTGGAAAATTGGGACCGTCGGTAAGATTATAGATAAGGTAGAAGTAAAAATAGCCGATGACGGTGAAATTCTGTGTAAAGGTCCAAACGTAATGCTAGGCTATTACAAAGACCCTGAAAAAACGAAAGAGGTATTAAAAGACGGATATTTTCATACAGGTGATATCGGCGAAATAGATTCTGAAGGTTTCTTAAAGATTACCGACCGTAAAAAAGAAATGTTTAAAACCTCTGGAGGTAAATACGTAGCTCCACAAATTTTAGAAAACCGGTTTAAACAATCTCGCTTTATCGAAGAATTAATGGTCGTCGGTGAAGGAGAAAAAATGCCTGCAGCCCTTATACAGCCAGATTTTAAATTCTTGGGCGATTGGGCTACGCAAAAAGGAATTTCTTTCACGAGTAACGAAGATTTGATATCCAATCCTAAAGTATTGGAAAGATACCAAGAAGAAGTAGATTTGGCCAATGAGCAATTTGCAAGATGGGAAAAAGTAAAACAGTTCCGCCTAACTCCTGACACATGGAGCATCGATGCTGGTCACCTTACCCCTACCATGAAGCTCAAAAGAAAAATAGTCAAAGAAAAATACATAGACCTTTATAACGACATTTATGGCCATTAACAAAATCATGACCCCACCACTAACCAGGGGTTGTGATTATTTGGTATGTTAAAAAAGGGGCTTTATTCGTCCGTATTTTCATCTGTTTCGGCCACATGTCCTTATCGGTAGTTTGCACCATATACACCTTATTTTCCATCTGGTGCCAATATTTCTATTATTGTTAAAAAGTATATTTTTTCCCATACACATTATATTATCCTCAATATACATTGCAATAATTTTTCATAAATGTTATTGAACGCTTAATCTCCCACTCGGCAACAAGAGCAAAAAGTATCACCTTAACTTAAAAAATAACTGACAAAATTTTATTAATTTATTATGCATGCATAATAAATTTTATTATATTTGGTAACCAACTAAAAATCCTATATGAAGGAAATCACTATTGATTATGCCCTTCGTGCTACTTGGCAAGCAGTTGCTAGAATGTACAATGAGGAAGCTAAACATTTTCAGACGACAATGGCCATAGGTTTTACGCTATTAAGTATAGATCCCAAAACAGGTACACCTTCTACTTCTCTTGGCCCAAAGATGGGAATGGAAGCTACCAGTCTTTCTAGGATCTTAAAAAGTATGGAAGCGAAAGGTTTGATAGAAAGAAAACCTAATCCTTCCGATGGACGCGGGGTGTTGATACACTTGACCGATTTTGGACTGGAAAAAAGAAAAGACTCTAAAGACGTCGTATTAAAATTTAACGACGTAGTAAAAGCAAACGTTTCCGAAGAAAGCCTAAAAGGTTTTTTTGAAGTAACGAACGTTATCAACAAGTTAATAGCGGACAAGAAAATTTATACAAAAAATACATCAAATCATTAATACAGCTAAGATTTCATGAACAAGCACATTAAAAAAGTAGCGGTAATCGGTTCCGGGATAATGGGAAGTGGAATCGCTTGCCATTTCGCCAATATTGGCGTAGAGGTTTTACTCTTGGACATTGTGCCGAGAGAACTAACTGATAAGGAAAAAGCGAAAGGCTTAACATTAACGGACAAAGTGGTCCGTAACAGACTCGTGAACGATTCGCTCACAGCTGCGTTAAAATCGAAACCCTCACCTATCTATCATAAAAAGTTTGCGGATAGAATTACTACCGGAAATTTAGAGGACGACATTTCTAAAGTAGCCAAGGTAGATTGGATCATCGAGGTAGTTGTAGAACGATTGGACATCAAAAAACAAGTTTTCGAAAACTTGGAGAAATATAGAACGCCAGGAACTTTGATCACTTCGAACACTTCTGGTATTCCGATCAAATTTATGAGCGAAGGAAGAAGTGACGATTTTCAAAAGCATTTTTGTGGCACACACTTCTTTAATCCTGCCAGGTACCTTAAATTATTTGAAATAATCCCTGGGCCTAAAACTTCTCCAGAGGTATTGGAATTCTTGAACGGATACGGCGAGCAATTTCTGGGGAAAACTTCGGTAGTGGCAAAAGACACTCCCGCCTTTATTGGAAACCGTGTGGGTATTTTCAGTATTCAGAGCTTGTTCCATACCGTAAAGGAATTGGGCATGACGGTCGAAGAGGTTGATAAACTTACCGGGCCCGTTATCGGTAGGCCAAAATCCGCTACTTTCCGAACGGTAGATGTTGTAGGTTTGGATACCTTGGTACATGTTGCCAACGGTATTTCGGAAAACTGTAAGGATGATGAACGCCATGAGCTGTTCGCCCTGCCAGACTTTATCCAAACCATGATGGAAAACAAATGGCTGGGAAGTAAAACCGGTCAAGGATTTTATAAAAAGGTAAAAGGAGAAAAAGGCAAAAGTGAGATTTTGACCTTGGACTTGGATACTATGGACTATCGTTCTAAAAAAAGTGCAAAATTCGCCACTTTAGAACTGACCAAGACCATTGATAAAGTAGTAGATAGATTTTCTGTTCTGGTAAATGGAAAAGATAAAGCCGGAGAATTCTACAGAAAAAGCTTCGGTCAGCTGTTCGCCTACGTATCTCACCGCATCCCCGAGATTACAGACGAGCTTTATAAGATAGATGATGCGATGAAAGCAGGATTTGGATGGGAACATGGTCCTTTCCAGATTTGGGACGCCGTCGGTCTTGACAAAGGATTAGAGTTCATTGGTGCAGAAAACCAGACAGCAGCTGCCTGGGTTACAGAAATGAAGGCCAAAGGCATAGAGTCTTTCTATTCCGTAAAAGATGGAGCTACCTATTTTTATGATATCCCTAAAAAGGAAATGGTAAAAATACCTGGACAGGATGCCTTTATCATTCTGGACAATATTAGAAAATCTAAAGAAGTATTTAAAAATAGTGGTGTTGTTATAGAAGATTTGGGCGATGGCATCTTAAACTGTGAATTTCAGTCCAAAATGAACACCATTGGTGGCGATGTACTCACCGGATTGAACAAAGCCATTGATTTGGCCGAAAAGGATTTTCAAGGTCTGGTGGTTGGTAACCAAGCAGCCAATTTCTCGGTGGGCGCGAACATTGGTATGATCTTTATGATGGCCGTAGAACAAGAATATGATGAATTGAACATGGCCATTAAAATGTTTCAAGACACCATGATGAGAATGCGCTATTCTGCGATTCCTACCGTATCGGCCCCTCACGGTATGACCTTGGGAGGTGGTTGTGAGTTATCGTTACATGCCGACAAAGTGGTTGCCGCGGCCGAAACCTACATAGGTTTGGTAGAATTTGGTGTTGGGGTTATCCCCGGTGGTGGCGGTTCTAAAGAATTTGCCTTAAGAGCTTCAGATACTTTCCGTAAAGGAGATGTAGAGTTAAATGTTCTTCAAGAGTACTTTTTAACCATTGGTATGGCCAAAGTATCTACCTCGGCATACGAGGCATACGATATGGGCATATTACAAAAAGGGAAGGATATTGTAGTCGTAAACAAAGACAGACAGATAGCAACCGCAAAAGCCTATGCAAAACTTATGGCAGAAGCAGGCTATACACAGCCTCCCAAACGTAAGGATGTAAAAGTTCTTGGAAAACAGGCATTGGGTATGTTCTTGGTAGGTACCGACTCTATGGAAGCTAGTCACTACATAAGTGAACACGACAAAAAAATAGCCAATAAATTGGCCTATGTAATGGCGGGTGGTGACCTATCGGAACCTACTATGGTTACAGAGCAATACTTATTAGATCTAGAAAGGGAAGCGTTTCTTTCTTTATGTACCGAACGTAAGACCCTGGAACGTATTCAACACATGTTAAAGACTGGTAAACCTCTTAGAAATTAAAAAAATGAAAACAGCATATATAGTAAAAGGATATCGTACTGCAGTTGGTAAAGCTCCTAAAGGCGTCTTCCGTTTTAAAAGAACGGATGAGCTTGCAGCCGAAACAATTGAGTACATGATGAAAGAACTGCCCGACTTTGATAAAAAACGTATCGACGACGTAATTGTGGGCAATGCAATGCCAGAAGGCTCTCAAGGCCTTAATATGGGGAGGTTGATCTCTCTAATGGGACTGGACATCGTAGATGTGCCAGGTGTAACGGTAAATCGTTTTTGTTCCTCCGGACTCGAAACTATTGGTATCGCTACGGCTAAGATTCAATCGGGAATGGCAGATTGTATTATTGCCGGTGGTGCAGAAAGCATGAGCTCTGTACCCATGACAGGTTATAAGGCCGAACTTAATTACGACTTGGTAAAATCTGGCCATGAAGATTATTATTGGGGAATGGGAAATACTGCGGAAGCAGTCGCAGAAGAGTTCAAGGTTTCTAGAGAAGACCAAGATGAGTTCGCCTATAATTCTCACATGAAGGCTCTTAAGGCCCAAGCAGAAGATCGTTTTCAAGATCAAATCGTTCCTATAGAAGTAGAACAGACCTATATAGATTCCAATGGTAAAAAAGCCACTAAGACCTATACGGTCACTAAAGATGAAGGACCAAGAAAGGGAACATCGATAGAAGTACTGAACAAATTACGTCCGGTATTTGCGGCTAATGGTAGTGTTACCGCAGGTAACTCTTCACAAATGAGCGATGGAGCAGCCTTTGTGTTGGTAATGAGCGAGGATATGGTAAAAGAATTGAACCTTGAGCCCATAGCCCGTTTGGTAAATTATGCCGCCGCGGGTGTTCCACCAAGAATCATGGGTATCGGTCCTGTCGCTGCAGTGCCAAAAGCACTTAAACAGGCCGGTCTAAAACAAGAGGATATAGAACTGATAGAACTTAACGAAGCTTTTGCCTCTCAGTCCTTAGCCGTAATACGAGAATTAGACCTGAATCCAGATATCGTAAATGTAAATGGTGGCGCCATAGCACTAGGCCACCCATTGGGCTGCACCGGAGCCAAATTATCAGTTCAGCTTTTTGATGAGATGCGCAAGCGATCTATGCAGGGCAAATATGGTTTGGTAACTATGTGTGTAGGTACCGGACAGGGAGCTGCAGGTATTTTTGAATTTTTGAAATAGACAAAAGAATTATAATTATGAGTACCGAAAATAAACAAGATATTCTTAGAGGAGGACAGTTCCTCGTTAAAGAAACCAACTGCGAAGACGTCTTTACTTTAGAAGACTTGAACGAAGAACAAAAAATGATGCGTGAGAGCACCAAAGAATTCGTAGACCGAGAACTTTGGGCGCATTGGGAACGTTTTGAGAAAAAAGATTATGCCTATACCGAAGAGGCCATGCGAAAAGCTGGTGAACTCGGCCTATTAAGTGTTGCTGTGCCAGAGGCTTACGGCGGAATGGGAATGGGCTTTGTATCTACCATGCTGGTCTGTGATTATATTTCTGGGGCCACAGGGTCTTTTAGTACCGCTTTTGGAGCGCATACAGGTATTGGCACCATGCCCATCACCCTTTATGGTACCGAAGAGCAGAAACAAAAATATGTTCCAAAATTGGCCTCTGGAGAATGGTTTGGCGCATATTGCCTAACTGAACCGGGTGCAGGTTCCGATGCTAATTCTGGTAAAACAAAGGCCGTGCTGTCCGATGATGGAAAATATTACAGTATTACAGGTCAAAAAATGTGGATTTCCAATGCAGGATTCTGTAACATGTTCATTGTGTTCGCACGAATTGAAGATGACAAGAACATTACTGGTTTTATCGTAGAAAACGATCCTGAAAATGGAATAACACTTGGTGATGAAGAGAAAAAATTAGGTATTCACTCCTCCTCTACCCGTCAGGTATTCTTTAATGAAACAAAGGTTCCTGTAGAGAATATGCTCTCTACCCGTGGAAACGGTTTTAAAATTGCCATGAATGCCCTAAACGTTGGTAGAATTAAATTGGCAGCAGCCTGTTTAGAAGCCCAAAGAAGGGTTATCAACGAAGCTGTTACCTATGCTAATGAGCGTATTCAGTTTAAGACCCCTATTATGAACTTTGGTGCTATAAAAGCAAAAATTGCGGATATGGCCACCAATGCCTATGTAGACGAATCTGCTTGTTATAGGGCCGCTAAAAATATCGAGGACAGAATAGCGATACGTGAAGCGGATGGCAATTCGCACCAAGAAGCAGAATTAAAAGGAGTGGAAGAATATGCCATAGAATGTTCAATTTTGAAAGTAGCGGTATCAGAGCATGTACAACAAACCACAGATGAAGGTATTCAGATTTTTGGTGGAATGGGCTTTAGTGCCGATACCCCAATGGAATCTGCATGGAGAGATGCCCGTATAGCCAGAATCTATGAAGGAACCAACGAAATTAACCGTATGTTGGCCGTAGGTATGTTGGTTAAAAAGGCAATGAAAGGCCATGTAGACCTTTTAGGCCCTGCTACTGCCGTTGGCGAAGAACTTATGGGAATCCCTTCTTTTGATACACCAGATTTTTCTGAACTTTTTGCTGAAGAAAAAGACCTATTAAAAAGACTAAAAAAGGTTTTCTTGATGGTTGCCGGTAGTGCCGTGCAAAAATTTGGTCCTGAGTTAGACAAGCACCAACAATTATTGATGGCCGCATCTGATATTTTGATCCAAGTATATTTGGCGGAATCGGCTATCTTAAGAACAGAAAAGAATGCCAAACGTTTTGGAGAAGACTCACAGGCTACCCAAATCGCAATGTCTAAATTATACCTGTACAGGGCTACCGATATTGTGATCCAGAAAGGTAAGGAAGCCATTGTTTCTTTCGCCGAAGGTGATGAGCAACGTATGATGCTTATGGGACTAAAACGTTTTACAAAATACACTAACAACCCTAATGTAGTGGCCTTGCGCACACAAATTGCCGACAAGGTAGCTGCAGATAACGGTTACACCTTTGACTAATTCAGATTTCCCTTTTGTTTTGTTGAACAAAAGTAAAACCACTCCTTAAAAGGAGTGGTTTTTTATTTGCCCAGGTTTTAAGAAGCATCTATTTTTAGACCATGAACAAAACCTATTTAACCTCTGTATATTCTCCAGAGTCCTTTCAAAAAAAGGGACATGAACTTATAGATGAGCTTACACGTCATTTAGATGATAAAATCAATGAAAAATCGGACAAGGCCATTCATTGGAAAAATCCGGAAGAGGAACTGGGGTTCTGGAAAGATTTTCTAGAGAAGGGAGATAAAGATGATTTGTTCAAAGAGATTACCAAACGTACGGTTTATGTACACCATCCCCATTACATAGGACATCAAGTGAGTCCTGCTGCCCCCATAACGGCACTTACGGGTATGATAAGCTCATTGCTCAACAATGGTATGGCCGTTTATGAAATGGGAATGGCCCCGAGCGCTATTGAAAGAATAGTGACCGATTTACTTTGTAAAAAAATAGGATGGAACACCGATTCCAGAGGTTTTTTGACCTCCGGTGGAACCTTGGCCAATTTAACCGCCTTATTGGCCGCAAGAAAGGCAATAGTATCAGAAAACATATGGAAAGACGGCACAAACAGACCCATTGCCATTATGGTCAGCGAAGAGGCCCATTATTGCGTGGATAGAGCCGCTCGTATTATGGGGCTGGGAGAAAAAGGAATCATTAAAATTCCGGTGACCGATAGTTTTCAGATGAATACCTCGGTATTAGAGGATAAATATAAAGAAGCCAAAGCCAAGGGGATAGAAGTTTTTGCCATCGTCGGCAGTGCCCCTTCTACGGCCACCGGTATTTTTGACAATCTAGAAGAAATAGGTGAATTTGCCAAAGCCCATAATTTATGGTTTCATGTGGACGGAGCCCATGGAGGTGCAGGTATTTTTTCCGATAAATATAAAAAAACCCTCAAAGGAATAGACACATCGGATTCTGTAGTTATTGACGGCCATAAAATGATGATGATGCCTACCATTACCACGGCACTATTATTAAAAGATGGTCGGTATGCAAATAAGACTTTTAGCCAAAAAGCGGACTACCTATTGACTGAATCGGACCATGAAGATTGGTATAATTCGGGTAAAAGAACGTTTGAATGTACCAAGACCATGATGAGTATTCATTGGTATACATTGTTAAAAGTATATGGCGAAAAGGTATTTGACTCCTATGTTACGCACCTATACGATATGGGGTCAATTTTTGCCGGTATCATTGAAAAAAGCACACATTTTGAACTGGCCTTAAAGCCCATGTCAAATATTGTCTGTTTTAGGTTTATGGATGAAAGCCTTTCCCCTTCCGAACTTAATGAGTTAAATGCTACAATTCGCCAACAACTATTGGAAGATGGCGAATTCTATATTGTACAGACCAAACTAAAGAATACACATTACCTACGTGTTACAGTTATGAATCCGTTTACCACAGAAAATCATTTTAAACAATTACTGGAGAAAATATCGGCTTTTGCCCATCAAATTTTATCCATCGGCATCAATTGATCAGCTAATAGATTCCAGTACCTGTTCCTCACTTTCTTTTTTAGAGAAATTGATAGCACATTCTATCAAGGCAAGATGCGAATATGCCTGTGGGAAATTCCCCAGTAACCTTTTGGTCTTAAAATCAATATCTTCACTGAACAAACCTAAATGATTACTGTAAGACAACAACCTATCAAAGTGTTTCATCGCTTTTTCTTCTTCCCCTATTTTAAACAGGCTATTAATAAACCAAAATGTACATATGGTAAAAGACGATGAAGGCAAACCAAAGTCATCAGCGTTTTTGTAACGGTACAATAATCCATCGTTACTCAATTCTTTTTCTATGGCTTTTACGGTGCTTACATATTTTGGATCCTTGGCATGAATAAATCCGTAAGACTCCATTAACAGTACAGATGCATCCAAATGTGAGGAACCATACGACTGTGTAAACGCATTTACCTCCGAATTCCAAGCATTCTTATGAATATCGTTCTTAATTTCCTGTTCTAGGGCCGTCCATTTTTGAATTTTATTGGATTTTCTAAAAAGTCTTGCCACTTTAATGGCCCTATCTATCGCCACCCAACAAAGTACTTTTGAAAAGGTAAAATGGCGGTCTTCGGTCCTAAACTCCCATATACCTTTATCGGCCTCTTTCCAGTGGTTAGAGACGATCCAAACAATGCCTTTGGTTATTCCCCATAAATCCTCCCCATTTTCTATATCGTTACTATATTTTGATAGCTGTTCATAGATTACATCCATCAAAATACCATAAATATCATTTTGTCTTTGTTTATAAGCTGCGTTTCCTATTCTTACCGGCTTAGACCCCTTATACCCACTTAGGTGATCCAATGTATGTTCGGTCAACTTTTTTTCTTTGTTGATACCGTACATTATCTGCAGTTTTTCGTCCTTATCGGGAATAAGGTCCACAATAAACTGTAAATACCTTTTTGCCACATTTCTATGGCCCAGTTCACCAATTACCTTTATGGCCATGGAAGCATCCCGGATCCAGCAAAAACGATAATCCCAATTACGGACTTCGCCAATGGTTTCCGGTAATGAGGTTGTTGCAGCGGCCAAAACTGCACCCGACTTATCATAGGTCAGCAATTTTAAGGTAATGGCACTACGGCTTATCTGTGAATTGTATTTTCGGTAATTTGGTGTTTTACTGCTCCAGTTTAACCAATACACCTTGGTTCTTTCAAGTTCGGTATACATTTTTCTAACCGTGGGCTGAAAAAGTTTTTCATTGTACCCTAAAAGAAAATAGCCATCTTTAGTCAACTCAATTTCTCGCCCTTCTATAACGGCATTCTTGTTAAAAGAGGTATACAAAAAACAGGTGTCGAACTTTTCACCATGGGTAAGGCTTACTATAAAATTCTTTTTTATGTATGTTTTTGTTTCACCATGTGCATATTCCAATTTAGGGTCATAAATCACTTTAAACTTAGGCTTACCGCTTACATGTTTAAAATAACGTATAAACTCGGGTGGCGCATTATACCCTCCATTGGGCTTACGGTACCTTGGCATAAAATCTCTGATCTCAAAACAATCTTCACCAGAAGTAAACTTGGTTATCAGAACTGCGGTATGCTTTTTATACCTTTGGGTTATCTTATAAGAATCATCGACTATAATCTCAAAACTACCTCCAATTTTTTCGTCCAATAATTTGGCGAACAGCGATGAGGAGTCGAACTCTGGTAGACAGCACCAATCTATTGATCCGTTTTTAGAAACCAAGGCGGCACTTCTACAATTTCCAATAATTCCGTAATCTAAATTATCCATTCAATAAAAATATCAATTCAATAGGGCGTACAATTGCTATTGCCCTTCTTTTTCCCGAAATTGAGTGAAAATAAATTTAAATCAAAGCAAAAATCGCTATTTATGGCTAAAACTATCATAATCTCAAATAGACTACCTGTTCAATTACAAATTAGCAATGGATCCATTACGGCGATTCCAAGTGTGGGCGGTTTGGCTACAGGAATGAAATCGGTTCATTCGGGAGGCGATAGTCTGTGGATAGGCTGGAGCGGTCTTACAAATGAGGAAATTCCGGAAGAACTGGCTCCAAAAATTGATGCCGCCTTGGCAGAACACGGCTCCTCAAAAGTGATGCTAACAAAAAAAGAGGTAGATGGGTTCTACTTCGGGTTCAGTAATAGGACCATTTGGCCATTGTTTCATTATTTTATGGAATATTCGGAGTTTGAACTGGAGAGCTGGGAAATATATAAGGCCGTTAACCAAAAATTTGCCGATGCTATTTTAGAAAAGGCCGATAATGACGATACTATTTGGGTTCACGATTATCAATTAATGTTGGTTCCGCAAATGGTAAGGGAAAAAAGACCCGATATTTCCATTGGGTTCTTTTTACACATTCCATTTCCATCCTTTGAAATTTTCAGAACACTCCCTTGGAGGAAAGAGGTGCTTCTAGGACTTTTGGGATCCGACTTGATCGGTTTTCACACATACGATTACGAAAGGCACTTTTTAAGTTCTGTACGAAGGTTGTTGGGCCTAGAAGTTAGTTTTAACGATATCTATTTGGATGAACGGGTCATTAAGGTAGATTCATTTCCGATGGGAATCGATTACAAAAAATTTAACGACGCCGCCAAAGAACATGCCCAGCGAACCGAAGATGAGAAATCTGAACTGCAAAAACGCTTGGACACCCATAAAAAATCGGCCCCTGACGCGAAATTCTTTCTTTCTATAGATCGCCTGGATTATACAAAGGGGATTGCAAAACGTTTAAACGCTTTTGAATATTTTTTAAGCAAATACCCACAATACAAAGAAAAAGTAAGATTGATCATTCTTGCGGTACCATCTAGATCAAATGTGCCACAGTATCAATTATTAAAAAAAGAAATAGACGAATTAGTAGGTAGAATTAACGGAGAACTTTCCACTGTAAGTTGGACCCCTATATGGTATTTCTACCGATCCATGCCTTTTGAAAACCTGATAGACCTGTACACCTCTTGCGACATCGCATGGTTAACCCCTATACGAGATGGAATGAACCTGGTAGCAAAAGAATACATTGCCACCAGAACCGACAAGACAGGAGTTTTAATATTAAGCGAAATGGCCGGTTCCGCCAATGAGATGAACGAATCTTTATTGATCAACCCGAATAATTTTGAGGAAATCGCCGACACTTTGGACAAAGCCATTAACATGCCCAAAGAAGAACAGCAACACAGAAACGGTCTATTGCAAAAAAGATTGGAAAGATATAATGTTGAAAAATGGGCCAACGATTTTATGACCTCTTTGATAAATCAAAAAGAAAAAGACCTTACCTACATTTCAAGAAGGTTGTCCATAGATTTAATGAATACGGTCATGAAACAGTATAAAAAAGCAAAAAGAAGACTTATTTTCTTGGATTATGACGGTACTTTGGCCGGCTTTCATAACGATCCCCAAAAGGCAAGTCCAGATGAAGACCTTTATAAACTGTTAGATGAAATATCCAGTCAAGAAAACACGGACATGTACTTAATAAGTGGTAGGGACAAAGAAACTTTCACCAAGTGGTTCATGCCAAAGAAATACAATATGATCGTTGAGCACGGAGTATGGATTTCTCAAAACGGTGAAGATTTTAGAATGCTAGAAAACGTAAAAAGAGATTGGATGGAAAAAATACATCCGGTATTGGAATCTTTTGTAGATAGAACGCCAGGTAGTTTTATAGAAGAAAAAAATTACTCCTTGGCTTGGCACTACAGAAATACCGACCCAGATTTTGGTCAAAAGAGAGCGGTAGAACTAAATACGGTACTAACAAGTTTGATCGCCAATGACGATTTAAGTGTCTTGAACGGTAATAAAGTCATGGAAATTAAAAGTAGTAACGTAAATAAAGGAAGAGCCTCTATGCGCGTATATACAGAAAACGAGTATGATTTTGTTTTCGCCATCGGTGACGATTGGACCGATGAATTTATGTTTCAGGAATTACCGGAAGATACCATTAGCGTAAAAGTAGGTAGACAAAAAACACAAGCCAGGTATTTTGTGGACAATACAAAGAACGTAAGGGATATATTAGCCCGTTTCGCGAACGAACGTTGATATTTTAGTTTAATTTGACCGTACTCTGAGAAGTTAGTACAAGATGGTGATAGTAAACATTGTAATATACGACTGAGATAGTGCTGTATATAGGAGTATGCTATATACCGATCCATATATGACGTTATAAAATAACGTTGACAAGAAGATACTTAAAATATTACAACTGTTAATTGAGGCCTAAACCATATATTCTACTTATTATAATTATTGCCCAGTTCACTTGCACTTCACCGTGGTTTGCAGGAAATACGATTATTAACGAGCTAGTACTTAAGACCGGTCTCGGAAATGAAATTATTGGTTATCTCATATCATCGGTTCAACTAGGGTTCATTATAGGTACTTTGTTTTTTTCCCTGTTCATGATAGCCGATAGGTTTTCACCTTCCAAGGTTTTTATGTTTTGTGCCTTGATAACGGCTTTATTCAATTTTTCTTTGTTATTGGAAAATATGACTAAATGGTCTATGCTCACAGCAAGGTTCGGAACCGGTTTTTTTTTAGCCGGTATTTATCCCGTGGGTATGAAAATAGCCGCCGATTATTTCAAAAACGGATTAGGAAAAGCCTTGGGTTTTTTGGTAGGGGCCTTGGTACTGGGTACTGCCTTCCCATACCTGATAAATGGCACCTCATGGGGGCATGATCATGAAACGGTGATAAAAACAACATCAATTATAACGGCCATTGGCGGTGTATTGCTTTTTGTTCTTGTTCCTAATGGCCCTTATAGAAAATCCAGCAAAAAACTAAACTTCTCCGCAGGTCCTAAACTTTTTAGGTCTGGCAATTACAAAAAAGCGGCGTTCGGATATTTCGGCCATATGTGGGAGTTGTATGCATTTTGGGCATTTACCCCGTTTGCGGTTGAAACTTTTAACAACATATCCGGCAACAACATTCCAGTACCATTGTTTACCGGGGCCGTAATAGCTTTGGGCAGCGTTTCATGTGCTATTGGAGGATTGGCATCGCAACGTTACGGAAGCAAAAAAATCGCAATCATAGCTTTGTTCATTTCTGGAGCGTGCTGCCTTGTATCTCCCTTCCTTTTTAAAAGTTCCCCCACAATTTTTATGATCGGGTGGTGTATTTGGGGCATGGCCGCGACAGCCGACTCGCCCCAATTTTCAAATTTGGTGGCAAATGCTGTATCCCCAGAATTAAAGGGTACCGGACTGACCATTGTAAACAGCTTAGGGTTTGCGCTCAGTATTGTTAGCATACAACTATTGTCCTTTTTATCAGAATCATTAAATCCTACCAATATATTTTTAATATTATCCATTGGCCCCATATTTGGGTTGTGGCAACTTCGTCAAAAGAAATTTATTTTTAATACTTTTAGAAACGATGAACCTACCACCTAACATTCTTAGAATTGAGACCTTCGGAAAGGCCATATTTACCTTGGTGCGACCACTATTTGATGTTAGCCGGGGGAACCTATTTATAAAACAAACAAAACCGATTAAAATGAAAAAACTGCTCCTATTTGGTCTTTTGACCCTCTCCTTTACACTGACCGCCCAAACAGATCAACATTTATATGATATCATTAATGCGGTTTCTGCTGAAAGAATAGAAAAAGATGTCACCTCGTTGGTCAATTTTGGCACCAGACATACCTTAAGCGATACGGTCTCTAAAACAAGGGGAATAGGGGCCGCAAGACGTTGGATCAAATCTGAGTTCGAAAAAACATCAAAAGCGTGCAATGGTTGTCTTGATGTCTTCTATCAAAAAAATTTAGTGAAAAAAGGTACTAACCAGCGAATTGTAAAAGATGTAGAGGTGGTAAATGTTCTGGCTATCCAAAAAGGCACCAAATATCCGAATAGATACATTATTATGAGCGGTGACATAGATTCGCGCGTCAGCGACCCAACTAATTATACCGACGATTCTCCCGGGGCCAATGATAATGCAAGTGGTATGGCCGGTACCATAGAAGCGGCCAGGGTATTGTCTAAATATAAATTTGAGAACAGTATTATTTACATGGGGCTTTCCGGAGAAGAACAAGGTTTGTTCGGTGGTAAAGGTGTAGCCGAATACGCCAAAGAACAGGGATGGGAAATCATAGGTATTTTTAACAACGATATGATCGGAAATATCAAAGGGGTAGACGGGGTTGTCAGCAATGTCGATTTTCGAATTTTCTCTGAACCCGTACCTCCGACAGAAACCGAAGAAGAACGAAAAGCACGTAGGTTTTATGGAGGCGAGGTAGATGGTATTTCTAGGCAATTGGCACGTTATGTGCATAAGACCGTAAAAAAATATATGCCAGAGATGAACCCTATGATGATTTATCGTTTAGACCGTTTTGGTCGAGGGGGGCACCATAGACCTTTTAACGATGTTGGTTTCCCAGGTATACGTATTATGGAAGCCCATGAAAATTATACGCAACAACACCAAGATATCAGAGTTGAGGACGGTATTGCATATGGGGATGTACTGGAACATGTCAACTTTGAATATGCAGCCAAACTGACAGCGGTAAATGCCATTAACCTAGCCTCTTTGGCATGGGCACCACCAGCACCAAAAGAAGTAAAAATCGGAGGTATCGTACAACCCTCGGCAAAATTTCAATGGAGCAAGGTAGAGGGAGCCGTAGGCTATAAAATATATTGGAGAGATACTACCTCCCCTACTTGGGACCATAGTAGATATGTAGGTGATGTAACAGAGTTTACCTTGGATGGTATTGTTATAGACAATTTCTTTTTTGGTGTATCGGCAGTTGGTAAAAATGGTTTTGAAAGCCCTGTTGTATTCCCTAATGCAATTTTTAGATAAACAATTAAGTATATATACAAATGAACAAGATCGCTTTTTTATGCTGTATGGTGTTTGTCACCTCTTTACACGCACAAACATTTACAGAACAAGATACACTACGCGGTAGCATAACCCCTGAAAGAGCTTGGTGGGACCTGAATTATTATCATTTGAACATAGAAGTGAAACCTGACGAAAAACTGATAACAGGTAGCAATACCATACGTTACAAGGTTTTAACCCCTGCTCAAGTATTACAGATAGACCTACAGCCGCCCCTTCAAATTGAAAAAGCAACACAGGACGGTGTTGAACTAGCTATTGAACATAATGGCAATGCCCATTTTATCAAGTTAAAAAAACAACAAAAACCGGGGGATTTCAACGAAGTGGTCGTTCATTATTCCGGTCATCCTAAAGAAGCCGTAAGAGCACCTTGGGACGGCGGTTTCTCTTGGAAGAAAGATGCAAACGGCAACGATTTTATCGCCACCTCTTGCCAAGGTCTTGGCGCTAGTGTCTGGTGGCCCAACAAAGATCATATGTACGACGAAGTAGACAGTATGTTGATCAGTGTAAAAGTACCCAAGGGATTAATGAACGTTTCCAATGGAAGATTACGCAGTATAGATAAGAAAACCAATACCTACCACTGGTTTGTTTCTAATCCCATTAACAATTACGGTGTTAATGTAAACATTGGCGACTATGTTCACTTTGGTGAAAAATATAAGGGTGAAAACGGTATTTTAGATATGGATTATTATGTACTGCGCGATAATCTTGAAAAAGCAAAAAAACAGTTTAAGCAAGCACCTTTAATGATGGAAGCGTTTGAACATTGGTTTGGCCCCTACCCTTTTTATGAAGATTCTTATAAATTGGTAGAAGTACCTTACTTGGGCATGGAACACCAAAGCTCCGTAACGTACGGAAACAAGTATGAAAACGGGTATTTGGGCAGAGATCTATCACAATCTGGTTGGGGACTTAAATTCGATTATATTCTTATACACGAATCTGGCCACGAATGGTTCGCCAATAACATTACCTATAAGGATATTGCCGATATGTGGGTACATGAAGCGTTTACCACCTATTCGGAAAACCTTTATGTAGATTATCATTTTGGCAAAGAAGCCGCTTCGGAATACGTGATAGGAATGCGTTCGAATATTAAAAATGACAAACCAATCATAGGTCCGTATGACGTAAACAAGTCAGGATCGGGAGACATGTACTTTAAAGGAGCCAATATAATTCACACGCTACGGCAACTAGTGGACAATGATGAAAAGTGGAGAGCTATTTTAAGAGGTTTAAACAAGGAGTTTTATCACAAAACCGTAACAACTGCTGAAATAGAACAATTTATAGCCACTAAAATGGGGCAAGACCTTGGTCCGTTTTTTGATCAGTACCTACGGACTACAAAAATTCCACTTCTTTCATATAAAGTTGAAGACAACACCCTAACCTACAGATATGAAAATACAGTCGACAATTTTGAAATGCCCGTCCGTATTTTTATCGAAGGAAAAGCTATTTGGATAACCCCGAACGAAAATTGGCAAAGCTTGGAAAAAAAAGGAGACTTAAACACTCTTAAGATAGACCCTAATTTCTACATAGACATTAAAAAACAATAATATTCAATATGGCAAGCACCATTATTCCACAGAACATCAATGATCTTTTAACTCAAAAAAATATAGATTGGGCTATGGTCTTAAGGGCAACCTTGGAACATTTTGACTGCTCTACAGGCACTTTGCACTTTTTAAACCCATCCACCTCCTTACTTGAATTGGAAGCTCAAATTGGAATACCCGATTTTCTATTGCCAAAAGTCTCTAAAATACCTATAGGTAAGGGAATGGCCGGTATAGCCGCAGAACGGATGAAGCCAGTTGAAATGTGTAATTTACAAACCGACGACTCAGGAGTAGCACGACCTGCAGCAAAAGAAACCAAGGTTGAAGGATCTTTGGCGGCCCCATTATTGTTTAAAGAAAAGCTCTATGGTACCATAGGTATAGCCAAGCCCGTACCTTATGATTTTACCGAGACAGAAATTGATCTATTAATGAAAATAGGTGAGACAATTTGTCAAAAAATGTCTTAATAGATTTTAGTGAAAATACCAGCAACTTATTTATTATAAGTTTGCCTGAATAAAAAAAGCCCGCTTTTCAGCGGGCTTTTTATTACGATAAATATTACTACTTACTTAAAAATAGCACTGGTCAATGCTACCTGAGAAAGTTCTTTACCTTCTTCTGCTCTAAAGGTTACATAATAAGGACCCTCACCAGATACCGTACCTGTTACAGGTATTGTAAACAATGTACCTTGTGGGCCACCGGAATTTGCCGGTAACACCCCTTTACCCACTAATGGTCCGTCTGGGGTTCCTTCGTGAATTTCAAAATTAAATGACAATGTTGGAGGAGATTGCCATGCAGCCGTTATCGATACCGATTTTACTCCTTCTAAAGACATATTCTCCAACATGAACCAACCATTGGTATCATTCAACAACAATAGGTCCATACCCCCGAAACTTACCGCTTGCATACCGTCTGTCTTTATCTTATCGGAAAATTTAACAGTACTACTGGATATGGCTATGGCCTCAGAACCTGTTAACGGAATGGTACCTTCTGCACCATCATCGGTATAACTGGCTGTGATGACCAACATATTTCCTGGAGCCGACTGCGCTGCAGTAATAACCCCTTTGACCGGTAATGATTTTTCCTCTTTTTGGTCTCCTGCCAATGAAAGAATGTATAAAGCTATTTGTCTTGATTCGTCAGAAGTGACTTTTGGATGGGCAGGCATCATCACCTCTCCCCAAACACCACTTCCTCCGGCGACAATTTTCTTTTGAAGATATTCCAACGCATCTTTTTGTTCTTTGTACTTTTTAGATACATCCATATAATTTGGTCCAATGGAGGCTTCCGCTTCTTTGTGGCATGTTTTACAATCCATTGTTTGTGTCAATGCTTTACCTGTTACCGCCGCAGAAACTTGCTGGTGCCCCATATTCATGGCCACCTTATCCATTCCTTCCAAATAATCTACACTAACAAATATATTATCCTCATCTATCTGGGTACCATCGGGATCGCTTACGCTTACCTCATAAGGTATTTTTTGTCCCGGTAGGTAAAAAGCAGGTTTTCCTCCTTTTAGATTAATGGTAACCTCTGGTCTAGAGTTTCCTGCAACTACACTTGTACTCGGGCTAACTGCCGAAGCACCCTTGTCGTCCATTGCGGTCACATTCAATTTATAGGCACCGGCATCTGTATAGGTATAGCTTATACTTGGTTCTGCTGTCTCTTTTGTTTCACCATTACCAAAATCCCATATATATTTTACGGCATCCCCTTCACGGTCAACAGCCTCTACTTGGGCATTGATCGATAATGGAAGTTTTCCGGCCGTTTCATCTACGGTCAGGTTATCGATAACGGGAGGTCTGTTTCCTCCATTATACTCAATATAACCCAAAGCGGAGTTTTCATTTTGTGAGAACCAACCGCTTCCATACTCCAACAGATATATTTTACCTTTTGGACCAACTTCCATATCTATTAGGTTGTTCAACTTCACCTCTGGAGCAAAAGGTTCCATTTTGCTAAAGGTTCCATCATCGTTTAAGTGAACGGCGAACATCCAGCCACGCATCCAATCATAAATAATGACTTTACCATCGTAATAACTGGGCAATTTCTCGTCACCTTCATATAAATCTGAATAATAGGTCGGCCCCGCCATGGCATTTCTACCTCCTGTAGCCGTTTGCGGAAAAGCTTGGGACTCATCGTACGGATAGTATATATACGCTGGTTTTGCCGGTGGCAGCTCCGTCAGTCCCGTATTATTTCTAGAGTTATTTATAGGTTTTTCCGGGTCAAAAGTGGGTCCACTTTCCCCTGTTTCATAATTATATTCATGATAGGCATAATTATCACCGATAAACAATGGCCAACCAAAGTTACCGGCCTCCCGTGCCTGATTCATTTCATCATAACCCCTAGGGCCTCTGGTACCTAAACTATCCGCTCTGGCATCCGGACCAACATCTCCCCAATATACATATCCTCTTTTAATATCCACAGATATCCTGTAAGGGTTTCTGTGCCCCATTGTATATATTTCAGGTCTTGTTTTTTCGGTGCCTACCGGAAACAAATTGCCCTCAGGTATATCGTAACTACCATCTTCATTTACCTTGATCCTTAGTATTTTACCACGAAGGTCATTGGTATTACCCGAACTTCTACGGGCATCATATTGCTCATGCCCAGGGGTATCGTTCAAAGGAGCAAAACCATTATTGACATACTTTTCACCTTCCTCGTTAAAAGGTGTTGAGTTATCGCCTGTGGACAGGTAAAGTAAATTGTCGGGGCCAAATGCAATAGAACCACCCGTATGGCAACATATTTCTCTCTGAGAATCTACTTCAAGTATTACCTGCTCAGAAGATAAATCAAAATTACCGTCTTGGTATTTAAATCGAGATAATCTATTTACCCATTTATCACCTGTTGGGGCATAGTACAGATAGACCCAATGGTTATTGGCATAATCGGGGTCTTTCTGCAATCCCATAAGTCCCTCTTCCGCGTTAACTCCCGGAGTCTCAAGTGTCTTCCAATACACATCCAATTTTGCGACTTCAGTTAACTTTTGTGTTTCGTTGTTATAGAGCATTACCTCTCCCCTTCTTTGGGCCACCAAAACATCACCGTTGGGCAATACCGTCATCTCGGTAGGTTCAAAAAATTGACCTTCGGACAATACTACTTTAGAAAAACGGTCCGCATCTGGAGGTATCTGTGAAGTTACTTTGGAATAGTCTAATTTTAAATTATCGCCAATGGCATACTTAATGCCCCCTAAAAGATGTTTTAAGAACAACTCTTCCGAAAAACTTTCATCGGTATGGCCACCACCTGTGTAAAATGCACGACCTCCATCAAATTCGTGATACCAAGCTATTGGATGAAAATCACCGTTCTCTCCTCCTTCATATGAAGATTCGTCCAAGGTCATTAAAACATTAACCTCCGGATTTATATTTTTATAGTTGTACAGCTCATCCGTTCTGTTCCATACCGTATCCGTAAAAAACTCGGTCGCTATAAAATTTTTGTCCTTTATAATAAAGTCGGCCGTTGGCGTTCCACTTGGGTGGCTTAAAAATTGTGCGCCCGCCAAATCGTTGTACCAACCCCAATCGTATTCTGTATCGGCAGCGGCATGTACACCAACATAGCCTCCACCGGCTTGGATATAACGTTCAAAGGCGGCTTCTTGATATTGGTCCAAAACATTTCCGGTAGTACTCATGAAAATTACAGCGGAATATTGTTTTAGATTTTCATCGGTAAACAATTCGGCATTCTTTGTTGTATCTACAGCAAACCCATTTTCTTTGCCCAACTTTTGAATTGCCGCAATTCCTGCAGGAATCGATGCATGTTTAAATCCCATGGTTTTTGAAAACACTAATACCTTAGGTTCGCCATCCCGTTTATTGCCACCACATGAGACAATAACAAGTGCAAAGCCCAAAAGCAGTGCTATAAAAATTTTCTTCATACTTAAAAATTTGTTGATTAGTTGATTTTAGAATTGCTAAATGTAACAATTAAAAATTGCACATTAAATTTATTTATGGCCATATTATCTTTAAAATCATAATTTAACATCAAACATAATGTCAATTGCATTTTATCACAGAATCTTTTATCGCTCAATTATTCTGCTATGACAACTGCTAAAAAAATTATCTATCTGATAATCAATATCCATATTTAGCAATTTATATGACATTGTCGTTTTTATCGTATTTTTAAAGCCCTTATCCAAAAAAAACCAAGCTAGCGTGTCTTCGTTATTGGGCAATATTTGGGTATGGTACAACCAATGCCTAAACTACCGAAAAAGCATCAGTTTTTTGATTTGTCCGATTATGGAAGACCCATGGGGGTACTAATAGCACAGTCTTTAAAACATACTTCCTATACCCCCATTCATATAACATTGGGTTTTGTGGCAAGCGGTCTTATTGCCGTTGGTTTTATTTTATACGAATACTATTGGGCCGCACTGTTCTTTTTGCTTTTAAAATCGATTTTAGATGCAGCCGATGGTGAACTGGCCAGAATTAAGAATACCCCTTCCTATACAGGGCGTTATCTAGATTCCATTTCTGATTTTATTCTGAACCTGCTCATCATATTATCTATCTGGCATATAACCGAAAACGGCTTTTTCTATGCCATATTGGCCTTTATCGGATTAGAATTACAGGGAACGCTCTATAATTATTACTACGCAATTTTAAGAAACCGGTACAAAGGGGATACTACGACCCAGGTTTTTGAAAACAAAATCCCCATTGCTTTTAAAAATGAGGAACAGAGCACAGTAAAGATGTTATATCATATTTACACGCTTTGTTATGGCCCCTATGACCGTGTTATATATAGTCTTGACAAGAATGCCCATACAGAAGATAGGTTGCCCAATTGGTTAATGACAGCCGTTTCGTGTTTTGGGCTTGGCTTTCAACTATTGATCATCGGTTTTTTTCTGGTTTTAGAAATAAAGGAATTCATAATTCCCTACTTTATACTTAATAGTCTTATGATATTTGTTTTTATTGCGATTAGGCAAATGTTGAATAGGTAATTATTTTTACCTTTCTAGTCAAACTCGCATAAAATGTCAATTACCAAAGAATTCAGACAGTTTTGTCTTAGCTTATTATTGATTTCAACTTTGATATCATGCAAATCGGAACCTCAAATTTTGTACGATATAGCCATACAGAACGTACATCTCATTGATCTGGAAACAGGCAAGGTCAATAATATGGATATTTACCTAAACGGTGATCGCGTTGCCAAAATTGACCCTACGGGAGACAATACAGAACCTAAGGCGAACCGTATTATTGATGGTTCGGGTAAATATGTACTACCGGGTTTTTGGGACAACCATGTACATTTTAGGGGCGGAGATTCTTTAATCTCAGCTAATAAGAACTTTCTAAAACTGTTTATGGCCAATGGTATCACAACGGTACGTGAAGCGGGCGGTGACTTAACCTCTTCTATTATGGAATGGAAAACAGCTATTGAAAACAATGATTTGATAGGTCCTACCATCTTTACCTCTGGACCAAAAATTGATGGTCCCGGTGCTACATGGGCCGGTTCACTAGAAGTAGAAAACGACACAGACATTGTTAACGCATTAGATTCTTTACAAGCGATACCAGTAGATTTCGTTAAACTTTACGACAGTCGAATTTCTGGGGACAATTACCTAAAAACAATTAAAGAAGCCGACAAAAGAGATCTTATCACTTCTGGCCACATGCCATTTACCCTAGAACTCGATGCCACCATTGATGCGGGCATTGATGCAATAGAACATTTGTATTATATCATGAAAGGCTGTTCTTCCGATGAAGAAGAAATAACGGAACAACTAGTAAGCAAAGAAATTGGTTTTTGGGATGCCATGCCCTTATTACAATCTACCTACTCAGACACCACGGCCATGAAAACTTTTGCCAATTTAAAAAAGCACAATGTCTTTGTGGTACCAACGCTGCATATTGGCAGGGTCTTAAGCTATTTGGACGAAGTGGACCATTCTACCGATCCCTATTTGCAATATATGTCGCTTGGGATTCAAAAAACATATAAGGGCAGAATAGACCGTGTAAAAAACGCATCGGAAAAACAAGTCGCCGACCGCAAAGCCCTAGATCGTTTTTTTGGACAACTCGCCCATACACTAAATAAAAATGGAGTTTCTCTGTTGGCCGGTTCGGATAGTGGCGCTTTTAACAGTTATACTTACCCTGGTATTTCTTTACACAAAGAGATGGAGGCTATGGTAGCCGCCGGTATTTCTCCACTAGATGCCTTGCGGACCTCTACTTATAACGGGGCTAAATTTCTAAAAAAGGATAGTGATTACGGTACTATCACCAAAGGTAAAATAGCCGATATGGTCCTCCTTAACAGTAACCCTTTAGAAGACATTAAAAGTACCAAGGATATCTTTATGGTCTTGAAAAAAGGAAAACCATACACCAAAGAAGACTTGGACGACCTTTTAAAATCTACCCTTACAAACTAACAACCAGTAGTATGAAACCTATTTCTCTTTTCTGTTTATTCTCGATTTTCATAAGCTCCGCCCAAACACTTTTAGTACCCGACAGAGTATTCGACGGTACCGAACTTCATGAAAATTGGGTGGTATTAGTAGAAAATAACCGAATTACCTATACAGGAAACCTCAACGGTCTAAAAAAACCAAGCAACACAACAGAAATAAATTTAAATGGCACCACACTAATGCCGGGCATTATAGAAGGGCATTCGCATATATTGTTACACCCTTACAATGAAACGGAATGGAACGATCAGGTATTAAAAGAATCTCCTGTTGAACGTGCCATACGTGCTTCTGTACATGTGAAAAAATCGCTGATGGCAGGCATAACCACCATGAGAGATTTAGGTGCCGAAGGTGCAGGCTATACAGATGTTTATGTAAAAAAGACCATTGATGATGGTATAATCATAGGACCTAGGCTTTTGGTCGCCGGACCGGCCATCGTGGCAACCGGTGCCTACGGCCCCAAAGGTTTTCATGACGGCGTTACAGTTCCCTTAGGTGCAGAGGCGGCCAGTGGTGTTGACCAATGTATAGAAACCGTTCGTAGACAGATGGGAAACGGGGCCGACCTCATTAAAATATATGCCGATTACCGTTGGACACCTGGTGCAGATTCTCAACCTACATTTTTACAGGAAGAAATTGATGTTATGGTCTCCACCGCAAAAAGTGCAGGTAAGTATGTTGTCGCACATGCAGGCACTGCAGAAGGCATGAAAAGGGCTATTGCGGGTGGTGTTGAAACCATCGAACATGGTGACGGCGGCACTCTTGAAATTTTCAAGACTATGAAAGAGAAAGGAATCGGCTTCTGCCCCACCCTTGCCGCTGGCGATGCCATTACCCAATATCGCGGATGGAACAAAGCTACCGATCCAGAACCTGAACGTATTCAACAGAAACGTACTTCCTTTAAAGCTGCCCTAGAATCTGGTGTGCAGATTGTTTTTGGTGGTGATGTAGGTGTGTTTCCCCACGGCGAAAATTATCGAGAGATGGAGCTCATGGTGGAATATGGGATGAAACCTATCGATGTTTTAAAATCGGCCACTTCGGACAATGCTAAAATGTTTCACTTAACCCAGTTAGGCAAGCTTGAAAAAGGATTTTTAGCAGATATTATCGCCATTAAAGGAAATCCCGTAAAGGATATAAAAAACATGAAAAGTGTCTCTTTCGTGATGAAAGACGGAGTTGTTTACAAGAAATAACAATTGCCCCGTAGCTATTTTATGCTAGATACCTAAATATTCTTATAACCTCTCTTTTTTATGTTTATCGCGCATGTAATTATCCAGAAGATAAAAGAAGCTTCTATAATTCGCTGCAAAAGCCCCCTGTAAGCCGACTGAGGGTCGAAAAACAATAAAAAGATACAAACCACGCTCACAATACCCACGGTAATAGCTATTTGTGATAAACGGCCAATATATTTGGCTCTTTTTAATCCGAGACCAATGCCTATTATACTTATAGGAACAAAAATATAGGTAAGGCCAGCGACCGCATTATGTATAAGCTGTGCCATACTTGGATCTATCAATTCTACGTTGCAACCTTCATCACACGGAAACAACCCTACCAGTATAGTTCCCAGACCATAAAAAATTGCCAATCCAATAAATCCAGCCGTAACAAGCTTAGAACTAGGTAGATATTTGAACGCATTCAAACAAAAAATAGTAGTTAGAATACCGCTTGGCACATATCCGAAATATTGTAGATACCTTCCATACTCGGTATTAGAAGCGAACGATTCACTTATATATTGGCCGACAACACTATAATCTTCTATTAATAATGGGCCGATAATAGCCGCTAACCCGAATAAACTTACACCAAGTATTCCAATATAGGCTACTATTTTGTTGTTCATAATTTGTCTTGTTCTATTGATATAATCAATAGACGATTAAACAAAGTAAATGTTACGATGAAAGTATAATTAGAAGATACACACCTTTAAAATTCTACAATTGCCATTAACTATTCGTTTTATTTTTTTCTTCCCATTGTTTTCGTAAATCGGAAGATAAAACACTGCTGCCATCGTGTTTCCAACCTGGTGGTTTAATTAAATAGTTAAACCTATTTGTTAAGGAGGTTTTAGAGGTCACAAAATCCTTGAACATTGTATACCATTCCAAAAAGGCAATCTTTATAGGGTTGTAAGTATCAATATCTTTTACCAAACCATATACCGGTTTTTCTACTTCTGGTTCAAAAGTGCCAAAAATCCTATCCCAAATAATAAAAATACCTGCATGGTTTCTATCTAAATATTGTGGGTTCGTAGCATGGTGTACCCTATGATGGCTGGGCGTATTAAATATGGCTTCGAACCATTTTGGCATTTTATGGATCAACTCTGTATGAATCCAATATTGATAAATTAAGCTAACTGACATTTGTACCAAAACCATAATAGGATGAAAACCTATAAGAATCAACGGAAACCAAAAAATAAAGGTATAAAAGCCTCCGGACCATGTTTGTCTTAAGGCGGTGCTCAAATTATACTTCTTGGATGAATGATGTACAACATGGCTTGCCCAAAAGAACCTACTTTCATGACTAATTCTATGAAACCAATAGTAACAGAAGTCCTCGGCAAATAATAGTATCAACCAAGACCACCAAACAAAGGGGATTGTAAATACATGATAAAAATTGTACAGCACATAGAAAAGACTTAAAGTGATCGCTTTTGTAAATAGGCCAATTGCGACATTTCCCAATCCCATTAAAATGGATGTTCCCGCATCTTTAAAATCATAGCCTTCCATTCTAACCTTCACGGTAAGTATCACTTCTATAATAACCGTCAACGCAAAAAAAGGTATCGCGTAATGAATTAAGTTAGGTATTTCAGGTATTTGCATATAGGTATTTTAAATGCGCCTTTCCAATTTACAAATCTATTTGCTAAAATTTTAGATAACCTTCATGATTTTCACCTTTTATGCAAGTAAATTATACACAAACCAGACCTCTAATTATTATATAACAAGCTTTAAAAGCTCATTTTATCACAATTATTATTAAAAATTACAAAAAGGTCTTAAAAATATTTCAGTATTCATATCTTGAACCTTAGTACCAACCAACAACCTAACAAAATGAAAATTAAATCTGCCCTTACCACTTGCTTTATTTTACTGTTTTTTGTCTCTTTCTCACAAACCGACCCTACCGTATTCGACGATTTGAAATTTCGTTTTATTGGTCCGGAAGGCAATAGGGCCATAGCCATTGCAGGGGTGCCCGGAGATCCTATGATCAATTATATCGGAGCCTCTTCCGGCGGATTATGGAAAACCACCGACGGAGGTATTTCTTGGTATCCTATTTTTGACGATCAAGATGTTTCCTCTATAGGATCATTGGCCATTGCCCCTACCGACCCCAATATAATCTGGGTAGGTACCGGCGAAACATTTGTAATCAGGCCTGCCCATGCCATGGGAGACGGCATCTATAAATCTGAAGATGGCGGAAAAACATGGAAAAATATGGGTCTTGAAAAAACGGGCAGAATAGGCCGTGTTATCGTACACCCTACCAATCCGGATATAGTCTACGCGGCTGCTTTGGGCCACACCTATGGGCCACAGCAAGAACGGGGAATCTATAAAACTACGAATGGCGGAAAAACATGGAAACAAATTCTTTTTATAGACGAAAATACGGGCGCTGCCGAAATGGCCATTGACCCTCAAAATCCTGACAGGCTTCTAGTAGGTATGTGGTCGATTCACATAAATACTTGGGGACTTAACAGCGGAGGACCGGGTGGTGGTGTTTATAGAACTACCGATGGAGGCGAATCTTGGGAAGCCCTTTCCAAGTATGGACTTCCTGGCGGCAAAGACAATCCCGTAGGAAAAACGGCGGTAGCCATATCACATTCAGACCCCAACATAGTATACGCCCTTTTCGAAATCGACAGTCCTGCCCTATACCGATCGGATGATTTTGGAAATACTTGGACTCTTCAGTCACGCAACCATGATATTGCGGAAAGAGCGCCTTACTATACACGAATGGCCGTTTCCCCAGCAGATCCCAATGAGCTATATTTTGCAAGTGTAAGGTTCAGCACCTCCACAGATGGGGGAAAAACATTCAGTAGACTTCCTGCAGGTGGAGACAACCATGATATTTGGCTAGATCCCACCAATGCAGACCGTATGATGGTAGCACATGATGGCTGCGCAAGTATTACCTTGAACCATAGTAAAAGTTTTCAGCGGATAGTACTCCCTATCGCCCAAATGTACCATGCTGCGGTAGACGACCAAATACCCTATAATGTATATGGCAACCGCCAAGATGGCTACTCATACATGGGGCCCAGTAACAGTCGCCAAGGTTATATACCTCTTGGTCTATGGCAGGGAGTTGGCGGATGCGAAAGTGGATTTGCCCAACCCGACCCTTTTGATAACGACATTGTATGGTCTGGTTGTTATGATGGTGGCCTTCAACGATATAATGCAAAAACAGGTCATGCGCGTGAAGTTCGTGTATGGCCAGAAGCAGGTTACGGGTGGGAACCCGGTAAATTAAAATATAGATGGCATTGGAATTTTCCTTTGGCCTTCTCGCCCCACACTAAGCACCGCGTATATGTTGGAAGTCAATTTGTTCATAAAAGTGATGATGACGGCCAAAGTTGGCAAGTTATTAGTCCTGATCTGACCTTGAACGACAAAACACACCAAAAAAGTTCTGGTGGTATCGCTATTGACAACCTCATGACTTTTGACGGGGCCACACTCTTTAGCATTGTAGAATCTAAATTAGAGCCAGGCCTTATATGGACGGGAAGTAACGATGGCCAAGTAAACCTTACCAAAGACGGAGGCGCTACTTGGACAAATGTTACCAAAAATATTACCGGCCTACCAAAATGGGGCACCATTAGTAATATAGAGCCTTCGAGGTATAAAAAAGGAACGGTCTATATTTCTGTAGACCTTCATCAAATGGGCGACTTTGATCCATATATATATAAAACATCCGATTATGGTGCCAGTTGGAAATTAATAAGCGGTACAGTCCCCAAATCCGTTCACAGTTTTGCCCATGTTATAAAAGAAGATCCCAAAAGAGAGGGAATGTTGTATCTAGGGGTAGACAATGGCATCTATATCAGTACCAACGACGGGGAAAGTTGGATGCGCCTGAGAAACAACCTTCCTCCCGCACCGGTATATTGGCTAGAGATCCAAGAACGTTTTGATGACCTGGTCGTAGGTACGTATGGCAGGGGATACTACATTCTTGACAATATTTCCCCTCTTCGAGAATATGATATGGATGCCAAAGACCAAGAAGCCCATTTGTTCAGTGTAAGACCTTCATACCGTTTCAATGACCAACAAGCGATAAAAACCGATGGTCGAAGCCTTAATTCAGGCAGAAACCCCGCTTATGGAGCGGATATCAATTATTTTCTAAAGGACGATACAGAGGAAAAAGTGGAAATTCAGATTTTGACATCCAACAATGAAATCATACGTACACTTCAAGGAAAGAACACCGCGGGTGTAAACAGGGTTATGTGGGATTTAAGATACGAACCCTCTTTTAAACCCAAGTTAAAATCAACACCTCCGGGAAGACCATGGGTACAACTAAATGGGGAGGGCTGGAGACCTTTAGTGACTTGGGACCTAGATTTAATGAGGGGGCAATATGGCCCACGAGTGGTTCCAGATACCTATAAAGTAAAACTAATTGTTGGTGAAAAAGAATATATAAGAGAAATGAATGTCTTAAAAGAACCTACGTCGGAAGGCAGTCTGGAAGACATTAAAAAACAAGTAGCTTTTTCTTTAGAATTAAGGGATGCCATGAACCTAGCCGTTACCATGATCAATAATGTAGAAGAAATAAGGGCAGAACTTAATGACGTTATACCACGGTTAAAAAATAAGGGAGACATTAAAAAAGCCGAG
Organism: Maribacter sp. MMG018; assembly: GCF_018100785.1. Taxonomy (GTDB): domain Bacteria; phylum Bacteroidota; class Bacteroidia; order Flavobacteriales; family Flavobacteriaceae; genus Maribacter. Next base: position 432,488 of record NZ_JAGJEC010000002.1, on the reverse strand, counting down.
CAACTTCGCGTAACTGCCGAGTCTATCGCAGGGTCTTTATATGATATTCAACTGACCGGTGCCCGTGAAGATGCTTTTAGGTCGCCCATGAAACTATATGGACGATTGAGTGCTCTTGCTAGTGACATTACGGGCAAAGGTGTTGATTTTAGACCAACAGACCAACAGAGCGAAGTATATGATATTTTTAACGATAGGCTTAAGACAGTAGACCAAAAACTTAAAAAGTTCATTGATGTTGAAGTCCAAAAGTTTAACGGTCAATTAAAAAAGAGCGAACTTCAGATAATGTTGGATAAGAAGATTAAATTATAAATAAAGCACGTAGGTTTGGTTTTTCGGCTAAACCTACGTGCTTTATATAATTTTACGATGGCATTCGTAATCTTTTGCTCAATACTAGGTACCCATTATAAAACTGATAATAAGTGATTTTGATTATGAAAACAATTACACAAAAAAATATTGCGGTTTAAAAAAGTATTTTTAAATTCGCCCTGCTTTAACATATGCACAAAATCACATATATGTAAAACCAATAAGAAATGGATAATTACATCAAAATTTTTAAGGCCTTATCGGATATGACCAGATTAAAGATAATGTGGTTACTTATAAATATTGATGAAAAGATCTGCGTTTCTGAAATTGTTGATGTGTTGGAAGAATACCAATACAACGTGTCACGTCATTTAAGGATATTAAAAGATGCCCAATTAATCGATGAAGTAAAAGAAGGGAAATGGGTGTTTTACTACCTATCCCCCATGAAAGAAGAGTTTGGGGACTTGATCCAAAAAGCTATCTGCTCTATACCCGACACAGAAATGACCACTGAAATGATGAAATGTAAAAGGAGGTTAACAATGCGTGAAAACGATATAGATACTAAAGAAGAAGGTTCTTAACACCCTATAAGTTAAAAACACTTTTTTTTATCAAAACATATGTTGATATGTGCATATATACATGTAAAAATTTTAAACTTTAATGAATTACATATTATGAACGAAAAATTGACTTTAGCCTTAAACGAATTTATACATGTGGGAGGAGTATTGGTTTTGATTATCGCTCTAGTATCCATTCTTACAGGAATGGTAAGGGCTTTTATTCCTCAAGAAAAACTGCAAAAAAAACTGGCCAAAACGGGTAAGTACAGTGGTCTTACAGGGGCTCTACTAGGTGTACCTACCCCTTTTTGTAGTGCTTCAATGGTACCTGTGTCTATGGGCATGATAGAAATGGGAGCGCCTTTTTCAATGGTTTTTTCATTTTTACTTTCCGCTCCACTGGCCAATTTTGTGGTCGTAGGTTTCATTTTTGGCGTTTTTGGGTGGCAAGTGGCTTTAATCTATTTTCTTGTTGTCTTTTTAGGTGCCGTACTAATAGGTACCGTTGTGGGTAAAACATCTTTAAAAAATGAAGTAAAAAGAATAGGCCTAAGCAAAAAAACAACGCCTTCTACATGCTCTTCCGAACCCAAAACCACCTGTGGAGCCACGGCCCCATCTTGTTCTGACATAACTGACCAAAATGCAAATAGTAAAAATGACCCAAAAATATCGTCATCGACTTCTGCATGTAGCCAAACAAATCACTCCAACACAAAATTAAAAGAGGCATTTTCATTTGCCCTAGCCTTGTTTAAACGTATTTTTCCATACGTAATATTAGGAGCTCTGATTAGTGCTATTTCCGCCGTATTTGTACCCGATGAATGGGTTCAGGAATATTTGGGAAACAATAGTCCTTTTGCCATTCCTATTGCAGCGGTCATTGGTGTACCCTTATATCTACGAATAGAAATGGCTATTCCTATCTTGAGTGCCCTTATCGGAAAGGGAATGAGTATGGGAGCGGCTATGGCCCTGATCATAGGTGGCACCGGTGCAAGTTTACCCGAAATAGCGATTATCTCATCTATGCTAAAACCTAAAGCAATCATAGCTTTTATTGTTGCTGTAATGGCAATGGCAATTGTAGGTGGATTTTTATTTTATTTTCTATTCTAAAATAACATGAATACTATCGTCAGCTTTATTAAATCAATGATCAAAGCATGTCCGTATACTTTGGCCGGAAAAAAATGCATTGCTGTTGTTAAGGGTAAAAAACAAACAGTTCAAGAGAATGACAATAAAACAGCAAGATTAAAAAAAGGAATGAAAACAGGACGGAATATATCTTTAGTGGGTATATTCTGTCCCTTTTTCTGGTATTCCCTGTTGACAGGAATGAGCACCAATTTTATCATATTGAACGCCATACATTCGGCCCTATTTATATTATTAGGGCTTTTCGTAATGCTAGTAAACTATCTTATATTACTAAATCATAAACGAAAAGCCACTCAATAATGAAACAATTCATTGTACCTCACCACAATGGTTTTGTTTTCAGACCAATAGCGTAAAATCAGCTTAATGCCGACAATGGCAATAAACCATTTATTTTATATTACCTATTTTTTATGAATACCTACTCTACCTCTTTCATCAATACTTCAATAGACTTTTCCAATTGCTGATCTACACCTTTGGCTATGATCTCTGGTTGATTTTTCACTATAATATCCGGATTGGTCTCATTGTTTTCCATCCACTCCCCTGCCTTGTTCTTGGCACTAACGGGTACCACGCCCCAACGACCTCCGTTCGGTAATCCTTCCCAACCTGCAAAACTACAAGTACCGGGTACGGGCATACCCACGGTCTTTCCAATTTTCAGATCTACATATCCACTGGCAAAACACGAACCATCGCTGTACATTGATTCGTTGAACATGGCCAAAGTTGGTTTTGTCCAACGAGAGGTCGGCTCTCCGCCCACAACTCTAGACTCGGTCTCATACGACAAAAATGGTACACCGGTAAAGAACATGGCCAAGTCGGCCACCAAATCTCCCCCGCCATTAAAACGGGTATCTACAATAACTCCTTTTTTATCATGGAACTTACCTAGCATTTCTTCATAAATAGTACGGTAAGGACCATCACTCATTCCAGGTATATGCACATAACCCAACGTACCGTTGCTCTTGGCCAAAACCTCTTTTTCGTTGTTTTTTACCCATCTATCGTACAACAACCTACCTTCTTCCCTCAGTGAAATAGGCTTTACGGTTATTTGCTTTCTTTTTCCATTTTTATCCAATATGTCCAATAGGGTAAAATCACCTTCGATACGGTTTAGGTAGTGGGCCGCATCTATTGAGTTTCCTATAACCGTACCATTTATTTTTTCAATGATCATACCGGGTTCAATATCAAAACCGGATTTGTCCAAAGGTCCGCCTTTTATGATCTCTGTAATCTTTAATCCGTCACCTTGGTACCCATAGTCATAAAACACTCCTAATGAAGCAGTTTTATCCCCATTTTTAACATTCTTTGAAAAACGGGCTCCGGCATGGCTCACATTCAATTCTCCCAACATTTCAGATATCATTTCTGCAAACTCATAATCGTTTCCAATATGAGGCAAGTACTTTTCATACTCCGCACGCATTGCTTTCCAATCTATTCCATGAAAAGTAGAGGTGTAAAAGATTGCATTGGTCCGCAACCATATATGATCGAACATATATTGGCGCTCCGCTTCCGCATCCAATACCATTTCTGAACTTATCTTTACCGGCTTAGTTTTCTTGGCCTTCAGATCTACCTTGGCTATTTTACCGTCGGACAACAAGAACAGGTTTTCTTTTTTGGCATCCCATTGTAAACTTCCGGATCTTGCCCCTAAAGAAATAAGCATTTTTGTATTCTTGGTACGTATTTCGGTTTCCCATAGATTTAAATCTTTTTCAAAACGGGTAAGGTAGTATAGTTTTTCACAGTCTTTGGAAAGAACGGCATCGGAAAGTAACGAAGAATGTATGGTTAACCGTGCTTTTCTGCGGTCTACATCTTCCAAATCAAATTTTAGTTCTTTAACAGGTTTTGCCTCCTTTTTAGATTTCTTCTTTTTCTTGCCCTCAGATTCGGCATCCTTCTTTTTGTCTTTGGAAGCCTCTTCTATCATCTTTAACAGATCGTATTCCTCTTTCGATTTATTAAACTTGTCCCATCCTTCCTTATTTAAGAACATGGTATACACGTCCATCTCAGATCTTCCACTTGTAGCATAGCTCCTTAATCCATCTCGGTTGGTAAAGTAAAGAATTTGATTACCTTCATTTACCCATTTCGGAGAACTATCATAATAACCGCTTTCGGTCAGGTTTTTTCGTTTTGTCCCGTCTTTCGAAATCAACAATACTTCAGAATTACTTAACGAAACGCTCCAATCTACCAATAGCCAATTACTATCGGGACTCCATTTAAAATACTTATCGCCATCTCGCATATGAAAAAGCTCTTTCTGCGTCAACAAAGTATATACCTCATTGGTCTTAAGGTTCTTTACTTTCAAGTTTCTTCTATCCTCAATATAGGCAATATAGGTGCTATCGGGAGAAAATTCCGGTAGGTACACATCGGTTTTTGCCGTAATCAACGTGTCTTCCTTAAACAAAGTGGCTGCAAAAAAATAAGGCTCTTCAGAACGTACTTTCGATGATTTGAAAATAGTCCATTTTCCGTCACGCTCACTGGCATAGGCAACCGATTTGCCATCGGGCATGAATTTAACAAAACGTTCTTGTTCTGGGGTATTGGTGATACGCTTGGTCAATGATCCATCTACAGAGGTAACAAAAACCTCTCCCCTGCTTATAAAAGCAATTTCTTTGCCGTTTGGTGCCACGTCCATTTCCCGTACACCCCCATTTACGGTCACATACTCTATGGGGTTCGTATCTTCTTGTGTTCTAATAATAATATTTACTTTTTGGGCAGATTCACCAGGTTCCAGAGTATAAATCTCACCATCATAACCAAAAGCCAACGTACCATTACCAATACTTAATGAACGAACGGGATGCGTTTTAAAATTGGTAAGAGTCTGAATTTGTGACCCACCGTTCAAAGCTCTTGAAAACACATTGAAAGTACCTTCCCTTTCACTTAAATAATAAAGGGTGTTACCATCTTTGGAAAATACCGGATTACGGTCCTCTCCTTTAAAATTGGTCACTTTTTCATGTTTTCCCGTTGCAAAATCGTAAATCCATATATCTCTGGTAATGGCAGAAGTATGATGTTTTCTAAAGGTGTCTTCATATCCTTTTTTATCTTGATACACCAATTTAGTACCATCGCCGTTTACCTGAACATTTTCTGCTGGTACCGTAAGCACCTGATCTACCCTACCCCCTGTTACCGGAACACTATATAGTTCTGGCTGTGAACCTGTAGGGTATTGCCGATGGGTCGCAGCATCTAACCGTGCCGCCCCAAAAAGTACGTTACTGCCGTCTGCCGAAAAACTATAAGGTGTTTCATCGTTACTGTGAAAGGTCAATCTTTTAGCTTCACCACCTTCGGCGTCCATCACATATACATCAAAATTACCATACCTATTAGAGGCAAATGCCAATTGCCGGCCATTCTTGCTCCATACGGGTGCATAATCATGCGCCGAGTGAAACGTTAACTGCTTTGCCACACCCCCATTTGTAGGAACAGAAAATAGGTTGCCCTTATAGGTGAAGGCAATGACTTCACCATTTGGTGATATTGCCGGGTACCGTGCCCATTTCGGGCTTGTTTGCGCCATGGACATAATGGAAAAACAAATGGTAAATGCGGTCAAGAAATAAGCTTTCATTTAGTTGTTTTTTGTTGATAATTGAAGATTTTGAAAGATAGGAAATTGATACAACGCTCACAATTTTGTTTAACCTTAGATGTCATTTTTATTAAACTACAAATAAGTAATTTTACTGAGTACATTAAAAAAGACATAGCAATTGAAAAAAGAGGAAGACTACTGGACCCAACGTTATAAGGAAGACAAAACAGGTTGGGATATTGGGTATGTGGCCACGCCTATCAAGACGTATATAGACCAACTAACAGATACATCCCTAAAAATATTGGTTCCTGGGGCCGGAAATGGATATGAGGTGGAATATCTTTGGAAACAGGGCTTTAAAAATGTTCATATTTTAGATATTTCAGAAATTCCATTAAAATATTTTAAAAAACGAAACCCCGACTTTCCCAAAAAACAAATACACTGTTCCGATTTTTTTGAATTTGAGGGGCAGTACGATCTTATAATAGAACAGACCTTTTTCTGTTCAATGGTTCCCACGTACGAGAATAGGGCCGCATATGCCAAACACATGTCAGAACTTTTAAAGCCAAACGGAAAATTGGTAGGTCTTTGGTTCGACATTCCATTAACCGGAGACATGATAAAAAGACCTTTTGGTGGAAATAAAGATCTGTATATAAGCTACCTATCCCCGTTTTTTAAAATAATTACTTTTGATCGTTGCTATAATTCGATTGCCCCACGACAAGGAAACGAGCTTTTCGGGATATTTGAAAAATAAAATCAGCCATGCTACCATAATGAATTAAACCATCTCTTAACATGGTTTTAAGACCCCCAATCTTTCTTTTCAATTATATTTAGGCAACTAACTAACAAACTTAAAAATGACTCGAAAATTACTTTCCCTTCTGATGCTTTTGGCATCTTTTTTTATTAGCGCACAAGACTTTAATATGGATCTGGCACAAGACCTAAAACCCCGAAACATAGGGCCTGGAGGTATGAGTGGCCGTGTAACCGCCATTGATGTTGTCACCGAAAACCCAGATATAATGTATGTGGGCACCGCTTCCGGTGGCCTATGGAAATCAACCTCTGGAGGCACAAAATGGACACCCATTTTTGACCATGAGGTTACCGCCTCTATCGGTGCCGTCGCCATTCAACAAAACAACCCTTCTGTAATTTGGGTAGGTACGGGAGAAGGAAACCCAAGAAATAGTGTAAATGGAGGTTATGGTATTTTCAAATCACTAGATGGTGGTAAAACATGGAAATCTATGGGACTGGAAAAAACCAGGCACATTCATAGAATTAAGATAGACCCCATGAATCCTAATACGGTTTATGTGGGTGCCATAGGTTCCCCATGGGGAGAACACCCAGAGAGAGGCGTCTATAAAACAACGGATGGCGGCGAAACTTGGGAGAAGGTTCTTTTTGTAAACAATAAGACCGGTGCCGCGGACCTGATCATGGACCCTACCAACCCCAACAAATTGATCGCCGCCATGTGGGAGCACAAAAGAGAGCCTTGGTTTTTTAACTCTGGTGGACCGGGAAGTGGCCTGTATATGACCCACGATGGTGGCAAAAACTGGAAAAAACTGACAGAAGAAGACGGTCTTCCAAAAGGAGACCTCGGTAGGATCGGTGTAGCGATCGCCCCCGGAAAACCCAATATTGTCTATGCTTTGGTAGAGGCTAAAAAGAATGCCCTCTACAAATCTGAGGACGGTGGGTTTAAATGGAAAAAAATAAATGACAAAAGCGATATAGGCAACCGTCCTTTTTACTATTCGGAAATCTATGTTGATCCCGAAAATGAGAATAGGGTTTTCTCTGTATTTACCTATGTAAACGTTTCGCAAGACGGTGGTAAGAACTTTAGCCAATTAATGCCTGCCTATGGTGCCGATAATGGAATCCACCCCGATCACCACGCCTTTTGGATCCACCCTAATAACGGCCAGTTTATGTTAGATGGTAACGATGGCGGTCTTAATATTTCGAAAGATGGTGGTAAAACATGGCGATTTATAGGAAATTTGCCTGTAGCCCAATTTTATCATATTGCCACAGATAACGAGTTCCCTTATAATGTATATGGGGGCATGCAAGATAATGGCTCATGGAGGGGTCCTGCCTATGTATGGAAAGCACAAGGCATACGCAATAGTTATTGGCAAGAGATAAGTTTTGGTGACGGTTTCGATGTTGTGCCAGACCCTGAAGACTCTAGATATGGGTATACCATGAGCCAACAAGGTTATGTACAAAGGTTCGATTATTTAACGGGAAACAACTATATAGTACGCCCTACTCCACCAGATGCAGATACGAAACTTCGCTTTAATTGGAATTCGGCCATAAGCCAAGATCCATTTGATGCCAGCACTGTATATTTTGGGAGTCAGTTCGTTCATAAAAGCACAGATAAAGGTTTAACCTGGAAAGTGATTTCGCCCGACTTGACCACCAATGATCCCGAAAAACAAAAACAAAGCGAGAGCGGTGGTCTTTCTATGGACGCCACGGGTGCTGAAAACCATACGACAATTTTGGTCATAGAGCCTTCTCCCGTTGAGAAAGGTATGCTTTGGACAGGTTCAGACGATGGTAAGGTTCATTACACTCAAAACGGGGGCCAGACCTGGACAGAAGTAACCGATAACATTAAAGGATTACCAAAGGGAAGCTGGATTCCACAAATAAAGGCTTCCACTAGAAATAAAGGAGAAGCGCTTTTAATTGCCAATGACTATCGAAGGTTCAATTACACCCCTTATGCATACAGAACCAAAGATTATGGAAAAACATGGACAAGAATAGTAGATGGTGATGATGTTGAAAGCTATACTTTATCAATTATCGAAGATCCCGAAAACCCTAATTTAATGTTTTTGGGTACTGACGATGGATTGTATGTTTCCTTTAATGCGGGAACAAAATGGCAAAAATGGACAGAAGGTTTTCCTACCGTTTCTACAAAAGACTTGGTGATTCATCCTAGAGAACACGATTTAGTGATCGGTACTTTTGGAAGAGCCGCTTGGGTCTTAGACGACATTAGGCCCTTACGTGCGCTGGCAAAGGACAAAAGTATCTTGAACAAAGATATTGCATTGTTTACCCCACCTACCGCATACCAAGCGGCATACCAACAACCTACCGGAAGTAGATTTGGTGCAGATGGCCTATATCAGGGAGAAAACAGAAAACCTGGCGCTATGATTACCTATTACATTAAAGAAGGTAAAAAAGACCTGACCAAAGAAAAACCATCTGGCAATAAAAAGAACGGCAAACCAAAAACTGAAAATAAAACTGAAAATAGAAAGAAACTGACCGGTGTTCAAAAGAAAGACTCTATTCAGTTTGACATTTATGATGGAGACCGTTTGATCCGCACCTTAAAATACAAGACTCCAGAAAAGGCCGGTTTTCATAGAATATATTGGAGAATGGATGAAAAAGGACCGGACAGGCCTTCCAGAAGAATTCGAAAAAGTAAAAACGAACGTGGTGGTGTAGATGTAAAACCTGGTACTTATACAATAAAAGTACATTACGGCGATACAACGGAAGAAACTCAAATTACCGTAAAACCAGACCCAAGGTTAAACATTTCTACCGCAGCTATCAACGAGGTCTACGCAAATCAGAAAAAGTTGGAGAAGTATACCCAAACGGCGGCGGATGCGGTTAAACAATTGGTAGAAAGCAAAGAAGTAGCCGAAAGTTACCAAAAAGACCTTAAAAAGCTTGATAAAGAAAAATACAAACAACAAATAGACGACTCTAAAGCCATTGTAAAGCAGATAGACTCCGTAATTGCCCTATATATAGGAAAAATAGACAAGAGACAGGGAATTACCAGAAACCCAGAAATTACGGTTATGAACCGTATACAGAGTGCCCAAAGGTATGTGGGCTCTAGACAAACTGGCATTACTGATACCGAAAAACAGTTAATGGCCTTTGCAGAAGATGAACTACAATCCGCTTTGAAAAAAACCAACACCTTTTTCTCAACAGAATGGAACGCATACAAAACAAAAATGGAAAGCCTACAACTTTCCCCATTCAAAAAGACAGAGGTTTTTAATTTAAAGTAATAGATATAAGCATTAAAATAAGATAAAGTCTAATATTCATACTTTTTAAGAAACCGAAAGAAAAAATTATTTATGAAGAAATTAATTATTGTACTGTTCACCATTACATCTACCTTGACCATGGCCCAAGAAAACGGAGAAAACGAATTGGGAAGTTGGTTCATGTATTTTGGTACCAATAAAATTTCGGACAGATGGAGTGTTCATACCGAAGCTCAGTTTAGATATTACGAAACTGCTTCTAATTTTAATCAATTATTATTAAGAACCGGAATCAACTACCACATTAATTCGGACGCCATTGCCACTCTCGGGTATGGCTACATAGATACAGACCCCACTTTTGAAGGTAGTTTAGACGCGGCCAATTTGACCGAACATAGAATTTTTGAACAGTTTATCTTAAAGAACAAAGTATGGGAGTTTTTGTTTGAACACCGTTATCGTTTAGAGCAAAGGTTTATTTCCCAAACCGATATTTTAAGCGACCCGGAACAGAATTTGGACAGAACGGAACACCGTGCCAGGTATAGGTTGCAGGTTACATTACCATTAACGGATATTTTCTTTCTGAATTTTTATGACGAAATCTTCATAAACCTACAAAATGAAGCTTTTGGGCAAAATAGACTTTATGCAGCCTTGGGCATCAATGTAACCGAAGACTTGAGCATGCAATTTGGGTACTTAAAAAATCATTTTAGCAGTACCAATTACGATCGTTTGCAATTGGGCCTTGTGTTCAATACAGACTTAAGAGGTGTCTTTAAAAAGAAGGAGTAACTAAAAGATTTTAATTTTTGACCTAGTAATTCTATTGTCAAATCATATAATCAGTAACTTTATACTTTTAATAAAATACACAATTATGAAAAAAATAACTTATGCGTTCTTTTGCTCATTGGTACTATTATCTTTTAGCTGCAAAGACGCCAAAAAAAATCAAGAAGTAAAAGATGCCCAAGAGGTATCCGAATCTACTGAAATGTTCAGTATAATCGAAGATTCTTCGAAGGTTAGTTTTACAGCTTATAAAACAACTGAAAAAGTACCCGTAAGTGGAGAATTCAAAGAGATAAATATTACCAAGAGCCAAGGTGGAAGCACGCCATTGGAGGCCTTGAACGGTCTTGAGTTTAGCATACCGGTAAGTAGTTTGTTTACCAACGACCCTACTGGGGTAAGAGACCCTAAACTTTTAGAGTTTTTCTTTGGTGTCATGAAGAATCCCGAATTAATTTCGGGTAGCTTTAAAGTTGAGGACAACAAATGTTCCGTTGACCTTACCCTTAATGGCGAAACCCATAATTTACCTTTAGAACACGCAACCGCAGATGATTCTAAAATTACCCTTACAGGGGTTATGAATCTAGAAGATTGGAATGCGATGGATGCCGTAAACTCTATCAACAAAGCATGTGAAATTTTGCATACCGGAAAAGACGGTGTCAGCAAAACTTGGAGCGAAGTAGCTTTAAACGCAGAAGTAATGCTTCAGAAGAAATAAAATTTTTATAGTATACTAAAAAAGGGCCGCCCAATGGGCGGCTCTTTTTTTTGCAACATACCAAATAACCTTGTTTACCAAAGTGTAACGGCTTTATATAAGCCATAACCTCTTACATTTCTTAATTAAAAGAAAATCTTTGATAGAAGAGATAACCAAAATTTTCTTATTTTTCGTCCATGGATTTAAAGAAACTTTTCGGAACTATACTTACCCTTCTTGGAATAGGAGGACTTATCTATGCTGCCATTTTATTTGGTAACGGCACAGGAAACACTAAACAACTTATTGTTTACGCCGTACTCGGTGCCATATTTTTCTTCTCGGGAGTTGGACTCATACGAACCATGAAAAGTAAGGAATAACGGTTCTCAAAGTCTTGATACATAGGCGAAGGCATAACACGCATTAAAGTAATATCTTCAAAAGTGCTGTACCTATATGCTTTAAGTACTGTAAGGGGTTTTTAATAATGCATCGTGAAGACGTTTCAGTTTACTGCCCGAAACACCCATCTTAAAAAGTACCATTAAAAGCAAATTGGATAAATTCACTTTTAAATAAGAGTTGCTCTCATATTTACGTGCCGATACAACAAGGTTGTTCTTAACTATGGTATAGGGTACAGTTTGTTGTTTCATTCTTTTAAAAAACTCAAAATCTTCCATAATAACCTGAGCTTCATTAAATCTTCCCAAAGCATTAAAGACTGTTTTTTTTATAAACAGGCACTGGTCTCCCCCTCCTGTAAAAAAACCATCTTTTCTTGTGAAGAAGGCATTGATGTTCAACAACAGATTATTCTTGTCAAATTTATAGGAAAAGAAACCCGCATCATTACCATTGGCAATAGCATTTTCTATATCAATAAAAAAAGATGTCGGAGGCCTAACATCGGCATGTATAAACGCAACTATTTCTCCCCGTGCCAACCTAGAAGCTTCGTTCATTTGTACCGCCCTACCCTTTTGGGAACATATTATAAATTGAGCCTTATCCCCTAAATCAGTATCAAAATTATTTTTACTATCAGGAGACAAGGCCACAAGTATCTCAAAACCATGATTACTTTTCAACCCCGACATTTTACATATTAAATCCGTTAGGTTCTCTTTTTCTTGATGTGCGGGAATAATAATGCTTATCATATGGGCAAATAGTACTTACGAATAGATAACCTTGTTATGCTACATAATTATTAAATCTACATAAATAGTATAATAACCTTTGAAAGTTTCATTAATAATTACGACCTATTTACCGCATGTTAGCTATCATTATAGCATAAATATCATTGACAAAACAACGAACATGACGCGTATAAGACTTATATTTTCCATTTTTATAATTACGATGATGTCTTGCAAAAGCACCCAAGATCAAGATGAAGCTATCGTAAAAGACATAGACTACAATGAGCTTTCAGAAGATTTGCTAGAACAAATAAAACAGAACAAAAACACCGAAAATATAGAAGATATATTGGCCAAGACCAGTTTAAAAAATTTAGAGAGTTCGCTAGACACAGATGCTAAAAAGTTGGCCTTTTGGACCAACATATATAATGCATACATTCAGTTGATTCTCAAAAAAAATCCGGATCTATATAAAGACCGAGGTAGTTTCTTTAAAAAAGAACAGATCACTATTGCCGGCGAAAAAGTTTCATTTGCGGAAATAGAACATGGAATTCTTAGAAAATCGCAATGGGAATACGGTCTTGGGTACATTAGAAAATGGTTTCCCGGTAAGTTGGAAAGAAGATTGCGGGTAAACAAGCGAGACTATCGGATACATTTTGCCTTAAATTGTGGGGCAAAAGACTGTCCGCCAGTAGCTATATACGAATGGGAAAGGGTAAACGAACAATTTGACAAAGGCACTAAGGCATATTTGAGCAGTACAACAGACTATAACGACCTTAAGAAAGAAGCTTCTGTTACTTCTCTCTTTAGTTGGTTTAGAGGTGATTTTGGAGGAGAAAGCGGAATCAAAAAAATATTGAAACAAAATGATTTGATTCCCACTACAAAAAATATAGACCTAGTATATAAAAACTACGATTGGACTTTAGACCTGGATAATTTCATAGACCTATAAATTTGGAGCATACCCAACACCCCATCTTAAAACGGTTATTTATTCCGTACAAAATGGATATTGCCATTTTATCCTACCAACAATAAATTGGCCGTATTACAAAAAATATCTATAAAATGTAATGGATATTACTTTCTGTTAAGTGTTCTTTGAAGCGAACGATGCGCCATTATACTTTTACCTACCATAAAAGCCATGACCGTAATCCATAAAGAGAAAAGAAGGTATGTCATAATAAAAGTAATTTACAAGGTTGGTTTAGTTATAGTACTTTATCCATTGATAAGCGTTTGGTGTCTTTTCAATGTTATACAATGCATTTCAACGATAAACATATACATTTCATCTAATAAATTCTTAATAATTGTATAATTTTCGATGAAATACACTCATATTCACCTCTAAATGTTAAAAATTAGGTATATCAACCTTAAAAATGACAGGTAGGCTTCTTAAAATGAGCGCCCCGTATATTGGCCACAAAAGAACAAATACCTCTTAGTCTTTATGTTTGGCGGTAATTACGAGACCTTCATGATTCGTAACATAATTTCTATAACAACAAAAGATTCAATTAACTAACTTTGTGGTTCCCAAAATAATGGTATATGAACCCATCCGCCAACGGTTGGATCGATAAATTTGGCTCACTGATCAAGAAGCACGAAAACACCTATGTTAGCTTTGGTGAGCTATATGATGCCTTAAAAAAAATAGGCTTCGTATACGGCATAAGCACCGGTTTCCCTCCTTTTATTATTCCTGAGCACACCCCTTCTGAAGATGAAATGGCCAAAATAAACCTGTTAACGGCACTTTATTTCACCTTTAAGATAGAAACTTCACACTCAGATTTTGATCTATACCTAAAAACCATGTTCGAGTTTTACGAAGCTCTGGAAGTAAATCAGGTTTCGTTCTTAGGAAAACTGTTCTCTGGAAACAAGACTTCTTCTAAACTGGAAAAAATACTGGAGTCAAGGGTGTATATAGAAGACAATATTATAAGTAAGACCTTTAATGGCCTTATTACCAATTCACTTCTTTTTATAGATGTTCTATTGTTTCGAAAGTACCTAACGGACTCAAAAGATATTTTAAGACAGGCCCAAAAACTAGAGTATTTGGCCCTTAATATTAGTTACAACGCCTTAAGATCAAAAAAAAGGAGCAAAACGGACAAAAAATTGGCGCAGTTACTAGATTCTTCATTGACCTATATAAACAGTGATGGCCAAAAATATGATGATTCATACAGGATGCAACTAATATCCAACAAAGATATCTGGGAGAATAGATACCTATTGGATTTTGCCTGTTTAACGGTCTGGGAAGACCATTCTTTAGAATACACTGAGTCTGAATTTATTTATGGCCTTGGCAAAGATTTACATTTCGACGATAACATTATAGATAATTCACTTACCGATGTTACCAAGTTCATAAACTCACACAAAGAGACCATTCCTTTTCTACAAGAGCACAACATGGCTTTTCAGTTTTATGACAATATGTCTAAATTGGTAAACCGACTGATCTTAAGAAACAGCAAACGGCTTCAAAAAGAACTATCGGAAAGTGCAGAACTGGTGGCCCTATTATCCAAATCGACCGTTAGGGACCTCAGTAAAGAGGAAAAGAAAAAAGTACAATCACAACTTTTGGATATTTTTAAAAGTATACCTTCTTTGGCTATATTCTTATTGCCGGGCGGAGCAATATTACTCCCTATTTTTATTAAGTTAATTCCTAAATTGTTGCCTTCTTCGTTTGATGAAAATAGGGTAGAAAAAGAAAAATAGTCGCACAGACAAAGTAAACACAACTAAATTCCGATTACTCCAACCAGAGTTTAAAATCTTTTACCCGTTCTCTACTTACAATTATTTCCAACTCTGGACAACCGTTCAACTTAATCTGTAATCTAGAGTTGGTATAGGATACAATATCTTTTATAAAGTCTATGTTTACGTAAAACTTACGGCTTACCCTAAAAAATGTTTTGGGCTCCAATTCGCTTTCCAGGTTTTCTAGGGTCGTATCCAACAAGTAATTTCTACCATCGCTGGTTGCGGCATACGTACCTTTGTTTTCACTATAAAAACAGGCCACTTCATCTGCATTGATAATTTTTAAATGCTGCCCCACCTTTGCCGTAAACCTTTTTTTATATTCCCTTTCTATAGGGTTTACCAACAACTGTTTTATGTCCTCAAAATCTAGGGTGAGTTTGTTTGAAGAAGGTTTTAGTTCCCTGTATTTATTAACCGCACTTTCTAACTCTTCGTCATCTATAGGTTTAAGCAAATAATCTATACTGTTCAGCTTAAAGGCCTGCAGGGCATATTCATCATAAGCCGTGGTAAATATGATAGCGCTCTTAATTTCTATTACATCGAATATTTCAAAAGACAGGCCATCAGACAGTTGGATATCCAAAAAAATAAGGTCGGGATGCTTATTGTCTTGAAACCATTGTATGGCCTCTTCTACAGAATGCAGCATAGTGGAAACCTCAACATCCAATTCTGCCAATAACCGCCCCAAGCGTCTAGCCGCAGGTTTTTCGTCCTCAATAATTATTACGTTCATTATTCTTTACTATTTTAAACCTGTCAAATACTAGTTCATGGTTTTGATTTATCGTCCTCTTCTTTTAAGAACTTTTCAATTTGTTTTTTTTCCCAATTTTTAACGAAACCCGGTTTCATTTCGGTCCAAGGTATGGCTTTGAACTTAAAGACATAAATACCGTGAACCAAAAGTATTATACCCCATAAAATGGGAGTTCCTATAATATTCCATTCAAACCAATCAACAAAGTTCTCATCATTAAACCCTTGCGAGTCAAAATAATCCTGGACCTTAAATTTTATCAATAGTAGAATAATATTTACAACTATAAAAATTCTAACATGTTTATAGAACTTTTTTATTTGTGCTACCTGTCGTTGAGCTCTTACAAATTTTTCTGATTGATGAACGTTCTCCATGTTATCTGTATTTTTCGGCTTCTTGCCTATCCTTTTCTATATATTTCTGTATTTGGCGCTCTTCCCATTCTTTTGAAAAAATAGGATTATAAGAGAACACCTTCATGCCATGGAAAAACAACCCTATTCCCCAGAAGAACCATATGGCAAAACTTCCAAAATCTAGCACATCCGTGATCTCGGCCCCATTGTTCATCCTGCCTACTATAGTACTTATCGTAATAAAGGTATTTACTAAAATGTAAACGGTTAAATGCCAATAAAAACCTTTCAGTTCTTTGAGTCTTTTTTTCGCTCTTTCCAATTTTACGTCCTTCCTTTCCATTATTTCCACTTTTTTTGTTCCTCCTCTTCTCTCATTAATTCTTTGATTTTTCTGTTCTCCCAGTCTTTACCGAATATAGGATTAAAACCAAATGCTTTCACCCCTTGAAAAACCAAGCCTATGCCCCACCCAAAGGCAGCCCACAAAAACCATGGATAGTTCCATTTGTCCGTCCAATAGTTAAGTCCGGCCAAAAAAGCTATAAAAATCACATAAGACAGTAGGCCCGTATAAAATTTCTTGATGTTCTCAACACGTTCCTTTGCCCTGAAATACTTTGCTTCTTGATCTCTTTGTGTCATGATAGTTGGTTGTTGGTGTAATGATGTTTTAAATATAATTAATCCTTATAACTCCTCTTCTTTCATAAACTCCCTTAGTTTACGTTCTTCCCATCCTTTTCCCAATATCGGGTTGTAACCGTATGCTTGAAACCAGTGTCCTACCAAACCTATTCCCCATCCTACGGCCGGAAAAACGACCCATGGAAAACTTGTGGTATTGTAATTTACCCATGCCAAAAAAGGTATTACGATACAATATGCCATTAAGTTGCTGTAAAATGATTTAATGGCCTCCACTTTTTCTTTTGCCCTGATGTATTTAATTTCTTCCGTAGTATTCATAATATGATTTTTAGTTGGGTTAAACCCCATGGTTATTTTAATTATAGTATAAAGGTCACAAAAGAACAGTGCTTTTTAAAAAATGAATTACCCAACTGTAAAATTTTAAGGATAGAATGTAAAAGGGTACCGTACAGTGGTCTAAAGGCAATTAAAACACATCATTGAAACCTGACCTCCGATAGGTCAAGAACAGGGTGACTCTCCAAGAAATGGATTAAAAATCCTCTTTTTCCATTAACTCGCGAAGCTTTCTCTCTTCCCATCTTTTTCCCCAAATGGGATGATAGCCAAAAGCCTCTAAACCATGGGTAAGAAGGCCAAACCCCCATCCTACGACAGGAAAGATAATCCATGGAAAACTTGTGGTCTTATAGTTTAAGAATGCAAGGCACGGTATTACGATACAATACGCGATCAGGTTTCCATAAAAACCTTTTATGGCCTCTACTTTTTCTTTTGCCTTCTGGTAGCGTTTGTCATCTATATAATCGTCTTGGGTCTCCACTACCGACACCTGCTGTGTGAGTATAGGCAGATTTACCGTAAAATCGGTAGCGGTCTTTGTAATTTCCATTTTACGGTTGCTTAGCAACTCGTACCGTTGTTGAATATTCTGAAGTCCTACCCCACTACTTTTCTTTACTACTTGTTTTTCTTGTAGATTATTGGTAACCCGTAACTGCCCGTTATCTTCATAGATTTTTATATGTAAGGGCTTTACGGAATTAACGATATTATGTTTTACGGCATTCTCCAATAAAAGCTGTAGGGACAGCGGAACAATTTTAGCTTCGGGATTGCTGGCCTTTTCAGGTATGTCCAAAACAATACTATCTTCAAAGCGCATTTTTAATAGCTTTACATAGGTTTTTGCAAATTGCAACTCCTCATCTACCGAAACCAAATCTTTGTTCTTTTGCTCTAACACATACCTATAAACCTTTGATAATGAAGTGGTGAATTTTTGAGCCTGGTTGGGGTCCTCCTCTATTAAGCTCGTCAGCACATTAAGGCTATTAAATAGAAAATGTGGATCTAATTGATTTTTTAGGGCATCGAACTTGGCAGAAGCGGTACCGGCAATTATTTTTTGCTCCTTTACCTTGTTTTCCTGCAATGCCTTATAAAAATGAAAAGCATGCAAGAACAAAGAAATCAATACTGTAACAATGATAGCAAAAACGTAGGCAAAAGATTCTTCGTTCGCCATAAAATGCCTGTAGGTTTGGCCATACACCACTATTGACAAGAACATTCTTAATAACCCAAAGACTATTATAGAGAGAACAATGGATCCCAAGGCCCCTACCCACAAACGGGTCTTTGGTTGTGTTGCCCAGTCGTATTTTATGGATACACCGTCGTAATAATAAGCGTTTACCAGGGTGAGCACAAAGCTAAAAAGAAAACAGATTCCAGAATATTCTAAAAAAACGGACCAAGTTAAAGGCTCGTCCAAAAAAACAAGAAGATTTAGCAAGGTGATACCTGCGGTAATATAAATGGATATTCTTAAGAGTTTGAGAAACTTTTGCATTGATCTAGCCTTTACATTGTGCTAAAGTGGCCTTTGCCCTATCTTCTCCCCAATTGGGATAAAAAGCACCTTCGGGTTTAAAGTTAGCAAAAAGTTCTAACGAACGTTCTATATCTTTACAGTATGGGGACGTATCTTGCCCAAAATATCTTGCCGAGCCCATATCCCATTCTGCCTTCGAAAAAACCACCCTTGGATTATTAGGAGCCAATTGCAGCGCCTCATTATACAAAGCGACCACCTTGCCAGAAAGCGTCATCCCATAGGTAGCACCATCAAAAGCGATCCATGCGGTATATGTCATGGCCTGTTGAACCAAAATTTCGGGGTTTTGTGGAGAAATTGCCTTGGCAACATCCAAAAACTCCTGAGCCTTGTCCAATTGCTGCTTTAGTTTTTTCTCATCCTTTTCGCCAAAAGATATAATCGTATTTATCTGGGCCACATAATAATACGGTAACCAATTATCTGGCTCCGCAGTGCTTATTCTTTCGAACATGTTGGAGGCCTCTATAGATTTGCCTTCTCCCCAAAGAGCAAAGGCTTTTTCCATTCCCTTTGTATATTTATCTTGGGCAAAAACATTGCCTGATATTACCAATATTATAAGTGTGATTATTTTTTTCATCTGAACAGTTTAGGTTTTGTTATAATTGAATTTCTTGTTTTACAACTTTGTCGGTGATATAAAATTTGGCATCCTGCCATTTTGGTGGCCCGAATCTCGCAGGTGCATTGTTTGAGCAACCTACGGTCTCTCTGGGTATACCCATAAAAGTTTTCAGTTTACCATTGTTGTCCTCATCATGAAAAACAGAAATGGCATACTCCCCTTCGGGAATATCCTTAAAAGTAGCAGAGGCTTTACCATCTTTAATGGCACTATAGGTACCCTTGTAGATTTTTTTTAGCCATTGGTCATTAGAACTATATAGTCCTATGACCATTTGGCCCTCGTTGCTTTCCACTCCCGCTATTTCCACCTCGATGGTACCGGAGCTTTTACTTTGGGCCATACCCATTGCTACATACACAAAACAAATAACAGCAAGAAAGTTTTTCATAAAGTTCATTTTATACGGGTTAACTGTTCAAAAGTGCGGTAATAAACCTGTATATGAAAGAAAGAAATACCCAACTGTAGATATACAAGGATGTACTGTAACATTTATCTCCTATTACAGGTATTACGATTAACAAAGAACTATCAAAAGAACAATATTAATATTACATTCCAATTATTGGTCGCAAAACCAGACCATCATTGTTTTTAAAGCTACACTTACAACACAGAAAAGACCTCGGCAAGCACAAAACATGTCTTAAACCGTTTTATACAAAGTTGTAACTATGCGCCCTTTGCCTTTATCCAAAACAACGGACAATAATTCTTTTTTCTCCTTTACCTTAAAGTTAAACGGAGCAACCAAAAGATCGATACCACTTTGTTTTTTTAATCTTGTTCCTTGCCCCGAAATAATATCTTTATTGGGCTCAAAATTCCCTTCCGGTACATGCTCGGTAAGCACCACATATTTATAATTGGCCAACTTAGCCACTACACGTTTTACCTCCGCATTTGATAAATGCTGCAATACCTGTCTTACAATGGCACAATCCCCCATAGGCAAATTGTCCGTGGCTATATCCAAGCAATAAAATTCGAGGTTTTCCTTTTTAAATTTTTTCTTATTATGCGCTATTAGATCCGGTACTATATCTACCGCTATATATTTTGAGGTATACTCCGTTAACTGTTTTCCAACATTAAAATCGCCACACCCCAAATCACACACCACAAGGGGTGTTCTAAAAGTGGATAAAAACGTTTTCAAAACCGCCACGTACGGATGTACAATTTCGGTACAATGAGACCCTTCGCCCGAATAAAAATCAGATTCGCCCCTACCCCAAAGATTCATCTCATAGACCTGAGCCATAGCGTCTTTGGTGGGCCAAGGTTTTTTATTTCTTTTACCGGTCCTATCCTTTTTATCCATACACGTTTTCGAGGGCCTCCAACATAGTATCGAGGCATTTATTTACAGCGACCATTAATATATGGCAAAACCAAATATATTCCAGTTATGTAAGAAATAAGGTAAAATCTATCTGTGCCTATTTAAAAGCCTTAAAAATAATAAGGCCATAAATAAGAAACCGTGCATACCTAAAAAGAGCCCACAACAAATAATGCTTAAAGTTATATTTGATCAGACCTGAAGCTAAACTGATTATTGAATGTGGTAATGGCGATACTGCTCCCAGAACGACAAAAACACCGCCCCATTTACGTAAATTAACGATATGCTTTTGAATTTTGTTCTCTATATGGTTCTTGATAGAAGGCACTAAAGACAAGCGACGGCCAATGTAGTAAGAAATAACACCTCCCAGATATGATATTGATGCCAATATGAACAAAAACAACCACGGACTGGCCGATTTCGAAGCCCATGCAATAAATATTTCTGGAGGCACTATGCCCAAAAAGGTTTCTGACCCTAAAAAGAACGTAAATATCACCATAGGCGAATATGATGCAACCAAATTGTTCAATATTGAATTAAAATCCAAGAAGAAAACTTCTAGACCTATCAATAATAGTACAAAAGCCCCAATCACCATACCTCCTTTGTAAGCGGTGCTTTTAAGAAAAGTATAAAACCGCGTTATTTTATAATAGCGGTTTAATAAAGACAACCTTTTAAGGGCGTTATTATATATTGTATTCTCTGTCATTACTAATTTTAACGTTACGTATTTACATCAATGATATCATTGAAAACGTTTCTTTCTCCAAAAAGAATATTCATTCGAATTATTTTTTGGGTGTACAAATCTAAAACAAATAAGTGTCCATAAATATTAACGAGGTGTAAATTAACTTTTTGTAAAGACTAAAGAATATGATGTTTGGCAAGGCAATCCTATAATTTACTTTAATTTTGCGGCATGGTCAAAAACCTACAACTAAGATTAACACTTGAAGAAGAAGCTATACCGGGCAGCCTAAAAGCCAAGGCCGCCAAATACCTATCGCTATCAGAGTCCAGCTTTACATTAAAAGTACTCCGCAAGTCTATTGACGCGCGCAAGCCTACCATATATTTTAATTATAAGCTTCAGGCCTTTATTGGTGAAGAGGCTCCCAAATCTTCTAAATATACATTTGACTATAAAGATGTTTCCAAGGCGAAACCTGTTCATATTATAGGGTTTGGCCCTGCAGGCATGTGGGCGGCACTACGCTGTCTAGAGTTAGGTTTTAAGCCCATTGTATTGGAAAGGGGCAAAAATGTAAAGGACAGAAGAAGAGACCTAAGAGCCATAAACCAAGACCATCACGTAAACGAAGATTCCAATTATTGTTTTGGAGAAGGTGGAGCAGGCACCTATTCTGACGGTAAACTATATACCCGAAGCTTAAAACGCGGAGACGTAAGAAGGGTGTTCGAAAGCTTGGTACACCACGGTGCTACCGAGCGTATCTTAATAGATGCCCACCCTCATATAGGAACCAACAAGCTGCCTAAAATCGTTCAAAATATTCGGGAAACCATAATAGAACATGGCGGAGAGGTTCATTTTAATACCAAAGTGACCGATTTTAATATTGTAGACAAGCGATTAAAATCCATTATTCTAGAAAATGGAAACGAGCTACCCGTACAAAGGGTTATTTTGGCAACGGGCCATTCTGCAAGGGATATCTTTTACCTGCTCAATTCAAAAAAAATAACCTTGGAAGCCAAGTCGTTTGCCATGGGGGTTAGAGTAGAACACCCCCAGCATATTATCGATTCGATACAATACCATTGTAGCGGAGATAGAAACGAACTTTTGCCCGCAGCGGCCTACAGCTTGGTACAACAAGTAAAAAATAGAGGTGTATATTCTTTTTGCATGTGCCCGGGAGGCTTTATAGTACCTGCGGCCACTGCACCGGGCGAAATCGTGGTAAACGGCATGTCTCCTTCCAAAAGAAACAATCTGTTCGCCAATTCTGGTATTGTGGTAGAGATCAACATAGAAGAAGACCTTTTTAAATATGAAAAATTCGGAGCCTTAAAAGGATTGGAATTTCAAAAAAACCTGGAACGGCTTGCCTTTACTGCCGGAGGGCGCACACAGACCGCACCCGCACAACGCTTAACGGATTTTGTAGAAGGAAAATTATCGACCGACCTAAACCCCACTTCGTACCAACCGGGATTAAAATCGGCCCCCTTACATTCTCTTCTTCCTAAATTGATAGGTAGCAGATTAAGGGCCGGTTTCAAAGAATTCGGAAAAAAGATGACGGGCTACTACACAAACGAAGCCAATATTGTCGGGGTGGAATCCAGAACCTCATCTCCTGTTACCATTCCTAGGAGCGCTACTTTGGAACATCCCGAGATTTTAGGACTTTACCCCTGTGGTGAAGGCGGTGGCTATGCCGGTGGCATAGTTTCTGCAGCCATGGACGGTGAGCGCTGCGCAGAGGCTGCAGTGGCCGGACTTTAATGGTTTTTCAACTAAAAAAACATAATCCAAACTATTAGGCTACCTTTGCAACTTATTATTATACATGACATTTAAAGATTTATCCCTAGCGGAACCCATTTTAAAAGCACTTGAAAAAGAAGGATATACCAACCCCACCCCTATTCAAGAACAAGCGATACCCATTTTATTAAAACGAAAAGACCTCTTGGGAGTTGCCCAGACAGGTACCGGAAAAACGGCCGCCTTTGGCATCCCCATCATTCACCATTTATACGAGGGCATTAGCCTTAAGGACAACAAAAGAAAAGTAAAGGCCTTGGTGGTTACACCCACCCGCGAATTGGCCATACAGATTGGTGAGAGCTTTACCGCCTACGCAAAATTCACCGGACTTAAGAACACCGTTATTTTTGGCGGGGTAAAACAAGGTAGACAGGTAGATACCCTTAAAAGAGGTGTCGATATACTTATTGCCACTCCCGGAAGACTATTAGACCTTATGAACCAAGGTTTTATATCGTTTAGGGACTTGGAGTTCGTGGTACTCGATGAAGCCGACCAGATGTTGGACATGGGCTTTATACACGACATAAAGAAAATTATTGCCAAATTGCCTCCTAAAAGACAATCGCTGTTCTTTTCGGCCACCATGCCCAATACCATTGTAGAGTTATCAAAAACCATGTTGGGCGATTTTGAACGTGTTACCATTAAGCCACAACAGGCAACGGCCGAAAAAGTGGAGCAAGGTGTTTATTTTGTTAGTAAACAGAATAAACCCAAACTACTTATACACCTGATCAAAGAAAAAGGTTCTGCCTCTGTACTGGTATTTTCACGTACAAAGCACGGTGCCAATAAGATTGTAAAAAAATTGGCCCAGGCAGGTATCAAATCTGCGGCGATCCATGGAAACAAATCGCAAACCGCCCGGCAAAAGGCGTTGGGAGATTTTAAGGACGGGAAACTAAAAGTATTAGTTGCCACCGATATAGCGGCAAGGGGCATAGATGTAGAGGAACTCTCGTTGGTCATCAACTATGACCTCCCCAATGTTTCTGAAACCTATGTACATAGAATAGGAAGAACAGGTCGTGCAAGCGCAAGCGGTATTGCCTTATCTTTTTGTGACAAGGACGAAAGACCTTATTTACGTGATATTGAAAAATTGATCAAACAACAGGTGCCGCGCATGCCAGAGCATCAATTTGTGGACGTAGATACAAATAGCGAAGAAGAAAAAGATGCTAGACCGGCCCAACGGCCCAGAGGACAAGGTAATTCCCGTAATAAGAACAGAAACCGGAACAGGGGCGGTGGCAACAATTTTCGCGGAAAGAACAATAGAAATACCAATAAGAAAAGTCCAAACCGCAATACTTCTAGAAGTAGTGATTAATATATAGTTTTCACTCCGAAAAATAAATATCCAAGCCTCCAGAACATACAATATGGAGGCTTTTTTTGTTGTTACCCTAGAATTATATGGTACGTATTCGATTTAACAGAAACATCTTATGCGATTTACCAATGGGAATCACCTTTCGTCCAATTTCCAAATGGCGATCCGCCAATACATCCAATTTTGATATATTAATGATATAAGAACGGTGCACCCGAACAAATGTGGTACTTGGCAGCTTTTCTTCCATAACTTTAAGGGTACAGGTAAGTATATGAGTTACCTTAGGGGTAATAAGCGAACAGTAATTACGGTCAGCTTCGATATATAATATATCGTTCAAAAGAAGTTTTTCCATTCTTCCCTTATGACGAACAAAAATGCGATCATCAAGCACCTCTATTTGTTGCTTGCTTTGATCGGCCTGCGTAGCTTCCTTTAATTGCCCAACGACCAAGGCTATTGTTCGCTGTAAACTTAATTTATTAAAGGGCTTTGTTATAAAGGCTTTAGGGCGGGTTTCTTTTGCTTTTTCAAAAGTGGCATCATCATTATTTGCGGTAAGGTATATAACGGGAATATCCCTTTCTTTTTGAATTGCCTTGACCGTACCTATACCATTAAGATTACCTTTTAGGTTGATGTCCATTAACAATATATGGGGCGACTGTTCCCTAACGTGTAGAATAGCCTCTTCTCCCCTAGGTATAATGCCGGTTACCTCATATCCCAAACTTGTTAATTGAATGGATAAGTTGGCGGCAATTATCATAT
Organism: Maribacter sp. MMG018; assembly: GCF_018100785.1. Taxonomy (GTDB): domain Bacteria; phylum Bacteroidota; class Bacteroidia; order Flavobacteriales; family Flavobacteriaceae; genus Maribacter. Next base: position 406,945 of record NZ_JAGJEC010000002.1, on the reverse strand, counting down.
CATCCTCAACTATCAATATTTTAACGGAATTGTTCATTAGGCTGCTTTTATATGTTGAAATTCAATTTGAACAGATCTGCCATGATCTGTCAACAAAACCATTTTTCCATCCAATTGCTTCACCAATAGGTTTACCAAGTGGGTGCCAAACCCTGTTCCTTTCTTTAGATTTTCGTTCAATATTCCTACACCGTCATCCCTAACCACCAAAACGAGCATATCATTATTTTTCACCAAGCTCAAGACAATGTTTCCCTTGCCGTTATCGGGAAAAGCATATTTTAAGGAATTTGTTACCAACTCATTGACTATTAAACCTATAGGTATTGCTACATCTACCTCCAATTCAATCTCATCCATGATAATATTCACGTCTATTTGCTCACCTTTGCCAAAAGAGTGTACTATATAATCACTTAGATTATTAAAATAATCTTTCATTTCTATAGTGGCCAATTTCTCGCCCAAGTATAATTTTTGGTGGATCATGCCCATACTATGAACCCTCTGTTGACTTTGCTCCATGGCCTCCATAATCTCGGGGTCCTCTATTAATGATGCCTGTAGCGACAATAAGCTAGAAACGGTTTCTAGGTTGTTTTTCACCCTATGATGTATTTCTTTGAGCAAAAACTCCTTTTCGGCGTTCTTATTCTCTAAGAGTTTATTCTTTTTAGTATTATTGGAAATTGCCTTATAGGCCAATAATAACAATAGCAACAACAAGAATGTAATAACGGTAATCAACTGTTGTCTTGATTCCTGCTTTTTAATTTGGATCTCTTGCAAGTTTATGGTGTTTTCTTTTTTAGCTACATCGAACTCTGTACGTAATTGTGATATACGATGGTCCGCCTCTGCCGTAAACACCTCACTTTTTAAGGAATCATATTCAGAAAATGCGCTGTATGCATTTTTATAGTCCTGCTTATTGGCGTAGGCATTGGCCAGTTCCTGATAGGCATCACTCAGGTAATAGGCATCTCCAAAGTCTTTTGTTGCTACTGTTATAGACGTATTTAGACTTTTAATCGCTTCTGAATAATTTTCTTGTATGTTCTGTAATTTGCCTACCGCAAGCCAAGAACGCATTATCATAAAATTATTCTCTAGAAGTTCTGCATACTTAACAGCATTTTTTCCCGCTTCGTCAGCTTTATCAAACTCACCCAAATAGGTGTAAAGTTCTACCAATGAAATATAAACATCACTTAAATTATTATAAAAACCATAGCGTTCCCCAATTATGATCGCCTGTTCGTAATACCTACGGGCCTCATGGTAATTCTCTAATGCCAGATAGTTATTTCCGGTAACATATAACGTAAAGTCATAATCTAGATCGGTAATGCCCCATGTTTCAAAAAGCTCTAAAGATTTTAGTCCATATTCTACACCCGATCTATATTTACCTTGTTTCCAAAAAAGATTGCTTAGATCACTGTAAGCCATCGCCATTGCTTTGGTATCGTTATACTCCTCACCTAAATCCAATGACTTTAAGGCGTAATCGGCAGCTTTGTCTAGTTGGCCCCTTCTTTCATAAACATAGCCCAACTGAGTGTTCAAAAATGCCAAATCCGATGGATGCACCTTTGTTTTGGCGGCCTCAAGAACAATTTGGGCACTATCCAGTTTTTCTGACCGCAAAAGAATGGCTCCTTGTGTTATTTGAAATCTACCATGCCATAAAGAATCGGTTCGCACTGTAGAGTCCAGCCCGTCTTTGGTAAAAGCCATTGCCTTATTCAGGTTTCTAGTATGCCAATAATATGCTAGGTCGTTCAGCATCGAAAACCTTATAGAATCGGTTTTCACCTTGTTATAGTTTTGTTCTAAGGTATCTAGGTAAGAAGCGCCAAAATTGTCGGTTTCTACAAAAACCTTGGCATAGGGATGCTCGCTTTTTAAATCCACGATCTGACCATAGGAGAAGCTTAGTCCAAAAAAAGACAACAGAACTAAGGGATAGATTATATGCTGGCCGACTCTCATTTCACTGGTTGATTCTCACCGGGGAAAATGAGATTGCATTAAATGTACAACATTCTCCCCAGTTTTTAGCTTGATCAAAAATCAAGGTTATTCGGACAATGGACACGTAACCCCATCCTTATCTGCAATGGTTTGCAAATATTTATACTTTACTTCATAAGTATCCAAAATCAACCTAAATCTATTTTATGAAACATTGTAAACTTATCGCCGTCGTATGGATGCTTTGCATGGCCTGTGGAAATAAAAACTCCCATAAAAACAATGACCCTTCCCCCACTCCTAAACCCAATATATCGGTCTTAAAACAGAACACTAAAAAATACTTAAGTGCATGGAGCGAGTATGACACTTTATTGCAACAATCGGTTACCATACAAAAGTTTGTGCGCAACGTAAATGGTGAAAATATATCATACGACCAGCACGAACTTTTTAAATCCATGTATTTTTGGCATAGGGCCATGCCCGACATCTTAGTTGTTGATAAAGAAATTACCATAGTTGAAAATAGAACCTATGTTAATTGGGAATGCCATGGCACCAATACCGGTATGTTAGGAGATACACCGCCCACCGGCAAAGTCGGACAAACAAAAGGTGTTAGCATTCTTACATTTGACGATGCCGGTAAAATAGTACATGAAGTTACCTATTTTGATATGCTAAATTTTATGGAAGACTTAGGTTATTCCTTATCAATACCGGTAATGAAATAATGCTTAAATACCGCTGCCTCTATAAAAAAAGATATGATACACTTTTAATTCAGTTATAGAATCAATTATTTTGCCTGTATGAAAAAACAGCTCTTAATATACGGTAGTGGCAGACATACCGTTCCATTTTTAAAATATATGGCAGAAGCGACCGGTAAAGAAAAACCGAACCTTTGCTTTATACCCACTGCAAGCGGAGAGGACCAAAACTACATAGATTCTTTCTATGAGGTTTGTTCACAAATTAATGTGACTCCGCATGTTTTAACCGTTTGGATAAACTCTTATGACCAAAAGGAGTCATTTGAAGAGATAATTTCAAAAATGGATGCTATTGTTGTAGGCGGGGGAAACACCTTGAACATGTTGGCCATTTGGAAGGCCCAAGGCATTGATGTTGCTCTTAAGAAAGCTTATGATAACGGAGTTGTTATGGGGGGCGGCAGTGCAGGGTCTTTATGTTGGTTCAATGCCGGCACCACAGACTCTAGACCTAAAGAGTTAAGTATTGTTGAAGGTATGCGGTTCATAGATAAAAGTCATTGCCCGCATTACAATTCCGAAAAATCTAGAAGACCTTTATATCATAACAATATTATTACCGGTAAGCTAACGGATGGGTATGCCTGCGACGATCGTTCGGCCATACATTTTATCAATGACGAGGTTAACTGTTCCATTTCCTTGGATGGTGAAAACCACTCATATTTCGTTTACCTAGATAATGATAACAACATCGTAGAAGAGCGTATACCCAGTACCGTCGTTACATAAACTACGTCATCATAAATCGGGTAACCCCTGAATAAAAAGACCTTTTTACCTCTGTTTCCCCGGCATGTCAACTCTATCAGATATGTGCGGTCGCTCCCCCATGTTCTACAATTAATCGGTTAGCTGAAAAAGAAGCTGTTCATACACTATTTCTTTTATACATGCTTCGATCAATAAAAATGACCTTTCGGACAGTAAGAGTTCTCATCCGTCCTTAATGAATTGCATTTAAGACCGTATATCGAGTTCTTTAAAACAATGTTCCCCATTAACATATCAAAAAAGTAATATTCATTAAAAAATCGATGATATTATGAAACGACTTAAACTTACGTTCTTTTTTGTCTGTATGATATTTGGAGTAATGGAAAGCAAGGGGCAAAAATCTAAAACCCCTTTAAATTTTAATAACGGTGAAATAGCTGAAAAAAACCTCGAGAAGTATGTAAGCGCATTGGAAAATGTAAAAGTTTTCTATAAAATATGGGATAAAGAGACAATGGAATGCGAGAATCAAAATGACGGTAGATCGTTAGGTATGAAATTACAAATGGCCTACTGGAGCGATACGCTTACAAGCTATAAACAAAATTGTTACAAACCTTATGAAATAGTTCCTTCCGTTAAGAATTGAAACTATTTCGCAAATTAAATAACCATTCTAATTAAAACCATTAAAGTTGGCAGACGTGTTTCGGGGGAAATTATTGTACATCTGACAGGATTAAAACAATTATGTTTTTACAACCAACAACCTGTATGATTGCAAATTAAGTCTGCCACTTTTTTTAAAACATCTACCAAACAACCAAAAGAGAATATAAATGAAAAACCAAACGACCAGCATCAATCTAAAAGTTATAGATACCCTGTACAAAGCCTTTACAGAGAGCGATATCCCTACCGTTTTAGAGTTAATGGACGAAAAAATAATATGGAACGAAGCCGAGGGCAATGCCTTGGCAAATGGCAACCCATACGTTGGTCCGGAAGCCGTATTGAACGGTGTTTTTATAAAATTGGCTGAAGAGCATGAGTATTTCAATACAAAAGATATTGTACTTCATGAAATGTACGAAGACAAAGTACTTGCTACGCTAAGGTATGATGCCAAACGAAAAGACAATGGCGCACTCATAGACGCGCAGGCAGCACACTTTTGGATCTTAAAATCAGGTAAGATCGTGGGCTTTCAACAATATGTAGATACAAAGCAACTGGCAGATGCGGCCAATAGATAACACGAATTAATAAAACTCTAACTTTATGAAAAACACAGCATTTCTTAAGCCTGTATTATGCGCCATCTCTATTTCTCTCTTATTTGTATCGTGCAACCAACCAAAAAAAGAAATAGAAGAGAAAGTGACCATTGAAGAAATCACAACAGAAACCCCCGAGTATTTTTATTTACGTCCAGAGGTCGAAAAAACATTTGGGTATACGCATGCCGTAAAAATTGGAAATGATATAAAAATATCGGGGGCGGTTAGTATGGATGCCGATGGCACCCCTACCGCAGTAGGAGATTTTGAACAACAAATGATCAATTGCTACTCGGACCTAAATAAGATTCTAGAGCATTTTGGCTGCACTTTCGACGATGTTATTGTCGAAAATGTGTTTACTACCAACATGCCCAAGTTTTTAGAAGTCGCCGCGTACAGAAACGAAATTTACAAAAAACAATTTCCCGCGGGATCTTGGCTAGGAGTCAAAGAACTGGCAATGCCTGAGTTTTTAATAGAAATAGAACTGGAAGTTTATAAAAGTGAATAAAACTATCTTGTTTGATCATTAATATCGAATTAATAAATAAATACACTCAAATTCCCATACCAACTGGCAAACGGTAATGGTTATTTGTGTATTTTAAGGGTGTAAAATCCCCTTTTATTTTTCTGATTCACAATAAGTTGCCGACTACCCCTGATTTGCAGCTGTATTTGTTTTGCTTTGGTTGAAAAATTAAATAGATAAATGAATTTGTAATCAGTACGATTTTTTCAAACCAACCACCAATTAGTACATGGCACCAACTAAAGAAAGAGAAAAAGAAAGTATTAAGACATATGACAAACGATTACATTACTCTATAGGTATAAACTCTTACTCAAACATAGGTATGAGGTATGATATTGTGACCAAGGGCCACGGAGGCGAATTGCAAGTGGAAACTGAAGAAAGTGAAGGCACAACTTTCATAATTAACCTAAAAATCAATGATTAAACAACCCCTATTATTGATTGCCCTATTTTTCTGTATGCTATTTACGGCAAGTGGGCAAGAAAACCCGGTAGATAAAAATGGGCTGGCACTCGATACAATTATACATTTTACGAAAGCAGACGTAGATCCACTTTTTGGTTTAACGTTGAAAAATAGAGAAGGTTGGATTTTTAAATCGGGCAATGAAAAAGATTCATCTCCTATCAACATTGATTTAGCCGGTTGGGAACGATTAAGCCCTTCTCAGATAACCAATGATATGGCAGATAGTGCTGGAAAATTTGAAGGATGGTTCAGATTGCAGTTTACTATTGATAGTGCTATTGCAAAGCTTCCACTCTATTTAGATAAAGAAGATCATGCTGCAGAGGATATTTATTTAAATGGAAAGTTATTCCGCCAATTTGGAGAAAAAGGGAAAGACAGAGCCTCATTTAAAGAGCATATTCAAGATTTTGAAATAAGAACCCCAATATTTTTAGAACCTGACACTACATATACATTAGCCATACATTATGTTGACTATAGTACCTATTGGGGCATTGCTAAATGGCTTCCTTTGGGCTCTACCAGATTTGTTACCAATGACTATTTTGACTACATGAGTTTTATAGGGTATAAACATTTATTTGACTTATTGAGTTCTTTCATCTTCTTCATTCTTTTCTGGCTTCTTTATTTCCTTATTAAAGAGGAAAGTGAACTACTCTTTATCGCTCTTTTTTCTACTATAATGTTATTAGCGAATATTAGCACAGCTTTCTATGGTGGTGATAGTTTGTACTTTACTATACCATCTCATTACATGATAATGTTTGCCTATTGCAGATTTTATTTAGAATTATGTTTTTACTTATTCTGCGTTTTGTTCGCCTATAAAATATATTATGGAAAAGTTCCTAAATGGCTTATTTTGGCAAGTTTGATTATACCTTTATTTTTCTTCTTTGTAACCAACGATATAGGGGGGGGTCTATATTTTATATTTCAAATCAGTATTGGCATTTTCTTAATCTACCTATCCATAAAGTCTAAGAATAAAGTTTTATCTGCTAGAATACTTCTTTATTGTTTAACATTTTCTTATGTCTTTTCTCTTGTTGGATTTTTGGTAAGACAATCCTCTTTAACAGATGATTTTAGTCTAAGATTAATAATGGTTTATAGTGATACGATCGGTAAAGCCATTCTCTTTTTAGGCATGTTGGCATTTGTTGCTTATCGCATGAGAGAGAAAAATGAGAATATGCGGCAAAATGCAATGGAACTTGTAAAGGTCGAAGCTGAAAAGAGTGCGCTAATTACTTCACAAAATGAAAAGTTAGAATTAAAAGTAAAAGAAAGAACATCAGAATTAAATCAATCTTTAGAAGATTTAAAAGCCACCCAATCTCAACTTATTCAATCCGAGAAAATGGCGAGCCTTGGTGAACTTACCGCCGGCATTGCCCATGAAATTCAAAACCCCTTAAACTTTGTCAATAATTTCTCTGAGGTAAGTAACGAGCTTATTGATGAAATGAACGAGGAATTGGATAAAGGAGATCTTGAAGAAGTGAAAGCTATTTCATTGGATATCAAGCAAAACCTTGAGAAAATAAACCATCACGGCAAACGTGCGGACAATATTGTAAAAGGTATGCTTCAACATTCTAGGAGCAGCAGCGGCACAAAAGAACCTACGGATATCAATGCCCTTGCAGATGAATATTTGCGCTTGGCCTATCATGGTCTGCGAGCAAAGGATAAATCATTTAATGCAGAACTCATTACAAATTTTGACGACAGTATTGGTAACGTAAATATTGTACCACAAGACATGGGGCGGGTAATTCTCAATTTAATTACCAATGCGTTTTATGCGGTAAACGAGAAAAAACAAATGGATGTTAATTTTAAGCCCATAGTAACTGTCAGCACTAAAAAAACGGATGAACATATCATCATTAGTGTTTCCGATAATGGTGATGGCATTCCTGAAAAAGTTAAAGAGAAAATATTCCAACCCTTTTTCACCACAAAACCTACTGGGCAAGGTACTGGTTTAGGATTGAGCATGAGTTATGATATTGTAACGAAAGGGCATGGTGGTGAATTAATAGTAGAAACAACTGAAAACAAGGGAACCACCTTCATTATAGAATTGCCAAACTTAACCGATAACTAGACCAATATGAAGAACATAACATTAACAAGACCAATATTCTTAATCGGTATCTTTTACGGTCTATTTCTGATTTCTTGCCAAAAACAGAGCAAGTCTGAAGATGAAACTACGGTGGGTGATTATAAAGTTCCAAAAACCATTCCTTTACAATTTACGGATCCCGAACCTTTTGAATGGGAAAACTTAACTAATGATTCATTAACAACACCCCTTTCGTATGATTTAAATGTGGATGACTTACCTAGCAAATCCTTTGAGCTAAACACTTTTAAACCATTGAAGTCACCAATGAAGGAGTACGATTTGGACTGGGACAGTTTTCCGACAGAAAATATAACGTTTGATTCCGTTTCCTTTACTATCACAAAATCTACCATAAAAAAACCGATTATTACCAAAATGAAACCCCCTGGAAATATGGCCGGTACTAATGTAAACCTTTTACAACTTTCATCAAATGAAGGATTGCCCTCTAATGATATTACCTCCTTTTTAGAAACTGAGGATGGTAGTATTTGGATTGGTTCATCGTCCTTTTCATCATTAACACTTTATGACGGTGAAAATGCATTTATCTATGATTACAATACAGTCTACAAAATGGAACTGGACAAACAAGGTAAACTTTGGTTGGTTAGACCCGCAGATCGCATAATCAATGTATTAGATTTCGATAATAATATAGAATATACCATTACCAGAACTGAAAATTTCACCCCATTCGACGTTCTTTGCGACCATACCGGTACTATGTATATAGCGTCTCTAAACGAAGGCTTCTATACTATTGACCCTGAATTAAAAAGTTTGCAAAAAGTAAGCAACGTTAATAGTAATAAACCTTGGAGACTTTTTGAAGATAGCAATAATAATCTTTGGTTAGGTTATACAAATCATTTGAGGATTTTAGATAAGGATAGAAAGGAGCTTAAAACACTTTCAAGGATTGCAGACATTGAAATAAACTCCATAGTTTGGGATGTTACAGAAGATCAAAAAGGAAACATTTGGCTTAACTATCCATATTCTTCTGCAACTAGTAATATTACCATTCCTAGGGTTTTACGACTCTCCTTAAAAGATAATACTGCAAAAGTATTAGACCAAGAAAATGGCTATAGCATAGTAGGTACCGAAATGGAAGAAGATAACGATGGTAATTTCTGGATTTTGGGCGTTAACGAGGCGTTTATCTTAAGTAACAATCTGGAAAAACACAAAACGATAGCTTTAAATAGCGCACTACAAGGCTCTCTAAAGATTCCTAGACCCTTAAAAAGAAATGATGGCTCGTTATGGATTGCCACTACGGATAATGGAGTATTAATAACCACAAATTACACTTTACAAACAGAATATTTTGATGACACAAGAGGTCTTATAAATGAGGAAATATGGGAAATAGAAGAAGACTCCAATGGTGACATATGGTTAGGAACGGCTTCGGGAATCAATATAATCAACTTAAATGAAAATACTATAAAAGCCCTAGGTTTTGATCAGTTACATTCCAACACTAACACAATTAATTTCATTAAAGAGATCACACCTAATATTTATTTTATAAATACGAGAGAAGGCTTTTCTATTCTTGATCGACAAAAAAACAAACTCACCTCATACGCCAATTCTACCGATGTTTACGGAGCAGGTATTGCAATTATTGATGAGCATACTTTTGCAATATATACGAGAATGGGCCTGTATGTCTATAATATTGAAAACAACAACTTTAAAAAAGCAGTTTCTAAAAATAACCCTGATTTTTTAATTGCAGGAAGTGGATCTATAATGGTTTATGATAAAGAAATTCTTTGGACCCCTACTACGAACGGGTTAGCCAAAGTTGATTTAAAAACGAATATCGTCAGTTACCTTAGAGAAGAACAAGGTCTTAGCAATAATAATGTATCCACCGCCAAAATTTCAAACGAAAGAGAGCTATGGTTAACTACCGAAAATGGTGTTAACATACTAAACTTAGAACAAAATACCCTAACCTCAATAAAGAAAGAAAACGGACTATACCCTACAGATTTTTATGATCTGACCGAAAAAGGAGGTATGATGTACGCTGCTAGCGGTAATGGTTTAGTTGCCATGGAAAAAGCCACTGCAAAAACAACTGATAAAGGCTTCTACAATTTTAATGACGGACTTGGTTTTAAATCGAACGATTATTTACAAGATTCCCCTAAATTTTTAAAAAACGGTCAGTTTTGGTCAGGTGTTACAAATACTTCCAATGAATGGAAACTACTTGTTCTTAATACAGAACCACAAAAGGATAGTACTACTGGAACAGTGAAAATCAACAACATTTTCGTCATGGATGAAAACCCGTGGCTCAATATAAATATTGGAAAAGATTCTACAAAAGAGCAAACTTCAACCAATGCCAGTACCAATAAAATAAGGTGGGATTCTGTTAAACCTCCTTATAATATTCCAGAAGGACTAATACTACCCTATGACCAGAACAGTATTAGTTTTAGTTACGGTAGTGATGCTATATTTAATAGAGATAAATTAAACTATCGATTTATTCTAGATGGTGAAGATGAAGATTGGACCTATGCCGCAAATGCAACCAAGACCAAGAACTATTATAATTTAAAACCAGGAAATTACACCTTTAAAGTGGCCGTTAGAAATTCCATTGGTAATTGGTCCAATCCTGATAGCCTATCTTTTAAAATAAATCCTCCATGGTGGCAAACTTGGTGGGCATACTTAATATTCTGTTTAATTGCAGCTAGTATTTTAAGGGCATATATTGTTTTTAGGGCCAGAAAATTAACTAAAGAAAATAGAATCTTAGAAGAGCGTGTTAGTCATAGAACGGTTCAGCTTAAAAATAAAATAGACGAATTAAAGTCCACACAATCAAAGCTGATACAATCAGAGAAAATGGCAAGTTTGGGTGAACTTACTGCAGGTATTGCCCACGAAATTCAAAATCCGCTCAACTTTGTCAACAACTTCTCTGAAGTAAATAAAGAACTTCTGGAAGAAATGGAAGTAGAAATTGAGAATGGCAACTATGATGAAGTAAAAGCCCTGGCCAAAGATGTTTCTGATAACGAGGATAAAATCATTTTTCATGGCAAGCGTGCAGATGGCATTGTGAAAGGAATGTTACAACATAGCCGTAGCAGCACTGGTCAAAAAGAAATGACGGATATCAATACTTTATCAGATGAATACCTACGCCTGGCCTACCATGGTTTACGTGCAAAGGATAAAACCTTTAATGCCACATTAAATACCGACTTTGACGACTCTATCGGTAAATTAAATATCGTAGCCCAAGATATGGGTAGAGTAATTCTCAACCTTATTACAAATGCCTTTTATGTGGTAAAGAAGAAAAAAGAAGAAAACCCCAAAGGGTACGAACCTACCGTTTCGGTAACTACAGAAAAGAAAGGTACTATGGTATTCATAAAAGTATCGGACAATGGTAATGGAGTGCCTAAAGAGGTATTGGATAAAATATTTCAACCCTTTTTCACTACTAAACCTTCTGGGGAAGGCACCGGATTAGGACTATCATTAAGCTATGATATTGTAAAAGTACATGGTGGTGAATTAACAGTTGATACCAAACAGGGAGAAGGCACCACTTTTACCATAGCATTACCAATAAAATAACCACAAAAAACCACCTTATGAAAATATTAGTTGTAGATGACGAACAAGATGTAAAAGTACTTTTTCAACAGCGTTTTAGAAAAGAAATACGAAAAGAAGAATTAGAGTTTGTATTTGCCTTTTCTGGCGAAGAAGCCTTAAACTTAATGAAAGCAATGGAACATGAAGCGGTATTGATTTTATCCGATATAAATATGCCCGGCATGAGCGGACTGGAATTGTTAGATACCATCAAAAAAAATTACGTAAAACCGCCTCCAATGGTTATGATGATTACCGCCTATGGAGATGATGAAAATAGAACTATGGCAAAAAATCTAGGTGCCGATGACTTTCTTACAAAACCTTTAGACTTTTCACTTCTAAAAGACAAGCTGATAACCTTAACATAAGACTATGGCAAAAATAATGGTAGTAGATGATGAGACGGATTTAGAGATACTCATCAAGCAGAAATTTAGAAAACAGATACGACAAAACGAATATGAGTTTGTATTTGCCATAAATGGTAGAGATGCACTTGACAAGCTCGTTGAAAACCCAGGTATCGATATTGTTTTGAGCGATATTAACATGCCCGAGATGGATGGACTTACCCTACTCTCAGAGTTGCACGAATCCAGTCCGTTGATTAAATCTGTCATTGTTTCCGCCTATGGGGATATGGAGAATATTCGTGTAGCCATGAACCGTGGTGCTTTCGATTTTATCACCAAACCCATAAACTTTGAAGACCTGACCATTACCATGGAAAAAACTTTAAAGCATGCCATGGAGATAAGAAAAACACTGCAGGCGATCAAAGAGAACAATATTCTTAAAATGTATGTAGACGAGAATGTTCTCAACTTTATGGGAGGTCAAGAATATGAGTCCAAAATTATGGCGAACGAAAATATCGAGGGCACAATAATGTTCGTTGATGTTTGCGGATTCACAAAAATCAGTGAAACCACGAGTCCAGATATAGTCGTTTCAATGCTCAATACCTATTTCGATACCATGGTGAAGGAGATTATGGAGCAAGACGGCATTATAGACAAATTTATAGGAGATGCCGTGATGGCCGTTTTTAGGGGCGAATATCATTTAGACCGTGCCATTGATGCCGCATTGGCCATAAGAAACCAAGTAAACAGTCTTCCTGTTGAGGAAGGCAAAGAAACATACCAACCAAAGGTTTCTATCGGTATTAAAAGCGGAGAAATGATTTCTGGAAACATTGGCTCGGCGACATTAAAAAGATTGGACTATACCGTTATTGGAGATTCTGTAAATACTGCTGCCAGGTTACAAGATGCCGCAAAAGAAAATCAAATTATTATCTGCGAAAGTTGTTATGAACAGGTAAAAGAAGCTTTTAAATGTGAAAACTTAGGCAGTATTAACATGAAGAACAAATCGCAACCACTCATGGTGTACAATGTGATAGAATAGCCAGTTACAATAAATTAAAATCCATGACCAAACCATCGAACAATAAAAAACAAAAAACGGCTGCTAAAGAGCAAGTTCACGATTCCTTATCCGCTTTTGAGAAAGGTCTTTTAGATGAATTAAAATCTAAGGGACATTCAGAAGAATTGGTCGATCATTATTGGGGAACCATTAATTATGTATCCGGACTCATAAAGGCATCAGAACTAAAAGCGGGGCTTATACTTTCCTTTTACGGTATTATTCTAAACTTTATCTACCAAAGTGCAGCCCCTGTAATGCATTCGCTCTCCAATGCCATTTTATTCTATATACTCATGGGGCTTTGGTTTATAGCTACGGTAATGTCTATCTTTTATAGTGTACGGTGCTTTATTCCAAAATTGGAGGGAAACTATAGCGACAATGTATTTTATTTTGGAGATGTCATTACCAAGTTCGGCACCATTAAAGAGTTTTCAAAGAAGTTTTACAACGTAAGCATTAACGAGAAAGAGGTTTTTGAACAATTGGGAGAGCAAATCTATATCAATTCTAAGATCTCTGCATGGAAATTTAGAAACGTACAACGTTCGATCAGGTTTTTAGCCATAAGCCTTTTGCTGTTATTAGCAACCGCTGTGTACTATGCCGTACTAAGAATCATGTAACTATAAGCGGACACCAATGATTAATTTCTTTAGAAAAATCCGCAGAAACCTGCTCGAAGAAGGCAAAGTTTCCAAGTATATAAAATACGCCATCGGTGAAATTATTCTCGTTGTTTTTGGAATCTTAATTGCCTTACAGATTAATAACTGGAATGAGTCTCGTAAAAGCAGAGAGGTAGAATTGAATTATCTAAAGAATATTCAAGAGGATATACTATCGGATTCCTTATATTTTGAAAGGACCTGGTTTAAAAATGGTGATAAAAAAATTCAAAGTTTAAACAAGGCTAAAAATTACTACCTGAACGGTATAATACCAACCGATACCATCACATTTATAAATGATGTAGCATATGGCGGTATTTATGGCATAGGCAGGTTTACCCCTAATAATAGAACTTTTAATGAGTTATCAAGCACAGGTAACATTAGCCTAATTTCAGACCAAGACATACGTGATGAGATTGTTGCGTACTATCTTAATTTAGAATTCCTATATGAATATGGTTCAGATTCACGGAGTGATTACCCGCATTTTATGAACTCATACAAAGTATTTAACCCTAAATTTCCAGATTCAGTAAGTCCCGCCGAAATCCCCATTCTTTTAAAAATGATGCGTAAGGATAAATTTTACCAACTCACAAATTTAGAATTAACCTATGCCTATTCCATTCTAAATAGGCTTGAGTATGCTAAAAAAGACGCTGCACTCTTATATCAAAGAATAGAAAAATATTTAAATAATCATGAAATAGAATAATACCAAGATATACAAGCCACTCCCGTAGTTCTATTTTACGGTAATTGCCTAAAAACTACCTATAGAAAACAGTTTAAAAACGTTCAATCTATAGATGCCACTTTTAAAGCATATGATAGCGGTACTTCCTAAATGAAATCGGATTCAAAAACGAGACCTTAAAAAAAATATATTTATAATCCCTTATAGGCTTTCAACACATTCTCGATCTTCGCTTCCGTTTCCAAATCTATATTTTGGCGTTCCGGTTTCTCTTGTAACCATGTAATGGTTCTTTTGATTCCTTCGGAAAAAGGGATCGTTGCCTTAAATCCGGGTACAAAAGTCTTGATCTTTGTATTATCGAACAAGACGCTTTCTGCCTTGTCCGCCAACAAGGTCCCAGTAAAGGACGGCTCTACCTTACAGATAAAGTCAGAGGCTATATGCACCACCTTCGCTTCTTTCCCAAGTGCATCCGCCAAAATCTTATAAATCATATTCCAGCTAAGTACCTCATCCGAAGTAATATGAAAAGCATGGCCAATCGCGGGTTGCAAGCCTAGGAGGCCAACAAATCCCTTAGCAAAATCATCGGAATGGGTTACCGTCCATAACGATGTTCCATCGCCATGTATTATGATTTCCTTACCTTCTAAAATTCGCTTTGCGGTATTGTATTTATTAAATCCGCCTATTGCAATCGGTATTACGGTATCGTACGTTAATGAAGGGCGAACTATGGTAATGGGAAACCCTTCTTCGCGATACGCTTTTTGCAAACGGTCCTCACACTGAATTTTACCTTGCGAGTAATCCCATAAATTGTTGTGCAACGGTGTAGACTCGGTTATTACCGGATAACTTAACGGTGTCTGGTAACAAGACGCAGAACTGATAAAAATGTATTGTTTGGTCTTCCCTTTAAACAATGCGATATCTCGCTCAATATCTTCTGGTGTAAAGGCGATCCAATTAACGACTACATCCCAATCATGTTTTTTTAGTTCGGCCAACTCGTTTGGCTTATTAATATCCCCGATAATGGTTTTTGCCCCATCAATGTGAACCTTGGCCTTTCCCCTGTTCAACAAATACAGATCCATTCCTTTAGATACGGCAAGTTTGCTACTTGGCGTACTAATATTCCCCGTTCCCCCAATAAATAATACTTTCATTTTTATCTTTTTTTAATTCCTGACTTTCAATCCTCTACGATCATCTACTTTAAATATCCCTATAAAAGGTCAATCCATTTTTAAAAGGATCATAAAAGGCAAATTCTTTAGTGCCCCAGGCAGTTTCCCTTAATAGAGTGTGCGGGTTAAAGACCTCTTTTTCTCCATACTCCCGATACAGGGATTCTATGTTCTGGGTGACGATCCTCAACATAGGTCGGTCAATTTCAGCATCCCACTCTTTGGCATCATGCCATTGCAAATGTATCTCCACGGCATCTTTTATAACACCGGCATACTTGGGTTTTTTAGGGTCATCGGCAAAGGCGATCCTGAACCCCAACCGGTTTACATAAAAATCAAGCGCCTCTATTACATCCCAAACCGGAAGCACCGGATGAATTTGGTGTAGATAGCCTTTTTGATCCATTTTGTGAAAATACGAAAAGCAACAAAACACTTTGATCAAAAGCAATTAAATACTTGACCTTTTACCATCTTACGGGTTTACATATTTTATGTATAATCGTTATCTTCATAACTTCTATTTCAAACCTAATTCGACATTATGAAAATTTTTATCAAAACACTGCTTTTTCTGCTGTTTTCGGTACCTGCCACGGCACAAGTGTCATCACATCTTGAGCTTACCGATATTTTTAACATGGAGTATGTATCCGACCCTCAAATTTCACCCGACGGCAGTAAAATTATCTACGTGAGAAACTTTAAGGACATTATGACCGACAAGAATCTCTCAAATCTATGGATCGTTAACTACGACGGTTCGCAAAACAGACCATTGACTACTGGCAACCATAACGACTTTTACCCCAGATGGTCACACGATGGAAAGAAAATCATTTTTAAGTCGAACATGGCGGATAATAAAATGAAGCTTTACATAATGTGGATGGACACGAAAGAGATAGCACCTTTAACGAACACACCAAAAGCACCGGGTGCCGTAAGTTGGTCGCACGATGACCGTTATTTGGCATTTACCATGTTCGTCCCCGAAAAAAAACAGTCACTCATTAAAATGCCCAAAAAGCCCGAAGGGGCCAAATGGAACACGCCACCCACCTATATCGATAAATTAAAATATAGAGGTGATGGCCAAGGATACCTAAAATCGGGACACACCCAATTGTTTACCTTATCTATAGATGGTGGTACCCCAAGACAACTTACCTCTGAGCCTTTTAACCATGGTGCCCCTATATGGTCAAAAGACAATAAGAGCCTGTATTTTTCAGCTAATTTTAATCCTGAAGAAGCTTTTGAGCCGGCCAATAGCGAAATTTATCGTTTAGACCTTGACACAAATACCGTCACCCCCTTAACCACCCGTTTTGGCCCGGATAACAACCCCGTACTTTCACCTAATGGCAAACAGATTGCCTATACAGGAAACGACGATAAATTCTTGGGCTATCAAATGGCCGAGCTATATGTAATGAATACCGATGGCAGTAACTCTAAATTGCTTTCGGGAGACTTTGATAGAGGTATTGCCAATGTACATTGGGCCGCCGATGGCAAAGGCTTATATTTTCAGTACGATGATAAGGGCGATACCAAAATAGGGCATATTACTTTGGACGGTAAGGTAACGACCATCGCTGAAGGCTTGGGCGGCCTATCGTTGGGAAGACCCTATAACGCTGCAGACTTTTCTGTTTCTAAAAACAACAAGTTTGCCCTAACATTGGGCGGAACGGAACACCCTTCTGATTTGGCCGTAGCAGATAAAAAAGGAACAAAACGTCTCACCTTCGTCAACGATGATCTCTTTTCTCATAAAGATTTGGGCAAAGTAGAGGAAATATGGTGGGAGTCCTCTTTTGATCAACGAAAAATACAAGGCTGGATCGTAACCCCTCCTAATTTTGACCCTAACAAAAAGTATCCGTTCATCTTAGAAATACATGGTGGCCCCTTTACCAGTTATGGCTCTGTGTACAGTGCAGAAATACAGGCCTATGCCGCTGCCGGTTATGTAGTTTTATATTCCAACCCAAGGGGAAGTACCAGCTATGGTGCTGAATTTGGAAACCTGATCCACCACGACTATCCGAACCATGATTATGACGATTTAATGAGCGGAGTCGATGCCGTTATAGAAAAAGGGTATGTAGACACCAATAACCTTTTTGTTACCGGTGGTAGTGGCGGAGGAGTACTAACTGCTTGGATCATAGGTAAAACCGATAGGTTTAAAGCGGCCGTTGTGGCCAAACCGGTAATTAACTGGACCAGCTTTGTGCTGTATGCCGACAACCCTGCTTTCTTCTACAAATACTGGTTCGGCAAAAAACCATGGGAAGATCCAGAAAGCTATTTTAAGCGTTCTCCGTTAATGTATGCCGCAAACGTTACCACGCCGACAATGTTACTTACGGGAGAAAAGGATTATAGAACGCCTATCGGTGAATCTGAACAATTCTATACCGCCCTAAAATTGGAAGGTGTAGAAGCCGCAATGGTGCGTATTCCCGGTTCGGGACACGGTATTGCCAACAGACCGAGCAATCTAGTCGCAAAAATTGCCAGTGTTTTAGCTTGGTTCGATAAACATAAAGATGAGAAATAAGTTTATGAAAAGATTTAAAATTATTTTATCGTTAACGATACTCCTCGTTGTATCCAACAGTTACTGCCAAACGGTAAAAGTGTTGACCTATAACATTAAATATGACAATGTTAACGACACCGTTAACAATTGGAACGACAGAAAAGGGGATATGGTTAAGTTACTAAAATTCTATAGCCCCGATATCATAGGCATGCAAGAAGTACTGGAAAGGCAATTAGTTTATTTGGATGAAAGTTTGCCCCAATACAAAGCCATAGGTGTGGGGAGAGAAGACGGAAAGAAAAAAGGCGAATACTCCCCTATTTTATATAATGCGGACAACCTTAAGCTTTTAAAAGACAATACTTTTTGGCTATCGGAAACTCCCGATAAAGTTTCTATCGGTTGGGATGCCGCTTTAGAACGTATCTGTACCTATGGTCTCTTCGAAGAAATAAACTCCAAAAAACGTTTTTGGGTATTCAACACTCATTTTGACCATAAAGGTGTTTTGGCACGTGAAAAATCGGCCGAATTGATTGCCTTAAAAATTAAGGAGATCAATAAAGAGAACTTGCCCGTAGTGCTTATGGGCGATTTGAACCGTACTCCAGAAACAAAACCGATCCAGTTTCTTAAAAAAGAATTGACGGATGGGCAGACGGCAACAAAAAAAGCCTTTTATGGCCCTACGGGTACCTTTAGCGGTTTTGACCATAATAAAATTCTGGACGAAAGAATCGATTATATTTTTGTTCATAATTTTGAAGTAAACAGTTACCAACATATCGATGATCGCATGGAGAACAATAAACATATCTCTGATCATTTACCAGTAATGGCACATTTGACCATGCATTAGTCTTTTTCTACCAATTTGAATAAACACCTAAAAAGCCCCATACATTTTATTGTATGGGGCTTTTCTTTTTAAAGAACGCTTTTATCCGTTTATCGCTTTAAAACATATCACCAATAGAAAGATCGTATTACGAATCGATGTTTTGGTTACTTTTATACTATGTATATACCCAACCATTACAAAAACGAGGATTTATCAGAGGTAAAAGACTTTATAAAACATAACAGTTTTGGTATTCTGATAAATCAGGTAGATAATAAACCATGGGCCACCCATATACCGCTAGAATTGGATATGGACGAAAACGGCAACGATGTACTTATAAGCCATATCTCAAAAGCAAACCCACAATGGCGATCATTTGAAAATAAGAGTCAGGTACTCTGTATTTTTAATGGTCCGCATAGTTATATATCCTCTTCGTGGTACCATGAAGAAGAAGTACCTACATGGAACTATATAGCGGTACATGTATACGGTACCATACAAATTTTAGAGGAAGAGGCCGTTTTGGCGTCTATGCACAAACTGGTGGACAAATACGAGAAAGATTCCGAAAACCCCGTATCCATACACAACCTCTCTGAAAAGACCATGAAACAAATTAAGGGGGTCGTAGGGTTTCAAATTAATATCACCGATATACAGGCCACCTACAAACTATCTCAAGGGCGAGAAGAGGACCATTCACAAATAATTACCGAATTAAAACAGCGAGATTTTAATGCGAAAGCCGTTGCCGATAAGATGAAGAACAAACATAATTAAATACGTAGATTGAAAAAGAGAGCCAAAAATTTAGCACTGATATACACCTTACTTTGGGTGGTAGTATTTATGGTGCTTACCTTTCTTTTTTCTAGAAGGGAACGCAGTATCGCCGACAGTGCTTTGTTCTTTTTTGAAATGGCCTTTAATTCCAATTTTCTTATAGGTTTTCATGTCTTGTTCGTTTTGGTCTATTCCCTATTTTTAACGATCAAACATTTTATAAAAGTTTCAAAAAACAAAGGGCGTAACATTGCCATAAAACAATTTTTATACCGATGCTGTCTTCCGTTACTCATGCTATTTGTAGGCTTTAAGACCATTGTATTCATAAATGCAAGAGAATGGCACCATTATGATTGGGACACCAGTGTCATAAACAAAACCGGTTATGCAAAAGACCTTTATGAAAAAGACAAAAAACAGCGGGGTATAAGTGTTTTTGGATGGTCTAACGATAATTCAAAAGCAATAGACGACCTTGTCAAGAACAATGTTGAGTGGGTTGCGGTAATACCTTTTATTGACCAAAAAGACGAAAACAGCGATCACGTAAGAGCCCCTAACAACCTTGGTATTTATTCTCGGAGAGACTCTAACATGATAAGGGCCATCAACGACTTACACGCTAAAAACCTTCGTGTTCACCTAAAGCCCCATTTATGGTTACGAAATGGATGGCGTTCCAATATCAGCTTATCCAACAAAACCGAATGGGATACTTGGTTCAACTCGTACCGTGTTCATATGTTGCGTTACGCGAAGATGGCACAGGACACCAAAGCAGAACTATTTTGTATCGGAACAGAGTTAAAGACCTCTATTAAGAACCAACCCGAAAAATGGGAGCTGTTGATCAAGGAAATTAGGGATATTTATGATGGTAAACTTACCTATGCCGCCAATTGGCACGACGAATACGAACATATTACCTTTTGGGACCAACTAGATTATATTGGCATTCAGGCCTATTTTCCCCTAACCAAAGAAGAAAACCCCTCTTTGGAAACTATCGAAAAAGGCTGGGACAAGCATTTGAAGGCCTTAGAGAACGTACATAAAAAATATGGCAAGCCCATTCTCTTTACCGAGGTTGGTTACAAAAGTACTCTGGACGCGACCATAAAACCATGGGAATGGAGTTCTTACCTCAGTAAACTATCAGAAAAAAAATCTGATATGACACAACAATTGGCCTATGAAGCCATGTTTAAAAAGAACTGGAACAAACCATGGTTTGCAGGTATTTATATCTGGCAATGGCATACGAGAACCACTAGGGAAAGTGCAGAGACAGACCTCGATTTTTCTCCACGTTTTAAACCTGCCGAAAATGTAATTGCCAAATGGTTCGCCCAATCCTCCAATACCAATAAGCTTAACAAAATAAGTGTTACCGAAAATTAATATATCTACATATAGGCGGCTGGTACGAGCTGTATTTATAGATTGTCCAATTGGTTGCTTTTTTTATCCTGGCTGATGGTCCAGAAGAAACCGATAAAGAAAAAGGTATCTGCCGTAGGCCGTATGGCCCTACGCTCATAACGCCCAAGGTCGTTAGGGGTGTTCGCATATTGATACCCGTTAACATTGTTAAAACCTGCTGCATTGCTAATAGACAAATACAGTATTTTTTGTTGAGATACCAAATAGGCCCAATTAATGCTCAAATTATTGTAAGCCTTTGTTTTTTCGTTCATAAAAGCCGTGGTATTGGGATTATCGTACGGTCTTCCCGACCCATAATTATATGAAAAACCAATTTGCGACCGCCAATCTGCCAACCAATATTTGGTTACCAACGAAAAACTGTGTTTGGGCGCAAAAGTAGGTGTCGCCCTTTCCTCATAATTTCTATAATCTCTTTCTGTATCCAAAAAAGAATATGACATCCAATAATCAAGGTTTTTTATACTCTTATTATCCCTCCAAAAAATATCGAGACCAGAGGCATATCCACTTCCCGCATTTGAATATTCAGAATCAAATTGGGGCAATTGGGTATTAAACTTTACCAAGTTGTTATATGTTTTATGATAGGCCTCTGCCCTAAAGGTCTTATCGTTACCCAAGTATTGGTAGTTTAAAATATAGTGGGATGTCTTTTCTGCCTTAAGGTCTTGATTAAATTTCAAATACTCTGTCCATGGGTTTTGGTAATAGTCGCCGTATGCCAAAGAAAATTGCCCTTTTTCCCCACTCTTGTATGCCAGTGACACCCTAGGGGCCAAACTGATCTGGTCTAAAAGACCACTGTTCTCTACCCTTGCCCCTATTTTCATTGCAAATTTATTACTGAAGAAAATATCCGATTCTACAAAAGCTCCTAATAAATTATCTTGATAACCATATGCGTATTCTGAACCTATTTCTTCCTTGAACGTTTCATCGTAGTTATTGTAAAAATACTCCGCACCAAAATTCAATTGAAACCTATTGGAGAAATTCTTGCCTACCTTGGCCTTTACATGGGTTGCCGTTTCTTTAGAATCTACCTTATCGTTGAATATTCCAATATTATTCTTATCCATAGAGATACTCGCTCCTGAGGTAATGGTCCATTCGTTTTCCAAAAAGTACTTGTACGATGTATTTACATACAGGTTGTTGTTTTTTAACTGAAAAGGCACATATTCCTCATAGTTGATATCTTCTTGTTCAATATCTAAATTGGCATGGTTAAAACCCGAGTAAAGTTTAAACATACTCTTGTCTCCTATACTTCTAAAAACGGCCTCTCCCGAAATTGATTCGTAGGGCTTGTTCCATCGTACGTCTTGGTCGGCGGGTACCAATGATTGATACGGAGAAAGATTAATATATGAAGTATTGATACTCAAAGACTCTTTCCCCCATATTTTGGTATGGCCCACACCACCCCCAACGGACATAATGGAAATATCGGTTTTTTCTTGGTCGGGAATATCGGTGGTGTTCAATAACAGAACACTGGATAGGGCCTGGCCGTATTCGGCAGAGTAACCTCCAGTACTAAAAGTGATTCCCTTAAAAAGAAAAGGTGAAAACCTCCCTCTTGTAGGTATGTTGTTCGCCGTGGCGCTAAAGGGTTGAAACACCCTTAAGCCATCTATAAATACCTGGGTCTCCCCAGCGGCCCCTCCCCTTACGAACAATCTACCGTCTTCATTTATCGTAGATGTTCCGGGCAACGTTTGTAAGGCGGCCACAAAATCACCTGCGGCACCCGCAGTGGTTACTATATCCAATGGTTTTAATACAGAGGCCTTTGAATTATCGCCCGCTTTAAAACTGCCCGCCGTTAAAGTAACCCCGTTCAACTGGTTCATTGCTTCATGTAAGGTTATATCCAAATCCTTAAAATAAGAAAGGTCCCCTACTTGCGAATAACTCTCAAAAGAGACCATAGAAACAATTAGGTTTTGGGTACCCGTTTCTGCTGTTTCAAAAGAAAAATTGCCCTTAACATCTGTAGATGCCCCATCATAGGTACCCTCTAAATACACATTGGCACCTTCTATGGGGTTTCCCTTCGCATCTTTCACCTTTCCGGATATTATGGTCTGGCCCGTGGCAATAAAGCTGGCACATAAAAAAATTAAGGTCGTTATAGTCTTCATACGTTGGTTGTTGATATTTTATACTGCAAAACTGTCCGTAATCAACAACCTAAACCAATTGTTTTTACCGAACCGTAGATTATGCGCACTGAATTGAACGATAATTTTCAGAATACGGTTCACTCACAAAAAACAACAGTTGAGAGATCCTCTTTTTCCAAAACATTATGAATACCGGAGATTTGAAATAACAATAAAACCATACATATGAAAAGATTAGGACTTATTTTAGTATTTGCATTGGCCACCGTTGCCTTAAGGGCACAAGAGGATAAAGGAGTTACCGTGAAAGTGACCATAGAGAATATACTCTCTGACAAAGGAAACGTAATCGGCTCGTTACACACCGCGGAAACATTTATGAAAGGTCCTGGTATTATAAATACAGAAGTTGATGCCGTTAAAGGAGAGGTTACCCTTGTTTTTTCTGATGTTGAACCGGGTACTTTTGCTTTAATGTTGATGCACGACGAAAATGAAAACAATAGAATGGATTTCGAATCCAACGGAATGCCCAAAGAGAGCTTTGCTACTTCTGGCGATATGTCATTTGGACCACCAACCTTTGAAAATGCAAAATTCGAGGTTGCCGATAAAGACATAGATTTGAGATTGCGGTTCTAAAATCATCAAAGAACAAAAAAAGACCTTCCAAAGAAGGTCTTTTTTTGTTTGGAGTCGACACTGTTATATTTCTTCTGCCAACCAAGCCTTCATCATCCAAACCGTTTTTTCCTGTTCAGAGATAAAATCGCTCATCATAGAATTGGTACCCTCATCATTTGCTTCGTCCGAAGCATTTAAAATACCTCTTTCTATCAATAACAATTCTGTTAACGAATCTACGATCAATCGTATCGCATCATCATCTTTGGTAATATTTTTACCTACCGGAACAGAAGAACTGTCAATATAATCTTCAAACGTATGCAACGGTACCCCACCTAAAGTAAGAATACGCTCTGCAATTTCATCTACCTTAAGGTTTGCATCGTTATACAGCTCCTCGAACTTTACATGAAGGTCAAAAAAGCGTTTCCCCTTAATATTCCAGTGTATACCTCTTAAATTTTGGTAGTACCTCTGAAAATTGGCCAAAAGTACATTTAAATCCTTGCTTAACTCCTTGGATTTCTCGGCATCCAAACCTATACTGTTTAGTTTCATGTCTTGTTTTTATTTTTTTGGTTACACTAATATGCTTTACATAATTAAGTATAAAAGTATTGAATTAATATGACGTTTATCATAAACTTAATTGATAGGTTTAATACCTTTATAGCCCAAAATTATTAACATGACCATTACACAATTAAGATATGTATTAGCGGTGGCCGAACATCAAAACTTCACCTTGGCAGCAGAAAAAAGTTTTGTGACACAACCTACGTTAAGTATGCAGGTTCAAAAACTTGAAGATGAGCTAGATATACAAATATTTGATCGTGGAAAAAAACCCATTACCGTTACGGAAGTGGGAAAAAAAATTGTAGATCAGGCCAAAAATATTGTCAATGAGGCCAACAGGATCAAAGATATCGTAGACCAAGAAAAAGGATATATCGGAGGGGATTTTACCTTGGGCATCATACCTACGATCATGCCTACCCTTTTACCCATGTTCTTAAAGACCTTTATTAAAAAATACCCCAAGGTAAACCTTATAATAAAAGAGCAAAATACCGAGCGACTTATAGAAAACCTTGAAGATGGCCATTTGGATGCCGCCATAGCCGCTACCCCTTTAGAAGTCGATTTTTTAAAAGAACGACCTCTTTATTACGAACCTTTTGTTGGCTATGTTCCTAAAAATCATCGTTTGAGCCCTGCTGCAAAACTGGAAACCGACGATTTGGACACTTCCGACATACTTTTGCTTCAAGATGGGCATTGCTTTAGAGATGGTGTCTTAAACCTCTGCAAGTCTTCTAAAAAATTTGGGGAAGACAATTTTCAATTGCAAAGTGGTAGTTTTGAAACCTTGATAAATTTATCTGACGAAGGATTGGGAATGACTTTATTGCCCTTCTTAAATACATTGGAGCTGGAAGACAAGAGAAAACAAAACTTAAAATATTTTGTAGACCCTTCACCGGCTAGGGAAGTTAGTCTCATATACCACAAAAAAGAATTGAAAATACAAATAACAGAGGCTCTTAGAGAAGTTATATCTAGTGTGGTAAGGGGCGCCATTGCTTTTCAAGATGTAAAAATAATAAGCCCTCTGAGCAAATAAATTCATATTGCTCCATTACTAGATCCTGTATACAAACGAAAAATTACCTGAAAAATAAAAGCCACTTAAAAAGTGGCTTTTATTTTATTCTTTTATATAGATTAAACTTTTTTGTAGCTCTGGTTTGTCTACTACAAATGTCTCTAACCAGACTTTTAATTCCTCTACCTCATCGGGCAGTAATCTTACAAGTGCTTTTTTAAGTTCCTTGTAAAATAATTTAGCATCAAAACTAACCTTCTTAAGTACAGTTTTACTATACTCTAACATTGTTCTAGCCATGTAGCGCGTTTTTAATTAGTTGTTCTGTAAATTTAAACCGAAAAGACCTAATAATATTGTAGGTAAAAAGTTAAAATCAATGTAAATATGTTAAACTTGTTTACATCATAAAAAACTGATTATCATTGATTTAAAAATACAAAAATTTTATAATATTCTGATTAAAAACAATATAGATCAATTGTTAAATGAAAAATAACCTGTTACTCTTTATTATCGCATGCGTTACAATTAGCTGTGCCGGGCTAAAAAATAAAAACGCCAAGGCAATTGACCGTTCATTGGAATCCGCTTTTTTTAAAAATCAATTTACGGGATTGGTCGTAATAGACCCTGTTTCAAAAGATACCCTGTACGATCATAACAGCGACAACTACTTTATACCCGCTAGCAACACCAAAATATTTACCCTATATACCGCTCTCAAGACACTACCAAAAAAAATACCGGCACTAAAGTATATCGAACATAACGACACTCTATTCTTTGAAGGTACGGGCGACCCCTCTTTTCTGCATCATTACCTGAAAGACAGCACAGCTTTTAAGTTTTTGAAGAGTAAAAACAACCTCGCTCTTTACCCTGGTAATTTTCAAGACACCCCAATGGGCCCTGGATGGTCTTGGGACGACTATGAGTGGTACTATGCGGCCGAGCGTAACGGTTTTCCGGTTTATGGAAATGTTGTCATGCTCTACGAGAATCCCCAACATACCATATCTCCAAATTATTTTGAGGATAGCGTCATAAATATGACCAACCTTAACAACAGGGAAATACATCGGAATCGCTTTTATTTTGATAGCAATAGAAAAGATACGTTGGAAGTACCTTTTATAACCAAGACTTCTACCACCAAGGCCATTTTAGAACATACCCTCCAACAACCTATTAGCCTTATACCAAAAATGCCAGAAGGCGATAAAAAAATGCTCTACGGAATACATGCCGATTCTCTGTATACAAGATTAATGCACGAAAGCGATAATTTTATCGCAGAGCAATTATTAATACTGTCCTCCGGTATGTTAACGGATACCCTTAACAGTAAAAATGCCAGAAACTATATACTAAAAAATGACCTTAAAGGGCTACCACAAGAACCTCGATGGGTAGACGGATCAGGACTTTCAAGGTATAATTTATTTACTCCGCAATCTATGGTCTATGTATTGGACCAACTTTATAAAGAAGTTTCTACCGATAGGCTTTTTAATATTTTTCCTGCCATTGACACATCTAAACCCTTTACAAACTGGCACGGTAAAACGGGCAGCCCATATTTGTTCGCAAAATCCGGTAGCATGGGTAATATTTATTGTCTAAGCGGTTATCTAAAAACCGAATCGGGAAAGATTCTGATTTTTAGCTTTATGAACAATAATTTCAGAAATTCTTCCGCTGACCTAAAAAATAGAATGCGCAACGTTTTTGAACAGCTAAGAACAGGGTATTAAGAATATAAAGGCCTATTGCTATTTACAATAGGCCTTTAATTTGGGCATATTGTAAAAGTATTACGGTCTTCGCATCACAGATTTCACCTGTTTTTACTTTTTGTAATGCTTCTTGGAAAGTAATTTCCATTACTTCTATATTCTCTGTTTCATGTTCGGCACCACCACCTTCCCCTACTTTCATTTGATCTTCATAGGCCCCAACGAACAAATATAATATCTCGGTGACCGAACCCGGAGACATGTATGTTTCAAAAACACGTTGTACGTTTTCAATTTTATACCCGGTCTCCTCCTCAATTTCCTTTTTAATACAATCTTCGGGCGCATCACCGTCCAGTAGGCCTGCACAGACCTCTATCATCATCCCATCATCATTACCGTTCACATAAGTGGGCATCCGAAATTGTTTGGTCAACACCACGGTTCCTTTTTTCGAATTATACAGTAATATTGCAGCACCGTTACCTCGGTCGTAGGCCTCTCTACTTTGCTTTTCCCAAGTACCATCATCCTTTTGATATTCAAAGGTAAACTTGTTTAAGGTGTACCAATTATCGGATAATATTTCTTTTTTTATATTTCTTATTTTATTATTGGGCATATGTAATGTTTAAAGATTGTCTTTAAATAATAAAACCGAATCCACACATCGTTGTTTGAATTCGGCAAAATTATAATTTAAAATTTGTTCAAGTCCTATAAACTCCAACGATTTCCTACTTCCGATAATGGTTTACAAGGTTCGAATACTCCAGGTATAGGATCATAGCTCAACACATTCTTACCTACTTCTTCAGAAGTAAAATAAGCCCATATGGCCATGGATTTCAGAGACCTATAAAAGCCTATAGGTTCCTGTTCACCTACATGGGTTCCCCAAACTCCCGGGTTATACTTACCTGAACTCGCCTCCGCTTCTTTTAAAATTTCAATTCTATCGGACTCCTTCAAATCAATAAAAATATCACCTTTTTTATCTTTACACCCAGCATTAAACTCGGTGATATCACTTCTCATTTTCTTTTGTTCTTCTTCATCATAGGACTTAGCGATAACCTTATCTATAAAAATATCCGCTTTTACGTCCAGGCCACCGGGAGTATCGGTCTTGGGCAAGATCATATCTATTAACAGAGCCACCGTTTTGGCCTCTATATCTGTAAAAAACAAAGGCTTCCAATCCAACCTTGATTCGTTCTTACAAGATTGTAACAAAGAAAACATGGATGGCATTGTTATAGTGGCTCCAGCAATTAATCCTGCTTTTTTTAACGCTTTTCGTCTATCCATGATTAAATATTAAATTTTTTCAATTCCGAAACCGCATAATCGGCAGCTCTGGCCGTTAGGGCCATATAAGTCAATGATGGATTTACGCATGAAGAAGAAGTCATGCAAGCACCATCTGTTACAAAAACATTTTTTACCGCATGTATTTGATTGAATTTGTTCAATACCGAGGTTTTAGGGTCACGCCCCATTCTTGCCGTCCCCATTTCATGTACTCCGTATCCGGGCGGATGTTCTTTATCAAATCCCATAACATCCTTTAAGCCTGCTTTTGTCAACATTTCTACCGCATCCTCTTGAATTTGTTTGTTCAAAGCCTTTTCGTTTTCCTTGAACTCTGCATCGATTGTCAATGTGGGTTGACCCCATTTATCCAGAACATCCCTATTAAGGGTAATTTTATTTTCATGATAAGGTAGGCATTCTGCAAAACCGGTCAGAAAAAATTCCCATGGACCTGGTTTTAAAATACTGTCCTTAAATTCTGCCCCAAACGATTCTATATTGGCTGCATTGCCTCCACGATAACCAGCACCCTGAAAGCCAAAACCGCGTACAAATTTATCCGACTTACTATTTTCATCTATGTTCACATATCTTGGAATATAGATTCCGTTGGGCCTTCTTCCCTTATAATATTTATCCTCAAAACCTTCTACTTTTCCCATGGCCCCTACCCTATATGTATGGTCCATTAAATTGTGGCCAAGCTCACCACTATCATTCCCCAATCCGTTTTCAAAACGGTTAGAGGTAGATTTCATTAGGATATGGGCCGTGCTTAATGCCGAAGCATTTACAAAAATAACCCTAGCAGAATATTCCAATACCTCACTGGTTTCAGCGTCTATGATCCGCACTCCCGTAGCCTTTCCTCTTTTATCATCATAAATAACTTCTTGTGCAATGGAATAAGGCCTAATGGTTAAATTTCCCGTTGCATTAGCTGCTGGTAATGTAACCGCATTACTACTAAAATAGGCACCAAAGGGGCAGCCCCTACTACACCTATTCCTGTATTGGCATTGCCCCCTTCCATTCATGGGCTTTGTAAGATGGGCAACCCTTCCGATAGTCATATTTCTACCGGCAAAATTCTTTTCTATTCTTTCCTTTACATATTTCTCTACGCAATTCAATTCCATAGGCGGCAGAAAATGGCTATCTGGTAATTGAGGTAAACCAAGAGCTTCTCCACTAATACCTGCAAACTTTTCTACATACGTATACCAAGGCTCAATATCTTTGTATCGTATAGGCCAGTCAACACCATGTCCGTCTTTGGCATTGGCCTCAAAATCAATATCGCTCCATCTGTAGGTCTGTTTACCCCACAAAAGTGATTTACCCCCCATTTGGTGTCCTCTTAACCATAAAAAAGGTTTTTTTTCGGTATATGGATTAGCTTCATCATCGGCCCAAAAGTGTTCGGTATCTTTACCTACCCACCCCGAGCGTATATTTTTATAATGTTTCTTTTTTTCTTCGGGTGTTAGTCCACCCCTAAGTTCCATATCCCACGGATCCAAATTCATTGTAGGATAATCTACCACATGTTCTACTATAGGCCCACGCTCAAGAACAAGAGTTTTCAAACCTTTTTCACACAGCTCTTTTGCAGCCCATCCTCCACTTATTCCTGAACCTATGACAATAGCATCATAGGTCCTATTCCTTTTTGCATCTATATTAAAGTTGGCCATAAATATTAAAAGTTGACAATCAAATATATCATTAATAGAAGAAATGGCAATAAACGGCCTCTCTAACAAAAAGAAAAATAATAGTACTTTTAAAGAACCAATAAAACCAAAATGAAAAAACACATTTACTTACTTCTACTTGTTTTATCGATTTTCAGCTGCAAAGAGCAGAAAAAAGACAATGTCACCAAAAGTGACCTTCCTAGAATAGCTATTGCAGGACTGGGTATAGAATCCAGTACCTTTTCACCAGCGCAAACCGGCGAAGAGGCCTTTCATGCCAGAATCGGGGATTCTATTTTTGGCAGATATCACTTTTTTGACGAAGGCAGTGATATAAGAAAGCGTGCCGATTGGGTACCAACCCTATTGGGCAAATCTTTGCCCGGGGGTATCGTAACTCGCGAAGCCTACGAATCAATGGTTCAGAAAACTTTAAAAATGCTTGAGGAAAACGGGCCTTATGACGGACTCTTTTTTGACATACACGGTGCCATGAGCGTGGTAGGGTTAGAAGATGCCGAAGGTGACCTTATAAAACGTATCCGAGAAGTGATCGGCCCCGATGTTGTTGTCTCTACTTCTATGGATCTACACGGAAATGTTTCTGAAACTTTGGCCAAACACAGCGATTTGATTACCTGTTATCGCATGGCACCGCATGAAGATGCCCTGGAATCAAAAGAGCGTTCAATAATTAACCTATTGGAACGATTGGAAAGCGGTAAGGGCAAACCTGCATACAAAGCTTGGGTACCCGTACCTATTTTGCTTCCTGGCGAAAAGACTAGCACACGTATAGAGCCCGGCAAGAGCCTGTATGCCAAAGTACCAGAAGTTGCCGATCAAGATGGGGTTATAGATGCTGCCATATGGATCGGTTATGCATGGGCAGATGAACCCCGAAACCATGCCGTGATAATGGTTACGGGAGATGATAAGGAAAAGGTAACTACCGGAGCCGAGAAATTGGCCAAAGCCTTTTGGGATGTTCGTAACGAGTTTGAGTTTGTTGCCCCCGTGGCCACATTGGACGAAAGCCTAAAAATGGCGCTTAATAGTGATAAAAAGCCGTTTATGATCAGTGATATGGGCGATAACCCTACGGCTGGTGGTGCCGGTGATGTTACATGGACGTTGCGGGAGATATTAAATCGCCCTGAATTTAAAACTGATAACGGGCCATCATTGATCTATGCTTCCATACCAGGGCCAGAACTTGTAGAGAAAGCATTGGAAATAGGTGTTGGTGGTAATATAAGTGCCTTGGCAGGTGCCGCGGTGGACGATAGATTTGCCCCGCCTTTACTCCTAACCGGAACTATTGAAGCCATTAAAGAAGGAGACCGCGATGCAGAAGTAGAGGTCGTCGTTAAAATAGGCAGCGTACATGTTATAGTTACCAAAAAACGAAAGCCATACCATCATAAGAGCGACTTCACCGATTTGGGGCTTAAACCTACAGAAACCGATATCGTCGTAGTCAAAATAGGATATCTAGTTCCTGAATTATACGATATGCGAGGAGATTGGATAATGGCATTGACCCCTGGCGGAGTCGACCAAGACCTCGAACGTCTTGGTTATAAAAATATAAAAAGACCTATGTTTCCTTTGGATAAGGATATGGAAACCCCTGACTTAAGTGCCAGATTGATTCCCGCTTCCGACTCCGGTAACTAGCTAAACGGTAATGGCCTTGTTTAAATAACGCCTAAAGGGCAACATTTCAACATATGCTTCCACTAGTATATCATCAAAGTTGTTATTAAAGGTTTCTTTTGTGGAAAACTCTTGGGCTACGGCAAAAGTTTTATTTTTCAGCAACTCTATATGCTTATGGTCTTTTGCAAAACCTTTAGGTGCGTTCGTTAGTTTTACATCTTTATAAAGTCCTCCAAAACGATTTTTGAAGGACTTTTTATTTAATATTTTTTCAAGGTTTTCCCCGTCATAATCGATAGCCTCTCGCACACTTCTTAATATTTTAGGTTCTGGTCTCCAAAGTCCGCCCGCAAAAATGCACCTGTCTATTCCCAACTCAAAATAGAAATCAGCCGTTTTTGGTCTCTTATCGAAACCTGCTCCAAAATGATCTTTATAAACAGGTTTATTAGGATGGAACATAAGATTATTATTGATCCTATTGATTCCTTTTTTTCCCGGTGTATCATAATATTCAGCATCGATGGAAGATAGTCTAATATTCATACTATTGAGCCAATCGATATACTCATCACGTACTTGTAGATACCATTTTCGATTGGCGTCCATCCAATCTTTCGAATTGTTTTTCTGGAGTTGCTTTAGAAATTCGATTTGGTTTTTAAAGTTCATAGACATCAAATACTCTTTGTTATCAATTTGATGCAAAAAAAGATAATCTATACACTAAAACCTATTATCCCCACCAACAATATCTCCTAAAGTTCCTAAAATACTACCTTCGCCCTTGTCTTTACCGCCTCTTGGTATAGAAGCCAAAACTCTACCGGCAAGCCTACTAAATGGCAATGATTGGATATACACGGTACCCGGACCCCTTAAGGTTGCAAAGAACAGTCCTTCACCTCCGAATATCGTATTCTTAATACCTCCTACAAACTCAATATCATAATCTACATCTTTGGTAAAACCAACAATACAGCCCGTGTCTACCTTTAAAACTTCTCCAGGGGCCAATGTCTTCTTGGCCATTGTACCTCCTGCATGTACGAACGACATACCGTCACCTTCCAATTTCTGCATGATAAAGCCTTCACCACCAAAAAGACCACGCCCCAGTCTTTTAGAAAATTCGACACCTACAGAAACCCCTTTTGCCGCACAGAGAAAGGCATCTTTTTGACAAATGAACCTACCTCCCATTTCCGATAGGTCTATGGGAAGTATTTTACCCGGGTAAGGAGAGGCAAAACTTACTTTCTTTTTACCTTGACCTATATTTAAAAATGCGGTCATAAAAAGGCTTTCTCCGGTCAACATTCTTTTTCCTGCAGAGAATATTTTGCCCAGAACACTATTATCTTGATTGCTTCCATCACCGAAAATAGTATTCATCTTTATATCGGTGTCCATCATCATAAAGCTACCTGCCTCGGCCACCACGGCTTCTTGTGGGTCCAGCTCTATTTCTACATATTGCATTTCTTCTCCGTAAATCTCGTAGTCTATTTCGTGTGCATTCATTTTAAGATCGATGTTTTAAGGTTTATAACATCAGTAGCAAAATGATAATTTTTGTTACAAAAACTACTTTGCTTTATTAAAATGCAAAAAAAAGATACGAACAGGAAGGCTATTGCCCTACACATCTAAGCTCGTGTATATACCATAGTAATTAGTAAACACTCTTTATATTGGTCTTGTTATCAAAGGTATATTTAATACCTGCACTTATATACAGGCTGTTAGAAATATCAAAATCATAAATTTCATCATGGTCGTAATCTTGAACCTGCATATGGTTGTATACCGAATATCCACCATTAACGGTTGCTTTAAAATTGTCCCAAAATGTATAATTATAACCTAATCCCAATAAAACGGTGGTTTGCCTCAACGTTCCCTCATAATCTTCTTTATAAATTTCTATCTCATCGTTTATATTACCCGTAAACCCGGTCAAGGTGGCAAAGCCCTCAAAATTATGATGATCCGATAAGGTCCATTTTACCCGGCTGTCGGGCACACCCAATTTATAGGCCCATGCATCACTTATTCTTTTTGCATAGGTAACGATTGGTATCGGGAAGTACAGACCGTACTTTATATCATATGTTGCACCAAGGGTCCATTGAGTGTTGTTTTCCTCATTAAATTTATCTACGGTTACCAGTGCATTAAAGAATATATCATCCGATTTAATTTCACTTTCGTCAAAATTGGAAGAAATCTGTGATCCTCCCATAAAATTAATGGCCCAGTTATTAGATAAGCTTCTTTGATAATTGAATTTTAAACCAAAGGCATTGAATGTTTCGATGTCATCTGTTTCGAAAGGAACATTTTTATCCTCAAAATTTAAACTGTTATTTTGAAAGTAGCCTCCGATAGAAAGCTTGTCTTTACTTGTATTTAAAAGCGGAACAGAGATTCCTGCTTCCATTTTAACAAAACTGCCTACATCGGCAGAGGGAAGAAATTGTGTGTTTATGTACACATCGTCCGTTTCTTGGGCATAGATAACGCTGCTACCTATTGCCAACGATAAAAAAATCAAAACTTTTTTCATAAAACAATCCTACTTTTTTAGTTGTCTTTAGAACAAACCAATTTATTCTAAACACCGTAAAAGTGTTTAAAATTTAAAGTAGAATCAATCATAATAGATATCCCGTAAAACTGTGTAGAGCAAAAGAGTTGTTTTATCTACCAACCACTTTTTTTGTACAAACCTTAACATTGTATTTATCTACAAGGTAGATTGTAATATGAAATATTGTAAAATATGAGAATACGGATATTTAACTTTTTAACCGAACGGTCCATTCAAAATCAAAAGTACTTACCACTACCCCATCTTCGTTTACCCCAATAGATTTCATCCATATGGTCTGTCCTTCCCCAGTGGCAATAGTCTTATCCAAAGCTTCTTTTATTTTATGACCGTCTTCACAGGTAAATGTAATTTTGCCCGTGGCCTTCTTTGAAAAATTAGCTTTGTTATTGGCCACCAACATCGAAATTCTTTTGCCTGTTTCCTTTATTTGGTCCATCATCATTGCCCCAGTGGTAAGCTCGGCAGCCATACCTTGTACGGCCCAAAACATAGAATTAAACGGATTTTGATTAAACCATTTATACTTAACGGACACTATTGCCTTCTCTTTATCCATATATCGCAATCGCACCCCGCACCACCATGCAGAAGGCAACTTAAAAAACATAAACGTATTGAATTTACTAATGTTCGTAGGCATCTCTATACTAATTTTTGCTAAAAGTATTGATAAAAAACTACATCTTAAAATGTTAATACTATGTTAATTTTTAGTACTATGTGTTGCATAGTACCTTCTTTTAGATATATATTTGCATTGTAAGTTATTATGTTATCAACATATTTAGTCTAAACATAGTAACACATCAATCAATCATCAGCAAAGAACGAACTATGACAGAAACAGTAACCAAACACGAAAGAAATCTCTCCGCACTTATACATGCGAGTACGTTTTCTAAATTTTTTATTCCGTTCGGAAACTTCATCGTCCCGTTGGTATTATGGACCGCTAACAAGAAAGAGTATGAGTTTGTGGACCACAACGGAAAACAGGCTTTAAATTTTCAAATAAGCCTGTTACTCTACTCTATTATTTTGGGACTTATAAGTATTCCGTTCTTTTTCGGTTTTCTCCCCAATATTTTTGACTTTGAGCATTTCGGGTTTTTAAGACTAAACAATTTCAACAATCTAAACATTCATTTTGACAGTGACGATTTTAGGTTCGGTACCTGGCTTTTGCCCATTGGCATTACCGGTTTATTACAAGGGGCCTTATTTGTGGTCAATATAGTTTATACCATTTTGGCCACTATTAGAACAAACGATGGACAAACGTTCGAATACCCTATAACCATCAAATTCATAAAATAATGACACTATTAAAAATTATAATATTCACGATCGTGGCATTTTTTTCGAGTCTGGTACAAGCACAAGCCCCTACAGATTCAGAACTGTACAAAACTATTATGAAACTGGACAAAGCTTATTTTACGGCCTATAACAATTGTGATATGAAAACCCAAAAACAGTTCTATGACGAAGACCTTGAGTTTTATCATGACATGGGCGGGTTGGCAACCGATAAAACCGAGCTTTTAAAAAGTATAGAAAATAATATATGCGGAAAAGTAACCAGAACTTTGTTAGAGGAAAGTGTAGAAGTACACCCGATCAAAGATTTTGGTGCAGTACAGATAGGCATGCATCAATTTCACAACAACCAAGAACCCAATGCCATATCTGAACCTAGCAAGTTTATTGTTATCTGGAAAAAAAACGATACCAACTGGGTAATGAGCAGGGTAATCAGTTTACACTAAAAAATAATCAGGGTCTTCATCACACCCTTCGGAGTCTATTTATCAATCAAATCAAAAAAGGATGTTTATTCATCAATCAAAAAACGAACCGTTAACACATGCAGACCAGTACAGAAAAGAAGGCGCAATACCCACAGGAGCTGGGACTGCATAAAAAGAAAAAAGACATTATGAACGTAGAAAATACAAAAGCGCAAATGCGTAAAGGGGTTTTGGAATACTGCATATTGTCCATCCTTAACGGACAGGACAAGTATGCTTCCGAAATTTTAAATACGCTAAAAGACGCTAAAATGCTGGTGGTAGAAGGTACCATTTATCCGCTATTGACAAGATTAAAAAATGCGGGGCTGCTAAACTACCGTTGGGAAGAGTCCACATCCGGACCACCACGAAAATACTATACCCTGACCGAGACCGGCAAACTTTTTCTAAAAGAGCTGGACACCACTTGGGATGAATTGAGAAAAGCCACCGATCTGGTTACCAACAAAAAAAACAACTAAGAAAATGAACAAGACCGTAAATATAAATTTAGCCAACATGCTCTTCCATATAGATGAAGATGCATACAATAAAATGCGCAGGTATCTAGAATCTATAAGGCGTTCCTTTGCCGATACACCGGGCAGCGATGAAATATTGGCCGATATAGAAGCTAGAATTGCAGAACTTTTCTACGAGAAATTAGAAAACGAAAGACAGGTAATTACCCAAAAAGAAGTAGACGAGGTTATTGCCATCATGGGACAGCCAGAAGATTATATGGTGGACGAAGATATTTTTGAGGACGAACCTAAATCCAAGAAAGCCAAGTCTTCCCCAAATAGGGTAAAAAAATTATATCGAGATATAGACCATAAATATGTGGCCGGTGTTTCTGCTGGATTGGCCCATTATTTGGGCATAGATCCTATTTGGATTCGTTTGCTTTGGATCTTTTTGACCATTGGGTCCGCAGGATCGTTCATTCTCTTATATGGCCTTCTTTGGATCTTGATCCCCGAAGCCGTTACCACGGCCCAGAAATTGGACATGAGAGGGGAAGCCGTGAACATAAGCAATATTGAACGTAAAGTTAAAGAGGGTTTTGATGACGTTGCGGATCGTGTAAAAAGTGTTGACTATGAAAAAGTGGGCAATACCGTCAAAAAAGGGGGAAAAACGTTTTTTGATACCATTGGAGACATTATAATGTTCTTCTTCAGGATCTTTGGAAAGCTAATAGGCATATTATTAATCATTATAGGCGCCTCTACCCTTATAGGGCTTTTTATAGGATTGATTTCTGTAGGTATATTAGATATGGTGCATGTTCCCGGTATTGACTTTTACCATGTAGTCAACTCTAGCAACCTACCCATTTGGTTGGTTTCTTTACTGGCATTCTTTGTGGTAGGTATTCCTTTCTTCTTTCTACTATATCTAGGTTTAAAGATCTTGGTCACCAATTTAAAATCTATAGGCAACATAGCCAAGTTCAGCTTATTGGGCCTGTGGTTGATTTCATTGATATTACTGATCGTGTTCGGAATTAGAGAAGCGGCATCACACGCCTATTCGGGCAGTTCTACCACTGAGAAAGAAATCATGGTCCAAAACCCGGCCGATACCTTGCGTATTAGCTTGGCGACCCATGATCATGATAGCGACAACAAGATACATATGGGCCATATGATGATCACACATGACGACAATGGCGATAAATTGTTGGTCTCCGAAGATGTTAGGTTTCGCATAAGAAAGTCAAAAGACTCTATCTTTCGTATCGAGATCAGAAAAGAGGCCAACGGACCATCTTTTATAAAAGCAAAAGAAACCGCCGAGCAAATTGCGTATCATTATAAAGTAGAGGGCAATCATATAGAGTTGAACAATTTTCTGGAAACTCCCGGACACAGCAAATTCAATGATCAAGAAGTGCGCGTAAACCTTTTTGTTCCCGTAGGTACCATTCTTACGTACGACAAAGGTGATGGGCGTAGCTGGGTCATGAGAGCCGATACCGATAACGACAAGGACTATTTGGACACGTATACCTGGAAAATGACAGATGACAACGAACTTACCTGTCTGGATTGCCCTGAAGAAATGGATGACGAGGAAGAAGACGAAGGCAATAATCGCATCCGTATTAACGGGCAAGGCGTGGACATAAAATTCAATGATGAGAACGGAGAATCCTTTAAAATGAAAATAGACGAAGAAGGGGTTCGGATCAAGGCCAAGGACAATGATGAGGAACAGGTAGACATTAACATAGATTCCAACAAAGGCTCGGTAAATATTAATTCAGAAGAAATAGATGATCAGAAAATAAATTAACAAAACCGATAACCCAGATCATTACAGCTCGGTTATAAAATTCGACAATTCGTCCGTAAGGATTTTGAAAAACACCTTACGTTCAACACCTTTACATCATTCAAATAACAATCAATCTAAAAACAAACAATCATGACTACAATAATTAGAATTACCATTGCTCTTTTTCTCGCACTCTTTTTATCATCGTGCGGTTTTGACATTAACTTCGGCGATTTTGGATCTGGCAAAGCCGGCAACGGAACCGTTGTTGAAGAAACCAGAGAAATTACCGATGACTTTACCGCCATACATGCTTCCGAAGGTCTAGATGTTTATGTTACCCAAGACGATGATTTTAGCATTACCGTAGAGGCGGACGAAAATATCATAGATCTGATAGGTACAGATATAAAAAACGGAAGACTTAAGATACATGCCATAGAAAATATAGGTAGGGCCACAAAAAAGGTATTTGTTTCATTACCGGACGTAACATCTTTGCAAAGTAGCAGTGGTGCACATTTAACCACTCAAAACACGATAAAAGGTGATGATATCAATATTGACTCTAGCAGTGGCTCCATAACCAATATAGAGGTCACCGCGGACCAAATCGACATTGATGCCAGTAGTGGTGCCAACATAGAAATAGCAGGTAAGGCAAGAGAAGTATATGTAGATGGAAGCAGCGGCGCCAATATCAATGCTAAAAACTTGCTTTCTAAAGAATGTAGGGCCGATGGCAGTAGCGGTGCTAACATTAGTGTAAACGTATCCGATCTACTTACCGCCGATGCCAGTAGCGGTGCCAATATTTCCTATTCTGGCGAGGCTACGGTAAAAAAGAATAAATCAGTTTCGGGCAGTGTCCATAAATATTAGAGTTAGCTATAAAACCAACTGATCTACAAAACCCGTTGAAATTTCAACGGGTTTTCATTTTTCGGTAAATGGCTTATCCCTATCTTAGTATTATGAAAATACATCTTAAAAAGTACATACTCCCCCTAAAGCATACTTTTAGTATTTCAAGGGAATCGCACGATTTTCAAGACACGCTCATTGTAGGTCTTTCATTGAACGGACATACCGGTTATGGGGAAGCTACCTCTAATCCATATTACAAGATTACGGTACAGAGCATGATGGCCGAAATAGAATCTATCAGAAAAGAAATAGAGGATTTTAATTTTGATCTACCCGAAGAATTCCATGCATTTTTAAGTTCTAAGGGCCTAACAAACTTTGCCATCTGCGCATTGGATCTGGCCGCCCATGATCTTTATGGAAAAATTAAAGGCAAACCTTTATATGAACTATGGGATACAAATAACGATCATTACCCTACCACCAATTACACTATTGGTATAGCACCAATAAACGAAATGCTATCAAAAATGATGGAAATGCCCTGGCCCATCTATAAGATAAAATTAGGGACAGATGACGATGTTGCCATTGTAAAAAAGTTGAGAGAGCATTCGGATGCCATTTTTAGGATCGATGCCAATTGTGCATGGACCGCCAAAGAAACCATACATAACGCCCCTCTTTTAAAAGATTTGGGGGTAGAGTTTTTAGAACAGCCATTAAAGGCGGACGACTGGGAAGGTATGGAACTGGTAACACACCATAGCGTACTACCTGTAATCGCCGATGAAAGCTGTATTGTAGAAGAAGATGTAGAAAAATGTGCGTTACACTTTTATGGTATCAACATAAAACTGACCAAATGCGGAGGCCTCACCCCTGCCCTTCGAATGATAAAGAAAGGAAAAGAACTAGGCCTAAAGGTAATGGTAGGTTGCATGACAGAGTCTACCGTGGGCATTTCTGCGATTGCACAACTATTGCCACAACTAGATTATGTAGATATGGACGGCGCCTTACTCTTAAAAGAGGATATAGCCCATGGTGTAGAGATAAAAGCTGACGGACAAGTCATATTTCCTGCAATGGCAGGTAGCGGCATAACAATGATATAATGGCTATTTATATAGATAAATTTCCCGGAAGGGTAATAAATACCAACGGAAACCAATATTTATATTTTGGTGGAACATCGTATTTAGGGTTACAGGAAGAGTCAGAATTTCAAGATCTTTTTATTAAGAACATAAAGCAATACGGTACCAATTACAGTGCTTCAAGAAAATCGAACGTTCGTTTTTCCATTTTTGAAGATGCCGAAAACTATCTGGCAGATTTGACGGGAAGTGAAGCTTGCTTAACACTATCATCAGGTTACTTGGCCGGACAGTTTGTTTCTGAGTTTATCCACAAAAACCCATGTAAACCATTTTATGCCCCAAATACCCATTCTGCCTTATTTCGCAATAAGGTGAAGAACTATGTCACCTACGCCAGTTTAAATATTGCAGTAAGAAATTACCTTAACGACCCCAATGCCAAAACCCCGGTTTTATTTTTAGATACGATAGACTTTTCTGGTGGAAGCTATCCCGATTTTGAAAGTTTAAAAATTCTTCCCCTCAAAGAAATGATTATAGTCGCCGATGATTCCCATGGCATCGGAATCGTTGGTGCAAACGGTTGTGGAGTCTATAATGCCCTAAAGGCTTTGTGCCCCAAACAACTTCTTGTCTGTTGCTCTTTAGGCAAAGGATTCGCTATACAGGCAGGAGCGGTTTTGGGAGACAAAACAACTATTGCAGCCATGGAAAACACCTCTTTTTTTGGCGGTGCCAGTCCTGCAAGCCCCAGCGCCATGGCAACTTTTATAGAAGCTGAAAAGATTTATGCTAAAAGAAGGGCCCTCTTAAGAAACAATATTGAGTTGTTCTTGTCTCAAATGACCTCATTAAAAAAGTTTAGGTACATGAACGGCCATCCAACCTTTACTTTTCAAAATATAGAACTGGTGAAATACTTAGAACACCATAAAATAATTGTTACCAACTTTAATTACCCAAAGTCTACTTCTGAAACAATGAGCCGCATTGTAATATCGGCCGCCCATTCTACCAAAGACATTAAAAAACTAACAAGCGTTCTGAATAGTTTTTTTAGTGATTTACAAAAATGAAGTGTAATAAATAATTCTCAATAAAGTAGTTAATTTATTATTAAATTATTAATTTAATTTGTATCTTTTATGGTATTAATAATCATTAAACAATTAGGCCATGAAAAAAATACTTGGATTGGTTTTTTTGATGCTGTTATTGGTATCACTCACCAGTACCACTTCTTCAAAACTACAGAGCAATTACTCCTTAGAGGGAACCTGGGAGCTTATTAACCGATATAATTATGACGAATCTGGTGTAACGGATACGCTTTTTAATATCAATGGTTATAGACAGATAAAAATTTACAGTAAAGGTAAAGTTATGTGGACCAGATATTCACCGGATGATCCGGCCGAATGGTTTGGTTTTGGGTCGTATCACAATACAGAGAACGAACTTGAGGAACGATTGGAGTACGGCTCTGCCGAAATGATGAAAATTCAAGATACGGTTCAGGTTTTCAAATTTGAACTAATACTTGATAAAAATAATTACAGTCAAATAACATTGGACGACCAGGGTAATAGAACCTTTTCTGAAAACTACAAAAGAATAGATTAGGGCCAACAATATGTTCCTAATAAAAAAGCGCCTTAAAAAGGCGCTTTTTCTTTATAAAATAATTCTAATAACTATACTTCATCTGCCATAGTCTCTTCCATAGAGTCTATCGTAGCTAAATATCGCTCGGCATCCAAAGCTGCCATACAACCGGTACCTGCAGCCGTAATTGCTTGCCTATACTCTTTATCTTGGGCGTCTCCTGCGGCGAACACTCCTGGAATGTTAGTTTTGGTAGATTTTCCCTTGGTGATTATATAACCCGTTTCATCCATGTCTAACTGTCCCTTAAAAATATCGGTATTCGGCTTATGCCCAATAGCTATAAAAAGACCGGTAATCGCTATTTCTTCCTTTTCACCTGTTTGGTTATTCACCATTCTTAGTCCTTCTACCACCTGATCACCTAAAACTTCATCGACCTCGGTATTGAATTTTATCTCAATGTTCTTAAGGCTCTTTACCCTATGCTGCATTGCTTTTGATGCCCTCATGTGGTCTTTTCTTACCAACATGGTTACTTTGTTACAAATATTGGCCAAATAAGAAGCTTCTTCCGCTGCCGTATCACCGGCACCTACTATTGCCACATCTTGCCCTTTATAAAAAAAGCCATCACAAACCGCACATGCCGAAACACCGCCTCCCCTTAGTTTTTGTTCACTAGGGATATTTAGATATTTTGCAGAAGCGCCTGTAGAAATAATTACTGTCTCTGCCTCGATCTGTTTATCGTTGTCTACCGTAACCTTATGGATACCTCCCGGTTTTTCATTAAAATCGACCGCTGTTACCATTCCAATACGCACCTCTGTACCAAAACGCTCTGCTTGTTGTTGCAATTGAGCCATCATAGAAGGCCCGTCTATACCCTCTGGATAACCAGGAAAGTTGTCTACCTCCGTAGTAGTTGTCAATTGCCCCCCTGGCTCCATTCCCGTATACATTACAGGTTTTAAATCGGCTCTGGCCGCATAAATAGCAGCTGTATATCCAGCAGGACCAGACCCTATAATCAATGTTTTAATTCTCTCTATTGCTTCCGACATAATATTTATATTCAATCTATTCTTACCAATACAAAAGTAGCTTTTTGAATAAAAACCTTACAGCTAAGTTATTAAAAGTTTTCACAGAACAATAAAGCGTTATCAGAAGTACATACCCATGTAGAAAGTAATTTTAAAAAGGCAACGTTTTTCATAAACAAAGCGTCCGTAATCCAATTTATAAACAATTACAAACTTAAGGTTCTCAATATCAAAAATATAGGTATTAATCTTTATTTTAAAACAAACAAAGACCTTAGCCTACACAACCAGTACAGATTAAACCGAGGTCTTAAATACTTAACAAAAAAGTACTATTTATTTAACAATTCAACAGTCGCAACGGTCCTAAAACCTGTATGTTCCAACGATGAATCTGTACTAGACCCCATTTTAGCGGACACTCGGTAACTAGCACAATAGGATGCACTACATAAAAAAGAACCTCCTTTTATGATCTTCTCTCTGGCATAGGGGTTATTGGGCGTAAATGGCTCTAGGGCCCCTGTTGGATTCTTTAATACGGCACCTGTAGCTTTCACGTTCTTATAGTAATTGGCATTGTACCAATCACTGGTCCATTCCCACACATTGCCAGCCATATCATAAAGTCCATATTCGTTTGGAGGATACGACTTAACGGGCGCCCAAAGTTCGTATCCATCTACTTTGGTATTGGTAACGGGAAACTCCCCTTCCCAGGTATTCGCTCTTTCTTGCAATACGGTACTATCGTCACCCCAAAAGAACGTTGTTCCTTCATTTCCTCCCCTTGCGGCCAGCTCCCACTCCGCTTCTGTCGGCAGACGCCTACCTGCCCATTCGCAATATGCCAAGGCATCTTCATAAGAAACTTGAACCACAGGGTAATTATCTTTACCATCTATATTACTATTTGGGCCATTAGGGTGCCTCCAATCGGCACCTATAGTCCAATCCCACCATTGCGAAAAATCATATAGGTTGGGCACCGAGGATTTTGTTTTTTTAAAGGTAAGTGCTCCTGGCTGCAAAACAGAGTCATGCGGTTTTTCTGTTCCTTCGGGTACTTGCTTTTTTAATTCTTCCCAATCAATAGCTCTTTCTGCGGTCGTAACATACCCTGTTTCGTCAACAAATTTCTTGAATTGGGCATTGGTTACTTCCGTAATGTCCATAAAAAATCCGTCCACTACCACATCTATTGCCGGTTTTTCATGTTCCATCGC
Organism: Maribacter sp. MMG018; assembly: GCF_018100785.1. Lineage (GTDB taxonomy): Bacteria > Bacteroidota > Bacteroidia > Flavobacteriales > Flavobacteriaceae > Maribacter. Next base: position 362,410 of record NZ_JAGJEC010000002.1, on the reverse strand, counting down.
CATTTTATCTTGATCTACAGCCCCTTGTTTAAGTTTCCCTCCAGGTATCCATACCATACCAGGAGGGGTTTTTAGACTATCGGGCTTTTTGACCAATACATCCTTTTCTGTAAAATTGAGAACCTCAGCATCTGTAGTTTCAAGTGTTTCTACTTTCTCATGTGTTGTTTTTTTATCCGATTTACAATTTTGTATAAAAAAAGAAATAACGAACAATGTCAAAATCTTGAAATAGTACCGCACGAATTATAAGTTTTTGGTTGCTTTGTAAATTTAAACATTATGTATTGAGGATTAACCATCAAGTATACCCGTATTACTCACAAATTATTAGTTTTTAGTGTACACGTGAAAATAGGATTTGGTTTTTGACTTCTAAAAAAAGCATAAAAAAACACCTAACTCTAAGAGCTAGGTGCTTTTTATATTTAGTAAATTCTTAGTTCCCTTTTTTGTAATCTTCCAAGAACTTGGCCAAACCTATATCTGTCAAAGGATGTTTTAGAAGTCCTTTAATTGCGGACAATGGGCCTGTCATTACATCTGCACCTATTTTGGCACAATCCAATACATGCATTACGTGTCTTACGGAAGCAGCCAATATTTCGGTTTCAAAACCATAGTTGTCATAAATTAACCTGATATCGGAGATAAGTCCTAGACCATCTGTTGAAATATCATCCAAACGACCTATGAATGGAGAAACATACGTTGCTCCAGCTTTAGCGGCCAACAATGCCTGACCCGCGGAAAATACCAAGGTTACATTTGTTTTGATACCCTTGTCAGAAAAATACTTACAAGCCTTTACACCATCAGCGATCATAGGCAGTTTAACAACGATCTGTGGGTTAAGGGCCGCTAATTTTTCTCCCTCTTCCACCATACCTTCAAAATCGGTAGAAATTACTTCCGCACTTACATGCCCATCTACCAAGCTGCATATTTTTTTATAATGCTCAAGAATATTTTCTGCTCCAGTAATACCTTCTTTTGCCATCAAGGATGGGTTTGTAGTAACGCCATCCAAAACACCCATATCCTGAGCCTCTTTAATATCTTCTAAATTCGCTGTATCTATAAAAAATTTCATCTTCTTCTTTTTTATTGTTTATTACTTTTTCAAAAACTCCATTACCTGACCATATACTTGATCCCCTGTAAATCCGAACTTCTCGTCCAATACGGTCGCAGGCGCGGAATAACCAAAATGTTCTAGTCCGAACACTTTTCCGTTAGGGCCTGCCAAACCTTCTAAGTTCACCGGTAAACCTGCAGTTAAACCAAACACTGGTTTAGTACTTGGTATCACACTTTCTTGGTATTCTTTTGTTTGTTGTCTAAAAATACCTTCAGAAGGGATAGAAGCAATATTTACTTTTAAATTTTCTTTTTCTTCCAATAACTTTGCGGCAGCTACCAAAGTAGCCACTTCAGATCCATTTGCTATTAAAACGATATCGGGATCGCTCACTTCTTTCACCAAATATCCTCCTTTTTCAGCTCCCAATGCAACTTCATATCGGCTACCCGACTGTGCCGGTATATCCTTTATACCTTGTCTGGACAATATTAGACCTGTTGGTGTTTTCTGGTTTTCCATTGCCATTTTCCACGCAACATTGGTTTCTTGTGAATCGGCCGGACGCAAGGCCACAAAACTTTGCTCATGGCTATGGTTCTTTAATTTCTCCAACAACCTAATTTGTGCCTCTTGCTCTATTGGCTGGTGTGTTGGTCCGTCTTCCCCTACCCTAAATGCATCGTGTGTCCATACAAACTTAACAGGTAATTCTTGTATCGCACTTAAACGAATGGCCGGTTTCATATAATCCGAAAAAACAAAGAAAGTCGCCACTACCGGTATGATACCGCCGTGCAAGGCAATACCATTTGCAATAGAGGCCATGGTCAACTCAGCGACACCTGCCTGTAAAAAAGCACCTGAAAAATCTCCTTTTTTGAGTACCGTTGTTTTCTTAAGGAAACCATCTGTTTTATCACTATTGGATAAATCTGCGGAAGAAACGATCATATTTTCCACGTTTTCCGCTAAATATGCCAATACGTTAGAAGAGGCCGCTCTTGTCGCCTGACCTTCTTTTTGAACAATTGAACCAAAATCAAGTTCCGGCAATTTTCCATCAAAGAAACTGTCCAACTTAGCCGAAAGCTCGGCGTTTTCGGACCTCCATGTATCTATCTCTTGTTTCTTCGCATGAGCCGCAGCTTTTTTTCTACCGATTACATCTTCATAGTATTCTGCAACCTTTGTGTATATATCAAAAGGATTGTCTACATCGGCACCTAGGTTTTCTAAAGTCTTCGTATAGTCCGCTCCGGTTCCCCCGATCGGTTTACCGTGCAATTCCGTATAACCTTCGTACATTGACCCATCTGCGGTAACACATCCTTTGCCCATTATGGTATGGCCAATGATCAATGTTGGTTTCTCCGTTTCGGCATTGGCTTCTGTAAGTGCTTTTCTGATCTGATCGTGATCATGACCATCAATAGTTATTACTTTCCAGCCCCAAGCTTCATATTTTTTAGCTGTATCTTCTGAGGTTACTTCGTCTGTCTTTGATGACAATTGCACATCATTGGCATCATAGAACATGATGAAATTGTTCAGTCCCAAATGACCCGCAATACGCCCTGCTCCTTGAGAAATCTCCTCTTGTACACCTCCATCAGAGATAAAACCATATATTTTGTGGTTCATCCAATCCCCAAAACGGGCTTGAAGAAATTTAGCGGCGATCGCAGCTCCCACTCCCATAGTGTGGCCCTGACCAAGAGGCCCAGAAGTATTCTCTATTCCCCTGGCCACATCAACTTCTGGGTGACCCGGTGTTACAGAACCCCATTGTCTAAAATTGGCAATATCATCCTTTTTAAAATTTCCTAACAAATAATATTGGGCATACATCAGTGTAGAAAGGTGGCCGGCATCCATAAAAAAACGATCACGGAATGGCCAGTGCATATCCGCCGGATCATAATTAAAGAATTCCGAATATAAGATATGCATATAGTCAGCTCCGCCCATTGGCCCACCTGGGTGGCCAGAGTTTGCTTTTTCTACCATAGCTACGGCCAACGCCCTAATATTATCTGCGGCTAATTGATCTATTTCTTGATTCATTTAGTAAATAGTTGTTTAAATAATAATATTGCTTTTAGACTATAAAAATCACGTATCAAAGATACCGTATTTGGAGCGCTATTTAAAATATAATGCCACAACATCACAAAAAGTAAACTTTGTATGATACTTATTAAACCCACTAAGAACAATAAACAATAGAAACAGAAAAGGCTTTCGTTAAAATTGTGAATCCCCACAAGGCATACTTCAAAATATACCCGACACGATATCAACCCATTACACCCTTATCAACATTAGTAATGCCGTAAGTGTAGAATTAATATATAAACCATGAAGAATTTATGTTGGCAATTGACACCAAAAAATAGACTAAGCGGCTCTTGCCATGTTTATATCTTTTGTCTTTTTTTTGCGTTTCTTCTGAAGCTTGTTCCACCAAATCAAGGTGCCGGTTACAGGAAGGCTCGTCGCAATTAAACAAGCAATAAAGTATATTATCTTAGAAAATGTACCAAATACATTTCCCGTATGAAGTGGTTTGATCAAAGATGCTATCTGAACATTTAATGGTTTTTCGCTAAAAATCTCTTTATTCAATATGGTTCCGTCCTTGTCCAATATCAATTTATCGGAAGTAACGGGTGAAAAAGAAGAAGCTCCTGTTTTTGATATGGAATAAACCCCTTTTTTTGAAGGTGGAAAAGAAACCCGGGTTTCCCCATTATAGTCCAATTCCTTGTTGGTAATTTTTATAATCTCTGAAATCGATAATTGCTTCTGATCTTCGGTTACCGCCGATTCAAATTTTGGACCACCTCCCCTGGCCCCGAAAACTTTGGTTCCGAGTACGGCACTACTAGCATCTCTATACCACTCAAAAGACCAACAAAGACCTGTCAAGGTCATTACGACCAAGAAAATACAAGCATAGAACCCCAGTGTGTTGTGCAAATCATGATTAATACGTTTCCAATTAGCAGAAAACTTGATTTTAAACCCAGATTTAAGGTTTTTCCATTTAAGCTTTTTAGGAAACCACAAATAAAGCCCACTTATAGAAAGGAAAAGAAAAATCAAGGTCGCAACCCCTACGATAGGCCTACCGATCTCAGTATCTAACAGTAACCAACGATGCAATCTGAACATAGACATGAAAAATCCGTCCAAAGAGGATTTCTGTTGTTTTTGATAATCTCCCGTATAAGGATCCACATAAAAAGTAGTACCCCTTCTTTGTTTTGGATCGCTTTTTACCGAAAAGACGTATAACCCGTTTTCTTCTTCGGGTATGGTTACACTGCTGACCGTCCCCTCTTTTTCCAACTGTTGCTTCAACGTTTCTACGGTCAATAGATCTTTACCATTGGGATCAACTATCAACTCTTCTGAAAATGCCGCTTTTATCTCCTCTTCAAAAGTGAGTATCGTACCACTCAAACATACCAAAAAGAGAATAATGCCACTACCCAAACCGGCCCATAGATGAAGGTCGTTTATAAATTTCTTAAATGTGTATTTCTTCATAAAAATATCGGTTAGTTTGAATTGGTTTATCTTAAATAAAACACCTTCCTTTTATTTAGACTTGCTTTAAATAACTTCCACAAAACTAAACGCCTCTGTTGAATTGTGCAAATTATTTTTATTAAATCTAAATAAGGAAGCAGTAAATTGATTTAGCCACATTTGCGTCTGGTATCCACAGATCTTTACCTCACAAACAAACATCTCTTAATACGAACAAAAAGCCTACATAACTGATGAACAATACACTTTGACGTTCAACCGTTTAAAAATGTCGCTAACGGTTTTTATTCAGTTATTGAAAGAAATAAACCTACTTTTATAGAATGGCGAAGGCTCTAAAACCACTATCCCTTAATACCAAAGAGATTATCTTTCAAATAGTACTCTATACTCTGGTGTTTCTTTTTTATAGCTTTGATAAAAACGACCCTGGTGTTACCATTGCACAGGCATTGACCTTTGGATCTTATTGTGCTGGAGCTCTTTTTATATCCTACTACCTTATGCCAAAATTTCTATACAAAAAAAAGCATTGGAAGTTTTTTGGAGGGGTATTATTAACAATTATCATATTAATGTTGATAGAAGAAATGGTTTTAGAAAAGATATTCTACTCCGGAACAAAACGGGCAGATATTTTTCCAGGTATTTATTTTGTCTTTTTTGATATTATACCGGTCATTGCCATTTTATCTGGTTTTAAATTTGGTTGGGACGCCCTAAAGAAACAAGAACAGATAGACGAACTTAAAGATGCCGTGCAAGAGAGTGAATTACAATATCTGAAGTCACAGATCAATCCCCATTTTTTGTTCAATAACCTAAACAACTTATACTCATACGCCATTGAACAATCTACCAAGACCCCTTCTATTATATTGGAGTTGTCCTCTGTACTCAGATACATGTTGTATGATTGCAAAGAAAATTTTGTGGCTCTTCCGAAAGAAATCGAACACCTAAAGAATTTCACACAGCTAAACCAACTCCAGATCGAAGAACGTGGCGAGGTCATTTTTAATACGCAAAATATTAAGCCCGAATATAAAATTGCCCCGCTAATTTTAAACGTATTCATAGAAAACGCTTTTAAACATAGTACGGCAAGCCAATCAAAAAATATATTTATTAATATTGATATAAAGGTCAGCGATGACAATATTTTAGAATTTGAATGTAAAAATTCTTTTTCCCCAATGGGAAACACCCAAAGCCTTTCTAAAGGAATCGGCTTGAACAATGTAAAAAAGCGATTGGAAATATTGTATCCGGATGCACATAAATTAGATATTGTGACCAAAGAAAACACATATCATGTAACATTAAGAATGAATCTAAAAACATAAATCTTTTGATACATTGTATAATCATAGAGGATCAACCACCCGCACAGCGTGTTCTTAAAAAATTTATTGCCGATATGGACACATTGGTTCTAAAAGGCGTTTTCGCCGATGCAATACAGGCCATGGATTTTTTAAACACGCAACCTATTGATTTAATTTTCCTAGACATTCACCTGCCAAAAATATCGGGTATAGATTTTCTAAAAACTTTGGAGAACAGGCCCAATGTGATTTTAACCACGGCATTTTCAGAATATGCCCTAGAAAGCTATGATTACAACGTGGTAGATTATTTATTAAAGCCCTTTTCTTTTGAACGTTTTGTACAGGCGGTATCCAAGGTTAAGTTAAACCGTCTTGCTAACGAAAATAATTCTTATCCGTCCGAAACACGCGATTTTGTATTCGTAAAATCAGGATACGAACTTATTAAAGTAAATATAAACGACATTTTATATATTAGATCAGATGCCGATTATACAGAGCTTTATACCACTAACAAAAAGATTCTTTCACAAGAACCTTTGAGATATTGGGAAAAAGACCTAAACCCCAATAAGTTTATTAGAATTCATAGGTCATACATAATTAACACCTCAAAAATTGAAAAGATAACCGGCAATCATGTTCGGTTGAACGAGCATACCAATCTACCCATTGGTCGGGCCTACAAAGAAAAGTTTATGAAAAATGTTTTATCTTAAAGAAAAAATTCTCCATGAGAACAAGTATGCTCTTTACCTTGCTGTGTATCAACTCCCTTTTATTTGCTCAAAGAGATTTTAGCAAGGTTCAGATTACTTCTGAGAAAATTACTGAAGATGTACATGTGCTGTTTGGTGCCGGAGGTAATATAGGCCTCGCCATAGGTAAAGAAGCTGCCTATCTTATCGATGATCAATTTGGACCATTAACAGATAAAATTGTAGCCCACGTACAAACTTTGACAAAAAAACCTATCCATTTTGTGCTTAACACACATGTACATGGAGACCATACCGGTGGCAACGCAAACCTGGCAAATGCCGGTGCCATGATCATAGCACATGAAAACGTACGAAAAAGAATGGAAGAAGCGGATACCCCCAGGGCCAAGGAAGCTTTTCCCGTTGTTACGTTCAATGATAAAATGACCCTATACCTCGGAAATGGCAAAAGCATACACGCTATGCACGTGAATCCCGCACATACCGATGGTGACACCTATTATTACTTTCCAGAGGATAATGTAATTCATATGGGCGATAACTTTTTCAGTGGGCGCTATCCTTATATAGATATTGGATCTGGGGGTGATATAGACGGGTTAATATCCAACGTATCCATGGCTCTTAACATAGTGGACGATGCCACCAAAATTATACCTGGCCATGGTAGTGTTTCCTCTAAACAAGATTTAAAAAACTATTTGGATGTTCTTGTTACGTTAAGAGAAAGAGTAACAAAAGCAAGAGCTGAAGGTAAATCGTTGGAAGAAACACAAAAAATGGGATTGTCAAAAGAATGGGACCAAACACACGGACAAGGCTTTATTAACCCGGATCGGATCATCGAATTCATCTACCTATCCGCCGACTAATAAAATACAGCACTATGAAAAAGCTAAAAAAAGAAGACATTAAACAAGAGGTTTTTGACCTATATGACGACTATGCCCATGACAGGGTAAGTAGAAGGTTGTTTCTAGATAAATTATCTACCTATGCCGTAGGGGGCGTAACCGTAGCCTCCCTTCTTGGCTTTATTTCTCCGGATTATGTCAAGAAAATACAGATCAAACCGGACGACCCCAACCTTAGCTCCGAGTTTATCACCTACGATTCTCCTAAAGGAGGTGGTAGTATAAAGGCCTTATTATCAAAACCTAAGGACGCAAAAGGCAAATTACCAGGTATAGTCGTAGTTCATGAAAACAGGGGACTAAACCCGCATATAGAAGACGTGGGTAGACGAGCCGGACTCGCTGGTTTTATATCGATCGCCCCAGACGCATTGACTCCCTTGGGAGGTTACCCCGGTAATGATGACGATGGTCGCGAACTGCAACGTAAAAGAGATAGCAACGAAATGTTGGAAGATTTTATCGCCGCTTTTGAGTACCTTAAAAACCATCCGGAGTGTAACGGAAAAGTAGGAGTCGTTGGCTTTTGTTTTGGTGGATGGATATCTAACATGATGGCCGTTAAGGTTCCTGATCTTAGTGCTGCCGTTCCCTTTTACGGAGGACAACCAACAGAGGATATTGACAAGATAAATGCTCCGTTATTGCTTCATTTCGGGGAACTCGACAAAAGGGTCAATGCTGGTTGGCCTGCCTATGAAGCCGCTTTAAAGGAATACAACAAAGAGTATAAGGCTTTCATCTATAAAAATGCCAATCACGGATTTCATAACGACACTACCCCAAGATATGATAGAGAAGCCGCAACATTAGCTTGGCAACGTACCATTGATTTTTTCAAAGAAAAGCTTTCGTAATAGGTTCTGAAGATATCAACAGAAATCTTTCATTTGTTTTTCTACCGTTTCCCACTTAACCGAGCACAGTTTTTATAGTATGCTATACCGTAAAAACTTATCTATGCCGGTAAACTCAGCCATCGGCAAAATTCATTCGCGGCAGCTATAACTTTTGGTTATATCAGATAACAAATTACTGTGCTAAAGGCTTGTTTTACGAGCGTACTTTTGTATCAAAACATACGAATTGATATGAAAGGTATTTTTGTAAAAACGGCTTACTTCCTTATTATCATTACCGCACTTTTAGGTAAAATAAACAGTCCCACCGCCCTACTATTAGGTTTTATATTTACCTTAATTTTTTCAAATCCCTTTGACTCCTACAGCCATAGGGCCATTCATTATTTCCTAAAAATTTCGGTCATCGGACTAGGTTTTGGTATGTTCGTCCGAGAAACACTTCAAACAAGTAAAGAAGGTATAGGCCTTACTGCTTCCTCTATCATTTTAACGGTTTCGTTAGGTTTATTGTTGACAAGACTTCTAAAGATAGACTTAAAACTAGGACACCTTATCACTTCTGGCACAGCTATTTGCGGAGGTAGCGCCATTGCGGCCATTTCACCTGCCATCAAAAGTAAGAGCAAGATTATAAGCATTGCCCTGGGGATTGTATTTCTGTTAAACTCCGTTGCTCTTTTTATTTTTCCGATGATAGGCCATTCCTTGCAATTGACACAAGAACAATTTGGTCTATGGTGCGCCATAGCCATACACGATACCAGTTCGGTCGTAGGGGCAGCCATTGGCTATGGAGATGAGGCCCTCCGTATCGCCACGACAGTTAAACTTTCTAGAACCTTGTGGATCATACCGCTGTCCGCGTTCTCTATGTTCCTTTTTAAAAGCAAGGGCGAAAAAATAAGAGTCCCCTATTTCATACTGCTGTTTATCGCGGCCATTATCATAAACAGCTATCATATTTTACCCGAAACAACTACTGGTTTATTTGTTCTGATAGCCAAAAGACTCTTGATCGCAACACTTTTTCTAGTAGGCTCTTCCATTTCTATCAGTGATCTAAAATCTTCGGGAATCAAACCCGTATTGCTAGCGGTAGCCCTTTGGATCTTTATTTCTATTTTCTCGTTGGTATACATTCTTAATTAGCCCTTTTAAAACGGTTTCATTAACTTATAAGAACGATGGTTTATTAAATGACAACCGAAGAGCACAACGTAAAATAACGGTGATACTATGTTAAGAAGCGGTGCCAATGCAAACACTTGACAAGAAAAAACGACATATATCACATTTGTACATTTTCTGTTCGGTCTGCTTTTACTAAATTAGCCCGCTTGTTAACAACTCGAACAACTTAAACAACTTAATCATGGCGCATTTACCCCGCTCATTTAATTCCAGCAAAACCACACTTTAAACACCAATTATTGAAGGGCGCCATATGACACATCAACTTAACTCATGGACACTACCACCGATTATCAACAGTTTGAAGATTTAAACGAAGAACAATTACCGGTTGCCAAACATAAACTTCATGATTGGACGCATTTTGCCGGACTTTATGCCGCGGAGCACGTAGCCGCTACCGAATTTGTCATAGGTGCCACCTTTGTCGCACTCGGCGCCAAAACGATGGATATTCTTTTAGGTCTACTGATCGGTAATATCTTGGCCGTTCTCAGCTGGACCTTTATTACCTCGCCCATTGCAGTAGACACTAGGCTTAGTCTCTATACGTATCTGAACAAGATTGCGGGCGATTCTATGACCAAGCTCTACAATTGGGCCAATGTGATCATCTTTTCGGTCATTTCCGCCGCCATGATCACCGTATCGGCCACGGCGGTCCGTTTTGCCTTTGATGTACCCGCCCAGTTGAACTGGTACCCCACTAACCTCTGGTTTGTGCTAATTGTCTTTTGCGTGGGTGCCGTGGTCGTATCTATAGCAATTTATGGTTTTAATGCCGTTTCCGAATTTTCGGGAATCTGTGCGCCTTGGTTGTTCGTTATGTTCACCAGTGGGGCCATGGTACTTTTGCCCGCCCTTTCATTGGACGTTTTGGGAAAAACCCTGCCTGCCGGCTGGAACGATTTTATATCCCTCGGCGACCAGTCTATTTGGACGGGTTTTGATAGTGATGGTGAACCGGGCATCGGGCTGATAGAGGTCATCGGCTTCGCCTGGGCGGCCAATACCATTACCCATTTCGGACTCATAGATATGGCCCTATTGCGCTTTGCCAAAAAGAAAATATACGGACTATCGACCAGTACCGGAATGATGTTCGGTCACTACGTCGCTTGGATCGCCGCAGGTATTATGGGCGCCGGCGCAGCAGTGATCATTGGAAAATCGATCGTGGAACTAGATCCAGGGGATGTTGCCTACTACGCCCTAGGCTGGTCAGGCTTCGTCATTGTCATCGTAGCCGGGTGGACGACCGCCATCACCAACCTCTACCGCGCAGGTTTGGCGGCACAGGCCATTTTTCACAACCATTCGCGAAAGAAGACCACTATCGTAGTAGGTCTGATAACCGTGATCATAGCGTGTTTCCCCTTTGTTTTTTCACAAATACTGCCACTACTTACCTATGCCGGACTATTGGTCGTTCCCGTAGGTGCCATCGTATTTGCCGAACACCAGATATTCCCTAGAATAGGCTATACCCGCTACTGGTCTTCGTACAGCCAACTTACGTTTAGCACCCCCGCCGTAGCCTCATGGGCATTGGGACTGTTGTTCGGTTTTGGCCTCAACGCCTTTAACGTGATGTCGTTCTTTTACCTGTTCATTCCAACCTGGATATTTACGATTCTCGTCTATACCCTTCTGGCTGGAAGATACGGAGCCAAAAAAGCATATCCGGAAGCCGAGAAACAAGAAGAGATACGCCAACAGCACATAGAAAAGTTTCACGAACAAAAGGCCCAATCGGAACCCTTGACCGTAAAAGACAACTCCGTTTTTACGAAAGCATTACGGATTGTATCCATAATAACCCTGGTTATAACCTTAATTTTAGCTCTTATTACCCTGTTCGGTAGTTCTGACGAAACCTTTTATGTAGAAAACCGTGAGGTATTTTACAGATACGCATTTATCTGTACCCTACTCTATTTTGTCACTGCTTACTGGGCCCTAAAACGCGGAAAGCAAAAAAACGCAGCATTGTAATGAAAGAATCGATAACACTCAATCAAAAGAATTTACCTGAATTGGCAGGGCGCATTCCTTGTCCTTCCTATAACAGAAACGACCTTGTACCGGGTATGGTACATATTGGCGTAGGCGGTTTTCACCGTTCGCACCAAGCCTTTTATACCGACGCCCTGCAAGAAAAATACAATACCCTTGAGTGGGGAATCTGTGGCATTGGCCTGCGCGAGGGCGACCGAAAAATACACGATGTCCTTACCAAACAAAACGGACTTTACACCTTGATCGTAAAGCATCCCGATGGTAAGGTAGAACCAAGGGTCATCGGTTCTATATGCGATTTTTTACTCGGGGTCGACGATGCCGAACAGGTTATAGACCGCATGGCGGACCCAGCCACCAAGATTGTTTCGCTCACCATTACCGAAGGAGGGTATAACTTTAATCCATCAACGGGGGAATTCGACTTTGAAAACCAAGATATCCAACACGACCTAGAGCATCCCGATGCTCCTAAGACCGTTTACGGATTTCTAACGGCCTCCCTAAAAAAACGCCGTAAAGAGAACCTACCGGCATTCACCCTAATGTCTTGTGATAATATTCAGCACAATGGCGATGTGGCCCGTACCATGTTGCTTGCCTTCGCCAAACGACAAGACGCCGACTTGGCCGAATGGATCGAACAAGAAGTTTGTTTTCCCAATAGTATGGTAGACCGCATAACCCCCGTAACCACGGGTGCGGATATAGCCTACTTGGAAGAAACCTACGGTATTAAAGACGAATGGCCCGTAACCTGCGAACCCTTTATACAATGGGTGGTAGAGGATAATTTTTCGAACGGCCGGCCCGAATTCGAGAAGGTAGGCGTACAATTTGTTCCCGATGTAAAGCCCTATGAAAAAATGAAGCTTCGCTTGTTGAACGCAGGCCATTCGGTATTGGGTATTTTAGGGGCCATACACGGATATCCAACTATTAATGCCTGTATGGAGGACCCGACCTTCGTAACCTATTTAAGAACCTTTATGGATCGTGAGGCCACCCCTACCCTAGACGAGGTAAAGGGCATCGACCTTAATGACTACAAGGATAGTCTGCAGGCACGTTTTGCCAACCCCAATATCAAGGACAGTGTAAGCCGTATCTGCTCTGAGAGCTCTGCCAAATTGCCCAAATTCTTGTTTGAGACCCTGCAAGAGAATTTAACGGCAGAAAGAAGTATCGATTTTATAAGCCTGATCATTGCCGCCTGGTGTTATTACAGCGATAAACAGACCGATAAGAATGGGCAGCCCCTTGAAATTATCGATGCCATGCAAGAGGAGCTTCACGAAGCAGCGAAGCAAACCGATACAGATCCATTGGCCTTCGTAAAACAAAAATCCCTTTTTGGCGACTTGGCCAATAATGAACGTTTTGCCAAATCATATGTACGTATGATAGCAAAAATATACGGGGACCCCGATGTCAAAAAACATATGAAAGCCATGTTATAAGGCCATGGCTTGGCAGCGCTTAAAGAGTATAGATATTTCCTTCCCATTTACGAAAGACATATCATCCAGATCGAAGTCTTGCCCAAAACGAACACCCTTGAAAACAAAAAGAGCGGCCATAAGCCGCTCTTTTCCTTTAAGTTTACCGAGCCTAAACCAGCTCTACGTTAACGGCGTTAAGCCCTCTTTGGCCTTGTTGCGTTTCATAACGTACTTGATCGTTTTCCTCGATCTCATCGATAAGACCTGTTGCGTGTACGAAAACATCTTGATCTGAATTGGTCGGTGTTATAAATCCGAAGCCTTTGTCGTTGTTGAAAAACTTTACTGTTCCTTCTTGCATAATTGTAATGTATTAATTTTTAAAATTTATGTGCTATTTGTTGGTGAATGTGCAGGCGTGTCTTGGGTCATATGCCCAATAGGGCCTACTTATTCCGTTGGATATAGCTATCCGTTTTTATACTATTTTAATGGTTTTCGACGGGTATCATATCCATTCGCCCCAAGTCGCGAAGCATTTGAAAGTGTTTGATTACCGCTGTTATAAAAGAGCCGTTGGTGTGGTACGGTAAACCAAATTCCTCTGCCGTTCGTTTTACGATCGGGGCTATTTTTCTATAGTGAACATGCGATATGTTCGGAAAAAGATGATGTTCTATCTGATGCGTAAGGCCTCCGATCAACCATGACAGGACGACACTTTTTTGTGCAAAATTACAGGTCGTTTCCAACTGATGTGCCAAACGACCGGAATCTAAATTTCCGTTTTCATCCGGCAGCGGAAAAGCTGCGTCGGGAGAAACATGGGCCGTTTGAAAGACCAACGATATACTCAACCCGGTCACAAAGTGCATTGCCAAAAAGGCCAGCACTACCATCCAAGGGGCAAAAGCGGTCATAACGATCGGTAATACCAAGGCGTAAGAATAATAAACGACCTTCCAAGACACAATCTTCAACAAGCCTTTTATATAGGTTTTGCGATCCTTGATCAGTCCCAATTTATAATACCTTTTATACCTGATAAAATCTTTGGAGGTAACCCATGAAATCGTTGACAGTCCATAAAAGAACCACGCATACCAATGTTGGTACCGGTGCAGTTTGTTTCTTTTTGCATGCGGCGAAAACCGTAGAAAAAAGGGGGCGTTTATATCATCGTCGTGCTCATCGATATTGGTAAAACTGTGGTGTAGCACATTGTGCTGCAGTCGCCATACCTTATCATTGGCCCCAATTAAATTAATGGTATAGCCCATGAGCTTGTTTACGATCTTGTTCTTTGAATAGGATCCGTGTATGGCATCGTGCATGATACCCATACCGATACCCGCCATGCCCAAACCGCTAAGAATGTACAATCCGAACAATAAAGGAACGCTGGTAATGGACGAAAAAATGATAAATGCCAACGGAGTAAAAAACAACAGGAGCATAAAAATGGTCTTTACAACCATACCTTTATTACCGTACCTGCTTTTTTGGGCGGTCTTGAAATATTCGGATACACGAACTTTCAATGTCTTTGAAAAATCAGAACCAACTGATTTAGAGAATCTTAATGTTTTAATGTGAAAAGAAATTAGTTAAACAAAAATTACTTCGAAAAAAGGGTAAAAATGATATTTGATTTTTTGGTCAAATGGAAACGTTGAAGTAAAGTCTAAAGAAAATTGCTTAACGAAGAGCTACTAAAAAGTAGGGTATTTTTACTATTTTAATCCTACCCACAAAACAATCTTTTGTTTCGTGAATCGATTACAAATGTACTCAAATTATCGAGCTATACCTAAGAAACCTGCAATAATTATGTTTGTCCTCTCTTACCCGTCAAGCACAAAATAAGCCCGAAACTCCTTACACCATTACCTTGAAGCATACGGTTCATCACCCAACAAATTAACTGTTTTTAACTTTTAAAACCTCTCATAATCCATGGACAAAAGCAATAACAATTCATTTTTGTGCCTATTTGGCACGGTAAAATGTATTACAATTACCATCATTTTGCGAACATTCAAAAAAAGAAGTATTTACCCTAGTAATAAATAGGGACCTAACTACTTTATTTTTACCGCTTTTTATAAAACTAATAACAATCAGTTTATCTGTTAAAAGTGATAAAACACTTAAATTTGTCACTTCTAATTTTTAAGAGAACAAAACAATTTGGATTTAACCATTGAAAATATTCTACTAGTAGGTTCCCTATTACTTTTTATAAGCATCGTTGTAGGCAAGACCTCCTATAAATTTGGTGTCCCGACCTTAATTCTGTTCTTGGCGATTGGAATGCTGGCTGGCTC
The DNA here is from genome assembly GCF_018100785.1 of Maribacter sp. MMG018. GTDB lineage: Bacteria > Bacteroidota > Bacteroidia > Flavobacteriales > Flavobacteriaceae > Maribacter. Next base: position 346,962 of record NZ_JAGJEC010000002.1, on the reverse strand, counting down.
CGATGGTATTGGAGGTATTCTCTTTAACGACCCTAAACTGGCCCAGTTCATTGGTATCGTTTCTCTTAATTTTATATTGTTTTCCGGTGGTTTGGACACCAATTGGAACTCGGTAAAACCCATTCTTAAAGAAGGACTGGTCTTATCTACCCTTGGCGTTCTGCTAACCGCTCTTTCACTTGGAACCTTCGTATGGTTTGTTACCGATTTCACCATTTATGAGAGCATGTTGTTGGGTTCTATAGTTTCATCTACAGATGCAGCCGCCGTATTTTCTATATTACGATCAAAAAATTTAGCCTTAAAAAACAATCTTAGACCAACACTAGAACTAGAAAGTGGAAGTAACGATCCTATGGCCTATGTCTTAACCCTGGCTTTTTTGACCTTGGTAATTCATCAAGATCAAAGTATTGCATCTATCATTCCTATGTTTTTTAAACAGATGATATTGGGTGGCGTGGCAGGTTTCGCTTTTGGAAAACTGAGCAAGATTACCATAAACAATATTAAACTAGGGTTTGAGGGCCTTTACCCAGTTTTAGTAATTGCCCTAATGTTCATTACGTTCTCAGCGACCGACTTTGTTGGAGGAAATGGATTTTTGGCTATTTATATATGTGCTGTTTATCTGGGCAACCAAGATCTTATACACAAATCTACCATCCTTAAAATGTTTGATGGAATGGCTTGGTTGATGCAGATCGTACTGTTTTTAACATTGGGGCTACTGGTTTTTCCTTCGCAGATCATACCTTATATGGGTATTGGCCTTTTAATTTCATTATTTCTAATAATCGTTGCCCGCCCCGTTGGTGTCTTTCTAAGTCTGATGTTTTTTAAAATGAAACTTAGGCGTAGGGTATATATATCGTGGGTAGGCCTGCGTGGGGCGGTTCCAATTGTTTTTGCTACCTACCCCCTATTGGCCGGAATCGATAAAGCCCATATTATTTTCAACATCGTATTCTTTATTTCCGTTACTTCTGTATTGATACAAGGCACTACTTTATCCATTTTTTCCAAATGGCTCAATGTTGCCTTACCTGAAGAAGTGAAACCTATTACCGGAAGTGATAGGTATATTCTTAATTTGCCAAAATCGGAAATGGAAGAAATATCAGTTGCCCCCGATAGTTTTGCAGTTGGTAAACGAATCATAGATTTACATTTTCCGCAATCTGCATTTATTGTTATGATCAAGCGTGATACAAAATTTGTCAGACCCGGGGGATCTACGGTCATTGAAGCCAATGACATATTGGTAGTTTTATTGGATAATGAGGACAGTTTAAATGAAGTAAACGAAGTGCTTGCTAAAAGTAGCGTAGTATAATATGAAAAGTCCATATCAAATATTAAAGGCCCTCTTACTTTTTACAGTCTACTGTTTTGGTATCTATACTTCCATAAACATACTATCGGACTATAACGAACAGGTAGTTTCCCATAAAAACGGACAAAAAGAATACCTGACTACATTTAAGGTTCTTACCCCCCATACAGAACAATCAGAAGTCCTGTTTTCTGGTCTTACGGAATACCCTTCGCCCGATTATAACCTATCATATAAAGGTTTTTGGATAATTTCCACCTATGGTGAAGTACTTTTTAGTGCCTTATTCAAACAATACAAGAGTCACTTTAAAACACTCTTGATCCGACATAGAAAGTCTGATCTTATTTTTCCTTTCCATAATTTTTGGTAATCCTCTCCTCTTAAGAACTACCGATTTACGTAGTGTCTTCAACTTACAAATAAATATGGGGATAAAACCACCTCATACAAATTCAGCATACCCAAAAATTAAAATATTATAAAAATGGATTTAGGAACGACCGTTATAGGTCTAATATGCATTGTAATATGCGCAATACCTTTTGTACTAACAATTAGAGGTAAAAAGAAAAAAGAAAAACAATTATTGGTTTCGCTAAAAGACTTAGCAAAACAACAGAATTGCGAAATAACCGAATATGATATTTGCGGATTCTATGCCATTGGTATAGACAAAGCGAAGAACTTTGTTTTCTTTGTTTTTAAGAAAAAGGATCTTGGTAAGCAGCAATTTGTAGACCTATCGAAGATTAAAAGTTGTAAAATAGCCAATATAGGCAAGTCTACTTCAAAAAATGGAAAAATAATCGAACGATTAAATTTGAATTTTAGCCCTATTGACGATAACCAGCCTAACACTGTGTTAGAGTTTTACAACGTAGATGTAAATTATCAAATAAATGGAGAACTAGAATCCATTAAAAAATGGAACAAGCTGATTAACAATATATTAAAAACCAGTAAATAAAGTTCTTATTGATAAAATGGACCTGTAAGATCAGGGCTTGGTAAGTATAAAACTTATGGTATAACCCCTGTCTAAAATTGAATCTTTTCTATACAAAAAAGGGAAAAAGCCTTGCTTTTTCCCTTTTTTACACCCAAAATAAAGACATGTAATCTTATTATGCGACCTTCACTTTTGCCCTTATTTTGTCTTTTGAATGTTGTATTTGTCCTTATAGTAGGCAATTATAGGAGGAAAAGGCCCGAACTTATGTTGTTCTGCCGAGAAATTATCGTCCCAAGGACCATAAGGAGTGGAAACGGGCTTTAACTTTCGGTCAGGAAAATCCTTGGTTTTATTCCCTTTTTCAGGACGTATAAAACTATTGATATATCCCGCAACGTGGTAAGCCTCCTCATCCGTCAATTTAGGCCTGTCTTTGGTAGCTTGGCCAAAAGGCATATTGGCCTTAATAAATTGTGCGGCCGTAAGTACCCTGTGCATCCCTGCCCCATCGTTATAACTATCTTGCCCCCATAAAGGAGGATATTGATACCCCATAGTGCCGTCAGGGAACTTTACCCCTTGTCCGTTCGCACCATGGCAAAGGGCACATTCCTTGGTATAGATGGCCTTACCCTGTTCCAGGTCCACGGCCTTGGTGGGTATTTTCAAGGATACAAAGCCCTTGTACTCTTTCATCCGTTCTTCGGGCATATCCTCGCCCAGCCATTCCATGTAGGCCTTCATGGCCTGCATTTCCTGGGAATCCACCGGCAACTTTTTACCGTTCATGCTTCGCTCAAAACACCCATTGATTCGATCCTCAATAGTACCAATGCTATTGGAGCGTCCCCGAAATGAAGGAAAGCGTTGGGTAACCCCGATCCAGGAAGCAGCTCCTGCTTGTGTTCCCGTTTTTAAATGACAGTTTTTACAGGCCAGATCATTACCGGTATACCGCATTTTGGAATCGGCCACTTTGGGCCCGAGGAACTTGGGAGTCTCGGTCAACAGATCGTAGCCGTACTTTACATCATCGGGCATATTTGCCATTGCCATTTCTCGAGCCGGATCCTTGGGCCTCCATTCCGATGCTGTTTCGACGACCAACTCTTTAGAGTTAAAAGCCTCTGGATGGCTCACATATACAATTAGCCCCACGATCACCAAAAGTATGGCCGAAGAAAGTGCAAGCACACCATATACCAACCTTCTTATCTGATTTCTAAAATTTTCCACTTGATTAAAATTTCACGTTTATAATCTATTACACCTCCCTGTCATGGAAACAACAGCGCCACCTATAGTTAGGGCATCAGAGCATAGCCCTTAAGCTGAAAAGTGGGGATATCTATGAGTGCAGAAAGACTAAAAGTGATGTATTTGTTTATCTCGGTATTCGGATCGATATTGGCCTTGGCCAACGCTTGTCCGCAAACATGAAGCTGCACTCCGTGCTCCATGAGTACCTTTAGAATATCGAGATTGGGGTTAGGTCTTCCCTTGCTTTTTTGATAGGCCTCGTTGGTAAGAACCGTTGGTGTGGCCCCACCGTGTATGACCCCTACCAAATGGATGTTCTTCTCCTTAACCCCTCCGGCCCTTAGAAGGTTGATAGTTCGCGCCATCTTCCATAAGCCGGCGTTTACCCCGTCTATTTCCTTGTCCGTGGTAATATTGAACACAATTTTATAGTCCATATGCCTTTCGGGCTTCATGACCGCATCCTTATAATATTTGATTTTCCCGTAATCCTTGATCACGGGGTTTGTCCATTCTTGTGCTATTGCTTTATTGCCAACGATTGAAAGCAAGCATATATAGATAATCGCTTTGATCTTTTGCATTGTTTTTTCTTTAATATTGTTCTCTATCATCTTACAGTGATGAATCCATATTTTTTATAAATCGCCTGCCCCTTATCGGAAGTAAGAAATTCTATAAAGGCCTTTGCCGCTTCCGGATGCTCGGCATTTTTCATTTGCCCCGCTACATAGGTGGCCCCAACATTGACATTGTTCGGTATGGTGACCATTTTCAAGGGATGGTCCGTTAGTTGAGAATGATAAAACGCCTCACTGTACCACACTGGTCCGGCATCCGATTCTTTGTACATTATTGACATAGGGGTCTGACGGTGGTGAATCGTAGTAAGATAGGTAGTACCGTCACCTACTTTCTCTTTCATAATCTTGGTTTTCAAGGCTTCGCCCCCCACATTTTCATAAGCTTTGGTGATGCGCCTTCCAATTCCTTCCCATTCGGGATTAGGCATGCTAACTTTCATATCGGACCTTCCTAAATCCTGTAAGCTTTTAATGTTCTTCGGGTTGCCTTTTCCTACCATAATGGCCAAGCGGTTTTTGGCATAGGCCTTGGTTCGTGAAAACCAGCCAAGTGCCTCGTTTTTTTCAATACTTCCCTTACCCGCCGTTATCACATCGGGCTTTAGTTGAATACGCATATTGCCTACTACCAAAATACCAGACTTCACTTGACGTTCTTCTATACCCGGTGGAATGGTCTCTGCAAATATTCTTTTGTACTGGGGATATTCGGTTTTAAAGGCTTCCAGTAGTTCGGGAACTGCCATGTATTGGTTTCCCGCAAAAAAGACCACCAAATCGGGATTATTGATATCCCCATGAAAATCGGGGGCATTATCAATACCGTAGATCGTAAATGGCGTCCCTTCCTGTACCACATTATCCCATGGCGGGTCATATCTGTGATCATAGGGTTTTGAAATCTGGGCATGCACAACCTCGCCCAACAACACAAATCCGCAAAGGACCAGGACAAAACGGAGAGTCCTGATCATTTTTCCTTTTTTTCTACAATTCATTGTTTTCATTTTTAGATGGTTTTAATTCTTAAACATTAAATCGATAATTGATTTCCCTTAAGACCAGTAACAATACTGCCTCCCCTATACATACCCGAGTGATTCTGGCATCTACAAAGACTTGGCGAAAAAGTAATCTTAAATCAGTTATGACGTTGCCTGACCTATAGGCAGGGTAATGAGAACAGATACCCGGAAGATGTCTCCAAAAACCCTAGATACAAGAAATGGGCCCGCTGCACGAGAAAAGTGTAAATAGGTATAATTTAATCGCCACTTGTTCCGTAGGTCGAATTATTGCATTCATCAAACACATTGTTATTATTCGATGTAAAAGTAGCAGTGCTTGGCGGGGCAAACAAATGATAAAAAAGCATATACTATAACAATATGTTATAATGATATCCTATAAAATCGAGAAATAAATTGGAAAGTGCCGAATGATGTCCTTGTTTAAATATATAATAAAAGTCGCGCTCCAAAGAAAGTTCGGTAACATCTACAATGCCCAATTCTCCCGACTTCAGTTCCTTTAATATCGTATTAACACTAAGGAAAGCCATACTGCGGTCATCACCAAGGTACGATTTGATGCTCTCAGAGCTACCCAAGCGCATTTCAACAGTAAGGTCATTGTAAACAATACCTACCTTTCTCAATTCTTGAAGAATTATTTCTAAGGTTCCCGAACCCTCTTCCCTAAGCACCAAAGGTTGTTTTTTTAAATCTTGTGGGGTAATCGCATTTCCATTGAACAAAGGATGCCCCGCCCCCACCACAGGAACAATTTCATCCTTTAAAAAGGGTTGATAGGCCAATTCACGATTCTTTGAACGCCCCTCGATAAAGCCCAGCTCGGCATTAGACTCAAGCACTGCCTTTTCAACATCTTCGGTGTTGGCGCTGATCAAACTTACTTTAACCTTGGGGTACTGTTTATGAAATTTGGCCAAGACCACTGGCAACACATATTGTGCAACAGTGGTACTGGCGGCAATACGGAGTATACCCTCTGTTCTATCGACCAAAGCATTCATGTCGAATTCCAGTTCTTTATACTCTTGCAAGATTCGTTTTGAGTGGTTTAACAGCAAGTTGCCTGCTTCTGTAAGTGCTATACTGTTTCCCTTTCTTTCAAACAATTTTTGACCAAAATAGTCTTCGATCTGCCTTATGTGCCTTGTTATTGCCGGTTGGGTAATATGTAGCTCCTCGGCCGCCTTGGAAAAAGACAACCTCTTGGCTACGGTAAAAAAGATACGTATTCTATAGTCAAACATTATAAGCAAAATTAATACTAAAACTTGATATACGTATCTTAGAGTAACCCATTATCTAAATTAGACAGTACTCGTTTTTTAGGTTTATACTATTACTATTGCATAGACATTTATTGATGCACCCATGTAATTAACATCATCATAAACTAAAACCTATCTATAGTATTATTCAATGGTGATATTTACTTTTTTACCAAATGAATATTCCATTTAGCACATAAAAAGGGGAGAAACTGAGCTTCTCCCCTTTTTATGTCCATTTGTAACTTTGTAACAGTGGACTATTCCACCACTATGAATTCCGATCGTCTGTTCATCTGGTGCTGTTCCTTGGTACAGGGCACCCCGTTGCTACATCCGTTCGTCAACCGGGTCTCCGTGTTTTTCAGTTGTAAATTGATAAAAAAATGGTTGAACCCGTCTATCTATAAATTGCTCAAATATGAATAAAAAAACTACTTCCAACAATATTTGTAAGTCTCGCTTTTTTTAGCTTTCCAAAAACTGTCAACCCTTGGCACATAAACCTAATTTCGAATAAAATTTATATAGTAACCAATAGACTATGCTTTTATAGAAACAACTTATTATTCTATCGCCCTAATCCATTTCACTAATACGTACCTTTGTTGCCGATTTTAAAAAATCGCATTAAATGCTATCGCATGTTTAGACATCAAGGTAAGAGCAGAACTTTAGAACACAATCTGCGTATTGCTACCGTATTATCTTTTGTAGCCGGAATCGTAAACGTAACAGGTTTTTTGGCCTTTAATCAATTAACGACAAACGTAACCGGACATTTTGCGCTATTTATTTATGACGTTGCAAATTTTGAGTTCTGGAAGGGTACCATTTATTTCCTATATATCTTCTCTTTCTTGATCGGTTCTTTTTTATCGAGCCTATTAATAGAGAAATACAAAGAAAACAAAAGGCTTAACGTTTTTGTAATACCTACAATACTCGAATCAATGATATTAATATCTATCGGGGTTCTAAGCAATCTATTGATCATAGAATCGGCTAATCTGATTATTTGCTTACTGTTGTTCGCGATGGGGCTACAAAACTCTTTTGTTACAAAAATTTCGAATGCCGTAGTAAGAACAACACACCTGACCGGTCTTTTCACAGATTTGGGTATCGATATTTCTCAACTCTTTTTTAAAAAGCTGCAATCGCAAAGAGAAAAACTTAAATCGAACATTAAACTACGTATTTTTATTATTTCGTTCTTTTTTGCCGGCGGATTGGTGGGCGGTTTTTTCTATTCTGAAGTGAACATACAACTGAACACCTTAATTATAGGTGCTCTCATATTACTCGCAAGTTTGTTTTACGATGATTTTAGATATAAAGTCATCAAAACCAAAAGAAAATACACCCAACGTAAAACTGTGCATCAGTTTGAGAATTAAGGGAGATACCGGAAAACATCCTGTTTCAAATTAACATTCTGTAAAAAAATCGAAATTCATGTATCCTTTTTAATGTATTCGAGTCTACTTAACAAACATTAAAATTATACACCTATGAATACTTGTAAATGTACAAATTGTGACTGTACAAAATGTACTTGTAAAAATTGCTTGGAACACAACTGTAATTGCGCCAAATGTGAGTGCGATAAATGTAGTTGCTGTTAAATCTATGGAAGGCCAGTGTAAAAACTGGCCTTTTTTTTAATTTTAAACCATGAAAACTCAAAGTATATGGAACGATTATAGCGACGAACTATACTTCTTTATTTTAAAAAAGGTAAAGAATAAAACTGCTGCGAATGATATTTTTCAGAATACCTTCTTAAAAATCCACAAAAATCTTCCGAATCTTAAAGATGAAGAAAAAATAAAGGCATGGATCTTTCAGATTGCCAGAAACGAAATAATTAACTACACCAAAAAAGAATCTATATACACCGAGGAAGCCACTGCTATACAAGAGGTCGAAAAGGACGACTATCAAGACGTCTGTTGTTTTGACAAATTTATAAACAACCTTCCCCCAATATATGAAGAGGTGATAGAACTCGTGTACATAAAGGGACACAAACAAAAAGAAGTCGCAAAAATTTTAGATATAAGCTTGGCGAATGTAAAAGCAAGAATACATAGGGCCAAAGACATCTTAAAGCAAAACTTTAACGAGTGTTGCAAATATGAATTAGATAAAAACGGATTGTTAACGGGAGAACCCAATTGTTCTTCTTGTAAAACTGTTTAAGTTTTTTTAGTCCGTAGAAGTACACTTCTTATTATTATCACATAAAAACACCTATTGTTCCTCCCTTTCCGTTTTGGTCTTTTGTAACATTTGTTACCAATATAAGAATTGCCTTCCCGTACTTTTGAAAGAAAATTTCTAACATGTTCGGCAAAGGCTCTAAATTATACAGTATCCTATTCATAAAATGCCCTAGGTGTCATGAAGGCGCATTTTTAGAAGCAAATCCCTATAAATTAAGTAACTTTAACAAGGTAAAGGAGCGTTGCCCGAAATGCGGATTAAAATATAGTATTGAACCTAGTTTTTATACCGGCAGTATGTATGTTTCATATGCGGTAGGTGTGGCAGTAGCCGTGGCAGTGTACGTACTAACCCTTATCTTTAGGTTAGATTTGTCCATTGCCGAACTTTTTGGTTCAATAGTTATTACCTTGGTATTAACAATGCCTTGGATCGCCGCGGTATCAAAAATTATTTGGGCAAACTTCTTTTTTAAGTATGATAAAAAAATAGCGGAAAAAGTTAAGTCAGAAAAAATAACATGATACAGGAGCTAAAAGCAAGTTATGGCCATATTTTCGAAGAAGCGCTCATCAATGAAATAATTCAGGTCGGCACATACAAAGAAATACCGGAAGGATATAAATTGATGGACATTGGCGAATATATTAAAGGCATGCCGTTATTAATTTCGGGTGCCATAAAGGTGCTTCGAGAAGATAATGATGGAGATGAACTGTTGCTTTACTACCTAGAACAGGGAGACACCTGTTCTATGACCCTTACCTGCTGCATGAGCGATGCCAAAAGTGAAATAAGGGCTATCGCCGAAACGGATACCAAACTTATTATGGTTCCTGTTCAAAAAATGGAAGAATGGACGGCAAAATATAAATCTTGGCGTAATTTCATTTTTAACAGCTATCACAACCGCTTAAACGAACTGCTGACCACCTTAGACAGTATCGCTTTTGATAAAATGGATATGCGCCTGATCGGTTATCTAAAAGAAAAGGCACGGATCAACAAAGAGGATACCATACAAAATACTCATCAAGAAATTGCCTATGACCTGCATACCTCTAGAGTGGTCATCTCAAGATTGCTTAAAAAACTGGAGCAAATGGGCAAAATAGAACTACACAGAAACTATATTAAAATATTGGATTTATAAATACTATGTAACCATTGTTACTGCCTAGCTTCACTGGGCCGATTAGCTTTGTACCGTATCAAAGTAAAACGGTATGGAAGTTATAGAGATTTTTGGTTACATAAGTGCATTGATCATTGGAATATCGTTAGGGCTCATAGGTGGAGGTGGATCCATTCTAGCAGTACCCGTACTTGCCTACCTGTTCTCCATAAACGAAAAAGCCGCTACGGCATATTCCCTTTTTATTGTAGGAACCAGCGCCTTGGTGGGTGGGTGGAAACAACACCTAAAAGGTTATGTTGACTGGCGTACCGCTGTTGTTTTTGGTATCCCTGCAATTATTGGAGTTACCATTGTACGGCACTATGTTATTCCTATACTACCCGATACTCTTTTTAACCTAGGCGACTTTGAGTTTACCCGACGTATGGCCATGTTCGGTCTTTTTGCCGTTTTAATGATACCTGCGGCGTTTTCTATGTTAAAAACAAAAAAGGAGGTAAAAACCAAAACCAGTGGCAAGGTCAAATATAACTACCCCTTAATTTTGGCAGAAGGTTTATTGGTCGGTGGCATTACCGGTATGATCGGTGCCGGAGGCGGATTTTTGATCATTCCTGCATTGGTAATTCTTGCCAACGTAGAAATGAAAGTGGCCGTAGGTACATCATTGATAATAATCGCCATTAAATCGTTAATGGGATTCTTTTTGGGAGATGCCCTCACAATGGATATCGACTGGCAATTTCTCGGTCTTTTTACCGGCCTGTCCTTGATAGGTATCTTTATCGGCAGCTATATAGGCAACTTTATAGATGGTAACAAACTAAAAAAAGGTTTCGGATATTTTATACTGATAATGGCTGCCTTTATATTTTATATGGAATTTTTCGTAGAACGATAAGTTAATTTCAACACCCTTACTTTTTACATATAGAACAGTTTAATTCTCACTATTTTTTATACAATTTTAACAACCTTATGTGACATAAGTCACAGAATTACAGACATTCTATAAGTAATTTTAGCCCATAAACCTTTAAACGAACAATTATGAAAGTAGAACAGATTTATACAGGATGCTTGGCACATGCGGCCTATTATATTGAAAGTAAAGGTGAAGCGGCCGTATTTGACCCACTAAGGGAGGTACAACCCTATATTGATAGAGCGCAAATAGATAACGCCGAGATAAAATATGTTTTTGAAACACATTTTCATGCAGATTTTGTAAGCGGCCATTTAGATTTAAGAAAGAAGGCCGGTGCCGAAATTGTATTTGGTCCGGGTGCGAAACCCGCATATGAAGCCACAATCGCCAAAGATGGACAAATATTCGAAGTGGGCGATTATAAGGTCAAGGCCATACATACACCAGGGCACACTATGGAAAGTACCACCTATTTACTCATAGACGAAAATGGAAAAGAACACGGTATTATAACAGGTGACACCTTATTTATCGGAGATGTCGGAAGACCCGACCTTGCACAGCACGTAGTATCCGAATTGACCCAAGAAAAGCTCGCGGGGCATTTATATGACTCGTTACGAAATAAAATCATGCCCTTAAGCGATGATTTAATAGTCTACCCAAACCATGGAGCAGGTTCTGCCTGTGGTAAAATGATGAGTAAGGAAACGACCGATACGCTGGGCCATCAGAAAAAAGTAAATTATGCCCTTAAGGCAGATATGACCAAAGAAGAGTTTATTAAAGAACTTTTGACCGGCCTCACCGCACCTCCAGGGTACTTTCCCCAAAATGTTCTCATGAATATTAAGGGATACGAAAGTTTGGACAAAATAATGGACAGGGCAACCAAAGCTCTAACACCAGACGAATTTGAAGTGGTCGCGAACGAAACCGGAGCTTTAATGTTAGATACCCGAGATGCTTCCGATTTTGCCAAAGGTTTTGTTCCTAATAGCATTAACATTGGTCTCGATGGCAATTTTGCACAATGGGTAGGTGAAATGATTCCAGACGTAAAACAAGAAATATTGTTGATCACATACCCAGATAAAGAGGAAGAGGCGATTACGCGCTTATCTAGAGTAGGTTATGATGGTACCGTAGGATATTTAAAAGGAGGGTTCCAATCTTGGAAAACATCTGGCAAAGATTTTGAAACTACCGCCCGTATTACTGCAGAAGATTTGGAAAAAGCTATAAAAAGTGAGCAACCATTGATTGTCGATGTACGTAAGAAAAGTGAATTTGATTCTGAACATATTATCGGGGCCATTAATGTACCCCTAAATGAAATCAATAAACATTTGGCCCAGTTTCCAAAAGACAGGACCTTTATCTTACATTGTGCCGGTGGGTACCGTAGTATGATCGCCGCTTCTATTTTAAAACAAAGAGGCTGGTCCGATTTTGCGGATGTTATAGGTGGTTTTGACGATATCTCTAAAACAGACATTCCGAAATCAGAATACGTTTGCCCGACCACAATGCTGTGATCATTTTAAAACAAGAGTAAGAACGCCCTGTAGTATCTACAGGGCGTTCTTGTTTACAAGCAATGTAACCATTGTTACCGTTTTAGTTAATTGCAATTCGTAATTTTGTATTGTAATTAAAAATGTGTCCTAATGAAAGTTGAACAAATTTACACAGGTTGTCTTGCACAAGGTGCCTATTATATAGAGAGCAAAGGTGAAGTTGCCATAATAGATCCTTTACGTGAAGTACACCCCTATATTAAAAGAGCCAAGCTAGACGATGCTAAGATCAAATATATTTTTGAGACACATTTTCATGCAGATTTTGTAAGCGGACATGTTACTTTGGCTAAAGAAACGGGAGCACCAATCATATATGGGCCAAATGCCAATCCCTCTTTCGATGCTATTACTGCCGAAGACAACCAAGAGTTTAAATTAGGCGACCTTACCATTAAGGTTTTACATACCCCTGGCCATACCATGGAAAGTACCACCTATTTGTTGAAAGATGAAAATGGAAAAGACTACGCTATATTTAGTGGAGATACACTTTTCTTAGGTGATGTAGGTAGACCCGACCTTGCTCAGAAAATGGGGGAATTAACAGAGAGGGACCTTGCCGGTTATTTATATGACAGCCTTAGGGAAAAAATAATGCCATTGGCAGATGATGTAATCGTATATCCGGCCCATGGAGCCGGTTCCGCTTGCGGAAAAAATATGATGAAAGAAACGGTGGATACCTTGGGCAACCAGAAAAAAATGAACTATGCCTTAAGGGCAGATATGACCAAAGACGAATTTATTGAGGAGGTAATAGAAGGATTACTGCCACCACCACAGTATTTTCCGTTGAACGTAAAAATGAACAAAGAGGGGTACGAGGATATAAAAACCGTATTAGAACGTGGTACCAGAGCTCTTTCTCCCAAAGAATTTGAAGCCGCGGCCAATGAGACCGGAGCTATTGTGTTAGATGTTAGACATCAAGATGATTATGCAAAAGGCCATATCCCCCGCTCTATCTTTATAGGGTTAGATGGTAGTTTTGCCCCATGGGTAGGCGCCTTGATCGCCGATGTACAGCAACCTATTTTATTGGTAGCCCCAAAAGGTTTGGAAGAAGAAGCGGTTACAAGACTGTCTAGAGTTGGTTTCGATAATACCCTAGGATACTTAAAAGGTGGATTTGAAGCCTGGAAAAAAGCATCAATGGAATACGACACGGTAAGCCAAGTAAATTCTGAAGAGCTTAAAGATGCCATAGAAAAAGAAAATGCGACGGTATTCGATGTTAGAAAACCAAGCGAATACTTGTCGGAACATGTGTTGACGGCACATAATACCCCTCTAGATTTCTTAAACGATCATTTATCGGAATTTCCTGAAAACAAACCGTTTTACGTGCATTGTGCCGGCGGATATAGAAGTATGATAGCAAGTTCTATCTTAAAAAGTAGGGGAATACATAATTTAATAGACGTGACAGGAGGGTTCAAGGAAATTAAAGAATCCGGTATTCCGGTTTCCGATTACGTTTGTCCGTCTACATTATAAACAGATCATAGTTGTATATGAAAAATGTAAATCAGACCGAGTGGAAATCACTCATAGAAAATGATGGCAATGCTGTTATAATTGATGTACGAACACCAAACGAATGGATGGAAGGTGTTCAAGAAAATGCCTTGCTAATAAATGTAATGGATCCTGCAAAATTTGAACAGGCCGCAAACAAATTGGATAAAACCAAGAACTATTACGTGTATTGCCGAAGTGGACAAAGAAGCCAAAGAGCCTGCAACCTATTAGAAGCTACTGGTATTGCCAATACATACAATCTATTAGGCGGTATGTTAGAATGGCAAGGAAAAACCATTGTTCCAGATATTGATTAATTTTAATGAGTAAATTGAATAAAGAAGAACTCTTTTATCCAATTTTACGAAGAACCGGTTTCCTTTTTAAATTACCTGATGTATAAAACACCTGCTAAAATGAAGAACATTGTAATATTACTTTTCTTAACAACCGTTATTTCCTCTTGCAATTCGCAAAGCGACAACCAAGTACAAATTATCGATATAGAAACGTTAAAAACAGAAGCCATAGGTAAAGATGTTCAATTGGTGGATGTAAGAACACCTGAAGAATATAATGCCGGACATATAGATGATGCCATAAACATAAATGTTCTGGACACCGAAACCTTTAATAAAAAGGTGTTGTCGTTAGACAAAGAAAAGCCCGTTTACATTTATTGCAAAGTGGGCGGCAGAAGTAACAAGGCAAGCCAAATATTAAAAGAATTAGGTTTTAAGACCATTTACGATTACTCGGGCGGCTACACCGAATGGAGTGCCAAAAACAAATAGATTCCTATAAAATCCATTAGCGTAAACAAAACTTTAATATTATAAGAAAGGCCCGATATCGGGCCTTTTTTTATGCCCTTTCTTTAACACTTTATGTAACCTAAGTTACTGTGCTTAAGTGTAAAGACCGGTACCTTTATAGTATAAAAAATAAACAATATGGAAACACTAGATAACAATGAAGTAGCGGTAATGCCAAGAATTGGAGACAAGGCTCCCGATTTTGTGGCCAATACCACCAAGGGAAAAATAAAATTATCAGATTACGCGAAAGATAAATGGATTGTTATGTTTTCGCATCCTGCAGATTTTACGCCCGTTTGTACAACCGAGATGAGTGGTTTTGCCACCAGAAAACCAGAGTTCGACGCTTTGAACACAGAGCTTTTAGGACTTAGTATAGACAGTGTACATGCGCATTTAGGATGGGTACAAAACGTTCGGGAAAATACCGGGGTATATTTTGATTTTCCTATCATAGCCGATTTGGACATGAAAGTATCTAAATTGTACGGTATGCTGCAACCAAACGAGAGTGAAACCTCTGCAGTAAGGGCTGTCTTCTTTATAGATCCCGAGAAAAAAATAAGACTCATTATGTACTACCCACTTAACGTAGGTCGTAATATGGATGAAATTCTAAGGGCGCTAGAGGCACTTCAAACGTCTGATAAATATAAAGTTGCAATGCCGTTAGATTGGAAAAAAGGTGATAAGGTAATTGTTTCGCCACCTAAAACCCTAGATGAATTAAACGCAAGATTGGCCGATGATAGTGTAGAAAAAGTAGACTGGTATCTGGCAAAGAAAAGCCTAAATTAGAATTGTTTTTATTTGGTTGGTTATGGGAGAAAACGGTCTTTTAAAACTGGGCCGTTTTCTTTTTTAGTTAATCTTTTCATTTAATATTATAAACATATGTCATTTTTTTCATCCCTCTTTAAATCAAAATCTTCAGAATACATTAATATTTTGAACGCAGAAGAATTTCAAAATGAAATTAAAAATAAGAAAGTACGGTTGGTAGATGTTAGAACATCTGGAGAATATAATTCTGGCCACATAAAAAATGCGGTCAACGTAGATTTCTTTAACAGGGCGGCATTTCAAAAATTCTTTAGTAAATTAAAAAACAAAGAAGAGCCTATTTATCTTTATTGCCGATCAGGAAACCGTAGTAGAAAAGCTGCGTACATGCTAGAAGAAATGGGGTTTACCTCTATAACAGATTTAAAAGGAGGCTATATGGCTTGGCAAAGAAACCAATAGCCCTCTTATTTCCCCTGGCTCTCAAATTAAACATACAATGCTTATTTACAGTATTTTAAAACAACTATTATGAAAACATCTATTATTGTTCAAAATCTAAAATGTGGCGGATGCGCTAGTACTATCATTACCAAATTGGCAACTTTACCCAATATTTCGGATGTAACCGTTGATGTTAACTCTTCTGTGGTTTCGTTCGACTGTAACGAACCAGAAGATGCCCTATTGGTAAAAGAAAGATTAAAAGATATTGGATACCCATCGGTAGATGCCGAAAACACGGTTTTTACCAAGGCCAAATCTTTTGTAAGTTGTGCAACCGGAAAAATTTCGAAATAATGAAAAATATTCTAAAAATAGCCGTAATCGTTTTGATACTTGCCAGTTGTAAAAACGTTGAAAAAAAACAGCTCGATGAGTCGCCCGTAGAAGACCAACAAACACTGCACGATAGCAATGTGGATAACGGCGATAGTGTAAACTACCAAGAAATAGGTATGAAATATGCCACTAGCACACAGAAACAATTGGGAAAAAACCTAATTGCGGCCATTCAAGAGAAAGGTACCTTGGGAGCCGTAAAGTTCTGTAATATACAAGCCTATCCCATTACCGATAGTATGGCCACAGTTCATCATGCCGTTATAAAAAGAGTTTCGGATAAGCCCAGAAACCCCAACAATAAGGCCAATGCAAAAGAACTGGAACATATAGCGTATTTTAAAAGTAGTATTGCCGAAGGTAAAGAATACAGCCCTATTGTGGAAGAAGAAGGCGATGTTGTCAAATTTTACGCTCCGCTGATCACCAATGCCATGTGCCTGCAATGCCACGGAAAACCAAATAACGACATACAACCGGAGGTCATGACTTCATTACAACAATTGTATCCGAACGATTTGGCCACTGGGTATTCTGCGAACGAAGTGCGCGGAATTTGGTCCATTACTTTTGAAAAGTAAAACCCATATAAAGACAAACACAAAAGGGTAGGATATTTTTAGAAATGACCCCTACCCTATTCGTTCTCAACTTTCAAAGAAATGACCGGAACCTATTTAGTCTCGGTCATTTTTTTTTGTTCTTTCTAAACCCGTAAACCAGTTGTCCGAAAAAATCTTTGGGCAATTCCTCATCTCCCGGATAGCCTAGTTTTATTTTACCACTATCTTCCGGTACATAGTTCGTTTTAAATATATAATCCCATATACTAAGGCTTATACCAAAATTGACACCATAGGTATTACCTTCCGGTAAAGCATAGGCATGGTGGTATAAATGCATTACAGGATTGTTTAGTATATACTTTAATGGGCCCCATGTTATCTTGATATTGGAATGATTGAAATGACCTATGGCAATTGCCAGAAAATGAACAATGTACGCTTGTTCAGGTTCAAACCCGCCTAAAATCATCACTCCAAAAGTTTTCAAGGGTTTGTATAGAATATTTTCCATCCAGTGATACCTTAAATGGGCCGCAAAACCCATTTCTTTTACACTATGGTGTACTTGATGAAACCTCCAAAGAACCGGATACCTGTGCAGTAATACATGCGTAAACCATTGCACAAAGTCCAATACTATAAAAAACACCAAAAGCTGAAGCCCCATTGGCCAAGCGGAAATATCCACTATAGACAAGCTTTTGGCGGTGATACCCATATCGTTAAAAAGAACTTGCAATACCTTATAAAACCCACTAATGACAATCGCGAACAAGAAAAAATTAAAAAACATGTAAAAGGCATCCAACCAGAAATCCTTTCTAAATATCCCCTGTTCTTTACGCCATGGAAATAAAATTTCTAAAAACCATACAAATAGCGAGATTGCGATCAGTCCCCAAAAGTAATTCGTGTACCATGGCACATCGAACAAAATAGACTTCCAGGTCCACTGAACCGTTCCTAAAAAAGCATTTACAAATGCATCTATGTATTCTTTCATTCAAATTAAATTAAAAATCAAAGTTACCCCTTCCCCTTAAATTTTTTAGTAACAATTGTTACAATCCAAAGCTCTCAAAACAATAAATCAGTTTCCTAACATTTATCATATTTTACTATAAACCAGTCAACTACCTTCGGCAAATCTTTTCTGTAATAGAACAACGTCTTTTTATACTTGTTCTGATTATGCAGGGGCGATAACTATAATGAACATAATCATTGAATCTATAAATAACCATTTATTATGAAAAAAAATATGAGCGGTACCGACCGCATAGTTAGGATCAGTCTTGCCTTGGTCGTAATAATTCTATATTACTTAAAAATAATCGACGGTACATTGGGCAATATACTCATAGCATTATCCGCTATATTGTTATTTACCACTTTAATTAAATTTTGTCCTCTCTATTCCGTATTGGGCATAAAATCCGATAAAAACAAAGAATAACATTCACTTTAATATAAAACGAACAGCGGTCCGTTTACCATGATGTAAGCAGGCGGTTGTAGTAAATAATAAGCTTATGTAACAAAAGTTACAGTATTAATAATTTATTACATCTAAATTTAGAAGATTGATAAAAAATTAATACAATGAGCGCACATCATCAAATTTTAATTATTGGCGGTGGTACGGCCGGCATCATGGTCGCATCACAATTAATAAGACAAAAAAAGGCAAGCGATGTTGCCATAATCGAACCAGCGGATACCCATTATTACCAACCTGCCTGGACTTTAGTAGGTGCGGGCACCTACGATTTTGACAAAACCGCTAGGCCCATGTCCTCTGTGATACCCAAAGGTGCTACATGGATCAAGGATAGAGCCACAGGTATGGACCCCGAGAACAACTTGGTACATACCGCTAATAAAGGCGACATCACCTATGACTATTTGGTCGTAGTACCTGGTTTGGCCTATGATTTTAGTTTGGTACCAGGTTTGGGCGATGCCATAGATAAAGGGGTCGTCTGTAGCAACTACACCAATCCGAAGCATACTTGGAACGTTATAAAAAACTTTAAAGGCGGCACCGCCCTTTTTACACAGCCCACAACGCCCATAAAATGTGGTGGAGCACCCCAAAAAATAATGTATTTGGCAGAAAGCTACTTTAGAAAAAGTGGTGTCCGAAACAAAACGGAAGTCGTGTTCGCCACGAGTGGCACCGTAATTTTCGGTGTTAAGAAAATCGCCAAAACCTTAATGCAGGTGGTTGACCGAAAAGACATTAACCTACGGTTTTACCATAAATTGGTGGCCGTAGATGCCGATAAACAAATTGCATGGTATAAACTTGGAAAAGACGTCACTGCAGGTGGTTGCGTAGTAATGGCCGGAGAAGATGATGAAAACCGGTTAGACGATTCTTTTCAATACAATTATAAAGATGTCAAGGTAACGGTAGATGGAGACCGGTATGGAATACATTACGATATGTTACACACCGCCCCCCCTTCGGTAGCCCCTAAATTTGTCAGAGACTCCGTTTTAGTGAACGATGCAGGATGGTTAGACGTAAACCACCAAACAATGCAACACAATAAATTTTCAAATGTTTTTGGTCTCGGAGATGTAGCGGCCCTCCCCACCGCAAAGACCGGGGCGGCCATTAGAAAACAAGTTCCTATTGTTGTGGACAATATTGACCTGTTGATAAAGCACCATAAAATGGGTAACAAGTCATATAACGGCTATTCTTCTTGTCCGTTGGTAACCGACTATGGTAAAATGGTACTTGCAGAGTTCGATTACAACAATAATTTTACTCCCGACCCTAAATTGAAACGAATGCTCATTTCAGATTCATCAAAAGAACATTGGCGATTATGGATGCTCAAGAAATATGGACTGCCCTATCTTTATTGGAACAAAATGATGAAAGGTAAAGACGTTTAATTTATCAACTTGGTAAAAGGCGCTCTTAAAAATTGTAGTTCAATATAAGATCTATGTGAAACATATCGGTCTTATTAAAGTAAAAATTAGGATTGTCGGGGATATCGCCGTTGGCGAGTTTGGAAGTCAACAACAGCTCTGGTTTTAAATGCTTTACTTTTTTAAGATTAAAGAAAAGGTCCAGGTTAATATGCGTATAATCGGGAACGGCATATTTGTTTAAATCTGCATTGGTCACCTCTGGTTTCCAATGTCTTCCAACACTTAAAATGGATGTAAGGCCCATTTGATCTTTCCACACCGGAAAGTTGGTCTTAAAATTAAGAACCAGCGCGTCATTATTGGCAGAGCCCTCGCTTCTTTCCCTTTTTTGAAAACTAAAAAGGTCTTCCCTTCCCCATTCGCGTGGCGAAATAAACTGCCCATGCGGCATTATTTTATCATAGGAGATAGAGATCATAGATTTTTTCCATTTATAATTTAATCGCACCCCCAATATATCTGAGGAATTTTGGTCAAAATAACGAAACGATTCTATGGTATTACCCCCATTGCCTACCCTGTTCTGGTGTAACCATTCAAGATCAACAACTATTTTCGGAGTTATGGAATAACTAGGTCTAATATATAGACTATTGTATATATTATCAACGTAATAGTTCCAAACATCCATCTGAACCGCTTTCAAAACCTTCATATTGGCATTGAGCAATACTATAAAATCAGAATCAGTATTATTGGCATATTCGTTATTGCTGCCATCTCTATTTCTGCCTACTGGGTACGTTCCGATGCTTTCCCCAATAGTAAAGAACTTACCTGTGGATCGTGGGGCGATCCGGTTTAGTAGACCGGCCTGAAAAAAGAAATCTTTCTTTACTTTATGTTTGTACCATACCCCTTGAACCAAAGTAGGGATCATTCTGCCATCTTCGGGGTTAATCAAAGGGGTATTTATTTTCATACGCCCCACCGTAAATTCATGACGGGGCAACTTGTATTTAACATACAGCTCCCCTAGCAAAAAAACAGCATCGTTAGAAAGATCCAACCTATTGAACAAACCTTCTTCGTACCTACTTATTTTACCTGTAGAGACATCTGCAACGGTTAGGTCTTGAACTCCCAAATTGGTCGAATTATATAAGGCAGCACCAAATTGAAATTTCTCATTTAACTGAAAATGGTATTTAATATTTCCGCCTGTGGCAAACGCACTATAATCCTTCAAACCGCCTTTATTAAAGGTTGTCATATAGTAAGTTCTCCATTGCCCCGACAATTTGCCCTTACTAACGTTCTCTTCCGAAGCTTGGGAAAAAACGATACAGGGCAGTAACCACCATAGAAAAAACAAGTTTCGGATCAAGTCTATTTGGTTTTAATGATATTATATTGCTTTTTATAGAACTCCATAATTGGTTGAAACGGACCATATTTATGTTGGGCTGCAGAAAAATCATCCTCCCACGGACCATACGGTGTAGAAACGGGTTTTAATTTTTTATCGGGATAATCATCTTCGGTATTAGATTTATGTGGCCTGTTAAAGCTGTTGATGTAGCCCGCCACATTATAGGCTTCCTCATCGGTCAATTTTGGATTATCCCAAGTTGCTTGACCAAAAGGCATATTACTTTTTATAAACTGTGCTGCCGTTATCACCCTATACATCCCCGCCCCGTCATTATAACTGTCACTTCCCCATAAAGGCGGGTATTGGTAGCCTTTGGAAGCTTCCACATATCTAATACCTTGGCCATCGGCCCCATGGCATAATGTACATTCTCTTACAAATACCTCTTCGCCCTTTTTAAGGTCTACCGCCTTATTAGGGATATTTAGAGGCCCATATCCTTTAAACTCCTTTTCCCTATCCTTTGGCAAATCTTCGCCCAACCATTTCATATAGGCAACGATCGCCTTTATCTCTTGAGAACCTTCCGAAAGCATCTTTCCGTTCATACTACGTTCCATACAGCCGTTTATACGTTCCTCGATCGTTCCTATTTTATTGGCACGTCCGCCAAATTGTGGAAAACGGTCAATAACCCCCACCCATGAAGCCGACCCTGCCTGTGTACCGTTTTGCAAATGACAATTGGTACACGCCAAATTGTTTCCCGCAAACCTCATCGTAGGATCCTTCGCAGAAGGCCCCATGAAGTTAGAGGTCTCAGAAACCAAAAAATATCCCATCTTAACATCGTCAGGCATATTTTTCAATTCCGCAAGTACGTCTTTGGGTTTCCATTCAATAACTTTTGCTTCCTCGGATATTACAGGAGAAGCTATATTCTTAGAAGGTTTATAGGTAAATAATAGAATAAAGAGAACAACGATCAAAGCCAACATTGATATGAAGAGAACAAATAACCTACGTGCAAGGAGCCTTATCTCATCCATAACCTAATTATTGTCTTCTTTTGAGGGAATTAAATTTAGGTTCAATTTAAAAATTTGACCTAATAATAACGACAATAATGGCCACAGATTTACAATTCTCCCTTACTTTTATGAAAACACGGTATAGAATAGCAATATTCCTTTAACTTTACCTGTATCTGATAAAAAACCAATTAATTAAAACTAGATATGCGCAACGTAATTACAATAGCCTTATTATGCTTGACAAGTGGCATGATGAATGCCCAAGAATGGACCACTCCGATAATCGAAGGATATGGCAGAATAAAACAGTTCAATGATGTTGCCGCCCAACCGGATACCTCTTTAGAGTACAATATAGTTTTTGATGTAAAGGATGATAGAGAACTAGACGGTGTAAATATAGGGCTGTTTAAAATAGCCCGATTAATAAACATGCTTGGCACCGGTGGTGTTTCCCAAGATAAGATTCATATTGTAGCGGCCGTACATGGTGGAGCTACCTTTGCCGCATTGAACGACCAGAAATACAAAGAAAAATATAACAAGGCCAATCCGAATACCGAGTTGTTACAATTGTTGCGCGATTACGGAGTTGAAATATATGTATGTGCCCAAGCAACTGCATCTAGGGGCATTAGTGCCGATGATTTAAACGATAACACAGAATTGGGGCTATCGGCAATGATGGTCTTGGCAAATTACGAACTTAAAGGCTATGCCTTGATGCCCTGATGCACACCTGCCATATGCCTTTCTACCGCCCTTATCGGTTATCTTGCCGTAAGCGCATATCTTTGTAATCAAAAAAGGACTAAATGAACTGGATCTATGAACCATGGCCTTGGTATGTATCGGGCCCCATGATAGCATTGATAATGTTTCTACTTCTTATGGTAGGAAAAAACTTTGGCATGTCTTCCAACCTTAGAACCCTATGTACAATTTGCGGGGCAGGAAACAAGGTGAATTTTTTTAAGTTTGATTGGAAGTCACAAAAATGGAACCTTATTGTTGTGCTGGGTGCCATTATAGGAGGTTTTATCGCATCTACTTTTTTAACCAACGATGCCTCTGTTGCCATAAACCCTAACACTATAGCAGATCTGCAAGAGCTCGGTTTCGAAAGTGCCGGAAAAGCCTATTTACCCACCGAACTTTTTGCCCTGGATGCCATGACGGACATCAAAAGCCTATCTATCTTGATCATTGGAGGTCTTTTGGTAGGTTTTGGAACACGTTATGCCGGTGGCTGCACCTCTGGCCATGCCATATCAGGACTAAGTAATTTACAGTTACCATCATTAATAGCGGTCATCGGTTTTTTTATTGGTGGCCTGGTAATGATATATATTATTTTTCCATTAATTTTTTAAGGCTATGAGAACAATATCTTATCTATTAATAGGCATTGTGTTCGGTATTACCATGTACAAGTCAGAAGCGGCCTCTTGGTTTAGAATTTATGAAATGTTCAAGTTTGAGTCTTTTCATATGTACGGCATTATTGGTTCTGCCTTGGTAATCGGGATCATTATGGTACAATTGATCAAAAGACTTCATATAAAATCGTTCTATGGCGAGACCATCAAATTTTATCCAAAAGAAAAAAGCTTTAGCCGATATATGATCGGAGGAATTATTTTCGGATTGGGATGGGCCTTGGCAGGTGCTTGCCCCGGACCTATGTTTACCTTGGTCGGAGCTGGTTATGTACCTATTCTTGTTTTAATATTGGCCTCTATTGTCGGAACCTTTTTATATGGACTCATAAAAGACAAGTTACCCCATTAAACCATCTTTCGAAACAACTTAGCTCCTAATATATTGCTTGCTTCGGTGTTACAAAAGTGTAGTGGTACAAGTAGTATAAAAAATAATAAGTATCTTAAACTTATTATCTAACCATACTATTAGCTAACGATGAAAAGGTTTTTAATTCTTTTTTTACTGGTTCAACTATCGTTAAGCGCTCAAATACCCGATGGTAAAAAAGTGGTTAGCAGTTTGTACGTTTATTCGTTAGAGGCAGCTACTTCTAAACTGATCTTAAAAGAGAACCGGCATTTTGAAGCACCGAATTGGTCGCCCGATGGTTCTTTTCTATTAATCAACAGTAACGGACAACTAGAAAAAATTGGATTGGACGGTAAAAACCTAGGTGTTTTGAACACGGGCAACGTTCAACGGGCCAACAACGACCATGGGTATTCTTTTGATGGGCGAACATTGTTCTTGTCTAGCGGAAACCCCAACGGTAAAGGTGGTTCCTATATATTCAAGGTGCCTGCAAGCGGAGGAAATCCCATACAAATAACCCCCTTGTCTCCATCTTATTGGCACGGTGTGTCCCCAGACGGTAAATGGATCGTATACTGTGCCGAGAGACATGATAATTATGATGTTTATAAAATGCATGTAGACGGTGGCGATGAAATTCGACTCACTTTTACTGAAGGACTGGATGATGGGCCGGAATATTCACCTGACGGAAAATATATTTACTTTAACTCTTACAGAACGGGAACCATGCAAATATGGCGTATGCACCCCGATGGCTCCAACCCGGAACAGATGACCTTTGACGACCGTTCTAACTGGTTTGCCCATATTTCACCTAACAATAAAGTAGCTACCATTATTACCTATATGAGCGATCAGGGTCAAAGTCATCCATTTGGGAAACAGGTAAAATTGAGGTTATTGGATTTGGAAACAAAAAAGATAATCGATTTAACAGAGGAATTTTATGGTGGGCAAGGCACCATCAACGTTCCCTCATGGAGTCCGGACGGTACACGGTTGGCTTACGTAAAATATGGGCTGGAAGATTCAAATTAGAAACTCCACTTTCTATAATCAACGGCTATTTCGAACAATTGCCCAACAATTTTAACAGAGTCTTTCATCGACAGCTTAGACCCATCTGCATGTATCCATCTTTTAAGGGGTTGCTCACAGATAAGCTTTATAGCTTCATTCTTACCATAGTATCGCTTCATTCTCATAAAAATTTCTACATCAAAAAGCCACTTGGTTATAAATTTTTGTTCGAACATTTTAACGGCAATATCCCTGTCCATAACTTTTGCCCCACATTGTGTATCCTTAAAGGGCATGCCCAAAATAGTCTGTATGATAAGGTTAATGGTGGTACTAATAATTTTTCGGGCCGACTCTTTTGTAATATTAGCGCCCATTCGTGAAATTCTTGAGCCACTAACTATTTTGAAATTAGAATTTTCAATGGTCTTGACCAAATCATCAAAATCTCTAAAATCTGTAGATAGATCGGCATCCAAGAACCCTATATAGTCAAACTGTTCGTCCTTAATCAGATGCTGAACCCCTTGCCTTACCGCTTCCGCCTTTCCGCCATTTTTTTCGCAATTATATATACTGATGTTGCCCGGGTTGGTTTCCTGTAATTTTTGAAGCACTTCCAATGTATTGTCCGTACTGCCGTCGTTCACAAAACAAAGGTGGTATCCAAGGTTTTTATGCGCAAAGTCTTTGAACTCATCACTTAAAAGCCTCTCCTCTTCATTGTAACAGGGTATAACCACCCCTACACAATTCTTTTGTAACATTTGGGCATCTGACTGTTCCTTTAGGTTTTCCATTTTGTTCACAGGCGTACCAATGATTCTTTTAATTCTTGCCGCCATCTCGTCCAAACTAACGGGCTTCTTCATATAATCGTCGATACCCAAGGTAAAACCGTCCATTATTACCTGCTCGGTAGTATTGCCGGACATTATCAAAATAGGTGTTGTCGACTCTTTAAAAAATCGAATATGCTTTACCACCTGCAGTCCCGACATATCCGGCATATTAATATCTACCAACACCAGGTCTGGCTTATAAGCCTCAAAAAGGTCTATTCCAGACTGTCCGTCAGATGCTGTTCTTACCTCGTATCCTAATTCGGTCAAACGCTTTTCAACAGAAAGTAATATTAGTTTTTGATCGTCTATAGCTAAAATTTTCATTGGGCAATTTTTTAAATGGATATAAAAAGTTTTACATATTCTACTGCAAATCTACCGGCATTAGACGTCGATTTTTACCCCGAACGGACGGGATGCATTTTTGTATAGACGAATGGTTTTTTAAGTTCGATGGCTGATTGTGAAGGACATGTACAATAAAGCTATCTTTGTTTTGTTATATTTTCTTACAACTAGCAATCAATGCAAAAGACGAACGTCTTACTTATTTTGGCTCTCTTTATAGGAGTCGCCTTTCATGGATCCAGCATCTTTTTTACGTTAGAGACCACGTACGACGCATTGATCCACCTATTTTTTGCCGACCATTATGCCAATAGTTGGTTCGAACCCTGGGACTATAGGTGGTATACCGGTTTTACCGTACAAGCCTACCCCCCTTTGGTTCACCAAGGTATTGCCGCACTTTCGTATATAGGCGGGCTTAAGTTTGGAATGTTTACCGTTGCCATGATCGGCATTGTTCTTTTTATAACCGGGGCTTACCGCTATGGGTTGCTTATGACCGGTAGCCGTAAAATAGCCGGATACACCTCTATCTTGGCCGTCTTCTCGTCTACCTTCATAGAAACCCTCCATATTTTTGGACAATTACCGAGTATTTTGGCCTTATCCATCTTACTACATTCCTTACCGGAAATATATTCATGGATAAAAACAGGAAAACTTAGGTACCTCGCCACCAGCTTGTCTTTGATCGCCGTAACCGTTACATCGCACCATGTAACACCAATATTCGGAATGGTTTTCTTTATATTCCCATTAATTGGTATGGTGTTGATGGACGCCAGTAGAGATCAGGTACCGAACACCAAATCTATCACCTTTAAAGTATTCATAGTACAGTTCAAAAAATTGTTTTGGCGTATAGTGGGCTTCGGTTTCGGTTCGTTAATGCTCTTTATTTTCTGTATACTGCCGTACTGGATAAACTCAAAGAAAAACCCTATCACCCAAGTTCCCATTCCACATGGGTCAAGGGATAATTTTTTGGAAGTTACCTCATCAGGACTCGTATTCTTTTTAATTCCCTGGGGAATATTACTATTTATTCTTCCTTATATATTTTACAGATATTTTAGCAAGCGTTACCTGTTCTTCGGATTATCTTTTACCGTATTGACGATTTTGGGAACCGGTGGTACCACCCCGATTCCATTAGCCGTTTTGGGCGAAACCGCCTTTAATATTTTAACCCTGGACCGTTTTACACTATGGGCTACCATTATGGCCCTGCCCATATTTGGTGAATTTGTATACAGACTGGTAGAAGGTGATTTAAAAGAACATATTCAGCAGCGTTTCGGGGCTGTATACCATAGAATTATTGGCGGCTTATTGGCTGGTGGAATACTGGCAATGGTCATATTCACCATGAGCCTTAACTATTTTAGGCCATCACAGCCACAAAAAATAAATATGCTGCCCATTGTTAATTTTCTGAGTCAGGATATGCACGATCATTGGCGCTATCTGCCCTTGGGGTTCGGTGACCAAATGGCATGGCTTTCGGCGCAGACGAAAGCTATGACGGTAGATGGCAACTATCACTCCGCAAGAAGATTACCAGAGCTTACCACGCGACCTATAGAACGATTGGAGAATTCAAAGTTTAGGGGTGTTCAAGGTATTGGCTCTCTACAACAATTCTTAACGGTACCGGAAAAATATAATCTTAAATATATATTCTCCAATGACAAATTCTATGACCCACTACTCTACTTCTGTGGTTGGCAACGACTGCAGCAATTGGAAAACGGAATTATGGTCTGGGAAAAACTAAACGTACCCCCGATCCCCGCCATTATAGAAAAAGAAGATGTATCCACTACATTGAAAATAATGTGGAGTATTATACCCATGTTAACCGTTGTTTTGGCTTTTATAATTAACATTCAATTGGTGTGGTACCGAATTCTAAAATCGCGCCCCTTGCCCCAAGGTGTGTTCATGAACTATGAAATAAAGTACACCAAATTCTCTAAAGGCCTAGTGAACATAAATCATATTTGGGCCCTGTTGTTACTTATGGTACTGGGTTTTGGGGTGTATCATTTTTACCTGACCAATGCTACACAGATAGCACCAAAAAATGTAGTCGTTTCGTATTATGACGCCCTCGATTTTAAAGAATTTAAAAGGGCCCATTCTTATCTGGACCCTAATCGCGATGTAGACATTTCTCAGTATATGCTAGAAGTGTCCGTCACCGATGGCATACTTAGTTCATACGCCAAACTAGATTCTATCGGCGTAGAAATACTGGATGAGACCAAAACCAGTGCCAAGGCCAAAGTATTTACCCAATGGGTAACCCCTCTTGAAAAAATTGATAAATTATACGAACATGATTTATTGAAACATAACGGCAAATGGTATATAGCCCCTTCTACTTTTGACAACGACCTGCCTCCAGATCAATTGCTTTCTTCTAATACGACCGCTTTCTTTAATCATGGCAGACGCCGTATTACGACCCAACAGACCAATCATGAAGATGTTTTAAAACAGCCCGTACTAGAGATTTTAACGGCAAAACTGGTAAAACATAACGGTAGCTACAGTATAATTGGAGAATTACAAAATGTAGACAATGTACCTTCAGATGTGGTCATAAAGGCCAGTCTATACAACGACAGTAATGTTGAACTGGCCACTTATAATGGTAAATACCAATTAAAGCACAAACTGATGCCCAAAGAAACGACCACTTTTAGAATAGATTTTGAGGGTATTGCTTGGTCATCTACCAAAGATACCTTGCCCCCTACCTTTGATCCGGACCAATTTACCCCGATGAATTTTAAGGAACAGCCTACGAGGTTCAACATTCAATGTGCAGGAAACGTGGCCAATACCGACCTTTATAAAGAAATTACCTTGCAAGATGTGGAATTAAGTCCCGAACAAATTACGGGGTCTTTGTATAATGCAGGTATACAAGAGGTTACAATACCTCAACTATTGATATCGTACTACGATAACAACAAAAAATTAATGTGGGTAGACCACCACTTTTTAACCGAAGGCGTTCGTATACAACGTAAACAATATTTCGATTTTAAACCTGAAAAATTGAACGACCTACAGGTAATCAACAGCAGTTTAGAAAACTGTTTCGTGAACGGTCTGCCTAACAAATCCATATCTGAACAGGCATTTCCTAATCGCGAATATGAGCATGCCCAAGAACAGTTACAGCCATATTCTGGAATAGGATATGAGTATATTAAAATTGAAACGAACGGTTATATCGGAAATCCAAGATAATTTGAAGAACTATGCTTACATACTTGTTTTGTTCGTCCTTATTGTAGGATGCAAGAAAGAAATGGACAGTTCACAAATTATTACTTCCAACCCCACAGTTCTACCCTTTAAAAAATTAAATGTTGCCGGTGACCCTATTCAATTAAAGTTCAAGGACGCTACCAACGAGCTTGCAGCCTTGATCATAGAAAACAGTTTGGGCACTACCGTACTCAAAGCTACCAAAGAAGAGAATATGTTCATCTTTGATGTACCGAAACATATCACGCAAAAAGCGGGATTGTGTCATTGGACATTGACCGAAAACGCACAAATTAAGGCAAAGGGAAGCTTCAATATACTCCCCAACCCCAATAATGGCACCTATATAGAATCTTATTTGGGCCCAAGAAGCATTACGGCCGTAACCTCTGATTTTTCTATGCACGTTATAGCTCCTACGGATGCTTATGACAATCCTTTGTCCGACGGCACAAAAATTACCAGTACCTATCAATTCAAAGACAACATATCGTCCAATTCCATCACGATGAAAGACCTAATGGGATGGAAAAATATATATGCCCCACAACAAGCTGGTCGTATTTTGGTCACCGCTACCTGTAACGAGAGTAATTCCAAAGAATTGACTAGTATAGTTTACCCTGGCAATGCGGTCGATTTTACTATTACATACGCTCGTAACCATGATTATGCGGACGGGAACCAAACAATAACCTTTTCTTCCGACATCATTAAAGATGTATATGGCAATGTGGTTAGTGACGGTACCTTGGTCAACTTTGTGGCAAACAACCATAAAAATATTCGGTTAACGGCAAACGGCACCACTTTAAACGGTATCGCCAAGGCCCGTTTTATACATCCATATGAGGCTACCGAATGGAAGGTAAAAGCATATGTTACAGGAGCAGCACAGAGCAAACCAATATCCGTTTCTTTTATAGCGGCCATTAAAGACTACCAGATAACCCTTACAAATGACCAGAGAAGTATATCTGTAGAAAACATTCAAAGTTTTATGGACCAGATCGTGCCCGATGGAGTCCCTATTTCTATGAAACTAAATGATCGACAAGGTGAATTTGTTGCCTTGTTGAAAGAAACATCAAGATTGGGCAAAGCAAAGTTTGAGCTGTCTACAGAATTTTATGATGCCGGTGAATACTCTATTGAGACCGTTGTAGCTGGTATCGTCAAAAAACAAGACATTACCCTAAAATGAAAATGAACCGGAACCTATATCGTGCTTTCTTGCTTTTGACCTTTCTGGTTTTAAACGGCCTTATACTTTACGGCCTAAGTTCTCTCTGGTCTTACTTAAATACGGGTGCCGACCGTGCAACCATGTTACATTTACCCGCCCAACTTACCTCTAATTATGTGCCGAAAGTAATATGGGCTCCCTTGCAAAACGAAGGTAGACCTATGGAGCAACAGACCTTGCAAGAGTTAGAACGTGATTATATAAAGGCATGGTACGTTAAAAACAATGCCATGGAAACCAACAACCAATATGGGGTACAAGATTATTACACCGATAGTGCCCGTGTAAAGGTTTTTGATATTCTAGATTTTAATAAAGAAAACAACACGTACATAAAAGCAACGACCATAGAGCATCATCCTACATTAGAATTTTACAGTGCAGATGGTAAATTGGCCGTTTTAACCGATAAGAATATTCAAATACATAAAGAAGTATTTGTAGACGGGTTATCTGTCCTAAAAAAATCATCGGAAAGCACCTTTAAAGTAATGCTGCTTTTAGAGGATGGTTTTTGGCGCATTCGCCATATGGTAGAAATCGAAAACGAAGATCAAGAGAATAAGGTTGAACCATTGGCCCCACATGAATTTGAGGCAGATATCGCAAATGGCAAAGGCCTAAATTATTACCCGAAAGACAATCCTTGGAATATGTTCGGGAAGCAGTTCAACGACAGTACCATTGATCATGATTTTAACCGAATAAACTCCATAGGATTGAACACCATACGAATTTTTGTGCCCTATGAAGCTTTTGGCAAAGCGGTGGTAGACGAAGAAAAATTGGGACAATTAAAACAAACTATGGATTTGGCCGCTAAGAACCATTTAAAGGTTACCGTTACATTGTTCGATTTCTACGGAGATTACTCTTTGAGCGACTGGACGTTGACCCATAGACACGCCGAACAAATCGTAAATACCTTAAAAGACCATGAGGCCCTATTGGCTTGGGACATTAAAAACGAACCCGATCTGGACTTTGAATCTCGTGGTAAAGAAAATGTTTTGTCATGGTTGCATCAAATGATATTTGAAATTAGAAAATGGGATACCAAAAATCCCATAACCATAGGTTGGTCCAGCCCTGAAGCCGCCATTGAACTTTTAAAAGAAGTTGACATCGTTTCTTTTCATTATTACCGTAAACCGGCTGATTTTAAAGAGGCTTATCTCCAATTAAAAAAAGCCGTTGGTACTAAGCCGATGGTACTACAAGAATATGGTTATTCTTCGTATAGCGGCCTCTGGAACGGTTATTTAGGGTCTGCAGAGGACCAAGCCGATTACTACCAAGAAATGCAAGCCACCATCAACAAAGAGAACCTACCGTTCTTGTTATGGACGTTGTACGATTTTGAAGAGGTGCCAAATACTGTAGTCGGTAGATTGCCATGGCGAAAAAGCCAACAAAAACATTTTGGCATTATAGATAAAAATGGTGAGTTAAAACCCGCCTATCTCAATATTGTAAAATAAAAAAGGCCGGTCAACCAACCAGCCCTTTATACCATTAAACCTATTCTCTAATGAACTAATTTCTTTTCTATGGACGAAACGTCCATATCAAAACCAAGTTTTTTAGATTTCTGAATGGCCTTAAAATAATCGATATACATTTGGGTAATAGCAGACATCGGTAGTGAACATGCCGCCCTATAATTCTCTTTACCAAGCTGTATTCTGTATTCCTCGTTTATTAATATATTCTCAATTGCCTGTGCCAAAGAAGAAGTATCATAAGCATCAAAAAATTCGCCCCTATACCCTTCTTCCTGTACCAAGGTGCTTAAATCTCCCAGGTCTGGCAACACTATTGCATTACCATAACTCCCCGCTTGATGTAAAACCCCCGAACTACCTGTTGTTGAGGTATATGGAAAAACCGTAACCGCACTTTCTCCAAAAAGTTTGGGCACATCCTCTTCCGCCACATACCCCGTAAATCTAATTTGTGGTACATGGCTATATTTTTCTTTCATCTCCCCTAAATAACCTGGCGTATTGGGGCTATCGGTACCGGCGATGACAATTTCTATATCCTCGTTAGTGCGTTGTCGTATCAATTCTACGGCCTCGATCATTATCTCCACTTTTTTATAGGTACCAAACTTACCAAAGGCCATTACCTGTTTAGGTCCTGTAGGAAGTTCGTAATCGGGTTCCGGCGGGGTTTCAAAAGCCCCATGGGGAACCAGTGCCACGTTTCTGACCTTGTACTTATTTTCAAGGATCGTAACGTATTTACTAATGGTTACCGCAAGTACATCCGATGCAAGAACAAAACGGGTGAGCGTTGTACCTATCAAATTATATACACTTTGTAACAGTCTATTTTTTGTGAAGCCTGCATTTTCGAGATCTACTTTTTCTAAAATATTATGTAAAAGCGAAATGGTCGGAATTCCTTTTAATTTACAGATATACGGAAGCATTAAACCTAAAGCGGCAGGTATCTTTTTATCACCGAACTTTAAAAACTGAAGGTTGAAAAGTACAGCATCTGGCTTGGTTTCGGATATTGTTTTACTAATACCGAAAATATTACGATAGCTATTAAAGCTCCAACATTCTTTCACCGTAATCTTACATCCGTCCTCAGAAAAGTTTAAATCTTTGGGCTCTTCGGTACGATCGGTGATCAATATTAACTCGGTCACCTCTTCTTGTAATCTAAAGTGCTTTACCAAGTAATAACCATACTCGGTCAGGGTGACTTTACTTGGAGGGTATGCCGTTACAATTGCTAATCTCATTTTGATTATTTTTAATTCTATTATTTAATGGCTAGAGGATATTTTCTCCAAGCAATTCTGATTTCTTTGTCTTGCTACTATTTGATCCGTTCTTCACGACAAAAAACAGTAGTTGTGCCACCAGTAAAATTACCATGGCAATAATCTGCACATGAACCACATTGGCCAAACTATCGTGAAAAAGCATTATCAATACTACCTGTGAAAGCCCTAGAATACCCGAAAGTATTACTGGTGCATACTGGTTTAAAGAAAGAAAATAGTAAGCGAATATATTGGATACGGCGAACAATGAAGTTGCCAGGGCATATTTCCATAACAAATGTGCTATAGGCAAATAAGCCTCGCCGAACATTACGTTTATGATCAAATTGGGCATTAAATAACAGGCAAAAACAATTAAGGTAGACAATGCTCCAATAAAGAGTACATATTTAAACAGAACTGGTGCCGTGGCCTCTCCGTCCTTTTGTTTTTGAATTACTGTTGGCATCAACAACATCACAAACATCCAGGCTACAAAATAAACCACCCTGCCGATCAAGGCCAACGATGAATATAATCCTGCATCCTTATCATTAAAATAATGCTTTACCAAAAGAATATCGCTATTATTGATGATTATCTGCGTAAGCTCGTAACCTGCGGTCAGCCCTATAAAAATCCAAACTTGTCTTAAATCTACAGATGATAGTTTCTCTTTTGAAAAAACCTGAACACCTTTAAAATTGGAAGGAAAAAGTCCGAACACAAAAGAAAGAGCAATACCAATTGCAATTAAGATTCCCGTTTCTACAGGAAGTAACAACAACAACGCAAAGGTCAAAAGTAACCTGCTCCACATTTCTGTTTGATATGTGGCCGCCAGTTTCCCAAATTCATGTCTGCCTTGAAACCTGCCCCTATTTACACTCATTACAAAATACAGGGGTACGGAAATGGCAAAGACCATGAACATATAATGATTTTGCGTATTGAACAGTATTTGAAGCTTTTTTGAGAAACTAAAAACGGTAAAACCTGTGACCACTCCAAAAACCAGAGCATACCGATACATAGTGTTTTTAAAGGCCATCCATGTTCCACCGGAAAACAAGACCGCAAATTTGGTTGTCGCCAATTGAAAAGTCATTCCTACGAAACTCAACACCAAAAGCAAGGTGACCAATAACGCAGCATCGGCAAAAGCCTCTGGCCCCAACAATCTACCCAAAAGAAGATTGTACAGATAATTACCTCCGTTGACCAACAAAGCACTGCCCATAAACAATTGTTTAGGGGAAACTTTACCTAAGGCTATTTTTATTACCGACATAAAATGGGGTATTGTTATGGCTATATTGAGGTCTTATCTGTATACAAAGGCGATCTTGGCCAACTGACCCACAATTTTTACGGAATCTTTCATGGATAGTTTAGAACCATCAGCATGTATCCATCTTTTTAAAGGTTGCTCACAAATAAGTTTTTTTGCTTCGGTTTTACCATAGTGCTTTCGCATTCTTATGAACATTTCTACATCGAACAACCATTTGGTAATAAAGGGTTTACTAAAAAGTAGGGGAACAACGGAACGGTCCATTACTTTGGCCCCGCACTGTGTATCGTTAAAAGGCATTCTTAAAATGGTTCTAATAATAAGATTAATGGTCATGCTAATGATCTTACGGGCAGATTCTTTTGTAATATTAGCCCCCATCCTACTCATTCTAGACCCACTAACAATTTTAAAACTTGATTGGTCCAATGTTTCTACCAAATCATCAAAATCCCTAAAATCGGTAGATAGGTCAGCATCCAAGAAACCTATATAATCTAATTGTGGATCTTTTTCCAAGAATAGCATTCCTTGGCGTACGGCCTCTGCCTTACCTCCATTTTTGGCACAGTCATAAATACTGATATTACTTTCACTTCCGTCTTGTAGTTTCTTTAATACCTCTAAGGTATTATCGGTACTACCATCATTTACAAAACAGAGGTGATATCCGAGATTTTTATGGGCAAAATCCTTAAACTGGAGACTTAGTAAACGTTCTTCTTCGTTGTAACACGGAATAACAACCCCTACACAGTTCTTTTGTAACATTCTGGCACCTGGCGCCGTTTCTACATTGTTATTAGCCTTTGGCACTCCGATAAGTCTTTTTATACGGGCCGCCATTTCATCTAAACTAACTGGCTTCTTCATATAATCGTCGATACCCAAGGTAAAGCCGTCTATAATTATATTTTCTTCGGTATTGCCGGACATCACCATTACCTGTACCTTGTTTTTTCCTTCTGACTTTATGTACCTTACCACCTCTAAGCCGGACATATCCGTCATATTTATATCTACAAGAACAAGATCTGGATTAAACGAATCGAATAATTCCATACCCTTCTGACCTGTTTCGGCGGTCATCACAGTATACCCTAATTCTTTGAGTCGTTTTTCAACAGATAAGAGTATCAACTGTTGGTCATCAATGGCTAGAATTTTCATGTTTCAAATTTAAGTAAGAATTAACCTACACATAACGTGAATATTTCTATATATTGTAAGAAGAAGGACTTATTCGATAGAATCACACATAAATTATCATATTCGCAACTATTTGATTTACAATCAGAAAAGAGGATAGTAAAACATACTACCCCCTTTTCTAATAACACCACCAATTAATACTTTCTAGACCAGTTCTTTTTCTTTTTTGACAATATCTATATTAAATCCTGGCGATTTTGTCATTTGTAGCGCCCTAAAATAATCCACATACATTTGGGTAATATCTGACATGGGCAGTGAACATGCTGCTTTGTAATTGGTTCTGCCCAGCTGCACCCTATAAGCATCGTTCATTAATATATTCTCAATAGCATCTGCCAAAGATGCTGTATTTTCCGGCTCAAAAAATTCTCCCCTGTAGCCTTCTTCCTTTACCAAAATACCAAGGTCACCCATATCGGGCAAGGCAACGGCCTTACCATAGCTGCCCGCCTGGTGCAATACACCAGAACTACCAGTTGTAGAGGTATACGGGAATACCACCACGGTACTATCCCCAAAAATTACCGGAACATCCTCCTCTGCAACATACCCTGTAAAACGTAATTGACCTACATGGGCATATTTCTTTTTCATGGTATCTAAATACCCCGGGGTATTGGGGCTGTCGGTACCGGCTATTACAATTTCAATATCCTCATTGGTGCGCTGCCTTATCAACTCAACCGCCTCGATCATAATTTCCACCTTTTTATAAGTGCCGAACTTACCAAATGCCATTACCTGTTTCGGACCTTTTTTTAGTTCATAATTGGGCTCTGGCGGTATTTCAAAAGCACCATGAGGTACCAAAGCGACATTTTTAGACTTGTATTTTTTCTCAAGAATCCCCTTGTATTTACTGATCGTAACCGCCACAATATCTGAAGCCAAAACAAATTTGGTCAATGTACTTCCTATAAAATTATAGGCCTTTTGCAATACCTTATTAGAGGTAAAGCCTGCATTTTCCAAGTCTACCTGCTCTAGAATATTATGCAATAACGAAATGGTAGGTATACCTTTTAATTTGCAAATAAAAGGTAACATTAAACCAAGGGCCGCAGGTATTTTTTTATCTCCGAATTTTAAAAATTGAAGATTAAAGAATACAGCATCGGGTTTTGTGTCCGAGATTACCTTATTTATTTTTATAAGGTTCGTATAATTATTAAAAGCCCAACATTCTTTCACCGTAACCTTACACCCATCTTCTTCAAAATCAACATCTTTAGCTCCTTCGGTTCTATCGGTAATCAAAATAATCTCCGTTACTTCCTTTTGTAGCCTAAAATGCTTTACCAAATGATAGCCATACTCTGTTAGCGTTACTTTACTTGGTGGGTATGCCGTTACAATTGCTAGTCTCATTTGTTTAATTTTAAGTTTGATTGTTTATTAAATCTTCTATACAAATATCCGGTTATATCAATATGCTCAGGGGTCGTGGCAGACAGATGACTATTTACCGTAGATGAGCGGGAGGTTTGGTTAGATAAAGGATCTGTTCATTTTGTTCTATTAGGTATACCTAAATGGAAAATACCCGCCTCAACATTGGGGAATATTCGCTGGCCAGACATTTTGGCCTTAAGACCACTGTCGGTTAATTCATAATTTGATGGTGCATAAAGTACAGTAGTTGTACCACCAATAGGGCAACCATGGCAATAATCTGAACTTGTACTACGATAAATAGGCTGTTATGAAAAAACATGATCAATATTACTTGTGTACACCCAAGTAGTCCCGATATTATAACCGGAATGTATTTATCCAAGGATAAAAAATAATAAGCGAATATATTGGAGACCGCATACAAAGAGGTTGCCAAGGCATATTGCCATAAGAGCGGGGCCATTGAAAGGTATGCTTCACCAAACATTATTTGCACAATAAATTTGGGAAAAATTGCGCAGCACAATACTATCGATAAAGACAGGGTTCCAATATAACTTATATATTTTATAAGAATCGGGGCCGTGGCTTCACCATCCTTTTGTTTTTGTACCACGGTAGGTAGTAGCAACATTACAAACATCCATGCTACAAAGTAGACCACTCTACCGATCAAGGCCAACGACGAATATAGACCGGCATCAGCGGCATCAAAATAATGTTTTACCAAAAGTATATCACTGTTATTTATTACAATCTGTGTAAGTTCATAACAAGCGGTAAGAATTAAAAAACTCCATACCTTCTTTTTATGAGCCTTGGGTAGGGTAATTTTTTTTGCTAGGGTCGCCAAATTAAAATTGGCAGGTACCAAACCGAATAAAAAAGAGACTGCAATACCTAACGATATCGAAAAAGCAGGTTGTAAGGGTACAAACAAAAGTAACAAAAGCGTAATGGCCAACCGACTCCACATTTCTGCCTGATAGGTTACAGAAAGGTTTTTAAAATCTTGCGCCCCTTGGTACTTACCCCTATTCACCGACATAAAAAAGTAGAGCGGCACCCCTATTGCGAAGGTTTTAAACAATACATTCGACTCTGTATGAAATATCTGTTGTAGGTTTTCGGCAAATACAAAAAGTAACACCCCTATAACTACACCAAAGGCAAGTGCATACCTATACATTAATTGTTGAAAGGCCTCCCAGTCAGTGTTCGAAAACAATACCGAGAATTTTGCCGTCGCCAGTTGAAATGTCATTCCTAAAAAAGACAATACCAATAATAGGGTTATTAATAAGGCAGCCTCAGAGAATGCGGCCGGGCCAAGTATTCTACCCAGCAACAAGTTATAAACGTAGTTGCCCCCATTTACCAAAAGTACACTAACCATGAACAAACGTTCTGGAGAAATTTTTTCAAAAGCTAATCTAATTGCAGTCATAAGAAGAAAAATATAGTGTTGATCCTTTACATTTTATAAGACAAATATCTCGTTGAAAGATGCTTTTATTTGTCTACAGTGGATAGAATACAAGTTGCTATAGACGAATGGCGTTTATCGTACTTCCGAGAATATAGAGGCTACTTTACCTTTATAAAGTCCAATAGTTCTAATAAAACAACATAATGAACGTTAGACACTTGTAGTACTAATCTTACTTTTGTATAATGCGGAAATTTCTTTTTCTTTTTTTGGCTTTCACTACCTTATTGAGGGCACAATCCGATATGTCACAAGGTTTTGAAATGTTGGAAAAAGGTAACTTTCAAGAAGCGGAAGCATTTTTTGAAACTTATTTAAAAAGTGCCCCCAATAATAAGACCGCCCGTTTGTGTTATGCCAGAGCTGTTGGTTTAAGTGGAGAACCCCAACAAGCGACGACCTTATTTAAAGAGCTTTTAGACGAATACCCAAAAGATTTTGAAATACAGATCAATTATAATGAGTCTTTTTTGTGGGCAAAAGAATACGATAGGGCGAAGCCTCTGTACCAAGAATTGGTCACCGAAAACCCCGATAAATTTGGGGCCTTACTGGGGTATGCAAACACATTAAGTAATTTAAAAGAATATGAATCTGCACTACATTGGATAGAAAAAGCGCTTGCCCTACAACCAGATAACAAAAGTGCGAAGGTTTCTCGAAAGTATATGCGATTGGGCTACGCCAATGAATTTGTGAACGATCAAAATTATGAGGAAGGAGAAACCATATTAAACACGATCTTTCTAGATTTTCCAGAAGACAAGGATGCGCTTTTAAATTTGGCCAACCTATATCTTATTACCAAAAACACCGAGCGTGCCACTGAAATATACAAGAGGTACGCCACTACCCCAAAAGATTCTGTTACCGCATTAAACGGTATCTCTTTGGCTTCGCATATAAACGAAAAAGATAAAGAGGCCCTTAAAACCGCTCTACGTGCCAAATCTATGGTATCGTTTTTTAACGATACCATACTTACCCAACGCACCTATGATCGTTATGTACAGGCATTGATCTGGAACCGAAAATTTATAACCGCCAAAAAACAGATAGACAGCCTTGAAAAGGTATACCCCAACACCAATTGGGTTTTGGCCCTAAAAGCTACGTTAGGCCTTTATACCGGTTCGCCTAAAAACAGCATCGAGAGTTATGATAGAATATTGGTCAACGATAGTACTTCTTTTGATGGCAACTTGGGCAAGGCAAATGCCCTATTTGCCGCCGATCATGTAATGCCCGCATATGAAATGGCCCATAAGACCCTTTCCTTTTATAAAAATCAAAAAGATGCCATAGGTTTTATCGAAAAATTAGATTTAATGCATACGCCTAGCATAGAGGAACATGCGGCCTATACGTTTGACAATGGCAATAATGTTGCATTTTATACAAATACTACCGTCGAATTGCCTTTTTCATCAAAGTTTAGAACTACCGTTTCTTATTTTTATCGTACCACAAAAAATACCGTTACAGAACACAAGGCAAATTCTCATGTCGTTCTGGCAGGATTGATCTATAAAATTCTTCCAAAAACCACCATAAAAACAGTACTAGGTTTCAATAATTCCAGATTTATGGATGACGCTTACACTCAACCGGTAATAGATACCAAATTAATGCTGCAACCCTTTAAATTGCAAAACCTTACTTTGGGATACCAACGAGAAGTACAAAATTTTAATGCCGACCTTATTGAACGTGAAATCGTTCAAAACCACTATGGGATCAACTACAACCTAGGAACCAACATAAACCTTGGTTGGTATTCCCAACTTATTCATACACAACAGAGTGACAGCAATATTCGAAACTTATTATTTACCTCATTGTATTACTCTTTATTTCGAAAACCAGCCTTAAAAATGGGAGTCAACTACCAATACATTACATTTAAAGAGCAATTACCTACCATTTATTTTAGCCCAGAACAATACCAAGCCTTTGAGCTATTTGTTGACATTAGGGGAGAAATTTCAGAAAAAACTACTTACATGGCCAGTGCCGCTACTGGTTTTCAGCAAGTAGAAAAAGACGATAACACCAATATTTTTAGAGCCGAGGCCGCTATACAGCACCAAATAACAAAACGCCTAAATACTCGAATTTATGGAAAGTATAGCAATATTGCCTCTGCCACTGCGGCCGGATTTGAGTTTACCGAAATTGGCTTTAAGATAAAATGGCTTTTTATGAACAAACCTATTTTTTCAAAAAAGCTGGCTAGATAAATAACATAAAATCTTAAAAAAACCTTAAAAAAAATTTAGCCAACATAAAATCATGTAAGAATAATCATTAACTTTATTGAAAGTATTCACTTATAATCTCTTCCCCCATATAATAACTATATAGTGATAAGACTCTAACGGGGTTTTTTATGAGGAAAAGAGTTTTTAAAATTTTCGCCTATTTATATATTCCAGTATTAATACTCTCTCTGTATCTTTTTCTGTCCCAAAAAAAAGAAAAAATCGAACTTCTGTCCGATTATCAAAGAAAGGACACCTCTATCAAAAAAAAATATCTAGAAGACCAGTTTTATTCATTTGTTAACAATACCCAATATTGGTCTACACTAAAGTACCCCATAAACTTTGACCCCTTAAAAGAACATGTTTCTTTTATGAGCCCCTATTTAGAGATTATTAGGGGAATTACGGATTATGACCAATTCCGTTTTTTAGATCTTGAGGGAAATGAATTTTTTCGTGCAGAACGAACAAAAGTTAACTCTGTAAAACTAAGACCGCTTCAAAACAAAATTGAACGTGAATATGTTAAGAACGGACTTGCATTGGAACACGGTCAAACATACCTTTCGCAAATAAGTCTAAACCGTGAAAACGGGGAAATTGAAAAACCCCATAAACCCGTCATCAGGGCCGTAAGCCCCATTTATGACAAAACGGGAAAAAAAATGGGAATCGTGGTCATTAATTTTAAGATGAAGAGAATTCTTGACTATCTTAAATTAAGGGCTTCGGACAACAATATTTTTCTATTGGACAACAATAAAAGAATTATCACCTCTTCTAAATACCAAGAGGATCTTCCATATGAATTTTTAGAAAGAAACACCTCTTTAGAGGACCTTTACACCTCCGTTCCGGACGCAATAAAACATGATACCACTTATTTTAAAAACAACCATATTTGGACCATACAACAGGTTAATCTACATAAAATAGATTCGGGTTATAACACCCTTTCGGGAGCTCCTCTCAAAGTAGTGAGCCCCACGAACTGGAAATTGGCCCAAGAGGCTTCCCCCTCAATGATAAAGGCTAGTTTGCTGCCCATATACGAAGGATTGGGATTGTTTAATTTTTTTGCAATTATTCTATTGGCCTCCCTTTCCTATATGCTTCAAAAAAATAGGGTTCAAAAAGAGCTCTTTTATAAAGAATTGGAAGAAAAAAACGAGCTTTTGACCAAAAACCGGGATAAGTTACTGAAAAACAACCAATTTATAACCGATATGAACCACCGCTTAGAAATACGTAACGAACAGTTAAGCGAGTTCAATTATCTAGTTTCTCACAACCTCAGGGCCCCTGTAACCAGCATGGCCACTGTAATGGACATGATCAACAATGAAAAAGAGCCGCAAAATGTCACCATGCTTTTACCTAAGTTGGGTCAAGTTACCAAGAGTATTATCAATCTTACCGAAGATATAAGCGATTATGTGACCATCTTGGACAATAGAGAAATTAAGATCGATGATGTAAACATTATCGACCTAATAGAAGAGGTTAAGAAAGACTTTACCGAGACGCTATTAGACAACGACAGTTTTGAGGTAATTATAAAATCGGACGCTTGGCAACAGGTTGACTTCTCTAAATTTTATCTAAGAAGCGTCATTCACAACTTAATGTCCAATGCCATTAAATACAGAAGAGAAAATATATATTCTTATATACTGTTCGAAACCCGTT
Organism: Maribacter sp. MMG018; assembly: GCF_018100785.1. Lineage (GTDB taxonomy): Bacteria > Bacteroidota > Bacteroidia > Flavobacteriales > Flavobacteriaceae > Maribacter. Next base: position 304,146 of record NZ_JAGJEC010000002.1, on the reverse strand, counting down.
ATGAAAATAAAAACAAAGTCTTATCCGTTTCGGACAATGGTATAGGTATTGACCTGGAAAAACACGGAGATAACCTCTTTAAGCTCTATAAACGGTTTCATAGAAATATTTCGGGCAAGGGAATGGGGTTGTTTCTTGTTAAATCACAATTAGAGGCACTAGATGCGAAAATCACCATAAAAAGTAAAGAGAACGTAGGCACAACATTTGAAATAACATTTTAATTATGGATAAAAAATCTAACGTATTATTGGTTGACGATGACGAACTGTACCTTTATCTTATGGAAAAAACGATAAAGGAAATGACGCAGGACATTGAAGTCAATTCCTTTACTGACGGGGAACAAGCTGTAGAATTTGTAAGTAAATGTACCAAAGAAAAAAAAACGCTCCCCAAAGTAATTTTTCTGGACATTAATATGCCTTTTTTAGATGGTTGGGGTTTTCTGGCAGAGTTCAAAAAACTAAAATCAAAAATAGAACAACAGATAAATATTTATATAGTCAGTTCTTCGGTAAGGGAAAGTGATATAAAAAAAGCGGCAGAGTACGAGGAATTAACCGACTACATGATAAAACCTATAGATAGAAAAAAATTAGCCGGCATATTTACCAAAGCTTATAATGTAACGTAACAATACATCATTTTTTTATATAACCGTTAAAATAATCACTGTTAACAAACGATGCTTTGGTCATATTTTAAAATCTTTACAAACGCTCGCTTTTTTATTGATCTTATGATCATAAAAGGTTTAACCTTCTCATAAGTTCTGGCCTATTAGATCTACTGATAGGAATTACATTTTTCTCTATCAATACACTATTATCTTCTATATCTATTATTTTAGTGAAGTTTATGATAAATGATCTGTGTATTTGAAGAAACAGTTTTTCGGGCAATTTTTCTTTTATCTTTTTTAGGGTCGTATGTACGCGATATTCCTCTTTCTCCGTTTTTACCCCAATGTAATCGCCCTTTGCCTCTATCACCAATATCTCATTAAACTTTAGTTTTATCAATCGCCGATCTATATTTATGTAGAGGTCTCCCTCTAAATCGGTTTCTTGACTCTCACTACCGTTTACTTTTGGTTTTTGTACTATGGCATTTTTTACCTTCTGAAAACTTTTTTCAAAACGCTCTTGCGTTACCGGCTTTACCAAATAATCTACAATACACTCATACTCATAGGCTTCAATGGCAAAATCGGTGTCTGAGGTGGTCAAAACTATTTTGGGCGGATTCTTTAAGGTCTGTACAAAATCTACTCCCGTAAAACCGGGCATATGAATGTCCAAATAGACCACATCAACACTCCGCTGGTTTAAAAATTTGATCGCATCGATAGCATTGTCAAATTCCTCTATAACATCCAAATCTTGAACGGTACCACATAATTTGGTGATTATGGCCCTGGCCATTGCTTCGTCGTCTATAACAATACAGTTCATTTATATGTTTTTAATATACCCCGCAATGGTGTCCAATATCATTTTAAATTTGGCATCCGCAGTTATTTGCCCCTCTAAAAGCTCCTTTTCATATGTAACGGCAAGTCTATAAGCTTCTTCCATTCCCAAGATATTGAATTTATGCTTTAATTTATGAACGATTGCCGCAGTTTCTTTTGTCCTTTTATTCTCTACATGATCTATGTATGTTTCCCTTTCCTTAGGAAACTCTTCTTTTAAAATAGTGATGAACTGCTGCCTAAAAGCAACGTCGTCACCTGCTAGATCATCCACATATTTAAGGTTGGGTTGTTCTATCATAATTCTTTTTTTAACGTGATATAAAAAATAGTTCCTATGCCTTCTTCCGATTTTAAACGTATACAGCCATCATACAGGTCTACTATTTTTTTTACCAGAGCAAGTCCTATTCCTGTTCCGTTACCTTCATTTTCCAACTTCTTGAACATTTCAAAAATACTTTCTTGATATTGTTCTGGAATGCCCTTACCGTTATCGGAAACTATAAATTTCCAATAAAGATCATCTGGTTCGTATCCTATCTCTATCAACCCCTGCTCCTTTTTTTCTGTGGCAGATATGGCATTGGTAAGTAAATTCATGAACAATTGCTCTAAACGGGCTCTCTCAAAAACCATTTTAGGAAGATTGTCGGCTAGTACAATTTTAACATTGTCGGGCACATATATTGTTCGTACTATCTCTTTTAGAGCATCCTTTAGTTCAAAACCAACTCTTTGCTCTTCGGTTTTGCCTAGAGTCGCATGATTCAGTATTCCAGAAATTAATTTATCCATTTTCTCCAGGTTTTTAGAAACCAAAGAGCAATTTTCTTTACTTGAATCTGAAAACTTGTCTTTTTCGTCCTCCATAATCCAGCTCATCAGGGCATTTATATTTCTGATAGGGGATTTTAGGTCATGTGAAACCATTTGTGCGTAACTGTTCAAGGCTTGGTTCTGTTCTTCCAAACTTTTTAAGAACCTATCTTTTTCCTCGTTCATTTGTGCAACCTGAAAAGCCAAATTACTTATATAATCCGCTAGATGTTCGGCATTGAACTCATCAATCATATTTTGTCCGAAAGGTTGTTCTTCCTTCAGATTATCCGTCAAACTACCAATCGCATTTTCTAGTGAAGTTAAAATGTTTTTTTGTCTGGCGAATTCACTTTCCAATTGTTTATTGGCTTCATAAAGCTCATCAGAGCTTATAGAGGTTGCCCTATGTAGCATAGCCAGTTTCTCGTCATAATTTTCATATGATTTTTCCACCGCTTTTAAAAAAGCTTCGATTTCCGGTAAAGACTGTACGTCTGCCGAAAGGTATTTTTTTAATTGTCTTCTTAACAATGAATGCATTATTCGCTAAATAAAGTTAAAGTCATTGTCTGGTTATGCAGTTTACAGGCATTTTTCTCCGTAAACGGGGCCATTTCCCCATACGAATAAAACCCTCCTATAAACGTGTTCTCCCCTACCACAGATCTCACCTCTTCTATTTCTTCTTCCGTTCTTTGGTCCATTACCAGTTTTCGGCCAATACAACTTACCAAAAGTGCAAATTCGGGTTCGTTATTTCTACGTTCCATGGCCAACTGGGCCGCTTGGTATGCCCCATTGGCAATATCATCTACCGATGACATCATTAGCTGAACCTTTGCCCCTTCCGGTACATCACCTGCCAAGATCATGGCATTTTCTTTATCGTCTATGTTCAATATAGTACGGACTATTGGTTCGGCACTATCCGAAGTTTTTACGCTCAACGGGTATAGTAAGGCAGACTTTGGCAGTTCACAGGCCTTTTCTCCCAGATAATTTTTATATAGGTCCAAAGCCGGTTTACCGTCCAATTCGTATAAAATATTGTCCTGTGATTTGGTAATGATCCTTTCTGGGCCAAAAGGTGTCCAACCACCATAGTTGGCACTCGTTACCTCTAAACTTTTTCCATAAAACCCAATGGCCACAATTTCACCTTCTTTCGGATTTTCATTATAGGAAACCAGTGTTCTTTCAAAACGATCATCATCTCCACATAATCCCCCCGAAAGACCAATACTTGTTTTTTTATTTTTTTCCAAACCGTTTATAAGCGCACTGCCATTCACGGTACTCCCCTCCGAAATAACAAAAAGATGTCTTAGGTTTTCTTCCGGAAACTCTTTTATTAAACTTTCTCCGAGCAAACAATCATCGTGATCATAATCTCCCACATTTTTCCTTTTTATCAGAAATTCACTCCTTTCAAACTCTATAGCATTTATTATGGTAGTTCCCTCCATAACCATTTCGTCTATGATCTCACCCGAAGTGGTACCAAATACAATATGTCCGGTAGGAAACAATTCTCGTACCTCTTCATAGATCGTTGGGCTTTCTAGGGCATATCTATTTCCAAAGACCAACACCAACGGATTATTAAGTTCCGTTACACTACCTATAAATACAAAAGGCTTATCTGTTTTTTTAATTGCCTGGACTACTCTCATTTGTCGCTTTTTGATTGCTCAATTTTTTTTGATCGTAAAATGGAACTCGGTTCCCGCACCTTCTTCGCTATCTACCCATACACGGCCCCCATAACGGTCTATAATTTTTTTGACTATAGAAAGTCCGATACCTGTTGATCTCTCATTTTCTCCTATAGATTGAAATATATCGAATATCTTTTGGTGGTATTTTTTTGGAATACCTACCCCGTTGTCCTTGATCGTGAAATGCCAAAAATTCACTTCTTCTTCCCATAATACCTCTACCAACCCCTTGTCTTTTTCTATATGCACGACCGCATTACCTATGATATTTTGAAAAAGCTGGTGCATTTTGGTCCTATCCGCTACAATCGTGGGCAATTCTCTTGGAACGGATAACTGAACATGATCGGGTATATAGATAACCTCTTCTATCTCTGTCACCACACTGTTCAGGTCTACATTGGCATTGTCGAGCTCGGCACTGTTCGCCGTAGAATATTCCAATATGCCATGTATCAGTTTATCCATAGAAGCTACTTTTTCTTGCATGAGCTCTAGGTTTTGCTTGCCACCTTCGTCAAGCACATCTTTATAATCATCGCTCAACCAAGTAGCTAGGGCACTGATACTTCGTAAAGGCGACTTTAAATCATGAGAAACAATATGGGCGTATTCTTGTAAACCTTGGTTACTAAGTTCCAATTCCCCAAGTAATTTCTCTTTTTGCAACTCTAAGTTTTTTTGGTTCGTTATGTCCAAATGTATTCCTATGGACCCAATTACCGCACCAGACTCATTATAACGCGGTGCCCCGCTCAAAAGCCAATGTCTTATATCTCCTTTTTTGGTAATGACCTCTACCTCATACGAATCGGATTCTCCGTTCAATCTCTTTTTATTCTTTTCCCTTATTATTTCATCATTTTTAATGCTGATAACGTCACATGCCCTTTTACCTAAAAGTTCATGTTCTTCATAACCGCACATATGACAAAAACTCTGATTGACCATTTGTATAATGTCTTCATTGTCCACTTCAACAAGGCCAAGGTTCATATTGGCTATAATACTGCTATACTTCTCTCTTTGAACCTCAAGGTTCTTCTTATGCTTTTTACTGATGGTAACATCATTATAAGCCCATAAGTGCCCTTTATAGATGCCTTCGCTGTATATTGGTATATAATCCCTTTCCAGTACCCTACCATCGGCCATTTCAAGTTCATCCGACAACACCGCCTTTTTATCGCGCAAAATTTGTTCTATTCGCTCTACAAACGCTTCTGGTTCTTTAAAATGAAATTTATTCTGGTCCGCAAATCGGCTATAATCCATACCCTTTAATTGCTCGGGTGTTGTGGGCACTAAAAATATATTACAAAACCTTTGATTGGTCAATGCTACTGTACGGTCCTCATCTTCCAGCAGAACACCTGTATGTAAATTAGAAATCAATGTTGACAACCTGTTTTCTGAATCTTTGAGCTTTCTTTCGGCTTCGTGTTCTTTTGATATATCCTCTATAATTGCCAATTGATAATCTAGCGAATCCTTGTCATCGGCAATGACATTCAACATCATTTTAGCTAAAATTGGACTACCGTTCTTTCTTATGATTTTGTTGATCGAGGTAAATTTGTTCAACTTACCGGCATACATTTGCTTAATGTGGTAATTAAATTCATCAGGGTCATCGGGCCGTGAAATTTTCTCAATGGAAAGATCTTTAAGTTCATTTTCCGAATAACCCAACATTTTCACAAAGGCATTATTGGCCTTAACGATATATCCATTAGACGATAGAACAATACCCAAAGGTGAGTTTTCTATAATAAGGTTAAGTTGCTTTTTTTGATCGGAGAGTAATTTTTTTACTTCCATCTCTTGGGTTATATCCCTTATAACACCTTGTGCACCTATCGGATTTCTTTGTTTATCATAGATAAGACTGGCATTTATCTGTACCCATTTTACGATATTTTGATTGATGTTGATCTTGGCACGGTAGTTTTTTAGAATACCTACCTTCATCATAGAGTTCACAGACTCTCTGGTATAATCCGTAAAATCGGAATGTATGAATCTTGAAAGGTTTACGCGTTGTTCGGTATGATCCACCTGCAGAAATTCTTTTGCGGATGAATTCATGTTTATTATATCAAAATTAAGATCCATGACTACATAAGGATCAATGATATTTATGAATACACCGTCCAATTCTGAAGTCTTTTCATTTAAAAGGTTTTCCAGCCTATTATTGGCCTCCCTTAAATGAAGGGTAACATCATATAGCTCATTTGATTTCTCCTCTAATATTCTTTCTGCTTGTTGACGGGCTTTTTTTTGTCTTTCAAGCGCCTTTTTTAAGAGGATCACTTCTTTACTATCCATACTGAACGATATCAAATTTTACCTCGGTGCCATCTTCCTTCAATAGTTCGTATGTAATTTCCGCCTTGCCGTTAAAGTGTTCGAAAGTCTTTTCTATTAGACCGTGTGCCAATCGGTAAAGTCCCCTAGAGGAAGTATAGACCATGGAAAGGGAAGTATCTGTCTTTTCCAGTATTTTAAATGTGGGCAATTCTGCATCTGGATATAACTTTTTCACATGTACATGTATGTGGTCTTCAATAGAATATAAAAGCCCTAAGGGCGTTTTATAATTCTGTATCACCTCTGGATGCGATTTACTTAGACCCGAAAAAAGATAAAGCCCAAAGGCATAGATCAAGTCTCCAGGTGCAAGCCCTACCTCTTCACTTAATTGGGTAATGAGGCTTACCATTTCATTAAAATCATACGAAGCAATAGATGTATAGATTCCCTGAGAAGGTAAATTCGACTTTTCGATGATATTGTCAACAGTCTCTAAACCAAATTTGGCCTCGACCATTTCTAAAAATTCTGTAAATACTATTCCTTTCATACTTTTTTCAATAACATACTAAAAGTAAGAAAAGTAATACAGAAATTTCGTTTTTTGTTGTGAATCACTATTTTATGTTAGGCTTTGACCAGTTCATTTACATCCCAATAAGCCAAAACCTTTTTAATTTTAGATTCGTAATCCTCATATTTTAAAGGCTTTATAATGTATCCAGCTATTCCGGCTTTGTAACATTCCAGTAAATCTGCCCTATTTTCAGAAGTTGTAAGAATAATAGTAGGCAGGTATTTAAATGCTTCGTCTGTCTTGAGAATCGAAAGAAATTCTATCCCGCTCATTCGTGGCATATTCAGGTCCAGTAAAATAATGTCGGGCAACCTACTATCCGATTTTAAATATTCCAATGCTTCTTCCCCATTCTTTGCTTTGGTAATCTTATGCTTTACCTCCAATTTAGAAACGGTTCTTTCCAATTTCATAATTTCTATACTATCATCTTCAATAAGCAATATGTTCATAAGAAGCGTTTTTAAATTTAAGGAACAAAAGTCTTATAAAGTTAAGACAATAAAAGTTAGCTGTAGACGAATAACGCAAAAGTGTCGATAGACGGTAAACCACTTTCGGTAAACAAAACGTCTTCTGTACATCTTCTATGCCCATTTATAACCAATGGCCATAATACAATTAGGCCCCTAATGGGTGAGCTCTATCAATTCTGCTTCGGTAAACTCTTTACCGGATGAAGATTTTATGTCTCTCAGTTCTTTTATACGATCTGTACCCAATGTTTTTGGCCGATCAGAAAAAGCATTGGTCACATATGATATGATATCCGCAATGTCCTTATCAGAAATAGTTTCGTTTCTTATTAGCCCCGGCATGGCCAAATTAATATTATATTCTTCTCCGTTAACATGTACGGGTCCGTCTAGACCATGTAATATAATAAGTGCCAAACGCTCTGTATTTTTTACATGTTCAGAATTCATCAACGGGGGAGCGAGCCCTTCGATACCTTGGCCGTTTGCCCCGTGGCAAGAAGCACAAATCTGGAAAAACATTTTGGCGCCACTGGTGCGTCTGTCCTCACCCAAAAACTTTCTGGTGTAGATAGCGTTCATTTTCCCTTTTCTTCTATCAAAAGTACTTCTGACCAATCCGTTCACAAACTGCGTATGCTTCAATGTATCCATGATGGCCTTATTTTCTGAAATTCTGGTTTCAACACCTCCCAGACCACTGATAACAGATTCTATAACCGTACTATTGTCTTCCCTTCTTTTTAATATTCGCATCATAAATGGTATAAACTCTTGCTCTTCCAATTTTATCCAACTTCCTATAACACTCCCTAAATAAAGATCTATTTCAAGATTGTTTCTTTGCAATAAGGCATCGAACGTCGACAGTGCCTTTTCTTTGTTTTTTTCTGACACAAAAGGCTTCGAAAGAACTATGGCATGGGCTACAACTTCAGAATTGGTATCTTTCATCAAATCCGTTAAAAAGTCAAACGTAAGTGCACCCCAACCTTCCAATACGTACAAGGCATGTATCTGTGCCAAGGGGTTCTTAGAATTTAGGGCCATTTCTTTAACGACATTCATCTGATCCCTTAGTTCTTTAAATACCAAATAGTGTTGCGCACGGTCACGTACCCATCCATTTTTATCCGATAAGAGAGAAACCAGTTCCAACCCGTTCAAGGTATCAAAATCAGGAACGGCATTCCCTTTCATACCTTCTTGTTTCACCTTAAGAATTCTTCCAAAATCTATAATGGTATCTAAACGCTCTTGCTCGGTCTTTACCTTTAAATAGGGGCTCATATAGGCATGGTGACCGATCATGCCCCGATGCATATCTACAATGAACATACTACCATCGGGGCCATTTTTTAAATATACCGGGCGAAAACCTTCATCTGTAGAAGCCAAAAATTCCTTTCCCTGCCATGCGTGCTTCGCAATGGTAGAGTCTCCTGTAAAGGTCAAAAGGGTACGTTTGATCAGATTGGCCTCGGGCAAACATATAAACACATTTTGATCATAGCCAGAGGAAAAGCTACCTCCTCTATAAACCAAGGGGCCACAGGCGGCTGTTGCTGCCACCAAAATACTATCGGCGTTCAATACCCCTTTGGCATACCCCCGATTTACAGAAGTCGCATGTAAAGGATAAACACGTTGATCTGGTGTCAACAACTTATCTACACTTCTCTTTGGGGTAAAATACTTGTTATCTATCAAGGTATTGGGCAATACATAATCACCTAGCAACACCCTAGAATTATCGTTGTAGTACAACCTTCCAAAATTATCATGCGATATACCCCATTGTCCCCTAAAAGTAGTGGGCTCTTTTTGCCAAACACCATTTTTTCTTCTATATCTAAAATTAGATTTAGCATTGTAGATCCAATTATCTATATTCAATTCTAAACCATTGGGCTGATGTTCTGGATTACCATCCACTGCGTACAAAGAGTCTACCAAAACACGCTTTTGGGGCTTGTCGTCCTCTATTTCCACAAACCATAGGTTTGGTGGCTCGGCATACAGCAAACCTCCGTAAACATGGGCCAAGGCTCTTGGCATAACAAGACTATCCAGAAATATCTTTGTGTGATCGGCAACGCCATCATGATCCAAATCTTCTAGAATACGAATACTACCGAGCGGTAAGTCTTCCTCTGAACCTTGAATATCGCTCATATAACCTGGCATTTGAGCCACCCAAACCCTACCTTTTCCATCAAAGTCGATAGCTACGGGAGCTTTTAAAAGTGGTTCGGCAGCAATAACCTCAAGTTCAAAACCATCTTCTATCTTATAAGGTTTCAATGAAACCTCGGTCTCTTTGTAAGAAGTTTGACATGAAAACAACATAGAAATTATTACGAAGGTCAAAATGAACTTTAAGCGCATATAGCAATAACAATTTTATATAATAAAGGAAACTAACAAATAAAGGAGAAAAGTTTGTTCATATTCAAAAAAACAAACAAAAATAGGTCTAAAAGCCTCTCATAAACGGTCTTTATGTTCCATTTGAATTTTCTTTAGCAAGAAAATTCAAATGGAACAATCAATATAAATGATCTATATATTTAAACCTTGCCTGACCCCCATTTCCAATCCGGAAATCTGTGCCAAGCCCATGGCTCTACCAATTAAAGAGTACCCTGAATAAAATTCGTTTTGACGTTTCTTATCATCCAATAATACATGGCCGTGGTCTGGTCTCATGGGTATGCGGACGATTCCGTTTCCACTTTCGTATCTTTTATGCTGTTGCTCAACAATAGCCTTCATTACTTTATCCATGGGCACAGATCCCGAAAGATGTTCCGCTTCATAAAAACTTCCATCTTCCGATCGGGCAACATTTCTTAAATGTATAAAGTGGATCTTATCTCCAAAATCCTCGATTATCTTTACCAAATCGTTACTGGCAGAGGCCCCTAAAGACCCTGAGCAGAACGTTAGCCCATTACTGGGTGACGGACAACACTCCAACAAAAACTTAATTTCCTCATAGTTTGAAACTATTCTTGGAACCCCAAAGACCGAAAAAGGAGGGTCGTCCGGATGAACGGCCATTCGCACCCCTATTTTTTCCGCTTCGGGTATTATAGCGTTCAAGAAATATGACAAATTTTCTTGAAGTTGTTCTTTGCTGATCTTTAAAACAGTCGCATGATTGGCTTTGAAATCTTCTAATGCTATCAATTTTCTAGAACCGGGCATACCGGCTAAAATAGCTTGCTCCAATTTCTTTTTTTGCGCGTCGGTAAGGCCTTCAAAATAAGATTTTGCTTCTGTATATTCTTGTTCCGTATAGGACTCTTTCGCATTTTGGCGCTTTAGAATAAACAAATCGAAGGCCGCCGCCGAGATAGGGCTGTACCGCAGGGCAGACGCCCCTGTAGGCAATATAAAATCTAAATCTGTACGGGTCCAATCTATTAGCTGCATAAAATTATAGCACACATTATAAATACCGTTTTCCGCAAGATTCTTTAAAGTCTGTATATAATTGGCAATGTAACGGTCTCTTTCCGGAAGCCCATATTTGATAGCTGTATGAATATTAACACTCTCTACTACAGACCATTCCATATCATAAGCCTCAATCTTTGATTTAAGTGCGGCGATCGTCTCCGAGGGCCAAACTTCCCCAAGAGGAACTTCTTGGCACGCGGCCACTATTCCCTCTACCCCCAATTGCTTTATGTCAGAAAGGGCAACCCCAAATTCTGGACCAAACCATCGAAAGGTTTTCTTTAAGTAATCCATGTATTATACTATCAAATAATTAATTTCAAAAATAGATTTTCAATATTTTCTCAAGAAATAAAAGTTTTCTTTATAAAAAAAAGAAATACCCTTATATTTCTTCTTGCCATTGACATAACAAAATGTATGAATGTAATGCTTCTTGTAATATCTAATTATCTATACACCTGAGAACGAACTGAATCCCCCATCAACATCAAAAACACTGCCGGTAACAAAACTGGCGGCATCGCTCAACAGATAATGAACCATACCATTGAGTTCCGATGCATCTCCAAAACGTCCCATGGGCGTATTTTTTATAATGCTATTGCCCCTTTCGGTATACGAACCATCTTCATTTGTTAATAATCGTTTATTCTGGTTTCCTATAAAAAATCCGGGAGCTATGGCATTTACCCTAATTTTATCACCGTGCTTAGAGGCGAGTTCATTGGCCATCCACTTGGTAAAAATATCTATAGCCCCTTTTGCCATTGAATATCCCAAGACCCTAGAAATACTTTGTTTGGCAGCCATTGAAGAAATATTGATTATTGAACCATAACCTTGTGCCACCATAATTTCACTCAATATTATTGTTGGCATTACGGTACCGAATAAGTTTATGTCCACCACCTTTCGTGTATCCGCCAAGGCAATATCCCTAATGGTCTGATCCGGTTTTAAAGTTGCTCCGGGTATATTGCCTCCTGCAAGATTTACAAGCCCATCTAAATGCGTAAACTCTTTCTTTATTTCTTCTCGTAAGGCCACTAATGCTTGTTCATCCATGACATCGACCTTAAAAATGAAGGTGCTATCGGCAACAATGTTATTTAGTTCGGTTTGTTTCTTTTCCAGTTTATCCATGGATCTACCCAACAATAATACTTTTGCACCATTCTGCACCAAGTATTCTGCTATTGAACCACCTAAGGTTCCAGTACCTCCCGACAAGGCATAATTTTTATTTTTTAAAGACAGTAATTCGTTCATGTATTTCTTTTTTCCCTTGTTTCTTGGTTATATTCTACTTTAATTCAGCTGTTCGACAGCTCTCGACAAAATAGCGCTAGGTCTCCTTCGAATTATTTATAGTAGCTGGTTTCACCAGTTGCCACTAAACTAATTTTTTAATTTATTCTACATCAAATCATAAAAAAACACCCACATTCTAAATGTGCCATGCCAAGTTAAGGGTTTTATTAAAATACGTTTATACAATTAAACTCGATATCACAATTTGATAGTTAATTGAAATATGGGCGAACATTACATTGTAAATCTTCAAAACCAAAGTATCTTTTAAAGATTAGATACGCTTCATCTCGCCCTAAGACAAAGTTCACTCCAATAGAATGTAATAAACTGACAATAAGAAGCATACACAACAGCATCCCTGCAGAGCGATTCTTAAATAAGTATTGCCATAACGATTTATATCTGCCCCATTAACTTTTCTTTCAATCCCATTTAGCAGCAACAAAACAACATTTCATTTTATCTAGAATAATTCCAAATTAATGCGAATAATTTATTTTTTTTGCTAAATAAGTGTCATATTTATACTTTAATGCTTCCAAACCAAATATCTCATAAGAATATGGCAAATGTATTATGGTTGCAAGGAGGCGCATGCAGTGGCAACACGATGTCCTTTTTGAATGCCGAGGAACCCACGGTGGTGGAGCTCATCACCGACTTCGGCCTCAACATTTTATGGCACCCCACAACTGGTTTACAGATTGGGGACCAAGTTCAAGACCTATTAAAGGATATTCTCGCCGGTAAGGTGCAGATGGACATCCTTGTTTACGAAGGTTCATTGATCCAAGGCCCGAACAACACGGGTACAATGAACTATTTCGCCGACCGTCCGATGATGGACTGGATCAAAGAACTCTCTGAAGTTGCAGGTTATGTCGTCGCTATCGGCGATTGCGCAACATGGGGAGGTATACCTGCGGTTCCTCCGAACCCCAGTGAGTCTACCGGATTGCAATTCCATAAGAAAAACAAAGGTGGTTTCCTAGGGGCCGACTATGTATCAAAAGGAGGCTTACCGGTAATTAATATTCCCGGTTGTCCGGCCCACCCCGATTGGATCACACAAATTCTTGTGGCCATCGCCGTAGGAAGGATCGGTGATGTTCAAATCGACGATTACCATAGGCCAAAGACCTTCTTTACCGATTTTGTACAAACGGGTTGTACCAATGTGGTCAACTTTGCACAAAAAGTAGATGGTGGCTTTGGTAGGCGTGGCGGATGCCTATTCTATGAGGTTGGTTGTAGAGGACCAATGACCAGGGCGAGCTGTAACAACATTTTGTGGAACAGACAGTCTAGTAAGACAAGGGCCAATCATCCTTGCCTTGGTTGTACCGAACCCGGTTTCCCACACCACGACCTCAAAAAGGGAAGCGTTATGAAAACCATGAAATATATGGGCACGTTTCCAAAAGAGGTTCCTGAAGGAAGAACTAAACTAGCCTATTATATGGAGGCAGGTTTCCAAAAGATCATGCCTTCGAACAAGAGAGTACAGGAAACTTCAAAATAACCGAACCTTAAAGAATCTAAAATGTCAGTTAAAGAATTAAATATATCTCCTGTTGGCCGCGTTGAGGGCGATTTGGACGTAAAGGTCTATATCGACAACGGCAAGGTTACCCGTGCCCATACACAAGCGGCAATGTTCAGGGGCTTTGAAAAAATAATGGCGGGCAAGGACCCTCAATCGGGTCTCGTGGTTACGCCTAGAATCTGTGGAATCTGCGGAGGGTCTCACCTCTATTGTGCCTCTTCGGCTCTCGATACCGCATGGGGTACCAAGTTAACGCCCAATGCCCTTTTGTTAAGGGCCATCGGCCAGGCTTCGGAAACCCTTCAAAGTATCCCAAGATGGTTCTACGCCATCTTTGCGACCGATTTGGCGAATAAAAAATATGCAGATAAACCTTTATATAAGGAAGTAGTGAAACGCTGGTCCGCCTACGTCGGCGAAACCTTTCAAATTGGGTTGACCGCCAGTGGACTGCCCGTTCAGATATACGCTTTGTTCGGTGGCCAATGGCCGCACTCGAGCTATATGGTACCAGGTGGTGTCATGTGTGCCCCTACCTTAAAGGATATCACTAGGGCACATGCCATTCTCGCCCAGTTCAAAAATGATTGGCTAGAACCCATTTGGTTGGGTTGTTCCATTGAACGTTACATGGAAATCAAGACCTGGGACGATATGTTGGCGTGGGTCGAAGAAAACGAATCGCAGAGAAATAGCGACCTTGGGCTATTGATACGTGCAGGAATCGAATTCGGATTGGACAAATTCGGACAGGGGGTCGGTAAGTTCTTGGCAACGGGAACCTACTTGCATAAAGACATGTACAATAACCCGACTATCGAAGGTAGAAACGACGCCTTAATTTCGTCGAGCGGATTCTTCGACGGGGAAAACTATCATGTATTCGACCACATGAAGATCAGCGAGCACGTGAAGCACTCATGGTACGATAATCAAAAAGACGGACTCCACCCTTGGGACGAGCCCCTACCAACGCCCATGAAGTCGCAAACCTTGCACGAAACCGATTTTGACAATCAGTACAGCTGGGCCAAATCGCCACGTTACGACGGCCATGCCGCCGAAGCCGGACCATTGGCCCGTGCCATCATGAACGCCAACCCGGCCAACAAAGACCATCAGATTCAAGATCCTTTGTTCGGCGATATTATCAAAAAACTGGGACCCAGTGTATTTACCAGGGTATTGGCAAGGGTACATGAGGCACCAAGAATCTATACCTTCATAGAGAAATGGTTGTCCGAGATCGATTTGGATGGTGAATTCTACGTTAAACCCGTTGAGAAAGACGGTAAAGGTTTCGGTGCTACCGAGGCGGCACGTGGTGCCCTCGCACACTGGATCGAAATCGAAAATGGTGTGATCAAAAACTATCAGGTAATGGCACCGACCACATGGAACGTAGGTCCGCAAGATGCCAACGATAACCCGGGGCCTATAGAAACCGCCCTAATGGGTACCGAGATAGAAGATCCGTCAGATCCCGTGGAAGTAGGTATTGTGGCGCGTTCCTTCGATTCGTGCCTGGTATGTACCGTACATGCCCATGATGCACATAGTGGCGTTGAATTATCTCGATTTAAACTATAATTACAGATTTCGATAATGATTACCTTAGACCTCACAGATCTCTAAGACCTGTGAGGTCTTTATATCTAAAACAAGAAAGCACATGAAGACGGCAATAATGGGGTTTGGTAATCCGGTACGAAGCGATGATGCAGTAGGCATTTACGTTATTGAACAACTACGCGAAAAACTCCCCCAAACGGAAGATATCAGTATTTTTGACATGGGCACCGCTGCCTTTGAGGTACTCTTTGGCCTCAAGGGACACGATAAAATCATTTTGGTCGATGCGGTTTTAAACAGTAACGAGCCTGTAGGCACCTTGTTCAAGGTACCCGCGGAAGAGGTGATGAAGGCTCCGCAAGACGATCCTATGGTTTTTTTACATGGCATGAAATGGGACCAGGCCTTATCCTATACCAAAAAAATACTTCGCGATGAATATCCAGAGGATATCCAAGTATATCTCGTGGCCATTGAAAATACCAAGCTAGAGGTAGACCTTAGCGATGAAGTGAAAGACGCTGGGGACAAAATTGTACAACATATTTTGGAAGACCTAAAGCTATCGATACCCACGTGAGTTCAAAAATCAGCCTAAAAACATCCCATATTTACCTAGACCATGAATTGATAGCCCCCATTTTCGGGGAAAGCTTGTACGCTTATGTGACCTATGTAGAGGAACAAGGTCATATTTTGATTACGCCGGTCACAAGCCAATGGTTCGTAAAAATGTATAAACCCACGCAGTTTCTATTAAAATCGCGTAACTTAAAGGGTGATAAGACCCTTGCCGTACGTGAATTATTGATAGACAACGATTTGGATATGAGTGATAGGGAATTGGATTATGAGATTATTGAAAAGACCCAATTAATAAAGGTGGCCATTACATGACGAAAAAAAACAACAATTGGCTAATGGATGCCGAGGTACAATACAAAGTTACCCCGGTAAAAGGCCGTTGGGAAGTTTCGCTCATTTTCATCAACACCAAAGACCCCAAACAAGTATTGGTTCAGACCATGGGGGATTACAGAACAGAACGTCTGGCCGAGATATATGGCAGAAACATGATGTTAACAGCGGCCAAAGACCCGCGTGGCACACAAAAAGTAGATAAAGATGCTTACGATATTAACGACAACTAATGCCTTGCAGAAAGCAAATGATGCAATTGCGACCGTAGACCGATTGGATGAGCTGGTTACGGTAACCGAAGACCCCGAAGGCATACGGGATATAAAAACATTGACAGTGGATGTCGATACCATCTCCGTTCCCTTGGACTGGTATGATTTGGAACCGCCCTATGTGTTTCCCAAGATTCCGTTTACCCCAAAAAATTTGCTTGCCTTGGTTTTTTATAAATTGGGGAACCATCAAAAGGCCTTTGAATTTGTTTCGGAAAAATCGCCCCTGTACCACCACCTTCTTATCGCGACCCATTTACAGTTCGGCTATGAGATTTCGCACAATATGATCGATTTCTGCTATAATACCTCGGCCCATAACAGCGCCATTATCAACTATTACGGTGCCGTAGCGCCCTCCCCGGGGCATGCCGAGCTTAAAAAAGGATTCACCGAAGCCCTGTCAAAGGCCGAAAACGACGAGGTCAGGGTATTTACCGCAAAGCACTACCTGAATTTGTTATTGGATTCGGGAGAATTACAAGAGGCCGAACAATTGGCCGAAGAACAACTTAAGATAGCCGTTTCCGACGATGCCAAGAATGCCATGAACAGTCATTTGGCCGGTATTCTAATGGCCCAGTTACAGGTGCCCTACGACCCCGAAAAATTAAATGAGGTGCATGAGCTGCAATTGGGCTGCATTGCCTATTACGAAGAAAAAGGCTTGGGAGTACAGGCAGGTATGTTACTGGTCGATGCCGCCGAAATCGCGAACTTCAAGAAAGATTTCATCGCATCAAAGGAATTGATCAATAGGGCGATCCAATATTTTAGAAAGGAAGATATTCCCGAATTCTTGGGAGAAGCCATGTACAAAAAAGCCATTCTTTTGTACACTTGGTCAAAGAATGGAAATCCGCAGTATTACAAAGCGGCCATCAATGCCTTCCAAGATGTCTTAAAGGTCTTTAAACGGGACACACATCCGAAAAAATTTGCCGATGTACACCATAATTTGGCCCTTATCTATTCGGAAATTCCCGTATCATCAGAAGAAAAACCCATGTGGACGGCCTTTTGTGCTTCCTCCTTCAAAGAGGTACTGGCCTTCTATACCAAAGAAAAATATCCTTATGAAAATGCCATGGCCAGCCACAATTATGCCACGGCCCTGATGCATTTTCCTCCAGCGAAAATCCATGACAATCTAGAGAAGGCAGCGGGACTGTTTAACGAAGCCCTAGAAATACGAACGGCCAGTGACTATCCGTTCGAGCGGGCCCTCACCCTATTGAACCAATTGGAACTAGGCTGGCTTACGCACAACGAAAACAGTTCCGAAGAACTGAAAAAATACGAAGAAATGAAGGCTAAGGCCGAAGAGATAAAAACCTTGGTCGACGACAAAAACCTGATTGCCCAGGCCGATCAGCATTTAGAGGAATTGGAAAAAGTAAAAAGTTTAATTTAATGCACGAAACATCAATTGTAAATAGCATTATGCGTACCCTCGAACAGGAGTTCGAAAGGGAAAAGTTGGACAAAATGAAGGCTATTCATTTAAAGGTAGGCATCTTATCGAACATTGAGCCGCGTTTGTTGCACAATGCCTATAGCGCCTATCACCTCACCAATCCGGGGTACCACCATGTGCAACTGCATATAGAATCTACCCCTTTAAAAATCCAGTGCGAGGTATGTAACCACGTTACCGATGTACAGAACTATCGGTTTATCTGTGAAAACTGTGACCGGCCCAGCAAAAATGTGATCCAAGGTGAGGAAATGCTGATACACAAAGTAGAATTTGAAGACTGAACGCATCGGTCAAACGATTATAAAAAACGAATTACGACCTTGAAGGTCATCTAAAAAAAAGAAAATGGTAGACAAATCAACGAAAGCGGCACGGGGCACCGTGCAATGTGAAAACACGAACATCCATTTGCTAAAGGCCAATGATTTTGTGGCCGACAGTATAAAAAAGGAAATGACCAAGACCGGCACTCTTTTAATCAACATTACCTCTTCGGCAGGAAGCGGTAAAACGACCCTTATGCAAAAAACGGCAGAAAGGTTGAAAGACAAAATAAACATTGCCGTTATGGTCGGTGACCTCGAAACCGAACGGGATGCCGAACGCATCCGTGAAACGGGTATTCAGGCCCTACAGATCGTAACCGGGGGCATTTGCCATTTGGAAGCGCAAATGGTGCACCAGGTACTGGACCAATTCGACTTGGAAAACATTGATTTATTGTTTATTGAAAATGTGGGCAATTTGGTCTGTCCCTCTTCCTTTGACTTGGGTGAGGACTACCGCGTTACCCTAATGGCGACCACCGAAGGGGACGACAAACCGAAAAAATACCCAAAAATGTTCTTGACCAGTGATATGATGTTGGTTTCAAAGGCCGACCTGTTGCCCTATGTTCCTTTTTCGGTAGAAGCCGTTACCAAAGATGCCCGTGAAGTGAACCATGAAATAGAAGTATTGCAGATATCCTCCATTACCGATGAGGGTATCGACCAATGGTGCGATTGGTTATTGGAAAAAGTTAAACAAAAGAAAGGATAGGTCTTGGTAAAAGGACCTCACAGGTCTTTTAAGACAAGTGAGGTCTATATATGAAAGCATGGCGAAAACTTTTCAGATTATTATTTCAGGGCAGGTACAAGGAGTTGGATTTCGCCCTTTTGTCTATGGTTTGGCGTATCAATATCGATTAAAAGGCATGGTTTGCAACAATGGGGACGGTGTATTGGTCCATGTAAATTCGGAGGAAGAAAAGGCAACGGAATTTTTAAATGCTATTATAAAAAAGGCTCCGAAAATTTCGGTTATCCAATCCCATTCCATTTCCGAGATTTCTTTTCGTTCCTATGACGATTTTAAGATCCTTCCTTCTCAGGCCCAAAAGCAGATCAACATTCCCTTAACGCCCGATTTTGTCATTTGCGAATCCTGTAAATCTGAGATCAGGAATACGGCCGACCGCCGATACGGTTATGCCTTTACCACTTGTACCCAGTGCGGGCCCCGGTATGCGGTAACCACGAAGTTTCCCTTTGAAAGGATCAACACCTCCCTATCCGATTTTCACATGTGTACCCAATGTAAAACGGAGTACACCGATCCCAACGATCGACGTTTTCATTCGCAGACCAATAGCTGCAGGGAATGTGGTATTCAATTGAACCTAACCACTTCAGACGGAACTTCCATAGCTACCGATACCCTTGAGATCATAAAAAAAATTTCGGGCTTTATTCTTTCGGGAAACATCGTAGCCCTTAAAAACACGAACGGCTATTTGCTTTGTTGCAATGCCAATGACAAAACGGCCATAGCCCGGTTAAGGGAGAAAAAACAACGTCCCACCAAACCCTTTGCCCTACTCTATCCGTCCCTTGAAAAAATAAAAAAGGACTTTAAACTAGGTGCCGAGGAGGAAAAGGCACTTACCGCTTCGGCCGGGCCCATTGTTATTCTTGACCCCAAGAAAGGTATCGCCGATCTGGAACGGGAAAGCATCGCCCCCAAACTACACCAATTGGGCGTCATGTTGCCCTCTTCGGCCCTGCTTACGCTTTTGATGGACGCCTTGAAAATCCCCATTATCGCCACGAGCGGAAACATTCACGGTTCCCCGATCATTTCCGAAGCCGCCGATGCCGTAAAGAAATTAGCGGAGGTAGCCGATTATTTCGTACACCACAATTTAAACATCACCTTTCCGCAGGACGATTCGGTTGTTCGTTTTGCAGGTGAACAGCGAATTACCTTACGTCGTTCCCGTGGGCTCGCCCCCAATTATTTGAACGCCCCGTTTTCAGAAAATAAGAAGGTGCTCGCCATGGGCGCCCACCTAAAAAGCACCTTTGCTTTTGTTCCCAATACCCATACCTATGTGAGTCCCTATTTCGGAAACCTCGACAGTTATGACGTTTCACAACGCTATCAAAAAAGCATTGCACAACACATGGCCCTTTTTGATACAAGGCCCGAGCTTGTTTTGATCGATGCCCACCCCCAATACCAAAGCAGTATTCTGGGGAGGGAATGGGCCAACGAATGGAAGGCCGAACTACGGACCGTGCAACACCACAAGGCCCATTTCGCCAGTGTCTTGGGAGAACATGAACTCTTCGCTTCCAAAGAAAGAATAATGGGGGCCATTTGGGACGGCACCGGCCTGGGCGATGATGGTGCCATCTGGGGCGGTGAGTTTTTCATGTATAAAGACCACAAAATGGAACGCCTTGCCCATTTTGAATATGTAGATTGGATCGCTGCCGATAAAATGGCCAAGGAACCCCGTTTGTCATTGCTCTGTATGCTTCCCAAAACCGAAAGGGAAACGGTACGACAAAAATTTTCGGACACGGAATGGAAGATCTATAACAAGATGTTGGAAAAAAACACCCTAAAAACCTCTTCCGTAGGCCGCTTGTTCGATGCCGTTGCCTCACTTTTAGATATGGGAGACACGACTTCCTACGAAGGAGAGGCCGCCATGCTTTTAGAAAACACGGCCCGAGATGGTAATGGCGATACCCCTATTGATTTTCTGGCTGGAATCCCATATCAAAACATCCCCACAAAAAGCCTAATGGCCAACATTCTAAAAGCAAAAAAGGACGACATTCCCACATCGCGGATAGCGCACAGTTTTATCCACACCCTGGCCCTATCGATCGTAAAGACGGCAAAGGAAAACCATTGCGAAACCATAGCCTGTAGCGGGGGTGTTTTCCAGAATTCGGTATTGGTCGAAAAACTGTTGAAACTATCGAAAACACAAGGCTTCAAGTTAAAATTTAATCGTATATTGTCTAGTAACGACGAGAACATTTCGTTCGGACAATTATGCTATCATCACTATCTAAAAAATTGAAATATGTGCTTAGCAATTCCAGGAAAAATAAAGAGTATCGAATCCCAATATGACGGTATGGTGCGTATGGCCAAGGTATCTTTTGGCGGCATTACCAAAGAGGCCAGTCTAGAGATGCTGCCCGATGCCGACGTAGGTGATTATGTATTGGTGCACGTGGGTGTCGCCATTAGCAAAGTAGATGAGGAAGAAGCACAAAAAACGTTCAAATACCTCGAAGAAATAGGGGAATTGGGCGATTTGGAAGATGTGGACGAATACTTACCCAAAACCGATAAATAGCGAACTATGAAATACATGTCAGAATACCGCGACCCCGCGTTGGCGAAAAAGTATTTGGAGGAAATAAAAAGAACCGTTTCCCGACCTTGGTCCATTATGGAAGTTTGTGGGGGACAGACCCACAGTCTTGTAAAAAACGGCATTATTGAAATGTTGCCCGATAAGGTCACTATGATCCACGGGCCCGGTTGTCCGGTTTGTGTTACTCCCTTAAACCTTATAGACAAGGCCATTTATCTTGCTATGGAAAAAGGAGTCGTTCTGTGCTCTTTTGGCGATATGCTCCGCGTACCCGGTTCCGAAAAAAGCCTTCTAGAAGCCAAGGCAGAAGGTGCCGATGTTCGCATCTTATATTCACCTTTGGAGGCCGTTAAAATTGCGGAAGACAACCCCGACAAGGAAGTGGTCTTCTTTGCCGTAGGGTTTGAAACTACAGCTCCGGCCAATGCGCTATCGGTTGTGCATGCCCACCGTAGAGGAGTAAAAAACTATTCTATATTGGCATCGCATGTATTGGTACCACCTGCAATAAAAGCGGTAATAGACGATGAAGAAAGCAAGATCGATGGATTTTTGGCCGCAGGCCATGTCTGTACCATCATGGGCAACACAGAATACCATCCGTTATCTGCCGAATATAAGGTTCCTATTGTCGTAACCGGTTTTGAACCTTTGGATGTGCTTCAAGGTATATTGATGGTCATCCGCCAGTTGGAACAGAGCAAGTCGGAAGTTGAAAACCAATACGCCCGTATTGTTAGGGAGGAAGGAAACCCCGAAGCACAAAAAATCATCAATGAAGTATTCGAAGTGCGAAATCAAATGTGGCGTGGTATCGGTGAGATTCCAGATAGCGGTTATGCTGTGCGGGAAAAGTATGTAGAGTATGATGCAACAAAAAAGTACAACGTTAGTATATCGGAAGCTCCAGAAAACCCCTTGTGCATTTCAGGACAGATAATGAAGGGCATCAAAAAACCTTTTGAGTGCTCCCAATTTGGAAAAACATGTAAACCGACCAATCCCTTAGGCGCCCCCATGGTGAGTAGCGAAGGGGCCTGCGCCGCATACTATCACTTTTCCGGAATGGTGGAAGCTTAATCAAATTTTATGTCAGAAAATAATAAAATACGCATGCAACTGCAATGCCCCATGCCCAAACTGGACTTCGACGTCATTACCCTTGGGCACGGGAGCGGAGGAGTACTTACCAACAAATTATTGGACAGCGGGGTCTTTGACCTGCTCAGCAACGATATTTTAGACGAAAGACACGATGGTGCCTTTTTGGAACTAAATGGAAAGACCGCCTTTTCTACCGACAGTTTTCTAGTGTCACCCATCTTTTTTCCGGGTGGGAACATCGGTGAACTTGCGGTAAACGGAACGGTGAACGACCTGGCCATGTGCGGGGCTACCCCGAAATACCTATCCTTGAGCTTTATTATCGAGGAAGGCCTGCCCGTAAAGGAGTTTTGGGATATTTTGGTCGCCATCAAATTTGCTTGTAAAAAAGCCGGGGTCCAAATTGTAACCGGTGACACCAAGGTGGTGGAAAAGGGAAAGGGTGATAAAATATTCATCAACACATCCGGGGTGGGTCCGATACATCCAAAGGCCCATATCAGCACCCAAAATATAGCGGTGGGCGATAAAATTATTATCAGCGGTAATATCGCCTCGCACGGAATGGCCATAATGTCGGTACGTGAAGGACTGGAATTCGATTCCGAAATAAAAAGTGACACCACCAACCTCAACCATACGATTATCGAACTGATCGATGCTTACGGGGCCGACATTCACCTATTGACCGACCCCACACGTGGCGGTGTGGCAACGGTGCTAAAGGAAATAGCCCAATCGTCGGAAATAGGGATCGACCTCTTTCAAAAAGACCTCCCTATCGACGACCAAGTGGCAAGCGCCTGCGAACTCTTGGGCCTCGACCCACTGTACGTCGCCAACGAGGGACTTTTTATCGCCTTTGTATCGGAAGCATCGGCAGATGCCGTTTTGGAACGATTGCGGCAAGATGAAAAGGGCAAGGATGCACAGATCATCGGAAGCGTAGTCGGCGAACACCCCAAACAAGTGATTATGGAAAGCGGTATAGGCGGTAAACGGGTAATCAGCATGTTGCCCGGTGAACAATTACCAAGAATCTGCTAAACAAAGAACACAAAAGAGCTCCGATACCCATCAAACCATACTTATGAATTTTGAAACTTTAGGTCCGAACGTTACCAACTCGTATATTTTTAAAGGTTCGGAACAAACACCCTTTTTGGCTCCAAGAGGGGTTTTTGTGGCCAACAACCATCTTTTTGTTTCCGATACGGGCAGAAATCGCGTGTTTATTTGGAAGCAGTTGCCCACATCGGAATATCAGGAACCCGATATCGTCTTAGGGCAATCGAACATTTCGGAAACCGGAAGAAATTCGGGGGGTCTTGTATCTGAAAGCACCTTGCACTACCCTTCCGGTATTTGGAGCGACGGCCGTGTATTGATCGTCGGCGATGCATGGAACCATCGGGTGCTGATCTGGCATACCCTACCTACAAAAAATGGGCAGGCGGCGGATGTAGTCGTGGGCCAACCCGATTTTCGTTCCAACCAACCCAATGTCAAGGGTATAGGGAACACCCCTTCTGCACAGACCCTTAATTGGCCCTACGGGGTTTTTTCGGATGGAAGCCACCTATGGATCGCCGATACCGGAAACCGCAGGATCCTTTTTTATGAAGACATCCCCAAAACCAATTATAAAGCGGCCGACAAGGTTATCGGGAAACCCGATTTTACGACCCGCGATTACGAAAACCACGAGCCCATTTGGCCTTATTCGGTGAAAGTGAACGCCAACAACCAAATGGTCGTCGCCGATACGCAATTCTACAGAAACCTGATATGGAACAATGCGGAAGATGCCTTTTCAAAACCGGCCGATGTAATCGTTGGTCAAGCGAATTTTGATGCCTGCGGACAGAACCAATTTGGCCTCTTCCCCAGTTCAAAATCCTTAAACTGGACCTACGATGCCTGTTTTTATAAGGACGGACTTTTGGTAAACGATACTGGGAACAGTAGGATATTATGGTTCGAAACCCTTCCAAAAGATAACAATGCCGAGGCCACGGCCGTCATCGGAAAGCGCGATTTTAAGACGGGAAGTGAAAACAAGGAAACCCTACACGGCACCTCAAGCTCGCTCTACTGGCCCTTTTCCATCTCTACCCAAGGGAACAAGCTGATTATTGCCGATACGGGCAACCACCGCCTGGTGATTACCGATCTAAAATTTTAGAGGCCCAAATACAACCAATACACCCCTACGAAAATGGCGAAGAGTCCGCCCGAAAGTCGTACCGCCTTAAAAAGTGATTTGCTCTGGCCCTTGGCATAACCGGACACTTTTCCCAACAGAAAGGTATAGACGGTCATGGCCAACACCGTTCCGATACCAAAGCCAGCGATGTATTGAAGACTGTCTACTTGACTTTCGAATCCCAATACCGGAAGAAGAAGTATAAAATGCGCCACTCCGGCAAGTCCGTGCAGCACACCGATACCAAAAGAAGACCAGACATTTTGTTTTACCTTTTTATCGTGGGAATGGGAATGTTCGAGTTTATTGGTGTCATGATCATGTTCGTGTACATGGATATAGGGCTCGTCCCCATCGTGTACATGGGGGTGTTTGTGCCCTTTGGCCTTGTAAAAAAGACTGAACAGAGCCCATAACCCAATGGCGATCAGCACTACCCCGACCAATTGTTCGCTGTGTTCCGATATTTTTTCGATAGGAATGTACTCTTTAAAGGCCAGAAAAAGAAGTCCTATGAGGAGCATTCCAACTAAATGT
Source organism: Maribacter sp. MMG018 (assembly GCF_018100785.1). Lineage (GTDB taxonomy): Bacteria > Bacteroidota > Bacteroidia > Flavobacteriales > Flavobacteriaceae > Maribacter. The sequence continues at coordinate 278,676 of NZ_JAGJEC010000002.1, read as the reverse complement.
CCAAAACCCCAAAACAGACCTATTTTCCATACTTTTCGTCGGGTTTCAATGGCCAGTGGCGTTACTGCGGCCAAGTGGTCCGGACCTGAAACCACATGCAGTACGGCAGCCGCAACACCGGCAAACAAAGGAAAGTTGATCATAGTATATATTAATAGCAACAATTTAATAAAATACTGTGCAAAAAAGCAAAAAAGAACTATTTATATTACTAATAGGTAACACAAACTTCTGAAGAAGTTTGTGTTTTAAAAGACAACTTGTACCCCGCAATGGTCAAGCCAAGATTTTTATGTTTTTATTAAAAAAAACAGTTTTAAGGGCGTTACTCTTTTTTCTCCCCATTCTTTGTGTTAGAACAGTTAAATTATCAGTAAGTATTATTGCCTAACCATTTGACGTAACTATTTAAATTTCAACCAGTAGTTATTTTTAAAATCCAGAAAAGGACTATCTTGTAATAACAATTTACTAACCAATAAAGGCATTGCGAATATTTCATCAGTATAGTGATCGTGTTTTTGATACCCCTTGTACCTTAATATTCTTTATCTTTTGTTTTGGATATTATGCGACCTCTTACACCCAAGAATCTTCCAGTAGCTTTAACGGTTTTTCCTTTAATAATCTTACTGTTAACGATGGCCTGTCACAAAATAGTGTAGTAAGCATTGCACAAGACACAACAGGTTTTTTATGGTTCGCTACGCAAGATGGATTGAATAGATATGATGGAAGGCAATTTAATATTATCAAAGAGCAGTTCGAAGATGTTACCAGACCAACCTATAGTAGGTTAGGTAAAGTATTTACCGATAAAACAAATAATTTATGGGCCATTACCTACCCCGGGGTCTTGAAATATTATGATAGAACAAAAGACGAATTTAAAAACGTAAATTCTATAAATAACGCCAGTGTTATATATGAAGATTCTTACAATAACCTATATATAGCCACTTTTGAAAATGGTATTTACAAAATAGCCCATGACACAAAAGATACCGTTCAGATATTGGAAAAGCCCTACCAGAATCTAAAAATTTATGACTTAATAGAGCATAAAAATGATATCTGGATTGCCGCCTCGGGAGGAATTTTTAAGTTAAACCCAAAGAACCATGCATTAGATGTGGTTCAAGAGCTGCCGGACACCAATTTCAGCTCTTTTACCCAAATAGCCGATAAACTATATATTGGCAGTTACGGCAAAGGGTTGTTTGTATACTCTTCCAGTACCGAATCTTTTGAACAGTTCAAAGGTTTCAACAACCAAAGATTCCACACTAATTTTGTAATTCAAGACGTACTATCAGACAGTAAAGATAGACTATGGGTCGCAACCTATGGTCAAGGCCTATATGTCATCGACCATAATAATGAAAAAATTAGTCATTTCATGGCTAATAAAAACAACCCTTATGCTATTCATTACAACGACATATTATCCCTGTTTCAAGATGCTACCGGAACTATTTGGCTAGGAACCGACGGAGGTGGACTTAGCTATTACGACGAATATTTATCGAAATTCAATACTCTTACGAATAAACAGTTACCAGAAGATGTTCATGTAGATGTTACCCGATCTATCGTAGCAGAAAACGGAAACATATGGATCGGAACATCGGGAAAAGGGTTGACCAAAATTAATTTGGAAAGCAACGAATCATCCACGATAGATGCAAAAGGCTCCAATTTGTTGGGAGACCGAATTATGTCTTTGTACCATGATAACAATTTTTTATGGATCGGCCACCAAGACTATGGTCTTCAAAAGATGGATGTAAATGGTAATCTATCCTCCATTGAAGAAACCGAAGACTTTACCATTTGGAAAATCTTAAAAGCACCAAACAACAAAATTTGGTTGTGTACCAGAAATCATGGACTGGTACTCTATGATAAACAAAAGGGAATAGAGGCCCAATATAATAGTGACAATTCATTACTTCCCACAAACAATATACGGACCATAACATATGGCAGAGATAGACATATTTGGATAGGTACCGAACATAACGGTCTTTTTAACCTAGATATAACCTCCAACAAAATAACACAGATTAAAGCCATTCCCGATAAAATAAAATCGCTTTATTACCAAAACGAAACACTCTGGATCGGCACGAACGGAAACGGACTTATAGCCTATAATACCATCAATGATTCTATTCTACGGTTTACTACCGAAAATGGACTCGCCAATAATGTTATATACGGCATTTTACCCGACGATCAGCATAATCTTTGGTTGAGCTCTAATAAGGGTATTTCAAAATTTGCGTTGAAAAATGGGAAACCTATCGTAGAAAACTATGAAAATTATGACGGGTTACAATCCTACGAATTCAACACAGGCGCCTATTTCAAAGGAGCGGACGGCACTCTTTATTTTGGAGGCCTAGAGGGTATCAATTGGTTTAATCCGAATCAATTAAAAACGAATCCATATAAACCTAAAACGATAATAACCAATGTTAAGGTTTTTAATGCTACACGTAGTCTTTCTGAAAAGATTCCTTTAAAACACACCCAAAACACCATTACTTTTACCTTTTCTTCTTTACAATTCTCACAACCAAAGCTAAATCAATATAAATACAGATTGATAGGCAACGATAACGATTGGATTTCTGCCGGCAACAACAACCAAATTCGTTATACCAATTTACCTCCGGGCAAGTATACTTTTGAAGTACTATCCAGTAATTATGATGGTATTTGGGGCGATTATCCCGCCACATACGATTTTGAGATAGAACAACCGTGGCATTTTACCAATATGGCTCCGGCCGTGTTTGCTACCTTTATATTACAGGGGTGCTTTATTGCAATCGGGGTATTTATGCTCTTACTATACTTTAGATTAAGAAAATCGGACTATATCCTCTATGGTTCCTATATACTACTTTTCGCCGCTTATTTTTTTCTCCGTATAGATTTAGAGTTACAAACAGGTTTATTCGTAAAGGACAGTAACACCATTTATAGTTTATTGACCCCCATTATCTTTTTGGTATCCGGAATTTTCATCATGTTCGTTAATTCCTTCGCTGAAATAAAATCGTACAATCCTATATTTTCAAAAGAGCTTAAATGGTTTGCGATTACCACGTATATATTGGCCATTGTTTCATTTTTATATTTAATGATCTCCAACAACATAGCATTGGTAAGAGACCATTTAAACCTTATTCTATTACCCTTGCATTTATATGGCATATACGCCGTTATAAGGGCTTATATTATCGTAAAATCCCCCTTAAGATATTATATTTTGTTAGGCAATATATTTCTTATCGGCTTATCTATGGTAGGGGTTTACTATGGTTCTAGAAATGCTTTTTCGGGAGGTGCCGAAGCCAATAACTTCTTTGGTTTTTACAGCTTCAACATCAGCCAAATGGCCGTGTTTTTAGAAATGATCGTATTTTCATTGGGGTTAGGGCATAAATTTTACTTTGTAGAAATAGAGAAAGATAAAATTCAAAAGACGGACGAATTAAAGACTAAACTGTACACCGATATTTCGCACGAAATTAGAACGCCCCTTACCCTCATCGCAGGCCCTATAGAACATCAATTGGAGAGGAAAGGCCTTTCTTCGGATGACAAAAAGGAATTGTCACTCATAAAAGACAATGCCCAAAGGCTATTAGGACTGGTAAACCAAATGTTAGACCTATCGATGATAGATTCTGGCCATCTAAAGCTAAAGGTAACCAAAGGAGACCTTAGGGGAATATTAATACAACTGGTAGAAGCTTACACATATGTCGCCCGCGAAAAAAATATAAAGATCAATTACGATCTAAAAAAACTCGGGCATGTTTGGTTCGATAAGGATGTAATAGAAAAAGTTATTTCCAACCTTTTGTCCAATGCCATAAAATATGCTCCAAAAAATAGTGAGGTGTGGGTAAATGCAAAAAAAGCACAGGGCAATCTTATATTTTCTATCATAAACCATACGGATGGAATGGAGATAGAAGACCTTGGTAAACTTTTCAAACGTTTTTATCGAAATAATAAAGACGCCGATGGTGTTGGTGTGGGGCTTGCCCTGGTCAGGGAATTGGTATCCTTGTCAAATGGGAGTATTATAGCAAATAGTATCGGGGAAGATAAAATTCAGTTTACTCTTACCTTACCAGTAGCTCAACCCGAATTGGAGCTAAATAAAGGGGAAGCGGATAATCGGCCTAAAAGTAGCATCCCCGATAACACCCCCGTAAAACCAGATCTTGGCAAAAAAGCAACGTTACTATTGGTAGAAGACGATAAAGATGTGCTAAAATATATTTCTTCAATTTTTAAGAACGATTACAAGGTAATAAAAGCACAGAACGGAAAGGATGGACTGGAAATGGCATTACAATATTGCCCCGACCTGATCATAAGCGATTTAATAATGCCGATTAAAAATGGTATTGAACTTTGCCATGGCATAAAAAATAATGAATTCACCAGCCATATCCCCGTTGTATTGCTTACCGCAAAAGCAAACGAAGAAAGCGAATTAACAGGATTTAGAACAGGGGCCGATGCCTATATTACCAAACCCTTTAACCCCAATATATTAAAGGTAAGGGTAGAGAAACTTTTAGAAAATAGAACTCGACTTCAAAAACACTATTCAAAAACCTTTAAGATAGATCCGGGCCTTGTTCCTACCAAAACGGAAGCTGCATTTTTAAAACGACTTCAAAATGTTTTGGACAACCATATTACCTCTACAGAGTTTACAAGTGAAAAGTTCGCTAAACTCATGCTTATGAGCCGTTCCCAGCTGCACAAAAAACTGAATGCCATTAGCGGTATGTCTACTTCAGAGTTTGTAAGGGTGCAACGTATTAATCTGGCAAAAAAACTCTTAAAAGAATCTGATGCTACCATTTCTGAAATCGGTTATCAAGTGGGCTTCAATACCCCTTCTTATTTTACCAAGTGTTTTAAAGAAGCCGAGGGCTGTACACCCAATGAGTATATATCAAAACAATCATAGCATATACTCTCTCTACCTAGGGAAACATATATTATACAATTAAAAACATACTTACCATTCCTCTTCTTCGTTTCAAGGTACCTTTATCCTCCTACCTTACTACCCCAAAACCATGAAACACAAAACAGGAGAAAATAAAATTTATTTGAGCATAGACCATCTCAAAGAAGGAAAATACGAGCTTTTTATACTGCAGGACGATAAAGTCATTAAAACTTTCGAAATAATTAAAGGGGATAACACCGAAATACAATAACGAATAGGCTCTTGCCTATTTCCCCCTTAACCGTTTAAATTGTTTATAGGCTTTATGGACGTCTTCTTGGGAAGCCTTTTCATACTCCTTTTTCGTTATTTTGTAAACCTTTTGTACAGAATCCAGCTTTTGGTGCAGGTTCGCCACAATGTCCCTATATCCACTATCCGAATACACATTGTGAAGCTCTTGCGGATCCCTTTTCAGGTCGTAGAGTTCCCAAGTATCTATGTCATCATAAAAATGCATCAGTTTATAGCGCTTTGTGCGAATACCGTAATGTTTTTTGACCATGTGAAAGGCCGGGTAATCGTAATAGTGATAATAAACAACATCCCTAAAATCAGCTTCGTCCATACTACCATCCAACAGTCCCTTAAAGGATTCTCCCTGCATGTTTTTCCCTAAACCGTTTAAACCGGCAAAATCGAGGAAGGTTTGGGCAAAATCCAGATTCTGCACCATGGCATTAATCTCCGTCCCGGGCGCTATGGTTCCGGGCAACTGCATCAACAATGGGGAACTAAAGGATTCTTCGTACATAAAACGTTTGTCGAACCACCCTTTTTCTCCCAAGTAAAATCCTTGATCGGAAGTATAGACCACCAAGGTATTTTCATCCAGACCACTTTCTTCCAAATAATCCAAAATACTGCCTACACCTTCGTCTACCGCCGCAATGGTGGCCATGTAATCATGCAAATAGCGTTGCCCTTTCCATTCGGCCAGTTCTTTGCCCGACAAGTTGGCCTTATGAAAAGCGTTGTTCTTTGGCAAATAAGCGGCATCCCATTGCTTGCGCTGTTCGGGGGTCATTCTCTCAAAATCGGTGGTCCAAGGGTTATGGGCCAATTCGGTACTGCCATATTCCTTGGTCATCTTAAGATCATGCCCTTCGTACATATCATCATAAATGGTCTGCAATTGTTCTTCCGCCGCCCGTTGGTTCTTAAAGGTCGGGAAATAGGACCCGGGCAAGGGAAACTGCACGGAGTCGTACTTTTTGACATGGCGCAAGGCTGGCATCCAGTTGCGGTGCGGGGCCTTGTGGTGTACCATTAAAAAGAAGGGCACAGAGTCGTTTCTTTTGTGCTGCAACCAATCTAGGGCATCATGGGTAATGATATCCGTAGCGTACCCTTCGATGCGGATGGTATCGCCATTCTCGATAAAGTCGGGGTTGTAATAATTGCCCTGATCGACAATAATTTTCCATTGATCAAAACCTTGGGGATATCCGTGTAAATGCCACTTGCCAACAATAGCGGTTTGATAGCCCGCTTTTCTCAATAGTTTGGGCAAGGTAGGTTGATTACCGTCAAAATGATCCCCATTTTGCCTAAATCCGTTGATATGGCTATGTTTTCCCGTTAGAATTACAGCTCTGCTGGGGCCACAAATAGAATTGGTAACGAAATTATGGCGAAACAAGGCCCCATTGGTCGCCAACCGATCTATATTGGGCGTAGGTGCCAATTGACCAATGGGGTGCCCGTAGGCACTAATCGCCTGCGAAGCATGGTCGTCGGACATTATAAAGATAATATTGGGCCTTTTCTTTTCAACTGTCCCAGAAGCTTTTTCCGTATTACAGGAAAATAACATACTAGTTGCAAAAATCAATACCAGTACTCCTCTGTATGTCATGCCATTTCTTAATTGATACGTTAATTTTATCTTCTATTGAAGGATAAAGGTTTCCTTTAGTTCCGTGTTGGAATCTCCCCCTACAAAGACCTCGAACTCCCCGGGTTCAGCGACAAAGTCGAGATCATAATTGTAAAACTTGAGGTCCTCAACGGTCAGGTTGAAACTTACCGTCTTGGTTTCTCCCTTTTTCAAGGCCACTTTTTGAAAGCCTTTCAACTCCCTTACCGGTCTGGTAACCGAGCCCACAAGGTCGCGAACGTACAACTGTACCACTTCCTTGCCATCGTAATCGCCTGTGTTGGTTACGTCGACACTTACCGTCAACGTATCGTTTTCGTGTATGGTACCGGAACTTAGTTGCAGGTTTTCATATTTGAACGTTGTATAGCTAAGTCCGTAACCGAAAGGATATACCGGCTCGTTTCGTTCATCGATATAATTGGAAGTGAACTTTTCAAATTTCCCTTCTTTGTTCTTTAACGGACGTCCCGTATTCTTATGGTTGTAGAAAATGGGTACCTGCCCTACGTTTTGGGGAAATGTCGCGGTCAATTTCCCCGATGGGTTCACATCCCCAAAAAGTACATCAGAAATGGCCAGACCGGCCTCGCTTCCCGGAAACCACACATTAAGTATCGCTGGAACCGTTTTACTTTCTTCCTTCAAAACCAAGGGTCTACCGGTAAACAGCACCAAGACCACTGGTTTTCCTGTTTTTAACAGGGCGTTCAGCAAGTCTTTTTGCACTTGTGGTATTTCAATATTCGTTCGACTGCTGCTCTCCCCACTAAATTCTGCCGCTTCGCCAAGTGCCGCCACGATTACATCGGCATTCTCCGCTACCTCCAAGGCCTCTTTTAGCAACTCGGCATCGGACCTTTGATCCCTGTTAAGACTTTTTCCGAACATCGTCGCCTTTGCTTCCAGTTCGGGATCGTAGGTCAGGTTACTTCCCTTGGCATAGGTAATGTTCACTTTTTTCCCGGCCACTTCCTTTATTCCCTCCAACAAAGCGATAGATTTACTCTGATCGGTAGATACACTCCATGTACCGGCCATGTTCTCGCTGGTATTGGCCAAAGGTCCTACAAGGGCAATGGTACCGGTTCTTTTTAAGGGCAGCAATTGGTTTTCGTTCTTTAGCAATACCATGGATTGCGTAGCGACCTCCCTAGCAAAATCCCTGTTTTCTTTCGTGTAAACTTCTTTTGCCGCTCTTTTTACCTCACAATATTTATAAGGATCATCAAAGAGCCCTAGATCATATTTGGCCTTTAAGATCCTTCGAACGGCATTATCGATCTGTTCCATCGTTACCTTACCTTCTTCCAGTGATTTGGGAAGGGTGTTCAAAAGGCCTTCCCCGACCATATCCATATCTACCCCCGCATTTAGGGCCAAGGCCGAGCTGGTCTGCAAATCGCCCATACCGTGTGCCACCATTTCATTGATGCCCGTATAGTCGGTGACCACAAAGCCTTCGAAACCCCATTGCTTTCTCAGCAAATCGGTCAGTAACCATTTGTTTCCCGTAGCGGGAATTCCGTCAATTTCGTTGAAGGAAGCCATTACGGTTGTCACACCGGCATCAATAGCAGCCTTGTAAGGTGGTAGGTACTCATTATACATACGTATGCGGCTCATATCTACGGTATTATAGTCACGCCCGGCCTCGGAAGCCCCATAAAGGGCAAAATGCTTCACACAGGCCATAATGGTGTTGTTCTTGGTAAGGTCATCGCCCTGGTATCCACGTACCATGGCCTTTGCGATTTCACTCCCCAGATAGGGGTCTTCACCGTTTCCTTCGGATACCCTTCCCCAACGCGGATCTCTGGAAATATCCACCATGGGCGAAAAAGTCCAGTTGATACCATCTGCACTGGCCTCTTGTGCCGCTATGCGGGCCGTTTTTTCTATGAGGGGCATATCCCAAGAAGTGGAGAGTCCCAAAGGAATGGGAAAAGTTGTTTTGTAGCCATGGATAACATCCAGACCAAACAACAAGGGAATTTTTAAACGGCTTTTTTCGACCGCTATTTTTTGGACCTCCCTAATTTTCTCCACTGAAGTCAGGTTCAATAGCCCCCCTACCTTGCCTTCTTCTATCTTCTTGGCTATATCGGAGTTTTGGGCCTGTCCGGTAACCACGTCCCCGGCGCCCGGCAAATTCAATTGACCTATTTTTTCCTCCAAAGTCATTTTCTGCAAGAGGTCTTCTACAAAGGGAACCCTCTGTTGCGCCATTGATCTTGTTGTGACCAAACATAAAAGTATTACGGCCAAACAAGGTATCGATATTCTGTTTTTCATATGATTAATTCTATTATAAGTATTTAAAAACAAGATAGGTACACCCATTATCAAAGGTTTCCCTTTAAGTATTTACATCCCGTCTAAATTGTTGTTTTTTTATTTTTTAAGTTGATGTGAAAAGAGCCATGATAGCAAATCCGGTTCCGCAAAAGCGGGATCCCAACTGTTATGGTTCGCATGATCATAAAGCGTGAACCTAGGAAAGGCGCCTTCTTTTAACAATGCCGTGACCATTTCAAAAGAGTGCAATGGATCGACCACATTATCATGGGCACCATGAAAGGCCCATATAGGGGTATTTAAGGCGTACTTATTTACCTGTTTTGGGTCTCCGGCCCCACAAATGGGAATGGCAGCCGCGAAGGTATGGGGTTTTCTAGCCAACAGTTCATAGGTTCCCATGCCTCCCATGGACAGGCCCATTACATAAACCTGATGGTTGTTGACGTATTTTTTTTGTTGGAACTCTTCCAATAAGGACATGACCAGCCCCATGGCCTTGGTCGGTCCTTTTTCGAATTGAAAATCCAGTTGAATGGGATAATTGCTTCGATCTACGTTTACCTGGGCCCAGTAATCGTCTTGGGGGCATTGTGGCATCACCACAATGGCCGGATAATCTGTCCGGTTTTCCCCATCGGTAAACAAGGTACTACCGTGGGTCAGTTGCTTTTCGTTGTCATTGCCCCTTTCACCTGCCCCATGCAAAAAGAACACCAAAGGGTAAGACACGTTTTTGTCAAAATTTTCGGGATATAATACCCTATATAATAGTGTGTCCCCGTTTTTGATCCATTTTTCCTTTTTAAACAAGGAAGTGTCCTGAGCTTGGCCCATCAGCAGCGCCCCTAAAAATAAAAGACAAGAAAAAATATATTTACGTACCATAATCAATAGCTAAAATTAAGTAAATTTAGGCCTACTTGTACATCCTCGTTTTGCATGAACAAATTCCATAGCAACCCTGTCCTATAATTTTCAATCATTATAATCTGCGGACCTTGGTCGATGGCCAAATAAGCTTCGGCTACCCAAAAGTCATACTCCGGACTAAAGGCATCGTAAAATCCGGCAGGCCCCAACAGTTTATCTTCGTTTTTATAAAAATATCGCAAAGCGGCCAAAGATTCCTCTGGGGTGTAGGGCATTGAACTAATGGCCGCCGTTGGGGATATAACCCCAAGATCGTTTTCCGGATGATGGGCGGCATAACCCATACTACCATCCGAATTTCTGGAATAGCTGGCCGTTAAGCCCCAACAATCCTCTCCATAACTTTCAAAGTTCTTCGGATTCTCCACACAATACCCATAATTGATCTTGGAATGGTTTACATTGACATCCCAGTAATTTACGTACTCATCCGAAAGTCCGTTCGGATCAAGTCCCAAGTACGAATAATGTGCCCAGAACAAGGGTCCCCCGTAGTTTTCGGCTCCATTATGTTTAACCAAAAGCGGGTAGCCATAGGCCGTATTGGAAGACAAAATACCCCCATTACCTGCCCACCCGGCGGTGTATACATCTTTATCTATCCCGTAATCGGGGGAAGCGGCCGCCATTATATAAGCGATCAACACCTCGTTATAACCCGAGAGCTTCAGGTTTATGTTAAAACCATAGTTCGGACTCCAATGCCAGTAAAGCGCATTGTCACCTTGGGTATACCAATCCCACTCGACCCCTTTCCAAAGGGTATCGGCCTTTTCGGCCAAAGCTTTTTCGGTATCCGAACCTTCTTTAAAATATTCCTTTACGCAAATGAGCCCTTGGGCCAGAAAAGCAGTTTCTACCAAGTCGCCCCCATCATCCTCTGTACTAAAAGGAATTACGTCACCAGATGCGCCATCGATCCAATGGGGCCATGCCCCGTGAAAACGATCGGCCGATTCTAAAAAAGTCAGTATTTTTTCCAATCGCCCTACACCTTCATCCCTAGAAATAAATCCTCTTTCGATACCTACGAGAAGGGCCATTAATCCGAATCCAGTGCCTCCTGTAGTTACTACGTTGGCACTATTTGAAGTGTCATCAGGGTGGTAGCGTTCCCTGGCACCTCCAGAATTGGCCTCCGCATAGTCCCAAAAGTACTTGAAGGTAGTTTCTTGCGTGAGGTCTAACAATTCCTCATCGGTAATTTCCGGTTCATCATCAACGGTCTCCTCCGATTCTCCCGGTAATTCCGAAGGAACATAGGTATAATCATCGCCTCCCGAACACGACCACAATAGTGCGCCCATTAAAAATATATAAATCTTGGTCTTTACCATTCTAGTTTAAATAAGGAGAATTGAACCCTAACTTTTGCAATCCGGTTTTGACTTCCTCGTTTTTCATAAAGAGCTTCCAGAACATACCCGTTCTGTAATTCTCTATCATCACGGGAATGGGGCCTTGGTCTATGGCCAGATATCGGGGCAGAGACCATTTTTTCTCTAGACTAAAAGCATCGTAAGGTCCGTATTTACCGATCAAGGAATCTTGTTCCTTATACATATACTTTAAGAACTGCATACTTTCCTTGGGCGTATACGGCATAGATGAAAGCGCTGCGGTAGGTGAAATAACACTTAAATCGTTATCGGGCCTATGTCCGGCATAGCCATCTATGGAATAGCTAGAGGTCAACCCCCAACAATTTTCACCATAACCTTTGTAACCATTGGGATTATCCACTGCATATTTATACTGTATCAAGGCGTGGTTTACATTTAGTTTTTCATAATCCCCATATTGATCTACAAGTCCGTTGGGATCCAGGCCAAGGTACGAATAATGCGCCCAGAACATGGGCCCCACGGGCGAGGCGTCGTGCTCGTAATGATCAAGTATGGTAGGCAGGCCATAAAAAACAGTGTCTTTTTTGATCGCCCCGTTTCTTGCCCAACCTTGCTCGTACACCTCTTTCTTGATAGGATGTGTGGGAGATGCCGCTGCCAATATGTACATTATCAAGGCCTCGTTATAGCCTCCGACGGGAAAGTTCATGTCCCAGCCATGATTGGGCGACCAATGCCAATACAGGACGTTCTGTCCCCCTTGGGTATACCAGTCCCATTCCACCTCTTCCCAAAGTTTCTGAATCTTGTCGGCCAGTGCTTTTTCTCGCTCGTTTCCATCTTTAAAATACTCCTTAACGGTGAGCATGCCCTGAACCAAAAAGGCCGTTTCAACCAGGTCTCCCCCATCGTCCTTGGCACTAAAGGGCGTCACTTTTCCAGAAGGCAGCAACCAATGGGGCCAGGCACCGTGAAAACGGTCTGCCTTTTCCAAAAAACCAATCGCTTTTTCATAGCGCTCCAAAGCTTGTTCCCGGGTTATAAATCCACGTTCAACCCCGACCAGAATGGCCATAAGTCCGAAACCGGAACCGCCAATGGTGATTATATCCTTATCATGGGCCGGATAAATATTGTCTAAATGAATACGTTCGCGTGCCAGTCCCGAAACCGGTTCGGCCCCTTCCCAAAAGTACTCAAAGGTCTGTTTTTGTACCGTATCCATCAACTGTTCGTTATTGGACAGGTACGAGGTATCGGCCTTCGATTCCGATGTTGCCATTTTCTTTTTAGAAGAATGGCCGTTACAACCAACTAACAAACTTGTAACGACCATTGTAATGAAGATAAATCTCATAAAATATATTAAACTAACTAACTCAAACAATTCAATTTAAACTCATAAATAGGACCCCTTATTCCATCAGATCCTGAATTTCATCGGCAGTCAAAACCCTATCGAACAAATAAAGCTCATCGATATAACTAGTATCCGATAAGTGGCTCCAACCTATAAAATTAGGAGCTCCGGAACCTATTGACAGAATGGAACAATTTTCCCAGTTCATGGTCTTACCTGTCATATCGCCAACATTGGCCACGGCCGTACCGTTAAAATAGATCTTGGTCTCGGTTTCGGAAACGGTGAACGCAATATGTACCCATTCTCCTGCGGTAACATCGATTACATCTCCATCGTTCCAAACATTGTCCTCAACAGCACCCACATGAAGTTTTATCCGTTGTTCGTTGGCATCACCTTCCCTGAACAATCTAAAGCCAGCGGAAAGATCGTTATCTGCACCTATCATAGGTGGAGCTACGGTCAAGATTCCCGCCCTATCGGCATCCGCATTTACCTTGTACCAAAATGCCCCACTGAACTCATTGGTGAACAACCCGGTAATTGGTAAGGTAAGATAAGAATCGGTAGCACCTGCATAGGCATTTGTACCTACCTTGCTCTCACCTGCAAAACTTGCAGTACCCACAAGGGTCGGATCTATACCATTTACCATATCGGTATTGGCTCCATCAAAAGGCATATACAAGGTAGCACCAAAATATTCTTCCTCTAGTTCTCCACCGTATATGGTAACCACTTCCTCTGCAGATAGTGCTTTGGTATAGAAGCGAAGTTCATCGATAGCACTATTGTCGGCTCCATGCCCCCAATAATCGTAGGTAGGGCCACCGGAACCAATAGTAAACTCTTCACAGCCCGTCCAATCTATAGGAGCCGACATATCGGAAGAATTTACCTCTACACCATTAAAATATATGGTGTTTTTGGTACTGGAAATGGTAATGGTAATATGAACCCATTCATCTGAAGATGGATCGATAAGATCCCCATCGTTCCAGCTTTCACCTGCTCCGGTACCAACATTCAATTTAATCCGTTGGTCGTCGCCACTAGCTTCCCTGAACAAGCGGAAACCCTGTAAACGGTCATCGGCATCGTCACCAACGACCAATATACCTGCACGATCCGGATCGGCGTCAACTTTATACCAAAACGAAGCACTAAACTCGTTGGACAACAAACCTTCTGAAGGAAAGGTCAAATAAGAATCCGTTGCCCCTGAATAGGCCCCTACTCCATCATGGCCGGGGTTCTCGAAGCCGGGTGTACCTACTTCCGTTGCCAATTCGAAGCCTATTTGATCTCTATAATCGCCATCAAAGGCCATATAGAAAGACTCCCCATCGAACAATGGCGTATAAGGTGGTGCTTTGGAAAAATCTACTGAAGAAGTCGATGTTTTTCCGTCAAGATCGGTAGCGGTTACGGTAAGTGTATGACTACCGTCTCCAAGACTGTCATAGGTAAATTCCTCAATGGCCCTTCTGTAGTCCAAAAAACTATTGAACGAAGCTATTTCATTGCCATCCAATAATACGACGATGTCCTTTATCTCGATATCGTCGGTTACCTCTAGACTTACGTCCAAGGTAGTCACGTCTTCAAAAACCTTGATTTCCATCCCATCGGCAGGAGAATTTATGGTAATCTGCGGAGCCTCGGCATCTTCTCCGGGCGCTACGTACGTCAATGGGTCTATACCATCATCACAGGAGACCACCAAGAGCCCTAAAACAAACAATAAGGATTTTATAGTATTTCTCATGATATCGTCTAGTTGTTTTGGTTATTGTATTCGTCTAGAATTGGACTTACATCCAATTGTTCCAATGGGTAAGGCAGGTATGCCTTCTCCATGGTAAAGGTTCTTCCGTCATAACTTAATTCGGATGTTTTTTCCAATCGGATCATGTCGTAGTATCGTATACCCCATTCCATGGCCAGCTCGGCAAACTTCTCATCCATTACGTCATCACTGGTTACTCCGCTCAAGGCAGGCATTCCTGCACGCGTCCTGACCAAGTTCACGGCATCATCTGCAGAACCTGCCGAACCCGAAGCACCTCTTGTCAAGGCTTCCGCATACATTAAAAGCACTTCGGCATAACGGATGACCGTATAGTTTTTATTGGTACCGTAGTCAGTTCTACCTTCGGTTAACTGAACGGACGGCAAATAGTGTTTTCCGCTGGCGAACATGGCCCTAGAGTAATCGTTTATCACGTCGCCATCACGAGTGGTGTTGGATACAAAATCGGGCAAGGTGGCATAATCGGTGTCTGTTTGAATATCGGCTATACCCCTATCGGTAAACAAGACACTGGTTTCCAATCGCGTGGTTTCGCCACGATCTAACATAAACTTGATGTATTTGGTACTGGGCTCAAAGAATCCCCAACCCTCACCGGCTTCGGGTACCGCTGGCGTCCACCCCTGTGGTCCGTAAAATGCAAACAAATGGGCGACATTTTCACCCGAAGATTGACCAAAATCGGAATATTGGATCTCTAGAATGTTCTCGTTGCACAACTTTCCAGGAATTTTGAACAATTGGTAGAAATCGTCATAAAGTTCAAATTTTCCGGAGTTAATGATTTCTCCAGTAGCATCGGCGACCGCCTGATAGTTCTTTAATTCGAGATTGGCCATGGCCTTTACTGTCAATGCCGTATACTTGGTCATACCCCCAGGAATATCGGTTCTTTGATTGGGGCGAAGATCCACAAGGTTGGGAATGGCCTCATCCATTTGATCAGAGATCCATTGCATCAAATATTCCTTCGATTCTACCGTGATACTTGTCTGATCGGTACTTTCTATCAAATAGACATCGCCAAAAACCCTTGATAGCTCTAAGGTTATAAACCCTCTCAAGGTCATGGCCTCGGCTATGTACTGGTCGACCAAACTACTATTGACCCCGCCTTCCCTGTAGAGTTCCAACTGCTCTATCTGGGAGGTGATCTGCATCACATCCTGGAACCAGTTTTCCCAAAGTGAATTGTACATCCAATAATTGTTATCGTAGGTGTAGTTATCGGTGTCGGCAAAACCCTGTTGGTCTCCCAGACCGCCCGCATTAACATCGTCTCCCCTAACGGCTATAAGCGGAATCTGTTCCCAGCCAACACTTTGAAAAGTTTCATATGCACCTACAAGCGCTCCATAGGCCCCTTCGGTACTGGAATAATCAATATCATTTTGATACGACCTAAGTTCCGCGTCTTCGTCTAACTTATTGTCACAGCCCGCCAAGTACAAACCGCAAACCAGAAGTAAACTTTTTATATAAATCGTTGATTTCATTTCCCTGATATTTTTTTATGATTATAATTTTATATTCATTCCGAAAGAATACGTAGAAGGTATCGGATAGGTTTGGCTATCTATACCGTCGAAGCCAACTTCAGGATTAAAGCCATTGTACTCTTTGGTCCAAAGGAAGGGTCTATCCGCAGTAAGCGACAATCGTATTTCGGGCAACTTATCGTTCTTGATGGTATAGGCCAGTTGTATGTTCTGGATCCTAAAGAAATCGCCATCCTGTAAGAAGAAATCGGAAAGCTTTTGGTTCCAAGATTGTCTATAACCCTCAGAGGAAGGGAAGGCATTGGTAGATCCCTCGCCCGTCCAACGGTTTTTAGCCAGTTCGGCATCGATATTTCTTCCTGTGGTCCAAATGACTTCGGCCCTGTTCCTGTTTAAGATTACATTGCCCCCTTGACCGTAGAAAGAAGTAGAGAAATCCCAGTTTTTATAGTATAGGTTAATGCTACCTCCATAAAAATAATCCGGTACGGGAGCACCAAGGTACACCCTATCGTCGGCATCCAATGTACCGTTACCGTCAACATCCCTAAACTTAAAATATCCTGGAGCAATATTGGTACCACCCGCAATGGCCGATTGTGCCACAGGGTCCGCATCTACCTCCGCTTGGGTCTGGTAAACGCCCTCTATATCGTAACCGTAGAAAACATTTATAGATTGCCCTTCGGTAATCATCTGCCTGAACTCCGCAGAACCTCTTTCTATATATGGCTGGGTGTATAGGTCGGTAACCTCGTTTTTAATCTTACTGAAATTGGCATTAACGGAGTAACCAAAATCTTTACCGATCTTTCCATTGTACCCTACGGCCAATTCCAATCCTTGGTTTCTAACACTACCCACATTTTGGTAACTCACTTCGGTACCTACAAGGGGCGACAGGGGAATCACCATGTCTTTGGTATCCTTAATAAAATAATCGGCTTCCAAAGACAGTCGGTTGCCCAAGAACTTGGCCGAAATACCAATATTGGTCTCTTCGGTATACTCCCAGCTGATATCATCGGAGATGGTTTCAAACTGCGTTCCGGTATAGTATTGATCGTTAAAGACGGTCTGTACCGTACTTGATCCCACGCCACCATCGGATGCAGGTACGGAACCATTGGCCAAGCGTCCCCAACCACCTCTTAACTTAAGGTAGTCGATAAAGCCGACATTTTCCATAAAAGATTCTTCGGAAACAACCCAACCCAAACCAAAGGCGGGCAAGTGCACATAGGTTTCGTCGTATTTATTGGCACCCTCAGCCCTATACGTGGCATAGGCCAAATACCTGTTCTTGTATTTATAGGCCGCCCTACCAAAATAGGAGAATCCGTAAGATCGGCTACCTCCGTCATATGATGTTTGACTATCGGTAGATGTATTGGCAATATACCAGGTCTGTTCTTTGTCCCTAACAAAAGATCCACTTGGGTCAAAATAACCGGTAGTACCAAAATAGCTATAATAATTATCTCGGTAAGACATACCTCCCATTAAGGTAAGGTCGTGATCGTTGAACGTATTCTGATAGGTCAATACATTATCAAAAACATAAGACTCGTCCGTTACCTGACTTCTGTTAATAGAAGATTGCTCTACACTTCTTTGATAATCATCGGTAACATAATAAGGTAGGTAGACATTACGTCCTGTGGTACCCGCATGATTATAGGATAGACTGGTCTTAAAGTTTAATTTTTCGGGAACCAGTTGAAAATCGGCATAAAAATTGGCCACGGTTCTACGTATATTGCTCTTAAGATCAGAGTTGTCCATCGTAGGAAACGGGTTTTGACTGCTTCTGTACCCCAGTTCCCTGGCATCGGAATAAGGAAGCGGGTCGGCCTCGGTGAACAAGTCATCGTATACGGGCATAATAGGTACCGCAAAATAGGCCAATGACCACGCCGAACCCTCATCGTCGTATTTTGTGGCATTGCTATAGACCATACTACCACCTACTTTGAGCCAATCGTTCGCCTTAATATCCAATTTAGTCCTTAAATTAAAACGCTCATAGCTGTTGTTCATATCAAGAATACCGTCTTGGGTAAAGAAATTGCCCCCAACGGAATAGGCGATATTTTCCGACCCCCCATCAATGGAAATATCATGATTTTGGGTCATTGCCGTTCTTAAGATCTCATCGTACCAATCTGTATTTACATCGGGTACGTTCGGGTTGATCCTACTACGCCCATACCGTTGCATGGCGCTCTGCACACTTGCTATTTCCGATTCCGAACCGGACTCCAAGGCGAAATTCACAAACTGTTCGGTGTTCGCCATTTGAAGTATATTCTGTGCTTTTTGAACCCCGGTGTAACCAGAATAGGTAATGGTGGCGTTTTTATTGAACTTGCCCCCTTTGGTCTTGATCAAGATAACCCCGTTCGAAGCCTCTACCCCATAAATGGCAGATGCGGAGGCGTCCTTTAAAATGGACATGCTCTCTATCTCACTGGCATTCAAGAAATCGATGTTATCAAAGAACACCCCGTCTACAACGAACAATGGAGTAGAATTACCGTATACAGAGTTTACGCCCCTGATCATAATCTCAGGTGCCTCACCTGGAGAACCAAGGCTACTTACCTGAACACCGGCAGCCTTACCCTGTACCGCCTGCATTAATTGCCCGGTCGGAACTTTCTCCATACTTTCTGTATCAACAGATACTATGGCACTGGTCAAATCCGATTTTTTCTGGGTACCATAACCCACTACAACCACTTCATCCAACGTTTGGGTATCTTCTTCTAAAGTTACCGATACCGACGTTCTTCCGTCAACACGAACTTCTTGGGTCATAAACCCTATATAACTGACCAACAATACGCCATCGGACGGAATGCCTGACAAGGTAAAATTACCGTCAAAATCGGTCTGTGTACCCGTAGTAGTTCCTTTAACCACCACACTGGCACCTGGCAAGGGCTGCCCTCCGGTATCGTACACGCCCCCCCTTACCGTAACACCATCCTGTGCATAACTTGCTATTTGAAACAAAAAAAGCAGTATTGCCAATATTGTATTCCTCATTTTGAATAATGTTTAATTATTAGTTTTAATTTTTACCAAATTACCAATTACAGTATAGGGAGCGGAGTCAACTAGGTACATAAAAAATACATCACCCCAACATCTGCCCGAATGTCCTATATAAAGGATGTTTGCAGTAGTTACTATGTTAAGTGAATATTAAATTTTAACACATTGATGTAGTAATGATGTATGTATAAATATCGAAAGGCATTAAAAATATCGTAAAAAAAGCTAGTTAAATTTGATTAAAAAGTTAGAAAGGTTCTGAGAACTGTCGATTCCTAATTTTTTTCGAAGTCGGTATCTATGAATCTCCACTCCCCTATTTGAAATCGCCATTAAGGGCGCAATCTCTTTTGATGTAAGGTTCATTTTCAAATAAGCACATAATTTTAGGTCTTTAGGTGTTAATTTGGGATACATTTTTAACAGGTTTTCGAAAAAGTCCTCATGAAGTTCTTTAAAGTTAACTTCAAAATGCTTCCAATCCTCATCATCATTAATAGAATTGTCTAATTTTTTGATAAACGAACCAAAACGTTTTTGATTGGTAAATTGGCTTTTATTTACCAATAACATTTCCTTTAACTCTAAGATAACCTTGTTCTTCTCGGCCATACTCATTGTAATGCGGGCCAATTCCTTTTGTTTTTTCTTAATTTCCTTTTCAAGTTTTTCTTTTTCCTTTTTTGCCAACCGCTCTTCTTGGTCCTTGATAAATTTGGTTTTTAGCTCTAAATGACGTTTCTCTATTTTTGATCTGTTGTACCTTCTTAATAAAAATAGTGCTACAATAAAAGCCACTATATAAAGTACGAAACTCACCTTGGACAAATACCATGGTGGTGCGATTTCAAAAAATAAGATGTTGGCCTTGGAACGTTCATTGTCTATACCTACACTAAAAACATTTAACTCATAATTGCCATAGGGAAGATTTTGAAAATTTATTTGACCATTTTCCAAATAAGCCTCTTGATCTATGGGCCCGCTTAGATCATAGTAATATGTGGCATCCAGCAAGGCGGGCGATGCAATATTTACCGTAATGTCACTTGCCAACTTGTATGGAATTTCAAAAGTATCTTTATCCAATGGATACGTGCTACCCTTGGCCTTAAAAGACACCAGCTTGGGTTGCTGTAGTTCAAAATTCTCAAAATGATGGCGAAATTCGGATATATCCAGTTTTCCAAAACCATCATTTAAAGTAAAGGAATAGGTAGAATCGTTTAGCTTAACGATTTTTTCAGCTTCGGGGGTCAATCGTTTTTGCAGTTGCAGATCGTCCAAGATGTAATTCACCTCCTTTAAATCGGAAAAGAGTACTTTTTTGACGCCTTCGTTATCTATAAACCAAAAAGACGAATCATCATGGTACACCAGATTCTTATGATTATAAGCCTGAAACTCATCGAACAGTTTTATCTTTTTTAAAATGGGATCATACCTATGCCACACCCCTTCAATATCCAACGCGATCTGATTTCTAATATTGAAGACCTTAACATTGTAATTGGTAGGTATGTTCTCTTTGGTAAATTCGATTTTATCTACCACCTGATCATAACTATCGTTGAGTACAAGGCGGTACAACCCTTTATAAGGGTGAGCTACCCAGAGTGTATGGGCGTCTTCGAAACAAAGGTATTTAGCCGGTTTGTTGATTCCCGTAATCGGGGTAACGACCCAATTGCCCGAATCGTCCTTTTCGTATTTGGACAAACCTATATACGTACCCTGAACAAAGGAAGCATCCGATTCGGGGACCTTTACGATCTGGTAGCCCCCTGAAATATCCGATATCTTTTCAAAAGTGTTTTCTTCTACTTTATAAGTTCCTGTATTATGACCGCAAAAAAGATCTCCGTCCGTAATATTCAAATCCCACACATGACCTTGTGAACCTTCAACAAAATGCAACACATCGTCCTTAAAATAATACATGCCCGTGTTACTCGCCATATATAGGATATTCTTATAAACGGCCAGATCGTACACCGTACCCACGGCACCCGTATAATCGGTATAATAGGTTAAGGGATAGTTGAGTTGTATCCTATCGATTCCATTGTCCAAGCCCACCCATAGTTGGTCTTGGTACTGAGTCATTGACAATACTGTATTGTTCTGCAGTCCCACTTGACGGTTGACCTTTTGACTACTTTTTTTATTCTTATCATAGAGATATATACCGTTCTTTATGGTCCCGAAGGCAATCATACTTTCCGAAATCGGCAAGATCTGATTGAGTTGATGTTGACTTAATTGGTCGTCTATTAGGGTTTTAAAAGGACTTACCCCTCTATCGTTCAAGATAAAACAACCATTACGCCTAGTACCAACCAAAAGGCCTTCTTCTATTTCGGCCATACCAACAATAATCTTATCGGAAAACAGCTTATACTCTTTCAAGGGCTCTAACTTATCATCTACAAGTTCGTAAAGCCTGTTATGTCCGGCAGCGACCACAATCTTATCTCTATATCCAGAAATATAGTTGATCACAAAGTCAGGAGCGATTACCTTGACTTCGTTATCCCTTAGAAGATATATGCCGTTAAATGATCGAAAAAGCACATCATCGCCATAGGGCATAATTTGCCAAAATTCTTCATTGGTAAAGGTGTGATCTTTTATTAAGTGCGTCAGCGAAGTATACTCAAGAACACCATACGTATTCTTCACCCAATAACCGAACTCTTCATAAGACCCCGTATATATTCTGTCGTTGATATGGGCAACGGACCTTATCGTCGTATTGTCGGGAAGTTTATAAAGGTGCCATTTCTCTCCGTTATAATGAAGCAATCCGCTATTGTTGGCAGCGAATAATTCTCCAGCCTCATTGGTAGACAACCCCCAGTTTTTACTGTCGGCCCTATATTCAAAAATCTTATAATTATGTATCGGCGGCAAAAGGTTTTGTGCACTTAACCGCAAAGATGTAGTGAGTACCGTTAGTAATAGGATGAAAAATAATCTCATGTAAACACCTATTTTTCTCTTTAAGGGGATAAAGATAAGTAGAAGTTATATCATAGGAAGCAATGTGAACATGAAGTATAACAAGATATGAATCTAAGACCTGAGAATATCAAAAACCGAGTATGTTATCTATCTTCAAAAGACTCTTCTGTACAATTATGGGTATATATAACAGGTTCTATCGTATAAAAAAAGGGAAGAAACTGAGCTTCTCCCCTTTTATATCCATTTGTAACTTTGTAACAGTGGACTATTCCACCACTATGAATTCCGATCGTCTGTTCATCTGGTGCTGTTCCTTGGTACAGGGCACCCCGTTGCTACACTTGTTGGTGAGCTGGGTCTCCCCATAGCCCTCGAAGGAAATTCTGTCCTCGGCAATGCCATGGGCCGTCAAATACGCTGCAGTGGCCTTCGCCCTGTTACGGGACAACCTTATATTGTACGCATCGTTGGCACGGGAATCGGTATGCGAACGTACCTCTACCTTTACATTCGGGAATTCCCTCAGGTACGCCAGCACCTTTTCGATACTTACCTTGGCATCCTCCCGGATAAAGTACTTGTCGAAATCGAAATAGATAGGCTCTATCTCCAAATACTTGACCAGGTCGGTTCCCACAGGGGCCGATTTTACCGTCCTGCCCAAGACCACCTCTATGCCCGTGGCATCTTTTGACCCTATGGTCACAAAAGCCTTCTCCCCATCGTCGTAATCACTTTTTGAGGCCACTACCCTATAGTTTGCTTCCCTGCAATCGCCTTGCATGCCAAAGGCCCCGTCGGCATCGGTCTCCGATGTGGAGACCACATTGTTTTGGTCGTCGTAGACCTTGACGGACGCATTGGCCAGCAGTTCCCCTGTCGCTTCATCGATGACCGTTCCGGCTATCAGGATATAGCACTTGAGGTCCAAGGGCCTGGTCTCCGTAAAGCCGTAGATATCATCATCCCCGTGTCCTCCCTCCCTGTTGGAGGCGAAAAAACCTTTCTTTGTGTCTTCGTCGATTATATAGGAGAAATCGTCCTCTTCCCCGTTCAACGGCCGGCCCACGTTCACGACCTTGCCGAACTCCCCTTCCTTCAGATCGGTGGCGAAAACATCGAGCCCGCCCAGGCCAGGGTGCCCGTCACTTGAAAAATAGAGCACGCCCGAATCCGTCACAAAAGGGAAGGTCTCCCTGGCCTCGGTATTGATCTTGGAGCCCAGGTTCCGTGGTGTGCCGAAGCTTCCATCGGCATGGATGTCCACGACAAAGATATCCGACTCCCCTACCGTGCCCGGCATATCGGAGGCGAAATACAGCTTGCTTTCGTCCTTGTCCAATGCCGGGTGCGCCACCGAGTAACTGTCGTCGTTAAAGGGAAGCTCCTCGATATGTTTCCATTCGCCGTCCTCCCGCGTGGCCCTGTATATCTTTAACCGGCTCACTCCTTGCTCGTCCCGCGAGAACTTGCCGTTGTTGGAGTTGTTCCTCGTAAAGTACATGGTCTTCCCGTCCTTGGTAAAGGCCGTCGAGGACTCATGGGTCTTCTTGTTCAACTTCCGGGAAAGCCGCGACACCTCGAGGAAATTCCCCTCCCCGTCCCGTGAGGCCTTATATAGGTTCAGAAACGAACCGTTGTTCCATTTATGGATGTTCTTCGATATGGACCCACTGTCCCTTGCCGTTGAAAAGACCAGGTCCCGTCCGTAAAAAGACGGGGCAAAATCGGACACCTTGGAATTCAGACCGATATTCTCGATCTCGTAACGGCCCGAATTCGCCTCTATCCGATCCAGATAGTCCAGGTTCTCCCCGAACTGTACCGCGCGACGGTCATTGGCCTTGGCCTCTTTGAACCTGTTCATCCAGCTATCGGAGGCACCGTACTCTTCCAGTGACTTAAGGGTCTGCGCATAGCGGTACATGTATTCCGGGTCGATATCCGCATTGTCGAGTTCGAACAGTTTCCCGTACCACTTAGATGCCTCTATGTACTTGGCGTTATAATAATTCGCGTTCCCCAGGTTCTTGAATATTTGCTCTTCGCCGTAACCCTCCGCTACCAGGTCCTCATAGGACTGTATGGCAGGCGCATAGGCAAAGTTGGAAAACTTGGTTTCGGCCTTTTCCAGTTTTTTTTCCTGGGCGTTCACCATACAGCCCATTACGGCCAAACCAAAGAAAATAGATCTTGCTTTTTTCATGTTGTCTTATCGTATTTAAAAGAATCTCGGGGTAATCACTCGTTTGTACTTGTTCAAAAATTCATACCTCAGCATGATCTCGAAAGATCCGTCGTTGAAACTTGCCCCCCCTAGCTCGGTGACCTCCCGGTCATAGGCCAGCCCCAGCATCAACTGATCGCTCAACTGGAACCCGAACAGCCCGCTCAGGGCGGCGTCCCAACGATAGGCCGCACCCAACGAGAACTTCTCGTTGAACAAAAAGCTCGCGCTAAGGTCCACTTGCAGGGGCGCCCCCTTTACCGCCTTCACCAGGGCGGCAGGCTTGAACTTGGTCCTGTAATCCAGGTCGAACACATAGCCCGTGATGAAGTAGAGGTTCATTCGCTCTTTGGCCAAAAAAGAGCTGCCGCCAGAACCCGATGTGTCGAAATGTTCCGTTTCCAAAAAGTTCGGTACCGACAGCCCCGCATAGTAACGGTCCGTATGGTAATAGATGCCCGCCCCGATATTGGGAGAGAACTTGTTGTCGATATTGGGAAGGTTGCTCTCCGCCCCGTAGTTCCTCAACTTCGAGAAATCGACGTTGAACAAATGGCCCCCGGCCTTCAGGCCGAAGGAGAGCTTGCCCTCCTCGGAGGTATGCACCGTATAGGAAAAGGCCGCATCGATGTACGTGTCCTGGTTCGTCCCGTTGCCGATCTCGTCGTGCACCACCGAGAGCCCAAGACCCACCGAATTCGATACCGGCGTATGAAGGTTCAGTGTCTGGGTGCTCGGGGCCCCGTCCAGACCCACCCATTGGGAACGGTGCAGCGCCGCTATGCTGAAAACACCACGGGAGCCCGCATAGGCCGGGTTCACCGATATCGTATTGTACATGTACTGCGTGTATTGGGCATCTTGCTGTCCAACGACCGAAAAAAGACCGGAAAATATGGACAGGACAGCTATAAATAGTTTTTTCATCTTTATTGTTTGTTTTCGGGGAAAATTATCTGTTCACGTATAAGTAGCCCGATTTGCTCAGACCCTCCCCTTTGTTTTCATATTTGATTATATAGAAGTATACCCCGACTGGCAATTTAGAGTCCGCCTGGATCGTAGCCCTTCCGCTGGAGACGCCCTTGAAGGAACCGGGCCCGTTGTCGTAACCTGACATCTCATAGACCAAAACGCCCCAACGGTTGTAGATCAGCACCTTGTTGTTCGGGTACGACTCGATATTGTCGATCTCGAAGTAATCGTTCACCCCGTCGTTGTCCGGTGTTATGATCTCGTTGGTCACCGAAATATCCATTTCGTCGACCTCTTCATTACAGTCAGATTCTGGAGTAGGAACTCCGTTTATGGAATCGCAAGCATCCAGGGGATCGGTGCCGTCCTCCAATTCTTGACCATCGGGAATGGTGTCCCCATCCGTATCCGCATTCTCCGGATCGGTCCCTATCGCCTCTTCCTGGGAGGTGGTCAGACCGTCTGCGTCACAATCGCTATCTGGTAACGAAGTACCACCTACATGGTCGCAATCATCCAAGGGATCGGTTCCGTCCAAGACTTCTTGACCATCTGAGATACCGTCACCATCCGTATCGGGGTCATTAGGGTCGGTGCCCAAAATTAATTCCTCTTCGTTGGTCAATCCATCATTATCACAGTCGCTGGTGCTCAAAGGTGTTCCGCCTACCGAATCACAAGAATTTAAAGGATCCGTACCGTCGGACACTTCCTGTCCGTCCGATATACCGTCACCGTCCGTATCCGGATCGTTGGGATCGGTTCCCAAGGTAGCCTCATCGCCATTGCTGATTCCATCATTATCACAGTCGCTGGTGCTCAAAGGTGTTCCGCCTACCGAATCACAATCGTTTAAAGGATCCGTACCGTCGGACACTTCCTGTCCGTCCGATATACCGTCACCGTCCGTATCGGGATCGTTGGGGTCGGTGCCCAAGGCTACCTCATCGCCATTGCTGATTCCATCATTATCACAGTCGCTGGTGCTCAAAGGTGTTCCGCCTACCGAATCACAATCGTTTAAAGGATCCGTAACGTCGGACACTTCCTGTCCGTCCGATATACCGTCGCCGTCCGTATCGGGGTCGTTGGGATCGGTTCCCAAGGTAGCCTCATCGCCATTGCTGATTCCATCATTATCACAGTCGCTGGTGCTCAAAGGTGTTCCGCCTACCGAATCACAAGAATTTAAAGGATCCGTACCGTCGGACACTTCCTGTCCGTCCGATATACCGTCACCGTCCGTATCGGGGTTGTTGGGGTCAGTTCCCAAAGCTACCTCATCGCCATTGGTGATTCCGTCGCCATCGCAGTCGCTTGTAGCTAGAGGTGTACCGCCTATGGAATCACAGTCATCAAGGGGGACAGTACCATCGGATACTTCCTGTCCGTCGGAAATGCCGTCGCCGTCCGTATCGGGGTTGTTGGGATCCGTACCCAAAGTCACCTCATCGCCATTAGAGATACCGTCGCTATCGCAGTCGCCAGTACTCAAAGGTGTTCCGCCTACCGAATCACAGTCGTCAAGGGGGGCGGTGCCGTCGGACACTTCCTGTCCGTCCGATATACCGTCACCGTCCGTATCGGGATCGTTCGGGTCAGTTCCCAAAGTCACCTCATCGCCATTGCTGATTCCATCATTATCACAGTCGCTGGTGCTCAAAGGTGTTCCGCCTACCGAATCACAATCGTCTGAAGGATCGGTACCGTCCAAGGTCTCTTGGTCATCAGAAATACCATCGCCATCCGTGTCCGCGAGCACATCAATAGAAACAGTGGCCGTATCACAGTATACCGGTGTATCTGTTGTACATACCGAATAGGTGAATTCATCCGTACCTGTATAACCTGCATTTGGAGTATATTCTATCTCTCCGGTTACAGGATCGATGGTTAGCGTTCCATTTGACGGGGCACTTGTAATGGTTATGCTTGACACATCCAAATCTCCCATATTGGAATCGTTGTCCAATATATCGATCAAAACGGGGGCATCTACTAGTGTAGTAGCGGAATCGTCCCCGGCCTTGCAAGTGGTACATGGAGTTAAACAAAATTCTGTAGGGTCGCCTAAATCCAAGGTATTCGGGTCATCACTCGTTACCGTTGTAGAACCATTGGATATACTGGCCTGATTGGTAAAACATTCAATCGGAGACGCCTCCTCGGAAATTTTAAAGGAAACGGTAAAAGAAAAAGGCACGCCACTGGTCGATGCGATGGGGGGAATTGAAATTCCATCTATATTCAGGGTTTGCCCCGTAATGTTAACCGTACCACCACCAGGCGATGCGGGGGTCACGGAATTGGCCACCCAACTAAGGTTTGAGGAAATAAGTGTGTCCTCAAAGTCAAAAATTTGTGTTGAAGGAAAATTATTGTAAATAGTAAATTCGACATCTACGATGTCTCCCGCATGCACCCCTTCAGCTGGCACATCCACTTCTTTTTCGAAGGAGGTAGGATAACATGCCGTTGCATCGAAGGTGGAATATGCGGTAGCTTTGACCATATCAACAAGTTCATTGATACTTGGGTCATATCTGAACAATCTGTTTTCTATTTCATTGGTACTATTATAATAGAAATAGATCCTACCTTGGGAATCGTTCCAAGCGCCTCCGGCAGAATACAATAATGTAGGGGAACCTGCCGGAAGGCTTACATAGGATTGATTTCCATTATCCGGGTCTATTTTTACGATTTTTTGCTCTCCTCTCACGGTTCCATAGAGCATACCGTCATACGAAGAAAATGCCAGGTCGGCCACTAAGGACGCTACACCAAGGGACAGTTGTTTTGTGGTATAAGTCATGGCAACCAAATCAACGGTTACCAGATAGGCTTTGGAATCATCGGTACTTGCAAGACAATAGAACAAATGATCGCTTCCCACCACGCCCGAGGCCATATTCACGTAACCTCCATTGGCATTTACACTAGGGTCGGCAGTCCATGAAGCCAAGCCATCACTTTGTCCTGCAACGGGTGTGGGCACCCCCATGTTTACAACATTTCCCAGGGCATCTATCTGTACCATATCTCCCGGGGTATTGGAAGCTGCATCACCACTAACGATTCCATAGATAAGATTATCCATAAAATTATAGCCTATGGCATTGTACCTATCCGCTATGGATGGGGTAATGGTAGCCAAAACGGTACTGGGACTGGTAGACTCGACCACGTAAATCGTTGAGGGAACGGTTCCCGAGGGCGAAGACACAAGGTACGCGGACCCATCACACTGAAACGGTTGTTGCCCATAACCTATAAATGTGGCAAAAACCAAGAACAGTATACATTTAAAATACTTTCTCATCATACTAAATTGTTTATGTTTAAATGGGACAAAAAAAAATGGTGGTGGGATCTTCAAAACTTGTAAAAAAAATATTTACAGAATTTTCACAAAAATCTTTAAAAAATTAACATATGTCCCAAAAAGCACCTATCACAAATGTTTCACATGTGCGAAACATTGGCATTTTTTAGATAAAATGAAGAAAAACAAAGACAAATCCATCAGCCATAGGGTCTCATGACCTCACTAAAAAAGGTAGCCGGAATTTCTATTGATCCATATACACAAATCATACTCCGGACTTTCTACTGCCTTTTCAAAAAGCAACCCTTTGTTTAAAAGTAATTCTACAGATAATTAATTTGGAAGAAAGGTCATGATATTCTTTATGATATACCGATTATGGAAATATATGCCTGTAATGAACTAAATATAGCATCAACAATGTTGCCTCTTCATTTAATCCTTAACCACCCCATAACAAAATGGCCATTAACCAATAACATCCTCTAGATAACAACCAGCCCTATTTATTCGATTGTTCTTAGTCAATCTCCTTTTTAGTTGTTACACCATACCATAGATTAAAGTCTATCTCTGAAGGAATATTGTACTTTTTTCGAAGTCTATTTTTACGAACCTGAATGGCCCGTACCGTAACGTTTAATATTTTAGCCAAATCTTTGGTAGAAAAATTTAAATGCGCCATACCCAAAAAAACAATATCGGAATTAAGTACGTTTTTATTACGTTTCTTAATCTCTACTACAACCTCTGGATAAAGTTCTTTAAACAGTAACAGAAAATCGGGACTATTGGCATTGGCCGCAGCCATTAGTTCTTTATGCCTCTGACCTTCTATTTTCGATTGCTCCGTTTTATCATGACCATCTATTTTGGTTTCCAATACCTTAATTTTACGCTTATATTTTATTTTTCGATAATATATAAACCCTATAGGCACCAGACCAATTACCAGTACACCCAAAACAACATATTCATACCTTCCGCCTACTTGTCTAGAAACCTCATATTTCTCTTTTAGTATCTCATTGTACACATCGTCCTGTATGTTTGAATTTATCGTCTTTAGAGAATCATTATACTTATGATACAACAGCAAGTATTTTTTCCCTGTTTTAACATCTTTCATATCGTTTATGAAGAAATCGGACATGTTTTTGTATTGACCGACAATGGCATCCAAATCTTTCAGTTCCAAAGCATTTTGTAACGCCAAATCATAGTACCGCTCCGCTTCTTTTAAGTTGCCGGTCAATTTCTCGTAAGTGGCATAGCAATCATAATGCTGAAAGAGATAACTAGAGTCGTATTTATGAAGAATATCGTTTGATCTATCCAAGTAGTTCTTTGCCTCTTGAAACTTACTGTTTTTCATAAGATTTCTGGCAATCTGACAGTATGTTGCACTTATACTGTAAAAATTGGCGGTCTCATTTAAACGATTAACACTGTTTTCCTGTAAAACCAAGTATTTATCCAAAGAGTCCTTATTATTTGTTTTATCATATATATGTACCAGATTTTGGTAAGACCAAAACCTGGACATTCCCCGTTGATTCTGATTTTTTATCTTTTTAGAATGCAACAATTGTTTCTTAAACTCTTTCTCTGCCAAGAGATTCATGTCTAGACTACCGTATAGTCTACCTTTTAGCCTATACGATTCTACTTGCATATTTATGTAAGAACTGAAGAATTCCTCTCTTTCTGCCTTTGAAATAAAAGACAAAGCCTTTTTGTACTCCCCAATCTCAATCAAAGCTTTCGCCAAGTAGATGGAAGCGATCGTTTTCCCTTTTGAATATGATATGCTTTCAGCACCATCGAATGCCTTTTTCGCATATGATATAGATTGATAAAAATTTAATTTAGAAAACTCTTGTTTGGACTGTTCGATTTGGTCATCTACAGTTTCTGGTGTGGGGGTAAAGGTTTGGGCATTTGATAAATTAATAAAGAATAAAAAAATTGCAACGCAAGAAGAAAAATTCATAAAAAAATTCGAACATAAGATTAAAAATATCCTTCGTCAAAAATACATTTTTTTAAGAATATTTTTCTTACAATTAAAATTTCCAAAGCCCCAAAAACCATATACCAACAGTCAATGTTTTGAGGCACAAAACATTAATCCGTTAATAAAAAAATAAGCTTTGTCGTTACACTTGAAAACAAAAAAAGTGATTTGCTTTTGCTAACCACTTTTCTATTTGGTCGGGATGACAGGATTTAAACAATCCTTATAAACCCTCACTGCAAATAAAACTAAGCTTTATTAAAAAATAAAAGCTCCGGTTTTCTTTAGAAATTAAACTTTCTACAAAAACCAAAGCTTCTATTTAGTCGGGATGACAGGATTTGAACCTGCGACCACTCGACCCCCAGCCGAGTGCGCTACCGGACTGCGCTACATCCCGAAACTAAAAAGCCATAAAAATTTATGGCTCAATTTCGCGCAAAGATAGAATTGCTCTTTTAATAATCAAAAAAAACAGTGATAGATTTTTTTACTATAATTTTTCCTCATCCACCATGGTAAATTATGCAGGTCATTAGATCCTATACCATAAAAACACGATGTAAAATCTAATCAAGACTTTCCAACCATTCCAACAACCGCTCTGTCCAACCTCTTAGATGTTCGTCTTTTCTTGCCAGTGAAAAACCATGCCCTCCTTTTGGGTATATATGCATGGTTGCAGAAACACCATTGTCTTTCAAAGCTTTATAAAACAACAGACTGTTTTCTACCGGCACAACGGTATCATCGGTTGCATGAAACAATATGGTCGGTGGTGTTTGGTCGGTTACCTGCTTTTCATTAGAGAAGTGTTCTATCATATCCTGTGGTCCGCTCTCCCCTATTAAGTTGGTCTTTGTACCATTATGGGTCATAGCACCGAAGCTAATGACCGGATACCCCAAGGCCATAAAATCGGGTCTGGCACTTATACTATCAATGGCGTCCACGGGAGCATACACCTTTTCATTAAAATGGGTGCCAAGTGTTGAGGCCAAGTGTCCTCCGGCCGAAAAACCTATAATTCCTATTTTATTGGGATCTATATGAAAATCGCTCGCTTTACTCCTTACCATGCGCATGGCCCTTTGCGCATCGATCAACGGAACATTGTGTTTTTGTGTCTGGGATTTTGAAGAAGGTAAACGGTATTTGACGACTATACCCGCAATACCTTTTCCGTTTAAAAATTTTGCAATATCGGTACCCTCCCAATCGTAGGCCAATATACCATACCCCCCACCAGGAAAGATAAGCATAGCTTCTCCTGTAGCATTATTCTGTGCAGGCAAATAGACTTCTATGGTCGGTTTTTGAACAGTACTGATTCTGAGTATCCCCTCTTGTTTGTGTACCTCTTCTTCGTTCGTCTCTATTCTATTTGGTATTTGCCCCTCTGGCCATAACGAAAATACCTGAGCTGCTACGGAACAACTCAAAAAATTAAACATTAAAAAGATAATTGAGCATAATCTATAATTAATCGTTTTCATTACATTCCCATTTAAAATTTGCTATAGGATCCTTTGAGGCCCCTTGTAGATTATAGTGCCACCATTCTGTCCTGGTGGACCAAAAACCATGCTTCTCCATAGTTTCTTTTAATAACTTTCTATTGTCAAGAATTTCTTGGGGAAGATCATAATTGTCATGATAGGCCCGTTTACCAAAAAAATCAAAATCGGTACCCATATCAAGCTCCTCACCCTCCATATTCACCAACGTAATATCTACGGCCCCACCCTTATTGTGAATTGAGCCTTTTACCGGGTTGGCAACATATTGCGGATTGGGTACAATATCCCACATTTTATACTGCACCGAATTGGGACGGTAACAATCATAGAATTTAATCTTCACGCCCTTCTTCATAAAATCTTCGTTAGCGGCGATCAACGCCTTTACGGTCTTTACCCTCGTATAACATTCGGCACAGTCGTATACCTTGGCCTTTAAAAAATTATTCTCGGTCGCATACCGCATATCATACATAAAATTGTCGCTGTAATCCGCCAATCTCACAAAGGTGGTGTCTGCCAAACTATTAAGGTCCGGCTTATCCCTTTCTTGAATATCAACTTGCTCTATTGTATCTATTTTTTGAGAAAGTGGTTCAACGGTATCGCTTTTCTTTTCTACTTTTTCTTTTTCTCCACAAGACATAAAGAACAGTAGTACCAGGCTATAATAGAAATATTTCATACTAAGGTTAAACAATGAAAAATACAGTTATTTTATCAAAATACCTATAAACATTAGGTCAGATTCCGAGAACGGAATTAAATTCTTACCTTACCATTACACTAGTAAAATATTAAAATTCAACAAAATGGACGTAAGGTTATTATCTCTTTGTTTATTGGTTTTATTCTTTGGATGTAAAGATACTACAACTCAAAAAAAAGCTGTTGACACCCCTTCTGCCGATATATGGCTCTTAGGATTTGAAAAGACAAAAAAGAACCCTATAATGACAGCGGATTCCAGCTATGTTTTTAAGGATCCCGTTACCGACAAAGAGGTGCAATGGCAAAAAGCGGATGTTTTTAACCCCGGGGCCATTGTACGTAACGATACCGTATTTCTATTATTTCGTGCGGAGGACAACCCCGATGCCATTTTAGGGGGGCGTACCTCTAGAATTGGCCTTGCCTACAGTACCAATGGCATTGATTTCACCAAATACCCTTCTCCCGTTCTTTTTCCCGACACCGATGAATTTGCCCAATGGGACCAACCTGGAGGTATCGAAGATCCCCGTGTAGTCGAAACACCGGACGGCACCTATATTATGCTCTACACCAGCTGGAACAAAGATGTGGCCCGACTTTCTAGTGCCACATCTAAAGACCTAAGAAACTGGACAAAGCAAGGCCCTGTTTTTGAAGATGCCCATGATGGAAAATTTTTGGACACTTGGAGCAAATCGGGTTCTATCGTCACCGAGTTAAAAGATTGTAAATTGGTAGCAAAAAAGATAAACGGAAAATATCTTATGTATTGGGGAGAGCTCTTCGTAAACCTTGCCACTTCTGAAAATGGAGTGGATTGGAGCCCCACACTTAATAAAGATGGTAGTTTATTGCACAGTTTTAAACCTACCTTAAACGACTTTGACAGTCATTTGACAGAACCGGGGCCTCCTGCCCTATATACCGACAACGGAATTCTTTTGTTATACAATGGCAAAAATTTGAATGGCGAGGGGGCTACCGACAAATATCCGGAAGGCACTTATTGTGGCGGACAAGTGTTGTTCGATAAAAACGACCCTACAAAAGTGCTCGCCAGATTGGAAACGCCTTTTATTTGCCCTAGTCTACCCCATGAGGTAAGTGGACAATACAAAGCAGGAACCACATTTATAGAAGGTCTGGTCTATTTTAAGAACAAATGGTTTCTTTATTATGGCACGGCAGATTCTATGGTGGGATTGGCCATAAAGGAATAACAAAAAAAAACTCCAGTTACCATTGTAGCTGGAGTTTTCAATTTTACTATGATGTTCTTTTAATCCAAGCTTTTTAAATACTCCAAACTTTGGGGCACCTGCGAAACCACTCTAGAAGATTCGTCTTCTATAAACATATATTCTATACCCAGTTTTTTGGCCTCTGCCACTACCCCGGCTATATTAATTTGCCCAGATCCGAGGACCACGTTGGTCTCAACATCTTCGTGTCCCGTATTGTTGCCCACGATTCCATGCTCCATATCCTTTAAATGTAACAACTTCATTTTATCGGGATACTGTCTTATCAGCGCCAAAGGATCTGCCCCTCCATGCTGAGCCCAAAAAACATCTAACTCAAAAGCAAAATCAGTAGCATTTTCAGCCATATAATCGAATAGGGTACCATTTTTATATGGTCTAAATTCATAGCCATGAGCATGGTATACCAATGTAAGTCCATTTTCTTTTAACCGCTTACCGGCCTTATTAAAAACAGTGGTAGCATGTTGGGTCTCTTCGAGGTCCCACTTGTTATCGTCGTGAGGTACCCAAGCACACATGACATAAGTAGCACCAAAATCTTTTGCGTTTTTAATTACCTTATCTATATCATTCTCCAAGTCCCCAAAATCGGCGCCAACGCTCACCATCTTTAAATTGTATTGGACTAGAAGTTCCTTAAAGTCCTCTAGGGGCATCCCATAGGTTCCCCCACCTTCAATTTTAGAAATACCCCATTCATTGATAAGTCCCAATGTATTGGATACATCTATTTTAAACTGATTGCGTAAACTATACAACTGTATACCTACTTCCTGCGCCTGTGACATAAAACCGCTACCCAATAGGATAGCGGTCATAACTAATTTCTTCATAAAGTTATTATTGTTCTATGTGAGCAAGTTGCCATTTTCGTCCCATTCAGCGATAACATTTCGCTTACTTTGGTCTACACATTTGGCAATCCATTCGGGATCATATGCTACCCCGTGCTGATCCAATACATCTTGCGGAACACCATCCCATACATTAGGGGTATTTCCTTTATAGCCCAAATCGGCTATACCTACTTTAGAGGTATAATAACCAGTTACCACGAGATTTCGCATCAAAGCAAAAAATTGGATTTCTAACGGCTGCTCTTCCAATGGCTTCTCAATATCATGCCAGCAGATTTCATCACATATCTGTTTTTGCTGCTCTAAAGTTGCCGATTTGAACTCAACACCAAATTCTTTATTGCTTTTATGGTCCAACCACATAAGTCCACCTTTTAAGGTAGGTTGCATTTCTGGAATATCCTTGCCCATAAACTCGATCATTTCCGGAACCTCGGCCTCGATAGGCCCTCCAAAAGGTTCTTTTGGAGGCAATATTACCAAGCTTAGCGCCGTAATGGTATCCATATCATGATCTGTAAACAGTCTTTCGGCATTTAACTTCTCTATACGTTCCAATTCTGCCGGTGTACGGCCAAAATATTTGGTGTCGGTATTTACGGCTACTTCTTCCGCCGGTTTACTTTCCTCTGTTTTACAACCATGAAACGCCAATGCCGAAGCACCTACACCTAGAATCATGGTTTCTATACTCTTTCTTCTATCCATGGTTTAGATATTTTGTTGTTTTAATTGCTCAATGATATAATCGGAAGCACGCCACGAGAGTGCCAGAATGGTCCAAGTACAGTTCTTGTCGGCCTGTGAAACAAAAGGTCCGGCATCTACAATAAATACATTGTCCACATCGTGCAATTGGTTAAACTTATTGGTAACAGATGTTTTGGGGTCATCTCCCATACGGGTAGTACCCACCTCGTGAATAATTTCTCCTGGGGCATGTAGGCCATAATCTTTATCCTTTCCTGGTTTTTCACCTAAATAATGGCCTCCCATATTATGGATCAACTCTTCAAAGGTATCTTGCATGTGTTTGGCCTGGTTTCTTTCAAAATCTGACCATTTATAATGGAATTTCAAGACAGGAATACCAAATTGATCCACCGTCGTAGGATCTATTTCACAGTAGTTCTCTTTACGGGCTATACTTTCTCCACGACCTCCAAATCCTATGACAGAACCATAGTATTTTTTAACATCGTCCCGTAGGCTTTCTCCGTAACCTCCTACTTTTAGACCAAAGAACTTATTAAAATCGTTGGGGTTCATTCCAAAACCATAATTTGGTTGTCCCATACCTCCCCAAACTTCGATATGATATCCTCTTGGGAAATCTAATTTAGAGTTATCGCCCCACCATGGCGAGTATACGTGCATACCACCAACACCGTCTTCATTGTAAGATGTTTTACGGTTCATTAGGCCCGGTATAAACCCTGCCGCACTGGCACCTGTAGAATCATGAAGATATTTACCGACAAGATTACTACTGTTACCCAGTCCGTTAGGGTGTTGTTTACTCTTTGAGTTTAATAATATACGCGCCGAGCTACAGGCAGAAGCGGCCAAGACCACTACTTTTCCCCTTAGCTTATATTCTTTTCTGTCTTCTTTGTTGATGTAAGAAACACCGGTAGCCTTACCTTCTTCGTTGGTGGTTACCTCGCGTACCATACTGTTTACGTAAATCCTCACCTTGCCCCCGCTTTTCTGGGCAGGAAAGATCAAACAGCTACCCGATGAGAAATCGGCGTATACCTGACAAGACCTACTACATTGGCCACAATAAAAACAAACACCACGTTCGTTGTTTATTCTTTTGGTCAACATGGACAGCCTACCCGGAATTACCGGAATTCCCGTTTTTTTTGCTCCATTGATATAAAAAAGTTCGTGCAAACGTGGTTTTGGCGGAGGAAGAAAAAAACCATCAGGGTCGTTCTCTAAGCCTTCATTTGTTCCGAATACACCGATCAATTTATCTACCTTATCGTAATAGGGTTTTACATCTTCGTAACCGATCGGCCAATCATCACCATGACCGTCCCTGGTCTTTCCCTTAAAATCTTTAGGCCCAAAACGTAAAGATATTCTACCCCAGTGATTGGTTCTACCTCCCAACATTCTTGAACGCCACCATTTAAAGGTCGTTCCCTCGGCATGGGTATAAGGTTCGCCTTCCACCTCCCAATCTCCGTAAGACATGTCCCACTCGCCAAAAGCCCGATCGGTATTCGCTCCTCTACGAGGAGATTCATAAGGCCATTTTAATTGGGTCATTGTAACAGGGTCCGCCGGGTCAAAAAACGGACCCGCTTCCACTACGGCAACATTAAGACCCGCATCCGCTAATTGTTTGGTAGCCATACCGCCACCTGCTCCCGAACCTACAATAATAACATCATAGATTTCTGAAGATTCCTTTATCTGCATAATTTGTAGTTTGATTTTGTGTACAATTTAAAGAATTAATCAAAAAAAACAGGGATTTTGAATATATTAACAAATACAAATTCATGAATTATTTGATATTATTCGAAACCTATCCCGTTGCTGATTACATTTATTTCAAGAAATATAAGAAACAGCCTATTTTTAAGTATTTGAAAACCTATCTTTTAAACAGATCATTATGACCAACGAACCATCGCAGTTTAATAGAAGACATTTTATAAAAGGAACCTCGGCCGCATTGCTTTTTTCTACGGTGCCATCTTATGGTTTTAATTTTTTTAAAGACGAAACACCAAAAAAAGTAGCACTTATCGGGTGTGGCTGGTACGGCACAAGCGACTTGTTAAGACTTATTCAAATAGCCAATGTAGAAGTTACCTCATTATGCGATGTAGACTCCAACTTTTTGAACGAAGTGGCGGTTTTGGTATCTGAAAGACAAAAAAATGGTAAAAAACCCAAACTATATTCCGATTATCGAAAGATGCTTGCCAAAGAAAAGCTAGACATTGTACTTATTGGAACCCCAGATCATTGGCATGCCCTAATGTGCATAGAGGCATTAAAATCAGGTGCCCATGTCTATGTACAAAAACCTATAAGCGTTGATGTTATCGAAGGGGAGGCTATGGTTGCGGCAGCAAGAAAATATAACCGTGTAGTGCAAGTGGGTACCCAACGTAGAAGCACCCCGCATTTGATAGAGGCCAAAAAACAGATCGTAGATAAAGGCCTATTGGGAAAAATTGGCCATGTAGATATATGTTGCTACTACCACATGCGTTCCAATAGCAACCCTGCCCTGCAGCCTATTCCCGAATTTTTAGATTATGAAATGTGGACCGGCCCTGCCCCCATGAGACTCTACGATGGTATTCCCCATAGGGGATGGTGGCGTTCTTTTAGGGAATATGGAAATGGCATCGTAGGAGATATGTGTGTACATATGTTGGACACTGTGCGTTGGATGCTGGATCTAGGGTGGCCAAAACGTATTAGTTCTGAAGGTGGTATTTATGTTCAAAAAGAAGGTAAATCGAACATTTCAGACACCCAAACCGCTGTTTTTGAATACGATGGCCTAAATTGTGTTTGGCAACATAGAACATGGGGCAATGCCGCAGACCCCGAATACCCATGGGCCTTTTTTATTTATGGAGAAAAAGGGGTTTTTAAAGGTGATGTCATGAAAGCCGAATTTGTACCTAGCGATGGTAGTGAAACCATTCGATTTGATGTTTTATGGGAGAAAGAAAAATATCCGGAGGACTTAACCGAAAAAGACATTGAGCTACATACGGCACCTGCTACCAGAAGGCATATGATCGACTTTCTGGAAGCCATTGAAAATGATACCAGGCCTATTGCCGATATCGAAGAAGGGCATATCTCTACGGCCAGTTGTATTTTGGCCAACCTATCTATGGACCTAAAGAGACCCTTGGTCTATGACCCCAAAAGCAGAACGGTTTTAAACGATCCCGAAGCTACTCGTCTTTTACAGCGCGATTACAGAAAAAATTGGGAGCATCCCCATCCGAACAATATATAGCCTATTGTAATTTTCTGGTAGATTCTCTCACCAAAAGACTGGTTTTTACCACTTTGGTCTCAAAAGGCTCACTAGGTTTTTTTATTCTCTTGATCAAAAGCTCCGCGGCCTGCTCTCCGATAAATTTTCCATGTTGGCTGACCATGGTCAACGGAGGGGTTACATATTGTGAGAGTTGGCCATTTGTAAAACCGATAACGGAAACATCGTTAGGTACGTTATATCCCCTAGATTTTACAATATGTAATATTTTCACGGCCGTAATCTCATCTAGCCCCAAAATACCATCTACGGGTTTATAATTTAAAAGAAAAGACATTAACAGATCTAAGTCATCTTTGGCCGTAAAGTTTACAACCAGCCTTTCATCGAACTCCCTACCAGCCTCCTCCAAGGCCTTTTTATACCCCGCCAATCTTAATTTGCCTACACTGGAATTGCCTATTGGAGAAACGAAGGCAACATTCTTACATCCAATATTAAAAAAATGTTTGGTTGTTTTATACCCCGCCTCAAAATCATCTACCACGACCTTGTCACACGCTATCAGATCTGAGACCCGATCGAACAACACCAAGGGGATATGACTGTTCGTAATCGCCTGCAGGCCTTCAACCCGTTCCTTTACCTGGGTTTCTTCTGCCAATGACATTATTAGACCATCTACCGTTCCAGAATCTAACAGTTCTAAAGTCTTGGATTCTTTTTCAAAAGACTCGTTACTAATACAGCTAACGATATTATACCCATGTTCATTGGCTACCTTCTCTATGCCGTACAGGACCTGCACGAAAAAGTAATTTAATATATTCGGCACTATTACACCTATTGTTTTACTACTTCTATTTAACAAGTTAAGTGCCAACTTATTAGGCTTGTAGTTGTTTTCCTTGGCATATTGCCGTATCCTCTTTTTAAGATCATCACTGATCTCATGACTGTCATTGACGGCCTTTGATACGGTCGAAATGGACACGTCAAAATACTTGGCAATATCTTTAAGGGTTATCTTTCTCATTACTGTAAACTAAAAAGGCCTTGACAATATACATCAAGACCTTTTTTAAACTAAATATATATGTACTAAATATATTGATTAATAATATTCTCGAACAATTCTTGTTTTCCACTCACTAAAGGAAGTTCTCCATTTTCATGAGCTATTTTGTACAAGTCGGTCAAATCCAGTTTTCCTTCTTCAAAATCTTTTCCCTTTCCTGAATCAAAAGAACTATATCTCTTTTCCCTAAGACTGTTGTAGGCAGATGATGCAATTATTTTATCGGCTGTGACCAATGCCCTTGCAAAAGTATCCGCACCACCAATATGGGCCAAGAATATATCTTCCAAATCGGTTGAGTTACGTCTAATTTTAGCATCAAAATTAATACCTCCGCCTTGTAGGCCACCGGCCGCTAAAAACACCAACATTGCTTCGGTGGTTTCTTGAATGTTGTTGGGAAACTGATCGGTATCCCATCCATTTTGGTAATCTCCCCTATTGGCATCTAAACTACCTAGCATACCGGCCTTACCGGCAACCGCAATTTCATGCTGAAACGTATGTTGCGCCAAAGTAGCATGGTTTACCTCTATATTTATCTTAAAGTCTTTCTCTAGACCATACTCCCTTAAAAATCCGATCGCGGTAGCCGTATCAAAATCGTACTGGTGCTTCATGGGCTCCATTGGTTTTGGCTCTATAAAGAAATTACCTTTAAAACCTTGGCTACGGGCATAATCTCTGCACATGGCCAAAAACTGCCCCATGTGTTCCAATTCTCTTCCCATATCGGTGTTCAACAAAGACATATAACCTTCTCTACCGCCCCAGAACACGTAGTTTTCTCCATTAAGTTCCATAGTGGCGTCCATAGCCAATTTTATTTGTGCTCCGGCCCTGGCCAACACATTAAACTCGGGGTTTGTAGCCGCCCCGTTCATATAACGTGGGTTGGAAAAACAGTTGGCCGTACCCCATAACAACTTTTTACCGGTAGCTTTCTGTTTGTCTTTTATATAATCTACGATAGTGGACAAACGTTTTTCCGATGCCACCAAGGTATCCGCTTCCTGAACGAGGTCAAAGTCATGAAAACAGAAATAATCAAATCCTATTTTTTCAAAAAACTCAAAGGCAGCATCTGCCTTATCTTTTGCCGCCTGAACAGGGTCTGAAGCTTGATCCCACTCAAAATTCTGAGTTCCGGGCCCAAAGGGATCTGCCCCTTGACCACAGAAGGTATGCCAATAAGCTATGGCGAACTTAAAATGTTCGCGCATGGTTTTACCCGCAACCACCTGATCGGGGTTGTAGTATTTGAACGCCAACGGATTATCAGATTCTTTTCCTTCAAATTTAATTTTATCTATTCCCTTAAAATATTCCTTACCTGCCATTATTTTAATTTTATAAGTTGTTCAATGTTAATTCCAGTTCTTTTTTCCAACGTTGATAAGCGACTTTGTACGTTTCTTTATTTTTTAATGGTTCAAAGCTCATTATGTAATCGTTCTCCATAATTACCTTGCCATAGGTTTCAAAGTCCCCATTTTGCAATACCCCTGCCCTGGCCGCACCTATGGCCCCCGTCGTATTGTATATTTCTATATCATAGCCTATCAAGGTCGAAACCGTTTCCGAAAAAATTTCGGACCTAAATAGGTTGTCGTTACCCGCCCGCATAACATTTACCTCTATACCATCTGACTTCATAATTTCCATTCCGTATACGAAAGAGAAGGCAATACCTTCCAATGCCGCTCGGCACAAATGCCCTTTACCGTGATTGTTAAGGTTAAGGTTAACGATTCTTGTGCCTACCTCACGGTTGTTGAGCATGCGCTCGGCACCGTTTCCAAATGGTATTAACACCACCCCATCAGAGCCTATGGGTATTTCTTTGGCCAAGTTGTTCATTTCTTCGTAGGAAGAAACATCCAAATTATTAAGCAACCATCTGTATTGTATTCCAGATCCATTGATGCATAATAACTTACCTATTCTAGGTTCTACTTTTGGTTTATAGTTTACATGGGCAAAATTATTTACCCTGGCACTTTCTTTCACAGAAAGGTTATCTGTCACCGCATAGACCACGCCAGAGGTACCGCCCGTTGCAGCCACCTCACCAGGGTTGAATACGTTTAATGATAATGCATTATTGGGCTGGTCCCCTG
Source organism: Maribacter sp. MMG018 (assembly GCF_018100785.1). Classification (GTDB taxonomy): domain Bacteria; phylum Bacteroidota; class Bacteroidia; order Flavobacteriales; family Flavobacteriaceae; genus Maribacter. The sequence continues at coordinate 236,376 of NZ_JAGJEC010000002.1, read as the reverse complement.
CCCTATATAAAATGGGGGTACCCATTTTTAATCCACTTTCAATAGCTCCTTTTTCATCTACATGGCATTGCTCACCAAAGGTGTCCACTATATCGGGAACCATATGGGCATCCAATCCATAATAATCCATTAAAAATTCCGCTATTCCCTCTTTTTTAAAATCCCAGAAGATTCCTTCCGACAAACCGGAAACGGTAGTGTTTATTTTTCCTGAAAGCCTCATGGCTATATAATCACCGGGCAACATAAATTTATACGCCTTGACATATACTTCCGGTTCATTTTCTTTGACCCATTTAAGTTTCGATGCTGTAAAATTTGACGGAGAGTTTAAGAGGTATTCCGAACATTTGTCCTCTCCTATTTCCTCAAACGCCTGTTGCCCTATGGCCACAGCTCGGCTATCGCACCAAATAATCGAATTTCTTACGGTCTTGCCCTCTTTATCAACCAATACAAGACCGTGCATTTGATACGAGATACCTATGCCAATAATATCTTTAGAAGAAATATTGTTTTCCTTAATTATACGGCCTATTCCATTACATACATGAATCCACCATTCATTGGGATCTTGTTCTGCCCAGCCATTTTTAATGGCCAACATCGACATTTCCGTTTCCGGTTCTTGTACGACCGCCACACTTGCCCCGGTCTCCGATACGACCAATGCAATTTTGATAGAAGAACTACCGATATCGAGACCTAAATAATACATCCTTTTTATTTTTAACGGCAAATGGATTTTTGCTACTTAAAAATAAAATAAAGAATCTGTTTTATAGTTGGTCACTTAAATAATATTTACGAATAATATAATTAAGATTATCGTTATATATGATATTTGTAATTTTACTACTCTGATTATTAGATATTTATATTATTTTCGTGATTTACGAAAACTTAACGAAACCGTTTTCGCAAAAAACCCCTGAAAATAAAATTATCTCCAAGGGTCTAACCAAATGTATAAGTAGGTATAGTTATAATTGTTCAAGTTTGCTCAATGCCTCCGATTTGGAGTTTACGTTGAGTTTTAGGTAAATGTTCTGAATATGAAAGTTGACCGTACTTGTGGTCACAAACAGTTTATCGGCTATCATTTTGTAGGTGGCCCCATGGCACAGATAATCGATAATCTGATTTTCTCGTTCAGAAAAGAAGTTGAACGATTTTCTGTGAAATGTAGATATCACCTGCTTCACGATATCGTTGCTTAAGGTAGCCCCCTCTTCCTTTATGCTTAACAATGCATGCGATATCTTATCTTCTGTCAATGGTTTGGTCAAATACCCATTGGCCCCTCTTTTAAAACTTTTTTTAATGATCTCAAAATCGTTGTTCTCACTGATCATTATAATTTTTACGTTCCAGTCTTTTCTCCGAAAAGATTTAATGGCATCTATACCTCCAATACCATTTAAATCGACCTCGGTTATAATAATATCGGGGGTACTTCTACGAAAATCTTTCAATGCCTTTTCTGCCGAGGTATAAATTCCCATCAATGAAAAACCTTCCAAATTTTCTAGATAGGTTTGATAAGATGCGTGTAGGTTCTCATCTTTGTCCAGTATGATAACTTTTAAATCTTGAGCTTTCATAATAAGTAGTATTATCCCATGCCATGCTCTAAAAAAGCACCACAATCGGGGTTAGTATTGAGTAAATTGGAAATAGTTTAGAACAATTAACAGCCGGCAAATCATATGAGATGCCATAAAAATTATATACCAATGCCTTGGGTAAGGGCCTAGCCTACTATAACTTGCGTGTTAAATGTTCGGGGAAAATGAACTAATCTCAGGAATATCGCGTTCCCGTGTTCATAGGGTTCATGACCTGCTTAAGAATAAAGTCTAAATAGTTTAGGACTTTGGACAGGTCTCTACTGTTTGTCGGTAAGAAGGAGTGCTTATTGGTAGTAAGCTGTAGGTAAAAATGTTCCATGTTTTTGGGGGGATTTGGGGTTAAACAATGGTTTTATTTATGTTTGAGATTTAAATATAGTTATTTATAAAATACATCCGATAAACTAGCTTTAATTTTCGTTAAAATGCATTTTTTGATGCATTTCAACGACTAGTATTAGCTAAAAAGCTTATAATAAAAAAGGAGGGGAATTAGTTATCCCCCCGGATACCACCCCTCCTTCTGTCGACAATTTACTCAAACATAGAAATACTCTAACCTGTATCGTACTACTAATAATTTTAAATTAAATTCTCCTATTTAATGTGCTCTTTAATATGACTCATCGTCCTCAAAAGTATTAGAGGCAGTAGCTGTATTTTCGTCTACCTGCATAATCCATTTTTCGTCGTTGTACTTACCGTTTAGGTTAGATACAAATGCCGTTTGTGCTTCTTGTTTATAATCGTAATCTGCCAAATAAACGTAGTACAAACCATTTTCCTTATTGTAAAATTGTCGTGGCTCCAGTCCTTTCCTCTTTAAATCGTCCATAAAGGCTTTGAGGTATTTTTTATTGCTATACACGTTGGCGATCACATAATATCCAGATTTTACACCTATTACATCCGAATCGCCCAAAACCCTGATAGGTAGCTTCTTGTATTTCTGTGAATCTTCAGCTGCCACGGCGGCTGCGTGCTCTTCTTCCATCTTCTTGGCCGCCATCATGGTCTTCTCTTCCAATTTAAAGTTGTGCAAGTTTGAATTGATATTGTTCTTGATATCGTTTCTCAACAACCTTACTATGGTCTCAAATTTTTGCTCAAAGGCCCGGTTACGCGCTTTCTCTATAGAGTCTTGTCTTAATATAAGCTCGTCTAGGATCAAGCGGTTCTGGTAAGCTATGTCGTTTGGGTCTCCTGTAACGACAGATGCCGTCTCGATAACCTCTTTATTCTTTTCTTCTTTTCTCTCTTTTCTTTTTGCCTTGTCCCTTTCCGATATCAAATCGGCTATCTGCTCTTCATAATTTCTAACGATACGGTCTATTTTGGCATCGTTGGAGCTGTCTACATACCCGTTTCCAAAATTATCTTGGTCATCTTTAAAGGTATATGCTAATGAAAGTTCGTGGTTCCAGCCTAGATTAGCCTCGTCTTGAGAAAGGTTCTTTTCCATTAAATAACCCAAAGACATTTTCTTGCTCAAGTTAAAGCCAATACCGGCAGAAACACCATACTCTTGGTCTATAGTACCCTGCAACCAGCCATAGTTTGGCAAATCCAACAATAAAGAACCTAAATAATAGATGCTACCATCCTCATTTTGACCAACTTGTGCCAAGGGCATTAGGCGTGCGTTCTCGAACAAGCCTCTATTTGCATCAAAAGTGTGGGTATATTGTACAGATGCCTTTACGCTTTTAGTGGATAAATTGGTTAAAAATTCGTTCGTGGTCTGGTTATACCTTAATAGGTCTTCTGCATACAATCCGAAATCAAATTTTCCGATAGATAGGTTAATTCCCGGTTGTACCGCAATTTTACTTTCTTTTCTTGCATCAGCTACTTCTGGGTCGGTTTCCGTTATAATTACACGGTTTTTATCCAATCCCTGATTAAAATAGGTAACGTTGGTACCGAAGGTAAGTTTACTCTTGTCGCCCAATTTTACTGCCGTGGCATAATTGGCATTGAATCCAAACTCTTGTATAACTCCAGACCATTGGCTATACACTCCAATACCTACTGCCGTTCTTTCGCTTAATTTATTACTGAAACCTAGAAAATAATTCTGACTGTTATCGTCAAATGTGGCATACTGGTTTCTGTGAAGAATGTTCAAGTACGATTTGTTTTCGCGTACCAGTGAAAAGGTCGGGTTTATCAAAAATCTGTTAAAGAACAATTGATTGTGATAGGTGCTGCTAGAACTCAAATCAGAACTAGTTTCCTGACCGAGAACGGAAAGGCTTCCGAACAGCATCACCAGGAAGACGGTGCAACCTATCTTGGCGGGTATTTTATGTAGTAAATTCATTTGAGTATATTTTAAATATTCGAGTAAAATTTGCGAGCAAAGGATCGGGTATATCAACTTGACCTGTTTGGGTAGGACGGATCAGTACTGATATCCTTTGTAGGGGTCTGTCTTCAAAAATTCATTTCACATGGTTATTACCTATTATCATTTCTCATCTTCAAATACCGAAGAAGAATATTGTAATTGGCTTTCTGTGTTCAAGGCTTCCATTAACTGGTAGTCTTTTGTGTGATTAAAATCTTTTTTTCCAATGTAGGAGAACGCTACTTTATGGGCGGTCTTTTTACCATTTCCCCTATTGGACATTACATAGCCCATTCCTTGATCATTGGTCAACTGAATTGAAAAATCATCGCTAGGGCTATTGATCGGGCTTCCCAAGTTCATGGCCAGGCCTACTTTTCTCTTTTCTACCTGTACCATATATATATCCATACCTCCGTAACCTTTATGTCCTTCAGATGAAAAAACCAGGGTATTGCCCTCTACTACTTTGGGAAACATATCGTTTTTTTCTGTATTTACTTTCTGGCCCAAGTTTTTTGCAATACCTACCATACCTCCTTTTTTAATGTCTGTTACGTAGATATCGTATTTTCCAAAAGAACCTGGCATGTTGGAAGCAAAGAACAGTCTGGAGCCATCTTCTGAAATGGCTGGATGCATGGCAGAATACCCTTTAGGGCATAAGGGAAGCTCTTTTATACTTTTCCACTCCCCATTTACCTTGTCTGCCCTAAAGATGCGGTGTTGCTTTTCCTTTTTCGAAAAAATACCGGTAGTAGGCTTCTCCATTACCACCTTGCTAAAATAGGCGGTATTGCCATCTGGAGTAACCACAATGGGACTTTCGTACTTAAATTCATCATCTTTAAGAAAATTATCGCTGTTGGCCCTATAGGGCATTACGTTTCCCAAAGATGCCGTTCTTGTTTCGGTGTTAAAGTGCAACGGTTTAAAATTGTCTCTAAAAGATGTTCTTCTTGCCATCTTTTTTGAAGAGGCATCTGTCATATGATAATCAGCCTTTACCAACTCGGTCCAGTTTTCATCATCCTCTTTTATGTCAGAGGCAGATTTACCTAATTTGGAAAGTGCATGTTCGTACCTTTTTTGATACGACGGCTCTAAAGTTCCATCTTCGCTTATATTGGTCAATTTATCATACCAATACAATGCACTCTCATAATTACGCGATAAAAAGTGTGCGTTTCCTAAATCTTCATAGATTTCCTTTTCGGTATAACCTAAGGATTTTAGCTCTTCATAGTTTTGAAGTCTTTTTTCCGTTTCGTTCAAACGATACGCTTCGTTTGAAGAAACAAATGCTGTCTGGGCGGTCATGGCAGTGCAGGTTAGCGAGATGACGCACCCTAAAGCCATTTTGTAAATTAAGATATTTCTCATGATTACATGATTTTGGGGTTAACATGTCAAAGATCTTAAAAGACGACCAACAAATACTTAACAAAAATTCATAGGTTTTTAGATTTTTTTCAATTTTTATGTTAAAATTTTAAAATTATTTTCTGATTCAGAGCTACTTAGACAAAAACCACATACCTAGTAAACATGGTTACACCGACTCTCATGGAAGTTTTCTTAATTATTTGTTAAATTTTAAATATTGTATTATCTTCCTATTGTAAACCAATTAGTTATGAAAATGAACACTTCAACACCAAAGGTAGACACGCAATTTTTATCAGATCTATTAATGATAGCCATGGTACTGGCACTTACCATACTGTTTTTTGAGTATTACGACGCTATAGAAGAAGAAATTACAACCGCCGTTCTTAACTCTATCCATAATATTAACAATAGTATTGCCGAAACAAGAGTAGGTACTTAACAACTTACCTTTTTCCGATTAAAACATTGGCACTAAGTGCCAATATAATCATGGAAATACCTAATAGGCTCCAAATAGTATATACATCACCGAACCAGAAGACCCCTAAAGAAATCGTAAAAATAACTTCTATATACTTTAATGGTGCCACCACCGTGGTCTTTGCCGTTTGAAAGGCCTTTGTCATAAATATTTGACCAAAAAAACCAAAAACCCCCAAACTCAACAGAAAAAACCAATCATTGCCCCTGGGCATCTCAAAACTGCTTATACTTAACAGCCCGGCAATTACCGTACCCGTAAACATAAAGTAATTGACGACCACCATGGGGTGATCCCCCTTCCCTATCCTTCTCAAGATCACATATACCATTCCGCTAAATACAGAGGCCGTAAGAGCCAATAATAAACCTGTGGTATTTATGGTACTATCAAAACCCTTGATTACCAACACACCGCAAAAGGCAATAATGAACAATAACCACTGTACCGCCCTTAATCTTTCCTTTAATAAAACTACGGCGAACAAAGTTGCAAATATGGGCGCTATGTAGCGCAAAGAAACCGCCGTACCCACCGATAAGTATTTTAAGGACATAAAAAACAGGCTCATTGCCGTTAGGCCTACTAAAGACCTCAACAACATCAATTTTCTGTTATGCCCCAATATAGGTATGCCCTTTATAAAAATATAGCTAGATGCCAGCACCAGAGAGCCAATAGATCTAAAAAAGACTATCTCAAAGGTGGGAAAATGATTTAGATACTTTACGAACGCATTCATTAAGGTGAACGAGAACGTACTGATTGTCATAAAGAGGATGGCTTTTTTCAAAAGAAAGTTTAAGACGGACCGCAGTCACTAAAATTTCTGCAAATTTAGGGTTAATGTAAAAGTACGCCTTCCCTTTTCCCCGTTTATTTGGTTTGTTATGAAAAATTTAAATATTGAAAAATGCATTCCCTTCTTAGGCAAGACCTACCTTCGGAATAGAGAAATAGAAACAACTACCCTCGTTTAAGGTACTTTCTACCCATATGGCACCATCGTTTTTCTCCACCATTTCCTTGCATAACACCAAACCAATACCAGTGCCTTTTTCATGGTTGGTACCAAAAGTGGAGAAAGTCTCTTGGGCATCAAATATTTTTGCCATAGCATCTTGGCTCATACCTATGCCCGTATCCTTGACATAAATTTCCCAAACATCTTCTTTTTCATTGGATCCTATGGTAACAGATCCGTGTTTGGATGTAAACTTAATGGCATTGCTCATCAAATTTCTGATGACTATATCTATTTGGTTCGAATCACACCAAACCCGTATAGACTCGTCCACTTCATTATATAATGCAATCGATTTTTGTTCCGCAATATCGGAGAGCAAATCTATATTTTCGTTTACCAACCCCCGTAAATTCGTCATTTGAGGTCTGGTAACCATTCCGTTCATTTGTGTTTGCCCCCAAGAAAGAAGATTGTTCAAGGTAAAGGCTATACTATTTATATCGTCCCTGATCTTGGGCATGAATCCCATAAATTCTTCTTTGTCTATTTCTCCGGTCCCTATTAGGTCGAACAAGGTCTTAAAAGAATTGATAGGTCCTCTTAAATCATGGGCTATAATAGAGAACAGCCTACTTTTAGTATTATTTGATGCTCTTAGGTCCTTCTCTTTTCTTTGTAATTCTCTCTTTTGTGTTTTTAATCTTTGGTTTAATTGATCTTGGACCTTATTGTTTCTTCTAAGTATAAAAATGATGATACCGAACGTTAAGATAATAAAAAGGGCCCCATAGAAATATGCTTTTTGTTTGGTTACCTTTTTTTCATTTTCTACCAAATATCTTTCTTTCTCTTGATCAAATTCCAGCTTGGACTTTAATATCCGTAGCTCTTTTTCATTCTTTGTTTTGTTTAAGGTATCCTCTACGCGCTTATATGCTTCTAGGTACGCCAATGCCTGTATGGGGTCTTCGGTCTCCTTTTTAATGTCGTAAAGTATTTTTATACTTTTTGCCTTTCCTTCTATATTGTCCAATTCTTTGGCAAACTCCAATGCTTTTAAGGCATAGGTCTCTGATTTTTCATAGTCCCTAAGTCCCAGATACGTTCTGGCCATATCGTTGAACAAAGGTATCTTATACCTTATTTGAGCAATACTGTCATGAATCTTCTCACTTTTCTTAAACCAAGAAAGCGCCGACCCGTACTGCTCTTTTTTTAAGTAGATATTCGCTTTAAGCTCATAAGCATATGTCAACCATTCGCGCAATCCCAATTGCTCCAATAACCGAATACTCTCCCCTATATTTTCCGAAGCCTTTTTTAAATCGCCCTGTTCTATATAAGCGGAAACCAGATTGGCCAATGTAACCGCTGTCACTTTATCGTTACCTGCCTTTACGTTCAGCTCTTTGGCCTTGGTCAAAAAATGAATGGCCTGCTCATACTCTTTTTGTTCGTGGTAGTGGTTAGAGGTATTTACATAAAAAGTGGACAGCCACGTATCTAATTGGTGTTGTTTCGCTATTTCAATGCCATCCAAATACTGCTTGATCGCCTTGGCATACTGTTCGTCATATTCATACTCTATGGCCAAAAAGTTTTTGGCCCGTAACAGTATCTCATAATCTCCAATACTTTCAGATATGGAAAGTGCTTCTTTAAAATGCGTTATGGCTTCCTCTTGTTTACCGGTATCGGAAAAATAACTGCCCAAATTAATAAGGCCTTTTGCCTCCCCCTTCTTATAATCTATGGCTTTGCTGAGCTTAATGGTCTCCTTAGACAGCTTTAACAAGCTATCTTGGTCGTAATAACAAATTTCTCGGCCTATATCAAAAAGCAGGTCTATATATAGGGTATCCTTTTCAAAATTCGGACGCTGTTTTAATTCTTTAAGTTTTACTGATAAATCTTTTTGCTCCGTTTTTTGGGCAGGTAAAGAAGTAAGATTGAACAAAAATAGGCCCATGGCCATTAATAATGGTTCTAGGTATTTTGTCTTTTTGATACTAAAAAATCGACTCACTGTTAATTTAAGGATATCCGTAATCTTTTCCACAAATTAAATGTTCTTACCTGTTTAATATATATTTAGTTGTTAAATACCTATTTAAGTAGGCAAAACCCTACAAAAATGTAGTTTATACTATTTTATCATATCGGTTATAGTTTACTTCCTCACGCTTTACGCACCCATTCAAGACCATAGCCTACCCAAGGATTCCCTTAAATACTTTTAAAGACAATCCGCCCTTGAAACAAGCACAAAAAAACATATATGAATACCAACAGTTTCGGGGGAGGGTCCGAAAGATATGACATTATATGCTAAAAATTCTCTTTTATTTTGGTCTTTAAGGCTTTACATGTCCTGTTTTTGTCCTTCATTGTATGCCAGACGTTGGTATAGCCCACAAATCCCCCCTGCTTCTTAAAGTAAGTTAAGGAGGGTATTATTAGTTGAAACAAATTATACAACCAAGAAGAAAAGCTAAAAAAACCCTCTTCGATTTTACTAATATCAAAATAGATAAAATCAATGGACTGTGTAACACATGTTACCGTCCCGTGGGGAGCTATTTAATAATTTTACAGAACAAAATTAAACACATACATTATGGAAACTACAACATTACAAGTCGGGTTAGATCAAACATATAAAATAGATATTACCAACAAGCTTAATCTTCTTTTGGCCGATTATCAGGTCTATTACATGAACCTTAGAGGGTTGCACTGGAACGTTAAGGGAAGCAATTTTTTTATGTTGCACGAAAAATATGAAGAGCTTTATACAGATGCCGGTGAAATGGTGGATGAAATCGCAGAACGTATTCTCTCTTTAGGGTTAACTCCGTTGCACACTTTTGAGGATTATCTTGAAAACAAGACCATTATGACCGTTAAGGATGTAGCTGACGGTAAAACTGGTGTTCAATTGATCGTAGAAAACTTAAATGTATTATTAGATCACGAACGTACCGTACTGGAAATTTCAGGCGAAAATAACGATGAGGGTACGGCTTCTTTAATGAGCGACCTGATCGGCAAACAAGAAAAACTCATCTGGATGCTTACTTCCGTTTTGCAATAAGGGGTAACAATACATTAAAAATCAAAAAAAGTAGCGATACCAAAAATGTCGCTGCTTTTTTTTTGTCCACAAGTGAACCGGCCAATACCAAAGTAACCTACCAATACTCTTTATTATACATGAACGGCCATTGCCTATGGTACTATCATATTAAAATAGCACAGTTCTCCCCATCAAGAAATGGCTATTGTGATTGTGAGTAAAATGCTGATCAATGTTGCGACAGATAGTCCCTTGATCAAATCCTTTCTTTTTCTAATGCACGAAAGAATTAACAAAGGCACCGGATAAATAAATAATACCCCAAGAATAATGGCATATACATCGTTGGCCATAAAATGAAGTATGCTCAATATTTCACCTTTCACCTCCGTGTCTTTTGCTATAATCATACCTACAACAAATACGTATATGAGTATTAAAAGGATATAACCATAGGTATATTGAATTCTATTCTTTTCATCTATACTCGTTTTAATCAAACATAACTTATTGACATACAAATTATTAAAATACATTTTTTTCTATTCCCATATCAAAATCTGTATTCCATTTTTACAAGTACAAACCTTGGCAACAATCTATATTCTGTCGTTGATGTTCCAATATCGCTGACCGAAAAGTTTCTGAACCTTTCGGTATTGAAGAGGTTTTTACCTGTAAGCCCTAAAGTCAGTTTGTTCTCAATGAGTTTATATTTAGCATCAAAGTCCAAAAAATAATAAGTATTATCGGCTTGTAAATTGCCAAAATAGTAACGTTCTGACTGTACTTGAACATCAAACTTTTTATTGAAAACGAAAGACAAGTCCAAAAAGCTAATGTTGTCGGTAAAAGAATTATTTATGGTCGTTTCTATTTCTGTGGTTGTCCATTTTGTGCCTATATGGTAGTTAAAGATACCTTTAAACCCAGAGCGCATTTCCAATCCATAATTGTAATTTTTGGATGTGACTATACGAAAGTCAGAACTATTTACGATATTCTTAAATTCGCTTTGCGCATAGCCTACATCCAATTTTAGATTTGAGGATATAAACTTAAAATAGTAATCGAGTTTTGAATTGATGTTAACGAATTCACGGTCTTCGATCAGAATTTTTTCTGCTTGGGCGTAGTTTTGCGCAATCAAGGTGTTGGTAGAGAAGAAATCGTGGTTTTTGCTGTAAACTATAAATGTGTTGGCAAAAAACCTATCGCTCCAATTTCCCAATTGATAATTAAAGAATAAACTTGAAGCATCAAGTTGATTAAAACCACCCGTACCTTTTGAAAACGAGCGAAATCCCGTTAACACAAAATCGCTGTAAACATCCTGAATTTTTGCATTGGTAGTGTTATAGGAATAGGAAGTGATAATTTTGTTCTTTTCGTTTATTTCCCAGTCAAGCCCTATACTAGGGTTGATAAAGAATGGATTTTGATTGGACGAGATTTGATTGTCCTTTAATTGGTTGAAGAGTTGATGAAAACCCAACTTTCCCGTAAGCCCTAAGTCTTTGATTTTTAAACGGTATTTGCTTTTGAAATATAAGTCGTTTACTTGATAATTAGTTTCATTTTGGTAACCGTTGGGCCGTTCTAAAAGAGTTTCATCTTCCAATAATGAAAACGTAGTGGATAATTCATCCCTTCTATATTCATTTCCTAATTGAAGTTCCAACAAGTCCCCATTTTTCTTACGGTCCAGTAAGTGGGCATTGATGCCCGCAAACTGCATTTGGTTCTCGCTCAATTGCGTAACATTGTTTGCATTTTCACTATCGGGAAACAAATCTTGGTAAAAGAATTGATTTAAACGATAGTTTTGAGGTGTTTGTTCATCAATGAATCGCCCAGTCAATAAAAAAACCTTTTTATCTTTAAATTTATTGGTGTAGCTTATCTTCTGGTCAAAAAGCGTGTTTTGGTGCTGTAAATTTTCAATGGTAGAATTGCCATTGAACACTAAGTTAGAGCCATCGTTAAAATCGCCATTGTTATATTTTGTTGTGGCTTCTAGCATTTTGGTTTTAGAGATGTTGTAGATAACATCTAGCTTACCAAAAGCCATTCTTTTTTTGTTACGTAATTCATAATCTTCATTATTGGTAAAACTTGTTCCATTGACATCTACAACCTCCATGCTGTTTCTATAAAAATCGGTCTCGTCCCAATTAAAAAAGCCAAGCGTTTTTATTTTCAGTTTTTCCGTTGGGTTGAAGATAGCGTTGAGCGAGACCAGTTCTGCCTTGTTGAAATTGGTTCTACTCCGTTTAAAATTAAGTTGGTTTGGTAATAGATTCAAAATAGAATTGACGTTTTGATTGTCGCCTATGCTTGCTGGCTCATTAATTCTAAATGGTCTTACTAAATTTTCAATGTCGCCAGTAGCATCGTAGCTTATATTGTTGAGATTGGTCAAAAAGTAGTATTTGTTCTTTTTGCCAAAGTTCATCAAGTTTCCTTTAACTTGATAAAAATTGTCGTTTCCTAAACTAGTTTCAATATTACCGAACCAAATGCGTTTTGATTTTTCGATTAATTTTAGGTTTAAAGCCACTTTGTCGCTTTCTTCAACGCCTTTTAAAAGGCGGTTGTTTGAATAGTTTTTTAAAATCTCAACTTCCTCAATTGGGTAGGCAGGCATATTTTTGGAAAGTATTTTATAACCTCTCTCAAATAGGTCATCGCCATCCACCATTAATTTCTCGATTTCCTGATTTCCTACTTTGATTGTACCTTCATTATCAATTTGCAAACCCGGTATTTTTTGAAGTAAATCCGCAATATTATTTTCGGTTCCGTTAAGATAATATTTTGTTTTAAACCTAAGAGTATCTTTTCTTTCCGAAAATGGCTTGTTATTACCTTGGACAATCACTTCATCCAATTCAAGAGGCTTTTGATATAAAATCGCATTATTAGTTATTTGATCGGTGTTATTGGTAATGTTAATCACAACTGTTTCTTTTGTATACCCCAAACGATAGAATCTTAATCTTAATCTACCCATGATTGATGTTTCCAATTCGTAAAACCCGTTTTTTGAATGGGTAAAATCGACTATTGAATCATTCGTTTGACACAAAAGGGTAACGCTAGCCATGTCAATCAAATTTCCTTCATCATCGGTAATTTGACCAGTAATTTTTGTTTGTGCACTAATAGTTAATGAAAGTAACAAGCAAAATATGTACAAAAATAATTTTGTTGTATCCAATTGATTTGTTTGCATGAAAGCATATTTGTAAGTGTTTTATTTTAATCGAATATTTCAAGTTTTTGACCACAATCCTTACAATCCTTATCAATCTTTAAAGGACCAAAACCCTTTGGAAGCCTACTGCTGAGTTTTTCAAAATATTCTATAGTAAGCTTATTTTGCATTTCAATATATTGCTCTAATGAAAGCGCTTTATCAAATTTTAAATCTTTGGTTTTATTTTTAATATAATTCGAGTTTGTATCAAAATTAGTTTGGATTTGTACTTTTTTGGCATAAAAATATGCCATACCAGTCTCTTCATATGCCTCGAGAACAATACCCGGCAATCCATATAATTTCCAAGGCCCGTAAGGCATTGTTAAGTCAATTGCGTACCAACTGATATATGTTCTACCTCGAAATTCGCCTTTCGCTTTGGCACATTCAAATCCACCAATTTTTTTTGTTTCTTCAATTAATGTCCATTTTATATCTATTTCATCATCTTGTGTAAATAGATGTTCGTTTGCGAATACTTCACTGAAAAACATTACTTGATCTTTATTCAAATAATAGAACTGGGGAATCTTCGTGTTTCTTGAATATATCACTTCAGTTCCATCATCTTTGGAGATTGTAGATCTTTTAAGGTCATAAGGCACAATTTCCTCATAATAAGATTCTTTGCTGTTAAAATATAAATTGTAATTTCTTTCAAAATCACCATCAGGTGTTTTTAGAATATAATCATAAGTTATTTTTCCGTTAATTTGACTTTTATTTTGCGCAGCCAGAATGTTTAAAAACAAGGTGACAATAATCGAATAAATAATTTTTGCTTTCATAACTTTCAAAAAAGCCCTCACCATCAGTTTATGGCAAGGGCTATAATTAAATTAGTCTTACTTTTTTTCAATTACAACATTACAGTCAATTTCCCTCCATTCGGAACACACTTTGCTGCCATCAGCCAGATAAACACATAAACGGTAGTAGCATTTGCTATAATCATATTCTACAGTAATAGATTCATTTGCATCATAATTTGTTTCACCTACAAATAAAATCTCATTCTCAAAGCTTATGTCTTCATAGGTATTTCCATTTGAAGCAAAAGCAAACGTTCCCGCTAACACAAAGGCTAAAGCAAAAAATACATTTTTCATAGTATTCTAAATTTTTAGGTTATGCCTACTTTCAGAATTTTAAGTCGCTGTTTCAGCTTTGTACGACCGGGCAATTTCCAAGTATTCACTTTATTAGAGTCAAATTCAGTGTTTATATCGTATTCCGTAAGTCGGATGGTCATAAATTACTCTCTTCAGTGACCAAATGAACAATAACCCATTCATATACAATGCTTTAAAAATATAAATTCTTACAAAAAAAATAAAAATTCCTACAAAATTTTCTTACAGAATAGCAGAATACCTCCTAAAAGCTATCTCTTATGTCCACCTTTTAGAGGCTATTTTTTCAACTATACCATGCTTAATCACTTGAAAACAACAACGCTCTTATTACTGTTCTTAAAAACATAAGTTCAATATTCATACATAGTTCCGAACAAAAGAACGATTCAAAGAAATCCAAAATATTGCCCAATGCTATCCCACAAAAAAAAGCGCAGGTCTTGATCTCTCAAAAACCTACGCATTTCTATTTTACTTAGCAGCCCTTCCCTTACGGTAACAGCCTGTTTGCCATACCCTTTTTTATCATTAATCTTCTAAATAGCCAAATTTGCCATTATTAAAATCTTCAAAAGCTTCTTTCAACTCTTCACGTGTATTCATCACAAAAGGGCCGTGGGCCGCTATGGGTTCATTTAGGGGGGCACCGCTCAACACCAATACCACGGCTGTATCGCTTGCCTCTATTTTAAAAGTTTCGCCATCGTTGGCCATAAGGGCCATATGGTCCGTGGGGACCTCTTCTTCACCATTGATCATAATACCGCCTTCCAATACCAGCAAAGCGGTGTTATAATGGGCCGGAAAGCTAAAAGTAGCTTTGCCTCCCTTGTTCAACTTGGCATTGAACATATGGATCGGGGTAAAGGTAGCGGCCACTCCTTTTGTATCTTCAAAAGCACCCGCAATTACCTCTATATACCCCGCATTGTTCGCCAATTGGTGGCGGGCAATATCGCTATTTTTGATCGCTTGGTACTTTGGGGCACTCATCTTATCCTTTTTGGGTAGGTTTACCCATAACTGTACCATCTGAAAGTCTCCTCCGGTCTTGCTCCATTCCTCTTCATGGTATTCTTTGTGCAATACCCCACTTGCCGCAGTCATCCACTGTACGTCCCCTTCTCCGATCACACCGCCTCCTCCACTACTGTCGTGGTGTGCCACCCTACCTTTATAGGCGATGGTAACCGTCTCGAACCCCCTGTGAGGGTGTACCCCTACTCCTTTGGGTGTGGGGGAAGGTGGAAATTTATAGGTGGCATTATAATCCAATAGTATAAACGGATTCATCCGTTGCATATCCATCCGATACCCGCTCGGAATAAAATTATGTACCCTAAAACCATCACCTACAAAATGAGGTTCTCTTGGGGCCGCGACCAATTCTACTGTTCTAGTTTTCATATCCTTATCATTTTATACCCCAAAAATACGGTACAGGTTTCGGGCGTGCATTGATGTATGATAAGAAGCTACCGTTTACTGTTTTTACGGGCCAATTCTTTGCGTACCCTGCTTAAGCTTTCGGGGGTAATGCCCAAGTATGACGCTATCATTGCCTGCGGAACCCTTAAAAGTATATCGGGGTACATGGCCACGAACTGTAAATAACGGTCTTCGGCAACGGCACTCAACAATAGATTTATACGATGCTGCTGTTGCCGTATGTGATTGTGGAGCAATCTATTATTAAATTCGGTGAATTTGGGGATTTTCTGTGATAGCCGCTGTATAAAGTCATCGTCTATCAGCACCACATGACTATCTTCCAAGGCCTGTATATAATAAGCCGAAGGTTGGTTGAAATAGGCACTTTCACGATCGGTCACAAACCAATTTTCGGGTGCAAAGGATAAAATATGCTCCTTGCCACGCTCATCAATGGAATATTGGCGCAACAACCCCTTTTCAACAAAGAACGTATGCCTGCAATGCTCTCCCTTTTGCAATAGAAAGGTCTCTTTATTTACCTGCATTACCCTGCAATTGGCTACCAACGAGTCTATTTCTTCCTCGTCTACATCTAGGTTAGAGGTCAAAAATGTCTTTAGGTGAAGACCGTTCATGTGAATAGTTATATTTTTTTGTTACCAGGCCTATAAAACGCCATTCGTTGTCGCTATTAAAAATAGGTATTTTATAGTTGTACTACCCTAGTTGCCTATCGCCCTTGTACCTATGGACGAATAATATATTAATGATCCGGCCGATCAGTGTTGGGCCTCCAACACACCCGGCAACAGCGTTTCACTATATATTTTCTCTACATATACCTTTCTATGGGTTAAAATGGAGGCTTGGTTTATAGAACCTTTGTCCGTCACCTCGCCCTTATCGGTAGATAGTTCAAAATCGGCAAATAACGCGCGTTTTATCTTGGTAGAGCTTCCGGTACTATTCTTGCCCATAGTGTCCAGCAATTGTTGTAAAAATAGTTCTACCTCTTTGCAACAGATCAGTTTCTCCAATGGCAGCTCCTCGCCATTCTTGACCAATTTTTTACAGCCATGGAAATCAGGAATCAATATGGCACCTAGGTAATCTTTACCGTGGCCGGTGATTACGGCATCTTTAATAACCCCTTGGCCCATGGTAATGAGATGAGACCTTAAAATGCCCACGTTTACCCATGTGCCCGTGCTCAGTTTAAAATTTTCGGTAATCCTACCGTTAAAGAGCAATCCTGCATTGGCGTCGGCATCATCTACAAATTTTAGGGCATCCCCGGTTTTATAAAATCCCTCTTCATCAAAGGCCGCATTGGTGGCTTCTTGGTTTCGCCAATAACCGGGCGTTAAATTGCCCCCCTTGAACCTTGCCTCGTACTTATCGCCGTGGGGAACCAGCTTTAGATCTAAACCGGGAACTGGAACATCCAAGGCCCCGGACATACTCTGGTACCGTATATTGAACATCACCGACGGACTTGCCTCGGTCATTCCATATCCAGAGGAAATAAGTATCTTTTTTCCAATGGTCATCAAGGCCAATTCATCTAACCTGTCCCATACATGCTGCTCCATACTGGCACCGCCATAAAAAAGCATTTTCAATCTTGAGAAGAACAGTTCCCTGAGTTCCGTATCTTCCTGTAAATGTGGTAATAGCTCTTCAAAACCTTTAGGTACATTGAAGTAAACCGTTGGCGCAAAATCCTTTAGGTTTTTTATAGTCTGCTTAACCCCTTGCGGTGTTGGATTGCCTTCATCTATGTACAACGTACCGCCATTGTGAAGTATCAATCCAAAATTATGGTTGCCGCCAAAGGTATGGTTCCATGGCAGCCAGTCCATTAACTGCAGGCCACCGTTCTTAAAAAAAGGAAATATTTGGGTAATCTGCTGCCAGTTGGTGGTAATATTGCCATGAGTGTTTATAACCCCTTTGGGAAGCCCCGTAGACCCCGAGGTAAACAGAATTTTTGCAATGGTATCCTTTCCGATTTTCTTGTTCGCGGCCTCTACATCTTTAGAGACCGGGGTATCTAAAATGGCTTCGAAGCTCGTAGCGCCCGGTAAGGCATTTTTTACGGTTAACAAGGGTATATCGGGTGCTACGGCCTGTATCGCTTTTTCAAAAATGGCCCCGTCCTGCACAAAAACAAGACCCGGAGTCAGCTTTTTTATACAATGCGACAGCTTCTCATAACTGGTAGATTTTAATGCATATGCCGGACTGATAGGTGCATACGGTATACCCACATGCATGGCCGCCATAGACAATAGCGCATGTTCTATACTGTTACCGGAAAGTATGGCAATGGGCCGCTCTACAGAGGCATTGCCCTGTAATATATATTGTGCCAAGTGTTGTACTTTTTCCCAAGCTTCGGCATAGGTCAGTTTTTCCCAGGTACCGTCTTTTCCCCTTTGTGCCAAAAACACCGTTTTTGGTGTTTTCTCTGCCCAATACCTTAAACGGTCGGTCATTTTTATTGGGTGTGGCTCCAATGCCTCTTTGCATCTTAGGTACACGGTGCCCTCGCCATCGACCTTTTTTTCTATAGCTATGGGAATGGTGGTTACCGGTACAAAAGGCGTCTCCAACGCCGTTGGTCTATGCTGTTCCATGGGTTTCATTTATCGGACAAAACAATACCTCTTTCTTTATTTCGGCAATCTTTACCGTTTACATCTTCTGCTACAAGGGTACCGCTGCTCCAATTTTCTTAAAATACGACTTCGGCTTTTTTTGATAAATACTTTGCAGGACTAAATTTAATGGAATATTTAGTTTTTTGACCACTAATAGAAAAAAGTCCGGCGAAATGGCCGGACTTTTTAATTATTGTTCCACTATTATGGGATTAAGCTTCGCAGCTTGCACAATCTTTCTTTTGCTTGAATTTTTGTGCCGCATTCATACTGTGCTGGTAATAAAGTGATTTTAATCCCAGCTTCCATGCGGTTACGTGAATCTTATTGATCTCTTTTACCGGCATTTCTGGATGTATGATAATATTTACGGACTGACCTTGGTCTATGTGGTTTTGCCTGTTGGCCGCCTGATAGATAATATCCATTTGGTCTATTTCCGAGTAGGTCTTAAATACATCTTTCTCTTCATCCGTTAAGAAATCCAAGTGCTGTACAGAACCGTCAAAATCACGGATACTTCTCCATACCTCGGTGGTATTCTTTCCTTTTTTCTCTAAAAGCTCTTCCAAATAAGGGTTTCTGATCGTTGTTTTCACCTTGGCAATATCCTTAACATAGGTGTTGGACCAAATTGGCTCTATACCCTGTGACACCTGCCCTAAGATAAATGCCGATGATGTGGTCGGTGCAATCGCGTTCAAGGTAGCGTTACGTCTGCCATATCCTTTTAAAACTTCTGGCTCTCCGAACCGCTTTGCCAAATCTTCTGAAGCACTGTACGATTTTTCCTTAAGGGTCTTAAATATTTCACTGTTCAGGTTATAGGCTTCCTGACTGTCAAAAGGCAACATTTTTGACTGTAGCAACGAGTGCCATCCTAAAACACCCAATCCTAATGCACGGTTGTCTTTTGCAAAGTTATAGGCACGCTCCATGAACAAGAAGGTCTGACGGTCTTCACGGTTGTCCGAATCACGATAGGCCTCCAATTTCTCACAGAATTCGGTAATAACGGCATCCAAGAAGAAAACCATGGTCTCAACGGCATCCGTATCTTTCCATTTATCGTAATGCAATAGGTTTACAGAAGATAGTACACATACGAACGACCAGTTATCGTTGGATGGCAACATGATCTCTGTACAAAGGTTACTTGCATATATAGGAAGATCCTTATCTCTATAAACATCGGCAGCACCGTTGTTAGCGTTATCTTTAAAGAAGATATATGGGTATCCCATTTCTCCCCTACGTTGTAATACCTTGGCCCAGATAGATCTCTTTTTAACATCACCGTCCACCATTTCCTGCATCCAATCATTGGTTACGGTAACACCATGGGTAAGCTCTTGTATCGGGTTACCTTCGGTACCGATTTCCAAGAATTCCTCAATATCCGGATGCTCTACCGGCAAGTATGGTGAAAAACGTCCACGACGTACAGACCCTTGGCTTACGACATCTACCATAGACTCAAAAAGTTGCATGATATGTACGGCACCCGATGCCTGACCGTTATTTTTTACTTCGGCGCCACGGTGTCTTATCTTACCAAAATACCCAGAGGTACCGCCACCTAGTTTAGACATCATACCGACTTCTGATTGGGTATATAGAATATTCCCCATATCATCGTCTATATGTGATCCAAAACAGCTAATTGGCAATCCTCTTTCTTTTCCAAAATTGGACCAGACAGGTGAAGCCAATGAGTAGAAACCTTCACTCATATAACCATAAAACTTGTCTGAAAATCCTGGGATATTTAAAATGCTCTCCGCCCTATCGGCAATTTCACGAATACGCTCCTCTGGGGTAACCCCTTTTGTAAGGTAACCTGAGGCCAAGAAATTACGGCTATGGTCGTTTAACCATTTAAAGCCTTCCTCTTTTTCGCCAGCCAAGTTTTTAAGGGCTTCTTTTCTAGCTTGTACTAGTTGTTCAGAACCATTCAATACGGTTTCTTCTTGTAGGCTGTTTTCTAAATTTAATTTTGAATCGTTCATTTAAAATAAGTCGTCGCTGGTTATACTTTGTGTTCTTTTACTATAATTGATAGAGCGTTTTACGAAGAAATCGCCATGTTTCGTTCCGATGATTTCGTCATCAAACCATTCGGTCTGGGCCAACAGCCCCTCGTCTACTTCGAATATCTTATCGATACCTATACTGTTCAACGAATCGTTGAACCTCTTTTTAATAAATTCTTTCACCAATACTTTTGGCAAGAAGTCGAGCTCCCCGGCCTCAAATATCCAATCTATGATATCGCTTTCAGAAGAAAAGGCCTCTTTACACATATCTTGGATCATTTTATGGTATTCCGCATCGAACCACTCCGGATTTTCATCTTTTATAATGTTGATGATGTCGATACCAAAATCACCATGGATCTGCTCTTCTTTTGAAGTGGCCTCCACCACATTGGAAATACCCTTCAACATATTCTTGTATTTGTTGAAGGCCATTATGATCAAGAACTGGGAAAACAACGATACGTGCTCTATAAACAAAGAGAACAATAAAATAGATTCCGAATATTCTTGATTGTCTTCACTCTTAGCATTCTTAAGGGCCGTTTCCAAATAATGCACCCTTTTCATTATAACAGGTTTCTTCTTTAGGGTCTTAAACTCTTCGTTCAGCCCCAATATCTCCAACAAGTGCGAGTACGCATCGTGGTGCCTTACCTCACTTTCGGCAAAGGTGGCCCCTACCGAACCTATTTCTGGTTTTGGCATCTTATGGTAGATATCTCCCCAAAAGCTTTTTACGGCTACCTCTATTTGTGAAATGGCCAACATTGTGTTCTTGATGGCACTGCGTTCAACATCCGTCAAGCGCGTCTTAAAGTCCTGTATGTCACTAGTGAAATTGAACTCCGTATGGATCCAGTAAGAATGTCTTATCGCAGGTACATATTCATATAAGGCCGGATATTCGTAAGGTTTTAGGTTTACACGCTTTTCAAAAATATTCGGCTTTCTTTTTTGCGCCTGTTCGTTACGATACAGTATATACGCCTTTGCAACATCGAAAAAACCGCCTTCCATCAACTTGTTCTCCACAAAATCTTGCACCTCCTCAACCGTAGGTTTATACGCTGCATCCGCCTTCTTTCTTTCCAAAAGGGCCGCATACACGTTTTTGGAAATTTCTTCCGCTTCTCCAGGGCTACCGTGTTCAACAGCGGTCATAGCCTTGAGAATTGCATTTGTGATCTTGTGTAAGTGAAAGGGTTTTGTGGTAAAGTCCCTTTTAATGACTTCGGTTATTTCCATGTTAAAAAAAAGTTAATGATGTTCTTACTAAGAGAGGTATAAAGGTCAAATTTTATAGCCTTCAATGTAAGTTCATCGCCCGAAGTTTTTCAACACTTTTATCAACAATTCTAATCGCCCCCTAAAATAATATCGATTTTAAAATCAAAAAACACCTTTACATAATATTGATTTTCAATTATTTACAATCGACTATATAAAGACAAAAATCAGACAAAAAGAGGAAATTTATTTTCGCTCCATCTCAAGAAAATTATTTTTTCTTACAACGATAAATTGCCTCGAAAAATTTTAACATTTTTTCAACGACACCCCATAAAAGACCTTCCGTTTTTCATGTTTTATAAGTCGTACAAGGGCTATCAAAGCTTTTGTTTAAATCAATAATTTTAGAGATATGTTCATAACATGTTTTGAATATGATTTAGGTCATAGTATTTAATTTTTCCCCCTTCTATCTTTATTACGAACAAAATTACAATCAAATGAAAGAGTTTAGAAACAGACCCAAAGATGGTTACATTCATGAAGCTGATTGGCAAAACCTTTATTCTCTGACCGAACGTTGGAAATCTGACCTGGAATTTTACAACCAAGATCTTAAATTCTTGCATGGTTTAATAGACAAGTTTTTTATGTGGATTTCTAAAAAGGAGAACATAGATATGGTTCAAGAAATAGAGTTAGGCCTACTTGACATGGATAAGCGATCTACAACATTACTTCAAAAAGTGAACAAGCACCTACATCATTTATCCGAGTTAATAGATAATCCCTTTGCCTACGATTCCCATAAGTTTAGAACCGAGCACGAGCAACTGGAAGATGAACTGGAAACATTTGTAAAAGATTTCAGAAAGAACAGAAAAGAAGTTTTCAAGGTTACGGAATACACTATAGACACCGAGGAAATGGCTAGAAAATTTCATCTGTCGGAAAAATCCAATACTCCGTAAAAGCGCCGTGCCAGGCACTAAAAATAAAATACCCAACAAAAAAAGAAATGAAAAAAATAATAATACCGACCGATTTTTCTAAAAATGCCCAAAGGGCCATCGACTACGCCCTTTTGCTTTTCAAAAACGAGGTATGTACTTTTTATATACTACATGCATACCACAGTGTACCTTCTGCAGAGAAAACCAAGACGGACTTTCAAGAAGATTTAAATCAACTTGTACAGAAACTACAATCGCAACATACGGAAGGCAAACATTATTTTGAGGGCGTAATGGAATCCGATTCGCTTCTTAGCTTAACAAGTCGTACCTTAAAAGAAAAAGGTGGGGATTATATTTTTATGGGAACCAGAGGGCTTTCTAAGCTACGCGAAATTTTTGTTGGCAGCAACACCTTGGACCTCATCAAATATATAGACAATTGCCCTATAATAATGGTACCTGGCGATTATGAATATACGGATTTAAAAAAACTGGTTTTTGCCACCGATTTTAAACATGCCTATAATTCTACAGAGCTTGCTCCGTTTACGGATATTGCCAAATTATGGGACGCTACTTTGAACATTGTTCACATTAAAACCGAAGAACTTTTGAGCGATACCCAAAAAACGAACAAAGAGCTTTTAAGAAACACCTTAAAAGATACCAGATATTTATTTTTTGAGGTAAAACAACGTGATTCCGTGGCCAATACACTAATAGAGATCGAAAAGACCAATAAGAGCATGGGCATGATGGCCTTATTGAAGACGGAACATGGCTTCTTTAAAAAATTAACAAGACAGAACATTATAAAAAGCGTTGCCTTTAACACCGAGAAGCCATTAATGGTATTGCCCCAAGCTCATTAAAAGATATTTTATAACGTATTGTTCCGAACAATAACATGGAACGATCAACCTATAACAAAAGAGAACAAGATGAAAGATTTACATCGAATATTAAATGAAATTACTCAGCTTACCACCCGTATAGAAACAGATTACCCGGAACTCTACCGTTCTTTAGACGAAAACCCTATGACCCTACCGGTAAGCAAGCACCCACATATGGATAAAGTGGTCATGCAAGAATACCTACAGAGCCTAAAACAATTATTGGAGCATTATATAGACGAACACAAAGCAGAAAAATCGTAACCCACTACATTGTTCAGTGTAATAGAACATTGCCTCTTTCACAAGAAAGTATAGCCATAACGGAACCCGTTACATTTCTACGACAATGGGCCAAAAACCGTCATAGCCATATAATGTATTGGTCTATTAAGTGATGGTCATCTGCAAATTCTTTTGTTTACTGATTTTAATCATATGACGACTTTATGATTTAAGATAGCTTTGGAATGCTTTAAGAATATACTACGGTATTCATAAAAGTACACTTCTAAACTATTGAGCCATGATAAAAGACTATTCTAAACACTACAACGACCTTACAAGATTAATAAAGGAACTAGGAGGCAACATACCTGAAACCATCAGTGGTTTTAACAGTTTACATAAGGCCAGTACGGCCGAGGGGGTGCTTTCTTCGAAAACAAAGGAACTCATTGCACTGGGCATTGCCATTACGGTGCGCTGTGATGGCTGTATTGCCTTTCACGTTCACGATGCCATAAAATCTGGCGCTAGTTCTGCAGAGATATTAGAGACCATTGGCGTTGCCGTAATGATGGGCGGTGGCCCCGCCCTCATGTACGGCTGTGAAGCCCTGGAAGCGTTGAACCAATTTACCGTATTGGAATAATATGGAACAGAAAAAGAACAACGACACTTCAAAAGACCAAAAACAAAAATTCCCTTCGGGGGGATTCAATTACAGTTGGATCTACTTGTTGTTTTTCGGCTTTTTATTAGCATTTTCATTTTTTTCAAGCCCTATTTCAGGGGCAAAAGAAGTCAGTTGGTCCTTTCTTCAAGACTCTCTTCTGACCCAAAACAAAATTTCTAAAATAATAGTCGTTAACAGAGAGTTTGCTGAAATTTATGTTCAAAAAACTACGTCAGACACCCAGAGTACCGATGATACGGGCACCAATCTGTTCAGCACCATCGAAAGCCCCCAATACCGAATGACCATCGGCTCCGTAGAAAATTTTGAAAGTAAAATGGAAAAAGCGCAAAGCGATTTTTCCCCTACGGACAGGATAGATATCCAATACCAAAACCGCACCAGTTGGTTCACGGCCATATCGTGGATCTTGCCCATAGCCATACTGATCTTGTTCTGGTTGTATATGTTTAAACGAATGGGAAATAGCGGGGGTATCGGCAGTTCTATGATGAATATCGGCAAGTCTACCGCCAAATTGGTGGACAAGGGTACCACAAGTGCCGTCACCTTTGACGATGTCGCAGGTTTAAAGGAAGCCAAGACTGAGGTCATGGAGGTCGTCGACTTTCTAAAACATCCGGAAACCTATACCAAATTAGGAGCTAAAATACCGAAAGGGGTTATGCTCGTAGGCCCTCCAGGAACGGGAAAGACCTTGATTGCCAAGGCCGTGGCCGGCGAGGCACAAGTACCTTTCTTTACCATGTCTGGATCAGAGTTTGTTGAAATGTTCGTAGGGGTCGGGGCTTCAAGGGTTCGCGACCTATTTAAACGAGCAAAAGAGAAGACACCCAGTATCGTTTTTATAGATGAAATAGATGCCATAGGTCGTTCTCGAGGTAAGGGCAACTCCTTTCAGACCAACGACGAACGGGAAAGCACCTTGAACCAGCTATTGACAGAATTGGACGGTTTTGGACCCAATACGGGTGTTATTGTATTGGCCGCCACCAACCGCCCCGATATACTGGACAAAGCTCTTTTAAGGCCAGGTCGGTTCGATCGCCACATTTACCTAGAACTGCCTACCAAAGAAGAGCGCGAAGAAATATTCAAAGTGCACCTTAGGCCCCTTAAACTCGCCAAAGATGTGGATGTTACGGCCTTAGCCAAGTTGAGTCCCGGTTTTTCGGGGGCCGATATTGCCAACATCTGCAACGAAGCGGCCTTGATCGCGGCCCGTAAGAAAAAAGACCTTATACATTTTCGTGATTTTATGGCGGCCAGAGACCGTATCGTGGGAGGAATGGAGCGAAAAAGCAAAATTATATCCCAAAAAGAAAAAGAAACCGTAGCCCACCATGAAGCCGGGCACGCCGTGGTAAGCTGGTACCTTAAAAATGTAGATTCGTTGGTAAAGGTCTCTATTATTCCCCGGGGCAAATCGCTCGGTGCCGCTTGGTATTTACCCGAAGAAAGACAAATTGTGACCAAATCACAGTTTTTGGACCAAATGTGCGCCTCATTGGGCGGACGGGCCGCTGAGGAAATTATCTTTAACGAAATTTCTTCCGGGGCCTTGGACGATCTTGAAAAAACGACCAAGCAGGCCTATGCCATGGTATCGTACTACGGACTGAACAAAAAAGTAGGTCCCCTTAGTTTTTATGACTCTTCTGGACAAAACGACCGCATCATAGGCAAGCCCTACAGCGAGTCCATGGCCCAGTTAATAGATACCGAAGTACAGGCAACCATTAATGCGGCCTACGAAAAAACCAAAGCCTTGTTACTAGAACATAGGGATGAACTGGAAGAACTGGCTCAACATCTATTACAGCATGAAGTGGCCGAGAAAGAAGATTTGGAAAGGATTTTAGGAAAACGAACGGCACATACGCCCGAGGAGGAGAACAAATATGACGACCCCCAATTATCCGTCATAGATAACGAAGCATAGTTGTTTCGCCCTTTTATTGGGCACTTGGCAAAAAATAATAATAACCCTAATAAATAGATATATTATGGAAACAACAGTTATCAACAATTCCGATTTACATTTTGAGCATAAACTATGGGAGTCCGAACTTGCTTTTTGGAACGATGAACTCAAGTCTTTTAAAAATAGGCTAAGCGAACTGGTTACACGCTGGACCGACAAGGAGGTTCTTGCCCAACTAGAGCATTTTCAAAACCAGTTTATGATCCATGGCAATGTCATCGAAGAAATACAGGAAACCATCAACAAGCACGAAATGAATATTTCGCAGCACAGCGAATCTATGGATGTACCGATGGTAAAAACCCATACCGATATTCGTGAAAAAATGGAGACCCAGCGACAAATTTACGCTGACCTGAAAAAGGATTTCTTCCAATTTCTATCCAAATACATGTAACCAAATCATTGCTCATGGCCGCATTTAAGATTCCAAAACAAAAAGAGATCAAAAGGTATGCAACCGTGTTCAACGTCCTCGCCAAATATGGTTTTGAGGACGTTTTAGTAAATAGCGGCATCGCCAAGGTGATTCCGAAAAGTTATTTGGGCGGACATCCGGACACCAAAAAGAACCTGTCTTTTTCTACTTACGAGCGCATTCGTATGGTACTCGAAGAATTGGGGCCAAGTTATGTAAAACTAGGTCAGGTCTTCAGTAATAGGGAGGATATGCTACCCCCCGAACTTGTTAAAGAGCTGGAAAAGTTGCAGGACCATGCGCCCAACCTAAAAAACTTTGATGTACAAAAGGCGATCGAGGCCGAACTGAACACGGACCCGTCCGATTGTTTTCTATCTATCGACCCTGAACCATTGGCCGCAGCCTCCTTGGCGCAAGTACACCGGGCACGGTTGTTAACCGGAGAGGACGTAGTACTTAAAATCCAACGGCCCAATATCGAAGAAGTTATCGAAAGTGACCTATTGATCATGAAACAGGTGGCCAAGGCACTCGAAAAACACAGTGCACAAGCCCAAGCTTTTCAACCAGTGCGCATCATCGACTCCTTTGAACAAAGCATCGGTGAAGAACTTCAGTTTTTGCGGGAAATGGACAATACGGAAAAATTTGCCCATAATTTTGAAGGTAACGATATGATCCATGTTCCCAAGGTCTACCGTCAATTTTCTACGAACCGCTTGATCTGTATGGAATATATCGATGGCATTAAAGTATCGGAAACCGATCAGCTGAGGGCCGCCAACATCGACCCTTCAGCAGTGGCTAAATTCGGCGTAGATCTATACCTAGAACAAATTCTTGACCATGGCTTCTTTCATGCCGATCCGCACCCAGGAAATATTTTTGTGCTTCCCGATGAGGCTCAGATCTGTTTTTTAGATTTTGGTATGATGGGCACCGTACTTCCGAACGACAAAGAGGCCCTTGGCGACCTCCTACTCTATTTTATGCGCAAGGATGTCAAAAAAATCATTCACCTACTTGAGAAAATTGCCGTAAAAACAGACATTCCAGATCAAAAAAAATTGGAACAGGACTTATACGAACTAGTCGATGGTGTTAGTAATACGGCCATTCAAAATATAAAAGTAGGCCACATACTAAACCGGTTCAAAACCGTACTGTACGAAAATAAAATTATTCTGCCCCACTATATGTATATGCTGATCAGGGGCATTATAATCATAGAGGGCGTAGGAAGAAGACTAGATCCTGAATTCAATATAACAGCAAATCTAGAGCCTTATACCTCAAAGGTCATTAGTAGAAGATTCAGTCTAAAACGACTGTTCAAAAAGAACCTCAACCGGCTTCAGGACATCAACAACCTTGTAGATACCCTGCCCGATGATATTAACAGCATCCTAAAAAAAATAAAGGACGGAAAGCTGGTCGTAGTGCACGAGCACAAGGGACTAAAGGAATTTCAGGATGCAACGAGCAAGTCTGTCAACCGCTTGGTCTTTGCCGTTATCATTGCCGCCCTGTCCATTGGATCATCGATATTGGTTATGGCACAAATGCCACCCTTGATCAATGGCATTCCTTTATTGGGGGCCATCGGTTTTGTATTGTCGGCCATCTTGGGCTTTTACATTGTAATATCTATCTTTAGAAACGATCAATTTTAAGAAACGACCATCGGTAACCCAACAATCAAATGATAAATTTCGACGGCATCAACGAATTTACGGAAAGCTATATCCTAGGCATACTCATAAGCATGGGTATAGGTCTGATCATTGGCCTTGAAAGGGAATACGACCGTTTAAAGGGCCAAGGTTTTGCTGGTATCCGCACGTTTCCTATTGTAGCCATACTGGGGTTTACCTTAGAAAACCTAACAGATAAATTTACCGTTTGGTTGTTGATAATTGGTTTGGCCGCCTTTATCCTCTTATTGGCCCTTAACCCTATTTATCGGAAACAAGAGGAATATAGTCAAGGACTGACCACTAATTTAGCATTGATCGCCACTTTTATCTTGGGGGTGATGGTCTCCGCCGAATATTATAGAGATGCCGTAGCCACATCAGTGATTGTTGTTACGCTGCTTTCATTAAAGACAACGTTCCGCTCCGTAATCAGTAACATAACCTCGGAGGAGCTTTTTGCCTTCATCAAATTTTCGATCATCGCGCTTTTGATATTGCCCTTTCTTCCCAACAAGAATTACGGTCCCAATGACCTTCTGAATCCGTTCGAGATCGGTTCTATAGTGGTAATCGTATCCTTTTTGAATTTTATAGGTTACTTTTTGGTCAAGTTCGTAGGTTCAAAAAGAGGTATTTTGTTGACCGCCATTCTTGGTGGTCTTATTTCCAGTACCGCAGTAGCTTGGAGCTATGCCTCACGAAGCGAGGAATCACCGGAACTCTCAAAAAAATATGCCGCCGGTATTGTAATCGCTTCGGCTATCATGTTTCCTAGGTTGGCCCTTTTGATATATATCTTCAACAGTTCACTTTTAACCTATTTGGCCCTCCCCTTTTCGCTACTGACCATAATTTGTTTAGTGGTATCCCTAATCTTGATACAAAGGGACTCTAAAGAAACGGACACCAATATAAAGCTGGGAAATCCACTTAACATACTAAGTGCCATTGGTTTTGGAGCCATTTACATCATTATCCTGTTTGCGGTTTTCTACAGCAACCAGTTTTTTGGTGAAAGCGGATTATACTATTCGGCCCTTATTTCAGGATTGGCCGATACAGATGCAATTACCATAAGCATGGCCAAATTTTCTTTGGATTCAGATAAAATAAAAACGGCCTCTTCGGTGATCATTGCCGCCGTTTTGAGCAACATGCTCGTAAAGCTGGGCATCAGCGTTTTTAAAGGCTCAAAAACCACGGCCAAGTTCGTAGGGTATTCTTTTGGGGCCATTATCGTGGTCGGCATTGTGTTCATCCTAATAAACAATGTTTAAGCCTAGGCATGCCACCATCCCTTTGTTTTTCTACGATAAACCACTTTTACATGGCCACCGGAAGACATCATTGTAAACAGATGTAACTACCATACCAAACCTCTTCAAACATTAAATTCTTCTTAAAAAGAAGGTTTTCTGACTTTGGTCATAATAATTGATTATAGACCGAAATACCTTTATATGGCAATTCAAAAAAACAATAAAGATGAAGACACCTAACATTGGAATCTCAGCAGAAAACAGGCAGGCCATTGCCGATCAATTGGCAAAGATATTGGCCGATGAGTTTGTACTCTATTCAAAAACCTTGAATTTTCACTGGAACGTTGAAGGTCCCGATTTTCATACGGTACATGTCTATTTAGAGACCTTATACAATGAACAGCAAGAGATTGTTGACACGGTTGCAGAAAAAATACGTGCGGTCGGCCATTATGTACCCGCTACCTTAAAAATGTATTCTGAGCTGACCCATCTTACCGAAAAGACAAAAGGTAAAAATGACAGCCAAAGCATATTTGCCGAACTGTTGCAAGACCATGAGAGCATTATTATTTTCTTAAGGGAAGAAATTAAGCCAATCGCGGACAAATGGCAAGCAGAAGGTATCAGCGATTATATTACCGGATTAATGGAACATCATGAGAAAACCGCATGGATGTTACGTTCGCATTTACAATAAAACAATACTCTAATCCTTCCTTAGCGAATAGAAAAACAAGGAAGAATAAATAAAAAAACTTAGATATGAACTATAAGAATATTACCATTGCAGGTAGCGGGGTTCTAGGGTATCAAATTGCTTTTCAATCCGCATTTCACGGATTTCATGTAACTGTTTACGATATTAATGATGATGTATTGGAAAAAGCAAAAGCCAAGTTCAACATTCTTAGTGAGGCTTTCAAAAAAGATTTGAACGCCTCGCAGCAACAAATAGACCAAGCAGGTCAAAATTTAAGTTATACCTCCAATTTGGCAGAAGCGGTTAAAGATGCGGATCTACTCATTGAGGCCGTTCCCGAAAATCCGGCCATTAAAACGGATTTTTATACAAAATTGGCGAAAGTAGCACCAGAAAAAACGGTGTTCGCTACCAACTCTTCTACGCTATTACCTAGCCAATTTGCAGAATCTACGGGTAGACCTTCAAAATTTTTGGCCCTACATTTCGCCAATAACATTTGGATTCACAATACCGCTGAAATTATGGGCCATGATACGACCGACCCCAAGGTTTTCGAGGATGTTGTAGAATTTGCAAAAGCCATCGGTATGCTGGCCTTGCCCCTGCACAAAGAGCAGCCCGGTTATATTCTAAACTCGTTATTGGTGCCGTTATTAAGTGCCGCTACCCGTTTATTGGTTACCGAAGTTGCGGATCCACAAACGATAGACAAAACTTGGATGAAAGCAACGGGAGCACCTGCAGGACCTTTCGGTATTCTTGATGTTGTGGGTATCACGACCGCTTATAACATTGATAAAATGGCCGCGGAAAAAACCCAAGACGAGTTAAAAATAAAAACGGCCAACTACCTAAAAGAGCATTTTATAGATAAAAATAAATTAGGTGTTTCTACAGGGGAGGGATTTTATAAGTACCCAAACCCTGCTTATAAGGACCCCGAGTTTTTAAAATAAGTACAGCTATTTTAAACGCAGAAAAACTAGAATAAAATCCTGTTTTTAAAAGAGCACTTTGTACGGGTAAGTTTGGTTTATCCCTAATACACAATGTAGAACACACCCCTTAAATAATAGAAATCATGATAACAATTTTAGATTCATCGCAAAGAGCGATAAAAAACTGGTGGATATCAATCTTAATAGGTCTATTGTACATATTTGTAGGGGTTTGGGTAATGCGGACCCCTTTGGAAAGCTACATATCACTAAGTATCATTTTTAGTGTATTCATTTTTGTATCAGGGATATCCCAAATTGCATTTTCCATTTCCAACAAAAACGAAATGACAGATTGGGGCTGGTACTTGGCCGGTGGTATCCTAGATTTGGTCATAGGCATATTGCTCTTGGCCCATCCTTTGATGACCATGGCCATTTTACCTTTATATGTTGGTTTTTGGCTGTTGTTTCAAAGCATCTTGTCCATAGGGCTTTCATTTCAATTAAAATCTGCAGGAATACCACAATGGGGCTGGCTACTGTTTTGGAGCATCATCACCCTGTTGTTTTCCTTTTTGCTCTTGGCAAATCCATTATTTGCCGGTCTCAGCATTGTATATATGACGGCCTTTGCACTTATAACCGCTGGAATTTTCAGGATATTCTTGGGAATCAACCTTAAAAAACTCGACAAACTGTTTAAGGATTAATGAAAGCTTAAAAGGATGTTTTTTAAAAACATGGATACATGACAAATAGGAATGCCATAACCGCAAAGAAAGCATTGTTGCCAATATTTATGCTTTTGTTTGTCATTGTATGGTCCAATTCCTTCATCGGAACGACAGATGTATCCAATTGGCTCATTGAAAATACCTTAACGGTGATTTCACTACTTTTTTTAATATTCTCTTTTAAAAAATACAGATTCAGCAACTTTAGTTATTTGCTGATCTGTATTTTTTTATGCCTGCACGTATATGGTTCAAAATATACCTATGCAGAAAACACTTTCGGGTTTTGGTTACAAGATGTTTTTGGCTCTCCAAGAAACCAATACGACCGGTTGGTACACTTTAGCTTCGGTTTTTTGCTTTATTACCCTATGCAAGAATGTTTCTTAAATTGGTTAAAGTATCCTCAACGGATCGCCTTCTTGTTGCCTATTGTTACGATCCTTTCGGTTAGTGGCCTATATGAAATCATAGAATGGCTGGTGGCCGATGTTTTCTTTGTAGAACAAGGTATTTCATATTTGGGCACACAAGGTGATATTTGGGATGCCCAAAAAGATATGGCTATGGCCTTTCTCGGAGCGATTTTGGCTTTTTTTATTTTTTGTACTCTCTACAAAAATTTAAAGATACGGGACAATAAAAGTGTTCTTTGAATTTGAATTACAGGACAGCCTCATAAACCGAAAGAATATTGGCCAAAACCTGGTCAAAAACACCGTTTATAAAGATCAGTTTACCTAGAAGTAAACTTTTTTAAAAGTAATGCCCTCTCTTTAAGCATTTTTCATCTTGGTTATTTATTTTTATAACACCTTTTGGATGCATATTCAATTTCTAACTAACTACCAAACAGTCTACCTATGTTGCGAAAAAATCACCTCTCCATTTTCTTTCTTTACTTACCTTTCTTATTAATTTCTTTGACGCTTACCGCCCAAGAAACGAATAAGGCTGCCCTTGCCAATGCCGTAAAAGGATTGGAACTTAGATCTATTGGGCCAGCACTCATGGGAGGTCGAATATCCGATATTGCCGTTAGTACGGCCAACCCCAGTACTTGGTATGTGGCCGTAGGTTCTGGAGGTCTATGGAAAACAGAAAATAGTGGTATTTCTTGGAAACCTGTTTTCGACGATCAATCTTCCTATTCCATTGGTTCTGTAACCATCGACCCCAATAACCCCCAAGTTGTTTGGGTAGGTACCGGAGAAAACGTAAGTGGTAGGCATGTAGGATGGGGACATGGTGTTTTTAAAAGTGTGGATGGCGGCACTACATGGACGAATACGGGATTGGAACAATCTGAACATATCGGAAAAATTTTGGTGGACCCTAGAAATAGCGATGTTGTTTTTGTAGCGGCCGAAGGCCCCCTATGGGCCTCTGGAGGTAACCGTGGGCTATATAAGACTTCTGACGGTGGAAAAACATGGAACCTTGTATTGGAAATCGATGAAAATACAGGTGTTACCGATATTGAATTCGCCCCTTCGAATCCAGACATAGTGTATGCCGCTGCCTATCAGAGAAGAAGGCATGTGTGGGGTTTTCTTTCTGGGGGACCAAAATCGGGCATTTATAAATCTACCGACAATGGGGACACTTGGACCCAAAAAAGTACGGGACTTCCCAAGGGAGACATGGGAAAAATAGGTCTTGGGGTTACTCCTGCAGACCCCAATCTGGTATACGCAACTATTGAAGCCGAAAATTCAGAGAAAGGATTTTACAGATCTATGGATATGGGAGAAAGTTGGGAACGCCGTAATAGCTACATCTCTGGTGGAACCGGGCCGCATTACTATCAAGAAATAGAAGTATCCAACACAGACCCCGACCTTGTTTATCAGATGGATGTCTTCCTCCATGTAACGCGAGATGGCGGCAAGAATTTTAAGGTACTTGGTACAGGTAGAGAAAAACATAGCGACAACCATGCCCTGTGGATAGACCCTAACAACGGAAAGCACCTGTTGGCGGGATCTGATGCCGGACTTTATGAGACATTTGACGAAGGCACAACATGGCGTCATTTTCCAAACCTGCCCGTTTCTCAGTTCTACAAGCTCTCATTGGACAATGCCCTGCCCTTTTATAATATCGTGGGTGGAGCCCAGGATCTTGGTACTTTGATAGGTCCTTCTAGAACCATGAATACCGAGGGGGTTAGAAATAGGGATTGGTATGTACCCTTGGGAGCCGATGGCTATGATAATGCATTTGATCCCAAAGACCCCAATATTGTTTATATGGAAATACAGGAAGGCAACCTTCAACGCTATGATAGAAGAAGCGAAGAAAGTATGGACATACAACCTCAACCCAGTTCTGGCGATATAGCGGAAAGATGGAATTGGGACAGCCCCATTCTTATTAGTCCGCACAACAATCATAGACTCTATTATGGTTCGCAACGACTTTGGAAAAGTGATGACCAAGGTAATTCTTGGAAGCCCATAAGCGACGACCTTACCACCAATACCAATAGGTACGAACTGGAAATGATGGGCAAAGTATGGAGCATCGATGCTTTGTACGACAATGGTGCCATGTCTAAATATGCCACCTTAACGTCGATATCCGAATCACCTAAAGTAGAAGGTCTTTTATATGTAGGTTCTGATGATGGCTTAGTACATATAAGTGAAGATGGCGGCGACAATTGGAGAAAAAGCGGGGCATTGCCAAAAGTGCCAAAGTTTTCTTTCATAAACGATGTAGAAGCCTCTAACCACGATGCCAATACCGTTTTTGTAAGTGCCGATGCACATAAATTTGGTGATTTTACCCCTTACCTATTTATGAGTACCGACCGTGGCCGCTCTTGGAAGTCCATTGTAGGCGACCTACCCAACAATACGATCGTATGGGTAATCAAGCAAGACCCTATCAATAAAAACTTATTGTTCATAGGTACCGAGTACGGCATCTATTTCTCTATAAATAAGGGTGTTAATTGGATTCCATTAAAATCCGGAGTACCCACCATCCCCTTTCGTGACCTTGAATTACACGCCAGGGACCATGACCTGGTAGGCGCTTCTTTTGGTAGAGGTTTTTACGTTTTGGACGATTATACCCCTCTTAGGGAAATAGCAACCACTATTAATTCTAAGACAAACAAACTGTTTTCGCTTCGGGATGCTTGGTGGTACGTACCATATGTTCCTATGCAGGCGAAAGGGATGCCTACCCTAGGCACGACCAGTTATGCTGCGGACAACCCGCCGTTCGGTGCTCTCTTCACCTATTATTTAAATGATGTTCCAAAGACTTCTAAAACTATCCGTAAGGAAAAAGAAAAATCATTTGAGGCCAAAAACATGAACGTTCCCTTTCCTGGTTGGGAACAACTGACATCCGAGGGCAACGAACAAGAACCTAGAGTTTTACTTTTGGTTAGGGACGATAAAGATCAACCAGTGAGATGGGTAGAAGGTAATAACAAAAAGGGATTGCACAGGGTAAACTGGGATTTACGACTTTCTTCCCCAAGCCCGATAGACCTCGAAGTTCCAGATTTTAAACCTCCATGGGCCGGTGACCCTCAAGGACCATTGGCAGCACCCGGAAAATACAGTGTACAATTATATATATTATTTGATGGCAAACTACAGGCCCAAGGAAACCCTGAGAGTTTTATGGTAAAACCTGTAGAGACAACGAGCGTTCCAGTAGATTATACTTCGATAGCATCTTTTCAAAAAAGAACCGCAGAACTTTCTAGACAAGTAGCTATGGCCAGTAAAAAATTAGGAGAGGTAAGCGAGCGTCTTCGCTATTTAAAAACAGCCTTGGTAAATACACCAAAAGCCGGAGCCGACCTATTTACAAAATGGGAAGAGCTGAATACTACATTAAACAACCTTAGAACGGGCTTAACAGGAAACCGTGTTCAACAATCAAAGAATGAATCTGTTCCACCATCCATTAGATCAAGGGTAGGACAGGTCGCAGGTGCACATTGGAACACGACACAATTGCCTACAGAAACGCAAAAAATGAATATAGATATCGCTACTAATGATTTTTCTATTTTCCAGAAAGAACTAAAAACATACATAGCTGCGATAGAAGCTTTTGAAAGTGATATAGAGTCGGCAGGTGCCCCCTATACCCCGAACAGAAAATTTTAAATTAGGGCATTAACTTTGATCCGATTATAGTGATCTTTATTTAAAGGTGCACTATTATCTCTAAGAATCCAACGTGAAAAGAAACCTAAGGTACTTTTACAGGCTTTTATGGCAAACATTATTGTTTTGGGTATGTGCAATGGCCCTTTTTGCCTTTTTTAGATTCTATGGCCTTAACAGTATTATATCTATTTCTTTAAAGGGAGCCGTGGCAAATTTATCTATGGCGGAGATTTATGGTTATTACGCTCTTACAGGCATTCTATTGGGATTTATTTATGCTATCGTCGAATTTGCTTACGAAAAATATAGCTCTAAAAGATTGGCCATCGGTCCGTCTATCGGCCTCAGAACCATCACCTATTTTATATCTACCATTGCAGTTTTTACCATCATAATGGAGTTCATTTCCGATTCTTACGAATTGGACATAGATAACAGCATTGGATGGTGGCTAGACAACAAAGTCTTACACTCTAACTTGTTATATGTTTTTATCGCTTCGCTGGTCTTCTCTTTCCTAAAAATAGCTACAGAAAAATTTGGCAGGGGTATTTTTCTGAAAATGCTTTTGGGAAAATATAAAAAACCCCAAGAGGAAAAACGTATTTTTATGTTTCTTGACCTAAAGGATTCCACGGGAACGGCAGAGGAATTAGGGCATCTAAAATACAGCCAATTTATCCAGGATTTTTTTTATGACCTAAACGAAATAGTTGCTAAATACGACGCAGAAATATATCAATATGTAGGTGATGAAGCGGTATTGTCTTGGCCCTATGACAAAGGTATAGCCAACGCAAACTGTATTGAGATCTTTTTTGCTTTTGAAAGTAATTTGACCAAAAGAGAAAGATATTACCTTAAAGAATATGGCATAGTCCCCAAGTTTAAGGCAGGTGTGCATGGTGGCATTTTAATGGTGGCCGAAGTAGGCGTTGTAAAAAAAGAACTGGCATACCACGGTGACGTTATTAACACCTCTGCCAGGATCCAAGAGGAATGCAACAAGTACAATGCGTCGTTATTAGTGTCCGAAACGCTTTTGAACGACCTCGAAAACAAGACTTCCTACACCTATACCTCTTTGGGAAGTATCTTGTTAAAAGGAAAGCACGAAAAAATAGAAATTTATGCTATAAATAAGAAATAAGGCGAGGTTCTGTATTAGGTGCCATGGTTTTATTTAATACCATCAACCTGCAATGTCTTTAAAGTCCTTTTTTTATTGACCGACCTTACCTTTTCGCATTTACAATGACCCAAAACCTGTTTTGAAGATTACAGAATAACATCGCAACAAATAAATACCGCCGAAACAACACAAATCATATTTAACAGCAGTAATTATTTACATATTCCTAAATTTGCGGCATATAAATTATAGGTAATACCATTGAAGACATGCATTCTTTCTCCAATACTATTTTTTCGTGTCTATACAAACTTTCAATTGTATTACTATTGGGAACCCCGTTTGCATACACCCAAGAAACACCTCCGATCGTTAAGTTTTCTCCATCTGAATATGGTGCCGAAAACCAAAACTGGGAAGTAACTCAAAACTTTCAGGGCCACATCTATGTAGCCAATAATCAAGGTCTTTTAGAGTATGACGGTGCAAGATGGACGTTATACCCTACGTTACATAACGCCGCCATCAGATCTATCTCTTCGTTTAAGGACAAAATTTTTACCGGCAGTTATATGGAGTTTGGCTATTGGACCAAAAACAACAAAGGGTCAATGGACTACCACTCCATCTCTGAATCCATTAAAGAAGAACTGTTCGAAGATGAGATTATCTGGAATATAGAGTGGATCGATAAATATATAATCTTTCAATCATACGACCGTATTTACTTTTACGATACCGATTCTGAAGAATTACACTATACCACCGATAAGGAAAACAATTACAGGTTGTTTAAAGTAGATCAAAAGATCTATATTCAGAAGTACGATGGCCACATATTCAACCTTGAAAACGGCACCGAAAAACTGATTGCCAAAATACCTGAGAACTTACAGGTAAAATTTCTTCTTAGCATGTTCATGGTAAATGATGGACTTGTAGTCTTGACCCGTACCAAAGGATTGTACAAAATAGAAAACCAAACCCTTAAAAGATGGCATATACCTGCCGACAGCCTGCTAAAAAAATCGCGGGTCTTCAGTGGTATTCAATTAGAGGATAAAAGCTTTATGTTGGGTACCATTTCCAAGGGTGTTGTTTCTATCTCGGAAGATGGTGAAATAACCAATATAATAAATCAATCTAACGGCTTAAGCAACAATACGGTACTAAACATGTTCGAAGATGCTGACGCCAATGTTTGGGCCGCCTTGGACAACGGAATCAATTGTATAAACAGACAGTCGTATATTAAGGAATATAACGACTGGGACGGCACCTTCGGAACCACCTACACGGCTATTGCCCACGATAAAAAACTATACATCGGTACCAACCAAGGCCTTTTTTATAAAAATATTGATTCTAACGAACCCCTTACCTTCATTAAAGGTACCGAAGGTCAAGTTTGGTCTCTATATTCGTTGGACGGCCAGTTGCTCTGTGGACATAACAATGGCGTTTTTTCAATTACCGGCAATAAGGCTAGCTTAATTGCCAATATTGATGGGGTTTGGAATTTTAGGCCTATTCCCGACCAACCGGACAAACTATTAATAGGTCATTATTCTGGTCTGGCGATATTGAAAAAGAACAACAACCTTTGGAAACTGGGCCATAAAATAGATGGTTTTGAGATTTCATCGCGTTTTGTTGAAATAATAAATACCAATGAAATATGGGTAAACCATGAGACCAAAGGGATTTATCGCTTGTCTTTAAACAAAGACCTTAGGTCTTTTGGTTCTGTAACCCTTCTTAACGATATTGAAAAAAGTAAAGGCTCCGGACTCGTAAAAATGGGTGATGATCTACTCTACTCTAACCGAAAGGGAATATTTAAACTTCAACCAAATACTACTAAATTTATCAAAGATTCTATATTGGCGCAACTTATGCCACCCGAAGAATACCTGTCGGGAAAATTGATATATGACAAAAAAAAGGAACGCTTGTGGAGCTTTACCCTAAATAATATCGGTTATGCACAAAAAGGTCCCCTGACCAATATGGTGGATATCAACAATATACCTATTGAAAACAATAGCCGAAAAATGCCATTGAGTTTTGAGAACATCACCTATTTGAATGACAACAAGTACCTGATAGGTAAAACCAACGGATATTTATTGATAGACTTGGACAAAATACAGAACAAGCCGCATCAGTTGTTATTGGATAAGGTAAAGGTCATAGACAAAGAGAACGGATTTACAGAAGTACCTAAATTGGATAGGGGCGAATTTTCCAATAAAGAATCAACTTTTTATATCACTTACAGCGTTCCCCAATACAGTAAATACACCAATATAAGTTACCAGTACCAGTTGGAAGGATTGGAAGATTCTTGGAGCGATTGGAGCCCTAATACATCCGTAACCTTTGAAAAATTACCTTTTGGGGACTACAAGTTCAAGGCCCGATCTAAAATCGGAAATCAAGAATCTATAAATACGGTACAGTATAGCTTTACGATAGACCGCCCATTCTACCTATCTAACCTAGCATTATTGGCCTATGCCCTTTCTTTCTTTGGCCTGGGCCTATTGGTACATAAATCGTACAAAAGATACTACCGTAACCAAAACAAAAAGGCCATGCTGGAGAGTCAACGCGAGATGCAGTTGAAATTCATTAAAAGTGAACAGGAAATGATTCGGCTAAAAAACGAAAAACTGAATCAGGAAATTGAAAGCAAGAACAGGGAATTGGCCATATCGACCATGAGTTTGGTAAAAAGGAACGAGCTATTGAGAAGGGTTAAAAAAGAACTCAAGAAGAATGACAAAACCTTTAGCAAATCTCACCCGGTAATAAAACTGATAGACAAGAACCTAAATAGCTCAAAGGACCGTAAAATGTTCATGGAAGCCTTTAACAATGCCGATAGGGAATTTTTGACAAGGGCAAAGGAACTACACCCAGACTTATCATCCAACGATTTAAAGTTCTGTGTCTACCTCCGCTTAAACCTGTCTTCAAAAGAAATAGCACCGCTTCTTAACATATCTGTTAAAAGTGTAGAGGTGCGACGTTCTAGGTTGAGAAAAAAGCTGAATTTAAAACGAGAAACAAAACTCACAGATTACATCTTATCTATCTAAATGGCTAATCGAACCATAATTTCACCCCTACAATACCACTACAAATAAGTTAAAGTCCCTCTTTTATAAGCTTTTACGACCACTCCCAACAAAATGTTAAATACCAAAAAACCTTATATATCACAAGGTATCGAAGAATACCATTGACCCATTGTAAGATGTATGTTTTTGTAGTGTTAGATTTTTCACATAAACAGAGAAATCTATCTAATTTGCAACAACGGGAACTTTATGTTTCCGCTACATGAAATATAATTAACGATTAAATCAACTTTTAATTTGAACAAAATCAACACTCTATGATTACCAAATTATTTAAACCAAGGAAAAAGATACTATGGCTATTGCTTGCTATCTTTTCTGCCGTGACCATGCATGCACAGGATCGGCAAAAAGTAACAGGATCAGTGCTTGATCAAAACGGAGTGCCTTTACCCGGAGCTTCGATAGTGGCAAAAGGTACAACCGTAGGTACATCTACCGATTTTGATGGAAATTTTACCCTGAACGCCCCAAAGGATGCTACCATTTTGGTAGCTTCTTACATAGGCTATACCTCTAAGGAGGTACCTATTTCGAACAGCCCAATAACCATAACATTACAAGAAGATGCGAGTCAGTTAGAAGAAGTTGTGGTAGTCGGTTATGGTACACAAAAGAAAAGTGACGTAGTAAACGCGGTCGCCGTAACCGATATGGAAAAGGCCATATTAACCCCAACGGCGGATGTTAACGAAATGCTTAGGGGTAGAATTGCCGGTCTACAGGTAGATGTAGGGGGCGGAACCCTAAGACCTGGAGGTACTTCCGATATCATCTTTAGGGGGCAAGGCTCCATTGAAGGTAGTGTAAGTGCTATTTATGTTGTTGACGGTATTATCAGGGATGGAGGCATCGAAGATATAGATTCTGACGACATTGAGTCCGTAGAGTTCCTTAAAGATGCCTCGGCACAGGCCATTTACGGATCACGTGGTGCCAACGGTGTGGTCTTGATCACCACCAAGAGAGGTAAAAAAGGTAAAGTAAGTGTTAGCTATCATGGGTATGTAACCTCAAAATCCATTGAGCGCAACTTTGATGTTTATAGCGGGCAAGAATTTGCCCAATTACGAAGAGAGGCCGTTAGGTCTAATATTGCCGATGACTCTTACCCCAACGATGAGGAAATCTTTTCGGAACTAGAACTGGCCTCGATCGCCAACAACGAATTTGTTGACTGGGAAGACGAACTGGTTAGAAACGGTTATGTAAACAGTCAGGCTGTAAGCGTAAGCGGTGGTTCTGAGTTCACTAAGGTCTTTGGTAGTATTAATTACTTTAAGGAAGAAGGTATCATACCTACTTCTAGCTATACCAGAAAAACATTGCGCTTGAACGTAGATCAAAAGATCAGCGATAAGTTTTCGGTTAATTTTGACCTTAACCTTCTGAACGATGATACCGAAAGGGCTGCCAATGTCAACGTAATCACTACTTCTCCTTTGGGTAGGGCCTATGACGAAGATGGCAACTTGACCCAATTTCCTAGCGGTGAGGAGTTGTCGGCGGTGAACCCTATTTGGAACCTGCGCGAACAGGACAACGATGAAAAAGGAAACGATTATGTAATAAACGTTACCCCTATTTGGCAGATTACCAAAGACCTACAATATCAATTAAAAACAAACCTTACCAGAAGAACATCGGAAAGGGGACAATACCAATCCTCATTAAGTTCTGCCGGTGACGATGTTGGAGGCATAGCCAGAATAGAAAATACTTTAACGGAGTCTTATTTGATAGAGAACATATTAACCTATGACAAGGCCTTTAACGAAAACAACAAGTTAAATGTAACCTTGGTTCAATCTGCTCAAGAAAACAAATACAGTAGAACCTTTACCGAAGGACAAGGTTTTAGCAACGAAAGTTTAGGCTATGACGGTATTACGAACGCAGTAGGAAACGTAACCGTTGAACGCGACAAAAACCAACAACGCCTATCCTCTTTTATGGCCAGGGCAAGGTATAACCTTAACAATAAATACCTGTTAACGGCAACTGCAAGGGCCGATGGGGCCTCTGTTAACTCAGAAGACAATAAATGGAGCTTTAACCCTGCGGCTTCTTTTGCCTGGAAGATCCATAACGAGAATTTCTTAAAAGATGTAAATGCGGTTCAAGAGTTAAAGTTCAGGGCAAGTTACGGTTCGCTGGTGAATGATCTAGGACGTGCGTATACCTCCCTTTTTACCGCTGACGGGCAAAACTATATTTTTGATGGGGAATCATCCTCAGGGTATTCCCCATCGGTTATTCTACCTAATACAGATTTAAAATTCGAGAGAATAACCACTTTGAACCTTGGTCTTGACTTTTCTGTCTTTAACAGGTTTTTGACCGGTACCGTAGACTATTACGATGCTAGAACTACCGATCTGTTGCTCCGAAGGGGGGTACCTTCCATTACGGGTTACCAGTACACGTTTTTTAATGCCGGGGAACTTCAGAATACAGGGGTAGAATTGAACCTAACGGCCAACATTATTAATACGGACGATTTTAAATGGTCGATCTCTACCAATTGGTCCAAGAACAAAAACAAGTTGTTAGAGCTATATGATGATGGCGACGGAAACCCCATTACCAAAGACGACACTTATGGCTACTACGTTGGACAACCTGTTGGGGTCATATACCAATACGAATTTGACGGTATTTGGCAAGAAGGCGAAGATTTTGCCAATGCCCCACAGGCCAATCCAGAATCGTCGTTGCCCCAAGAAGACCTAAGAGCCGGGGACATCAAAATAAAAGATACCAACGGCGTGGATGAAAACGGAAACGAGACCGGAATACCCGATGGAAAGATAACCCCAGAAGACAGGGTGTTTAAAAACCCATACCCAGATTGGTTTGGTTCATTG
The DNA here is from genome assembly GCF_018100785.1 of Maribacter sp. MMG018. Lineage (GTDB taxonomy): Bacteria > Bacteroidota > Bacteroidia > Flavobacteriales > Flavobacteriaceae > Maribacter. The sequence continues at coordinate 192,912 of NZ_JAGJEC010000002.1, read as the reverse complement.
TCCACTTCGGTAGCGTACAAAGGCTTTGACCTCTTTGTAGATTTTTATACGGTTCAAGGGGTAAATAAGGTAAACCCTTTCTTATCGGATTTTAATAACGGAGGTACACTTTCGGGCAAGTTAAATGGCGTAAAGGTAGATTATTACACTCCCGAAAATCCGTCTACATCATTTCCAAGACCTAATTATGACACTACCCCATTGTACTTAAATTCATTGGCGGTGAAAGATGCGTCTTATGTGAGGCTAAGAACCGTTAGTTTGGGCTATACATTGCCAAGTGCCATAACCTCTGACCTAAACCTTGAACAGATTAGGTTTTATGTTACGGGGACCAACTTATTTACAAATACGGACTATATAGGCTATAGTCCCGAGGTAAACATAAGAAGTACCTATTCAAATGCCGATACCGGCTATCCAGATGCAAGAAGTTTCACTTTTGGTGTAAGGGTTAAATTTTAAAAAAAGAAATTATGAATACCGAAAAACTATACATAAAACTAAAAAAGGGTTTTGCCCTACTAAGCGTAGTCTTTTTAGCCACGGCCTGTGAAGACTATTTAGAGGAACAGCCTAGCACCCTCATAGATTCAGATTATATCTATACCACGGAAGACGGATTAAAATCGGGTGTGGTGAGCTTATATAAGTTTAACAGGGACAGATATGACAACGGCACCGAAGATTTTATGGGAGCGGTTCTAATGTCGTCGCGAAGCGATCTTGCCTTTAGCAGAACGGGTTATACCGGATTAATGGGCAGATACGAAAGAGGCGTATCCCCAGTAGACCAAGGAGCTAAGTTCGTCTCTTCATTATTTTGGAAGCACTTTTATAACATTGCCAACAAGGCAACAGAAATTATAAATGCCGCCGAAGCATTGGAGGATATAGACGATGAAGCAAGAAACCAAATTTTGGCAGAGGCCAAATTTTTTAGGGCCAACTCTTATTTCTATCTATACAGAATGTTCAATAACATCTATGTTACCACCAATACGGTTACGGTAGACAATGCTTTTGATGTTATAAACGACAAATCATCGGAAGAAGAGATTTTTGCCCTTTTGGAAAGCGATTTGGATTTTGCTGTAGAAAACTTGCAGTGGAACGATGCTTTTGGACGTGTTACAAAAGGTACGGCAAAACATCTAAGGGCAAAAGTGGCCATGTGGCAGGAAGATTGGGAAGAAGCAAAATACCAGGCCGTTTCCCTTATAGAAGAAGGACCACATAGTTTAATGCCCACTACGGCAGATGTTTTTTCAGGAGATAAAAACCATGCAGAATCCTTGTTCGTAGTACAATCTAAAGACGACCTATTGGGAGGTGGAGACAATACCATGATGAGCGCCAACTATGTTGCCCAATACTTTCAGATTTCGGGCATAGAGGCCAATATTGCCCAAGGTGGCAGGGGATTCGCTAGAATACTACCGAACAATTATTTGTTGGACCTTCTTGCCGAAGATCCTAATGACACCAGGGACGACGACACCTATTTTAGGCTTAAATACTACTATACCTCCGGTGACAGTATAAACCAGGAGATTAAAATTTATCAGCCCATTACAGATTTGGAAAACCCCAGTGAAACCTATACTTTATACTATCAGCGACTACATCCGGCTTGTATAAAGTTTGTGGAGGAAGACGACAATCCAAACTCCTATCTACAAAGAAGCAACATAATGGTCTATAGATTGGCAGAGACCTATTTAATAGCTGCAGAGGCCATGATGCGCTCTGGTGGAGATGGCCTACCCTATATAAATGCCGTAAGGGAAAGAGCAGGAGCCGCTCCCCTTTCTTCTGTGGACGAACAGGCTATCTTAGACGAAAGGGCCCGAGAACTTGCCTTTGAGGGAGAACGTTGGTTTACCCTAAAAAGAATGGGACAAGATGTTATAGATAGGCAAATTACAAGTTATGCGGGTGATGGGGAATACTATCCGGCAAACCTAGGTTCTAAGGACCCACGTACCAATTGGAAGCCACACTACATCAACTTCCCCATAGCGCAGATAGATTTGGATCTATTGGGTCCAGGTTACCCACAAAACGACGGGTACAATTAAAAATATCTTAAGTACTATTTAGTTGAGTTAGTTGAATTAGTTGAGAAATTTGGGCATAGGCTAAAACCTATGCCCAAATATTAATGTTTAAAATGTAACGTATGAGATTTATTTACCTATTGATTACCACGTTGGTAATCGGTTCTTGTTCCAATACAAAAAAGACACCGGATTTTGCCCAGAACAAAGTGGTAGCCCACAGAGGCGCCTGGAAAACCAAAGATTTACCCGAAAACTCTATAGCCTCATTAAAAGAAGCTATTCGATTACAATGTGCCGGTGCTGAATTTGATGTTCGCATGACGGCCAATGATTCTTTAATAATAACCCATGATCCTGAGTATGCCAATTTAAATATCGAGGAAACCTCTTATCAGGAACTGAGCAAATTTCCTTTAAAAAATGGAGAAGTGCTTCCTACTTTAAGAGAGTATATTTTGGCCGGTATAAAAAATAATACCTCCACCCGTCTTGTCTGTGAGATCAAACCTTCTAAAAACAAGGAAAGAGGATTGTTGATTGCTGAAAAAGTGTACCAATTGATAAACGAACTTAACGCACAGGACATGGTCGTCTATATTAGTTTCAGCTACGACATGTTAAAAAAATTGGAAGAACTGAACCCTGACGTACATACACAGTACCTAGACGGAAGCAAGGCCCCGGAAGTGTTGAAACAAGATGGTATCGATGGTGCCGATTATCATTTTTCGGTATTTAAAAAGCATCCGGAATGGATTACGAGTGCCAAAAAGAACAATATCGCCCTAAATGCATGGACGGTAAATGAAGAGGAGGACATGGAATGGTTGTTAAAAAACGATTTTGATTTTATCACCACCAACGAACCAGAGCTTTTACTTAAAAAAACAACACAGTCGTTAAAAAAATAAGGATTTATTAATAGACCATAATCTATCATTTTATAAAAAACCTTTATTTTTTACGCCCTAAAAATACGAGATACACATGTCCTTTAACCTCAACTATTTTATACCTGTTATTTGTATAAGCCTTGGTATCGGTAGCTGCAAAAACAATACGAATAACACTAAAGACCAATTAGGTGAAGAACCTACAAAAGAATATGTTTTGGTATGGGCCGATGAATTTGACGGTACCGGAAAACCGGACCCTTTAAATTGGAACTACGAAACCGGATTTATTAGAAATAATGAAGCGCAATACTATACCAACAATCCGAAAAACGTTCGCGTAGAGGACGGTTTTCTTATCATAGAGGCCCATAAAGAACAGGTTAAGAACGAGGCCTTTGTTGCTGAAGAAGACAAAAACTGGATAAAAAACACAGCCTTTGGCGAATATACCTCGGCCAGCCTCACTACCAAAGACCTCAACGAATGGAAATATGGCAAGGTCAGCGTTCGGGCCAAATTGCCCGAAGGTACCGGAACATGGCCCGCTATTTGGATGTTGGGCGAAAACTGGAAAGAAGCTGGTTGGCCCACATGTGGCGAAATAGACATTATGGAACATGTTGGTTATGAAAAAGATTCTATATACGGTACGGTGCATACTGAAGCCTTTAACCATATTAAGGGGACCGAAGTGGGCAAAGCCGTTTTTATTGAAAACCCTTATGAAGATTTTCATGAGTATTCGATTGAATGGACACCAGAAAAAATTGATTTTATTTTAGACGGTACCGTTTACCATCAATTTAAAAACTTGAATAAAACTGATGCCGAATGGCCTTTTGACCAAGCTTTTCACCTAAAATTGAACCTCGCCATTGGTGGAAGTTGGGGAGGGCTAAAAGGAATTGACGAAAGCATATTTCCACAGCAAATGGTAATCGACTATGCACGAGTATACCAACTACAATAAATTTTATACGATCCCCATAAACCTGGTCTTTGCCCTTTACAGCTCACAGATCATAGTATAAATGATTGTAAATGGCACACAACCATACCAGCATAATTTATTTTGCACTTACGATATCAATAAGAAATTAACTTAATAAAAAAGGCACGGAAATAATCCGTGCCTTTCTCAAACTAACTCAAATCAACTTAAGGGAACAAACCTCTTGTTAACATCTATGAGATTTTAAAAACTTTATTATTGACATTACTGGGCCATACCTACGGAAACCTCTGCCAAAGCGGCAAACCTATCTCCATCAAAGGCATCTAGAGCCGTTAATTTTAAATAGCGGAACGCCACGGGCTCAGACAAAGAAAGAACTTGTGCATTTGCACTGTTTTCCAATATAAAATCGCCCAAATCTTCCCAAGTAACACCATCGCTACTTACTGCAATGCCAAGGGTCTTTACTTTTCTAGACCCATTTCGTTGAATGACCTGTATTCTATCGGCCGTATTCGAAGCCTTCATATCAATGACCAATGTATGAGGATAACCAAAGGTTTCCGAACAATTGTTCCAACAAGAATGCCAATAAGTATCGGAATCACCATCTATTATAAGGGCCGCAAAACCATTATCACCTTCTCCTACTTCCTCTTGTGAAGAAAACTCCAATACCTCCCACGCACTCTTGTCGTAGAAATCCACTTCCTCTTCTTCGGGTACGGTTACTTCGGGAAGTGCACCAAAATCAATATTTGGGACATTGCCGGTTCCTGTTCTAGAGAATACACTGCCATACGTCGTGTTTTCATTAAAGAAGCCACAATTTTTTAGGTAAAAGGTGTTATTATCTATTCCACCTTGATAATCTTGTCGAATACCTGCATTGGCGGTTGCATCATACGTGAAGGTTGCTTCCGTTACCTCATGCCAATTTCCGGCAGTATCACGTACCCACTGGTTACCATAGGTTCCCTTTCTGGTTATATAACCGGTCTTGGTATCAAAATTTTCCAAAAAGGAATGGAAATTTGTCAAATAAGTACTTGTTTGTGGTCTTCTAAAAGATGCGATCAAGTGCCATTCACCAAGTTCGGGTGCATAAAAATAAGCCGTATAGTCTGTTGAATTAGATCCACTGGGCTCCCCTTTCAATAAAAACTTATAGGTAGTTTCCGGTTGCCATTGGTAAGTCATATAACTCTGTCCACCAGAACCCTCGGCGCCAAACTCACCAACGGTTACACCCTCTCCATTACCAAGTAGTGTAATTCTTTGGTCTTCTGGTATCTCTTCTGGATTATCGGTCACATAGGGGCTCCAAACAGAAAACAATATTCTACGCTCGCTATCACTGTTCACCTGCATACCAAAATAACCTTCACCAAAACCATTGGCCATAAAATAGGAACCGACCACATCTTCACCTTCCGGAACGGTTACCTCATTATAAAACCACGTAATATCAGAATCGGGTGTGGTATATTTTAGATGAACGGAAGGCCCTCTTCTTCCAAAATAGAAATCCTCCTCATTTTCTACGAAGGCCACTCCATTGGTAACCGCCGATCCACCTAAAAGCACATTGTTTATATCACCTATATAGGTGGCGGCCTTTTCCAATCCTTGAATCTCTATATAATGGTACCCAGCACTCTCTAGATCAAACTGACCAATTTCCACATCGGCATAATCGGTGTTGGTGATCTCCTTTTCAACAGTCTGGTCACCTACCGTTACCCTGATCTTTGAGGTACCTTCTGGGGCACTGATATTAAGACCAACGTTCAAGGTTCCTGCTGAAGACACCTTAAAATAGGTGCGTATCACATCATCCAGTTCTATCCAATTATGAATTCCAGAGTCATAGATCACTGTACTGTTCTGCGCTACATTGTTAACCACCCAGCTATTCCCGCCCGGGGGAATGATTACCGAAAAATCAAGGGGTCCTTCCGCTGGTTCTTCGGTACTGGCGGGTTCTGGGTTATACACAACCACATCGGGATCACAACCGAATAGGCCAATTATCATTACGATAAATAGAACTTTCATTTTTTTCACGATTGTATATCTAGTCTAGTTATTTTGAATCAAAGTTGGTTGTGCCGCTATCTGAGATTCTGGAATATATTCTATAACACGTGGATCATCTGGGGAAACCTCATAGTACGGATTGTTTCCGTTCAAGTGGGTACCCGGGTATCGTCTGTCCATAGTTCTTCCATTTCTAAAAACATCGAACTTTCTATGACCTTCATAAGCCAATTCCATTCGACGTTCGTCCAATACCACATCCAATACAGATTGCCCCTCAGGAAAATCTGTAGCATCTTGGTAAGTGGGTATACCTGCACGCTCTCTAATAACGTTAATATTGGCTAGGGCTTCTCCTGTATTCCCCATCTTGGCATAGGCCTCTGCCCTGTTCAAATACATTTCTGCCAATCTAGAAACCACAGGTGACCATAAGTGAGGTACATCTTCTTGCAACGACGTTTTTAAGATGTAATACTTTGGATAACCGTTTCTCTGTGCCATTTCGTAATCACGGATAACATATTGTTTCGCACCCGAACCATCCATAAAATAGTATAAGGTTTTACCATCGCTCTCTTCAGATAAAACATCATAGGTCTGGCCATCCATTTCAAAAGAAACAGAACCTCCATCTTCTGTTGTATACTGAAAAACATACTGATAATCGTCGTTTACCCAGAATACCACCGGTGTTCTATCTCCATTAGCATCGTATAGGTACTGAGGCTCTATAAACCCTAATCGACTATCTTCAGGATTTTGAAGTAGAAGATCCAAATAAGTTCTGGACGCATACATTTCTCCCCAACCAGAACCTTGTATGTTGGCATATAGAGAACCTACAGTGTACCAACCATGGTTATAGTCGGACTCCTCTAAATACTTGAAACAAAATATAGTTTCACTATTATCATCCGGATTCAAAGTTATATATGAAGGAAGCTGATCCGTAGAAAGCATGGTAAACCTTCCCGACTCTATAACCTCATCGGCATAGTCTATCGCCAACTGATTTTCACCCATATATAGATACACTCTGGAAAGCAATGCCTGGGCCGCTTCTTTTGTAGCATAGCTATTGGTTTTATTTATGGTCATTAAAGATTCGGCCTTCAACAAATCTTCTACAATTTGATCATACACTTCACCAACAGTATTTCTGTCGGGAGCATCGGATATATCTGAACTTAATTTTAAAGGTACCCCTAAATTAGAAGTCCCCTGTGCATATGGTCTACCATAGATATTTACCAATTGGAAATAGGTCATGGCCCTTAAGTAATAATTTTCACCGATCAACTGGTCCATTTCAGGGCTATCCCCTTCCGTACCCATTTCTATAATACGGTTACAACCTACGATCGCCTTGTAACCAGAAGTCCAAAAATCATTAGATCTACTACCTGTAGCAAGGTTGTTGTAGTTATAAGAATAGAAAAGTGGATCTGTGGTAGTACCGCTCAACGATACGTTGTCTCCCGGATATTCTGCCAATCTGTGCAACTGTGGCATAAATCCGTTACCATCGGCGTCCCCTTTAAGCAAGGCATAATTTCCAAGCGTAGCAGATTCGAGTCCTTCCGCATCTTCGAACAATTCTTCGGAAGCAATGGAATCATACGGAAACTTATCTATTTCACACCCCGTAACCACTAAAGCCAATAAAGCGCTGTATATAATTTTCTTCATGTTATCTTTTTTTAATGTTAAAATGAAACGTTGATCCCTAGAGTAAAACGTTTTGATACCGGGTATAGAGAACTAGAGTAGCCATCTGAGCCCACTTCTGGATCCATACCTGAAAAACCTGTAAACGTGAATAGGTTATCACCGGACACATAGAAACCTAAATGGGTAATTCCCATAGATTCGATAGCCTTGGAAGGTAAAGAATACCCAAGCTGTATATTTCTTAACCTTAAATAACTGGCGTCTTCTAAATACCTTGAAGATGTTTTGTTAGAAAGATTGTTTCCTCCGTACACAAGTTTTGGGTGGGTGGCAACATCTCCTGGCTCTTCCCATCTAGACCAATCATCGAACAAAACTTGTTGGTTATAGGTAGGGTAAGCCCCATCGGAATCGTACAATTCTCGACTGGAATTATAGATTTTTCCTCCGCTTACAAAATTGAAATTTGTAGAAAGGCTAAAGCCCTTATAATCAAAATAATTAGTGAAGCCTCCATAAAAGTCAGGAGATGATGTACCTACGATCTGTTTGGTAGCGGCATTGTAATCGTTGGTTACCGATTTTTCTCCCGTTTCACTATCAACTACTTCCCAAAGTGGATCGCCGTTTTCTGGATCTACTCCCATCCATTTTCTCATGAACCATGAATTATAGTCCTCTCCTTCTCGTGATACCTTGGTTCCCCTATCTATTTCGGCACCTTCGTATAATTCTGTTATTTCGTTCTTATTAAATCCGATGTTTCCACCTAAGGACCATGTAAAGCTACCTTCGTCACCGGTAATGATATCGGCATAGAGAGAAGCTTCAAAACCTTTGTTCTTAACGCCTCCAATATTCTCCCAGTAACCCGTATAACCACTGGTCGAAGGCAATGTCACATAATACAATAGGTCTGATGTATCTTTGATATAGTATTCCGCAGAGAAATTGATTCGGTTAAAGAACCTGGTATCTATACCAAAGTTGGACAGGTACGATTTTTCCCAAGAAAGGTCATCGTTTCCTAATTGTGAAGGTGTAGTGGCCGTGTAACCATCATACACATTGGTTAAGCTGTAAAGGTCGTACTGTGGGTACAAAGAGCTTGGACGGTTACCTACAGATCCATAACTGACCCTTAGCTTTAATTGATCTACCCAATCCGCTTTAAAAAAGTCCTCGTTGTGAACGTTCCAACCCAAACTACCCGAGTAGAAGGTACCATACTGGTTATCGGCACCAAAATTGGATGCCCCATCCCTTCTTACAGAAACTTGGGCCATGTATTTTGAGTCATAGCTATAGTCAGCATTAAAGAAATAGGACTGTAATGCATAATCGTTCGTTATTCCTCCTACCGCAGCTGGAGTTGCGGCATTGCCTAATATTTCGGTACCTGTTACGATACCATAACCCGTTGCCGAATCGCTTTCGTACTTATAATCATTATACTCATAGGCAACCAAGGCATTTACATAATGCTTTCCAAAACTATTGGAGTATTTAAGCATTTGGTTGGTGAAATTGGTAACTCGTTTGGCATTCGATTTATATAAGGCACCATTGGTGGCCAATCCTGAATTCGACGACGGATCGGTATATGATAAACCATTGGTATAATAAAATGAAACACCGTTGGTAGAGATGTACTTCACATTTTTAAAAAGGTCGTACTCAAAATCGAAATTGGTATACAGTTCCAATGTTCTGTTCTTACTGTAGTTCCATTGTAGGTCGTACAGGTAGTTCGATGCGTCTCTACCATACCATGTAGTGCCCGCTTCTTGAGGGTTGATCACATTACCTTCTTCATCATAAGGTTGGTCCCATGGCAAGTAGGTGTACATAGCGTACAACGAATGTTGTTGGCTATTGGTCTTCTCATAACTTAAAGCTACCCTAGGTTTTAAGGTCAAACGGTCGTTGACATCGTAACTATGGTTCAATCTAAAAGATACACGATCGTAATCGTACCCCTTAACAGTTCCTGTCTCGTTATAATACCCTAACGAAGCAAATGTTTTCGATTTTTCGGTTCCGCCGGTAAAGACCATACTGTAATCTTGCAATATGCCCGTTTGGGTACCATTATCAAACCAATCATAATCGGTATTCTTTAAACTTTCGTCAAACCAAGCAGGAATATTCTCTTGATTGCTGTACGACAGGTAGTGATCATACAATTGATCTGAATTCATTACTTCAAAGTTTCCTTGGTTTAAGTTTGAATAACCTACCCTAGAGGACAATGAAAACGTAGCCTTGTCAGACCCACCTTGTTTGGTAGTTACCACAATTACCCCATTTGCACCTCTAGAACCGTACAATGCCGTTGCAGATGCATCTTTTAATACAGAAATAGAATTGATCTCTACAGGGTTAATATTAGGTGTTGTATGCATAATCATACCATCTACCACCCATAGTGGCGCCACATTACCATTTATAGAAGACAAGCCCCTTATACTAATGCTCGGTGTAGAACCTGGTTGACCACTAGACTGCACAACCTGTACACCCGATGCCTTACCTTGTAACATTGTTGAAACATTTGGGGTGACTACATCGGTAAGCTCTTCTGCATCTACCGTGGCTACGGACGATGTTACCTCCGATTTACGTTTTGAAGTATACCCGGTTACAATCACTTCTTGCAACTCCGATACCTGTTCTTTTAAGAAGATTTGCAAACTAGAACGACCATTTACCGACACGGCCTTTGTTTCGTAACCTATATAACTGACCAAAATAACGTCATTGGCATTTACACTTAATGTGAAATTACCGTCAAAATCGGTTACCGTTCCTTTTTGCTTTCCTTGGATAACGATACTTGCCCCTGCAATAGGAATTTCGTTATCGGCATCGGTCACGACACCGGTTAATGTGCTCTCTTGAGCAGTGGCCGTAAAATTCGCGGCAACAAAAATGAGTAAGAGGGTAAAGCCCCTTAACATCTTAGAAAATCTATCCATATTCATTTTTTTGAGTTAGTACTAGTTAACTGTTAATCAAGAATGTGCTGTGTAAAATGCTCTACCTAGAATATCTGAACATTTTGTTAACGATACGTAAACACATTCTTAATGTAGTTTCAAATCTAATCAGCACTCTGGGGTAAAGAGGGGGTGTTTTTGATCGCTTAGGGTAGAATTTTTAAGCAAACTGAAAATAAAGAGGATTTTCTGTAACCTTTTGAATATAATTTTGATATTTAGTCAAATAATTCGACAAAAAACATCATTTTAAACAAGATGGCAATGAGTGTAATCTGTGGCTGTCTTAAATCTTGATTCCAAAGTCTTCGAGGTTAATTTCCCCCTCTTTCCTTAGTACTTCCTTTTTTAAGGCAGAAGGTGATTTTCCAAATGCTTTTTTAAAGCATTGGCTAAAATATTTGGCATCTTTATACCCTACAATAAAGGCAGCCTCCGAGACTCCATATCCACTTTCTATAATAAGTTGTGCCGCTCTTTTCAATTTTAAGGTCCTGTGTAGTTCCACCAAAGATTTACCCAGTATTTTATGGCATTTTCTATAGATTACCGAATAACTCATATTTAGCGTATTGGCCAAATCTTCCAAACGAAAATCGGGTTCTTCCAAATGTTCATTGAGCGCTGCCACCAGTTCAGAAATAAAGACATCTTCTTTCGACTGCATTTGATTGGGCAAAGGCGTGCCCACCAGTTTACCCTTTAATTGCTCCATAGCCTTTTCTCTACCGCTCATTATATTCTGTATGACCAAAGAGAGCTCCCTGAAATTAAAAGGTTTTTGAACATAAGAGATAGCCCCGGACTTATACCCGGCAATTCTCGTCTCCGGTGCATCCACGGCAGTAAGCAAGATAATAGGTATGGTAGCTGTCGATTTTTCTTCCTGTAAACGTTCACAGACTTCGATACCGTTCATCTCTGGCATCATTACATCGCATATAATAAGATCTGGTAATATTTCTTTGGCCAATTCCACTCCCTTTTTACCATTATCAGCCAAACGTACCTGATATTTACTCCTTAATTCATCTTTTAAGAACATTTGCATTTCTACATGATCCTCTATTACCAATATGGTAGGTCCTTTTGATTCTTCATTGTCATCTGGCAAGCGATCCCCGACTGGTATATTTCCTAGATGTTCATTCTCTTTAACTTTATTCGCCCGCGATTCTTCGAACAATTTTTCTTCTGATGATAAAAGGTTATCTCGGGTAAATAATTTCACCCTAAAAGTTGAACCTTTCCCTTGCTTAGAATCAACACTGATTTCACCATGATGAAGCTCTATCAACTCTTTTGCCAAGGCCAATCCAATACCCGAAGAATCCGTACTTTGTTTTCCAAGATCAGAACGGTAAAACAATTTGAATATTTTTTCTTGATCCTTTACGGGGATACCCGGTCCAGAATCCGATACCTGTAGCGCTACAAACTCTTGTTTCTTATTATATTCCACAACCAGGGATACCTCTCCCCCGCTCGGGGTAAATTTTATTGCATTGGACAATAAGTTATATATAACATGCTCTATCTTATCCCTATCATACCAAAAGACAATGTCTTCTTTAGGATAATGTTGGTTAAAATTGAGCTGTTTAAAAGCCGCCTGTTCTTCAAAGGAAACCACCACCGACCTTACGTTGGCAATAAAGTTGTTCTTTGTAGCCCGTATCTGCAATTTATTGACTTCCTTATCCCTAAGATTGGTAAGTTCCGATGCTATGCGAGAAAGTCTTTTGGCATTGTTCCGAATCAAATGCAACCTGTTCTTTAGCAGATCATTGCCAGAGGCCATGGCCTTGTTCAGCATATCATCTATGGGGGCCAAGATAAGTGTTAAAGGTGTTTGTACCTCATGCGACATTTTTACAAAAAAGTCTACCTTCATGTCGTACATCTCCTTCTCTTTGGCTCCTTTCCACGACTCTTGCTGTAGTCTGTATTTTAAGATCAACCATTCATAAACGCCATAAAATATAGCGAGCGCCAATAACCCATATATCAGATAGGCCCAATTAGATTGCCACCAAGGAGGGGCAATATATAATTTGATCTGCTTTTCGCCCAAATCCCAAATTCCTTTTTTAGAACCAGCTCGCACCTCAAACACATAGTCGCCATACGGTATATTGGTATACGTGGCGATCCGGTTAGATTTAGGTTCGATCCAATCCTCATCAAACCCTTTTAACCTATAGGCATATTGGTAATTGGGCGCTAAAACATTATCTAAAGCGGTAAATTGAAACGAAAATGATGTTTGCCCGGCTTCTAACTTTAATTCATCCAAAAACTCTACCCTACTATTCTCCATCGAGGGATAAAAATGCTGAATGGGCTTGTTCAAGACCTCTATCTGGGTAATGTACAACTTGGCATTGGAATCTTTTTTTTCCATAGATTCCGGTTTAAAGACACTGACCCCATCGGCTCCTCCAAAATACAATTGTCCGTCAGAGGACCTATAGACACTTTTTGTCAGAAAAGAATTGCCCTGTAATCCATCTATACGGTAGTATGATTCCAGATTTTTTGTTTCAAGATCGTAATGATGTATTCCTTGTGAACTGCCCAACCATAATTCATTGTCGGACGGGGTCAATATAGATGTTATTGTTATTTCACTTAATCCTTTTTCTTCCCTTAAAGAGAGATACGAACGATCTATTGGATCGAACTTGATCAAAAAGCGGGATTTTGTAAGAAGCCAAAGTTTTCCTTCACTATCCTTATCCATAGCTATTATGGAGTAATCCTCTTTATCCAATACCGACTTATGATAAGCTACAGGTTCAAATACGGGATTTTGTAGCCCCATGCTTTCATCGAACCTAAAAAACATTCCAGGCTCTTGGCTTATCCATATATTCCCATTATTATCCTCTATCAACCAATCTATAACCTTTCCGGACAAACCGTATTTATTATTGTCGTATATCGCCAACACCTCCCCACGGTCATTATATATATTCAACGATGATCTGGAGGCCGTCCACACCCTTCCCTTAGAATCCACAAAAATGGTTCTAATATCCGTCACTTTATGTCCTGCGCCATCCCTCACCTCTACTTGTACGGGTATGTTATGTCTCTCCCCTTTTAAGACCCACAGTCCATTTTGATAGGTGCCTACCCATAAATTTCCGAGTGAGTCTACCGCCATAGATTGCACAAACTTCCCCTTGAAAGGGATATCTGCGCCCTTATCCATAGAATATAATGTCTTGGTACCATCAACATGCATGGCCGTGAGCCCCTTACCATCGCTCCCGAACCAAAGAATACTATCAGGTGTCCGCATAATGGACAAAGTCTTGGTGGGTACCCCTTCTTTACTGCCACTGTAATAATTAATGGCAGGGTTTACCTTTGGCAAAATATCTATTTGGCCTTCTTTGGTCACCACCCATATATTGTGACTTGCATCTTCACCTACATTGGTAATGGTAGCATTGCTAATGGAAAATTTGTTAAGTGGGTCGGGTTTAAAATTATCAACTTGATCCGTATTCGGGTCTATTCTAAAAAAACCATCACCATCTGTACCCGCCCATACAATTCCGCTACTATCGCAATACAACGTAATAAACATCGGGTATTTACCATCTTCGGCAAGATCAATGTTCTGCGCTAATTGTATAAATTCCTTTTTTTCGGGGTCGAGTTTTAACAGCCCATGTAATTCGGTAGCGATCCATAGATGGTCATTTTTATCCACTTCCAATTTGATCAGATCAGTACCAAAAGAAGTTACGGGAGCCTCTACCTTATGCCATAGTTTTTTATCCGCATTATAATGATGAATGGTACCATCCATAAAACTGGCCCAAACATTATTTTTAGTATCGACCGCTATATCTACGATAGAAGTTGCCTTCTCGGCAGGCGAGTTAGGCGATTTACCCACAGATTCAACAGTTTCAGATCCGTTTCCGTAATAATACAGTTTACCGGTATCGGTACCGAACCATACAACCTCATCGTTAGAGGAGACCGCTACTATTCTTTCGCTTATAGTATTATCTATGCCGATTTTAACGACCGTTCCCTTCTCGTCTACATAAGACAACTCCTGTAAGGTTGAAGCGATCCATAAACGCTTATTCGAATCTCGATGAAGAAGTACGGGGAATTTATACGAAAAACCATCGCCAAAATAAGATGTATAGGGCTTTAGCTCAAAATCGTAACCATCATACTTATAAAGACCTTGTGCCCCAGAGATCCAAACAAAACCAAAATCGTCATAGGTTATATCTGAATACGCCAAAAAATTTCTGGATAAATGGACAAAGTTAGAGCGCTCACTTTGGGCAAAGCCGCCCATATAGGAGAAAAGTATACATGTTAACATTAGCAAAGTGCCCAAACCATGCATAAATACTACTTGTATTTTGTTTAAAATGAAGTTAATATCTATATTGTTTTAATCTTTATTACCCTAATCTACTTTTATTCCCATCTCTTATCTACAACAAATCTATCATCGTTCTATGAGTATTTGGTAACAATTGGATAAATTTTATAAGTAAACTTTATCAGTGCAATAAAATTAAGAGCCAATTAACATATTTATTGAGAATCGATAAAAAAACCCCCTAAGATTAACTATTATGTCAACTAAGAACAACCCTTAATTGTTTGAAATTTACACCAAACCAAATAATACGAACCTGAAAACGAAAAAGAGTAAAGATCTAAATATAAAAGAACGTGATGCAGAATAATCGAAGAAATTTTATCAAAAAAACATCTGCCGCCAGTTTGGGCATGGCAATTTTACCAACCTCTGCCCTTGAGTTTACCACTGGCAAGGATAGCAGAAAATTAAAAGTCGGAGTTATAGGGGTAGGTTTAAGGGGAACCAACCACTTAAACAATCTTTTATTAAGAGACGATGTGACCGTTACCGCCATATGCGATATCGACCCAAAGAGAATAGCACTTGCAAAAAGTAAAATAGCGGAGAAAGGCAAAAAGAAACCCTTGGTTTTTGATAAAAACGAACACGATTATAAAAATCTGTTGGAACATGACGATGTTGAAGCGGTAGTAATATCTACTCCTTGGCTTTGGCATACAAGAATGGCAGTAGATGCAATGGAAGCAGGAAAATATACCGGATTGGAGGTATCCGCGGCCAATACTTTGGAAGAGTGCTGGGACCTGGTAAATACGCACGAGCGTACGGGAACTCACCTAATGATTATGGAGAATGTTTGTTACCGACAAGATGTGCTTGCCGTTTTAAACATGGTAAAACAAAATGTTTTTGGTGAGTTGGCCCATTTCCGTTGCGGATATCAGCACGACCTAAGAGGCGTTAAATTCAATGACGGTATAGACCCATATGGACCAGGAGTAGAATTTGGAGAAAAAGGTATTTCCGAATCTAAATGGCGAACCCAACACTCTTTATTACGAAATGGCGATGTATACCCAACCCATGGTTTAGGCCCTGTAGCCGTAATGGCAGATATTAACAGAGGTAACAGATTGGTCTCCCTTACTTCACATGCCAGTAAGCCAAGAGGGCTTCACGATTACATCGTAAAACACCCAAAAGGAGGCGAAAACCACCCCAATGCCAAACTTGATTGGAAACAAGGGGATGTCATCACCACAACAGTAGAGACGGCCAAGGGAGAGACGATCATAATTACACACGATTGTAACCTTCCAAGACCTTACTCGCTAGGTTTCCGTGTGCAAGGAGTAAATGGTCTCTGGGAAGTAGATGGTAACAGAATGTACATAGAAGGTAAATCGGAACCACACCGTTGGGATTCCGCAGATTCTTGGTTAAAGAAATACGAGCACCCTCTTTGGAAGAAATACGGTGATTACGCCAAGGATGCCGGCCACGGAGGAATGGATTTCTTTGTTATGAACGCTTTTGTAGAGTCCGCTAAACAAAACATTGCACCACCAATGGATGCTTATGATGCCGCCGCATGGAGCTCTATAACACCGTTATCGGAAGCCTCTATCGAAAACAATGGGGAACCACAGGAAATACCAGATTTCACCAGAGGTATGTGGATCAAAAGAAAACCTTACAATTGGATAAAGGAGACCTTTTAACAAATAGGTCTTTACAAATCCTTACATAGCAATATACTGTATAAGCGGTTGTAACCTATTGTACTGGTTGTAAAACTAAACCCCCGACAATTTATAATTGTCGGGGGTTCATAATTTTAAGCAAAAACCATATGAATTATGGGCTACCGCTTCACTTGTTCTTATAGTGAATTCATACTACAAGAATGCAGCCCATTATCTGTACCTTAATGTTCTTAAACCACTTAGAACCCCTATTCCTATACTTAATTTGATAATAGAAAATTAAACAGTAATGTTCTATATATCATTAGCCAATGTTAAAAATCACAGCTTGGTATTTCTTTAAAACAAAAAACCCGACAATCATAGATTGTCGGGTTTTAAAGTATAATGTCGGGGTGGCAGAGTTAAACAATTCATCATACTACTTTTACTTTCAATATTTTACCTTACTAATATAACGCTATACTCCGTTTTGCAATTTCTGCAACAAATGGAGGCAAATGATATAATTCATTATTACTTAAAGTTAATAAAACCAATTGTCGAAATCAAATCTTGTCAAATATTAATTTCTAAGCTCAACTAGTTATAAAAAACGACCTAATTGTTATAAGGGATAAAAAAGTTTCATGGGTATCGGACATACAAGCTAGATTCAGATTTCTATCGAATCAGTTGAATTTTCTTGATAGACTCCCTTTCCTCTAGATTTGTCTAAAAAGACGAATACCAATATCCAGGTTCAACACCCCGAACCACAATAGAAAGAAAATTCCGCTCATACCCGTAGTAGGGTCCGTAATGTTGAACGGCTCGTTCATTAAGCGATAAATACCAATGTAATAACCTCCTATTAAACCAACTTGAATGTACATACATAACAGGCGATCGGTTAGCCCGGATAGGTTTCTGCGTATAAGCCATAAGTAGGCCAGTACTACACTTAAAATATAAAAATGGAGAGGGGCTACTAAATTAATAAACCAAGGCGTACCCTTATAATCCATTTCCTGAACAATCAAGGTCTTGAAAGCAACAGCCGTGACATTGGTCACCATAAAACACAGACTATAATAAGATACCAAAAGGGTCAACCTCATTTTTTTTTGTAATCCATTCTTAAAAGTCCCATTGCCTTTTAATCTACGCTTTAGTCTTATGAAAACAAAGACGGAAAGGATGGTCATCAAGGGCATGAACACAAATGCTTCAAAGAAACCTGTAGCTCTTATAATTTTAAGAAGAGGTGCTAATAGTTCTCCAAGCCCATTGGTATAGGTAATATCATTGCTTTGCATGTCCCTTTTTAGTTTTGGTGAAACTTATAAGGCAAATCGATTGTTGCATTTGTTCTATGGTAAAAAACATAGGAACATGATAGAATAACCAACATTGTTAACGGAAACAATAGATGAGCG
The DNA here is from genome assembly GCF_018100785.1 of Maribacter sp. MMG018. Lineage (GTDB taxonomy): Bacteria > Bacteroidota > Bacteroidia > Flavobacteriales > Flavobacteriaceae > Maribacter. The sequence goes on along the minus strand of NZ_JAGJEC010000002.1, from coordinate 174,792 downwards.
CTAATGCCCTCAACTACCCACATACTTATGAAGGCCGATGTAAAATCAATGCCGAACCCTGCGTACGCCCATTCCTTTACTCTAGAGGGTACTTTGGGCAGGATTAAGGCTAAAGAGCCAATTATTTTGAAGATGTTAAGCATGGTTCCAAAATATGATGGATAGCCCAGATCGGCTATACTCTGTCTGGCCATTTCCGATTGGAAGGTCAATGCCGTTGCCACTCCAAACAATAAAAAAATAATTACTGTGGTAATCCAATAAATTAATCTGTCTTTCTTCATTTTTACTTTATTTATTTTTTAAAGAAGACCTGCGTGCAGGTCATTTATGGCTTCTGTTGGTGTTTTTCCATATCCTCGTAATACTGCATATTTATCAGAATCCAAGAGCGATACTATGTACTGTCCTTCTTTTCTATTAAAACTCAAATGTTTTAGCTCGTTGGTATTGATGTTCATTTCTATAAATTCTTCTTTCATCACATGTACAATCTGGAAGACATTAAGTTTTACGGGTGTTAAATTTCTATTTTACATCCACTTTCCAATACGATTATTTCTTTTGTCCCCATAGAAGGAAAGAACGAAGCTGTTGGGCTACCAATTTCTTTATCTGTTCCCGATATTGATTTTAGGATTGCTTCGTTTTCATAGATTAGAGTAACTCTGGCCCGTTCTAAATACTTTTGTCCGTAGGGCGTTTTGAAGGAAGTGTTTTTAAGAAGATTCAAATTGATGTTGTACCATTGCCCATCCGTATATGTTAATTCTGAGGTTAGTTTCAACTCGGTACGGAGCAATGAATTTTTTGACCAATAGTTGTCTTGTGAAAGATGAAATAAATTAGCGTCCTGCATGATTTCTTCCAATATGTTTTTAGTGCCACTATCATCTTTTGTAGCTAGAATGCAGTTACTGATTGCGCTCATTGCTTTCTGCGATAGTTCGGTTGGTTCAAGGTAATTCTCTGCTATAAGTGATGCGATAAGTTTATTGTTTATAGACTTACTTAAATATCCTGTGTTGTGGAACCAAGCAGCCAATAACAAGATTTCTTGATCAACAGTATCCAATTCTAAATAATCTGAAATAATCCCCACGGCCCGAACCACGTTTTTGGTGTGGTCCAAATTATGGAAACGATGGTTTTTGGAAAGATGATTGGTGAACAGATTGACTACATATTCTTGTGCTTTTTTCACAAGCGGAGTTGTAATGTGCATGATTTTTAGGTTTTTGGTTAAACATGGTCAAACCTAGTTATCATGTAACTGAAATACCCGTAAAAAATGATGAGTCGGTTGTTTTCTGGATGAGACAGGCTTATAGGCAGATTCCTAATAGAAATTTAAAAAGTTGAGGTGAAAACCAAGAGTATATTTTGTTGCTCAAATTTTATTTTGACTTCTAGACTTCTCCTTTTTATTCTTTCCTTTAATAGGAAATCATTACTTAAGTGTTTTTAAAATAGAGTCAGTGGGAGTGGAAAATTTGTATTCACCGGTTTAGGAGGAAAGCCATATTTTAAATTTACCCATTCGTTCTACGGAAACCATAACATTCAAATCATTCGGCTTGGGCTCTAGGTTAACTTGTATCCGTGATTTTGAGGCGTAGTACATTTTTGTAATGGAATTGATGCCCACAAGGTACTTTCTGTTGACCCTAAAGAAATCCTTGGGATCAAGTTGGTTCTCCAGGAAATTTAGCGTGTCGTCTAAAGGAATGTTCCTGCCATTTTTCAGCTTTGAAAAAGTTACTTTATCTTCTGAATAGAAATAGGCTATTTCGGAAATATTAATACTTTGAAGTGTGTTGTTCATTTTAACCAAGAACCTTTTTTTGTAGTGGTGCTCACTTGAAAAAATAGCTTTATAGTTAGGAACCTCCGATCCACCGAATGTTTTGAATTTTTCTATGGCTTTTTGTAGGGTGTCTTTTGATACGGGCTTTAGCAAATAATCAATACTGTTTTGTTGAAAAGCCTTTAAGGCGTACTCGGAATAGGCGGTAGTAAAAATAATAGGAGTTTTAATCTCTAGGTGATTGAAGATTTCAAACGAATTACTATCGGAAAGGTGGATGTCCAAAAAAATAAGGTCCGGGGTGTTGGACGTTAAATATTCAACGGCCTTTTTTACCGATTGAATTACTTTATGTATAACGATAGAACCATCAATTTCCTGAACCATGTTCTGAAGCCTGATAGCTGCTATTTCTTCGTCTTCTATGATGATAGCCTTGATCATTAGGTTGATTCTATTAGAGGTACAATAGCTACATACTTACCGTTCTTAATTTCAAATTTAGGCTTTTCGGTGTGGATCATTGTATATTGATTGGTTAAATTCATCAGTCCCTTTCCGGTTGATTCCCCATGTTTGTTCGAATCGTTTCTGGGTTGATAATTATTGGAAACAATTACATAATTACCCAAAGTACGAACGGTAATTTCCAATGGGCGCTCTTTTTCTACGATGTTATGTTTTATAGCATTTTCCACCAAAAGTTCCAAAGTCATTGGGGGTACCATTTTATCCAGATCGGAGGCCGCTACATTATAATCTACGACTAAGCTTTTGTTGAAACGAATTTGTTGCAGTGCCACGTAACTGCGCATAAGTTCTAGTTCTTTTGATAGCGGCACTACGAGTTCATCAGACTGATCCAGGGTATAACGGTATACTTTAGAGAGTTCATTTAAGAAATATTCCGCCTTTTCGGGATCTTGTGTGATAAGCCCACTTAGGCTATTAAAACTATTGAATAAAAAATGGGGGTTCAGTTGGTTCTTTAGATTAAGAAATTTAGCTATCAATTTTTCATTTTCAATATCCCGTAAGCGAATCTGAACCTGCTGATTTTCTCTTTGTAGTTCAGAAAACGATTCCAAAGCATGTACAAAGAGAGCAACAAAAGAAAGCCCTATGAATATGCCTAGAAAAAGAAGGTCAAAAAAATCTCCACTATCAAATTCGGGAAGCATTAGTGTAGACAGGTACCTTGTAAAGAAGGTAATACCAATGACTTTGGCCAGAATAACCACTCCCCAAAACAACCGTTGATGATACCCTCCTTTGACACGGATATTTCTATAATAGCCAGTATTCATTATCCATTTTCTCAAATAGTAAAACAGATAGGTCACTACTACAATAGAAGGCAATGTAAGTACCGCAAAGAAAATCTCTTCTTCCAGTATATAATCACCATTGTTTATTTCCCCAAGGAAATCCAATGCGGTTACTAAAAAACCAATAAGAAAATATAATAAGAACCTATTTCTTCTTAAACCGGTATTTTTTTTATTATTCATCTGTTATGGTTAATTTATCCTCGGCCACATCAACAGTATAAAAATAACCTACAGCACGATTGCTTGGATTGGTCATGTTGATTACATTACTTCTAATCGTTGCAGGTGGTGGGTTGCCCCCAAAAGATATACCTGTATTTCCCGTTTGAGTAAACAGTTCGAAAAGATAGTCAAAATATCCTTCGGAAATGGCCAGTTGTTGTCCGGTAGCTACATCTCCTACTTTAAATGTGACTTCTCCATTAATTTCTGCTCCGATACGCTTTTGTCCATCAAAAAATTCATCGGAAGTTATGAGTATTTGAGAATTACCGGGGTCTGGTTTAATTACAAACTCACCATTTCTATAAACCCTATAGTAATAGTAGTTGTCCACATTTGCAGGGTCGGTAGTATCACATTTTAACGTATACCCTTCATCCGAGAAAACTGTTTCTTCTTGAAATTCGGCAAAAAACCGATCAAACGGGGCCACCTCGTTCAAGGTATCCGATCCTTCATAAACCTCACCGTTCCATTTAATAGTCACAGTATAGGTACTACCCGTAGTGGGTTCTAGCTCGTCATTTATGTAAATACCATCTCCAGAATAATCAAATATATAATTAGTTGTACCGTCGGTGACACTAACTTGAGCATCACTAACAAAAGGATTGGGGTCTTTTGATAGAAAATCATTGGTAGTTGTCAATTGAAACTGCTGTGATTTTAATGGGCTTTTACTATTGCGTTCCAAACCTCCGTTAATAATTAATTTTGGTGGAGACTGCTTGAGGTCAATATCATTAGTAACATCGGTCTCACAAGAGAGAATCATGATGCTTAAACAAAGGTATGTAATGCGTTGTACTGTTTTTATTATAGCTTTCATAGTCTACTTTCTTTTCTTATTTAAAATTTAAATTGGTAGGTTACCGAGGGGACTATTCCCAAAAAGGAAAACTTACTGGCTTCTGTCTGTCCGGAAGGAATGTCTATATTATTAATTTCATCTACCCGCTCCCTAAAGTAAATGGTAGCTGCATTCTGTCTGTTGTAAGCATTGGCCAAGCTAAAAATCCAAGTGCCGTTTTTTCCTTCTTTAGGATTCAAAGTGGCGGAAAGGTCTAATCTGTGAAATGCGGGCAATCTATTTCCGTTTCTACCCTCATAATCGGGAACCACAAGCCCGTTCTGAACAAACTTGCCAGTGGGGTAGGTAACTGGTTTTCCTGAGCCATAGATGAAGTTGGCGCCCAAATCCCAACGTTTATTCAGTTTATAAAGGCCTACAAGGCTTACCTCATGAAGCTGGTCATTATTGGCCGGATAAAATGTATTGTTATTAATACCTTGAATCTTTCGTTCCGTGCGTGCCAATGTATAACTAAGCCATCCTGTTAGCTTTCCTGAATTCTTGTTCAATTGAAACTCCATACCATAAGCGCGGCCATTACCTTGTACGACTTGAGTCTCTATTTGTTCTTGAAACAGTAAATCGGCTCCATCCACAAAATCGGTAACGTCATTAAGGTCTTTGTAATAGGCTTCTACACTAAAGTCATAGGCATTGTTTTTTAAAGTCTTAAAATATCCCAAGGCAAACTGATCGGAAGATTGAGGTTTTAGATAGGGGCCACTAGGTGCCCAAATGTCCAAGGGTGTGGCCGATGTAGAATTGGATATTAAATGAAGGTACTGGTACGTCTTGTTGTAACTAGCCTTTAAAGAGGTAGTTTCGTTCCAAAGGAATCTTGCGGAAGCCCTTGGTTCAAGATTATTAAAACTCTCAATAACATCTCCTGAATCGTAAGCTACTTCGCTCACCACGTTGTTTTCATCAAAAAGGTCCAACGTTGGGTTATAGCTAAGAGGAGTACCGTTTTCGTAAATGGATACCGTTTCATTGCCCAGACGCTGGAAATTAGACCAGCGAAGGCCGTATTGAAAACTTAATTTATCAGAAACTTTGTGTTCAAAATCAACATAGGGAGCTGATTCAAGAGCATATTTTTTCTGAAATTGCTGTGGGCTGGTGCTGGAATTGTTGATAGCGGAAATTTTACCGGGATTAAAGTTATAATAGGTAAAATCTGCCCCTGTTTTTAGTGTGTTACCGGAACTAATGTACCAGTTTAATCTTGGTTTAAAATTATAATTTACAATATTAGATGACCATTTAAACTCAGAACCGGAAGTTAACACATCTACCTCATAGGCATAATCACTGTAAATGGCCGAAGCTTGAAAGAACAGCTTATCGTTTAATACGCTTGTATAACGCAAAGTAGCCGAACCGTTTCCATAAGTATTACCAAAAATATTCTTGATGGCAAATTTATCTTGTCCGAAATATCCAGATAGGAATAGCTTATTGTTTTCATTAAGGTTATAGTTTACCTTAAGGTTTACGTCATAAAAATAGAGTTTGGTATCATCTAAATCTTCCAATAAAGGAGAGAACACATCTAAATAGGAACGCCTACCGGCAAGTAAGTAACTTCCTTTTCCTTCTTCTTTATTACCTTTTCCTATTGGCCCTTGTATGAGTGCTCTGCTTGAAATTAGACCTATGCCCAATTCTCCTTCAAATTCTTTAACGTTACCTTCCCGTTGTTTAATATCTAGTACAGAGGACAAGCGCCCACCAAAGTTTGCGGGGATACCTCCTTTGTAAAGCTTTACACTCTTAACGGCATCTGCATTGAATACCGAAAAGAAACCAAGCAAGTGGGAAGCATTGAATATAGTTGCATCATCTAGTAACACTAGGTTTTGATCGGCAGAACCCCCTCTCACATTGAATCCAGAGGAACCTTCACTAACACTGGATACACCGGGAAGCAATTGAATTGATTTGAGAACATCTACCTCGCCCAAACCTGTTGGCAATTTCTTTATGGTAGAAGTCTTCAAGGTGGCCACGCTCATTTCCGTAGATTTAATATTTCTAGTGGTGGTATTAGTTGTAACCACAACTTCATCAAGAGCATTGGATTCTTCTATCATTTTAAAGTTCAATTTCGTATCGGCATTCAGAACCACTTCCTGTTCCAAGGTTTCAAAACCTAAATAGCTAACCACTACATTATGAGTTCCTTCCTTTAAACTGATGGAAAAGAAACCGTAATCATTAGTGGTAGTACCTTTATCTCCATCTACAATAATGTTAACTCCAAAAAGAGCTTCACCATTGGTAAACTCTTTAACGTAACCACTTATGGAATACTCTTTCTGGGCAGACAGCGTTAAGGAAGTAAACCAGAACAAACAGAAAACTAATCTTTTCATTTTGTGACTTTTAAATTATTAATCTGGGGTAAAACTATGGTATGATCAATGTATAGTATGAGGCATTACGATGAGCGTGGAGAATTTCTGATGAGCCTTAAAATTATTGGATGAACGCTATCCAAGTTATCTAATGGCGTTTGAGTTGTAATTCAAAAAAGGTCATAAAAAAAGACCGCCTGCATGGACGGTCTTATAATTTATATTTAGAAGTTTATTACAGCGCATTGTACCTAAATTTTTGCCCGCCGATGGAGGCATCGGCCATTAGGCCCGCTTTTGGATATATAAATGCCGCAATGCCGTCTTTAAATTGGGCATTGACCCCAACACCCGATTTTAGTACTATGGCAGAGGCTTCTGCCCCAAATTCATAATTACCTTTCTTAAAACTGTCAAGGTCGTCCTGGGTTTCAAAGAATAATACTTCAACAGTTGATTGAGCGCCCGCTTGCATACCGATGTTCAATTTCTTCATATCCAAAATACCGGTTAACATTCCTTTTTCAACGAGGACACCTTTGCCTGATGCTCCCCCTACTATAAGTCCCCCCTTTCCCACATTAGGAAATATGGCAAAGCCCACAGCACTCTTAAAGAGGTTTTCGAAATTGGGATTGTTCGCTATCAATTCTTTTTTTGCGTTGACAGCATCCTTGGCGATTCTTGATTCGTTTTTTGTTTGAGCAGTTGCCACTGATACGGCCAATACCATGGATAGTACTGTAATGGATTTTAATTTTTTCATTTTTGTATGATTTTATAATTAATAAGCAACAAATGTAGAATCAAGTGCCTACTACCGGAAGAGGATAAAGATAGGTTATGGAAATTGTGGACAGACTTGGATTTTTATAAGATAAGTCAAAACGCCTATGGCATCTTGATTTTACTAAAATGGGTTAAATGGAGTAAGTAAAGAGTATGGTAAGGGTTTGTTTTAGGTCTCTAGTTCCAATACTAAAACCAGTAACCGATACTAAAGAAAAGTTCTCCTTCATTAACCTCTGGGGACCACGAGTACATTATTTTGATAGGACCGAGAAAAGATTCTAAACCATACCCAATACCATAACCGGTAAATGATGGTTTCGTGAACCAATCCCCGGTTTGGAACAGGTCATCTCCGACATTGGCATAGTCTACCGAAAAAAGTAGATGGTTCTTAGGTGTAAATTCGTAGTCTATTGTTCCCTTTGATCTTATATAACTGTTCCCTGGAATAGATAAAAAATCATAGCCTAAAAAGGGTACAAAGTTATTGATAAGGTCGGCGCCATAGCCACCCAGAACAAAATCAAAAGAGGTGACATCAGAGGTTCCCAATTTCAATCCACTGTCAAATTGAATGTTGACAGAAAGGTTTTTGGTTAGTGGTGTGGCCAGACCAAGTTTTGCCTTTACAACGGCGAATTCTGAGAAGTTGTTATTGAAATCGGAAGAGTGTAAGTAAAAATGTGCATTACTATTAAAATATAACCCTTTAACAGGGAAGTATTTGTCATCAAAAGTGTCAAAAGTAAGATTTCCAAAAATACTATAATAGTTACTTTTTTCGAACAAAACACGATTGTCAGAATCAACTTGAAACTGTGTCTGTCCTTCTGTATTTTCGTTTAATATTTTGGATAAAGTTGGCGTGCTAAACTTTAAAAAGTTATGTTCTAGACCTAAGGTAAAGGCGAATTCCTCTCGCCAAACAGTCTGAAAGTATAATTGGTTGGTAAAATCGGTAACCCCTAAGTTTATGTTTTGAACATCATCAATTTCGGCACCTTCATAATTGCTTTGAATGACATCAAAACCTATTGTTTTTTCAAAATCGTTGAAGCTTGAATTGAAGCCATAACTCAAATAAGAGCCCTTATCTACATAATATTGTAATTTGTACCTGAGTCTATCACCAACGATAAAATCAAAAGAGGCTACATCATCCTTCATTAAAAAATTCTTATGGGTCAAGTTGGCCAAGGCCCCACTTTTGTACAAGTCGTCATAGTGGGCACTCAACCTTATAAAGGTCTTGTTCTGGTTTTCCTCTAGTTTCAGGATGAGGTTGTCCCCTACATCGTTTGACACAAGCCTGTAACGAATGCTATTAAAATTTCCTGTAGCGGCAAGGTTGCTCATTCCCTGTTGTAATTGGGCAAATGTGATACTTTCACCAAGCTCAAACCTTAATTTACCCTTTATATATCCTCTGGAATAGTTTTTGTTATTTCCCGTAATTGATAATTGAACTATATTAATTTCATCGTTAGGTCTTAACCCTTTAATTAGCCTGTTGCTGTTGTTTTTGGATTTTGGCAATAGTTTTAGTTCATTATATTTTTTATTCGCTGCCGCCTCTCCCAAACTAATGATAGTATCTCCCCTGGCAAAATCCAGTACCGAGAATTCTTCCATATTAGGCTTAATATAAATGTTGGTTTTTTTTGATTTCTCCTTCATGTAATTTACCGTTCTGAAATTGTTGATCTGGTTAAGGATTTCCATTGCAGATGTAAGTTCACTCCGGTCCGAAAGGCCATGTTGTACATCCACGCCAATTATGATGTCCGCTCCCATTTTCTTTACTTCCTCCAAAGGGTAATTGTTCACGACGCCCCCGTCAATTAAAATATTACCATCTATTTCAGCTGATTCGAAAAGAGAGGGTAGAGTTCCACTGGCCATTACGGCTTCCGGTAGATACCCGTTTTCTAGTACTATTTCTTCCCCTGTTTCAACATTGGTGGCTATACACAAAAAAGGAATAGGCAATTGGCTAAATTTTTTGGTGTCTCTTACATGATATAGTAATCTTACCAATTCACTGTAGATATTGTGACCTCCGGAATATGCGGCCGGTGTCGAAATTTTAAACTTATCAAAAGGAAGTGTCAGAACATATCTTTCAGAATTTTCTTTTTTGTAAAAGGTCTTGGCATTTCTAGGAATATGATCTTGGATGAGTGTAGTGAAATCGGTAGCTCTAAAAATAGAATCAAGTTCGGTTGCTGAATATCCGGCGGCATACAACGCTCCAACAATGGCGCCCATACTGGTGCCGCCAATGTAGTCTATTTGAATACCTAAATCATCTATTACCTTTAGGGCCCCAATATGCGCCAAGCCTTTTGCACCACCACCACTTAGCACCAACCCCACTTTAATATCATCAGCTTTTATAGTTTTCTGGGCTATACCGAATGAGGTAATACATAGAGTTATTAAAATGAAAACGGTTTTTTGCATGACATAATCATAAGTTGGTCCAGTAATTTCTCAAAACCCAAAACTAGTTTTAAGTACCAAAATGTGTCTTAACAATCTTGACGAGCCCTTGAAAAATTAAATGGAACCTCGTTTTTGGTGATGAGTCAAATCCTGTAAAAAAGAATTAAGAAAAGCATATCAAGAAGAATCATTGCCTTGATTTTGAAAAAAAACTGACTTATCAAGAATATTCCTGATTCATCATATTTTATCTAGAAAAGCACATACTGTAACCGATTTTTGAAGTGCATAAGTGGGATGCTCTTATTAAAAAACCATCCATATAAAAACTATAAACAAGCTATCATGAGAGATAAAAATGATAATCTTAGAATTAAGCGTGTTAGTAATGCATGCGTATTGATACAAATGGGTAAGTATGCCATTCTTACCGATCCGTTTTTCTTAAATTGGAAAAGGATAGGTATCAAGGAAGAAGTGGCAATAAGCCCAAAAGAACTCCCTCCTTTGACCGCAATAATTGGATGTCATGCCTTTTTAGACCATTGGCAGATGCAAAGCCTGGTAGAGTATCCGCACAATAAAGATAATGTTCAGGTCTTCGTGGCGATGAAGTCGCAGATCAGAAGTGCAAATAAATATGGTTTTAACAATGCAGAAGTTCTGCAATGGGGAAATCAGCGCACTTCGGGCGATTTAACCATTGAAGCGGTAAAAGCACAGAAAATGATGATGTGGCGCGTAAACAACTATGTGCTGCGATCAGGAAAAATGACCGTTTTCTTCGGTAGTGAAGCCCGCGACCTTAAGCCCTTATCCGAGTATAGGAAAAAGAACGGACCAGTGGATGTGGCTATTTTTCCTGTGAATGCTGTTCATCTATTCGGAATATATCAACTTGTAATGAGTGGAGAACAAGCTGTTCAAGGGGCTAGGTTACTTGGAGCAGATACTCTTTTTGTCATTCACGACGCTCATCCTGTTATTCCAGGCCTGATACATATCAAAAGTTCAGGGGATGATGCTGATAAAGCGGCCGCTCTTATCAATGATGTTAAAATTGAAGTTGTCCGTATAGCTCCGGGAATCCAATGGGCCTACCACCAAGTAAATTAGTTCATATAATTTATGGCTATAAAACCCAAGGGAAATACTCTAACTTTAAATGCATTGGCCTTTGGTAACTTTGCAGCGGGTATAAGTTCCCTTATAGTTGCAGGAATTTCTACCGAAATGGCCACTGGCCTTGACGTGACTGTTGGCCAAATAGGTCTGCTGGTTACCGTTTTCGCACTATCATATGCCATAGGCGCACCTCTTTTTTCCGCTCTTCGCGGTAAAACTGATTGTCGTACTGTGCTAATTATAGGTATGTTAACGGTTTTGGTCGGGATTGCCTCCAATTATACTATTGTGCTTATTGGTCGTGTTATCTCCGCAATTGGTTCTGCCGTTTTCGTTCCCTTGGCGGCATTAGTGGGTATTTCGATAGCAAGGCTAGAGGAACAGGGGCGCATTTCCGCTATCGTTTTTACGGGTGTGGCAGTTGCCACAGCTATAGGTGTACCCTTTGGTACGTTTATCGGAATAAATTTCGGCTGGCTATTTAGTTTTATGGCTGTTTATTAGTTTTAAATAGATTCATTTGGCATCAAACAAAATCCATAAAAACAAAAAACCCGACAATCTACGATTGTCGGGTTTTAAAGTATAATGTCGGGGTGGCAGGATTCGAACCTGCGACCTCCGCGTCCCAAACGCGGCGCGATAACCGGGCTACGCTACACCCCGAAAAGGTTATCTTAAATTTTGAAGAAAATTGCGGAGAGAATGGGACTCGAACCCATGCGACACTTGCGCGTCGACAGATTAGCAATCTGCTCCGTTACCACTCCGGCACCTCTCCAATAATTTCTTCAATGAACTTTCGCTTAAAATGCGGATGCAAATGTAAATTTATCAGCATTATTAAACAACTATTTTGCTTATTTTTTTTTAAGTTATTACTACACTCTTATTACTCAGGATATTCCACGCGTAAATGATAGATGTTTGTTAACTTCTGTTTGAAGATTTTCTTGATTATTTCTATTTCTTTAAAGGTAATATCTGCATTTACGAATTGGTTTGCCTTCATTTGACCAGAGATAATCTTATCAACGAACGCATCAATAATAGAGAATGTTGGGTCTTTTAGACTTTTAGATGCCGCCTCAACAGAATCTGCCATCATTAATATGGCGGTTTCTTTAGAAAAAGGCAACGGACCGGGATACCTAAAATCTTCCTCGTTCACCTCTTCTTCCAACTCTTTTTGCTTTTTATAAAAATAATACACAAACGTAGTACCATGGTGAGACCTGATAAAATCTATGATCCTATCCGGTAAATTATTTTTTCTTGCCAGCTCTATACCGTTTATTACATGATCTATTATAATTCTTGCACTTTCTTTCGGGGTAATATCATCATGCGGATTTACATTGGTAATCTGATTCTCTGTAAAATAAGTAGGATTGTTCATTTTACCTATATCGTGATAAAGGGCCCCTACCCTTACCAACATAGCGTTCGCCCCTATCTCGTTTGCCGCGGCCTCGGCCAAATTAGCGACCTGTAACGAGTGGTGAAACGTACCCGGTGCCTTATTCGAAAGCTCTTTTAATAATTTAGAATTGGTATCCGATAACTCTAACAGAGACACATCCGAGACAAGACCAAAGACCTTTTCATATATATAAATTAATGGTTGTACGAACAAGGTGATCATTCCGTTCAATAGAAAAAGCCCCAACGAGAACCAAGATATATTATCCAGATTACCTTCGTGGATAATATGAAAAGCCAGATAGGCCACGATATAGATCAACGTAATCTGACCTACGGATATAAAAAGATTGGCCCTTTTATACAATTCTGAAACGGTGAGGATCGTAACAATACCCGTTATAATCTGAAGAAAGATATACTCGAAACTATTAGGTACTACAAACCCTAAAATAAGCACTGTAAGCACATGCGAAAAGAGCCCTAACCTAGCGTCGAAAAATGTTTTTAAGATTAAGGGCAATATACAGAGCGGTACTACGAACACCAGTGTATCGTCATATTTAACTACCATGGTAGTGACAAATACCATGAGTAGAATATTGAAAACTATGAACGTTACCTTTGTATTGTTCTCATATACAAAGGGCCTATACCTCTTTAAAAAGAGATACAGCATTATCAACACCAAGGCCACCAACACGGTGTAACCTATTAATATAAAGTAGTAATTGTTTTCCGTCCACAGCTCAGATTCATACTCCGCTTTTAAAGATTCCAAGATCTTTAAATTTTCCCCTTCAACGACCTCGCCTTTTGCTATAATCAGTTTACCCTCATCTACGGTACCTCTGGTATAGCTAATTTTAGAAAGGGCATCTTCCCTACTTTTTTGAGTTAAATCCGCATCATAGCTAACATTGGGTACGATAAGGTCAAAAAAGAGGGTTTGAAAATCTTTGCTAAACCCCTCCAATCCTTCTCCTATAAGTTTCTTTTTAACCAGATTATCAATTTCCGTTACCCTATAAAAATCAGAAACCCTTACTCGTTCGGCTTCGTTGTTCTTCAATAAATAAATGAAGGAGCCATTTATATGTTCGGCACTGCTCCCAATTATTCCATTTTTGTAAATGGCCTCCAATAAATCTTCTGCCGTAGCTTTTAAACTTCGTTTTTGAAAATCTGAAAGTCCGTAATTCCCAAAAATTTCCTCGAACTCCAGATTTAGCTTATCGTAAACCTCATCGACTACTTGCTGATTGTACCTAAAATATTGACCACTGGTATTCTCTATTTCCTGTTTTTCTTTAGTAATCTCTTCTTCCGTTTTCTTTATTGAAAAGTCGAAAGGAGCATATAAGGTTTCAAATTGCCATGGTTTCCCTTTTTGAAACTCATATTTGAACTTACCGCCCTTTGGAAAGAAAAAAACAATAAACCCGATGGCTATAACATATAGTACATACTTATAGATAAGAGACTGTTTTTTGTAAAGATTGTCCAATTGATAGATATTTAAAGTATGTAGTTTCAAAAATAGAAAATATAACCATACGATCAGGAATTGGAGCAATAAGCATACTGTTGCCCAAGAATTTTAGTAATTTCGCTAAACTTAAGATTTTAATATTATGAAAGAGGTTGTTATTGTTTCTGCCGTACGTACGCCCATAGGAAGTTTTATGGGAGCACTTTCAACGGTTACCGCTCCTAAACTGGGAGCAGCTGCTATTAAAGGAGCCTTAGAAAAAATTAATCTTAAACCAGAGTCCGTCGACGAAGTGTTAATGGGAAATGTCGTGCAGGCCGGTACCGGACAGGCTCCCGCCAGGCAAGCCGCCATTTACGCGGGAATCCCCAATACGGTACCCTGTACCACGATAAACAAAGTTTGTGCATCCGGTATGAAAGCCGTTATGCAGGCCGCCCAAGCAATATCTTTAGGAGACGCCTCTATTGTAGTGGCCGGAGGAATGGAAAACATGAGCCTTATTCCCCACTACGCGTATTTGAGGTCCGCAACAAAATTTGGTCCTTCATCTTTGCTGGATGGAATGCAGAAAGACGGATTGGTAGATGCCTATGACCAAAATGCCATGGGTGTTTGTGCAGATACCTGTGCCGATGAATATGAATTTTCAAGAGAAGACCAAGACAAGTTTGCCATACAATCTTATGAAAGATCGGCTAAAGCGTGGAGCAATGGAAAGTTTAAAAATGAAGTAGTTCCTGTATCTGTTCCACAAAGAAGGGGAGAACCTGTTTTGGTTTCGGAAGACGAGGAATATAAAAACGTTAAGTTAGAAAAAATACCGGGCCTAAGACCCGCTTTCTCAAAAGAAGGTACGGTTACGGCCGCTAATGCCTCTACTATAAACGATGGTGCAGCGGCATTGATACTAATGAGTGCCGAAAAGGCCAATGAATTAGGTTTAGAGCCATTGGCCAAGATAAAAAGTTATGCCGATGCCGCACATGAGCCAAAATGGTTTACAACGGCACCCGCGAAGGCTCTTCCAAAAGCTTTGGATAAAGCCAACATTACAATAGACGATGTTGATTATTTTGAATTTAATGAAGCCTTCTCTGTTGTAGGTCTTGCCAATATGAAACTTTTGGGCTTAACGGATAAAAACGTAAACGTGAACGGAGGTGCGGTTTCGCTAGGGCATCCATTAGGTTGTTCCGGAGCACGTATTTTGGTGACCCTTATCAACGTTCTTGACCAAAATAATGGAAAAATCGGTGCTGCAGCAATTTGTAATGGTGGTGGTGGAGCTTCTGCCGTAGTTTTGGAAAAACTTTAATTTCCTGCGGAAAGCATATGCAATACGGTATTTGTCCTTTAAGTATAGTTCCTCTCAGATGTTCCCCCGAAGAATCGTCAGAGATGATGAGCCAGCTATTGTTCGGTGAGCATTTCAAAATTTTGGAATCCAGAAAATATTGGTCAAAAATTAGGGTGGCCTATGACAAATGTGAAGGATGGATACCTAACAATCAATTACTTTTTATACCCAAAGAAGAGTATGAAGCCATTCAAAAAAAGGTAAAATGCCATACTTCTGACCTAATCGGTTATGTTGAACACAACAATAGCATGTTAACCCCTATTCTATTGGGTTCTTCTATTAACAACACCCAAAGTTTATGTGTTAATTTTGAAGGAAACAAACTTCAGGGCATGCAAAAAAAGGAGAACCTTATCAAAACGGCCCTGCTATACTTAAACTCTCCCGATTTAAACGGTGGTAGAACACCTTTTGGCATAGACGCTTCAGGACTAACACAAATGGTGTACAAGATAAATGGATATGAGTTACTAAGAAATGCGGAACAACAAGCTACCCAAGGTGAAGCTTTGAGCTTTGTGGAAGAAAGTGAAGCTGGTGACTTAGCCTTTTTCGACAACGCCAACGGAGTTATAGACCACGTAGGCATCATCATGGACAATAATTATATAATACATGTAAATGGTATGGTTAGAATTGACCGTATAGACCATACAGGTATTTTTAATAACGACTTGCGAAACTACTCCCACAAACTTAGGGTTATAAAAAAAATAATCTAAAAAGTAAAAGGCCCTGAAATTCAGGGCCTTTTTTATTCTATGTGTTTTACGAGTTTATTACTCGCCCAATATCTTTTTGATTCGCATAAAGTTCTCGTTGTCACCCATAGCACCATAGATATTTTTTAACTGTGTTAAAATACCCTGGTTATCAGGATTTGTTTTTAGAGCATCTTCCAAAACATTGGCCCCTTGCAAGAACAAGTCATCTTTCTGGTTCTTTAATTCGTCATATCTGGCTATATCGGCTCTTGAATTACCTAATGAATTCATTTCGTCGATTAGCTTATTACCTTCGTTTACGTATGTTGTAGAAAGGTTTAAATAAGCATTGGTATAACTAGGATTGATTTCTATTGCCTTTTTATATGACTTCCTAGCTTCTTCATAATTTCCTTGTTCCATATTTATCACACCAACGTTATAATGTAAATCTGGATTATCTGGAGCCAAGGCAATAGCTTCCGACATCAATTCCTTAAACTTATCCTTATCCCCTAATTTAAAATACAAATTAGCTTCGTTCAAAATAAGGTTTACATCATTGGGGTCATTTGCCCTGGCAGCCTTATAAGCTTCCAATGCTTTATCGTCTTGCCCCAATTGGGTGTATATCAAAGCTGTGTTCTTAACAATTTCGGCCTTTTTAGAAGGTGTCTTGTCATCAATAGGATCTTTGTAAGCACCTGATTTGATCATCAAATCTCTTTGCACCTTATCCATTGTTTCAACTTCTCCGGTAGCAACATTGGTAGCTTTATAAACAACCCCACTTCCATCATAACCGATCTCTTGAAGTTCGTTATAATATTTTAGGGCCTCTTCATAATGTCCACCATTTACAGCACTACTGGCCGCGTAATACAAATAAGAAGTGTCTTTTGGGCTAATCTTATAGCTCATATACAACTTTTCCGAAGCCTCTTTAAAGTTCTTCTTTTCATTGTCCGCTACCGCAGAGTTCACCAAATCGGCGGTCAAACTCGCTATGTATTCATTGGTCTCGCTAGAATACTTTTTCTTACCTGTTTTTTCTTCAATGTCCAAAACCTTTTTAAAAGAGGATACCGCTTCTTCAAAAGCACTATCATCTCCTTTTTTGGCCAAGTCATTGTAAATTTTACCTTTGGTAAAATAGTATTGTGCCTGCAACTTTTCATCGGCACTTGATATAATACCGGAAGCCGCCTCTATAGAGGTTTTTGCCGATGCGGCATCGCCTCCTTTTAGCGCTTTTTCCGCAGCCTTTATCTCATTTTTCTGCGAAAACCCCATCACCGTGAATGACAGCGCTGCTATTATCGAAATCTTAGTTTTCATTTTTCCTTGTTTATTTATTAGTGTTTATGATTCTGTTTCTTCTTCGTTGCTTCCATTATCAATACCCGTGCCATTATCTTCTGGGGTGACCTCAATATTGTTTATATCGGCCTCATCCAAATCATCTTCATCTTTCATTACCTTGGCGACTGCGGCTATAGAGTCATTACCTTTAATATTGATAAGCTTAACACCTTGTGTTGCCCTTCCCATTACCCTTAGGTCCTCTACACTCATTCTAATGGCAATACCAGATTTATTGATTATCATCAAATCATCTGAATCAGTTACATTTTTAATGGCAACCAAATTTCCGGTCTTCTCGGTAATACTAATGGTCTTAACACCTTTACCACCCCTATTGGTGATTCTATAGTCATCTATACTGGATCTTTTACCATAACCATTTTCGGATACCACTAAAAGTTCATCTTCAAAATTATGTACCGAAACCATTCCGATTACCTCATCTTCGTCATTTGCCAAGGTAATACCACGTACACCGGAAGCGTTTCTACCCATTGGCCTTGTCTTACTTTCTTCGAACCTAATAGCTTTACCAGATTTTAGACCCAAGAAAATTTGACTTGTACCTGTGGTTAATTTAGCCTCTAATAACTCATCTCCCTCTTTGATCGTAATGGCATTTATACCATTTTGACGTGGTCTGGAATATTGCTCTAAAGAGGTCTTTTTAACCGTACCTTTTTTGGTGGCCATGATTACATAATGACTGTTTACGTAATCTTCATCCTTAAGGTCTTGGGTACAGATAAAGGCCTTGACCATATCGTCCTGTTCTATATTGATAAGGTTTTGAATGGCCCTACCTTTAGAAGTTCTGCTACCTTCCGGTATTTCGAATACACGCATCCAGAAACATTTTCCCTTTTGGGTAAAGAACAACATATATTGGTGGTTGGTACCTACGAACAAGTGCTCCAAGAAGTCTTCGTTACGGGTAGAGGATGCCTTTTGGCCAACACCTCCCCTATTTTGGGTCTTGTACTCGCTCAAAGGTGTTCTTTTGATATACCCGGCACGAGATATGGTTATAACTACCTGCTCATTAGGTATCATATCTTCCATACTTAAATCACCACCGGCAAAATTGATCTCTGATCGGCGCTCATCACCATACTTTTCTTTTACCTCAAGAAGCTCATCCTTAATAATTTCCATTCTACGCTCCTTTCTAGCAAGAATATCTTTAAGGTCGGCAATGGTCTTTATTACCTCATCGTACTCTGTACGTAATTTATCTTGCTCCAGTCCGGTAAGTTGACGCAGTCGCATTTCTACGATCGCCTTCGCCTGTATTTCGGTCAACTTAAACCGCTCCATTAAATTCTCACGTGCTTCATCCGCATTGGAAGAAGCCCTGATTATAGCGATTACCTCATCAATATTATCAGAGGCAATTATTAGACCTTCAAGAATATGGGCCCTATCTTCCGCTTTTTTAAGCTCAAATTTTGTTCTTCTTACAACAACATCATGCCTATGCTCTACGAAATGATGGATCATTTCCTTTATGTTCAGCAATTCTGGCCTACCGTTTACCAGAGCGATGTTATTAACACTAAAAGAGGTTTGCAATGCCGTGTACTTGAACAAGGTGTTCAATACAATATTAGGAATAGCATCTCTTTTTAAGATATAAACGATACGCATACCATTACGGTCAGACTCGTCACGTATGGTAGAAATACCCTCTATCTTTTTATCGTTGATCAGGTCGGCCGTTTTCTTGATCATATCGGCCTTGTTCACTTGATAAGGAATTTCGGTAACAATAATACATTCGCGACCTTGAACTTCTTCAAAAGTAGCTTTTGCACGCATTACGATTCTTCCCCTTCCGGTATGAAAAGCCTCTTTTACACCATCATAGCCATATATAATTCCCCCTGTAGGAAAATCTGGAGCTTTGATGTGCGTCATCAGCTCATCGATCTCTATATCGTGGTTATCTATATAAGCAACCGTACCATCTACCACCTCCGAAAGGTTGTGTGGTGGCATATTGGTCGCCATACCTACCGCAATACCCGATGCCCCGTTTACCAAAAGATTGGGGATTCTTGTCGGTAATACGGTCGGCTCTTTCAAAGAATCATCAAAATTCAACTGATGATCAACCGTATCTTTTTCTATATCTGCCAACATATCGTCCGCAATCTTACGCATACGGGCCTCCGTATAACGCATTGCCGCAGGACTATCGCCATCTACCGAACCAAAGTTACCCTGACCGTCTATAAGCATATATCGCAAACTCCACTCTTGGGCCATTCTCACCATGGTATCATATACAGATGTATCTCCATGAGGGTGGTATTTACCCAAAACCTCACCCACGATACGGGCAGATTTCTTATGGGCACTACTACTTCTAACCCCAAGTTCGTGCATTCCGTAGAGTACACGCCTGTGCACAGGCTTTAATCCGTCGCGCACATCTGGCAGTGCTCGTGACACTATGACCGACATTGAATAATCAATGTAGGCAGATTTCATTTCTTCTTCTATGTTAATAGGAATCAATTTTTCACCTTCCGCCATTGTAAAATCTTAATTGTTTTTTATTAGTAAAAAAGCATGCCAATATACGCAAAATCGACGCCTTCAAAGAATGATAAAACGTATTTATTCAATATTTTATTAACATCTCCCAAGGGTAAAATGGTTAACAATTATTCTTCTATTCTCTTTGAATTAGGCTACTTTTTTCGTCATTTAGAATAACTTTAACGAATATAGGTACGGTATTTGCCCATGATTGAAGGAGATTTAGTAATTTTATAGTTGATAATATAGTATATGGATGATAATTTTTCACCTAGAGTAAAAGACGTAATTGCCTACAGCAAGGAGGAAGCATTGCGGCTTGGCCATGATTTTATTGGCACGGAGCACCTAATGCTTGGGCTTCTCAGGGATGGTAGTGGCAAAGCTATAAGTATTTTAGATGCCTTGGACGTAGATTTAGATCATTTACGAAGAAAGGTAGAAATTCTTAGTCCTTCCAACCCAAACGCAAGTGGCATACAAAAAGATAAGAAGAACCTACACCTAACAAGACAGGCGGAAAGAGCGTTAAAAACTACGTTCTTGGAAGCCAAGCTTTTTCAAAGTTCTTCTATAAACACCGCACACTTATTACTGTGCATCTTAAGAAACGAAAATGATCCTACGACCAAGTTGCTACATAAGCTCAAAGTAGATTACGATGGTGTAAAGGAACAGTTCAAGTTTATGATTACCAGCGACGACGATATAGTAGATTCACCAACATCAGAATCTTTTCCTAGCGATTCGGACGACCCTAACGACGGAAAAGAAAGTACGTTCGGTTCTACCCCAAGTCCCAAAGGAAATAAAAAATCGAAAACACCTGTGTTGGATAACTTTGGTAGGGACCTTACACAAATGGCAGAGGAAAACAAGCTGGATCCCGTTGTAGGCCGTGAAAAGGAAATTGAACGTGTATCGCAGATATTGAGCAGAAGAAAAAAGAACAACCCGTTACTGATCGGGGAACCAGGTGTTGGTAAAAGTGCCATCGCCGAAGGTTTGGCCCTGCGCATCATCAACAAAAAAGTTTCCAGAATTCTTTATAACAAAAGGGTGGTTACCCTTGACTTGGCTTCTTTGGTCGCCGGCACAAAATACAGAGGCCAGTTCGAAGAACGGATGAAAGCCGTAATGAACGAGCTGGAAAAAAATGACGATGTCATCCTGTTCATCGATGAAATCCATACCATTGTTGGTGCAGGTGGCGCCACAGGAAGCTTAGACGCCTCCAATATGTTCAAACCTGCCTTGGCCAGGGGAGAGATCCAATGTATAGGAGCTACTACTTTAGATGAGTACCGACAGTACATCGAAAAAGACGGTGCTCTGGAAAGAAGATTTCAAAAAGTAATCGTAGAGCCTACAAGTGTTGAGGAAACCATAGAAATATTACACAACATAAAAGGAAAGTACGAAGACCATCATAACGTAAGCTATACGGACGAAGCTATCGAGGCCTGCGTTAAGTTGACCAATCGTTACATGACCGATAGATTTTTGCCCGACAAGGCCATAGATGCCTTAGACGAAGCCGGGTCAAGAGTACACATTGTAAATATGGACGTACCTAAACAAATTCTAGAATTAGAGAAAAAACTAGAAGATGTAAGGGAGTTAAAAAACAGTGTCGTCAAAAAACAAAAATACGAGGAGGCCGCGAAGCTCAGGGACGATGAAAAAAGTCTTGAAAAAGAATTGGCCATTGCCCAAGAAAGATGGGAAGATGAAAGCAAGCTGAACAAAGAAACAGTAACCGAAGACAATGTTGCGGACGTTGTTTCTATGATGAGCGGAATTCCTGTAAACAGGATCGCACAAACAGAAAGCAATAAGCTGGCAGAATTACCAAATCTTATAAAAGCAAATGTAATAGGGCAAGACGAAGCGGTAGCGAAAGTCTCAAAAGCCATACAAAGAAACAGGGCCGGTCTAAAAGACCCCAACAAACCTATTGGATCCTTTATTTTCTTAGGCCAAACAGGTGTTGGTAAAACGCAACTGGCAAAAGTAATGGCAAAAGAGCTTTTTGATTCTGAAGATGCCCTTATCCGTATAGACATGAGCGAGTATATGGAGAAATTTGCCATTTCTAGATTGGTAGGTGCACCTCCGGGATATGTCGGATACGAAGAAGGCGGACAATTAACTGAAAAAGTTCGCAGAAAGCCTTATTCCGTAATCTTGCTCGATGAAGTTGAGAAAGCGCACCCAGATGTCTTTAACATGTTGCTGCAAGTATTGGACGATGGTTATTTGACAGATAGTCTTGGTAGAAAAATTGATTTTAGAAACACCATCATTATCATGACCTCGAATATTGGCGCACGACAACTAAAAGACTTTGGTCAGGGAGTTGGTTTTGGTACGGCAGCCAAAAAAGAACAAGCCAGCGCACACCAAAAAGGTGTTATAGAAAATGCCCTTAAGAAAGCGTTCGCCCCAGAATTCTTGAATAGGATCGATGATGTCATCGTATTTAATGCCCTAGAAAGGGAGCACATACACCAGATTATTGATATTGAGTTATCTAAACTATACAAGAGAATAAAAGGAATAGGTTATACCTTAAAACTTTCTGAAGACGCCAAAGACTATATCGCCGAAAAAGGTTTCGACAAACAATATGGCGCAAGACCTTTAAAAAGAGCCATTCAGAAATATATAGAGGACGCCTTGGCCGAGGAAATAGTAAATTCGAACTTAGAAGAAGGAGACACCATATGCATGGCTCTTGACAAAGAGAAAAACGAATTGACTATCAAAATCGAAAAATCGGAAGAGTCTTCTAAAACAGAATAGGTTCAAAAATTTATTAAACAGATTAAAAAAGGGAGTCCGTATACGGACTCCCTTTTTTAATACAAATCATCTTTAAGCGTAAGAATAGAAATACAAAGTTTTATAGGCAAACGCAGTATGAACGATATTTCCGCCTTTAATCTAAAAAGTTATCAAAAGGGAAGCAATCCGCCTACTTTCGTTACAGACACTATTATACAAATAAAATGAAGGTTGGATCTGTGAAGAAAAAAGTCATAGTACGAGAATATGAACTAGAGGTTGGAAAAATACAAGTTTTTGAAGATTACATGGTCGCTATTTTTGATGAAGGCGCCACGTTAACATTGGAAAGAGCTTACCAAATAATCGGTATTTCGGAAATTCATTTCAGGAACAAGAATTTTGGTTATATAAGCCTAAGAAAGAATTCTTACGCGATAGATCCTACCATTTATAGTTATCTAAAAGAACTGGACAATCTAAAAGCTTACGCTATCGTTTCCATCAAAGAAATAGATATGCACAACTTTAAGATCGAAAAACTTTTCTACAAAAAACCTATGAAGTTTTTCATAGAGTACGAAAACGCCTTAAAATGGGTCAAACGAAGGGTAAAGACAAAATAACCCTGTCAAACACCCCTTAAAAACCTATCAAGACATTTATTTACTCATTGCCGGTATTAGATTCCGGTTCTTTTTGTACTTGTTCCGGAACTTTAAAAAGATCCAGATAAGCACTTCCTAGACCTTCTATAATATCTGAGGCCAATAATGCTTGGTATCCTGTGCTTTCTACTGTCAAATCGGCAGACCTACCATGAAGGTAAACTCCAAAAACGGCAGCATCCAACGGATTATACCCTTGCGCTACCAACCCTGTAATTATTCCGGTAAGCACATCGCCACTGCCGGCAGTACCCATGCCCGGGTTGCCTGTCGTGTTTACGTACCCCCTGTCACCATAGACCGTAATGGTATGAGCTCCCTTTACAACCACTATACAATCGTATTTTTTTGAAAATTCTTTTGTCTTTTTCAATTTATCAAAGTCATCGTCCCATTTTCCAACAAGCCTTTCCAGCTCTTTGGGATGGGGCGTTAAAACCGCTTGCTTGGGCAGCAAATCCATTAATTCCTTGTTTTTTGAAATAATGTTCAAAGCATCGGCATCAATCACCAATGGCACCCGGTTTTTCTTCAAAAAATCACCAAACACCTTTACCGTACTATCGGCCACCCCCATACCCATGCCTATACCTATTACACTGGGCGATATATCGTACTCAATTTTGGCAAGTGAAGACTCCCCGCTTGTCAACACCATAGCTTCGGGCAAAGAAGTCTGTAAAACACCATACCCACACTTTGGCAAGAAACAAGTAACCAATCCACTTCCTGATTTCAAGGCGGCTTTACCTGCCAGGTTCACCGCCCCTATTTTACCATAACTACCACCTACCAACAAAGCATGGCCATAAGTTCCTTTGTGGGAAAATTTAGTTCTTGGAAGATAAAGCGGCAAAACCTCGTTTTTTGAAACAAGTTCATATGTTGTTTCCGTTTGCATTAAAAACTCATTGTCCAGTCCTATATCCAACACCTCCCATTGTTCTATAAATACCCCGGTTTGAGGTAGAAAAAATACAAGTTTCGGAAATTGGAAGCTTAAAACATAATTTGACTGTATTACCGATTTTTCATTTTCCGGAACTTTATCCGTAAAAAGTCCCGAGGGAATATCCACAGAAAGAATAAAAGCCCTTGAAGCGTTTAAATGTTCTACTAATGTTATAACCCAATCATCGGGTGTTCTATTTAATCCGATACCAAAAATGGCATCTACGATAATATCATCTTTACCTATTTCCGGCAAATCACTGCCCGACTCTAAAAAAGTAGGCCAAATCTTCCTATCCTTTAACCGATCTAAGTTTATTAAAAAGTCTTTTGAACGCTTTTCACTATAATTAACCACATAGACCTGAATATTATAACCATGTTCCATTAAGTGCCTGGCAAGCGCCATGCCGTCACCCCCATTATTTCCAATACCACATAATATATGGATCTTTACAGGTGCACCCTGCATACGTATATGCAACCAATTAAAAATTTGAACGGCAGCTCTCTCCATAAGTTCATCACTCGTAATCTGCTGTTTCTCAATTGTGAATTTATCAGCGGCATAAATTTGTTCGGCACTAAAAAGTTTCATTCTCTAAGTAATTGTATTAAAAAGTAACGATTCTGCAAAAATTTGTAGAATCATTTGATTAGCACTCCAAATGTACTACTTTTGACCATCATCATTTTATTATGAACTGTATTAGTACTGACATAAAATTCGTAATCGATACCGTAAGTAACTGTTTACCTACCATTACGGTATTGTTCACCCCAATGGGGTAATAAACTATGCACCTCCGTCCCCGTGTTCTTTAACACAACATATTTCTCGATAAGTCAACATACAATAACATTAGAATGAAAGTTTTAAAATTCGGCGGCTCTTCAGTAGCCAGTCCAGAGAATATTAGTAGAATAAAAAATATTTTATCGTCCTATAATGACAAAATAATACTGGTAGTTTCTGCCTTTGGTGGGGTTACGGACGAATTGCTTAAAGCCGGTGACTTAGCCGCCGACCAAGACAATTCCTATAAAAGTACATTTCAAGAAATTGAGAACCGCCATTTAGATACGATCAAGAAACTTATCCCTATCACCAACCAAAGTAGGGTCTTGAGCAAAGTAAAAAGTGAGCTTAACGTATTGGAAACACTTTTAGAAGGTGCTTTTTTTATAGGAGAAATAACGCCCAAACTTTCTGATAAAATTGTAAGTTTCGGTGAACTTCTTTCTTCTTATATAATTAGTGAGTTTTTTGTTTCCGAAGGTTTAGATTGTTCTTACAAAGACAGTAGAGAACTTATAAAAACGCATAAAATTGGAGGCAAGAACACTGTTAATTTTAAAGAAACGAACAGTAATTGCTCTAATTATTTTAAGAATGCCAAAGCAAAAATCATCGTATGCCCCGGTTTTATTGCTTCGTCGGCCAATGAAGACATTACTACATTGGGCAGAGGAGGATCGGATTATACGGCGGCCATATATGCTGCAGCGGTAGATGCCGATATTTTAGAAATATGGACAGATGTAAGTGGTATGTATACCGCAAACCCAAAAATGGTAAAGCAAGCAAAAGCAATACCACATATTTCATATGAAGAGGCCATGGAACTATCCCATTTTGGAGCCAAGGTCCTATATCCGCCCACCATTCAACCGGTATTGGCAAAAGGCATATCCATAAATATCAAAAACACCTTTCAGCCCGAAGAACCGGGTACCTTGATAACAAAATCAAAAAATGAAAAAGGGAAAACGGTCAGGGGCATAAGCCATATCGGAAATATGGCCCTATTATCGTTAGAAGGTCCGGGTATGGTAGGTATTCCCGGTATTTCCAAAAGGTTTTTCGAGGTACTGTCACAAGCAGATATAAGTGTGGTACTTATAACCCAAGCTTCCTCAGAACATTCTATTTGCGTAGGTATTTCCGCCGATGATGTTGAAAAATCGGTAGAGGTGGTGAACGAGGCTTTTGCTTACGAAATGGAACGGGGCAGAATAAAACCCGTACATCCAGAAGAGAACCTTGCAATCGTAGCACTGGTAGGCGATAATATGAAGAGCCACCAAGGGCTTAGCGGTAAAATGTTCAGCACATTAGGCAAGAACAATGTTAATATCAGAGTAATAGCCCAAGGAGCATCGGAGAGAAACATATCATGTGTAATCAACGAGAAAGATGTAAAAAAAGGGTTGAACGCCCTACATGAAGAATTCTTTGAAGAGAATATAAAACAGTTGAACCTCTTTGTAATGGGAGTCGGAAATGTTGGCGCTAAATTTCTGAACCAAATTAAGTTACAGAACAAGTACCTAAAGAAAAACTTGAAACTAAAACTACGTGTAATCGGCATATCGAATTCACGTAATATGTATTTTGACGAAAAGGGCATAGACCTTAATTCATGGAGCGACCAATTGGCCACTGGTGAAAAGGCCAACAAAGAATCTTTCATCAAAAAGGTGAACGAAATGAATTATCGAAACAGCATATTCGTAGACAATACTGCCAGCCATGAAATAGCCGAAACATACAGTGCTTTTTTAAGCAACAGCATTTCTGTCGTCACCTGCAACAAAATAGCGTGCTCTTCTGAATATGGTAATTACGCCCACCTAAAATCTTTGGCTCGCACATATAACGCACCGTTTCTCTTTGAAACCAATGTAGGGGCGGGCCTACCCATAATAGACACCCTTAAAAACCTTATCGCATCGGGTGATAAAATATTGAAGATACAGGCGGTATTATCTGGTAGCTTAAATTTTGTATTCAACAATTTTAATGATACGACCACTTTTCATGATATCGTAAAACAAGCCCAGGAAGAAGGTTATACCGAGCCGGACCCAAAAATAGACCTTAGCGGTATAGATGTAATGCGAAAGATTTTGATCTTGGCTAGAGAAAGTGGTCATGTCCTAGAAATAGAAGACATAAAAAACAAACCTTTTTTACCGAAAGAGAGTTTGGAAACAAATAACAACGAAGATTTTTTCAAGTCATTGATAAAATATGAGGACGATTTTCAAAAAATGTTCGGTGATGCCAAGAAAAACAATAGTAAATTAAAATATGTCGCAAAATTCGAGAATGGTGAAGCCAGTGTTGGACTGGAACAAATTCCAAAAGGGCACGATTTTTATAACCTAGAGGAAAGCGACAATATTGTTTTATTTTATACAGAGAGATATCCAAATCTCCCCATGATCATTAAAGGTGCTGGAGCTGGAGCCGATGTTACCGCATCCGGTATTTTTGCCGACATTATTAGAATTGGTAATTTTTAATTATGAACGAAGTTAAAGTATTTTGCCCTGCAACCATAGCCAACATCTCATGCGGTTTTGATGTGCTTGGTGTTGCCCTAGATGCGGTCGGAGATGAAATGGTGGTTCGAAAAACGAAAGAAAAGGGAATAAGAATTACCAAAATCGAAGGACAGGACCTACCAATACAGACCGAAAAAAATGTTGCCGGTGTTGCCGGACTTGCACTTTTAAATGCTTCTGAATATGAAGGTGGTTTTGAAATCGAAATCAACAAAAAAATAAAGCCTGGAAGTGGTATCGGCAGCAGTGCAGCAAGCTCTGCAGGGGCCGTTTGGGCCATGAACCATTTATTGGGAACCCCCTTTTCCCCCACAAAGCTGGTTACGTTTGCGATGGAAGGCGAAAGATTGGCCAGTGATGTAGCCCATGCAGATAACGTGGCCCCTGCCCTATTCGGCAACTTTACCTTGGTAAGAAGTTATACTCCTCTTGATATTATACCCATTGCCGCTCCTCAAGAATTATATACAACGGTGATACATCCGCAAATAGAAGTAAAAACGTCGGATTCTAGAAAAATACTTAGAACCACCATTTCTATGGAAACCGCCATTAAACAATGGGGCAATGTGGGCGGTCTTGTGGCAGGACTCCTAAAAGAGGATTATGAGTTGATCGGCCGTTCTTTGGTAGACCATATTGTAGAACCTATCCGCTCCATTCTAATCCCTGGTTTTGATCAAGTAAAATCGGCCTCTATCAACGCAGGGGCTCTAGGCTGTGGTATTTCCGGCTCCGGACCTTCTATTTTTACCTTTAGTAAAGGTGAAAAAAGTGCAATAGCTGTAGGGAACGAAATGAAACGGGTCTACGAAACAATCGGAATAGATTACGACATACATGTTTCCAAAATAAACCAGCAGGGAATCAAAATACTTTAAATTTAAGTTGGTGTAACAACCATTTAAAAACATAAAAAACTACTACATTGAATTTCTATAGCCTAAATAAACAAGCCCCTTCGGTATCTTTTAAAAATGCGGTCATCAACGGCATAGCTCCGGACAAAGGATTGTATTTCCCAGAAAGTATAGAACCGCTTCCAAAAAGCTTTTTTGAAAAAATCGAAGATCTCTCAAATTATGAAATAGCCTTTAATGCCATTCATCAATTTGTAAGCGATGAAATACCCAATGATACCTTGCGGAAAATACTGGCCAATACATTGGACTTTGATTTTCCTGTTGTAGATATCGAGGAAAATGTTGCCACGTTAGAATTATTTCATGGTCCTACAATGGCATTTAAAGATGTTGGAGCACGTTTTATGGCTCAATGCCTAGGTTATTTTTCTACCGACGAAACCAATGAGGTCACTGTTCTGGTTGCCACTTCGGGGGATACCGGTGGTGCCGTTGCCAATGGTTTTTTAGGCGTTAACGGGGTAAAGGTCGTAATACTCTACCCTAGCGGAAAAGTAAGCGACATTCAAGAAAGACAACTGACTACCTTAGGCCAAAACATTACCGCTTTGGAGGTAGACGGTACTTTTGATGATTGCCAAGCCATGGTAAAAAATGCTTTTTTGGATGACGATCTTCTGAAAAAAATGAAACTGACCTCGGCGAACTCCATTAATGTTGCCCGTTGGTTACCACAAATGTTCTATTTCCTTTTTGCGTACAAACAGGCAAAATCTAAAGGCAAAGAAGTCGTATTTTCTGTTCCTTCCGGTAATTTTGGTAATATATGTGCAGGAATGGTAGCCCAAAGATTGGGTATGCCCGTAAAACATTTTATTGCCGCTACCAATGTTAACGATACCGTACCCGAGTATATGACAACTCAGCAGTACAGCCCCAAACCTTCCACTGCGACCATTTCGAACGCTATGGATGTCGGAGACCCTAGTAACTTCATTAGAATCAGACACCTGTTCGATGATGATTTCGACAAATTAAAATCAAACCTTTCTTCTTTCTCGTTTAACGACGAAGAAACAAAGGATGCATTGCTGCATATATATCGTTCTAACGGATATTGTGCAGATCCCCATGGTGCCGTAGGTTACTTGGGACTAAAAAAGTATCAAGCCGATCACCCAAATACTTTTGGTATATTTTTAGAAACCGCCCATCCAGTAAAATTTCTCGATATCGTAGAGGAAACAATAGACGAACAATTGCCAATTCCGCCACAGATAAAAAAAGTTATGGACAAGGATAAAAAATCCATTAACATAAAGACCTATTCAGACCTAAAGACTTTTTTATTAAACCGTTAATCAAGTATAGGCCGTACAAAATTATCTAAAGGACCAGGGCTGTTTCATCATTGACTCAATAGCCTCTGTAGTTCTGGGCACCATTGGAAATATATGTACAGCACCATTATTGGTAATGAGCATATCGCCCGCTATTTCGTACGGCAATACCCTTCCTTTTTTTACAGTTACTACTTTCTTTCCTCTCTCTCAATGAAACTCACAGGATAAAATTGGTCGGTATTTCTTGTTCTTAGAGCACCGTTGAGATAAACAATAGCACTGTAAGCATACGAAATTTTATTTGTGAAATTTTAAAAGGCCGATAGTCTTGAAGAGATTACTTTAAGCAAGCCAAAAATTATGTAAAACATAAGAAGGGCTTCTCATGTTATCCTTATTTAATTCTATAAATTTGCACATTATAAACTAAATCTATGAAAAACACAGCACTCTCCTCTACCCATGAGGCACTTGGAGCTAAAATGGTTCCTTTTGCAGGTTACAACATGCCCGTATCGTATGAAGGGGTAAATGCCGAACATGAAACCGTACGTAATGGTGTAGGTGTCTTTGATGTATCCCATATGGGAGAATTTCTAATTAGTGGCCCCACTGCCCTAGACCTTATACAAAAAGTTACTTCTAACGATGCTTCTAAATTAAGCATTGGTCGGGCTCAATATAGCTGTATGCCCAATGAAACCGGAGGCATAGTAGATGACCTTATTGTGTATAAAATCAAGGAAGAACAGTATTTATTAGTGGTAAACGCTTCTAATATCGAAAAAGATTGGAACCATATTTCTAAATATAATACCGCCTTCAATGCCGAGATGCGCAATCTATCGGATGATTATTCACTACTCGCCATTCAAGGGCCAAAAGCAGTGGAGGCAATGCAGTCGTTAACATCCATTGACCTATCGGCCATTAAGTTTTATCACTTTGAAGTAGCTGATTTTGCAGGAATAGATTCTGTTATCATTTCGGCAACAGGTTACACTGGATCAGGAGGATTTGAAATCTATTGTAAGAACGACGAGGTAAAACAAGTATGGGACAAAGTTTTTGAGGCTGGAGCGGACTTTGGCATCAAACCTATTGGACTTGCGGCCAGAGACACATTAAGATTGGAAATGGGCTATTGTCTTTATGGCAACGATATAAACGACGAAACCTCTCCATTGGAAGCAGGTTTGGGATGGATTACCAAGTTTACCAAAGATTTTGTAAACAGTGAAGCGCTAGAAAAAGAAAAGCAACACGGTCCTGAAAAAAAATTAATAGCTTTTGAATTGGACGAGCGCGGAATTCCTAGACATGATTACGATATCGTAGATGGAGAAGGAAAAAAAATAGGGGTTGTTACCTCTGGAACCATGTCCCCATCATTAGGAAAAGGAATAGGCTTGGGATATGTACCGACTATTTTTTCTGACATAGGAAGTAAAATCCATATTCAAATAAGAAAAAAAGCAGTTCCTGCCACTGTTGTAAAGCTCCCATTCTACAAAGCGTAAATGCCAGATTTTCAAAAAATTATCGAGTCCGTTTACAACAAAACATACAACCTCCCCGATATCGGGGAGGTTGCCACTTATATTCCAGAACTCGCGGAAATAAGCAATACAAAATATGGAATACACATATTGGACATCGATAAAAACGAATTCTCTATTGGAGACACCCAAGAAAACTTTTCAGTTCAAAGTATCTCTAAAGTACTCACCCTTTCGATGGCCATGAGCCTTATCGGAAAAGAGGTATGGCAACGTATCGATGTTGAACCTTCGGGAGACCCATTTAACCACTTATCTTTATTGGAGCAAGAAAATGGCATTCCCAGAAATCCGTTGATCAATGCGGGTGCTATTGTAATAGCGGATATCCTCGTTAGTCAATTGACGAACCCTAAAAAAGAGTTTTTGAAGTTCGTTAGAAACCTTGCCGGTGACCACACCATAAACTATGATGAAAAAGTTGCTCTTTCAGAAAAACAAACAGGTTACAAAAACTATGCGGCAGCAAATCTTTTAAAATCTTACGGAAACCTTCAAAATGACGTTATAGAAGTATTGGATTTTTACTTCCATCAATGCTCACTCTCAATGAACTGTGCACAATTGTGCGATACTTTTTATTTATTTATCAACGAAGGAAAGTGTAAAAACGATCAGAAGCACCTTGATAAACAATTAATAAAACGTATTAATGCACTAATGCTTACCTGCGGCTTTTATGACGAAGCTGGAGAATTCGCCTTTAGGGTAGGTTTACCGGGTAAAAGTGGTGTTGGGGGCGGTATAGTAGCTCTTCTTCCAAATAACTTTTGTGTGACCACTTGGTCTCCAGGCCTAAATAAAAAGGGGAATTCTACCCGTGGCATGGCCGCGTTAGAAAATTTAACCTCGGAATCCGAATTATCAATATTCTAATTTGGAAAACAAGAAAATCTTAATATTAGGGGCAAGCGGGTTTCTAGGAAATGCCATCTACAAAGAACTTTGCAACTATTTTGACACCTACGGCACCTACTGTAATGCTGCGGGTAGCTTTGCCGACAACAAACAGTTCTTTCATTTTAATTTGGAAGAAGATGATATTTTTGAAATTCTAGAACACGTTAAACCACAGGTTATAATTTCTGCCCTGCGCGGAAATTTTGCCGCACAAATAATTACCCACCAACATCTAGCAGAATACGTCTTACAAAATAACTGTAGGATCTATTTTCTTTCTTCAGCCAATGTATTCGATGCTTATAGCAAATACCCCTCTTATGAATACGACAAAACACTTTCTGAAAGTGTTTACGGCCGACTTAAAATTAAGATAGAGAACATGCTTTTACGTTTGCCCAAAGATAAAATGGGAATTCTAAGGGTTCCGATGGTTTTTGGGAATAGCTCTCCCAGAATAAAGGATATGAAAAATAAGATCTTAAACAATGAACCTGTAGAAGTTTTTCCCAATCTAATATTAAATGTTACGAACGACGACAAACTAACGCAACAAATTCATTATCTTATCAATAGAAATAAAACTGGGATCTATCATCTTGGTAGCACCGATCTTACACACCACGAAGATTTTATAAAAGAAGTATTAGAGCGTGTGGGAAGTTTTAATCCGATCATAAAAAGAGTTTACACCACAAATGAAGATCGCTATTTGGCCGTTTTACCAAAAACAAACATGTTACCAAAAAACCTAAGATATACCTATCAAGAGATTATAGACCATCATATTCTAAAATGATTTATTTAAAATAGAAAGACTATGGAAAAATTCACCGATGAACAGATACATGATTATCTAGGGCAATTAGACGGTTGGGAGTATGTAGACGGAGCAATAGAAACCACTTTTGAGTTTAAAGATTTCAAGGAAGCCTTTTCGGTAATGACCCGAATCGCTTTTGAATGCGAGGCCCAAGGCCATCATCCAGATTGGAGCAATGTATACAAAACGGTAAACATTCGTTTGAGTACCCATGATGCCAACGGGGTGACCGAGAAAGATTTTGAACTGGCCAGAAGTATTGAGGAAATTGTAGAAAGTGAATAAAAACACTAGTAAAATATAGCATTCGCCCTTCAACCTTTCCGAATTTTGTTAAATTTGCAAGCATTAAAAAAATAAACCATGGGAAGAGCTTTTGAGTTTAGAAAAGCACGTAAAATGAAAAGATGGGCAGCAATGTCCAAAGCTTTTACACGAATTGGAAAAGATATTGTTATAGCGGTAAAAGAAGGAGGCCCTGATCCTGATTCAAATGCTCGCTTAAGGGCGGTCATCCAGAACGCCAAGGCAGTTAACATGCCAAAAGACAATATCGAAAGAGCCATTAAAAGAGCTAGCGACAAAAGTTTAGGAGATTATAAAGAAGTTCTTTTTGAAGGCTACGCCCCGCACGGAATCGCGGTTTTAATAGAAACAGCCACGGATAACAATACTAGAACCGTTGCCAATATCAGAAGTTACTTTAACAAATGTAATGGAAGTTTAGGCACCTCTGGATCTGTAGAATTTATGTTCGACCATACCTGTAACTTCCGAATTCCGGCAGACGGCGTAGACCCTGAAGAATTAGAGCTTGAAATGATAGATTTTGGTGCGGAAGAGGTTTTTGTGGATGATGACGGTATCCTTATCTATGCACCTTTCGAGAGTTTTGGCGCTATACAGAAAGAATTGGAAAATAGAAATATTGAAATACTATCTTCTGGATTTGAGCGCATTCCACAAGTAACAAAAGCTTTAAGCGAAGAAGAAGCTGCGGATGTTGAAAAGCTATTGGAGAAAATAGAAGAAGACGATGATGTACAGAACGTATATCATACCATGCAAGAATAAAGTTATTATTTCTCGCAGACAAACAAAAAGGAGGCCAATTGGCTTCCTTTTTGTTTGTCCGGTTACTTTCTTATCACCTTGTATTCTGGGATCAGATCGATTAACTGAATTCTGGCACTTTTCCTTTTACTCCTTTAAAAAATGATCTGTATTTTTCAAAATCCATTTCCTTATCATCCGTCGGAGTATATGGTTCAGAAAATTTTATTTCCTTTTTACCGTAATCGAATGCCACCAAAACAATGGGCACATTTGCCTTTTTTGCAATGTAGTAGAAGCCCGTCTTCCATTTTTTTACTTTTTTTCGTGTACCTTCAGGAGAAAGAGCCAACCGAAACTTTTTTCGCTCATCAAATATTTTGGCAGTAGCACTTACGGTATCACTACTTTTAGATCGATCAATTGGTGCTCCGCCCGTCCATCTGAAAAACCAACCTATCGGGGAGTCGAAAAGACTTTTCTTTCCTATATAATTGATTTCTTCATTCAACACCTTTCGTATCAATAATCCCAATAAAAAATCCCACCAACTGGTATGTGGAACTACAATAATAACGAACTTGTCCAAATAAGAAGGAAATTCTCCTTTAACGGACCATCTTAATATCTTAAAATATATAAAACGGGCAAGCTTCTGCATTAATTTTAATTCTCTGTAAGATGTTGCACCCTACTCTTTTAACTATAGAGTTATAATTTATATTTTTTTATAAATCGATTTGATCTTTTCTGGAGTGATGACAGATTTCCAATTTTCACCAAGGGCGTTTTCCCATAAGGGTTCCATTCCCATAGCCACGGAAACCATCACATTCAAATCTTCTTCAGAAAGCTCTTTACATATTCCTTTAGGCAGATTTATTTTGTGTCTCTCTTTCATTTTGTGAAAAAGAGCTACCCCTTCTGGATAAAATTCTTCCAAATGTTGAAAAACCAAACAATTACCTATACCGTGCTTAACTCCCAACCGGTACCCCAATCCGTAACTTAGAGCATGCGCTACCCCTACTTGCGAATAGGCTATACTCATTCCACCATGCCAAGAGGCCATCATCAACTTATCTCTTGAATCGGCATCGGATAGATCGGTTAAAAAAACTTCTTTACAAAGATCCAATGCTTTTTCCCCATAGCTTTGACTAAAGGCATTTAAGTACGTTCCATTTAAGCTCTCTATACAATGAATATAACAATCCATTCCAGTATAAAACCATTGCTCTTTGGCCACACCTTGTGTTAATTCAGGATCTAAGATTACTTGATCGAAAGTGGTATAATCAGAATTAATGCCCAATTTTTTCTCTGGGCCCAATAACACGGTAGTTCTTGAAACTTCAGCTCCAGTACCACTAATAGTAGGAACACCAACATGGTAAACCGCTTTTTTTCGTACCAAATCCCACCCCTGATAATCTTGGGCACTACCATTGTTCGTTAACAAGATGGCGACCGCCTTGGCCAAGTCCAAAAGGGTTCCTCCTCCTATGCCCACAACTCCCGATGGTAATTCTTGGTATTCTTTCTTTATCAAATCTACCAAGGCATCTACCTGTTGTGTTTTAGGTTCTTCCTCTGCCGATACAAAAATGATCTGATCACAGAATATTTGCGGAATACGTGAAACAAGTTCTGTGCCTTCAAAAACATCATCGACCAAAAAAATTACAGGAGCTTCCGAATGTTTTCTTTTTGAAAGAAGTATCTCTCCCAATTGATCAAAACTTCCATTACCAAAAACCACTCTGGGAACCATCGGAAAATTTCTATATTTCTCCGAAGCTCTAGTAGGTATCTTTTTCAATGCTATTTCTTTTTTTATCTCCATTTATAATTTTAAAGGTACTGCAATACATCCGTCAACTTTTGAACGGTTATATAACCAGTCTTTTCTCGAGGCTCCTCTACCTCTTCATGTTGCCAAGTGGTATGAAAAGGAACATGTACCGCTTTTGCACCAATATTGACTATAGGCAATACATCAGATTTCAATGAATTGCCTATCATTAAAAATTCATCTACCCCTATTTCTAAATGATTTAATAGGTCTTGATAATTTTTTTCTTTTTTATCGCTCAATACTTCTACATGGTGAAAATACCGGGATAAGTTAGATCTGGCCAGTTTTCTTTCTTGATCAAGTAAATCACCCTTGGTCAACACTATCAATCTATAATTGCCTTCCAAACTCTCAAGTACTTCCACTACCCCATCCAATATTTCGACGGGACGGGAAATCATCTCTTTTCCAATTTCTAAAATTTCGGAAATCGTTTTCTGGGAAACTTCGCCGTTGGATAACTCTAATGCAGCTTCTATCATTGAGAGCATAAAACCCTTTATACCATATCCATAGAGCTCTAAGTTTTTAATTTCCATTCTAAAGAGCTCTTGATCGATCTTGTTCTTGGTTTCATATTGCTCTAAAAGAGAAGTAAACTGCTCTTCGGCCTCTCTAAAATAGGTCTCGTTCACCCACAATGTATCATCGGCATCAAAACCGATTACCTTTATATTTTCAAAATTTATCTCCATGCAGCTTGCGCTTTCTCTAAATCTTCTGGAGTATCAATTTCAATACCCGTAACGGTCGTTTCTACCATTTTAATTTTTTTACCATATTCCAGATATCGTATGGCCTCTATTTTTTCAGTTGACTCCAATTGTAACATGGGCAAGCGTTGAAAATCCATTAAGGCCTCTTTTCTAAAAGCGTAAATACCTTTGTGCTTATAATAGACGGTTTTTTCATTTTTGGCCCTTGGATAAGGTATTGGCGACCTGGAGAAATATAGTGCAAAGCTTCTATTATCAACAATTACCTTAACCGTGTTCGGATTGTTTATTTCTTCCTCATCAGTGATCCGTACCATTAAAGAGGCCAAATCTATTTCTTTTTCGGTATCACTTTTAAATACCTCTATTACTTGGGCCAGACTCTCACGATCCGTAAAAGGTTCGTCTCCCTGAACATTTACTATTATGTCAACATCCATTTCGGTAACAGCTTCCGCAATGCGGTCACTTCCGCAATCATGTTCTTTTTTGCTCATGATCGCTTCACCACCTTCTGCAGTTATCGTATCGTAAATGGTATTACTATCGGTTACTACGTACACCTTGTCAAAAAGGCCTGTTTTTACCGCAGCTTCATAGGTACGGACAATTACAGGTTTCCCTGATAGGTCTTGCATTAATTTTGCAGGAAATCTTGAAGCCGCGTAACGGGCCGGTATCATTGCAATTATTTTCACTTAATAGTTTTTATGTTTTTGATTTTGGCCTAAGGCTTCTATATATTCTAAAGATGACAATTAAAATAATAATCACCAATACTGCCGCAAGTATGGGAGCGAATATGGAGGCTACTGTTACTACCGTTGCCGTACCCGTTTCCACTGTTGCCAAGACCGGATTGCCCAAACCTCCCGTAGTGGCAGAAGAGGCCAACCTTCCCGTCGCTCCGGCCCCCTTAATAGCAGTGGCGGTACCACCTCCGGCAATTATAGCCAAAGACCATGTTACGACAGGGTCAAGGTCCGCTATGGTCGAAACCATTACGGCCGTACCGGCAATAGCGGCCAATGGTATGGCAAAGCTATCCAATAAATTATCTACCCAAGGAATAAAATAGGCGAAAATTTCAACTAAGGTAGCCACGCCCAATGTTATCAAAGCAGCCAAACTACCTATCCATTTCCAGTCGTCATTTAAGTCCCAAACATTAAAATATGCGGCGAGACTCAATGCAAACAATGGTAAAAACACCCGAAAGCCTACAGAGGCCGCAAGGCCTACACCTAAAAATATACTAATGATGGTTTCCGATGTCATTGAAAATATGTTTACAGTTGATAGCCCGATCAGAGGGTAGGCAAATCTATTCTGGTTCTAGATTTAAAAGAACTAAATTAGTTTTTTCCTATTCAACAAAAAAATCGCTTTTAAAACCAATAAGGTACAATTTTTCCTTAGCCCTGGTAACTGCTGTATAAAGCCAACGAAGATATTCCTTATCTATTCCGTTTGGAAGATATGGTTGCTCCACAAAAACCGTGTTCCATTGTCCACCTTGCGATTTATGGCATGTGATGGCATAAGAAAACTTTACTTGCAGGCCGTTAAAGTATTTGTTGTTCTTTACCCCAAGAAACTTCTTGTATTTCGACTTTTCATGCGCGTAATCTTTCATTACCTCTTGGTACAGACGATTACCGTCCTCATACGAAAGAGAGGGTGATTCCGCTTTTATGGTATCTAACAACAACACCGTTTCAAATGGTTTCATATTCGGGTAATCTACCATTTTCACCTTTACTTCCGCAAATTTAAACCCATAAAGATCTTTGAAGGCATAGATCTCAAGAATCTCGATAATGTCGCCATTGGCAATAAAGCCTGCTTCAGAATTCGGTTTTAACCAGAAATAATTATTCTTTACGACCATCATAAAGTCACCGGGAGCCAAATCGTTTTCTAAAAAAAGAATACGTTCCCTAATATTTAGATTATATAAATTGGCCCTTTTGTTAGACCTTACAATAATGGCCGTTTCCTCTTTGCCGTTTTGCGAGTACGACTCATCGATCGCCTCCTGTATTTCGTGCCCATCGATTAAGCGGACGATGTCGGTAAAACCATTTAGATCAAACTGGAATCTGTCAAAATAGTCTCCTTGTAATTGCTCTCGCAACATAGTGGCATTTACCAAAATACCCGAATCCTCAGCCTGGCGCACAACTTCATCCAACTCTATCCTCTCCACTTCCTTATTATAGTTCAAAGAAAGTTTATCGGCATCTAAAGCAGGACTCAACAACAAATGCACCGGTGGTAACTGTGCCGTATCGCCTATTAACAACAATTTACAGTTATGTCCGGAATATACGAACATCATTAAATCGTCTAATAAAGACCCATTCTCAAAAAGTTTCGAGTCTGCCGGTGTATCGGGTATCATAGACGCCTCATCTATTATGAACAAGGTATCTCTATGTTTATTGGGAGCCAATACGAACTGCACCCCTCCCCCGCTCTGTTTTTTAGGAAAATATATTTTTCTATGAATGGTAAAGGCCTGTGTATTGGAATAATTGGACATTACTTTGGCGGCCCTTCCGGTAGGTGCCATTAAAACCGATTTCATCCGCGTCTTCCACAAACTGTTTACCAAGGTACCTATAAGTGTCGTTTTACCCGTCCCAGCAAAGCCTTTTAAAAGAAAAACCTCGTCCTTATTTTTAGAAAGAATAAACGCCGATAATTTTTCTAAGGCTATTTCTTGTTTAAGCGTTGGTTTATGTGGAAACTTGGTTTCCAACTCTTTATAAAACTCTATAGCTGTTAGTACTTTCATGTAACCCCAAATATAACAGGATTTTTAGGGGAAAAACTTTTGCGATTAAAAAAAAATTGTAGATTTGTGACAACCACTAAATTAAATTAACACTCTACGAAATGAAGACCGTAATACAGATTGTACTTTGGATTGCTTGTATTGGTTTGGGATATTTAATCTATAATTCCGTAACCGGACCTATTAAATTTAACGAAGCCAAACAAGAGCGATTTGCGAAAGTAGTATCCAGATTAAAGGATATCAGAAATTCTCAAGAAGCGTATAAGGCCGTAAACGGAAAATATGCCAATGACTTTCCGAGCTTGATAAAATTTATTGATACCGGAAAATATGTTATTACGCAACAAAGAGATTCTTCTTTCATGGAGTTTGATAAAACATATCAAATCGATTTATTGAAAGAGGTAAAAATCATAGATACGTTAGGTTTCGTTTCGGTACGTGATTCTTTATTTAAAAATGACAACAGGTACAAAGATTTGGCCATTGTGCCGACAGCTCCAAATGGAGAGAAGTTTACCATGAAGGCAGATATTATCGAAAAGAGTGGCTACAAAGCCCCTGTATTCGAAGCTAAAGTTGCTAAAAGTGTCGTGCTTTATGATCAGCCTAAAGATTTATTGGCCCGTGAAAATGTACAGGTCAGTGTAGAAGAAATCAATGGATCGGAAATAAAAGTAGGTTCTTTAACAGAAGTTAGTACCAGTGGTAACTGGCCTCCAATTTATGACAAAAAAAACGACCAATAAAGGTTTAGATATAGCCGATAAAAATTTTAAAAAATTGTCCATTCAAGTTAGCTTGAATGGACTTTCTTTTTGTGTAGCGGATACTGTTTCACACAAAGTAATTAAAGCGGACCGTAAGTTGTTTCATGAAGAACACAACCCAATGACTTTATTAAAAGAATTGGAAAAATTATTTCATGAACATAACTTGGACAAAGGTACTTTTGACGAAGTAGTCGCAATACATAGCAATACCCTTTTCGGACTAGTACCCAAACCGCTGTTCAACAAAGATGAACTCACTAATTACCTTAAGTTTAACACCAAGGTATTGTCATCGGATGTTCTCGCATATGACGAGTTGGAAAATCTGGACATTGTTAATATTTATGTTCCTTACATGAACATCAACAACTATATCTACGACATTTTTGGAGAGTTTACCTATATGCATAACGGCACGGTTCTTATACAATCTTTACTTAACAATTATGGAAACCATAAAGAAGCGGTCTGCTATGTTCATGTTGGTAAAAAACAAATGGATATTACAGTTGTAAAACAAAAAAAACTACTTCTGTACAATAGCTTTTTATACGAAACAAAAGAGGATTTCGCTTATTACCTTTTGTTTGTTTTAGAGCAATTGGAGCTTGATACCGATTCTGTTTCGGTTAAACTTTTCGGCACCGTAGAAGAAGATGATGAAGTTTATCAACTTTGCTATTCTTACATAGAAAACCTATCTATTTTTGCTCCGGCATCACCCCATCATTTAGACCTAGGGGAACCGGAAGTCGAATCCATTGACTTTACCTTAATAAATGCAATTTAATGCGAATTATTTCAGGAAAACATAAGGGTCGAAACCTAATAGCCCCAAAAAAATTACCCGTACGACCTACAAAAGATATGGCGAAAGAAGCTCTGTTCAATATTTTGAACAATTACTACTATTTCCCTGATCTAAAAGTTTTGGACCTCTTTGCCGGTACCGGTAATATCAGCTATGAATTTGCATCAAGAGGTGTTGAAGATATTTTGTCGGTTGATTCTGATATGGGATGCATCACTTACATCAACAAGACCTCCAATGAATTGGAAATGGGCATTAAGACCCTAAAAAGCGAAGTATTTGCTTTTTTGGAACGAAACAAAGAACCTTTCGATATCATATTTGCAGACCCCTTTTATAGTATGGAAATCGAGGATTTTGAAAACATTCCCAAAAAAGTATTTGAAAATAATATGTTATTGGAAAATGGCCTACTTATAATTGAACACTCTAAACAGACCGTTCTAGACCATCTTCCCCATTTTGATAGCTCAAGAAAATACGGAAATAGTGTCTTTAGTTTTTTTAAAAAATAAAAAGCAGGCCATAAGCCGGATTCTGTTCCCGTAAAAACGGGCCCTTATCATTTATCTAGATCTAAGGTTGCCCAAAGATTCCAACCGCCTACCCTTCGGCTCGGGCGTGCAACCCTCAAACACCGATTTACATGACGTTTCACCGTATAGAGTTTACCTGATTTCACTACAGCCGAACTGTACTTGCTTTCTGTTGCACTGGTCCTCGTCTCTCGACGGACGGGCGTTACCCGCTATACTGCACTATGGTGTCCGGACTTTCCTCTGAACACTAAACTTGTTAGCATTAAGCGATAAGGTGGCCTGCTAAGCGCAAATGTACTGCAATTGTTGATAACTAAAGATGATATATGCTTTAAATACCTAGTCAAATTAATGGCTATTTTTATATTTGTATCTGCACAAAAAGCTATTAAGATTTTGGAACCTTTTATTGTTTCGGCCCGTAAGTACAGACCCCAAACGTTTAAAGACGTTGTGGGGCAACAAGCTATTACAAATACCCTCCAAAATGCGATAGACAACAACCATCTCGCCCAGGCCCTTCTATTCTGCGGTCCGAGGGGGGTAGGAAAAACAACTTGTGCCCGTATATTGGCAAAGCAAATCAACTCTGACGGTAGTGAAAGTGAAGATGAAGATTTTGCTTTTAACGTTTTTGAACTAGATGCCGCTTCCAATAACTCGGTGGACGATATAAGAAATCTGATAGACCAGGTTCGTATTCCCCCACAGGTAGGCAAATACAAGGTATACATCATAGATGAGGTTCACATGCTCTCTTCTTCGGCCTTTAACGCTTTTTTAAAGACCCTTGAAGAACCTCCTAAACATGCTATATTTATTTTAGCGACTACCGAAAAACATAAAATTATACCTACCATATTATCTAGATGTCAAATTTTTGACTTTAAGAGGATTACGGTAAAAGATGCTGCCGAATACTTAAAATATATTGCGGAAAGCCAAGGTATAAACGCTGAGGAAGATGCACTACATATAATCGCCCAAAAAGCGGACGGAGCAATGCGCGATGCCTTATCTATTTTTGATAGGGTCGTAAGTTTTTCGGGAAAAGAGCTTACCAGAAAAGCGGTAACCGAAAACCTGAATGTACTAGATTACGATACTTATTTTCAGGCAACAGACCTCATCTTAGAGCATAACATACCGCAATTGTTGGTGTTGTTCAACAAAACATTATCGCTAGGTTTTGACGGCCATCATTTTATAGCGGGCCTTGCTTCTCATTTTAGGGATCTAATGGTATGTCAGCACCAAGACACGATAGCTCTTTTAGAAGTAGGGGAAAGTGCTCAAGAAAAATATAAAGAACAATCACAGAAAACCTCTAGAAATTTTTTGCTGCAAGCACTTAATCTGGCCAATGATTGTGATCTAAAATATAAAACCAGTAAGAACCAGCGACTCTTGGTCGAACTTACCTTAATGAAGCTTGCCTCCATCGATTTTGATGGAGAAAAAAAAAATCCTGAATCCGTAGCTCTTCATAACAGTACTGTTGATTTTATAGCTCCTGCGTCGTTTTATAAAAATTTTCCAAAAAAACCAAAAGAGGCAAACGAACAAAAAGAAACGAACGAACAAGAGGATTCTAATCCCGAAACAATTAAAACCGTTGAAGCGGCTACGGCCAAAGAAATTGTAGCGAATACTACGGAAAAAGAAATTGTTTCTACCCCACCACCATCTCATATAGACAACACCAACGTCGAAACAACTCCCCAGGTAGAAAAAAGTACTGATGAGACCAACACGACAGTTAAAGAGAAAGAGCCTGTTGCCAAGAAGCTGAACATTGCGCCTCCGGCAAAACGTGTTTCGGCATTATCTTTATCCAGTTTAAAAGCGAAAAAAGAACACGAACTCAATAAAATAGAGGTCGTTGTAGACGAAGATGATTTACCCAGAGATCCTTTTACAGAAGAGGACCTTCAACGTCACTGGTCCGATTTTGTTGAACAAATAGATGCGAAGGGCCAAAAGATATTGGCTTCGAACCTAAATACCGATGTTCCGAAACTAAAAGAAAATTTCACCATTAGCATTGAGCTTCCGAATAGCACGATGAAAAAAGAAATAGAAAGGGAAAGTTTTGAACTAATGGGGTATTTAAGAAGTAAATTAAACAACCACTTTATTCAACTTGATATAAAAGTGAACGAATCCAGCGC
Source organism: Maribacter sp. MMG018 (assembly GCF_018100785.1). GTDB lineage: Bacteria > Bacteroidota > Bacteroidia > Flavobacteriales > Flavobacteriaceae > Maribacter. The sequence goes on along the minus strand of NZ_JAGJEC010000002.1, from coordinate 131,001 downwards.
CAAAAAGTTCGCTTTTACCCCAGAGGAAAAGTACCAAAAATTAAGGGAGAAAAACCCGGCAATAGATTTGTTGCGCCAAGAGTTTGACCTAGACCTTTAGTTTTTTCCCTAGACGAAAACTATAGAAAAACATTACTATCGCAATTATTAAAAGACCAAAAGCTTCACGGCCCAATTCTACTGTCTTTATATCTCCATCATCTAAATCAAAACCTTGAAAATCGGATGGGTACAGGTACACAAATCCAATAAAACAAACTACTCCCAAAATTAATGGAATTATATATTTTACCCTATCAAGTGCAAAGAGTAAAGAAATAATTGCCGCAAAAACATACACCGCGATCCATATAAAAGCATCGGGATCGTTATATTGTACAATTGCCCCCCAAGCAAAAAATAACGTAAACAAGAAGCCAATAATTTTATATAAAAGTCTCATTTGAAATTAATTTAAAACATGATTTTTAATTAAGTCGCAAACTTCAATCCCCTCCATTTTTTCCTTTTGTACCAAATGCCCCATATTACTAATAAAAATGGGGTAATCTTCTGTGTCTTCAGGTATTCTGCCATGGGAACCTTTGATTAAATTGGCGTTCAACGGAATAATGTCCATAACGGTCCTAAATCCAAGTTTTTTCTTTATCAACTTCCCTATAACCTTGGCCGTCACCAATTTATCTTTGGGGTCTGTCATCATTTCAACAGGATCGTAGCCCGGCTTTTTATGAATATCAACCATTCTGGCATAGTCGGGCGCCAAGGCGTCATCTAACCAAAAATAATACGTAAACCACGAATCTTTATCGGCAACCACCACAAGGTCTCCACATCTATCGTGAATTAAATGTTCTTTTTCCAATTCGTCCTTTGACAATACCCGTTCAACTCCGGGTACAACATTTAAAAGAGCCTTAACTTGGTTAATATTCTCTTGCTTTTTAATATAAACATGGGCTATTTGATGATCTGCAACGGCAAAAGCTTCGCTCGCCCCTGCATCCAATAACTCTAACCCTCTTTCTACACGAACATTTATATACCCCTTATTACGCAGAATCCTATTTAAATGAACGGGCCTGTTTACGTCTGTAATACCATATTCGGACAATAGAACAATGTTGGCATTTAGCTCTTGATAATGCGTCACCAACTGCTTAACAACAGCATCTATCTCATTTAAATCTTTAGAAATAATATCAAAATTCAATCCATGACGCTGAAGGTTGTAATCTAAATGGGGAAGGTAGATCAATGTTAACGTCGGATCATGTTTTTCATCCGTTCGAATAGCGGCATCCGCGATCCACTTTGATGAGTTGATGGTGGTTCTTGGCCCCCAAAATTCAAACAAGGGAAACGTTCCTAAACTGGCCTGCATTTCATCTCGTAATTCCGCAGGGTGCGAATATACATCTGGAATTTTTCTGCCATCTGCCAAATAATTAGGCCTGGGTGTTAGACTATAATCAACATTGGAATACATATTATACCACCAAAAATGATTGGCACAAGTAAAATTGGAATCCATGCTTTTTAAGGTATCCCAAATTTTTGGTTGTTGCACCAATTTGTTGGATTGCCTCCAAAACTTAACCTCGCACTCGTCTTTAAAATACCAACCATTACCAACAATACCATGTTCAGAAGGCCATTTACCCGTTAAATAAGTAGATTGTACCGAACATGTTACTGCGGGCAAAACCGGTTTTATATAGGCTGATTTACCTTGCTCTAAAAAAGAGGCTATAAAAGGTGTATGCTTACCTATAAGCCTTTTTGTCAGCCCCACCACATTTATGACAACTGTTTTTTGCATGTTACATACGATCTTTAAGCCATTTTATCTCTCTAATAATAGAGACCGTCAAATCTTCTTTAAGGTCTTTTGGAAGCACATCCCATGTATATGTTTCTATTTCTAAATGTTCTGATATGGGATCGGTCTTAAGATACTGCAAAGTCTTTAGAATATGATCTTGTGTAGAATGCAGTGCCCCAAATTCTTCCAAAAATATGGGAACATGAAAATGGGCCCTCAATTCTTCAAAATCGCCTTTTTGATCCAAAACTACAGGCAAATCATTATAGGTCTTTACCAATGCCCCAACCTTTTCCGTAACCTGATGCAAATACGTAGGTTCGTTAAATTTTTCCAATATGTGCCAAATATCATTACTGTTGGAAGCATTGAACAATATCTTTAATGCGGCACTCACCTGTATCTTTCCAACAACAATATTCGAATTTTTAAACTTGGCAAATGTATCTTCGGGCTCCTCGTACGCCAACGAGAAATGACATATATCGTAACATACGGTGATATATCTCTTTACAAGCTTTTCAATTTCTTTGCTGTTCAGTCCTAATTGATTCTGCAACAACACCTCCCCTGCCGGAACCAGATATTCTTTATAAAAAGACAATACCTCATCACTATTTTCCAACAGACCGTCTGGTTCAGGTTCAATATCCAAATGCAAATAAGTACCGGTAGATTTTTCCAGTTCAAAAAGCTGTTGGGCAACCAGCACCATATGCTCTGCCCCTTTTTTAAAAGCCTTATGCTTGTCTTCGTCCGTTTTATGCCAATATTTGTAACTAACGGGCGAAGTGGATATTCCTCCATTGAGCCCAAAAGGTATCAACGAGGCCAATTGCCTAAAAAGTCTTTTTGTATAAACAAGCCTATCATTGGTAGTCCAATCAGGGCTATGCACATCATCCTTAACACGTTCATCATGAAAATTACCGTACGGAAAACCGTTCATGGTAAAAATATAGATGTCGTTCGCCTTTAACCACTCTTTAAAATCGGTCATCGCCGAACCTTCATCCAATTCTTCACTTGCCTTATTGGACAATCTAAGCCCAAGACCAAAAGAAAGGTCTGGTGACACTTCTTTCTTTATGCTAGGCACATAATCTTTAAGGCTTTGAAAAGTACTGTTCCAATCTTGCCCAGGATGAATGTTGGTACAATAGGAAACGTGAAACTTTTTATCGATCAACATAAACTTACTATTTAAAGGTAAATTGATGATTTAATCGCTCTATTGCCCGCTCCATTATTTTCATATCAATTTCATGCACATCGTGTTTTTTTCCTATTCCGGAAATAAGGGTAATGGTCAACTGTCCCCCAAGATGTTCCCTAAACTCCTCTATACCTTTTAAAAGCTCTTGTACTCTACTTTGCGTTTGCAGCGGAAGGGTCAAATTAAACCCAATAGAAGTCATGGTCTCTAAAATAACACTTAACTCTGCATCTGTAATAAGCCCCATTAACTGGGCATAGGTAACGTCTAATGCAATGCCTTTTGCAACTGCCTCCCCATGTCGCAATTCATAATTGGTCATATACTCCAATTTATGGGCGGCCCAGTGACCGAAATCCAAAGGTCTAGAAGATCCAGATTCAAACGGATCTCCTCCTTGGGAAATATGGTGCATGTGCATTTCCGCACATTTATAGATTACGTATTGCATGGGATCAAGTTCCCTTTTTCTTAAAGCATCGGCATTTTCTGAAATATATTCAAAAAACGACCTATCTTTTATAAGCGCTACTTTTATTGCCTCTGCGATGCCGGAAATCCAATCTCTTTGTTCTAATGTAGCAAGAAAATCACTATCGTTAATAATTGCATACGGTGGGGCAAAGGTGCCCAAGAAGTTCTTTTTATTAAATATGTTTACGCTGTTCTTAACACCAACGGCAGAATCGTTCTGTGACAACACCGTTGTTGGTATACGAATCAATTTTACGCCCCTATGGGCAATAGCCGCTGCATAACCTACCATATCTATTATTGCTCCTCCTCCTAAAGCTACCACGAACGAATGCCTACAAATAGCATTGTTATTAATTGCCTTAAGCACCAAATCTATATATTCAGCCCTATTTTTAGCCTGCTCCCCACCATCGATGACCAAACTCTCGGTATGTTTTATATTCCCAGAATTCGAAGCACAATAATTCGATATTTTTTCAAGCAATTGTGGATGGCTTCCTGCCACCCCTTTATCGACTACAAATAATAGTTTTACAGGTTCGTAATCTTTATAGTTCTTAATGATATCAACAAAAAGGTGATTGTCCAAACCGAACAAATCTCTTGTGAAATGGAGTTGATAATCATACTGAACCGTGAAAGACTGTTTTATAGGTTTTAATATCATATAACTATGTAACGGCAAAAATTCTAGAAAGTATTAAAGATAACGGTAAAAGTAATAAAACGCCCAGTGCTATATACCAGTTGGAGAACCCGGCCGTCCAACATGCATCCATCACCACCAAAGACAAGACACCTGCCATTACCGCTTTTTTAATATTGGCGGGAGAATTGTCTTTATAAGCCCTTAACAAAGGACGAAATACCAAAAATGAAAATAAAATTATAAAAGGCAAGGAGATATATAGATTGTCTGAAAACATAAAAATAGTGCCGGTAATGGAAATGATTACAATACCGTACAATATTCCGGATATAAGAATATGTTTCTTATTGTTCCCATGTACCTCGCCCCTACTGATCAAGGTAATCGCAAAAATATACAACACCGGTACCAAGGCGACCCACCAAGGGTTTATCTGCGATAAAATGGACATACCCAGCAACAAATTTAGTCCACGACATATTCCCATGACCAAGGGCCCGAAAAAGGAATGTTTCTTGGCCACCCCGTCATATACCAGTATTGCAACTACCAAAACAAGGGCCAGATTACCACTCGGCACACTTGTAGCATATGCCAAAAAAAGCCCAACAGCCATTAGCAAAACACCCCACACAATTGCTTGCGGCACGCTTATTAAACCACTAGGAATAGCTCTTTCCGGACGTTCTACCGCATCTAATTCAGCATCGAACACATCGTTAAAGACGACACCCCCGGCGTAAAGAAAAACAGATGAAAACACCAAGAGTAAAACATTCCAACTTCTTTCCATAAAAAAAGCGGATGCTTCTATGTTCAAAAAAAATAATGATATAGTGATACCTGCCAAAATATCGGCAGCCGCCGTTGGCAGGTTCGCAGGTCTTGCCAGTCTAGCAAAACCCATGATTTTTTTCATCATGTTAGGTGATTTGGTCGGAATCAATTCGAGGTGTTTGCCCTCTTAAAACGCTATTATCATTAAATAATTGTGATTGGTCTATGCCACCTGGATTCAACCAATGTTCCTCTTTCATTTTCCCATTTTTACTAAAGGCATCCAATGCATTTTGGTAACATGTTTTTACAACATCTTCTTTCGCAATTCCCCTTTTCAACATTAAAGAGGCTGTTTTTGGTACTGCCAATGGATCACTAACTCCCCAATCTGCCGAACTATCAACGATAATATTGGTGCTACCGAATTTTTTTACCACTTCGACCATACGTTCGTTCCCCATTTTTGTTTTTGGATATATGGTAAACGCCGCAATAAATCCACGGTCCAGAACTTCTTTTACCGTTTCTTCATTGTTATGGTCAATAATTACATTCGAGGGGTCAAGACCATGTTCTAAACAAACCTCCATACTTTTGATGGTTCCCGCTTTTTTATCCCTGTGAGGTGTATGTACCTGTACCGTCATATTCAGCTCTTTGGCCAAATCTAACTGCATTCTAAAATATTTGTCTTCTGCAGGTGTTTGATCATCATAACCGATCTCACCAATGGCCACTACATTTTCTTTATGCAAATACAGGGGCAACAACTCTACCACCTGCTCTGCCAAAGCTTCGTTATTGGCTTCTTTAGAGTTTAAACCAATCGTGCAGTAATGCTTAATACCAAATTGACTGGCCCTAAAAGGCTCCCAACCTACCAAACTACTAAAGTAATCTTGGAAAGACCCTACTTGTGTTCTTGGCTGGCCAAGCCAAAAAGAAGGTTCTATTACAGCTACCACACCAGCTTTTTGCATAGCTTCATAGTCATCGGTCGTTCTTGATGTCATATGAACGTGTGGATCAATTATCATCATCTTATCTTCCATTATTTATTTCTTTAAGGTGTTCCAAGTTAACTTGTTTGTTTCTATTTCTGTCTTTAAATTATTGTAGGGTTCCAATAATTTTAATGCTTCTTTATTCTCTGAATAATAACAGCACAAGACCCCCGCCCTATTCTCATATACATCTTCGCTACCCAATAACCTTTGCATATCCTTTAACAGGGTATCGTTCAAAAATTTAGATACCGGTCTCCAGAACATGGGGTCTATCTTTCTTGAAGCCGCCCACCTTTCATGTGCGTAATCAGAAATAATACGCGCCAGATCGGCATTAGCCCTTTCGTCGACCGATTGGATCTGTGAAAGATCCCTTTCCATGAAGGCCGCCTTTAAATACATTTGGTTCCATTGCTGATCATTAAAATACTTCGCCGGATATGGATTGTTCAAGGTAATGGCATCAAAAATTACAGAAATATTGGTTCTAAGCGCCTCCACCGCCGTAGATTTATACGTTTCGGGTTCTGGTAAAAGCACCAAGAACTTTAAAAATGTTTCTAGTTCTGTAGTATCTGCTACTTGAATAATATTGGCAACCTTAGGGCCATAAAACCCATCATCGATCTCCAATACTTTTGCAAGAAGATAAATTCTGGCAGCCTCCAATAAATTTGCATTATGGGAATCTAAATAGGACAACGCCCCACTTACCTCCCCCTCAAATTTTAATGGTATGTTTTTATCGAATTTAGATGCCAACAAACTGTAAGACATGTAAAGATCCCTTACGTTCTTATCGGTTTCCAATTTAGAAGTTTTCTCATCTAACCATAATATGGCATCCTCATTTGACTGTGACCCTATGGCTTCTTTTATCTGTTCGCTAACCTGCATTAAGTATCTATTATATAATCTCCTTTTCAAAAATAATTATTAAAACCCACAAAGCCTTATTTTTACAACTTTAAACAAGAGTTAAAAAACTAAAGTTGCAATAATGATGTTAGGCCTAAAACTTCCCACGGACCCAAGATGGGTAAATATCGTAGAAAAAAACATTGATGAAATACTTACCGACCATGCCTATTGCGAACAAAAGGCGGCAAGTACCGCTATTTCGTTAATAGTCTCATTTCCTGAATACACAGAACTGGTTGAAGAAATGGTAGCCCTTTCTAGAGAAGAAATGGGGCATTTTAAAATGGTACATGACCTAATTATTGCCCGTGGCAAAAAATTGGGACGTGACCGCAAAGATGAATATGTATTAGAGCTCGTAAAGTTTTTTCCTAAAGGAGGCAGCAGAACAACCCAACTGGTTCATAGACTCTTGTACGCCGCCCTTATAGAAGCTAGAAGTTGTGAACGTTTTAGATTACTCTCAGAAGAATTAACGGACAAAAAATTGGCTGATTTCTACCATAAACTAATGATCAGCGAAGCTGGCCATTATACCATGTTCTTAAAATTTGCCAGACAATACGGTGACCGCGAAGAAGTGGACAAAAAATGGCAAGACCTTCTTACCTATGAGGCAAAAATTATGGAAAACCTTAGCAAATCGGAAAAGGTACACGGTTAATTTTTTAACCGACCAAATACATTTACAAAAGAAAAACCATGGAACCTTGTCTTAAAAAGCTATAGGTTCCATGGTTTTTTTATAAAATCGATTTCTGTTTTTATAAGTAAAACGGGCTATGATTTTAATTTTTTCAAATAATAATCATATGTCTCAAACTGTGACCTACATTCTGGTACGGTTGTTTCACGATAGGCGTTGTCTTGTTTTTCTGTAAATACGCGCGCTTTAAGGTTGTCTCTCCAACAAATTTCAAAGGTATCCATAAGCTCTTGTTTAATATCCTCATCATAAATAGGACAACCTACCTCTACCCTATAATCTAGGTTTCTGGTCATCCAATCGGCCGAAGATATATATACTTTCGGGTTACCTCCATTGGCAAAAACGAATAACCGGGTATGTTCTAAAAACTTGTCTACCACACTAATAGCCTCAATGTTCTCACTCATACCTTTTACACCTGGCACCAAACAACAAATACCACGAATAATCAATTGAATCTTAACACCTGCCCTACTCGCCTTATACAGTTTATCTACCATTTTATAAGAGGTAAAACTGTTCATTTTAATTTTTATATAGGCTTCTTTTCCCGCAATGGCATTTTTGATCTCATTGTCTATCAACTTCGAAAAGATACTCTTGGTATAGTGTGGAGATACGATAAGATGCTTGTACTTATTGATTTTATAAGTAGTCTCAAAAAAGTCGAAAACTTTATTCAGCTCTTTTAAAATTGCTTCATGGGCGGTAAACAATGTATAATCGGTATAAATTCTGGCCGTATCCTCATTAAAATTACCCGTACTAATAAAACCGTATCTTTTTAAGCCTTGCTCTTCTTCCCTTTCTATTAAACAAATTTTACTATGCACCTTTAACCCGGGTACCCCAAAGATCAACTTAACCCCTTCTGCCTGTAATTGTTCCGCATATTCAATATTCGCCTGCTCATCAAAACGCGCCTGCAGCTCTATCTGTACGGTTACCTGCTTTCCATTTTTCACGGCATTAATCAAAGATGCGGCCACCTGCGAATTGTTTGCCAACCTATATACCGTAATCTTAATGGTACGCACTTTTGGGTCCAGAGCGGCTTCCCTCAAAAATTTTAAAATGTAAGTAAAGGTGTGGTATGGAGTATATTGTAAATAATCTTTTTTAGCGATACTTTCAAGAATACTGCCTTCTATACTTAAACCCTTAACAGGTAAAGGTGTAATTCTATCATACAACAAATCTTTTCTATTAAGACTGGGAAAACCCATATAATCCCTTTTGTTATGATATCTTCCACCGGGTATTACACTGTCGGTTTCCTCTATGTTCATCTTCTCCTTTAAAAAGGCGAGGGTATCCTTAGCAATACTTTTATCATATACAAAACGTACCGGATCACTGATTTTTCTATGTTCTACGCTAGAGGAAATTTTCTCGATAAAGCTTTTGCTCAAATCATTATCGATATCCAATTCCGCATCTCTGGTAATCTTTATCATATGGGCAGAAATGGACTCGTATTCGAACATGGTAAAAATACTGTCCAGACAATACCTGATCACATCATCGAGAATTATAATATAATCTTTATCACCTTCTTTGGGCAATACCACAAAACGATCAATACCTTTTGGAATTTCTATCAGCGCAAATCTTTTTTCTTTTTTCGTCTTATCACTTTTAATAATCATCTTTACCGCCAAATAAGCTGCTGTATCCTTTAGGGTCGGAAAACGGGTAAGGTCGTTAAGTATGATTGTCATTAACTGCGGACTCACATTCTGAAGAAAATATCGCTTAACAAATTCCTTCTGATTATCATTAAGTTCGGTCTCTTTGATAATGAATATATTCTGATTTTCCAGTTCTTTCTCTATCCGTTTTAAAATAACCAAGCTTTTGGCCTGTTGGTTAATAACGATCTCTGTAATTTCCTCTAACAGGTCTTTGGCCTTTTCACCTCCCAAAACACTTTTACCCGTTTTACCGGCCTCTACTATTCTTTTTACGGTGGCATAACGTACTTTAAAAAACTCATCCAAATTATTAGAGAAAATACCCAAAAACCTTAACCTTTCTATTAAGGGCACCTTGGTATCGGCACTCTCTTGCAACACACGCTCGTTGAACCACAACCAACTTATTTCTCTATTTACGTACTGATTATTATACTTCACCATAATTTATTTTAACTGCTTTGGAAATATTGTTTTAATCGTAGAGCCCCGTGAAATATCTTTCCATGACCCTTCATTGAATTGTATATGGGCAAAACCACTCGTAGGAAGATTATCGATATGCCTGTCTCCCAAAGAATTTACCAAATGGGTAAAAGCATGGTTATGACCAAATAGCAAGACGGTATCCAACCCATCATCTAGGCTTTTCAAAAAATCCAATACGCCATTGCCCGAGAAGTCGTACAAATCTGGAACGATCTTTAATCTATTTAAAGGATACTTTAAACTTCTTAGGCAGATTATCGCCGTATGCAACGCTCGGTTCGCCGGGCTCGAAAACACATAATCGATAGCCATGTTTTCTTCCGCCAATTTAGCGCCTACCAAATGGGCATCCATTATACCCCGTTGCAACAAAGCTCTATCTTGATCTCCAACATTAAGTTCCCAGGAAGATTTTCCATGGCGCATAAGCAATAAATTTTTCATACCTATCCAGTTTTATGGCGCCAAACGTTCCACTACCCAATCTAAACCATTTTCTAACCTATAACGGATTCTATCGTGCAACCTATTGGGTCTTCCTTGCCAAAACTCTACCGAAATAGGTTTTACTATATAACCTCCCCAATGTTTTGGTCTTTGCACTTCTTTTCCCTCAAATTCTTTCTCCAGTCTTTTTAGTTCATCTTCCAGTTCGTCCCGAGAGGCAATAACATTGCTCTGGTTAGAAACCAAGGCACCAAGTTTACTGCCATGGGGTCTTGATTCAAAATACCCATCAGAAAGGTTTTCTGCTATTTTTTCCGCTTTTCCCTTAATAATCACCTGCCTTTCGAGGTTAGGCCAAAAGAAAGACACGCACACGTTCGGGTTATTGGCAATAGCCCTTCCTTTTTCACTTTTATAGTTGGTATAAAAAATAAATCCCTCATGGGTATATTTTTTTAACAGCACTACCCTGCTTTTTGGAAAACCATCTAAACCAATCGTAGAAACCGTCATTGCATTGGGCTCATCTACTCCGTTAGATTGTTCCACTTCATAAAACCAAGTTTGAAAAAGCTGCATTGGATTGTCGGAAATATTGTTTTCCATCAACGCACTTTTTTCATATGATTTTCTGTAATCCCCTAGATCTTTCTGCATCATTAAAACTTAAAAAAACAATATACTCAAAGATCATGAAAAGATCTCATTTTTTAAAGCAAGTCTTGCTCTTTTGTTCGATGGAACGAAGATTATTTTATCTATCTGCAGTGCAGGTGAATCTAAAATTCAAAATGCTTGCCATCATCGGCCAAAAGCACATTGCCAAAAACTTCTTCTGCCTGCTTCTTAAATAAGGATATTGATTTGTACCGTGTAGAATAGTGCCCCAATATCAAGGTGCCAACATTGGCTTCTTTTGCTATTTCAGCGGCTTCTTTTGCCGTAGCATGTTTCGTCTTTTCCGCCAAATGTTTTTCCGATTCCAGAAAAGTGGATTCATGGTACAGAACGTCCACTTCTTTAATCTGCGGAATTATTTCTGGCCTGTAGGCGGTATCACTACAAAAAGCATATGATTTTGGTTTAACGGGATCAAAACTAAGCTCAGAATTCGCTATTATCTCTCCGATTTCTGTAACCACATCTTTCCCCTTTTTAATATTTTGAAAGTAGGCCTTGTCTATTTCGTGGTATTTTACGGCATCGACATTTAGCTTGCGTTCGCCCAATTTCTCTCTGAACAAAAAACCATTGGTATAGACCCTATGGTTTAACGGTATGGTCTCGACCGTTACTTTTTCATCTTCAAATATCAATTCTTTCTCAGTAGAAGTCAATTCATGAAAATAGAGTTGATAATTGGTCCAAGAATCTCCCAGTTTCAGCAGAAGTGTTACGGCCTCCTTTATTCCTTTGGGTCCGTATATGTGCATTTCCTTATCCCTTCCCAATAATCTAAAAGTTGAAACAAGTCCAGGAAGACCAAAAAAATGGTCACCATGTAAGTGGGAAATAAATATATGGTTAATTCTAGAGAACTTGATCTTATGCTTCCGTAACTGTACCTGCGTACCCTCGCCACAATCTATCAAGAACATGTGGTTCTTGATTTCCAAAACTTGTGATGTCGGGTTCGTTAAAGTTCGTGGAGTGGCCGCATAACAACCAAGTATCGTTAATTTCACAGGCCTAGGTCCCTTTCTATTTCTTCCATTTCTACAATATCTTTGGCCTCTTGTAGTGTAGGTACTACCATAATTTCTTCCGGCACTTCATCATAACTTACCTTATCGGTAACTATTACGAACGATTTTCCCGAATCTTTATGCCTATTGGAAATCTCAAGAAACTCCAATACATCACCCGCAGATAATTTTTCAAAAGAAAAAAGGTTCACAATCAGATTGTCGTTTTCAACCTCTGAATAACGGTCTTCTAAATTTTTTAGAAAAGTAGTAATGACTTTCTTTTCTTGGTCTACAATGGTAGTGGTTCCTTCTTTATCAAAAATCATCTTCTTACTGTTTAATCTTTGAAGCCAATAAATAAATTACCGCCATACGAATTGCCACTCCGTTCTCTACCTGATTCAAAATAATGGACTGTTTTGAGTCGGCAACATCACTCGTAATTTCCACCCCCCTGTTTATAGGACCCGGGTGCATGATTACAATTTCTTTACCAAGGCTGTCCAAAAGGTTTTTATTTACTCCAAATTGTTGTGTATACTCTCTTGTAGTAGGAAAATAACTAATATCCAATCGTTCGTTTTGTATTCTCAACATATTTGCCACATCGCACCATTCCAATGCTTTTCTCAAGTTCATTTCAACCTGCACCCCTAATGATTCTATATGTTTTGGAATCAACGTTTTAGGACCACAAACCTTTACGTTCGCTCCTTGTAGTTTTAAGGCAAATATATTTGAAAGAGCTACTCTCGAATGTAAAATATCGCCGACTATGACCACATTTTTACCAGCTACATCCCCTAATTTTTCTCTTATGGAATAGGAATCCAACAATGCTTGTGTAGGGTGTTCATGAGCCCCATCGCCAGCATTTACAATAGAAGCCTTCACATGTTTTGACAGAAATATGCCGGCACCCGGATTTGGATGCCTCATTACCACCATATCTACTTTCATAGAGAGAATATTGTTCACCGTATCTATTAGTGTCTCTCCTTTTTTTACGGAAGATTGACTTGCCGAAAAGTTTAATACATCGGCAGAGAGTCTCTTTTCCGCAAGTTCAAATGAAAGTTTGGTACGGGTACTATTTTCAAAAAATATGTTGGCTATGGTAATATCTCTTAACGAAGGAACTTTTTTAATGGAGCGATTGATAACTTCTTTAAAATGATCTGCTGTTTCAAAAATGAGTTGAATATCCGACTCTTTTAAATATTTAATCCCTAGCAAGTGATTTACACTCAGTTCGCCCATTTTTTATCTATTAATCAAATAAATTATATCCTCTCCATCGTTTTCTTCCCACATTACTTTCACTTTCTCATCATCAATGGCATCTACTTGTCGCCCCCTATAATTGGGCTGTATAGGCAAATGCCTGCTAAACCTCCTGTCTATCAAGGTTAAAAGTTCTACTTCTGAAGGTCGGCCAAAAGATTGTAATGCCGTTAAGGCGGCATTGATACTACGACCGGTATACAGCACATCGTCGATTAAAACAACTTTCTTGTCCTCTACCAAAAAATTGATCTTGGTCTTTGTAGCCTCTAAGGGTTTGTCCCCCCTTCTAAAATCGTCTCTATAAAAAGTGATATCCAGAAAACCTAGATCAATATGCTTTACCTTGTATTCCTCTGAAAGAATTTTTGCGAGTCTCTGTGCCACATAGATACCTCTAGGCTGTATGCCTATAAGTACGGTATTTTTAAAGTCCTCGTGATTTTCAAGAAGCTGACAAGCCAAACGATGTAGGATGATATTTATTTCCTTTGAAGAGAGTAAGACTTTTTGACCCATAGTATGTCATCCGTGCTTTTAGCTTCACAAAAATATGAAATTCAAAACAAATTACTCAATATCGAAGCCACAAGGCTTAAAAAAAATATGTCCGCAAACCGAAGGCCCTAAATACCCAAAATAGAGAAGAACGCCTCTTTATGGCTCTCCCCTATCGGAATACGAAAGTCGTTGATGACGATTCTATTCCGTTGCACCTTTTTTATATGGTTCACGTTCACCACATAAGACTTATGCACACGTAAAAATTGGTTCGGCGGCAATTTGCTCATCAACTCCCTAAAACTCATCAATGTCAAAATTGCCTTATTGGTATCCTGAACATGAATTTTAAGGTAATCTTTAAGGCCCTGTATATATTCTATCGAATCTAAATTTATCTTAACACTTTCGTATTCAGATTTTACGAAAACAAATTTTTGAGATTCATTGGTATCGCCATGGCTAGAAAACACGTTTCCGGTAGTGGGGACATTCTTGTTGGACAATAGTTCTTGGGCCCTGGCAATTGCCTTAATAAACCTATGATAAGGAATCGGTTTTACCAAATAATCTATCGCATTAAGATTAAACCCTTCGACCGCATATTGCGAATAGGCCGTGGTGAATATAAACAAGGGTCTATTGTCCAATGAATTTATAAAATCTATACCATTTATTTGGGGCATCTCAATATCACAAAAAATAAGGTCTACATTTTTTTTGCGGATTTCCGTAATGGCATCCAAAGGGTTGCTATAGGTACCTACAACCTCTATGAAATCTAACTTAGAGCAATAGTCTACCAATATTTCTATTGCCAAAGGTTCATCATCTATAAATATACACTTCATCCTGCGGTTTTTAAATTTTTTAATTCCAATTCTACCCGATAATTGACACCGTTGTTAAACACATTTAGAGTATGCATGTTGGGGTATAAAAGATTTAATCGGTTTCGTACGTTTTCCAGACCGATTCCAGAGCTTTTGGCAGATTTTCTTATCACTCCTATTTTATTGTCTATAAAAAAACGAATAGACTCATTGCTAATACATAGTTCTATTCTAATGGAGGTCTTGCCATTATAATCGGTTCCGTACTTAAAGGCATTTTCTATAAACGAAATAAATATTAGCGGAGGTATGGCCCTGCCCTTATCTTCGCCCGATATCTTAAGGGTCACATTTTCACTATCGGACAGCCGTAAAAGCTGCAACTGCACATAGCTTTTTATATAATCCAATTCTTTTGTCAAAGGAACCATGTCCTTATCCGCCTCATAGATCATATACCGCATCAGTTCCGATAGATTAACCACGGCCTGCGAGGTATCCAATGATTTTTTTACCGAAAGTGCATAAATGGTGTTTAGGGAATTAAACAAAAAATGGGGATCCAGTTGATTTTTTAAAAGCTGTAGTTCTGACTTAATATTCTCTTTTTCTATCTCTTCGCGCAGATTATTATTTTTCTTCCATTCTAAATAAATACGTAATATGGAACTAATGGAATACGGGATACCCAAACGCACAAAAGAGGCAAAGAAAGGTCTAAACCTAAAATCTCCCCTTGGCATATCTATAAGCTCAACGGCCCTTGAAACAGAAGAAGGCCTATATCTTGCCCCTACACCATTAAGGCCCATTGGACCAAATACCCTTGGAGGTGGTTGAGACAATAGAATATTTTCAAGGATCACCACCAAAGTGATACACACCAAAGACAGGACCAAATAAAAAAGAACTCCTTTATTAAGTAAAAACCTAGGCACAAAATAAAAGTAGTTTATATAGAAAAGGATAATTATTGAAACCATTCTGGGCAACATGAACAATGGGAAAGAACCTCCTTCAGAAAGAAAAGGGTAGCTTAAAATACTATAAAATAAAATCCAAACGATTATATGAACGAATAGATTGGTATAGGTAGACCTATTGAACACCATTCGACACTTTGTTACCCTCCATACCAATACCCAATGCATTAAGCTCCTCAAGAGTGATAGTAGGGTTTACCCCTTTCAACAATTTACCCATCACACATTTAGCCACCTTATCGGCATCATCATGGGTCGCAAAGGCAATTTCGCCCACAAAACCAGGTATTGTTTCTTGTTGTATGATCAGTTTCTCTCCATTATAGATCCGATAGCCATAACCATCTCCTTGATCTATTACTTCACCATATAAATAATGAGCATTTTTATGCACTTGGTCCTTTTTGTCATTGTTCAAGGCAATGTACATTATACCCACTATACATATTCCTATAACAAAAGTTAAAAAACCCTTCATAATCTTAAACTTTTAAAAAGGACCAAACAAAACTGTTTGATCCTTTCCCTTTAATCAACAACCAATGCACTAAATAAAACTTTCTTAATCTTCATCATCATACTCATCCATCGGAAAGAACTCTTTTAGGTCGTCCAAATAAAGAGAACCTGTTCTTCCCATACCTATAAATGCCCGAGCAGAATTTGAAAACACAACCCCATCTTGCCTTGCGGTTCCTTCAAAAGGGGTTTTTAGGTCCCACTCATCGGTAGTAGGATCATATTCCCATACACTGGTAAGCGCACCGCTAGATTCTCCACAAGCTATATAACCGTACCCATTCATTTCAAAACCTAAAGCACTACTCCTAACAATAGTATAATCGTCCTCTTCATCTAGATCCAATTTTTGTGTCCATGTTTCCGTAGAAGGATCAAAGGCCCAAAAATCATCAAGGTACACCCCGTTAGAAATTCCTGTTCCCATATACACAATACCATTAACGGTAAACGATGTAGCAGAACGTCTTTTGTTTCCACCAAAGCCTACTAATTCTGTCCATTGATCCGTACTTGGATCATACCTCCAGAAGTCTTTCATATCGTTTTCACCGTCATACCCAGTACCGAAATACCCATAACCGTTCGCAGAAAATGCTATTGCACTTCTTCTTACTACCGGTAGTGATGCAATTTCGCTCCATGTATTGGTACTTGGGTCGTACTTATAAAAATCACTCAATTCATCGACTCCATCATAACCAGACCCAATGTACCCTATACCATCAATTTCAAAGCCTACGGCCGCATTACGGGCAACACCCGGGAAATCTGCTTTCTGGCTCCAATAATCACCATCAATATTATATGACCAAAAAGAATTTAAATAGTCATCTCCATCATAACCTACACCCATGTAACCAGTGGATCCTACGGTAAAATACGCAACACTACTTCTAGCACTACCATCAAAAACAGAACTATCCGTCCAGTTACCCAAATCCTCTTCATCATCACTAGAACAACTATAGGTCATTACCATAACCATACTTAATAATACTGCTGCCCTATACTTTAAAATCGTTTGTATCATTTTAGAAAAATTCATGAAATTATTAGATAGGCAAATCTAGAATCTTGTCTCCCCTATAGAAAATAGAATATATCTACAGCTCGATTTAACATACGAACAAGGCTTTTTGATCTATCAATATCGATATTGATTTTATCGTGACAATATCCCTCTTCATCCCTTAAGAAAACTGGTTCGTCTATTCCAATTTCTAAGCCTATATGTTGTATGTAGCTTCGCCGAACAACTAATTATTGATTATATGACCTTGACGAAAAAATCTGCATGGCCAGCCGTGCCCTTATTGTTTTTTTTGGTAATAATATCTTTTCAATCTTGTACCGACGACAATTTAAACTCATCGGACTTTGAGGCAGGAGAAGCGTTTACCAATAGCAATATCCGTGTTTATGAAATTGATACCGTCACCGTATCAACATCGACCATGAAGTTCGATAGCTTGGCAACATCTTCTGCCTCTAGAATGTTAATAGGACAATACAACGACCCAGTTTTTGGCACCGTTACAGCTTCTAGTTACGCGCAAGTGATACCAACTTCATACACCATTGATACCGACTCTGAATTCGACAGTATTGTACTGTATTTAAAACCGGATTCATATTACTACAACGATACACTTCTAACAAACAATATTAAGATCAGGAGAATTACAGAAGACCTAAAACCGGATAACGGAGAGACCTATTTTTACAATACAAGTACCATTGCATACGATGATACCGATATGGGATCTATTAGCTTTACCCCTAGACCTATTACGGCAGATTCGTTAGAAATTAGACTATCGGATTCTTTTGGTATTGAAATATTCGAAAATCTTCAAGACAAATTAATTGTCAACAATGATGAATTCACAAACGTACTTAAGGGCCTTGCCTTTATACCCGACGATAGCGATGACGGATCTATACTAGGTTACTCTTACGATACCGCATCTACCTACATAAGGTTATACCATAGCATACCCGAATCGGACGAACGTGTACAGTCGTATACAGATTTACAAATAAACATGTTGGACAGCCCGACACCTTTCTTTGTTAGTATTACGTCCAAAGACCCCATTGAACCCCTTCAAACCCTTACAGACAAAGAAATAGACCTTAAAAGTGAAGATTCGTACGACCTAAGTTTTATTCAATCTGGGGTCGGTATAGCCATGAAAATCTCATTTCCCCATATTAAACGATTATACGATATAAACGGATCGGGAACCGTTTTGGATGCCGTCTTAAAAATAAAGCCCGCGGAACAATCCTATGACGAAAATCTAATGTTAAGTAGCACCCTATCGGTTTTTAAAGTGGACCAAAACAATGCCTTGACAGAACAGCTTACAATTGATGGTGCGACCGCGGTTACAGCCACATTAAATACTGATAATCAAGAATTTAATGAGATTTACTACGAAATTCCTTTAAGCACTTATATAGAAGAAATTTTAACCGAAAGTCCCGAAACCAACGAATCTTTAATTCTCTTTCCTTATGATTATATATCTGAGGTCAATCGTTTTATTCTTCAAGGAAATAGCCAAGATTCATTTGAAACTGTTTTAGAAATTACTTATGCCATATATGATGAAGATTAATCTTAAAATAATATTTTTTACACTTACGGTCGCCGTCTGTTCAACGGCATATTCACAGTCGGAAGCCCTGACCAGTTCTCCATACTCCCTTTACGGACTGGGAGTGGTAAACCAAGCAAGTATCGGTAAATCTAACGGATTGGGATATAGCGGATTGGGACTAAAAAATGTAGGAAGTATCAACAATTTAAATCCGGCCACATTTTCTTTGGTTCCAAGAAACTCGTTTTTATACGACGTAGGACTTAAGGGACAGTTCAACGAGTATTCCAACAATAACGATTCTGAGTCCAAGACGAACTTTAATTTTTCCAATCTTGCTTTTGCCTTCCCTATAGGGCAAGGCTTCGGGGCGGGAGTCAGTTTGATCCCCTATAGCGAGGTCGGCTATTCCGTTGTTGGGGTAGAGACGAATATTGAAGGCTCTACCGATACTTTCGAAAGCACTATTAGTGGCTTAGGAGGACTTAGCGACCTTAAAATGAATCTAGGATATCAGCTAAACGACAATATCAGATTCGGTCTTTCAGGATCCTTCCTTTTTGGTAATATAGAAGAAAACGAAAGTTTTTACATCTCTGGCAGTTATTTCGAATCTAGTGAAAAGACCAATTATTCAGGTTTTAGATTATCTACAGGCCTTCAATTTGACCTGACGGACAAGATTACTATTGGAAGCACCATTCAATTTCCAACCAACCTAAGCGGTAAAGTCACCAGAAACGTGATAAAAACATTGGACGGGGCCGAAGTAACGGTAGAGGATGAAACTGTTGAGTCCGTTGACGATTTTACCTTGCCCATGGAAGTTGGTATAGGAGTCGGAGCTACCGTATTTAATTCTTGGACCATAAGTGCCGATTATAAGAAAAACTATTGGACAGAAACCGACCAAGAAGAGGCGATAGGCCATTATGTGGACCAAAATATTTACGCCATAGGACTAGAATACCAAAAAAATGCGACGAGCTATAAATATAAAGATAGGATCCAATATCGACTAGGATATAATTACGACGACGGAAACTTGTCTATCGGCAATAAAAAAATAGACGGCTATAACATTACCGGAGGTATTGGCATACCGCTGCACAGTGGCAGAAGTTCTTTCTTAAACCTTTCCTATAGTTTTGGAAACAGAGGTAAGATCCAAAATGTAGTTATAAAAGAACAGTATCATTTGCTCACCCTTAACCTAAGTCTTGAAGATGTATGGTTCGTAAAAAGGAAGATCAATTAAAATATCGTTACCGATAAAAACGAATTATTTATTGTTACTCTATAGGTCATAAAAAAAAAGCCCGGACAAATATTTGTCCGGGCTTTTTATATTTAATAAGATACTAAATAAAAGGCCTTATTTCTTTTTAGAATCGGCTTCCATTTTATCTTTCAACGCTTGTAGCGCATCGTTGGCATCACCTAAAGTAGGTTTAGCTTCCTCAGATGCAGCGGCCTGTCTTTTAGCGGCAGCTTTTACATTACGTTGCTCTTCTTCTCTAAAGATAGCTGTATGACTGGCTACAACACGTTTGAAGTCTTTGTTGAACTCAATGATCTTGAATTCTGCCTCATCGCCTTTACCAAGTTTTTTGCCATCCTCTTTTTCTAAATGACGTTGTGGTATAAATGCAGTTATATCCTCGTTAAATTCAATAGTTGCTCCTTTATCCACTACATCAGAAATAGTAGCTTTATGAACTGTTCCTAAAGCGAATTCAGTTTCATATTTATCCCATGGGTTTTCTGTTGTTTGTTTGTGACCCAAGCTTAACTTACGTCCTTCAACATCCAACTCCAACACCTCAACCTCTAGAGTATCGCCAACATTGGTGAATTCTGAAGGGTGTTTGATTTTCTTGGTCCAAGAAAGATCAGAGATATAGATAAGACCATCGATACCTTCTTCTAACTCTACAAAAACACCGAAGTTTGTAAAGTTACGAACGATACCTTTATGTCTAGACCCAACAGGGTATTTAGTAGTAATATCGGTCCATGGATCTGGTGTCAATTGTTTAATACCCAAAGACATTTTACGATCTTCTCTATCCAAGGTCAATACTACCGCTTCTACCTCATCGCCAACTTTAACGAAATCTTGTGCAGAACGTAAATGCGTAGACCATGACATTTCAGAAACGTGAATTAGTCCTTCAACACCTTCAACAACTTCTATAAACGCACCGTAATCGGCAATAACGACTACTTTACCTTTTACCTTGTCACCAACTTTGATATCATCGCTAAGTGCTTCCCAAGGATGTTTCTCCAATTGTTTAAGACCTAATTGGATTCTAGATTTGTTTTCATCAAAATCAAGAATTACCACATTCAATTTTTGGTCAAGTTCAACAACCTCGTTCGGGTGGTTGATCCTGCTCCAAGAAAGGTCGGTAATATGTACAAGACCATCAACACCACCAAGGTCGATAAAGACACCGTAAGAAGTAATGTTCTTAACAACACCTTCCAATACTTGTCCTTTCTCCAATTGGCTAATGATCTCTTTTTTCTGCTCTTCGATATCCGCTTCGATCAATGCTTTGTGAGATACAACAACGTTTTTGAACTCATGGTTAATTTTCACCACCTTGAATTCCATTGTCTTGTTCACATACTGATCGTAATCACGAATAGGCTTCACATCGATCTGAGAACCTGGCAAGAAAGCCTCGATTCCGAAAACATCAACGATCATACCACCTTTGGTTCTACATTTAACAAAACCAGATACGATTTCCTCTTTGTCATGGGCCGCATTTACACGATCCCAAGCCATAATGGTACGAGCTTTTCTGTGAGACAATACCAACTGACCGCTCTTATCTTCGCGAATATCAATTAGAACTTCTACTTTATCGCCAACCTTCAAATTTGGGTTGTAACGAAACTCGTTCAAGGAAATAACACCTTCAGACTTAGCATTTATATCAATAATCGCCTCTCTGTCCGTTAAATAAACTACCGTCCCTTCGACTACTTCCTCATCGGCAGTATCAACGAAATTTTCGGCAACCAATTCTTCGAATTCTTTAAGCTTAGAATCATCAACTCTTTCGATTCCTTGCTCGTACTTTTCCCAATCAAAATTTTCTAAAAACTCTTGTGGGTCCTGCTTTGGAGCTTCCGCAGCAGCTTTTTGTGTAGTAGCTTCTGTAGTTTCTTCTACTTCAGCCGTTGTTTTTTCTTCAGCCATTTGCTGATTTAAAATTTGTATTTCATAACCTTATCAAGAATTAAGCAATAAGTATGAAAGCTATTATTATTATGATTTTAAATCCCCTAATTTCTCTTGATATGCTTGCGAAAAAAGGTGTGCAAAAATACAATTAAATTAATTAACACACAACTAGTTATCCCTACCATTATAGGTGCTTTTGGTAATTTTTGTTTTTTTGCCCCGAAATAGACCAATTATTGTTACCTTACGGACTCAAATATTAACCATTAAATTATATTTATCATGAGCGTAAAAGCGAAATATCAACCTGTATTGGACCTTGGAGAGCAATTAGGTATTAAAGACGGAAATGTGACCGTAGAGGGTGATACTTTAAAAGTGAAAGGTGAAGCCAACACCCCATACGAAAAAGATATCCTATGGGACAAAATAAAGGAAATTGGTGGAGAGCATCCATCAGATATTAAAGCCAACATTACCGTAAGCGATGATTCTGTTTACCACAGACACACTGTTAAAAGTGGTGAGTCTCTAAGTAAAATCGCCAAGCATTACTACGGCGACCCTATGAAGTACAAAGAAATATTTTCTGCAAATACCAATGTATTGAGCAACCCAGATGTTATTCACCCTGATCAGGTATTGGTGATACCAAAATTGTAGGTAAAATATTTTCTCTATAAAATAAAAAAAACCGTTAGCCTTGCTAACGGTTTTTTTATATCTAATTATTAATAATCCTCAAGGCGTGCTCATATATTCTTTCAAATTGCTGCACCAACCCAAGATCACTATTATCAAACTCTATAGCATCTTTTGCCTTTGTTAAAGGAGATACTTCTCTATGTGAGTCGATATAGTCCCTGTTTTGCACATTCTCTAGAATATCTTCATAATTAACGTCCTCTCCCCTATCCAAAAGTTCCTTATACCTGCGAACCGCCCTTTTTTCGGGAGAAGCTGTCATAAAAACCTTGAGTTCGGCATCGGGAAAAACTACCGTTCCTATATCCCTGCCGTCCATGACAATGCCTTTCTCTTTTCCCATTTCTTGCTGAAGGGACACCAACTTAGACCTCACCTCTCTTACTTCAGAGACAGGAGAAACATTTCTGGACACCTCTAAGCTTCTTATCTGTTTTTCTACGTTTTTACCGTTCAAGTACATTTCGGCAAAACCAACGCTCGGATTAAAAACAAATTTCAACTCTATATCATCAAGTGCTGCGACCAAAGCTTCTTTGTCTACGCCTTCTTCGGAAATCATGCCATTTTCCATGGCATATAACGTAACCGCCCTGTACATAGCTCCTGTATCCACATAAACATATTCAAGCTCTTTGGCCAATTGCTTGGCCAACGTACTTTTACCGGTAGACGAAAATCCGTCGATCGCTATAGTAATCTTTTTCATATTATAAAGGTAACAAGAAAACCATTGCTATAGCTTCTTTGCGTTCTTAACATCTTGATCGGTCAAGGCAATATCTATCACCTCGTACATCTCTTTTACGTAATGAAAAGTAAGCCCCTTCAAATACGACTCTTTAATCTCTTTAATATCCCTTTCATTATCGGCACATAGAATAATTTCCTTTATCCTTGCTCTTTTGGCCGCCAAGATCTTCTCTTTAATACCACCTACGGGCAATACTTTACCCCTTAAGGTAATTTCCCCCGTCATGGCCAAACTTTTCTTCACCCTTTTTTGGGTGAACAATGACACCAAAGATGTCAACATGGTTATACCGGCACTTGGCCCATCTTTTGGCGTTGCACCTTCGGGCACGTGAATATGTACATTGTACTTATCAAAAACCTCGGGATCGATACCAAATCTTTCGGCATTCGATTTTATATACTCCATTGCAATGGTGGCTGACTCTTTCATCACCTTGCCCAGGTTTCCGGTAATGCTCATATTGCCCTTACCTTTTGACAGTATAGACTCTATAAACAAAATATCTCCCCCAACACTGGTCCAGGCCAAACCGGTTACCACACCGGCCACTTCGTTGTTCTCATATTTGGTACGTTCCATTTTTGGTGCACCAAGAACCTTGATTATATCCTCGTTGCTAACCTTAACATCGTAATCTTCTTCGGTGGCAATGGATTTGGCCGCATAACGTACCATTTTGGCTATTTGCTTTTCTAAAGAACGAACACCCGATTCTCTTGTATAGCCTTCCACGATTTTCTCTAGCTGTGGCTTACCTATCTTCAAATGCGAAGCATCCAAACCATGTTCCTCTAGCTGTTTTGGCAACAAATGTTTTTTGGCTATTTCTACCTTTTCCTCTATCGTGTAACCACTAACGTTTATAATTTCCATTCTATCCCTTAGAGCTGGTTGAATGTCTCCCAAATTATTTGCGGTAGCCACGAACATTACCTTTGAAAGGTCATAGCCCATTTCTAAAAAGTTATCATAGAAATCATTGTTTTGCTCTGGATCTAATACTTCCAACATTGCAGAAGAAGGATCGCCCTGACTGCTATTGGACAACTTGTCTATTTCATCCAAAATAAAAACAGGATTAGAAGTACCGGCTTTCTTGATGCTCTGAATAATTCTACCCGGCATGGCCCCTATATACGTCTTTCTATGACCACGAATTTCCGCTTCGTCCCGTAAACCACCTAAAGACATACGTACATACTCTCTACCCAAAGCCTCTGCGATGGATTTACCCAAAGATGTCTTACCAACTCCCGGAGGTCCATATAAGCACAAAATGGGCGATTTCATGTCGTTTCTTAATTTTAAGACGGCCAAATACTCTATTATACGCTTCTTAACATCCTCTAGACCGTAATGGTCACGATCTAAAATACGTTGCGCTCTTTTAAGATCGAACTTATCTTTAGAAAATTCGTTCCAAGGTAGATCCAGCAACAGATCTAAATAGTTTCTTTGAATAGAATACTCCGCTACTTGAGGGTTCATGCGTTGCATTTTTGCAAGCTCCTTGTCAAAATGCTCCTTAACCTTTTTGCCCCACTTTTTCTTTTTGGCCCTTTCGCGCATTTCCTCAAACTCCTCATCATGGGAAACACCACCCAACTCTTCTTGAATGGTCTTCATTTGCTGATGAAGAAAATATTCTCGTTGTTGTTGGTCCAAATCACTTCTCACCTTCGATTGTATATCGTTCTTCAGCTCTAGCTTCTGAAGCTCTACGTTCATATACTTCAATGTGGCCAAGGCTCTTTCTTGCAAATCGCCAATTTCTAAAAGTGCCTGTTTCTCTTTTACACCAAGGTTTAGGTTCGAAGAAACAAAGTTGATCAAGAAAGAATCGCTCTGAATATTCTTTATGGCAAAAGATGCCTCGCTCGGTATATTTGGATTGTCTTTGATTATTTTTAAAGATAAATCCTTGATAGACTCTATAATGGCCAAAAACTCTTTGTTGTTCCTGTCCGGCCTAACCTCTTCCGTTTCCCGTATCGTTGCCGTCATATACGGTTTCTTGGTAAGAACCTCAGCGATTTCAAAACGTTTTTTACCTTGAATGATCACTGTAGTATTACCATCGGGCATTTGTAGCACCCTTAAAATTCTGGCCACCGTACCCAAGGTATTTATATCGTTTACATCAGGATTCTCGGTTTGCTCATCTTTTTGAGAAACCACCCCGATAACCTTACTGCCATTATTGGCATCCTTTATCAACTGAATAGACTTGTCCCTTCCGGCAGTGATAGGTATTACAACCCCTGGAAACAATACAGTATTCCTTAAAGGCAAAATTGGCAGGGTCTCTGGCAACTGCTCACTGTTCATTTGCTCCTCGTCTTCCGCCGTTAGCAACGGTATTAACTCGGACTCCTCATCAATTCCTTGTAAGGACATATTGTCAAAATTTGAAAATTTAGAATCTCCCATACTCATATATCGGTCATTCTGTCATTAAAATAACAGAAACATTTAATTGTTAAATATTAAAAAACCCTAGAAAGACCTTGTCTACAGGGTTAAGCAAGATTTATTACCTTACCTCTATATGATTATTTCAATTCTTGTGCCATTCGTTATAAACGAGCATAAATAGTTGTTTTCTTCTCCCTGGAATAACAGCTACGAGCCTTTGCAGAAATGCCTAAGTCTTTCCTTTATATATTGCGGACCACTTTACAGGGGTTCCCCATGGCGAGCACATTGTCCGGCACATCTTTGACCACCACACTGCCCGCCCCTATGGTAACATTGTCGCCAATGGTTACGCCCGGACAGATAATGGCATTGCCACCGATCCAAACATTATTACCTATGGTAACAGGTTTGCTAAATGTCAAATAAGTCGATCCATCAGGTTTCTCAATTATTCTTTCAGATGCTTTTAACGGATGTGTTGCCGTGTATATCTGTACATAAGGGGCTATGAGTCCATTTTTGCCAATAGTGATCCTATTGTTGTCCAAAAACATACAATTGGTGTTCACAAAAGTATTTTCACCTATATGGATATTAGTGCCATAATCACAGAAAAAAGGAATTTCTACCCACACACCAGAACCTTTCTTGCCAAAAAGAGCTGACAGTATTCTTTCTCTATCTTCACTCTGATCAGAATCTAAATTATTGTACTGCTTTAACAACCTTCTGGCATTATGATACATTGCCAATAGTTCGGCGTCTCTAGAGTTGTAATAGTCACCCTTTAACATTTTTTGTTTTTCCGTCACCTCCTATTTATTTTAATGTACAGATTGATTTAATCTTAATAATTAGCTGAATTTATAAAATCTTTTCTCCTAAACTGTAACAAAGCGTAAATTGAATCATCTATAAGACAAACCAATCACTTTTTTGAGCCAAAGAAAAGTACATATTGATGCATTGTTGCAATCGTGCATGGAAGGTAAGCGAAGTGCGCAACTAGAGGTTTACAATCGATATTACAAAGCTATGTACAACACTGCTTTACGTATTGTAAAAGATAGTGCGGAAGCTGAAGACATTATGCAAGAATCGTTTTTAAACGCGTTTACGAAACTGCATACTTTCAAAGGTGAAGTAACTTTCGGTGCCTGGCTTAAGCGAATTGTAATAAACAACAGTATTTATCATTACAAAAAGCAACAGAAAAAAAATGAAGTTGCCCTAAATGATATAATGTACAAGGTCGAAGATAATGATGAAATTACTTCGGATCATGTGTTTACGGAACAAAAGGCTCAAAAAGTGATGGAAACCATGAAACGTCTAAAAGATAATTACAGAATTTCTTTGACCTTACATTTAGTAGAAGGATACGACTATGAAGAAATATGTGCTATAATGAATTTAAGTTATGCCAATTGCAGAACTACGATCTCTAGGGCAAAAGAAAGTTTAAGAAAACAATTGTTAACAGCTAATTGATGGAAAAGGACAATTTAGAAGAACTGTTTAAAAATATGCAAGGTGCCTTTGATACTGAAGAACCCGCTAAAGGGCATCAAATGCGATTTTTAGAAAAATTGAACAGCACAGGAGAAAAGGCCACTACCGTAACTAAGAAAAAATCTTGGTTATGGAAACCGTTATCCATTGCAGCTTCGATAGCCATACTTCTTGGTCTGGCATATGGTCAACTAAACAGCAATACGAGCCTAGAAAACCAAGTAGCGGAGATTTCGCCCGAAGTTGCCAAAAGTCAGTTTTATTTTGCAAGTTTAATAGAAGAGCAGGTAAAGGAACTGGAAGCCGAAGAGACCCCGGAAACCAAGAAAATTATTTCCGATACCATGGTGCAGTTGAAAACATTGGAAACAGACTATCAAAATTTAGAAAAAGAACTGATAAAAGGTGGCAACAGCAAATTGATCTTAAGTGCAATGATCACCAACTTTCAAACAAGAATTGATTTATTGAATGATGTTTTGAGTCAAATCGAAACAATTAAAAATCTAAAGAATTATAATGATGAAAACTTTACTATTTAAATACAGCCTACTGATCCTATTACTAAGTCCGGGATTATTATTGGCCCATGACGGCAAGCTACGTGGCAAGTACACCAAAGAAAAAACGATCAAGAAAGAGTTTAACGTAAATTCGGACGCCCTGTTAAAAGTAGACAACAATTATGGCAACCTTACCATTACCTCTTGGAACGAAAATAGAATAATGATAGAGGTACATATAAAGACCAATGGTAACAACGAGGAAAAAGTACAGCGAAAACTAGACGATATATCGGTATCGTTCGAAGCCAGCAAAAGCATGGTTTCCGCCGAAACCATCTTCAATAACAGAAAAAGTGGCTGGGGCTGGAACTGGGGCAACAACAATAATGTAAACATGCAAATCAACTACACCATTAAACTGCCGGTCAAGAACAGCATAAATCTAGACAATGATTATGGCAACATTATCTTGGACCGCATAGATGGACACGCAAAAATAAGTTGCGATTATGGCAGATTGGAAATTGGCGAACTAAGAGGCCGTAACAATCAATTAAATTTCGATTACACCTCCAATTCCAGTATTGCTTATATAAATAGCGGAGAGATCAGAGCAGATTACTCTGGCTTTACCATAGAAAAAGCAGGAAACCTTATCATTAACTCTGATTATACCAATGCCCGAGTGGGAAAAATGGAGAATCTGGAGTACACTAGTGACTATGGCAAAATGGAAGTAGAAGAAGTAAACAACGTAAAAGGGAACGGAGATTACATTACGGTGAAAATGGGTACAATACACGGTAATGTGGATATTGTTTCCGATTATGGATCCATACGGATAAACGAATTGGCAGAAGATGCAGGTAATGTTTCCATTAGAACCGATTATACCGGCGTAAAGATCGGTTATAACCCTAATTATCATTTCGATTTTGATATCACCACCAGCTATGCAGGAGTAAAGGGAAAAGATGATTTTGAAATAAACATAAGTATAGAAAAATCCTCTTCTAAGCACTACGAAGGATACTACGGAAGCCAAGGAAGTGGCAACAGGATCACCCTAGACAGCGACTATGGGGGCATAAGTTTTACCAAAAATTAATATCAATCAAAAGCTGAATCTTTTCAGTATTAAATCAATATAAAATGAAAAAAGTCACAACACTATTATTTGTATTTGCAATTACGGTATCATGTGCCGGCCAATGGGGAAAATCCATAAAAGGAAACGGGGAAAATGTAACTATTGATAGATCTACCGCAGATTATGACGCAATTGCCGTTTCTGGATGGTTCGATGTGGATCTGGTAGATGGTAATGAAGGTAACATTACTTTAGAGGGAGAATCCAATCTTTTGGAATATATCGTTACCGAAGTAAAAAGTGGAAAACTGGTCATCAAAACAAAAAAAGGTGTCAATCTTAAACCATCTAATTGGAACAATGGCATACGTATTACCGTTCCGATAGAAAAGATCGATGCCATTTCTTTATCCGGTTCGGGAGATATTGTAAGCAAAACCACCATCAAAGGAAATAACTTAAGTACTGCCATGTCCGGATCCGGAGACATCACCTTAAAAGTAGATACACAATCTTTAAGTGCAAGTATGTCAGGTTCGGGCGATATTACCCTGAGCGGAAGCACCCAAGACTTTGAAGCGACCATCTCCGGTAGTGGAGACATAAAGGCCTTTGATATGGAGGCCGACAATGTAAATGCCACCGTATCCGGTTCTGCAGATATTAAGGTAACCGCCAATAAAACATTAAAAGCTCGGGTCTCAGGGTCTGGGGATATTACATATAGGGGCAACCCCACTAAACTAGATACCAAAACTTCTGGATCTGGAGACATCTCAAAAGGTTAAATCAAATCAACGAACAATCGATAACTGTAGAGCCCCTTATTTTTAAGGGGCTTTTTATTTCTTAACCCTAAAGAGCATGAGCATACCCGCCAAGAAAAATATACCCAAAAAGATAATGGCATTGCGCATGCTACCGGTATACTGCGCTATAAACCCATATATAAAAGTACCTATTACTATACCTATTTTTTCTGCCACATCATAAAAGCTAAAAAAAGAAGCGGTATCTTTTGTCGGCGGTATAAACTTAGAATACGTTGATCGCGATAATGCCTGTATACCCCCCATAACAAGGCCGACACAACCGGCCGCTATGTAAAAATCAACAGGGGTAATTACAAAATAAGCATAAATACATATAGACACCCATAGACCGTTCACGACTACCAAGGTTATAATATTACCAAAATTCTTTGATGCCCATGCGGTAACTGAAGCCCCTAGGATAGCTACTATCTGAATTACCAGAATACTCACGATAAGACCCGTGGTACGTTCTGAATCGGTTCCCCATTGGATCTCCTCTTCCCCAAAATAAGTAGCTATCAGCATTACGGTCTGTACCGCCATGCTATAAACAAAAAAAGCGCCTAAATAGCGTTTTAGATGAACTTGCCCCCCCAATTGATGCCATACCGACCTCAACTCTTTAAAACCGTTTAAAATTATATGTGTACGGTTTCCTTCTCGTTTGTTTCCTTCCGGTAAATAATAAAAGCTGTATTGAGCAAAAACGATCCACCAAATACCTACCGAAACGAACGAATATTTCATGGCCTTTACCTCGGCAATACCGTTCACATCCGTAATTATACCGAATAGGCTCGGGTTCATGATCATGGCAAGGTTAACGATGAGCAACAAAACACTGCCTACATACCCTAACGAAAAGCCTTTTGCACTGATCGCATCTTGTTGTTCGGGGAAAGCTACATCCGGCAAATACGAATTATTAATGGCAAAACTTACCCAAAAACCCACTAAGCCCAAAAAGTAGCACAATAAGCCTATATAAATATTCTCTAATG
Organism: Maribacter sp. MMG018; assembly: GCF_018100785.1. GTDB lineage: Bacteria > Bacteroidota > Bacteroidia > Flavobacteriales > Flavobacteriaceae > Maribacter. Next base: position 100,364 of record NZ_JAGJEC010000002.1, on the reverse strand, counting down.
AGAACCAATATAGACCAATACATGAAAGCCCCCCCAGATAACAAAAAAACTTCATGAAGATCTTTTTGTTTCCCAGATAATCCGCTACCCCAGAAATCAGCGGGGTAATAATGGCAATAAATATAAAAGCAAGGGAAGTGGTATAACTGATTAGTGGAGCGCGTGCTATTTCACCCCCAAAAACGGTTACCTTTTCTATCTCGGCAACACGAAACAAAGCTCCATAAAATATCGGAAAAACGGCGGAGGAAATGACCAGACTATATACAGAATTGGCCCAATCGTAGAAAGCCCAAGCGTTCAATAATTTTTTACTCCCTTTTAATACTAATGCTTTGGACATTCTAATAAATAATAAAGCCGTTCTTTTAGAACGGCCTCAATATACAATAAAGGTTTGTTTATTTAAAACTGGTAACACCAAATTTGGCCGCTTCCGCCGCTGCTTCGGGCGCCCAAACAGTAAGGTTGTTTATTCTTGTATCGTTAGATGGGTGCGTACTCATGAACTCTGGTGGAGCCTCTCCTCCACTATTTGCTTTCATTCTTTTCCATAATTCGGCCGCTTCGTAAGGGTCATATCCTGCGATTGCCATAATCTGTAATCCAATCCGATCCGCCTCGGTCTCATGACTTCTACTAAACGGAAGCATACCCAAATACTGAGATCCAACACCATAGGCTTGGTTAAAAATACTTAAGGCCTTATCATCTTTTATGGCGACATTGCCCGCTACGGCACCTACCTGTTGTAAAGTACCGGCACTCATACGTTGAGCTCCATGATCCGCCAATGCATGTGCAACTTCGTGCCCCATTACAACTGCGACCCCTGTTTCTGTCTGTGTTATAGGCAATATACCGGTATAGAAAACAATTTTACCTCCTGGCATACACCATGCATTCACAGTTTCGTCATCTACCAAATTATACTCCCATTTATAATCGCTTAAATACCCAGGATAGCCATTTGCCGACAACCAACGCTCGGCAGCGGCCGATATACGTTGCCCTACCCTGGTGATCATATGGGCTTCGCTGGTACCGGTTATTACCTTATTCTCGCCCAAAAACTGATCATATTGGGCAAACGCTGTTGGAAATATTTGACTGTTAGGATAAAAATTCAATGTTTTTTGCCCTGTAAAAGGGTTGACCTTGCAGGCTGAAACAGCCAGCAAAAGACCTAGTGCTAAAAGTGATTTTCTCATGGTTATTGTGTTTAAAAAGGGCTGAAAATTACGAAAATATTATTTTGCCATTAGATGCAAAAGCGTAAAATTTTTGTCAATATGCAATGCATTGTCCTCATCTGATAAAACCGACTCTAAAGGTACTTCTTCATTATCTATCTGAATTCTTCCGATCTCAAAAGGCAGCCCATGAAAATTAAATTTCAAAGTTTCATATTGCGTTACAAAACTGCCGTCCTTAAATTGCTGAATGGTCAAGGAATTATCTTTTCCCGTTAATTTAAAGTTTCTTAACGAGTATCGTCCTTTCTTATAATCATAACCGTCTTGGGCGTCTTCATATACCATCGAAGTTTCTACCCCTATCTTAAAATAGGTTTCCAAGACAAGTTCTTTTATCTCCAATTCGCCTACATACTGTTGAACGGGATATTTAGGTATAATGGACCCCTCAATTACATAAACGGGAATCGTATCTATATCTGCCTGTATCCATCGTTCTTTTCCCCCATCCAGTATATCATCTGTCCAAAAATCATACCATCTTCCTTTTGGAAAATACATTCTTCTTCCCTGAGCATTCGGCTCTTGGATCGGACATACCAAAATTTGATCCCCAAATATAAACTCGTCGGTTCTAAAATGTGTTTGGGCATCTTCTTGATCAAAAAACACCAATGGCTTTAACATTGGCACATACTCTTTGCTGTATTTATAGAACATGGTATACAGATATGGCAACAATTGATATCTGATCTCTATAAACTTCCGTACGATATCAGTAATTTCTGAACCAAACGACCACGGTTCTTGATCACCATGATCACCACTGGAGTGTACCCTACAAAATGGATGAAATATACCCAATTGAACCCATCTTAAGAACAATTCTCCATTGGGTTGTTCGGCAAACCCGCCAATATCGGAACCAACAAAAGAGTAGCCGCTCATACACATACGCTGCATTTGAACATTCGCGATCCATAGATGCTCCCAAGTCGCCACATTATCACCGGTCCAGGTAGAAGAATATCTTTGTGTTCCAGAAAATGCCGCCCTTGTAATTACAAAGGGTCTTTTGGGATACACATATTTTTTTACCCCCTCATAAGTGGCACGTACCATCTGCATTCCATAAATATTGTGTGCCTTTCTATGTGTACAGGGGTGGCCATCATAATCATGTCTAGTATCTAAAGGGGCCGTCTTGCTGGGCACTTCCATTACCGCGGGCTCGTTCATATCGTTCCAAACGGCATGCACCCCTATATCGGACATAAATTCTTTGTACAGCTCGGCCCACCATTCCCTTACTTTAGGATTTGTAAAATCTGGAAAATTACATTCTCCCGGCCATACTTTGCCCTGCATTAACGGGCCATCACCACGTTTGCAGAAATAATCGTTTTCCAAGGCTTCCCTATACACCCAATAATCGCGATCTATCTTAATGCCCGGATCGATCATTACTACAGTCTTGAAACCCTCTTCCTCTAGCTCGCTTACCATTCTTTTTGGATCGGGAAAATGATTTTTATCCCAAGTAAAGCATCTAAAACCATCCATGTAATCTATATCCAAATAAATGGCATCGCACGGAATACGGAGCTCTCTAAACTGTCTGGTAATTTCCTTTACGTTACTCTCTGGGTAATAACTCCATTTGGATTGATGGAAGCCCAACGCCCATAACGGAGGAAGTTCTGGAGTGCCGGTTAAACTTGAATAGGCAGACACAACATTTGACATACTTGGGCCGTAACAAAAATAATAATTCATTTCGCCGCCATCGGCCCAAAAACTGGTCGTATTCCTTTTTTCATGGGCGAAGTCGAAATGTGTTCTAAAACTATTATCAAAGAAAATACCATATGCCTTGCCCTTGTTCAACCCTATATAAAATGGTATGGCCTTGTACAATGGATCTTGGTCTTTGCCATAGGCATATTGGTCCATTACCCAATTCTGAACACGCTTTCCCTTTAAATTACTGTGAACGGCCTTATCGCCCATTCCGAAAAAGCTTTCACCGGTCTGGGTAATTTTACTCATTTTAACCGTGTTACCACCATACTCGTAGTTTTCCTCCCAGTGAAAACCGAGTTCATCTTCATTTATAATATTCCCTTCCAGGTCTGAAACCTGTGTACGTAAACTGCTCTTATCAACCAAAATACTTACCCTGGCCGTTCTTATCACATAATCGGTATCATTCTCTACAACCTCCAATGTACTGTAGCCCATAGTAGCCTCGGGGTCTATGGCATAGGAAAAGTCCGGTTCAAAAATATGATTGGTAGCATACCTAAAGCGTATGACACTTCCCCTTAAAATAGTTATCTGAAGTATGACCCCGTTCTCGGTAGTAAAATATAATTTGTCGTTGTCTTGATAAAAATCGACTATATGATTAGGGTAAAGATTACCCTTATATTCCAATTCCGTATTTGTAATCATAACTTTAGAATTTTGATATCCGCAAAAGAAGGACAATAACCTTTAAAAACGAAATATTAACAGTGCAATCGTACGCTACTGAAATAATTCTATTTTACCCTATTTTAAAATAACAATACCCAATGGCGGAATTGTTATTTCTATAGACCTTGGATGTCCGTGCCATGCTATCGAAGACGTTTTTATATCATGGTTCAACAATCCGGACCCTCCATATTTTGTAGCATCACTGTTCAAAATTTCTTTCAACTTTCCTTTTTTAGGCATTCCTACTCGATAATTTTCTCGAACTACCGGGGTAAAATTGCAGGCTACTATCAAATCGTTCTTAGCATCGTGCCCTTTTCTTACATAGGTCAAAACAGAGTTCTCATGATCGCTGTAATCTATCCATTGAAAACCTTCTGGACTAAACTGCTTTTCATATAATGCCGGTGAATTTTTATAGGTTTTATTCAAGTCCTTTATAAATTGTTGCACTCCCGAGTGTACCTCATAGTTCAACAAATGCCAATCTAGACTCTTCTGAAAATTCCATTCAGCGGTTTGGCCGAACTCTCCGCCCATAAACATGAGATTGGTACCGGGGTGTGTAAACATATAACCGAACAGCAACCTTAAATTGGCAAATCTTTGCCACTCGTCGCCGGGCATTCTATAGACCAACGATTGTTTTCCATAGACCACTTCATCATGCGAAAACGGCAGCATAAAATTCTCGGTAAAGGCATAGGTCATACTAAAAGTAAGATCATTCTGATGGTGTTTTCTATATATCGGTTCTTTCTTAAAGTACTCCAAGGTATCGTGCATCCAACCCATCATCCATTTCATACCAAAACCTAAGCCCCCAAGATCCACAGGTTTCGATACTCCGGCAAATGCCGTAGATTCTTCGGCTATGGTCTGTACCCCTTCAAAACTTGCATATATCTCTTGATTGAGCTCCCTGATAAACGAGATGGCTTCCAAATGCTCGTTATTGCCATAAATATTAGGCTCCCATTCACCGTCTTCCCTAGAATAATCCAAATACAACATTGAGGCTACGGCATCTACACGCAAACCGTCTACATGAAATTGTTCTAACCAAAATATGGCGTTACTGATCAAAAACGCCCGTACCTCGTTACGCCCGTAATTAAATATTAAGCTTTTCCAGTCTGGATGATAGCCTTTTCTACGATCTGGATGTTCATACAGATGGGATCCATCAAAAAAACCGAGTCCGTGTGCATCTTCAGGAAAATGGGAAGGTACCCAATCTAAAATGACCCCAATATCGTTTTGATGAAAAGTGTCTACCAATAGTTTAAATTCCTCAGGGGTGCCAAAACGTGAAGTAGGCGCAAAATACCCCGTTAATTGATAGCCCCAAGAAGGATCGTAAGGGTATTCCATTATCGGCATAAACTCTACGTGGGTATACCCCATTTCCTTTACATAGGAAACCAGCTCTTTGGCAAGTTCGGTATAGCTTAAAAAGTCATTGTCCTTTTTTCTTTTCCATGAACCTAAGTGCACTTCATAAACCGAGTATGGCCGATCCAATCCATTTTTATCCTTTCTATACCCCATCCATTCGGCATCTTTCCATTCATAGTCCGCTTGGTGGATTATAGAGGCGGTCTTTGGCGGGTGTTCGCACAACCTAGCAAAAGGATCTGCTTTTTCTGTCCATATATCATTATTGTTGGATTGTATTTTATACTTGTATATGTCCCCATGGCCTACATTAGGTATAAAACCTTCCCATATTCCGCTAGAATCCCAACGTACGTTTAATTTGTGTTCATTGGCGTCCCAATCATTAAAGTTCCCCACAACGGAAACAGATTTGGCAGAAGGCGCCCAAACAGCAAAATATGTTCCTTTTTTTCCATCCACCTCAATTACACGCGACCCTAACTTTTCGTACAAACGATAATGCTTACCACCTTTAAATAGATTGATATCAAAATCTGTAAAAAGCGAATGTGGAATTACTTTGGACATATTTATTGTAGTTTTATGGTAAATCTAATCAACTTTAAAAGAACACCGTTCTTTTATCCATTTTACTTGGCCCCTATATCTAAATTCTAGATATAATTTCTAAAATACTAAAATTGGAACGCTTTTTGAAACACCATGAATTAAATTATGATAAACCAAAAAAATAAAAAACGATGAAAAAAATAACACTTCTTTTTAGCTGTCTTTTTGCGATCATGTTCATTTCTTGTGAAGGCCCACAAGGACCTCCGGGCTATGATGGCATAGATGGCCGAGATGGCATAGATGGACAAGACGGTGTAAACATTTTAGGCCAAGTAGTAGACATACAAGGAACTTTCTCGGCAGAAAACGATTATTCCCTGTTCTATGAATTTCCACAAACTATCGAAGTATTTGAGACCGATGTGGTTCTTGTATATCTTTTATGGGACGTGACCGAGGACGGCAACGGAGACCCCGTAGATATATGGAGGCTAATGCCACAGACAAGAATCTTGGACCAAGGTTTGCTTCAATATAATTACGATTACACCTTTTTTGATGTAAATATTTTCTTGGAATCAGATTTTGACATGGGCACCTTACTCCCAGGAGACACCGACGACCAGGTGTTTAGAATTGCTATTTTGCCTGCAGACGCTGCGCAAACAGGTAAATTGGACACTTCGAACGTACATAGTGTAATGAGCACTTTAGGAGTTTCTGAAAATGAAATTCAAAAAGTAATTCTAGATTAAGATACCCAACATAAAATATCAAACTCCGCTATCTAGCGGAGTTTTTTTGTTTTGCACATATAAAACATTAATTTACAATACCTTACACCCACAATCTAAAATAAACACGTTAACTTTGAAAGTAAGATGATCTTTTCTTGACTAAAGACAAAAAGTACCGAACATATGAAAACATCAATTTTGATTACCTTCTTACTTTTGCTCACCAATTGTAAAGGAGTATCGCAGGAAAAAGAAATAGCGGCCGACGATACCGCAACTAGTGTTAAAATTCAAAAAACCGAAGCGGAGTGGAAAGCTGAGTTGACAGAAGCCGAATTTTACGTTTTAAGAAAGGCCGCTACCGAAACCCCGTTTTCCAGCAACCTTTTGGAAAACAAAAAAAAGGGAACCTATGTGTGCGCAGCCTGCAGCACTCCTCTTTTTAAGAGCGAAACCAAATTTGATTCGGGTACGGGATGGCCTAGTTTCTACAAAGAGATAGAAGGTAATGTTGCGTACGATGTTGATTACAAAATAGGGTATAAAAGAACAGAAGAACATTGTGCTACCTGCGGTGGACATCTAGGCCATGTTTTTGAAGATGGTCCTGCCCCTACCGGATTAAGGCATTGCGTTAACGGTGTGGCCTTAAAGTTTGTAGCGGACAATAACCAATAAGCTTTAAAACATTATTGTAGTTACTTTCTCGGTACTGAACAAACAAATAGGGACCAATATATTGGTTCCTATTTGTTTTATAATTCCCAGAACCTCTTTGACTACTACTATGTTATGTGGTAAAATATCACAATTGAGACAACATCCATATGTTTAATTATTTCCGACCCGAAACAAATTCCAATTTGGTTTTGTATTTTTGCACCTCAATTTTCAACTACAAAAAGAATTAAATATGAGCACTTTCGACGTTATTGTTTTAGGTAGTGGACCTGGAGGATATGTTACGGCTATCAGAGCCTCTCAACTAGGCTTTAAAACTGCTATAATTGAAAAAGAAAATTTAGGCGGTGTTTGTCTAAATTGGGGATGTATACCTACCAAGGCGTTATTAAAGTCCGCTCAGGTATTCGAATATCTAAAACATGCCGAAGATTACGGTTTAAAGGCCGAAGGTATCGACAAAGATTTTGATTCTGTAGTCAAGAGAAGTAGAAACGTTGCCGATGGTATGAGCAAGGGTGTTCAATTTCTAATGAAAAAGAACAAAATTGAAGTTATTAAGGGCTACGGAACTTTAAAATCAGGTAAAAAAGTATCTGTTAAGGCGGAAGATGGCTCAGAAACAGAATATAGTGGACAGCACATAATTATAGCTACCGGCGCCAGAAGTAGAGAATTACCGAGTTTACCACAAGACGGCAAAAAAATAATCGGTTATCGGGAGGCCATGACATTGGCCGAGCAACCAAAGAAAATGATTGTTGTGGGCAGTGGTGCCATAGGTATAGAATTTGCCTATTTCTATAATGCGATGGGGACCGAGGTTACCGTTGTTGAATACTTACCGAACATTGTACCGGTAGAAGACGAAGATGTTTCTAAACAATTGGAACGTAGCTTTAAGAAAGCCGGGGTAAAAATAATGACCTCTGCCGAAGTTACTTCTGTAGATACTTCTGGTGACGGGGTAAAAGCAACCGTAAAAACGGCCAAAGGCGAAAAAGTCTTGGAAGCCGACATTGTACTTTCTGCCGTTGGTATCAAAACAAATATCGAAAACATAGGTCTTGAGTCTGTTGGCATAGCCACGGATAGAGATAAGATTTTGGTAAATGATTATTACCAAACAAACATACCTGGCTATTATGCCATCGGAGACGTAACCCCAGGGCAAGCCTTGGCTCATGTAGCCTCTGCGGAAGGAATTCTTTGTGTAGAAAAAATCGCGGGAATGCATGTTGAACCTTTAGATTATGGAAATATTCCCGGTTGTACCTATTGTACGCCCGAGATTGCTTCAGTTGGTTTAACGGAAAAGCAGGCCAAAGAAAAAGGATTGGATATAAAAATCGGGAAATTTCCTTTTTCCGCCAGTGGTAAAGCAAAAGCTTCAGGTGCTTCTGACGGATTTGTTAAAGTTATTTTTGACGCCAAATACGGTGAGTGGCTTGGGTGCCATATGATCGGATCAGGTGTAACCGATATGATCGCCGAAGCCGTGGTCGCAAGAAAATTAGAGACTACAGGACACGAAATACTAAAAGCAGTGCACCCACACCCTACCATGAGCGAAGCTGTAATGGAAGCGGTTGCCGATGCTTATGACGAAGTAATACATTTATAACAAACATTCTCTAGGGAAAGCAGGACGTTTATAATCTTGTTTTCCCTAGATTCATATACTGCTGCATATGTTATTAAAATCTTTTAGAGCTACCGCAATACTAGAAGGTATTTCCTATCTGGCCTTATTCGGAATTACGATGCCCTTGAAATATTGGGCAGAAATTCCAGAACCCAATAAATATGTAGGGTACGCACACGGGCTGTTGTTCGTTGTTTTCATTGTACTTGCAGCCGCAGTTTGCCTAAACAAAAAGTGGGGCATTAAAAGATTTATCATTTTTGGTATCGCCTCTCTTTTACCTTTTGCCACGTTTTATGTGGAAGAAAAGTACTTAAGGTAACCTACGGTTCCAATCGGATTTTTCCTGAATTTACAACCAAAAATAAACGGCTACAAAAAACTTTGAATGGCCAAATCATAACTTTGTAGGCCAAAACCCAAAATTACTCCCTTGGCGCCAGAAGAAATATACGAGACATGCCTAAATTCTTCTCTTTTGTGGGTATTTGAAATATGAACCTCTACCACTGGCGTTTCTATTGCCTTAACGGCATCGCCTAAGCCTACAGAAGTATGGGTATAGGCCGCTGCATTGAGAACAATACCATCATAATCAAAACCTACCTCGTGCAGCTTAGATATAAGCTCACCCTCTATGTTAGATTGATAATACTCCAACGCTACATCTTTGAACCTAAACTGAAGCTCAGAAAAGTAATCTTCAAAGGTCTTGTTTCCGTAAACCGTAGGCTCTCTTTTCCCTAAAAGATTTAGATTAGGGCCGTTGATTATAATGATTCTCATGCGGTTAAAAGTACTAAATAATTTTATCGCAAAAAAAATGGTTTTCGTAGAAAACCATTTTTGTTTAAACTGTCACAAAACACCAAAAGTATCTTGGTATATTATTCAAAAACCTCTTAAACCAACTGCTAAAACAAGAACAAAAATCCTAGAAGTACACTAGAAAAAGTTGTTTCATCGTTTACCGCAAAGTAAGATATATTTAATTCTGAAGATCCTTGATTAAGATCTACGCCGATAGAGGGCCTGTACAAAAAGCCACCGCCATTATCTTTATTTACACCGACGGCATACCCTAGATCAGCTCCAAACTTAAACCCTGAAAATGGATAGATCCGCAAAGAACCGGCTACGGGTATAAATTGAATGTTATCAAACTCGGTCTCTATGGTGAGCCCACCGTTGGTAATAGATTTCTTTTCTCCGAAGGCATTCAAAAATCCGGTCGTAAAACCCAAATCCAATTCTTTAGACACTCCCCAATGTTGGTAAATATCTATTCCAAGAGTAAGACTATGGGTATCGGAAAAATCACCGGTTACCACCCCTCCGTTTAATCCGGCCCTAAAATTGGTACGGTCCGTTTTCTGGGCCATTCCCATATAACCAATACCCATCGAAAACAATACAATTATAAAGAATCTCATTTTTTGCTTATTGTGATTAATTAATACCATAAACTTACTACGTTATTTACCGTGATATAATTTTAGTTGTAAGCATGCCCCAAATGGTTGTGTATGGTCTAATTTAGCTAGTAAGCAGTTTTATCAAAACGAAGATTTAAACGTTTTTCCGTTAGCTTGTACATATAAAAAAATGAAAGTACGTCTTCTCTTTAATACCAATTTTAAACCATTGTATAAATAAAGTACAAGTAACAAAAACTTGAAACTGGTCCTTTAACATATATAAAATAGAGACGTATCTTACCAAAAAAGACAAACATCGGTCTTTAACCCCTTGCCGAAAACTATCTTAACAAGATGTAGACCTATGTCGAATTAATGGACATAACCCATGTAATAGTTACCTTTACGGCATGAATTGGAATGACGCACTTAAAGACTATCGTCACTACCTGAAAATAGAGCGGGGCCTATCCGATAATTCTATTACCAACTATACTTTGGATGTGTCTAAACTCATTGAGTTTTTAAACTCCGGGGAACTAAATGAGGACCCTGTCCACATAAAAAAAGAGACCATACAGCAATTCGTTTATGAAATTGCAAAAATTGTAAATCCCCGCTCACAGGCCAGAATTATATCGGGCCTTAAAAGTTTTTTCAACTATCTGGTATTCGAGGATTATAGGCCCGATAATCCCCTAGATTTGATAGAGTCCCCAAAAATTGGTCGTAAGCTACCGGATACACTTTCTGAAAAAGAGATCAACCAACTTATAGAGGCCATAGACTTAAGTACGCCCGAAGGAGAACGCAATAGAGCGATCCTAGAAACTTTGTACGGTTGTGGATTGCGTGTTTCAGAGTTGACAACCCTAAAACTTTCCGATCTTTTCTTTGAGGAAGATTTTATAAAAGTAACAGGTAAAGGAAACAAACAACGTTTTGTACCTATTAGCGACATCAACAAGAAGTACATTAACATTTATAGAAACGAAATTCGGGTACATTTAAATATCCAAAAAGGGTTTGAGGACACTCTGTTCTTAAACCGAAGGGGCAAGCAATTGACGAGAGCCATGATTTTTACCATTGTTAAAAATTTGGCGGAGAAAATCGGGCTTCAAAAAAACATAAGTCCACACACGTTTCGCCATTCTTTCGCGACCCACTTATTGGAAAATGGCGCAGACCTAAGGGCCATACAACAAATGCTTGGTCACGAAAGCATCACCACTACCGAAGTTTATATGCACGTAGACCGTAGCCACTTGGCAGATGTGATGAACAAATATCACCCAAGAAAGTAAACGTATTTAATCTTTGAACTGACTGTAATCTCTTTTAAAAGGCCTGATTATTAGTCTTGCCTCTCTATCAAAACGCACATAATTATATACCCAGTTTACAAAGACCACTACTCTATTTCTAAAGCCTATAAGAAAAAATAAATGCACGAACATCCACACGAACCAAGCAAAAACACCCTGAAACCTTATATTCTTTAGATCGCAAACTGCTTTGTTACGGCCAACAGTGGCCATACTGCCCTTGTCTTTATATTGAAAAGGCTTTAGGGGTTTACCCTCTAATAACCGTTCTAAATTTTCACCCAAATTTCTGCCTTGCTGTATAGCGGGCTGCGCCATCATAGGATGTCCATAGGGGGTATCTTCTGTCTGCATACAGGCAATATCGCCTATGGCGAATATATCTTTGTACCCCACAACTTGGTTAAACTCATTTACGGGCAATCTATGGCCTCCGGCCAAAAGTTCTTTGGCGTCCATTCCTTTTATGGTGGCGCCCTTTACCCCTGCCGCCCATACCAAGGTAGCGGTTTCAAAGGTTAAATCCGTTTTTGTTCTTACGGTTTTTCCATCATAGCCAGTAACCCGTACGTTCTTCCATACCTGTACCCCTAATTCTTCTAAAAACTGTTCGGCCTTTTTAGACGCCTTGTCACTCATGGCATTTAAAAGCCGGTCGCCCCCTTGCACCAAGTTTATTTGGGCCCTTCTTGTATCCAAGTCCGGATAATCTTTTGGCAGAATACCTTTTTTTATTTCTGCCAGTGCCCCTGCCAATTCCACCCCAGTTGGGCCACCACCAACAATTACGAAGTTCATTAACGCATCGCGCTCATGGTAATCGTCCGTTAACAACGCCTGCTCAAAGTTCTCTAGAATTAAGCTTCTAAGGTTTAAGGATTGCGGAATGGTCTTCATTGCCATTGCATGTTTCTCTAACTCATCGTTGCCAAAAAAATTGGTCTCCGACCCCGTGGCAATTATCAAGTAATCATAAGAAATCTCTCCAATGGTAGTTTTCAGCATCTTTTTTTCCGCCAAAATCTCGGTTACCTCGGCCAACCTAAAAAAGAAATTATCATAGCCTATCAATACTTTACGCAACGGATACGCAATAGAGTCCGGCTCCAAACCACCTGTTGAGACCTGATATAACAAAGGTTGAAAGGTGTGATAATTGTTTTTGTCGAGCAGTACTACCTGTACATCCTTTTTTCTTAATTTCTGGGCCAGTGAAACTCCACCAAAACCACCACCGATAATAATAATTCTAGGACAATTGGAACGAGGTATGTTCATATTTTAATTATAAGGGAGCAAAATTAAACAATCACACTTCCAATAGAAAAGAATATCCTGTTTTTAGTAACTTTAAGGACTAACTCAAAACTTATACTAAATAATGAAAAAGTCAATGATGGTTCTTTTCGCCATAAGTATATCGGTACTTTCCTTAAGAGCTCAAAAATCTAAAAAGGAGGTACTAAAAATCCTTGACCAAAAAAGTGACACCTATGGTGACATTTCGCAACAAATATTTGATTTGGCAGAAATGGGCTATCAAGAGTATAAAAGTGCCGCTCTATTACAAGAAACATTAAAAGATGCAGGATTTTCCATAAAAAAAGGAGTAGCCGGTATTCCCACTGCATTCGTAGCGGAGTACGGGAGCGGAAACCCAGTCATAGGAATTTTAGGAGAATATGATGCTCTTCCAGGGCTTTCTCAACAAGCGGTCCCCGAAAAAAAATCAGCAGGTGCCGCAGCTGGCCACGCTTGTGGCCACCACCTTTTTGGTACGGCCTCAACAGCAGCGGCCATAACAACAAAGGAGTGGATGGTCGCCAATAACATAAAGGGTACCATCCGTTTTTATGGCACACCTGCCGAAGAAGGCGGTTCGGGTAAAGTATATATGGTAAGGGCCGGTCTTTTTGACGATGTGGATGTTGCCTTGCATTGGCACCCAAGCTCTGTGAATTCTGCTAGCGCAGGGGCCGCATTGGCCAATAAATCGGCAAAATTCAGATTTCACGGTATTTCTGCCCATGCCGCTGCCGCACCAGAAAAAGGACGTTCGGCTTTAGATGGCGTAGAAGCAATGAATATGATGGTAAATATGATGCGAGAACATATTCCTTCTGATGTACGAATACATTATGTAATTACCAACGGAGGTAAAGCCCCGAACGTAGTACCCGATTTTGCCGAGGTATATTACTATGCCCGTCATGGCAATAGAGATGTTGTCATCGAAATTTTTGACCGCATTGTAAAAGCGGCCAAAGGTGCCGCAATGGGTACAGGTACAACTGTGGATTACGAAATGATCGGTGGCACACATGAACTTTTGCCAAACCTTACTTTGCAAAAGTTGATGCACGACAATCTTACAGAGGTTGGTGGCTTTGAATACACCGAAGAAGAAAAAGAATTCGCAGATAAAATTGCAAAAACATTGGGTAAGGAAGAAGCAGATATAAGCCTGGTCAAAAACGTACTTCCCTACAAAACAGAGGCCAAAGCATTTGCCTCTACCGATGTTGGTGACGTTAGTTTTGCAGTGCCCACAGTAGGTATGGGATCTGCAACGTGGGTGCCTGGCACACCTGCACATAGTTGGCAGGCAGTTGCCGCCGGGGGAACATCTATAGGAAAAAAAGGTATGATGGTCGCTGCCAAAACAATGACTCTTACGGCCATAGATTTATTCAAAGACCATAAATTGATAGAAAAGGCCAAACAAGAATTTGAAGAGCGACGCGGACCAAACTTTAAATACATTCCATTACTAGGCGATAGAGAACCCGCCCTAGAATACCGAAACTAAACAGATTACAAAAACAAAAGAGTGCACCGTATTAGCCCGGTGCACTTTTTTTATTATAAATTATAGTTTTTTGTAACATTAGCCAAGTATCTACTACTAATTAGAAACAACCAACTACTAGTGAAAAAAGAACTGGAACATAAATTTGTGACAGAGCTGCAGGACAATCAGAATATTGTTCATAAAGTATGCTCTCTTTACACAAATGACCGGGAGTCGCACAATGACCTGTTTCAGGAAATAACCATTCAGTTATGGAAAGCGTATCCGAAGTTCAGGGGAGAGGCCAAATTTAGCACTTGGATGTACAGGGTTGCCCTAAATACGGCTATAACCCTCTACAGAAAATCTAAAAAAAGGATAAATACCCAAGACTATGAATCGGTAATATTTAAGATAAAGGCAGATGAATACGATGAAACCGAAGAGCAACAATTAAAACTAATGTACAAAGCGGTAAGGCAGTTGGGAGATATAGACAAAGCACTGGTATTTATGTACCTAGAAGATAAAAATTATACAGAAATAGCAGAAACCCTAGGTATTACAGAAGTAAATGCTAGGGTAAAGATGAACCGTATAAAAACAAAATTAAGAACCATTTTGAATCCTTAAATTATGACGGATGAGTTGGATTTATTAAAAAAAGACTGGCAAAAAAAGGAAATGGATATGCCAAAACTTTCCTATTCGGATATCCATAAAATGATTTGGAAAAAATCATCTTCCATAGTAAAATGGATATTGATCATAAGTATCCTTGAATTTACTTTGCCACATTTGCTTTACCTAATTCCTTCTATGGAAGAGGGTCTAAAGATCTATGACAATATAGGGGTGTCCAATTATCTTTTGGCCGCTTCAATCATCACTTATATTTTCGCTATATATTTCATTTATCAATTTTATAAAAGATTTAAAGAAATAAGCGTATTGGATGACTCGAAGAGCCTAATGAAAAAAATTATTAGAACTAGGGCAACCGTAAAGCATTATGTCATATTTTCTTTGTCCATGATTATGGTTACCATAATTATAATGTTAATAGGGGTCTTTTTAAGTGATAATCTTGCAGATGCTTTTCCAGAACTAAAAGAAGGGCTAAAACATATATCCGAAGAAAAACTTAGATTTACGCTAATGCTGAGTATTGGTGGCTTTGGAGTGTTACTTACCCTCTTTATGGGCGGTGTATACTTTTTGCTATATGGTCTACTTTTAAAAAAATTACAGAAAAATTATAAGGAATTAAGGCAGCTGGAATTTTAATTGGCCTTCCATTTTCGTTGTTTATTTTCTTCTTCATAGGCCAACAGCTCCTCTTTTGGAATTACTTTTAAGAAGGATGGGTGTTGCTCTATGGCGTACTCTAATTTTTCAATAATAGATTCTGTAGATTCATTTTCGTAATCAATATCTAAAGGTTCTTTTATTACCATAGACTGTAGAATACCTTTTTTCTTTACCCGCAGCCCTTTTTTATCAAAAGAACGCCTAAAACCATCTATTACCACGGGTACCACTACAGGCTTATATTTTTTAATAATGTGTGCCGTTCCCTTTCTTAAGGGTTTCCAAGGGGTCGTAGTACCCTGGGGGAAGGTAATGACCCAGCCGTCTTGTAGCGCCTTTCCTATATTGGAAATATCGCTCATTTTAACCTGCCTTTTCACATCTTTGCCCTCTGATCGCCAGGTTCGTTCCACACTTACAGAGCCCGCATAGGCCAAAATTTTTGTCAACAAACTTTTTTTCATGGTTTCCGCTGCGGCAACATAATACATGTTCAATTTAGGTTGCCATATATAACCCAAGTTTTTTATGGAGTTTTCCCTACCACTTAAACTCGCATTAAAAACGTGGAACATAGCCACCACGTCGGCAAAATAAGTTTGGTGATTACTTACGAACAATACATTTGAATCGGGCAAGCTTCTTATTATCTCAGAACCTTCTATCTCTAACTTATTAAAACGTTTGTAACGTTGATGGGATAATACCGCAAGAACACGTATTAACCATTTCTTTAAAAATAAGTTATGCCCAAAAGGATTTTTCTTAAACAGTTCCATATTTGCTAAAATACTAAATAAGCCTTACAACACTTGTTTTAAAAGGTCTTTAATCTCACTTAACATCATGGCGGTTGCGCCCCAAACAATATAATTATTTAATTTAAAGGCAGGTACGTCTATATCTTTTGCATATGATGTGCTCAGGGTCTTGGTAACCATGTTCAAATCTTCTAAAAAATCTGTCAATGAAATCTCCAATAACGACTCCACTTCAGATTCTTGAATCTTGAATGGTTTCGGTCTTTTATATAGTCCAACGAACGGTTGCACTTCAAAATTGCTAGGTGGAATATAAACTTCTGAAAGTTCGCGTACAACTTCAATATCGGTGGGATCCACCCCTACTTCCTCATGGGTTTCCCTTAATGCGGTCATCTCTAGATCTAAATCCTCGTTCTCCGCTTTTCCCCCGGGTAAGGCAACTTGATTGGAGTGTACCCCTTCATATGTTTTTCTTAAAATACACAATAGATGGGTCCTGTTTTCCCTGCCGGGATAAAAAAGAGCCATAACCCCCGCTTTTCTTGGGTTTCTCTTGACAATTTTACCTTCTAAAAGTTCTTTGACCCTTACCTCAGGTGCCATTTTATAATGTGAAATTTCGCCCGGAAGAGGTAATTCTTTTATTTTTGATATCCGTTGCTCAAAAATGTTAAAATCCATGCGCTCAAAGACTTTCTTATATTCTTTATTTTTTGTGATGGCTATGGTCGTAGGATGCAAAGATAATCCGAAGAAACCAGAAACACCATCTAACACGGCTACAAAAGAAAAAGATTCTACAATTATAGTAGAAGAAGAAAAACCCAAGGAAGAAGAATTTAAACTTACCGAGGACAATGCCATAGATTTCTTCTTTGATTATCAAAAAGACCTAAAAGAGAACAAAGTAAAGATCACCACAAAATTCGGAAGTTTTGTAATACAGCTCTATGACAATGTGCCCTATCACAAGGCCAATTTTATTTACCTGACCAAAAAGGGATACTTTGACCAAACCCAATTTCATAGGGTTGTTAAAGATTTTATTATTCAGGGCGGTAATTCCGATGACGAAAGAACGGCAAAAAAGAGAAAAAAAATTGGACGTTACCTTTTACCGCCCGATACAAGAAAAGGATACAAACACCACAGAGGTACGGTATCTATGCCCAGTAGCGAAATAGACAACCCACATATGTTAGCATCGCCATACGAGTTTTTTATCGTGGTGACCAATCCTGGATCTTACCATCTAGATGGAGATTTCACCCCATTTGGCAAGGTTATAGAAGGTATGGATGTAGTGGATGAGATAAGTAGACAACCGGTAGGAAAAGGCGATTGGCCTTCACAGAACATATATATTACCAAAGCGGAGGTCGTTGAATAACCGATTTGGTATTTCCTATTTTCTATTTTCGGGATAAATATTAGGTAGCGATATCTTAAATTTTACGGCCAGTAATCGCATAACTATAATAGAAAGGATAGCCACTGCATACGCAATCTCAGAATTTACGGGAAACTGAATAATTATAAAGTAGATACTTCCACCTGCAATACAGATAGTTGCATAAACCTCTTTTCTGAAAATTACCGGTATTTCATTACACAAGATATCTCTAATAACACCACCAAAACAGGCTGTCATGGTACCTAGGGCTATACACATTATGGGCATAAGCCCCACATTAAGACCTTTTTCTACACCTACCATCGTATACAGGCCTATACCAATAGTATCGAACAAGAAAAGTGATTTTCTAAAATGTTTCAATTTATTCGAGAACAGAATAGAGATAATAACGGTAACCAGAATAATAACGATGTAACTGGGCTCTTTCATCCACCCAACGGGCGTACTCCCAATCAACACATCTCTCAAAGTTCCGCCCCCTACTGCCGTAACAAATGCGATAATGAAAACACCAAATACATCCAACTTTTTGTTCATGGCGACCAACACCCCCGAAATCGCAAAAGCGATGGTACCCAAAATATCTATTAGAGTATAAAACATAGATTATAGGTCTTGGGTATAATAACTATAATCTTTTATAACCGTATCCACAAACTCTATAGGTTGAAGATCAGAGGTTATATCCAGTACTTTTTTTATTCTTTGATCCAATGAAAGAATTATTTTATGGTTGGCATTACGTTTGGCATCATCAAAGAGATTTTTGATGGTTTGCATTTCACTATCCTTAAAAACGGTTACCTGGGGGAATTTAGGAATATAATCCTCAGGTAGATCACGTAATAGGGTATCTTTTAAAAAAACTCGTTTTTTTTCACTGATTACGGTCGTACCGGCTGCTATATCACCTAAGCGCTGTCCTTTTCCCCTAATCAAAATGGTAAATACGGCAATACCTCCAGAGCTGAGCATTACATCTATAAAACGCAATATCCAACGTACAAAGAAACTAGAAAAGCCAGCTTTGGTGCCATCTAATTTTACGACTCTTATCTTCATAAAATGTTTCCCTACGGTCTTGCCATCCATAAAGGTTTCCAATAACAAATAATAGAGAAAGGCAGGAAGCCCCATTAACATAAAAATAGCCCATTGATCTTTGGGATCCACATCTAAAGCCAATAAAAACCAGATCATTAATACATAATATACTACGATAATAAGGCTATCTATAATGTATGCTAGCATACGGTCGCCAAGATGCGCCGTATTTTGGTCTATACTTATATTTTGGGCGGTTTCTATTTGAAATTGTTCCATTCTTTTGTTTCTTTGGTATAAACCTAATAGTTAATGCGCGAAGCTGCCTTTGTAAAGCAAAATAAGGACAAATGGTCAACTTTTGAAAATGCACTGGCAAACAAAACGAATCTTGACCCCAATGTATTGTCCGATTTATACATAGAGGTAACGGATCACTTAAGCTATGCAAAGACCTTCTACCCATCTAGCAACACAGAGCTTTATTTAAACTCCCTTGCCTCGCAGGCCCATCAGAAGATTTACAAATCAAAGAGGGAATCTAAAAATAGGATCATCACTTTTTGGAAAACCGAATTCCCATACATGTTCAAGCAACATCATCGCGAACTGTTGATCGCTTTTTTAGTGTTTGTCTTTTTCTCTTTTGTGGGGGCCTTTTCGGCAGCCAACGAAGGTGATTTTGTGCGTTCCATTCTCGGTGATGCCTATGTGAACATGACCTTGGAAAATATAGAAAAAGGAGACCCTATGGCCGTGTACAAAAAAATGGGTGAATTTAACATGTTCCTTGGTATTACCATCAACAATATAAGGGTTGCCCTAATGGCATTTGCTTACGGTATTATGTTGGGTGTGGGTACTTTAATAATTATGCTGCAGAATGGTATAATGTTGGGCAGTTTTCAATATTTCTTTTATGAAAAAGGCCTTTTATGGGAATCCGTAAGAACAATATGGATCCATGGCACTATAGAAATATCGGTAATTATCATTGCAGGCTGTGCTGGATTGGTCTTGGCCAACGGCATGTTGTTTCCGGGTACGTATACCAGACTGGAGTCATTTAAAAGAGGAGTAAAAAACGGACTTAAAATAATGATAAGTACCATACCGTTTTTTATAATTGCGGGGTTCTTGGAAGGTTTTGTAACAAGACATACCGAAATGCCCGATTGGCTGGCCATTATAATTATTTTAGGCTCGTTGGCACTTATTTTATTTTACTACGTTATATATCCAACCCAAATACATAAAAAACCAAAATTAGATGAATCCAAATTATATTGAGTTTAAAAAACAACGTGAATTAGGCGACGTACTTACAGATACTTTTGCTTTTCTAAGATCAGAGTTCAAAACCTTTTTTTCTACCTACTTTAAGATCGTAGGTCCATTTTTGGCCGTTATGGTCATTTCTTTAGTAGGTTATTTATATTATGCCGGAAACTCTTTTAACCTTATGATAGAAGACCGATGGAACGAAGGTACGAACCTAGCCACGGTATTTGTAATAGCCCTGATCTATTTTTGCTCTATTATTGCGGTATACACCATGTCGCAATCTACAGTGCTCCACTATATAAAATCTTATGCCAACGGGAAGGGAGAAATAGATTTTGACACCATTAAAAAAGAAGTCTACGGTAGTTTCTGGAGTTTTATAGGGCTTGGTATCATGGTAGGGCTTTCTTTAGGTGTGGGCTTTATGCTTTGCATTATACCGGGCATATACCTTTACGTACCCTTAATACTTTCTTTCTCTATAATGGTCTATAATAAAATGGGAGCTTCAGATGCATATAGCTACAGTTTTAAACTTATAAAAGAGGAATGGTGGATCACCTTTGCGACACTTTTCGTAATCGGAATCATTATTGTAGTCGCCAGCTATGCCTTTGCAATACCATCCATTATTTACCAATGGTTAAAAATGGGTATTTTTTCTGGTGAAATAGACGCGGAAAGTGTTATGGGCGTTACCAAAGATCCTATTTATATTTTATTGAACGTCTTAAATACAGTGGGCCAATTTTTACTGAACCTCATCTCTGTGATAGCTACGGTTTTCATTTATTTTAACCTTAATGAAAAAAAGAATTTTACAGGTACATACGAACGCATAGAAAATCTAGGGAAATCTCTTGAGGAATAAAATGCCAAAACATTTTTTGCTTTTTATATTGATTGGTCTTACCATCACTTTTTCCCATGCCCAAACAGATTCGGTATCGGTCATCTATGATAACTCTGAGATTGTCCGTAAAGAAATCAGCCCTGCCGATCTGGAATCATATAAGAACAACCCCGACTTTGACTATGAAGTGGTGAAGCAAGATGCGCCTACTTGGTGGGTATCTTTCAAGAACTGGATGTCAAATCTTGTTATGCGGTTTTTTGAGTGGCTTTTTGGAATAGAAAAAGCAAGTGGTGCCTTTAATACTTTTTTAGAGATATTACCTTACCTTTTATTGGTCGCCCTTCTTTTTATACTCATCAAATTCTTCATTAACATAAACACCAACTCCGTAATTTCAAAAAGCAACACACCTTTGGTAAGTTTATCAGAAGAAGAACATATTATAAAGAATACCGATATAGAACAGCTTATAAAGCAGGCATTGGCCAACAACGATTATCGTTTGGCCATTAGGTATTATTACCTGTATATTTTACAGTTGATGACCGAAAAGGATATTATAAAATGGGAGCTTCAAAAAACCAATGAAGATTATTTAAAGGAAATACAAGAAGCCGGTCTAAAAGAAAACTTTAATACTATCACTAGGCATTATAACTATATATGGTACGGAGATTTTCCTATAGACCATACCAAGTACAACAAGGCGGAAGCTTCTTTCTTGGCATTAAAAAAAATAATTGCCAATGCGTAAAAAGAGCCTTGTATATATCGTAATTGCGGTAATTACCCTAGGAGCACTATTTCTCTTGCAATACAACCGCCCAAAAGAGATTAATTGGTTCGAGTCTTACGTCGCCACCCACAAAATACCTTATGGCACATTAATAGCCAATGAGTTAATAACAAACAGCCTTTTCAAGAATAAGGTTGTACAAGTGCATATACCCCCTTTTGAATTTTTGAGCAAAGAAAATACGCCGCAAGGCACCTATGTCTTTATTAACGACAATGTCGCTTTTGAAAAGGCAGAATTGAATGAACTCTTGGATTGGACATCACAGGGAAACACCCTATTCATAGCTTCGGAAAGTTTTGAAACCGATTTAAAGGATACCTTGGGCATAGACACAAAAGTCGTATACGGAGGATTTGAAGTCGCCCAGAAACAAGAACACCAGCTAGTAAACAAAACATTAAAGGGCGAACATCCTTTTAATTACGAAAAAGTAAATTTCGTGACTGTTTTTGAGAAAATAGATACGGTAAATACCTCCGCCTTGGCAACCGTAAGGGTATCGGAAAATGAAAACGAGAAAGATATAGAAGAACTGACCGCCATTAAAAAACATTTTGGAAAAGGAGAGATCATTCTTTCCACATTTCCAAAGGCATTTACCAATTACTTTATTTTAGAGGAAAATAATAAAGATTATACCGCTGGCCTGGTTTCATACTTTGATGATTCTAGAAATGTATATATGGATAACCATTATAAAAGCGGAAAGGCTGTTTATACTTCGCCCATGTATATTTTTCTTAATACAAAAGAACTAAAATGGGCCTACTACATTGTTCTGATCGGAAGTCTTTTATACATTGTTTTTGAAGGCAAGAGAAAACAAAGGGCCATACCGTTAATTACCCCGCTGCAAAACCAAACCATGGCCTTTACCAAGACCATTTCGGACATGTATTTTGAGAAAGGTGAAAAAAAACTGATCGTAGAACATAAAATAAACTACTTTTTAAATTATTTAAAAAGTCGCTACTATATAGACAATATTACCAAAGGTGATGACTTTTACCGCCGATTGGCCGCTAGAAGTGGAAATACATTGGAAGAAACTATCACATTGTTTTCGTACATAGAAAAACTTAAAAATAGCTCTCAGATTACGGACAATGAACTGATAACCCTTAATAAACTTATACAAAAATTTAAATCCGAGATAGATGCAAAATAACGAGGAACAAAAAGACGACCTTAGTTTTGATAACAGAATACCCTTGGCCGATCTACAAAAGGCGGTTAAGGATATTAAACAAGAATTGGCCAAGGTCATTATAGGGCAAGAAAACTTCATTGAACTTTTGATCGTTTCATTATTGGTAGATGGCCATGTTCTGATAGAAGGGGTGCCCGGCGTTGCAAAGACCATTACCGCAAAACTATTTGCCAAAACCCTAAAAACCGATTTTAACCGCATTCAATTTACGCCAGACCTTATGCCCAGTGATATTCTTGGCACCTCTGTCTTTAATGCTAAAACCTCGGATTTTGAATTTAAAAAAGGTCCCATTTTTTCTAACATCGTCTTAATAGATGAAATTAATAGGGCTCCTGCCAAAACACAGGCCGCCATGTTCGAAACTATGGAAGAGAAACAAGTGACCATGGACGGTACCACCTATAAATTGGAAGCGCCTTTTATGGTATTGGCCACTCAAAATCCTATAGAGCAAGAGGGAACCTACGCCCTACCAGAAGCTCAATTAGACAGGTTTTTGTTCAAGATAAAAGTATCGTACCCAGCAACCGAAGAAGAAATACTTATATTAAAAACACATCACAACAGAAAAGGCTCATTACCTCAAACCTTGGTCAACGATGTGTTGTCGCCAAAACAATTACAGGTATTTAAAGAACAGATCCATGAGATTATCGTAGAGGAGAAAATTTTTAAATACATTGCCGAGGTGGTTTCCAAAACACGCAACCACCCCCATTTATACCTAGGGGGATCTCCGCGGGCATCATTGGCCATTTTAAATAGCGCCAAGGCTTTCGCCGCAATCAACGGAAGAGATTTTGTTACCCCCGAAGACGTTAAAAAAGCAATGGTACCCGTTCTTAACCATAGGGTAATACTAACCCCTGAAAGAGAAATGGAAGGTATGACTACTGAGAACGTAGTTAAAATGATAATGGAAAGTGTAGAAATACCACGGTAGATGAAATTTCTAAGATCCTTTTATATACATAACACCTTTTTTAAATATTTGGCCTGCCTATCGGCATGCTTTATACTTTCTTATTGGATCAAACCCATCTACCCGATTGCTTGGGTATTGACCCTTTTACTGATCGGTTTCTTTCTTTTTGATATATATCTTCTTTATGGTACCGGTTCGGGTCTAAAGGCAAAAAGAAAACTTCCTAAAAAATTATCGAACAGCGATGTAAACCCGATCACAATATATTTTGAGACCGGTTATTCTTTTAAAACCTATATTTCACTTATAGATGAACTCCCCGTTCAATTTCAAAAAAGGGATTTTAACTTTCAAACCTCTCTGGTAAAGGGTAAAAAGAAGAATTTTGATTATGAGGTTCGTCCCGTAGATAGAGGAGAATACGTTTTTGGAAACCTTATTTTATTCGCCTCTTCGCCATTAAAGATCATTAAAAGAAAATTTGTATTTCAAAAAGACCAAATGGTCCCCGTTTATCCGTCCATAATACAAATGCAGCAATACGATTTTTTGGCAATCAGCAATAGACTTACCGCTATTGGATTAAAGAAAATAAGGAAAATTGGGCATACTCAAGAATTTGAACAGATCAAGGAGTATGTACCCGGAGACGATATTAGGACCCTTAACTGGAAAGCGACCGCCAAGCAGCGCCAATTAATGGTCAACCAATACCAAGATGAAAAATCACAACCCATTTACTCGGTCATAGATACGGGTAGGGTTATGAAAATGCCTTTTAACGGATTAAAATTATTGGACTACGCTATAAATAGTTGTTTGGCATTTTCTAACGTAGCTCTAAAACGAAACGATAAAACGGGACTTATAGGTTTCTCAAAAAATATTGAGACCTATGTGCCGGCCATTCAGAAAACTACCCACCTGAACACCATACTCGAGCAGCTTTACAATATTGACACAGCTTTCACCGATTCTGACTTTGGCCTTTTATACGGTCATATTAAACGTAAGGTGAACCATAGTAGCCTGTTACTGCTTTATACCAATTTTGAACATATCTCGGGGTTAAAGCGCCAATTGCCCTATCTTTTGGCAATGTCCAAAAAACATGTATTGGTCGTCATTTTCTTTGAAAATTCGGAATTGGAAAAACTTATAGAAACAGATGCGGAAGATTTACAGGCCATTTATCATAAAGCCATTGCAGAAAAATTCTCGTTAGAGAAAAAACTGATGCAAAAAGAGCTAGAAAAATACGGCATACAGACCATACTTACAAAACCAGAACAGCTCACCATCAATACAATAAACAAATATTTGGAAATAAAGGCCAGAGGGTTGCTCTAGTCCTACTTTAAAAGATAAGAAGCTTGTATTTCCGATCCTATATCCCTAGAGCCCCCTTCATTGATTATAGGAACATAGGTTGGTGAGATAGTATTTTCAAACGCTACCAAACAACCACAATTTTTACCGGACCTACCTCCTCCTCTTCTATTATTCTCTAATATCAAATCTAGGACCAAACCAGAAATAAAGCCTCCGAGAGCAGTAAAAACGACATCATCTGTTTGCCACATATCGGCATTAGCTTTATCGTACGATTCCTTTATTAGCCCAGCGGCCAAACTGCTCCCAAAAGAACCGGCCCAGGTCCAGCCCTGTCGTCCGTTAAAAATTTCATGAGCGGCATATCCGCCAACTCCTCCGATTACAATACCTGCACCTACATGCTTTGCTGCATTTGAGACTCCTTGAGAATATACCAAATAGGTATTCGCCATTAACAATAAAAGAAAAACCTTTATTTTCATTTTTTTAAAAAAATAATAAGTTCACGACTAATATAACGTGCAACAATTATTTTCATTTCATATTTGACCTATTTTTCCATCAAGCACCAATATATTCGATTACATCCATCATATCATCACTACCCTTATAAATATCTGTCCTATAATTTGAATACCTATAGCGACAAAAAAAGTAACGAAGTGCGATTATAAACGAACAAAACATGTTTTAATCCATTAAAAAAATGAGGATAACCCATTTATTTTACAAGTTTGTTATATTTAAGGATAATAAACCAACCAATGAAACCACTCAAAAAAATCCTTCTTTTTTTACTAGTTTGTATACTAGTGTTTGCTGCAATTTTAACTTACAATTATTTCAATTTTGAGTCGAAACAGATATCGATAGAAAAAGTCGAGAAAGTGGCTATAGATCCTGGTGCAATACACCGTTTTTCTAAAGCGCTACAAATAAAAACCGTTTCACCGGAAAATTTAGCGGATTTTGATTCTTTGGAATTCAAAAAATTCAATGACTTCATGAAATCCAGCTACCCGCTCATGGATTCTCTCTTGATAAAAAAACGATTTAACGACTTTAGCCATCTATACTTATGGAAAGGAACGGATACCTCTTTAAAGCCAATAATTCTTATGGCACATTTAGATGTGGTACCTGTGATAGAAAAAAATCTACCGGAATGGAAAGTACCTCCATTTTCAGGGATTGTTAAAAACGATACTATTTGGGGCCGTGGTGCCATTGATGACAAAGTAGGCGTTATTGCCATATCGGAAGCAGTAGAGTGGCTCTTAAAGAATAATTATCGCCCTAAAAGGGATATCTATTTGGCTTTTGGGCACGATGAAGAAATTGGTGGTCCAAGGGGAGCAACGGCCATGGCCGGTTATTTAAAGGATAAAGGCGTAGAAGCCGAATTTATCATGGATGAAGGAGGTGTTATCGCAAAAGGGCTTGTTCCGGGGGTTTCTAAAGATGTAGCCCTTATCGGAACAGCCGAAAAAGGTTTTTTGAGCTTGAATTTTTCCGTTAAGATAGAAGGAGGACATTCGTCTATGCCCGGTAAAGAAACCGCAATAGATGTCTTGGCCGCTGCCATCTCAAAAATCAAAAAAAACCCGTTGCCTACAAAATTGACGGTGCCACTTGAAGGTTTTATAGATTATCTAGGTCCAGAAATGCCTTTTCCCAATAAACTTGTCTTTGCCAATAAGAATATTCTTAAACCTGTAATACTATCTGCCTTCGAAAAAAGTCCCAGTAGTAGTGCCATGATAAGAACCACTACCGCCCCGACTATCTTTAACAGCGGAATAAAAGACAATATAATTCCGCAAAGGGCCAATGCTACCGTAAATTTTAGAATATTACCGGAGACCACCATACAAGATGTATTAGACCATGTAACCAAGGTTATAAACGATGACCGTGTGGTTATCAAAAAAAGTAGTACCGCTAATGAAGCCTCCAATCTATCCAGTACAGATTCTTATGGCTTTCAGTTGATCAATAGAACTATTAAAGAATTGTACCCCGAGGTATTAACCTCTCCGAACTTGGTCGTGGGTGCCACCGATTCCAGACATTTTAAACTACTAAGTCCAAATATTTATAGATTTTCCCCCATTCACCTTAATGAGGACACTAAAAAATCTTTTCACGGTTTAAATGAAAGATTGGCCGTTTCAGATTTTAACAATGGTATACAGTTTTATATCAACTTGCTAAAAAACAGTAATTAAAAAAACACAAAAAATAAAATTATATTAGTACGTAATATTTTTTTGTGTAAAAAAACTCACCATATTTATGTTTGCAAACGCTTCTGACCGTAAAAAGAAACACTCTAAGTGGATTATTAAATTCGGCTATATTACATCAATCTCCGCAGCATGTTCGTTCATCGTTTTTCTGACCTCACTATTTTTCTATTCCCAAACTGCTCAAATAATTACTTTTATCCTTACTATCGGCTTTAGTTTGGGAGTTGTTTTTGATAGACTTCATAAAAAGCACCTAACAAGGGTCTATATGACCACCGTGCCCCCTTTGATGTTAGGGAGTATCATAATTTTGGTAGGCGGTTTTTTTGGCCAAGACCTTATAATGGCCACTTCGGCCTTTATGAGCTTTATTATTTTTCGTAAACATCCGCAATTAAGAAAAATCATAATCGCATTTAATGTCTTAATATTTATATTACCAACGTTATATATTAACATATATGGCCCGTTACTGGAGCCGATAGACCTTCCTTTTGATGAAATTATTGTTTTCTTGGTATGTTTGGGTTGGCTATCCATTACTTTTTTCATGTACGATGAAAAGAAAACAAGATCCTATACCACTGAGCTAGAATTAAAAAACAAGTCTTTAAAAGCCAATGCCCTAGAGCTTAAAAAATCTCAAGAGAGTTTAAAATCCCAAAACAAAGAATTGGCCCTTTTAAACCAAGAACTGGAACTTAAAAATAAACAGATCGAGGAATTCACCTATATGGTAACCCACGATCTAAAAGCCCCCATAAGTAATATCGATACGATTACCGACCAGTTAAAATCACATTTTAAAAATTCAAGTAGCCCAGAGGTCGACACGTACTTTAATTATCTTAAGGCAAGTTCTTCAAGAATGATGCTCTTGGTAGATAACCTCTTGGAGAATGCCAAGATCGGCAACTCTAAAGTAAAGGAATCGGTTGATCTGAACAACCTCTTGAACGATATACTAAAAGATCTATCACACAGAACAAAAGAGACCAAAGCCATAATTAACATAGATAACCTACCTGTTGTACAGGGCTACCCTATAGAACTAGGTCTGCTATTTCAAAACCTATTGGACAATGCTTTAAAATTTGTACCAAAAAACAAAAACCCGGAAATAAACATCACCTGTTACAAAAAAGCGGATAGTTATCTGTTTACCGTTTCGGACAATGGTATCGGAATCCCCAAAAAACATTTCGATAAAATATTCAAGGCATTTCAAAAACTTCATGCCTCAAAAGAATTTGAAGGTTCGGGTATAGGTCTCTACGGATGCAAAAAAGTAGTTGAATACCACGGTGGACGAATTTGGGTAGAATCCACTGAAAATAAAGGTAGTACTTTCTATTTTACATTACCTTTAAAGTAATAAACCAAGGTTATCATTGGCTCGGTAGTTGACGGGCAAAAAACATTTGATCATGAAAATTTATACGACCATTGCGCTTGCCTTTTTTACCGTTATCACTTCTTTTTCGCAAGAAGCCCCCCTTAAATTAGGGGTCGCCGGATTAACCCACGGTCATGTTGGTTGGATCTTAAGCCGAAAACCACAATCGGACATCAACATGGTGGGCATTGTAGAAAAGAATAAAGAACTGGCACAAAAGTTATCGCAACAGTACGGGTTTTCTATGGATATTGTTTACGATAGCCTAGAAGAAATGATAAAGGCCACCAAACCCGATGCCGTTGCCGCTTTCGGAAACATTAAAGAACATTTAAACGTAGTAGAGGTCTGTGCACCGAAAGGAATTCATGTAATGGTAGAGAAACCCCTGGCAACCAGTCTAGCCGATGCTCAAAAAATTAAAAACTTGGCCGAGAAACACCAAATACATGTACTTACAAATTATGAAACCTCATGGTACGAAACCAATTTTAAAGCCAAAGCTCTTTTAGAAGATGGTACTATAGGAGGACTAAGAAAGGTAATTGTTAGAGATGGACATAAAGGGCCTAAAAAAATAGGTGTATCCGACGAGTTTCTAGAATGGCTAACAGACCCTGAACTAAACGGAGGTGGTGCCATTATGGATTTTGGTTGTTATGGTGCTAATTTAATGACCTGGTTAATGAAGGGAAAAAAACCAAATTCGGTCACTGCCGTAAAACAGCAGTTACAGCCAGAAAACAACCCGTTGGTAGATGACGACGCTACCATCATTTTAACCTATGACGGTGCCATGGCCATTTTAGAACCTTCATGGAATTGGCCTATTGGTAGAAAGGATATGGAAATCTACGGTGAGAAAGGTGCTCTGTATTCCGATAATGCCAATCAACTTCGTATAAGACTATCAAAAGGGTATAGTGATTTTACAGAAGAAACCCTCTTCTTTCAAAATAGGCCAGAACCCTATAACGACCCTTTTTCGGTATTAGCCGCTGTAATCAACAATTCTTTAAAACTTGAACCATTTGGCCCTTATACCCTAGAGAACAATATTGTTGCCATGGAAATACTACAGGCCTCCAAAGACAGTTCGGAATCAGGAAAAACCATCATTCTAAATAAAAAGTAATCGACCAATAACCCAACCAAAAAAAACCACTATTATGAAACAACTTTTTATCCCACTTATCTTTATTCTATTCTTTGGCTCCCTAAAAGCCCAGAGCCCCATCATCGGTTTTTCTACGACCAGCGCAGCTCAACAAGCTAAAATCGAAAAAGATTTTGAAGACAAACTAAAAGCTTCCAATTTAGATGAATGGATGCAGAGAATGTCGGCAGAACCCCATTGGGTAGGCACAAAGTATGGAGAAAAAAATGCAAAATGGATCAGAGACCAATTTAAGTCTTGGGGTTACGATGCCAAAATAGAAACCTATCATATTCTATTTCCTTACCCTACAGAAAGAGTATTGGAACTTACGGCACCAACAAAATACAAGGCAAAACTTACCGCTGTTCCGGTAGAAGGAGACCCTTTTACCGCTCAGGGCGATGCTCTTTTACCCAGTTACAATGCCTTTTCTATAGATGGCGATGTAGAAGCAGAGCTTGTTTTTGTAAACTATGGCATACCTAAAGATTATGAAGAATTGGAAAAATTGGGCATTAGCGTAAAAGGAAAAATCGTCATTGCCAAATATCAAGGATCATGGCGTGGTATTAAACCAAAATTGGCAGCCGAAAACGGAGCCATAGGTTGCATCATTTATTCAGACCCACAAGATGACGGGTATGGTAGAGGTGATGTTTATCCGAAAGGGGCGTTTAAAAACAAAACAGGTGTTCAAAGAGGATCTGTCATGGATATGCCTACATACCCTGGAGATGTTCTAACTCCTGGTTACGGGGCTACCAAAGATGCCAAAAGATTAAAAAAGGAAAATGCCCCGACGATAACCAAAATACCCGTATTGCCAATTTCTTATGAAGACGCCCAACCATTATTGGCCGCCTTGGAAGGACCTGTGGCTCCGGAATCTTGGCGTGGAGGGTTACCCATTACCTACCACATAGGTCCTGGTCCGGCAAAAGTACATCTTAAACTAAAGTTTGACTGGCAAATTACCCCAGCCCATAATGTTATTGCCACCATGAAAGGTTCAGAATATCCCGATCAATGGGTAATGCGAGGTAACCACCACGATGCATGGGTACACGGCGCCAATGACCCGATAAGTGGAATGGTCGCCTTAATGGAAGAAGCCAGGGCGGTCGCACAACTGGGGAAGCAAGGCCACAAACCAAAAAGAACATTGGTATATTGTGCGTGGGATGCCGAAGAACCTGGATTGATAGGCTCCACGGAATGGGTCGAGGACCACAAAAAGGAACTACAGGAAAAGGTTGTTGCCTATATAAATACCGACGGCAATGGCCGTGGCTTTTTAGGTGCAGGTGGGTCACATTCGTTACAGGCAATGGTATCAGAAGTTGCCGGTTCGGTGACGGACCCACAGACCAAAGTTTCGGTAAAAGAACGCAGAATCGCAAGAGATATGGTACAAGGTAGCGATGGTTCATTTAAACTATATGCCCTAGGTTCTGGGTCTGATTACACCCCATTTATTCAACATGCGGGCATTGCCGCCCTTAACCTTGGTTTTGGTGGTGAAAATGCCGGTGGCGAATACCACACTATTTACGACACCTACCCGCATTACAAAAGGTTTAAAGATCCTGATTTTGCCTATGGTATCGCATTGGCAAATACTGCGGGCAGAATTACCTTAAGATTGGCAAATGCAGATGTAGTTCCATTAGATTTTCAACAATGGCATACTACCGTTTCCGGGTATTTGGACGAAATAATGTCATTGACCGAGAAAATGAGAAAAGAGGTAGAAAAACATAACAAACTTGTAAAGGCAAATGCTTTTGACCTCTCTGCCGACCCTAAAAAGCCGGCCAAAAGCCCCGAATTAAAAGCAATGGTACCTTATCTGGACTTTTCTCCTTTACAAAACGAATTAAGTACACTTAAATCTACCATTGACGAATTCTCAAAGCTTAAGACCGATCATCTTTCCAAAGAACAGAAAAGCCAATTGAACCAAAAATTAATAAAGGCCGAACAGATGCTTACATCCGAAAAAGGATTACCAAGAAGACCTTGGTACAAGCATCAAATATATGCCCCAGGTTTTTATACCGGTTATGGCGTAAAAACATTACCAGGGGTAAGAGAGGCCGTAGAGCAGAAAAACTGGAAAGAAGCCGAAGAACAAATTAAAGTACTTAGTACAACACTAAGTGTTTTTAACAACTACTTAAAAGAAATAAACACGAACATTAAATAAGACGATTATGGGTGCCGACTATATAAAAGTTTTTGCGGGAGATAGTGCTAAGACCAAGCGCATTGAATTACTTTTAATAAAAAATGGCATCCGCCCCATTATTAAAAACGAAAATGAATCGGCCCGTTTGGCCGGTTTTGGCACTCCCCTGCCACATATATTGGAAATATATGTGAACAAAGATGAAGAAGAGAAAACCCTTTCTCTTATTTCGGGGATTAAATGGGAAGAATAACAAAAAAAGCCTCCATAAACCGGAGGCTTTTTTTATCTGTTATAGATATTAACTATCCTTTTGTAAGGGGAGTTATCTCAATAGCCCTAAATTCTACAGCGCCATGATCTCCTTGTATCATAATCGGTCCTGCTTCTGCTTCTTTATTATCCAAGGCACCGCCTGTCATACCCAGAATGTTCTGACCATTGATAATCGTTTTTCCGTTCGCTACAACCGTAACCCTTCTACCTATTAAGGTAATATCATAGGTCTGCCACTCCCCTGCCTTTAAGGCTGCATTTTCATTTGGGTCGATCAACCCGTAAATACCTCCAAAGTAGATAGAAGAAGGTTCTAAACCATAATTATCGGCAATCTGAACCTCATACCTTCCTCTTAAATAAAGACCACTATTACTTCCTTCAGGATATCTAAATTCTACATGGATCTTAAAATCTTTGAACTTCTCTTCCGATACAAGGTTTACACCGGATTTATCGCTTCTTAATATTCCATCGACCACTTTCCATTGGTTACCTTCCACAATTTTCCACCCATTCAAATTTTTACCATTGAAAAGTTCGATTTTCTTTCCTGTTTTTACTTTTTCGTAATACGGCAACTCTGGGGCCTTGACCGCTGTCCATTTATAGGTTTTTCCATTCGTAAACACCATGGTACCCTCAAGACCGTCACCTACCAATTTTCCTTCAAATTCCATATTTGAAGCACCAGGTTCCCATTGTGGTGGAATTTCAAAATAAAAAATATCTCCATATTTTTTTACTTCCGCTATAGGTCTTGCACTACCAAAAGCAAACGTAAACCTACCGATCAAAGTATTATGACCAGAATGTCTAATCTCTAACCAACTAGGTAACTCTTTACCCTCTTGATCAATGGTTAAGTTCCACCTTCCTTCAAGGGGATGACCTTCTTGGGCCGTCACAGATGTAGATAAGACAATAAGCAAAAACGAAAAAAACAAAAATCTGTACTTCATGAATCTAACTATTTATAATTATGATATTATCAAATATAGGGCATGTTATTTAAAAACTTAAGCGATTTTTTTTAAAATACTTGTGTAGTGTCACAATAACATTTAATATTATGGAATAACTTAACGATTGATAAATTCAAACACAAAACTACATTCATTTATCGGTTCTTTATTTTAAATTCGAACAATTAATAGTCCCTTCAAAACCAACCAATGAAATTATTTTCCAACTCTGTTTTTTACGTTACCTGCCTTTCTATTTTATCTTTTTCCTGTCAAAACAAAAAACCCATAGAAACCCCTGTGGTAATTTATGAGGATAGCACCGCTATTTCTGAAACGGTACAAAAGGCCAGAGAAGGTGTTACCGCTATTGTTGCAGATGGTCTGCAACTAAGTCTATGGGCTTCCGACTCTTTGGCTCCAGATCCAATTGCCATGGATATGGACAATGAAGGTAGGGTATATATTACCAGATCCAATAGAAATAAAAATTCGGAATTTGATATTAGGGGACATCGTGATTGGATGACCGCCTCCATCGGATTACAATCTGTTGAAGAAAGGAGAGCTTTTCTACATGAAACCTTCGCCCCCGAAAAGAGCAAGGAAAATAGCTGGTTTCCTGATTTGAACAACGACTCTATTCATGATTGGCGCGATTTGGCCGTTGAAAAGGACGAGGTATGGATGCTGGAAGATTCTGACGGTGATGGCATTGCAGATATTTCAACACAAATCTTGAATGATTTTAATGACGAAGTAAATGATGTCGCCGGAGCACTTTTGGTCAGGGACGAAGATATATTTTTGGGTATAGGCCCCGACATGTATCGCCTTAGAGATACCAATGATGATAAGGTTATTGATGAAAAAACCAGTATAGCCACAGGTTTTGCCGTGCATATCGGATTTTCCGGACATGGTATGTCCGGAGCCATACAAGGGCCCGATGGTAAAATATATTGGGGTATCGGTGATATCGGTGCCAACCTAACTACTGTTGATGGGGTCAACCATAAATACCCGAACCAAGGGGTTATCGTAAGAAGCAATCCTGATGGAAGTGATTTTGAAGTTTTTGCCCACGGGTTAAGAAACACCCATGAATTTGTTTTTGATGCCTATGGCAATATTATATCTTCAGATAACGACGGCGACCACAAGGGAGAAAGTGAAAGACTGGTTCATATTGTTGAAGGTTCCGACGCTGGCTGGCGATCCAACTGGCAATATGGAAAATATACAGACCCCAACAATAACGGCTATAATGTTTGGATGGACGAAAAACTATTTGTTCCCAGATGGGAAGGACAAGCTGCCTATATTATACCACCGATTCAAAATTTTCATAACGGCCCTACAGGTATGCTGTACAATCCGGGTACCGCATTGGGAAAAAAGTGGTTGGACAAGTTTTTCTTGGTAGAATTTGTAGGCGACCCCAGTCGCTCTCATATTTGGTCTTTCGACCTTCAACCAAAAGGTGCCAGTTTTGAACTAAAATCGGACGAATCTATCCTTACAGGTGTATTACCTACGGGCATAGCTTTTGGCCCCGAAGGTGCCCTATATCTTGCAGACTGGATCAATGGTTGGGGGACCAAAGATTTTGGAAGAGTCTGGAAACTGGATGTTACGGCCAACGAAAACGATCTAGAGCAACAGCGTCTTGAAACCAAAAGACTAATGACCCATGATTATGAAAATGATGATACTGACAATTTGATCAAATTGCTTAGCTATGAAGATATGCGCATACGCCAAAAGGCACAATTTGAACTGGCACAAAGAACCTTCTGGGGCTATAGAGCCTTAAAAAAAGCTATTATTGAAGAAGAAAATCAATTTGCACGTATTCATGCTATCTGGGCAATCGGGCAGATAGCGGCCAATAATAAAGACAAAGCCGAACCCTTAATACCTTTACTTTCTGATGAAGATCCGGAAATTATTGCACAGGCTGCCAAGGTCATTGGCGATGTAAAATTTGATGACGCTGCAGAAAACCTGCTCCCATTGTTATCGCATCAAAATGATAGGGTCAAGTTTTTTGCTGCCCAAGCATTAGGTAGATTAGCTTACAAAGAAGCTATAGACCCATTGATCAAAATGATTGCAGAAAACAATGACAAGGATCTATATATAAGGCATGCCGGGGTTTTGGCCCTATCAAGAATTGGAGAGGTAGATCCCATAATCGCTTTAGCCGATAGCGATAATAGAAGTTTAAGAATTGCGGCAGTTTTAGTATTAAGAAAACTTCAAAATCCGAAAATATCCATCTTTTTATCTGATAAAGACGAATATATAGTAACAGAGGCAGCGAGGGCCATAAACGATGACTGGTCTATAGAAGAGGCTTTACCTGCACTTGCCGCAACTCTTTCCGAAGAACGTTTTACTTCAGAACCTCTATTAAGAAGGGCCATTAACGCGGCATTACGAGTGGGAACCGAAACGGCCCTTGAAGACCTTATCCGTTTTGCAAAACGAAATTCGGTCTCCAATGTCATAAGAGGCGAGGCACTTGCCGCACTGGGAACATGGAACAACCCAAGTGTGCTGGACAGGGTGGACGGCCGTTACAGAGGAGAGGTAATTAGAGAAGGAAACCTTTTAAAAGATAAACTGGAAAAAGACATTCCATTCTTTCTTGAACAAAAAAACCCAGAGATACTTATAGGCATTTCAAAAGCTATTGGATCTATCGGAATCAACACCTATAACAACAAACTATACAATATATTTAAATCGAACGGTTCATCAAAAGTCAGGGCCACTCTTTTGACCACTCTTGGTAATCTGAAGTTTTCACAAATAGAAACGGCCATGGCACGTGGAATGAAAGATAGCAATGCCGAAGTACGTACCGCCGCCGTCGGCTTGTTGGGACAATTGGATTTGCCCAAAGAAAAACTACCTTCTATTGTTGGCCCTATTTTCCAAAAAGGATCTGTAGGCGAACAACAGCGTATGCTCAATGTACTTGGTGATTTACCCAAAGAAAAAAGCAGTGCCATTTTAACTAATTTGATTGCCAAGGCAAGTAAAAATCAATTGCGTCAAGAAATTATGCTCGACTTAATGGAATCGGTGAAAGCGACCGAAGATTCGACTTTAATAGCACAAATGGGGAAATTGAAAAATCTTGGATATACCGCCGATTCTTACCAAGAAACCTTGTACGGAGGTAGTTGGTGGAACGGTAGAACAGTATTTAACAACAACCCTACGGCACAATGTGTTCGGTGCCATGCGGTAAACGGTACCGGCGGAGAGGTAGGCCCTGCACTTGACAATATTGCCAATATACTTACTAGGGAAGAAATACTGGAGGCCTTGATAGAACCTAGTGCAAGACTGGCGCCGGGGTATGGATCAGTAACCCTAACATTGACCGACGGACAGAAGGTTACAGGGGTTTTAATAGAAGAACGTAAAACGGATCTATTGTTAAGAACCTCCGAGGCCGAACCCATGGAAGTTCCATTGGCGAGAATCAAAAAAAGGGAAAACTCTATTTCGGCAATGCCGGCAATGGGGCGAATGATATCAAGAAGAGAGCTAAGGGATCTAATGGAGTATTTAGGAAATCTTAAACAAAAAGGAGCATAGTTTCCTAGTTAATTATAGATTCTTCATTTTCCTTATTTTTTTAAATTGAAAGCAACCTAATCTTGAATATTACATCTTGTATAAAATGATTTAAATGAAAAACAAAAAATATCTTATCGCAATATTAGTAATCATTAATTGCTTGTTTGCTGGATGCAGTGTTGATAGCGAGCCTGTTTCCTGCCCAGATAACTTTACAGGTGAATTAGAGGACGAAGAAGTTAAACTAGTGGGACAATGGACGCTTACAGGTTTAATCGCCGATACCGAAATAGACTTGAGCAATGATGATATTGACAACCCAAGTACCGACATTTTTCAACAATATTCAGAATGTTACAAAGATGCCTTGTTCAGTTTTGGATCTAATAGAGTTTACTCGTACGAAAAAGGGAGTAGAGCATCCGGATGCAATATAACCTCCACTAACGGTACATGGGCATTATCTGAAGACCAATTGTATTTAATAGTGTCATGTGAACAGCTTGGTTTCTCGTTAACTTTTAACGAATCGGCCACTGAATTTCAATACACATCAACCTTGAGCATTCAAGATGTAAATGCTGTCATAACCGACACACAGGTTACTTTTACTTACACAAAGCTAGAATCTACCGAATAGCCTTTAAAAACCAAAGTTAGCTAAAACTGAAACTTTTATCGTTAAGGGCCTGTATCCTGGTCATTTCGTATTCATTTACAATTTCCTTGACTATTTCGGCTGCTGGCCGAATCGTATGGATCAACGATGATACTTGGCCT
Organism: Maribacter sp. MMG018; assembly: GCF_018100785.1. Taxonomy (GTDB): domain Bacteria; phylum Bacteroidota; class Bacteroidia; order Flavobacteriales; family Flavobacteriaceae; genus Maribacter. Next base: position 62,576 of record NZ_JAGJEC010000002.1, on the reverse strand, counting down.
ATTTCTAATTCGCCATCGTCAAGGTCACCTTCGAACATTCCTTTTTTTGCCCTTCCCCTACCCAAAAGATTTTTGAGTTCTTCTTTTGAGGCCCCGTTTTCATAGGCCTTCTGTATTTCGAGATAAAATTTATTCTTCAGCAAACGCACTGGGGTCAACTCTTTCAAAGTTAAACTGGTATCCCCTTCCTTGGCTTCTAGTATCTTTTGTTTAAAATTTTGATGTGACGAGGCTTCCGTAGAAGCAATAAACCTACTCCCTATCTGAACACCATCGGCCCCGAGCACCATGGCCGCAAGCATGGCCTTGCCCGTAGCTATACCACCTGCCGCTATTAATGGAATATCTATTTCTTGTCTTACGGCGGGTATCAATACCAAAGAGGTCGTCTCATCACGGCCATTATGCCCCCCGGCCTCAAAACCTTCCGCAACAATAGCATCTACACCGGCTTCTTTGGCCTTTATGGCAAATTTTACACTACTGACCACGTGTACTACGGTTATCCCTTTTTCTTTTAAATAAGAGGTCCATGTTTTAGGGTTGCCCGCAGAGGTAAAAACAATTTTTACCTTCTCTTTAACAATGATTTCTATCAGCTCCTCCAAATTAGGGTACAACATCGGAAGGTTTACACCAAAGGGCTTATCCGTAGCTTGTTTACACTTTTTTATATGATTCAGAAAAACGTCGGGATACATACTGCCCGCTCCTATAATACCGAGCCCCCCAGCATTTGAAACCGCCGAAGCAAGTCTCCATCCACTGGCCCATACCATACCCGCCTGAACAATGGGGTATTTAATATCGAAAAGTTCAGTAATTCTATTCTGCATATTTATAGTATATAAAAATGGTTATGTGCGACCACTACGAAATAACTCCCGATCCGATCAACTCATCACCTTGATACCAAGCTACAAACTGACCTTCGGTAATAGCGGACTGTTTTTCTTCAAAATCTACATAAAGCCCCCCTTCTACCTTGTACACGGTTGCATTTTGTAATTTTTGTCGATATCTAATTCGTGCCTTGACCTCTAGACTTTCGTCGGGTTTTAATCTTAAATCGGGCCTTACCCAATGTATCTCCGATTCTTGCACAAACAATGTTCGTCGGTACAAACCTGGGTGCGACTTTCCTTGTCCGGTATAGATAACGTTTTCCTCTACATCGGTATCTATTACGAACAAAGGTTCTTTTGTACCCCCAACATTAAGTCCTTTTCGTTGACCCTTTGTAAAATAATGGGCCCCTTGGTGTTCTCCCACAACTTTACCGTCAGAGATAGAATAATGTGGCTTTTGTGCAAAAAACTCTAATTCGGAAGCTTTGTTCTTAAATTCAGGAACAGGTCTTTGATATTGCTCTACCACAGAAGGTACCTCAACAATTTTACCTGTTTTGGGCTTTAACTGTTGCTGTAGAAACTCTGGCAATCTAACTTTTCCGATAAAACATAGACCCTGAGAATCTTTTTTATCTGCCGTAATCAAGTTCATGTCCGCAGCGATCTTCCGTACCTCTGGTTTCGTTAATTCGCCTATAGGGAAAAGTGTTTTTGATAATTGCTCTTGTGATAATTGACACAAAAAATAAGATTGATCCTTATTGCTATCCTTTCCAGATAATAACTGATAGGTTTCAGTACCATCTTGGTGGGTAATAATTCCTTTTCTACAATAATGACCCGTGGCTACATAATCAGCCCCAAGTTGAAGTGCAATTTTAAGGAACACGTCAAACTTTATCTCTCTATTACATAGTACATCGGGATTAGGCGTACGCCCCATTTCATATTCACGAAACATATAATCTACGATACGCTCTTTGTACTCCGCACTCAAATCTACCGTTTGAAAGGGAATACCCAATTTTTCGGCAACGATCAATGCATCGTTACTATCTTCCAACCACGGACATTCTTCTGATATGGTCACCGAATCATCGTGCCAATTCTTCATAAAAAGGCCAATAACATCGTACCCCTGCTCTTTTAAAAGATAGGCCGCGACACTTGAATCTACTCCTCCAGAAAGTCCTATAACTACTTTTTTCATCTATTCATCTTGGTCGTAACAAAATTACAAAATTTCATTTCAAAGCTTCTTTTTTTCAAATGAGGAATTATAACCTCAAAAAACACAAATGGTAGTAGAACCAAGGAGTACACCTTGTTCTTTCATTTAATCCGAAAATATTATTTTGTTAAACTTTTATCAAAAAAGGTTAAACAAAATAATATTATAGTATTTTCACCAAAACAGACACTTTATTGCCAATTTGGTAAATATTACCTCGATTACTAAACATTTAAAAAACAATCTTTAAAAAATGCCGCTATGAAATTTTTACTACAATTAAAAAACCTCTTATTACTAACTAGTATTGCCATTGTATTATGGTCTTGCGATAAAGATGCAAATGACAACACAGTCCTGCCAGAGACAATGACCATTGTTGAAACCGCACAAGCCGAAGATGCATTGTCTTCTTTGGTTTCCGCACTAATGACCGCAGACAATTCGAAAGGAACAGATTTAGTGGGCACCCTAAGCTCCGAAGGGCCATTTACTGTTTTTGCTCCTACCAACGATGCATTTGCAGCGTTATTAGACCAATTGGATGGTTTTGATTCTTTATCCGACTTTGACACGGATGAAGAACGAGAATTACTAACAACAATTCTGACCTATCATGTGGTTGCCGGTGTAGCCGCAAAATCTACTGATTTATCGGACCAAATGACCGTTTCTACCGTACAAGGTGAAGATTTGACAATAAATTTGGAAGGCGGTGTATTTATAGAAGATGCGACCGAAGTAAATGCCGAAGTAGTAATTGCCGATGTTATGGCAAGTAACGGTGTCGTTCACGTCATAGACAAAGTAATGTTGCCACAGGCTATTATAGATGCGCTGAACCAAGAAGAAATGACCAACAACAATGGTACTTTAGTCGATATTGTAGTGGCCACCGAACCCCTGTCGATTTTAGAAGCTGCCGTTATCAAGGCGGATCTAGTCGCCACCCTAAGTTCCGATGGTCCATTTACCGTTTTTGCCCCTACAGATGATGCCTTTGTGGCACTATTGGAAATTTTAGGCGACGACTATAACAGTCTTGATGATTTTGACACGGCAGAAGAAATGGCCCTATTAAAAAACATTCTGTTGTATCATGTGATACCCGCAGAAGTAAAATCTACAGATCTTTCGGCAGGGCAAGTTTCTACGGCTTTTGAAGGCAACAGTGTTGAAATTATTTCCTCTGGCGAAACATTTGTTATTGGTGATGCATCCGACACCAATGCCAATATTACCGGTGTAGATATTATGGCCTCTAACGGTGTAGCGCATACTATAGATAAGGTTTTACTACCACAATCGGCCATCGATTTTGTTGTTTCACTGCAACTTAAGACAATTGTCGAAACTGCTGTAGCAACCGACGACTTGAGCCTTTTGGTAGAATCGCTGATCCAGGCGGATGCCGGTTTGGTAGAAACCCTAAACGGTGATGGTCCATTTACTGTATTTGCTCCTACCAATGCCGCTTTCGCCTCTCTTTTAGACACTCTTGGCGATGATTACAATAGTCTTTCCGATTTTGATACAGACGAAGAAAAACAATTATTGGTCTCTATATTAACCTATCACGTAATCGCTGGTACCACTGCTTTCTCAACAAGTTTAAGTAATGGACAATCTATAGAAACTTTTCAAGGCGAAAATATCGGTATTAAAATACAGGACGGTACGGTACATGTAGAAGATGCAACCGATATGAATGCCTCGGTAGTACTTGCAGATGTTGAGGCCAGCAATGGGGTGGTTCATGTTATTAATAAGGTACTACTACCACAAGAAACGTTAGATGCATTGGCTCCCGGTATGTTAAATATTGTAGAAACGGCACAAGATGTTCCCGACCTTAGTACTTTGGTAGCCGCTTTGATCCAAGCAGACGCCGGCTTGGTTGAGACTTTGAGCGGTGATGGTCCGTTTACGGTCTTTGCCCCTACCAATGATGCATTTACTACATTTTTAAATGATCTGGGCAGTAGCTATAACAGCTTGTCCGATTTTGATACAGATGAAGAAAAAGCCTTGTTGGCAAAGTTACTTACCTATCATGTAGTATCTGGAGCATCGGTAGCATCTACCGACCTATCCGACCATTTAGAGATTATGACGGTCCAGGGCGAATCTCTATTTGCTCTTTTAGGAAGCGGGGTACAAATTCGTGACAAATCACATGTCGATGCCAATGTAATTACGCCAGACGTGACAACCAGTAACGGAATAGTACATGTTGTGGACAAAGTATTACTGCCTCAAGAAATTATTGATGCACTACACTAATTTGCTTAAAATTAAAGTTCAAAAACCTCCTTTTAAAAAAGGAGGTTTTTTTATGTCTTGAACTCGGCAACATCAAAATAAACTCCTTTAGCATACAAATAAACCTTCTTGACAACCCTTTTTTTTTCCAAGGGATAAATAATCTCATATTTACACCCCCAAAACTTGCCAAACCAAACCTTAACCAATGGCAAAAGCCCTTTCTTTTTAGAAAGGGCTTTTTATTTTGATCTCTTAAAGTTATTATTTCTTTTTCTGAGCCTCTGCCTGTTCCATCATTTCGCGCATCTTACGCTGAAATTTATTTTCTTTTTTAGGCTTCTTTTTGTTCTCTTGTATCTGCGCGTGAATCTTATCATTATCGAGAATAAAATTCTTGATCACCAACATAATACCAATAGTAATCAAGTTAGAAACAAAATAATACAAACTTAATCCACTAGCATAGTTGTTAAAGAAGAACAACATCATAAAAGGCATCAAATACATGATAAACTTCATATTGGGCATACCTGGCTGGCTAGGCATATTCTGCCCTGTAGTCATCATCATATAAAAGAAGATGGCAATGGAGGCCAGTATAGGAAAAAGACTTACGTGATCACCATAAAACGGAATGGAGAATCCTTCCGGAAATTGATAGATCGTATCAAAAGACGATAAATCGTCTGCCCATAAGAAAGATTTTTGACGCAAGGCAAAAGATGAAGGGAAGAACATGAACAAGGCATAGAAAATAGGCATTTGCAGAAATGCCGGTACACACCCACTCATGGGGCTTACCCCTGCTTTGCCATATAATTTCATGGTCTCTTGCTGTTTCTTCATGGCATTGTCCTTGTACTTCTCGTTCAGCTCATTGATTTCCGGTTTTAAAACCTTCATTTTTGCCTGGGACAAATATGATTTATAGGTAACCGGTGACATGGCCAAACGAACCAATATGGTCATAATGATAATCGCTATACCATATGGAAAATAAGAACTTAACAATGAATAGAAAGGTGTAAACACATACCTGTTTATCCACCCAAAAATACCCCACCCGAAAGGAATGGAATCCACTAGGTCCAAATCTTCGTATTTAGACAGTACATCTACATCTGTAGGGCCATAGTACATGTACATACTTTTTGAAATTTCCCCTCCTTTAACATCCAATGGCAAAACAGATGAATAGGCTTTTGTAAAACCAAAAGTCCTACTTTCTTCCTCTACCAAATTTTTAGATGTCAGTTCCCCACTTTTAAAAGGTTCATCTGCAGCCAAAATTGAGCTAAAGAAGTGTTGTCTGTAAGATATCCATTTTATGTCCTCTTCGGTTTCCTCGTCATCGCTTCCTTCCGATAATTTACTTAGTTTACCGTCTTCATGATGATAGGTAAGGCGGGTATATCTATTTTCGTATTGTATGCTCTTAGAATGCCTAATTCCCTTAAGTTTCCAATCTAAGGTTACGGGTTTACTATCGTTGATGATCCCGTCCAAACCTTGGGTACGTACAGTAAAATCAACTAGGTAATCCCCAGGTTTCATCTCGTAACGATATTCTAAAAATTGATTGTTGGATGTTTTTGCCTTTAAGGACAAAATCTGTTTGCCATCAGATTTCGTAAGACTAGGTTCAAAAAACAGATCCTTTGTACTCAACACCCTATTATCGGTGGTAGAGAAATCAATGGAGAACGATGAATTTCCATCTTTCACAAGGTATACCGGCACAGAATCATAAGTGACAAAATTTTTCATTTTTGCCTCTACCACATGTCCCCCTTTGTTACTGATTTTTAAAAATAGCACATCATTTTCCAAAACAGTAGTACCTTCTTTTGGCGTAGTAAATCCAAAAGCCCCTATTTTACTTTTGTAACCGGCTATAGCGGTAGAATCGTTCAAGTTTACCTCAGGGGTACTATCTATTACAAAATCATCGGTCTTTTCTTCATTTGCGGCCGCTGCATCTATCTGTTCCTGTTTCGCTTTTTGTGCCGCTATCTCCTCTGGCGTAGGCTTGTTTTGATAAAACATGAAAATCAATATTCCGAATATCAATACAAAACCGATTATAGATTTTACATCCAATTTCTTTTCTTCCATCTAAAAATATCTAATATATAAGGTAATTATTTGGTTTTCAGAGAGCAAATATATGCCCAAATAAGGAGTTTATGCCATACTGGCATTACTTTGTGCCTTTTTATGTGCCAATGCCGCTTTTACAAAACCAACGAACAACGGGTGTGGATTGGCTACCGTACTTTTATATTCGGGGTGATATTGAACCCCAATAAACCACGGGTGGTCTTTCAGCTCCACTATTTCTACCAAGTTCGTTTTTGAATTGATACCAGTTGCCAAAAGCCCTGCTTCCTCAAGCTGTTTTTTATAAGAATTATTGAATTCATACCTATGCCTATGCCTTTCGGAAATCTCTTTGGCCCCATTATATACCTGTTGCACCAGACTACTATCTTTTAGTTCGCAGTCCCAAGCGCCCAGTCTCATTGTTCCTCCTTTATCGGTAACGGATTTCTGTTCTTCCATTAAGCTGATAACAGGGTCTGGGGTACCAGAATCCATTTCGGTAGAACTTGCCTCTTTTAGGTTTAATACATTTCTAGCATATTCTATAACCGCCATTTGCATCCCCAAACATATCCCTAAAAAAGGAATATTATTGACCCGTGCATAGTTTACCGCTATGATCTTACCTTCTATACCACGCTCACCAAAACCTGGAGCGACCAATATGCCGTCCAATCCCTTTAATTTACTCTCATAATTTTGGGCTGTAATATATTCTGAATGTATGGACCTAACGTTTACCTTCACTTCATTCTGCGCTCCGGCATGGATAAAGGATTCCAATATCGATTTGTATGAATCCTGTAATTCTACATACTTACCTACCAATCCTACGGTTACTTCGTTCTTTGGGTTCTTATGGCGTTCCAAAAATTGGTTCCATCTTGTTAGATCCGGAGTTGTCGAATCTGGCAAGGCCAATTTACGAAGGGTAACAGTATCCAACCCTTCTTGTTGCATTAAAATAGGCACATCGTAAATTGTAGAAGCATCAATACTTTGTATTACAGCCTCTCTCTTCACATTACAGAAGAGTGCCAATTTGTCTTTTATCTCATCAGAAATTTTATGCTCTGTCCTACATACAAGAATATCGGCCTTGATACCGCTCTCCATCAATGTTTTTACCGAATGCTGGGTAGGCTTCGTTTTTAACTCCCCTGCCGCGGACAGGTAAGGCACCAAGGTTAAATGTATAACAATGGCGTTATTATCGCCCAACTCCCAAAGCAACTGTCTAACCGCTTCTATATAAGGTAGTGACTCTATATCACCAACGGTACCTCCTATCTCGGTTATAACGATGTCGTACTCACCACTCTTGCCAAGTAATTGTACACGTTCTTTTATTTCGTTGGTTATATGTGGAACAACCTGAACGGTTTTCCCTAAAAACTCTCCCCTTCTCTCCTTTTCTATTACACTTTGGTAAATTCTTCCAGTGGTAACATTGTTCGCCTGTGAGGTTCTTACATTTAAAAAACGCTCATAGTGCCCTAGATCCAAATCAGTTTCCGCTCCATCGTCCGTTACATAGCACTCACCGTGTTCATAAGGGTTAAGAGTACCTGGGTCAACATTGATATACGGATCCAGTTTCTGAATAGTAGTTTTATATCCTCTTGATTGAAGAAGTTTAGCCAAAGATGCGGCAATAATGCCTTTTCCAAGAGATGAAGTAACGCCTCCCGTAACGAAGATGTATTTGGTTTCTGCCATTGATAAGATTTCTATGTTACGGGACACAAAGTTACAAATTGAGAATAGAACTCAATGACTTTCCTTCGGAAAATCTTTTTGAATCTTTCGAATTAACGATTCTAGGCTATTTGTTTTAATTTCTAGCATAGAACGCAATAATTCGCCCAATTTTCCATCAGGAAAACCTTTTTGTTGAAACCAGACCAGGTACGGCTCGGGCAAATCTACCAAATACCGCCCCTTGTGTTTTCCAAAAGGCATTCGATAATGGGCCAACTCTATTAATTTTTGATGATCCGGTTTTATTTCCATTTTTTAAAACTAAAAAAATTATCTTTAAGGGGACAACAATTAAAACCAACATGAAAAGAAGAGATTTTATAGGAACTACGGCCGCGGCGTCCGTAGGTATCATAACTCCTGCGGGAGCAACGGGAAAAAGCCCACAATCAAAAGAAGAACCTCCCTTTAAACTTAAACATAACATTAACCATAGTGTTTGCTATTGGTGCTACGGAACCATCCCTTTTGAGGAATTTTTACAAGAACTGAACAAGTTGGATATACGTGCCATTGATCTGGTCGACCCAGAACAGTTTCCTCTCTTAAAAAAATACAATATACACGCATCTATGTGCTGGGGTGCCGGTATGGGAATAGAAAAAGGCTGGAACAATCCTGAATTTCATGAAGAACTTATAGCGGATTATAAAAGGGTGATTCCTTTGGTTGCAGAAGGGGGTTACACAAACCTTATTTGCTTTAGTGGCAACAGAAACGGAATGAACGATTTAGTAGGCTTACGTAACTGCGCCAAAGGCCTAAAAGAAATTATACCATTGGCCGAAGAGCATGGGGTTGTACTACAAATGGAGTTATTGAACAGCAAAGTTAACCATAAGGACTATATGTGCGACACATCTGAATGGGGTGTATCTTTATGCGAAACCATTGGCTCCGAAAATTTTAAACTACTTTACGACATCTACCACATGCAGATAATGGAAGGTGATATTATTAGAAACATTCAAGATTATCACCAATACTATGGTCACTACCATACAGGTGGAAACCCCGGTCGCCACGAAATTGACGAAACCCAAGAAATATATTATCCCGCGGTCATGAAAGCCATTTTAGATACTGGATACAAAGGTTATGTTGCCCAAGAGTTCGTACCTAGTTGGGATGACAAAATTGCAGCGTTGAAACAGGGGGTCACTATCTGTGACATATAAGCTTGTAAAACCTTTCTTTCGAAAGGTTTTTTTTATCCTTTATTATTACAGATCCAAAAGAAAGAGCCCTCGTAATTTAAAATATGTGTGTAATTTAGCGGCCAAAGTATTAGTTTAAACACTGACTATATTAAACATATCAAGATGAAAAAATCGATTACACTATTGGCCGTCTTTACTTTTTTAGTACAGTTTGCATCGGCTCAAGAATTTGAAGTAGGCACGAACGTCATAAATACCGGTATAGGTTTAGGTGGTTATTATGGAGGATACAGCACTTCTACCGAAAGCCCTGTATTCAGTGCCAGTTACGAAAGAGGCGTATGGGATGTTCCCGGCCCTGGCGTGGTAAGTCTTGGAGGCTATATCGGCTATAAAAGATTTACTTATAAAGACATAACCTATAATTATGATTATAGTTGGTCATATACGGTTTTAGGCGCCCGCGGAACCTATCACTACACTGGTTTTGACATCGACAATCTTGATGTTTATGGTGGGGTTATGGCCTCTATGCGCCTATACAGTGGCGACGATTACAATGACTTGGACAGTAGACCCGGAGCTAGTGCCTTTGTGGGTGGTCGATGGTACCTTACAGATACTGTTGCCGCATTTGCAGAAGCCGGTTACGGAGCCTCATTTATAACCTTAGGAGCTTCCTTTAGGTTCTAAACCTAAGAAAACACAATCATAAAAAAGCCTTCCCGAAATGGAATTTCAGGAAGGCTTTTTTAAAATATTTAAATTCGATTTACCTAATAAAGGAAAGAATTACAACTTACTGTAGCGCTGGTTGTGGCCACCTTGCCGTAAAAGAGAATCAAAGCACCCAATTGAAAGTAATTTCCTTTTGTATATCTGGGTGTAAACTATATAATACAGGACATGTATTCGCCGTGTTTTCCAATATCTTCCTATCCTTATCCGAGATATTGGCAGGTAAGGTAAGCTTCACCTCTATCTTCGAAATTCTTCTTGGGGAAGCTGCCATATGTTTAGTAACCTCCGCCTCCGAGTTTTGCAGGTCTATATCCAGCCCGTTGGCTTTAATGCCCATCATGGTCAACATACAACTCGCCAACCCGGTCGCAACGGTATCGGTCGGGGAAAAGGCCTGACCTAAGCCATTATTATCGGTAGGAGCATCGGTCATAAAAGAATCCCCAGATTTAATATGTGTACATTCTGTTCTTAATTCTCCGTTGTATACTACTTTCGATGTCATACTAATCCAATTCTTTTATCCACATATTATCATACCCCATTATATAGGAAGCTTTATTAAAGTAGCCCGAAGAAATATCTTTCTCATAATCAAATTTGTTTCCACTGTACTCGGTTTCCCCAATAAACTTTGAAACACTCAACAAATCATTTTTGTAAGCTAATTTCAATAGCAGGTCATAGGTTATATCGAAACCTCTAACTGCGAACTTGTCCGGAGCATCACCAAATTTTTCTTTATAACGCCTTACGAACGGCCCCGAAGAAACTTCTCTATAAACCGATGGATATGTAAAATGAAGGTTAGACAAATGGGTACTGGAAATAACATCATTATCAAAAGCGTTGTTCTTATCGGTCGTGAACATTCTTACTTTTAATTTCTTAGTACCATTTTCGATATCCAGAAGCGAATTGTTAAAAGCATTAAGTATAGATACCAGACTAGAGATCAATTTAAAATTGTCCGATTCTACAAAAACCCAATTTTCCACATCTTCTGATAAAAGACCCGCCAACTTATCTCTACTAATACCTATATTCTTTTTCTCCTCTTTTACCTCAAGTGCTTTTGCCCCTGCAAAATTCTCTAGAATAATAGCCTTTGTTTCTGCATTTTTTTCATCTGCAATAACCACTATATTCTCGTTTGTGTATTTTTCCTTGACATATTTAAGCATATGCTCACGAAGTGTCTTAGGCTCTGTGTACGAAAAAAATACGTTTCCTAAACTAATATCGCTCTTCGCCGGAACAGGTGCAATTACCGGCACTTGATAATTTGCCGCCTGGTTAGAGACCTCTTTTAAAGACTGTACATCCAGTGGCCCTAGAATTGCACTGTAACTACCTAAGTTTTCTTTTTGTAGTATCTCTTTTGTTTTCTGAAGGTCCAATTGGTTATCAAAGGTCTTTACATCTACCGATACCCCCAATGACTTTATGGAATCCAACGCCACCAAAGCTCCCGAATATAGACCAAGACTGTATTTTAGACTATTTCTGTTTGCAATGGTCCATTCGACCGTTTCGGTATCGTTTAAATCCAATTTATCTAATCGGAACGGCAACATGAACATAACCTTAGGACGGTTCTCTACATTAATACTATCCAATAGATTGATCTTATCCAGTACCAGAGAATTTTTTACTTCAAAATCCCCTACTTGATCTTTAGGAAGCTTCAATACCATTCCGGCTTTTAACCCATCTTTCAGTGCCGGATTCAATTTGACCAGATCGGCCCACGACATTCCAAATTTTCTGGTCAACCTAAATTCGTTCTGCTTGGGTTTAACTTCATAGAAGATATAATTATCCGTATTTATCACCCCTGGATCCAATTTGGTTTCGGGCAGCCTTATCACCATTCCTTCTTTTAACCCTCCACGCTCTGTAATCTCAGGATTAAGCCTTACGATCTCGTCCGCCTTTACACCAAATTGTTGTTCTAGCCTATAAAAGTTCATTTTGGCCGGTACCGTATAAGACCTATACAGTTGGGTTTCTTGGTTTTTAACGGAAGACCCCGGTATTTTAGGCATAAGAAGTTCATAACCTTCTTGTAAGTAATTGGTTGTTTTAGAAAGGCCAGGATTAAGAACAAGCATACTATCGACAGTAATACCATATTTGTGCGCTATGCTCCAACGAGTTTCTTTCGGCGCTACAACGTATTTCTCATAATCATCGGGATCCACTACATTCTGGTCTTCTTCCGTCTTTCTATATTTCGGAATTCTAATGACCATTTTCTTTTTCAACTGCGTAGCGTACAGTTCTTTATTGTACTTTTTGATTTCCTCTTCGGTGACATCAAATTTCTTGGCTATACCATATAAGGTCTCTTTCTTTTTAACCTTGTATTCTACAAAACCGATAGGCTCTTTCTTTACCACAGAATCGTTCATGATCTTACCGATCAAACCTTCTACAGATTCTCCGCTTACATTATTACCTGTTTGCTGCTCTGGTTTTGCCACAGCCCCATTGGCACTGGGTATAACCAATATGGTGTTTACATTTAAGCTACCTCCCTTTTTAATTTCTTTGTTATACTTAAGAATATCATCTTGGGAAACACCGTATTGTTTAGCAATACTATACAATGTTTCGTTTTTCTTAACAGCATGTGTCGTAAACTTTTGTCCGAACGCTTTACCGCTAAAAAAGAGAAAAAGACAAACCGTAAAAAATAACCTTATCAAATTTTTCATTTTATTCCCATTCTATGGTTGCCGGTGGTTTTGAGCTAATATCATACACCACTCTATTAACACCGGGCACTTTATTAATTATATCGTTCGAGGTTTTTTGCAAAAACTCGTAGGGCAGGTTTACCCAATCTGCCGTCATACCATCGGTACTTTCCACGGCACGCAAGGCAACGCACTTCTCGTAGGTACGCTCATCGCCCATAACCCCAACACTATTTACGGGCAAAAGCATAGCTCCGGCCTGCCAAACGTCATCATAAAGCCCCCAATCTTTCAGACCTTGAATAAAAATATGGTCCACTTCCTGCAAGATAGCCACTTTTTCCCTTGTTATATCGCCCAAAATACGAATGGCCAAACCTGGACCGGGAAAAGGGTGACGCCCCAACAAATTAGGATCTAGGCCCATACTTTTACCGACCCTTCTAACCTCGTCCTTAAATAACATTTTCAAAGGCTCTACCACTTTCAATTTCATAAAATCTGGCAATCCCCCCACATTATGGTGACTTTTTATGGTCGCTGAAGGCCCGCCCGTTGCGGAAACAGATTCTATCACATCAGGATATATAGTACCTTGAGCCAACCATTTTGCATTTTCTACTTTATGTGATTCATCATCAAAAACCTCTACAAAAACACGACCAATGATCTTTCGCTTGGTTTCGGGATCACTTTCACCCTCCAACTCATCCAAAAAACGTGCCGAAGCGTCCACACCTTTCACATTAAGCCCCATTCCTTCGTATTGTTTCAGAACATTTTCGAATTCATTCTTACGAAGAAGCCCATTGTTTACAAAGATGCAGTGAAGATGTTTACCAATGGCCTTGTGCAAAAGCACGGCGGCAACCGATGAATCTACACCTCCGGAAAGACCCAATATTACCTTGTCTTCCCCAATTTTTTCTTTTAGTTCAGCTACCGTAGTATCTACAAAAGCATCAGGAGTCCATGTTTGTTCGACCCCGGCTATATTAACCAGAAAATTTTCGAGAATCTTTTTTCCATCGGTAGAATGGTACACCTCCGGATGAAACTGTATCCCGTAGGTATCTTCATCCTTAAACTTAAAGGCCGCATTCTCAACATCGTTCGTACTGGCCAAAAGCACTGTATTCTCTGGAAGCTTTTTTATAGTATCCGCATGGCTCATCCAAACTTGGCTTCCTTCCTTAATATCTTTTAAGAAAAGATCGTTTTTATAGATCCGGGCAAGTTTGGCCCTACCATACTCCCTTGTATTGGACTTTTCTACACTTCCCCCATTAAAATGGGCCAAATACTGCGCTCCATAACAAACGCCCAACAAAGGTTTCTTACCCCTTATATCCGAAAGGTCGGGATGCGGAGCATCTTCTGCCCTCACCGAATGCGGCGAGCCAGAAAGAATAACTGCCTTGTAACCGGACAGATCTTCCGGCGGCTTGTTGTACGGTTTTATTTCACAGAAAATATTGAGTTCCCGAACCCTTCTAGCGATGAGTTGTGTGTACTGGGAACCGAAATCTAAAATCAGGACATTATTTTGCATGGGCAAAAATAGCAATTTGAAGGTTTTTCAAAACTATCTTTTAAGTATATTTATCACCAATTTAAAAACAATTGTTTTGAAACATATTTCAGCGATCATATTTGGACTTGCCATTGTTATTGCGGCATATTTTCTCGGAAACGCCTATGTAAAGCGTGCCAACCCCCCTCAAATAATATCGGTTACGGGTTTGGGGAACGAAAATTTCACCTCTGACCTTATAGTATGGGAAGGTCAATTTTCCGCTACAAACACGGTACTTAAATCTGCTTTTGACCAACTTAACAACGATAAGAACATTGTTAAAAAATATTTGACATCAAAAGGAATAAAAGCCGATAACATTATTTTCAATAGTGTTCAAACCACAGAACTAAGGGACAACAAATATGAAAGCGGCAACTTTGTAGGCAGTATTTTTAGAGGATACCAACTAACACAGACTATAAAAATCGAATCTAAAGAAGTTGCCTTAATAGAAAAGGTATCTAGGGAAATAACGGAATTACTAAACCAAGGAGTTCAATTTAACTCGTACCCACCAAGGTATTATTACACCAAATTGGCCGATCTAAAAATTGAAATGATTTCAAAAGCCACGGAAGATGCGCGATTAAGAGCAGAAAAAATTGCCGAAAACTCCGGCAGCAAACTTGGAGACCTGGTTTCTGCTAAAATGGGAGTCTTTCAAATAACCGGTCAAAATTCTGGAGAGGATTATTCTTGGGGAGGAGCTTATAACACTACCTCAAAAAACAAAACAGCTTCTATTACCATGCGTTTAGACTATAAGGTAGAATAATAAATCTATAGTTTATATAACAAATCACAATATTCTGGAAATTAACAAGTTAAATCAATTCCTACAAATTAGATTTTATCACAAAAAGAAAATCTAAAATTTAAGTTTTCCAGAGAAAGCACCTTACCCTTAAATTAAAAAAAGCCCGGTCTTACAACCGGGCTTTTCAACCACACTAAAATTAAATTGAAAAGTTTAAATTCTTTTTCACAGCAATTCAATTCCCCTTGTTGGTCGTAAGATATTCTACAACCTTACAGAAGCACACAAATAAAAAAAACTCGGGAACCACCCCGAGTCTTTTAATCAAAATCAAACTAACCTAAAAAATTAATAAATCTTATTCATAGCACTTTTATATACAACAACCACAATTAAAAATACCCTACCATGTTTTTTGTATTTTTAAAGAAAAAACCATGACCGATACTTATTGGAACGAATTAAAAGATGAGCTTCAGAAGGGAGTCAACCAAAAAGACCACCCTTTTAGGTATGCGACATTAGGTACAGTTGGCATGGACAAACTCGCACGGCTACGTACCGTTGTCTTAAGAGAAGTTTTAAAAAACGGAAACCTACGCTTTTATACCGACAGGCGATCTAAGAAAGTTTTACATATGATAGAAAACCCAAAGGTAAGTATGTTATTCTATCAGCCCCAAAAACTCTTACAAATAAAGGTAGAAGGGTTGGCCACAGTTCACACAGACCAAGATACCATATCGGATATTTGGAAAAACATACCTGAAAACAATAAAAAAGATTATACCACAAACTACGCTCCCGGTAGTGGCATCAACGACCCCGACACCATATCTTATCTAGAGGGCGATCACTTTTTTTGCATGGTAGAAGTTGAACCTTTTAAAATAGAATACCTAAAATTGAACAGGCCTAACCATATACGGGTAAAATACTCGAAGAACGACTATGGCTGGGAAAGCGAATTCTTAGTGCCTTGACCTATGTAGAAATATAGGTTTTCTTTTTCTTTTCCGAAACCAATAAGACTATCTACCGCAACCTTCTGCCTTTCTTTGGATGGATCAATAATTACCTCTACCCACTTTTGATTTTTAGATTTTGATTGCCCTAACGAGTAATCATCTACTGAAAACAATGTTCTCTCAGGATGCAGTACCCTCACATTACCAGCATATGTTACATTAGGCAACACCCATTGATAGTCTTCATATTTCAATTTATGGGCAACAGGCTCAAACCCAAAATGAACGGACGAAGGTATGTTCAACATTTTCTCTATTGGTGTCCTTAAAGTCTGAAGACCTATTACCGCAATAAAAACCCAGTACCCAATAGAAACCAATCTCTGATTGTTTTTAAGATTTACCTTCTCTAATAACAGAACAACAAAAGGAATAAAAAGTGGTAGCAGCCACCTAGTCTCTACTTTCTGACTTTGGAACACGAGAAAAAATACCCCTAACACCAGTAATTGAACAATGAACATTTTAGCAAACCAATGCTTTTTTTGCTTGTTAAAACTCACTACGTTTGAGAAATAGCCAATACCAACGAATAAAAGAACAGGAAACAATAAGGCAAACAAACCTTTCAAATACCTTAAAATTGGCATTAATGAAAATCCTGACCCGACTTCTTCAGTTCCTATTTTCTCCTCTAAACTAGATTCCAAATAATATTGAAATCCGTCAGGACCTAATAACCAATATGCATGTGGCGCTACCAATAAAACAGAAACAAGAACCGACACCAGTATTTTAGGGTTAAAAACTATAGCTCTCAATTCTTTATCCCACAAAGAAACCAAAGCAAAGGTTAACAGAAAAAATACATAATTGTATTTAGACATGATACCCACACCTACTACCAAACCCAATAAAAGATAATTTAAAATGGATTTACGAGATACCAACAGCTGCACACAGTAGTACGATGCAATTACGGACAAACAAAGCAAACTGGTATGTGATAATCTTCTAAAAGTAAAATCGATAAATACCGGAACCAACACCAACAACAAAACTGCCAGTTTAGATTTTTCAACCTCTTTTATTCTTAGTTGGGCAAATTGATACAGCGCCAACAAAATACCGGCAAAAAGAGAAGCCCTTAGAATAGAGAACGCTAATTTATTTACTTTAAAAATAGTATTGAAACCATACTGCAACCACGTATATAAAGGTGGTTGATCATCATACCCCCAACGAAGCCATTGCGAGTAATACGCTTGTTCTGCGTCTTCTAATTCTAATGCACTCTTAAAAAAAGTGATTACGGTAATGGCTAAAAAAGAAACAATGGCAAGTACGGTAATCTTATTTAAAGATACGTTCTTGCCCATATTCTATTTTTGAGTGATAACGGCAAAATTTAGGTCTAAAGGCCTTAAAGCCTTAAAGAGCATAGGCACCAGATCTTCACCATATTCTAGATATAGTTCAGAGAAATTTAAATTACGCTCTTGCAAAGAATGTCCCGGAAACAACTGATTTTGAATCTCGGTCAGACGTACCACATGATCTTTCAACTTTCTTTTTTGGGCTTTTAATAAGCGTTTCTCCAGATTATCGAGACCTTTTTTTTGTTTTATCTCTTGGGCCTTTACGGCCCCTAAGAACGACTTGTCCGTCTGTTCCGCCAAGGCGTACATATTTTTAAATTGTTCTTCCAGCACTTTTCTTTGCGGAGAGAAATCGATATCTATATTTGATATACCCCTGATCTTCTTATTTATCAACGTATGCTGTTTTAAGAACAGATCGGCAATGGAGACATCTAACTTTTGAAGTTTTTCTGCCTGTTTTTCGGTAATTATCAAAGCAGAATTTCTTAAAAGCAATATAGGAAAAGTGACATCCATTGCCTCAAAGGCCGTTTTTAACTCTAACCAATATGCCAGCTCGCCACCCCCTCCAATGTAACATAGATTCGGCAAAATCACCTCTTGATACAATGGTCTGGCCACTACGTTCGGAGAAAATTTTTCGGGATGACTTTCCAATTCCTCTAAAAGCTCCTCTTTTGAAAAAGAGATCTCGGTATCGTTTACATGATACACTCCGTTTTTTTCTATGATACGTTCACGCACACCAGCATCCAAATAGAAATAATTGATTTCCCTTGGGTTCACCTGAATACCATATTCAGGATTTATCTTATTTATTTTTTCTATTTGCGCAGAAACAGCATCAAAGGCAGTTTGCTCCAAAATATCTTTCTTGATATAGGGAATCAAAAGCTGTTTTAAACTGTGGTCATCCCCATCAACTATGACCAAACCATATTCCGCGAACAGCTCGTTGGCCAAAAATCTAGTTGCATCTGTTAAAGTTTCATTTTCCAGATACGCTCTTTTGAACAAAGATTTTAAATCTTGTGCATTTCTACTATTTCCGATAGCATTGGAAAAAATCTCAAAGACATCTTCGAGACCGTCGGTTTTCATATGCCCTACCGCCCCCGAAGCAGACCTGTTCCATTGTATTTTTTTACCCTGGTAATTAAAATAATTGATTTCCTCAAAATCATGATCTTCGGTTGCCATCCAATATATGGGAACAAAATAATGGTCCGGGTATTCTTTTTTTAGTTCTTCTGAAAGGTTGATAGTAGAAATAATCTTGTAGAGAAAATACAAGGGACCCGTAAACAGGTTTAGCTGATGTCCGGTAACTATCGTGAAGGTATTTTCATTCACAAGAGCATCGATATTTTGTTGTGTCGCTTCTGAAACGGAAACATTGCCATATTGCCTATTAAGTGCCTTGTTTAGCACTTTTCTGTTTTCCGACGAAAAACCACCCCCTTTCTCCTTTATCTGGTCTTTAAAGTTACTTAGCTTAGGAAACCTATTGTATAGGGGCTTCACCTCTTTTTTTTCATCAATATAGTCACATATCAATTTTGAAAAATAGCCAGTTTCTTTAAAAGGTAAACAGTCAATATCCATATATACTCAAAAAATGAAGGTAAATATAAAACTCTCTTGTCTTAGAGTTCCTAAAAATACGTTAATTACTTTATGTCGACAGCATCCGAGGTTCATCAAAAAGCCTATTGTGCATTATAGATTTAACCAATTATTTTGGTAGATTTGACAGTATCCTTTTTTAACTAAACCAAATGAAAAAAATTTTACCACTACTTTTTGTAATACTTCCCTTCTTTTTAATTGCCCAACTTAAGTCTCCCTCAGAATTTTTGGGGTATGAATTGGGAAGCCAATTCACCAGACACCACGAAGTTGTCGATTATTACCAATACCTAGCGGATGCAGAACCCAAGAGAATGAAATTAATGGTATATGGCAAAACCAACGAAAGAAGACCGTTGATATTAGCCTATATCTCTACAGAACAAAACATGCAAAACCTTGAACAAATTAGGGAAGAGCATCTAAAAAGCACCAAAGGCGAAGGATCGGCCGACAAGGCCATCGTATGGTTAAGCTATAATGTACACGGCAATGAAAGTGTAAGCACAGAAGCCTCAATGCAGACCATTTACGATTTATTGACCGCTAAAAGCAATTATCTGGAGAATACGGTGGTGATTATGGATCCATGTGTAAACCCCGATGGTAGGGATAGATATGTAAACTGGTACAACCAATTCAAAAACACTCCGTATAATGTTGACCCAAACAGCAAAGAACATCATGAAGGTTGGTGGAACGGCAGAAGCAACCACTATATGTTCGACCTAAATAGAGATTGGGCATGGTTAACCCAGATAGAAAGCCAACAACGCTTAAAACAATTTAATAAATGGCTCCCCCATGTTCATGTAGATTTTCATGAACAAGGAGTAAACAGCCCTTATTATTTTGCCCCGGCAGCGGAACCTTTTCATGAGGTAATTACCGATTTTCAAAGAGAGTTTCAGGTAACCATAGGAAAAAACCACGCAAAATATTTTGATGCCAATGGTTGGTTTTACTTTACCAAAGAAGTCTTTGACCTATTGTACCCTAGCTACGGCGACACCTACCCTATCTACAACGGGGGCATAGGAATGACCTATGAACAAGGTGGCGGCGGTAGAGGCGGCTTGGGCGTTCTTACCGATATTGGTGATACCTTGACCCTAAAAGATCGTATTGCCCACCACCACACCACAGGTCTATCTACGGTAGAAGTTGCCAGTGGAAACGTAGTAAGGCTGAACGATGAATTTAAAAAGTTCTATCAGAACAAAAACTACAAGTACAAAAACTATGTACTTAACGGCGATGCCGATAAATTGGAAAAACTGACCGATTTGTTGGACAAACATGAAATCGAATATGGCTACGGGTCAAACACCACTTATAAAGGTTATCGTTACGACACTTCCAAGTCTGGCTCACTAAAAGGCTCTAACAATAGTTTAATTGTTTCTACCAACCAGCCAAAAGCTACCTTGGTAAAAGTGTTATTTGAGCCAAATGCAAAATTAAGCGACTCCGTCACATACGACATTACAGCTTGGTCTTTACCGTATGCTTACGGATTGGATGCCCTAGCAACAGAAAGCAATATCCAAAAAACGACAGCCTCTCAAAAATCAGAGGAATTTGGCATTGGCAAATCTGATAGTTACGCTTACCTGGGGGATTGGAACAGTATAAAGGACGCCCAATTCTTAGCGGCACTTTTAAATGAAAATATCAGGGTAAGATATTCCAAAAAACCGTTTACGATCAATGGTACCGATTATGATAGGGGAAGTATCATTATCACCAAATCGGACAATAGAAACATAGATGGTTTCTCAAATATTTTGGATGAGGCCTCTAAAAAATTCCATAAAAAATTAACGCCGGTAAATACCGGTTTTGTGGACAGTGGAAAAGATTTTGGATCGGGTTATGTGGGCGTTATTAAAAATCTTAAAATTGCCGCATTATCGGGAGAACCTACCTCAACACTACGTTTTGGAGAAATTTGGCACTTTTTTGAACAGCAACTAAACTACCCAATTTCGGTTTTGGACGAATCTTATTTTAATAGAGTGGACCTTGCCGAATACGATGTACTGATCTTACCTGACGGAAGGGGCTATCGAAGCTTTTTAAACGAAATGACGACCCAAAAGATAGCCGAGTGGGTAAGAGGGGGCGGAAAGCTCATAGCCATGGGCAATTCCATTGGAATGCTATCTAAACAAAAAGGATTCAACATTAAGGCGAAAGAACAGAAAAGGGACACCACCATCAACTTGGATGCCTTTGATTCTTCTGAAAGAGAATACATAAAATCGGCTATAACAGGTGCTATTTTCAAAGCGAACGTAGACAATACCAACCCATTGGCCTACGGTTATGACGATACCTACTTCACCTTAAAATTAGGTAATAGCGCCTATAACTATTTAGATGGAGGAAGTGCTGTTTATTTAGCAAAAGGCGCAAATAAACCTGTTTCCGGTTTCGCAGGCAGCGAAGCACAAAAGAAAATAGCGGAATCACTGATTTTTGGCACACAGCGTATGGGACGTGGCCAAGTTGTGTATATGGTGGACAATCCTTTGTTCAGAGGTTTTTGGGAAAACGGAAAATTGTTTTTTGCCAATGCCCTTTTTATGGTGAATTAAACCAAGTTTAAAACCACATGAAAGAGTACAAGGTAGAGACGCTCGTTTTTTTTAGCAAGCTTACACTGGATACGAAGCATATCGCAAAATCATCGCAGGCAGAAATTCAGGAAACACTAAATAAATATACTAGAGACGGTTGGCATCTGGCCTCAACAGATGCCGTTAGTTTCGGTGCCGCCGTCTATATTTACCTTTATTTTGAAAAATGACGGTTTAAGGGAAGTAAAAAGCTTTAATTCACATAGATAGACCGTATACGGAGACACAAGCCCATCTCTACGTTATACCGGCTCTCCGTACAGATCAAAGTCTGCCGCATCGGTAATCTTTATATTTACAAACTCGCCCTGTTTTAGATAAAACTTAGTAGCATCTACCAAAACCTCGTTGTCCACATCTGGAGAATCATATTCGGTTCGACCAACAAAATAATTACCTTCCTTACGGTCAATAATACACTTTAAGGTTCTGCCTATTTTTAATTGATTGAGCTCCCAAGAGATTTGAGATTGAATTTCCATGATCTCGTTGGCCCTCTCTTGCTTTACTTCTTCGGGAACATCGTCCTCTAAGGAATAGGCATGTGTATTTTCTTCATGACTGTATGTAAAGCAACCCAAACGCTCAAATCGCATTTCTTCCACCCACTTTTTAAGCGTTTGAAAATCTTCTTCGGTCTCACCCGGATACCCAACGATCAAGGTTGTTCTTATATTCATTTCGGGCACCACAACCCTAAAGTCGTTGATCAACTTTGTTGTTTTTACCTGTGTTGTTCCACGGCGCATACTTTTTAGGATCTTATCGGATATATGCTGCAAAGGAATATCTAAATAGTTACAAACCTTATCCTCGGTTTTCATCACCTCTAAAACATCCATTGGAAAACCGGTAGGAAAAGCATAATGCAAACGAATCCATTCTATACCCTCTACTTTCACAAGTTCTTTTAACAACTCGGCCAAGTTTCTTTTTTTATAAAGATCCAAACCATAATAAGTAAGGTCTTGGGCTATCAAGATCAATTCTTTCACCCCTTTGGCCGCCAATTTCTCAGCTTCGGTCACCAATTCTTCTATTGGCTTACTTTTATGTTTTCCTCGCATTAAAGGGATGGCACAGAACGAACAAGGTCTATCGCACCCTTCGGCAATCTTCAAATAAGCATAATTTTTAGGCGTAGTGGTCAACCTTTCGCCGATCAGCTCATGTTTATAATCGGCTCCTAAAGCCTTTAATAAATTAGGAAGTTCACTAGTACCAAAGTACTCGTCTACGTTAGGTATCTCTTTCTGCAGATCGGGCTTATACCTTTCACTTAAGCAACCGGTAACAAAAACCTTATCGACCTCTCCAGCCTCTTTTTTCTGAACATATTCCAAAATAGTATTTACGCTCTCTTCTTTGGCGTTGGCGATGAACCCACAAGTATTTATCACCACCACATTACCTTCCTCTTCATGTACCACCTCTTTGTCATTGGCACGTAATTGTCCCATCAACACTTCCGAATCATATACATTTTTGCTGCAACCTAAGGTTACCACATTGATTTTGTTCTTCTTAAGGGTTTTTGTTCGCATACCTATTTATCTTACCAACCTCTCTTTTAGGCGGGTGCAAAAATACAATTTGGAGAAGGATTATTTTCCTTTATGCACCATTTATTTCTTTTTTACGTTAAACCTTTGAAAAAAAACTATGTCTTACACTAAAATCAAGGTATGCATCGATTTTTAATATTCACGTTTTTCACCTTCTTAATTCTCGGTGGATGTTCTACCGACCAATTGGATGACTCGAATACTTCAGAAGAAATAAACAACAGCTCATTATACTTCCCCCCTATAGATTCGGATACATGGGAAACAAGCACTATAGAAGAACTTGGCTGGAGCAAAGAATCAGAACAGCTCTTATACGACTTTCTTGAAGAGAACAACACCGACGCATTCATCCTTTTAAAGGACGGGAAAATAGTCATGGAAAAATACTTTGGAGCTTTTGATGCCTCTAAAAGCCACTCGTGGAACTCCGCTGCAAAAACCTTGACCTCTATGACCGTAGGAGTTGCCCAAAACGAAGGACTACTTTCTTTGGATGACAGCTCTGCCCTATATCTAGGTAATGGCTGGTCTTCGATGACCCCCGAACAGGAAAATAACATTACCATTCGCCACCACCTTACCATGACCACCGGTATGGATTACAATGTAGACAACAACTTTTGTACAGATAAAGATTGTTTTTTATACAAGAACGAACCAGGAACCTACTGGTATTATCACCAAGGCGCATATACCATGTTAGACGATATAATCACGGCAGCCGTTGGTGAAAGTTATATAGATTATTTTAAAGATAGGATCGGAAATAAAATTGGTATGGCAGGGATATGGACAAAGGTTGGCTACAATAATTTATATTTCAGCAATGCCCGAAGTATGGCACGGTTCGGACTATTGAACTTGAACGAAGGTGTATGGGACAATACCGTTATCATAGAGGACAAAGACTATTTTAACGAAGCTACCAATACCTCACAAGACCTTAACAAATCATACGGCTATCTTTATTGGTTAAACGGTAAAGACAGTTACAAACTTCCTTCTACCGAAGAACAGTTTCAAGGCAAACTGATTCCCAACGCCCCAGACGACCTGTACGGTGGTTTAGGTGCTTTTGACCAAAAACTATATATCGTACCCAGTAAAAATTTGGTAATAGTTCGTTTTGGCGATGCCGCCGATACTTCTTCTTTAGCTTCCTCTAGTTTTGACAACGAGCTTTGGGAAGCCATCAACAAAGTAATCGACTAGTCCTCCCCATAATCACATAGCCTGCAATACAATAAAAATGAACGTCCACAGGCCGTTAACGAATCTTATTATATTGTTTCATTAAGGAGATTATCTTATCTATCGGTATGGATCTGACCTCATGCCCATCTCTCCCTTTCATTGTCTTCGCTGCGAACAATGAATTTAAAATAGCTTCTTCCGTTGCCTCTATCGTCGCCAAAAACAATGGCGAAACGGCATCGTTGCGAAGCAACTTATCTTCTTTGTACATAGAATCACTTTCGTAAGCAACGCGATTGGTTTTGGCCGTAGATACAGCTATCACGTAATCTCCACTTCCGTTAGATGCTATTCCACCTGTTTTCGCCAATCCCAACATAGCCCTTTTAGCCAGTCTTTTCAAGTTTCTGGCATCCAAAGGTGCATCTGTAGCAATGACTATCATACAAGAACCATCGGCGTCGTTCAAAATCTTATCCCGATACGGATACTTTTTTAATTCTTTTGCAATCGGCACGCCATTAATCTCTAACACCCCGCCAAAATTGGTCTGCACCAATACCCCGACCGTAAAATTACCCAGAGATACGGGTACAACCCTTGATGCCGTACCTATTCCCCCTTTGTATCCAAAACAAATGGTTCCCGTACCGGCCCCAACATTTCCTTCTTCGACCGGTCCGATTTTTGCGCTTTCGATGGCTTGCAATACATGGGATTCTTTTACATGACGACCTCTAATATCATTCAACCAACCATCGTTCGTCTCCCCTACTACCGAGTTTACGGATCGCACATTTTCATTGCCCGGCATACGCAGGGTATAATCTATCAAGGCGTTTGAAGCTACGGGTACACTTAGGGTGTTCGTCAAAACAATAGGCGTCTCAATATTCCCCAATTCCTCTACCTGACTGTAACCTGCCAATTTTCCAAAACCATTTCCAATATAGATGGCAGCCGGAACTTTAGACTGAAAAATATTATCGCTATGCGGAAGTATCGCAGTAACACCTGTACGTATACTATCTGCCTCAATTATAGTGGTATGCCCCACACGGACCCCTTTTACATCTGTTATGGCATTATTTTCGCCTGTTTTTAAAACACCTATTTCAACTCCATAATCCCTAATTCTTTTCTGTTGTGAAAAGCAGTTAAAACAAGTCAATATCAAAAAACATCCTATATACCTGACCACAACCATCTTCTATTTATTATTTCTTACTCGTATCCTTTTGGCATTTGTCGCACGGGAAATTTCATTTCATAAGCTCTCCCCATTCGTAGTAATTGCGCTTCGGTAAACGGTTTACCAATAAAGGTAAGACTTATGGGCTCTCCACTAGGCTTATAACCCATTGGGACCGCTAATGCCGGATATTTTGCAACCGCGGCATAACCAGCATGATAATTATTAATTGACAGCACAGCATGAAGCTTATGTTCATTCATCGCCGAATCAAAAAATGCTCTTCCACTGTTCTCTAATCTTGCTTTTATTTCCTCCAAGCCTTCGTCTGTTGTAGTATCTTCTAAGACACCTTCGAACAACGCCTGCCCATATGGAATTCTAACTAAGGAATCTTCTTTGTTAAAGGCAACGGCATCTGCAATAGAGATAATTTTCACTTTTTCTTGATCTGAATATCTTTTTAAATAAGCCGGTAGGTCTTTCCTCATATCTATATTCAGAAGGCTCAAAAAACCGCTCATTTCAACCTCTGGAGGTGTAAACTCAATGATTTCCGCCCCTTCGGCACGTAATGCTTCCACTGTATTTTTATAGATACTATCGGTTTCCATTAATGACGAAATAGCCCCCAATCGCATTTCTGAAAATGATTCGGGGCTTAGGCCCGCCGATAAAATACCCGGAAAATCTTCATCGACAGATTTGGCATCAAAAGTATCGTACCCTAACATAGCCGACAACAAAATACCATTGTCCACTACATTTTTTGTCATTGGCCCCGGTGTGTCCAACGTACTTGAAATCGGCACTATTCCCGAACGGCTCAACAAACCGATCGTGGGCTTTAGGCCCACCACAGAATTTTGGCTACTTGGAGACAATATAGACCCAGAGGTTTCGGTACCTACCGCAGCTACGGCATAATTGGCGGCTACCGCCGTACCGCTTCCAGAACTGGAACCTCCAGTTTCAAAAACTTTTCTCCCGTACGGGTTCAATGTCTGTCCACCCACGGCACTATACCCGACAGGGCACTCACTACAAAGATAATAGGCCCATTCACTTAGGTTGACCTTTCCCAAGATCAAAGCACCATTTTCCTTTAATCTCTTAACAATAAAAGAATCATCCACCTCATTGTCCATTAAGGCAATACTACCGGCCGTAGTTTTCATGCCCTTTGTATTAATGTTGTCCTTTAATAAAATGGGCATCCCAAAAATAGGGTGTCTAATTTCCGGCAATCTTCCCACCCTCTTCTCCTCGTCCAATTTTCTGGCCAATTCTACCACATCTTCGTTCAACGCAATGACCGTATTCAAGGTTGTGCTATTGTCCAGTTCGTACTTATAGATTCTGTAGAGGTAAAAACGCACCAATTGCTCATACCCCAGGCGATTGTCTTCGATACTTTTACGGATAGAAAAAATGTTTTGCTCTAAAATCAACGGTTTTAAGGCTTCGTATTCATCTGGAGACATTTTAGAGACCTCATTGTACAACGGACGAAATACTTCATTTTTATCCAACACTTTGGATTGAATTAACTTGTACCTCATTCTTGCCTTCTCATGCTCGGCATTAGCAGCAATTTCTACAGAATCGTTATAAGGTTGCCAAAGTAGCGGTTCTTCATTTTTTACTACGTTCTTGCCTCCACATGAAAACACCATCAGAACTACCAATAATGCCAAGATTTTCTTCATACCCCAATTTTTATTTTACCCCAATATATTTTATAGAACTAACATAGAACATTACCGGAATAAACTACACAATTATCTCTGAAATATACTGTTTTTGGTGGTTTTAAATGTAAAATCATATTGATTATAGCCCATTATCGCATCAAAGCAATGATGCTATAATCTTATCGAAATAATAAGGAAAGAATCATCTACATATAGACAAATCATTGTCTGGACAGACAATACATCTATCTTTTTAAACCAATATGGCAGAAAGACGTATAGAAGTATAAACAAGAACTTAATTGTTCTTCTCTATTTATTAATATTAAAGAATGAATCTACAAATTCATATTTATTGAAGACCTGTAAATCTTCGATCCCCTCACCTACACCAATATATTTGACCGGAATTTGAAATTGGTCCGAGATACCGATAACGACCCCTCCTTTTGCGGTACCGTCCAATTTAGTAACCGCCAACGAAGTCACCTCTGTTGCTTTTGTAAACTGTTTTGCCTGTTCAAAGGCATTCTGACCTGTAGAACCATCCAATACCAACAATACCTCATGTGGCGTATCTTCTACAACTTTTCTCATCACCCTTTTCACCTTCGTCAGCTCGTTCATCAGGTTTACTTTATTGTGCAACCTACCAGCGGTATCGATAATTACGACATCTGCATCTTGCTTTACGGCAGAACTTAAGGTATCGAAAGCAACCGAAGCAGGATCGCTGCCCATTTGCTGTTTTATAATAGGTACATCTACACGATCTGCCCAGACCTGTAGTTGGTCTATGGCCGCCGCCCTAAAGGTATCGGCCGCACCCAAAACAACCTTAAGGCCTTGTTTCTTAAACTGATATGCCAACTTACCTATAGTAGTAGTCTTACCAACACCATTGACACCGACCACCATAATCACATAGGGTTTCTTGTCTTTTGGAATTTGAATCTCAGTATCGTTACCCGTATGGGTTTCAGATAGCAGACCTGCTATCTCTTCTCTTAATATACCATTTAACTCATCGGTACCCATGTATTTATCCTTGGCTACCCTTGCTTCTATTCTTTCTATAATCTTTAAGGTAGTATCAACCCCAACATCGGAGGTTACCAATACCTCCTCTAGATTATCCAATACATCGTCATCAACTTTAGACTTTCCTGCAACTGCTTTTCCTAGTTTGGAAAAAAAACTGGTCTTGGTCTTTTCCAGACCTTTATCCAACGTTTCTTTCTTATCAGAAGAAAATATTTTTTTAAATAAACTCATCGTAGTAATCTATAGTTGGTCAAATATAAAAAATTAAAAAGCCCCTTTCGTAAGAAAGAGGCTCAATTACTTTTCAAAAAAGTATTATTTTATTTTTTGGCCAACCAATCATTAACCATTTCTGGGGCCATAACAGCTTCAACAAAAACATAAGCACCACTTTTTGGTGACTTAACCATTTTAATGGCTTTTGTCAATCTTTTCGAACTTGTCTGTAAACTTGCTACCGTCTTCTTTGCCATGACCTAATTATTTTATTTCTTTATGTACTGTCATTCTCTTCAAGATAGGATTGAATTTTTTAATCTCTAATCTCTCTGGAGTATTTTTCTTGTTCTTAGTCGTAATATATCTGGAAGTACCAGGTTGTCCGGAATCTTTATGCTCCGTACACTCTAAAATTACTTGTATTCTGTTGCCTTTTTTTGCCATCGTAATCTATAATTTAAAGGTTACCTTACTTAACTAACCCTTTAGCTTTTGCATCTTTCAATACGGCAGAAATACCTTTTTTATTGATAATCTTCAAAGCCCTTGCAGAAACTTTCAATGTTACCCAACGGTCTTCTTCCGGAATGTAAAATCTTTTCTTGGAAAGATTTACATCAAATCTTCTTTTCGTCTTGTTGATGGAGAAGGAAACGTTGTTTCCAAACATCGCCCTCTTTCCGGTAATTTCACAAACTTTTGACATCGTGCCGATTTTTTCTTTTAAACAGGGTGCAAATTTATATCATTTTTATCATACAGCCAACATTCTACTTCACATTTTTAAAATTTCTTTTTGCAGCAACTCAAAAGCCTTGTTTACAGACTTTTGCACCACTCTTTCCCTTTGGGTGCCCATGCTGAATTTATTTACCACAACCCCGCTCGGCGATGCAATAGCAATATAGACAGTTCCGACATCTGCGTCCGAATCTCCTTTTGTAGGCCCTGCATTGCCCGTGGTGGCAATGGCAAAATCCGTTCTTAACAGTCGTTGTATCCCTTTCGCCATTTCTTCAGCCACTTGGGCACTTACCACCGAATACTTATCCACCAATTGCCGGGGGACGCCCAGTACGTTGATCTTTACTTCGGTAGCATAACTCACCACACTACCCTTAAAATATGCCGAGGCTCCCGGTATAGAGGTTATCTGCTCTGCAATTTTACCCCCCGTAAAACTTTCGGCCGTGGACAAGGTAAATCCCTTATAGGTCAACATTTTGGATATCTCATCCTCTATACCCTCATCATCTTCGGTACCGTGTATAATATTTCCTATCAAAGAAAATAATTTCTCGGTCTCACCTTCTACCGCTTTTATAATACTATCGTAATCGTTTCCTATGGCGGACAGCCTTAACCTTACCTTTCCGAAATTAGGAAGATAGGCCAACTTTATAAATTCAGGTAAGTTATCTTCCCATTCTTCTATCAACTCGGCAATGGCGCTCTCGCCCATCCCATACGTGGTAATGGTCTTATGAACGATATGGGGCCTGTCATAAAACTTACTTAGTTTAGGAATAACCGTTTCCTTTATCAGGTGTTTCATTTCAAAGGGAACACCGGGCAACGACACAAAGGTGGTACCTTCTTCATAGAACCACATGCCAGGCGCCGTACCATTGGCGTTGTGCAATACTTCGGCCTTACTGGGAACCCATGCTTGCCTTCTATTCAAATCGGAAATGGGCGTATTGGTTATATATTTGGCAAAAAGCTCCTCTACATGTGCGAGCACAGCCTTATCCTCTACCAAGGTGTCGTTGAAAAATTCGCAAAACGTATGTTTGGTTATATCATCTTTGGTAGGGCCCAACCCCCCTGTAACTATAACAATATCTGCCCGTGATCTCGCATCGGCCAATGATTGAAGAATATGCTCCCTATCATCTCTAATAGAGGTAATCTGACCAACCGAAATACCTATTTTATTAAGCTCTTTTGATATAAATGCAGAATTGGTATCCACAATTTGGCCAATGAGAATCTCATCGCCAATAGTAATAATTTCAGCGAACATTATACGTCGAAGTCGTTTTTAAGTTCACCGATAACCTGGTGTATGTCTTTTTTCAAGATAGGGAAAGTACTTTCTATCTGGTCCCAACCGGCACTTTTTTTCCCAAGTGTCTCTACCTCTAACGCGGCCGCACGTGTCTGCTCCATACCCAACAGGTCCACATTGGGCTTTATCTTATGCGCCAACTGATAAGTTCTTTCGTAATCCCTTTCTTTAATGGCCTCTTCCAGACTTTCCAAGTCCGCAGGAACCTCTTCTAAAAAAACAGAAATGACCGATAGAATAAAATCCTCATCCCCTTCCGCCATCTCGTTAATTTTGTCTAAACTATAAATCATTACTTTATTTTTACCTTAAAAAGTTCCTTGTTTTCGATACTACCTGAAAGATAATCATTTGGAGATACCTTTCCAACTCCCGCGGGTGTCCCCGTAAAAATTACATCCCCTTTTTTTAACATAAAGAATGTGGAAACATACGATATGATCTCATCTATTTTCCACAGCATCTGAGCCGTATTTCCAGATTGTACCACCTCGCCATTTTTCATCAAGTTAAAATTGAGGTCATTAAGATCTTTAAAAATAGTTTTGGGGAGCCATTCCCCTATTACCGCGGCACCATCAAAACCTTTGGCTTTCTCCCAGGGCAAGCCCTTCGCCTTAAGTTTCGATTGCAGATCCCTGGCCGTAAAATCTATTCCCAGCCCTACCTCATCGTAATAGGTTGCGGCAAACTCCTTTTTTATATGTTTTCCTACCCTTTTGATCTTTACCAAGACCTCTACCTCATAATGTACATCATCTGAAAATTCGGGAATATAAAAATCCTGTTCTTTTGGCAGTACCGCCGAGTCCGGTTTTATAAAAATTACAGGATCCTCGGGCCTTTCGTTATTGAGTTCTGAAATGTGATCTGCATAATTTCTACCTATACATATAATCTTCATTACTATGGTATTACTTTTTTGACAATTTTATACTAATGGCCGGCACCAAGTTCTCTCTATTGCCTTGTGCCTTTATCGCAAAATCCGACCACTCTCCCAAACCGTAGACCATGGTTCTATAATTTTGATTCTTTTGATAAACAGCAGCAAAGGTAGGCGCAAAATAATCTTCCAAAACCTTTTCTTTGGTAATGGCATGTTCGTAACCGACCGTATACCAATTATAGGGTAAAAAAAGCCACTCTAATCCTATATAGATACCTTCTTCTGGAATTTTTATTCCGAATGCCGACATATCGATACTAACAAACTCCTTATCCGGATCCGACTCCAACACCATACTTTTTCTCAACAAATCGTCCTTTGGCTTTTTTGTAACCTTATCTACGTTATACACACGAAGTCTAAATTTGGATTTTCTATTAAAATTGGCATTTTTCTGAACATAGATGGTCACTTTGTCCAAATATTTCTTCGCTGCGCCAATATTAGGAAAATACAAAGCCAACACCCAAGGTGTGGCCGCAGAGGTAAAACCGCTTTTTATACTATAGGAACTTATCGGGTTCAATACCTGCGAGTCACCTAAACTATGCGAAACTACAACCTCGTCCAATTCATAGGTATCCTCTATCATTCTTATTTCGCCCAGCTCTTTAATCTGTTTTGCCGACACAATGGTATCTTTAAAACCGAGAGAAGAAATATGTACTTTTTTATCCAAGAAAGATTCTGGAATATCCAAATAAAAGTACCCCTCTTCGTCACTAGAAGTTCCTTTCAAGGAATTTAAAAAACTAATATTCGCATAGGGTATAGGCTTATTACCCCCATTTTCAAAAACATGGCCTTCAAAAAGTACTTCTTGTCCCCTAACGGATCCAAATACCATAAACAGAAGCAAAAAGACCCGCATTTAACTTAATTTATTGTTCAATGCACTTAGTTTGATCTGGGTAAGTATTTTTTTTGTGTAAAGTGGAAAATCGGCATTCAACATCCAACCGAAATACCCCGGTTCCTTATCGAGCACATCTCGTACTTTTTTACCTTTATGTTTTCCGAAAGAGAATATCTCTTCTCCATCTTCGCCCATAGCGATGAACCCTGCAAAATCTACAAACTCTCTTCTTCTAGAAAATTCAGAAAGCTTTTTTATATTGTTTTCCAATTCTGGGTAACGGTCTAACTGTGACAACAAAACCTCATAAGTGGCCGTTGTATCAGCTTCTGCGCTGTGCGCATTGTCTAGGTTCTTGTCGCAATAAAATTTATAGGCCGCCTCTAACGTTCGTTTTTCCATTTTATGGAAAATAGTTTGAACGTCTACCGATACGGTATTTTTCATATCAAAATCGATACCGGCCCTTAAAAGTTCTTCCGCCAATAATGGAATATCGAAACGATCAGAGTTGAAGCCCCCTAGATCGCTGTCCTTTATCATGTTATAAACTTCTTTTGAAAGTTGTTTAAAGGTTGGCTCATTGGCCACCTTCTCATTAGAGATACCATGAATGGCAACAACCTCTTCCGGTATAACCATTTCAGGATTTACCAACCACGTCTTACTCTCTTTATTACCATTAGGAAATATCTTTAAGATAGAAATCTCCACAATTCTATCTTTGGCGACATTCGTGCCCGTTGTTTCTAGATCAAAAAAACAAATAGGTCTGGTAAGTTTTAATTCCATTGTTAAGGGCTTTTGGCAAAGATAGTTTTTAGATGGTCTTAAGAAAATGAAACCATCGATTATTCATAAAGAACAAAATACGTTTATATTTCCCTATCCACATCCCAGGCTTCCAAATAATCTGCCACCGCCTTTGCAAACATACTACCCAAGGCACCGTTGACCACTCTATGGTCATAACTATGCGACAAATACATTTTATTACGGATTCCTATAAAATCACCTTCTTTTGTCTCTATAACCGCCGGAACTTTTCTAATGGCCCCCAGCGCCATAATACCAACTTGCGGCTGATTAATGATCGGGGTACCAAAAACACTTCCAAAAGTACCTACATTGGTAACCGTATAGGTACCATCTTGTACCTCATCTGGCTTTAAGGCGTTGTTTCTAGAACGGTGCGCCAAATCATTTACCACTTTTGCCATGCCTACCAAGTTTAACTGGTCCGCATTTTTTATTACCGGCACAATAAGGTTGCCATCCGGAAGTGCGGCGGCCATACCGATATTTATATTCTTTTTCTTTATTACCGTATCGCCATCCACCGAAATATTCATCATCGGATATTTCTTTAGGGCTTTGGCCACAGCTTCCATAAAAATAGGAGTAAAAGTTAATTTTTCGCCTTCTTGCTTTTCAAAGGCCACCTTCATTTTATTGCGCCAGTTTACAATATTGGTTACATCAACCTCTATAAAACTTTGAACGTGCGCAGAAGTCGATACACTCTCCGACATGTGCTTCGCTATAAGTTTTCCCATTCTGGACATCGGAATAACCTCATCACCGGACGCTACCTTCACAGGAGCCTTTTCTTTAACTACAGCAGTAGCAGGTACGGAAACTTCTTTAGCCACAGGTGTTACAGGCGCCGTATCTTTTTTCTGATCAGGTGCAACGCTTGCAACACTACCATTTTTTCTAGCCTCTACATATGCCAATATATCGTTCTTGGTAACCCTTCCTTCTTTACCGCTACCGGTAATAGACTCCAACTCGGCAAAAGAAATACCCTCTTGTTTTGCAATATTCTTTACCAATGGAGAATAAAATCGTTCTGAATTTGAATAATCCGGTATGGGACTCCCTACAGTATCCTTCGCCGATACCAAGGCTTGTTCGGCGGCCGCTACCATTTCTTCCTCTTCATAATTATCGGCACTATCCGAAGTGGTATCGGTAGTTTCCACTTCACCTTCTACCTCTATAACCGCCACAACGTCCCCTACTTTGACCACGTCGTCTACTTCATAGCACTTTTCCACCAAAACCCCATCAACTTCGCTGGGTACTTCACTATCTACCTTATCCGTTGCAATTTCAAAAACCGCTTCGTCCATTTCTATAGTATCGCCAACTTCTTTTAACCAAGAGGTCAATGTCGCCTCTGCAACGCTCTCTCCCATTCTTGGTAATTTCAATTCAAATTTTGCCATATCAATAATATAAATCCCTTTTTGAATATGTTTTTTGCAAAAATAACAAAATATGAAGCTCTTTGTTGTTTTTGCAACAATATTACATTTTTCAATTTTTATTCAAGGACCCTTCAAAAGGAATCCTGTTCAATATACTTCTGCCCAAGGTTACCTCATCGGCATACTCCAATTCGTCCCCCACTGCTATACCTCTTGCAATGGTAGATGTCCTCACCTCAAACCCCTCTATCTGCTTAAATATATAAAAGTTGGTCGTGTCCCCTTCCATTGTGGAACTTAACGCAAAAATAAGCTCTTTAATTGTTCCCTTTTTTACCTTATCTACTAGAGAAGCTATCTTTAAGTCTTGTGGCCCCATACCTTCCATCGGTGATATTTTTCCCCCAAGTACATGGTACAACCCCCGATACTGTCCTGTATTCTCTATTGCCATTACATCACGTATATCCTCGACCACACAGACCAGTTCACTATCTCTTTTCGGGTTTGCGCAAATTTCACAGAGGACGGTATCTGAAATATTATGACAATTTTCACAAAACCGAACAGTACTTCTGAGCTTTAGCAGGGCATTGGACAATTCTTCGGTTTGCCGCTCTGGCTGTTTTAACATATGAAGCACTAAGCGTAGCGCTGTCCGCTTACCTATACCAGGCAATTGCGACATTTCATGAACCGCATTTTCTAATAATTTTGAAGAAAAATCCATTCAGATAAGTTTAGGGTAAAATTACACACTATTTTTGCTTTTTGTACTTTGCCCTTAAATTATTTACGATGACTGCTTTTCACATACTGCTATTAATCGGTGGTTATTTTATTGTACTCTTGCTAATCTCCTATTTTACAGGAAAGAACGATTCTAACGAAGATTTTTTTAAGGCAGGAAAGCAATCGCCCTGGTATTTAGTAGCCTTTGGCATGGTAGGGGCCTCTCTCTCTGGGGTAACTTTTATATCCGTCCCCGGTTGGGTAGATGCATCGCAATTTAGTTACATGCAAGTGGTTTTCGGATATTTTCTGGGATACTTGGTAACGGCCTATGTTCTCTTGCCAATTTATTACAAGCAAAATGTTACTTCTATTTATGAATACCTAGATACACGTTTCGGGTTTGTAAGTTACAAAGTAGGTGCCATATCTTTTTTCGTATCAAGGGTTTTGGGTGCCGCTTTCCGATTATTTTTAGTAGCCATTGTTTTACAGCAGTTTGTTTTCGACAGTTGGAACGTACCTTTTGAGATTACCGTTATTCTTTCGATACTATTAATATGGATATACACTTTTAAAGGAGGCATAAAAACCATTGTTTGGACAGATACCTTACAAACGTTATTTATGTTGGTCTCGGTAGGATTGTCTATTTATTTTATACTGAACAAACTAGAATGGACCATGGGAGATTTTCTTGGATCCACTGAACTGTCCAAATACAGCAAAACCTTTTTTACCGGAGATTTTTTTGCTAAAAACCACCTACTAAAATCTTTTTTGGGAGGCATGTTCGTAACCATTTGCATGACCGGTCTGGATCAAGATATGATGCAAAAGAACCTTACCTGTAAAAACCTAAAGGATGCTCAAAAAAACATGGTCTCCTTTAGTTTTGTGCTTGTGTTCGTGACCTTTGTTTTTATGTTATTGGGAGCTCTTCTGTTTATTTATGCAGAAAAATATCAAATAGCAACGCCTTTAATGGACGGTAGCCCAAAATCTGATTTATTGTTCCCGGAAATCGCGCTTAACAGTGGTTTGGGCATTACGGTCGCCATTACATTTATGTTAGGTCTTATCGCCGCCGCATACAGTAGTGCCGATAGTGCGCTTACTTCTTTGACCACCTCTTTTTGCGTAGATTTTTTGGGGACGGCCAAAAAAAGTGAGATCGCAGCAAAGAAAATACGCCGCAAGACCCACATTGGTATGAGCATATTACTGATTATTGTAGTTATAAGCTTTAAATACGTATTGGACAGAAATGTCATAGACGGCCTTTTAACAGTCGCCTCATATACGTACGGTCCGTTGTTAGGTCTTTTTTCTTTTGGAATTTTTACCAAGTACCAAATAAAGGACAAATATGTTTGGATGGTGGCCCTTGCATCGGTCTTGATTGTTTTGACACTTGCAAAAATACCCCCAGAACTATTGTCCGGATATCAATTTGGATATGAGCTGTTACCTTTAAACGGACTTATTACATTTATTGGGCTATGGTTAATTCGAGACAAAAAAACGACGTTGTCCACCAACAACCAAACCCTATAAAAAATCAGTATTGCCCGGTAGCCAATAAAACCAGTGTACACGCAATTTCTACCTTAATGCCCCTCTCCCTTAGCAATTTATAAAATTCCGGGTTTTCGGTTCCGGGGTTAAAAATAACCCGTTTCGGTTGCAGGTCCATTATAACGTCGTAATACTGTTTCTGCCGTAATGGGTTTAGGTATAATGTTATTGTGTGAATATCTTGGAATTCGTTTAAATTGGTCTTAACTTGCACGCCCCCGACGTCTCCGGTTTTAATACCAAAAGCTTGGGTCTCTATTTCGTTACGTAGAAGTTTATGTATTACCAAGTTACTGTAACGGTCTGTTTTTAGGGATGCTCCGAAAACAAGAGTCTTT
This sequence comes from Maribacter sp. MMG018, assembly GCF_018100785.1. Taxonomy (GTDB): domain Bacteria; phylum Bacteroidota; class Bacteroidia; order Flavobacteriales; family Flavobacteriaceae; genus Maribacter. Next base: position 25,157 of record NZ_JAGJEC010000002.1, on the reverse strand, counting down.
TTCATTTTATTAATAAGTTGTTAAATTTTACTGATTCTGTAACATTTTAAAAAAAAAACGTCTTTATATAGACGTAAGAATTAGTAATAAGATTATTTTTAACGCGTTAAAAGCATAAATAAAGTTGATATCGCTATATATTTATAGTTAATGGTTAGTGTTTAGTATAGCTTATCAGCAAGGAACCCAGACATATGTCTGGGTTCTGCTTTTTATATACGCTACAATAATTGCCTACAGAAACACGCAGCAAAAAATTAAGGTCTTTACTTACCAACGAATAATTACACTACCCCATGTAAATCCACTGCCAAAGGCCGCCAATACCACCAAGTCGCCATCTTTTACCTTACCCGACTCCCATGCTTCGGTAAGGGCAATTGGAATAGATGCAGCTGTGGTATTACCATACTTCATAATATTGTTAAACACCTGATCGTTGCCCAAACCAAACTTATTCTGAATAAACTGGGAGATCCTCAAGTTTGCTTGGTGGGGCACCAGTAGATCAATATCCTCTGGTTTTAAGCTATTCTTTTTTAACCCTTCCATAATCACCTCACTGAAACGCACTACCGCATTCTTGAATACGAATTGCCCGTTCATATGCGGATAATATGATTCGTCATTGGGGTCGTTGTCCTCAATAATATCGGTCACCCATCTTTTGCCCATGCCCGGAGCGATCAAAGACAGCTCTTCCGCATGTTGCCCTTCAGAATGTAAATGCGAAGAAAGCATTCCTTTCCCCTTGTCTTCCGATCTACTTAAAACGGCAGCTCCGGCGCCATCACCAAAAATGACCGAAACTCCCCTTCCCCTTGTAGTCATATCCAAACCGTGCGAATGCAGTTCAGAACCGATTACAAGAACATTTTTATACATTCCACTTTTTATAAATTGGTCCGCAACCGAAAGCGCGTATATAAAACCTGAACACTGGTTTCTTACATCTAAGGCACCTACGGTCTTTATTCCCAAATCTCTCTGTACCAAAACCCCGGGACCAGGAAAATAATAATCCGGACTTAATGTAGCAAATACGATAAAATCTATATCGTCTTTATCTATTTTTGCCCTCTCAATTGCAATTTTAGCTGCTTTTACCCCCATTGTAGTGGTGGTATCCCCATCTCCCCTAACGACATGCCTTCTTTCTTTTATACCCGTTCTCTCTTGAATCCAAGCATCATTGGTATCCATGATTTTAGACAGATCATCGTTGGTGATTACATTTTCCGGTACATAATATCCTAACCCGGTTATTTTTGAATTGTACATATGATAAATTTTGCACTAGTATTGACATAGAACTAGCAATGCAATATAACAACAATTACTAAATCATCACTTTTTTTGTGATAAACTAGTTGGTTCACTATATGGTTTCATATAATCATAAATTGCCATTTTTTCTTCTATCAAAACACACAAAAAACAACTATACCACAATAACTGAAAAAACGCGCTTTCTATGAAAAACGCGTTTTTAAACAACCTAACCTAATAAATAACAAAACGTGATTACAGTAAGAACTTTCTCATAGCATTTCTTCCCAATCACAGCTTAATATACAAATTGTTTAACTTTATAACAAAAAAATTAAACAATAATTATGTTAAACTTTCAAATCAACTATGTGTCAGTTTGTCACTGATATACATTATGGTACTTTTTTTGCCAATCATCGGTTAGAATTAATTAATATAAAAAACATATAAAATGGCTACAGGTAAAATAAATGTTTCGGTAGACAATATATTTCCATTAATAAAGAAATTCTTGTATAGCGATCATGAAATTTTTCTAAGGGAATTGATTTCGAATGCAACGGATGCCACTCTTAAACTAAAGCATTTGACCTCTATAGGCGAAGCCAAGGTAGAGTATGGCAACCCTATTATCGAGGTTAAGGTAGATAAAGAAGGAAAAAAACTTCATGTCATAGACCAAGGGTTGGGTATGACAGAAGAAGAAGTAAAAAAGTACATCAACGAAGTGGCATTCTCGGGTGCCGAAGAGTTTTTGAACAAATACGAAGACTCTGCCAAAGATGCAGGTATCATAGGCCATTTTGGTCTTGGTTTCTACTCTGCCTTTATGGTAGCGGACAAAGTAGAAATTATTACCAAAAGTTTTAAAGACGAGCCAGCCGTTCATTGGTCTTGCGACGGTTCTCCTAATTTTAGTCTAGAGGCTTCAGACAAAAAAGAACGTGGAACAGAAATTATTCTACACATTGCCGATGATTCTACCGAGTTTTTAGAAGACCATAGAATAAGCGAGCTGCTAAGAAAGTACAACAAGTTTATGCCGGTACCCATAAAATTCGGCACTAAAACAGAAACGCTACCAAAACCTGAAGGAGCAAAAGAAGAAGACCCTGCACCTACCAAAGAGGTAGACAACATAATTAACAACCCTAACCCTGCATGGACCAAACAGCCAGCAGACCTAAAAGATGAAGATTATAAATCTTTCTACAGGGAATTGTACCCAATGCAGTTTGATGAACCTTTGTTCCATATTCACCTAAATGTCGATTATCCTTTTAACTTAACCGGTATTTTATACTTTCCAAAACTTACCAATGACCTGAATATTCAGAAGGATAAAATACAACTATATCAAAATCAGGTTTTTGTTACCGATAACGTTGAGGGTATTGTTCCTGAATTCTTGACCATGTTACGTGGTGTTATCGATTCTCCCGACATTCCCCTAAATGTTTCAAGATCATACTTACAGGCAGACGGTGCGGTAAAGAAAATTTCTTCTTACATCACCAGAAAGGTTGCCGATAAACTAAGTTCGCTGTTCAAGAACAACCGTGAAGATTTTGAATCTAAATGGAACGATATCAAAATCGTTATTGAATACGGAATGCTATCCGAAGATAAGTTCTTTGAAAAAGCGGACAAATTTGCATTGTACCCTACGGTAGACGGTACCTACTATACTTTTGAGGAACTGCAAGAAAAGATTAAAGAAAACCAGACCGACAAAGATGACAAATTGGTTATTCTTTATGCATCGGACAAAGAAGCCCAGCATAGTTATATAGCGGCCGCAAAAGATAAGGGATACGAAGTTCTGCTATTGGACTCCCCTATCATCAGTCATTTGATGCAAAAACTGGAAACCTCAAAAGAGAAAATATCTTTTGCAAGGGTAGATGCGGACCATATTGACAAATTAATACAAAAAGAAGATACGCAGATTTCTAAATTATCCGACGAGGAGAAAGAAAAACTAAAGGCGGATCTAGAAGCTGTTTTTGGCGAAAAAAGCAATTATACCGTACAATTGGAAGCAATGGACAGCGATGCCTCGCCGTTTATTATCACAGAACCGGAATTTATGCGAAGAATGAAAGAAATGCAGCAAACCGGTGGCGGTGGTATGTTCGGTATGGGCAATATGCCAGAGATGTACAACCTGATCGTAAATACCAACCATGAGTTGGTTAGTGAAATTCTTAACACAAAAACCGCAAAGAAAAAAGAACGATTGATCAATCAATCGTTAGATCTTGCTAAACTCTCTAAAGGCCTTTTAAAAGGTGCCGAATTAACAGAGTTTATTAAACGTAGTTACGACATGGTCAAATAAACCATTATATCAAGAACCAAAAAAGCCGTTTCAAAATGAAACGGCTTTTTTATTTTAAATACTATGAAGATTACCAGTATATAGGTCCTGTTCCCAAATATTTTTCAGCAATAGGTCTATAATAATCCATTACCTCTTGCAGGTCATATATTTTCTGACTTTTAGTATACAGATCATATTTATTAAAATCTCTTATGATCTGTAAATACTCTTTGTCTTTCTCATTTAAAAGTTCTGAGTAACTTCCTCCTGTATGCCAAGGATAAAAAGAATGGTACCTAATCATTACCATGGCCTCTTCGGGAAGCGTATTATCTTTATGGTTACTTAAAACCTGATACAGGTATTCATCATGGCCCCAAGCCAATTCAAGGTTATCTAAACCACACCCTTCTTCATAAATACCTGTTGGGGTATTATAACGTTCATCTTTCATATCGGCATTTAGCTCATTAAATTCAGGATAAACACATGTATTCGGCAACGCACATCCTACTACAAAAACATCACCTACCATTCCCCATTGTTCGGCTTGGCTGGTACCATCTTCATCATTGCCCCACATGAACATTATTTTTCCCAGATCGTGGATCAAACCTGTCAATTGCATCCAATCAGGTCTGCCATCGGCCCTTATTGCTTCTGCACTTTGTATCAAATGCTGCACGTTGGGCAAATCTAGGTCAGGATCGCTTACATCTATTAAACTGTTTAAATGCCGCATAGCTTCCCACAAATCCATTGGCTTATCGAACGTCAAATACTTTTTATGCATTCTTTGTACATAATCATAGGTTTGGTTCTTCCTCATTTTTCTGTAATGCTCTTTTACGGCCGCAGAAACATCGGGAGCATCATAATTTCTAAACGTTTTTTCCTCCATCACAATCTATTGGTTCTTAATTCTATTCTAAATAAATTTATGCTTAAATATTGAAATAGTAAACTATAACACATTGAATTTCAAATATTTCCTAACCAAACATACAATACGATAGTAAATAGCACCAAAAAGAGGCTAAAAGGTTTGGCATACGCCCAAGGTTTTAGGTTTATGACCTCGGCGTTTTTTATCTTAAATTTTTCTGTATTTGGTTTAACCATTGATGCCAAGTACATTACCAAGAGGTTTAGAACGAACTCTATTCCCCAAATGTGAACAAAATGTATATCCACTTTTATAAAATAGTACATGATCACATAAAAGAACAGCCCAAATACAAGACCTACTTTGGCCCCAAAAGCTGAAATTTTCGGAAAAAGAAAACCTGCAGAAATAACGCTGGCGATGGGTATAAAGAAAATACCGTTCAATTGTTGCAGAAGTTGGTATAGCCCGTCTGGCGCATTTGCCACAAAAGGTGCAATGCCTATTGCAAAAACGGCCAATAACAACGATGTCCATTTACCAATTTTCACCAGCTTACGATCAGCTGCATCTTTATGTATATATCTTTTATAGATACCTAGGCTAAAAACGGTGGCCGCACTATTAAGGGCACTATTGAACGTACTTAAAATAGCCCCCATCATTACGGCTACAAAGAACCCCGTTAACCATAAAGGCATTACCTTTTTCACCAACTCGGGATAAACGCTATCCGGGTTATCATATAGTGATTCTCCAAAGTAATAAAAACCTATAAGCCCGGGCAACACAATAATCAATGGTACTAGAATTTTCAATAGCCCCGTATACAACAACCCTTTTTGCGCTTCTTTTAGGTTTACCGCCCCCAATACCCTTTGTATTATGGATTGATGCATGGTCCAAAAATAAATTTGATTCACCATAAGCCCCGTAAACAACACCTCAAAAGGTAATATAGAGGAACGTGCGCCATCACCAATACCTGGTTCATTACTAATTACATTGAACTTTTCAGGACTGTTATCAAAAACTTCGCCCAAACCCTGAAACAAGTTTCCATCCCCAATGCTCAAAAGTGCTATAATCGGAACGAGAAGACCGGCAACAAGAAGACCAAACCCATTAATAGTGTCCGTATATGCCACCATTTTCAACCCTCCAAAAATAGCATAGATGGCACCGATGCTTCCTACTATTAAAATGGTGATCCAGATTCCTTGATCATGGCTTACCTTCAACAGCTCCGATATTTCAAAAATAGCTTCTATGTTTAGGGCTCCCGTGTATAGAACAATAGGTAATAAAGTAGCGACAAAAGATATGATCAATAGCAGGGCCACCAAGGTTCTGGTAAGTCCATCGAACCGTTTCTCTAAAAATTCAGGTATCGTGGTCAGCCCCATTTTAAGATATCTGGGCGCCAAATACAAGGCTCCGACAACCAAGGCCAAAGCAGATGTAACCTCCCATGCTATAATAATGGCCCCGTTACGATAAGAAGAACCGTTCATACCTACCAAATGCTCGGTAGAAATGTTGGTCAACAACAAAGATCCGGCAATAACGATACCAGTTAAAGAGCGCCCCCCTAGAAAATAACCATCTTTGGTGTTCAGCTTATCCTTTCGAAGTTTATACGTGGCATAAAATGCTACAAAACCAGTAAAAAGCAAAAATGATACAAATAACATTTATTTAGATAAAGTGAAAAAATATTAGCTAAACCCTAGGTCAGGTTTTATTAACTATGACCGGTATTCATCTCCTAATGTCGTGTTTCTTTTACACTTTAGCAAAATATCTGACTAACAATTAAATACCATCATAATTTCGAACAGAACATTCTGTTTTAGACAAAGAGGTTACTTGAACGTATTGTTTTTGGTGTAAAAGGATTGAACATAACCTGTAAACATGCGAACAATCAAATACCAAAACAGGGATTAATGGCCGTGTTTTTCTATCTTCACGATATGAAGGTTATTTCTACGAATATTAGTCTTGCCCCTAGAAGTTTTACATGGAACGGAGTCGAAGAAAAAACAGGTATTTATAAATCGCCGACAACTAAAGGTCTTTTTTTGGGAAAGACCGATGTCAAGGACGATACGGTTATAGACCGTAAGCATCACGCAGGTATTCATAAAGCTTGTTATCTTTTTTCGTCCGGGCAATATCCTTTCTGGAGAAACAAATATCCAGACCTTGAGTGGGAATGGGGCATGTTCGGTGAAAACCTTACCATTGAAGGTTTGGACGAAGCAAAAATCAAGATCGGTAACATCTATCGTATCGGAAAGGCGTTGGTTCAGGTATCTCAACCTCGGGAACCCTGTTATAAATTAGGCGTAAGGTTTGGCACACAAAGTATAATCAAAGAGTTTATATCACATAACCACCCGGGCACCTATGTCAAAATAATTGAAGAAGGCGCAGTCTTTAGCGGAGATTGTTTAAAGTTAATAGAGGAATCTAACAACGCTCTTACCGTACAGCAATTTTACGAATTGATCTTCATGAAAGAAAAGCCCCAAGAACTACTTAAACTATTTATGGAAAACGAATCGGTTCCGCAGTATAAAAAAGACCGATTTCTTAAATACGTACAATGAAACTGTTCTACCCATGGCATTTGTACCTAATGGGAGGAATGTACGTTTTAGCAGGTTTAATGCATTTTATAAAACCTAAAATGTATATGAGAATTATGCCCAACTATCTACCTTATCATAAAACTCTGGTATATTTAAGCGGGCTTTCTGAGATACTATTGGGAATGGGCGTTTGTTTTTCAATAACAAAAAACCTTTCTATCTATGGCTTAATCGTAATGTTGATACTTTTTCTTTTGGTGCACTTTTACATGTTAAGCGGAAAAAAGGCAGCTGCAGGAATACCTAAGTGGTTGTTGGTTCTAAGGCTTCCTTTGCAGTTTCTCCTCATATACTGGGCCTACCAATACCTTGATATATAAAAATAAAAAAGGAGGCTCTCCAGCCTCCTTTAATGAAATTAACTTAAATCAACTTAATTAACAACAAATTGTTCAGTGTAGGTATTTGCATTATCGGCAACAACTACAGTATAATTTCCGGCATAAGCTCCGGCGAAATTGAAAGCTTTTTCAACGATTACCTTGTCAGCAACAGTTTCAGAAAATACAAGTCTATCGTCTTCATCATATACCTTTAAAGAGATTTCAGATTTGTTCAGGTTCAAGAAGTTTACAAAGATCCTGTCCTCTGTTTTTCTGAAAAATGGCTTTACAGCCTCACTTGAATCTATAATTTTTACTTGGCCATCAGTTAAAACGATAGTGTAGTAATATTGCTTTAATCCGTCTTCAGTAGACAAATAGTAATTACCATCTTTTAAACCTTCTAAATTCAGTTTTTTACTAAAACGGCCATTTGATAATTTCTCTGTATAAATTACATGAGAATCTGCATCCATTAATTTCACTTTAACACCTTGCGACGATGCATCTAAGGTCAAAAGCACACTTTTTGCTCTACCTAAGGATACTAAGTCCAATTTTGGCTCTTTTGCCATGCCTGCTACTGTAGCGAACATAAAGGCAACAACGGTTGTAATTTTTACTAGTTTTTTCATGATAAATTACTTTAAAGGATTAATGAATAATTTACACTACAAACATACCCTCGTATTACTTGCTCCACTACATCATACTTCCCCTATTTATGTGCTATTTTAACCAACTTAACACTTACTAAATAGCTTATGGTTAATATTCCACATATTTAGGTTAATTTTGCAAAGCAACCCTATTTATGGGTTGTCTAATTTTACATAAGCAAACACAATTATAAATGATTGTACAGAAACCTACTTTTGAAGCAATAGAACCAGATTTTGGTCATTCTTTTACCTATCAAAAATTTGATGAGCATAAAAGGAATAAGAACAATGTGTGGCATTATCACCCAGAATTGGAACTAGTCTATGTAAATGGGGGGTCTGGCAAACGACAAATAGGAAGTCATGTATCTTATTATACCGATGGAGATCTAATCTTGATCGGTAGTAATTTACCACATTGTGGTTTTACCGATGCACTTACGGGAAACACCAGTGAAACGGTCATACAGATGAAAATGGACTTTTTAGGGACCGATTTTTTTAAAATTCCCGAAATGAGAAAAATCGAAAGTCTTTTCAAAGCGGCCAGTGGGGGAATTGCCTTTTACGGCAAAACGAAAAGAAAAATTGGTGATAAGATGGAGATATTGGAGTACCAGACAGATTTCCAACGCCTTCTAAGTATTTTGAACATTCTGAACGAATTAGGAAATTCGGATGAATTAAGGTTGTTAAATGCCACTGGTTTTTCTCTGGAAACCGATGTAAAGGACAACGACCGTATAAACATCGTTTTCAACCATGTTAAAAATAACTTTAAAGAAGAGATTACTCTAGAAGAAATTTCATCTATGGTCAGTATGACCATACCATCTTTCTGTAGATACTTTAAAAAGATTACGAATAAGACCTTCGTACAGTTTGTAAACGAATATAGATTGGTACATGCCTCAAAACTATTGGCAGAAAAGCCAATGAGCATTACAGAGGTTTGTTTTGAGTGCGGTTTTAATAATTTCTCGCACTTTAACAAGTCTTTTAAAGCCTTTACGGGCCAAAACCCCAGTGAGTACCGAAACGAACTAAAGACTGTTTTGGTCTAATGACCGTAGAAAGCAACTTATTTAAAGACCTTGAACTTCCGGATAGCGAGGTTTATTATTGTCCCGATTTTTTAAATCGAGATGAGGCAGACGTTTATTTTAAGCACCTTCGGGCAAAAATACCCTGGCAGCAAGACGATATAAAGGTTTTTGGAAAGGTCTACGCACAACCTCGCCTTACGGCCCTATACGCAAATAACAACAAGCCTTACTCCTATTCCAACATAACCATGCGGCCCCATTTGTTTACCCCAGAGTTAACGGAATTAAAAAAGAAGATAGAACAATACTGCCATTATAAATTTACCACATGCCTTCTTAACCTATATCGTAATGGAAAAGACAGTAATGGATGGCATGCGGACAATGAAAAGGAATTGGGAAAAAACCCTGTTATTGCTTCATTGAGTTTGGGTGCAGATAGACTTTTTCATTTAAAACACAATACAGTTCCAGACCTAAAACATAAATTGGTACTGCAACACGGAAGCCTTTTATTAATGAAAGGAAAAACACAACATTTCTGGAAACACCAGGTACCAAAAACAAGCAAACCCGTCGGGGAACGTATTAACCTCACCTTTAGAATCATAAAATAAAAAAAATCGGCTGTGGGAACCGATTTTTTTACACCGTTTAAGCTTAGTGACGACTATCTTTAAACAAGGGGTGCGCCACGTTTAATTTACCTATCGTTCACTAATTATATCATTTCAAAGGTCATGCCAAAAATTACGGCCTTCTTAATTAATAAATGTTTAAGACAATGTTTTCTATATAAAGAGAACTACTATAAAAGCTGTATGTAGAAAAAAGAGAGCCGGTAATAATCTATTTGAATATATCGTTCAGTACAGCTGCCAAACGTATACCTCCTTTTAGTAATTGGTTCTCTACGGTACCCCACCATTTATATCCGTATTGATAGCCGAGTTTTTCTCCCACCTCGACAGAGTCATATACTTTATTGGTAATTTCTTGAGTTTCCTCTATCCAATCATAAATAGTACCTGCTTGCATTTGTTTTATCTCTTCTTTTGAAAGCTTTGGCAGGGCATCCGACAGTTCGGTATAACTCATTCCATAATCGTCTATCATATTAGAATCCCATACCCTGTGCAGGTTGCTTCCCCTTCCAAACCATTGAACCTGTATATCGTTTCCTCCCCTGTCCTCTGCACGCCCAACATGCATAGGTTGGTGTAAATCTCCTATTAAGTGCACCAAAAACTTAAGATAAAAGGTTTTGTCCTCATTGCTACTTGTTGGATCCTTGATAACCTCTATACATTTATTTATGCCTGTTACCAAATCACCATATTTACTGGGCTCCACATCTTTATAATCTTTGTCCGCCGGAAAATTTACATAATGCAACGCACTAAACTCCTTATATTTTCTATCCGCTTTGATCTCGTCGCCAAAATTGGCAACGGCTGCCAAACTTTGACCATGCAATAATTTATCTATAGCTTTTCGGGCCCTACGGGTCAAATATTCCTGTGCTACATCGCCCACTACCCTATGGCCAGTTTTTGACCAAACCATATCATTGGCAAATGAAACCTGTACCATTAGAAACAATAGAAACGTAAGCTTTTTCATGAAAATAATTTTATTCAAAAATATAACTTCAAATTTTAAGGTATTGTTAAAAGTGCCATTAGCTTAAATTTTAATAAGATCTTGCACATATGAAAAAGACAAAATCTTCGCTCCTCAAAATAAAACCACCTATTCTTAGGTACTTTTTAATAATAGTAACAACGCTATTATTGTTGGTCGGTATTTTTATCGGTAGTATTTATGTAGGTGCTTGGGGTAAAATTCCCAGCAAGGAGGAGCTATCCAATTTCCAATATCAAGTGGCCTCAGAAGTATTTACCGCCGATAGTGTACTAATTGGCAAATACTACTTAAACGACCGGCAGCCCATTACTTTTGAAGATTTTCCAGAACACCTTTTGCATGCTCTGGTCTCTATAGAGGATGAAAGGTTCTACGAGCATTCGGGTATAGATTATCGCAGTCTTTTTAGGGTTGGTGTCAAAACCGTACTCATGGGAGACGAATCTGCTGGCGGAGGTAGCACCCTTACCCAACAATTGGCCAAGAATCTTTATCCGAGAAGAGATCGGAACAAAACAAATATTGTTGTAGATAAGATAAAGGAAATGTTCATTGCCAAAAAACTGGAAGCTATTTATAGTAAAAATGAAATTCTGACCCATTACCTCAACACCGTGTCTTTTGGTGATAATACTTTCGGGATAGAAAGTGCCTCACTTAAATTCTTTAATACCAGAACAAAAAATCTTTCCATTACGCAGGCCGCTACTTTGGTAGGTATGTTAAAGGCTACGTATGGCTACAATCCACGTATTTTTCCTGAAAAGAGTTTGGAAAGGAGAAATCTGGTACTATATGCTATGTTAAACAACGGCTTTTTGAGCAATGTCGAATGGGAAGACTTAAAGAACAAAGAGCTTGGTCTGGATTATAGAGACTATGATTATAGTTCGGGTACGGCTCCTTACTTTAGAGAGGAGGTCCGCAAGCAAATGTTGCGCTGGATCCAAGAGCAGAATAAAAATGGCGCAGACCTTAACATTTACACTTCTGGACTAAAGATATACACCACCCTGAACTATAAATTACAGCAAATGGCGGAAGAGTCTATGGTAGCACATATGACAAAACTTCAAAATGATTTTGAAAGGAGTTATGGTAAAAATGCCCCTTGGAAAACCAACAAAAACCTTATTCATAAAATTGCCAAAAGAACGCCCGCCTATATGCGTTTAAAGAAAAAGGGATTCGAGGACGCTCAGATTTTGGACAGCCTAAAACAAACCACCAGACCCATGGTATTAAAAACCTGGGGCGACGATATTGAAAAAAATATCAGCGTTATGGACAGTATTAAACATTATATGAAATTTCTTAACACGGGATCGCTCTCTTTAAACCCCAAAACAGGAGAAGTACTAACGTGGATCGGCGGTATTAATTTTAGACAGTTTAAATATGACCATATCTCACAAAGCAAGCGCCAGGTAGGTTCTACTTTTAAACCCATAGTTTACACGGCCGCCCTCGAAAAAGGGATATCTCCCTGCACCTATTTCTCTGCACAAGAAGTCGAGTACAAAAATTTAAAAGGCTGGTCACCAAGCAATTCCGGAGATAAAGATGAGACTTACTTAAACTACTCTATGGAACAAGGTTTGAGCAACTCGGTCAATACCATCGCCGTAAAGGTTCTTGAAGAAACCGGTATTGACAACGTAATGGACCAAGCCAAAAAAATGGGTATAAGAGAACAATTGCCCAAAGAACCCTCTTTAGCCTTGGGTACCGGTGAAATAAAGATGACAGAAATGGCCAGGGCATATACTACCTATCTAAATGATGGGCACTATATAGAACCATTTATAATCAAAAAAATAGTCTCTCGCACCGGTGCTGTTTTAGCAGAATTTAAACCCCAAAAAAGTGAGGCTGCAGCCTTTTCACACGAGAACGGTCAAATTATGTTAGAGATCATGAAGGCCACCATTAATTCGGGCACTGCATCCCGAATCAGGAACAAGTACAAATTACCGAACGATATTGCGGGCAAGACCGGAACTACCCAAAATAATAAAGATGCCTGGTTCGTAGCACTTACCCCTAAGATGATCCACCTCACATGGGTAGGTTTGGACAACCATGAAATCGGGTTTAAAAACACCAGTTTGGGCCAAGGTGCAAATGCCGCCCTGCCCATGTTCGCCCTCATGCTTCAGAAAATGAACAAACACAAAGAGTTTAATTACCTTACCCGGGCCAAATTTCCCACTCCCACCGACAAAGTAAAAAAACTGCTCGATTGTGAACCTGTAAAACGGGACGGATTTTTTAAACGTCTTTTCAAAAACCCGAACAAGAAAAAGAGTAAAAAGTTCAATGGGTAATTTAACATAGTCAACAGACCGTATTTCTCTTAATTTTTAACCAAAATTCAGTTTAGCATTTATTTAACAAAACAAAGACTTACATTTGGTTGACTACCAAACTTTTACCATAATGACCAAATATCTAAGTACGCTTGTACTTATACTCCTTTGTTTTTCGTTAAATGCGCAAACAAATGAAAAATCTTTTGTTGTAAAGCAAATAACCACCGAAATAACCCCAGATGGCATTCTTGACGAGCCTATTTGGACCAAAGCCGATAAGGCCGATGAATTCTGGCAATACTTCCCATTAGATACCATACAATCTAAAAAACAGTCAGAAATTAAAATGCTGTACGATGATAAAAACCTTTATGTAGGCATTACGATTAAGACAGCGGGCCAAGATTATTCCATTCAATCCTTAAAACGAGATTTTAGGGCAGGCAACAGTGATAATATCACCTTGCTTTTCGATACTTTCAATGATGGAAACAACGCTTTTCTATTCGGTATAAATCCATATGGTGTTAGGCGTGAAGGTCTTGTTTCGGGTGGCGGATTAAATCTCAACGGATTTACCATTTCATGGGATGTAAAATGGCGTGGAGATTCTAAAATCTATGATGGATATTATACTGCTGAAATGGTCATACCATTAACTGCGTTCAAATTTAAAGAAGGAGAGACCAAATGGCGTTTCAATAGTTACAGATTCGATACGCAATCTAACGAGAACAGTACATGGATGAATATTCCCCAAAACCAGAATATCTATGGCCTCACTTTTATGGGCGATATGATTTTCGAAAAACCATTGGGTAAATACCGTACCCCGCTAACTGTAATTCCTTATGTAAATATGGGCTCAGAAAAAGATTTTGAGCTGAATGCCTCGGATACAAAAATCAATGTTGGGGGAGATGCCAAAATAGCTATCGGCAATAGTATGAATTTAGATGTGACCGTAAACCCCGATTTTTCTCAGGTAGAGGTTGACAACCAGATTACGAACCTAACCCGTTTTGAAGTTTCCCTTCCAGAAAAAAGGCAGTTCTTTATAGACAACAGTGACCTATTTGGTAGTTTTGGTGGCGGTAGAGATGCCAACCCGTTTTTCTCGAGACGTATAGGTATTGCAAAAGATACTGCCGACAACACCATCGAAAACAAGATAATTGGCGGTGTTCGTTTAAGCGGTAAGGTAACCAAAGAACTAAGATTAGGTTTTCTAAATTTACAGACTGCCGAAGATCTAGATGAAAATATAGCCTCTAACAATAATACTATGCTAGCGCTTCAACAAAATGTATTCGGGCGTTCTAATATTGGCATGTTCTTTATTAATAGACAAACGTTTAAAGATTATGATTTTCAAGATGACGAAGATCGCTATAACAGGGTTGCGGGTATTGATTATAATTTAATATCGAATAATAATGTATGGAACGGTAAATTCTACCTTCACAAATCTTTTGCCCATAATGCCGGAAAAGCAAACCTTTCCTCAGGTGCATTTATGCAGTATAATTCTAGAAAATGGAACTTTTTTGAAGATATGGTCTATATAGGCGAAGATTTTAGGTCAGACCTTGGCTTCGTACGTAGAACGGATATATTTAAAACCGCTACCATGGTAGAGCGCGTTTTCTGGCCAGAAAACAGTGCCTTGCAAAGTCATAGTTTTCAATTCTTTCCTGTGTTGACCTGGAGCCCCGAAAATGATTTCCTTCATACCGATTATGATCTAAACGGGGCGTGGGAATCCAAATTCAATGATCAATCCGAAATCAATGTTTCGTACTCGCATTCGTACACCTATCTTTTCGATGATTTTGACCCCACTGGTTTAGATGATGCCACACCATTGCCAGGCATGCTCGGCTACCATTATAATTTTGTTTCATTGGAGTATCAATCTGACAGTAGAAAAAGATTTGCCTATAGCATAGAACCCACCATGGGAAGTTTTTTTAATGGCGATAGATTTTCTGTTGAAGCTGAAATGTACTTAAGGTTTCAACCAAAGGTATATTTATCATTAGCAATGAACTATGATAAAATATCGCTCCCAGAACCCTATTCAAGTGTAGATATTTGGCTGATAAGTCCTAAAATAGATGTTACCTTTAGCAAATCGATGTTTTGGTCAACACTAGTACAATACAGTAACCAGCGAGATAATTTAGGTTTTAACTCAAGATTACAATGGCGTTTTGCTCCATTATCAGATTTGTTTATTGTATATAACGATAATTACTTTGTTAACTCGTTCGAACCCAAATATCGCTCTATAAACTTAAAACTTACCTATTGGTTAAATATTTAAAATGAGGTACAAGATTCTATGTTCAGATTTAGATGGCACATTATTATCTACAAAAAGTGATGTTTCCGAGTTCACCATTTCAGAAATAAAAAGAATAAAAAACACGACCAGAATCATCTTGGTTTCTGCCAGAATGCCCAGTGGCATGTATTATATACAAGAAAATCTAGGAATTTTAGATCAGCCCATTATTTGTTACAACGGCGCTTTGGTACTACATGAAAACAAAGTAATACATTCTGTTAGCATTCCTCTTACTGTTGTCCGCGACATATATAAGTTAACAGAACCTCTTAAAGTAGACCTTGGTTTATATGCCCATAACGATTGGCATGTGCCAAAAACCTCCGAAAGGGTAGAAAAAGAAATAAAGTATACCAAGACCATACCCACTTTTAAATCTACCAAAAATTCAATTTTAGAATGGGAAGACAAAAACGTAGGAGCGCATAAGATTATGATCATGGGAACAAAAGAAACTGCCGACATTCTTATGCCTCAGCTAAACACCAAATTTCAACAAGAACTGAACATCTACCGTTCTAACGATACGCTCATCGAAGTTTCTCCAAAATCCGTTTCAAAACTATCGGCCATAAAATCGTTACTTGCCGATGACGAAACCCTTAACGATGTTATATCTTTCGGTGACAATTATAACGATTTGGAAATGTTGGTCAACACAGGCTGTGGAGTGGCTGTGGCCAATGGGCGCGAAGAGGTAAAAAAGAGTGCTGATTTTGTTACCTCTCATAATACAGAGGACGGCGTTGCCCAATATATTCAACAACATCTGCATATTTAGTTATATTTGAGAAATAACATTTTTAAGTTTCTTCATGGATAGTTCTATAACACAGCCCTTAATTACGAACGATACCGTTGTATTTGGTTTATTGGCTTTGGCCTTGGGCTTTATTTTTTATACCTCGAGCATAAAAAAAGGATTTTGGCAAAAATTCTATTCCATTGTGCCCGCAGTACTCATGTGTTACCTGTTACCGGCATTATTGGCAAGTAGCGGTCTAATTTCAGATGAAACCTCCAATCTCTATTTTATGGCGAGTAGGTATCTTTTACCTGCTGCCCTTGTTTTAATGACCCTAAGTATTGATCTTAAAGCTATCAGTAATTTGGGATCAAAAGCCATCATAATGTTCTTAACGGGTAGTGTAGGCATTATTATCGGAGGACCTATTGCAATTCTTTTGGTCTCCATTTTTTCACCTGAGACCGTTGGCGGCAACGATTTTGACGCTATATGGAGAGGACTCGCGACCATTGCCGGTAGCTGGATCGGCGGCGGGGCCAACCAAGCGGCCATGCTAGAGATATTTCAGTACAACCCTGAAAAGTATGGAGGCATGGTCTTAATAGACATTGTAGTGGCCAATGTATGGATGGCCATTGTACTATTAGGGGTAGGAAAAACAAAAAGTATAGATAATTGGCTAAAGGCAGACACCTCTGCCATTGAAACATTAAAAGTAAAGGTAACCGCCTTTACCGAGAAAATAACCCGGGTACCTACCCTAAACGATTATATGATGATGCTTTGTTTGGCTTTTTCGGCCGTGGGACTTGCTCATTTTTTCGGTGATCGTTTAAGCTCTTATTTAACCTCTAATTTTGAAGCCATCAGTGATACTAAAAGTTTTCTTAGCTTCTTGGGGTCGGGCTTCTTTTGGATGGTGGTTATCGCCACCTGTGCCGGCATATTATTGTCGTTCACCAAGGCCAAGAACTATGAAGGCGCAGGGGCAAGTAAGATCGGTGGCGTGTTCATCTATATCTTAGTTGCTACCATTGGCATGAAAATGGATCTTGGCAAAGTATTGGAGAACCCTGGTTTAATAGCTGTTGGGTTTATATGGATAGCCATTCATGCCGGGTTACTTATACTGGTCGCAAAACTTATAAAAGCACCCTATTTCTTCCTAGCGGTGGGTAGCCAAGCCAATGTTGGTGGAGCCGCCTCCGCACCTGTAGTGGCCGCAGAATTTCACCCGTCACTGACTTCCGTTGGGGTATTATTGGCGGTGTTGGGATATGTGGTAGGTACGGGCGGCGCATTGCTTTGTGCCTATTTAATGGAAGTCGCCTCTAGTTTATAGCATTTCCGTTTACGAGCTATATTTTCTCTAAAAATTTAATGATATTTGCCTCCAAAATAAATTCAATGAAAAAATTACTTTTTATCCTTAGTGCCTTTCTTGTTATAATGTCTTGCGATAGCAAAAAAGAAGGCTCATTGGTTGTTAACGGAAAAGTAAAAGGCCTAAAAAAAGGTACCTTGTACCTACAACATTTGGTGGACAGCAGCTTGGTTACCGTTGATTCTTTAGAAATTGATGGTGATGGAAGTTTTAGTTTGACCGCCGATCTAGAAAGTCCAGAAATATTTTACCTATATCTGAACAAAAAGGATAACAACGATGTCAACGATCGTATTACATTTTTTGCAGAACCTGGCATCATTACCATAAACACCGACTGGAATACTTTTGACACGAACGCAAAAATTACAGGATCTAGCTCGCATGAAAAATTGGAGGATTATAGAAAAGCCCTATCCAATATCAACAAAAGAAATCTCGAAATTATGCTGGAAGCTTCGAAAGCGGAAAAACCGTTAGACCAAGCGATTATAGATTCACTAGAACGTGCCAGTGCCAAAAACACCCAAAAGGGCTATGCCTTCTCCATAAATTTTGCCCTTAACAACAAAGACTCGTACATAGCGCCATATATCGCAGTTAAAGAGATTCCTGATGCGAACGTTAAATACCTAGATTCTATTTACAAAGTACTAACACCGGAAGTAGCTGCTTCTAAGTACGGTATGGAACTTAAGGAACTACTAAAAAAATAAGTAATAAAAAAAGCATCCTCAAAAGGATGCTTTTTTTATTTAAAACCAACTAGAATTATCCTAGTTTGTTCAGTTGTTCTATTAACTTGTTCGCTTTTGTTTCCAACTCTGCCCTTACTTCTTTATAGTGGGCTTTTTTATTGTCGATATCGTTCTGGTTTACCTTGGCGATCAACTCATCAAAAACATTGATAGCTTCATCAATAATCGCGGTACCTTCTTTTGAGTGCTGACCTCCATTGGTTTCCTCAACTATATAAACACCTTCAATAATGTCACCTAGTACATTATTAATATCTTTTTTTAGATTTTTTATACTTGCCATTTTCTTTTAATTTTTAACAAAAGTACAACTTTAGGCTTTCATTTTAGATGAAGCCACTAAATAGTAACTTCCAGCAACTTGGCTCCTTGGGTTTTTATGGATATTTTATTTGATATAGCGGGCACCAATATGGTTTCACCTTTATCAATATCCACTTCACCGAACTCTGTACCTATAGTACTCTTTCCGGATACGCACATGTAAATTGTAAACGAGTCTCTAGACCTTGTATCTTGCTCCATGTCTTTTTCAAGGTTTAAGAAATTGGTTTTAAAATAAGGACAGTCTACCATTTGGTTAACCGTATCTTTTGTATGTGTATAATTTACCTTGAAATCATCCTTTTTCTGATAATCGATCGCGTCCAAGGCCAAATCGGTATGAAGTTCCCTTAGATTTCCATCCTTGTCTTTTCTATTAAAATCGAATACCCTATACGTAACATCCGAGGTTTGCTGTATCTCCGCTAAAAGTACCCCGGCTCCGATAGCATGGATCTTACCGGTATTAATAAAAAAAGTATCCCCTTCCTTTACCTTTTCGTAATTCAACAACTCCAACAACGTATCGTTCTTTAAACTTTCAGAATACTCATCTTTGGTAACATCTCTGTTGAACCCGACGATAAGCTCCGCCCCTGGATCTGCATCCATAATGTACCACATCTCGGTTTTTCCAAAAGAATTGTGCCTCTTCTTTGCTAGTTCGTCATTAGGATGCAATTGTATAGAAAGGTCTTGTTTTGCATCTATAAATTTAATCAGGATCGGAAATTCTTTTCCAAATCTGGCGACCACGCTCTTACCTAAAAGCGCCTCAGGTTCCTTTTCTATCAATTCTTGTAATGAAGTATCTTTAAGATCTCCGTTCGCAACTACCGATACATCTCCACTCACGGCAGAAAGCTCCCAACTCTCACCAGTAATGTCGCTTTCAATCTTTTTATTTAAAACTTCTTTCAATTTAACACCTCCCCAAAGTCTTTCTTTTAGAATAGGGTGAAATTTTAATGGATATAAGGTCATAATTAAATTTTAATGAATTGCAAATTTAAGAAAACGATGTTCCACACTGTTTACAATACCGGTTACTGTTGACTATCTTAATACGAACAACCCATTTCTAAAGTTGAACTGTCGGCATGCTTATAGATTTCGTTTAAATAAAAGAGGTATACCCAATATCTATATAAAGCCTTACCCCGAAAAGGTCACGAAATTTCTTGGGGTTTCATAAAGGACCACTTCTATATCTTTATCCTGTGCAATATGGGGCCTTAACTTTTTCCAAATAACTACCGCTATATTTTCTGCCGTGGGGTTTAGGTTCTTAAACTCTGGCACCTCTACATTTAAATTTTTATGATCAAAGGCCTCTTCTATCTCTGCCCTGATCAATTCTTTCAACTTTTTCATATCCATCACAAAACCGGTCTTCTGGTCTATTTCCCCATAAACACTGACTACCATTTCGTAATTATGGCCATGATAATTCGGATTACTGCATTTGCCGAATACTGCATTATTTGTATCATTGTCCCAATCTTCCCGGAACAATCTATGTGCGGCATTAAAATGAGCCTTTCTACTTACTTTTACTTTCATCTTACAACAAGGTTATCGACTAAGTGCTGATAAAATTTTTCGAAAATTATTTTGAACCACGCGGTGTACTCGTCAGGATTTTTCTCTATGTCATTTTTAACATCGACAGGTGTCATCCATTTCCAATCTTCTACTTCGTCCGTATTAATAACAGGCTCATTGTTATAATAACCAAGCATTACATGATCTAGTTCATGTTCTGTTAAACCATTATCGAAAGGAGCCTTATAAATAAAAGAAAAAAGTTCTTTTAAATCGGTCTTAAATCCCATTTCTTCCTGCAAACGTCTTTTACCCGCCACGATATTGGTCTCGCCTACCCTTTGATGACTGCAACACGTATTGGTCCATAACAATGGGGAGTGATATTTATGTGCTGCACGTTGTTGCAGCATTATCTCGTTCTTATCATTTAGAACAAATACCGAAAATGCCCTATGAAGTACAGCCTTTTCATGGGCTTCCATCTTTGGCATAGTGCCTATTTGCTCATCTTTTTCGTTAACAAGTATTACTTCTTCTTCCTTCATATTGTAAAAATAGGGTCTTTGTACAACTTATATTAAACCCATCAATAAAATAAATAACAGAATAAGAAGAAATGTACGGAATGTATTTAAAAAAAGCGAGGTGATTTTAAATTGTTCTTTGTGCTGATAAAATCGTATCTAAGTATGACCTCGAAAGAACCATCGTTAAAAGAAGTACCGCCCAATTCGGTGGTTTCACGGTCATAGGCTATTCCGATCAATAGATTCTCGGATATATTAAACCCTGCCATACCGCTCACTGCGGCATCCCATCTATAGGCCGCACCTAGAATAAATTTCTCGTTGAACATAAAATTAGCCGAAAGATCTACCTGTAAAGGGGCTCCTTGCACCAATTTGGTAAGCAATGTCGGCTTAAACTTTAAAAAAGGATTTAGATCCCACACGTAGCCCGTGATAAAATAGAAGTTCATTTGCTCCTTTGCCGTAGAGAGCGAAGATTCATCGAAATGCGTTGTTTCCAACAATCTTGGTACGGACAGTCCCGCATAAAAATTATTGGTGTGGTAATATACTCCAGCACCGATATTCGGTGTAAGCCTATTATCGATATCTTGTTGCAACGTCTGGTCGCTTGCATACTGGTTCAGTTCCGAAAACCGAATATCCAATAAGTTGGCACTAGCCTTCAACCCAAAACTTAAACGGCCTTCGGTAGAGGTCCAAATAGTATAAGAAAAATCGACATCAAAACTGGTTTCCGAGGTAGGGCCGATCTTATCGTTTACAATAGAAAGACCTAGACCAACTCCCCTATAACCAATGGGAGAATGAACATTAAGGGTCTGCGTAACCGGAGCGCCATCTAAACCGACCCATTGCGAACGGTGTAGGGCCGCTACACTAATATGCCCCCTAGAACCTGCATACCCCGGGTTTACACTTACCGTATTGTACATGTATTGGGTATATTGGGCATCTTGCTGACCATAGGACATTGCCCCAATCAATACTATTAAAAGGAAAAATCTATTTAAAGGGGTACAATATTTTGTTCTTGTAGATCTATTATTTGACATCCTTCTATCTATTAATATATAGGTAACCTGAAAGCTGTTTCATTTTACCATTGGGTTCTTCGTAATCCAATATGTAAAAGTATGTACCTACTGGAAGCTTATTTTCCTTTTCTATAGTTGCCCTTGCCTGAGATGTGCCATCGAACAGGTTGCCTTGGGTACCGTACGCCTTGGTCATAAATACCATTACGCCCCATCTGTTATAAATGCGGATGGTATTGTTCGGATAATTCTCAAGTCCGTCTATTCTTAACACATCATGAACACCGTCACCATTAGGTGTTATTACGTTAAAAACTTCTACCGCTTCTTCTTGTCGCTCAAGATCTGAATCTAAATAGTTAGGAATTCCGTCATTATCCGAGTCATCGTTAGCGTAATCGCCGTCAAGGTTTAGGTCTTCATCTATGGTTTCTATACCATCATCGTCATCATCGGTATCCCTATAATCAGATTCTTCATCATTATCGGTATTAGGTAATTGTTGGTATGGATCGTCCAGTTCATCATTTACATCTACATCAACAGTTATAGCACCTTCAAAACCATCATCCAAACCATCATCGTCTTTATCAGAGCCGATTAAAACAACATCGGCAACGCCATCATGATCATAATCATGTGCTTCTACCCTATCCGGCACATTGTCATTATCACTATCCTCATCTAAATAATCGGGAAGACTGTCACCATCGGTATCTACCGGAAACAATCCTAAGACCCCATTATCCTCATAAGCATCGTCCAAGCCATTGCCATCGGCATCAACACCACTTGGAGCAATATAATCTTCTGTAGTCTGGGCCTCCACATTATCGGGTATACCATCGTTATCACTATCTATATCAAGATAGTCGGGGAAGCCATCGCCGTCAGAGTCGGTCGGGTCGGTCGCAGGATCGTTGTCGCCATCCAAATTCAGGTCTTCAAAGCTATCCAAGATTCCGTCATTATCCGCATCAAGATCGGCAGCGTCACTCACTAAAATGGTTACCGTTGCGGTATCACAGTTACCTAGGTCATCACACAGGGTATAGGTAAACGAATCATTACCATCGAAATTTTCACTTGGTGTATACGTAATCGTATCATCGGAAGGGTCGTTAGGTGTTCCTCCATTATCGATTACAATAGTACCATTCGTTGGATCGGTAACCGTTAATGTACCTACGGATGGAATATCATTATCATTTCCTAAAACATCCAATACGATAGGAGTATCTTCGTTAGTAACTACACTATCATCGATAGTATCAAGAATAGGAGTCACATCTACGGTAACAGTTGCCGTACTACAGTCTCCATAAATATTGCAAATCGTATAATCAAAAGAGTCCGAACCGTTATAATCCGGATCGGGCGTATAGGTTACGATATCATCGGTAGGATCGTTAGGTGTTCCGTTGTCATCTACATTAACCGTACCATTGGCCGGATCGGTGATCGTAAGTACACCTTCTGTAGGCAACTCACTATCATTAGAAAAAATATCAACGATTACAGAACTATCTTCATCTACCGTTACCATATCATCGACAAGAATGGCCGACTCGTCAATACAAACCACGGTAAAACTGGGTAAGTCTTTTGCATTTCCAGCCTTATTGATAGTAGCTACATACCGTTCTATAGTTTTTGTAGCAATGACCGTGGGCGCACTCTGATCCCCCGGTAAAGAAGGAGTCCAACTCACAGATGCTGCTGGAGAAAGGCTATCGGTATTATCACTAATATCAAGAGTAACCTCGTTATAGGGAGAATTACAGTTAGTAACAATAAAGTAGCTTGTAGCATTTTTACCACATAAAGTACCATCGTAAACAGCAAAATAAACTCCTTGTTCGGTGACTTCCAAAAAGCGCTCCGTACTTAAAATTGTGCTAGTATCCTGCGCTTCGTACCAACGAAAATTCGTTCTCGTCTCTTCAGCTGTATCCGCAGGAGCCTGCAACAAATACTGGGCATTGGATACCGTTATCCCTAATATTGTAAAAACAACACCAAGAAAAATGGTTTTATATGTGTGAATTCTTTTCAAATCGGTCTAGGTATCTGTTTCTTCTAAATTACTTGGCCACAAACACAACGTTTATCAATGTGTTATAATCTGTTGGTGTAGCAATCACATCATAGGTCATTATACCATTGGCATTAACTTGGACGTTGGCAAATACTGTTGCGTCGTAATAAGTAACATAGTAGTACAATTCATTTGCTGCATAGGTAGGAATAGCAGCGGGCGCTTCATTGGCCCCACCAACATCACTCCTTACCATGGGCGAACCATATTGAGATACATATTCCGCATGCAGATCAATGGATCTACCTGTTCCTACGGTGGCCACGTCCACTTCTATGGAAGGTGGGTAAAATATATCGGGTCTTACATTGTTTATCACATATGGGGTCGAAGCACTACCATCGCCTGTAACACTAATATCGTTACCAGCGGTAACTATAGTTTCGGTACCATCTGCCGTAGGAAGGGTTACACTTGTATCTGTACCAGTTCCATTGGATAAGGTAATGGTATTTCCAGAGAGACTTATTTGTTGGTTGTCGGTGTTTGCCAAACTAGACAGATCTACTGTTTCTGAACTACCATCCTCTATACCGATCGTTAAGGTGGTTCCGGACAGCCCTGAACCTTGTATACTTTGATTGTCGGCCAATGGAAGTAAACTCACGGTTTGGGAACTACCGTTCTCTATACCCACGGTTAAAGTGGTACCAGAAAAGGCTAGGTTTGCAATATTTTGGTTGTCGGTACCCGGATTGTCCAAATGTGATAAATTAACGGTTTGGGAACTACCGTTCTCAATACCGACAGTAAGTATATTTGAACTCGTGTTTATCGCAAGATTTTCAATATTTTGATCGTCGCTGCTGTTCGCGGCAAGGTCCTCAAGGGCCTCCTGTACGTTCGTTTCGTTCAAACTATCACCGTCAACGTCGATAGGGCTTGATAGATTTACCTCAGAGGCATCTTGGTCATCTGTATCTGTAGCGTAAATACCATTGCCACGAACTTCCAAGGCATTGTTAGCATCCGGACTGGCTACCGCCGTGAACTCATTGCTCACATCCAGGTTCAATCCGTCGCCTGCCGTATACTGGGTATCGTTATCGGGTGCACTTACCAATGCTTCGATTGCTCCCTGTACATCCGTCGCGCCAAGCGATGCACTACTATCATCAAAAGCAACCTCATCGGCATCCTGGTCATCTGTAGCATAAATACCATTGCCACGAACTTCCAAGGCATTGTTAGCATCCGGGCTGGCTACTGCCGTAAACTCATTGCTCACATCCAGGTTCAATCCGTCGCCTGC